>NZ_JAZGRL010000002.1:1172941-1226118 GCF_046540415.1 Streptomyces sp. E11-3 | reverse complement strand
CCCGAGCCCCCGCCCAGCGCGCCTGCGTCGCAGCCCGACCAGCCGGTCGCGGGCGACGCCACCGGCTGGGACATGGAAGAGCGGCTCTACAACCAGGTCTGGGGCATGTTCGAGGACCTGGCCCGCACCGTCGCGGCCTACCGCAGCGCGGTCGACTTCGCCGAGTCCCGGATGGAGCAGGAGCTCGACCAGGCACTCTCCGACCCGCGCAGCCGGATCGGCGGCGCGGGCGACGCCGCCCGCGAGACGGCCCGCGCCAAGCACGCCCAACTGGTCGACCAGGCCAGGCAGGTACTCGACCGCGACCTCGCGCAGCTCAAGGCCGAGGCCGATGTCGTCGAGCCCGCCCTGCCCCCGGCCTACGCCGCCTGGGACAACCCGGCCTGGCACGCCTACCGGGTCCCCTTCGAGGTCCCGATGGCCCTGCGGCTCGGCGACCTCCATCTGCCCGAGAGCCCCGAGCTGCGGATTCCGCTGCTCGTCCGGCTGCCGCTGGAGCGCGGTCTGTGGATCGACAGCGGCCGCTCCAGGACGGCCGACTCGTTCGCCGACTCCGGTGAGCTGCGCCGACTCGCGATGGACGCCGCGGTGGCGCATGCCGCCCGGCTGCTCGCGGTCTATCCGGTCGGCGGGTTCACGGTGCATGTCGTCGACCCGGCCGGTTCCGCCGCGTCCTCGCTCGCCCCGTTGGTGAACGCGGGCGTGCTCGCCGGGCCGCCCGCCACCGGCTCAGCGGGCGTGATGGAGGTGCTGGCGCGGCTCACCCAGCGCGTCGACCTGGTGCAGATGGCGATCCGCGGGGGAGCGGCGGATTCGCTGCCGCCCGGCCTGGACACCGCGGAACAACTGCTGATCGTCAACGACTTCCCGCACGGCTTCGACGACCGCGCCGTGACCCAACTGCGCTATCTGGCCGACGAAGGCCCGGCCGTGGGCGTGCACCTCATGATGGTCGCGGACCGCGAGGACGCCTCCCAGTTCGGTCCGGTGCTCGACCCGCTGTGGCGCTCGCTGCTGCGGCTGACGCCGGTACCTGACGACCACCTGGCCGACCCCTGGATCGGGCATGCCTGGACGTATGAGCCCGCGCTCGTCCCGCCCAGCAGCCGGGTCCTGCAGCAGGTGCTCGACCAGGTGATGGCCGCGCGCCGCGCTTGGCTCCGCTGACCGTACCTGCTCGCACGAAGTGTGTGACCAGCTCTTTTGGGCTGGGCTTTACCTTTCCTTGGTGATTCGCGTACTGTTCTCCCTGCGGAGGGGAGTACTCCCTACTGCGACGTTCCCGTCAGTACGGACCCCTCGGGTCCCGGGGCGTCGGCCCGGGACCCGGGTGGAAGAGACCTCCGGCAGCGACGCCGCTGACTGATGTCCGTTACGTACTGCCGGAGGCGCAGTGGATGTTTCCCTGACCCTGTGGGTCCTCACGATCGTGGGCCTGATCGCCCTCGTCGCCGTCGATTTCCTCATCGGCCGTAAACCGCATGAGGTGTCCATCAAAGAAGCCGGAATCTGGACCGTCGTCTGGATCGTCCTGGCCGCACTGTTCGGGCTCGGCCTGCTCTTCTTCGGGGGCAGTGCGCCCGCAGGGGAGTTCTTCGCCGGGTTCATCACCGAGAAGTCGCTGAGCGTCGACAACCTCTTCGTCTTCGTCCTGATCATGGCGAAGTTCTCGGTGCCTGCCCAGTACCAGCAGCGGGTCCTGCTGGTCGGGGTCCTGATAGCCCTCGTACTGCGCGCGATCTTCATCGCCGCCGGAGCGGCGATCATCGCCAACTTCTCGTGGATCTTCTACCTCTTCGGGGCCTTCCTGATCTGGACCGCCTGGAAGCTCATCCAGGAGGCCAGGGCCGAGGAGAACGACGAGGAGTACGAGGAGAACCGCCTGCTCAAGGCCGCGGAGCAGCGCTTCGGCGTGGCCGACCGCTACCACGGCACCAGGCTGTGGATCGAGCAGAACGGCCGCCGCGTGATGACCCCGATGCTGGTCGTCATGCTGGCGATCGGCACCACCGACGTGCTCTTCGCGCTCGACTCCATCCCCGCGATCTTCGGCCTGACCCAGGACCCGTACATCGTCTTCACCGCCAACGCCTTCGCCCTCATGGGGCTGCGGCAGCTGTACTTCCTCATCGGCGGACTGCTCAAGAAGCTGGTCCACCTGAGCTACGGCCTGTCGGTCATCCTCGGGTTCATCGGCGTCAAGCTGGTGCTGCACGCCCTGCACGAGTCCGGGGTGCACGTCCCGCAGATCTCCATCCCGGTCTCGCTGGGCGTCATCTGCGCGGTGCTGGTCGTCACGACGGTCACCAGCCTGCTGGCCGCCAGGAAGCAGGCGGCGGCCGAGCAGGCCGAGCAGGCCGACGAGGAGAGCGAGAGCCGCTCGTAGGCCGTCAGTACCGAACGGTGATCCGCCGTGCGGGTCCGTCCACCCGCACCACACCGCCGTACGGGATCACCAGCTGAGGGTCCGTGTGCCCGAGGTCGACGTCGAAGACGGCGAGGGTCTCGGGGGCGTACGTCGCCAGGGCGCGCTGTACGGCCTCGCGCTGCACGCGCGCGTAGTGAGCCTTCGCCTCGGCGTCGTGGGGCTTCGCGAACGACCATGCCTTCGCCCGGCCCATCAGCAGGGCGGGGAAGCGCCGCAGCAGCCCGCGCTCGCCCATATTGCGCAGGATCCTGAAGACCTCGTCGCCGGTGGGCAGTTCCTCGGAGGTCTCCAGGACCAGCACACATCCGTCGTACACCGAGAGGTCGCGCTGGATCTCCCGGTCCGCCATCAGCATCCAGGAGAGAATCTCCAGATTGCCGCCCCAGGAACGGCCCTCCACCACGCGATCGGGCCGGTGCCAGAGCCAGCCGCCGCCCGGCTCGGTCGGCGGTGCGCTCTTGAAGGTGGCCGGGTCCGCCCAGTCGCGGTCGACGTCGCGGAAGCGCTCGGCGGCGCGCAGCTCGTACTCCCCGGAGGTGAAGAGCGCGGCCCGCAGCGACTCCTCGGTCAGCGGGTCCATCGCACCAGGCCTGCCCAGCTCGCACATCACGCTGGCGCCGTGGAAGCCGACGACACCGGTGTTCCACAGATACGCGAGCAGGTTCGTGTTGTCGCTGTAGCCGATGAACGGCTTCGGATGGGCCCCGATCAGCTCGCGGTCGAGCAGCGGCAGCACGGTGATCTGGTCGTCTCCGCCGATGCTCGCGATCACCGCCGTGATCTCCGGGTCGGCGAACGCCGCGTGGATGTCGTCGGCCCGATCCTGCGGGGTCGACGCCATCTTCCGGGTCGTCGGGTACTCGACCGGCTCAAGCCCGAAGTTCTCACGGAGCCGGGTGAGCCCGAGCTCGTACGGCAGCGGAAAGAGCTCGGGGAGCCCGCTGGACGGGGAGATGACGGCGATGCGGTCGCCGGGAGACGGCTTGGGTGGATACACGGGTATCGGCATGACCGGCAGCCTATGCAGCCGCTACCGGCATCGCCCGGCCATTTCCGGCCGGGCGTTCGGCCGCCGCGGACCGATTGTCAGTGGCGGGTGCCACGCTTGCCGTATGAACTTCCTCGACGGGCCAGACGAGCCAGCTGGGCCAGCCAGGCGAGATGCGGCAGACGGGTCAGGTGGGCCGGTCAGCTCACCAGCCGCGCTCGCGCCACTCCGCCAGATGCGGACGCTCGGCGCCGAGCGTGGTGTCGTTGCCATGGCCCGGATAGACCCAGGTCTCGTCGGGGAGCGCCCCGAAGATCTTCGTCTCGACATCGTCGACAAGGCTCGCGAAGGCCTTCGGATCGCCCCAGGTGTTGCCCACGCCGCCCGGGAAGAGGCAGTCGCCGGTGAAGACATGCGGGGGACCCTGCGGGTCGTCGAAGATCAGGGCGATGGAGCCCGGCGTGTGCCCCACCAGATGACGGGCGGTCAGCTCGACGCGGCCCACCCGCACGATGTCCCCGTCGTCGACGAGGACATCGGTCGGCACCGGGATGCCCTCGGCGTCGTGGCGCCCCGCATAGGTGCGCGCACCGGTCGCGTCCACGACCTCGCGCAGCGCCCCCCAGTGGTCGCCGTGCCGGTGGGTGGTGACCACACCGGCGATGCCGCTGTCGCCGATCAGGCTCAACAGGGTGTGTGGGTCGGCGGCCGCGTCGATCAGCAGCTGCTCGCCGGTGGCCCGGCAGCGCAGCAGATAGGCGTTGTTGTCCGTCGGGCCGACCGCGACCTTGGAGATCATCAGGTCGGCCAGCTCGTGGACATCCGCAGGACCGCCGACCTTCACCGCTCCGCTGTACGTCATGGAAATCAGCCTACAGAGAGGGGAGCACCGGCAGTAGCGTCCCGTCGCACTCGAGTCCCGCGCCCTGGCGACGTCCCGCGAGCCAGCCCAGCAGGTCGGCGGCGGTACCGATGACGGACACCGGGTCGGCGTCGGCCCTGCCGGTGCGCCACTGCCTGCCGTCGCTCGCGGTGATCAGGATCAGCGGCAGGCTCGCGTTGCCCGCGAAGCGGTCCACCAGGAAGTCGATCTCCCGGCCGATGAATTCCTCCGGGAGGTCCTCCAGCTCGTATCCGATACCGAGGTCGACATGGTGCAGCTCTACCTCCACCAGCCGGCGGAAGGGGATGCGCGAGGCCGAGTCGGTGACGCCGTTGCGCAGCTCGACGGTGCGTGACCAATCGGTGTCCGCGGCTGTTGCCTTCTGGAAGAGGGCGGCGGTGTCACGCACGTCGGCCAGCTGTGTGGCGAGTGGCCGGGGGGCGTCCCGCGCGATGTCGGCGTCACGGGCCTCGGCGCTCACGTACATGGGGCGTCCGGCGAAGACGTTGACGAGCGCGTCTGCGTTTCGCGCCAGATGGGCCAGGACATGGCCGCGGGTCCAGCCGGGCAGCCGGGACGGAGCGGCGACCGCCGCGTCGTCCAGCTTGGCGGCCGCGGTGAGCAGCCGGTCGGTCGCTTCGCGTACAAGAGCCAGGTCGCGCACATGATCACTCATGGCACCGACGATAGTCCCGCCACTCGATCGGGTGAAGGTGGTGGACCGGCTCCGTAAATCGAATGTGCGTGCTATACGCTCGGGGGAGGCATCATTTGTAGTTACCAGTCCATCGATGTGGTGGCCCTCTTAACCTGTGGGACGGGGGCCCCGCCCCCCGCTTCTCTCAAGAAAGGTGCGGACCGGCGTGGCCGACCGTCTCATCGTGCGTGGTGCGCGCGAGCACAATCTGCGCAATGTCTCGCTGGACCTTCCGCGTGACTCGCTCATCGTCTTCACCGGCCTGTCCGGATCCGGCAAGTCCTCGCTCGCGTTCGACACGATCTTCGCCGAGGGCCAGCGGCGGTACGTGGAGTCCCTGTCCTCGTACGCCCGGCAGTTCCTGGGCCAGATGGACAAGCCCGATGTGGACTTCATCGAGGGCCTGTCCCCGGCGGTCTCCATCGACCAGAAGTCGACCTCGCGCAACCCGCGCTCGACGGTCGGCACCATCACCGAGGTCTACGACTACCTCCGGCTGCTCTTCGCCCGTATCGGCAAGCCGCACTGCCCCCAGTGCCGCCGCCCGATCTCGCGCCAGTCGCCGCAGGCCATCGTGGACAAGGTCCTCGCGCTTCCGGACGGCAGCCGCTTCCAGGTGCTCTCTCCGCTGGTCCGCGAGCGCAAGGGCGAGTTCGTCGACCTCTTCAACGAGCTGCAGACCAAGGGGTACAGCCGCGCCCGGGTCGACGGCCAGACCATCCAGCTCTCCGAGCCGCCCACGCTCAAGAAGCAGGAGAAGCACACCATCGAGGTGGTCGTCGACCGCCTCACCGTCAAGGAAGGCGCCAAGCGCCGCCTCACCGACTCCGTCGAGACCGCGCTCGGGCTCTCCGGCGGCATGGTCGTGCTCGACTTCGTCGACCTCGCCGAGGACGACCCCGAGCGCGAGCGGATGTTCTCCGAGCACCTCTACTGCCCGTACGACGACCTGTCCTTCGAAGAGCTCGAACCCCGTTCCTTCTCGTTCAACTCCCCGTTCGGCGCCTGCCCCGACTGCACCGGCATCGGGACCCGCATGGAGGTCGACCCCGAGCTGATCGTCCCGGACGAGGACAAGTCCCTCGACCAGGGCGCGATCCACCCCTGGTCGCACGGCCACACCAAGGAGTACTTCGGCCGGCTCACCGGGGCCCTGGCCGACGCCCTCAGCTTCAGCACCGACACGCCCTTCGGCGCGCTCCCGCAGCGCGCCAGGAAGGCCCTGCTGCACGGCCACAAGACCCAGATCGAGGTCCGGTACCGCAACAGGTACGGCCGCGAGCGGGTGTACACCACGCCCTTCGAAGGCGCGGTGCCGTTCGTGAAGCGTCGCCACTCGGAGGCCGAGAGCGACGCCAGTCGGGAGCGCTTCGAGGGCTATATGCGCGAGGTGCCCTGCCCCACCTGTGAGGGCACCCGGCTCAAGCCGATCGTCCTCGCGGTCACGGTCATGGAGAAGTCCATCGCCGAGGTCTCCGCGATGTCCATCGCCGACTGCGCGGACTTCCTGGGCGAGCTGAAGCTGAACGCCCGCGACAAGAAGATCGCCGAACGGGTCCTCAAGGAGGTCAACGAACGCCTGCGCTTCCTGGTCGACGTGGGCCTGGACTACCTGTCGCTGAACCGCGCGGCCGGCACCCTCTCCGGCGGCGAGGCCCAGCGCATCCGGCTGGCCACCCAGATCGGCTCCGGCCTGGTGGGCGTGCTCTACGTCCTGGACGAGCCCTCCATCGGACTGCACCAGCGCGACAACCACCGGCTGATCGAAACGCTGGTCCGGCTGCGCGACATGGGTAACACCCTGATCGTCGTCGAGCACGACGAGGACACCATCAAGGTCGCCGACTGGGTCGTCGACATCGGCCCGGGCGCCGGTGAGCACGGCGGCAAGGTCGTCCACAGCGGGCCGCTCAAGGAACTGCTCGCCAACCCGGAGTCGATGACCGGCAAGTACCTGTCCGGCAAGAAGGCCATCCCGGTCCCGGACCTCCGCAGGCCCGTCGACCCCGGTCGCCGCCTGACGGTGCACGGCGCCAGGGAGAACAACCTCCAGGACATCGACGTGGACTTCCCACTCGGTGTGCTCACCGCCGTCACCGGCGTCTCGGGGTCCGGCAAGTCGACGCTGGTCAACGACATCCTCTACACCCACCTCGCCCGCGAGCTGAACGGCGCGCGCAATGTGCCCGGCCGCCACACGCGCGTGGACGGCGACGACCTGGTCGACAAGGTGGTGCACGTCGACCAGTCCCCGATCGGACGCACGCCCCGGTCCAACCCGGCGACGTACACCGGAGTCTTCGACCATGTCCGCAAGCTCTTCGCGGAGACCACGGAAGCCAAGGTCCGCGGCTACCTGCCCGGCCGGTTCTCCTTCAACGTCAAGGGCGGCCGCTGCGAGAACTGCTCCGGCGACGGCACCATCAAGATCGAGATGAACTTCCTGCCGGACGTGTACGTCCCGTGCGAGGTCTGCCACGGCGCGCGCTACAACCGGGAGACCCTGGAGGTGCACTACAAGGGCAAGTCCATCGCCGAGGTGCTGGACATGCCGATCGAGGAGGCGCTGAGCTTCTTCGAGGCGGTACCGACCATCTCGCGCCACCTCAAGACCCTGCACGAGGTCGGGCTCGGCTATGTGCGCCTCGGCCAGTCCGCGCCGACGCTCTCCGGCGGCGAGGCACAGCGCGTGAAGCTCGCCAGCGAACTGCAGAAGCGCTCCACGGGACGCACGGTCTACGTCCTGGACGAGCCGACCACCGGTCTGCACTTCGAGGACATCAGCAAGCTGATCAACGTGTTGTCCGGCCTGGTCGACAAGGGCAACACCGTCATCGTCATCGAGCACAACCTCGACGTCATCAAGACCGCGGACTGGGTCGTCGACATGGGCCCCGAGGGCGGCAACGGCGGCGGCCTCGTCATCGCCGAGGGCACCCCCGAGCAGGTCGCCGGGGTGCCGGCCAGCCACACGGGCAAGTTCCTGCGGGGGATCATCGCGGCCGACCGGATCAGTGACGCGGCGCTGCCCCCGCGCGGCAAGGCGGCGAAGAAGACCGCGGCCAAGAAGGCTCCGGCGAAGAAGACGGTTGCGGCCAAGGCTCCGGCCAAGCGGACCGCCACGGCGACGGCCACCAAGACCACCAAGGCCGTGGCCAAGACGACCAAGACCGCGGCGACGGCCACCAAGGCCGCAGCCAAGACCACCAAGGCCGCGGCCAGGAAGACCCCGCGGCCCCGAAAGGCCTGAACACACCGCGCTGTTCCGGACGGGCACCCCCACCACAGGTAGGGGTGCCCGTCCCCGTGCCGAGCGCAGGGGGACAATCAGGAGCCGGGCCGGGGGAGGCGACAGGGGTGCACAGGGGCCAATGGGGGGCGAAGCNAAGGCCTGAACACACCGCGCTGTTCCGGACGGGCACCCCCACCACAGGTAGGGGTGCCCGTCCCCGTGCCGAGCGCAGGGGGACAATCAGGAGCCGGGCCGGGGGAGGCGACAGGGGTGCACAGGGGCCAATGGGGGGCGAAGCACACATGCACGGGGACCACGAGGGCCGCGAGGGGACCAAGCGAGCGCGCACGGACACCGTGCGCAGGCCCCCGCCCGACCAGCGAGAGGCAGGCCCCGACCGGCCGCGCCTCCCACACTCGGGGACCCTCCGCGAACTGGGACGACGCAGCCCACTCAGCGTGGGGCGCATGTGGACCATGGGGCGGATGTGGATCGCGAGGTCGGCGGTCAAGCATGTCGTCCGCTTATGGCGCCGCCCCTACTGGGACCGCCCCAATGCGACCTACCTGGTCCGCCGCTGGCCCGATCTTGCCGCGACCTGTGTCGCGACCGTCTTCTTCTGGCTTTCGCTGACCCCGTCCTTGGTGCCCAGGCCCTGGTTTCTGCAGGGCGTGATCGGCGGCATCACCGCGGCCATCGGCTACGCCGTGGGCTCGGTGCTGAGCACGCTCTTCCGGGCCCTGATACGCCGACGCCCGAGCCGGCGGACACGTACCCGCTGCTGGCAGGCCTACTGGGTGCTCAGTCCGGGCCTCGGCGGCTGGCTGATCTCCGAGAGCGCGGACATGCAGCGCCAACTGCGCACCCTGCAAGGCCTGCCACCCGCCCTCACCTGGCACACCCTCATGATCGCGCTGATCTCGGTGGCCATCTGGCTGGTGATCCTGTTCCTGGCCCGTACGATCCGGCTGGGTTCGAGCAAGCTGATCCACGCGCTGGGACGGCTGCTCCCGCGCCCCGTGGCCCTCACCATCGGCCTGGTGCTCAGCGCGATGGTCGTCACGGTCGGCCTGCGGGACGTGGTCTTCGACCGCGGAGTGATCGACGTCGCGGACCGGATCGCCAAGGCCACCAACTTCGGGACCAAGGACGGCATCGAGCAACCCACATCGCGGCTCGTCTCCGGCGGCCCCGGTTCCCTGATCGCATGGCAGGACCTGGGATTCCAAGGGCGCAACTTCGCCGGCTCCGCACCGACCGGCGAGCAGATCGCCGCCTATCGCGGCAGCCCCGCCAGCGACCCGATCCGGATCTACATCAGCTCGCCGGAGCCCGCGGCGTTCAGCAGGCGCGAACCGTTCAAGGCCCAGGCCGAGCTCGCCGTCCGGGAACTCAAGCGCACCGGAGCGTTCGACCGTGAGGTGCTGGTCATCGCCGGGACCACCGGGTCCGGCTGGATCGATCCCAATGTCGCGGAGTCGCTGGAGTACATGTACGGCGGCGACACCGCGGTCGTCGCCGTGCAGTACTCGTATCTGCCGAGCTGGGTGTCGTTCCTGGTCGACAAGGAGAAGGCCGGGGAGTCCACCCGGGCGCTGGTCACCGCGGTTCGCGCCGAGGTGGACGCGCTGCCGGCCCAGGACCGCCCGAAGTTCGCGGTCACCGGCGAGAGCCTGGGGGCGTACGCGATCGAGGACACCTTCGGCAGCGTTGACGGACTGCTCGGCCAGGTCGACGCGGCCCTGCTGGCCGGAGTGCCGCACTTCTCACCCGTCTCCCAGGAGCTCCGCTCCCGACGCGACCCGGGCAGTCCCGTATGGCGCCCGCAGTTCGAGGACGGCAAGAACATCCGCTTCGCGCAGTTCCCCGAAGACCTGGATCGCCCGCCGGGCACCTGGGGCCGGCCACGCGTGGTCTATCTACAGAACGCATCGGACCCGGTCGTCTGGTGGTCCACCGACCTGCTGTTCCAGCGGCCTGAGTGGATGAACCAGCCGCTGGGCCCGGATGTGACGCCCGAGATCAACTGGTTCCCGTTCGTCGCCTTCTGGCAGACGACCGTGGACATGGCCGTCTCGTACGGCGTGGACGCGCCGCACGGTCACCGGTACGGAGCCGGGTCGGTGAACGGCTGGGCGGCCGTACTGCCCCCGAAGGGCTGGACGGACCAGGACACCGAGCAGCTGCGCAAGCACATCGACGGACGCAGGGCGCCCTACTGAACGCTGGCTGTGCCGTTGAACGATGCCTGTGGCATGCCTCTGACCTGCCGTTTTTCGCGAGGGTACGCCCGGCAGCGGGTCCCGTGATCTGTGCCGGTATCGTCGGGTGCGTCACCAAAGCCCCTGACCCGTGGAGCCCCCATGCCCGGCCAGCCCGCCGCCCGTCGCACCGTGCTCAAAGGCGCTGCCCTCGCGGGAGCGGCGGGTCTCGGCGTGGCGGCCTGCTCGACCGAGTCCAAGCTCGGGCATGCGAAGAACCCCGTCCCGACCGCCCCCGTGGACCTGGGCGAGGCCGACGTGGTCCCGGCGGGCGGCGCCCGGCTCTACCGCGAGCAGCGCCTGGTGGTCTGCCGTTCCGCCGACGGACAGGAGTACAAGGCGTTCAGTGCCCAGTGCACGCACGCGGGCTGCGCCCTGGACAAGGTCGAGGACAACGAGGCCAACTGCCCCTGCCACGGCAGCCGGTTCGACGTGACCACCGGCAAGGCGCTCAAGGGCCCCGCCACCGTGCCGCTGCCCGAGGTTCCGCTGACGGCCGAGAACGGCAAGCTGATCGCGGGCCCGGCCGCCTGACACGGCCGCGCCCGCCGTGGACTGACCCCCGCGCCCGCGCCTGGACTGATCCCCGCGCGTGCTCCCGAACTGATCCACGACTGTCAGTGGCCGCAAGTAGGCTGTCTGACATGGCCGACCCCTCCAGCTACCGCCCCAAGCCGGGACAGATCCCCGACTCGCCGGGGGTCTACAAATTCCGCGACGAGCACCACCGGGTGATCTACGTCGGGAAGGCGAAGAGCCTGCGTCAGCGGCTCGCCAACTACTTCCAGGACCTGGCGAACCTGCACCAGCGCACCCGCACGATGGTCACCACCGCCGCATCCGTCGAGTGGACGGTGGTCGCCACCGAGGTCGAGGCGCTCCAGCTGGAGTACACCTGGATCAAGGAGTACGACCCCCGGTTCAATGTCAAGTACCGCGACGACAAGAGCTATCCGTATCTCGCGGTGACGATGAACGAGGAGTTTCCGCGCGTCCAGGTGATGCGCGGCGCCAAGAAGAAGGGCGTGCGCTACTTCGGTCCGTACGGCCACGCCTGGGCCATCCGCGACACCGTCGACCTGCTGCTGCGGGTCTTCCCGGTCCGCACCTGTTCGGCCGGGGTGTTCAAGAACGCCGCCCGCACCGGCCGCCCCTGCCTGCTGGGCTACATCGGCAAGTGCTCGGCCCCCTGCGTCGGCCGGATCGAGCCCGCCGACCACCGCGAACTGGCCGAGGAGTTCTGCGACTTCATGGCCGGGCGCACGGGTACGTACATCCGCCGCCTGGAGAAGGAAATGACGGCGGCCGCCGAGGAGCTGGAGTACGAGCGGGCGGCCCGGCTGCGCGACGACATAGAGGCGCTCAAGCGCGCCATGGAGAAGAGCGCCGTCGTCCTCGCCGACGCCACCGACGCCGATCTGATCGCCCTGGCCGAGGACGAACTCGAGGCCGCCGTGCAGATCTTCCATGTCCGCGGCGGCCGGGTGCGCGGCCAGCGCGGCTGGGTCACCGACCGAGTCGAGGCGCTCACATCGGCCGACCTGGTCGAGCACGCGCTGCAGCAGCTGTACGGCGAGGAGGCGGGCGACGCCGTACCCAAGGAGGTGCTCGTCCCCGCGCTGCCGGACCCGGTGGCACCGGTCCAGGAGTGGCTCACCCAGCACCGCGGCGCGAACGTCAGTCTGCGCATCCCGCAGCGCGGCGACAAGCGCGCCCTGATGGAGACCGTGCAGCGCAACGCCCAGCAGGCTCTCGCCCTGCACAAGACCAAGCGCGCCTCCGACCTGACCACCCGCTCCCGTGCCCTGGAGGAGATCGCCGCCGCGCTCGACCTGGACAGCGCGCCCCTGCGTATCGAGTGCTTCGACATCTCCCACCTGCAGGGCGACGACGTCGTGGCGTCCATGGTCGTCTTCGAGGACGGCCTCGCCCGCAAGAGCGAGTACCGCCGCTTCCAGATCAAGAGCTTCGCGGGCCAGGACGACGTGCGCTCGATGCACGAGGTGATCACCCGACGCTTCAAGCGCTACCTCGCCGAGAAGGAGCGGACGGGGGAGTGGGCAGACGGGACCAACGGCGACCGGGACGCCCAGGGCGCACAGGACGTCCTGCGTGTCCAGGACTCCCAGGACTCCCAGGACTCCCAGGACTCCCAGGACTCCCAGGGCGCCAGGGGCGCCAGGGAGGAGGACGGCCGGCCGAAGAAGTTCGCCTACCCGCCCCAGCTGATCGTCGTGGACGGCGGGCAGCCGCAGGTCGCCGCCGCCCAGCAGGCCCTGGACGAGCTGGGCATCGACGATGTCGCCGTCTGCGGCCTGGCCAAGCGCCTGGAGGAGGTGTGGCTGCCGGGCGAGAGCGACCCGGTGGTCCTGCCGCGCAGCGGCGAAGGCCTCTACCTGCTGATGCGGGCACGTGACGAAGCCCACCGGTTCGCCATCAGCTACCAGCGCACCAAGCGGGCCAAGCGCTTCAAGGCGGGCCCGCTGGACGACGTCCCCGGCCTCGGCGACTCCCGCAAGCAGGCATTGATCAAGCACTTCGGTTCGGTGAAGAGACTGCGGTCCGCCACCATCGACCAGATCTGCGAGGTGCCCGGCATAGGCCGCAAGACGGCTGAGACCATTGCTGTGGCCCTGGCGCAGGCGGCACCCGCCGCTCCCGCGGTGAACACCGCGACCGGAGAGATCATTGAAGAGAGTGGAGACGAGGTGACCGAGGCCGACGGGGCCGAGGCATCCTCGGACGGACGGGGGCAGCAGCCATGACCGAGCACGACGAAGACGGAGCACAGGTGAGTACGGGCACGACCATCGAGGCCGGCGAGGCAGCCGAAGCGGCCATCCCCGAGCTGGTGATCATCTCCGGTATGTCCGGGGCCGGGCGGTCCACGGCCGCCAAGTGCTTGGAGGACCTCGGCTGGTTCGTCGTCGACAACCTGCCGCCCGCGCTGATCCCCACCATGGTGGAGCTCGGCGCCCGCTCGCAGGGCAACGTGGCGCGGATCGCCGTCGTCGTCGACGTACGCGGCCGCCGCTTCTTCGACAATCTACGCGAGTCGCTGGCCGACCTGCAGTCCAAGAACGTCACCCGGCGGATCGTGTTCCTGGAGTCCTCCGACAACGCCCTGGTGCAGCGCTTCGAGTCGGTGCGCCGCCCGCACCCCCTGCAGGGTGACGGCCGGATCACCGACGGTATCGCCGCCGAGCGGGAGCTGCTGCGCGAGCTGCGCGGCGACGCCGACCTGGTGATCGACACCTCCAGCCTCAATGTCCACGAGCTGCGCGCCAAGCTCGACGCCCAGTTCGCCGGCGACGAGGAGCCCGAGCTGCGGGCCACGGTGATGTCGTTCGGCTACAAGTACGGCCTGCCGGTCGACGCCGACCTGGTCGTCGACTGCCGCTTCCTGCCCAACCCGCACTGGGTCCCGGAGCTGCGCCCCTTCACCGGCCTGAACGAAGAGGTCTCCGGCTATGTCTTCGACCAGCCGGGCGCCAAGGAGTTCCTCAACCAGTACTCCGAGCTGCTCCAGCTCGTCGCCACCGGCTACCGCCGCGAGGGCAAGCGCTATGTGACCATCGCCGTCGGCTGCACCGGAGGCAAGCACCGCTCCGTCGCCATGTCGGAGAAGCTCGCCGCCCGCCTCGCCACCGAGGGCGTGGAGACCGTCATCGTCCACCGGGATCTGGGGCGCGAGTGAAACCCTCCCTGCGGCGCAGCCGCCTGCGCCGCAAGCGGAGCGCCCAGCCCAAGGTGGTGGCACTCGGCGGCGGCATGGGGCTGTCCGCCTCACTGGCGTCGCTGCGCCGTATCACCGGCGACCTCACGGCCGTGGTCACGGTCGCCGACGACGGCGGCTCCAGCGGCCGGCTCCGGGACGAGCTGGGCGTGCTGCCGCCCGGCGACCTGCGCAAGGCGCTGGCCGCGCTGTGCGGTGACGACGACTGGGGCCAGACCTGGGCCCGGGTGATCCAGCACCGCTTCCAGTCCCAGGGCGAGCTGCACGAGCACGCGGTCGGCAATCTGCTGATCGTCGCCCTGTGGGAGCAGCTGGGCGACCATGTCCAGGCCCTCGACCTGGTCGGCAAGCTGCTGGGCGCCCAGGGCCGGGTGCTGCCGATGTCGGCCGTACCGCTGGAGCTGCAGGCGCTGGTCCGCGGCCACGACCCGGAGCGGCCATCGGACGTCGACACCGTGCGCGGCCAGGCCACGGTGGCGCTCACTCCGGGCGAGGTGCAGTCCGTACACCTGGTCCCGCCCGACCCGCCCGCGGTCCCCGAAGCCGTCGCGGCGGTGCTCGACGCCGACTGGGTGGTACTCGGCCCCGGCTCCTGGTTCTCCTCGGTGATACCGCACCTTCTGGTGCCCGAGCTGCTCGACGCGCTGATCGAGACGAAGGCCCGGCGGGTCCTCTCACTCAACCTCGCACCGCAACCCGGAGAAACAGAAGGCTTCTCCCCGCAGCGTCATTTGGAGGTTTTGGCCCGACACGCCCCTAAACTCGCCCTGGACGTGGTGCTGGCCGATCAGGCCGCCGTGCGCGACCCGGAGTCCCTCAGTGATGCCGCCAAGCGGTTCGGGGCGACGGTCGAGCTGGCCCCGGTCGCCGCGCCCGACGGTTCCCCGAAGCACGACCCGGAGCTGTTGGCAGCCGCGTACGACCGTATTTTTCGGATGCATGGAAGGATCGGCCCATGGCGATGACGGCAGCGGTGAAGGACGAAGTCTCCCGGCTCCCCGTCACCCGGACCTGCTGCAGAAAGGCAGAGGTCTCGGCGATTCTTCGGTTCGCGGGCGGACTGCATCTGGTCAGCGGCCGCATTGTGATCGAGGCGGAGCTGGACACCGCGATGGCGGCACGGCGGCTCAAGAAGGACATCCTGGAGATCTTCGGGCACAGCTCGGAGCTGATGGTGATGGCCGCGGGCGGGCTGCGGCGCGGCTCCCGCTATGTCGTACGCGTCGTGGCGGGCGGCGACCAGCTGGCGCGCCAGACGGGCCTGGTCGACGGCCGCGGCCGCCCGATCAGGGGTCTGCCGCCGCAGGTCGTCTCGGGCGCCACCTGTGACGCCGAGGCCGCCTGGCGCGGCGCGTTCCTGGCCCACGGCTCGCTGACCGAGCCGGGCCGCTCCTCCTCGCTGGAGGTGACCTGCCCGGGCCCGGAGGCCGCCCTCGCACTGGTCGGCGCCGCCCGCCGCCTCTCCATCGCGGCCAAGGCCCGCGAGGTGCGCGGCGTGGACCGCGTCGTGGTCCGGGACGGCGACGCGATCGGCGCGCTGCTGACCCGGCTCGGCGCCCATGAGTCCGTACTGGCCTGGGAGGAGCGGCGGATGCGCCGCGAGGTCCGGGCCACCGCCAACCGGCTGGCCAACTTCGACGACGCCAACCTGCGCCGCTCGGCGCGGGCCGCGGTCGCCGCCGGGGCCCGGGTGCAGCGCGCCCTGGAGATCCTCGGCGAGGAGGTGCCCGAGCATCTGGCGGCCGCGGGCCGGCTGCGTATGGAGCACAAGCAGGCCTCGCTGGAGGAGCTCGGCGCGCTCGCCGACCCGCCGCTGACCAAGGACGCGGTCGCCGGGCGGATCAGGCGCCTGCTGGCCATGGCCGACAAGCGGGCCCAGGACCTGGGGATTCCGGGTACCGAGTCCAACCTCTCCGACGAGATGGCCGACAACATGGTCGGCTGACGACCCGTGCCAGCGCTGCCGTAGGCGTCCGGAGCTTTCCGGACGCCTACGGCATTTCTGTCTCAGCCCGCCATATTGACATGATCATGAAGTGTCATGAGCCTGGCGTCTGTGCACAACAGTGCCGGACAACTGCAAGGGGGGCTCATGAGACGACGAAGAGCTAGAGCGATCCTCGCCACGGGCGCGTTACTGCTCGCGGGACTGGTCGCCGCACCCATGGCCGAAGCCAGGCAGGCGCCGACCGGCGAGGCCACAGACGCCGTCGACACAGCCGACGCGGTGAAGGTCTTCGAGGCCGACATCACCAAGGAACAGATACCCCTGCTCATCGAGGCCGGTCAGGACACCCACGAACTGGCCGAACAGCCGCCCGCACGCGGCACCGCGCGCGTGGAGCTCTATCTCACCGACGCCCAGGCCGACAAGCTCGAGAAAAAGGGCGTCGACCTCGCGGAGCACAAGGTCTCCGCGGCCACCCAGCGCGACCTGGCGGCCCAGGGCGACGGCGTCTTCCGCCCGTACTCGGGCAAGGGCGGCCTGAAGGAGGAGATCGTCAAGACCGGTCAGGCCCACCCGGACCTGACCAAGGTGGTCTCCATCGGCAAGACCCTCCAGGGCCAGGACATCCTGGCGCTCAAGGTCACCAAGAAGGCCAGGAAGACCAGGGACGGGTCCAAGCCGTCGGTGCTGTACCTCTCCAGCCAGCACGCCCGCGAGTGGATCACACCCGAGATGACCCGCCGCCTGATGCACCACTACCTGGACGGCTACGGCAAGGACCGGCGGATCACCCAGCTCGTCGACTCGACCGAGCTGTGGTTCGTGCTCACCGCGAACCCGGACGGGTACGACTTCACCCACGCGCCCGACGGCGACCGCCAGTGGCGCAAGAACATGCGCGACATCAACGGCGACGGCGAGATCACCACCGGCGACGGCGTCGACCTCAACCGCAACTTCGCCTACAAGTGGGGCTACGACAACGAGGGTTCGTCCGCCAGCCCGTCGTCGGAGACCTATCGGGGCAGCGGCCCGCTCTCGGAGCCCGAGACCAAGGCGATGGACCGCTTCCAGAAGCGGATCGGCTTCGAGTACGCCATCAACTACCACTCGGCGGCCGAACTGATCCTCTACGGAGTCGGCTGGCAGGTCGCCACCCCGAGCCCCGACGACGTACTGCTCAAAGCACTCGCCGGGACACCGGAGAACCCCGCGGTCCCCGGCTACCGCCCGCAGTTGTCCTCCGAGCTCTACATCACCAACGGCGACTCCGACGGACACGCGAGCAACGTCAACGGCACCATGATGTTCACCCCGGAGATGTCCACCTGTCGGACCGCCTCCAACGTGGACCCGGACGACGCCTGGGAGCCCGGTGACTGCGCCTCCATCTTCACCTTCCCCGACGACGAGAAGCTGATCCAGCAGGAGGTCGCCAAGAACCTCCCCTTCGCGCTCGCCGTCGCCGAGACCGCCGCGCACCCCGACCAGCCGTCGTCGCCGGTCGGCATCGAGGCACCCGACTTCACGGTCGACGCCTTCGACGCGTCGTACGCCCGCGGCACCGCCCAGGAAGTGGCGGTCACCGCACGTAAGTCGGTCCGTGCCAAGCGACTCAACTACCGGGTCAACGACGGTCGTACGCACCGGGTGAAGCTCCGGGCCTGGAAGGGCGGCCGGACCTTCGGCGGCGACGACAACCACTACTTCGACCAGTACCGGGCCAAGATCAGGAAGGCCAGGCCGGGGGACGAGGTCGAGGTCTGGTTCTCCGGCAGAGCCAAGCGGAAGGGGAGGGTCTCCAGCGAGCACTTCACCTACACCGTGGCCGAGCGGTCCAAGGCGAACACCCTGGTCATCGCCGAGGAAGGCGCCAAGGCCCAGCACGCTCAGAAGTACGTCGACGCGCTCAAGGCCAACGGTCGCAGCGCCATCGTCTGGGACGTCGCCACGCAGGGCACCCCGCACCCGCTCGGCGTGCTGAGCCACTTCCCCGCCGTCGTCCACTACACCGGCGACCCGGCTCCCGGCGGCGACACCACGCTGGCCCTGCGCGCCTATCTGAACGAGGGCGGCAAGCTGATCCAGGCCGGCGAGCGGGCCGGCGGCAATGTGACTATCGGCCGCGCGAACACCGACGACTTCGCGCAGTACTACCTGGGCGCGTACGAACGACTCGCCGCATCCGGCGCCGACAGCTTCGCCGGCGACGGGGCCCTGGACGGGGCGAGCACTCCGCTCGGGGACGCCGACGGCAACCCGCTGGACAGCGCGGGCCGCTACCGGGTGACATCGGACAGTCTGCCGCCGTCGGACTTCCCGCAGTTCAGCAGCGAGGCCGCGGGCTCCTACCCGAGCCTGCCCAACCCGTACGCGCCGTACGAAGGCGAGGGCATGGCCTCGGCCACCCACAGCGACCGCGACTGGCAGCGGCTGACCCGTACCGTCGACCTCACCGGTGTGAGCGCCGCCGACGCACCCGAACTGCGGCTCGCGCTCAACTGGAACATCGAGCCCGGCTACGACCACGGCGTGCTCGAAGCGCACACCGAGGGTGCCCAGGACTGGACCACGCTGCCCGACCAGGGCGGCAAGACCTCGGCCGAGGTGCCCGTGGAGTGCGAGGCCGGGTACTTCATGGCCGGGCACCCCTTCCTGACCCACTACCTCACACGGACCGCCGACGGCTGCACTGCCGGGGGGACCAGTGGCGGCTGGAACAGCTTCACCGGCTCGTCCGACGGCTGGCAGCAGGTGTCCTTCGACCTGAGCGCGTACGCCGGCAAGAAGGTCGAGCTGGCGCTCAGCTACGTCACCGACCCGGCGTTCGGCGGCCGCGGCCTCTTCGCCGACAACGCGCGGCTGGCCGTCGGCGGCGAGGTGCGCGAGACGGAGGGCTTCGAGGGGGCGCTCGGCTCCTGGGCCGTCGCCGACGCACCTGCCGGCAGTCCGCTCGTCACAGGAGATTGGGCCAGCACCGGCGAGCTGTACCAGTCCCATGCGGCGGTCACGGCGCGTAACAGCGTGCTGCTCGGATTCGGGCTCGAACACGTCCCAGGGAGCGCTGAGCGCAATGTACTGATCGGTAACGCGCTGAGCTCTTTGCGACCCTGACTCTCCGTAGTCAGGGCCGCGGTCCCGGCGGTCCGTACCCGCGTCAGGGGTACGGGCCGCCGGTGACTCGTACGGGGCGGCACGATGTCACTCACAGGGCGCGGGAGAGGTAGGGTCGGAGTCGGTCGGGGACATCCCATACAGCTCGCCGGCGGACAGACCGGCGTACCAACGAGGAGATCGGTTCGTGACGATCCGCGTAGGCATCAATGGTTTTGGTCGTATCGGCCGCAACTACTTCCGGGCGCTCAAGGAGCAGGGTGCGGACATCGAGGTCGTTGCCGTCAACGACCTGGGTGACACCGCGACCACCGCTCACCTTCTGAAGTACGACACCATCCTCGGCCGCCTGAAGGCCGAGGTGTCGCACACCGCCGACACCATCACCGTCGACGGTCACACCATCAAGGTGCTCTCCGAGCGCAACCCGGCCGACATCCCCTGGGGTGAGCTGGGTGTCGACATCGTCATCGAGTCGACCGGCATCTTCACCAAGCGCGACGACGCCGCCAAGCACCTCGCCGGTGGCGCGAAGAAGGTCCTCATCTCGGCCCCGGCCAAGAACGAGGACATCACGATCGTGATGGGCGTCAACCAGGACCAGTACGACGCGGCCAACCACCACGTCATCTCCAACGCCTCCTGCACCACCAACTGCGTGGCGCCGATGGCCAAGGTTCTCCTGGAGAACTTCGGCATCGTCAAGGGCATGATGACGACGGTCCACGCCTACACCAACGACCAGCGCATCCTGGACTTCCCGCACTCCGACCTGCGTCGCGCCCGCGCCGCGGCGGAGAACATCATCCCGACCACCACCGGTGCCGCCAAGGCCACCGCCCTGGTGATCCCGGAGCTGGCGGGCAAGCTCGACGGCATCGCGATGCGCGTCCCGGTTCCGACCGGCTCCGTGACCGACCTGGTCATCGAGCTTGAGCGCGAGGTCACCAAGGACGAGGTCAACGCCGCGTTCCAGAAGGCCTCCGAGGGTCAGCTCAAGGGCATCCTCGAGTACACCGAGGACCCGATCGTGTCGTCGGACATCGTCAACTGGCCCGCTTCCTGCACCTTCGACTCCTCCCTGACCATGGTCCAGGGCAAGAGCGTCAAGGTCATCGGCTGGTACGACAACGAGTGGGGCTACTCGAACCGCCTCGTCGACCTCACCACCTTCGTCGGCGGCCAGCTCTGACCAGTTAGGGCAGGCACCTCGATGTGAGCAACAGGGCTCGGACAGCGCAACGCCGCGCGCCCCGGGCCCTGTTGCTTGTGTTTGACGCTTCCAAGGAGTCCACACCCATGAAGACGATCGACGAACTTCTCGCCGAAGGGGTCGCAGGCAAGCGGGTCTTCGTCCGCGCCGACCTCAATGTGCCGCTGGACGGCACCACCATCACCGACGACGGCCGGATCCGCGCCGTCCAGCCGACGGTGGCCAAGCTTGCCGAGGCCGGGGCGCGGGTCATCGTCGCCTCCCACCTGGGCCGCCCCAAGGGGGCCCCGGACCCGGCGTTCTCGCTTGCCCCGGCCGCGGGGCGGCTCGGTGAACTGCTCGGCGCCGACGTGGCGTTCGCGACCGACACGGTCGGCGCGTCCGCCCAGGCCACCGTCGCCGCGCTCACCGACGGCCAGGTCGCCGTCATCGAGAACCTGCGCTTCAACGCCGGTGAGACCGCCAAGGACGACGCCGAGCGCGGCGCCTTCGCGGACCAGCTCGCCGCCCTGGCCGACGTCTACGTGGGCGACGGTTTCGGCGCCGTACACCGCAAGCACGCCTCGGTCTTCGACCTCCCGGCGCGCCTCCCGCACGCCGCCGGCTTCCTGATCGCCACCGAGGTCGGCGTACTCAAGAAGCTCACCGAGGACGTCAAGCGCCCGTACGCGGTCGTGCTCGGCGGCGCCAAGGTCTCCGACAAGCTCGGTGTGATCGACCACCTCCTGGAGAAGGCCGACCGCATCCTGATCGGCGGCGGCATGGCGTACACCTTCCTCAAGGCCCTGGGTCACGAGGTCGGCATCTCGCTGCTCCAGGAAGACCAGGTCCCCGTGGTGAAGGAGTACCTGCAGCGCGCCAAGGAGCGCGGTGTGGAGTTCGTCCTCCCCGTCGACGTGCTGATCTCCACGGAGTTCCCGGACCTGAAGACCAAGGCGCCGGCCAACCCCACCACGGTCGCCGCGGACAAGATCCCGGCCGACCAGGAGGGTCTGGACATCGGCCCCGAGACCCGCAAGCTGTACGCATCGAAGCTCGCCGACGCCGAGACCGTCTTCTGGAACGGCCCGATGGGCGTCTTCGAGCACCCGGACTACGCCGAGGGCACCAAGGCGGTCGCCCAGGCGCTGCTTGACTCCCCGGCCTTCACGGTCGTCGGCGGTGGCGACTCCGCCGCGGCCGTGCGCCTGCTGGGCTTCGACGAGAACGCTTTTGGCCACATTTCGACCGGCGGCGGCGCCTCCCTCGAGTACCTCGAGGGCAAGACGCTCCCCGGCCTCGCCGCACTGGAGGACTGAGCACCACATGACCACCCGCACCCCGCTCATGGCGGGCAACTGGAAGATGAACCTCAACCACCTCGAGGCCATCGCCCACGTCCAGAAGCTCGCCTTCGCGCTCGCCGACAAGGACTACGAGGCCGTCGAGGTCGCCGTACTCCCGCCCTTCACCGACCTGCGCTCGGTGCAGACCCTGGTGGACGGCGACAAGCTCAAGATCAAGTACGGCGCCCAGGACATCTCGGCGCACGACTCCGGTGCCTACACCGGCGAGATCGCGGGCCCGATGCTGTCCAAGCTGAAGTGCACGTACGTGGCCATCGGCCACTCCGAGCGCCGCCAGTACCACGGCGAGAACGAAGAGATCTGCAACGCCAAGGTCAAGGCCGCCTACAAGCACGGGCTGACCCCGATCCTGTGCGTCGGCGAGGGCCTGGACATCCGCAAGGCGGGCCAGCAGGTCCCGTACACGCTGAACCAGCTCGACGGCGCCCTCAAGGACATCCCGTCCGACCAGGCCGAGACCATCGTGATCGCCTACGAGCCGGTGTGGGCCATCGGCACCGGCGAGGTCGCGACCCCCGAGGACGCCCAGGAGGTCTGCGGCGCGATCCGTGCCCGCCTCGCCGAGCTGTACTCGCAGGAGCTGGCCGACAAGGTCCGCATCCAGTACGGCGGCTCGGTCAAGTCCGGCAACGTCGCCGCGATCATGGCGCAGCCCGACGTGGACGGCGCGCTGATCGGTGGCGCGGCCCTGGACGCCGACGAGTTCGTCAAGATCGTCCGGTTCCGCGACCAGTGAGTATGCGGTAGCGGCGATACGTCGTACCCTTGCGGGGGCCGGGGCTTCTCTGCGGAGTCGCGGCCCCCGCGTTTGTGTTTGACTCAGGTTTCACTCAGTCCGAATAGCTCCGAGGAAGTTGGTCCAGCCGTGGTTATGGGGTTCTCGATCGCCCTGATCGTCTTCAGCCTGCTGCTGATGCTGCTGGTGCTGATGCACAAGGGGAAGGGCGGCGGCCTCTCCGACATGTTCGGTGGCGGAATGCAGTCCTCCGTAGGTGGCTCCTCGGTCGCCGAGCGGAACCTGGACCGGATCACGATCGTGGTCGGTCTGGTCTGGTTCGCCTGCATTGTGGTGCTTGGTCTGCTGATGAAGCTGGACAGCTGACGCTTCCTGCCGTACGGGTCGCACGCCCGGCCTTATCATGGGCGTGCGTCTCGTGGGTGAGGGTGTAACTCCTATCCCTGGACGCGCGTTGGGCCTTACGTAGACTGAGGCACCGCGGCGGAGCCGCCGTTGGACGCCGTGCAGCACCGTTACGCAGGGAGTTACGACTGTGGCAAGTGGCAACGCGATCCGTGGAAGCCGGGTCGGAGCGGGGCCGATGGGTGAGGCCGAGCGGGGCGAGTCCGCGCCGCGCCTGCGCATCTCCTTCTGGTGCTCCAACGGGCATGAGACGGTGCCGAGCTTCGCCAGCGACGCGCAGGTCCCCGACACCTGGGACTGCCCCCGCTGCGGATTCCCGGCGGGCCAGGACCGGGACAACCCACCGGATCCGCCGCGCACCGAGCCCTACAAGACCCACCTCGCCTATGTGCGGGAGCGACGCAGCGACGCTGACGGCGAGGCGATCCTCGCCGAGGCACTCGCGAAACTGCGCGGCGAGATTTAGAAGTCACCGTCCGGGGGGGCCCCCCCACCCCGGGGTGACGCCGGCCAGGGTTGACGAGGGGTGCCCCGGGGGGCCNTCGCGAAACTGCGCGGCGAGATTTAGAAGTCACCGTCCGGCCGGACACCCTAGCCAGGGTGTCCGGCCGGACTGTTATGCCTGGTTGACGCCGGGGTGCCCGCTGGGCCTCGACGCCGGTCTGCCCGCTGGGCCGGGTCGATTGTCAGTGGCACCCCCTACGGTTGTGAAGCACTGGACCGGAGGGGGGAGTTGTGACGACCGTCGAGGTGGTGAAGCCGCGGGCGCCCGCGTGGCGCGGAGGGTTCGGACGGCTGTGGACGGCCGCGGTCGTCTCGCAGTTCGGCGACGCGCTGCGGATGGCCGCGCTGCCGCTGCTCGCCGTATCGCTGACGGACAGGCCGATGCTGGTGGCGCTGGTGACGGCCTGCGGATTTCTGCCGTGGATTCTGTTCGGGCTGCTGGGCGGTGCCGTCGCCGACCGGGTCGACCAGCGGCGCGCGATGTGGGCCGTGGACGGGGTACGCGCCGCACTCGTCGCGGCCTTCGCCTTCGCCGTCGCGCTGGGCCACGCGTCGATAGCCCTGCTGATCGTGCTGGCGTTCACCCTCACCACCCTGCAGACCCTCTTCGACAACGCCGCCACGGCGCTGCTGCCGTCGCTGGTCGACAAGGAGGCGCTGGGCAGTGCCAACGCCAGGCTGCTGACCGGGCAGCGGCTCGCGGGTGGCATGATCGCCGCGCCGCTGGTGCCCCTGCTGCTGATCGTGGGCGACGCGGTGCCGTACGCGCTCGACGCGGCCACCTACCTGGTGGCGGCCCTGCTGATCGCCTCGCTACGCACCAAGGCGCCCGAGCGCCCTCCCAGGCCCGCGGGCAGCACACTGCGCGGGGAGATAGCCGACGGGTTGCGCACCCTGTGGCGGGACGGCGTGCTGCGCGCGCTGTGTGTCGGCACGACGCTGTGCAACATCGGCATGGGCGCGCTCATCGCCACCATCGTGCTGCACACCACCGGCTGGCTCGACGCGGGGACCAACGGGCACGCGGCGGCCATCACGGCCTATGCGGCGGCCGGTGTGGCCGGGGGATTGCTGGCCGGGCGCGCGGTGCCGCGGCTCGGGCGGATGCGGAGTGTGCTGGTCGCCGGGGTGGCGCAGACCGGCTGCCTGGTCGCCATCGGGTCGGTGCGCAGCCTGGGGGTGCTCATAGGCTGCCTGATGGTGTTCGGCTTCATGGGCTCGGTGTGGAGCGTGAACCAGGTGACGCTGATGCAGGAGCGCAGCCCCGCGGAGATGCTGGGCCGGGTCAGCTCGGCCTTTCGCACCCTGTCGATCGCCGGGACCCCGTTGGGCGCGCTGCTCGGCGGGGCGGTGGCCACGGCCTGGGGGCTGAACACCCCCGCGCTGCTCGCGGCTGGGTTCTTCGTCCTCGCGGTCACCGCCCTGCTACCCGGACTTAAGCCGCATGACGGGGGATGGACGCCTCGGACAGGCTCCTGATCAATTAGGTTGGGAGGGCAGCGGGGCAGGTACGCACGGAGAGAAGGCTGACGCACGAGATGACCACAGAAAGCCGTACCAGGCTCAATCAGATGCCCGAGTGGACGGCGCTGGGCAAGCACCGGGAGCAGTTGGGGGACACAGGGCTGCGCGAGCTGTTCGCCGCGGAGCCGAACCGTGCCGCCGAGCTCACGCTCCAGGTCGGTGACCTGCACATCGACTACTCCAAGCACCTGGTCACCGACGAGACACTGGGGCTGCTGCGGGAACTGGCCGCGGCGACGGACGTCTTCGGGCTGCGGGACGCCATGTTCCGCGGCGACAAGATCAACACCACCGAGGACCGGGCCGTGCTGCACACCGCGCTGCGCGCCCCGCGAGGCGCGGAGATCGAGACCGACGGGGTCGACGTGGTGCCCGCGGTGCACGCCGTGCTCGACAAGATGGGCACGTTCGCGCAGCGGGTCCGCGCTGGTGAGTGGACCGGCCACACCGGCAAGCCCATCAAGAACATCGTGAACATCGGCATCGGCGGCTCGGACCTGGGCCCTGCCATGGCGTACGAGGTGCTGCGCTCCTACACCGCACGCGACCTGACCCTCCGTTTCGTCTCGAACATCGACGGCGCCGATCTGCATGAGGCCGTCCGGGACCTGGACCCGGCCGAGACGCTGTTCATCATCGCCTCCAAGACGTTCACGACGATTGAGACGATCACCAACGCCACCTCGGCCAGGGACTGGCTGCTGACCGGGCTCGGGGCGGACCAGTCGGCCGTCGCCAAGCACTTCGTGGCGCTGTCGACGAACGCCGGGAAGGTCTCCGAGTTCGGCATCGACACGGCCAACATGTTCGAGTTCTGGGACTGGGTCGGCGGCCGCTACTCCTACGACTCGGCGATCGGCCTGTCGCTGATGATCGCCATCGGCCCGGACCGCTTCCGCGAGATGCTCGACGGTTTCCACCTGGTCGACGAGCACTTCCGTACCGCTCCCGCCGAGGAGAACGTCCCGCTGCTGCTCGGCCTGTTGGGTGTCTGGTACGGCGCGTTCCACGACGCCCAGTCGCACGCCGTGCTGCCGTACTCGCACTACCTGTCCAAGTTCACCGCCTATCTCCAGCAGCTGGACATGGAGTCCAACGGCAAGTCAGTGGACCGGGACGGCAACCCGGTGGACTGGCAGACCGGGCCCGTGGTGTGGGGTACGCCGGGCACCAACGGGCAGCACGCCTACTACCAGTTGATCCACCAGGGCACGAAGGTCATCCCGGCCGACTTCATCGGCTTCGCCGAGCCGGTCGCCGATCTGCTGCCTGGCCTGGTCGCCCAGCACGACCTGCTGATGGCCAACTTCTTCGCGCAGACCCAGGCGCTCGCCTTCGGCAAGACCGCCGACGAGGTGCGCGCCGAAGGGGCGCCCGAGGAGCTGGTCGCGCACAAGACGTTCCGCGGCGACCACCCCACGACCACGATCCTGGCGCGGGAGCTCACCCCCTCGGTACTCGGGCAGCTGATCGCGCTCTATGAGCACAAGGTGTTCGTCCAGGGCGCGATCTGGAACATCGACTCCTTCGACCAGTGGGGCGTCGAGCTCGGCAAGGTGCTCGCCAAGCGGGTCGAGCCCGCACTCACCGAGGGCGCCGAAGTACCGGGCCTGGACGCCTCCTCGCGGGCGCTGGTCGCCAAGTACCGCGAGCTGCGCGGCCGTTGACGTCAGCCGGGCTGCCTGACTCGCGCGACGGCGGGAGTCAGGCAGCCCCCGCTGAGGGTGTCACTGACTCGCGCGACGGCGGGAGTCAGGCAGCCCGCGCTGAGGGTGTCAGGCAGCCCGCAGTGAAGGTGTCAGGCGACCGCGCTGAGGGTGTCCGCGAGCCGTCGTCGGGCCGCGCGGGCCGCGGGCACGGCGGCGACCGCGGCCGCGCCCAGGACGGCGGTCGCGCCGCACAGCAGGAGCAGGCCGGGGGACGGGGCCCGGGCGATGCCCGCGCCGATGCCGCTCGACGCTCCCTGGGCGTCGATCAGCCAGCGCGCCAGCGGCACCCCGAGCACCGTACCCGCGAGCGTGGCGGCCAGGGCGGTACAGCCGGTCGCCACCATCGTGATCGCGGTGATCTGGCGAGGAGACAGCCCGATCGCCTTGAGCGCCAGCAGGTCACGCTCGCTGTCGCGCACCGTGCCGCCGACCGCGGTGAGCAGTTCGATCAGCCCGATCAGGGCCAGCACGGCGATCAGCCCGACGACGACCCCGCGCAGCGGCGACAGGCCGTCGGCCGGGTTGGTCACCGGATGGACGTCGAGCCGCCCGCGTGAGGCCTCGGTCAGCTCGGCGCCGACCGCACGCGGGTCCGCTCCGGGGCGCAGCTGGAGCTGGTACAGGCTCGGTCGCAGCTTGGCGTCGTTCTCGCGCAGGGTGTCCAGCGAGGTGGAGATGGTCCGGCCGCCGTTCTCCGGCTCGATGCTGCGCCCGACGATATGCAGGATCTGCGGGCGCCCGCCGACCGTGACCCGTACCCAGTCGCCGACCTTGATGTTCACCAGATCGAGCAGGCCCTGCCCGGCGACCGCCTCGTCGGGCCCCCGGGCCGGGCGCCCCTCGGCCAGCGAGAAGGGATACGGGTCCTGGCGGGTGCCGAGCCCGCGCAGGGCGACCGTGCCCGTCTGGCCGGGAACCAGCGCCGCCACCTGGACGCCCGGATGGACGGCGGTGACCTGGTCGTTCTCAGCGAGCAAAGCGCGCGTCCCGCGGTCGCCCAGCTCCTCGCCGCCGCGCACCGTGAGCGCGGCGGCGAGGCCGAGCTGCTCGGGCTCGCGGTGGAAGCGGTCGATGGTCGTCCAGGCGCTCAGCGCGACCACGATGAGCAGCAGCGGCAGCGTCAGCCGGGCGATCGTGGCCAGCGGGCGGGGCCGCCGGGCGAAGGCCTGGTGCCAGCCGAGTACCAGCGCGGGCGGCAGCCGCATCCCGAGCGCCCGGCGCGCCACACCCGACAGCCGCCCGGCCGGCGCCGCGGCGGCCCGCAGCACCGGAACCGGTGGCACCCGCCCCGCCCGCCAGGCCGCCAGCGCCGTCGTGGCGCCGATGAACAGCACCGCCGCCACCGGCACCCCGAACAGCGCGGCCGAGTGCCCCGGCAGCCCCTGCCACACCCCCACCGCGTCACCCAGCCGCCCCGGTATCCGGGTGCCGAGCGTCTGCGTCAGCGCCGCCGCGGCCACCGCGCCGAGGAGCGCGTAGACCAGATGCTGGATCAGGAAGATCCGCACCACCTGGCCGGGTGTGAAGCCGATGGCCTTCAGGACCGAGATGTCCCGGAGGTGACCGCGGATACGGGTGCCGATCGCGCCGTACACGGCGAGCGCGGCGGCGAGCAGCGCGCCAAGGCCGAAGAGGCCGAGCACCTGCCCGAGCAGCCGGTTGTCGCCCTGCGCCTCGGCCCGCGCCCGCTGCCAGTGCGAGACCTGGGTGACCTCGCCCGCGCCGAGCGCGGTGACGGCGCGCTGTACGGCGTAGTCCGTGTCGTCGGGGTCGGCCAGGCGCAGTCCGATGACCTGGCCCGAGCGCCCTTCGGCCTGTTGGACGGCGCGCGGCGTCGCCCATACGGTGCCGGCCCGTTCGCCGGGGCTGTAGCGGGTCTCGGCGGTGTCGGCGATACCCCGCACGGTGAGGGTCCGCTCGGTGCCGGGCAGGGTGAGGGTGTCACCGGGCTCGGCCCAGAGCTCCCGGGCCAGGCCGCTTTCCAGGACGACACCGTCCGGGTCACCGGGGTTCAGCCACTGGCCGGAGGCGAGCACGGGGCGGCCGGTCGTGGGCGGCTCGGCGCCGACGGCGCGCAGTTCGACCGAGGCGCGGGCGCCGCGCGACTCGACGGTGGCGGCAGCGGTGCGGTACGGGCCCGACACCGACGCGACGCCGTCCAGCGAGGCCAGCCGGCCCGCGTCGGCGGACTGCCCCGTGTGAATCCAGACATGGGCACCCTGGGACTGCGTGAACACCCGCTGCCAGGGGTTGGTCGCGTAGCCGAACAGCGCCGCGGCCAGCAGGAGCGAGGCGACGATCCCGGCGGTGGCCAGCACGATGAACAGGGCCTCGCCGCGGTGGCGTCGTAGATCGGCATGCGCCCAGCGCAGCGTCGCCCGCACCGTCAGTCCGTCAGTTCGAGCACGTCGGATATGCCGGTGCGGCGCGGCGGCGTGCCGCCCAGCTCGGCATCGTCGACGATCCGGCCGTCGAAGAAACTGATCACCCGGTCCGCGCCGCTCGCCAGCCGCGCGTCATGGGTGACCAGCAAGATCGTCTGACCACGCTGGTGGAAGCGGGACAGCAGCCGGATCACCTCCCGGGTCCCCTTGCTGTCCAGGCTGCCCGCGGGTTCGTCGGCGAGCAGCAGCCCCGGGCGGTTGACCAGGGCCCGGGCCAGGGCGACCCGCTGCTGCTCGCCGCCCGACAGCTCGCCCGGCATGCTGCGCGCCTTGCCCTCAAGACCCAGCTCGGTCAGCAGCTTCTCGCGCTCGGCGCGGGCCTGCTTGGCGGTGGACCCGGCCAGCAGCGCGGGTAGCTCGACGTTGTCGGCGACCGACAGGTTGGAGACCAGGTTGAAGAACTGGAAGACGATGCCGATCCGGCGTCGGCGCTCGGTGGCCCAGCGTGCCTCGCTGTAGGAGTCGGTGCACTCGCCGTCCAGCCAGAGGCTGCCGCCGTCCGGGCGCTGCAGCCCGCCGAGCAGATGCAGCAGCGTCGACTTGCCCGCGCCCGACGGGCCGGTGATGGCCACGAACTCGCCCGGCCGGATGGTCAGGTCGACGCCGCGTACGGCGCGGACCGGTCCGCCCTCGCCGTGATGGGTCTTGACCAGGCCTTCGGCGCGCAGCAGGGCAGCGGGATCAGAGGGGGCAGGGCGCGCGGGGGGAGCGGAGTCGGCGGTGGCGTTCATTCCGGTCCTTCCAGCTCCTCCTGGCAGCGCTCCAGCCAGTCGAGGTCGGCCTGTAGATGCAGCATCGCACCCTCTATCAGCAGCTGGGCGATGCGGTTGTCGCGGTCCTCGGCCCCGGCGAGCTTCGACAGACTGCGCATGGTGTTCAGATACTGCCGCCGCTGTTTGTTGATCAGGGCGACCTGGTCCGCGAGACCGGTCCGCGGCGCCAGGGCGAGCTTCATGAAGAACTCGTCCCGTACCCGCGGCTCGTCCGCCGTGTCCTCGTACCAGGCGAGCAGAGCCTCGTGCCCGGCGTCGGTGAGGTGGTAGATCTTCTTGTTGGGCCGGCTCGACTGGGCGACTTCCTCGCCCTCGATCAGTCCGGACTTCTCCAGCCGGCCGAGTGTCACATAGATCTGGCCGACGTTGGGCTGAGGGTACGCGGCACCCAGCAGTTGCTCAAGGTCCTGCTTGAGCTCGTAGCCGTGGGCCGGGCCGCGGGCCAGCAGCGCCAGGAGAGCCAGACGCACGCGTGCTCTCCTCCCCGTGTCCTCGTCTGCGATGTCCTCGTGTGAGGCTTCCTCGTGTGAGGTCCTCGTGTGATCGAGGCTCTAGTATCGCCCATGCCTAACAGGTATACATGGCCCGTGACGTCCCGCGAGGGTGCTGGACGCCGGTGCACTGGGAGGAACCTATGCGGTGGATACATGCCGCCGGTAGGGGGCTCCTTGTCGCCGTGGTGCTCCTGACCGGCTATGTCGCCTCCGGTGTACCGGCGGACGGCGCACGCGGCGAGGCGCGCGGCCCGCTCACCCTGGCGACCGCGGGGGACCTCACCGGCTATCTCGGTCCGCTGCTCGAAGGCTGGAACCGTACGCACCCCGACGAGCCGGTCACCCTGGTGGAACTCCCGGACTCCGCCGACGAGACCCATGAGCAGATGGCCACCGATCTGCGCTCGGCCACCGGCCGGTTCGATGTACTCAACATCGATGTCGCGTGGACCTCGGAGTTCGCCGCCGCGGGCTGGATCGCCCCGCTGGAGCGCGACCGCTTCCCGCTGGACAGCTTCCTGCCGCCGGTGGTCGACACCGCGACCTACCAGGGCAAGCTGTACGCGGTCCCGTACGTGACCAACGCCGGGATGCTCCTGTACCGCAAGGACATCCTCGACCGCGAGGGCGTACGTCCGCCACGCACCTGGGCGGAGCTGGAGCGGCAGGCGAGCACCCTCGCCCCGAAGTACGGACTCGACGGCTACGCGGGCCAGTTCCTGCCGTACGAGGGCCTCACGGTCAACGCGGTCGAGGCGGTCCACTCGGCGGGCGGCACGATCCTGGAGGGCGAGGGCGAGCGGGTCACCGTGAACTCCGCCGCGGCCCGCGAAGGCATCGGGTTCCTCGCCCGCGGCGTACGGGACGGCTGGATCGCGCAGGAGGCGCTGACGTACAAGGAGGAGGAGTCCCGGCGGGCCTTCCAGGACGGGCGACTGCTCTTCCTGCGCAACTGGCCGTACGCCTATGTGGGCGCGTCGGGCCCGGACTCCAAGGTGGCCGGGAAGATCGGCGCGGTCTCCCTGCCGGGCCGCGACGGCCCGGGCACCAGTGTGCTCGGCGGCTCCAACCTCGCGGTCGGCGCCCACGCGCGGCACCCGGACTCGGCCGCCGACCTGATCGCCTACCTCACCAGCGAACGGGTGCAGCGGCAGGTCCTCACCAAGGGGGCGCTGCCGCCCGTGCGGGCCGCGCTCTACCAGGACCCGGAGCTGATCCGGAGGTTCCCGTATCTGGGGACCCTGCGCGCCAGTGTGCTCACGGCCGCGCCGCGCCCCAAGAGCCCGCACTACGACCAGGTGAGCCTGGTGGTGCAGGCCGTCCTGCACGACGCGATGGCCGGACGGCAGACACCCGCGGCGGCCGTACGGCGGCTGGACCGGGAGCTGGCAGCCGTCGCGGACCGGGACTGACCTCCTAGTTACCCGTTATGTATCTGTGAGCACGCCCTGAGCCTGTCGGCTGCGTGGAAACTCTGGACATTTCACCCCAATCATCGATGATTTCGCGCCTACTCGTTGACATCTTCTCGTAGCCGCTACTTAACATGCATGCATAACAGCGACCGGCTCTCGGTCGAGCGCACCTCTTTGCGCACTTTCCGCACGTCACGAAGAAACAAGGTCCACGGGTGATGTCAACAAACCCGGTCGGCGACGGCCCCGCACGCCCTCACGCCCCCCGCTGGTGGCGCGACGCAGTGATCTACCAGGTGTATGTCCGCAGCTTCCTGGACAGCACCGGGGACGGCATCGGCGATCTCGCCGGGGTCCGGGCGGGCCTGCCGTATCTGAAGAAGCTCGGCGTCGACGGCGTCTGGCTGAGCCCGTTCTACCCCTCGCCGCAGCACGACCACGGCTACGACGTCGCCGACTACTGCGATGTGGACCCGCTCTTCGGCGACCTCGCCGAGTTCGACCTGCTGATGACCGACGCACGGCGCCTCGGCGTCAAGGTGCTGCTCGACATCGTCCCCAACCACTGCTCCAGCGAGCACCCCTGGTTCCGCGAGGCGCTCGCCGCCGCGCCCGGCAGCGAGGCCCGCGCCCGCTTCCACTTCGCCGACGGCCGCGGCCCGCACGGCGAGCTGCCGCCCAACAACTGGCACGCCATGTTCGGCGGCCCCGCCTGGTCCCGGATCACCGATCCTGACGGCACGCCGGGCCAGTGGTACCTGCATATGTTCACGCCCGAGCAGCCCGACCTGAACTGGCGCAACCCCGAGGTCGGCGACCACTTCGAGCACGCCCTGCGGTTCTGGCTCGACCGCGGCGTCGACGGCTTCCGTATCGACGTGGCCGCCGGACTCTTCAAGCACCCGGACCTGCCCGACTCGCCCGACCCCGAGGCCGACGCCCGTACCCGCGACTCGGTCAACCCGCTGGCCTGGAACCAGCCCGAGGTCCACGACGTCTGGCGGCACTGGCGAGCGGTGTGCGAGGAGTACACCGCGCGCGACGGCCACGAGCGCCTGCTGGTCGGCGAGGTCTCCGTGCCGACCGCCCGCGAACACGCCCGGTACGTACGCCCCGACGAACTGCACCAGGCCTTCTTCTTCGACCTGCTCGGCGCCCCCTGGGACGCCGACGCCTTCCGCAAGGTCATCTCCGAGGCCATGCAGGACATCGCGGGCACCGGCTCCACCGTCACCTGGGTCCTCAACAACCACGACCAGGTCCGCACCGTCACCCGTTACGGCGAGTCGGCCGCCGAAGGCAGCGGCCTCGGCACCGCCCGCGCCCGGGCCGCAGCCCTGCTGATGCTGGCGCTGCCCGGAGCCGCGTACATCTACCAGGGCGAGGAGCTCGGGCTGCCCGAGGTCGTCGACCTGCCCGACGAGGTGCTCACCGACCCGATCTTCCACCGCACCGGGAGCCGCGCCCGCATCCGGGACGGCTGCCGCGTCCCGCTGCCCTGGTCGGGGCACGCCTCGCCGTTCGGCTTCACCTCCGGAGCCGAGAGTGCCAAGCCGTGGCTGCCGCAGCCCGCGTGGTTCGCCGAGCACGCCACCGACCGGGCGCTGGCCGACACCCGCTCCTGCTGGCACCTGTACCGCGACGCACTGCAGCTGCGCGCCGGACTGCCCCAGCTGGGCGAGGGCGTCCTGCGCTGGCTGGAGACCCCGCCCGACGTGCTCGCCTTCGTCCGCGGTGACGGCCTGGTCTGCGCCGTCAACTTCGGCACCACGCCGGTACCCGCCCCGGTCTCCGGCACCCCACTGCTGGCCAGCGGCCCCTGCACGGCCGCCGTCCTGCCCGGTTCCACCGCCGCCTGGTGGATCAGCGACAGCACCAACCCCTGAGCACGCCCCCGCCCCCGTACACCTCCTCCCGTCCCCCGAAAGGACAACCACGATGAGACGTCACACCACCAGGCACACCACCGCGCGGCGTACGGCGCTCGCGAGCTGCACGGCCCTCGCCCTCGCGGTCGGCGCGACCGCCTGCGGNCCGGGTGGGCTGACAGGTCAGCCCACCCGGCGCTCCGCTCTGGCGAAACCTTACGGCGACGCCGGGGGATACAGCGCGCGCGGCAGCTGCGAGGCCGCCGCGTCGTCGAGCAGCCACAGCGTGCGGCTGCGGCCGTACGCGCCCGCCGCCGGGGCCTGGATCTCGCCCGCCCCGGACAGCGCGATATGCGCCGCCTTCGCCTTGTCCTCGCCCGCCGCGAGCAGCCACACCTCACGGGCCGCCCGGATCGCGGGCAGCGTCAGCGAGATCCGCGTGGGCGGCGGCTTGGGGGCGCCGTGCACCCCGACGACCATGCGCTCGGTCTCCCGTACCGCGGGCAACTCAGGGAAGAGCGAGGCCACATGCGTGTCCGGGCCGACCCCGAGGAGCAGCACGTCGAAGGACGGCACCTCGGCGTGGTTCTCCGGCCGGGAGGCCGCGGCGAGTTCGGCGGCGTACGCCGTGGCAGCGGCATCCGCGTCGTGGCCGTACGGGCCGTCCGACGCGGGCATCGGATGCACCCGTGCCGGGTCCAGCGGGACACGGTCGAGCAGCGCTTCCCTGGCCTGGGTGACGTTGCGATCCGGGTCGCCCTCCGGCAGGAACCGCTCGTCACCCCACCACAGATCCAGGCGCCCCCAGTCGACGGCGTCCCGGGCGGACGACGACGCGAGCGCGGCCAGCAGACCGTTGCCGCCCCGGCCACCGGTCAGGACCACCGAAGCGGAGCCGCGAGCGGCCTGGGCGTCCACGATCTTCGTGATCAGCCGGGCCGCGGCGGCCTGCGCCATCAGCTCCTTGTCGTGGTGGACGACCACCTGCGCGGCGGCGCTCACTTCGCCGCCGCCTTCCTGGTCACAGCCTTCGGCGCCTTCTTCACCGCGGCGCCCGTACTGGCCTCAGATGCCTCTGGGCCCGCGTCCGCCGCCGCACCGAGCCGGTCCACGCCGAACTTCAGCGCCGAGGCGTAGGTGTCGTCCGGGTCGAGGCGGCGCAGTTCCTCAGCGATCAGCTCGGCCGTCTCGCGCCGCTTCAGCGCCACCGCACGGTCCGGCTGCCCCTGCATGGAGAGCGTGGCCAGCGAGGCGTCGGGCCGGTGCAGGACGATCGGACCGCAGTCGGTCGCCATCCGGACCGCGGTGAGCCCCGGCCCACGGGAGACCGTGCGCTCCACCGGCACCCCGAGCCGGTCCGCGAGCCACATGGCCAGCAGCTCACAGCTCGGGTTGTGCTCCTCGCCCTCCACCTCGACCGAGCTGACCTGGCAGGTCAGCTGGTCCAGCGCGGCGGCCAGCATCGAACGCCACGGCGTGATCCGGGTCCAGGACAGGTCCGTGTCGCCCGGCGTGTACGTCTTGGCGCGCGCGGCCAGCTCCTGTATCGGCCGCTCGGCGGCGTAGGTGTCGGTGACCCGGCGCTGGGCCAGTGCGCCCAGCGGGTCGTTCGCCGGGTCGACCGGCGCGTTCACCGGCCACCACACCACCACCGGGGCGTCCGGGAGCAGCAGCGGCAGCACCACGGACTGGGCGTGGTCGATGGTCTCGCCGTACAGCCGCAGGATCACCGTCTCGCCGGTGCCCGCGTCCGCGCCGACCCGCACCTCGGCGTCCAGCCGGGACTTCGTACGGTCCCGCGGCGAACGCGAGACGCGCTTGATGACCACCAGGGTGCGCGAAGGGTGCTCGCGGGAGGCCTCGTTGGCGGCCTTCAGCGAGTCGTAGGCGTTCTCCTCGTCGGTGACGATGACCAGGGTGAGCACCATGCCGAGAGCCGGGGAGCCGATGGCCCGGCGCCCCTGCACCAGCGCCTTGTTGATCTTGCTGGCCGTGGTGTCCGTAAGGTCGATCTTCATGGCCGACGCCAGCTCCGTCCGTCTCGTTCGAGCATTTCGTCCGCCTCGACGGGACCCCAGGTGCCCGACGGGTACTGCGCGGGCTTGCCGTGCTTGTCCCAGTGCTGCTCGACCGGGTCGAGGATGTTCCAGGACAGCTCGACCTCCTCGGTGCGCGGGAAGAGGTTCGAGTCGCCGAGCAGGACGTCCAGGATGAGCCGCTCGTACGCCTCGGGGCTGGACTCGGTGAAGGACTCGCCGTACGCGAAGTCCATCGACACGTCCCGCACCTCCATCGAGGTGCCCGGCACCTTGGAGCCGAACCGCATGGTCACGCCTTCGTCCGGCTGCACCCGGATGACCAGGGCGTTCTGCCCCAGCTCCTCGGTCGCGGTGTGGTCGAAGGGGGAGTGCGGGGCGCGCTGGAAGACCACCGCGATCTCGGTGACCCGGCGGCCGAGGCGCTTGCCGGTGCGCAGATAGAACGGGACGCCCGCCCAGCGGCGGTTGTCGATCTCCAGCTTCACCGCCGCGTAGGTGTCGGTCTTCGACTTGGCGTCGATGCCGTCTTCCTGCAGATAGCCGATGACCTTCTCGCCGCCCTGCCACCCGGCCGCGTACTGGCCGCGTACGGTGCCCTTGCCGAGGTCCTTCGGCAGCTTCACCGCGCCGAGCACCTTGACCTTCTCGGCCGCGAGCGCGTCCGCGTCGAAGGAGGACGGCTCCTCCATCGCGGTCAGCGCGAGGAGTTGGAGCAGGTGGTTCTGGATGACGTCGCGGGCGGCGCCGATGCCGTCGTAGTAGCCGGCCCGGCCGCCGATGCCGATGTCCTCGGCCATCGTGATCTGTACGTGGTCGACGTACGACCGGTTCCAGATCGGCTCGAAGAGGGTGTTGGCGAACCGCAGCGCCAGGATGTTCTGGACCGTCTCCTTGCCCAGGTAGTGGTCGATCCGGAACACCTGGTCCGGCGCGAACACCTCGTGCACGATCGCGTTGAGCTCCTGCGCGGATGCCAGGTCGTGCCCGAACGGCTTCTCGATGACCGCGCGCCGCCAGGAGCCGTGCTGCTGGTCGGCCAGACCGTGCTTCTTCAGCTGCTGGACGACCTTGGGGAAGAACTTCGGCGGTACGGAGAGGTAGAAGGCGAAGTTGCCCCCGGTGCCCTGGGCCTTGTCGAGCTCCGCGATCGTGGCCCGCAGGGTCTCGAACGCGTCGTCGTCGTCGAAGTCGCCCTGGACGAAGCGCATCCCCTGGATGAGCTGCTGCCAGACCTCCTCGCGGAAGGGCGTCCTGGCGTGCTCCTTGACGGCGTCGTGCACCTCCTGCGCGAAGTCCTCGTCCTGCCATTCGCGCCGGGCGAAGCCGATGAGCGAGAAGCCCGGCGGCAGCAGCCCGCGGTTGGCCAGGTCGTAGACGGCGGGCATCAGCTTCTTACGGGACAGGTCGCCCGTGACACCGAAGATCACCAGGCCCGACGGCCCCGCGATACGCGGGAGCCGTCGGTCCTGAGCGTCACGCAGCGGGTTGTCGCCGCTTGCGGAGAGGGGTGACAAGGTGGTCAGGCCTCCGAGGGGGCGAGGCGCTTGAGCTCCGCCTCGGTCGACTTGAGCAGGTCGTTCCAGGACACCGCGAACTTCTCGACGCCCTCGTCCTCGAGCAGCCGCACCACGTCGTCGTAGGCGATCCCCAGCTTCTCGACGGCGTCGAGCTCGGCGCGGGCCTGCTCGTAGGTGCCGGCGATGGTGTTGCCGGTGATCTGACCGTGGTCCTCGGTCGCCTCAAGGGTGGCCTCGGGCATGGTGTTCACCGTGCCGGGGGCGACCAGGTCGTCGACGTACAGCGTGTCCTTGTACGCCGGGTCCTTGACACCCGTCGAAGCCCACAGCGGACGCTGCCGGTTGGCGTTCGCCCGGTCCAGCGGCGCCCAGCGCTCACTGCTGAAGACCTCTTCGTACGCCTGGAACGCCAGGCGCGCGTTGGCCAGGGCGGCCTTGCCGCGCAGCTCCTTGGCCTCGGCGGTGCCCTGGGCGTCCAGGCGCTTGTCGATCTCGGTGTCCACACGCGAGACGAAGAACGACGCCACCGAGTGGATCTTGGAGATGTCCAGGCCCGCGTCCTTCGCCTTCTCCAGACCGGCGAGGTAGGCGTCCATGACCTCGCGGTAGCGCTCAAGGGAGAAGATCAGCGTGACGTTGACGCTGATGCCCAGGCCGATGACCTCGGTGATCGCGGGCAGGCCCGCCTTGGTCGCCGGGATCTTGATCAGGGTGTTCGGCCGGTCCACCAGCCAGGCCAGCTGCTTGGCCTCGGCGATCGTCGCCGCGGTGTTGTGCGCCAGGCGCGGGTCGACCTCGATGGAGACCCGGCCGTCCCGGCCGCCGGTCGCGTCGAACACCGGGCGCAGGATGTCGGCCGCGTCCCGGACATCCGCCGTGGTGATCATGCGGATGGCTTCCTCGACGGTGACCTTGCGGGCCGCGAGGTCGGTGAGCTGCTGCTCGTAACCATCGCCCGACGAGATCGCCTTCTGGAAGATCGACGGGTTGGTGGTGACGCCCACGACGTGCTGCTGGTCGATCAGTTCGGCGAGGTTGCCGGACGTGATCCGCTTGCGCGACAGGTCGTCCAGCCAGATCGCGACGCCTTCTTCGGAGAGGCGCTTGAGTGCGTCTGTCATGGAAATTACATCTCCTACTTGGTTCGGTATGTCGGCGTCAGCGCTTGCTGGCGGTGAGAGATTCCCGGGCGGCGGCGGCGACAGCTTCGCCAGTGAAGCCGAACTCGCGGAAGAGGACCTTGCCGTCGGCCGAAGCGCCGAAGTGCTCCAGCGAAACGATCCGTCCGGCGTCCCCGACGTACCGGTGCCAGGTCAGACCGATCCCGGCCTCGACCGCGACCCGCGCCTTGACGGCCGGCGGCAGCACCGCGTCCCGGTAGCTCTGGTCCTGCTCCTCGAACCACTCGACGGACGGCATCGAGACCACACGCGTCGGCACACCGTCGGCCTGGAGCCGCTCGCGGGCCTCGACGGCCAGCTGCACCTCGGAGCCCGTACCGATCAGCACGACCTCCGCTTCGCCGCCTTCGGCCTCGAACAGCACATAACCGCCCTTGGCGGCGTCCTCGTTGCGCTCGTAGGTCGGCACACCCTGGCGGGTCAGCGCCAGGCCGTGCGGGGTGCCCTTGCCGAACGTCTTGGTGTACCGCTTCAGGATCTCGCGCCAGGCGATCGCGGTCTCGTTGGCGTCCGCCGGGCGGACGACGCTCAGGCCCGGGATGGCACGCAGCGAGGCCAGGTGCTCCACCGGCTGGTGGGTCGGACCGTCCTCGCCCAGACCGATCGAGTCATGGGTCCATACGTGCGTCACCGGCAGGTGCATCAGGGCGGCCAGCCGGACGGCGTTGCGCATGTAGTCCGAGAACACCAGGAAGGTGCCGCCGAAGATGCGGGTGTTGCCGTGCAGCGCGATGCCGTTCATCACGGCGGCCATCGCGTGCTCGCGGATGCCGTAGTGGATGGTCCGGCCGTACGGGTCGGCCTCCGGCAGCGGGTTGCCCGCAGGGAGGAACGACGACGTCTTGTCGATCGTGGTGTTGTTCGAGCCCGCGAGGTCGGCGGAGCCGCCCCACAGCTCGGGGATCACCGCGCCGAGCGCCTGCAGCACCTTGCCGGACGCCGCGCGCGTGGCGACGGCCTTGCCGGTCTCGAACTCCGGGAGCTTCTCCTCCCAGCCGGCCGGCAGCTCGCTCGCGTGGATGCGGTCGAACTCGGCGGCGCGCTCCGGGTTGGCGGTGCGCCAGGCGGCGAAGGACTTCTCCCACTCGGCCTTGCTGTCACGGCCGCGGTCCAGCGCCTTGCGGGTGTGCGCGATGACCTCGTCGGAGACCTCGAAGCTCTGCTCCGGGTCGAAGCCCAGGACGCGCTTGGTGGCCGCGACCTCCTCGTCGCCGAGCGCCGAGCCGTGCGAGGCCTCGGTGTTCTGCGCGTGCGGGGCGGGCCAGGCGATGATCGAGCGGACCGCGATGAAGGAGGGCCGCTCGGTCTCGGCCTTGGCGGCCTGCAGCGCCTGGAACAGGCCCGCGGGGTCGAGGTCGCCGCTCGGCAGCTGGTCTACGCGCTGGACGTGCCAGCCGTAGGCCTCGTACCGCTTCAGGGTGTCCTCGGACACGGCGGTCTCGGTGTCGCCCTCGATCGAGATGTGGTTGTCGTCCCACAAAAGGACCAGGTTGCCCAGCTTCTGGTGCCCGGCCAGCGAGGACGCCTCCGCGGAGATGCCCTCCTGGAGGCAGCCGTCACCGGCGATGGCCCAGATGGTGTGGTCGAACGGGGAGGTGCCGGGGGCGGCCTCCGGGTCGAACAGACCGCGCTCGTAGCGGGCGGCCATGGCCATGCCCACGGCGTTGGCGACACCCTGGCCCAGCGGGCCCGTGGTGGTCTCGACGCCGGTGGTGTGGCCGTACTCGGGGTGGCCCGGGGTCTTCGAACCCCAGGTGCGGAACGCCTTCAGGTCGTCCAGCTGCAGGCCGTACCCGGCCAGGTAGAGCTGGATGTAAAGGGTCAGCGACGAGTGTCCGGCGGACAGGACGAACCGGTCACGGCCCACCCAGTCGGCGTCGGAGGGGTCGTGCCGCAGCACCTTCTGAAAGAGCGTGTACGCGGCGGGCGCGAGGCTCATGGCCGTACCGGGATGGCCGTTGCCGACCTTCTGTACGGAATCCATGGCCAGGACGCGGACGGTGTCGACCGCCCGCTGGTCCAGATCGGTCCACTCGAGGTCTGAAGTGGTCGGCTTGGTGCTCACCCTGGGTCAGGGCTCCTCTCCACATGCAACACATGTCACCCCCGGCGACAACGCGCGCCGGGCGCTGTCGAGCCTACCGTTGCGCGAGCGTGCGTCCTTTTCGGTGCGATTCCGTCTCGATGCCTGGACACCTGACTCGGATGCGTGGACACCTGATTCAAGGGGCCGGGGGCGACTTAGACCAGACTGCCGGGGGTCGGCCGTCTTCGCCTCCCGAGGCTCAAGAGGCTCCGGAGGTGTATACGTCCTTCGCGGCACTGCCGCTCAACACGAGCCCACCCCCGCGAAGAGCCGGGTATGGGCAACGTCTACAGTGGCGTGGTACGCGCGAGCCTTTACCGGGTCTTCACGTCCTGTGTCCATGACCGGTGGCTCGCTGGGAGTCTGTGTCAGGGGTGTGCGTGACGGCCGTTGAATCCCGTCCTGCGGGGGTGCTCGGGACGAACCCAGGCCACCGGCCTCTCGGGGCTCGGGTCATGGCGTTCGTGGCCCTGACGAAGCCGAGGATCATCGAGCTGCTGCTCATCACGACCGTTCCGGTCATGTTCCTCGCGCAACAGGGCGTACCCAACCTCTGGCTGGTGCTCGCCACCTGCGTCGGCGGCTATCTCTCCGCCGGCGGCGCCAACGCCCTCAACATGTACATCGACCGTGACATCGACGCGCTGATGGACCGTACGTCGCAGCGCCCGCTGGTCACGGGCATGGTCAGCCCCCGCGAGGGCCTGGCCTTCGGCTCCGCGCTGGCCGTGATCTCCACGTTCTGGTTCGGACTGCTGGTCAACTGGCTGTCCGCGTGGCTGTCGCTCGGCGCGCTGCTCTTCTACGTCGTCGTCTACACGATGATCCTCAAGCGGCGTACCGCTCAGAACATCGTGTGGGGCGGCATCGCCGGCTGTATGCCGGTGTTGATCGGCTGGTCCGCGGTCACCAACTCGATGTCCTGGGCCGCCGTCATCCTCTTCCTGGTCATCTTCTTCTGGACGCCGCCGCACTACTGGCCGCTGTCGATGAAGGTGAAGGACGACTACGCGCGCGTGGGCGTCCCGATGCTTCCCGTCATCGCCTCCAACAAGGTGGTGGCCCGGCAGATCGTCCTCTACAGCTGGGTGATGGTCGCGGTCTCGCTGCTGCTGACCCCGCTCGGCTACACCGGCTGGTTCTACACCTCGGTGGCGTTGGTCACGGGCGGCTTCTGGCTCTGGGAGGCGCACGCCCTGCAGGCCCGGGCCAAGGCCGGAGTGACCGGCGGCAAGCTCAAGGAGATGCGGCTCTTCCACTGGTCCATCACCTATGTCTCGCTGCTTTTCGTGGCCGTCGCCGTGGACCCGTTCCTGCGCTGACCCCCGGGTCCCGGTAAAGGTCCTGGCAGAGGTCTCGTCAGAGGTCCACGTAGCGATTGCCCCGAGCGATTACCCGCGAGTAGCATCGGCTTTATGGCAGAGACCAAGGCTGAAGAGAACGCCACCGACCAGGCCCCCGGCCCCCGCGCGCAGCGCCGGGCGGCCAAGCTGGCCAAGCAGATCGGCGCGTTCGCCAAGACGCACGGCGGCGCCGAGGGGCAGCTCGCGTACATCGGCGAGCAAGGCACCCGGATCGTGCTCGTCGGCGCGGACGGCACCTGGGGCGACCTGGTGGCCCCCAGCCACCCGATCGCGCAGAGCGCCGTCCAGGTGGCCGGCATCACCATGCACGAGGAGTTCGACGGCGACTTCGCGGCCGGCGTGAAGACCGGCCCGTACGAATGGACCCGGATGGCCGGTATCCAGCTCGGCGGCCCCAGCAACAAGGCCGGCTGACAACTCCCGCGGACAACTTCAGCAACACCTGAACGCCCGCTCACCCGTTAGGACCGTAGGAGAACGGTCCAGAGCGGGGAGTCCGGATGATCGAGATGCCATCCCTGGTGGACCAGTACTGCCACGGGGTGCTCCGTACGGAGCTGGGCCTTGGCACCTTCGAGGCGCAGCTCGGCCGGGGTCAGGGCCCGCCCGCCCCCGGCACCACCTTCTTCGACACCCAGACCGGCTTCGCGGTACGCCGCTGGTGCCCACCCCTGCTCGGCCTCGAACCGCACTGCCCGCCCGCCCGCTATCTGGCCAGGCGCCGAGAGCTCGGGGTTGCCGAGGCGGACCGGCGGCTGCTGCGCGGTACCGGCATCACCACCTATCTGGTGGACACCGGGCTCCCCGGCGACCTCACCAGGCCGCCCGAGCTGGCCGCGGCGGGCGCGGCCCAGGCCCATGAGATCGTCCGCCTGGAACTGCTCGCCGAGCAGGTGGCCGACACCTCGGGCACCGTCGAGTCTTTCCTCGCCAACCTCGCCGAGTCGGTGCACGGTGCCGCCGCGGGCGCCGTCGCCTTCACCTCGGTCGCCGGGGTACGGCAAGGGCTCGCGCTGGCCCCCGAGCCACCCGACGCGGGGGAGGTGCGGGGCGCCGCCGCCCGCTGGCTGGCCGCCCGCGAGGTCGGTGGCCCGCTGACCGATGCGGTGCTGCTCAGGCATCTGCTGTGGATCGCGGTCGCCAGCGGGCTGCCGCTCCAGTTGCACACCGGGGCGGGCGATCCGCAGACCTACCTCGGCGCGTTCGCGCGGGCCACGGCCGGGCTCGGCACCGATCTGGTGCTGCTGCACGGCTATCCGTACCACCGGCACGCCGCGCAGCTGGCCGGGACCTTCCCGCATGTGTACGCGGATCTGGGCCCGGCGTCGGTCCGCACCGGGGCGCGTGCGGCCTCCCTGCTCGCCGAGGTCCTGGAGCTGGCGCCGTTCGGCAAGCTGCTGTTCTCCAGCGGAGCCCGGGGGCTGCCCGAACTCCATGTGGTCGCGGCCCAGCTCTTCCGCGAGGCGCTGGGGCGGGTGCTGGGCGGCTGGGTCTCCGAGGGGGCCTGGTCGCGCAGGGACGCGGACCGGGTGGCGGGACTGATCGCGGCGGACAACGCGCGGCGGGTGTACGGCCTGTCAGACGGCTGACGCCGGGGAAAGGGCCGGGTCAGACACCCGACATCTCAGACAGCTGACATCTCAGACAGCCGACATCTGGGACTCGGACTGGGCCGGGAGGTCCACGGTGCTCCGCGGCCGTTCCCGCATCGCCAGCGCCACCCGGACCACCGCGATCCACACCAGGCAGGAGCCCAGCATGTGCGTCGCCACCAGGATCTCGGGCAGGTTGGTGAAGTACTGGACGTAGCCGATCACGCCCTGGGCGAGCAGGATCGCGAAGAGCTCGGCGGTGCGCCGCAGCGGCCCGCGCGGCGCGTCCATGGCCTTCAGGATGAGCCACAGCGCGAGCGTGAGGATCACCACGACCCAGGCCGCCACCGCGTGCACCCGGCTGATGGCCTCCGGGTCGAAGAACATCCGCGGTACCTCGCTGGAGTCGCCCGCGTGCGGCCCGGAGCCGGTCACCGCGGTGCCCGCGACGACCAGCACCGCCGAGGCGACGACCAGCACCCACACCAGTTGCCGCACGGCCTTGCCGACCAGCGGACGCGGGGCGTCGTCGCCCTCGCGGGCACGCTGCCACATCACCGTGGCGACGGTGATCAGCGTGGTGGAGAGCAGGAAGTGCAGGGCCACGGTGTACGGGTTGAGGCCGACCAGGACCACGATGCCGCCCAGTATGGCGTTGCCCATCACCAGCCAGAACTGCAGCCAGCCGAGCCGGGTCAGGCTGTGGCGGCGCGGCTTCTGGGAGCGCGCCGCGATGATCGCCCAGGCGACGGCGGCACACAGCACATACGCGAGCATGCGGTTGCCGAACTCGATGACGCCGTGGAAGCCCATCTCGCTGGTCGCGGTGAGCGAGTCGTCGGTGCACTTGGGCCAGGTCGGGCAGCCGAGGCCCGAGCCGGTCAGCCGTACGGCGCCGCCGGTCACCACGATGGCCGTGTTCATCACCAGTGACGCGAGGATCGCGCGCTGGACGATCCGGGGTGACGGAGACCAGCGCTCGGCGATGAAGGCGAGCGGGTTGCGCGCGGCTTGGGCGAGTTCCGCCCGGGTCAGATTCGGCACGGGGTCATCCTAGGAGGGGGCTTGTGCATCCGTTCACGAGGGGTGGCGAAATCACGCCCAGATCACTCCCAGCGGAAAAACCGGGCGGCCGCGCCCAGGCCCAGTACCGCCCATACGGCCAGGATCGCGAGGTTCCCCCAGGGCAGGCCGGCGCCGTGCTGGAGCACGTCCCGCAGCCCGTCCGAAAGCGCCGAGATCGGCAGCAGCCCGAGCGCCGACTGGGCCCCGTCCGGGAACTTGTCCAACGGCACGATGACCCCGCCGCCCACCAGCAGCAGCAGGAACACCAGATTCGCCGCGGCCAGCGTCGCCTCCGCCTTCAGCGTCCCCGCCATCAGCAGCCCGAGCCCGGAGAACGCCGCCGTACCGAGCACCAGAAGCAGCAGTACGGACAACGGGTTGCCGTCCGGCGACCAGCCGAGCCCGAACGCGATCGCCGTCAGCAGCGCGATCTGCAGCACCTCGGTGACCAGGACCGACAGCGTCTTCGCCGCCATCAGCGCCCACCGGGGCAGCGGCGAGCTGCCGAGCCGCTTCAGGACGCCGTAGCGCCGCTCGAAGCCGGTGGCGATGGCCTGCCCGGTGAAGGCGGTGGACATCACGGCGAGCGCGAGCACGCCCGGCGCCAGGAAGTCCACGGACTTGCCCGACCCTGTATCGATGATGTCGACCGTCGAGAACAGCACCAGGAGCAGCGAGGGGATGACCACAGTGAGCAGCAGCTGTTCGCCGTTGCGCAGCAGCATCTTCGTCTCGAGCGCCGTCTGGGCCGCGATCATGCGCCCGACCGGGGCGGCCCCCGGCTTCGGCGTGTACGTACCGGCGCTCATCCGCGCAGCTCCTTACCGGTCAGCTCCAAGAAGACGTCCTCCAGGGTGTGCCGCTCGACCGAGATCCGCTCCGGCATCACACCGTGCTGGGCGCACCAGGAGGTGACGGTGGCCAGCAGCTGCGGGTCGACGGTGCCGGTCACCCGGTACGAGCCCGGGGTGAGCTCGGCGGCCGCGGTGTTCATCGGCAGGGCCTTGAGCAGCGAGGCCACATCGAGTCCGGGGCGCCCGGTGAAGCGCAGGGTGTTCTCGGCGCCGCCGCGGCAGAGCTGCTCGGGGCTGCCCTGGGCGACGACCCGGCCCTCGTCGATGATCGCGACATCGTCGGCGAGCTGCTCGGCCTCGTCCATGTAGTGGGTGGTGAGGATGGTGCTCACGCCGTCGGTGCGCAGATCGCGTACCAGGTCCCAGGTGGCCCGGCGGGCCTGCGGGTCCAGGCCCGCGGTGGGCTCGTCCAGGAAGACCAGCTCGGGGCGGCCCACCACGGCCATCGCGAGGGCGAGCCGCTGCTGCTGGCCGCCGGAGAGCCTGCGGTAGGTGGTGCGTCCGCAGCTGCCGAGGCCGAGGCGCTCGATCAGCGCGTCCACGTCCAGGGGGTCGGCGTGCAGCTTGGCCATGTGGCGCAGCATCTCGTCGGCGCGGGCGCCCGAATACACGCCGCCGGACTGCAGCATCACGCCGATTCTGGGCCGCAGCCGGGCCGCGTCCGCGAGCGGGTCGAGACCGAGGACGCGCACGGTGCCCGCGTCGGGTTTCCGGTAGCCCTCGCAGGTCTCGACGGTGGTGGTCTTGCCCGCGCCGTTGGGTCCGAGTACGGCGGTGATGCCCGTCCCTGCCGTCAGGTCGAGGCCGTCCACGGCGGTCTTTGATCCGTACCGCTTCACCAGGCCGTGGATCCGGACTACCTCGGAGGCGGGGTCTGCACGCATGCCGCGCAGTCTAGAGACGGGCCATGGGGCCCGGGGGCGGCGGGGGCCTGTCCACAGAGCGGAATTAGGTAACCCTTAGTGACTGAAGCCACCCTCATGCGTTTCGGTCGCGGGTTGTCGGGGCCTGAGGAATTACGCAACAATGGCGTTGTGAAAAACGTTGGCGAGGTTCCGCAGGAGGAACTCGCGACCGGCGAGCGCTCCACGCGCAACCGCGTCGCGCGCTCCATCCTGGACCACGGCCCGTCCACCGTGGCCGAACTCGCGAAGCGTCTGGGACTCACCCAGCCGGCCGTCCGCCGACACCTTGACGCGCTCGTCGCCGACACCGTCGTAGAACCTCGTGAACAGCGCGTTTACGGCGCACGCACCCGTGGCCGACCGGCCAAGGTGTTCGCGCTGACCGACTGCGGCCGGGACGCCTTCGACCAGTCGTACGACAAGCTGGCGGTCGAGGCTCTGACCTGGATCTCCCGGGCTGCGGGCGGCGGTGAGCGCGGCGAGGCCGCGGTCGCGGCCTTCGCCAGGGACCGGTTCGCGGCCCAGGCCGACACCTACCGCGAGATCCTCGACGGCGTGGCCCCCGAGGAGCGCACCGAGGCCCTGGCCAAGGCACTCTCGGCCGACGGGTACGCTGCTACTGCGCGTAGCGCGCCCCAGCCGCAACAGGGTGAGCAGCTGTGCCAGCACCACTGTCCCGTTGCGCATGTGGCCGAGCAGTTCCCGCAGCTCTGCGAGGCGGAGACCGAGTTCTTCGGCCGCCTGCTCGGCACACATGTCCAGCGGCTGGCCACCATCGCCCACGGGGACGGCGTGTGCACCACGCACATTCCCCGCATCGAGCATCACAGCAAGTCCACCACTGCAAGCACGGCCGGGAGGAACCCCGCATGACTCTCCCCATCGAGGAGACTGCCCACCCTGAGCTCGAGGGTCTGGGTACGTACGAATACGGCTGGGCCGACTCCGACGCGGCCGGCGCCGCTGCCAAGCGAGGTCTCAGCGAGGAGGTCGTCCGCGACATCTCCTCCAAGAAGAACGAGCCGGAGTGGATGACCAAGCTTCGCCTCAAGGGCCTGAAGCTCTTCGAGAAGAAGCCCATGCCGAGCTGGGGCTCCGACCTGTCGGGCATCGACTTCGACAACATCAAGTACTTCGTGCGGTCCACCGAGAAGCAGGCCGAGTCCTGGGAGGACCTGCCGGAGGACATCAAGAACACCTACGACAAGCTGGGCATCCCGGAGGCGGAGAAGCAGCGCCTGGTCGCCGGTGTCGCCGCCCAGTACGAGTCCGAGGTCGTCTACCACCAGATCCGTGAGGACCTGGAGGAGCAGGGCGTCATCTTCCTGGACACCGACACCGCGCTCAAGGAGCACCCGGAGCTCTTCAAGGAGTACTTCGGCACGGTCATCCCGGTCGGCGACAACAAGTTCGCCTCGCTGAACTCCGCGGTGTGGTCCGGCGGCTCCTTCATCTACGTGCCGAAGGGCGTGCACGTCGAGATCCCGCTGCAGGCCTACTTCCGGATCAACACCGAGAACATGGGCCAGTTCGAGCGGACGCTGATCATCGTCGACGAGGACGCCTACGTCCACTACGTCGAGGGCTGCACCGCGCCGATCTACAAGTCGGACTCGCTGCACTCCGCGGTCGTCGAGATCATCGTCAAGAAGGGCGGCCGCTGCCGCTACACGACCATCCAGAACTGGTCGAACAACGTCTACAACCTGGTCACCAAGCGCGCCGTGGCGTACGAGGGCGCGACCATGGAGTGGGTCGACGGCAACATCGGCTCCAAGGTGACCATGAAGTACCCGGCCGTCTACCTGATGGGCGAGCACGCCAAGGGCGAGACCCTGTCCATCGCCTTCGCGGGCGAGGGCCAGCACCAGGACGCCGGCGCCAAGATGGTCCACATGGCCCCGAACACCTCGTCCAACATCGTCTCCAAGTCGGTGGCGCGCGGCGGCGGCCGTACCTCGTACCGCGGTCTGATCGAGATCGGCGAGGGCGCTCCGGGCGCGAAGTCCAACGTGCTCTGTGACGCGCTCCTGGTCGACACCATCTCCCGCTCGGACACGTACCCGTACGTGGACGTCCGCGAGGACGACGTGTCCATGGGCCACGAGGCCACCGTCTCCAAGGTCTCCGAGGACCAGCTCTTCTACCTGATGAGCCGCGGTCTGACCGAGTTCGAGGCCATGGCCATGATCGTGCGCGGCTTCGTGGAGCCGATCGCCAAGGAGCTGCCCATGGAGTACGCGCTGGAGCTCAACCGGCTGATCGAGCTGCAGATGGAAGGCGCGGTCGGCTGACGCCCCCGCCCACGGTCCGCAGCTACACGTCTTGACTGAGAAAGCGAGCACTACGACAGCCATGGCTGAGGCTCAGAACATCCCGGTGGGCTCCACCACCGCCGGATCCATCGCGGTGGCCGCCGAGTCCACCGTCGCCACCCGTATGAGTGCGCCCCCGTCCTTCGACGTGGCGGACTTCCCGGTCCCGCACGGCCGCGAGGAGGAGTGGCGGTTCACGCCGCTGGAGCGCCTCAGGGGTCTGCACGACGGCACCGCGAAGGCCGACGGCACCCTGAAGGCCGACATCGACGCCCCCGACGGCGTCACCGTCGAGTCGGTCGGCCGGGACGACGCGCGCGTCGGCAAGGCCGGTACGCCGGTCGACCGGATCGCCGCCCAGGCGTTCTCGTCCTTCGAGAAGGCCACCGTCGTCTCGGTCCCCAAGGAGCAGGTGCTCACCGAGCCGGTGCGGGTCACCCTGCACGGCGAGGGCGGCACCACCTTCGGGCACACCGTCTTCGACATCGGCGCCTTCGCCGAGGCTGTCATCGTCATCGACCACACCGGTGACGCCGTCCGCGCCGCCAACGTCGACTTCCTGATCGGCGACGGCGCCAAGGTCACCGTGGTCTCCGTGCAGGACTGGGACGACACTGCCGTCCACGTCTCGCAGCACAACGCCCTCATCGGCCGCGACGCCACCTTCAAGTCGGTCGTGGTGACCTTCGGCGGCGACGTCGTACGTCTGCACCCGCGCGTCACCTACGCGGGCCCCGGTGGCGAGGCCGAGCTCTTCGGCCTGTACTTCACCGACGCGGGCCAGCACCAGGAGCACCGCCTCCTGGTCGACCACAACGTCCCGCACTGCAAGTCCAACGTCGCCTACAAGGGCGCGCTCCAGGGCGACAACGCGCACGCGGTCTGGATCGGTGACGTCCTCATCGAGGCCGCCGCCGAGGGCACCGACACCTACGAGATGAACCGCAACCTCGTCCTCACGGACGGCGCGCGGGTCGACTCGGTGCCGAACCTGGAGATCGAGACCGGCGAGATCGTCGGCGCGGGCCACGCCTCGGCGACCGGCCGCTTCGACGACGAGCAGCTCTTCTACCTGATGTCCCGCGGCATCCCGCAGATCGAGGCCCGCCGCCTCGTGGTGCGCGGCTTCTTCGCCGAGCTGGTCCAGCAGATCGGTGTCCCGGACATCGAGGAGCGCCTCATGGCCAAGATCGAGGCCGAGCTGGAGGCGTCGGTCTGATGACGTACGTACGCGCCTGCGGCCTCAGCGAGCTGGAAGGGGACACCCCCAAGCGGGTGGAACTCGACGGCACGCCGGTCTCGGTCGTCCGCACCGAGGGCGAGGTGTTCGCGATCTACGACATCTGCTCGCACGCGAACGTGTCGCTCTCCGAGGGCGAGGTGGAGGACTGCCAGATCGAGTGCTGGCTGCACGGCTCCAGCTTCGACCTCCGCACCGGCAAGCCGTCCGGCCTTCCCGCGACGCGCCCCGTCCCCGTATACCCCGTAAAGATCGAAGGGGACGACGTGCTCGTCTCCCTCTCCCAGGAGTCCTGAGGCACCCATGGCAACGCTTGAAATCCGAGACCTGCACGTCACCGTCGAGGCCGACAACGCCACGAAGGAGATCCTCAAGGGCGTCGACCTGACTGTGAAGCAGGGCGAGACCCACGCCATCATGGGCCCCAACGGCTCCGGCAAGTCCACCCTCGCGTACTCCATCGCGGGCCACCCGAAGTACACGATCACCAGCGGCACCGTCACCCTCGACGGCGAGGACGTCCTGGAGATGTCCGTCGACGAGCGCGCCCGCGCCGGCATGTTCCTGGCCATGCAGTACCCGGTCGAGGTTCCCGGTGTCTCGGTCTCCAACTTCCTGCGCACCTCCGCCACCGCCGTCCGCGGCGAGGCCCCCAAGCTGCGTACCTGGGTGAAGGAGGTCAAGACCGCGATGGAGGACCTCCAGATGGACCCGGCCTTCGCGGAGCGCAACGTCAACGAGGGCTTCTCCGGCGGTGAGAAGAAGCGCCACGAGATCCTCCAGCTGGAGCTGCTCAAGCCGAAGATCGCGATCCTCGACGAGACCGACTCCGGCCTGGACGTCGACGCCCTGCGCCAGGTCTCCGCGGGCGTCAACCGCGTCCACGCGAGCGGCGAGGTCGGCACTCTGCTGATCACGCACTACACGCGCATCCTGCGCTACATCAAGCCCGACTTCGTGCACGTCTTCGCGAACGGCCGCATCGCCGAGTCCGGCGGCGCCGAGCTCGCCGACAAGCTGGAGGCCGAGGGCTACGAGGCTTACACGAAGGGTGGCGCATCCGCGTGACACAGCTGCCGGGCCTCCTCGACACTGAGGCGATCCGCAAGGACTTCCCGATCCTGGACCGGGTGCTCCACGACGGCAAGAAGCTCGTGTACCTGGACAACGCGGCGACCTCGCAGACGCCGCGCCAGGTGCTCGATGTGATCACCGAGTACTACGAGCAGCACAACGCCAACGTCCACCGCGGCGTGCATGTCCTCGCCGAGGAGGCCACGGCGCTGTACGAAGGCGCCCGGGACAAGGTCGCGGAGTTCATCAACGCGCCCAGCCGGGACGAGGTGATCTTCACCAAGAACGCCTCCGAGTCGCTCAACCTCGTGGCCAACATGCTCGGCTGGGCCGATGAGCCCTACCGCGTGGACCACGAGACCGAGATCGTCATCACGGAGATGGAGCACCACTCCAACATCGTTCCGTGGCAGCTGCTCTCGCAGCGCACCGGCGCGAAGCTGAAGTGGTTCGGCCTCACCGACGACGGCCGACTCGACCTGTCCAACATCAACGAGGTCATCACCGAGAAGACGAAGATCGTCTCGTTCGTTCTGGTCTCCAACATCCTGGGCACCCTCAACCCGGTCGAGGCGATCGTCCGCCGCGCCCAGGAGGTCGGTGCGCTGGTCCTGATCGACGCCTCGCAGGCCGCCCCGCACATGCCGCTGGACGTGCAGGCGCTGCAGGCCGACTTCGTGGCCTTCACCGGCCACAAGATGTGCGGTCCGACCGGCATCGGCGTCCTGTGGGGCCGCCAGGAGCTGCTTGAGGACCTGCCGCCGTTCCTCGGCGGTGGCGAGATGATCGAGACCGTCTCGATGAGCTCCTCGACCTACGCTCCGGCCCCGCACAAGTTCGAGGCCGGTACGCCTCCGGTGTCCCAGGCCATCGCGCTCGGTGCGGCCGTGGACTACCTGAACTCGATCGGCATGGAGAAGATCGCGCAGCATGAGCACGCGATCACCGAGTACGCGGTCAAGCGGCTGCTCGAGGTCCCGGACCTGAAGATCATCGGTCCGGTGACGGCCGAGGACCGGGGCGCCGCGATCTCCTTCGTACTCGGCGACATCCACCCGCACGACGTGGGCCAGGTCCTGGACGAGCAGGGCATCGCGGTCCGGGTCGGCCACCACTGCGCGCGGCCGGTCTGCCTGCGGTACGGAATTCCTGCGACCACGCGAGCGTCGTTCTATCTGTACTCCACGCCCGCCGAGGTCGACGCCCTGGTGGACGGCCTGGAGCATGTACGGAACTTTTTCGGTTGATGGTTGACGAGGCAGCGGCTGAGGGTTGACTGGTGAAGCTTGATTCCATGTACCAGGAAGTGATCCTGGACCACTACAAGCACCCCCATGGGCGTGGCCTGCGGGACGGCGACGCCGAGGTGCACCACGTCAATCCGACGTGTGGCGACGAGATCACGCTCCGCGTGAAGTACGACGGGTCGCGCATCGCGGACGTGTCGTACGAGGGCCAGGGCTGCTCGATCAGCCAGGCCAGCGCCTCGGTCCTGAACGACCTGCTGGTCGGCAAGGAGCTGGCCGAGGCGCAGCGCATCCAGGAGGTGTTCCTGGAGCTGATGCAGTCCAAGGGCAAGCTGGAGCCGGACGACGCCATGGAGGAGGTACTGGAGGACGCGGTCGCGTTCGCCGGTGTCTCCAAGTACCCGGCACGCGTGAAGTGTGCTCTGCTGAGCTGGATGGCGTGGAAGGACGCGACGGCGCAGGCGCTGGGCGACGACCGCGAGAGTGCTGTGAGGAAGATCGCATGACTGACAACGCCGTGACAGAGAACGCCGCGACCGAGAGTGCCGCGACGCCCGACGCCGCGACGCCGGACGACACCGCGACGCCCGCCGCCGCGACCCCGGACGGGGCCGCGACCGTGAAGCCGGCCTCCGAGGAGGAGGTCCGCGAGGCGCTGCTGGACGTCGTCGACCCCGAGCTGGGCATCGACGTCGTCAACCTCGGCCTGATCTACGGGGTCCATGTCGACGAGGCCAACATCGCCACCATCGACATGACGCTGACGTCCGCGGCCTGCCCGCTGACCGACGTGATCGAGGACCAGGCGAAGTCCGCCACCGACGGCATCGTCAACGAGCTCCGGATCAACTGGGTCTGGATGCCGCCGTGGGGCCCGGACAAGATCACCGACGACGGCCGCGAGCAGCTGCGCGCGCTCGGCTTCAACGTCTGAGTCGTACTCCGCCGTACCGAGGGGCGGCTGTCCGGATGCATCCGGA
>NZ_JAZGRL010000002.1:1168166-1172842 GCF_046540415.1 Streptomyces sp. E11-3 | reverse complement strand
CTGTCCGGATGCATCCGGACAGCCGCCCCTTTTTTCCTGCCGCGAACCGAAACATGACCCGGCGTCCCGCCTGGTCATGACCATGCTCGACGGGAACATGGCCCTGCGCGGGAGAAGCTGGGGCGTCCCGAACATGCGGGCGCCTGCGCCTCGCAGCGGAGCGTGGTCGTCAAGCTGTGGGACTACGACGCACTCTCGGCGAACGACTACTACGGCGCCAAGACCTACACCAACTGCTTCAAGGGCAGCGGCTACACGAGCGTCGGCGAGTGGACGGGCCTGCCCTCCGAGTCGGACTACTTCTTCGAGACGGACAAGATCGGCCAGGGCGGCAGCTGCTGCCTGCTCAACGTGGGCACGGTGTGCGTCGACACCACCAAGGCCGACAGCTGACCTTCGCAGGGAAGCGTGGCGCTGCCCCGGGCGCAGCGCGCTGTGGGTCGCGCCGGTCGTGCTTGCTGCTCATGTTCACGTACTACTTCACCGACACGCAGGACGGCCTGCGGCTCGACGCGCTCGGGTACGCGCCCACCGTCGTCGACGCGGTGCTGCGCAATCTGACGCCCGTCGCCTATGCGGTCGCCGCGGCACTCGGCGCCTGGGAGGCGCGCAGGCTGGGGAAGTCGGACGTCTGGGAGTAGGGAGCCGTACGCTCCCGCTACTCCTCGACTTCCTGGCCGTCGGATGGTCCAGGGCCTTGGAGCTGCCCTGGCCCCGGCACCTCAGCGGCCTGTACACGGGGAAGCTGATGTTCGGTGAACTGCCCACGGTAGCTGGGTTCGCAGCGCCCCCGCTGCTCGCTCTCGGCGCCGCGGCGGTGGCGCTGCTCTGGTCGGGCATTCCCCGGGCCTGGCTGCGGGTGGCGCTCGCCGGTGCTGGTGCCGACCTGCTTCGGTGGCGCGATGGACCCGCGCCAGCGCCGTGTCTTCAGGGGCCTGCCGGCCAGCCTGAAGAGCGAGGTCAGGGTCCTGATGTCGACGCACGACGTGGCCGATCTCGCCGAGGAGGCCGACCATGTGTCGGTCCTGGCGGCCGGCCGCCTCGTGCAGAGCGGGTCGACCGCCGAGTTCCTCGCCCACACCCCTGACGGCACGGCCGAGGGCAGAGGCGCCGAGGGTGCCTATACGGCACTGCTGGCGGCGGTCTGACCCGCTGGTCCGGCCATGTCGCCGCGGCTCAGCCGGGGTAGGGCTGGCCGGGGTAGGGCTGCCCCGGGTACGGCTGGCCGGAGTACGGAGGCGGGGGCGGCTGGACTCCGGCCGCCTCCGCCAGCGTCGGGGCGAGGTTCTCGACGCGGATGCGGCGGTCGACGTACAGCAGTCCGATCGACAGCTGGGGCAGCACGATGGAGATGAACTGGCTGATCACCATGCCGAGCAGATAGAGGACCGCGGCGAACACGGCCGGGCCGACGACCTCGCTCGCGGCCGGGTCGTGCGGGATCATGGCCATGGCGCTGAACATGCCGCCGTAGGTGAACGGGATGCTGATGACATAGCCGATCGTACCGGCGATGATCATGACGAGCAGCTGGATGCCCAGGGTCCGCCACCAGGCGCCACGGACCAGCTCGGCCGAACGGCGCAGCGCCCCCGCCGGCCCCTGCCCCTCGAAGACCACGGCAGCCGGGGCGAGGCTGTAGCGGACGTACAGCCAGAGCGCCACGGGCCCCAGTACCAGCAGGCCGAGGAAGAAGATCGCGAAGGAGACGCCGACCGCATAGTCGTCGCCCCCGCTGGTCAACGCCATCGCGAAGGGGACCAGCGCGAGCAGCAGGAACGGCACGGCGACCATCAGGCAGACCAGGAACTGCGCGCCGAGCATCGCGGGGATGCGCGTCGACGAGCGCCGCCAGACCTCGCCGAAGGACGGGCGCAGACCGAGCACCGCGTCCTGCACGACGACCAGGCACGCGGCGTTCATCAGGGCCATCGCCACAATGGCGATCACAAACGAGGCCAGCCACGCACCGGCGAAGGCGCCGACCAGCGGGAGGGTGTCGCCGGAGTCCGGCTCTGTGCCGGGCGGCAGGTCGAAGAGGGCGCGCACATGGTCGAAGACCACGTACGCCGCGATGCCGAAGGCGGTGCCGATCAGCAGGCCCGCGCTGAGGAAGATCGCGGCTGCCATCCCCAGCAGCGGCTTGCGGTTGCGCCCCAGTGCGCTGAACCCGCCGCCGAGTATGTCGCCGACGGCCAGCGGCGCCAGCGGAATCACCCCCGGCTTCGGTGGCTGCGGCACCCAGCCCTGTCCCCAGCCTGGAGGTCCCCACCCCGATGTGTTCGCCATCGCTCTTACTCCGTTGCTCGCGTCCCCGGAAGACCGGGAGTCGCGACACGATATCTCCCAGCCCTCTGACGCAGGCACCCGGCGGCACGGGAAAGTCCTTCTGTGTACGCACGTACACATCGTTGTGTACGCTCGTACGCATGGGATACGGACTGCTGGCCGCGGCCATCGCGGCGGAGGTGGCCGGGACCACGGCCATGAAGTACAGCGAGGGGTTCACCAGGCTCTGGCCCTCGCTGGTGACCGTCGCCGGATATCTGCTCGCCTTCACGCTGCTCGCGCAGACCCTGAAGACGATGCAGGTCGGTACGGCCTACGCGATCTGGGCCGGGGTCGGCACCGCCGCGGTCGCCGCGATCGGCATGGTCTTCCTCGGTGAGGCGGCGAGCGCAGCCCGGCTCGCCGGGATCGCCCTCGTTGTCGGCGGCGTCGTGCTGCTCAACCTGGGCGGGGCGCACTGATGGCCCGCCGCTACGACCCCGAGCGGCGCCAGCGCATCATCGACGCCGCGATCCGGGTGGTGGGCCGCAAAGGCATCGCCGGGCTCAGCCACCGTTCGGTGGCGGCCGAGGCCGATGTGCCGCTCGGCTCGACGACGTACCACTTCAAGAGCCTCGACGACCTGATGGTCGCGGCGCTGCGGCAGACCAACGAGGGCTTCGCCAAGGCCGTACGGAACCACGGCGGCCTGGAGGACCCGCGCACCGACCTCGCGGCGGAGCTGGCACAGCTGACGGGGGAGTGGATCTCCGGGGAGCGCACCGGCGTCGAGCTGGAGTACGAGCTCTACCTCGCGGCACTGCGCAGGCCCGCGCTGCGGCCGGTCGCCGCCGAGTGGTGCGCGGGCGTCGCCGACATCGTCGCGCGCCGCACCGACCCGGTGACCGCGCGGGCCCTGGTCGCCCTGATCGACGGGATCTGTCTGCAGGTGCTGCTCACCGGTGGCGCGTACGACGAGGCGTACACCCGGGAGATGCTCGGCCGGATCATCCGCGCCTGACGCGCCGGACTGTCCAGGGCTGCGTCCGGAGCCTGTACGCAAGCGACTCCATCAGCGGCACCATGCTGGCCGGCGTATGCCGCGAACCGTTCGGGGCCGAGCGGGCAACAGGGTGATGACACACCCAGCAAGCCCGCGCACTCGGAGGCCACATGACCGGGACTGCCAACGACCGAGGACGACGCCGAAGTCGTCAGCCGCCCCGCTGACGGGGCGGGCCCACTGACGGGGCACGTACGGCGGCCTGCGCCGCAGGGGGGTGAAGGCCGCCGTACGCGCCCGGCACCTGAGACCGGTTCGCCTCCGCGGACCGGTCCCGGTTAGGTTTCTGCCATGACCGATACGACTCCTTCCCGCACCACCGGCGCCGTCGCCGCCGGGCTTGCCACCCTCACCGCCGACGGCACCGTTCTGGACACCTGGTTCCCCGCCCCCGAGCTGGTCGCCGAGCCCGGCCCGGCCGGCACCGAGCGGCTGAGCGCCGAGCGTGCCGTCGAGCTGCTCGGCGAGGGCGCCGCCAAGGCCATCAGGACGGACCCGCTGAGGGGCGTGGAGATCGTCGCCGTCCGTACGGTCATCGGCTCGCTGGACGACAAGCCGATGGACGCGCACGACGCGTATCTGCGCCTGCACCTGCTGAGCCACCGCCTGGTCCAGCCGCACGGCCAGAACCTGGACGGGGTCTTCGGGCTGCTCTCCAACAACGCCTGGACCTCGCTCGGCCCGGTCGCCGTCGACCAGCTGGAGACCGTACGGCTGAACGCCCGCGCGGCCGGTCTGCACCTCCAGGTGACCAGTGTCGACAAGTTCCCGCGGATGACGGACTACGTGGCCCCCAAGGGCGTACGCATCGCCGACGCCGACCGCGTCCGGCTCGGCGCGCACCTCGCCGAGGGCACCACGGTCATGCACGAGGGCTTCGTGAACTTCAACGCCGGCACCCTCGGCACCTCGATGATCGAGGGCCGGATCTCCGCGGGCGTCGTCATCGGCAACGGCTCGGACATCGGCGGCGGCGCCTCCACCATGGGCACCCTCTCCGGCGGCGGCAAGGAGCGCATCGTCATCGGCGAGCGCTGCCTGATCGGCGCCGAGGCCGGTGTCGGTATCGCGCTCGGCGACGAGTGCGTCGTCGAGGCCGGTCTGTACGTCACGGCCGGTACCCGCGTGACCATGCCCGACGGCCAGATCGTCAAGGCCCGCGAGCTGTCCGGCGCGAGCAACATCCTCTTCCGCCGCAACTCCACGACCGGCACCGTCGAGGCCCGCCCGAACAACGCCGTGTGGGGCGGACTCAACGACATCCTGCACAGCAACGACTGAGCAGCACCCCCAGCACCCCCAGCGCGACACAGCGGCCCGCCCCCGCCGACGGCCGGGGGGGGCC
>NZ_JAZGRL010000002.1:1153278-1168105 GCF_046540415.1 Streptomyces sp. E11-3 | reverse complement strand
GCCCCACCCCGCGCCCCCCCCCGGCGCCGGGGGGGGGGGGGCCGCTTCGCGTCACGGGCGCGGCACAGGCATAGCCGGGGACCCCGGGACGCGTCACCCAGGACAGCGGGACCCCAGGGCCCGGGGACACCCGATCAGCGGAAGAGAGACCGAAGGTGACGATGGATGCCAAGAGCGAAGAGAGATTCCGCGAGTTCGTGGCGGCCAGGTCGGCCGCCCTGCTGAAGACCGCGGTGCTGCTCACCGGCGGCGACCGGCACGCGGCCGAGGATCTGCTGCAGAACGCGCTGATCAAGGCCGCTGGCCGGTGGAGCCGTATCGACGAGCCCGAGGCGTACGTACGGCAGATCCTCTACCGGCAGCAGGTCAGCCGCTGGCGGCTGAAGTGGCCCCGGCGCGAACTCACCGTCGCCGAACTGCCCGAGGGCCGGAGGCCGGGAGACGGCGACGGGGCGGGCGCCGCCGAACTGCGGGTCGTGATGCGCGGCGCGCTCGCCCGGCTCACCGCGCGGCAGCGCACCGTACTGGTCCTGCGCTACTTCGAGGATCTCCCCGAGGCGGAGGTGGCCCGCCTGCTCGGCTGCTCGGTCGGCACGGTGCGCTCCACCACGCACCGGTCGCTGGCCCGGCTGCGCAGCCTCGCACCCGAACTCACCGCGCTCGGCCCCGCCGCGGCGGAGGAACCGCCGTCCCGTGACTTCTCGCCTGTGGAGGTACGACCGTGAACGTCGATGAACTGCTGCGCGACTCGCTCCAGGAGATCTCGGACGACGGGGCACATCCGCCCGGCGACCTGGCCGACCGGGCACTCGCGGTCGGCAAGCGTCGTAGGACCCGTCGGGTGGCCGGTGCCGCCGCGGCGACCGTAGCGGCTGTCGCGGTCGCGGTGGGCGTCCCGATGCTGGCCACCGGACCCGATGAGACCTCGTCGGCGGCCGCCCCCCGCCTGGCGAGCCAGGACCAGCAGGATGATGTCGTCGCCCACCCCGACCAGTCGCCGCCGAAGGACCTGATCGCGGCCGGGGACACGGCGTTGGCCGCGTTCACCACGCAGAAGCGGGTCAAGCAGCCGAACCGCGACGAGATCATCACCCGTACCTACGGTCTGCTCAACCAGAAGACCGGCACCTACGAGAAGACCGACAAGTGGGCCTTCCTGGCCGTCGCCCCCGGCATGCGGACCGCCGCCGTACTGGAGGGTGAGCTGCCCGCCAAGCGCATCGGCCTGCTCGATCTGGCCACCGGCAAGGTGGACCGCTGGATTCCGGTCGAGCAGGGTGTCGGCGGTGTCGCCTTCTCGCCCGACGGCAGGAAGCTCGTCGCGACCACCTACGACAAGAACCCGGACCGGTTGTTCTGGGAGCACAAGATGAACGTCAACGGCAAGGACGAGCCGGGCCAGTACCCCAGCAGGACCGGATTCACCGTCATCGACTTCCAGTCGGGCGAGGCGGAGTGGCACAAGGCCCCGACGGAGAGCGACGAGACGGGGTTCCCCGGCAACAGCCGTGAGGACTTCGCCTTCAGCCACGACGGGTCGCTCGTCTATGCGCACCTCATCACCGAGCCGCACCGCGAGTACTACGACCTCAAGGGCGCCAAGGCACCGACCCCGCCCGAGGAGAAGCACCTGACCTACGTCGAGGCGGGGCTCTCGCCCGACGGCAAGCTGGCGGCGGGCGAGTTCGCGGGCAAGGGCGACGAGATCGCCTCCGCGGTCAACGACCCCCGGACCGGCAAGCTGGTCGCCAAGGTGCCCGCGCAGCAGCTGCTGGCCTGGGCCGACAACAAGCGGATCATCGCCTGGGGCTGTGACCCGAAGAAGTGCGACGGCAAGGGCGAGTTCCGCAACCAGCTGCTGCTCGTCACCGTCGGCAGCGACAAGGTCGTGCCGCTCAGCGACTTCCGCAAGGCGAACGACGACTATCCGAGCCGCTGGACGCCGGTCTTCGCCGGGCGCGGCTACCGGGGCTGACCCGACGGCCGTTACGCGCCGACGGCTGTTACGCGGGAGCGCCGGCCAGCGACCCGTACGCGGCCACCAGCCCGTCGACCGTACTTCGGTCGGCGGGCTGCAGCGGTGCCCGCAACGGCCCTGCGGGCAGCCCGAGTTCGGTCATCAGCGCCTTCGCGGTCACCGTGCCCGGCAGGCCGTTCGCCATCATCAGCTCGATCAGCTCCGCCGCGCGCCGCTGCCGCAGCGCGGCCCCCGCCGTGTCGCCCGCGTCGTAGGCGTCGACGATCGCGCGCAGCGCACCCGGCGCCACGTTGGCGACGGTCGACACATAGCCCGCGCCGCCCACCGCGTACAGCGGCAGGATGAACTCCTCGCAGCCCGCGTAGTACGCCAGGTCGGTGCGGGCCAGCACCTTCTGGGTGCCGAGCACGTCGTACGCGCAGTCCTTGACGGCGGTGATCCGGGGGTGCTCCGCGAGGCGGATCATGGTGTCCGGCTCGATACGGGTGCCGGTGCGGCCGGGGATGTCGTACAGCATGACGGGGATGCCCACGGTGTCCGCGACCGTACGGAAGTGCGCCTCAAGGGCGTTCTGCGGCGGGCGGCTGTAGTAAGGCGTGACCACCAACACGCCGTCGGCGCCCGCCTTCTCGGCCGACAGCGCCAGCTCCGCGGTGTGCGCGGTGTCCGCGCTGCCGACCCCGGCCACCACGCTGGCCCGCTCGCCGACGGCCTCCCGCACGGCCCGCACCAGGGCGGACTTCTCCTCGTCGGTGGTGGTGGGGGACTCGCCGGTGGTGCCGGACAGCACCAGACCGTCGCAGCCCTCGCCGACCAGGTGGACGGCCAGCCGCTGGGCGCCGTCGAGGTCCAGGGTGCCGCTGTCGGTGAAGGGGGTGATCATCGCGCACAGGGCGCGGCCGAAGGGAGTGGTGGCAGACGTCGTCATAGGCGCAGTCTCGGCGGCCCGAGTCTATAGCTCCACTTAATTCTTCTTCAGGGTAGAAGTAAGCAGGTCTACGAGATGCCCGCCGATCGCCCTTGACGTCAACCTTGGTTCATCTTTGAGCATGGGGATCACAGCACACCCGAACGGAGTGCGCGGAACGAGGAGTTCACCATGAGCGTGCGGATCGACACCCTTCCCCAGATCACCCGCCCCGGCGTCGGCGCGGTGCTCGCCAGCACCTGGCGGGTCGGCACCCCCGAGCGCCAGCGGGCGGCCGTGGACGCGATCCGTGAGACGTGGGAGAGCAGGCCCTGGCCGACCGACGACCTCCTCTCGTACAGCGTCTACACCGGCACCGACGGAGACACGCTCCTGCACTACTCGCAGTGGCGCGACGTGGCGGCGTACGACACCTTCGTCCGGAATCACCGCGACGAGCGGAACGCGGAGATCGACGCGGCGGTGCCCGGCATCCAGCGGGTCGCGCTCGACAAGTACGAGCTCTACCGCAGCGGGGCGCTGGACGGCGAAGCCCGCACACCCGGCGCCATCGTGATCGTCGACGTGGAGTTCGAAGGGCCGGACCCGCAGCGGCAGCGGGCCTGGGTCGATGCCGTGTTCGAGGCGCTGGCCTCGGACAAGCCGCACCCCGGTGGCATCTCAGGCCACTTCCACACCAGCCTGGACGGCACCCGGGTGCTCAACTACGCCGAATGGGAGAGCGAGCAGGCCCATATCGAAGCGCTCGCCGCCCCCGGCGACGGCATCGGCTCACCCACGCCCGAGTGGCACCAGGTGCAGAACTTCCCCGGTCTGACCCGCGGCGGCGGCGTCAAGCGCTACCTGCCCGCGATCAGCCTCAGCGCCGCCGAGTGAGACGCGACCGGCCGGGTCCGGCCCTTCGTGCGAGGGCCGGACCCAGGCGGGGTACGTCACGGCTTGAAGCGGAGCACCTGCGGGTCGTGGTCGCTGTTCTGCTGGGCGAACTCCGCGTTGATGTGCACGCTGTCGTACTGGAACCGGCGAATCGACGGGCTGGTCAGGATCTGGTCCAGGACCTGGCTGTTGCCCTGGTAGACATACGAGTAACGCTCCTCGCGCGGCAGCGACTTGACCGCCGGGTAGAGCACCCCGCCGTCAGTGAGGGCCTCGGTGGTCGCCGAGAACTCGAAGTCGTTGATGTCGCCGAGGACGATGACATCGGCCTTCTTCTGGACCTTCAGGATGTCCTTCACCAGGCCGTTGACGGCCTGCGCCTGGCGCAGCCGCTTGGCCTCGGACTTGCGGTTCGGGGGCTGGAGGTGCGCGGTCAGCGACTGGTCGCCGCCCTTGGAGCCGAAGTGGTTGGCGATCAGGAAGACCTTGCGGCCGCGGAAGGTGAACTCGCCCGCGAGCGGCTTGCGGCTGTTGTCCCAGGCGTCGTTGACCGGGTCGACGCGTCCTGGCGAGTGGGTCAGCGCGGCCTTGCCCCGCTCGCGCACCACACCGGTCGCGGTGGTGGCGTCGCCGCCGGGACGGTCGGTGAACGAGACCCGCGCCGGGTTGAACAGGAACACCGAGCGGATGTTGCCGCCCGGCTGGCCGCCGTCCTTGTTGTTCTCGGGGTCGATCGAGCGCCAGTCGTAGGAGGGCCCGCCCGCGGCCTCGATCGCGTCCGTGAACCGCTTCAGGGTCTCGTCCGCGGCGACCGTGCCGTCGTTCTTCGGGCCGCTGTTGTCCTGGATCTCCTCCAGGGTGAGGATGTCGGGGCTCGCGAGGTTGCGCACCACGGCACCGGCGAGCGCGTCGAACTTCTCCTGCGAGTCGGCCGCGCTGAGGTTCTCCACGTTGTACGTCGCCACGGCCAGCTCCTTGCGGCGCTGCCTGCGCGTCTTCTCCGCGGTGAGGCCGTTGTCGGTGACCGTGCCCAGGGTGCGGGCCGCCAGGTTGTAGCCGCCGAACTGGTCGAAGTCCAGCGGGCCTTCGGTCCGGCCGGTCAGCTCGTCTCCGACGTTGGCCTGCGGGAAGGGCTGCTCGGCGAGCGGGGCGAGCTGCTCGATCTTCAGCCGCCCGCCGTTCTGCGAGGTGTACGAGCCGTAGACGGCGCCGCCGCGCGGGCTGGCGTTCTCCTCGGGCTTGACCGTGACCCACACCTCGCCGTACTTGGTGCTGGGGCCGATCACACGGGAGGAGTCGATGGCGACGTTCATGCCCTCCAGCGACTCGTAGAAGTCCAGGGCGTAGGCGTCCGGCTGGAGGTCCAGGCCGTTGACGCTGCCGCCGTCGGCCGGGTCGCCGTCGGGTACGTACGCGTCGGGCACGGCCGCGGCGTCGATGACCGCGGGGGCGGGCAGGTCGTTGTCCGACGACTCGACCGTCACCGCCGGCTTGGAGATCTGCGTGACGGACTGGTTGCCGGACTTGGTGCCGCCCGGGATGTACTCGCCGACGAGACCGGAGACCCGTACCGCGTCACCCGTCTTCACCGTGGGCACCGAGCCGGTGTAGACGAAGACGCCCTCGCTCGTCGCCGGGTCGGCGTCGACCTGCGGGTCCTGGATCCAGAAGCCGCGCGAGCCGTAGGTGCGGACCCCGGTCACGATGCCGGAGACATCGCTGACCTGCTGTCCGGCGAGCGGCGAGACGCGGGTGTCGCCCTGGATGTCATGGATACGGAGCTCGTAGGCCGGGGCGGAGCTCGCCGTGGTGGCGGACAGGAGACCGGCGGCCAGTGCGGTGGCCACGACGGTGGAGACGGCCGCGGAGCGGCGGATCGTGCGGTGCGGGGTGCGGGAGGAGGGCATCGCTATTCGCGGTGGCATCGACAGACTCCGTGCTGGATGAGGGGCCCCTGGATGAGAGGGGACCTGGGAGGTGGCCGTACTGCGGGTGTGCTGCGTGTGTTGCGTGTGCTGCGGTCGGTACGACCGCTGGTTCTACGCGCGTCAATCTCTTCTGTCGTCAAGGCAGTTGTCAAGGGTTCATCGATGTACGGCTCCTGACGGGTACATGAACCGGGCAGCAGGGGACGAAATCCGTCTACGCTGGACCCCCGATCCGGATCCACCGAGACCTCCGAGTCCGCCCGAGGAGAGAACCAGCCGATGTCCTCAGAACGCTCCACCCTGCCGCCGGTGCGGCTGACTTCCGAGGCGGAGCTCGCGCGGGACGCGCTCGCCAGTCCGCTGTTCGCCCGCGCCGTGCGGCTCGCCCGCTGGGCGGGCCCGGAAACCCGGGTCGGCGCGGGCGGCGAACTCGTCGATGCCCAACTGCCGGAAGCGGCGGCACACCTCGGCTACGACGCGGACGACGAGGACGGGCCCGCGTACGCGAGCGAGGCCTGGCGGGTCGCGGTCGACACCGGCCTGGTGGAGGTCGTCGACGGCGACGCGGACGACGCCGAAGGCACCGTCACCACCGGCGAGGACCTCGCGGCCGTCACATCGGGCAGTCCGCAGGACGTCCTCGCGCTCTGGCTCGGCGCCCTGGAGACCGTACTGGCCGACGCCACCGTGCCCGACCTGGAAGGCATCGTCGACGCCCTCCACAGCGGCGGCGACCTCGACCTCGACCAGCTGGACTGGGACCCGGCCGCCGAGGCCGACTTCCTGGACGGCGTACTCGGCAACCTCTACCTGCTCACCGTCAGCGAAATCGCCTCCGCCGGCGGCCCCGGCTCCGGCGACGAACCCGTGCCGCTGCCCGCACTCGCCGCGTCGATGATCGTGCCCGACGACATGGGGGAGCCCACGGACGACATCCTGGAGCAGGTCTCCGACGCGATGATGCGCCTGGACGACCAGTTCCGGATGCTGGAGCCGATCGGGCTCGTCGAGTTCCGCCCGGTCGACGAGGAACTGATGGCCGAGGCCGGTTCGGACCCGGCCGCCGACGCCGCATCCCTCGAAGAGGAGGACATCTCCCGCTACGGCCTGGTGCGGCTGACCCCGCTCGGCCTGTACGGCGTACGCGCCCGGATGCTGGAGGCCGGAGTCGACGCGCCCGCGGTCGGTGACCTCGCGGACAAGGGCGCCGACACCCTCCTCGACCTCGCCGCCGACTTCCCGCAGGCCGCGGCACGCGCCGAGACCGAGCAGTGGCTCGCCCGGCGCGAACCCCTCGCCGCGGCCCGGGAACTGCTCGCAGCCGCGCACGGCGAGGACGAGCGCGCCCCGCTGCGCCGCCTGCACTGCCAGCAGGCCCTGTCCCTGGTGGCCGACCAGGCCGAGCCCGCGCTGCGCGAGGTCCTGGACGACGCGGAACTCGGCGGCCTGGCCCGCGTCTGGCTCACCGAGCGCGGGGCCGCCGACGTGCCGGCGCCGAGTGAGGCGATGGTGTACTGGCTGACCGTCGACACCATCGCCGCGCAGCTCGCCGCCGAGGGCAACTCCGACGAACTGCAGGGCCTGGTGGAGGGGCTGGCCGAGCAGCACAGCGGCTTCTTCGACACGGCCTGGCGGGTCGACCACCCGGCGACCGCCGACGTACTGGAGGCGATGGGGCGGCTGCACCCCGACAAGCAGGTGGCCAAGGAGGCCCGTAAGGCGGCGTTCAAGGCGCGGTCGCTGCGGGGCGCTTAGGGCTCAGCCGGGGCATGGGGTGCCCGACCCCGGTACGGGCACCCCACGCGTCACCCTCTCTTACGCGACCCAGGGCCAGTCGGCGTCCCGGCCGCTCTCCAGGAGCGGCACCATCCGGAACGCCGCGTCCGAAAGCCCCCCGAACACATGCCGCATCGCGCTGCCCGACCGGCCGTGGCCCGCGCGGTACCCCGCGAGGTTCCAGGTGTAAACGGGGACGTCCGCCGGTACCTGCTCGGTCGGGTCGCCGTGGCTGTGCGGCGCGTACTGCTCGTCGGTGACGATCAGCACCCGGTCGTGCTTCTTGTAGTGCGTACGCACCGCGCCGGTGGTGTCGGTGCCGCCGAGGTTGCTGAACCGCCCCAGGACCTTGAGCACCGACTCGCCCTTGCGGTACTTCACCCGTGCGCTGGTCGAACCGAACTCCACCAGGTCCGCGTTCGCGGCCCGCATCGCCACCGCGGCGCCGAACACCGCGGCCGCGTCCGCGCGGGTCAGCTCCGAGCGGTCCGACAGACGCGAAAAGAACATCGAGCCCGAGCGGTCCACCAGGACCAGCGTGCGGCCCGGCAGCGAGGGCACCTGGGCCAGCGAGTGGCCGAGCGCCTGCTCCAGCGGGTACGACCAGCGCAGCGAGGGCGCGTGCTGGTAGGCGGCCAGATAGCGGAACGGGAACTGCCGTGAGCGCCCGACCTCCTGCGGGTCCGAGATCTTCGCCGCGACCTCCGCCGCGACCTTGTCCGACACCCCGGCCTCGTCGAAGTTCCTCAGGTTGCGAACCAGCGCCATCGCCCCCATCGACGGAATCACCGCCTCCCACGCCTTGGCGTCCATCGGCCCCTGCAGCCAGCCCGCGAGCGCCTCCCAGGTCATCCCGGCCTCGGCGAGGTGCTGGGCCCCGTCGGGTGCGGTGACGACCGCGCGGCGGTCCGCGACCGGAACCGACATCAGCTCGCGGTGTGCGGTCAGGGTCCGGTTCGACGCGGGCGGTACCGCGCTCTCCGGGTGGTGCCGACGGTCCAGGGCGTACTGGAACAGCTCGCCCTGCCACGGCTTGTCCGGGTCGGGCGAGGCGTGCACCAGGTTGAGGATGTCGCCGAAGCGGTAACCCTTGGACGCGGTGTCGTACTTGAGCAGCGACTTGCCGTGGTAGAGGCGGCGCACCGCGTCGGCGATACCGCGCTTGACGGGCTTGGGCACGCTGCGGCCGTACCGCGAGGTCCAGTAGCCGAGCAGCTCACCCGGCTCGTCGGGGCGGCGCAGCACGGAGGAGATCACCTGGCGGTTGGTCGGGCCGTGCTCGGCGCCCGCGTCCAGGCGCGCCTTGACGTACTCGGCGGCGCCGACGAGCGAGGCGGTACGCAGCTGGCCCTCGCCCCGCAGCCAGCCGAGCAGGCCCGCGGTCCACTCCGGGTCCGCCACGGCGAGCTTGCGCACGAGGGCGGCGAAGCGGTCGTCCCGGTCGTCGCCGGACTCGTAGAAGGTCTGCTGCGACACGAGATTGCTGACCGCGAGCAGAAAAAGCTCGGAGCGCGGGTCGCGGGCGGCGCCGCGGCCGCCCTCGTGGGTACGGATGGCGGTCCCGGTCGACCGCACGGGCGAAGTGCCCTGCGCCTTAGCGGACTTGGAGTTGAAGCGTGCCATGGTGAATTCCCCCGAATTCGACGAGAAAGCTGAGAAAGAGGGGGGAGGCCATGGCGAAGGAGCGTGCCCGAGTTCAGAGGTCGGCGACGGTCCTTATGTCAGATGCTCTACCTCTTGAGCTACACCGACCCGAAGTCGATGACGAGGACTTGAACCCCGCAACCGTCCGATCCCGAAGTATCCGTTGCCTGCGCACCGGGCACACCGATGCTGAGCCTCCCGAGATCAGATCGGCGGCGGCGTGAGTTCTTGAGAAGAAGTAGCCGCTGCCTGCGCACCGGGAGGTGCATATCAAGTTGTGGTGTCCAGAGTTCAAGGCCGGCGGAACCGACATTAGGTGCTCTGCCTCTGAGCTACACCGGCACGAGTACCGGCGGCGGGATTCGAACCCGCGGCCTCCCCATTAGAAGTGGAAGTAGGTCCTGCCTGTCGCACCTGGACAGGTATGACTCTAAGAGGCCAACGGGCTCGCGCGCGAAGGGTTTTTCCCGCGTCTTCCCGCGTCGGTACTTCTAGCGGCGGGGTTGGCGCTTCCAGGGGCCCGTGATGGCCAGCATGATGCCCGGCTCCTGGACGTTGGCGTAGAGCGTCTTCCCGTCGGCGGAGAACACAACTCCCGTGAACTCGGCGAACTCTGGCTCGTCGTTCGTGCCGATGTTCACCTCGTTGCGGGCGATCGGATACGTACGCCCGCTGTCGGTCGCGCCGAAGAGGTGCTGCAGGCCCTCGCCGTCCTCGGCGATGATGAGGCCGCCGTAGGGCGAGACGGTGATGTTGTCCGGGCCGTCGAAGGCGCCGTCCTTCCAGACGTCCGGGTTCACGCCGAGCCGCACCTTCAGGGTCAGGGTGCGGCGGCGCGGGTCGTAGAACCAGACCTGGCCGTCGTGCGGTTCGCCGGGGCTGTCGTCGTCGCGGGCGTAGGAGGCGACGATGTACGCGCCGCCGTCGCCCCACCACATGCCCTCCAGCTTGCGGGCCCTGGTGACCTCGTCCTCGCCGAACTGCTCGCGCACCGGGACCTCGCGGGCGTCGCGGTCGGGGACGTCCACCCAGTCCACGCCGTACACCGTGCCGATCTTCGTGGCGCGGGACAGGTCGTCCACGTAACGGCCGCCGGAGTCGAAGCACTTGGGCGCCTGGAGCACGCCCGCGTCGTCGGCGAGCGTACGGAACTGGCCGCGCCCGTGCCGGAAGCCCTTCGGCGGCACCCAGCGGAAGAACAGGCCGTTGGGGTTCTTGTCGTCCTCGGTGAGGTAGGCGTGTCCGCGCTTGGGGTCGACGACCACGGCCTCGTGGTCGTAACGGCCGAAGAACTTCAGCGGCTTGGGGGCGCGGTTGGCGCGGCGGTCGTAGGGGTCGACCTCGAAGACGTAGCCGTGGTCCTTGGTCATGCCGTTCTCACCGGCCAGGTCGGAGTTCTCCTCGCAGGTCAGCCAGGTGCCCCAGGAGGTGCGTCCGCCCGCGCAGTTGGTGGAGGTGCCCGCGATACCGACCCACTGCGCGACCTCGCCGCCCTTGCGGACCTCCACGACCGTGCAGCCACCGGACGCGGCCGGGTCGTAGACCAGGCCTTCGGCGAGCGGCACCGGGTGCTCCCAGCGCGACCTGGCGCCCTTGAGTTCGTGGTTGACGACCAGCAGGGTCACCCCGCCGCGGCCTTCGAAGGTGGCGGTGCCGTCGTGCTTCTGCGGTGTGAACTCGCCGCTCTCCAGCTTGGTCTCGCCGGTACGGGTGATGATCCGGTACGAGAATCCCGCGGGCAGGGAGAGGATCCCCTCGGGGTCGGGGACCAGCGGGCCGTAGCCGGGGCCCGCGGCCTTCGCGTCGTCGGCCTTGCCCTCGGTGCCGTCGGTGTCGACGTCCTGGGACGCCAGGGCGCCGTCGGTGGTGGCGAGCACCCCGGCCGTACCGGCCAGCGCGACTCCGGCGCCGGTGAGCGCGGAGCGCTTGGCGAAGTCCCTGCGGGTGAGTGGCATCGAATCTCCTTGAACGGTGAGGAGGACATGCGGCGGTGCTGGTTTCGCGCCTTACGGTCCCGCCCGCGTATAAACGGCGGTTGAACTCCGTCCTACGTCGAGAGGCCCGCTTCGATGTCGCTACCCCTGTCCCTGCCCGCAACCGGTCGCCGGGTACTCGTCTCCGGCGCGTCCCGCGGCCTCGGCCGCGCCGTCGCCCGGGCCTTCGCGGCGAACGGGGACCGGGTCGCCGTGCACTTCGGCTCGCGCCGCGAGGAGGCCGAGCGGACGCTGGACTCGCTGGACGGCACCGGGCACGCACTGGTCGGCGGTGACCTGGCGGACGCGGCGGGGGCCGAGCACGTCGCCGGGCGGGCCGCTGACGCGCTGGGCGGGATCGACGTCCTGGTGAACAACGCGGCCGTCAACCTGCGCCACCCGCTGCCGGAGACGTCGTACGAGGACTGGGCGGCGCTCTGGCAGCAGCATGTAGCGGTCAACCTCCTCGCTACAGCGAACCTCAGCCATCTCGCGGGGCGTCGGATGATCGACCAGGGCAGCGGCGGCCGCATCGTCAACATCGGCTCGCGCGGGGCCTTCCGCGGTGAGCCCGACCACCCCGCGTACGGTGCGACCAAGGCCGCCGTGCACGCGCTCGGCCAGTCGCTGGCCGTGTCGCTGGCGCCGTACGGGATCGGTGTGGCGTCCGTGGCGCCGGGCTTCTTCGAGACCGAGCGAGTGGCGGACCGGCTCAGTGGCGCGGAGGGCGAGGCGATCCGGGCGCAGAGCCCGTTCGGCCGGGTGGCGGACGCGGACGAGGTGGCGGCCGCGGTGCTGTGGCTGGCCTCACCTGCGGCCGAGTGGTCGTCGGGTGCGGTGCTCGACCTCAACGGCGCCTCGTATCTGCGTACCTGACGCCCCGTAACCGCGCATCAGACCCACACGCCCCCGCGGAGAAATCTTGATAAACAAGGTCAACTGGCACGGATCACAACCAAACCCAAGATTTCGTGCCGAACACCTTGACCAGTCGTGCGGGGGGCAATAGACAGGGGCTACACCTGCAGTACCCGCGGAGAGGCGAGCCCGGTGGACGCACACGAGGCACGTGAACTCCATGAGAGTCAGCTGATGAAGCTGGCCAACGTGACCGGAGTCGGCACCGGGAGGGACGAGCACTCGGGCGAAGACGTGATCATCGTCTTCGTGACCCGCAAAGTGCCCCGTGACCGGCTCCGGGACGAAGACGTGGTTCCCGAACGACTCGACGGCGTGCCCGTTCGCGTGCTCGCGATCGGTCAGGTCGACGCCCAAGGCGATACGTAACGCCCCACCAGGCGATACCTAACGCCCCACCAAACGGGTGGTGAGGGAACCCCCGCGCTTCAGGCAAGGGGAAGAGGTGGTCTGGCGTGACGAGCCAGCCCGAATTGATGCGAGGACCCACTGGTGGTCGGCTGAGCGACAGCAGTCGGCAGCAGGCCATGTCCGACTTCCTGCGACCGCAGGAACCGCTGTCCAATGTGGTCGGCTTCGGCCATGGCGTGAAGTGGATCGAAGGACAACCCACCGGCGAGCAGGCCGTACTCGTCTTCGTGACCCAGAAGGTCCCGGAGTCCATGCTTCCGGAGCGGGACATGATCCCGCGCCATATGGACGACGGCACCCCGACCGACGTCGTGGCCGTCGGCCATATCGCCGCTCAGCGCAGCGGCGGGCGGCAGCGCGCCCAGTCCAGCAGGATGGGTGAGCAGCAGGAGACCTCGTACCGGCCCGACGGCAGCGTCGCCGAGCAGCTCTCGCAGCTGTCCCAGCCGCTACTCGAGGAGCTCGGCCAGGTCGCCGCGTTCGAGCCGCAGATCCTCAGGCGCCGTATGCGGCCCTGCCCTTCCGGCTTCTCGGTGGGCAACGTACGCGTGACGGCGGGCACCCTCGGCAGCGTGGTGTACGACTTCCTGCCGGGCGCCTCCGTCGACCCGCCGGGCCCCGGGCTCGGCGTACCGGCGAGGTTCTACATCCTCTCCAACAACCATGTGCTCGCCGACTCCAACCGTGCGCAGCTGGGCAGCGCGATCGTGCAGCCCGGTGTGTTCGACGGCGGGCAGGACCCGGCCGACCGGATCGCGACCCTGTCGCGGTTCGTCACCATCCAGTTCGCCCCGCAGATCCCGCTGGAGCGGCACAACAACGTGGTGGACGCGGCGCTGGGCACCGTGGAGTTCCAGGACGCCACGCGCGAGCAGTACTTCAGCGGCGCGCCGCGCGCCTGGCGGCGCAAGGCCAACGTGGCGGTCGGCGACCTGGTGAAGAAGTCCGGGCGGACGACGAACATCAGCTTCGGCCGGGTCATCTCGGTCGACGCGACGGTCGACGTCAACTACGGCACGGCGGGGATGGCCCGGTTCAAGGACCAGATCCTCACCACGAACATCTCCGCCGGCGGCGACTCCGGTTCGCTGGTGACCTCGCTCGACAACACCGCGGTCGGTCTGCTGTTCGCGGGCTCCTCGGTCGTCACCGTGGCCAACCACATCGAGAACGTCCGCGCGCTGCTGCGCGTGGAGGTCTCCGAGCAGCTGGCCTGAAGAGCGGCCCGAAAGAGGCAGGAGGCACCATGAGCACACAGGCACGCAAGGGGAAGGGCCGGGAGAGCTCCGAGCACCGCTTCCACAACCCGCAGGGCGCGGAGGTCAAGACGCGTGACGAGGCGTTCGCCACGCAGCAGATGGACCTGACCGACGAGGCGGTGTCGACGGACTGCAAGCTGTCGCTCCACAACGGCCAGGTCACCTTCGCCATCGAGCTGAAGTACAACCCGAACACCTACCCGCACGTGGTGACCGGCGGCAAGATCACGGCCGGTATCTGCGGCGCTCCGTGGGACATCACGGGTGGCTTCGTCGGCGAGACGATCCGGCTGGACGCGAAGCGCGCGGGGCAGGGGTCCTGCGCCAACACGATCACGATCGTCGGTGAGTACCAGAACCCGCCGGCGTACCGCGGCACGTACGGCTTCAACGGCGCGACGTCGTCCTTCAGGCACACGACACGCTACGAGTGCTGACACGCTCCTGGCGCGCGTGCGGTGGGCGGGGTCCCGGATCTCGGGGCCCCGCCCACCGGCGTGCACGGGTGCATGGCTGCGCGGGTAGTACTAGAGCGCCTGCGCGCCGGGCTTCACCATGTCGCGTACGGTGCGGGCCTTGACGAAGTCGCCGACCGCCGTCATCTCCCACTCGCCGGAGAACTGACGGATCAGCTTCGCCATGATCACGCCCGTCTGCGCCTCGGCGTTGGTCAGGTCGAAGCGGGCGAGCTCCTCGCCGGACTCGGCGTCCAGCAGGCGGCAGTAGGCCTTGGCGACCTCGGTGAACTTCTGGCCGGAGAAGGAGTTGACCGTGAAGACCAGGCCGGAGGCCTCGGCGGGGATCCGGCCCAGGTCGACCATGATCACCTCGTCGTCGCCTCCGCCCTCGCCGGTGAGGTTGTCGCCGGAGTGCTTGATCGCGCCGTTCAGGATCGAGAGCTTGCCGAAGTAGCAGCTTTCGAGGTGGTTGCGCCGGGGGCCGTAGGCGATGACCGAGGCGTCCAGGTCGATGTCCCTGCCCCGGAACGCGGGCTCCCAGCCGAGGCCCATCTTGACCCGCGACAGCAGTGGGCGGCCACCCTTGACCAGGGACACGGTCTGGTTCTTCTGCAGGCTGACCCGGCCCTTGTCCAGGTTGATCTTCCCGGTGCCGGGCGCGGGCGCGGGTGCGGCGGC
>NZ_JAZGRL010000002.1:1088618-1153199 GCF_046540415.1 Streptomyces sp. E11-3 | reverse complement strand
CGGGGGCCGCGGCGGGCGTCGGGGTCGGGGCGGGCTCCTCGACCGTCACGCCGAAGTCGGTGGCGATCCCGGCCAGGCCGTTCGCATACCCCTGGCCGACCGCGCGCGCCTTCCACGCCCCGCCGCGCCGGTAGATCTCGACGATCACCAGCGCGGTCTCGGCGCCGAGCCGGGGCGGCGTGAAGGTGCCGAGCGCACTGCCGTCGTCGGCGTTGCGGATGGTGGCGGTGGGCTCGATGCCCTGGAAGCTCTGGCCGGCCGCGTCCGGGCTCGCGGTCACGACGATCTTCTCGATGTCGGGCGGCACGGCCGCGGTGTCGACCGTGATCGCATCGGGCGTCGAGCCGCCGCCCGAGCGGTAGGCCACACCGGGTCCGGTGGGCTGGTTGAAGAAGATGAAGTCGTCGTCGGAGCGCACCTTGCCATCGGCGGTGAGCAGCAGGCCCGACACGTCGAGCCGCACCGGAGCGGCGACGTCCACCGCGACGCGGGCGGCGGAGAGGGGAATGTTCGAGCCGGGGGTCATCACTGTCATGCCAGGGGTAACGAACGACCCCGTTTTACCGTTCCCTTACCTGGCTGATGAGTTGCCGCGGATTCGGCTGCGTCTGTCCGGGTACGTTCTCGGGCTGCCGGGGCGTGTTCTCCGGCTGCCGGGAGCCCGCGCGCACCGTGGCCGTGAGGACGCCGATCACGCAGACCAGGGTGCCCGCGATCGCCAGGGCCCCGGGAGCGTCGCCGAACATGACGTACGCCCAGAGCATCGTCGTCGGCGGGGTCAGGTAGATCAGCGCGCTGGTGCGGGTGACGCCGCCGCGACGCAGGCTCAGCCAGTAGAAGCCGTAGCCCCCGACGGTGGACAGCAGGACCACCCAGGCGACGGCCGTCCAGAAGCCGGTCCCGGACGGCGCGGTGGCGTGGCCGGTCGCCGCCGCGACCGCGGTGAACAGCAGTGCGCTGGTCAGGCAGTGCACCGGGAGCGCGTCCAGCGGGGAGGGCGACGTCCGCGTCCTGCGCTCCAGGAAGCTCGCGGCGAGCAGCGCCGCCATCCCCGTGAAGGGCAGTGCGTACGCCCATCCGGGGACCGTGGTCCCGCCGCCGAGGTCGCCGCGCACCACCAGGGCGACCCCGACGAGCCCGACGCCGAGCCCCGCCCACTGGCGCCGGGTCACCCGCTCGCCGAGCAGCGGCCCGGCGAGCGCCCCCGCGGCCAGCGGCTGCAGTGCGGCGATCAGCGCGGAGGTCCCGGTGGGCACGCCGAGCCCGACGGACCAGAGGACCGACCCCAGATAGACGCCCTGCCAGAGGGCGGCGAGCACGGCCTGCTCGGCGACCACCCGCAGCGGCAGCCGCCGTCTGCGCAGCCGTAGCCAGGCGCCGCCGAGCAGGGCGGTTGCGGCGATGAAGCGCCACATCAGCAGGGTGTCCGCGGGTGCGTGCCGGGTGCCGAGCTCGGCGCCGATGAAGCCGGAGCTCCACATGACGAGCCGAAGACGAAGACCGTGACCAAGGAGACGACAGGGACGGGCGGGCAGACGCCCCTCACCCCGGGCGCCCGCCGGGTCCTCGACGCCGCCGCGGAGCTCTTCTACGGGCAGGGCATCAACGCGGTCGGCGTCGACCTGATCGCCAAGCGGGCAGGGGTCACCAAGAAGACCCTCTACGACCGCTTCGGCTCCAAGGACGCCCTGATCGCCGCCTATCTGCACGAGCGCGGCGAGCGCTGGCGCGGCTGGCTGACAGCCGAGGTCGACAGGTCGGCACCCGAGGGGGAGAGCTCGGCGGCGGACCGCGTCCTCGCCACCTTCGACGCGCTGGGGGCCTGGATGCACCTCGACAACCCCCGCGGCTGCGGCTTCGTCAACGCCGCGGCCGAGCTGCCCGACCCCGGCCACCCGGGGCGCCGGGTGATCACGGAGCACAAGCGCTGGGTGCGCGGCTATCTGCGGGAGCTGTGCGGGGCCGCGGGCGCCGACGATCCCGACCTGCCGGCCGACGAGCTGCTCATCCTCCACGAGGGGGCCAGCGTGCTCAACGGCCTCGGGGTGGTTCAGGACGCGGTCACCGTCTCCCGCAGGCTGGCCCGCGCGGCACTGGCCCGCGCCGGGTGCATCGAACTCTGGGGTCGGCTCACCGCCGGTTGCGCGGGTGGTTGCGAGCCGAGCGCTCGTTGCCGTGCTTGTACGCGCCCGTCCAGCGGGCCATCACCAGCTGGGCGTCCCCCGACTCGACCTCGGTCAGGAACTTCGCCGCGCGGGCGCCGCGCAGCGTACCGGCCGCGCGGCCCTGGTGGGTGATGACCACGCTGCCGTCGGTGCGCTGCTCGTAGGTGAATCCATAGGGCCGGGGCATGCCCGGAGGGTAGGCGGGCCGCCCCGGCCGTCGAAAGCGAATTACGCGAGGGGGTTACGGGCACCACCGCGCCGGAGTCACGGCACCACCACGATCTTGCGCCCAACCCCGCGGATGACCTGCGGCCCTCGTAGCGAGTAGCGGTGTGCTTCGGCGGCGGGCAGCTGGCTGTCCGTGACGATCGCCTCGAAGTCGCCGATCTGCGCGAACCGGCAGAAGCTCACCGCGCCGAACTTGGCGCGGATGCCCGCGAACACCCGGCACCGAGCCGCCCGCATGGCCTGCGACTTGACCTCGGCGACCGCGGGATCGGGTGTGGTCAGGCCGTGTTCACGGGAGATGCCGTTGGCGCCGATGTACGCGAGATCGATGACGAACCCGGACAGCATGTGGGTCGTCCAGTGGTCGACGGTGGCGAGGGTGCCGGGGCGCACCCGGCCGCCGAGCAGCAGCACGGTGGTCTGGTTGTCGGCCTCCGCCAGCGCGCTCGCGGTGGCGAGCGAGGTGGTCAGTACGGTCAGCGGCCGGTCTCCGGGGAGCGCTTCGGCGACGAGCTGCGGGGTGAAGCCCTCGTCGACGAAGACCGTCTCCGCGTCCCCGATGAGCTCGGCCGCGGCGGCCGCGATCCGGCGCTTCTCGGGGACGTGCATGGTGGTGCGGTGGGCGAGCGTCGTCTCGAAGCCCGCGCTCTCCACCGGATAGGCGCCGCCGTGGGTGCGGCGCAGCAGGCCGTGGCCTTCCAGGGCGCGCAGATCGCGGCGCACGGTCTCCTTGGCGACACCGAGCGCGGTGGCCCGTGGCGGAGCGGGGGAGGTGCGTGCCGACGGGCAGGCGGAGTGCCCGTTTCCCCGGGCTCGGGCGCCCGTTTGGCGCCCGTTTGCGGATGGTGTCCGCGATCCGGGAAGGGGTAGTACAAGATTTGATGAAAATGATTGTCATTGGCTATTGTCGCTGGCACCTCATCCCGCTCCTGGAAGAAGCCCCGTGCGCCCCCGCAAGCTCCTGCCTTCCGCTGCCCTGTCCCTCGCCGCCGCGCTCACCGTCTCCGGCTGCTTCGCCTCCACCTCCGGCTCCGATTCCGCCCAGGAGTCCGACGACAAGCGGATACGCGTCGCCATGATGCAGCCGCCCCGCTCCGGCCTCTCGCCGCTCAGCGACGACGCGTTCAAGCTGTCGCGCTGGTCCACCGCCGAAACCCTGGTCACCCTCGACAAGGAGGGCGACGCGAAGCCCGCGCTGGCCACCCGGTGGAAGCGCACGAACGACAAGACCTGGACCTTCACCCTCCGTAAGGGCGTGAAGTTCCACGACGGCACGCCGTTCACCGCGACCGACGTCAAGCGCTCCCTCACCAGGGCCGCCACCGCCGCGCCCAAGCCACGCATCCTCGACGGCGTCGAGCTGACCGTCGCGGCCAAGGGCAACACCGTCACCGTCACCACCGCCGAGCCCGACCCGCTCGTACCGCAGCGGCTCTCCTCGCCGCAGCTGTCGATCCTCGCGGCCAAGGCCTACCGGGGGAAGACCGTCAACCCGGTCGGCGCGGGCACCGGCGCCTTCGTCCTGAAGAAGGCCGACGGCACCAGCTCCGCGACCCTCGACCGCAACGAGGACTACTGGGGCGGCCGCGCCAAGGCCGCGGGTATCGACGCCACCTACGTCCCGGACGGCGCGGCCCGCGCCGCCGCACTGCGCAGCGACGCCGCCGACATCGTCGAGGCCGTGCCCGTCTCGCAGGCCTCGCTGCTCGACAAGGACCAGATCACCGAGGTGCCGATGCCGCGCACCAACACCCTCTACCTGAACGCCGAGCGCGGCGTCTTCAAGGACGCCGGGCAGCGCGCGGCCGTCCGCTCCGCCCTCGACACCAAGGCCCTCGTCGACGGCATCTACGAAGGCCGCGCCGACGTCGCCGAAGGGCTCCTCGGACCCGCCCTGCCGTGGGCGTCCGAACGCGCCGGGCGCACCGGCGGAGCCAAGGCGGCCAAGCCCTCCGGCAAGACGATCACCATCGGTACCTTCACCGACCGCGCCGAACTGCCCGAAGTCGCCGCCGCACTCCAGCAGCAGCTGAAGGACGCCGGGTTCAAGGTCAAGCTCGACGTACGCGAGTACGCCAACATCGAATCCGACGCGCTGGACGGAAGGTTCGACGCGTTCATCCTCTCCCGCGCCACCATCCTCGACTCGGGCGACCCGGCCGCGTACCTGCACAGCGACTTCATGGGCGACGGCTCCTTCAACATCGCCCAACTCGCCGACCCGACCGTGGACAAGGCGGTCCGCAAGGCCGAGTCGACCGCGGCGGGTAAGGCCCGCCGCGCCGCGATCCTCGACGCCGAGACCGCCATCCTCAGCACCGACGCGGCGATCCCGATGCTGCACGAGCGGGTGATTCAGGGCGACGCCACCAACGTGGTGGGCTCCGCCAAGGACCCGCGCGAGCGCGAGCTGATCACGGTCGGTACGTACGTCAAGTGAAGGCCAACCTGAGGAGGCCCGCCCTCAGGGCGGGCCTCGCGCGGGCGGCCGCGCTGGCCGCCGTACTCGCCGCCGTCGGGCTGCTGCCCTGGCTGTCAGGCCGGGACCCCGCGCTCACCGTGCTGCGCGCCCGCTCCGCCGAACAGGAGCCCACCGCCGAGGCGTTGGACGCCATCCGCGACGACCTCGGCCTGGACGCCGGACCGCTCGGCCTGATCGGCGACTGGGCGGGCGGCCTGGTCCGCGGCGACCTCGGCACTTCCTGGGTCTCCGGAACCGACGTCCTGCCGTCCGTGCTGTCCGGGCTCGGCGTCTCGCTCACCCTGATGGGTGCCGCGCTCGCCGTGGCGCTCCTGGTGGCCGCCGCGCTGTGCGCCCGCACTTTGGTACGGGGCGCCCGCGGGACCCTGCGCGGCGGCGGGGGAGCGGCCGGTGCGATGCTCACCGCCGTCCCCGAATTCCTGCTCGCCACCGTCCTGTTGATCGTACTCGGCGTGTGGTGGCGGCTGCTGCCCGTCTCCGGCTGGCAGGGACCACAACACCTGGTGCTGCCCGCCATCGCGCTGGGCATCCCGGCGGGCGGGCTACTCGGCCGACTGGTCGACGACGCGCTGCCCGCCGTCTTCCGCGAACGCTGGACCGACGTGTGGCGGGCCTCCGGGGTGAGCCCCCGCCGTACGGTCGTCGCCGCGCTGCGCCGCGCGCTGCCCGCGCTCGTCCCCCAACTCGGCATGGTCGTGGTCGGCCTGACCGGTGGCGCGGTCGCCGTCGAGACCGTCTTCGCCGTACCGGGACTCGGGCGTACCGCGCTCGGCGCCGCCAAGTCCCAGGACCTGCCACTGCTCCAGGGCTCGGTACTGGCCCTGCTGCTGCTCGCCCTCGCGGCGGGCGGCTGCGCGGCCTTCGCCCGTGGCAGGCTGCTCGGCTCCGGACTGAAGGACGCGGCGCTCGCACTGCCCGCTCCCGCGCCCGGACGGGTACGGGGCGTGGTGCCGCTCGCGCTCGGCGCCGTACTCGCCACGGCGATGGGGTGGGGCCTGCTCAAGGACCCGTACACCGTGCACACCGCGGCCCGGCTCGCGGGCCCGTCCCTGGCCCACCCGCTCGGCACCGACAGCCTCGGGCGCGATGTGCTGGCCCGGCTCGGGCACGGGGCCGCGAGCACGGTCGGCGTGGCCCTCGCCGTATGCGCCGTGTCGTACCTCATCGCGCTCACCATCGGCTTCCTGCCGGGCGCATCCGCCGGAGTCTCGGACATCGCCAACGCGCTGCCACCGGTCGTGGTCGGCGTGCTGGTGGCCGCGCTCACCGGGCCCAGCACACTCGGCGCGTCCCTCGCGGTCGCCCTGGTCTCCTGGCCGCCGCTCGCCGCGCACGCCGCGGCGCTCGTCCTGGAGATCCGGGCGAGCGCCCATCTGACCGCACAGCGCGCCATCGGGGCGTCCCCCGGCTGGATTCTCACCCGGCATGTACTGCCCGCGGTGGCCGGACCCGTCGCCCAACACGCGGTGCTGCGGCTGCCCGGCACCGCCCTCGCCCTGGCCGCACTCGGCTTCCTCGGCCTCGGCGCGCAGCCGCCGTCCCCCGAGTGGGGGCTGCTGCTCGACGAGTCCCGCCTGTACGTGGAACGGGCGCCGCTCGCGGCCCTCGCACCGGCCGTCGCGCTCGCGCTGCTGGCGGGGCTCGCGGTGACGTTGGCGGGGCTGCGGCCGCGGTCGGGTGCGCGGCGGTCCCGTTCTGGTGCTGCTGCTGTCTCTGTTTCTGGTCGCCCGGTGGAAGTGGGAGTCGTTCGGTGAGTGCCGTGCTTGAGGTGCGTGATCTTCGGGTGTCCGTGGACGGGGTGCCCGCCGTGCGGGGCGTCTCCTTCGACGTACGCGCCGGTGAAGTCACCGCGCTGGTCGGCGAGTCGGGCGCCGGGAAGTCCCTCACCGCCCGTGCGGTGCTCGGGCTCGCGCCGCAGGGCTCGCGGGTGTCGGGGAGCGTACGGCTGGCCGGGGAGGAGGTCGCGGGGGCCTCGCCTGCCGTGTATCGGCGGCTGTGGGGGCGGCGTGTCGCCTACGTTCCGCAGGACGCGCTCACGGTGCTCAGCCCGGTGCACACCGTGGGCGACCAACTCGCGGCCGCGGTACGGTCCGTGGCACGGGTGTCCCGCGCCGAGGCGCGGCGCCGGGCCGTCGCCGCGCTCGACCGGGTCGGGATCGCCGACGCGGAGCGGCGGGCGCGCGCCTATCCGCACGAGTTCTCCGGTGGCATGCGCCAGCGCGCCGTGATCGCCATGGCGCTGGTCAACTCACCCGACCTGGTCGTCGCCGACGAGCCCACCACGGCGCTCGATCCGCGGGTGCAGGCGCAGGTGCTGGCCGTGCTGGCCGAGGCGCGGGAGGCCGCGGGGGCGGGGCTGCTCCTCATCACGCACGACCTGGAGGTGGCGCGGTCCTGCGCGGACCTGGCAGTCGTGCTGTACGCGGGGCGGGTGTGCGAAGTCGGCCCGGCGGCGGAGGTGTTCGAGTCGCCTCGGGCGCCGTACACGGCGGGGCTGGTGGCTTCACTGCCGGGTGGGGGTTTCGGGGGTGGCCTGTTGCCGGTGATCGGGGGGAGCCCGCCGTCGGCGTCGGCGTTGCCTTCGGGCTGTGCGTTCGCTCCGCGNACGAGCCCGGGGGGCGATCCGGGGGGTCTGGGGGCTTGCCCGCGGTTTCGGGAAGGGGCGGGCTAGGGGAGTATCGCGCTGTTGCCTGCCACCGGGTCGACGCGCTGCCCGCGGACGCCACCGACCTCTTCGCCGGCGAGGCCGTCGCATGAGTCCCCTCATCGAAGTCACCGACCTCGTCGTGCGGTACGGCGACCACACCGCCGTCGACCGCGTCTCGTTCACGGTCGATGAGGGCGAAACCCTCGCCCTCATCGGCGAGTCCGGCTGCGGCAAGTCCTCCACGGCCCTCGCGGCCCTCGCCCTGCGCCGCCCGGATTCCGGCAGCGTCCGCTTCGCCGGGCAGGAGCTGACCGGGCTGCGGGAGAAGCAACTACGCCCGCTGCGGGCGCAGTTCCAGCCCGTGTTCCAGGACCCGTACGGCTCACTCGGCCCGCGCACCACCATCGGCGACGCCATCGCCGAACCCCTGCGCGTACACCGCCGCCCCCTCGAAGGGCGGGTAGCCGAGCTGATGGACCTCGTCGGGCTCGACACGTCGTACGCCGACCGGCTGCCGCACGAGCTGTCCGGCGGCCAGTGCCAGCGCGCCGGAATCGCCAGGGCGCTGGCGCTCGGCCCCCGGCTGCTGGTGCTCGACGAACCCGTCTCCGCGCTCGACCCCTCCGTACGGGCCGGAATCCTCAACCTCCTCACCGAGCTCCAGGAACGGCTGGGCCTCGGCTATCTGTTCATCTGCCACGACATGGCCCTGGTCCGGCACGCCGCACACCGCGTCGCCGTCATGTCGGACGGCAGGATCGTGGAGACCGGACCTGTGCGCGAACTGTTCACCGAACCCCGGCACCCGTACACCCGTGAGCTCCTCGACATCGAGGCCGGTGCCCACCCGTGACACGCACCGACACACCCGCCATATCTGACACACCCGCCACACCCGAGAGCACGCCGCGCACGCGTGCCCGCCTGCTGCGGACGCTGCCCGCCTTGCCCAGGCTGCTGATCGTCACCCAATGCGCCTTCAACATCGGCTTCTTCGCCGTCCTGCCGTATCTCGCCGCACACCTCAGCGGCACGCTGGGGCTCGCGGGCTGGCTGGTGGGCCTGGTGCTCGGGCTGCGTACCTTCAGCCAGCAGGGGCTCTTCGTGGTCGGCGGGGCGCTCACCGACCGGTACGGGCCCCGGCCGGTCGTGCTCGTCGGCTGCGCGCTGCGCGTCCTGGGCTTCGGCTGGCTGGGGTTCGCCGAGGCGACCTGGGCGGTGCTCGGCGCCGTACTGCTGGTCGGGTTTGCCGCGGCACTGTTCTCACCGGCCGTCGAGACGGAGATCGCCCGGCAGGCCGTACGCCACGAAGAGGCGACCGGCGTCGCACGTACCCGGGTGCTGGCACTGTTCTCGGCCGGTGGCCAGGCGGGCGCCCTGCTCGGGCCGGTTCTGGGGGCGGCGCTGCTCGCGGGCGGGTTCTCGGCGGCCTGTCTGGCGGGCGCCGGGATGTTCGTCCTGATCCTGGCCGGGCACTGGTGGCTGATGCCGCGCATGCCGCGCATGCTGCGCATGCCGCACGCCGCGCCGAGCACCACCACCCGACCCGCACCGGACGGCGGCGGCCTACGGGAACTGGCGCGCAACCGGGCCTTCCTCGCGCTCTGCCTCGCGTACAGCACCTACCTCCTCGCCTACAACCAGCTCTATCTCGCGCTGCCCGCCGAACTGGACCGGTCCACGGGCTCCCAGGCGGCGCTCGGCTGGCTCTTCGCACTCTCCTCGGTCCTGGTGATCGCGGGCCAGCTGCCACTCTCGCGCTGGGCGGCCGCGCGGCTGACGCACCCGGCGGCGCTGCGCTGCGGGCTCGGCCTGATCGCCGGGGCCTTCCTGGCGGCGGGCGCGCTGCTGCCGGTGGGCGGCCTGGTGCCCGCGCTGGCCTTCGTGGTCCTGCTGACCGTGGGGCAGATGCTGGTCGTCCCGGCCGCCCGCGCCTGGCTGCCGGACCTGGTCCCGGACCACCGCCTCGGGCTGTGCACCGGGGCGCTGTCGTCGGTGTCAGGCGCCGTGGTGCTGCTGGGCGGCGCCCCGTCGGGCGCGCTGCTGGCACGGGGCGGGGTGCTGCCGTGGATGGCGCTGGCGGCGGTCCCGCTGGCGGGTCTGCTGATGGTGCGGGGGCGCCGGGGCGCAGACGGGGGTTCAGAAACAGGCTCTCAGGTCCGATGAGTTCTGTGCGGCACGGGAGTCTGCCCACAGACACCCACTGGTCCACAGGCCTTACGACGGAACGGATACCGGCGCCATGACCGAGAACGCGAATGAGAGCGCGAACGAGCCCGTCGACTTCGCCGCGCAGACCCACCTGGTGGCGCAGCTCGCCGAGCGCGTACGCGACGACCAGCTCGCCGGGCCCACCCCCTGCGAGGACACCGCCGTACGCCAGCTGCTGGGCCACATCGTCGGCCTGACCGCCGCCTTCCGGGACGCGGCGCGCAAGGATCTCGGGCCGACCACGGACACCAGTCCGGGTTCCGTGATGCCCGACATCTCCGACGTCGCCGACTGGCGCAGCGTCCTGCCCCGGAACCTGACGGAGCTGGCCGAGGCATGGCGCGACCCCAAGGCATGGGAGGGCGACACCCGGGCGGGCGGTGTCGACCTCCCGGCCGCCGTGGCGGGGCAGGTCGCCATGAACGAGCTGGTCGTCCACGGCTGGGACCTGGCACGGGCCACCGGACAGGAGTACGCGCCCGACCCGGCCAGCCCCCAGGTGGCGTACGAGCTGCTCGCGGCATCGCCTGACGGGCCCAGCCGCGAGGGCATCTTCGGGCCCATCGTCGCCGTGCCCGACGACGCGCCGCTGCTCGACCGTGTGGTGGGGCTGAGCGGCCGCCGCCCCGACTGGAGCGCCGACCAAGGCTGACGACCCTGGGGTCGTACTCTCGTCCGTATGGCCCTTACCGTCACCGTACTTGGCACCGCGTCACCTCATCCCCGGCCGGGCCATCCCTGCTCGGGCTATCTGCTGTCGGCGGGTGACATCCGGGTCTGGGTGGACGCCGGGCCCGGGACCTTCGCGGAGTTGCAGCGGCATGTGCGGCCGGACGAGCTGTCGGCCATCTGGATCTCGCATCTGCACTCCGACCACTGGGCCGACCTGATCGCCGCGGAGGCCGGGATCGCGGACGGCGGGCTCAGCGTCCCCCGGCCCATCCCGGTGTACGCGCCGGCGGGATGCGCCAAGCGGCTGGCCGGATTCTTCGGCGCGAGCGGCCCGGAGGACCTGGATGCCACCATCCTGGACTTCCGGGAGCTTTCCGACGGGCTGCACCTGGACCTGGACGGGCTCCGGCTGACCAGTCGCGCCGTACGGCACAGCGGGATGGAGGCGTACGGGCTGCGCGCGGAGGCCGAGGGCGAGGTGTTGGCGTACTCCGGGGACAGCGGCCCGTGCCCGGCGCTCCGCGAGCTCGCCGAGGGGGCGGATCTGCTGCTGTGCGAGGCGGACATCGACCGGGCGCCGGCGGGCGGCGAGCCGCAGCGACACCTCACGCCGGAGGACGCGGGGGAGCTGGCCCGTACCGCGCGCGTCGGCAAGCTGCTGGTCACTCATGTCGGCCCCACGCTCACGCCCGACGAGGCCGTCGAGCGCGCGGCCACGGCCTTCGGCGGTCGTACCGTACGGGCCCGTGAAGGCGCCACGTACCAACTGACCTGACTTGGCTCGATTTGACCTGACCCGGCCTGACTTGACTCGACCTGACCCGGCCTGACCATGGCTCCGGACAGTCAGCTCCGGAACCAACTCCAGGCGTATACGTTCGACGGCTCGAACTCGGCCGTCTGTCCCGCTCCCCGTGCCGCGAACCACGCGACACGTAACATGCCCAAAACCTGAACGGACCCTTCCCAGGGCAGAATCCGGCTACCCCGAACGGATCACCGCCCCGAGGAGCACCATGTCAGGACAGATCGCGGACCAGACGCCCGGACCGCCCGCGCCGCCCCCGCCCCCGAGCAACGCCGTCGACCGCTTCTTCCAGATCACCGCCCGGGGCTCGACGATCAGCCGTGAGATGCGCGGCGGCCTGGCCACCTTCTTCACGATGGCCTACATCCTGGTCCTGAACCGCATCATCCTGGGCGGCGCCGAGGACAAGTTCGGCAACACCCTGGACGGGGCCCAGCTGGTCACGGTCACCGCACTGGTGGCCGCCGTGATGACCATCCTGATGGGCCTCACCGCCAACCTGCCGCTGGCACTCGCGGCCGGGCTCGGACTCAACGCGATGGTGGCCTTCCAGATCGCGCCGCTGATGAGCTGGCAGGACGCCATGGGCCTGGTGGTGTTGGAGGGCATCATCATCTGTGCGCTGGCCGCGACCGGGCTGCGCGAAGCCGTCATGCACGCCATCCCGCTCGGCCTCAAGCAGGCCATCAGCGTCGGCATCGGGCTCTTCATCGCGTTCATCGGCTTCATCAACGCGGGTTTCGCCACCCGTATCCCCGGCGAGACCGGTTCCGTACCGGTCCAGCTCGGTGCGTCCGGCTCGCTGTCGGGGTGGCCGGTCCTGGTGTTCTGCCTCGGAGTGCTGCTGATCGTCGCCCTGCTGGCGCGCCAGGCCAAGGGCGCCATCCTGATCGGCATCGTCGTGACGACCGTACTGGCCATCGTCATCAACGAGATCGCCGACATCGACGACGCGGCCTGGGGCCTGACCGTCCCGGCCATCCCCGACGACATCGTCGCCGCCCCCGACTTCGGACTGCTCGGCGCGTTCAGCCTGTTCGGCGCCTTCGGCCAGGTCAGCGCGATCACCGTGGTGCTCCTGGTCTTCACGCTCTTCCTGACGGACTTCTTCGACACCATGGGCACCGCCGTCGGCGTCACCAGCGAGGCCGGTCTGCTGGACGAGCAGGGCCGGGTGCCGCGGCTCGGGCGGTTGCTGTTCGTGGACGGCCTCGCCACCGTCGCGGGCGGCGCCGCGTCCGGTTCCTCCAACACCTCGTTCATCGAGTCGGCGGCCGGTGTCGGCGAGGGCGCCCGTACGGGCTTCGCCAACCTGGTCACCGGCGGGCTGTTCGCGCTCGCGCTCTTCTTCACCCCGCTCGCCACGATCGTCCCGGCCCAGGCCGCGGCGCCCGCGCTGGTCGCGGTCGGCTTCCTGCTGATGGGGCAGGTACGGCACATCGACTGGGAGCGCTGGGACATCGCGGTCCCGGCCTTCCTGACGATCGCGGTGATGCCGTTCACGTACTCGATCACCAACGGCATCGGCGCGGGCTTCATCGCGTACGTCGTCATCCGCACCGCGATCGGCAAGGCGCGCGGCGTGCACTGGCTGCTGTGGGGGACGGCGGCGCTGTTCCTCGTGTACTTCGCCATCGACCCGCTGGAGCAGCTGCTGGGGGTCAAGTAGCCCGCCCACCCGTCGCGGAGGTGTGGGCGGCGCGAGATAGGTTGCATTCCTGACTAGGTCGCTCTACGGTCTAGGTAGCTGAAAGGCTTACGAGGCGGTGCCTGCCGCCTCGCGGGAAAGGGGGACCCATGACCATCTCGCCGGACTTCACCGCCGTGTCCCTGGCCGTCGCCGCCGTCCTGGTCGCGTATCTCGCCGTCGGCGAGCCGTGGCTCGGACGGCGGATGTACGCCTCGCTGGAGCGGAGCCGGGACGGCGAACCGCGCGCCCTGGTCCGCTACTACCGCGTGGTGCTCGGCGTCTGGTGCGCGCTGGGCGCTCTCGCGGTGGCGGTGCTCGCGCTGTCGCCGGACGCGGCCGCGAGCGACCTCGGACTGGGCGCGCCGGACGACTCGCTCTTCACCTACCTGCTGATCCCCGTGTTCCTGGTGGCCATCGCCTGGAGCGGACGGGTCTTCCAGCAGAAGGCCCGTGACGGGCGGCACATTCCGGGCCTGAGCTCCATCGGCGCGATGCTGCCGCGCACGCGGGGCGAGCGCCGGTACGCGGTCGCCCTCGGGGTTGCCGACGGGGTGGTCGGGGAGTTCATCTACCGCGGGCTGCTGATCGCGCTCGGCGTCGGCGTCCTGGGCCTCGACCTCTATGTGGCCGCCGCGCTGTCACTCGCCGTCTACGCGCTCGCGGGCCTGTACCAGGGCAGCAAGGGGATGCTGCTCTTCGCGTTCTTCGGCGCGGTGAGCACCATGCTGTACCTCCAGACCGGCAGCCTGCTGCTGCCCGTGGTCTTCCACGCCGCCATCGCCATACGCGACCTGGTGATGACCCAGGACCCGGAGCGGATCCGGCCCGCGCCGACCGGCGCCGCCACCCTGCGAAAGGCGCACCCGTGACCGCACCGCCCGCCAAGGACCGCCGCGCGAGCTGGCTCAAGGGCGTACTCGACCTGCTGGTACTCGCCAGCCTCACCGACGGCGAGAGCTACGGCTACGAGATCGCCAAGACCCTCGCGGGCGCGGGCCTCGGCCAGATCAAGGGCGGCACCCTCTATCCCGTACTCAACCGGCTGGAGGAAGCGGGCCTGGTGGCCGCCGAGTTCCGGGCCACCGAGAAGGGGCCGGGGCGCCGCTACTACTCCCTGACCGAGCAGGGGCGGCAGACCCTCGGCGAACAGGGCGGGCTCTGGCTCGCCTTCGACACATCCGTACGATCCATCCTGGCCGAAGGCGGTGTGGCATGACCGGAGCAGCCACCGACTACCTGGACGAACTCGCCTCCCTGCTGCGCGCGGCAGGCCTTCCCGCCGACCATGTGGCGGCCACCGTCGACGACCTCGCCGCGCATCTGGCGGAGAGCGGCGGCGACGCGGCGGACGAGTTCGGTCCGGTCGCGGAGTTCGCCCGGCAACTGGCCCCCGGCGCGGGCGCCGAGCGGCCCACCGCACCCGAGGCGCGGGCCGAGACCTGGCGCTGGACGGCCGACACCTTCGTCGACGAGGAACTGCTGAACCGCTTCGGCGACGAGGGCTGGGAGGTCGAACGGGTCGACGCACTCGGCCGCTTCGTCAGCCACCGCGACCCGGACCAGCCGCAGCGCTGGGAGTACCGCAGGGAGCTGGTCACCCTCGGCCGCGAGGGACTCGACGAGAAGCTGGCCCCGGACGGCTGGGAGGCCTGCGGTAACTGGGTGGTTTACGCGTGGTTCAAGCGCCCCAAGGCGGCGAGCGTGGGCCCCGCGGCGCGCATCGACGCCCCGGCGCCCGCGCCGACTCGGGCCAACTTCCTCAGCCGCAGGTTCTATGCACTGCTCGCGGCCGTCGCGCTGGCCGTCGTGGTCGGCGGGGTGGTCGTCGCCGTACGGGACGGGGAGGCGAGCTCGGGGCTCGGGTTCGCGACGGGGGTGCTCGCGGGGGCCGCGGTGCCGCTGGGGGCGATGGTCGCGTATCAGCTGTGGAGCAATCGGTCGTGTTGAGGGCTGACCCGCCAGGCCTGACAGGTCGCGTTAGGGGCTGATCGTCAGGCCTGACAGGCCGCGTCGAGGGGCTGACCCGTCAGGCCTGCCACGCCGCGTGGTCATGGGCGAACAGCGCCCGGTCGACGTCCAGTTCGGCCATCCTGGTCAGCCATGGGCGCCACAGGCCATCGGTCTCGGCCACGCCCGTGCGCCGGGCCAGGTCCGCGCACGCGTACTCGCTGGCGAAGTCGTAGGCCTGGCCGGCCAGGAGCGTGGTCCCGCCGCTGCCCTCGACGACCAGGGACTGGTGCCCGGCCGTGTGGCCGGGCGTCGGCACCACCCAGACGCCCGGCCAGATCTCCGCCTCCCCGTCGAGGCGCTCGTACACCGCGCCGGGGAAGTCCACCAGCGCGTCGATCGTGTAGTCACCGGCCCGTGCCGCCGCCAGCTCGGTCGCCTGGACCAGGACCGGGCAGCCGACGAGTGCCGGGTTGCCGCCGCAGTGGTCGAAGTGCAGATGACTGTTGATGACCAGCGCGATGTCCTCGGCCGTGGCGCCCACCGCGGCGAGTGCCGCGTCCAGGGACCGCCGTACCGGACGGTAGTGCGCGTCCACCTCCGGACTGCCTTCGCCCAGTCCGGAGTCGAAGAGCAGCAGTCCTCTGTCATGGTGGACGAGATACGCCAGTGCGGCCTCGACACGCGCCAGACCCGTACCCGTCTCGGACGCGGGTCGGACGAAGTGGCCCAGGTCGAGCCGGTGGATCACAGGATCGCTCATGGCGCCATCGTCACAGCCGTCGTGGACGGCCGTCAGGGAACTCGCTTTCCGCGAACAACTGAACACGCGCCCCCGTATATCCGTGTGGACGCACCCGCCGCACACCCCCAGAGGTGATCAGCATGCCGAACAAAGGCATCGAGAAGGTCTACGCCGTCGTCTCCGTCGCCGACTTCGACGAGGCGCTGCGCTGGTACGTGAAACTCCTCGGGCGGGACCCCGACCACGCGCCCATGGACGGCCTGGCCGAGTGGTACCTCGGCGGGGCGGGTGCGATCCAGCTGTTCCAGGACCCGGACCGGGCGGGCTCGGCGCTGCTCACGCTGTCCGTGAGCGATGTCGACAAGTACACCTCGCTCGTCACGGGCAACGGCCTCGCGCCCGAACCGCCTGAGAACACCTCGGGCGGTTTCCGGATCAGCACGCTCAGCGACCCCTCCGGCAACACGGTGACGCTCGCCCAGCGCCTCCCCTGATCAGGGAGGCGCATGAGCAGGGGAGCCGCGTGACCAGGGCGGACCTCAGCCCTTCAGGGCCGCCTCCATCATCGCCTTGGCGACCGGCGCCGCCAGTCCGTTGCCGCTGACCTCGGAACGGGCGGCGCCCGAGTCCTCGATCAGGACGGCGACCGCGACCTGCTGCCCGTCGCTGCCCTGCGCGTAGGAGGTGAACCACGCGTACGGCGTCTTGCTGTTGTTCTCGCCGTGCTGCGCGGTGCCGGTCTTGCCGCCCACCGCCGCGCCGTCGATCCGCGCGTTGGAGCCGGTGCCCTCCTCGACGACGGTCTCCATCGCCGACCGCAGCTGCTCGGCGGTGCGCTCGCTCACCACCCGCTCGGAGCCCGCGTCGTCGTAGCTGCGCAGGGTGCCGCCGTTCGCGTCGGTCACCTGGGACACCATGTGCGGGTCGACCAGCTCGCCGCCGTTGGACAGGGCGGCCGACACCATCGCCATCTGCAGCGGCGTCGCCGTCACATCGAACTGGCCGATGCCGGTCAGCGCCGTCTGCGCCTGATCCATTCCGGACGGGTACACGCTCTCGGAGGCCCGTACCGGCACATCGCGCTTCTCGTCGTTGAAGCCGAACTTCTCGGCCATCTCCCTGACCTTGTCCTGCCCGAGTTCGGCAGCGAGCTTGCCGAAGACGTTGTTGCAGGAGTACCGGAGTGCGGTACGGATAGTGGCGTCCTCGCACGGTGCGGAGGGGTTCTCGTTCTTCAGTACGGTGGTGGTGCCGGGCAGGGTGTACGGGTCCGGGCTGTCGGTCTTCTCGTCGACCGAGCCGTACAGGCCGTCCTCCAGCGCGGCCGCCGCGACGACCAGCTTGAAGGTCGAGCCCGGTGGCAGCGGCTGCCGCAGCGCCCGGTTGAGCATCGGCTTGTCCTCGTCGCCGGTCAGCTCCTGCCAGGCGTCGCCGTCCGTACTGCCGCTGATCCTCGACGGGTCGTACGAGGGTGTGGAGACCATCCCGAGGATCTTCCCGGTGGCCGGGTCGATCGCGACGGCCGCGCCCTTCTTGTCGCCGAGCGCTTCGTACCCGGCCTTCTGCACCGCGGGGTCGATGGTGGTGATCACGTCGCCGGGGGCGGCGCGCTTGCCGGTGACCGTGTCCACCGGGCCCTTGAGCTGGGTGTCCGTGCCGTCGAGCACGTCCTGGTAGATGCCTTCCAGCTGGGTCGCGCCGTACACCTGGGAGCTGTAGCCGGTCACGGCCGCGTACAGCTCGCCGTCGGTGTAGGTGCGCTTGTACGCGAGGTCGCTGCCGGTCGTCTCCTTCGAGCCGGTGACCGCCTGACCGGCCACGATGATGTCGCCCAGCGGATACGCGTACTGGTCGATCGCGTTCCGTCGGTTGTGCTTGCTGTCCGCGAGGGCTTCGGCGTCGTAGAACTGCACCCAGGTCGCCCTGACCAGCAGAGCGAGGACGAGGAGCAGCGAGAAGACCGAAGCGCGCCTGATTGTCTTGTTCATCCCGCTGAGAAGACGAGCCGACCGGAGTGCGGCGTTCCACGGCCGGGGCTTTCTCAGGAACTCCTCATACTGTGCGCATTCCGCGAGGGCCTAGGGGAGACGCCCCCTACCTCCCGGAGCCGACGAACCCGGCCTCGTACGCCGCGATCACCGCCTGGGTGCGGTCCCGTGCGCCCGTCTTGGCCAGCACCGACGCCACATGGGTCTTCACCGTCGCCGGGCCGACCCCCAGCCGCTTCGCCAGCTCCGCGTTGGTCAGCCCGGTGGCCATCAGCCGCAGCACGTCCGACTCGCGCTCGGTCAGCCGGGCCGCCCACGGCGGGGGCGGCGCCGGGCGGCTGCGCGCGTGCTCGGCGGCCAGGGCCCGTACGGCGGCGGGGAACAGCAGCGAGTCGCTGCTCGCCACCAGGCGTACCGCCTGCACGAGCTGGTCGGCGTCAGCCCGCTTCAGCAGGAAGCCGGACGCTCCGGCGCGCAGCGCCTCGTACACGTACGAGTCGTTCTCGAAGGTCGTGACGACGACGATACGCGGCGGATCGGACAGCGACGCCAGGATCTGCTCGGTGGCCCGGATGCCGTCGATCTCCGGCATCCGGACGTCCATCAGCACCACGTCGGGCCGCAGCTCACGGACCACGGACACCGCCTCGGCGCCGGTGGTGGCCTCGCCCACGACCGTGATGTCGGGTTCGGCGTCGAGGATGGCGCGCAGGGCGGTGCGCACCATACGTTCGTCGTCGGCGAGTACGACCCGGACGGGCCGCGGGGTGCTCTGTGGGGCGCTGCTCATCGGGCGTCACCACCGGGGTTCGTCGTCAGCGTGCCGCTGGGCACGGGGAGCCGTACGCACAGGGTCCAGCGGCCGCCGGTGAGGCCCGCGCGCGAGCTGCCGCCCAGCAGTCTGGCCCGCTCGGCTATGCCGTGCAGGCCACGGCCGCCGCTCGCGCGGGTGCGCGTCGCGCCGGACACGGAGTTCTCCATGACGATCTCCAACTCCTCGCTGTGTGGGGCGCCCCGCAGGGCGATCCGCAGGGTCACCCGGGAATCTGCGGCGTGCCGCAGGACGTTGCTCAGGCCCTCCTGGACGATGCGGTACGCCTCGCGGGACACCAGGTCGGGCAGGGCGGCCGGGTCGGTGCCGACGGTCGCGTCGACGCTGAGTCCGGCCGCCTTGGTGCGGGCCAGCAGCCCGTCCAGGTCGGCGGCGAGCGTGGGCGCGGGCGCGGTGGTCGCGGTGCCATCGGCCCCGCCCTCGTCGTCGCCCGCGCGCAGCAGGCCCAGCACCGCGTCGAGCTCGCCGACCGTACGCCGGGTGGTGTCCTCGATGGCCAGCAGGGCCTCGCGGGCGAACTCCGGGTCGCTGTCCAGGACCCTGCGGGCGGCGCTCGCCTGCAGGGTGACGGCGCTCAGCGCATGGCCCACCGAGTCGTGCAGCTCGCGCGCGAGACGGTTGCGCACCGCGAGCTCGGCGGCCCGCTCCTCGGCCGCGGCCAGCCGGTCCGCGGGCGTCGGTCCCAGCAACGCAGGCGCCCAGCGGGCCAGCAGCGCGCCGGTTCCCGCCGCGCAGGCCACCAGGGCCGCGAGCATCGCCAGTCCGGCCGCCGGGGAGAGGACCAGTCCCCACCCGTCGAGGAAGACCTCCGGCATCCCGAGCCGCACGTCGCGCAGCCCGGCGGAGAATGGCAGCGCGATCACCGCGACCGCGAACGGCGGCAGCGACAGCGTCATTCCGCTGATCAGCCCGCCGAGCCCCAGATGCAGCGTGAACCACCCAGCGGTTCGGACCCTCGCCGCCCAGGACCGCGCGGGCTCATCGGCCAGGGCGCCCCCCACAAGCCCGCACATGGCCCGGGCCGCCGCCACCGACAGCGGCCTGGTCAGCGGAAAGAGTGCGACTCCGGCGACCAGGGGCAGCGCCAGGGCGTACGCGCCGAACTGGATCCCCACCGATGTGAAGGCGTTTCCGCCGCCGGTGGCCACGCCGAGGACGACCGTCCCGACGAGCCAGAACGGCATCAGCAGCGCGCCGCCGAGCACCAGGTGTATCCAGCGCAGCCACATCCGCCGCCCGAACACGTCCTTGGTCCACCGTCCGAACACGGCCTTCACGCGCGGCGCTTGGCCGCGGCGCGCTCCGCGAAGAAGTAGGCGCCGATGGTCACCACGAGCATCCCGACGATCATCTGCACAGAGTAGGACAGGTTCATGACCTGGGTGGGTCGGTCCACCAGGTCGTCGTCGGTGGCGAGCGAGCCGAGGGCCAGCCAGCCGCCCCAGCAGGCCGTCGCCCCGGAACCCACCCAGGCCAGCGCGAGCGGCACCTGAAGCGGCAGCGACCTGCCGATCCGGAAGGCGAGCATCAGCGCGCCCGCCGCGGCGCAGAGCGCGAACAGGGCGGTGTTGGCCTGCAGGACGTAGAAGTCGCTCGTACGCTCGGCGATCCGGCCCTCGTTGAGGCTCGCGGTCGACCCGAAGGCCCACACCAGATGCAGCGTCGCGGGGAACAGCGCCAGCACCGCGGCGGCGACGGCGGCGGTCCGCTGCGCCGGGAGCGTGGCGCTGGTCGGCAGTCCGCCGACCCGGCCGCGCCAGAGGTGGGACCAGCGGTCACGTGCGTACAGGACGAACAGGGTGCCCAGGGTGAGGCCCTGGAGGATGAACCCGCCGTAGACGACACCGAAGACCCACTCGTCGAGGAACGGCTCGCGGCCGCTGTCCGCGGCGGTGCGCTGGGTGCCGCCGAGTGCGCCGACCAGCAGCTGGAGCGGGAAGCCCATCATGATCGGGGCGAGCAGACCGGTCGCGAACCACATCGGCAGGGCGAGCAGCCAGGCCTTGACCCGCCTGCCCCAGGCCTGGGTCAGCAGCAGGGCCAGCACGATGACGGCGCCGTCCATCAGGACGGTCGCGGTGTTGGCGACCACCATCGTGACGCGGTGGTCGAGCAGGGCGCTGCCCTCGGGGATGCCGATCCGGCTGCCGAAGATCCAGGCGATCTTGATGCCGAGGTAGGGGACGCAGGAGGCGATCGCGAGGGCGCGCAGGGCCCCGCGAAGGCGGCTGAGGGGCTGGGGCGCGCGGGCGTCGGAGCGGGGGTCCGGTGCCGCGGTGGGCGCCTGAGGCGAAGTCGGGGCGGGCGTCGATGTCATGCCTCTACGATCGCGGTCGGCGGCCGTACGGACCTCCTGCGCTGCGACGATCCGCCTCCGCCGCACGGGGGAGGCGGCCCCCTGCTCACGCGGGAGGCGGGACCGGACCCGCCTCACCCGTGCGGCGTGAGAACCACTGCGCCACCCGTGCGGCGTGAGAACCGCTCGTCACCCGTGCAGAGCGAGAACCACTTCGTCGGTCTCCTCGCCCCGCGCGTGGGCGAACCCCCGGTCGTGCCCGGTCACCACGAACCCGCATTTCTCCAGCACCCGGATCGAGGCCGCGTTGTCCGCCGCGGCACGGGCGTACAGCGGGCGCTCGGGGACCAGGTCGAGCAGTGCCCGCAGCGTCGCCGTCGCCAGGCCGCGCCCCCAGTAGGGCCGGTCGATCCAGTACGTCACCTCGCGCTCGCCCGGTGCCCCGTACACCGCAGCGCTGCCCACCACGTCACCGTCCGCCAGGACAGTGCGTACGACGTCGTCCGAGGCCCGGATCCGCGCCCAGTGCGCGTCGAAACGGGTCCGGTCGGACGGGTCCTCGGCGGTGAAGGCGGCCATGCGGCACGCCTCCGGGTCGTTCATCTGCCGGAAGAACACCGGCAGATCGCTGTCGTGGACCGGCCGCAGCGCGATCTCCATCAGAGCCTCCTGGTCGCCAGCGTGAGCCGGTCGCGTGCGTCGAACAGTGCGTCCTTGAGAATCTGTTCATGGGCGGGCGTCAGCCGTGCCACCGGTACCGAGCAGCTGATCGCGTCCCGCGCCGGGGTGCGGTAGGGGATCGCGACGCCGAAACAGCGCAGCCCGAGGGTGTTCTCCTCGCGGTCCACGGCGTACCCCTGTTCGCGCACCGCGTGCAGCTCCTCGATCAGCGCCTCGCGGTCCGTGAGGGTGTGCTCGGTCACCGGGGCCAGGGTCTTTGGCAGCAGCTTGCGGACCTGCTCGTCGCTGTGGGTGGCGAGCAGCGCCTTGCCCAACGCGGTGGAGTACGCGGGCAGTCGGCGGCCGACCCGGGTGAAGGGGCGCAGATAGTGCTGCGACTGGCGGGTGGCGAGATAGACGACGTTCACGCCGTCCAGGCGGGCGAGGTGGATGGTCTCGGTGGTGTCGTCGGCGAGCCGGTCCAGGGTCGGGCGCGCGGCCGCCACCACCTCGTCGCCGTCGAGGTACGAGGTGCCCACCAGCAGGGCGCGTACGCCGATGCCGTACCGGGTGCCGGTGGCGTCCGTCTCGACCCAGCCGAGCTCCACCAGGGTGCGCAGCAGCATGTACAGACTGGACTTGGGATAGCCGACGGCCTCCTGGACCGCGGCAAGCGAGTGCATCCCCGGCCGGCCCGCGAAGTACTCGAGCAACTCAACGGTCCGCACAGCGGACTTGACCTGCGACCCACCACCTGTGTCGGCAGCCGACATCCCCTTGACCCCTTCGTTCGCCTGCGCATAGCCTCCGAGGAAGTTCAGCATCAGAGACGGCGTTCAGCATATCGAACGACCCTGGTGAGTGGCATCGCGTCTGAAGGATCTGAGGGAGCGGTCGTGGCAGCAGTACCAGTCTGGAGTGTCGACCCCCGAACCGGGAAGCGGCGGGAGCAGGTCGCGGTGGAGGCCACGGCCGCGGAGGTCGACCGGGAGGTCGGCGCCGCGCACGCCGTACGGGACGCGCTGGCCGACCGCGCGGTGCGCGCCGCCTTCCTGCGCGGCGCCGCTGACCTGCTGGAGGAGGCCAGGGGCGACCTGGTCGCGGTGGCGGACGCGGAGACCGCGCTCGGCCAGGCCCGCCTCACCGGTGAACTCGCCCGCAGCTGCTATCAGTTGCGGTCCTTCGCGGACATCGTCGACGAGGGCTCCTTCCTCGGCATCGTCATCGACCACCCGGACCCGTCGGCCACCCCGCCCATCCCCGACCTGCGCCGCTACAAGGTCCCGCTCGGCGTGATCGCCGTCTACGCGGCGTCCAACTTCCCGTTCGCCTTCTCGGTGCCGGGCGGCGACACCGCGAGCGCGCTCGCGGCGGGCTGCCCCGTGGTCGTCAAGGCGCACCCGGACCACCCGGCCACCTCCGAGCAGGTCGCGGCGGTACTGCGCCGGGCGGCGGGGCAGCAGGGCATCTCCGCGGACGTCATCGGCCTGGTCCACGGCTTCGACGCGGGCGTCGAGCTGGTCAGGCACCCGCTGGTCTCCGGCGCGGGCTTCACCGGTTCGATCCGCGGCGGGCGCGCGCTCTTCGACGCGGCGGCGGCCCGGCCCGTGCCGATCCCCTTCCACGGTGAACTCGGCTCCCTCAACCCCGTCGTCATCACCGAGTCGGCGGCCGCCGAGCGCGCCGAGGAGATCGGCAGCGGGCTCGCGGGCTCGATGACCCTCGGGGTCGGCCAGTTCTGCGTCAAGCCGGGCCTGGTACTCGCGCCGTCGGGCGCGGGCGGCGACCGGCTGGTCAAGTCCCTCACCGACGCGGTCTCCGCGACCGAGTCCGGGGTACTCCTCGACCACCGGATGCGGGACACCTTCGTCGAGGGCGCGGCCGAGCGCGCCGGACTCCCGGACGTGGACGCCCCGGTGACGCCCGGAGCGGGCGACGCGCACACGGTGAGCGCGGGCTTCCTGACGGTTCCGGCAGCGCGGCTCACGTCGTCCGGGGAACACGACCTGCTCCTGGAGGAGTGCTTCGGGCCGCTCACGGTGGTCGCCCGCTACGACTCCGACGCGGAGGTCGCCTCGGTGCTGTCCCGACTGCCCGGCAACCTCACGGCCACCGTGCACCTGTCCGCGGCCGAGGAGGCGGGCGAGGGGCGCGGGGCCGAACTCCTCGCCGAGCTCACGCCGCTGGCCGGGCGCGTCCTGGTCAACGCCTGGCCCACCGGCGTGGCCGTCGCCTCGGCTCAGCACCACGGCGGGCCGTACCCGGCCACGACCTCCACCTCGACGTCGGTCGGCGGGACGGCCATCGAGCGCTGGCTGCGGCCGGTCGCGTACCAGAACACGCCGGAGCCGCTGCTCCCGCCGGAGCTACGGGACGCGAATCCGCTGAGCCTGCCGCGGCGGGTGACGGGGCTGGGCTGAGCTCCAGCCGGGGCAGTGCTGAACTTCAGCCGGGGCTGGGCTGAGCTCCAGCCGGGGCAGTGCTGAACTTCAGCCGGGGCAGAGCTGAGCTCCAGCCGGGGCAGAGCTGAAGCTCACCCCTGCTTGCCCCTCGGCAAGCGGGCCGTTGCCAGCGCGGTCACCGCCAGCAACCCCGCGCTGAGCAGCAGACTCGCCCGCAGCCCCGACGCGAAGTCGTCCGCGAGCAGTGTGCCGAAGGCCGCCACGGCGAGGCCTCCGGCCAACTGGCGGGCAGCGTTGAGCACGCCCGCGGCGACCCCGGCCCGTTCCCCCGGCACCGCGTCCATCATCGCGGCGGTCAGCGGCGGAATCGTCATGGCGCATCCCAGCGCCATCGGCACCAGCAGCAGCGCCAGCAGCGGCGCCGGGGTCCGCGCGTCCGCGAACTGCAGGAGCAGCAGCCCGAGTACGGCGAGCGACTGGCCCAGCAGCATCGGCAGCCGTGGCCCGAAGCGGCTTGCCAGCTTGCCCGCGACGACGTTCACCACGGCGATCAGCCCCGTCATCGGGAGGAAGAGCAGGCCCGCCTGCAGGGCCGAACGGCCTTGCACCTGCTGGAAGAAGAGGCTGAAGACGAAGACCATGCCGTAGAAGGCGACACTGACCGCGGCGCCCGCGGACACCGCGACCGCCACGGTCCGGTTCCGGAACAGCCCGAGCGGCACCACGGGATGCGGCTGCCGGGCCTCGATCAGCAGGAAGGCCGCGGCCGCGGCGAGCGCGACGCCCAGCGAGACCAGGCCGGCCCAGCCGCCCTCGATCACCGAGAAGGTGAGCGCGGTCAGGGCCAGGACGGCGGTCAGCTGCCCCGGCAGGTCCAGCGGGGCGGGCCGCCGTGGGGAGCGGGGCGCCCGGGTCAGCAGGACGAGGGCCGCCGCGCCCAGGGGCAGGTTGACGAAGAAGATGGCGCGCCAGCCCCAGAGGGCGGTCAGCGCCCCGCCCGCGACCGGTCCGAGCGCCACCGCCACCGAGCCGCCCGCCGTCCACAGCGCCACCGCCCGGGCCCGCCGCGCGGCGTCGGGGTAGGCCTGGCGTACCAGGGACAGTGAGGCGGGCAGGACGACGGCGGCGGCGATGCCCTGCACCACGCGCGCGACGATCAACGCGCCCATGGACGGGGCCAGGCCGCAGGCCACGGAGGCAGCGGTGAACAGGGCGATCCCGATGGCGTACGCGCGCGTGGCCCCCGTACGGTCGGCGAAGGCGCCGGTGGAGAGCATCAGCGCGGCGAGCGCCAGGACGTACGCGTCCACCACCCACTGCAGCCCGGACATACCGCCGCCGAGCGCTTCGCCGATCGCCGGGAGCGCCACGTTCACCACCGACGCGTCGAGCGTGATCAGCGCGACGCCCAGCAGCGCGGCGGCGAGGGTGAGCCCGGGGGAGTGCCGGGAGGAGTGTGCGCTGCCCGAAGGGGCGGGCCTGGTAGCGGTCTTGGTGAGCTCTCTCGTTGCCATGTCCCCAGCCTGGCGATCTCCAGGGACGTAGAGTAGTGGCCTGAATGCCATACGTCCGGAGGTTCTGGCCATGCCGCAGCCGTACCCCACCCGCCCGCACCGGGTGGTCGTCATCGCGCCTTCGCCCGTGTCGATGTTCAACCTCGCCATCCCGGAGATGCTGTTCGAGAAGGTCGAGGTGGACGGCGGCCCCGGCTACGAGGTGGTCGTGTGCACCCCGCAGCCGGGCGTCATCGCCACCACCGGCGGCCTCGACCTCCGGGTGGAGCGGGGGCTCGAAGCGGTAGCCGACGCCGACACCGTGCTGGTCGCGGGCACCGGGCACCGGTACGAGCCCGACCCGCTCGCCGTGACGGCGGTGCGCGCGGCCGCCGAAGCGGGCAAGCGGATCACGTCCATCTGCAGCGGCTCGTTCGTACTCGCCGAGGCGGGACTGCTCGACGGGCGGGCCGCGACCACGTACTGGGGCGTCGCCGACGAGCTTCGCGAGCGCTATCCGGCGCTCGACTTCCAGGGCGACGTCCTCTACGTCCAGGACGGGCAGATCATGACCTCGTCCGGCTACGCGGCCGGGATCGACCTCTGCCTGCACATCATCCGCACCGACTACGGCTCCGCGGTCGCCAACACCGTGGCCAGGCTGGCCCTGGTGGCGCCGGTACGCCCCGGCGGCCAGACCCAGTTCACCCAGACCCCGTTGCCGCCCGAGCGCGGCAACGCCTGTGCGGACACCCGTGGTTGGGCGATGCGCAACCTGGACCGGACCCTCACCCTCGCCGACCTCGCCCGGCACGCGGGCGTCAGTGTCCGTACGCTCACCCGGCGCTTCCACGCCGAGACGGGGGTGAGCCCGCTGCAGTGGCTGCTGCACCAGCGCATCGAGCGGGCCAAGGAGCTCCTGGAGACCAGCACCCTCCCGATGGACCAGGTGGCCCGCGCCTGCGGCCTGGGCACGGCCGACTCGCTGCGCCAGCACGTCCAGCGCCGCACCGGCCTCACGCCGAGCGCCTACCGGGCATCCTTCAGCCGCCTCGCCGCCGCCAGCGCCACGGACTAGCCGGTCGTCCTCACGACGGAGGTAGCCGGTCGTCCACGCCACGGACTAGCCGGTAGTCCACACCACCGGGAGTGCGCGCGGTGACCAGTGGATCAGCGTGGGCAGCATCTCCACCCGTGCGCCGGGCGCGAGCCGCAGCGATGGCAGGCGGCGGGCCAGGGTGGTCAGCGCGATCCGCAGTTCTTCACGGGCGAGGCCCGCGCCGGGGCAGCCGTGTGCGCCGTGGCCGAAAGCGAGGTGGCGGGTGGGGCCGCGCGTGGGGTCGAAGGTGTCCGGGTCCGAGGTGAGGGCCGGGTCCCGGTTGGCGGCGGCGTAGGAGAGGAACACCGTGGTGCCCTCCGGGAGCTTGGTGCCCGCCAGGGTCACCGGGCGGGTGGTGACCCGCCGGAAGCCCTGGACCGGGGAGCCCCAGCGGAGGGCCTCGGCCACCACCGCGGGGACCGACTCCGGATCGGCGCACAGCGCCTCCCACCGCTTGCGCCGCCACAGCAGCCGGTGCAGCGCCGTCCCCAGCAGGGCCGTGGTGGTCAGATGCCCGGCGAGCAGCAGGTTGTGCAGATTCGACACGATCTCGGCGAGCCGCTCCCCGGACGGCTCGGGGCCGTCGGGTGCCAGCGCCCGCACCATCTCCGATGTCAGGTCGGTGCCGGGGTCAGCCCAGCGGCGTACGGCGTGCGCGGCGAACACCTCCTGTGCCGCCACCACGTCCCGCGCGGCCCGTACCTGTTCGTCGGCCGGCAGCGGCCGGAACATGAGCTGCTCCGCGCGGCGGCTGCCGTGCACCGCGACCGCGGTCTCCTCGGGGGAGAGGCCGAGGAGGTGGCCGATGACCCCGCCCGGCAGCCGCGCCGCGAAGTCGGCCATCAGGTCGGCCCGCCCGTCGCCCGCGAAGCCGTCCACCAGGGCGGTGACCCGCTCGGTGACGAACCCGCGGGCATCGGCGACCCGCGCGGGGCTCAGCCCGCGAAGCAGCGGGGCCCGCAGCCGTTGGTGCGCGGCGCCGTCCGCGGCGACGACCACCGGGCCGCCGCCGGGGCCCGCGCGGAGCACGGCCCGCGCCTCGGGCACCAGGCGCACGTCGGGGCGCAGCGCGACGGCCGATGAGAAGTCCTCCGGCCTGCGCAGCACCTCACGGACCTCCGCGTACCGGCTCACCAGCCAGGCGTCCAGCTCCGGTACGAAGGTGAGTCCCTCGGTCGCTCGGGCGCGCGCGTACACCGGGTACGGGTCGCGCTGCAGCGAGTCGAGCGCCTGGTGGGTGTGCCCCTCGACCATGTCCTGGGCGTTGTCGGCCATCGGCCTATCTTGCAGGACTGGTGTGGCGCGGGACAGGGCGGGATCCGGCCAGGGACCTCCCCAGCTGGGGAATGCTCCGCACCCGACCCGCGTTGGGCAGGGAGCGGAGGGGGCCTCCGCACCCGATTGACCGGGTACCCGTACGACCGGAGAGAAGTCACAGAGATGCGCGTCGAGATCTGGAGCGACATCGCCTGCCCATGGTGCTACATCGGCAAGGCCCGCTTCGAGAAGGGCCTCAAGGCCTTCGCCCACAGCGACCAGGTCGAGGTGGTGCACCGCTCCTTCGAGCTCGACCCCGACCGGCCCCAGGGCGACACCGCGCCGGTGATCGACCTCCTGGCGAAGAAGTACGGGCGCACCCGCGAGGAGGCGCAGGCCATGGAGGAGCACGTCGCCTCCAACGCGCACGCCGAAGGGCTCGACTACCGCACCGAGGGCCGCGACCACGGCAACACCTTCGACATCCACCGGCTGCTGCATCTGGCCAGGGACCGCGGCCGCCAGGACGCGCTGCTGAACCTGGCCTACCGGGCGAACTTCGCCGAGGAGCGCTCCGTCTTCGACCCCGAGGTGCTGGTCACGCTCGCCGTCGAGGCCGGTCTGGACGAGGCCGAGGTCCGGGCCGTACTGGCCGACGGCGCCGCGTACGCGGACGAGGTGCGCGCGGACGAGCGGGAGGCCGCCGAGCTGGGCGCGACCGGGGTGCCGTTCTTCGTGCTCGACCGGCGCTTCGGCGTCTCCGGCGGGCAGCCCGCCGAGGTCTTCACCCAGGCCCTGGAGCAGGCGTGGGGCAACCGCGCGCCGCTGCGGACGGTGGCGGCGACGCCCGGTGCGGGCGAGGCCTGCGGGCCTGACGGCTGCGAGGTTCCGCAGGTCAACGCCCACGCATAAGCATCTCTTGGAGGTAACCGCCAACGTTATGCAATAGACGGGGTGTTGGCGGTGCCGCAGAGTGGGGGCATGGACAGCCTCGCAGGCGGCGCCTTCGCGCCGCAGAACACGTATCTGAACACCGCGAGCACCGGGCTGCTGCCGGAGCGCGCCGTGACCGCGATGCAGCAGGCCATGGCGGGCGCGGCGGCCGGGCGCCCCACCGACATGTTCGAGGACGTCGAAGCCTCCCGAGCCGCGTTCGCCCGGCTGGCCGGGGTCCCGGTATCCCAGGTCGCGGCCGGGGCCTCGGTCTCCGTCTACACCGGGATGATCGCCGCCTCACTGCCACAGGGCGCCGAAGTGCTGCTCGCCGAAGGGGACTTCAGCTCCCTGGTGAACCCGTTCCATATGCGCCGCGACCTCGCGGTGCGTACGGTGGCGCTGGAGAAGTTGGCCGACGAGGTACGCCCGGACACCGCCCTGGTCGCATGCAGCGCCGCACAGTCGGCGGACGGCCGGGTCGCCGACCTTCCCGCGATCCGGGCCGCGGCGCGCGCCCATGGCGCCCGTACGCTGGTCGACGCCTCGCAGTCGGCGGGCTGGCTGCCGCTGGACGCGGCGGCCGACGACTACACGGTGGCGGTCGCCTTCAAGTGGCTGTTCTGCCCGCGCGGCATCGTGTTCTTCGTCGTCCCCGAGGACCTCGGCGGGCTGTCCGCGATCTTCGCGGGCTGGGTCGCGGGCGAACACCCCTGGGACAGCTGCTACGGACCCGTCGAGGAACTCGCCCACTCCGCGCGGCGCTTCGACATCAGCCCCAGCCTCTTCTCCTACCCGGGCGCCCGCGCGTCGCTTGCGCTGGTCGAGGAGGTAGGCGTCGACGCCATCCGCGCCCACGACCTGGCGCTCGCCGGCCGCTTCCGAACCGGTCTCGCGGCACTCGGCCACACCCCGGTGCCGTCGCCGGGTTCGGCGATCGTGTCGGTCCCGGGCCTCGGCCACCGGCAGCCGGAGCTGAGCCGGGCCGGCATCGAGGTCTCGGACCGGGCCGGGAACCTGCGCGCCTCCTTCCACCTGTACAACACCGCGGCCGATGTGGACCGGCTGCTCGATGTGCTGTCCGCACGGTGAAGTGACGTACTAGGGGGCGTCTCTCCGATCTTCGCGGGCCCGCGACGCCTGGCACGCGCCCCCAAGCTCTCGACTGCTTCCCCAAGCTCTCGGCTGCGCTCGAGCAGGGGAGACCCCATTGAGCAGGGAGGGACCCCCTTCGACGCACGGCCGAATCACCCAAGTACGTCCAGTACGAGGGCGATCCGGCCGCACGCCGATGCACCGCACCGCGAGACATCAGCTGCTTCGCAGCGGGCGCAGGCTGATCCGCGAAGATCGGAGAGACGCCCCCTAGGGCAGGCTCTGAGTCGGCCCGGCACCCCGGAACGGCGGGGTGCCGGGCCGCGGCTACCTCAAGGCCTTGCCTTCGATCCGTAGAGCCCTACTTCACGGGCGTGAAGTCCCGCGCTCCGATGAACTCGGGCCGCCGGATCGGCGCCGCGAAGGGCTCCACCGCGGTGTTCTCCACGCTGTTGAACACGAGGAAGAAGTTGCTCCGCGGGTAGGGCGTGATGTTGTCCCCCGAACCGTGCATGGCGTTGCAGTCGAACCAGGTGGCCGAGCCCGCCTCGCCGGTGAACAGCCGGATTCCGTACTCCGACGCGAGCTTGGTGAGTGCCTCGTCGGACGGGGTTCCGGCATCCTGCATCTGCAGTGACTTCTTGTAGTTGTCCTTCGGCGTCGCGCCCGCGCACCCCAGGAACGTACGGTGCGACCCCGGCATGATCATCAGACCGCCGTTGGTGTCGTAGTTCCGGGTGAGCGCGATGGACACCGAGACGGTCCGCATGTTCGGCAGGCCGTCCTCGGCGTGCCAGGTCTCGAAGTCCGAGTGCCAGTAGAAGCCGGTGGCGCCGAAGCCGGGCTTCACGTTGATGCGCGACTGGTGCACGTAGACGTCGGAACCCAGGATCTGACGGGCCCGGCCGACGACGCGCGGGTCAGCGGCGAGCTTGGCGAACAGCTCGCTGATCTTGTGCACCTCGAAGAGGGTGCGGATGTCCTGGGATTGCGGCTCGACGATGGAGCGTTCGTCCGCCCGCATCGCGGGGTCGTTCATGAGCCGTTCCAGCTCGGCGTGGTAGACCTCTACCTCGTCCGGCGCGATCAACTGCTCGATCGCCAGGAAACCGTCCCGTTCGAACCCCGCCAGCTCGTCGGCCGCGATCGGCCCAGTGGTACCCGGCTCGGACCACACCACAGGGTCCTTGCGGTCGATGAGCACCTCGGTGGCGCCTCGGGTCGGGTACAGGTCGGCGGTGCGTTCGGGTGCGGTGGTCATGGTGTTGCCTGCCTCTCCTCTCGTACGGCCCTTACGGGATGTACACCTCGGCCGCCCCCGAGAAAGCGGGGGCGGCCGAGGAGATCAGGGGGGCGTCAAAGCCCGGGCGTGAGCCCGCTCGTCAGCTGCTCGCTGGTCAGCTCGCCTCAGGCTCGGTGAGCAGCGGGTACACGCCGTTCTCGTCGTGGTCCTCTCGGCCCGTCACCGGCGGGTTGAAGACGCACAGGCAGCGGAAGTCCTCCTTGATCCGCATGGTGTGCTTCTCGTGCCCGTCCAGCAAGTACATCGTGCCCGGCGTGATGGTGTATTTCTCGCCGGTCGTGTCATCGGTGAGCTCGGCCTCGCCCTCGACACAGACGACGGCCTCGATGTGGTTGGCGTACCACATAGAGGTCTCGGTGCCCGCGTACAGCACGGTCTCGTGCAGCGAGAAGCCGACCCGCTCCTTGGCGAGCACGATCCGCTTGCTCTCCCAGGTGCCGGAGGCCGCCTTGACGTGGCGGTCGGTGCCTTCTATGTCCTTGAACGAACGGACGATCACGGTGACTCGGTTCCTTTTCTCTTACGCGTACGGCTGCTGCTACGAGTACGGGGGCGGGGTCAGGCGGTCTCGCGCACGGCGCGGGCCAGGGTGCGCAGACCCTCGTCCAGCTCCTCGGCGGTGATCGTCAGCGCGGGCAGCATCTTGACGACCTCGCTCTCCGGACCCGAGGTCTCGATCAGCAGGCCGAGCTCGAAGGCCCGCTTGGCGACCTTCCCGGCGCGCTCCTTGTCGTGGAACTCCAGGCCCCAGACCAGGCCGCGGCCGCGGTACTCCTTGGTGGCCTCGGGGTGCTCGGCGCGGATCGCGGACAGCACCTGCTCGATCTGCTCACCGCGGGCCAGCGTCTGCTTCTCCATCTGACCGTCGGCCCAGTAGGCGTCCAGCGCGGCGGCCGCGGTGACGAAGGCCGGGTTGTTGCCGCGGAAGGTGCCGTTGTGCTCGCCCGGCTCCCAGATGTCCAGCTCCGGCTTGAACAGCGTCAGGGCCATCGGCAGGCCGTAGCCGCTGATGGACTTGGAGACGGTGACGATGTCCGGCGTGATGCCCGCCTCCTCGAAGGAGAAGAACGCGCCGGTACGGCCGCAGCCCATCTGGATGTCGTCGACGATCAGCAGCATGTCCCAGCGCTTGCAGACGTCGGCGAGCTTGCGCAGCCACTCGGCGCGGGCGACGTTGATGCCGCCCTCGCCCTGCACGGTCTCGACGATCACGGCCGCGGGGTGGTTCAGACCGGAGCCCGAGTTCTCCAGCAGGCTCTCGAACCAGATGAAGTCCGGGGTCTGGCCGTCGAGGTAGTTGTCGAACGGCATCGGCGTGCCGTGCACCAGCGGGATGCCCGCACCGGCGCGCTTGAAGGCGTTGCCGGTCACCGCGAGCGAGCCGAGCGACATGCCGTGGAAGGCGTTGGTGAAGGACACGATCGACTCGCGGCCCTTCACCTTGCGGGCCAGCTTCAGCGCGGACTCGACGGCGTTGGTGCCCGTCGGGCCCGGGAACATGACCTTGTACGGCAGGTCACGCGGGCGCAGGATCGTGTTCTGGAACGACTCCAGGAACGCGCGCTTGGCCGTGGTGGACATGTCCAGGCCGTGGGTGACGCCGTCCCGCTCGATGTAGTCGATCAGGGCGCGTTTGAGGACCGGGTTGTTGTGCCCGTAGTTCAGCGAACCGGCACCGGCGAAGAAGTCGAGGTACTCGTGGCCGTCCTCGTCGTACATGCGGCTGCCCTGCGCACGGTCGAAGACGGTGGGCCAACCGCGGCAGTAGCTGCGCACCTCCGACTCCAGGGTCTCGAAGACACTCAGGTCGGGCTGGGTGATGGTCACAGCGAATCTCCTCCTGGGAGATGAAAGTCGTGGGGGGTGCTACCTGGGTATGGGGTCTGTCGGAAAGCTCGGGTGCGGGCCGGTCGCGGCCCTGCGGCTCAGAAGGACAGGGGGCCTATCCGGTAGAGCACCTCGGGGTCGTGTCCGCCGCCGTCGGGGAACAGGCCCGCACCGAACAGCACCTCGCGCTCGACGGTTGCGCCGTGCCGCTGGGCGTACGAGGTGAACAGACGCTCGGAGGCGGTGTTGCCTGGCGTGATGGTGGTTTCCAGCGAGGTTAGCCTACCCTTACCAGCGACGTGCGTGGAGAGGCCGTCCAGCATCGCGGCGGCCAGGCCCCGGCCGCGCTGGGCCTCGTCCACGGCCACCTGCCAGATCAGCAGGGTCTCCGGGCGGTCGGGCCGTACGTAGCCGGAGATGAAGCCCACCGGCCGCCCGTCGGTGTCGCGGGCCACCACGGAGGTGCCGGCGAAGTCACGGCACCACAGGAGGTAGCTGTAGGAGGAGTTGAGGTCGAGGGTCTTGGAGTCGCGGGCGATTCGCCAGAGCGCGGCTCCGTCCTCCACCTCGGGGCGGTCGAGCCTCAGGTCTCCCAGCTTTTCGGCAATGTCACTACGAGTCGGTGCTAGGTCTGCTTGTGCAGCGGTCATGCAGATTGAATTTACCGACCTAAAATCGAAATTGCATCGCCGGAAGGGGTTACGTGAAGACGCCTTCTGTGTTATCGCGCGTGGGTGCGCGGCGGTATGCAGTGTTTTGCCCGGTAACATTGGGGCAAAACGGGCACCTTGTGGAGTAGGTCACAAGGCCGTAACTCTCGTGAGACCTGTCCGAATTACGCGGTTTGGCGTTCGCAAAATCTTAGCGTTTAGCCTCGGGGAAACCGGGCAGAAGAAGACGGGAAGCTGCGCTGGAAAAGCAGCTTCCCCTATTCATGTACCCGCATTCAAGCAATGGCCGTCAATTCATGGGGTCAATGCTTCGCCTGAGTCCCGCAATTCGGCCTGGTAGCCCTTCTCTTGCTTGCGTCACTCTGGTCTCGCGTCGGGTACTGCGTGGCTCACTCGGACTGGGGCCAGACGGCCGTGACCGCGCGCCTGGCGGCCGCCAGGTCCACCGTGGCCCCGGCCTCCTCGACCAGCGCGGCGCCGAGTGCCGCCAGCGTGGCGTGCACCACGTCGACGGTGGCGTCGGCGCCGTAGTGGTTGACCCGGATCATCTCCTGGGCGAGCGCGCCGCCACCGGCCACGACGGGAAGCGTGGGGTCGGCGGCGAGCGCCCTGGCGACCAGGGCGGACGCGTCGGTCCCGGCGGGTACGCGCAGCGTCGTGGCGACCGGTGCGGCGTCTGCCGCGTCGTGGACGTACGGCTGGAGGCCGCCGCCGCTCTGGGTGCGTCCTTGGCCGCCGCTGTGGCCGTCGCTCTGGCCATCGCTCTGGCCGTCGGCCCGGGCGCTGCTCGCGGCGCCGCTCAGGGCGAGCGTGCCTGCGCGGGTGGCCTCGGCGGCGCGCGCGTGCCGGGTGGTCACCGTGTCCAGGCCTGCCTCCTCGATCCGCTCGACGCAGGCCTCGAGGGCCAGCATCTCCAGCTGCGCCGGAGCGTGCGGCAGGACCCGGCGACCGCCGTCGATCCAGCGCTCCTTCCAGTCGAGCAGCGACAGGTAGGAGCGGCGCGGGGCGCGCGGGTTCTCGGCGAACCGCTGCCAGGCGCGCTCGCTCACCGAGACGGCGGAGACGCCCGCGGGGCCGCCCATCGCCTTCTGCGCGCCGATCACACACAGGTCCACGCCCCAGGCGTCGACCAGCAGCGGCTCGGCGGCCACCGAGGCGACGGCGTCGACCATGAACAGCGCGCCGTGGGCGCGTACCACCTTGCCGATCTCGGCGACCGGGTTGGTGTTGCCGGTCGCGGCCTCGGCGTGCACCAGGGAGACGAAGTCGATCTCCGGGTGCTCGGCGAGTGCCTGCTCGACCTGGCGCGCGGTCACGGCCGTGTGGAAGGGCACGGTCAGGTCCACGACGTGTGCCCCGCAGTCGCGCAGCCAGTTGCCGAACGTCTGGCCGTACGGTCCTGTGACGATGTTGAGTGCGGTGGAGTCGGGGCGCGCGCCCGAGCGGATGCAGGCCTCCAGGGGGAGCAGCGCCTCGCCCTGCATGATCACGACGTCCTGCTCGGTGCGGAGGAGTCGTGCCACCCGGCGCTCGATCTCGGCGAAGCGCGTGGCGGTCAGCGGGGGGAGGTCGAGGAGGGGGTGGGTCACGTGCTGGTCTCTTCTCGTGTGCGGGTTCGCCGGTGCGGGGGCCTTTGCGGGTGGGCCTGGCGTCCTGAGCGTACCCAGAGCGTTCTACGCTGCCGTATATGAGTGATCGCGCGGTGCTGCGGGTGAAGGGGCGGGTGCTCGTCGGGCCCGATGACGTACGGGACGAGCTGTGGGTCGTCGGCGGGAGGGTGTCGTACACCCGGCCTGCCGGGGTGCGCGATGTGCGCACCGTCGAGGGCTGGGCGCTGCCGGGGCTGGTCGACGCGCACTGCCATGTCGGCCTGGACACCCATGGGCCGGTGACCGCCGACGTCGCCGAGAAGCAGGCCCTCACCGACCGGGAGGCCGGGACGCTGCTGATCCGGGACGCCGGATCACCCTCCGACACGCGCTGGATCGACGACCGCGAGGACTTGCCGAAGATCATCCGAGCGGGGCGGCACATTGCCCGTACCCGCCGGTACATCCGCAACTACGCGCACGAGATCGAGCCTGCGGATCTGGTCGCGTACGTGGCGCGGGAGGCGCGGCGGGGGGACGGCTGGGTCAAGCTCGTCGGGGACTGGATCGACCGGGGCAGCGGGGATCTGTCGGCCTGCTGGCCGCGTGACGCGGTGGAGGCCGCGATCGCCGAGGCGCACCGGCTGGGGGCGCGGGTCACCGCGCACTGCTTCGCCGAGGACTCGCTGCGGGACCTTGTCGAGGCGGGTATCGACTGCATCGAGCACGCCACGGGGCTGACCGAGGAGACCATTCCGCTCTTCGCCGAGCGGGGGGTCGCCATCGTTCCGACCCTGGTGAACATCGCGACTTTCCCCAAGCTGGCGGAAGCGGGCGACAGCAAGTTCCCGATCTGGGCCGATCACATGCGGCGGTTGTACGAGCGCCGGTACGACACCGTGCGGGCGGCCTACGACGCGGGGGTCCCGGTGTTCGTGGGTACGGACGCGGGGGGCTCGCTGGCACACGGGCTGGCGGCGGCGGAGGTCGCCGAGCTGACTCGGGCGGGCATTCCGGCGGTGCGGGCTCTGTCGGCTACGACCTGGGGTGCTCGGGAGTGGCTGGGGCGGCCGGGGCTTGAGGAGGGCGCGCCTGCGGACCTCGTGGTGTACGACGAGGACCCGCGCGCGGACGTCCGGGTGCTGGCGGCGCCGCGCCGGATCGTGCTGAACGGGGTGGTGGTGGGCTGAGGCGCGCTCCGGGGTGGGCCGGGTGCGCGCTGTTTGTTGTGGGGCGGGGCCGCGTCGGGGTGCGTGCTCCGCGCCGTGGTGCTGCGCCCGNGTGACGGGGCGGGGGGTGCGCGCGCAGCGCCGACGGTCCACACCGGGATCCATCTCCCGTACCGGGTGCGACGTCGGCGTGAGCACGTACCCCCCGACGCGGCCCCGCCCCACAACGAAACAGAACGCACCCCCACGGCCGCGCTGAAGAGCACGTGCCTCCCAGCGCGCCCCCGCCCCACAACGAAACAGAGCGCACACACGGCGCGCCCGACGCGCCCGACACGCCAAACCTCGTCCGACACGGCGTACAGGTCAGGCGAGGTCAGAGCGCCACGTCGGTGGGTTCGTGCAGAAGTGGCCGCCCAGGCGCGCGTGGTCGGGGTTCGCCGGGTCGAGTGCCCCCTCCGCGGCCAGCAGCTTCGCGGCGTACGGCTCGGAGTCGTCCCGCGGCTCGTAGCCGAGGGCCCGCGCCGAGGACAGGTCCCACCACGCACGGGTGTTGGCCGATGATCCGTACACCACGGTGTGGCCGACGTCGGCCGCGGTCAGGGCGGCATCAAGGAGGCGGGCGCAGTCGCCCGGGCTCAGCCACAGGGACAGCATGCGCACCGACGTGGGCTCGGGGAAGCAGGAGCCGATGCGAACGGAAACGGTCTCCAGGCCGTGCTTGTCCCAGTAGAGCTGGGCGAGGTCCTCGCCGAAGCACTTCGACAGGCCGTAGAACGTGTCGGGGCGGTGCCGGGTGTCGACGCTGACGCGGGGGGCGTCGTCGTCGGGGCGCGGGGTGAAGCCCACCGCGTGGTTCGAGGATGCGAACACGACGCGCTCGACGCCTTCTTGGCGCGCGGCCTCGTAGAGGTTGTACGTGCCTTCGATGTTCGCCTTGAGGATGTCCGCGAACGAGGCTTCAAGGGAGATGCCCGCGAGGTGGATGATCGCGTCCACGCCGCGTACGGCGGCGCGCAGTGCCTCCCGGTCCCCGAGGTCGGCGCGGATCGCGTCGGGCGCGCCCGCGACCGGGGCGACGTCGAGTAGGCGCAACTCGTAGCCGTACGCGGGCAGCAGGTCCCGCATCAGGGTGCCGAGGCCGCCGGCGGCGCCGGTGAGCAGGACGGTGCGGGGAGCGGGCAATGCGGGTGCCTCCTCGGTGCGCCGGACTGGTCCGTTGACCTGCGGTGCAACGCCGCCCTAGCGTAAGCGCGTTCAGAAATGTAGACGCAGAATATATGCATGTACGGGAGTCTCTGTGAAGGCCTCGGTCTTTCTTTACCCCTGGGATGTCGTCGGTGACCCGGACGCTCCGCGCAGGCTCGCGGGGCTCGGTGTGGAGCAGGTGACGCTGGCTTCGGCGTACCACTCCACGCGTGCCGTGACCCCGCGCCATCCACGGCATCGGATCGTGACGGCGGAGTACGCCGCCGTGCTGTACCCGCCCGGCGAGCGGTGGCGCGGGCGGCGGCTCAGGCCGTACGCGGCCGGGGACTGGGCTCCTGGTGACGCGTACGCCGAGGCGGCCGAGGCCCTGGCGGGTGCTGGTTTCGAGGTGCACTCCTGGGTGGTGCTCGCTCACAACTCCCGGCTGGGGGCGGAGTATCCGGATGTGTGTGTGGTCAATGCGTATGGTGACCGCTATCCGTGGGCGCCCTGCATCGCGCAGCCCGCCACGCGCGCGTACCTGGTCGAGTTGGCCGCCGAGGCGGCGGTGCGGCCCGGAGCGCGTGGCACCGAGCTGGAGTCGTGTGGGTGGTACGGCTTCGCGCATCTGAACGCCCATGACAAGACCGGGGGCGTGGCGCTCGGTGACGCGGGGCAGTATCTGATGTCCCTGTGCTTCTGCCCCGTCTGCAGGGGTGGGTACGAGGAGTCCGGGCTCGACCCGGACGAGTTGGCGGGGCTGGTGCGTGCGGCCCTGGAGCCTGTGTGGGCGGGTGGGGCGAGCGACCGGCTGCCGGATGCTGATTGGGTGCGGGTGACACTCGGGTATCGGTCTCGGGTGGCCCGTGAGCTTCAGGAGGCTGTTGTCGCGGCTGTGCGTGCTGCGGCTGACGGTGGGTTCCGGGTGCTGTTGCACGCCGATCCGGTCGCGTATCACTGCGGCGCCAACGCGGGCGTTGATCCGGCCCACGTTATGGCGGTCGCGGATGGGGTGGTCGTGCCTTGTGCGGGGGGTGCGGGGCTGGTTGGCCCCTTCGCCGAGAGTGCTGGGGCTGCTTCGGTTGTCGCCGCCAACCTCACCGTGGTCTCCGGCATGGGTGGCCGCCCGGACAGCCTCGCCCAGGACGTCGCGCGGGCCGCTGACCTGGGCGCCACGGAACTGCGGCTGTACCACGCGGGGTTGGCCTCGAATGCCGACCTGGACGCGGTGCGGAAGTTCTTTTGTCAGAAGCATTGACGAAACAAGGGGCCCCTCTTACCTTCATCGCGTCGTACTTCGTACGTCATATATGAGACGTGATACGCGAGATCTGAGGGAGCCCATGACCTCCGTGCCGACCCCGATCCCCTCACGCACGCAGTATGTGCTTGAGGCGATCAAGCACCGCATCCTGACCGGGCAGTTGACGCCCGGGCAGTCACTGGTCGAGTCGGAGTTGGCCGCGCAGTTCGGGGTGTCCAAGACGCCCGTACGCGAGGCGCTGAAGACCCTCGCCGGGACCGGACTCGTGGTGATGAGCCAGTACAAGGGCGTCACTGTGCGCATGGTCGACGCGACCATGGCCCGCGAGGTGTACGACGTACGGCTGCTGCTCGAACCGGAGGCGCTGCGCCGCAGCGTGCGGCGCGGTGCCTCCCTCGACGTGGCGAGCGAGGCGCTGGAGCGCTCCGACTCCGCCTCCGACGCGGCCGAACGCTCCCTGGCCAACCGGGAGTTCCACCGCGCGCTGTATCTGCCGTGCGGCAACCCGCTGCTGTCCAAGATGCTCGACGAGGTGCGCGACCAGGCCGCACTGGTGTCCGCCGTCGCCTGGTCCGAGACGCCCTCCTGGGAGCGCGAGGCCGCCGAGCACCGGGAGATCCTGCGGCTCGCGCTGGCCGGGGACTGTGACGCCGCGGCCCTCGCCCTGCACACGCATATCGCCTCGTTCGTCGCACGCGCCTTCCCGGAAGAGGATGAGCAGGCATGACCTACCCCGCTCCGCACCCGGAGCAGTTCGCCGCGCAGCGCACCGCGCTCGCCGACGTGGTGGCGATCCCCGTCACCCCGTACGCCGCGGACGGCACCGTTGAGGAGGAGACGCACCGGGCCCTGGTGCGCCGTCTTCTCGACGGCGGTGTCCGCACCCTCACGCCGAACGGCAACACTGGCGAGTTCTACACGCTGACACCTGAAGAGCGCCGTACCGTGCTGGAGTTGACCGCCGAGGAGGCTGGTGGTGAGGCGGAGATCCTGGGCGGCGTCGGGCATGATGTGCCGACCGCCGTCGAGGCCGCGCTGCACGCACAGCGCCATGGGGCGACCATGGTGATGGTGCATCAGCCCGTACACCCGTATGTCTCGCAGCTCGGCTGGCTCGACTACCACCGGGCCATCGCCGAAGCGGTGCCAGAACTTGGCGTCGTTCCCTACATCCGCAACCCGCAGCTCAGCGGCGAACGCCTCGCCGAGCTGGGGGAGTCGTGCCCGAACGTCATCGGCGCCAAGTACGCGGTGCCGGACGCGGCGCGGTTCGCCGCGTTCAGCCGTGATGCCGGGCTGCACCGGTTCGTCTGGGTCGCCGGCCTTGCCGAGCTGTACGCGCCCTCGTACTTCGCGAGCGGCGCCACTGGTTTCACCTCCGGGCTCGTCAATGTCGCGCCGGGCGTCTCGCGCGGCATGCTCGACGCGCTGCGCGCGGGTGACTACCCGGCCGCGATGAAGGTGTGGGAGCAGATCCGCCGTCTGGAGGACCTGCGCGCCGCCGACAGTTCGGCCAACAACGTGTCCGTCATCAAGGAGGCGTTGTGGGCCCTGGGGCTGTGCCGCCGTGATGTGCGCTCGCCCGCCGCCTCGCTGCCCGACGAGCAGCGTGCCGAGGTCGCCGCCATCGTCAAGGGGTGGGACATATGAGCGACCGGAGAACCGCCGAACAGCTGCGCAGCCACCAGTGGTACGGCGACGAGATCTCCTCGGGGCTGCGGAGCTTCAGCCACCGCGCCCGCACCCGACAGCTCGGCTATCTCCCCGAGGAACACCTGGGCAAGCCGGTCATCGCCGTACTCAACACGTGGTCCGACATCAACCCCTGCCACGTCCATCTGCGGGACCGGGCACAGGCCGTCAAGCGGGGCGTCTGGCAGGCCGGTGGCTTCCCGCTCGAGTTCCCGGTGTCGACGCTCAGCGAGACCTTCCAGAAGCCGACACCGATGCTGTACCGCAACCTCCTGGCCATGGAGACCGAGGAACTGCTGCGGTCCTACCCGGTGGACGGGGCGGTGCTGCTCGGCGGCTGCGACAAGTCGACCCCCGCGCTGCTCATGGGCGCCGCGTCCGCCGACCTGCCCACCGTGTTCGTGCCGGCCGGGCCGATGCTCCCCGGACACTGGCGCGGGGAGGCGCTCGGCTCGGGCACGGACATGTGGAAGTACTGGGACGACAAGCGGGCCGGGCTCATCGGCGACTGCGAACTGTCCGAGCTGGAGGCCGGGTTGGCCCGCTCGCCCGGCCACTGCATGACCATGGGTACGGCGTCCACGCTGACCGCGGCAGCCGAGGCGCTGGGTGTCACCGTGCCCGGTGCCTCCTCGATCCCCGCCGTCGACTCCGGGCATGACCGGATGGCAGCCGCCTCCGGACGCCGGATCGTGGACCTCGTATGGCAGGACCTGACGCTGTCCCGGGTTCTGACCCGGGAGGCCTTCGAGGACGCGGTCACCACCGTGCTTGGACTGGGCGGCTCCACCAACGCCGTCATCCACCTGATCGCGATGGCCGGGCGGGCCGGGGTCACCCTGGCCCTGGACGACTTCGACCGCATCGCGCGTACGGTGCCGGTGCTCGCCAACCTCCGGCCGGGCGGCGGCCGGTATCTGATGGAGGACTTCCACTTCGCCGGGGGACTGCCCGGGTTCCTCTCGCGGATCAGTGATCTGCTGCACCTGGACCGGCCCACCGTCAACGGCACTCTGGGCGGGCAGTTGGAGTCGGCCCTCGTCCACAACGACGACGTGATCCGCACCCGCGGCAACCCGGTCGCTCACGAGGGCGGCCTCGCCGTGCTGCGCGGCAACCTCTGCCCGGACGGCGCGGTCATCAAGCACATCGCCGCCGAGCCGCAGCTACTCCAGCACACCGGGCCCGCTGTTGTCTTTGACGACTACCGGCAGCTGCAGCGCACCATCGACGACCCGGCGCTCGGTATCACCGCCGAGAGCGTTCTGGTACTGCGCGGCGCGGGTCCCAAGGGCGGGCCCGGCATGCCCGAGTACGGGATGCTGCCCATCCCCGAGTACCTGCTCAAGCAGGGCGTACGGGACATGGTGCGGATCTCCGACGCCCGGATGAGCGGCACCAGTTACGGCACCTGTGTGCTGCACATCGCCCCCGAGTCGCATGTCGGCGGGCCGCTCGCCCTGGTGCGCACCGGCGACCCGATCACCCTCGACGTCACCGGGCGCACGCTGCACCTCGGCGTGTCAGACGAGGAGTTGGAGCGGCGCCGGGCCGAATGGACCGCGCCCGCCGAGCGCTACGAGCGCGGCTACGGCGCCCTCTACAACGAGCAGATCACCCAGGCCGACACCGGCTGCGACTTCGCCTTCCTGGCCAGGCCGGGCAACGACCCGGAACCGTACGCGGGCTGACACACCCGCCCCTTCTTCGTACGACCGCTCGTGCGGGCCACCTGTACGAGATCTCGAACGACGTCCGCGAAGCGCTTCACCGCACCGCCGCCAGACCCTGAGAACGGAGAACAGTCATGGCCCAGGACACAGCCGTGGCGCCACCGGTCCGTAGACCACCCCCGGACCGGAAACCCGCCAGGCGCCGCGCGGGGACCACGACACCCCGCAGGCTGCCCTATCTGCTGATCGCGCCCGCCGGGCTGCTGATGCTCGGCTTCATCGCCTACCCGGTCGCCAGCGTCTTCTACTACAGCCTGCAGCACTACAACCCCACCAAGCCCTGGCGCAACGGCTTCGCCGGCTTCGACAACTACGTCAAGGCCTTCACCGAGGACCCCGACTTCTGGCGCACCCTCACCTTCAGCTTCCAGTGGGTCTTCGCCGAGGTCACCCTGCAGTTGCTGTTCGGTCTGGCGCTCGCCCTGATCGTCAACCAGACCTTCATCGGCCGCGGTGTCGCCCGCGCCATGGTCTTCTCGCCATGGGCCGTCTCCGGCGTGCTCACCTCGACGATCTGGCTGCTGCTCTACAACTCCCAGACCGGCCTGACCCGTTATCTGGCGGACATGGGCATGGGCGAACACGGCACGTCCTGGCTCTCCGACACGGCCACCGTCTTCCCGGCCGTCGTCGTCGCCGAACTCTGGCGCGGCGTCCCCTTCTTCGCGATCCTCATCCTCGCCGACCTGCAGTCCATCCCGAAGGACCTGTACGAGGCGGCCGAGGTCGACGGCGCCGGCCGGTTCCAGCAGTTCTTCCACATCACCCTGCCGCACCTCAAGGACGCGATCATCCTCGCCACTCTGCTGCGCGCCGTGTGGGAGTTCAACAACGTCGACCTGCTCTACACCCTCACCGGCGGCGGACCCGCGGGCGAGACCACCACGCTGCCGCTGCGCATCGCGGGCATCGCGGTGGACTCCCACGACTTCGGCTACGCATCGGCCCTGACCACGGTCGCGTTCGTGATCCTCCTGTTCTGCTCGATCGTCTATCTGCGGCTGAGCAAGTTCGGGGGCGAGGACAAGTGATCACCTCCGAGCAAGCCTCCCGAGAGACCGCCGAGGACCCCGCCATGGTGGACACCGCCACAGCACCACCCGCCGCCCCCACCGCGCCCGGCAATCGGGCGACCCGGCGCGAACGGCGCGCCTGGGACGAGGTCCCGCGCTGGCAGCTGTACGTGCCGCTGAGCCTGTATCTGCTGTTCACGCTCGTCCCCTTCTACTGGATGCTGCTCTTCGCGCTGCGCCCCGCGGGCTCCTCGTCGCTGGTGCCGTGGCCGATCACGCTGGAGCACTTCGACAAGGTGTGGAACGAGCGCAGCTTCGCGCTGTTCTTCCAGAACAGCCTGATCGTCGGCGTCGCCTCGCTGCTGATGACCACGCTCGTGGCGCTGGCGGGCGGCTACGCGCTGGCCCGCTTCACCTTCCGTATCAAGCGCGGCTTCATGCTCGCGCTGCTGTGCTCGCAGTTCATCCCCGGCGCGCTGATGCTGGTACCGCTGTTCCAGATCTTCGCCGAGCTGCAGATGATCAACTCGCTGGCCAGTGTCGTCATCGCCGAGACGGTCTTCCAGCTGCCGCTGTCGATGATCCTGATCAGCGGCTTCATCAAGAACGTGCCGTACACGCTGGAAGAGGCCGCCTGGGTCGACGGCTGCTCACGCTTCAGAGCCTTTTGCGCGGTGGTGCTGCCGCTGCTGCGGCCCGGTCTGATCGCCGTCGGCTCCTTCGCCTTCGTGCACAGCTGGAACCACTTCCTCTTTGCCCTGATGTTCCTCAGCGACCAGGACAAGCAGACCATCCCGGTCGGCCTCAACACCCTGATGGGCGCGGACAGCGTCGACCTGGGCGCGCTCGCGGCAGGCGGTGTCATCGCCGCCGTCCCCGTGGTCATCGTCTTCGCCTTCATCCAGAAGTGGCTGATCACCGGGTTCAGCGCCGGGGCGGTGAAGGGATGACCACCCAGACCACCGAACCCCTGCCCGTCGTCCTCGCGGGCGCCCGCGGCCACGGCCGCTCCCACCTGGAGAACCTCCGCAGACTGGAGCGGCTCGGCCGGGCCAGGCTCGCCGGAGTCTGCGAGCTGACCCCGCTGGACCCGCACGAACTCGCCGGATTCGACGCGCCCGAGCAGTCCGCGGACTTCGCCGGACTGCTGCGCTCCACCGGCGCCGCCGTCGCGGTGATCTGTACGCCGATCCAGACCCACACCGACCTCGCGCTCACCGCGGCCCGGCACGGCGCGCACCTGTTGCTGGAGAAGCCGCCCGCGCCGTCGGAGGCGGAGTTCCGCCGGATGGCGGACGGGGTCGCCGAGGCCGGGGTGCGCTGCCAGATCGGCTTCCAGTCGCTCGGCTCGCATGCCCTGCCCGCGATCCGCGACCTCATCGCCTCGGGCGCCATCGGCGACCTGACCGGCGTCGGCGGCGCCGGAGCCTGGGTCCGCGACGAGGCGTACTACCGGCGCGCCCCCTGGGCCGGACGCCGCCGCCTGGGCGACACCGACGTGATCGACGGCGTACTCACCAACCCCCTGGCACACGCCGTGGCCACCGCACTCGCCCTGAACGGCACCCCGCGGGCCGCCGATGTCACCGGCGTCCGTACCGAGCTGTTCCGCGCCAACGCCATCGAGTCCGACGACACCTCCTGCGTACGGGTCCACGGGGCGTACGGCACCGATGTCACCGTCTCCGCCACGCTGTGCGCCGCGGAGAACACCGCGCCGTACGTCATCGCGCACGGCACCAGCGGCCGGATCACCTTCTGGTACACCGAGGACCGGGTGCTGCTGCAGCGCGCGGGCCACGGACCCGAAGAGATCCAGTACGGCCGTACCGATCTGCTGGAGAACCTCCTCGACCATCTCGCCGGGCATACGGAGCTGTTGGTTCCAGCCGACACGACAGGCGCCTTCATGCGCGTCGTCGAAGCGATTCGACAGGCACCCGATCCCCGGCCGCTACCGGCCGACGCCTGGCACCGGGTCCCGGGCGAGGGCGCCGAGCGCCGCGTCGTGCGCGGCATCGACACTCTGGTCGCGGCCGGCGCCGACAGCCTCTCGCTCTATTCCGAACTCGACGCCCCCTGGGCCCGCGACACAGAGGCGGCTCCCCGATGACCGACACTCTGGTCCTGCGCCTGGACGGGCGGCCCGTCGGCCGCTACGTCTACCGGTCGGCGCTCGCCACCGACCATGCGCCGCGCCCGTATCTGCACCCGGTCACCACACTCGGCGGCACCGCCGTCACCGAGCTGATGCCCGACGACCACCCGCACCACCTGGGGGTCGGCGTGGCGGTGCCCGATGTCGAGGGCCGCAACTTCTGGGGCGGCCGCACCTTCGTCCGCGACCGGGGGTCGGTCGCACTCGACAACCACGGTGCCCAGCGCCACCAGGGCTTCCCGATGCGGGAGCCGGACGCCTTCGTGGAAGACCTGTACTGGACGGCTGGCGGCACCCGGCTGCTGCACGAGCGGCGCACCCTCGTCGCCCGCGAACTCGCCGGGCAGGCCTGGGCGCTGGACTTCACCTTCGCCCTCGGCAACACGACGGACGCACCCCTGTCCATCGGCAGCCCGGCGACCAACGGCAGGCCGGGCGCGGCCTACGGCGGCTTCTTCTGGCGCGCGCCCAAGGAGAAGGAACCGCCCGCCGTGTTCACCGCACACACCGAGGGCGAGACGGCCGTACACGAGTCGACCGCCGACTGGGTCGCGTTCGCCGGGGACGGCTGGACCCTGGTCTTCGCCGGGGCGGACGAAGCGACCCGCCGCGACCCCTGGTTCGTACGGGCCGCCGAGTACCCCGGCGTCGGCTCCTCGCTCGCCCACGCACGCCGTACGGCCATCGAGGCGGGCGCGACACTCACGCGCCGGATCGTCACGGTCGTCGCGGACGGCCGCCTGGACCGGGGCCAGGCGGCAGACCTCGTACGGCAGGCGGTGAGGGACGAGTGACCCGCCCCTGGACCGCTGACCTCGGTGACGGGACGTACCGCAACCCCGTCCTCAACGCCGACTGGTCCGACCCCGACGTGCTGCGCGTCGGCGAGGACTACTACCTGACCGCCTCCAGCTTCGGCCGCGCCCCCGGACTGCCCCTGCTGCACTCGCGCGACCTGGTCAACTGGACCCTCGTCGGCCACGCCGTCGAACGCCTCCTCCCGGAAGGGGAGTTCACCGAGCCCCGACATGACCGCGGCGTATGGGCGCCCTCCCTGCGCCACCACGACGGCACCTTCTGGATCTTCTGGGGCGACCCAGACCACGGCGTCTACCAGGTCAACGCCCCCGCCATCGACGGCCCCTGGAGCACCCCGCACCTGGTCAAGCCCGGCAAGGGACTGATCGACCCGTGCCCCCTGTGGGACGACGAGAGCGGCGAGGCCTATCTCGTACACGCCTGGGCCAAGTCCCGGTCAGGCGTGAAGAACCGGCTCACCGGCCACCGGATGAGCCCGGACGGACACCGGGTCCTGGACGACGGCAAGACGATCGTCGACGGCGACGAGATCCCCGGCTGGTTCACCCTGGAGGGCCCCAAGCTCTACCGGCACGACGGCCACTTCTGGATCTTCGCCCCGGCCGGGGGAGTGGAGACCGGCTGGCAAGGGGCCCTGCGCGCACGGGAGTTCTTCGGCCCGTACGAGGCGCGGGTCGTCCTCCGGCAGGGCGCCACGGCGGTCAACGGGCCCCACCAGGGCGGCTGGGTGCGCACAGCGGCGGGCGAGGACTGGTTCCTGCACTTCCAGGCGCGTGGCGCGTACGGGCGGGTGGTGCACCTGCAGCCGATGCGCTGGGCGGAAGGGGGCACCTCCCAGTCGAACGAAGTTGAGACTGGGGGAGGCTGGCCGGCGCTCGGCGACGCGGGTGAGCCCGTCTCCGTACACCCCAAGCCGCGACTGCCCCCGCAGCCGGTGGCGGCGCCCGCCACCGACGACGACTTCCCCGGCGGCCGGTACGGACCGCAGTGGCAGTGGACCGCGAACCCGCGGCCCGGCTGGACGGCCGGGCACGCCGGGGACGGGCTGCGGCTCACCTGCGTACCCACCTCCGACGCGCACGACCTGCGGCGACTGCCGAACGTCCTGGTGCAGCGGCTGCCCGCCGAGCGGTTCGTCGTGGAGGTCGGCATCCGGTTGGAGAGCACGGCGCCGGGTGCCAGGGCCGGGCTCGCGGTGCTCGGGGACGCGTTCAGCTGGATCGGGCTCCAGCGCGACGCCGACGGCTCGCCGCGCCTGGTCCATCAGTTCGCCGAGTCCGGCGCCGAGCGGGAACGGGACGCGGCCCGGGACAGGCCCGCACCAGGCGGCTCGGCCCGGCTCCGTATCGAGGTCGCCGCGGGCGCGCGCTGCCGCTTCAGCGCGGACACGGGCAGCGGCTGGACGCCCTCCGGGGAGGTCTTCGCCGCCACGCCGTGGCGCTGGGTCGGCGCCCTGCTCGGTCTGTTCGCCGCCGCGCCACCGGGACAGGCCCCCGCCTCCTCCGCGACGTTCACGCGCTTCCGGATCACGGCCTAGCCGTACGACGCACCACCCATCACAAAAAGCACCACAAGAAGCACCACAAGAAGAGAAGAGCCGACCATGACGATCTTCCGCAGTAGCAGATGGCGCCGTACTCCCGCCGCCCTGTCCCTGGCCACCGCCCTGGCCCTGACCGCCGCCGCCTGCGGTGACGACGGCAGTGGCAGCGCGGGCGACAAGGGCGAGGAGGGCTCGGGCAAGGGCCAGATCACCTTCTGGGACAACAACGGCGGTGTCCGCACCGAGGTCTGGAAGGAGATCATCAAGGACTTCGAAGCCGAGCACCCCGACATCAAGGTGAAGTACGTCCCGGTCGCCTCGACCGAGGTGCAGTCCAAGTACGACACCTCGATCCAGGGCGGCGGGCTGCCCGACGTCGGCGGCGTCGGCGCGGCGATGCTCGCCGGGATCGCCGCCCAGGGCGCCCTGGAGCCCCTGGACGACCGGATCAAGGGCAGCGCCCTGGAAGGCAAGCTGAACGAGGGCATGCTGGAGTCCGTCAGGAACGCGGGCGGCCAGGACAAGACGTTCACCGTGCCGACTTCCGCCAACAACGGCGTCCTGTACTACCGCACGGACCTGTTCGACAAGGCCGGTCTGGAAGAACCCGCCACCTGGTCGGCGTTCTACAAGGCCGCCGAGAAGCTGACGGCCAAGGGCGACAACGAGTTCGGCTACACCATCCGCGGCGGCCCGGGCTCCATCGCGCAGGCTCTGGACGCGATGTACGGCCAGTCCGGCATCACCTCGTTCTGGGACGAGGCCGGCGAGAAGACGACGGTCAACGACCCGAAGAACGTGGCGGCGCTGGAGAAGTACGTCGGCCTCTACAAGAAGGTCACCCCCGAGGCCGACCTCAACAACGACTTCACCAAGATGGTCGCCCAGTGGGACACCGGCCAGATCGGCATGCTCAACCACAACCTGGGCTCGTACCAGGACCATGTGAAGGCGCTCGGCACCAAGAAGTTCCGCGGCATCCCGCAGCCCACACTCGACGACGGCACGCGGGTGCAGATATCCAACCCGGTCGACGGACTCGGCCTGTTCAAGTCCAGCAAGAACAAGACCGCGGCCTGGAAGTTCATCGAGTTCGCCGCGTCACACAAGTCCAACAGCCGGTGGAACGAGTCGGCGGGCGCCATCCCCGCCCACAAGGACGCCGCCGAGGACGCGTGGATCGAGAAGGCCGAGCCGACCAAGCTGGCCGCCACCGCGCTGAACGACGGCAGCACGAAGATCGTGCAGCTGCCGTACTACCTGCCGGACTGGAACACCATCTCCAAGGCCGAGAACGAGCCTGCCTTCCAGAAGGTGATGCTCGGCAAGCAGTCCGCCAAGGACTTCCTGGACAACCTCGCCAAGCAGCTCAACGAGGGCCAGGCCGAGTGGAACGAGCAGAAGAAGTGACCCACACCCACGCCCACGCCCACGCCCACACGCACGCCCACGCACACACCCGCAGGCAGGTGGTCGCGGCGCTCGCGGGCCTTCCGCTCGCGCTCGCCGCGGCCCCCACCGCCCTCGCCGCCACCCGTCCCCACGACTCGCACTCCCAGGACCAGGAGAGGCGCCGGATGCGCACCCTGTTCATCGCGGGCGACTCCACCGCTGCCCAGAAGTACACCGCCGCCGCGCCCGAGACCGGGTGGGGCATGGCCCTGCCGTTCTTCCTGCACAAGGGGCTGTCGGTGGCCAACCACGCGGTGAACGGGCGCAGTTCGAAGAGCTTCGTCGACGAGGGCCGTCTCGCCGCCGTCCTGGACGCGATCGCCCCCGGCGACCTGCTGCTCGTCCAGTTCGGCCACAACGACTCCAAGAGCGCGGACCCGGACCGCTACACCGAGCCCTGGACCACCTACCAGGACTACCTGCGGCAGTACCTGGACGGCGCGCGGGCCCGAGGCGCGCGCCCGGTGCTGCTCACCTCCGTGGAGCGCAGGCGGTTCGACCCCGACGGCAACGCCAAGCCGACCCACGGCGAGTACCCGGGGGCGATGCGGGCCCTCGCGGACCGCGAGGGCGTCGCGCTGCTCGACCTCCAGGCGCTGTCCCTCTCGCTGTGGCAGAAGCTCGGCGTCGAGGAGACCAAGACGTACTTCAACTGGACCGAGACCGAGCAGGACAACACCCACTTCAACCCGCCTGGGGCGATCGCCGTCGCCCGCATGGTCGCGGCCGAACTGGTGGAGCGCCGGGTGCTCACGCAGGCGGACGTACGGCGCCTGGACGACGAGATCCCGGAGTCCTGGATCACCTGGCCACAGTCGTAGAAGCAACCAGCAGGAAGTTGAAGGAGCCGCAATGCACGTCAGGAAATGTCATGTACGCGTCGTATCGCTGATCGGCTGTGCCTCGCTCGCCCTCGGCGCCCTGGCCGCAACCCCCGCCCAGGCCAAGGGCGGCGACCCCGCCCGCCAGGTGCTCGCGGACGGCGACGGCTGGGCCTCCGCCGGCACCGGCACCACGGGCGGCGCCGACGCCGACGCCGACCACGTCTACACGGTCACCACCTGGGCCGAGTTCAAGGCCGCGCTCGCCGATGGCGGCGACGCACCCAAGATCATCAAGGTGGTCGGCACTCTGGACGCCACGGACACCGGGTCCGCCTCCGGCTGCGCCGCGTTCGAGGCGGACGGCTACGACTTCGACCAGTATCTCGCCGACTACGACCCCGCGACCTGGGGCTACGAGACACCCGTCAGCGGTGAACAGGAGGATCTGCGCGCCGAGTCGGCCGACACCCAGGGCGCGGCCATCAAGGCGTTCGTCCCCTCCAACACCACCATCGTCGGCGTCGGCAAGAAGGCGGGCATCACCGGCGCCAGCCTCCAGATCAAGGGGGTGGACAACGTCATCATGCGCAACCTCCACGTGGAGAGCGCGCTGGACTGCTTCCCCCAGTGGGACCCCACCGACGGCTCGAAGGGCGCCTGGAACTCCGAGTACGACGGCGTGGTCGTCTACGGCTCCACCCATGTCTGGCTCGACCACAACACGTTCACCGACGGCCGCTACCCGGACAGCGCGGCCCCCTCGTACTACGGCCAGCTCTACCAGCAGCACGACGGCCTGATCGACATCGTCCGCGGCGCCGACCTGGTCACCGTGTCCTGGAACGTGCTGGGGGACCACGACAAGACGATGCTGATCGGCAACAGCGACAGCGCCACCGAGACCGACCGGGGCAAGCTGCGTGTCACCCTCCACCACAACCTGTTCCAGGATCTGGGCGAGCGGGCCCCGCGCGTCCGCTTCGGCCAGGTCGACTCGTACAACAACCACTTCGTCGCCACCAAGGGCAGCGTCTACGGCTACACCTACGGCATCGGCAAGGAGTCCCAACTCGTCGCCGAGCACAACGCCTTCACGCTCGCCGGGCATGTCGACCCCGCGCGGATCCTGAAGAAGTGGAAGGACTCCCCGGTCACCGCCGAGAACAACTTCGTCAACGGCACGGAGACCGACCTGATCGCCGTGCACAACGCGGGCGTCCCCGACGAGCAGTTGACCGAGGGCGCGGGCTGGACCCCCGAACTGCGCACCCAGGTCGACGACCCCGCCTGCCTGCCCAAGCGGGTCGGCAGGGGAGCCGGCGCCGGAAAGCTCAAGTGACCAGCCGCCACCGCGACGAGTCCGCTCAGCGAAGGAGCCGCACCGTGCCTCCCGCTCAACCCCAGCTCACCCGCCGCTCACTGCTCATCGCGGGCAGCGGCGCCGCGCTCGCCCTGGGCCTGGCCGGGCCCGCCCGCGCCGACGAGAGCCGCCCCACGTCGGCGCGCCCCTTTGGGGGGTACGGGTCCCCGGCCGCCCGCCGCGACGCGCGCACCCGGTACGTACACCCCGGCGGACTCGGTGACCACCGCAGCGTCCAGGCCGCCGTCGACGCCGTGAGCGGCACCGGGCACACCCTGGTCATCGCCCCCGGCACCTATCGCGAGACGGTGAGCGTCCCCACCGCGCGGCAGGACCTCACCCTGATCGGCGCGAGCGAGAACCCGCGCGACACCGTCATCGTCTACGACAACGCCGCGGGCACCGAGCGCCCCGACGGCTCCGGCACCTACGGCACCACCGGATCGGCCACCGTCACCGTACGGCCCGACGGCTTCACCGCACGCTGGATCACCTTCGCCAACGACTGGCTGCGCGCGGACCACCCGGACATCACCGGTACCCAGGCTGTCGCCATCAAGGTGATGGGGGACCGCTCGGCGTTCCACCACTGCCGGTTCCTCGGCCACCAGGACACGCTGTACGCCGACACCCGCAACGTGTCCCTCATCGCCCGCCAGTACTTCGCGCACTGCTACGTCGAGGGCGACGTGGACTTCGTCTTCGGCCGGGCCACCGCCGTGTTCGAGCGGTGCCGCTTCCACACCCTGGACCGGGACGTCGACTTCACCCCGAAGGGCATGGTCTTCGCCCCGTCCACCTCCCGCACCACGCCCTACGGCTTCCTGGCGCTGCGGTGCCGGATCACCTCCGGCGCACCGGACGGCGCGTACAAGCTGGCCCGACCGTGGGTGCCGTCGTCCAACGACACCGCCTGGCCGTCACTGGTCGTACGGGACTCGCAACTGGACGCGGGCATCGACGCCGTCACGCCGTACACCAACATGCGTGACGCGTACCCATGGCAGGAGCAGCGCTTCGCCGAGTACGCCAACAAGGGTCCCGGCGCCGAGATCTCCGTACCCGCCAACCGTCCCCAACTGTCCGACGGGGCGGCGCGGGAGCACACGAGGGGGAGGTATCTGGGCGACTGGCGGCCGTGTTGACCGATGGTGGGGCTGTTCGGGTGACAGAAGTGAACGGCCGTGCCGAAAGACTCGAACACCCAGACGGAAACTCCCCATTGGAGTGAACTGACGCCAGGTGTCTGACGGTTCACTCTTTGTAGGTAAAGATTCCCGCATCGATGCCATCGGCGCCCGCGATGTCCCAGCGGGCGCCGATGGCGCGACTTCTGTCGAATGTCTCTTGTGGGGGTTCCACCACCTTGAACAGCAACGCCTTCCGCATGCCCGCACGCCGTCTCGCCACCACGGCGGCGGTGACGGCCCTGGCCGCAGGTCCCGCGGCCCTCGCCGGTGCCCTACCCGCCCACGCCACGGGCGACGGCGACGGCACCGCGAGCGCGGTCGTCCTCCGTACCGGACTCGATGTCTCCTTGCTCAACAAGACCGTGCAGGTCCCGCTCAAGGCCTCACTCAACGAGGTCCAGGCGCCGCGGAGCGCCGAGAAGACCGCGCTGACGGTGAAGCTGGACGGCGTCGACCAGGGGCGGCCGTTCACCGTGCTGCGCGCCGACGTCGCCACCGCCAAGGCCACCGTGGACCGGCGGAAGGCGGAGGCCACGACCAACCTCGCGCGGGCCAAGGTGCATGTGCCGGGGCTGCCGTTGCTCTCCCTGATCGAGGTCGAGCAGGTCACGTCGAAGGCCGTCTGCGAGGCTGGGAAGCAGCCGGTCGCCGAGTCCAATCTGCTGGGCGCCGTCACCGTCCTGGGCAAGAAGGTCACGCTCAGCACGGGCGGTCCCACGCGGGTCAAGGTGCCCGGCGTCGGCGAGGTCCGGCTCGACCTGTCGAAGACCCACACCACATCCCGTACGGCGGCCGCGTCCGCCCTCGAACTCAAGGTCGCGCTGAACCCGCTGAAGCTGAACGTCGCCGAGGTGGAGGGCGTCCTCACGCTGGCGGGCGCCACCTGCGAGTCGCCCGCACCACTCGTGGAGAAGGCACCCGAGAAGAAGCCGGAGCAGGAGTCCGGACAGGAGCCCGCCGCCGCCAGTGACGCGCGGCCGCAGTCGGCCGCCGCCACGCCCGCCGTCCAGAAGCAGGACCTCGCCGCGACCGGCGGCAGCTCCGCCACGCCGTACCTCGCGGGCGGCGCGGTCGCCCTGCTGCTCGCGGGCGCGCTGTTCGTGGCCCGCGGCCGCCGCGGCTGACGCTCGGGTCGCCCGTCTCACCCCTGGGCGGGGGGTGAGGCGGGGTTCAGAGCCTGTCTTTGAACCCCCGTCTGCGCAGCGGCGCCCTTCGGGCGAACGACGGGGGTTCAAAGACAGGCTCTCACCGGCCGACCAGTGTGAGCGCCCGGTCCAGCGCTTGCAGAAACCTTCCGGTCGTCGCCCGGTCCCGCACCGCGATCCGCAGCCAGTCCGGGCCGAGCCCAGGAAACGTATCCCCACGGCGCACCGCGAACCCCAGCCCGCGCAGCCGCTCCCGTACCTCGGCGGCCTGATCCAGCCGTACGAGAACGAACGGCCCCGCGGCCGGACCCGCCGCGCGCACCTCGTCGAACTCCGCGAGACCGGCCAGCAGATGGGCCCGGTCGGCGGCGATCGCATCGGCCGCATCCGCCGCCTCGGCCAGCGCCCGCGGCGTCATACACGCCTCGGCCGCCGCCAGCGCGGGCGAGGAGACCGGCCACAGCGGCTGGGCGCGCTCCAGCACGGCGATCGTCTCCTCGGCGGCCAGCACATAGCCGATCCGCAGCCCCGCGAGCCCCCAGGTCTTGGTGAGGCTGCGCAGCACCACCAGCCCCGGCACATCCCTGCGCCCGGCCAGCGCCTCGACCTCGCCCGGCACCGCGTCCATGAACGCCTCGTCGACCACCAGTGTGCGCCCAGGGCGGGCCAGCTTCGCGATCGCTTCGGCCGGGTGCAGTACGGACGTCGGGTTGGTCGGATTGCCGATCACGACCAGATCCGCGGCCTCCGGTACGGCGGCCGGATCGAGCCGGAAGCCGTCCGCCGCGCCGAGCAGCACCCGCCCCACCGTGTGCCCGGCGTCACGCAACGCCGCCTCGGGCTCGGTGAACTGCGGATGCACCACCACGGGGTTGCGCACCGCCAGGGCGCGGGCGATGAGGACGAACGCCTCCGCCGCGCCCGAGGTCAGCAGCACCCGCTCCACCGGCAGCCCGTGCCGGGCCGCCACGGCAGCACGCGCCGCCCGCCCGTCCGGGTAGGCCGCGAGCCCGGCCAGCGACGCGGCGATGTGCTCGCGCAGCCAGCCGGGCGGCGTGCCCTCGCGCACGTTGACCGCGAGGTCGGTCAGCTCCCCGCCCCGCACCTCGGCGTCACCGTGGTGCCGCAGGTCATGGGCATCCGCTGCTGCCGCGTCCGCGGCTGGCCTGCCCGCTGCTGCCGCGTCCGTGGACGGCGTGTCCGTGGACGGCGTGTCAGTGGGCGTGTGCATGGTCGCCGTGGTGGTGGCCGTGGTGCCCGTGTCCGTGATGGTGGTGGCCGTCGTCGTCCGGGTGGAAGTGCGGCTGCTGCGGCAGCCCCACCTTGTCCTCGAAGCCGGGCAGCGCGATCCGGTACACGCAGGAGTCGCAGTTCATCCGCAGATCACCCTCGACCGCCTCCCGGTAGCGCTCCATGACCAGGTCGAGCAACTCCTCCTCGGGCCCGATCACATCGGCCGAGCGCACCTCCACGTCCGGGTGCGCGGCCGCCCACTCCTTGGTCTGCAGCCGCACCCGGTCCGGCAGGATGCCGGTGAACAGGAAGTACGGAAGGACCACCACCCGCCGCGCGCCGAGCTTCACACACCGCTCCAGGCCGCTCGGCACGTCGGGCGCCGCGAGCGACACGAACGCGGTCTCCACACCCGCGTACCCGCGCCCCTCCCACAGCAGCCGAGCCGCCTTGTGCACCTCGGAGTTGGCGTCCGGGTCGGTCGAGCCGCGGCCCACCAGAAGCACCGTCACATCGGACGGGTCGGTGCCCTCCAGCGCGTCGTCCAGGCGCCGCTCCAGCACCTTGAGCAGAGCCGGGTGCGGGCCCAGCGGACGCCCGTACTTGTACGAGATCCCCGGGTGCCGCTCCTTCTCGCGGGCCAGCGCCGCCGGGATGTCGCCCTTGGCGTGCCCGGCCGACACCAGCATCAGCGGCACCGCGACGAAGCGCTTCGCGCCCCGCTCGACCAGCTCGGTGACGGCCTCGCCGAGCGGCGGCGGCGACAGCTCGATAAAGCCGCCCGCCACCGGGAGGTCGGGGTGGCGCAGGCCCAGTTCGCGGACGAAGTCGCGGAAGGCCTCGGCCCCCGCGTCATCCCGGGTGCCATGGCCCGCGATGAGCAGGGCGGGGCGGTCGCGGCCGATGACTGTCACTGGTTCTCCTCGTACTGCACAGACGTTGAAGGCGACGTCGAGGACGTCGTTGAAGTGGGGTGGTACAGCAGGGCGTTGAGCGCGGCCGCGGCGACCGCGGACCCGCCCTTCTCGGATACGTTGCTGACGGCGGGCAGCCCGCTCTCCCGCAGTGCCGCCTTGGACTCCGTCGCGCCGACGAACCCGACCGGCAGGCCGATCACCAGCGCGGGCGCGGCATCCAGCGTCAGCAGCTCCTCCAGCGCTGTCGGCGCACAGCCGATCACCCAGAGCGCGCCGGGACCGACCTGCTCGTACGCCAGCCGGACCGCGTGCGCCGAACGGGTCAGCCCGGGCCCGGACTCGGCGTCCTTGAGGTGGCACACGGTCTCGCGGCGGGTGATGCCCGCCGCGACCATCTCCACGTCCACCACGACCGGGGCGCCCGCGTGCAGCGCCCGATGGGCGCCCACCAGCGCGTCCTCGTCGGTCACGAGGTCGGTGGCGTACTCCAGGTCGGCGGCGGAGTGGATGACCCGCTCCACGACCGCGCGGGTCAGCGGCGCGAAGTGCGAGGTGTCCAGGCGGGACCTGAGCCTGCGGAACGACTCCTGCTCGATGGGGTGCACGATCCGGGTCACCGGGCCGCCTCCGTACGCTCGGTGTCTTGCCAGCGGTAGCCGCGCGGCGTCACCATACGGCCCGCGATCTCCCGCGTCGCCGTGTTGCCGACCGTCACCACCGTCATCATGTCCACCGTCGCCGCGTCCAACGCGCCGAGCGTGCTCAGCCGCGCGCTCTCGTCCGCCCGCGAGGCGTTGCGTACGACACCGACCGGCGTGCCGGGCTCCCGGTGCTCCGCGAGGATCGCCAGGGCCTTCGGCAGCTGCCAGTCACGGCCGCGGCTGCGCGGGTTGTAGAAGGTGACGACGATGTCGGCCTCGGCCGCGGCCCGCACCCGCCGCTCGATGACCTCCCACGGGGTGTGCAGATCGGACAGGCTGATCGACACATGGTCGTGGCCGAGCGGCGCACCGAGAATCGCGCCCGCGGCGAGCGCGGCCGTCACACCGGGTACGCCCACCACGTCGATGGCGTCACTCGCCTCGGCGAGCGCGGGCGAGGCCATCGCGTACACGCCCGCGTCACCGCTCCCGATCAGCGCCACCGCCTGGCCCTCACCGGCCTCGGCGACGGCGGTACGGGCCCGCTCCTCCTCGGCGCCGAGCCCCGACTCGATGATCCGGGTGCCCGGGCGCAGCAGGTCCCGGATCTGGTCCACGTACTGGTCGAGGCCGACCAGCACCGACGCCCGGCGCAGCTCGGCGAGCGCGCGCGGCGTCAGCAGGTCGCGGGCGCCGGGGCCGAGCCCGACGACCGCGAGACGCCCGCGCGGGGCGCGCCTGACCACGGCGCAGGTGGCCATCGCGGCCCGGCCTTCGGGGCTGGACTTCCGCTTCGGCAGCAGGAGTTCGCCACCGCCGACGAGGGCGGCCGCCTCGGCCACCGACGGGGTGCCGACGGCCGCCAGCGGCGCGTCGGACGGGTTCGGCACGACGACCTGAGCCAGCTCGTCGGCCGGGTACGTCACCAGCGGAACGCCGAGTTCGGCCGCCGCGGCGACCAGACCCGGCTCATTGGCCTTGGCGTCCACGGTCGCCAACGCACCCACGGACAGCGGCGAGAGCCCCGCGTCCGCGAGGGCATCGCGCACCAGGGCGGTGATCTCGTCGACCGGAGCGCCCTTGCTGGCGCCGACCCCGACCACCAGCGATGCGGGCCGCAGCACCACCGTACGGTCGCCGGGCTCGACGGCCCGGTCGGTCACCAGCACCGTCGCTTCCGCGCCCGGCGCGGACGGCCGTACGTTCGGCGGCAACGCGGGCAGCGGGCAGGGCACTTCGAGGTCCAGCGCGACGGGCTCGCCGTCGAGCACCGCACGGGTCACCGCGGCCACCGCACCTTCCACCGGCAGCCCGAGCGTGTCCAGGCCCGGCACATCCACCGCGTCGGTGGCCGTGGTCACCACGGGCTCCGAGCCCAGGACCGCACCCACCTCACGGGCCAGCGCGTTCGCGCCGCCCCCGTGCCCGCCGAGCAGGGCGACCGCGTACCGGCCCGCCTCGTCGACACACACCACGCCCGGGTCGGACGCCTTGTCCGCGAGCAGCGGGGCGACAAGCCGCACCGTGGCGCCGGTGGCGAGGAAGCACACCACCTGCGCGCACTCGGCGAAGGCCCGCTCCACGGCCTCCCGTACAGGGCCGTCGTACACCCGGACCCGAGAGGGCCACACCGCGGCCAGCCGCGCGGCACCCGCCGCGCCCGCCGCCGTGGCAGAGATCAGGCCGATCACCGGACCTCCAACTGCGAGGCCTGGTAGGGTCGTTGGTCGCGGAGCGAGAACCAAGCCCGCATGGCAACTCCTTCCAAAACTTCATACATCCGGGCTGGTTCCAACCCGGCTGGTGCTGATCGCGGAAGACTTGATCGCTCACTGAGCGACCGAGCGGCGTGAGCCAGGAATCCCCCTCGTCTGCGAGGGGGAGGGTTCAATGGACTGCTCCTTCGTAACAGGGGGCGGCCGTGTGCCGGTCGCCCCACAGCAGGAAGACCGGATTGGTGGCGGCGAGCCGCGACACATCCCCCGGCAGCGGCGCGAGCCGGGACGACTGCAGCAGCACCCCGTCGCAGGAGAACCCGGCGTCGCCCAGCGCCTTACGGACCGCGGGCACCCGGTCCAGCGCGGCCAGCGCGACCACGACCGTACGGCGGGCCCGGCGCGCGCAGGCCTTCACTATGGCGGGCAGCTCGCGCCCCCCGCCGCCGATGAACACCGCGTCCGGGTCCAGGAGATCGGACAGCACGGTGGGCGCCGCCCCGTGTACGGCCCGTACGTCGACGCCGTGCGCGGCGGCGTTGGCGCGGATCCGCTCGATCCCGTCCGCGCTCTTCTCCACCGCGACCGCGGCCGCGCCGAACCGCGCGCACTCCACGGCCACCGAGCCGCACCCGGCCCCGATGTCCCACACCAGGTCACCCAGGCGCGGCCCGATCCTGGCCAGCGCGAGCGCCCGCACCTCGAACTTGGTGATCATCGAGTCGCGGTGCGCGAACGCGGTCTCCTGAAGCGCCCACCGGTCGGGCGTGGGAGACGGCCCGGCGACCGTACGGACCGGCGACAGCGCCCGGGACTCGTCCAGGCACAGCACCACGCTCACCGCGCTGCCCCAGTCACGGGCGGCGGCCTCGGGGGGCGTCACCCGTTCGATGTGCTCGTGCTCCGGATCGCCGAGTGCCGTGGCGACGACCAGGGTGCGGTCGTCGGCGCGGTGCACCAGTTCGGCGCCGAGCTCCGCGGGACCCGCACCGGGCCCGGTGAGCACCGCGACCTTGGGGTGCGCACGGCACACGTTCACGGCCGTACGCAGCTCCCGGCCGTGCGCGCTGACCACCACCGCGTCGTCCCAGGGCAGCCCGACCCTGGCGAACGCCGCCGCGACCGACGACACACCGGGCCACACCCGCAGCGCGTCGGAGCCGAAGCGCTCGGCCAGCGCCCGGACGATCCCGAAGAACCCGGGGTCACCGGAGGCGAGGACGACCACGCGCGCGTGCTCGTCGGCCAGCTGCTCCGCCATCGCGTCGAACGCGGGAGCCAGCGGCCCCAGCACGACACGCGCCACGCGCGCGTGGAGGCCGGCCGCGTCCAGGTGCCGCTGCCCGCCCACGACCAGCGTCGCCGCGTCCAGCGCGGCACGGGCCGTGGGGTCGAGCGGGGCCCCGGTCCCCGCGCCTATGACGTCGATCATGGCTGGATACTCGTATCCGGGCGTGTGGCCGCCGCGGCGCCCTGCGTGCGCAGGGCCCGGCGCGCCTCCGGGTCGGCCTTGCGGAACCCGTGGAAGTGCCCCGGGTGGTACAGGTGCGAGCGGGTGCCGGACGCCGAGAGCGCCGGGCCGACCAGGAAGAGGGTGTGCTTCCAGAGCTTGTGCTCCTTGACCGTCTCCTCCAGCGTGGCGATCGTGCAGCGCACGATGAGCTCTTCGGGCCAGGTCGCCTGGTACGCGATGACCACCGGCGTCGAGGTCGGGTAGCCGCCCTCGAGCAGCTCGCGGGTCAGCTGCCCGGAGCGGGCCGCGGACAGGAACAGCGCCATCGTGGTGCCGTGCTTGGCGAACTCCCGCACCTCCTCGCCGGGCGGCATCGGCGTCTTGCCGCCGCCGAGCCGGGTGAGGATCACCGACTGCGCGACCTCGGGAATCGTCAGCTCGCGCCCGGCCAGCGCGGCGACCGCGGAGAACGCCGACACACCGGGCACGATCTCGGCCTCGATGCCCATCTCGGCACACCGGTCGAACTGTTCCTGGGTGCCGCCCCACAGGGCCGGGTCGCCGGAGTGGATGCGGGCCACCTTGAGGTTCTCGTGGCGGGCACGCTCGTACACCGCGACGACGTCCTCCAGGGACATCGTCGCCGAGTCCAGGATCTCGGCGCCCTCGCGCGCGTGCTCGAGGACTTCGGCCTGCACCAGGCTGGCCGCCCAGATCACGACGTCCGCCTCCGCGATGGCGCGCGCGGCGCGGAAGGTCAGCAGATCGGCGGCGCCGGGCCCGGCACCGACGAAGGTCACCTTGCCGGTGGTCGCGCCGCTCGGCTGGTCGGTCGCGGCAGCGGCCCTGGGGGGCGTGGGGGCCATGGGTCGGGGTCCTCTCGGGTCAATGCGGGGTGGAACTCGGGTGGAACTCTGGTGGGAACTCAGGGTGGATCTTGGAAGTGCGGGAAGCGGATCAATCGACGAGCAAGAGCGCATGGCGGTGATCGTCGCGCTCGGCGCGTTCCTGATGACGCTGGTCGGCGGCTTCAACACGTACACACTCACCAGCCTGTACGGGAACACCCGCCGCAAGGCCATGGCGATGCTTCTGGCGGACGCCGCCGCACGGGTGGCCGGCGCGGCGGGCTGAGCCAGCGCTTCGAGGTGTCACAGCTTGCCCCCGCGTCCGCCGTCGCGCCGGGCGGGCGCGATCAGCGTCGACAGATACGGCAGCGGGCCCTCGTCGGTGAGCTCGGCGGCCGGGCGGATCGACTCCTCGTCGAGGCCGAGCGCCGACCCCCACACGGCGCCCTCGATGCGTCCGGTCTCGCGCAGCGCGGTGGCCACCTCGTGCGCGAGCCGCCCGAACTTGTACGCCACCACCGTGCCGGGCCCCTGAAGCGCGTCCTTCAGGACCGCCGAACCCGCCGTCACCGGCACCAGCGTCAGCGGCTCGGTGCCCTCGGTCAGTACGGCGCCGCTGCGGGCCGCCAGGTCCTGCATCGCGGTGATACCCGGCACGGTCTCCACGACCGTGCCCGGCACCAGCTCGTCGATGGTCTGCGCGAGATAGGTGAACGTCGAGTACACATTGGGGTCCCCGATGGTCGCGAAGGCCACCACCCGGTGCGTACGCAGCAACTCGGCGACCCGCTCGCCGGCCGCGTCCCAGGCGGCCTCGCGGCGGCTCCGGTCCGTCCGCTCGTTGAGCGCGAACACGACGCGTACGACGTTCCCTTCGGGAACGTAATGCAGCACGGTCGCCTCGGCGCGCCCACGTTCACCCCCATCTTTTCCATCAGACGCAGCCATCACGGGCACAACCACCACATCGGCGCCCTTGAGGGCGTTGACGCCCTTGACGGTCACGAGTTCCGGGTCGCCGGGCCCCACTCCGACACCAATCAGCTTGCTGCTCATTCTTGCGTGCACCTCTCTGTGAACCGGTGGGCGATGCCGGGCGAGGCCGCCCAGTGGGTATGCAGATAGCTCGCGTGCACGCCCTGCTGCACGAAGCCCTCCACGCGCCGATCAGGCGCGTGCAGCCCCCACGCGGGGCTCGGCCCCGCGCCGGGGTCGAGCACCGTGCGGTGAAACTCGTGCCCCCGCATCCGGGTGCCATTCGCGGCCAGCACACTGTCCGACACCGCGACGGCCTCCCGGTACCCGAGCGTCAGCCGCTCGGCCATCCGCGCGTCGGCGTCCAGTACGCCGCACATCGGCTTCCCGTCCAGGGAGCGTGCGAGATACAGCAGCCCGGCGCACTCGGCGGCGATGGGCGCGCCGGAGCGCGCCAGCTCCGCCACGGCCTTGCGCAGCGGTTCGTTGGCGGACAGCTCGGGCGCGTACACCTCGGGGAAGCCGCCGCCGATGACGAGTCCGGCGGTCCCGTCGGGGAGCGCCTCGTCGTGGAGCGGATCGAACGGTACGACGTCCGCGCCAGCGGCGCTGAGCAGCTCGGCGTGCTCGGCGTACGAGAACGTGAACGCCGCGCCCCCCGCGATGGCGACGACGGGAGGCCGAATCTCAGCCCGTCCGGCGCTCGAGGACGAGCCCGAAGGGCGATATCCCAGCCCGGCCTGCGTTTGAGGCCCATCGTCGAGCCCGGCCGGCGAGGCCTTTCGGGACGGGGCGGGGTGGGGGAGAAGCCCGCCGCAGGCGCCCCCACCCGCAGGATCCCACGGTGAGACATCGAGCGGCGGAGCGCTGCGCGCCAGCGCACGCAGGGCGGCGAGGTCGCAGCCCGCCCGAACCTGCTCGGCCAGCACCCGCACCGACTCCAAGGCTTCCGCCCGCCGCTCGGCGACCGGCACAAGCCCCAGGTGCCGCGACGGCGCCGCAACCTGCTCAGCCCGCCGCAACACCCCCAACACCGGCACCCCAGACGCATCGAGCGCATCCCGCAGCAACGACTCGTGCCGTGCCGACCCCACCTTGTTGAGGATCACCCCGCCGATCCGCACCTCGGGATCCCACGACGCGAACCCATGCACCAACGCCGCCACCGACCGCGACTGCGACGACGCGTCGACGACCAGCACCACCGGCGCCCGCAGCAACTTCGCCACCTGCGCCGTGGAGGCCAGCTCACCCCCACCCGCGGCACCGTCGAACATCCCCATCACGCCCTCGACCACAGCGAGATCGCACCCCGCCGCGCCATGCGCGAACAGCGGCCCGATCAGCTCCGTACCGCACAGATACGCATCAAGGTTGCGCCCCACCCGACCACACGCCAACGCGTGGTACCCGGGGTCGATGTAGTCGGGCCCGACCTTGTGCGGCGACACGGCGAGACCCGCCGCCGAGAACGCCGCCATCAGGCCCGTCGCGACGGTGGTCTTGCCGCTGCCCGAGGAGGGCGCGGCAATGACCAATCGCGGGATGTTCACCACTCGATGCCCCTCTGGCCCTTCTGGCCCGCGTCCATCGGGTGCTTGACCTTGGACATGTCCGTCACCAGGTCCGCGAAGTCCACCAGCTTCTGCGGCGCGTTGCGACCGGTGATGATCACATGCTGGGTCCCGGGCCGGTCCCGCAGTACAGAAACGACCTCCTCCACGTCCACCCAGCCCCAGTGCATTGGATAGGCGAACTCGTCCAGCACGTACAGCCGGTACGTCTCGGCGGCCAGGTCACGCTTGACCTGCTCCCACCCCTCGCGCGCCTTCTCCTCGTTGCTCAGCTCACCGTCCGCGGGGGCGCGCTGAATCCACGACCAGCCCTCACCCATCTTGTGCCAGTCGACACTGCCGCCCTCGCCGGACGCACCCAGCACCTTGAGCGCGTTCTCCTCGCCGACCTTCCACTTCGCGGACTTGACGAACTGGAACACCCCGATCGGCCATCCCTGGTTCCAGGCGCGCAGCGCGAGGCCGAAGGCGGCCGTCGACTTTCCCTTGCCGATGCCGGTGTGCACGACGACCAGCGGCCGGTTGCGGCGCTGGCGGGTGGTGAGACCGTCGTCGGGTACGACGGCAGGCTGTCCTTGGGGCATCAGGCGGCTCTCCTCATTCCATGTGCGTCCTGTACGTCCTTCACGAGCCCGGCGATCGACTCGGCGCGCAGCTCGTCGAGCGTGACGACCGTGCCGCCGAGGTCGCCCGCGAGCTGCGGGGCGAGCCCGAGCCGTACGGCTCCCGACTCGCAGTCGACGACGACGGACGCGGTGCCGTCGGCGGCGTGCAGCCGCGCCGCGCGCCGCGCGAACGCCAGCGGATCACCGGCCGCACCAGACGCCCCGGACGCCCCGGACTGCGCGCCGGTGCGCGCGGCCGTAGCCCGGCCGTCCGTCACCACGACCAGCAGCGGCCGCCGCGCGGGGTCGCGCAACCGCTCGACCCGCAGCACCTCGTGCGCCTTCAGCAGCCCCGCGGCCAGCGGCGTACGCCCGCCGGTGGGCAGCAGCTCAAGCCGGGCCGCGGCGGCGTCGACCGACGACGTCGGCGGCAGCGCCACCTCCGCGTCCTTGCCGCGGAACGTCACCAGGCCCACCTTGTCCCGCCGCTGATAGGCGTCGAGCAGCAGGGACAGTACGGCACCCTTCACGGCGCTCATCCGCTGCCGGGCCGCCATCGACCCCGAGGCGTCCACGACGAACAGCACGAGGTTCCCCTCGCGGCCCTCGCGTGCGGCCTGCCGCAGATCGTCCCGACGCACGACGAGGCCACGCCCCGACCGCCCGCGGGCCCGCTGGTGAGGCGCGGCGGCCTGCACGGTCGCCGCCAAGTGCAGCTTGGTGAGCGCCCCTTGGGGCCGGTGCGCGCCGGTGGTACGGCCGTGCTCGGTACGGGCGCGCGACCGGCGCCCCGCGGCTCCCGCGCCCATCCCCGGCACGCTGAGCAGCTTCGTACGGAACGGCTCGGCCGCCCCTACGGGAGCCTGCTCACCGCCGCCCGAAGGCACCTGCGCCTCGCCGGACCCCTCGGACTCGGCCTCGGGCCGCGCGGGGGTGTCCCCTTGAGCCGCTGGGGCCTCCTCCTGGGCAGGGGCGTCGCCCTGTGGCGGCACATCGGGACGGTCCTGCGGCGGACGCCCGCCACCCCCGG
>NZ_JAZGRL010000002.1:991801-1088518 GCF_046540415.1 Streptomyces sp. E11-3 | reverse complement strand
CCCCGGGACCCCCGCCGTCCGGATCGTCATCCCCGCCATCGCCGTCGCTGTCGCCGTCCTCCTGCTGACCGGCGAACTCCTCCAACGTCTCGTCGAGCTTGTCCTCGTCGAGCCCCGGAGCGTCGAACGGATTGCGCCGCCGCCGGTGCGGCAGCGCGAGCAGCGCCGCCTGCCGTACGTCCTCGGCCAGCACGTCACCGCGCCCTGCCCAGGCGGCCAGCGCGGTAGCCGTACGCGCCATCACGATGTCCGCGCGCATCCCGTCCACCTCGAAGGCGGCACAGGTCGCCGCGATCTGCCGCAGCGCGGCGTCCCCGAGCCGCACCGAGGGCAGCAGCGCACGCGCCGCCACGATGCGCGCCCGCAGCGCGCCCTCCTCGTCCGCCCAGCGGGCGGCGAACGCGGCCGGGTCGTCGTCGTAGGCCAGCCGCCGCCGCACCACCTCGACCCGCTGGTCGGGCTCCCGCGACGCGGCGACCTCGACGGTCAGCCCGAACCGGTCGAGCAACTGCGGCCGCAACTCACCCTCTTCGGGGTTCATCGTGCCGACGAGCAGAAACCGCGAGGCATGCCGTACGGACACACCCTCGCGCTCCACGTACGAGGCGCCCATGGCGGCGGCGTCGAGCAGCAGGTCGACCAGGTGGTCGTGCAGCAGGTTGACCTCGTCCACGTACAGCACACCGCGGTGCGCGTCCGCGAGCAGCCCCGGCTCGAAGGCCTTCACACCCTCGGCGAGCGCCCGCTCGATGTCGAGCGCCCCGACCAGCCGGTCCTCGGACGCTCCGACGGGCAGTTCCACCATGCGCGCGGGCCTGGCATCCTGCCCGGCGGCTTCGTGCGGCCCGTCCGGGCACGCGGGGTCCGGGGCGGCCGGATCGCAGGAGAACCGGCACCCGGGAACCACGGCGACTTCGGGCATGAGCGCGGAAAGCGCCCGCACGGCGGTGGACTTGGCGGTGCCCTTCTCCCCACGTACGAGCACCCCGCCCACGGCAGGCGACACGGCATTGAGCAACAGCCCAAGCCGCAGATCGTCCTGCCCGACGATGGCGGTAAAGGGATAGGGCGTACTCACGAGAAAGCCTCCACTGTCAGCGCATTCAGCCCGTCCGGCCAACCCAGCCCGTCCGGCGTTTGAGGACAAACGGGGTCTGGGGTGGAGCCCCAGTTACGGGAAGGGGCGGGATTGGGGAAGAAGACCGCTGTAACCTCAGCCCCCCTCACTCGTCCCCCTCCAAGTCACCCTCAAGTTCCAGGTACGTGGCCCGCAGCCGCTCCAACGTCGAAGCGTCCGGCTCAGCCCACAGCCCCCGCTCAGCCGCTTCCAGCAGCCGCTCGGTAATCCCCCGCAGCGCCCAGGGATTGGACTTCCCCATGAACTCCCGGTTCTCCGGGTCGAACACGTACTCCGCCGAGAGCTTCTCGTACATCCAGTCGTCAACCACGCCCGCCGTCGCGTCGTACCCGAACAGGTAGTCCACGGTCGCGGCCATTTCGAAAGCCCCCTTGTACCCGTGCCGCCGCATCGCCGCCATCCAGCGCGGATTGACCACCCGGGCCCGGAACACCCGGTGCGTCTCCTCACCGAGCGTCCGTGTCTTCACCTGCTCGGGAACGGCCGAGTCACCCACATATGCCTCAGGTGAGGCCCCGGTCAGATGGCGCACCATCGCGACCATGCCCCCGTGGTACTGGAAGTAGTCGTCCGCATCGACCAGATCATGCTCACGCGTGTCGACGTTCTTCGCCGCCACGGCAATCCGCCGAAACGCCGTCTCCATATCCCCACGCGCGGCCCGCCCCTCAAGCCCACGCCCGTACGCGTAGCCGCCCCACACCGCGTACACCTCGGCGAGATCCGCGTCGCTACGCCAGTTCCGCGCGTCGATCAACGGCAGCAGCCCGGCCCCGTAAGCCCCAGGCTTGGAGCCGAAGATACGAGCAGTGGCCCGCCGCCGGTCACCGTGCTCCGCGGTGTCCTCGTCGGCGTGCGCCTTCACGAAGTTCCGCGCGGGGTCCTCGTCCAGCTCGGCCACCGCCCGTACCGCGTCATCGATCAGCCCGACGACATGCGGGAACGCGTCCCGGAAGAACCCGGAGATCCGCACGGTCACGTCGATACGCGGCCGCCCCAACTCCTCGACCGGCACCACCTCGAAGCCGGTCACCCGCCGCGACGCGTCATCCCACACCGGGCGGCATCCGAGCAGCGCCAGGATCTCCGCGATGTCGTCGCCCTGGGTGCGCATCGCCGACGTACCCCACACGGTCAGCCCGACCGACTTCGGGTAGTCGCCGGTGTCCTGGAGGTAGCGCGCCACCAGTGAGTCGGCGAGCGCCTGCCCGACCTCCCACGACAGCCGGGACGGAATCGCCTTCGGGTCGACGGAGTAGAAGTTCCGCCCCGTCGGAAGCACGTTGACCAGGCCACGGGTCGGCGATCCTGACGGCCCCGCCGGGACGTAACCACCGTCCAGGGCCCGCAGAATGTGCCCGATCTCGTCCGTCGTACGGGCAAGCCGCGGCACGACCTCCTCGCACGCGAAGCCGAGCACGGCCACCGCGTCCGGCAGGTCGACGCCGACCACCTCACGCACCAGCCCACGCACCGCGGTGAGGTCCCAGCCGCGCTCCTCCATGCCTTCGGCGAGCCGTCGGCACAGCTGCTCCAGCAGGTCGATGGCGTCCGAGCCGGTCCGCGCCGGCCCGTCGACGAGAGCCGTCAGCCCGTCCGCGACCTTGACCGCCGCGCCCGGCTCCGCCAGCAGCGCCTTCTCATCGAGCCCGAAGTGCTCGGCCAGACAGGCCCGCAGCCCCGGCAGCGCATTGGCGGCGCCACCCCACACCTGCGAGGCGCGCAGCACCGCCAGTACGAGGTTCACCCGCGCCTCACCGACCGGACCGCCACCCAGCACATGCAGCCCGTCCCGGATCTGCACGTCCTTGATCTCGCACAGATAGCCGTCGATGTGCATGACGAACTCGTCAAAGTCGTCGTCGTCCGGCTGATCGGCGACGTGCAGGTCGTGGTGCAGTTCGGCCGCCTTCACCAGCGTCCAGATCTGCGCCCGTACGGCCGGGGCCTTGGTCGGGTCGAGATCGCTGACCAGGGCGTACTCATCGAGGAGTTGCTCCAGCTTGGCCAGGTCGCCGTACGTGTCGGCGCGCGCCATCGGCGGCACCAGGTGGTCCACCACCGTGGCGTGGCCGCGGCGCTTGGCCTGGGTGCCCTCGCCCGGGTCGTTGACGATGAACGGGTAGATCAGCGGCAGGTCCCCGAGCACCGCGTCCGGTGCGCAACCGCCGCTCAGGCCGAGGCCCTTGCCGGGCAGCCACTCCATGGTGCCGTGCTTGCCCATGTGCACGATCGCGTCCGCGCCGAAGGACAGCTCCAGCCAGCGGTAGGCGGCCATGTAGTGGTGCGACGGCGGCATGTCTGGGTCGTGGTAGATCGCGATGGGGTTCTCGCCGAAGCCGCGCGGCGGCTGGATCATCACCACGACGTTCCCGAACTGCAGGGAGGCGAGCACGATGTCGTCGCCGTCCACGTACAGCGAGCCGGGCGGCTCACCCCACGCCTCCAGCATTCCGTCACGCAGCTCGGGGTCCAACGTGCTGAACCACGCCTGGTAGTCGGCGAGCGGCACGCGCGCGGGGGCGGCTGCCAGTTGCTCCTCGGTGAGCCACTCCACGTCGTGGCCACCGGCGTTGATGAGGCGGTGGATCAGCTCGTCGCCGTTGTCGGGGTGGCCGTCGACGCCGTACCCCGCGTCGCGCAGCGCGTCCAGGACCCGTACGGCCGACGCGGGCGTGTCCAGGCCGACCGCGTTGCCGACGCGGGAGTGCTTGGTCGGGTAGGCGGTGAAGACCAGCGCGAGCTTCTTCTCCGCGTTCGGCTTGTGCTTCAACTGGGCGTGCCGTACGGCGATTCCGGCGACCCGCGCGGCCCGCTCAGGGTCGGCCGCGTACACCGGGACGTCGTCCGGGCCCTGCTCCTTGAAGGAGAACGGGACCGTGATCAGCCGCCCGTCGAACTCGGGGATGGCGACCTGCATCGCCGCGTCCATGGGGGACAGGGCGGCGTCGGAGGCCTCCCAGGCCGCCCTGGACGAGGTCAGACACAGGCCCTGCAGCACAGGGGTGTTCAGCTCGGCGAGCGCCCCGATGTCCCAGGCCTCGTCGTCGCCGCCCGCCGACGCGTCCGACGCGTGCGTGCCGCCCGCCGCGAGCACCGTGGCGACGAGCGCGTCCGTCTGCCCGAGGATCTCGTACAGCCCGGCATCGGCGCCGCGCAGCGAACCGCAGTACACCGGCAGAGCGTTGGCGCCGCGCGCCTCGATCGCCTCGCAGAGGGTGTCCACGAAGGCGGTGTTCCCGGACAGCTCGTGCGCCCGGTAGAACAGCACACCCACGGTGGGACGGCCCGCCACGCGCGCGTAGGCGCCGTGCACCCCGAACTCCGGCATCTTCTGCGGCTCGGCGAAGCCCTGACCGGTCAGCAGCACCGTGTCGGACAGGAACCGGGCCAGCTCGACGAAGTTCCCCGCTCCGCCCTCGACGAGATAGCGCAGCGCCTCGGCGACCACACCCGCGGGCACCGACGACTCGGCCATCAGCTCCGCGTCGGGCACCGACTCGCCACCGAGCAGCACGGTCGGGACACCGGACGCCTTGAGCGCGGCGAGCCCGTCCTCCCAGGCGCGCTTGCCACCAAGGAGGCGTACGACGGCGATCTCGGCCCCGTCGAGCAGCGCGGGCAGTTCGGTCGCGACGTCGATCCGGGTCGGGTTGCCGATCCGGTACGGCGCGCCCGACGCGCGGGCCGCCAGCAGATCCGTATCGGCGGTGGACAGAAGCAGGACGGTCATGAAGGTGCCCCCGGGGCGATGAACGGGAGACCGGACGGAGCGCCGGTCTCGATCAGGCTGAGCAGCGCACTGGTGTCCGCGTGTTCTTCGATGAGGTCGCCGAGCCGGTCGAGCTGCTCCTCGCGCAGCGCGGCGAACGAGGTGTCGGGCGCGGGCACGAAACGGCGCCCTGCGGCGGCCGCGACCACGCGCAGGAAGGCGCGCCGGAACCCGTCGCTCTCCAGCGACCCGTGCCAGTGCGTCCCCCACACGGAGCCGACCCGGCAGCCGTCCAGGAAGGACTCGCCGCCCTCCACCCGAGCGGCACCGTGATGGATCTCGTAGCCCTCGACCCGCTCGCCCAGCGCCTGGCCGACCGGCCTGGCGAGGGTCTTCTCACGCGCGAACGTGACCCGGACCGGCAGCAGTCCGAGCCCCTCGACAGCGCCCGCGCGGGACTCGACCTCGTCCTCGATGTGCTCGCCGAGCACCTGGAAGCCGCCGCAGATTCCCAGCACCGGGCGGCCGTCGGCAGCCCTGCGCGCCAGCGCGTCCGCGAGACCGCGCTCCCTGAGCCACTCCAGGGCGCGCACCGTGCCCCGCGTGCCCGGCACCACGACCAGATCGGCGTCATGCAGCTCGTCGGGCCGGTCCACGAACCGCACCACCACGCCGGGTTCGGCGGCCAGCGCGTCCACATCGGTGAAGTTCGACATCAGCGGTACGGCGCACACGGCGACCCGCAGCACCTCGTCGCCGACCGGCGGAGCGACCACCGACTCGCGCACGGCGCCGCGCAGCGAGACCCGCAGCCCGTCCTCCTCGTCGATGCCGAGCCCGTGCGCGAACGGCAGCACACCGTACGTCCGCCGCCCGGTGAGCTGGCGCAGCATCTCCAGGCCCGGTTCGAGCAGGGACACATCGCCGCGGAACTTGTTGACCAGATACCCGGCGACCAGCTCCTGGTCGGTGCCGCTGAGCAGCGCCGTCGTACCGAAGAAGGACGCGAAGACGCCACCGCGGTCGATGTCCCCGACCACCACCACCGGGAACCGGGCCGCCCGCGCGATCCCCATGTTCACGATGTCGGTACGCCGCAGATTGATCTCGGCGGGACTGCCCGCGCCCTCACAGATCACCGCGTCGTACGAGCTCCGCAGCTCCTCCAGGCACTCCACCACCGTGCCGAGCAGGGCTTCCTGACGGCCCCCGTGCAGCCCTCACCCGGGGGACGACCCCCCAGACCCCCCGAAGAACCCGCGCGCGCTCATCTCGCCCACCGGCTTGCCCATCAGGACGACCTGGCTGGAGCGGTCGCTGCCGGGCTTGAGCAGCACCGGGTTCATCAGCGCGGTGGGCTCGACACGGGCGGCCTGTGCCTGCATCGCCTGGGCGCGGCCGATCTCGGCGCCCTCGCGTGTGACGAACGAGTTCAGCGACATGTTCTGCGCCTTGAAGGGCGCGACGGACACGCCCTTGCGCGCCAGCCAGCGGCAGATGCCCGCGGTGACCACGCTCTTCCCGGCGTCCGACGTGGTCCCGGCGACCAGCAGCCCGCCCCCACGACCTGTCCGCGGTGTCGGCGTCACGATGCCCCTCCCCGTCGTCGCGTACGGCGGCGCAGCGCCGCCGCCCCGAGCCGCCCGGCTACGGACGCGCCCAGCGCCAGCGCGCCGACCCGCCGCGACAGCCGTACGGCCCGCTCGATGTCCCCGACCTCGATCGTCCGGCCCTCGGTGTTGAGTACCGGTCGGTGCTCGACCCGTCCGCCGTAGGACAGTGTTCCGCCGAGCCGCACGCCCAGCGCCCCGGCGAACGAGGCCTCCACCGGGCCCGCGTTGGGGCTCGGGTGCTTGCTCGCGTCGGCCCGCCAGGCGCGCAGCGCGCCGCGCGGGTCGCCGCCCGCGACGACTCCGAGGGCGGCGGTCAGGCGGGCACCCGGCCATCCGGCCACGTCGTCGAGGCGGGCCGAAGCCCACCCGTAGCGCCGGTACTTCGCCGACTTGTGGCCCACCATCGCGTCCAGGGTGTTCACGGCCCGGAATCCGACCAGGCCAGGCACGCCGCCGACGGCACCCCACACCAGCGCGCCGACCACGGCGTCCGAGGTGTTCTCGGCGACCGACTCGACGACGGCCCGCGCGATACCGGGACCGTCCAGCGCCTGCGGATCGCGCCCGCACAGGTGCGGCAGCCGCTCCCGGGCGACGTCGAGGTCCCCGGCCTCCAGCGCGGAGCCGACGGCCCGCGCCTCACGCCCCAAGGACGTACCGCCCAGGACGGCCCACGTCGTGGCGGCGGTCAGCGCGACAGAAGCGGCGGGGGAGTGGCGCAGGGCGCGCGAAGCCAGCGCGGCGGCGCCCAGGGCACCACCAGCGCACACCGTGGTGTGCAGGGCACCCCAGCCGCGGTGGTCACGCCACAGCAGGCGCTCGACGGAGCCCGCCGCACGGCCGAACGCGGCGACCGGATGGCCGCGGCGCGGATCGCCGAGCAGCAGATCGCCGAGCAGGCCCGCGGTGGCGCCGTACGCGAGAACACGATCGGCACGCACGGGGTCAGCCGGCCGATACGCCTCGAAGGACCTCTGGAGTGCGGTGAGTACCCCACGCACGGGTACTCAACAGGCTGGTACTCAACAGACTGGTACTCAACAAGATGTGTGACGGGCAGCCCGGCATCGCGCTTTGTCCTCACTCAGGGTCCGCGCCCTGGTTCGACGGAAAACGGCGACGTGAGTCTCCTGGCTCCCGGATACGCGCAGCTCCCCCGGCCTTCCAATCCGCAGCCGCGGACCGTGACTTCCGGTGTTGGGGGAGAGCTCCCCGGTGACAGTGGCGGGACCGCGCCGGATTCGCACCGGCTTCCTCTCCTGCCGCCGTATATGGCTCCGGCAGTCCACCACGGTCCCCGAACGCCCGTCAACTCGTCGTTGACCTGCACAGGGACTGTGTTACGAGGACCACTTCGAGGTGGCCTCGCGGGGTCGCGCCGAAGCATTGAGGGAGCGCACGGAAGCGGCGCCCGGCGACCGTGGTGAAGGTCGCGAGGCGCCGCTCGCGGAGTGCGCTGCCCCCGTCAGGAGGCGATCATGGTTCCCGTCAGGAAACGATCATGAAGATGCCGTACGCCACCGCCGCGGTGCAGGCGGCGAAGCAGGCGTACGCGCCTGTACGTGCCAGGGTCGCGGAGCCGCCCTGCTCGGCGGCCTCCTCCTGCTTGGAGAGGCCGATCATGCCCAGGGTGAAGAGGGCCACCAGGCCGACGGTCGCCACGAGGCTGACGCCGAAGACGGAGCCGAGGGCTTCCCAGTCGATGTCCATGCTGCTGTTTCCTTAACTCGGGCTCGAAGCCGTGCTCATCAGACCCGGGCGGGTCGCGTGTCGGCGTCCGACGCCGCCGCGGCCTGGGCCGGGATGGTGGTCAGGGCCTCGTCGGCCGTCTCTGCGGCCGCCTCCGCGGCTTCGGCCGCGGCGGTCGGCGGCGGGACGACCGCCGCGATCGCGTTGGTCACGACACCCGCGGGCTCGGCCTCGCCCGAGGCGGAAGCGGAGGCGGCGGGGGCGTTCTCGTCGACCTCGTTGACGTTGGTGTGGTCGATGACCTGGCGGCGCGAGATAAACCAGATCGCGGCACAGGAACCGATCAGGAAGGCGACGACGACGGCGACGCCCCAGTCACCCTGCCGGGCGACGAACTCCGCCAGCGCGGCGACCAGACCGGCGGCCGGCAGGGTCAGACCCCAGGCCACGAACATCCGGGTCGCGGTCGACCAGCGGACCACACCGCCCTTGCGGCCGAGGCCCGCGCCCATCACGGCGCCGGAGCAGGAGTGTGTGGTCGACAGCGAGAAGCCGAGGTTCGACGAGGACAGGATGACCACGGCCGCACTGGTCTGGGCGGCGAAGCCCTGCTGCGGCTGGAGGTCGGTGAGGCCCTTGCCCATGGTGCGGATGATGCGCCAGCCGCCCAGGTAGGTACCGAGCGCGATCGCCATACCGGCGGAGACGATCACCCAGACCGGCGGGTTGGAGCCGGGCGCGAGAGCGCCGCCAGCGACCAGCGCCAGGGTGATGATGCCCATCGTCTTCTGGGCGTCGTTGGTGCCGTGCGCCAGCGAGACCAGGCCGGCGGAGGCGATCTGGCCGCCGCGGTAGCCCTTCGCCGAGGTCTTCGCGCTGACGTTCTTGCCGAGCTTGTACGTCAGCCGGGCGCCGATCATCGCGGCGATACCGGCGACCAGCGGGGCGGCGACGGCCGGGATCAGCACCTTGGTGACGACGACCCCGCCGTTGACACCGCTGATGCCGATGGACGCGATGGTGGCGCCGATCAGACCGCCCATGAGGGCGTGCGAGGAGCTGGAGGGCAGGCCGACCAGCCAGGTCACCAGGTTCCAGAGGATGGCACCGACGAGTGCCGCGAGGATCACCTCAGGTTGGATGCCGTCCTCCTGCACCAGCCCCTTGGAGATCGTCTTGGCGACCTCCACGGACAGGAAGGCTCCGACCAGGTTCAGCACGGCGGACATGGCCACCGCGGCTTTGGGCTTCATCGCGCCGGTCGAGATGGTCGTCGCCATCGCGTTGGCGGTGTCGTGGAAACCGTTCGTGAAATCGAACACGAGAGCTGTCACGATCACGATCGCTAGCAGCAGCGTGATGTGTTCCATTTACCCAGGCAATCGCTTGATGTCATTGGCTTGTGGAACGTAGGCAACCTGAGTGAACGGAAGGTGAACTGGGGTGGGCGCCACGGTTTACCTGAGCGGCGTGCGGCCGTTCCGCTTAGGCCGCGACGGCGGCGCCCGCGCCGGGATTGCCGGGATTGCGGGCCCGCTAGCTGCGGGCGAACCTCTTCAACTGCGCCTGGGAGCCGTTGAAGAGATTCTGATCACCCGGCAGCTTCCCCTTGTTGCTGTACTGCCAGAAGGTCGGATACGACCACCCCGCGGGCAGCCGCCCGGGCGACGAGTTGTAGCTGGCCAGCCACAGGGCGTGGTGGGTGCCGAAGGCGCGGCTGTTACCGGTGCATTTCTTCCACCAGTGCGCCGTCGTGTAGATCACCGGATGGCGGCCGGTCTGCCGCCTCACCTCGGCGCTGAAGGCGCTGATCCAGCCGACCATCTTCTTCTTGCTCAGCCCGTAGCACTTCTTCTTCTTGCTGTACGGGTTGTACTCGATGTCGAGCGCGGGCGGCAGCGTCCAGCCGTCGCCGCGCCACAGGCCGCCGTTCCGGACGAAGTACGCGGCCTGCTTCTTGCCGGACGACTTGTGCGGCACGGCGAAGTGGTACGCGCCGCGGATCAGTCCCTGCTCGCGCGAGCCGTCGTACTGCTGACGAAAGTACGGGTTCTTGTACGTATGCGACTCGGTCGCCTTCACGTACACGAACCGGGCGCCCTTGCTCTTCGCCTTGCGCCAGTTGACCTTCTTCTGGTGCGAGGAGACGTCGTGCCCCCGCGGCTTGGGCGCGGCGCCCGCGGGGGCCGCGGCGATGGCGGTGCCCGCGAGGGCGAGGGTCACGGCCGACGCTCCGATGGCGCGGGCGCGAGCGCGGGCGGCGCGGCTGGGGCGCCGGGACGGATGGTGATCACGAGCCATATTTCCCCCCGATGGCGACGTGCATGACAAATCACCCTGAGGCTAACCGAGATCCCCACTATGCCCGTCGATCTCCGGCCAATCGTTGGCACACGCCCATGTATGCCCATATGGAGGACTAAGGATTCCGAGGCTCCGCACCACGGGCGCGCCGCTCACCTGGCAGGATCGCCCCATGGATGGTCGAACAGGGGAACGGACCCGGGTGCCGTCGGACGGCGCGCTCGAACGGGCCTGGGCGGAGCTCGTGGCGACGGCCCGCAGGACGGCGACGGACGGCCTGGTCGTCGGCACCTCGGGCAATGTGTCGGTACGGGTCGGGGACATCGTCCTGGTCACCCCGAGCGGCGTGCCGTACGACCGGCTCGCGCCACACGACACGCTGGGCGTCGACCTGGAAGGGAAGAGAGTCCTCGGCTCACTCACCCCGACCAGCGAGCTGCCGCTGCACCTCGCGGTCTACCGCGCCACCTCCGCGGGCGCCGTGGTGCACACCCACGCGGTGCACGCCACGGCCGTCTCGACGCTGGTCTCGGAGCTGCCGCCGATCCACTACATGACCATGGCACTCGGCGGCCCCGTCCGTGTCGCCGAGTACGCCCTCTACGGGACCCCCGAATTGGCCGAGAACATGCTGCTCGCACTACGGGACCGCACCGGATGTCTGCTCCAGAACCACGGAACGGTCACATACGGAACCACCCTTGACCAGGCCTATGACCGCACAGCCCACCTTGAGTGGCTCTGCCACCTCTGGCTCACCGCGACCGCCATTCCGGGCCACACCCCGAAGACCCTCAGCCCCGACCAGCTCCAGGCCGTCGAGAATCAACTGCGGGACTACGGGCAGCAGCGCCGGGGGTGACCGGCCGGGTCGGATCCCCCTGAACGCTGCCGCCCGCTGGCCGGTACGCGCCCGGGCCCCGACACTGGAGCCGTGCGCCCTGCTAAAGCCACGGCCGCGGCCGTCTCCACCGTGCTAGGCGTCGGCGCGGCCCTGGTCGCGGCCGGCCGGTACGCCAGCGACATCGCCCTCAAGGCGCCCTCGGGGCGCCCACTGCCCACCGAGCCAGCGCTCACCGTGCACGCCACGGACACCGACCGGGTCGAGCTCACCCGCACCCTGGCCTCGATGCGCCCCGGCACCTACGGACTGAGCGGCGACGGCTGCCACGCGGTGGTCGGCCCCGTCCTCGACGGTGCGCCGCACCCCGCCGACACCGTGGTACGCCGCCTGGAACGGGTCACCCACGGCACCCTGGAGACCGGGGCAACGGTCTGGCTCACCCCGCAGACGTACCTCGGCAACCCGAGCACCGCGCTCGGTCTGGACCACGCCGACATCGACATCCCGGGCGAACTCGGCGGGCTGCCCGCCTGGTTCGTGCCCGCGGCCCGGGACACCTGGGTCATCACGGTCCACGGACTCGGCACCACGCGCGAGCACCCGATGGTCGTCATGGACTGCCTGCACCGCCTGCAGTTCCCGGTACTCGACCTCGCCTACCGCGGCGACCTCGGCGCCCCGCGCTCCCCGGACGGTCTCGGGCACCTCGGCGAGACCGAGTGGCGCGACCTGGACGCGGCCATCCGCTACGCCGTGCGCTACGGCGCCGAGCGCATCGTGCTGCACGGCTGGTCCACCGGCGCCGCGATGGCCCTGCACGCCGCCACGGAGTCGGCGCTGCGCGACCGGATCTGCGGCCTCGTCCTGGACTCCCCGGTACTCGACTGGGAGGCCACCCTGAGCGCGATCGCCCGCGCCCGCGGCATTCCGGCCGCGCTCCTGCCCCTCGCCGTCCGTGCGGCCCAGGGTCGCACCGGCCTACGTGGCGACCGCCTCACCCGAGCCGCCAACCCCGCCGCGCTCAAGATTCCGGTTCTCCTCTTCCACGGACCGGACGACGCCCTCGCGCCCTACCACCTCTCGCAAGCCCTGGCCGCCCGCCGCCCGGACCTGATCACCCTCCACACAGTCCACGACGCACCCCACGGCGCGTGCTGGAACGCGACCCCAGCCCCCTACGAGGAAGCCCTACGCCGCTTCCTCACCCCCCTGACCTGACCCCGCTGCCCTGACCCCGTGTCGGAGCGAGGGTGCTGCCCTCCGGGCTTGGTGAAACGGTGCACCCGTGGCGAGCGGTTGTGCCCACCCTCCCCCACTCTCGACTTCGCTCGAGCGGGAGGCGCCCCCCTCGCCCCAGCGGAACGAATGCCCACAACGGGGGGGGGACTGCTGCCCACAACGGGGGGCGACGCCAACGCGAGGAGACGCAACGGGGGGCGTAAGCNCCCGCACCGGCCTCGCCCCGGCGGCCGCGATCGCCCGCTGGGCCGACGCGACACGCCATCACGGCACCTCGGTGCACCCACTCGCCGGCGGCGCCCTGTCCGAGGAGGCCACCGAACGGGCCGCCACCGACCTGGACCTGACCCCCGAACAGGTACGCACCGACTGGGACACCGCACGCCTGGCCGGCCTGATCGAGGTACACGGCAGCACCGCCCGCCCCGGCTGGCGGCTGCGCGCCTGGGACCGCGACGACTCCGCCGTACTACGCGGCTGGGTCGCGCTGTTCGACGCCTGGTCGCTGGTCCACCCGGCACCCAGCGGCCTCGCCCCCGCCGCCGTCGCCGAAGTCATCGAAGCCGTACCGCAGTTGCTCTCCTTCCTGCAGCTCTCCGCGGGCCCGGTGCCGGTACCCCAGCTCCTGGACCTCCTTGAGCAGCGAGTCACCGAACTCCGCGAGGAACGCTGCGAAATCCCCGCCCCGCAGCCCGCCTCCGCACCACACACCTCCGCACCACACACCTCCGCACCACACACCCCCGCACCACACACCCCTGAACCCCGCGCCCAGACCGAGCTGCCCCCGCTGCTCGACTGGGCCCTGGGCGCCCTCGCCGCCGTCGGGGCGCTGACCCTGAGCCCGGGCCAGGCGACCCTCACCCCGCTCGGCAGCTGGGCGGTCTGGGTCAAGCTCGAGCAGATCATCGTCGCCGCACAGAGCCCCGCCGGGAACATCGAGCAGTCCGCCGACGCCATGCTCCGCGGCTGCGCCCGCCTGCGCCCCAACGCGGCCCGCGCCGAATACCGCGCCTGGCTCGCCGCCCGCCCCGCCAGCACCGCCGTCACCGAACTCCTGGACACCGCGCGCGGCGACGACGCCCTGCTGCGCGGCCTGGCCTTCGAGGCGCTCCGCGTCGTCGGAGCCCCCGCCGAGCCCGAGGTGCGGACCGCGGCACAGGACGCCTCCCTGCGCCCCTACGCCCTGATGTGGCTCGCCGAGCACGAGGGCGCCGACCCCGAGGAAGTCCACGCGGTCCTCACCCGCGACGAGGCCACCTGGCTCTGGATCGACACCGCCGCGGCCGTGGCCGACCACGGCGAGTCGGCACTGCTCGTACGCCACCTGGAATCCGCGGTCCAGCCCACCGTGCCCGCGCTGCTGCAGGAGGTACGGGCCGTCGGCCACCCACGCACCGTGCAGGTCCTGGTAGCCCTGGCCGCCGCGCACCCCGACCCGGCCCTGGCCAAGGCCGTACGCCGAGCCGCCTTCCAGGTGCACACAGGCGGCGCCTGACAACCGAGGGAGCCCAGGACCTCAGCCGCGCCTGACAACCCAGGGAACCCAGGCGCCGTCCGACGGACCGGGCCCTAGGACCCCGACAGCGGCGTATACGTCCCAAAGCTCCACACATTGCCCTCGGAGTCCCGGGCCATATAGTCCCGCGACCCGTAGTCCTGGTCCTTCGGGGGCATCAGGATCTCCACGCCGTGCTCCACGGCCTGCTTGTAGTGCGCGTCCACATCGTCCACATGGACGAACACGCCGGTCGGCCCCGAGTCCGCCATCGCCTTGGCGAACACGCCTTCGCGCCCCTTCGAACCCAGCATCACCACGCCGTTCCCGTAGGAGAGTTCGGCGTGCTCGACATAGCCGCCCTCGCTCTCGTACACGGCGGTCTCGGTGAAGCCGAAGGCCTCGGTGAGCAGACGGATCGCGGCCTTGGCGTCCGTGTACAGCACCGTCGGGCTGATGGTCGGCGACTGTGACATGACGATCACTCCTCCTCGGACTCAGCGCCGGATTCGGCGCGGAATGTGACCTGCTCCACAGTCTGGCACCGGGGTCTGACAACGCCCGCCCAACGCTCGCCCCGCACCTCACCGAAAGGTGTTGCACCGAGCCATGTCACCCGTACGGAACCCCTCGGAGAACCACCCCTGACGCTGCCGTGCCGAGCCGTGCGTCCAGGACTCCGGTGTGACCCGCCCCTGAAACCGCTCCTGAATCCGGTCGTCGCCGACCGCGGCCGCCGCGTCGAGCCCGTCCCGGACGTCGGCGTCGGTGAGCTCGGTGATCAGCGGCCTGCCGGTCGACCGGTCCGGGGTCGACGTCGCCTGCCGCGCCCACACCCCCGCGTAGCAGTCCGCCTGCAGCTCCACCTTCACCGCGTTGCTGTCCGCGCCCATGCGGCCGTCCTGGGAGCGCTTCAGGGTGCCCATCAGGTTCTGTACGTGGTGGCCGTACTCGTGCGCCACCACGTAGGCCTGCGCGAACGGGCCGCCACTGGAGCCGAACGTGGTCCGCAATTCCTGGAAGAACCCCAGGTCCAGATAGACCTTGTGGTCGCCAGGGCAGTAGAAGGGCCCGACCGCGGACGTGGCAGACCCACAGGCCGTGCCCACCCGCTGCGTGAAGAACACCGTCTGTGCGTCCGAGTAGCGGGCGCTGCGGCGCGGGAACTCCTGCCGCCAGAAGTCCTGCACGCTGTTGACCACCGCGACCATCCGGCAGTCATCCCTGGTGTTCGCGTCCCGCCCGGTCCGGCAGGTCTCGGCCACCTGTGCCTGATCCGACGACGACGCCATCGACTCGTCGCCGCCCGAGCTCAGCCCCAGGTTCTCCGGCCCGACACCGAGGAACAGCCCCAACAGCAGCACGATCACACCGACGAGCCCGCCCCCGACGGTCGCCCTGCCACCGGGAACCCGGCCGCCGCGCACATCCTTGACCGCGGACGTGTCCAGACCGGCGTCGTCGTCGAACCGCACGGGCGTACCACCCTCTGCTTCGCCTCCAGGCGACGGCCCCGCCGCCCTGCGCCGACTGTCGGCCACTTCATCCTGGTACGCCCCTTGGCGACGGGCGTGGGCACAGGGCCGAACGGGGGACGGGGCCCACCCGGAAAAAGGGGTTGCGACTGCCCGGTAGAATCGGCCGTATGGCCATTCTCCTCGCGCATTAGACGGCGCTGACCACCCGCCCGTCGCTGTCCGCCGTCCTTACATCCCGCCCTGGAGTCTGTCCGTGATCACCGCCACCGGCATCGAGCTGCGCGCCGGCGCCCGCATTCTTATCGACAACGCCTCTTTCCGCGTCGCCAAGGGCGACCGCATCGGCCTCGTCGGCCGTAACGGCGCCGGCAAGACCACCCTCACCAAGTGCCTCGCCGGCGAGGGCACCCCCGCCGGCGGCTCCATCAGCCGCGCCGGTGACGTCGGCTATCTGCCGCAGGACCCGCGCACCGGCGACCTCGACGTACTCGCCCGCGACCGCGTCCTGTCCGCCCGCGGCCTCGACGACCTGCTGCGCAAGATGCGTGAGAACGAAGAGCGTATGGCGAACGGCAAGGGCGCCACGCGCGAGAAGGCGATGAAGCGCTACGAGCGCCTGGAGACCGAGTTCCTCACCAAGGGCGGGTACGCGGCCGAGGCCGAGGCCGCCACGATCGCGGCCGCCCTGAAGCTGCCCGACCGGGTGCTCGGCCAGCCGCTGCACACCCTGTCCGGCGGTCAGCGCCGCCGTGTCGAGCTGGCCCGCATCCTGTTCTCGGACGCGGACATCATGCTGCTCGACGAGCCGACGAACCACCTCGACGCCGACTCGATCGTCTGGCTGCGGGACTACCTGAAGACGTTCCATGGTGGCTTCATCGTGATCTCCCACGATGTCGAGCTGGTCGAGACGGTCGTCAACAAGGTCTTCTACCTGGACGCCAACCGCTCGGTGATCGACGTCTACAACATGGGCTGGAAGCTCTACCAGCAGCAGCGCGAGGCGGACGAGAAGCGCCGCAAGCGCGAGCGGCAGAACGCCGAGAAGAAGGCGTCGGCGCTGAACTCGCAGGCGGACAAGATGCGCGCCAAGGCCACCAAGACGGTGGCCGCGCAGAACATGGCCCGCCGTGCCGAGCGGCTGCTCGCGGGCCTGGAGGACGTCCGCCAGGCCGACAAGGTCGCCAAGCTCCGCTTCCCCGAGCCGGCGCCCTGTGGCAAGACCCCGCTCACCGCCGAGGGCCTGTCCAAGTCGTACGGCTCGCTGGAGATCTTCACGGATGTCGACCTCGCCATCGACAAGGGCTCGCGGGTGGTCATCCTCGGCCTGAACGGCGCGGGCAAGACCACGCTGCTGCGCCTCCTCGGCGGGGTCGAGACGCCGGACACCGGTGAGGTCACCCCCGGCCACGGCCTCAAGCTCGGCTACTACGCGCAGGAGCACGAGACGCTCGACCCGGACCGTACGGTCCTGGAGAACATGCGCTCGGCCGCTCCCGACCTCGACCTCGTCGAGGTGCGCAAGACGCTCGGCTCCTTCCTGTTCTCCGGTGACGACGTCGACAAGCCCGCGGGGGTGCTCTCCGGCGGCGAGAAGACCCGTCTCGCGCTGGCGACGCTGGTCGTCTCGTCGGCCAACGTGCTGCTGCTCGACGAGCCCACCAATAACCTCGACCCGGCCAGCCGTGAGGAGATCCTCGGGGCGCTGCGCACGTACAAGGGCGCGGTCGTCCTGGTCACGCACGACGAGGGCGCGGTCGAGGCGCTGCAGCCGGAGCGGATCATTCTGCTGCCGGACGGCGTCGAGGACCTGTGGGGCGCCGACTACGCGGATCTCGTCGCGCTCGCGTGATCACACGTGTGATCCACGCGTGATCCACTCCGCCGTGATCCACTCGGTATGGATCATTCGGCTTACAGGTGATCCTTCATCTGAGTGAGCGTGCCTCGTACCGCGGTGTGTCGTACAGAGAATTCGCCGCTGTACACCGCGCGCGGCTCCGATCTCATCCGCCCCGCCGCTGACCAGGCGGTTCGCTCGCGAGCCGGGTCGGCGGCGGCCTCCGACAAGACCGGAAGAGGTCATTCCGCTCGTGAGGGAGTGCCGACCGGCGGCAAACCTTGTGGGACGGACCTTGCCGAATGGGTGGCCAGGAAGCCCGAGAGGGGTGATCATGAGAAGTCCAGAGCGCACTTCCCATGAGGAGGCACGGGTGGCCGAGACTCTGAAGAAGGGCAGCCGGGTAACCGGCGCCGCGCGCGACAAGCTCGCGGCAGACCTGAAGAAGAAGTACGACTCCGGTGCGAGCATCCGGGCGCTGGCCGAGGAAACCGGCCGCTCCTATGGATTCGTGCACCGGATGCTCAGCGAGTCCGGAGTCGTGCTGCGAGGACGCGGCGGGGCGACGCGGGGCAAGAAGGCCGCCTCGGCCTGACGGCAAGCGCACCGTCTCCGGTGGTGGCCACCCGGTCGGTCGGGTGATCGGCCGGGTGGTTACTGTGCAGTCACTTAACTGTCGCTGCAGTCCCATCGGAGGCGCCCCATGGCTTCGCTCGACCCCGACCTCGTAGCTGTACTCGACAAGGACGGCGTACGGCTCACCGTCGACGACGCGATCGCCACGGTGACCCTGACCAACCCGACCAAGCGCAACGCCCAAAGTCCTGCACTCTGGCGGGCGTTGACGGAGGCGGGAAGGTCACTGCCGGGCAGCGTCCGCGTCGTGGTGCTGCGCGGTGAGGGCAAGTCCTTCTCCGCGGGGCTCGACCGGCAGGCGTTCACGCCCGAAGGCTTCGACGGCGAGCCGTCGTTCATCGACCTGGCACGCGGTAGCGACGCCGACCTGGACGCGGCCATCGCCGAGTACCAGGAGGCTTTCACCTGGTGGCGGCGCAGCGACCTCGTCTCCGTCGCCGCGGTCCAGGGGCATGCGATCGGCGCGGGCTTCCAGCTCGCGCTCGCCTGTGACCTGCGCGTGGTCGCCGACGACGTGCAGTTCGCGATGCGCGAGACCAGCCTGGGCCTGGTCCCCGACCTCACCGGAACCCACCCCCTGGTGAGCCTGGTGGGGTACGCCAGGGCCCTGGAGATCTGCGCCACGGGCCGCTTCGTCCACGCCGACGAGGCGGGGCGCATCGGCCTGGCCAACCTCGTCGTGCCCGGCGCCGACCTGGACGCCTCGGTAAGCGACCTGACGGCCGCACTCCTTGCCGCGCCGCGCGACGCGGTAGTCGAGACCAAGGCCCTCCTCCAGGGCGCGGCCGCGCGCTCCTACGAGGACCAGCGCACCGCCGAACGAGCCGCCCAGGCCCGCCGCCTACGCGACCTGGCGGGCCTCGGCGACTAATTCCCTGTGGGCAATCGTTCCGCAGGGCGGAACGGGTGGGCACAACCCTCGCCACGGGGCACCCGTTCCACCAAGCCCGAGGGCAACACCCTCACGGCGGCACGGAGCCACGCCGCACCGATCAGCGGGCGGCACGGTCGACCGCCGTGACCAGGACGGTGACCGTCGGGCGGTCGGCGAGGGAGCTCGCCACCGCCCGACGCACCGCGACAGCCACCTCCAGCGCCCGGTGATCCGCGCGGACGGCCAGCTCGACCCGGAGATGGCGCCCGGGCGCGGACACGGCGGCGCCCCGGGGCGCACGGTCAGAGAAGTGCACCGCCCGCCCAAGCCCACCCAGCGCCCCCGTCAGCCGTGACACCCCCGGCACCGAATCGGCCGCCGTCGCCGCCCGCGCCTCATCACCCTCGCCGACCAGGGCCGCGGTCGCCGCCGTCGAGTCCGTATCGCCCTGCGGCGGCCGGGCCGGGTCGGCCTCAAGCAACCCCGTAACCCGCAGGTCAACCGCCGCGACCACCAGCCCGAGCCGCGCGTCCGCCGCCTCCGCCAGGACCGTACGCAGCCGGTCCGCCGCCACCGGGAGCGGCTCCGCCGCCGTCGCCGCGACGTCGGCCTCGATCCGCAGCGGCCCCGGCGGCAGCGCACTCGGCGGAGGCGGAACGGCGGGCTCCGGCGTGGTGGCGGCCGGATCGGCGAGGGCAAGACGCAGCACCCCCACCCGAACCCCGGGCACCTCCGCCGCCTCGTCGCGCAGCACGTCCGCGGCCGCGCGCTCCGTGATCCAGGCGCCGTCCGTGGCGCCCCCGAGCGGCAGCAGCCGCCCAAGGCCGAGTTGGTCACGTACCGCCTGGGTCCATCGGTCAGCCGTCATTTACCCAGCCTGCCGCATCCCCGGCGCGTAATGGGGCAAGCACACTTAGTGTGGGCGCAAGGAGCGGAACGTACCCGGACTGATGGGGATGAACGCTATGGGCGACACCGTAGAACGCAGCAAGTCCGAGGCCAGGGAGAAAGAACCGGCAGGCCTGGGCACCGAGCGCACCGGACCGGTCAAGCGCGGCGGCGGCGATCCCGCGACCCGAGGGCGTACCACCATCGCCGACGGCGTCGTGGAGAAGATCGCCGGGCTCGCGGCACGCGACGTGGTCGGTGTGCACGCGATGGGCAGCGGCATCTCCCGCACCTTCGGCGCCGTACGCGACCGCGTCCCCGGCGGCACCAAGTCCGTGTCGCGCGGCGTGAAGGCCGAGGTCGGCGAGGTCCAGACGGCACTCGACCTGGAGATCGTCGTCGACTACGGGGTATCGATCGCCGATGTGGCGCACGCCGTACGGGAGAACGTCATCGCGGCCGTCGAGCGCATGACGGGACTAGAGGTCGTCGAGGTCAACATCGCGGTCGGCGACGTCAAGCTGCCCGACGAGGAAGAAGACGAGCCGGAACCACGGCTCCAGTGAGCACCAGCGGAGCCACTGACGTGAGGAGCTCGGGATGAGTATGGCGGTGGTCGGCCTGCTGGCCGGCATGGGGCTCGGCTTCGCCGCGTACTTCGGCGGGTTCGGGGCGTTCCTGCTGGTGGCCGCGCTCGGCGCGCTCGGCTTCCTGGTCGGCCGGTACGTCGACGGCGACCTGGAACCAGGCGACCTGTTCCGCGGCCGCGGTGACACCCGCGGCGACCGGCGGCGGTAGTGGCGGCGACGCGCGTCGCGCCGGGCGAGCGCGGGGCGACCCGCATCGCCGACCGGGTCGTCGCGAAGATCGCCGCACGTGCGGCCCGCGAGGCGCTGCGCCGCGGCGTGCCCGAAGACGCCGACCTGCCGCAGGCCACGGTCGTCGTCCAGCACGGCTCCGCACGCGTGCGGATCAGCCTGGAGCTCGACTTCCCGTGCGACATCGGCGGCCAGTGCGGCGCCGTACGCCGCCAGGTCACCGAGCGGGTGAAGACCCTGGCCGGTATGGACGTGCCCGAGGTCGTGGTCCAGGTCGAGCGGCTGCACTCGGCGGCGACCCGCGCGGCGGCACTGGGGAGGACGCGATGAGCGCAGGCGACAACGGAGGGACCGGCGGCACCGAGCGGCTGCCGGTCGTCGAGCAGCCCACACAGAAGCTCGACCAGTCCGCATCCGCGGCGTCGTACACCCCGGTACTCGACGACGGCGACGGCGAGGACGCGCGCGGCGGCCGCCTGTGGTCCGCGCGCCGTATCCCCGCGGCCCTGGTGGCGCTGGTGGTACTCGGCGCGACCGGGCTGCTGCTGTACGACCTCGCGGCGGTACGCGCCGACCGCCCGGCCATGGGGTGGCGGCGCGGCCTCGCCACGGAACTCGCCGAGCGGCCACTCGACGACGTCTGGGTGCTGGTCGGGGCGGGCGCCGCGGGCGCCGTCGGGGTGTGGCTGCTCGTACTGGCGGCCACACCGGGGCGGCGCTCCCTGCTGGCGATGCGCGGCCCCGCCCCCGACCTGCGGGCCTGGCTGGACCGGGACGCCGCCGCGCTGGTGCTGCGGGACCGGGCCATGGAGGTGTCCGGGGTGCGGTCGGTGCGGGTGCGGGTGACGCGCTCCAGAGTCGAGGCGCGCGCCGTGTCCCACTTCCGGGCACTCGACGACGTACGCGCCGACCTGGACGCCGCGCTGAGCGAGGGCATCCGGGGGCTCGGCCTGGTGCACGGCCCTGCTCTGTCGGTGCGGGTCGCCCGGCCCCGGAAGAAGGGCTGAACGATGCTGAGGACCGTCAACCGCGTACTGCTCGGTCTGGTCGGCCTGGCGCTGCTCGTGCTGGGCGGCTCGGTGCTGGCCACCGGACTCGGGGCGCCGATGCCGTCCTGGTGGATGTACGACGGGCGCGGCGACGTTCTGCTGAGCGACGCGGACCGCGTGCGCTGGCGGGACGCCGGCTGGTGGTGGCCTGTGGTCTTCCTGGTACTCGCCGTCGTGATGCTGCTCATGCTGTGGTGGCTGCTGGTCCAGGCCCGCCGCGGCCGGCTGTTCGAGGTCCTGGTCGACAGCGGCGACGGGCAGGGTGCGCTGCTGCGGGGGCGGGCGCTGGAACGGGTGATGGTGGACGAGGCCGAAGTCCTGGAAGGCGTACAGCGGGCGCATGTCACGCTCACCGGCAGACGCAGCACGCCCGAGGCCCGCGTAGACCTCCTCCTGGAGGCGCACGCGGAACCCGCTCAGGCGCTGGACCGGCTGGCCACCGACTCGGTGGCACGGGCCCGCGACTCGGCGGGCCTGGCCCGGCTCCCGGCCGAGGTCCGGATGCGGGCGGCCAGGCATCGGGCGCAACGCGTGAGTTGAGCCGGAGGGCGAGCCCTAGGCGGTGTCTCCCTGGGGCTCGCCCCAGGCGGTGTCCCCCTAGAACCCGTGCCGGGCGCCGCCGTCCACCGGCAGCATCACACCCGTCATATACGAGGCCGCGGGCGACAGCACGAACGCCGCCGCACGGCCGAACTCCTCCGGTGTGCCGTAGCGCCGCAGTGGGACGCGTGCCTCGTTGGCCGCGCGGGTGGCCTCCGGGTCGGGGGACAGCCCGTCGAGCTGACGCATGCGGTCGGTGCTGATCCGGCCGGGGAGCAGGCCCACCACGCGGATGCCGCGCGGGCCGAGCTCGACCGAGAGGGACTTGGCGAAGCCCGCGAGTCCGGGGCGCAGGCCGTTCGAAATGGTCAGGCCCGCGATCGGCTCGTGCACCGAGCCGGAGAGGACGAAACCGATCACGCCGCCCTCGCCGAGCTCGGCCGCGGCCGCGCGGGCCAGGCGTACGGCGCCGAGGAACACCGAGTCGAAGGCCGCCTGCCACTGTTCGTCGGTGTTGTCGGCGGCGAAGCCGGGGGCCGGGCCGCCGACGCTGATCAGTACGCCGTCGAGGCGGCCGTACTCCTGACGCGCGGCCCTGATGAGGCGTTCGGCGGTGTCCGGGGCGGCGTTGTCCGCGGCGATGCCCAGGGCGTTCGGGCCGAGTGCGGCGGCGGCCTCGTCGACCGTCTTCTCGTCCCGCCCGCTGATCACGACTCGCGCTCCGTCCGCGACCAGCTCGCGGGCGGCCGCGTGACCGAGACCACGGGTGGCGCCGGTGACGACGTAGACACGATCCTTCAGTCCAAGATCCATGGCCCTATCCTGCCGTGCCACTCCGGCCCGAGGCGAGAGAGCTGCGGGCTCCCGCTACGCGGCGGCCGGAGTCGGCTCCGACTCCGCGGCGGCCCGCTGCCTGCGGTCCTTCAGCTCGCGGCGTACGAGGATCACCCAGCCGACCGGGACGGCGGCGGCGAACAGCCACCACTGGACGGCATACGCCATGTGCGGGCCGATGGAACCCTTGTCGGGGGCGCCGATCAGCTCGGGGCCCCCGTCCTTCGGACGGGGTTCGACGAGCTCGACATAGCCGCCGAGTACCTCTTTGCCGAGGGTCTTGGCCTGCTGCTCGCTGCTGATCAGCATGGTCTGGCGGGGTGGCAGCCCCTTGAGGTCCCGGATGCCGCTCGCGTCCGTCGTCTGGTCGGCCATCAGGCGGCCGGTGACGGTGACCTCGCCCTTCTCGGGGGCCGGTACGTCCGGGAACGCCTGCTGGTCGGCGGCCGTCGGCACCCAGCCGCGGTTGACGAGCAGCACGCGTCCGTCGTCGAGCACCAGCGGGGTCAGCACATGGAAGCCGACCCGGTCGTCGGAGTTGGTCCTGCGGCGGACGACGACCTCCTGCTCGGTGTCGTACGTCCCGGTCGCGGTCACCCGGCGCCAGTAGTCGGAGCGGGGGACGGTGTGCCCCGGCGAGGTGAGCTCCGTGACGTGGACCGGCGCCGCCTCGAGGTTCTCGGCGATCAGACCGTTCTGCGCGACACGGTGCTGATGGCGGTGCAGCTGCCAGAAGCCCAGTTCGACCATCACGGGGATGAGCACGAGGGCGAGGAGGGCGAGAAGCACCCACTGCCGGGACAACAGGAAGCGGTACACCCCATGACGGTACAACTCGCCTCTGACATGACGACCAGGAGGGTGCTGATCGTCGTCAGCACCCTCCTGAACACTCTTCTGACGGGCGGAGCGTCTGCCTCCGCCCGCTCACACCTTGTCGACGATCCCCACCCGCCCCTCCGCGCGTGCGCAGTGCGCCCCGCAGTACCAGTGGCCCTCGACCTCGACGCCCTGCCCGATCACCTGCACGCGGCAGTGCTCGCACAGGGGCGCCATGCGGTGGATGGCGCAGGCGAAGCAGTCGAAGACGTGCACCGCGCCCTGCGCGTGCACCTCGAAGGACATGCCGTAGTCGTTTCCGCATACTTCACAACGTGCCATGCGCCACAGGGTGGGACGCGGGCGCGCCTCAGCGCGGGCGGCATGCGGGGCGGACCCGGCAAATCACCCGTCTGATACCACCTGGGCCGGGGCCACGTCCCGTAGCAGTTGCCCGAACGCGGCCTCGTCGACGACGGGTGTGCCGAACGCCTTGGCCTTGACGACCTTGGAGGTCCCGGCGTCCGGGTCGTTGGTCACCAGCAGGCTGGTGAGCCGCGAGACGCTCGTCGCGATGTGCAGCCCGGCCTCGACCGCGCGGTCCTCGAGCAGCTCGCGGTCCACCGAGGTGTCCCCGGAGAACGCCACCCGCATCCCCTGCTTGAGCGGCTTGCCGTCCTCGTACCGCCCGGGGTTCGGATAGGGGCACGGCGGCCGCTTGCGCGAAGGACGCCAGCTGCCCTGGCCGTACGACGCGTGCTGGGCCTGGTGGCCGATGCGCGGCGTCGCGGGGCTCTGGCTCCACTCGGTGAGCGGCCGGCACTCCAGGAGCGGCAGTCGCACTCCGCCGCTGGCCGCCGCGTGCAGGCTGGGCCTGAACGCCTCGGCGAGCACGCGCGCGTCGTCCAGCGCGTGGTGCGCGTGCTGCTGCTCGACGCCGAAGTGCGCGGCGAGCGAGGCCAGCTTGTGGTTGGGCAGCGGCAGCCCCAGCTCCTTCGACAGCGCGATGGTGCACAGCCGCTGGCGTACGGGCGCGGTGCGCTCGGCGCGCGCGTACTCACGGGCGATCATCGACCAGTCGAAGACCGCGTTGTGCGCGACCAGCACGCGGTCGGCGAGCCGGGCGGAGAACTCCTGGGCGATCTCGCTGAACAGCGGTGCGTCCTTGAGGACGTCGCTCGTCAGGCCGTGAATCCACACGGGTCCCGGATCGCGCTGCGGGTTGACCAGCGTGTACCAGTGGTCCTCGACATCGCCGCGGGCGTCCAGCCGGTACACGGCAGCGGACACTATCCGGTCGTCGCGGGCGAGGCCGGTGGTCTCCACGTCGACGACCGCGTACCCCGTCGGGTACGCGGCCGGCCACGGGGCTGCGGTCGTGTGGTCTTCGAGCATGGTCACTGAGGATACGACCCGTCACTGACAGCGCGGACCGGGACCGGCGAGTCGGGTTGACGGGAGGGGATGTTAGGGCTGGATGGGAGAGGACGTCAGTGCTGGATGGTAAGGCCGCTTCGCTGGACCCTCCCTAAGGGCCGAGTAGACCGTCGACCAGGGCGCGTACGGAGACGGTGAAGAGCCGTTCGGGATCGGGCGGTCCGGCCAGGGAGCGCGCGAGTGCCGGGTCCTGCTCGGCACTCGCGGGGGTCCTGCTCGGCACTCGCGGCGCTCCACAACTCCTCGTCGCCGGGGCGCTGCACCGGCGCGCGTTCGCGGTTGCGCTCCACCAGGACGAATCCGACGACCTGGAACTGCACCGCGCGCACCACCTCGGCGGCCCGGGCGCCGCGCAGGCCCGCCGCGTGCACCTCGTGCACCAGCGCCTGAGCGGCGGGCTGGAACATCCGCTCGGTCAGCCCGCGTTCGTGGACCATCGCCACCAGGTGCGGGTGGTCGCGCAGCCGGCGGCGCAGCGCGCGGGCCACCGACACGATGCGCTGGGCGGGGGTGCGGCCGCTCGGCCGGATCTCGCCGAGGTCCTGGACCGTGCGGGCGACGAGGGCGTCCAGGAGCGACTCGCGGTTGCCGACGTGCCAGTAGATCGAGGTGACCGCGGTGCCCAGCTCGGCGGCGAGCTTACGCATGGTCAGGGCGCGCGGCCCGTGCTGCTTCACCAGGTTCGCGGCGGCGTCGAGTACCTCATCGCGGGTCAGTGACGCGCGCGCCGGTCTCGACGGCCTCGACGGTCCGGTCATCGGTCCCCCTCATTCCGCTTCCCGCACGGCTCTTTACCCGTCGGGCAGGAGCCTGTAACAGTGTTACACGCTCCCCTGGTAAGGCACGTCACCGCACGACCTACGAAGGGTGGTACGACATGGCACGCGTACGGTACGGCGCGCGCACCGAGGCCGAGATCGCCGCGTCGCGCACCGAGAACTCCAAGCTCCCCGACATCTGGTCCACCGGCGTCGTCGCCGTCTGGGAGACCGACCCGGACACGGTGGCCGCGGTGCTCCCGCCGCCCCTGAAGCCCACCGGACAGCCCCTGGTGCGGGCGCACATCAGCAAGGTCGACCTGCCCGGCTATCCGCTGGGCGCCGGCTCGGTCGCGGTCGCCGCCGAGCACGACGGCGTCGAGGGCTGGTACCCCCTGGTCATGCCGATGACCCACGAGCGCGCCCTGATCGGCGGCCGCGAGGTCTTCGGTGAGCCCAAGAAGCTCGGCGAGGTCACCGTCGAACGCGACGGCCTGGTGGTACGCGCCGCGCTCGCCCGGCACCAGATCGCCTTCGTCGAGGTGCGCGGCGCGGTCAGCGGCGACCTGCCGCTGCCCGAGCCGGTCCAGAAGACCGACTTCTACTTCAAGTTCCTGCCCGCGGTGGACGGTTCGGGCTTCGACGCGGACCCGGTCCTGGTGCACTGCGTACGCAACGAGAAGGTGCGCAAACTGGAGCGGATCACCGGCGACGTGGTGCTGCGCGAGTCGATGTACGACCCCGTCGCCGACCTTCCGGTACGGCGCCTGGTGGAGATCACCATCGGCGAGAAGACCACCGACCAGCAGGGCCGGGTCGCCGAACGGGTCAGCGCGCAGGCCCTGCTCCCGTACATCCACCAGCGCTACGACGATCCGCGGCAGATTCTCGACGGACCGCCCGAAGGCAGCGTCTGATGCGGCTCGGGGAAGGCCAGGTCGCCGTCGTCACCGGAGCGGCCAGCGGGATCGGCCTCGCCCTGGCGCGCCGGTTCGCCGCCGACGGGCTGAAGGTCGTACTCGCGGACGTCGAGGAGGACGCCCTGGAGAAGGCCGCCGCGTCCCTGCGCGCGGACGGCGCCGAGGTGCACGCGCGCGTAGTGGACGTTGCGGACCGCGCGTCCGTGGCGGCCCTCGCGGACGCGGCGTACGAGACGTATGGCGCGGTGCATGTGCTGTGCAACAACGCGGGCGTCGGCTCCGGCGCAGAGGGTCGGATGTGGGAACACGAGCCGAACGACTGGAAGTGGGCCTTCGCGGTCAACGTATGGGGCGTCTTCCACGGCATCCAGGCCTTCCTGCCCAGGATGCTCGCGGCGGGCGAGCCCGGCCATGTCGTCAACACCTCGTCCGGGGACGGCGGGATCGCTCCGCTGCCCACCGCGTCGGTGTACGCGGTCACCAAGGCGGCCGTGGTGACGATGACCGAGTCGCTGTACGCCCATCTCAAGGCCGAGGGCGCCGCCGTCGGCGCGTCGGTGCTCTTCCCGGGACCGCACATGCTGCGCACCGGGCTCTGGGAGTCGCACCGCAACCGGCCCGAGCGCTACGCCAAGGAGCGCCCCCGCAAGGCCCCTTACCGCAGCCTCGCCCAGTGGGAGGCGGCGATGCGCGAGGCCGGGCAGGAGGTGCGGTTCACGCCGGTCGAGGAGGTCGCCGACTTCGTCGCCGAGGGGATCAGGGCCGACCGCTTCTGGCTGCTGCCGGAGAGCGAGCACAGCGACCGGCAGATCAGGGCCAGGTCGCAGTCGATGCTCGACCGCGCGAACCCGGCGTACCTCGAAAGCTTCATTCTCGACTGACACGACCCAGGGACATGTGATGACAGACCCCGCAGCCCCCACAGAACACACAGCCCCCGCAGACCCCTATCTGATCATCTCCTCCGACTGCCACGCCGGGCTCCCCACCGAGGAGTACCGGCCCTATCTGGACCGCCGTTTCCACCGCGCCTTCGACGAGTTCCTCGGGCGGCAGGGCGCCCGCCGCGAGGAGATGACCCGGCTCGGCGTACGCAACGAGGCCTTCGCCGCCAAGTGGTTCCACGACAACGAGGAGGGCCTGCGCGGCGGCTGGGACACCGCGCAGCGCCTCAAGGAGCTGGACGGCGACGGCGTGGCCGCCGAGGTCGTCTTCCCGGACGCCGACGCCGTGGACAGCCAGACCGCCGCGCCCTTCGGGGTGGGCCTCGGGCTCTCCGGCGACCAGGACCCGGAGCTGGGCATGGCGGGCGCCCAGGCGCACAACCGCTGGCTGGCCGAGTTCGTGGGAGAGAACCCGAAGCGGCACTGCGGCGTCGCCCTGCTGCCCGTCACCGCCGAGGTCGACCGGGTCGTCGCGGAGATCCACCGGGCCAAGGAGTCCGGGCTCGGCGCGCTGATGATCCCGTCCATGTGGGTCGACAAGGAGCCGTACCACGACCGGCGTTACGAACCCGTCTGGGCGGCGGCCGCCGAGACCGGCATGCCACTGGTCACCCACTCCGGGGCGGCCCCGCGTCACGAGTACGGCGACCACCTGGGCATCTACGTCTCCGAGGTCACCTGGTGGCCCGCCCGTCCGCTCTGGTTTCTGCTCTGGTCCGGTGTCTTCGAGCGTCATCCGGGGCTGAAGTTCGGGGTCGCCGAGTCGGGTTGCTGGTGGCTGCCGAACCTCCTGTGGTTCATGGACCGGCTCTACCTGGGTGCCCACGGCGGCAAGAAGCTCTCGCCGTTCGCCGAACTGAAACGGCCCCCGCACGAGTACCTCGACCGGCAGCTGTTCATCTGCGCCACCAACACCAAACGGCGCGAGCTCGCCCAGCGCTACGAGATCGGCGTCGACAACATCCTGTGGGGCTCCGACTTCCCGCACCCCGAGGGCACCTGGCCCGACACGCGCGCGTGGCTGAAGAACACCTTCCATGACATCCCGGTCACCGAGACCCGCCGCATGCTCGGCCTGGCCGCGGCCGAGGTCTTCGGTTTCGACACGGAAGCCCTCGCCCCGATCGCGCGCCGGATCGGCCCCACGCCCGCCGATCTCGGCCAGAGCGCCGACCAGGCGGCGGTGGAGTCATCCTGGGCGCGGTCCCGCGAGGTCGGCCGCCACTGGCTGACCGACCACGACTTCCCGGCTCTGGGGGTGTCGTGATGACCGACGACCGACACTCCGACGACCGACACCCCGCCGACCGCTACACCGTCATCTCGGCCGACTGCCACGCGGGCGCCGACCTCCTCGACTACCGGCCGTACCTGGAGTCCCGGCACCACGAGGCCTTCGACGCCTGGGCGGCCACCTACGTCAACCCGTACGAGGACCTGCTCGCCGACACCGCCGACAAGAACTGGAACTCCGGCCGCCGCATCGCCGAACTGGAGGCGGACGGCATCGTCGCCGAGGTCGTCTTCCCCAACACCATCCCGCCCTTCTTCCCCTCCGCGGCACTGATGGCCCCGGCCCCGACCCGCGAGGAGTTCGACCAGCGCTGGGCCGGGCTGCGCGCCCACAACCGCTGGCTGGCGGACTTCTGCGCGGCCGCACCCGGCCGCCGCGCGGGTGTCTTCCAGGTCCTCCTCAACGACGTGGACGAGGCGGTCAGGGAGGTCCGCCGGGCCCATGCCGCGGGCCTCACCGGCGGGCTGCTGCTGCCGGGTACGCCACCGGGCTCGGGCCTGCCCGAGCTGTACTCGCAGGTGTACGACCCCCTCTGGGCGGTCTGCGCGGAGCTCGGCGTCCCGGTCAACCACCACGCGGGCTCGGCGTCCCCGCCGCTGGGCGACGAACCGGCCGCGCGCGCCGTGTTCATGGTGGAGACGACATGGTTCTCACACCGCGCCCTGTGGCACCTGATCTTCGGCGGCGCGTTCCGCCGCCACCCGGAGCTGCGACTGGTCCTCACCGAGCAGGGCTCCGGCTGGATCCCGGGCGTGCTCGACATGCTGGACTACTACCACGGCCGCCTGGTCGCCGCGGCGACGAAAGCCGACACGGCGGAGTCCAAGTTCGGCGCCGGTCTGGCCGAGGCGATGGGCAAGGGGCCGAGCGGGGTCTGGAGCGACAACTGCTTCGTCGGCGCCAGCTTCATGCGCCCCCACGAGGTGCCGCTGCGCGACCGTATCGGCCTCGACAAGATCATGTGGGGCAGCGACTACCCGCACGACGAAGGCACCTACCCCTACAGCCGCGAGGGCCTCCGCATCGCCTACGCGGGCCTGCCCAGGAAGGAGATCGCCGCCATGGTCGGCGGCAACGCCGCCCGCGTCTACGGCTTCGACCTGACCCGCCTCGACCCGATCGCGGCCAAGGTCGGCCCCACCGTGGCGGAACTGGCGGAGCCGCTGAAGGAGCCGCCGGCGGACGCCACATCGCCGGTCTTCGCACCGGGCGGGTCGGTTCGCGTGTGGTGACGGGAGCCCGTGAGACCCTCCCCAAATGACCGAGCAGACGCCCCCGCACGGCGAGCCCCACCACCCCACCGGCATGGGGGTGCGCCTCAACTGGCTGCGCGCCGCGGTACTCGGCGCCAACGACGGCATCGTGTCCACGGCGGGTCTCGTCGTCGGCGTCGCGGGTGCCACCAGCGAGCGCAGCACCCTGCTGACGGCGGGCCTCGCCGGACTGCTCGCCGGGTCCATGTCCATGGCCGCGGGCGAGTACGTCTCGGTGTCGTCCCAACGCGCTTCCGAGAACGCGGCCCTGGCCGTGGAGCGACGCGAGCTACGCGAGCAGCCGCAGGCGGAACTCGCCGAGCTGACGGGGTTGCTCCAGGGCCACGGCCTCAGCGAGGAGGTGGCCCGCGAGGCGGCCAGGCAACTCACCAAGAAGGACGCCCTACGCGCCCACGCGCGCGTGGAGCTAGGCATCGACCCCGATGCCCTCACCAACCCCTGGCACGCGGCGGGAGCGTCCTTCCTGGCCTTCACGGTGGGCGCGCTGCTGCCGCTGCTGGCGATGGTCCTCCCTGCGGCGGGGCTGCGGCTCCCGCTCACCGTGGCATCGGTGCTGGCGGCGCTGGTGTTCACGGGGTGGGGGAGCGCGCGGCTGGGGGCGGCGCCGGTGCGGCCGTCGGTGCTGCGGAATGTGGGCGGGGGTGCGTTGGCCATGGTGGTTACCTACGCGGCGGGGTCGTTGCTGGGGGCGGCGGGGGTGTGAGGGTCAGGGTTTGGTGCGCTGCCAGGTGATGCGCTCGGGCGGGATGAGGTCGGCGCCGAGCACCGGTGTGTCGTCCCAGACCTTGATGGCGAGTCGGTCCAGTGCTGCCAGGGGGCTGAGGTCGAGCCGTCCTCCGCCCTGGAACGACCGTCTCACTCCGAGCCATTTGAGGGCGGGCAGGTCCCGTAATGCCCCCAGCCCTTGGGGGAGTTCACACTGCCACAGAAAGAGGGACTCCAGTGCGGTGAAATCGCTGAGCAGGGCCAGGTCGACCGATTCCGTCCCATGGACGTACAGAGAGGTCAGTCGCCGGGCCAGGAGCGGCATACGCGACGCCTGCGCGAACTGCGTCCGCCCGCCGACGGTGAGGCTCTCGAGCCGGGGCCACCGATCGATGCCTTCCAGGCTCAGGTAACGGCTCTCCCGGCTGAGCGCGAGCCGGGTCAGCTGATCGCCGACCGGCAACTCCGCCACACTTTCCGCGAGTACCGGGTGGGACAGCGCCAACGAGGTGAGGTGGCGCATGTCGCGCAGCGGTTCCAGAGACACCTCGGGGTGGACATCGAACAGTGAGAGGTGTCGCAGCGACAGCTCCGCCAGGGGCGTCAGGTCGCGCAGCGCCGTACACCGGCTCAGGCCGACGTCCGTGAGCTGAGGAAGAGACACGATGGGGGAGAGGTCGGTAAGGGCCCTGTTCTCGTAGACGAAGAGCCACTTAGCGGTCTCCACCTCGCGCAGGGGAGTGAGATCGGCGTGATCGCCCGCCACATACAGGTGGCGCGCCTGGGGGACGTACCGCATGCAGCGGAGCTGTTCCCGCGTTTCCGCCTGCAGATACGGACCGTCCCAGACACTCGCGGCCAGCACCTCGCGGGCGTACGTCTCGGTGTCGAACGCCCCCCACGCCTGCACGACCTGCAAGGCGACCGGAGCCCGGCTGTCCTCCCGGAACCGGGACACCACCTCGAACCCCGCGTCCCCCGCCACGATCGCCGCCGTCCGCACCACCGCCGCGGCCTCGTACTCACCCAGCTCGCCCGGCTCCGGCAACCCCGCCAGCAGCTCCAGCGCCAGCTCCCCGACCTTCGCCAGCTCTTCGGCATCGTCCTGGCTGCGGGGCGGCAGCAGCTCCTTGGCCCGCTCCTCGACCGCCTCCCGCACTGCGGGGTCGAGCTCCGGCGTGTGCTCCAGGCAGGCCGCCGCCAGCAGCACCAGCCGGTGGCTCAGGCGCGGCGCCCGGTCGGCGCGGTGCAGCAGCTTCTTCAGCAGCCGCGCCCGTTCGTCCACGCGCGCGTGGCCCACGGCCATCTGTACGACGTCGTCCCACTGGTCGTCGTGCGCGTTCCGCACCAGCGCGCCGAAGTCCCGTTCCTCCACGGCCGCCTTCGCCCCCAGATAGTCCTGGAAGGTGCGGTGCACGAACCCCACGGCGCCCGGGGCGGGTTCACGCAGCAGCCCGCTCCGGATCAGCAGATGTGTGAAGACCTGCTCCGCGCTGCCCTGGACCTGCGGCATGGCGGTCAGCCACTGGGCCAGCATCTCCTCGGCCTCGGCGTGCTCGGCCTCCGCCTGGCCGTTGCGGATCAGCCAGTAGGCGAGCTTCTGCAGGAGGGTCGTCTGCTCCTCGCGGGTCAGTTCGACGCCCTCGACGCACGAGACCTCGCGCTCGGTGTCCCGGCGTACGAGCAGCATGTCGAGTGCCGCGTCGTACAGCTCCTTGCGGGCCCGTGGGAGCTGCATCCGCCGGTCCCGGTTCAGGGCGCACAGCAGCGCGCACATCAGCGGGTTGGTGGCGAGCCGCCCCAGGTCCCGGCGGGTGCTGACGGCCCGCCGCAGCGAGGCCTCGTAGGTGTCGAGAAGGTCGTGCTCGCGGCCTTCGGGGCACTCCTGGCGCGCGGCGTCGTGCCAGTGCCCGACGAACGCCCGGATGTCTTCCCGCTCCATCGGCAGCAGCGAGTGGGCGGTGAAGCCCTGGTGCACCAGCCAGTCCTCGGGCATCGCGGACGGGCGGGTCGTCACGACGTAACGCGCGTCGGGGTAGGCGGTGATGAGGGACCTGAGCCAGGTCTCGGTACGCCGCCGCAGCCGCATCGGCACCTCGTCCACGCCGTCGACCAGAACCAGGGCCCGGCCGTCGGCCAGCAGCCCCTCCACCCAGCCCGCGGGCGCCGCCCCGTGCAGCGGCACCCCGGCGGCCCGCAGGAACGCGTCGGGCGTGGGCAGCGCCTCGGCCGAGGTGAAGGCCCGCAGTCGCAGCACGAAGGGCACACACCGGTTCCAGTCGCCCAGCTCCCCGCCGAAGGTGCGCCGCGCCGCGTTCAGCGCCAGCCACTGGACCAGCGTGCTCTTGCCGGAGCCCGCGGGCCCGCGCAGCACCAGACGGTCCGCCCCGGCCAGGACCTGCTCGACCCTGACCGTCGTCTGCCCCGCGCCGGGGAAGCCGAAGTCACCCTGCCGGGCGCTGTCCCCGCTCACGCTGAGACTGATGTACGCCGTCTCCAGCGGCCACTCGCGCGCCGACTGCCCCAGCGTCAGCCCGAACAGCTCAAGGCGCCCATGGGTCGCCGCCATGAAGTCCGCGTACCGCTGCTCGAAGGCGAGCGCGCCGCCGTCGGACTCCGGCTCCCGTAAGGCCTCCACCAGCTCGCGCGTACGCCGGGTCTGCTCCACCGCCGCGCGTGCCGGGAACGACGGGTGCGCCGTCAGCTGCTCCACCGCGTGCGCGCAGCACAGGCCAAGCAGTTCCTCGTACAGCGCCCGCCCCTGCTCGCTCAGCCCCGCGTCCGGCCCGGGCAGTTCGGCGCGCAGCCGGGCCGGGTCGAGACCGGTGGCGAAGACCCGGTCCAGGTCGATCGGGCCCGCGGCCGCGAAGGCGGCGCGTACGTCCTCCGCCACGGCTGTGCGCTCGTGCTCGGGGAGCCGCGGATAGGACTCGTCCAGGCGGCGCGACAGGACCCGCGTCAGCCGGTCCGTCTCCGCCTCCCCCTTCGCCTCCGTGGCCTTGCGCGGACGCGGCGTGCGCCGCCGCACCGGGTCGCGTACCAGGGCCGCCCCGGCGGCCGGGCTCAGCAGCGACTTCGCGACCGCCGACGCCACCGCGCCCGCGACTCTGGCCAGCACGACCTCTCCGCCCTGCACAGGCTCCCCCTCCCTGTCCGCCCTGGGTGGACGACGCAGCATCGTAGGCAGAAGTCCGCTGTCCATTGGCGGAGACTGCCAAGAACGAGGACCGTACCGACGGTAATACTTGTCGGTAACAACCCCTAGCGGCGGCCGACCAGGGCGCTTACGGTGCACCCATGCCGAACCTCCCCGATGTCGTGCTGTGGTCCATCCCCGCCTTTGTGCTGCTCGCCGTGGTCGAGATGGTGAGTGTGCGGCTGCATCCGGATGACGACGCCGCCGGATACGAGACCAAGGACGCCGCGACCAGCATCACCATGGGGCTCGGCAGCCTCGTCTTCGACCTGCTGTGGAAGATTCCGATCGTCGCGATCTACACCATGGTGTACGAACTGACGCCCCTGCGGGTGCCGGTGCTGTGGTGGACGGTCCTGCTGATGCTGCTCGCGCAGGACTTCTTCTACTACTGGTCGCACCGCGGTCACCATGTGATCCGGATTCTGTGGGCCTGCCATGTGGTGCACCACTCCAGCCGGAAGTTCAACCTCACCACCGCGTTGCGCCAGCCCTGGACCAGCCTCACGGTCTGGCCGTTCTACCTGCCGCTGATCGCCTTCGGTGTGCATCCGGCCGCGCTCGCGTTCTGTTCGTCGGCGAACCTCGTCTACCAGTTCTGGATCCACACCGAGCGCATCGACAAGCTGCCGCGCGCCTTCGAGTTCGTCTTCAACACGCCCTCGCACCACCGGGTGCACCACGCCTCGCAGGGCGGCTATCTGGACCGTAACTTCGGCGGGATCCTGATCGTCTGGGACCGGATGTTCCGTTCCTTCGTGCCGGAGACGGACCGGCCGGTGTTCGGGCTCACCAAGAACATCGACACCTACAACCCGCTGCGGGTGGCCACCCATGAGTACGCCGCCATCGCCAGGGACCTCAAGGCGGCGGAGAGCTGGCGTGAGCGGGCCGGGCGGGTCTTTAGAGGGCCGGGGTGGTCGCCGCAGCGGACCCAGGAACAGGCCCAGGAACAAGCCCAGGAACAGATCCAGGAACAAGCCCAGGAACAGATCCAGGAACAGGCCCAGGACGCGCAGCCCGTCGCCGCGGACGCCGTCACCAAGGGGGCCGTGTGAGCCGGGACAGGCTCGCCCGCCTGCTGTTCGCCGCCTTCGCCCTGGCGGCGGCCGCAGACCTCGCCTCGCTGCTGGCCGGAGCCGACGTCGGCCACACCGTCTGCAAGCCGCTGCTGATGCCGCTGCTGGCCGGGTACACGGTCGTACGCGGCGGACCCCGGCTGCTGGTCGCCGCGCTGCTGTTCGGCTGGGGTGGGGACGTACTGCTGCTCCTCGACGCCGATGTGGCCTTCCTCGCCGGGATGGCCTCGTTCGCCGTGGGACACGTCTGCTATCTGGTGCTGTTCGCCCGGCATGGCACGTCACGCGCGCGTAGCGGCCTTCTGGGCGCCGCATACGGCCTGGCACTCATCGGCACGGTGGCGCTGCTCTGGTCCGACCTGCCGTCCGAACTGCGGGTCCCCGTCGCCGGATACAGCCTGCTGCTGACCGCGATGGCGTTCCGCTCGACCCGCCTGGGGCTCGCCGCCGGCCTGGGCGGAGCGCTCTTCCTGCTCTCCGACACCCTGATCGCCACCGGCGTCGCCGAGTGGCCGCAGCTGCCGACGCCGGACTTCTGGATCATGCTCACCTATCTGGCGGCGCAGGCGCTGCTGGCCAAGGGGGTGTTGGCGGCCGCGGCCCGCGCGGGAGCCGGACCGAAGACGGCGGACGTCACCACCAGATCGGTGTCGGCACCGCGGTGAGCAGGGCCGACACCACGACGGCCAGCCCCAGGACGACCACCTCGGCCTGCGCGGGCACCGCCGCGGAGCATGGGTCGGACGCGTGCCGCAGCCGACGGCGGGCCAGCAGCGCCAGGACCGCGATCACGGCTACGAGGAGGAGCTTGGCGACCATCGTGCGTCCGTACGCCGTGTCGAACACGGAGTCCAGTGGCAGCCTGCGCAGCGTGGAGCAGATGCCCGTCACCGTGATCGCGGCGAACAGCACGGCCGCCACGCGCGCGTAGCGCCCCAACAGGGCGACGGCCGCCTCCGGTCGGGAGCCGTGCCACAGCCGCATCGTCCGCAGGACCTGGAGCAGACCGCCCGCCCACACCGCGGCGCTGGTCAGATGCACCAGCGTGAGCGCGCTGCCCACCATGGGTGTGCTCTCCGGCCAGGGGTGCGCGCGCAGCGCCTCCGCCACGATCAGCGCGCCGAGCGGGAGCACGGCGGTGGTGGGGCGGCGCGACTGGGCGCAGAACGCGGCCGCGACAAAGCCGTTGACCTCGATCAGGGCCAGCACTCCGTCCCGGCTCTGGTACAGCCGGTCCAGGCTGACGTCGGCCAGGCTCTGGGGCAGCAGATTGCCGTTGGCGACGATGACGGCCAGGCCGAGTGCGGCGATCGCTCCCACCGTCGCGGCCGCTGCGGCCCAGCTGCGCGGCACGAGTGACGGCGCGTCAGGGACCCGCCGGGCGAGTCGGGCGGTGGCCACCTCGCCGACCTGCACACACAGCGCGGCGTACAGGACCGTACGGAGCAGGGTGATGACGCCGGTGCCGGGCGCCTCCCGTTCGCCGGTGCCGTCCAGGGCGACGGACGGGCCGAGCAGGGGCACCAGTACGGCCGCCAGGAGGAGCACCAGTACGGCCGCGGCCCGCCCGTACGCGGCCCGGCGCGAGACCGCGGGCCCCGTACTCGGGGAACCGTCGCGGTGCTGCGGCTGTGATGGTGACGCCGTAACGGGGGGCCGGGACATGCTCATTGAACGATCTTGACCGGAGTGGTCTGGTCCAGCAAGCCTCGCGCGCCCAGCTGGTACGAAAATGCAACATATTGGCTGCAAACGCGCCGCTAGGGGTACGAAACCGGACACGGGCCGCCCCGAGGGGCGGCCCGTGTCCTGCGATCAGGTGACGCCGTGTTACCAGCGGACCGCCTTCAGCGCGTCCACGATGCCGTGGCCGTAGAAGCCGTTGTAGTACTTGCCGCCCTCGCAGGTGGCGTTGGTCTCGCCGTCACCGTCGGGGTCGTACTCCGTCGGGCAGGCGGCGGGGTTGGCCTGGAGCTTGAGCAGCCACTTGAGCTGCTGGGCGGACGCCTCCGGGTGGGCCGACTTCAGCAGCGCCAGGACACCGGCCGCGTGCGGGCTGGCCATCGAGGTGCCCTGCTTGTAGCCGTACTCACCGTTCAGCACGGTGGACAGGATGCGGCCGTCGGCGTCCGGGGTGTCCGGGATCTGGTAGCGCGAGTCGCCGCCGGGGGCCGCGACGTCGACCTCACCGAGGCCGTAGGTCGAGTACCAGGACTTCCCGTCCTCAACACCGGTAGCGGACACCGACATGACGGCCGGCAGCTGGGTCGGCACATCCGGGCACTCGGACGGGTCGATGACCCGGTCGACCGGGGTGCTGTCGTTCGGGCTGCTGGAGTCCGGGAGCTCGTCGGCCGCGAGGTCGACGTTCGAGTTGCCGGCCGACCCGATGTTGACCGTGCCCTTGCGCTCGGCGAAGCGGGTCGCGCGGGTGAGCGCGTCCACGATCGCCTTCTGGTCCGGGTGCGTGACGCAGTTGAACAGCCACGGGTCGACGTAGTAGCTGTTGTTGGTGATGTCGATGCCCTTGTCGGCAGCGAACATGAAGGCGCAGACCACGGCCTCGGCGTAGAAGAAGCCGTCCTTGGGCGTGCTCACCTTGATGCCGGAGACCTTGACGCCGGGCGCGACACCGGCGACACCGATGCCGTTGCGGGGCGCGGCGATCGTGCCGGCGACATGCGTTCCGTGGTCGCTGCCGTCCGCGTACGGACGCCAGGCGCCCTCGGTGGTGTCCGGGACACCGGTGACGCAGTTCGCCGACTTGTCGGCGGCGAAGTTCGGCGCGAGGTCCGGGTGGGTGTCGTCCACGCCGGTGTCGATGACGCCGACGGTCACCTTGCTGCTACCGGGGTTGATCTTGTGAGCCTGGTCGGCCTTGATGGACCGCAGACCCCACAGGTTGGGCTCCAGCGGCTCCTGGCCGTCCTTGGCCTCGGCAGCGGCCTTGGCGGCCTCGGCCGCGGTCAGCGTCTCCGTCTCGCCCACGTCGGTGGTGGCGAGCGGAGTCAGCGGCGCGGTGCGGGTGGCACCGGCCGACTGCACGCCGCGCACCGAGCGCAGTTCCGCGCCGAAGTCCGGGTTGGTCGAGTGGGCGACCGTCACACCGATCTTCTTGTGGGTGGTGACGACGCTGCCGTCCGCGCCTGCTATCGCCTTCCGCACCCGCTTGAGTGTGTACGGGTCGGCCTTGGAGTTGACCACGTACGACAGCAGCGGGCCCTCCGCCTCCTCGGCGGCGGGCGCCGTCTGCGGTGCGGCACTCGCGCCGGCCGGGAGGAAGCCGAGCGACGCGGTCAGCGCCAGCCCGAGCGGCACCGCGATGAGGCGCCGTCGTCTGGAACGCAGATGAGCCATGGGGTCTCCACATCATCCGTAGACCAAGCAGCCCGAACACACGCCGTGCTCGGGCAGGTACATGATCAGTAGTCCCGGCGAAACTACCGTCGATCAGGCTCGTTGGGCAACGAGTTCCCGCATAACGAGTTCCTCAATAAAGCGAAGATTGCGCGCCGTTGAACCGGACCGCGCGCGTCGCCGTGCGGTGGGCAAGGGGACCGACCAGCATCAGCCCCCTGCCGGATCACGCACGGTGGATCAGCCTCACCGGAAGACCGCGTGATCCCCCGAAACTGCGAGGCCCCATGCCCCACACCACCGCACCCGCGTCGCAAGGAGATTCCGTGGCTACCGAAGCACCACCACCGTCGGGGGGAGACTCCGCCGTGGACACCGCCGTGCCCACCACGGAGGCGTACCGGGAGGTACAGGCGAGTGCGGAGTTCGGCGAACTGCGCCGGTCCTACCGCTCCTTCGCCTTCCCGCTGACCGTCGCCTTCATCGTCTGGTACCTGCTGTACGTGCTGCTCTCGATCTACGCGGGCGGCTTCATGGGCACCAAGCTCGTCGGCAACATCAACGTCGCCCTCGTGCTCGGTATCGCCCAGTTCGTCACCACGTTCCTCATCGCCTGGTACTACTCGCGGCACGCCGCCGCCGTCCTTGACCCGAAGGGCGAGGCCATCAAGTCCCGTATGGAGGCCGACGCATGAACCAGCACGTCCTGCTCGCCGCCTCGGAGGCGAGCGAGCACCGGCCGCTGATCATCGCCCTGTTCGCGGCCTTCGTCCTGGCGACCCTGGGCATCACCGTATGGGCCGGGCGGCAGACCAAGGATGCCGCCGACTTCTACGCGGGCGGCCGGCAGTTCACCGGCTTCCAGAACGGCCTCGCCATCTCCGGCGACTACATGTCGGCCGCGTCCTTCCTCGGTATCGCGGGCGCCATCGCGCTGTTCGGATACGACGGCTTCCTGTACTCGATCGGCTTCCTGGTCGCCTGGCTGGTGGCGCTGCTGCTGGTCGCCGAACCGTTGCGCAACTCCGGACGCTTCACCATGGGCGACGTACTCGCCTACCGGATGCGGCAGCGGCCGGTGCGTACCGCCGCTGGCACCTCCACCATCGTGGTGTCCATCTTCTATCTGCTCGCGCAGATGGCGGGCGCGGGCGTCCTGGTCTCGCTGCTCCTCGGCATCACCAGCGAGGCGGGCAAGATCGGCGTGGTGGCCCTGGTCGGCGTGCTGATGATCGTGTACGTCACCATCGGCGGCATGAAGGGCACCACCTGGGTGCAGATGGTCAAGGCCGTGCTGCTGATCAGCGGCACCCTGCTGATCACCTTCCTGGTCATGCTGAAGTTCAACTTCAACGTCTCCGACCTGCTCGGCAAGGCGGCGGAGAACAGCGGCCACGGCGCGGCCTTCCTGGAACCCGGACTGAAGTACGGACTGACCCCGACCACCCAGCTGGACTTCATCTCGCTGGCGATCGCGCTCGTCCTGGGTACGGCGGGGCTGCCGCACATCCTGATCCGGTTCTACACCGTGCCGACCGCCAAGGCCGCCCGTAAGTCGGTCAACTGGGCCATCGGGATCATCGGCGGCTTCTATCTGATGACCATCGCCCTGGGCTTCGGCGCCGCGGCTATCGTCGGCCCGGAGACGATCACGGAATCCAACAAGGCGGGCAACACGGCGGCCCCGCTGCTTGCCCTGCATATCGGCGGGGTCGACTCGGCGGGCGGCGCGATCCTGCTCGCGGTGATCTCCGCGGTCGCTTTCGCCACGATCCTCGCGGTGGTCGCCGGGCTGACCCTGGCCTCCTCGTCGTCCTTCGCGCACGACATCTACGCCAACGTCATCCGCAAGGGACAGGCCACCGAGAAGGAGGAGGTCCGCGCGGCCCGCTGGGCGACCGTCCTCATCGGCGTCGTATCCATCGCACTCGGCGCGATGGCCCGCGACCTGAACGTCGCGGGTCTGGTGGCCCTCGCCTTCGCGGTCGCGGCCTCCGCCAACCTGCCGACCATCCTCTACAGCCTGTTCTGGAAGCGCTTCACCACTCAGGGCGCACTGTGGTCCATCTACGGCGGCCTGTCCTCGTCCGTGATCCTGGTGCTCTTCTCGCCGGTGGTGTCCGGGAAGCCGAGCTCGATGTTCCCGGACATCGACTTCCACTGGTTCCCGCTGAACAACCCCGGTCTGATCTCGATCCCGCTGGGCTTCCTGCTCGGCTGGCTCGGTACGGTCCTGTCCAAGGAGGAGCCGGACACCGGCAAGTACGCGGAGCTGGAGGTCCGCTCGCTCACCGGAACCGGAGCGCACTGAGAGCCTGTCTTCGAACCCCCACGCGGTGGAGCACACGACTCCGCGCAGGTCACGGCCGCGTCGTAGGGACCTACGACGCGGCCGCGCCGCTCCTCGTGGGATCGGGCCTCCGTCGATGTCAGTCGCGTCACGTAGTCTCGTCGTGTACTGATCTCAAGACGTACCGATTCCGATTCCGATGTGTAAGCAACCGGACACAGGGAGGGGGCCGACATGCTGATCGACACATACGGCCGCGTGGCCACCGATCTGCGGGTCTCGCTGACCGACCGCTGCAATCTGCGCTGTACGTACTGCATGCCGGAAGAGGGCCTGCAGTGGCTGGCCAAGCCCGACCTCCTCACCGACGACGAGATCGTTCGGCTGATCCGCATAGCCGTGACCCAGCTGGGGATCGAGGAGGTCCGCTTCACCGGCGGTGAGCCGTTGCTGCGCCCCGGCCTGGTCGGCATCGTCGAGCGGTGCGCGGCCCTCGAACCCCGCCCCAAGATGTCCCTGACCAGCAACGGCATCGGTCTCAAGCGCACCGCCAAGGCCCTCAAGGCCGCCGGTCTCGACCGGGTCAACGTCTCCCTGGACACCCTGCGCCCCGACGTCTTCAAGACCCTCACCCGCCGCGACCGCCACCAGGACGTGCTGGACGGCATGGCGGCGGCCCGCGAGGCCGGACTGACCCCGGTCAAGGTGAATGCCGTACTGATGCCGGGTCTCAACGACGACGAAGCCCCCGACCTGCTCGCCTGGGCGGTGGAGAACGACTACGAGCTGCGGTTCATCGAGCAGATGCCGCTGGACGCCCAGCACGGCTGGAAGCGCGACGGCATGATCACCGCCGGTGACATCCTGTCGTCGCTGCGTACCCGCTTCACCCTCACCGAGGAGGGGGAGCAGGAGCGCGGCTCGGCGCCCGCCGAGCGCTGGGTCGTCGACGGCGGCCCGCACCGCGTCGGGGTCATCGCCTCGGTCACCCGCCCGTTCTGCTCGGCCTGCGACCGCACCCGCCTCACCGCCGACGGCCAGGTCCGCACCTGTCTGTTCGCCACCGAGGAGACCGACCTGCGCGCCGCCCTGCGCTCGGACGCGCCAGACGCTTCGTCGGACGACGAGATCGCCCGGATATGGAAGCTGGCGATGTGGGGCAAGAAGGCCGGTTCTGGTCTGGACGACCCGACCTTCCTGCAGCCGTCGCGCCCGATGTCAGCGATCGGCGGCTGACGCCTCCCAGTCCGCCAGTCGCACCACATCCTTGAGGAAGCCGCGCACCCCCAGGAACTTGGAGAGGTGCTCGCGGTGCTCATCGCAGGCGAGCCAGGTCTTGCGGCGCTCAGGCGTGTGCAGCTTCGGGTTGTTCCAGGCGAGCACCCACTGAGCATCGGCTCGACAGCCCTTGGCGGAGCACTGCGGGGTGGCGGGGGGCTCAGGAGACATGCCGGGAAGGTTCACGCCCTCAGCCTAGACGCCGCAGAAACGGCGGAGGAAAGGCGGAGAAAAGGCGACGCCGAGCAGCCACGGGGGGAGCTGCCCGGCGTCGGTCTGTCGCTCCGACGGGGGATGCGGAGCGCGTACGAAGTATGTCACGCGCGACCCCGTGCGGTGCACCGGAACTACATGATTGATCTGAGCTTTTCTTGAGCTTTGCAGACCGGCGCAGGTCAGCTCTGGTCCCTTGACTGATCGTTCGGGGTCCCGGCGGCGGATTCCGCTGGGGATTCCGCACGGTGCTCGGAGACCGGCGCCGCCAGCATCGGGCGTCCCGGCGCCGGGACGAAGGTGGACGGCAGCGAAGGGGCGTTCTCCCGGCCCGCGTTGGCGACCACCACGGCGATATAGGGGAGAAGCACGCCGAGCACCAGGGCGACAATGGCCACATGGCGTTCGACGTTCCACAGGACGCCCGCGAGGATCACCGAGGCCGTACGGATCGACATCGAGATCACATAGCGGCGCTGCCTGCCCCGTATATCGTCCGCGAGGCCCTGCCGTGCTCCCGTGATCCGGAAGACCTCATCGCCACGCCGCTTCCGCATCACGTTCCACCGCCCTGCCGACTGCCGGACGCTCCCCGATCCGGACGCTGTCCACCGTACGCCGCGGCTGCGCCGCATTCGAGAGCGGGTCGCGGTTCGGCCGGGCGCGCCCGGTGGGCCGTACCGCGTAGCGCACCGCCCGACATGCGCCGTACGTCCGGTGGACCGAGACTGGCCCTAAGTGCTCACCCGAGCGGTACGAGGAGGCAGCCGTGGGCTGGTTGTGGGCCATCATCGTGGGACTTGTGCTGGGACTGATCGCCAAGGCGATCCTCCCCGGCAAGCAGCACCTGCCGCTGTGGATGACCACAGTGCTCGGCATGATCGGCGCAATCGTCGGCAACTCGATGGCCGCGGGCTTCGGCATCGACGAGACGAGAGGGGTCGACTGGGGTCGGCACGCGCTACAGCTTGTGGTCGCCGTGGTCCTTGTCTTCGCCGGGGACTACCTCTACAAGATGGTCAAGGGGACACAGACGACCTGAGGCAGACGCAGGTGAAGGGGCCGTCCGTGACGGACAGCCCCTTCACCTCCGGCCCCTTCACCTTCGCTGGTGCCGATGCGGTCAGTCCGCGACGACCTCGATCGCCGCGAGGTTCTTCTTGCCCCGGCGCAGCACCAGCCAGCGCCCGTGCAGCAGGTCCGCGGCGGACGGCACCGCGTCCTCGCCGCTGACCTTGACGTTGTTCACGTAGGCCCCGCCCTCCTTGACCGTGCGGCGGGCCGCGGACTTGCTGGCCACCAGGCCGACCTCCGCCAGCAGGTCGACGACCAGGCCGAGCTCGCCGACCCGGGCGTGCGGCACCTCGGAGAGCGCCGCGCTCAGCGTCGCCTCGTCCAGCTCGGCCAGGTCACCCTGCCCGAACAGCGCCTTGGACGCGGCGATGACCGCCGCGCACTCGTCGGCGCCGTGCACCAGCGTGGTCAGCTCCTCGGCGAGCGCCCGCTGCGCGGCCCGCGCCTGCGGCCGCTCCTCGGTCAGCTTCTCCAGCTCCTCGATCTCCGCGCGGGACTTGAAGCTGAAGATCCGCAGGAACTTCGAGACATCCCGGTCGTCGGCGTTCAGCCAGAACTGGTAGAAGGCGTACGGAGTGGTCCGCTCGGCGTCGAGCCAGACCGTGCCCGACTCCGTCTTGCCGAACTTGGTGCCGTCCGCCTTGGTGATCAGCGGCGTGGCGAGGGCGTGCACCGCGGCATGGGGCTCGACCCGGTGGATCAGGTCGGTGCCCGCGGTGAGGTTGCCCCACTGGTCGCTGCCGCCGGTCTGCAGGGCGCAGCCGTACCGTCGGAACAGCTCCAGGTAGTCCATGCCCTGCAGGATCTGGTAGCTGAACTCGGTGTAGCTGATGCCCGCGTCGGAGTTGAGCCGCCGCGCGACGGCCTCCTTGGCGATCATCTTGTTGACCCGGAAGTGCTTGCCGACGTCCCGCAGGAAGTCGATGGCTGACAGGCCCGACGTCCAGTCCAGGTTGTTGACCATGGTCGCGGCGTACGGTCCTTCGAAGTCGAGGAACCGCTCGATCTGCCCGCGCAGCCGCTCCACCCAGCCCGCGACGACCTCGGGCGCGTTCAGCGTCCGCTCCGAGTTCGGCTTGGGGTCACCGATCAGGCCGGTGGCTCCCCCGACCAGGCCCAGCGGGCGGTTCCCCGCCAGCTGAATCCGGCGCATGGTCAGGATCTGGACCAGGTTGCCGAGGTGCAGGCTGGGCGCGGTCGGGTCGAAGCCGCAATAGAACGTGACGGGACCGTCCGCGAACGCCTTGCGCAATGCGTCCTCGTCAGTGGAGAGGGCGATCAGCCCACGCCACTGCAGTTCGTCGACGATGTCCGTCACGGTTCCAGGTCTCCTCTTGAACGCTTGAACTTTTGAATTCTTGAGCGATGGGACGAAGCGAGATGCTCCCGATCAGTCTATGGGTGTCATACGCCCTGGCTGACCGAGCTCATATTGAAGTCCGGCACCCGCAGCGCGGGCATCGCCGCCCGAGTGAACCAATCGCTCCATTCACGGGGCAATGTCTTTTCCGTCCGCCCGGCCGCTACCGCCCGCCCCAGCAGGTCGACCGGCGACTCGTTGAAGCGGAAGTTGTTGACCTCACCCACCACCTCGCCGTTCTCCACCAGATAGACCCCGTCCCTGGTCAGCCCGGTCAGCAGCAGCGTCGCCGGGTCGACTTCGCGGATGTACCAGAGGCAGGTCAGCAGCAGCCCGCGCTCGGTCGCGGCCACCATCTCGTCCAGCGAGCGGCCGTCGCCGCCGTCCAGGATGAGGTTGTCGATCGCGGGCGCGACGGGCAGGCCGGTCAGGCCGGCGCTGTGCCGGGTGGTCAGCAGATGGGCCAGCGCGCCCTCGCTCATCCACTCGGTCGCGGTCAGCGGCAGCCCGTTGTCGAAGACCGACGCGTCGTCGCCCGAGGCGTGCGCGAGGACGAACGGCGCCGACTCGAGGCCGGGCTCGTTCGGGTCGCTGCGCAGCGTGAGCGGCAGCTCGGACAGCTTCTCGCCCACGCGGGTGCCGCCCCCCGCCTTGCTGAACACGGTCCGCCCCTCGGCCGCGTCCCTGGCCGCCGACGACCACAGCTGGTAGATCAGCAGATCGGCCACCGCGGTCGGCGGCAGCAGCGTCTCGTACCGCCCCGCGGGCAGCTCGATCCGCCGCTCGGCCCAGCCGAGCCGGGTCGCCAGCTCCGCGTCGAGCGCGGCCGGGTCCACATCCGTGAAGTCACGTGTGGAGCGGCCCGCCCACGCCGAGCGGGTGCGGTCGGGGGACTTGGCGTTCAGCTCCAGCGTCCCGGTCGGCTGGTCATGGCGCAGCCGCAGGCCCGTGGACGTACCGAGATAGCTGGACACCAGCGAGTGATGGGCGAATCCGTACAACTCACGCCCACCCGCGCGCGCCCGGGCGAAGGCCTCGCCCAGCGCCGGGGCGAACTCCCCGAAGACCGCCGACGAGGTCTCGGCGGGCGGCTCCGTGAAACCCGGGGACTGCGGCACCCCCTCCACCAGCGGCTGCGCGTCCTCGGCCGGTCCCGAGGCACGGGCGGCGGCCTCCGCGGCGCGGACCACGCCCTCCAGTTCGTCCGCGGTGACCGCCGAGCGTGAGACGACACCCGAGGCGGTGCCCTGCTTCCCCTCGACCGTGGCGATCACGGTCAGGGTGCGCCCGCGAGTGACTCCATTGGTGGTCAGCGCGTTGCCCGCCCAGCGCAGATTGGCCGTCGACTCCTCGTCGGCGATGACGACACAGCCGTCGGCCTTGGACAGGTCAAGGGCGCGCTCGACGATGTCGTGCGGCTTGTTCGCATGCCGCGCACCAGAGTTACGAGACGTCATCGCCCAGCCTCCTGCGAGGTGTTAAGGATGTTGACCGACTGGAAGAGCGCCGACGGGCAGCCGTGCGAGACCGCCGCGACCTGCCCCGGCTGGGCCTTGCCGCAGTTGAAGGCGCCGCCCAGGACATACGTCTGGGGACCGCCGATCGCGGCCATCGAACCCCAGAAGTCGGTGGTCGTCGCCTGGTAGGCGGCATCGCGCAGCTGGCCGGCGAGCCGCCCGTTCTCGATCTTGAAGAAGCGTTGCCCGGTGAACTGGAAGTTATAACGCTGCATGTCGATCGACCAGGAGCGGTCCCCGACCACATAGATGCCGCGCTCGACCCCGGAGATCAGCTCGTCCGTGGACGGCCCGTCGGGTGCGGGCCGCAGCGACACGTTCGCCATCCGCTGCACCGGCACATGCCCGGGGGAGTCGGCGTACGCGCAGCCGTTGGAGCGCTCGAAGCCGGTGAGCTTCGCGATACGCCGGTCCAGCTGGTAGCCGGTCAGGGTGCCGTCGGTGACCAGGTCCCAGGACTGGGCCGCGACGCCCTCGTCGTCGTACCCGATGGTCGCCAGGCCGTGCTCGGCGGTGCGGTCGCCGGTCACGTTCATGATTTCGGAGCCGTACTTGAGCTTCCCGAGCTGGTCGAAGGTAGCGAAGGACGTCCCCGCGTACGCCGCCTCGTAGCCCAGCGCGCGGTCCAGCTCGGTGGCGTGCCCGATCGACTCGTGGATGGTCAGCCAGAGGTTCGAGGGGTCGACGACCAGGTCGTACGCGCCCGGCTCGACGCTCGGCGCGCGCATCTTCTCGGCGAGCAGCTCCGGCAGCTGCGCCAGCTCCGCGTCCCAGTCCCAGACGGACCCGGTCAGATACTCCCAGCCCCGCCCGACCGGCGGCGCGATGGTGCGCATCGAGTCGAACTCGCCGCTCTCGCCGTCCACGGCGACCGCGGTCAGCTGCGGATGCAGCCGGACCCGCTGCTGGGTGGTGACCGTACCCGCCGTATCCGCATAGAACTTGTTCTCGTGGACGGTCAGCAGGGTGGCGTCGGCATGCGCGACGCCCTCGGCGGCCAGCAGCCGCGCACTCCACTCGGCCAGCAGTCCGGTCTTGTCCTCGTCCGGTACGCCGAAGGGGTCGATCTCGTACGAGGAGATCCACGTACGGTCCGCGTGCACCGGCTCGCCGACCAGTTCCACCCGCTCGTCGGAACCGGCCGCCGCGATGACCCGAGCCGACAGCTTCGCCATCTCGACCGCCTGGCTCGCCACGCGCGCGGCCGCGTCCATCGTCAGATCCACGCCAGAAGCGAACCCCCAACTACCGCCGTGCACCACCCGCACGGCATAGCCCAGATCGGTGGTGTCCGACGACCCCGCCGGCCTGGCGTCACGCAGCCGCCAGGCCGCGCTGCGTACCCGCTCGAAGCGGAAGTCCGCGTGGTCGGCGCCCAGGGCACGGGCCCTGGCGAGCGCCGCGTCGGCCAGCGCCCGTAGCGGCAGCGCCAGAAACGCTTCGTCGATGGAATGAGGCACGGATGCCTCCCTTTCTGTAGGGATCCGACAGGGACTGTCCTGAGCCACTGTCGGTGGGCGATTCTCCGTATCCCGGACGGTACCGATAGTTTGAAGCGCACCAGACCGCTATCGAAAGGGTGATCCGTTGAGCCGCTCGGTTCTCGTCACCGGAGGCAACCGGGGCATCGGCCTAGCCATCGCCCAGGCCTTCGCCGACGCAGGTGACAAGGTCGCGATCACATACCGCTCAGGCGAACCGCCGGCGGGCTTCCTCGGTGTCAGGTGCGACATCACCGACGCCGAGCAGGTGGAGCAGGCCTACAAGGAGATCGAGGAGAAGCACGGCCCGGTCGAGGTGCTGGTGGCCAACGCCGGCGTCACCAAGGACCAGCTCCTGATGCGGATGACCGAGGACGACTTCACCTCCGTCCTCGACACCAACCTCACCGGCACCTTCCGGGTGGTCAAGCGCGCCAACCGCGGCATGCTGCGCGCCCGCAAGGGCCGCGTCGTCCTGATCTCGTCGGTGGTGGGTCTGCTCGGCTCGGCCGGTCAGGCGAACTACGCCGCGTCCAAGGCCGGTCTGGTCGGCTTCGCGCGTTCGCTGGCCCGGGAGCTCGGCTCGCGCAACCTCACCTTCAACGTCGTCGCGCCCGGCTTCGTGGACACCGACATGACGCAGGTGCTCACCGACGAGCAGCGTGCGGGCATCGTCGCCCAGGTGCCCCTGGGCCGCTACGCGCGGCCCGAGGAGATCGCCGCCACGGTGCGCTTCCTCGCGTCCGACGACGCCTCGTACATCACTGGAGCCGTCATCCCGGTTGACGGCGGATTGGGCATGGGTCACTGATCTCATGAGCGGAATCCTCGACGGCAAGCGCATCCTCATCACGGGTGTGCTGATGGAGTCGTCCATCGCCTTCCACACCGCCAAGCTGGCGCAGGAGCAGGGCGCGGAGATCATCCTGACCGCCTTCCCGCGGCCCACGCTGACCGAGCGCATCGCCAAGAAGCTCCCCAAGCCCACCAAGGTCGTCGAGCTGGACGTCAGCAACGACGAGCACCTGGCCAGGCTTGAGGGCGTGGTGCGCGAGGAGCTCGGCGGCCTGGACGGTGTCGTCCACTCCATCGGTTTCGCCCCGCAGGACGCGCTCGGCGGCAACTTCCTGAACACGCCCTTCGAGTCGGTCGCCACGGCGATGCACGTCTCGGCGTTCTCGCTGAAGTCGCTGACGATGGCCTGCCTGCCCCTGATGTCCGACGAGGGCGGCTCGGTGGTCGGTCTGACCTTCGACGCGCAGTTCGCGTGGCCGCAGTACGACTGGATGGGCCCGACCAAGGCCGCCCTGGAGGCCACCTCCCGGTACCTGGCCCGTGACCTGGGCAAGCAGAACGTCCGCTGCAACCTGATCTCGGCCGGTCCGCTCGGCTCGATGGCCGCCAAGTCCATCCCGGGCTTCTCGGAGCTGGCCGCGGTCTGGGACGAGCGCGCGCCGCTCGAGTGGAACCTGGCCGACCCCGAGCCGGCCGGCCGCGGTGTGGTCGCCCTGCTCTCGGACTGGTTCCCGAAGACCACCGGCGAGATCATCCACGTCGACGGCGGTCTGCACGCGATCGGTGCCTGAGGCCTTGTAGACGTACGGCGTCGATGCCCCGTTTCCCGCAGTGCGCGGGGAGCGGGGCATCACCCGTTTGGCCCCTTGGCTGGGCGGCCCGGCCGCGTACCGCCCATGCTGAAAGCGGAGCTCCCCCCGAGAGCCTGTTTCTGAACCCCCGCCTGCGCCGCGGCGGCGTTCACCGCCTTGCCGCAGTACGGCCGAGGAGGTACCGCTTGTGCGCAGAACACGCTCCATCTCCCCGGTACGCGCCTGGTCCGCGGCATTCTGCGGTCTCGCCCTGCTGCTCGTCCTGCCGTCCGACGCCGTGTCCCAGCCGCCCAGCGAAGCCGCCGAGCGCCACGCGCGCGTGACGCCCCAGCCGTTCGGTGCGACCTGCAGGACCGAGATCGAGGGCTCCGACGCGGTCGCGTACTGCCACAACCCCTACCCGGAGACCGACCGGGTCCGGCTGCACATCGAGTGCGCGCGCTGGTGGGACATCGACACCGACGGGCCGCCGGTCGCGGTGGAACCGACGATGACCGTACGTCTCACCGGGCGCTGCTGGAAGGAGATCGACGCGGTCTGGGTCAGCCACGCCCGCTGACGGACGCGAGGGCGTGCGAGGTCAGTCCCGGCCGCCGTCGAAGAGCTCGGGGCGGCACAGGAACGGGTACCCGGCCGCCTCCGTGGCAGCCGCGTCGGCGTCCCCCGCGCGGATCGCGGCCACCAGGCGCGCGTGGTCCATGTGGTTCTCGGGGCGCAGCTCATCGCCCACGTCGTCGCGCAGCCAGGCGCGCAGCACATCGCCCAGGTCGGCGTAGAGCGCGGTCAGTACGTCGTTGTGGCTCGCGGCCACCACGGCGAGGTGGAAGGTCGAGTCGGCGTCGACGAATACCTCCCGGTCGCCCGCTGACCAGGCCGCCTCGCGACGCTCAAGCAGCGTGTCGAGCTGCTTCAGATCGCGCTCGGTGCGGCGCTCGGCGGCCAGCTTCGCCGCGGTGGACTCCAGCGTCGAGCGCAGCTCGGCGATATGGGCCGGGTCGGCGTCGGCGAACCGGCGGTGCATCACCCCGGCCAGCTCACTGGTCGCCACCACGAAGGTGCCGGAGCCCTGCCGGATGTCGAGCAGGCCGTTGTGCGCGAGGGCGCGCACGGCCTCACGGACGGTGTTGCGAGCCACCCCGAGCTGCTCGACGAGCTCGGGTTCGGTCGGGATGCGCGAGCCGACGGGCCACTCGCCCGAGGCGATCTGGTTCCGCAGCTCCGCGATGACCTGGTCGGCGAGGGCGGAGCGTCGGGGAGACGTCAGCGGCATGGGGTTCCTTCGGTAGAACCAGGTGGACAACCAATCATCCCATGATTCTATGATGACCCTCATGGCGATACGCGAGGAAACCCAGTCGACGATCACCCCGCGGCCGCCCGGCAGCGGTGAGACGGGTAGCGAGACGGGCGGAGATGCGGGCAGCGAGCCGCCCGGCGGGATGTCACTCGCGGCGCCCGCCCCGTCGCCGTGGCTGATCCGGCTGGTCATGGTCGGCATCGTGCTCGCCGCCCTCAACCTGCGTCCCGCCATCACCAGCCTCGGCGCACTCCTCGCCGACGTCAGGACCGGCCTCGGCATGAGCGGCAGCACCGCGGGGCTGCTCACCTCCGTACCGCCGCTGTGCTTCGCGATCTTCGGCGTGACGGCGCCGCGGCTGGCCCGCCGCTGGGGTCCGGCCGCCGTGATCTGCGCCGGAATGGTCGCCATCGCCACCGGCCTGCTGGTCCGCCCGTTCCTGGGCGCCGCGGCCGGGTTCCTCGCCGCCAGCGCGGTGGCCCTGATGGGCATCGCCGTCAGCAACGTCCTGCTGCCCGTGGTCATCAAGCGCTGGTTCCCCGACCGGATCGGCCCGATGACCGGTCTGTACTCGATGGCCCTCGCGGTCGGCACCGCCGGCGCGGCCGCCGCCACGGTCCCCGTGACCCGGGCGCTGGGCGGCTCCTGGCGGCCGGGCCTCGCGCTCTGGGCGGTGCTCGCCGTGATCGCCGCCCTGGCCTGGATCCCGCTGGTACGGGACCGGAGCGCGGCCCGCGCCAAGGCGGCCGCCGCGGCCCAGGACCCGGCCGGCGCCATCCGCATCACCCGCAGCAGGACCGCCTGGGCGCTCGCGGTGTTCTTCGGCCTCCAGGCGACCTCCGCGTACATCGTGATGGGCTGGCTGCCGCAGATCTACCGCGACGCCGGTGTGCCCGCGAGCACGGCCGGAGTGCTGCTCGCCGTCACGATGGGCCTCGGGATCCCGCTGTCCTTCATCCTGCCGAACGTCGCCGCACGGCTGACGAACCAGGCGCCGTTGGCCGTGGGACTCGGTCTGTGCGGCCTGGTCTCCTTCGCGGGGCTCTACCTCGCCCCGGCGGCCGGAGCCTGGGTCTGGACGATCCTGCTCGGCGTGTCCATGTGCACGTTCCCGCTGGTCCTCACCCTGATCGGGATGCGCGCGCGGACCGGCGCCGGAGTGGTGCGGCTGTCCGCCTTCGTGCAGAGCACCGGCTATCTGATCTCGATCCCGGGGCCGCTGCTCGTGGGCGTGCTCTACCAGCACGACGGCGGCTGGGAGGTGCCGCTGCTGTTCATGGCGGGGCTGATGGTGACGCAGATCGTGCTCGGGTTCTTCGCGGGCCGCAATCGCGTGGTCGAGGACGAGTGCCAGGGGTGACCCCGAGGGCTCCGGCTGGGCAACGTGACCCCGAGGGCTCCGGCCGGGCCAAGGGTGCGAGACTGACCGTATGCCTGTGCTTGACCCGAACCCCCAGAACGGCCAGAAGAAGCTGCTCATCGTGCTCGGCGCGATGCTGGCCATCACCATCGTCATCGGCGTGATCGCGTCGATCGCCGCACCCTGACCCGACGTCATCCCGCGCGCCGCACCGCCGATGGTGGGGCTGGCCCCACCATCCCCTAGGGGGCCAGGGTCAGGGTCAAGTGGGTGGGACACCGGATGGGTTGTCGACTCCGTATTCCGTAGGTTCGAGATGTGCCGCGAAGACGCGGCACACGACACACTCGAAGACTCGCGGAGGCGACATGTCGGCCCCGACGCACCCCCGGTCGATCCCACAGACCCGTGGCGAGGCCAGGCTGCCGTGGTGGGCCATCGTGCTGCCGACCATCGCCTTCGTCGCGCTGCTGACGCTGGTCCTCCACCCGGTCGACGCCCACGCCGCGAGTGCCGAGCCCGTACTCGGCCAGCTCCTGGAGCGCGTCCAGACGGCGCTGAGCACGGCGCCGTGAGCCACCCGTCACCCATGCAGGCGGACCGCGTCAACTCCCTGCGCCCCCTGGTCCGTTTCATGCGAAGCTGGGGCACATGAGCGTCGCAGCGTCTTCCGGGGGGACAGCCCCCGGACTCTCCGTATCCCGCAGGATCGTCCTTCTCCGGCATGCGAAGGCCGACTGGCCCGAGGTCCCCGACCACGAGCGGCCGCTCGCCGAGCGCGGCCGCAAGGACGCCCCCGCCGTCGGCCGCAGACTGGCCGAGACTGGCATTGACTTCGATCTGACCCTCTGCTCGACCGCGGCCAGGACCCGCGAGACCTGGAAGCTGGCCGTCCAGGAGCTCCCGCACCGCCCGAAGACCGTCTACGAGGAGCGGCTCTACAACGCCTCGCCCGGCGAGCTGATCGCGGTGCTCAACGAACTCCCGGAGGACACCGAGGACATCCTGGTCATCGGCCACAACCCGGGTATGCAGGGCCTGGCCGAGGTGCTGGTCGGGGACTCGGAGGGTGACGCGCTGGCCCGGATGAACCGGCGCGGCTTCCCGACGTCGGCCCTGGCGATGCTCTCGTTCACCGGCTCCTGGAAGGCCCTGGAGCCCGGCGTCACGACCCTCTTCGACTACTGGGCCCCGCGCGAGGCCTGACGGATCAGCCGGTACGCGGCCGAGTGAACCCGGCACCGGGTCCTCGGCCGCGTACGGCACTCAGCGCTCAGCCACCTACGTCACTCCGCCCTGAGCCGCGTACGGCACTCAGCGTTCGGGACTCAGCCCTCGGCCGCGAACCGGCACCCAGCCCTCGGCCGCGAACCGGCACTCAGCGCTCGGCTGCCGCCTCGACCTCTTCGACCTCTTCGCGGGTGACGCCCAGCAGATAGAGCACGGTGTCCAGGAAGGGGACGTTCACCGCGGTGTGCGCGGCCTCGCGCACCAGGGGCTTGGCGTTGAAGGCGATCCCGAGCCCGGCGGCGTTGAGCATGTCGAGGTCGTTGGCGCCGTCCCCGATCGCCACGGTCTGCGCCAGCGGAACCCCGGCCTCCGCCGCGAACCGGCGCAGCAGCCTGGCCTTGCCCGCGCGGTCCACGATCTCCCCGGTGACCCGACCGGTCAGCTTCCCGTCGACGATCTCCAGCGTGTTGGCGTGCGCGAAGTCGAGCCCGAGCCGGTCCTTGAGGTCGTCCGTCACCTGGGTGAACCCACCGGAGACCACGCCCACTTGGTAGCCGAGACGTTTCAGCGTACGGATCAAGGTGCGGGCGCCGGGCGTGAGCCGCACCTCGCTGCGCACCTTGTCCACCACCGACGCGTCCAGCCCCTCGAGCAGCGCCACGCGCGCGTGCAGCGACTGCTCGAAGTCCAGCTCCCCGCGCATCGCGGCCGTCGTCACCGCGGCGACCTCGTCCTCGCACCCGGCGTGCGCGGCGAAGAGCTCGATCACCTCGTCCTGGATCAGCGTCGAGTCGACATCCATGACGATCAGGCGCTGCGCACGCCGGTGCAGCCCGGCCGAGACCACCGCGACATCCACACCGAGCGCCGCCGCCTCGGTGGCGAGCGCGGTACGCAGCGGCTCCGTCTCGGTGCCGGAGACGGCGAACTCGACGGCCGTGACGGGATACTTGGCGAGCCGGAAGATCCGGTCGATGTTGCCCCCGGTCGCCGTGATGCACGCGGCGATCGAGGCCGTCGACTCGGCGGTCAGCGGATGCCCGAGCACGGTGACATGCGAACGTCCCATGCCACGCGGCCGGTTGTCGCCGATCCCGGAGATGATCTCGGCCTGCATCCGGAGTGACTCGGCCCAGCTGTGGACGGTGGACCGCAGCTCTCCCTCGGTGCCGACGGCTGGCTCGGTGACCAGTGCGCACAGCACTATCCGGCCGCGGGTGACCACCTGCTCGAGGTCGACGACGTCGACGGAGAAGGCGGCGAGGGTGTCGAAGAGCCCGGCGGTGATGCCTGGCCGGTCCTTGCCGAAGATCTTGACGAGAAGGGTGGGGACATCAGCGGTTTCTGGGGGCTGCGGTGCGCTCATGGTGATCCCACCGTATCGGGCCCCGCGCCGGAGGCGACGACCCGTCCCACCTGCCGGACCGTCGCCCGACCGTTCTTTCACCCACGGTGGCGCATCCGTCGGCTGGACGCTGGGAGCCTGTCTTTGAACCCCCGTCTGCGCCCCGACGTCCGGCACGCACCCTCGCCGCACGGCGCCACAGGACAGGTGGCTCCTTCCCCAAGCTCTCGGCTTCGCTCGAGCAGGGGAGACCCCATTCATGACCTGCGACGCCGCACGCCGATCGCACGCACCGAACGCCGCTGNCCGGCGCCCACCCCCCACACGGCCCCCAGCAGCAGCGCCATCATGAGCTGGCCGCGTAGCTCGATACCCGCGTCGAAGGCGTCGATCCCGAACACCGACAGCGAGGCGTCCGCCGACACCCGCGTCAGCCACACCAGCAGTGGCAGCGCCACCGCCGTCACCCCGCCGAGCCGCACCGCGCACCGACCCGCGAACCCCGGCGCACCCTGCCCGCCCAGCGGCGTACGCACCGCCGTGAGCACCCCGGCGAACAGCATCATCAGCGCGGCCGCGGCCGCGAGCAGCCAGACCCGGCCGTCCAGCTCGGCCAGCCGCCCCAGCGTGACGGGGTCGTCGGACGAGGCGCGCAGCAACTCGTCGAGCGGACTCGGCAGCACGTTCACCAGCGCACCCGTGGCCTGGCCGTCCCACGGCACGAAGAGGCCGAGCGGAACCGCCAGCCAGACGCCGTTCGGCGCCCCGAGCAGCGCCGCGCCGGCGACCCTGCGCGGATGGTCGTCACCGATCATGGCGTACGCCGCGGCGGCGAGCCCGGCGACCACCGCCACCAGCAGCACCGCGACCAGCGCCGAGACGGCGGGCCGCAGCACCCGGTGCACGGCCTCCCAGGCACGCGGCAGCGGAGTGCGGCGCGAGGCGAGCAGCGCGATCAGCAGCACCCCGAGCACCCAGAGGCCGCCGCCGAGCAGCGAGGCCCGGGTGTCGACGGTGAACCCGACCGCGGCCTCGGCCTCGATCAGGTCGGAGATCCGGTCGGGCAGCAGTCCGCCGATGTCGCCCAGGCCGTCCGGCAGCCGGTCGGCGATGCCGTCCGGAAGGGCCCCGGAGCCGGGCACCTTGTCACCCATGAGCGTTCCGGCGTCAATCGTGATGATGTCGTGACCGGCCCACGCCAGCCCGGCGATCACCCCCAGGAAGAGGGCCACCACCGCCCCCACACGCGCGGCGAGTTCGGCCCCGGACACCACCAATCCCGCTCCCCGCAAGGACCGTAGGAAGAACCAGGCCAGCAACAGCGCTCCCGCGAGGCTCACGCCCAGCGGCATCACTTCGATCGCCGTCGTGGCCTCGGCGCCCTTGAGTCCAAAGGCCGAGACATCCCCGGACGGGGTGACCGAACCGCCCGCTCCGAGCACCACCACGGCCGCCGTCATCGGCCCCAGAGCCGCCGCCGCATCGGCGTCGAGCAGGTGCAGACCGAGCGCCGCGACCCCCGCCATACCGATAAGTGCCCAGCTCACCGCGGCGATTGTGGAGAGCACGAGGTCCCCCCACCGCATCCGCCTGCCAGCCGTGGTGCCGCCCGCGCCCAACTCCATCAGGACCCCCCGATAGATGCTGCAATGTCCCATTGGCGCATGATCCGTATGCAGTCATGGGCGCTTACTACTCTCCGGGCCGTTTTCGCAGCAGTCAACGGCACGGGGCACAGGGCCTGCACGCACCTTTCGCAAGGCCCGACTTTCGGACAGAGGGCTCTCCCTGAAATAGTTCCCCACGATGTTCGACATCCCTAGACTCCCCGTGATGGGGCAACCTCGGGGGACAACGCGTAGTGGGGCATGGAGTGCCGGAACTCGTACTGGAATTGAATGGCAGGACCTGGACGCTCGACCCGTCCAGGTCGTACACCCTCGGGCGTGACCCAGGGGGTGATGTGGTGATCGATGACGCACGGGTCTCCTGGCGGCACGCCACCATCAGCTGGGGCGGCCGAAGCTGGGTCATCGAGGACCACGGCAGCACCAACGGCACCTTCGTGCAGAGCCAGCGGATCCACCACATGGAGATCGGCCCCGGCTCGGCCGTGCACCTGGGCAACGCCACCGACGGCCCGCGGGTGAACCTCACCGACGCCGCCGCCGGAATGGCCGCGCACCAGGCCCAGCAGCCGCACCAGGCTCAGCAGTACGGGCAGCAGGCGCCGCACCAGCAGCAGCCGCACCAGCAGCAGCCGCAGCAGGGCCACGCCGACTGGGCGCAGCAGCAGGGACACCAGCAGGCGCCGCAGCAGGTTCCGCAGCAGCAGGGCTGGCAGCAGCCCGCCCAGCAGCAGGTGCCGCAGCAGACGCCGGGTGCCGGCGGCGCCGCGGGGGCCCCGCCGGTCTACGGCGACCGCAGCCCCACGACGTTCCACCAGCTGGCACTCGGCCGCGTCATGCGGATCGGTCGTGCGCTGGAGAACGACCTGGTCGTCTCCGACCTCCAGGTCTCGCGTCACCACGCCGAGTTCCACGCCACGCCCGACGGTCAGTTCCAGATCCACGACCTCGGCTCGCACAACGGCACGTACGTCAACGGTGTGCCGATCGCCAAGTCCAGTACGGTCCTCATCGGTCCGAACGACATCGTCGGCGTCGGCCACTCGACCTTCCGCCTGGTCGACAACCAGCTCGAGGAGTTCGTCGACACCGGCGAGGTCTCGTTCTCGGCCCGCCACCTCACGGTCACCGTCGACGGCGGCAAGCAGATCCTCAAGGACGTCTCCTTCGGCGTCCCGGAGAAGTCGCTGATCGGCGTCATCGGCCCCTCGGGCTCCGGAAAGTCGACCCTGCTCAAGGCGCTCACCGGCTACCGGCCCGCCGACCAGGGCGACGTCCTCTACGACAACCGCAGCCTCTACAAGCAGTTCGCCGAGCTGCGTCAGCGCATCGGTCTGGTCCCGCAGGACGACATCCTGCACAAGGAACTGACCGTCAAGAAGGCCCTCAAGTACGCGGCCAAGCTCCGCTTCCCCGGTGACACCGCCGACGCCGAGCGCGACGCCCGGATCGACGAGGTGCTGCGCGAGCTCAAGCTGGACATCCACAAGGAGAAGAAGGTCACCTCCCTCTCCGGTGGCCAGCGCAAGCGCGTCTCCGTCGCACTGGAGCTGCTGACCAAGCCCTCGCTGATCTTCCTGGACGAGCCGACCTCGGGACTCGACCCGGGCATGGACCGCGACGTCATGCAGCTGCTGCGCGGCCTCGCCGACGACGGTCGCACCGTCCTGGTGGTCACCCACTCCGTGGCCGAGCTGGCGCTCTGCGACAAGCTCCTGGTCATGGCACCCGGTGGCGCGGTCGCCTACTTCGGCCCGCCCGAGGAGGCCCTGAACTTCTTCGGCTACACCACCTGGGCCGATGTCTTCTCGGCCTTCGAGAACTACCGCGACTACGACTGGGCGGGCCGCTGGAAGGGCTCGCAGCACTACCAGATGTACGCCGCCGACATCGACGCCGTCGCCGCGCAGCCGGTGCAGATGCCGCAGCAGCAGATGAACCCGCCCAAGCCACAGGGCTGGGGCTCCCAGCTGTTCACGCTGATCAGGCGCTACTCCTCGGTGATCGCGTCGGACCGGGGCTTCCTGGCCCTGATGGTGATCCTGCCCGCCGTACTCGGCGCGGTCAGTGTCGTCATTCCGACCGACTTCGACCTCAAGCCGCCACCGCCCGGCCAGTTCAACAGCAACGCCGGCACGATCATGCTGATCCTCGCCGTCGGCATGTGCTTCGCGGGCGCGGCCAACTCGGTCCGTGAGCTGATCAAGGAACGGGTCATCTACGAGCGGGAACGCGCCACCGGCCTGTCCCGTTCCGCGTACCTGATGTCCAAGGTCATCGTCCTCGGCGTGATCACCGCGCTGCAGGGCGCCATCATCTCCGTCATCGGCTTCGCCGGCCGGGACATGCCCGAAGAGGGCATCGTGCTCACCAGCCTCCCGGCGGTCGAGCTCTGCATGGTGATCAGCAGCCTGGGCTTCACCTCGATGATGTTCGGCCTGATCATCTCCTCGCTGGTGAAGACCGCCGAGAAGACCATGCCGCTGCTGGTGATGTTCGCGATCGTCCAGGTCGTGTTCACCGGCGTGCTCTTCCAGATCTACGACTCCATCGGCGTCGAGCAGGTCGCCTGGCTGATGCCGTCCCGCTGGGCCATCGCGGCGGCCGCGGGCACCCTGCAGCTGCAGACGGTGATGCCGCCGTGGGACCCGAAGAACCCGACCAACGTCGACCCGCTGTGGGACGCCACGGCCGCGCAGTGGTTCACCAACGTCGGAGTGCTCCTCGGCATGGGCGTCATCCTGGCCTTCGTCGTGGCCCGGCTGCTGCGCCGCCACGAGCCCGAGGTCATGCGCAAGTAATCCCGGTTCCGCGAGTCAGTCGCGGTCCCGGTTCCGCGAGTCGGTCGCGGCAACGCCGAAGGGCGGCACTCCGCACGGGGTGCCGCCCTTCGGCGTGAGGTGAGCGAACGGTCAGTACGCGCCGTTGACGTTGTCGATCGAGCCGTACCGGTCGGCCGCGTAGTTGCAGGCGGCGACGATGTTGGAGACCGGGTTGTACAGGTCGTGCGGGGTTCCCGCGACGTGGTACGCGTTGAACGTCGGCTGGATCACCTGGAGCAGGCCGATGGACGGCGTACCGTTCTGGGCGTTGATGTCCCAGTCGTTGATGGCCCTCGGGTTGCCGCCCGACTCGCGGATCACGTTGCGGTGGATGCCGTCGTAGCTACCGGGGATGCCCTTGGACTTCATGATGGCCAGCGACTGGCGAATCCAGCCGTCGAGGTTGTTGGCGTAGACCGGCTTGCGCTCGGCGGCACGGCTGGCCGCCTCCTTCTTCTCGCGCTCCGCCTTGGCCTTCGCCTCGGCCTCGGCCTTCGCCTTGGCCTCGCGCTCGGCCTTCTCCTTGGCAGCCTTCTCCTTGGCCGCCTGCTCGGCCTTGGCCTTGGCTTCCTGCTCGGCCTTCTGCTTCGCGGCGTCCACGGCGACCGTGGCCAGCTTGTCGGCGGCAGCCTGCTGCTTGGTCACGGCGGCCTGAGCCTTCTCGGCAGCGGTCCACGCCACGGGCGCGCCGGCGACCTCGGAGGTGGCGACCTGCTCCGCCTCGGCGCTGCCCGGCGTGAAGGAGAACGCGAGGGCGGCGGCACCGAGCGCGGCGACACCGGCGACCGAGAACTTCTGGCTCTTGGTCAGCGACTTATGACCAGGGATGCTGCGCTTGGACATGACGAAACAGACCTCTTCGAATAGCGGAGACGCTCTCGTCCGGGCAGACAGGGGCCAGAAAAACGCCGCGGTGGTGAACCGCGGCGCCGAGCGACGGTGGCCATTCTTAGCGGCCGCAAAAATCCGTGGCAAAGGTGTGACGTACGATCCCGCTTAGTGGATCAGGGGGACATAAAGAACCACCCAAACCCCCCTCCACCCTGCTCAAGACCCCCTAAGGGATCAACTAGGGACGTTCGTACGTGATGTGTGTCCTATGCGCGGGCTCACATCGAACACGTAACAGTCTCACCATCAGTTGCCGGCGCAATTCATACAGTGAGGGAACTTCAGACCTACGCCCCGAGGCCTAGACCCCGGCCGCCGAAGGTCCGATACGGCCCCGCCACACGCGCCGGTACGGTGAGGCCATGACCGACGGCCCCCCGACCGGCCTCACCGCCGTGAGCTCCGCCCTGCTGGCCATGAGCAGGCACCTGGAAGTCCGCGACGTACTCAAGACGATCGTCGTCTCGGCCCGGGAGCTCCTCGACGCCGAGTACGCGGCGCTCGGCGTGCCCGACGACCACGGGGGTTTCGCCCAGTTCGTGGTCGACGGTGTCAGCGACGAGCAGTGGAAGGCCATCGGCCCGCTGCCCCGCCAGCACGGCATCCTCGCGGCGATGCTGCACAAGGACGCCCCGGAGCGCCTGGCCGACGTACGCGACGACCCGCGCTTCGAGGGCTGGCCCTCCGCGCACCCCGATATGTCCGACTTCCTCGGGCTGCCGATCCGCGACGGCGACGAGACCATCGGCGCGCTCTTCCTCGCCAACAAGAAGTGCCCCAGGCCGGAGGGCGGCTGCGGCTTCACCGAACAGGACGAGGACCTGCTGGGCATCCTCGCCCAGCACGCGGCGATCGCCCTCACCAACGCCCGCCTCTACGAGCGCAGCCGCGAGCTGACCATCGCCGAGGAACGCTCACGCCTGGCCCACGAGCTGCACGACGCCGTCAGCCAGAAGCTCTTCTCGCTCCGGCTGACCGCCCAGGCCGCGGCCGCCCTGGTCGACCGCGACCCCGGCCGGGCCAAGGGCGAACTCCAGCAGGTGGCCGCACTCGCCGCGGAGGCCGCCGACGAGCTGCGCGCCGCCGTCGTCGAGCTGCGCCCCGCCGCCCTGGACGAGGACGGCCTGGTGGCCACCTTGCGTACGCACGTCCAGGTGCTCGACCGCGCGCACGCCGCCGCGGTCACCTTCGACTGCGCCGGCCTGCGCGCCCTGCCCGCTGCCCAGGAGGAGGCCATGCTGCGCGTCGCCCAGGAAGCGCTGCACAACGCGCTGCGCCACTCCGGCGCCGAGCGGGTCTGCGTCGTACTGGAACGGCGCGGCCCGGGCGCCGTACTGCGCGTCACCGACGACGGCAGCGGCTTCGAACCCCAGACGGTCCGCCGCGCGGGCCGCCACCTCGGCCTGGTCTCGATGCGGGACCGTACGAGCGGCGTCGGCGGCCGGCTGACCGTGCAATCGGAGCCCGGCAAGGGCACCGCAATCGAGATGGAGGTCCCCGGTGGCTGAGACCGTGTCCGCCGCGAAGTCCGGTATCCGGGTCCTGCTGGTCGACGACCACCAGGTGGTCCGCCGCGGCCTGCGCACGTTCCTGGAGATCCAGGACGACATCGAGGTCGTGGGGGAGGCGTCGGACGGCGCCGAGGGCGTCGCCCGCGCCGAGGAGCTGCACCCCGACGTCGTCCTGATGGACGTCAAGATGCCCGGCATGGACGGCGTCGAGGCGCTGCGCAAACTGCGTGAGCTGGCCAACCCCGCCAAGATCCTGATCGTCACCAGCTTCACCGAGCAGCGCACCGTCGTCCCCGCGCTACGGGCCGGCGCCGCCGGATACGTCTACAAGGACGTCGACCCGGACGCGCTGGCCGGCGCCATCCGCTCCGTACACGCCGGGCACATCCTGCTGCAGCCCGAGGTGGCGGGCGCGCTGCTCTCCCAGGAGGAGAACCACAACCCCCAGGGCCGGGGCGGCTCGCTGACCGAGCGGGAGCGCGAGGTGCTCGGCCTGATCGCCGACGGCCGGTCCAACCGGGAGATCGCCCGCGCCCTGGTGCTCTCCGAGAAGACCGTCAAGACGCACGTCTCCAACATCCTGATGAAACTGGACCTCGCCGACCGCACCCAGGCCGCGCTCTGGGCCGTACGACACGGTGTGACCGGCTGATCCGCGCTCCGGCGCACACCCTCACCGGATGGAGCGGAGCGTCACCTTCCGGGCAGAGATTCATACTGTCGTGTAGATGTCCCCCGGATGGCGCAACGTGAACGGCTCCCCGGCGTTCTCCATGCATGCTGCGGCGGCTGGCCGCGGCGATCGCAAGGAGGGTCCAGAAGTGAAGAACCTGAAGAAGGCCACTGCCATCACGATGGTCGCGGGCGGCCTGCTCGCCGCTGGCGCCGGTGTGGCCTCCGCCACCGACGGAGCGCAGGCGCACGGCAAGGCCGTGAAGTCCCCGGGTGTCGCGTCCGGCAACCTGGTGCAGGTCCCGGTCCACGTGCCGGTGAACGCCTGCGGCAACACGGTCAACGTCGTCGGCCTGCTGAACCCCGCTTTCGGGAACTACTGCCAGAACGTCTGATCGCCTTCCCCTCGATCAGTGACGACCGGCCCCTCGGACACACTCCGGGGGGCCGGCCGCGTACGCACCCAAGGGCCCAAGCCCCGCGCACCGACGCCCCCGCGAGCCATCAACGGGCTCAGAGCCTGTCTTTGAACCCCCGCCTGCGCTCCGACGCCCGGCACGCACTCTCGCCGCACGCCGGCAGCACGCACCGAACGCCGCTGCGCCCGCGCCCCGCGCGGACGACGGGGTTCAAAGACAGGCTCTCAGCGCACCCCGCGCTCCCGCTCCTCCACATACGCGTTGTACGCCGCCACCTGCGCCCGGCGCGCGGTCCGCTCCACCGGACGCAGCGCCTGCGCCCGCGCCGCCATCTCCGAGGCGCTCACCGCACCGCCGTGCCCGTTCTCGTACGCCACCGAGATCAGCAGCCCCATCCGCTGCGCCAGCTCCAACACCCGTACCGCACGCGGCGGATACCCGGGAGCCAGCACCTCGCGCCCCGCCTCGGCACGCGCCCGGTACGCGTCGACCGCCGCATCGGTGACCGGCCCCGAGCCCGCCACATCCAGCCGCGCGAGCACCTCGGTCGCTTCCCGCATCGCCTCCGCGAGCTCCCGCTCGGCCTCACCCAGCGACGGCACGTCGGCCGGTGGCGCCTCCCGTACCGGCAGGCAGTGCCAGACCACCTCCACATGCACATCACCCTCGGGACCGGCCTCGTACACCTCGGGTACGAGCCCGAGCGCGGCCCCGTGGCAGACCACCGCCTCCTCGGCGTCCAGCGCCCGCGCGTTGAACTCCGGCGGGCCGCTCAGCCCCAGCGGATGGCCCGGCGCGGGCAGCGCGACCCGCAGTCCTCTCGCCCCCAGGGCGCGCAGCCGCCCCAGCGCCAGCGACAGGCCGACCAGGCCCGACTCGCCCGGCAGGCCGTCCACCCGGTGGACCGCGTCATCGCCGACGATGGCCAACACCGCGTCATCCGGCGACACAAGTCCCGCAATAAGGGCATTTCCCCAAGAGGCCAATCGGCCCGATCGTGGTTCCGTGAGCATGGACACCAGCCTAAGGACAGGACTGCCGGTGGGACCGCCCGGCCAGTGGCGTAGGTTTTCCTTGGGGGCGGCGTCCACAGACGCACGCGAGATCCGAGACTGCAATGGGAGACAACGCGCTCATGAGCGATGTTCTGGAGCTGGTGGACGTATCCGTGGTCCGCGAGGGCCGGGCTCTGGTGGACCAGGTCTCCTGGTCGGTCAAGGAGGGGGAACGCTGGGTCATCCTCGGCCCGAACGGCGCGGGCAAGACGACGCTGCTCAACGTCGCCTCCAGCTACCTCTTCCCGAGCAAGGGAACCGCCACCATCCTCGGCGAGACCCTCGGCAAGGTCGACGTCTTCGAACTGCGCCCGCGAATCGGCATGGCCGGTATCGCCCTGGCCGACAAGCTACCCAAGCGCCAGACCGTCCTGGAGACGGTCCTCACCGCCGCGTACGGCATGACCGCCACCTGGCACGAGGACTACGAGGCCGTCGACGAGGAACGCGCCCGCGCCTTCCTGGACCGCCTCGGCATGTCCGACTACCTGGACCGCAAGTTCGGCACCCTCTCCGAGGGCGAGCGCAAGCGCACCATGATCGCCCGCGCGCTGATGACCGACCCCGAGCTGCTCCTCCTCGACGAGCCCGCGGCGGGCCTCGACCTCGGCGGCCGCGAGGACCTCGTACGCCGCCTGGGCCGCCTCGCCCGCGACCCGATCGCCCCCTCGATGGTGATGGTCACCCACCACGTCGAGGAGATCGCCCCCGGCTTCACCCACGTCCTGATGATCCGTCAGGGCAAGATCCTCGCCGCGGGACCGATCGAGCTGGAGCTCACCGCCCGCAACCTCTCCCGCTGCTTCGGCCTCCCGCTGGTCGTCGAGCAGAACGGCGAGCGCTGGACCGCCCAGGGGCTGCCGATCGGCTGACAGGCAGCCACCCGGGACAGCGATCAGTTCGGGACACTGCCCTGATCGCGCCACTGTCCCGGGGCAGCGTGCGCCCCTACCATGAGTGCGTGGACATCGACACATGGGTGTGGTGGCTGGTCGTGGCCGTCGGACTGGGAATTCCGCTTGTCCTGACGGCGATGCCGGAGTTCGGCATGCTCGCCGTCGGCGCTGTCGCCGCCGCGGTGACCGCCGGTCTCGGCGGCGGAATCGTCCTCCAGGTCGTCGTCTTCGCCGCCGTCTCAGTCGCGTTGATCGCCGTCGTCCGTCCGATCGCCGCCCGGCACCGCACCCACAGCCCCCAACTCCCCACCGGAGTAGACGCGCTGAAGGGGAAACAGGCAGTCGTCCTGGAGCGCATCGACGGCGACGGCGGGCTGGTCAAGCTCGCCGGTGAAGTCTGGTCGGCGCGCCCGCTCGACAGCGGCCAGAGCTTCGAAGTGGGCCAGCGCGTGGACGTCATCGACATCGACGGTGCCACCGCGGTCGTCATGTGATCGACAAAGTGAACTGATTCCCCCACGCACCACGCAGCGGTCTGACAGACTCGACCATCAAGATCTTCTAGAGCTCGAAGGGCACGGGGAGCGCGATGCAACCGATCATCATCGTCCTCATCATCCTGGTGGTGTTGGTCTTCATCGCCCTGATCAAGACGGTCCAGGTGATCCCCCAGGCCAGCGCCGCCATCGTCGAGCGCTTCGGCCGCTACACACGCACCCTCAACGCCGGCCTGAACATCGTCGTCCCGTTCATCGACACGGTCCGCAACCGCGTCGACCTCCGGGAACAGGTCGTCCCCTTCCCGCCGCAGCCGGTGATCACCCAGGACAACCTGGTGGTCAACATCGACACCGTCATCTACTACCAGGTCACCGAGGCCCGCGCCGCGACCTACGAGGTCGCCAGCTACATCCAGGCCATCGAGCAGCTCACCGTCACCACCCTGCGCAACATCATCGGTGGCATGGACCTCGAGCGAACCCTGACATCGCGCGAGGAGATCAACGCCGCCCTGCGCGGAGTCCTGGACGAGGCCACCGGCAAGTGGGGCATCCGCGTCAACCGCGTTGAGCTCAAGGCGATCGAGCCGCCGACCTCCATCCAGGACTCGATGGAGAAGCAGATGCGCGCCGACCGTGACAAGCGCGCCGCGATCCTCCAGGCCGAGGGTGTCCGCCAGTCGGAGATCCTGCGCGCCGAAGGTGAGAAGCAGTCCGCGATCCTGCGCGCCGAAGGTGAGGCCAAGGCCGCCGCCCTCCGCGCCGAGGGCGAAGCCCAGGCCATCCGTACGGTCTTCGAGTCCATCCACGCCGGCGACCCGGACCAGAAGCTCCTCTCCTACCAGTACCTCCAGATGCTCCCGAAGATCGCCGAAGGCGACGCCAACAAGCTCTGGATCGTGCCCAGCGAGATCGGCGACGCCCTCAAGGGCCTCGGCGGCGCGCTCGGCAACTTCGGCCCGATGGGCGGCAATTCAGGTGGTTCGGGCGGCTCGGCCAAGAGCGCCGTCGAGCGCCGCGAGCAACCGCCGCTCGACTGAGCCGTACGCCACCGACCCCACACACGACGAAGCCCGCCCTCTCCGAGAAGGCGGGCTTCAAGGCGTCATACGGACCCGGGGCTACGCGGCGGCAGGCTGCGGCAGCCAGTCCGGCAACGCCGACCGGTCACCCGCCGCGAGCTGAAGCAGCATCGCGTCACCCGGCGTCGGGACGAACGGCTGGAAGAGCAGCGGCATCCCCGCCTGCTCCGGCGTCCGGTCCGCTTTGCGGTGATTGTCCACCGCACACGAGGCCACCGTGTTCAACCACGAGTCCGCACCGCCCTGCGAACGCGGCACCACGTGGTCCACGGTCGTGGCCCGCCGACCGCAGTACGCGCACCGGTGCCCGTCCCGTACGAGCACACCGCGCCGCGTCCACGGCGCCTGTCTTCGAAACGGCACCCGCACGAACCGGCACAACCTGATCACCCGCGGCACCGGAAGCTCCACCGCGGCCGCCCGCATCCGCAGCTCGGGGTGGGCCTGCTCGACGACGGCCTTGTCCTGCATCACCAGGACCACGGCACGCCGCAGCGTCACCGTCGACAACGGCTCGAAGCTCGCGTTGAGCACCAGCGTGTCCCGCATTTTCGCCCACCCTCCCGTGCGCACCTGCCCACCCCACGGCGGACTGGGATCAACTCTGGCCGGGTGCGCCGTCGTGGACAACGCAATAAAAATGCCCGCCCCTGATCACTTCCATGACCAGGGGCGGGCAAACAGCGGCTGAACGGTCAGCTACCGGCAGGAGCCGTGTACTCACCGACCAGCTGCGCGCGCGCCAGCGTGTGGAACCGCAGATTGAACCCCACGGCGGCGGGCGAGGTGTCCGCGTCGGGACCGAGCTTGGCCTGGTCCACCGCGTACACGGTGAAGACATAGCGATGCGGGCCGTCACCGGGAGGCGGCGCCGCACCCCCGAACTCGTTGGTCCCGTAGTCGTTACGCGCGTGCACCGCACCCGGCGGCAGCCCCTCGAACTTCCCGCTACCAGCCCCCGCCGGGAGCTCGGTGACCGAAGCCGGAAGGTCGAACAGCACCCAGTGCCAGAATCCGCTCCCGGTAGGAGCGTCCGGGTCGAAGCAGGTCACCGCGAAGCTCTTGGTCTCCGCGGGGAACCCCTCCCAGCGCAGCTGCGGCGAGACATTCCCACCGGACAGCACCTGCGCGTCACCCAGCACGTCACCCGGCGCGACATCCTCACTCAGCACCGTGAACGACGGCACCGGGGGTAGGAAGTCATGGGGCAGCGGCGGCCTCTTGTCAGTCACGTCAGATCCTCCATTACGGCGGTCGTGTACGACGGTCAGGTACGGCGGTCAGGCGCGGCGGTCATGCCGACGGCACCGACCCTAGAACCAGTTCCGCTTGCCGCCGACCTCCGAGAGCCACTGGTTCAGATACGCCGCCCAGTCGGTCCCCTGGAAGTCGTGCAGCCCGACCTGGAAGGTCCGGAACGAGTCGCTGCCCTCGGTGAACAGCCCCGGCTTCTTGTCCATCTCCAGCACGACGTCCATCGCGTTGCTGTCCGCGACGAACGTCAACTCCACCTGGTTCAGACCGCGGTACTGCGACGGCGCGATGAACTCGATCTCCTGGTAGAACGGCAGCTGCTGCCGCGTCCCCCGGATGTGCCCCCGCTCCATGTCCGCGCTCTTGAAGCGGAAGCCCAGCTGCGCGAAGGCCTCCAGGATCGCCTGCTGCGCGGGCAGCGGGTGGACGTTGACCGGGTCCAGGTCCCCCGAGTCGATGGCCCGGGCGATCGCCAGCTCGGTGGTCACACCGATGTTCATCCCCGGCAGGTGCACGTTGGAGAAGTTCGTGATCGGCGTCTCCCAGGGGATCTCCAGACCGAACGGCACGGAGTGCACCGCGTTCGCCTGCAGCGCGAAGGCCCCGCCCAGCTGGAGCTTGGTGAACTCGACGTCCTGCTTGAACTCCTCCCCGTCGCGCTCGACCTCGACCCGCGCCTGCAGTCCGACCGACAGCGACTGGATCTCCTGATCGACGGATCCGCCCTGAACCCGTACCTCACCCTGAACGACCCCACCCGGTACGACGTTGACCTCGGTCAGCACCGTCTCGACCGAGGCACCCCCGGCTCCCAGGCTCGCAAGCAGCTTCTTGAACGCCATGTATCTGTCACTCCTCCCATGCCACGCCCGTCAGTTGAACTAGGCTCGTATCCCATGATCGCGGCCCCCGACCGTACGCCCTCACCCGGGCTGGTCCATCCGACCCTGGATGGCACGCGTATCGCGGCAGAACCGCCCACAACGGTGTCATGTTCGGTCCACCGGGGCACGCGTACGTCTACTTCACCCACGGCATGTCAAGGCGGTCGGCGTGAACGTTGACCTCCTCGCCCATCCCGCTGAAACGGTCGCCCCCAGGCTGCTCGGGAGCGTCCTCACCTGCAAGACACCCGAGGGAACCGTGAGCATCACCATCACGGAGACCGAGGCGTACTCCGGTACGGCTGACCCAGCCTCCCATGCCTACCGAGGCCGGACACCCCGTAACGCCGTCATGTTCGGACCCGCAGGACACCTGTACGTCTACCGGTCCCACGGTCTCCACTGGTGCGCCAACGTCGTCACCGGGGTGGCCGGCATCGCCTCGGCTGTCCTCATCCGGGCAGGCAGGGTCATCGAGGGGGAAGACCTGGCACGCAAGCGGCGAGGGGAGAGGGTCGAGAGCCCACGCCTCGCTCGGGGTCCGGGCAACTTCTGCCAGGCGCTCGGCATCACGGCCGAGCACAACGGCACAGACCTGCTGACGGGCGCCTCGGTCGTGCTGTCCGAGGGCGAGCCGGTACCCGCTGCGCTCATCCGGGTTGGCCCTCGGGTGGGCGTGAGTAAAGCCCACGACTGGCAACACCGGTTCTACCTCGCCGGCGATCCAACGGTCTCCGCGTACCGACTCAGCCCGAGAGCCAAGCCGTCCGCCGGGGCCTGAGCCGCTGTGCGCCCTGCTCACGGCTCGCCGGTGTGAGTCGCATACGCTCTCGCCGTGGCGGTCTGCGGGCAGGACAGACGGACCCTGAAACCGTGGCGGGATCTTGGCTGCTATGACCCGGCGGTCGGCAAGCACCGGTCAGGGGGCATACCCCACCCCTTCGCCGCCGCTCTCTACCGGGCGCTGGTGCCGTGGGAGAACCGTCGGCGAAACTCGGTAGCTGTTCGGACCCACCGCTGCTTACGTTCGACCGCATGGCTGACGACTGCTTCGCGCATCCACGGCTCGCCGCGATCTACGATCCGCTCGACCCTGACCGCAGCGATCTCGATGCCTACCTCCGGATCGGAGAAGAGTTCGAGGCACGCCGAGTGCTGGACATCGGCTGCGGCACAGGGGTGTTCGCACTTCTCCTGGCTGACCGCGGGATCGAGGTCGTCGGTGTGGATCCCGGGCTGGCGTCCATCGATGTCGCCCGGGCCAAACCGAGCAGTGAGCGAGTGCGCTGGATCTGCGGTGACGCGACAGACCTCCCGCCGCTGCGGGTTGACCTCGCGACGATGACAGCGAACGTTGCCCAGGCCATCGCTGATCCGCAGACGTGGCAGATGACGCTACTGGGAGCCTACGAGGCGCTGCGGCCTGGCGGGCATCTGGTCTTCGAGACGCGCGATCCGGCCAGACGCGCCTGGGAGGAGTGGACCCGCGAGAACTCCTACCGTGTGACGGAGATCCCCGGTGTCGGCTCCGTCGAGAGTTGGGTCCAGCTGATCGAGGTGAGCTGGCCCCTGGTGACGTTCCGCTGGACCTACGGGTTCGCAGCGGATGGACAGGTGCTGACGTCGGATTCGACCCTGCGTTTCCGTGAGCGGGAGGAAGTCGAGCGGGATCTGGCCGCGCAGGGATACGTGGTGGATGACGTTCGCGACGCGCCCGACCGCCCAGGAAGGGAGTTCGTCTTCCTGGCGCGACGTCCGTGATCGTCGGTGATTCGCGCCACTCGAACGTCGATGACGCACAGTCAAGGTTCCATGGCACGGGACAACGACGCCCCTTCCAGCACACATCTGGTCTGTGTTGCTCGCCGTCCCTCAGTGCGCCGGGGGCCTGTCCGGTTTGGCCCGCACCACCATGGCGAACGACGTACAGATCCGCCGGAAGCCGCGATGGTCGCTCAGGCCGGTGTGGCTCATGCACTCGACGTCGACGCGTCGATGTCCCCTACAGCGAAACAGGGCCTTGTGCTTACCGCCGCCGCCCGTGTTGCGCTTGGGGTCGCTCAGGTAGTGGACCAGGGCCCGGAACATGCCCTCGGAGACGATCGCCGCCCAGGTGCCCGCGCCGGTCTCCTCGGTCAGCCGCACGCGCTGCCCGTCCGGCTTCTCGACCCACTGCGAGCAACGTCTGGGTTCCCGCGTTCCGCAGCTTCGAGAGGACACCCGAAGGTTCGAACTGCGCCACTCCTTGCCGTGCGGTGAGAGCAGTTCACGGGCGTTCCAGTCCTTGGCGAGCCACCACAGCACCGATGCGAGCAGCGAGCCAGCCGGACGGGGTGGACAGGTCGAGCACTCCCTGAGCCTGTGCGGCGGCCAGCGTGACGCCGGTCGCCTCGGCCAGGTCCACCAGGTCCTCAAGATCCCAGGGGGTGCGGTACGTGCGGTCGTAGTGGCGAGACACGATGGCGTCTGCCTTGCCGTCCTCCACCAGAGCCTTGACGCGCTCCCACTCGTCGCTTCGCTTGGCTCCCCGCTTGGTCGAAGCTGACGTGTCCTTCTCGACGATCACGGCTACGACTGACCAGCCGTTCCGGTCGCACAGCGCCTGACTCAACTCGACCTGCTGTGCCAGGTTCCCGCCCTTGGACTCCTCGCCCCTCGGGGTGGGGCTGAACCTGGCGTAGATGATCGCTCGCACGGCCTGTCTCCTGCTTGTCGTCGCCTTGCCGATGGTGCCGGGCTAACGCGGGGGAGATCCCCGTCGGCGCCGAGCTGGCCTGGGAACGTCGACAATCAGCCCGTAACGACAAAGAACTGGCCAAAGGGCCGGCCCGCCTGGCCACCGCCCTGGACGTGGGCCGCACCCTCGACGGCACCGACCTCTGCGCCGGCCCCGACACCCCTCTTACTGTGCTCACTGGCACCCCCACCCNCCGCGATGACCGGCGTGACGCGCCGCGTGATGACCGTGGTGGGTTCCGTCGGGATGACCGCCGTGATGCGCCGCGTGACGATCGTGGTGGGTTCCGTGGGCGTGATGACCGTCGTGACGGTGAGCGTGGCGGTGGCTTCCGGCGCGACGACCGCCGGGACGACCGCGGTGGCTTCCGCCGCGACGACCGGCGCGATGACCGGCGCGACGATCGCCGTGATGACCGGCGTGATGGGCCGCGTGACGACCGTGGTGGCTTCCGTGGACGGGACGACGATCGGCGTGGGGGCGGGTTCCGCCGCGACGACCGGGGCCGTGGGCCGCGTAGGGATGACAGCCGGGGTCGCCCCGGTGGTGGCTTCCGTGGGCGTGATGACCGCGACCGCGGACCGCGTCGGGACGAGCGGGAGCGTGAGCCCATCAAGCGGCTGCCGATCCCGGAGGACGTCACGGGCGAGGAGATCGACAAGGACGTACGGCAGGAGCTGCAGAGCCTGCCCAAGGGCCTTGCCGAGGATGTCGCGAAGAACCTGGTGATGGTCGCCAAGTCCATCGACGAGGACCCCGAGCTGGCTTACGGCTACGCGAAGGTCGCGCTGCGGCTCGCCTCGCGGGTTGCCGCCGTACGCGAGGCCGCGGGCTTCGCCGCGTACGCCACGCAGAAGTACTCCGAGGCGCTCGCCGAGTTCCGTGCCGCGCGCCGGATGACCGGGTCCGTCGAGCTGTGGCCCGTGATGGCGGACTGCGAGCGCGGGCTCGGTCGGCCCGAGAAGACCCTCGACATGGCCGGTGCGCCCGAGGTGCAGAAGCTGGACAAGGCGGGGCAGGTCGAGATGCGGCTCGTCGCGGCCGGCGCCCGGCGGGACATGGGGCAGCTGGACGCCGCGATCGTGACGCTGCAGAGCCCCGAGCTCGCGTCCAACTCCGTACAGCCGTGGACCGCGCGGCTGCGCTACGCCTACGCCGACGCGCTGTTGGCCGCTGAGCGTGAGGACGAGGCGCGCGAGTGGTTCGCCAAGGCCGTCGAGGCCGACAAGGACGGCAGCACGGACGCCTCCGACCGTCTGGCGGAGCTGGATGGGGTGGAGTTCGTCGACGCCTTCGACGAGGAAGCGGAGGCGGAGACGGCGGACGATGAGTCCACCGCTCCGGAGGTCGATCAGGCCGATGAGGCTGATCGGGGCGACCTGGATGATGACGGTCAGGACGTCGACAAAGCCTGACGGCTCCGATGAGTAGTGCATGAGCATGAGTAGGGGCGGGACCGATGCGGTCCCGCCCCTACTTGTGTCTGATCCCGTGGGTCAGTGGTTAGTGGTTAGCGTCAGTGGGTCAGGCTGCGCAGTACCAGGCCCGAGGCCGGCTTCGGGCCGAAGGACGTGGACTTGCGCGGCATCGTGACCCCTTGGCGGGCCAGGTCGCGTACGACGTCCTCGGGCACCGGGTGCATCAGGACCGCCGTGCCGCCGTCGCTCTCAGCCTTGGCGACGGTGGCCGCGGCGTCGTGGATGTAGCCGATGTGCTCGGGGCTGTCCGGGATCTTCCAGAGGTGGTCCAGGAGCGTCGCGTGCAGGACCGTCGCGTCCAGGGTGCGCCAGGCCTCGGGCCGGTCGTCCGGGACCGTACGGGCGAGCAGGGCGGGGGACGGGCGGTCGATGAGGTGGAACGCGCCGTCGCCGGCCAGGAGGAAGGCGTTGGACTCGGCCGCGGCCTCGCCGAGTGCGTCCAGGGCCTGGGGGAGCGTGCCCTCGACGCGGCGTACCCGGAAGGAGTCCGAAACGGCCGAAAGTGCCTCGGCGACCGGGAGGCGGTGCAGCAGGCGGTGGATGCCACGGACCTGGAGCGGGTAGCGCGCGGTGTCCACCAGGAGCACCAGGCCGAAGTCCCACGGCGTCGGCGGCGTGTGCTCGGCGCGCAGGCGCAGATAGGTGGCCCAGCGGTGGTGGCCGTCCGCGATCAGGGCCTGCTGCCGGGAGAGGTCGGCTTGGACTTCGGCCAGCTCGGCGGGGTCCGTGACCGACCAGAGGCGGTGGCCGTAGCCGTCCTCGGTGGTGGTGGAGAGCAGGGGTGTCCGCAGCACGGTGCGTTCGACGACGGCGGTGCTGCCCATGGAGTTGCCGTTGCCGCGGTAGGACAGCAGCAGGGGTTCCAGGTTGGCGGCGGTGGCGCGCATCAGGTTCGCGCGGTCCTCGACGATGTGCGGCATTACGCCCTCGTGCGGGAGGACGACGCCTTCCTCGGTGCCGGAGAGCTTGAGCGCTCCGATGACCCCGCGCTGGAGCAGGTCGCCCTTGCGCTGCTCGTAGACGTAGAGCGCGGGCTCCTGGTCGGGGGCGAGTACGCCCTCGGACAGCCAGCGGTGCAGCGTGTTCGAGGCCTGCTGGTGGCGGGCCGCCGCGGTGTCCGCCTGCGGGAGGATCAGCCGGACGATGTTGTACGGGTCCGCCGACTCGAGGTGGTGCAGCCCGTCCGGGCGCACCACGACGTCGTACGGCGGTGAGGTCACGGCGGCCAGGCTGCTGACCCGTTCGGGGACGTAGCGCAGTCCGCGGAACGGGATCAGGTGCAGACCTTCGACTGCCGGACCTGTGGAGTTCATAGCTGCATCGTATGTGGGCACAGGAGTACGAGATGATCGGGGGGGAACGCGTCGAGCGAGGAGCTGTACATAATGAGCCAAATCGTCAGGACCACTCCGGCAGCCAGTGAGCGGTCGCTGAGCGAGGTCTATGACACCGCGCTGCTCGACCTGGACGGGGTGGTGTACGCGGGCGGTGAGGCGATCGCGCACGCCGTGGACTCGCTGCTGGTGGCGCGTGCGGGCGGCATGCATCTCGCGTATGTCACGAACAACGCGCTGCGGCCGCCCGAGGTCGTGGCAGCGCACATCACCGAGCTGGGCGTGCCGACCGAGGCGGCGGAGGTCATCAACTCCGCGCAGGCCGTGGCCCGGTTGATCTCCGAGCAGGTGCCGGCTGGTTCGCGGGTGCTGGTGATCGGCGGCGAGGGGCTGCGGGTCGCGCTGCGCGAGCGCGGTCTGGTGCCGGTGGAGTCCGCGGAGGACGACCTGGTCGCGGTGGTGCAGGGGTATGGCGGGCCCGATCTGGCGTGGGGCCGGTTCGCCGAGGCCTGTTTCGCGATCGCGCGCGGGGTGCCGTGGTTCGCGTCCAACACCGATCTGACGATCCCCAGTGCGCGGGGTATCGCGCCGGGCAACGGCGCGGCGGTCGAGGTCGTGCGGATCGCGACCGGCGCTGAGCCGCAGGTGGCGGGCAAGCCGTTGCCGCCGATGCACCGGGAGACGATTCTGCGGACCGGGGCCGAGCGTCCGCTGGTGGTCGGGGACCGGCTGGACACGGACATCGAAGGGGCCTTCAACGGAGGTGTCGACTCGCTGCTCGTGCTGACCGGGGTGACGGACGCGGCGCAGCTGCTGGCCGCGCGGCCCGAGCACCGGCCGACCTATGTCGACGCGGATCTGCGCGGGATGCTGACCGGGCAGCCCCCGGTGTCGGTGTCGGCGGCGGGGGACGGGTTCGACTGCGGTGGGTGGACCGCGTCCGTACGTGAGGACGCGCTCGCGCTCGACGGGGATGGCGCGGTCATGGACGGGCTGCGAGCGCTGTGCGCGGCGGCGTGGACCTGGGCCGGGGCCGGGGTCTGCACGCTGGACCCGGGGAAGGCGCTGGCCAGGCTGGGGCTGTAGACGTCAGGGCGCTTCGGGACAACTGCGGTCAAGCGTTCAAGTATGGGTAGGCTAACCTAATCGCGTGTTGGTCGAGAGTCCTCCCCAAGAGCGCACAGCAGCGCCCCCCTCGTCCCCCTCGCCGTCCTGGCGACCCTCCACGCTCTGCGCCGCCGGGCTCCTCGCGTCCGTCGGGGTGCTGCTTGTGGTGGTCGTGGCAAGCATCGCGGTCGGCGCCAAGCAGATACCGCTGGGCGACGTCTGGCACGCGCTGTTCCAGCACACCGGGACGGACAACGACGTCGTCATCCGCGACCTCCGGGTCCCACGCACCCTGCTGGGGCTGCTCGTCGGCTCCGCGCTCGGACTGTCCGGTGCCGTGCTCCAGGCGCTCACCCGCAACCCCCTCGCCGACCCGGGGCTGCTCGGCATCAACGCGGGTGCCGCGGCCGCAGTGGTCTCCGGCATCAGCTTCTTCGGGGTCACCTCGGTGACCGGCTATGTGTGGTTCGCCTTCGCGGGCGCCGCGGCCGTCTCCGTCCTGGTGTACGTGCTCGGCGGCGTCCGCAGCGCCACACCGGTGCGGCTCGCGCTGGCGGGTACGGCCGCCACCGCCGCGCTGATCGGCTACATCAACGCCGTTCAGCTGCTGGACAACGCGGCGCTGGACAAGATGCGCTTCTGGACGGTCGGTTCACTGGCCTCCGCCTCCATGGACACCATCTGGCAGGTGCTGCCGTTCCTCACCTTTGGCACCCTCCTCGCCCTCAGCCTGGCCCGGCCGCTCAACGCGATGGCGCTGGGCGACGACACCGCACGGGCGCTGGGCGCCGGGCTGAACCGTACGCGCGCGCTGTCCATGGCCGCGGCGACGCTGCTGTGCGGTGCGGCCACCGCGGCCTGCGGCCCGATCGCCTTCGTCGGGCTGATGGTGCCGCATGTCGTCCGCTCCTTCACCGGGCCCGACCAGCGCTGGATTCTGCCGTACGCGGCCGTGCTGTCCCCGGTGCTGCTGCTCGGCGCCGACGTCATCGCGCGGGTGGTCGCCCGGCCGTCCGAACTCCAGGTCGGCATCGTCACGGCGCTGATCGGCGGGCCGCTCTTCATCTACCTCGTACGACGCCGGAGGCTGGCTCAGCTGTGAAGCCCCTACGCACCCGGGCGGGCCTGTCCGTCCGGTTCGACCCGCGGGCGCTCGTCGTCGGGGGGCTGCTCTGCGCCGCCGTGCTCGCCGCGAGCGTCGTGCTGATCGGCACCGGTGACTTCGAGATCCCCGCCGCCGACGTCATCCGCACCCTCCTCGGCAACGGCGAGCCCGCGCACCAGTTCATCATCAACGACCTGCGGCTACCGCGGGTCCTGGTGGGACTGCTGGTGGGCGCCGCGCTCGGGCTGTCCGGCGCGATCTTCCAGTCCATCTCCCGCAATCCGCTGGGCAGTCCCGACATCATCGGCTTCGGGCAGGGCTCGGCGGTCGGCGCGCTCACCGTGATCGTCCTCTTCCAGGGCAGTGCCAGGGACGTCGCGCTGGGCTCGATCGCCGGGGGCCTGCTGACCGGTGCGGTGATCTACGCGCTCGCCTGGCGGCAGGGGGTGCACGGCTATCGGCTGGTGCTCGTCGGTATCGGCGCGGCCGCCGTCCTCACCGCGCTCAACGGCTATCTGCTCACCAAGGCCCACATCGTCGACGCGGCCCGTGCCGTGGTCTGGCTGACCGGCTCGCTGAACGGCCGGGACTGGGAGCAGGTGTGGCCGCTGCTCTGGTTGTGCGCCGTACTCGTACCGCTGGTGCTCTCCCGCGCGCGTGCGCTGCGGATGCTGGAGATGGGCGACGACGTCGCGTACGCGCTGGGCGTACCGGTCGAGCGCACCCGTCTCCTCCTCATGGCGGCCGCCGTGCTGCTCACCGCCGCCGCGACGGCCGCCGCGGGGCCCGTCTCCTTCGTGGCGCTCACCGCGCCGCAGCTCGCCCGGCGGCTCACCCGCTCGCCAGGCCCCAACCTGCTCCCCGCGGCGCTCCTGGGCGGAACGTTGCTGGTCACCGCCGACCTGGCCGCGCAGCGGCTGTTCGGCGCGGACACGCTGCCCGTCGGCGTGCTGACCGGCCTGCTCGGTGGCGTGTATCTGCTGTGGCTGCTGGTCACCGAACGCAAGGCGGGACGGATATGAAGACCCCGGGTATGAAGACCCCTCAGAAGCAGGAGCGTACGGGCGTGAACGGGCCGAACTCGATGAACGGGCAGCAGGGGCAGAACCGGCTGGTCGCCGACGACGTCACCCTCGGCTACGACCAGAGGATCATCGCCGAGCAGCTCTCGGTCGAGATCCCCGACAACTCCTTCACGGTGATCGTCGGCCCCAACGCCTGCGGCAAGTCGACGCTGCTGAGGGCCCTTTCGCGGATGCTCAAGCCCACCCAGGGCCGAGTCCTGCTCGACGGGCAGACCATCCACGCGATTCCCGCCAAGAAGGTGGCCAGAACGCTGGGACTGCTGCCCCAGTCGTCCATCGCCCCGGACGGGATCACCGTCGGCGACCTGGTGGCCCGCGGACGCTATCCGCACCAGGGACTGCTGCGGCAGTGGTCCAGCGACGACGAGCGGATCGTCGACGAGTCGATGGCCGCGACCGGAGTCGCCGACCTCGCTGATCGCTATGTCGACGAACTCTCCGGCGGCCAGCGGCAGCGCGTCTGGATCGCGATGGCCCTGGCGCAGCAGACGCCGCTGCTGCTCCTCGACGAGCCGACCACGTTCCTGGACATCCAGCACCAGATCGACGTCCTCGACCTCTGCGCCGAGCTGCACGAGGAGCAGGGCCGCACGCTCGTCGCCGTACTGCACGACCTCAACCACGCGGCGCGCTACGCGACCCATCTCATCGCACTGCGCGACGGCGAGGTGATCGCCCAGGGCCCGCCGTCCGAGATCGTCACGGCGGAGCTGGTGGAACGGGTCTTCGGGCTGCCGTGTCAGATCATCGACGACCCGGAGACCGGGACGCCGCTGGTGGTGCCGGCGGCCAGGAAGGCGCGGGCGGCGCAGCCGGCCGACGCGATGCCGTAAGCCGCGCCCCGGCGGTCCTACAGCAGTGTCCTGAGCCGCAGCAGATCGCGGAACCCGGCCTCAAGGTGGACCCGGCCCGACGCCCAGGCCTTCGCGAAGTGCAGCTCGCCGCCGACCATCGAGACCAGGTCGTCGCTGGTCATGGCGAGCCGGATCTGCGCCCTGCCACGCGGCGGGCCGCGGTGGGTGTCGGTCACCTCGATCCGGCCATCCTTGAGGCGGCCTTCGAAGGTGGTGTCGAGGTCGGTGATACGGCAGCTGAGCGAGCGGTCCTGCGCGACGGCGCCGCGCACGTCGTCGTTCGCCCGCTTCATGTTGTCCGAAAGTGTGTCGAGTGCGGTGCGGCACTCCTCCATCGTCGCCATCGCGATCGACGGTACCCCAGCTCTTCGCGGTAGCGTCGGGGCATGAGCGACACGACGCCGGAGCTCGAGGGGGAGCCGCCGGCCGCACAGACGTACGATCCGGCCGAGCCCCGGCCCCTCGGCGTACCACGCACCGCGACCGGCCACGCCGAGGTCGACGCGCGGATAGCGCGACTCGGGGATACCGACCACCTCGCCACGGACGGGCACATCGAGGTGTACGAGGATGTACACCGGGGGCTGCGCGACGCGCTGACCGCGCTGGACGCACGCCAGGGTCCTCCCACACCCGCCCCTACACGCCCGTACGACAACAGGAGCTGAACCGAACGTGGCAGGAGTGGCACGCCGCCGCCTCGACGCCGAGCTGGTCCGCCGCAAGCTGGCGCGGTCGCGCGAGCATGCCGGACAGCTGATCGCCGCAGGGCGGGTGACCGTCGGCGGCCTCGCCGCGACCAAGTCCGCCACCCAGGTGGAGACCGGCGCCGCCATCGTGGTCGCCAAGGACGCGGACGACCCCGACTACGTCTCACGCGGCGGGCACAAACTCGCCGGTGCGTTCGCCGCGTTCGTCCCGCAGGGGCTGAAGGTCGAGGGGCGGCGCGCGTTGGACGCGGGCGCCTCGACCGGGGGCTTCACCGATGTGCTGCTGCGCGCCGGGGCGGCCCATGTGGTGGCCGTGGACGTCGGCTACGGGCAACTCGCCTGGTCGCTGCAGAGCGATGAACGGGTCACCGTCAAGGACCGTACCAACGTACGAGAGTTGACGCTCGAAGCAATCGACGACCAACCGGTGGATCTGGTGGTGGGTGACCTGTCGTTCATTCCGTTGGGCCTGGTGCTGCCCGCCCTGGTGCGCTGTGCGGCACCCGGCGCCGACCTGGTGCTGATGGTCAAGCCGCAGTTCGAGGTCGGCAGGGAGCGGCTCGGCAGCGGCGGTGTGGTGCGCAGCGCCGCGCTGCGCGCCGATGCCGTACGGACGGTGGCGCGCCAGGCCTGGGACCTGGGCTTCGGGACGCAGGCCGTCACCGCCAGCCCGCTGCCGGGGCCGTCCGGCAACGTCGAGTACTTTCTGTGGCTCAGGGCCGGGGCACCCGCACTCGACCCGGCTGACGCTGACCGCGCAGTGGCGGAGGGACCGAGTTGACGACCGACTTGACGACCGACCGAGACCAGGCGCGTACGGTTTTTCTGCTCGCGCACACCGGCCGGCCGGCCGCCATCCGCAGCGCCGAACTCGTCGTCCAGGGGCTGCTGCACAGCGGCCTGGGGGTACGGGTACTCGAGGCGGAGGCCTGTGATCTGCCGCTGCCGCCCACGGTCGAGCAGGTGCCGGACGCGACGCCCGAGGTGCTCGACGGCTGCGAGCTGATCGTGGTGCTCGGCGGGGACGGCACGCTGCTGCGCGGCGCGGAGTTCGCGCGCGCATCCGGGGTGCCGATGCTGGGCGTCAACCTCGGCCGGGTGGGCTTCCTCGCCGAGGCCGAACGCGACGACCTCGACAAGGTCGTGGACCGGGTCGTCACGCGCGCGTACGAGGTCGAGGAGCGGATGACGCTCGACGTGCTCGTACGCGACAACGGCAGCGTGGTGCACACGAACTGGGCGCTGAACGAGGCCGCCGTGCAGAAGGTGTCCCCGGAGCGGATGCTGGAGGTGGTCCTGGAGATCGACGGCAGGCCGGTCTCCGGCTTCGGCTGCGACGGCATCGTGTGTGCGACGCCGACCGGCTCGACGGCGTACGCCTTCTCGGCGGGCGGTCCGGTGGTCTGGCCGGAGGTGGAGGCGCTGCTCATGGTGCCGATCAGCGCGCACGCACTGTTCGCCAAGCCGCTGGTGACCTCGCCGACCTCGGTGCTCGCCGTCGAGGTGCAGCCGCACACGCCGCACGGTGTGCTGTGGTGCGACGGCAGGCGGACGGTCGAACTGCCCGCTGGGGCGCGGGTGGAGGTGCGCCGAGGCGAGGTCCCGGTCCGGCTGGCCCGACTGCACCACGCGTCGTTCACCGACCGGCTGGTGGCCAAGTTCGCACTGCCGGTGTCGGGGTGGCGGGGTGCGCCACACTAGGCCTGTCCGGCCGACAGGCTTGCGGACTCGTTAGGCGGCCTGCAGGACGCGGATCGCGCGGCGGCGCAGTACGGCCAGCACCGGCAGGCCGGTGGCCAGCAGCGCCAGCAGCAGTGTGCCGCTGCCGATCCCGGCGAGCAGGGTCCACGGGATGTACGGAACCGGGGAGCCGAACGCCGAGTCGAGGATCGGTGCCAGGGTGCCGAGTGCGATCGCCCCGCCCAGGAGCAGCGCGGTGAGGGCGACGAGCGTCGCTTCCCAGGCGGCCATGGCCCGTACCTGGCGGCGGTGTGTGCCGACGATGCGGAGCAGTGCGACATCGCGGCCGCGTTCGAGGGAGATCATGGCGAGGGTGTTCGCCGCGGCGATCGCGGCGAACCCCGCGTAGAGCGCGGTGCCCGCGTAGTCCAGCCAGACCTCGCCCGTCGCGCCCGCGGAGCCCGTATGACGCTCGGCCGTGGTGCGCAGGGCGATCTTCGTGAGGCCGAAGCCGACGACCAGGACAAGCGGTACGACCGCGGCCGCGAAACGCCTCGGCTGGGACCGCACATTGAGCATCGCGAGCCGCGCGCTGCTGCCGAACCGCCCCACCAGGGACGACAGAAGCCAGGCGGCGGGCCCGATGATCCGCGGCCCGAGCAGCCCCGTACCCACACAGAACAGGATGAGCACGAGGAACGCGCCCTGGCCCGCCTCCTCCGCGTCCTGCCGGGACAGCAGAACCGACAGCGCGCAGGCCCCGGCCACCACGATCAGCCCCAGCGGCGCCCGTACCGGGCCGAGCCCGCCCCGTCCGGCGGCGGCCTCGTGCAGGGCATGCGCGGGACGCAGCAGCGAGAAGCGCAGGGCGGACAGCACGGCGGCCAGCGTCGAGGTCACGACGGCCACCGCGAGGCACACCGGCAGCGCCAGCCAGCTGAAGCGGAAGGAGACCTCCGCCGGGGCCAGGCCGTGCTCCACCAGCCCGTCGAACCAGAACCGCGCGAGCAGCGCGCCGAGGCCGAAGCCGACCAGCGCGGCCGGGACGGCGGCGGCCAGCGCCTGGATCGCCACGGCGCGGCGCAGCTGCCGGGGCCGCGCCCCGATCGCGCGCACCAGGGCGAGTTCGCGATGTTGCTGGGCCACGGCCGTGCCCATCGTCGACGCGACCACGAAAATCGACATATAGATGGACCCGATCAGCAACACGACCGCCATGCCGCCCACGCCATTCTCGGTGAGCTGCCTGCGAGCCGCCGCGGACACCCCACCCGTACCGGTGGATACCAGAATCATGGTCGAGGCGCTCACCACCGTTGCGGAGAAGAGCGCGGCGACCGCCGTGCCGACGAACGCCGGTCGATGGGCGCGAAGCGCCACCTTGGTAAGCCTGGTTCCCATGATCATCAGGGTGCTCCGGCGCCACGGAACACCGCCATGGGGCGGCCTTCATGATCATTACTGGGGAAAACCCCACTCCCGCGAGTGACAGTTCGTCCGCCATATCCCCTCATCACCTGCGTCTTCGCACGAGCAGGGCGGGGCCCGTCGCCATGCGGGGCGCCGACCTCGTAAGGTCGTGTCCGTGTTGGAGGAGATGCGGATACGGTCGCTCGGAGTCATCGACGACGCGGTCGTCGAGCTGTCACCGGGTTTCACCGCCGTGACCGGCGAGACCGGTGCGGGCAAGACGATGGTGGTCACCAGCCTCGGGCTGCTGCTCGGCGGGCGCGCGGACCCCGCCCTGGTGCGGATCGGCGCCAAGTCGGCGGTGGTGGAGGGGCGGATCTCGGTGCCCGCCGGCGCCTCGGCCGTGCTGCGCGCCGAGGAGGCGGGCGCCGAACTCGACGACGGGGCGCTGCTGATCAGCCGCACGGTCTCCGCCGAAGGGCGCTCCCGTGCGCACCTCGGCGGCCGGTCGGTGCCGGTCGGACTGCTCGGCGAGCTCGCCGACGACCTGGNGCGGGGCGCTCGCGGCGGCATCCATGGGCGCGGCCGCGGCGGTGCTCACGGACGACCTCGGCGAGCGCACGATGCTGGGCGACGCCGGGGCGCATGCGCTTGGGGCGGGCCTGGGGGTGGCGATCGCCGCGGGTAATGGGCGGGTGGGGCTTGCCGTTCACGCCGCGGGTGTGGTGGCCGCCGCGGCGTACGGCGACCCGGCTGGCCGGGTCGGGGCGCCGCCCCGGTTCCCCGTGTCGGGGTGAGGGTGCGTCTCGGGTCTTGCGTTTACGGTGCGGGGTGTCGGGGGTGAGGGTGTTGCCCTCGGGCTTGGTTCAACGGTGCCCCGTGGCGGGGGGAGGGTGTTGCCCTTCGGGCTTGGTGAAACGGTGCACCCGTGGCGAGGGGTTGTGCCCACCCGTTCCTCCCTGCGGAACGATTGCCCACAACGGGTAGGGCATTGCCCACAACGGGTAGGGCGCAGCACCGCCACGGGGTGACACCCCACCGTGGTTGGCTGGTGGGTGGACTGTTGTGCGATCACCCGTGTGGGTGATCCGGAAGGGCGTCAGAGGCGTTCCCTCACCAGATCGACCCATCAGCGGTGCCGGAACGTCCGTGCGGGCTGGCATCCTTGGCGGTGCGCCTCGGGTACCCGCCCGGACCGCCCCGACAACCGCCCCGACAACCGCCCGACAACCGCCCGAGAACCGTAGACTCAGGAGCCCCGGCCACGTGAGCAGCCACTCACCGCAAGGCCAGCCGCAGTCGCAGCTGTGCACCGTGCAGGTGCTGGGCGGTGGCAGCGCGGGCAGCACCGCCCACGTCCGCTCGCTCGCCGCGGGCCTCGTCGCACGCGGCGTACGGGCCACCGTCTGCGCGCCCGCGGACCTCGACCCGCTCTACGATTTCACCGGCGCAGGCGCGGTGTTCGTGCCCGTACCGCGCCGCGGCGACCCCATGTCCGTCGCCGCGCTGCGCGCCGCCTGCGCTGACGCGGACCTGGTCCACGCGCACGGACTGCACGCCGCGGTCCGCGCCTCGCTGGCCCTCGCCGGCCGCGGCACCCGGCCCGCGGGCCGACGCACCCCGCTGGTCGTCACCTGGCACTCGCGCGGCCACGCGGAGGGCGCCAGGGCCCCGGTCCTGAGGCTGCTCGAACGGCGGGTAGCCCGCGCCGCGGCCGTCGTTCTCGGCACGTCGTCGGAGCTCGTCGACCGGGCCCGCAGCCGCGGCGCCCGCGACGCACGGCTCGCGCCGATCGCCTTCCCCCCGCCCTCCCACACGCTCACCCCAGGGTCCGACGACCCCGACCGGCTGTGCCACAAGGCCAGGGCCGAACTGGGCGCCGTCGACCGCCCGCTGCTCATGGCCGTCGGCTCGCTCGACCGGCACCGCGGCTACGGCACGCTGCTGGACGCCACGCACGCGTGGCGGCGACTGGACCCGGTGCCGCTGCTGGTCGTCGCGGGCGAGGGGCCCGAACGGGCCGCGCTGCAGCGCCGTATCGACGCCGAAGACCTGCCGGTGCGGCTGCTCGGCCGCCGCGACGACATCCCGGAACTGCTCGCCGCGGCCGATATCGCGCTGCTCCCCAGCCGCTGGGAATCCCGCTCGGTGCTCGCCCACGAGGCGTTGCACGCGGGTGTCCCGCTGGTCGCGACCGCGGTCGGCGGGGTGCCCGAACTGGTGGGGGACGCCGCCGAACTGGTCCCGTACGGAGACGCGGCGGCGCTCGCCACCACGGTGGCCGAGCTGCTCGCGGACCCGGAGCGCAGGGAACGACTCAAGACCAAGGGCCTGGCCCAGGCGGCGAGTTGGCCGACCGAGGACGAGACGGTAGCCCAGATCCTGAGCGTGTACGACGAGCTGGCACAGCCGTACGCGCACTGAGCGTGCCCCGATCAGGGCGCGCCGACCAGCTAGCGCGGCCGCACCCACACCGAGCGTGCCCCCATCACAGCGCACCGACCAGCAAACGCAACCCCACGCACACCGGACCAAGCCCCCTCAGGGCGTATGCCGACGAGCCCGAAGCGCCAGGCTCAGCGCGAGTACCGTCTGTGGATCGTCCAGGTCCGTGCCGAGTAGTTCCGCGATCCGTGCCAGCCGGTTGTACAGCGTCTGCCGGTTCAGATGGAGTTCGCGGGCCGTCTCCGCCTTGCGGCCCGCATGGGCGAGATAGGTCTCGAGCGTGGGCAGCAGTGGAGTCTTCGACCTGCGGTCGTGGGCGCGCAGAGGACCGATCGCCCGCTCCACGAACGCCGCCAGATCCGGGTGCTCACGTAGCCGCCAGAGCAGCAGATCGGTGTCCAGGCGCCGCGCGTCGTACCAGGGCCGGTCCGGGAGCCCCTGCGCCGCGGCCGCCGTCTCGGCCGCGTGCCGCAGCCCCGCGGCCGCCGCCGCCCAGCCGCCCGCGACACCCCCGGCCACCACGACCGGCGCCCGCGCCCCGGGCCGTTGCATGCCCGCGCGCTCGACACCGGCCCGCAGCGCCGCAGCGACCCGGTCGGCGACCGCGGTGCGCTCGGACTCCGAGCGCAGACCGAGCAGCAGCGGCACCCGTCCCTCCACCGGACGCACCCCCACCAGCACGGGCACCCCCACCGACGCCAGTTCCTCGGTGACCGCGCGGGCCAGTACCGCCCAGCCGCCACCGGGCGCCAGGCCGTCCCTGCCGTCCGGGAGCCGCATCACCACGGGCAGCAGCGGCCCCTCACCCGGCTTGAAGCCCAGCACCCTGGCCTGCGCCGGGGCGTCGTCCGCGGTGCAGCGGCCTTCTGCGAGATCGGTCAGGAAGTCCCCGCGGCCGCGCGCCGCCAGCTCCTCCTCCTGGCGGGCCTGCATCAGCACGACCGCCAGGATGCCCGCGGCCCGCTCGGCCGCGATGCGGTGCACCGCGTGCAGCGGCGCCGCCACCGGGAGCTGGACCAGGCGGGCACGCACGGACCCGGTCCCCGGACCGCCACCGGGCACATCGACCACGACCGCCCCCGCCGGTGGTCCGTCGCCGCGCTCCGGCCGCTTGCCGCGCAGCCCCTCCCAGACCTGAAGCGGGTCGACCTCACCCGTGGCCGCGCCCGCGGAGGCTTCGGCGGCGGCCGGCGAACCGGTCGGCCCGGCCGCGTAGAGGAGCTGTCCGTCGGCGGTCTCCAGGAACACCGGGTTGCCGCCGAAGTCCGCGAGCGTGCCGAGCACCTGCGGCACGCCGCCTCCGCCGAGCAGCACCTGGGTGCACCGCCGGTGCACCTCCTCGGCCTGCTGCAGCAGGGCGTAGTGGCCGTTGACGATCTCGGTGTGCACCTCTTCGGTGACCGTTACGAAGGGCACCTCGCGGTGCAGCTGCACCAGCGGCAGCCCCGTGCTGCGCGCGGTCTCCACGATCGCGGCGGGCAGCTGCGAGAACCGCGTGCCCAGCTCGACGACCAGCGCGGCGATCCGGCGCTCGGCCAGCTTCGTCACGAAGGCACGCTGCTCGGCGGGCCGGGTGCCGAGGCCGATACCGGTGCTGAGCAGCAGTTCGCCGCCCTTGAGGAGGGACGCGATGTTCGGTGCCTCGCCCGCGTGCACCCAGCGCACGGTGCGCTGCAACCGGTCGGCCCCCGCGACGACCTCCGGAAGGCCGCTGCGCAGCCCCGGCAGCTCCAGCGCCCGCTGCACGGTGATACCGCCCTGCATGTCCATGGGCGGGACGGTACCCGTACACCCGTTCCCGGAGCATCCCCGAGCTCCCGGAGTATCCCCGGGCTCCCGGAGTATCCCCGGGCTCCCCGAGCATGCCCGAGCGCGCTCAGCCCCCGTACGCCCCCGAAGCCGTCAGCCGCAGCGCCGTGTCGATCAGCGGGACGTGGCTGAACGCCTGCGGGAAGTTCCCCACCTGGCGCTGGAGCCGCGAGTCCCACTCCTCGGCGAGCAGCCCGAGGTCGTTGCGGAGCGAGAGCAGCCGCTCGAAGAGCTCGCGCGCCTCGTCGACGCGCCCGATCATCGCCAGGTCGTCCGCGAGCCAGAAGGAGCAGGCCAGGAACGCGCCCTCGTCGCCTTCGAGACCGTCGACGCCCGCGTCATCGCCGGACGTCGGGTAGCGCAGGACGAACCCGTCGGACGTGGACAGCTCCCGCTGGATCGCCTCGATCGTGCCGACCACCCGCTTGTCGTCCGGCGGCAGAAAGCCCACCTGCGGGATGACCAGCAGGGACGCGTCCAGCTCCCGGGAGCCGTAGGACTGGGTGAAGGTGTTGCGCTCCGGGTCGTAGCCCTTCTCGCACACATCGCGGTGGATGTCGTCGCGCAGTTCACGCCACTTCTCGATCGGCCCGTCGGCGTCGCCCGACTCGATCAGCCTGATCGTGCGGTCGACGGCGACCCAGGCCATCACCTTGGAGTGCACGAAGTGCCGACGCGGTCCGCGCACCTCCCAGATGCCCTCGTCCGGCTGGTCCCAGTGGGTTTCGAGATAGCGGATCAGCTTGAGCTGGAGCAGCGAGGCGTAGTCGTTGCGCGACAGGCCGGTCATATGGGCCAGGTGCAGCGCCTCGGTGACCTCGCCGTACACGTCGAGCTGGAGTTGGTGCGCGGCGCCGTTGCCCGCGCGGACCGGCGTCGAGCCCTCGTATCCGGGCAGCCAGTCCAGATCGGTCTCGCCCAACTCCCGTTCACCCGCGATGCCGTACATGATCTGCAGGTTCTCCGGGTCGCCCGCGACCGCTCGCAGCAGCCACTCGCGCCAGGCGCGGGCCTCTTCGCGGTAGCCGGTGCGCAGCAGTGAGGAGAGGGTGATCGCCGCGTCCCTGAGCCAGGTGAAGCGGTAGTCCCAGTTGCGTACGCCGCCGATCTCCTCCGGCAGCGAGGTGGTCGGCGCGGCCACGATCCCGCCGGTCGGCGCGTAGGTGAGCGCCTTGAGGGTGATCAGGGAGCGGACCACTGCTTCCCGGTACGGGCCGTGGTACGTGCACTGCTCGACCCACTCGCGCCAGAAGTCCTCGGTCGCCTCCAGTGACGCCTCGGGTTCGGGCAGCGCGGGCGGTTCGCGGTGCGAGGGCTGCCAGCTGATGGTGAACGCGAACCGGTCGCCGGGTGCGACGGTGAAGTCGGAGTACGTCGTGAGGTCCTTGCCGTAGGTCTCGGCAGGGGTGTCAAGCCACACCGAGTCCGGGCCGGCGACGGCGACCGTACGTCCGTCGACCTTGTGCACCCAGGGGACGATCCGCCCGTAACTGAAGCGCATACGGAGCGCGGAGCGCATCGGCACCCGTCCGCTGACGCCCTCCACGATCCGGATCAGCTGGGGAGCGCCGTCGCGCGGCGGCATGAAGTCGGTCACCCGGACCGTGCCACGCGGAGTGTCCCATTCCGATTCCAGTACAAGGGAGTCGCCGCGATAGGTGCGGCGGTCGGCGGGCGGAGGTCCGGCCTCCGCGGAGTGGGCGGGGCCCAGCCGCCAGAAGCCGTGTTCCTCGGTGCCGAGCAGTCCGGCGAACACGGCGTGTGAGTCGAAGCGGGGCAGGCACAGCCAGTCGACCGTGCCGTCCCTGCAGACCAAGGCGGCGGTCTGCATATCGCCGATGAGTGCGTAGTCCTCGATGCGCCCGGCCACGTGCATCTCCAGTCGAACGGCCACGTCCGCCCCGCGGGGCGCTTGCGTTGCAGTCAAGGGTCGTTGACGAGCTTGGGTGATCCGGTTTGGGCGGGGATGATGCCGTGGGCCGGCCTGGCTCGGCAGCGAGTGTCCGAGCAGGATACGACGCACCCTAATGATCTGCGCGAGGGTCGCGACAATACATATCCGCCGAACGGGTGGGCGCCCGGTGAGTCATGCGCCATGGGTAATCGGCCGCGCACGCGCCGTATCCGAAGTGGGGGATGGTGCCGCGCGGACGCGTGCGGTGGTGGCTGGGAGCGGGCCCCTCCGGTCGCTGATACCCTGGTAGCCCGTGGACCGGTGGGTGAAGACCCCCGAACCGCAGCGACGGCAACCCCCCGAATTCCGGGCCGGACGCCGGTACGCACCACCACCTCGCGACCACGGGAGCCCCCTCTTGGCCATGCCGCCCAAAGCCACGACGACCAAGCACATCTTCGTCACCGGGGGTGTCGCCTCCTCCCTCGGCAAGGGCCTGACCGCCTCCAGTCTGGGTGCGCTGCTCAAGGCGCGGGGCCTGCGGGTCACGATGCAGAAGCTCGACCCGTACCTGAACGTCGACCCCGGCACCATGAACCCGTTCCAGCACGGTGAGGTGTTCGTCACCAACGACGGCGCCGAGACCGACCTGGACATCGGCCACTACGAGCGCTTCCTCGACGTCGACCTGGACGGCTCGGCCAACGTCACCACCGGCCAGGTCTACTCGCAGGTCATCGCCAAGGAGCGGCGCGGCGAGTACCTCGGTGACACCGTGCAGGTCATCCCGCACATCACCAACGAGATCAAGCACCGCATCCGGCGCATGGCCACCGACGACGTGGACGTCGTCATCACCGAGGTCGGCGGCACCGTCGGCGACATCGAGTCGCTGCCGTTCCTGGAGACCGTCCGCCAGGTCCGCCACGAGGTCGGCCGCGACAACGTCTTCGTGGTGCACATCTCGCTGCTCCCCTACATCGGCCCCTCCGGTGAGCTGAAGACCAAGCCCACCCAGCACAGCGTGGCCGCGCTGCGGAACATCGGTATCCAGCCGGACGCCATCGTGCTGCGCGCCGACCGCGAGGTGCCGACCTCCATCAAGCGCAAGATCTCGCTGATGTGCGACGTCGACGAGGCCGCGGTGGTCGCCGCGATCGACGCCAAGTCGATCTACGACATCCCCAAGGTGCTGCACACCGAGGGCCTGGACGCGTACGTCGTCCGCAAGCTGGACCTGCCGTTCCGCGATGTGAACTGGTCCCAGTGGGACGACCTCCTGGACCGGGTGCACAACCCGAACCACGAGGTCACCATCGCCCTGGTCGGCAAGTACATCGACCTGCCCGACGCCTACCTCTCGGTCACCGAGGCGCTGCGCGCGGGCGGCTTCGCCAACAAGGCGCGGGTCAAGGTCAAGTGGGTGACATCGGACGACTGCAAGACCCCGGCGGGCGCCGCCCGACAGCTCGGTGACGTGGACGCCGTCTGCATCCCCGGCGGCTTCGGCGACCGCGGGGTGAACGGCAAGGTCGGCGCGATCACCTACGCCCGCGAGAACAAGATCCCGCTGCTCGGGCTCTGCCTGGGCCTGCAGTGCATCGTCGTCGAGGCGGCCCGTAACCTCGCGGACATCCCGGACGCCAACTCCACCGAGTTCGACGCGGCCACCGCGCACCCGGTGATCTCCACCATGGCCGAGCAGCTCGACATCGTCGCCGGCGAGGGCGACATGGGCGGCACCATGCGGCTGGGCATGTACCCGGCGAAGCTCGCCGAGGGCTCCATCGTCCGTGAGGTCTACGACGGCAAGGAGTACGTCGAGGAGCGCCACCGCCACCGCTACGAGGTCAACAACACCTACCGCGCGGAGCTCGAGAAGAAGGCGGGCCTGGTCTTCTCCGGCACCTCCCCGGACAACAAGCTCGTCGAGTACGTCGAGTACCCGCGCGAGGTGCACCCCTACCTGGTCGCCACCCAGGCGCACCCGGAGCTGCGCTCCCGGCCGACCCGCCCGCACCCGCTCTTCGCCGGCCTGGTGAAGGCCGCGGTGGAGCGCCAGCAGGGCGCCAAGAGCTAGCCGAGAGCTAGTCTGACAAGCGAGATACGGTTGCCGGGGTACGGGCCATTTGTGGCCTCGTACCCCGGTTTCTGCTGTCTGTGGCATACGCACGCGCACGTGGGAGGACGTTCTTCATGACGCTCAGGGACACCGCCGAACAGTGGCAGGTCACGGCCAGTGACACGCCCTTCGTCGGGAACAAGACCAGCGTCCGCACCGACGACGTGGTCATGCCCGACGGCACGGTCGCCCGCCGTGACTACCAGGTCCACCCCGGATCGGTGGCCGTCCTGGCCCTCGACGACCTCGGCCGGGTCCTGGTACTCAAGCAGTACCGGCACCCGGTGCGGCACAAGCTGTGGGAGATCCCGGCCGGGCTGCTCGACGTGCCCGGCGAGAACCCGCTGCACGCGGCCCAGCGCGAGCTGTACGAGGAGGCGCACGTCAAGGCCGAGGACTGGCGGGTGCTCACCGATGTCTTCACCACGCCCGGCGGCTGTGACGAGGCGGTACGCGTCTTCCTCGCCCGCGACCTGTCGGAGGCCGACGGTGAGCGCTTCGACGTCAGCGAGGAGGAGTCCGACATGGAGCTCGCGCGGGTGCCGCTGAAGGAGCTGGTGCGCGGGGTGCTGGCCGGTGAACTCCACAACAACTGCCTGGTCGTGGGCGCGCTGTCGCTGGTCGCGGCGGAGCAGGGCGACGGTCTGGACGCGCTGCGCCCGGCTGACGCGCCCTGGCCTGCCCGGCCTTTCGAGGCCTGACGGGTTGTTCGGACAGCTCCCGGTATGACCATCCCTTGATCCGATCGGGGGATGTGTCCGCCGCGCTCCACCCGGTCCGTCGCAGAGAGTGAACTACGCTCGGAATCCCCCCGACCGCACCCGCGGCGGGCTCGGTGCGCAGGTGGACGGGAGCGTGGCCCGTGACGGATCAGGCGTTGGACACCCACACGGCTTCGCCCGTACCGGAGGGTCCCGTACCGGGAGCTGAGCCCCGCCCCGGGAGCTCCGGATTCTTCGGGCGGGAGCGGGAGTTGAAGGAGCTGCGCGCCGATATCGCGCGCACCGGCCTCGACACCCTCACCGGCCGTAAGCAGCCACGCGCGCGGGTCCTGCTCATCGCCGGACGGCCGGGCTCGGGACGCACCGCGCTGGCCGAGGAACTCGCGCGCCAGGTCGAAGGCGGCTATCCGGACGGGGTGTTGCGCGCCCGGCTCACCGACCCTGGTGGCGCGCGGGTCCCCACCGAGCGCACCGCCAGGGAACTCCTGGACGCGCTGGACATTCCCGTCACCCCGGGCGCCACCGACGAGGACCTCACCGACGAGCTGCGCGGCACCCTGTCCGTACGCCGGGTCCTGCTGCTGCTCGACGGCGCCGTCGACGCCGAGCAGGTCGACCCGCTGCTGCCGGATGCCTCGGACTGCCTGGTGGTGGCCACCGCCGAGGGTCCGCTGACCGGCATCCCCGACGTACGGCCGTGCACACTCGGCGGCCTGGACGCCGCGTCGGCCCGCGCACTGCTCAGCGGCTTCGCGGGCTCGGTGCGCATCACCTGCGACCCCCGGGCCGCCGAAGACCTGGCCGAACAGTGCGCACACCGGCCCGCCGCGCTGGTCCTGGCCGGGGGCTGGCTGGCGGCCCGGCCGAAGGCGTCGGTCGCCGAGCTGGCCAAGCAGCTGCACGACCTGCCGGACGACACGGCCGGCGCCAGGGGCTCCCTGGAGCGGATCTTCCGCTTCGTATACGAGAGCCTGCCGCGGCCCGCCGCGCGCATACTGCGACTGCTCGCGCTGGCACCCGCCGGGATCGCCGATCCGCACACCGCGTCCGCGCTGGCCGGGTGCTCGGTGTCCGCCGCCCGAGGCACCCTGGACGACTTCGCCGCGCTCGGACTGCTGCACTCCCTCGACGCGCCCCGCCCTGGGCGACACGGCGGCGCGGACCCGGAGCTGCCGCAGTACGAGGTGCCCGGCTGCCTGCTGCCGATGCTGCGCACGCTGACCGAGGCGGCGGACCGGCCGGCCGAACTGCAGCTGGCGCGGGCCCGGATGCTGGAGCGGACGGTGCGGCTGCTGCAGTCCTGCCGGGCCGTCACCGAGCCGGAGGGTTCAGCGGCCCGCAAGCGGCTCGCCGGGCTGCCCCGCTCGCTGCGCTTCGCGAACACCACGGCGGCCGCGCAGTGGCTCAGCGGCCGCCAGCCCGCGCTGCTCGCGTCGGCCCGGCTCGCGGTGGCCGAGGGCGAGCTGGACACCCTGGCCAGGCGGCTGATGGCCGCGCTGACCAGGGCCCTGGTCGCGCACCGCGGCACCGAGGCCGCGGCCCCCGAGCTGTACGGCATCCACCAGCTGGTCCTGGATGTGGCGACCCGGCGCGACCTGCGGCGCGAACAGGCCGCCGCGCTGCTGAACCTCGCCGACCTGGACGCCGCCACCGGGCGTACCCAGCAGGCGCTGGCCCGCTACCGGGAGGCGCTGGACGTGGCCCGCACGGCGAACGACCCGTACGCGACGGGCCGGGCGATGGAATCCGTCGGCGGTGCCTACCAGGAGCTGGGGGACTGGCAGCGGGCCGCCGACTGGTTCGGGCGGGCGCTCGGTGCGCGGCTGGCGCGCGGCGAGCGTCTGGACGCGGCCCGGCTGTACGGACGGATCGCGGCCGCGCACACCTATGCGGGCCGCTACGGCGAGGCGCTGCGCAACTGGCGCTCCGCCGTCGCCGGATACCGCAAGGCGGGCGATGTCCCGTCCCACGCACGGGCGTTGAGCGAGCTGGCCCGGGTCCAGGAGTACGCGGGCCGCCCCGAGGAGTCGCTGCACACCTGCCGGGAGGCGGTGGAGTGGGCCCGTCAGGCCCGCGACGTACGGCTGCTGGCCGCGCTGCAGCTCAGACTGGCCGACACCCTGGACCGGCTCGGCGACCCGGCGGCCGCCGGGCTGCACCGCGGTACCGCCGAGCGCATGCTGGGAAGAGAGCTTCCCGGGGATGAAGCCGGACCCTCCACCTGCGAAATCCGTGGCGCACCTTCAAGAGATTGATGCTTTGAAAGGCTAGACAGCTCAAAATCCTTCATTAGACTGGCTCCGCCGCGTACTTCCGTGGTGCCTCCCGTTGCGCCCCCATGCATCCGGGAAAGTCTGCTGTTGCCCCGTAACATCCCTGAGTCAAGGACCGTGATCGACGATGAAGGTCGGCATCCCCCGCGAGGTCAAGAACAACGAGTTCCGGGTGGCGATCACCCCCGCCGGAGTGCATGAGCTCGTCCGCCACGGCCACCAGGTCGTCATCGAGCAGAACGCAGGCGTCGGCTCCTCGATCACGGATGAGGAGTTCGTGGCCGCGGGCGCGCAGATCCTGCCCACCGCCGACGAGGTCTGGGCCACCGCCGACCTGCTGCTGAAGGTCAAGGAGCCGATCGCCGAGGAGTACCACCGCCTCCGCAAGGACCAGACGCTCTTCACCTACCTGCACCTGGCCGCGTCCCGCGAGTGCACGGACGCGCTCCTGGAGTCCGGCACCACCGCCATCGCGTACGAGACCGTCGAGACCGCGAACCGCGCGCTGCCGCTGCTCGCCCCGATGTCCGAGGTGGCCGGCCGGCTCGCCCCGCAGGTCGGCGCGTACCACCTGATGCGCTTCAACGGCGGCCGCGGCGTGCTGCCCGGCGGTGTGCCCGGCACGGCGGCCGGCAAGGCCGTGGTCATCGGCGGCGGCGTCTCCGGCTGGAGCGCCACCCAGATCGCCGTCGGCATGGGCTTCCACGTCACGCTGCTCGACCGGGACATCAACAAGCTGCGCGAGGCGGACAAGATCTTCGGCACCCAGGTGCAGACGATCGTCTCCAACGCCTACGAGCTGGAGAAGGCCGTCGTCGAGGCCGACCTCGTCATCGGCGCCGTGCTGATCCCGGGTGCCAAGGCGCCGAAGCTGGTCACCAACGAGCTCGTCGCCAAGATGAAGCCCGGAAGTGTCCTTGTCGACATCGCGATCGACCAGGGCGGCTGCTTCGAGGACTCGCGTCCGACCACCCACGCGGAGCCGACCTTCAAGGTCCACGACTCGGTGTTCTACTGCGTCGCCAACATGCCCGGCGCGGTGCCCAACACCTCGACCTACGCGCTGACCAACGCGACGCTGCCGTACATCGTCGAGCTGGCCAACCGCGGCTGGGTCGAGGCGCTGCGCCGTGACCCGGCGCTGGCGCTGGGTCTCAACACCCATGACAGCCAGGTCGTTTACGGCCCCGTCGCCGAGGCGCACGGCCTGCGGAACGTCGAACTGAGCACGCTGCTCGGCTGATTTCGCGGCTCGCGTCAACCCCGAGCGTCAATCTCGCGCACCCGGCCGGACCTTGCCCGTCAAGGTCCGGCCGGGTGTGTATCAGGTCACTTTGTGAGACTCGATCAACTCGCGCCGAACGTAACCCTTTAACCGATTCGCGCCCCGGTGAAACCTGGTGAGAGGTGGCTGCGCACCCTTGACAGAGGGGTGTTCGGTTGCCGACACATCGGGCCCGGTCCGGCGGATTGTGTTGCTGCGGACCGGTGACACGCCATAGAGTCGCCAACCGTCGGCATGGTGCCACGCTGACCTATCTAGAAGTTTCCTGGTCACCAAGGAGGTAAGACGACTTGTGAATGAGTCGACATTTACTCCCGGGGGTGGTCAACCAGGAATGCCTGCGCAGGGATCGGGCCCCGAGGGGCTCGAGGCTGTCGGCTCCGTCGCTGTCCGCACCTTCGCCGACCGTCAGAACACGCAGCGCGCCCAGCGCGCGCAGCCGACGCTTTCAGCCCACCAGAGCATGGATGGCCATCAAGTGAACGCCATGGCCGGCGACCGGAGTGGCGAGAACACCACCCAATTCGCTGACTACGAAGAACTGCCCGAGGGGCACTTCTACGACCCCGACGCCGAGTACGAACCCGACCCCGAGTACGCGGCCACCCTCGCCCCGGACGCTGCCCGCCAGCGCCGGGAGCGGATCGGCCCGACCGGGCGCCCGCTGCCGTACTTCCCGATCCCCGGGCCGCTGACCGACCACGGCCCCGCGAAGATCATCGCGATGTGCAACCAGAAGGGCGGCGTCGGCAAGACGACGTCCACCATCAACCTGGGTGCCGCGCTCGCCGAGTACGGGCGCCGCGTGCTGCTGGTCGACTTCGACCCCCAGGGCGCGCTCTCGGTCGGCCTCGGGGTCAACCCGATGGAGCTCGACCTCACCGTCTACAACCTGCTCATGGAGCGGGGCATGGCGGCGGACGAGGTGCTCCTGAAGACGGCCGTACCCAACATGGACCTGCTGCCGAGCAACATCGACCTCTCGGCCGCCGAGGTGCAGTTGGTGAGCGAGGTCGCGCGCGAGTCCACGCTGCAGCGGGCGCTCAAGCCGCTGATGGCGGACTACGACTACATCGTGATCGACTGCCAGCCGTCGCTCGGTCTGCTGACCGTGAACGCGCTGACCGCCGCGCACAAGGTGATCGTGCCGCTGGAGTGCGAGTTCTTCGCGCTGCGCGGTGTGGCGCTGCTCACCGAGACCATCGAGAAGGTCCAGGAGCGGCTCAACCCCGAGCTGGAGCTCGACGGCATCCTGGCCACGATGTACGACTCGCGCACGGTGCACAGCCGCGAGGTGCTGGCCCGGGTGGTCGAGGCCTTCGACGACCACGTCTACCACACGGTGATCGGGCGTACGGTCCGCTTCCCGGAGACCACGGTCGCCGGTGAGCCGATCACCACGTACGCCTCCAACTCCGTCGGTGCCGCCGCCTACCGTCAGCTCGCCAGGGAGGTGCTCGCCCGGTGTCACGCCGAGTGAGTCTGCCGGGGGCCGACGAACTGTTCCGTACCACCGGGGGAATGGCGCTCACCTCGTCGTCCCCCAGGCGACCGGCCAACGGTGAGGCGCGCGTTCCGGCTCCGGCGGGCGAGAGCGACGGCGCGGCCGCGGCTGAGGCCGACGGCGCGTCGTCGGGCGGCGGCGAGAGCGCCGAGCACGCCACCGCGGACGCGGAGTCCGGCGACCATCGCAGCCGGGGCGCCGAGGGCGTGGACGCCGAGGGGCGCACCAAGCGCCGTCAGGCGCAGGAGGCGGCCTCCGCGGGGCAGGCGTCGGGCAGGACCGCCGACGGGCCCGCGCGGCGCCGTGGGCGGGCGCAGGGGCGCCGCCCCAGTGGGCGCGAGCGCCACGACGAGAAGATCACGGTCTACGTCTCCGCCGAGGAGCTGATGGACCTCGAGCACGCGCGCCTGGTGCTGCGCGGCGAGCACGGGCTCGCGGTGGACCGCGGGCGGATCGTCCGCGAGGCGGTCGCGGTGGTGCTCGCGGACCTCGAGTCGCGAGGCGAGGCCAGCATTCTCGTACGGCGGCTGCGGGGGCGCTGACGCGGGTCCCCACGGCGGTGGGGCGGGGCGGTAATCTGCGCGTACGCCCGCCTTGTCCTGGTACGCCGCCCTCTGGATCGTGATGCCGTCCGAAGACTCCGCCCAGCCCCGCCGTTCCCGTCGCTCACTGGGCCGGGGGCCCGGTGCGGTGCGTCCGCGGGGGCCTGAGCCTTCGGGG
>NZ_JAZGRL010000002.1:986655-991701 GCF_046540415.1 Streptomyces sp. E11-3 | reverse complement strand
CCCACCCCTTCCCGACACTGAGGGCAAGCCCCCAGGCCCCCAATCGTCGCCGCATGAGCAGGACGCGGCGGGGCCGCAGGACGCGGTGGCCGAGCGACCCGCCGAAGCCGAGGCCGCAGGCGAAGACGGGGCGGCTGCCGGGGGTGGGCCGGTCGAGTCGGCCGCAGAGGCGCGCCCGCCTGCGTCGGCCACCCAGGCTTCGCCGGGTGAGGCGGCGGCCGAGTCTGCGCCGGGTGACCTGGCGCCCCAGGGTCCGGCGGATGAGCCATGGACCCAGGTCGCCGTGGATGAGTCGGTGACCGGGGCCGTGCCGGATGGGCCGGTGGGTCGGATCGCGGCGCGGGAGTCGGTGATCCGGGTTCCGGCGGGTGAGCCGGTGCTCCGGCCCGGGCCGGATGAGTCGGTGGCCCAGGCCGCTGCGGATGAGCTGGCGGCCCAGGTCGTGCCCGGGGCGGCGGCTGTTGTCGCCGGGCCGGAGGTCCGGGCCGATAGCGAGCCCGATAGCGAGCCCGATAGCGAGCCCGATAGCGAGCCCGATAGCGAGCCCGACAGCGGGGCCGACAGGGAGGCCGGCAGCGAGCCCGACGACGGGCGGTTCAAGGTTCGGCTGGCTAACTTCGAGGGGCCGTTTGATCTGCTGTTGCAGCTGATCGCCAAGCACAAGCTGGATGTCACGGAAGTGGCGCTCTCGCGCGTCACCGACGAGTTCATGACGTACATCCGGGCCATGGGTTCCGACTGGGACCTCGACCAGACCACCGAGTTCCTGGTCGTGGCGGCGACCCTGCTGGACCTGAAGGCGGCCCGGCTGCTGCCCGCCGCCGAGGTCGAGGACGAGGCCGACCTCGCCCTGCTGGAGGCGCGCGACCTGCTCTTCGCGCGGCTCCTGCAGTACCGCGCGTACAAGCAGATCGCCGACATCTTCAGCGGGCGGCTGGACGACGAGGCCCGGCGGTATCCCCGTACCGTCGGGCTCGAACCGCACCACGCCGAGCTGCTCCCCGAGGTGGTCATCAGCATCGGTGCCGAGGGCTTCGCCAGGCTCGCGGTCAAGGCGATGCAGCCCAAGCCCAAGCCGCAGGTGTACGTCGACCACATCCACGCCCCGCTCGTCTCCGTACGGGAACAGGCCGACGTGGTCGTCGCCCGGCTGCGCGAGAGCGGCGAGCTCCGCTTCCAGGAACTCGTCGCGGACGCCGACGGCACGCTCACCGTCGTCGCCCGCTTCCTGGCGCTGCTTGAGCTGTACCGCGAGAAAGCCGTCGCCCTCGACCAGGACGAGGCGCTGGCCGACCTGGTGGTGCGCTGGACCGGAGGCGAGGGCGCGGAGCCGATGGTCACGGACGAGTTCGACCGGGCGCCCGAGGTGCCGGACGCCCCGGACGCCCCGCGCGAGACGAAGGAGAAGGCGTGAGTGAAGGTGTGAGTAAGGCGTGAGCGCCGAGGAGAGTCCGCAGGTTCCGGCCGGGCTGGCCGCCGTCGCGGACCTGGAGCTCAAGCCCGCCCTTGAGGCCGTCCTGATGGTCGTCGACGAACCGGCCACCGAGGAGCACCTCGCCAAGGTGCTGGACCGGCCGCGCCGCCAGGTCGCCGACGCGCTGCGCGAACTCGCCGACGAGTACACGACACAGCGGCGCGGTTTCGAGCTGCGGCTGGTGGCCGGTGGCTGGCGGTTCTACACGCGCCCCGAGTACGCCGCCGCCGTCGAGGGCTTCGTCCTGGACGGCCAGCAGGCCCGGCTCACCCAGGCGGCCCTGGAGACCCTCGCCGTCGTCGCGTACCGCCAGCCGGTGAGCCGCTCCAGGGTCTCCGCGGTGCGCGGCGTGAACTGCGACGGGGTGATGCGGACCCTGCTCCAGCGGGGTCTGGTGCAGGAGGCGGGCGCGGAACCCGAAACAGGTGCGATCCTGTACAGGACGACGAACTACTTTCTGGAGCGGATGGGCCTGCGTGGCCTGGACGAGCTTCCGGAGCTCGCGCCCTTCCTCCCCGAGGCGGAGGCGATCGAGTCCGAGACGCAGGAAGGTGTGCCGTCGTTCGACCCGGACGCCCCGGATCCAGACGACGTAGACGACAAGACGGAACTTTGATGCGAAGCAGCAGCGGCAGGAACAGCAGCGGAAACAACGGCGGGAGCCGTGGTGGCAACAGCGGCAGCCGCGGCAGCAGCGGCAGCAGCGGCGGGAGCCGTGGTGGCAACAGCGGCAGCGGCGGCGGCCGCGGCGATTACCGGGGTTCCGGTAAGAGCCGCGACGACCAGCAGAAGCGAGCCAGCAAGCCCCGTCCCGAGGAGCGCCGCTACGACGTGAGCCCGTCGGACGGCGGCCCAGGTCCGAGGAAGGGCCGCGGCGCGGCCGCGCGCGGTGGCGCCAAGGGCGGCCCTCGTACGTCCCAGGGCAGCGGCGCGCGAGGCAGCCGCCGCAGCGCGCCCGCCACGTCACGCGAGTACGACGCACGGCAGGAGGAGCGCAACCGCGAGCGCTACGCGGGCAAGCCACAGGTCAAGACCCCCAAGACCTTCCCCGGCGCCGAGCAGGAGGGCGAGCGGCTGCAGAAGGTGCTGGCCCGCGCCGGGTACGGCTCGCGGCGTGCCTGCGAGGAGCTGATCGAGCAGGCCCGCGTCGAGGTCAACGGCGAGATCGTGCTCGAGCAGGGGCTGCGGGTGAAGCCCGAGAGCGACGAGATCAAGGTCGACGGGCTGACGGTCGCCACGCAGTCGTACCAGTTCTTCGCGCTGAACAAGCCCGCCGGTGTCGTCTCCACCATGGAGGACCCGGACGGCCGCCAGTGCCTCGGTGACTACGTCACCAACCGGGAGACCCGGCTCTTCCACGTGGGTCGGCTCGACACCGAGACCGAGGGCATCATCCTGCTCACCAACCACGGCGAGCTGGCGCACCGCCTCACGCACCCCAAGTACGGTGTGAAGAAGACCTATGTGGCCGCCATCCAGGGCCCCATCCCGCGCGACCTGGGCAAGCAGCTCAAGGACGGCATCCAGCTGGAGGACGGGTACGCCCGCGCCGACCACTTCCGGGTCGTCGAGCAGCTCGGCAAGAACTACCTGGTCGAGGTGACGCTGCACGAGGGCCGCAAGCACATCGTGCGCCGGATGCTCTCCGAGGCCGGTTTCCCGGTGGAGAAGCTGGTGCGGACGGACTTCGGGCCGATCGGTCTCGGCGACCAGAAGTCCGGCTGGCTGCGGCGGCTGAGCAACACCGAGGTCGGGATGCTGATGCGCGAGGTCGACCTGTAAGGGTTCTCGCGCCGCGGACTGTCAGGATTCTCGCGCTGCGGACTGTGAGGGTTCTCGCGCCGCGGACAACTCCGTTGTGATCTGCCGCCCACTCCATTTATAGTCGAAGTGACTATTAAGGGGGTGGGCGGTTTGGTGCGGGTACCCGAGGGCTACGACCCGCAGGCGTTCCCGCCCTTCGCGGTCACGGTCGACCTCGCGGTCTTCACCGTGCGCGGGGGAGCGCTGCGGGTCCTGCTGATCGAGCGCGGCCAGGAGCCGTACGCGGGCCGGTGGGCGCTGCCCGGCGGCTTCGTGCTGGCCGACGAGTCTGCCGAGACAGCCGCCCGGCGCGAGCTCGCCGAGGAGACAGGCCTGTCGGACGCCGTCGTCGCCTCGCTCCACCTGGAGCAGCTGCGTACGTACAGCGAGCCGGACCGCGACCCCCGGATGCGGGTGGTGTCCATCGCGTACACCGCGCTGGTGCCCGACCTGCCGGAGCCGCACGGCGGCGGGGACGCGGCGCGCGCCCAGTGGCTGCCGTACCCCGCGCGGCAGCGGCTCGCCTTCGACCACGAGCGGATCCTCGCCGACGCGCACGACGGCGTCGGCGCCAAGCTGGAGCACAGCTGCCTGGCCACCTCCTTCTGCCCGCCCGAGTTCACCCTCGGTGAGCTGCAGCAGGTGTACGAGACCGTCTGGGGCACCGCCATCGACCGGCCCAACTTCCGGCGCAAGGTCCTCGCCACGCCCGGCTTCGTGGAGCCGGTCGTCGGCGCCGCGCGCCGCACCGGAGGACGCGGGAAACCGGCCGCGCTCTACCGGGCGGGTCCGGCCACCGCCCTGCACCCGCCTCTGCTGCGACCGGAAGGACGCCCCACATGACCGGCAGCGCCACCAGCAACGCCACGGGCTCGCTGATCGGGCTCGCCATCGGCGACGCGCTCGGCTTCCCGACCGAGTTCAACGACGTACCGTCGATCCTCGCCAAGTGCGGGCCCTGGCGGGAGATGGAGCTGCCCCGGCCCGCGTTCGTCACGGACGACACCCAGATGACGCTCGCGCTCGGCCGTGGCCTGCGGACCGCGATGGAGCACGGGCCGCTTGGGCCTTCGCGCCTTGAGGAGGCGGTGCGCGCGGAGTTCGTCGCCTGGTACCACTCGCCCGACAACAACCGGGCGCCCGGCCGCACTTGCCTGGTCGCCTGCGAGCTCCTGGACAGCGCACGGCCGTGGCAGGACGCCAGTCAGGTGCACTCCAAGGGGTGCGGCGCGAATATGCGGGTCGCGCCGATCGGTCTCGTACCCGGGCTCGACGAGGAACAGCGTGCCGGGGCCGCGCAGTTGCAGTCCGCGCTCACCCACGGGCACCCGACCGCGCTCGCGGCGAGCGACCTGACGGCGCGCGCCGTGTATCTGCTCGCCCAGGGCGCGGAGCCCACCGGACTGGTGGGGCTCCTTCGCTCGTACGCCATCGACAACCGCACCCGCTATCACCACCGCTGGCTCGGCGACCTGTGGACCCGCTCCCAGGACCCGAGCGCGGAGCACTTCATCGCCCGCGGCTGGGACGAGTGCCTGGCCATCCTGGAACGCCTCGCCACCGCGGTAGGCGACGCGAACGAGGAGACTGACCCGTGCCTGGCCACGGGCGAGGGCTGGATCGCGGAGGAGGCCCTCGCGACGGGCCTGCTGTGCTTCCTGCTGTTCCCCGGCGACCCGGTCACGGCACTGCGCAGGGCCGCCTGCACGGCGGGCGACTCCGACTCGATCGCCTGCCTGGCGGGGGCGTTCGCGGGGGCGTATCTGGGG
>NZ_JAZGRL010000002.1:975524-986558 GCF_046540415.1 Streptomyces sp. E11-3 | reverse complement strand
ACGGGGAAGGGGAGGGAGACGGGGAGGGAGAGGCGGCCGGGGTCGTCGGCGCGGGGGAGTCGCCGCCCGAGCGGCCCCCGTCGTACGACGAACGGCCGGTCCCCGTGGTCGCGTTGAGCGTCAGCAGCAACAGCGCGAGCAACAGTCCGCCGAGCAGCGTGAAAAGGGGTCCGGAACGGGTCATACGAGCCTCCCCCGATGCGCGGCGCCGCGACCGGCCCCTCCATGCAAGCGGACCCGCGCACCCGCCGTCCAGAGCTGAGCCTGTCTTTGAACACGTCCCGTGCTCCCAAGTGGCGCCGAGGTGTGGTTCGAGTGACATTTGATCCGTCTGAGGGTGCCCGGAACACCCTCCGGACCCCGGCCCCACACGCGAAAGGCGCGACCATGGCGGGCAATGATCTGGGCAGCCTTCTCGGCGGTCTCCTCGGCGGCGGCCAGCAGAGCGGCTCACCGGGCGGCGGTTCGGGCGGTGGCGGAAGCGTTCTCACCGCGCTGCTCGGCGCGTTCATGAGCAAGAGCGGCGGCAACGGCGGCAACCCGCTGGGAAGCCTCCTGGAAGGGCTCGGCAAGGCCGGTCTGGTGGACCAGGCCCAGTCCTGGGTCGGCACCGGCGAGAACCAGCCGGTGACCGGCGAGGAGCTCAAGGAGGCGCTGCCCGGCGACACCCTCCAGCAGGTCGCGACCGAGGCCGGAGTCTCGCCCGACCAGGCTGCCGACCAGCTCGCCCAGGTACTCCCGGAGGCGGTCGACAAACTGACTCCGCAAGGACAGATCCCCGGCGGCTCGATCGAGGAGCTCATCAAGCAGCAGCGGCTCTGACCCGATCAAGCAGCAGCTCTGACCCATGGCGGCCCCGGCATCCGAGGGCCGCTCCATACGGAGGGGAGTGCGCGGCGTTCGTCTCGGCAGGCGGGCGCCGTGCTCTCGCGCCCGCCGGGCTGACTACCCTGACCTGGACAGGGTGTACGACGTACAGGCAAGGAGCAGCGCGGTGACGGTACGAGCGGTCCGAGGTGCCGTCCAGCTTCGGCAGGACACAGCCGAGGAGATGGACCAGCAGGTCAGCGCCCTGCTCACCGCGATCATGGAGCGCAACGGACTGAGCGCGGACGACCTGATCAGCGTCTGGTTCACGGCCACGCCCGATCTGCACAGCGACTTCCCGGCCGCCGCCGCCCGCGGGCTCGGCATCGTCGACGTCCCGCTGATCTGCGCCCAGGAGCTCGATATCGCGGGCGCCATGCCCCGTGTCGTCCGTATCCTCGCGCACGTCGAGTCCGACAAGCCCAAGGCCGACATCGCGCACGTGTACCTCGGTGCCGCGGCCGCACTCCGCAAGGACATCGCCCAGTGAGAACCGCCCTGGTCATGGGGACCGGCCTGATCGGCACCTCCGCCGCCCTGACGCTCGCCAGCCGCGGTGTCGTCGTCCACCTCGCCGACCACGACCCGGAGCAGGCCCGCACCGCGGCCGCGCTCGGCGCCGGTACCGACGCCGCACCCGAAGGCCCGGTCGACCTCGCGGTGATCGCGGTGCCGCCCGCGCATGTGGCGGCGACCCTGGCCGACGCGATGCGGCGCGGTGTCGCCCGCGCCTACCTGGACGTGGCCAGCGTCAAGGGCGGCCCGCGCCGCGAGCTGGAGGCCCTCGGGCTCGACCTGAGCGCGTACATCGGAAGCCACCCCATGTCAGGCCGGGAGCGCTCGGGGCCGCTGGCCGCCACCGCCGACCTCTTCGAGGGCCGCCCCTGGGTGCTCACGCCCACCCGGGACACCGACACCGAGGTGCTGAACCTGGCCCTGGAGCTGGTCGCGCTCTGCCGAGCGGTGCCGGTCGTCATGGACGCCGATGCCCACGACCGCGCCGTCGCGCTGGTCTCGCACATGCCCCACCTGGTCTCCAGCATGGTCGCGGCCCGCCTGGAGCACGCCGAGGACACGGCCGTACGCCTCTCTGGCCAGGGCATCCGTGATGTCACCAGGATCGCGGCCTCCGACCCCCAGATGTGGATCGACATCCTCTCCGCCAATCCCGGTCCGGTCGCCGATCTGCTCTCCGAGGTCGCCGCCGACCTGGACGAGACCGTACGGGCGCTGCGCGGGCTGCAGTCCGCCGACGAGGACAAGCGGCTCGGCGGCGCGGCCGGTATCGCGGACGTACTGCGCCGCGGCAACGCGGGCCAGGTCCGGGTGCCGGGCAAGCACGGATCGGCCCCCACGGCATACGAGATCGTGGCCGTCCTCATCGACGACCAGCCGGGACAGCTGGCCCGGATCTTCGCCGACGCCGGGATGGCGGGGGTCAACATCGAGGACGTACGCATCGAGCACGCGACCGGGCAGCAGGCGGGCCTGGTCCAGCTCATGGTCGAGCCAAAGGCGGCGCCGGTACTCACCGCGGCACTGCGCGAGCGGGGCTGGTCGATCCGGCAGTGACGGGCTGGTCGATCCGGCGGTGACGGGCTGGTCGATCCGGCGGTGACGGGCCGGGCGATCCGGCGGTGACGGGCCGGGCGATCCGGCGGTGAGGGGCGGCGAGGTCCGGTGGCGAGGGGCCGGGCGATCCGGCAGTGAGGGGCGGCGCGGTCCGGTGGCGACGGGCCGGTCGATCCGGCAGTAAAAGGCGGGCGGGCGAGCCAGTAACCTTGTCTGGGGTCCGTTCACCGCAGCGGCCTCTCTCCCGCCCGTGATCAGGAAGGTCGACACCGCCCGTGGAAACCGCAGGAAACGCCGCCAACACCGCCCCGGCAGTGATTGTCGCCATCGACGGCCCCTCCGGCACGGGCAAGTCCAGCACCTCCAAGGCCGTCGCCGCCCAGCTCGGCCTCAGCTACCTGGACACCGGAGCCCAGTACCGGGCGATCACCTGGTGGATGGTGGACCAGGGCATCGACCTCACGGACCCGTCCGCGATCGCCGCCGTCGCGGGCAAGGCCGACATCGTCTCGGGTACCGACCCGGCCGCCCCGACCATCACGGTCGACGGCACCGACGTCTCCGGACCGATCCGCACCCAGGAGGTCACCTCCAAGGTCAGCGCGGTCAGCGCGGTCCCCGAGGTGCGCACCCGTATCACCGAACTGCAGCGCTCCATTGCCTCCGGCGCCGAGCGGGGCATCGTCGTGGAGGGCCGCGACATCGGTACGACGGTGCTGCCCGACGCCGACCTGAAGATCTTCCTCACCGCCTCGCCCGAGGCGCGCGCCGCCCGCCGCAGCGGTGAGCTCAAGGGATCCGACATCAACGCCACCAAGGAGGCGCTGATCAAGCGGGACGCGGCCGACTCGGGCCGGAAGACCTCGCCGCTGGCCAAGGCCGGTGACGCGGTCGAGGTGGACACCACCGAGCTCACCCTCCAGCAGGTCATCGAGTGCGTCGTCACCCTTGTCGAGGAGAAGCGGGCCGCGAAGTGACCGCACCGTCCGACAGAGGTGCCGAGGTCGGCCGCCGGATCGGCGTCGGCCTGATGTACGGGCTGTGGAAGCCGCGCGTGCTCGGCGCCTGGCGGGTGCCCGCGAGCGGCCCGGCGATCCTGGCCGTGAACCACTCGCACATGGTCGACGGACCGATGGTGATGGGCACGGCACCCCGTCCCGCCCACTTCCTGATCAAGAAGGAGGCGTTCGTCGGCCCGCTCGACCCGTTCCTGCGCGGCATCGGCCAGCTGAAGGTGGACCGCTCGGTCCCCGACCGTACGGCCATCACCCAGGCACTGGACGTGCTGGCAGACGGGGGCGTACTCGGGATCTTCCCCGAGGGCACCCGCGGGGACGGCGACTTCGCGTCGCTGCGCGCGGGCCTGGCGTACTTCGCGGTACGCAGCGGGGCGCCGGTCGTCCCGGTGGCGGTGCTGGGAAGCACCGAGCGCCGCGGACGGTTGATACGGGGGCTGCCGCCGCTGCGCAGCCGGGTCGACGTCGTCTTCGGTGACGGCTTCGAAGCCGGGGATGGATCCGGGCGGCGGACGCGTAAGGCGCTGGACGAGGCGACCGTGCGCATCCAGGAGCGGCTGACCGCCCACCTGGAAAACGCCAGGCGCCTCACCGGGCGCTGAGCGAGACTTGAGTAGTGGACCGCGACGCAAGCGGTTCATCGATGACTGATGACAGAGGTACGGACTTCATGAACGACCAGATCCACGCCGATGACTCGGCGGGCGCCGGCGGCCACGAGCACGGAGCGCTCGGCGACGCCGAGTACGCGGAGTTCATGGAGCTCGCCGCGCAGGAGGGCTTCGACGCCGAAGAGGTCGAGGGCGCGATCGACGAGGCCGGTCACGGGCCGCTGCCCGTGCTCGCCGTCGTCGGCCGCCCCAACGTCGGCAAGTCGACCCTGGTGAACCGCATCATCGGCCGCCGCGAGGCGGTCGTCGAGGACAAGCCGGGTGTCACCCGCGACCGGGTCACCTATGAGGCCGAGTGGGCGGGCCGCCGCTTCAAGATCGTCGACACCGGCGGCTGGGAGCAGGACGTCCTCGGCATCGACGCCTCCGTCGCCGCCCAGGCCGAGTACGCGATCGAGGCCGCCGACGCGGTGGTCTTCGTGGTCGACTCCACGGTCGGCGCCACCGACACCGACGAGGCGGTCGTCCGGCTGCTGCGCAAGGCGGGCAAGCCCGTCGTGCTCTGCGCCAACAAGGTCGACGGCCCGAGCGGCGAGGCGGACGCCACCGCGCTGTGGGCGCTCGGCCTCGGTGAGCCGCACCCGGTCTCGTCGCTGCACGGCCGCGGCACCGGCGACATGCTCGACGCCGTCCTGGAGGCGCTGCCCGAGGCGCCCCTGCAGACCTTCGGTGCCGGCGGAATCGGCGGTCCGCGCCGGATCGCCCTCATCGGCCGCCCGAACGTCGGCAAGTCGTCGCTGCTGAACAAGGTGGCGAACGAGGACCGCGTCGTCGTCAACGAGCTGGCCGGCACCACCCGCGACCCGGTCGACGAGCTGATCGAACTCGGCGGTGTCACCTGGAAGTTCGTGGACACCGCGGGCATCCGCAAGCGGGTCCACCTGCAGCAGGGCGCGGACTACTACGCCTCGCTGCGCACCGCCGCCGCGGTCGAGAAGGCCGAAGTGGCGGTCATCCTGATCGACGCCAGCGAGTCCATCAGCATCCAGGACCAGCGCATCGTCACGATGGCCGTGGAGGCCGGGCGGGCGGTCGTCCTCGCGTACAACAAGTGGGACACCCTCGACGAGGAGCGCCGCTACTACCTGGAGCGGGAGATCGAGACCGAGCTGTTGCAGGTCGCCTGGGCGCCTCGGGTCAACGTCTCGGCGCGCACCGGGCGGCACATGGAGAAGCTGGTCCCGGCGATCGAGACGGCGATCGCGGGCTGGGAGACCCGGGTGCCGACCGGTCGGCTGAACGCCTTCCTCGGCGAGCTGGTCGCCTCGCACCCGCACCCGGTCCGGGGCGGCAAGCAGCCCCGCATCCTGTTCGGCACCCAGGCGGGTACCAAGCCGCCGCGCTTCGTGCTCTTCTCCTCCGGCTTCATCGAGCACGGCTACCGGCGCTTCGTGGAGCGGCGGCTGCGCGAGGAGTTCGGCTTTGAGGGGACGCCGATCCATATCTCGGTGCGGGTGCGCGAGAAGCGCGGCCGTAAGAAGTAGTCGTACGTACGCGTCGGCCCCGGAGCCCTCCATGGGGGAGCGCCGGGGCCGATCCGCAGGGGTGAGGCGTCAGAGCCCCCTGCGGGGACCGGGCGGCAGTGCCGCCGGGGGCCTGCCCCCGGTGTGCGGCTGTCGCCCGTCGGTGTACCAGGAGCCGGTCTGGCAACCGCCGTAGTTGCCGTACCCGCTCAGCCCGCCGTGGCTCAGCCCGCCGTGGCTCTGGCCGCCGTGGCTCTGGCCGCCGTAGCCACCGCCCTGGGCGCCGTAACCACCCTGGCCGCTCTGGCCGTACGGGAGGCTTCCGAAGCCGGAGAAGCCCAGGTCCTCCTCGCCGGTCCGGTCGCCTGGCAGGGCTTTGAAGGACCGGCGCCACTCGGCGAACAGTTCGTCGTAGATCGGAGTGGCCGAGCGCCCGGCCGAGGCGTCCCGGGCCGGGCGCATGGAGGGGATCTGATGGCGGGAGGGATCGTAAGGCTGCACGTTATGTGCCAACGACCCCGAGGGCTGTCGGATGCGGGGTTCTTTCAGGTGCCCGCGAGCGGCATCGAGCCGCCCACCAGCAGCCCGTTGGCCGCCGCCTTCTCCAGGGCGTCGCGCAGCAGGTCCTCGCGCTGCTGACGGCCGATCGAGCCGACCGGCGCGGCGAAGACGAGGACGGTGCTCAGCTTGTTGGCCGCGGCCCGCCAGCCTTCGGTGACCGGCAGCGGCTGGTGCGCCTGCCACCAGGCGACCGTGCCGCCGTCGGCGCCGGGCTGGAGTACGGCGTGCAGCTGGCCGGCGGCGAGCAGCACGGACCAGCCGGGCAGCTTGGGCGGTACCTCCTGAACCCCGGTGACCGGCATGAAGCCCTGCTCGATCAGGAGCGGCAGGAACTCGTCCCCCGGACCGTTCGAACCGGGCCTGGCGATGGGTCCGGTGGGCTCGACGACGAGCGCGGGGTGCAGTTCCCCGTCGAGCAGGACGAGGCCGCTGGTGACACCGAGGACGGCCTGCTCGGGTGCCGGGGCGGCGGGGGCGCCGGTGCTGCCGTCCTCACCGGTGATGGACCGCACGGCGCCTTGCAGGTGCTCCTCGGCGACCTGCACCACCTGCGACGGCAGGCAGGTGGCGTGGGCGAAGGCGAGGACCGCGGTCTCCTCGCCGACGAACAGCACGGTGCTGGTGCGCTCCTGCCCGGAGTCACCCGGGGTGCGGCAGGAGGTGCAGTCGTAACTGCCCGGGGAGTTGTCGCCGGCGAGCAGCCGGTCGGCTTCGTCGTCGCCGATCTCGGCGCGTACGTCATCACTGACGTCGAGCATGCGCTGCACGGGGGGCTCCTCGGAGTGTGGGTGCGTCGCTCTGCCGGGGCGGTCCCCGGCTCTTGTGGAGCACAACGGGTGACCCGTGGCGCAAGTCACGCCGAGAGCGAACGGAATCGAACCAATCGGAGCAGAGGGTGAGGCGGAGGGCGGAATCTGTCACTCCATGGCAACCCCTGCGGTATGCATCGAAGTTGAGGCCGTGAGGTGAGTCACAGATCGACTCGTCAACTGGTCGACAAATCCTGAAATCAGCCAATGAAGGGGGTGTCCGAAAGTCGACGATACCCCTGGTAACAGGCAACTGGCCTGGAATGACAAGGAGTTGGTTGATATTAGGGCGTCAGGGTCCCTAGATTCCACCGCCGTGTGCAGCGAGCACCGCTCGGGTACGTCCGCCGGTCGCACCAGCCAGCTCGACGCAGCACCACTCCGGCGGACGGGGCGGCACGGACGAACCGCGCCAGACGCGTGGGGGCCGGGCCGCTCAGGGGGATCCCGGGTCCTTCGAGAGGGAACCACATGTCCGCACGTCCCAAGTGCAGTCGTGAGACAGCAGTACTCGCCGGGGCGGCCCTGCTCGCCCCGTTGGCATGGTTCGCCGGGGCCGGACAGGCCGCAGCGGCGGACAGCGGAGTATGGGACCGCATCGCCCAGTGCGAGAGCGGCGGAAACTGGCAGATCAACACCGGAAACGGCTACTACGGCGGACTGCAGTTCGCCGCCTCCACCTGGCGTGCGTACGGCGGAACGGCCTATGCGCCGACCGCCGACCGCGCCAGCAAGGCGCAGCAGATCGCTGTCGCCACCAAGGTCCAGCGCGCACAGGGGTGGGGCGCGTGGCCGTCCTGCTCGGCCCGCGCCGGAGCGTCCGGCAGCGCGCCGGGGGCGGCCGCGGCACCCGCACCCAAGGCTCCCCGGACGACGCCCAAGGCCCCCCGGACGACACCCAAGGCACCCCGGGCCGACCGGACGCCGAAGGTGGCCAAGGCTCCCAGCGCCACCGGGACGCCCAAGCGCGCCCCGGCCCGCACCAACCGCGGGGCGTCCCGCGGTACGTACACCGTGCGGTCGGGGGACACCCTGAGTGTCATCGCCGCCCGGCACGGCACCAGCTGGCAGCGGATCCACGCCGCCAACAGGTCGGTCATCGGTGGTGATCCGCATCTGATCCTGCCGGGGCAGCGGCTCGCCGTCTGACCCGCGACCGCGCGTCGACCGTGTCGGCGCGGCTGCCCCACCCGGTCATCCGATAGTCCGACCGGGTGGGGCTCGCCCCGTCCCGGCGAGGGAGGCCCTGACACACGCGTTCCGCCTCATAGCGTGACGCGATGTCACACACCCGTGTCTGGTTCGTGGGCCTCGTCGCGGCCCTGATGTCCCTCACCCCCGCGCTCTGCTCCACCAGGTACTCGAGGAGTGCCCACCGGAGAAGTCGCCCTGGACCTGCCTGGCCGAGTGCGAGAGCAGCGGAGACTGGCAGATCAACACCGGCAACGGCTACTACGGCGGGCTGCAGTTCTGGCAGCCGACGTGGGAGGAGCACGGCGGACTCGCCTACGCGCCCCGCGCGGACCTCGCCACCCGCGAGCAGCAGATCAAGGTCGCCGAGGAGGTCCTGCTCACCCAGGGCTGGGAGGCCTGGCCGCAGTGCTCCAAGCGCTACGGATTCGAATCCGGCAGCCACGTGGTCCGGAAGGGCGAGACGCTCTCCTCGATCGCCGCCTTCTACCGGGTGAAGGGCGGCTGGTCCGCGCTGTATCAGGCCAACAAGAAGGCGGTCGGCCGGGATCCGGACCGGCTGGCGATCGGCACCCGGCTGGTCATTCCGTCGGGCGCGAGGTCCGCGCGCGCCGGTGCGCCTCCGACGCCTCGCCGCTGAACACCAGGGAGCCTCGGCGCAGCTCGTGGACGATGACCGGGCGGGCGTCCCCGGTGGCCGGGCGCAGGCCGGGCGGCAGCCGCTGTTCGGCGATCAGCACGGCCGCGTCCAGGCTGGCGATGAGCTCGTACGTACGGGCGGCCACGGCCGGGGACATGCCCTGGGTCGGCTCGTCGACGAGCACCACGCGCGCGTGGGCGAGCAGGGCGCGGGACAGGGCGAGCATCCTCTGCTCGCCGCCCGAGAGGGTGCCGGCGCGCCGGGTCAGCAGCGGGCGCAGCTGCGGATAGGCCTCCAGGGCCGCGGTGAAGTCGCCGTGGCTCTGGGAGTCCGACGCGGCGAGCCCGAGGTTCTCGGCGACCGTGAGAGAGCCGAACACGGCCTGCCGGTCGGGGACGAAGGCGAGGCCGCGGCGGGCCCGGTCGTGGACGGCCAGCCGGGTCACGTCCCTGCCGCGCCACACCACCGCCCCGGCGGAGAGCGGGACCGTGCCGGCCAGGGCGCGCAGCACGGTTGTCCGTCCCGAGCCGTTGCGGCCCAGCAGGACGCTCACCCCCGGGTACGGCACCGCAAGCGAGACGCCGTGCAGCGCCTCCAGGGGGCCGTAGCGCACGCGCGCGTGGCGCAGTTCGATTTCAGCGCTCATGTTTGGGGCCGCCGTTCGGGCGTGCGGTCCCCTGTGGCGAGGTCCAGTACGCGGTCGGCGGGGCCCGAGCCGACGATGCGCCCGGCCGCCATCACCTGCACGGTGTCGGCGAGGTCGGCCACCAGGTCGAGGTCGTGCTCGACGATCAGCAGCGCCATGCCGTCCGCGGCGAGCGCCCTGAGCAGGCGCGCGAGTGCGGCCACCTCGGGGGTGTCCAGACCCGCGGCCGGTTCGTCGAGCAGCAGCACCTGCGGGCTGCCGGCCAGGGCGCGGCCCAGCTCGACGCGGCGCAGAGTGCCGGTCGGCAGGTCGGCGGCGGGCAACTGCCGTACGGGGTCGAGCCCGAGCAGGGCGAGGGCCTTCGGCACGGCTCGGGCATCCCGTACGCGGCCCTGCTCGGCGCCGACCGCGACGTTCTCCTCGACGGTCAGCGACGGGAAGACGGCGAGCTGCTGAAAGGTCCGGGCCACGCCCAGCCGGGTCCGCGCGTGGGCGGGCCGGTGCGTGATGTCCCGGCCGCCGAACTCCACGCGCCCCGCGTCGGGCCTGACCGTCCCGGCCAGACAGTGGAACAGGGTGCTCTTACCGGCCCCGTTCGGCCCCACGACAGCGGTGATCCGCCCTGGCACGACGTCCAGATCGACCCCGTCCAACGCGGTGAACTCCCCGAACCTGACCCGCACCCCACGCGCCACGAGCAGCGCGGCCTCGGCATGCTCCGGCCGCGCTGGGGCTGGGCCAGCCGACGGGGCCCCGGCAGCAGGCGCCGACCACCATCTGCCCGCCGGGCCGTGCGGCTTGGCGCCGGGGCGGGTGGCGGCCTCGTCCCGCACGGCTTCGGCGAGGTGCTCGCTCCCGGTGCCGGGCTTGCGGCTCGGCTCGGTGTCCTGGTCCGGGCCGGTGGCTTGGCCCGAGTCGGCGTGCTCGGTTCGGCCCGGGGGTTCGACTGGGGTGGGCGGCCGTACCGGTCCGGGGCGCTGGGACGCTCCCGCGCCTCGGCCCGGTTGACGGCGCCCCGCCGGGCCCGCGGTGAACCCGGGGGGCGTGGCGGGGGCTTGGTCCCGGCGGCCGTGGCCCGCGCCTTCGGCCGTGGCCCCGTTCGGTGTCGCCCTGTCGGGGCCGCGGCCCGCCGACTCGGTGCGGGCCGCCTCGTGCGCGGGCGGCCTCGGCCGCGTCTCGGGGCCGGGTCTTGTCCCTGTCCCGGCTCCCGCTCCGGGTTCGGCTCGTGCCCCTGTCTGGTCTCCGGTTTCGGGTTCGGCTCGTGCCCCTGTCTGGTCTCCGGTTTCGGCTTCGGCTCGTGGGCCTGTCCGGTCTCCGGGTTCGGCTCGTGCCCCTGTCTGGTCTCCGGTTTCGGCTTCGGCTCGTGCCCCTGTCCGGTCTCCGGCTTCGGCTCGTGCCCCTGTCTGGTCTCCGGTTTCGGCTTCGGCTCGTGGGCCCGTCCGGTCTCCCGCTCCAGCTCCGGCTCGTGGGCCCGTCCCGTCGCCCGCTCCAGCTCGCTGACCCGTTCCGTCTCCCGCTTCGGCTCCGGCTCGCTGACCCGTCCCGCCCCCCGCTCGCGGGCCTGGTCCAGTACCCGTTCCCGCTGCCGTCCGGCCCTC
>NZ_JAZGRL010000002.1:864841-975428 GCF_046540415.1 Streptomyces sp. E11-3 | reverse complement strand
CTCCCGCCACCGCCACCGCCAGCCGCGCGCGCACCCTGCCCCCCAGCGGCGTCAGCCGGGCCGCGCTCTGCGCACGGAGGCGCAAGCGGGTCAGGGTGGAGCGGACGGCGTCGTACGGGCCGCCAGGGAAGCGGCCGATCAGGACGGCCAGGATGCCGATGACCGCCGCCGCGACACCGCCCCGCGTGCCCGCGTCCAGGCCGACGAGCAGGGCGGCCGCGGCCAGCGCGCCGATCAGCGAGTCCGAGCCCAGGACCACGATCGCCGCGAACCAGAGCAGGCCGCGCACCGGATCGAACGCCGCCGGGTCGAAGGCCCGCACCCCCATGCCGAGCATCCCGCCGCCCAGCGCGGCCAGCGCGGCGCCCACCACGAAGGCGGCCAGCTTCAGGGCCGGGACCGGCACGCCCGCCGCCGACGCCCCCGACTCGTGGTCCCGCATCGCCGCCAGCGCACGGCCCGTGCGCCCCCGGCGCAGCGCCGTCACCACCAGCAGCGCCCCGGCCAGCAGAGCCAGTTCGAGTACGTAGTAGACCCGGTCACCGGCGAAGCCCGCAGGGCGGTCAAGGCCGAGCCCGGACGTCGCGTACGGCTGGGCGAAGACGAAGCGGCTCACCCCCACCCCGACCGCGAAGGTTGCCAGCGCCAGCGCCAGGCCGTGGCGGCTGATCGCGGGCCATCCGGTGAGCAGCCCGAGCGGCGCCACAAGGAGCACGGCGACTCCCAGCGCGACCAGCAGCGGCAGCGCGGGCAGCCCCGGGAACCGGCCCGCCGCGAGCAGCGCCGTGAACAGGGCCCCCAGACCCGCGTACGCCGCCTGGCCCAGCGAGATCTGGCCACCCCGCCCGGTGACCACGACCAGGGACAGCAGGATCACCGCGAGCGCCGGGACCTGCACCGACGTATGCAGGTCGGACCCCGCGAAGCCCAGCGGGAGCAGGAAGAGCACGCCCGCCACTATCCACGCGCCCGGTGGGGTCCGTACCCGCGCCGTCGCCGTGCGCGGCAGCGCGTCGCGGCCGCCCACGCCGGGCAGCACGAGCGCCGAGACCAGCAGCGCCACCACGAACAGGTTGGCGCCCACGGCCTGCAGCAGCGGCTCGCCCCACCCCGACGGGTGCAGCCGGGTCAGCTGGCTCTGCACGATGCCGATCCCCAGCGCGATCGCCACGGCGATCGGCAGACTGCGCATCCCGGCGCCCACCGCGACCGCCACCACCTCCATCACCAGCAGCGGCAGGCCGTACGGGTCCAGGCGTACGTACGGTGCGAGCAGTACGCCCGTCAGACCCGCGGTGAACGAGCCGAACGCCCAGCCCGCCGCCGCCACCCGGTCCGCGTCGATCCCGCCCAGTACGGCGAGCCGGCGGTTGTCGACCACGGCCCGCAGCTCACCCCCGAACCGGGTCCAGCGGGTCACCGCCCACACCCCGACCGCCAGCGCGAGCACCGCCGCCAGCTGCCCCCACGGCTCCGCCCCGAGCAGCTCCGGAGCGTCCGCCCGCGCCCCCTGTCCCCACAACAGCGCGGCCCCGCCGACCAGCAGCACGAAGACGCCGATCGAGGCCACCAGGGTCTGCGCCGGGTCGCTGCCGAGCACCGACAGCGGACGGAACACCGCGCGCTCCAGCACAAGACCGATGCCCGGCGCGACCACCAGCAGGGTGAGCGACGCCGCGAGCCACAGCGGCCAGCCCCACTCGACCGTGAGCTGGCGCAGCAGATAGGCGCACACCATCGCGACCGCGCCGTGCGCGAAGTTGAGCACCCCGGTCGCGCGGTAGGTGACGATCAGTCCGATGCCGGTGAGCGCGGCTGCACTGCCGACCGCGAGACCCGCCAGGGTGAGGTCATACGTCAACGACCCCACCGGTCAGGACTCCGTGGCCGGTGTCCCGGCCTCCGGTTCGCAGATCGGGCAGGGGCCGAGTCCGGAGCCCCCGGCGCTCACCGGCACCGCCTCCGGCTTCCCCGCGACCAGCGGGCAGTCCGCGCGGTGCCACAAGGTGCCACCGGGCACGGCGCGCAGCTCCTCGCTGGTGGCCACGGGCTCCGCCACCAGCTCCTGGGCCGGCGCGGTGTTCGCGGCCCCGGCCGTCACCAGCAGCCGGTACAGCTCCTCGACACGCGCCGCCGCGAGCTGGTTGCGGCCCCCCACCAGCAGCACCGCGCCCGCGATGAGCAGCGCCGCACCCGGCACCGTGCACGAGGCCAGATACGGCATCTGCCGCTCCGCGAAGCGCTCGCCCGAAACCCCGTACCAGCCGATCACGCAGAGCACGGCGCCGGTCGCGGCGGCGGCCCAGCCGGCCCAGAGCAGGGGGTGCACAGTACGCAGTCGAGCGGTCCGCATCCGGGGACTCCCTGGGGATATGGGTGCGCGTCTGTTCATGTCAGCCGATCGCTTGCACTATGCCTTCTGCAAGCTGACCCTGAAAGCACCGGGCGATCCCGGCCCGGTCTGACACCCGGTGGTGAGCCAGATGGTCCGCGGGAGTAGCCCCAGGCGGGGCAGGTCAGGGATTGCGGCGTGGGCGGCAGCCGCGGTCCTGGTAGTGGGAGGGGCCGCCACAGCGTGCGGGGACAGTGACGACGGAGGAACCGACACACCGCCGCCCGAGCCTACGGCGGACGAGACCACGAGCGCGCCCCAGGATCCGACACCGACCGACGCGGACGCCCCGGCGGACCCGGTGGCGGCCGAGAAGGAGGTCAGGGCGAACTGGGAGAAGTTCTTCGACCCGGAGGTGAAGCTGGCGGACAAGGAGGCCGTGCTGGAGAACGGCCCCGAGATGCGCGAGGTACTGCGGTCCTTCAGCGGTGACGAGCGTGGGCAGCAGGTGACCGCGAAGGTCACCGAGGTGGACTTCACCTCGGACAAGGAGGCCGATGTGACGTACTCGCTCGAGTTGTCCGGGGCCACGGTGATGCCCGACGCCTCGGGGACCTCGGTGAACCAGGACGACACCTGGAAGGTGTCCGTCAAGACACTCTGTGCGCTGGTGCAGCTGAGCGGCAATGCGTCGCCGGCTCCTGGCTGCTGAGGCCGTCGCCGCGGGCCTGCTGGTCCTGCTGAGTACGGCCTGCGGCAGCCGCCTCCCGGAGAGCGACTTCGAAGGGGGCCGGGGTACAGGTCCCGCGCCCCCGGCGGGCGCGGAGCCGATCCGCGTCGGCATCATCGCCAGCGCCACCAGCCCGGTCGGCGGCCAGGCCTTCACCGGGCCCAGGGACGGCGCCCAGGCCTACTTCGCGCGGCTCAACGCGCGCGGCGGCATCGACGGCCGCAAGGTCGAGGTGCGCACCTGCGACGACGGCGGCAGTGGCGTCGGCAACAACGAGTGCGTGCACAAGCTGGTCGACGAGCAGAAGGTGGTCGCCCTGGTCGGCACCACGGTCCTGGACTACGCGGGCGCTCCGCGGGTCTCCGCCGCGGGTGTGCCGGACATCGGGGGCCAGCCGATCGGACCCGCGTACGACACCTATCCGCACCTGTACTCGATCTACGGCAGCCGGGCGCCGCGCGAGGGCGGCAAACCGGGCTGGAACGGCAAGCAGTACGGCGGCACCGAGGTCTACCGCTACTTCAAGCGCGAGCACGGAGCCAAGACGGCCGCGGTCGTCTCGTACAACCAGTCGGCGTCGGCCGCGTACGCCCGGCTGATCACCCGCGGACTGAAGGCGGAGGGCTACAAGGTGGTCACCCAGCAGGTGGACTTCGCGCTGCCCAACTTCCGTGCGGTGGCGGCCGATCTGAAGCAGCAGGGCGCTGACCTCGTCTTCGACGCCATGGACACCCACGGCAACGCCCAGCTGTGCCGGGCGATGGACGCCGTGGGCGCGAACGTCACAGCCAAGGTCACCAACGCGCAGAACTGGACGTCCACGGTCGCCGACGACTACAAGGACGCGCCGCGCTGCCGCAACAACCTGTGGGTGACCGGGTCGAGCCGCAACCACGACGACGAGAAGCACCCCGCGGTACGGGAGTTCCGCGAGGCGACGAAGGGCGCCGAGACGCGCTCCCAGTGGCAGTTGGAGGGCTGGGCGGCCGCCATGTGGTTCACGGACGCCGCCCGGTCCTGTGGCGCGGACGTCACGCGGGCGTGCGTGGACCGGTTCATGGAGCGCGCCGAGCCGTACAGCGCGCGCGGACTGCTGGTCCCGGTGGTCTTCGAGCAGCGGCCCGAGCCGCCCAGGACCCTGCGGACCTGTCTGTCGGTGGCACGCTGGAAGGACGGGCAGGGCTGGGTCACCCAGGGCGGCGACATGAACGACAACTGCTTCGAGGTGCCGCAACTGTTCTACGAGCCCTGATGCGCGAAACGGCATATCCGTTCCATAAAACGGCTATCAATCGGACAACCGTTCCAAAACAAGTTGATGTTGATGGCCAACCCGCGGCCAACCATCGGAGCAGAACCCGGGTCTCACCATGCGGTAGGCGGACGAGCAGCATGATCCGCAGGAAAGCGTGGGATAGGGGGACGCATGCATATCTCTTTCCTGATTCACAATGCGTACGGAATCGGGGGGACGATCCGGACGACCTGCAATCTCGCCAACACACTGGCCGAGCAGCACGACGTGGAGGTCGTGTCGGTGTTCCGGCACCGCGACGAGCCGGTCTTCGGCTTCGACCCGCAGGTCCGGATGCGACATCTGGTCGACATCCGTGAAGGCAGTACGGGCTACGAGGGGGACAGCCCCGAGTACCGCAGCCCGGCGCGGGTCTTCCCGCACGCCGAAGGCCGCTACGGGCAGTACAACGCCCTCACCGACCGACGCATCGCCGACCACCTCGCGACCGCCGAGGCAGATGTCGTCATCGGTACCAGGCCGGGACTCAATGTGCACCTGGCCCGGCAGACCCGGCGCGGCCCGCTGCGGGTCGGCCAGGAACACCTCACTCTCGACAGCCACTCCAAGGCGCTGCGCACCCAACTCCGCGGTGTGTACCCGCGCCTTGACGCGCTCACCACCACCACCGAGGCCGACGCCCGGGCCTACCGCGGCACGATGCGGCTGCCCGGCGTACGCGTCGAGGCGGTGCCCAACTCCGTGCCCCGGCCCGCCGTCACGCCCGCCGACGGCACCGGCAAGTGGGTCGTCGCGGCCGGCCGGCTGGCCCCGGTCAAGCGGTACGACCTGCTGATCAGGGCCTTCGACCGGGTGCGCAGCGAGCGCCCGGACTGGCGGCTGAGGATCTACGGCGGCGGCAAGCAGAAGGCGCGGCTGCGCGCCCTGATCGACGAACTGGGCCTGTACAACCACGTGTTCCTGATGGGCCCGGCCCACCCCATCGACCCGGAGTGGGCCAAGGGCTCGATCGCCGCGGTCACCTCCAGCCTGGAGTCCTTCGGCATGACCATCGTCGAGGCGATGCGCTGCGGCCTGCCCGTGGTCTCCACCGACTGCCCGCACGGGCCGGGCGAGATCATCGAGAACGGCGTCGACGGACGGCTGGTGCCCGTCGGCGATGTGGACGCCATCGCCGACGGCCTGCTTGAGCTGATCAACAACGACGCGCTGCGCGAGCGGATGGCGCACGCGGCGCTCCAGGACTCCGAGCGCTTCGACCCCGCCCGGATCGCCGAGCGCTACGAGTCGCTCTTCACGGACCTGAGCCGACGCACCACCGCCGTCGGCCGAATACGCGGCTCGCTGCACCGCACCCGCGGCACGCTGCTCGGCAGCGCCTACACCGCGCGCGCCGCGCTGCACAAGGGCCGTACGACATGACCGCACTGCTCCGCACACCCGCTGCGGACACCCCGAAGGACGCACCCGTGCCGCTCAGCACCGACTGTGTCGCCGACTCCGCCGGCGGCCTCACCTTCGACCTGGCCGACCCCGGAGCCAAGGGCGCCGCCCATCTGCTGCTGCGGCTGCGGGAGACGGAAACCGACCCCGACACCGACGACGCCGCCGACGAGGTGCGACTCCCGCTCACCCCGGCGGGCGACGGACGGCTGCGGGCCGTACTGCCCAGCAGCGTCGGGCTGCCAGAGGGCCGGTGGGACGCGTACGCCGAGTACGGCGGGAGCGCCCCGCGGCGCCTGGTGCCCGGGCTCAACGATCTGCGGTCGTTGGTCGACCGGGTTCCCACGGGCGCCCGCGGCCATGTCGCGGTCCGCATCCCGTACGTCACCAAGTACGGCAACCTCACGGTGCGCGCCTGGCATCGCGCCCCGCACGCCGAGGCGGGCGAACTGCTCCTCGGTGACGCGGAACTGACCGTGCGCGGCCGGGTCTTCGGCATCGCGCCCACCGACGGCGCGTACGTCGAGGCGCGCAACCGCCGGTGGCCCGCGCTGGTGCACCGGACGGAAGTGACCACCCAGGGCGCCGACTTCACCTGCACGGTGGCGTACAAGGCACTGGTCGAGGGGCCAGGCTCCTGGGACCTGTGGCTGAGCCCGGCGGGCGCTGCGGGGCCCGAGGTGCGGATCGCCCGGCTTCTGGACGACGTGGCCGACAAGAAGCCGATCTTCACGTATCCCGTGACGCGCCTGGACACCGAGGGCGGGCCGGTCGAGGCCGGGCCGTACTACACGGTCGACAACGACCTGTCGGTGCGGGTCGGGGCGGCGGACTGAGCGCGGGACGCACCCCCCTTGCGGACCGTGGCTGTCCGCAAGGGCTGGCAGACTCGGCCGCATGTTGGAGACATCGGCACGACTGCTGCGCCTGCTCTCACTGCTGCAGGCCCACCGCGAATGGTCGGGCGCCGACCTGGCGGACCGGCTGCGCGTCACGCCGCGCACCGTACGCCGGGACGTCGACCGGCTGCGGGAGCTCGGCTATCCGGTGCACGCGAGCCCCGGCACCGGTGGTGGCTACCAGCTGGGAGTGGGCGCCGAGATGCCGCCGCTGCTCCTGGACGACGACGAGGCCGTCGCGGTGGCGGTCGGACTGCGCACGGCCGCGGGGCAGGGCATCGAGGGCATCGGCGAGACCTCGGTACGCGCCCTGACCAAGCTGGAACAGGTGCTGCCGAACCGGCTGCGCCGACGGGTCGGCGCGCTCAACGCCTTCACCGTGCCGATACTCCGCGGGCCCGCGCCCTCCACAGTCGAGCCGGAGGTGCTCACCGAGCTGGCGTACGCCTGCCGCGACAGTGAGCGGCTCCGCTTCGAGTACCGCGACCACACCGGCACCGGCACCCGCCGTACCGTCGAGCCGCACCGCCTGGTGTGCACCGAGCGCCGCTGGTACCTCGTCGCCTGGGACCTGGACCGCGGCGACTGGCGTACGTTCCGGGCGGACCGGATCACGCCCAGACCGCCGCACGGGCCGCGCTTCGCCCCGCGTCCGGCTCCGGCCGACGACCTCGCGGCCTATGTGTCAAAGGGCGTGTCGACGGGCGCGTACGCCACGCAGGCGGTGGTCCGGCTCCTTGTGCCGCTGGCCGAGGCGGCGCAGCGGATCTCGCCGTCGGCCGGCACGCTGGAGGCCGAGGGCGAGGACAGCTGCCTGCTGCGGACCGGGGCGGCGAGCCTGGACGTGATGGTGGTGCATGTGACGCTGATGGGCCTGGAGTTCGAGGTCGTCGAACCCGCGGAGCTCACCGACCACATCAGGGCCGCTCGGGATCTGATGTCCCGGGCTCTGGAGCGGGGAGCGCGGAGGGAGCGGGAGAGCGGGGACGGCCCGGCTGCGCGGCGTACTCCGGGTGATGCAGATCGAACGCGGGAGACTCGGAGCGGATCCGGGGCAGCGTGACGAAGTTGTGCCGCGGCGGCGGACACGAGGTCGCCCACTCCAGCGACCTGCCGTACCCCCAGGGGTCGTCGACGTCGACCCGCTCGCCGTACTTGGCGGTCTTCCAGAGGTTGTAGAGGAACGGCAGCGTCGACAGGCCGAGCAGGAACGCGCCGATCGTCGAGACGGTGTTGAGCACGGTGAACCCGTCCGCGTCCAGATAGTCCGCGTACCGCCGCGGCATGCCCTCGGCGCCCAGCCAGTGCTGCACCAGGAACGTGGTGTGGAAGCCGACGAAGAGCGTCCAGAACTGGATCCTGCCGAGCCGCTCGTCCAGCAGCTTGCCGGTGAACTTGGGCCACCAGAAGTAGAACCCGGCGAACATCGCGAAGACCACGGTGCCGAAGACCACGTAGTGGAAGTGCGCCACCACGAAGTACGAGTCGGTGACATGGAAGTCCATCGGCGGCGAGGCCAGGATCACCCCGGTCAGCCCGCCGAACAGGAAGGACACCAGGAAGCCGATGGACCACAGCATCGGTGTCTCGAAGGACAGCGAGCCTCTGAGCATCGTGCCCGTCCAGTTGAAGAACTTCACCCCGGTCGGGACCGCGATCAGGAAGGACATGAAGGAGAAGAACGGCAGCAGCACCGCCCCGGTGGCGAACATGTGGTGCGCCCAGACCACGATCGACAGCCCGGTGATGGCCATCGTGGCGCCGACCAGCATCACATAGCCGAAGATCGGCTTCCGGGAGAACACCGGGAGGATCTCACTGATGATGCCGAAGAACGGCAGAGCGATGATGTAGACCTCGGGATGGCCGAAGAACCAGAACAGGTGTTGCCACAGCAGCGCGCCGCCGTTCTCCGAGGCGAAGATCTGCGAGCCGAGCCGCCGGTCCGACTCGAGCACCAGCAGCGCGGCCGCCAGCACCGGGAACGCGACCAGCACGAGGATCGAGGTGAAGAGCACGTTCCAGGTGAAGACCGGCATCCGGAACATCGTCATGCCGGGGGCCCGCATCCCGATGATGGTGGTCATGAAGTTGACCGAACCGAGGATCGTGCCGAACCCGGACAGCGCCAGGCCCATGATCCACAGGTCGGCGCCGATCCCCGGGGAGCGTTCCAGGCTGTTCAGCGGCGAGTAGGCGAACCAGCCGAAGTCGGCCGGACCGCTCGGCACCAGCAGCGAGCCGAGCACCATCAGCCCGCCGAACAGGAACAGCCAGTACGCGAGCATGTTCAGCCGCGGGAAGGCCACATCGGGCGAGCCGATCTGCAGCGGCATGATCGCGTTGGCGAAGCCCGCGAAGGTCGGGGTGGCGAAGAGCAGCAGCATGATCGTGCCGTGCAGCGTGAACATCTGGTTGAACTCGGTGTTGCTGAGCAGCTGCATGCCGGGGCGGGCGAGCTCGGCCCGCATCAGCAGGGCCATCAACCCGGCGATCATGAAGAAGGCGAACGACGTGACCAGGTAGAGGTACCCGATCTTCTTGTGATCGGTGGTGGTCATCCAGTCGACGATCACCGGCCGGGGCCGTTGCCGCATGCCTTCCGGTCGAGCCTCCGCCTGAGCGGTCTCCGTCCCCATCACTGCTCCTCGCTTGCCACGGCATGGGCCCCGAACGCATCCGCCATGATGCTCGCCGTACACCCGACTCCGACAGAGGGCGCTCCGAGGATGACGAGATCACCATCCCTTCGAGACTCCTCGAATCGTGATCACTTCAGTACCAACGGCTGTTTGAATCCTGTCTGTCGCCGGGCTGGTTTTGGCCAGGTGGGACGCCAACAACGGAGGAATGAATCTCGTGAAGCGCAAGATTGCTGTGGCCTTTGGTGTCATGTCGATGGCAGCTGCGGGGCTGGTCGGTTCCGTTTCGACCGCCGGGGCCGCTCCTGCGGGCGACGTCGGGATCCAGGCAGCCAAGTTCCACGTCTTCAAGCACGACAACTTCAAGGGCGCGCACGCATCCCTCTCGAAGACCGACAAGGACCTCAGGAACAACACCTGGGCCGGCGGAACGGTCCACAACGGCACCAGTTCGGTACAGAACCAGACCACCAAGACCGTGGTTCTGTGGGACCGCCCCGGCAGCTGCAGCGGCGCGAAGTACAACTCGAAGCCCAAGAGCGAGGACAAGGACCTGTCCAACAACGGGTTCGACAACAAGGCGAGCTGCGCGATCTTCAAGTAGGCAGACCTCAGGTGGTGTGGTGCCCGACGCGTGGCGGGCACCACACCACCTGCTTTTTTGCTCGCTGACGAGGGGAGAGGGATGTGTCGATGCGACCAAGAGCGGCGTGGCTGTTTCTGGCACTTGCGGCTGCCGGCTGTTCCACGGCGTCGGATGCCTCCAAGCCGCCGGCGCAGGTAAGTGTTCCGCTGGCGAATGACGTGGCGAAGAGGCTGATCCTCCCGTTCGACGAATACATTCTTTCCACTTACGAAGTGCACACCGTGGAATCCGCCGAAGATGTCCTGGTGCGCGACTGTATGAGGGATCAGCGTAAGCAGTGGTCATACCTTCCCAGGCCTTCCCGTCGCGTACTCGATCCGCCGAACCGACGACGCTACGGAGTGATCGAATCAGGAGTGGCCGATCGGTTTGGCTACCATCTGCCGCCGGAAAGGCCAGAGGTATCGCGCCGTAGTGACGCCTGGGACGCGAGGTCCAAGCTACCTCGTGATGTGCAGCTCGCTGCATACGGAGCGGACGGTGTCAGCGGGTGCTGGGAGGGAGCGCATGAGTCGTTGCTCCGTAACGTCCCCACCGTGGACGACTCCTTGCTGAACAAATGGATCAAGAAGGATTTTGACAAAGCCATGCGCCATCCTGACGTCGTCCGCGCGCTGGGGAAGTGGAGCAGGTGCATGAAGGAAGAGGGATTCGCATACCCTGACCCGCTGAGTGCGGCTGAGGATCCTGCGTGGTCAAAGACGGACCGGCCGTCCCGCAGGGAACTGTCGGTGGCCAAGGCTGACGTCCAGTGCAAAACGAAGGTGAATCTTGTTTCCGCCTGGTCGCGCGTGGAAACCACGCTGCAGCGAGAGGCAATTCGTCGTCACCCGGATCATTTCAATAAACTCAAGCTGGTGAAGGAGCGGCACCTCGATGCCGCCCGAAAGATACTCGGTTGACATCCCCAGCAGCACATGTTTCGATCGTCGTCGACGGCACGCTCAATGGCTTGACCACCCATAAGCGAGGTCTTGATGATTCGTATGCACCTCACCGCGGAAGTCATGGCGGCCACTCGGTTCGCTATTTCACCGCTCCTGCACACTTTACTCGTACTGAGTCCGGAAAACAGGGGGATCAGAGGGTTTGGACTTGAACGGCTCAATGTTGGTGGAGCTCTCGCGGCGCAGGAACTCCACCTACTTTCCTCCCTGCGTCAGCGCGTGTCGACCTGCTCTCCGCTCGTTCCCGTGAATCCAGATCCGCATATCGAGTGCGAACTGCAGCGTATGTGTGAGGCGCCGACGGAATGGGTTGCCCGTGAAGTCGAAGCACTTCAGGCGCGTGGTCCGGTAGCTGCCGATCTGGCAGGTCTTACGCAGGGGGGCGGGAAACCCTTCGTGCAGCGGCTGTCTGCTGAGCTGAAGGCCTTTTGGGGGCGGAACCTGGCGCCGTTATGGCCTATGGCCGAGGCGCGCGTCGAGGCAGACGTGAAGCACCGTTCCAGCGTCATCGGTAAGCTGGGGCTCGGCGCCGCACTCGAATCACTGCACCCGTCCATCAGATATTGCAAGAACGTCTTAATCTTCGAAGGCGGGCAGAATTTCGATATGTCGAAAGTCGGGCGAGTCACGCTCTGCCCCACTGTTGCCACAAGCCGAGTAAGCGTCAGCATAGATCCATGGGATCCGCAGGAAGCGATGGTCGTGTACCCCGCCTTCCGTCGGGCTCACCCTGGTGACAGGGCTCGCACCGGCGGAGGCTCTCTTGAAGGAGTGATCGGCTATTCCAGGTCGCTACTCCTGACCCACCTGGGCATTCCCCGTACGACCACCGAACTCGCCGATCAGCATCATATGAGCCCGTCCACCGTCTCCTATCATCTGGCCAAGCTCCACCGAATAGGCCTGCTGAAGCGGACCCGCGTCGGCAAATCCGTCTACTATCAGCGCGTTCGGTCGACTGACGCAGTCGATTCACTCAGTGGGGTGAAGGAGCTCTGTTGAGCAGGTGTCGACATCCTGTGACGCGAGTGTGACGTTGCCGGGGTGCGGGTGCCCGACGGCCGTCCCTTTCGTCTGGCGCACCGCCCGCCTACGGTGAGGGCATGGCACCCATACCGACCCCTCCCACAGCACCCCAGGACGTTCCCGAGGCGTACGTCGGCCTAGCTGCCGCCGACGCCGAGCGGCGGGCCCGCACACGCGGCTGGAGCGTTGTCAGGGCGGTGCCGCCGGGGGCGTTCATCACCATGGAGTTCCTCGAAGGGCGCATCAACTTCGAGGTCAGCGACGACATCGTGACCCGCTGCTGGCAGGGCTGAAGAGGCCTGTCGAGCCCCGCACCCTGCCGACATGGCCGAGGCCCCGGTTCCTGATGCGGAACCGGGGCCTTCGCGTGACGGGCAGGGTGGTGCGTACCTGGCCTGGCGGTTCTGTGGGGGATCAGCCGCCTGCCACCGGGTGGGTGGGCGTCGCACGCGCCACCCGCTCCGCCTGCGGCGGCCTGCGGCTGCCGGCCTGTGTGGCCGGCGCCCGCTCCGAGCGCACCGCGTGGGCGTGCTGCGTCAGGTGGGTCGTGTGCCGGTAGGTGCGTACAGTCGCCACAGGCTCGTGGGCCAGTGTCGAGTCGCCGGCTCCGGGGCGCTGCGGGACCAGCGCGGGGGCGCAGACCGGGGCGGGTGCCCTGCCTGCGGCACGCTGTGCGCGCACGCGGTCGCGCAAGCGGAAGATGGCTGCCTCGGTGCGGTCGATCAGCGGCTCGAACCACGGGAGCGTCAACAGGATCAGCACGCCCGCTGCCCAGCCGAGGAGCACATCGCTCAACCAGTGGGTACCGAGATAGACCGTGGTCAGGCCCACCCCGAGCGCGACCACCGCGGAGACCGCCGACAGGTAGCGGCGGGTCAGGGGAGTGGATGCGAGGTAGGCGAGAATGCCCCACGTCACGACTGCGTTGGCGGTGTGGCCCGAAGGAAATATATCGCCGGTCTGCCACATCTCGTTCGAGCCGATGGTGGTCGCGTAGTGCGGGCCGAGCCGGCCCATGCTCAGCTTGGCGGCGCCCACGGTGACGTTCAGCAGCAGCAGCGAGACGCCGAGCACCAGCAGCGGGCGGAGCGTGTGCTGCCGCCAGGAGCGCCACAGCAGCCAGGCGGCGACCATCACCGCGGTCGGGCCGCGCTGGCCGAGCACGACGAAGTAGTCGAGGGAGGCGTGCAGCTCGGGCCACTGCTGGTAGGGCCGCAGGAACATGATCTGCCAGTCGAGCCGGACCAGCCACGAGGTGTTGATCACGGCCACGATGGTGAGCACGTAGAAGACCAGGGTCGAGCCCAGGAGCACGATCCTGTGCGGGCTCATTCTCGGGACGACGAGGTCGGTCGGCCGTTCCGGCTCACGGTCGAGCCGGGCGAAGACCCGGTCCAGACGGGTGAGGTTTCGTTCGGTACGCACTCAATCGACGTTACAGCGGGCTACTGATGAGTCCGGTCGAAGCAGTGGTTTTGTGATGACGATGTGATGTGGGATTGCTCTCAGCGGTGAGCGATAATGCTGCGCTCCCACAATGTGGAGGGCCCTTGGTGCCTAATTCATATGGTCGCTAATAACTGTCATTCGGACTGCCTTTCTCATGCATTCACCTCGGCTCTGTGTGGAGTTTTCCGGGCTCGCGGCGGCCCGCGGGATGTCCCTTGTGTGGCGTATGCCACACTTCGTCGCTCTCTTGTGTGAGAGGTGCGCCACTCACCCCGGCCGTTCACTCGCGTACTCTGACGCTCGCTCGTGTACTCGGAGGTCTGGCCAGGACCGACACCCCTCAGCGCCGGGCCAGGGCCGCCGCGCCGGCCGGAATCCGAGGAATCCAAGAGGAATCCACTGGGAGGTAGGTATATGTCCGGGACGCCCACGGCCGCTTCGGTGTCGGCTGCTGGTGTTTCCCGAGCCTCCCTCTGCGAGCGGCCGCCTGGTGGCGCCAACCGCTGGGTCGTCCTCGCGGTGCTGTGCGCCAGCCTGCTGCTGGTCGCCATCGACTCGACGGTGCTGCATGTCGCCGTTCCGGCCGTCACCGAGGACCTCAAGCCCGGTGGCATCCAGCTGCTCTGGATCGTCGACGCCTATCCGCTCGTCTGCGCGTCTCTGCTGATCCTCTTCGGCACCCTGGGTGACCGCGTCGGCCGCCGTCGGGTGCTGCTCATCGGGTACGCGCTGTTCGGCCTCGCCTCGGTCATGGCCGCCCTGGCCGACACCCCCACCGTGCTGATCGCGGCCCGTGCCCTGCTCGGCGTCGGCGGTGCGATGATCATGCCCGCGACGCTGTCGATCCTCCGCCAGGTCTTTCCCGACCGGCGGGAACGCGCCGTCGCCATCGGCCTGTGGACCGCGGTCGCCGCCGTGGGTGCCGCCGGGGGGCCGCTGCTCGGCGGACTGCTGCTGGAGCACTTCTGGTGGGGCTCCGTCTTCCTGATCAACATTCCCCTGATGCTCGCCAGCCTGCCCATCGGCCGCTGGCTGCTGCCCGAGTCGACCGGGGACCACGACGGCCCCTGGGACGTGGTGGGCGCCCTGATGGCGGCGGCCGGTCTGTTCGGTGTGGTGCTCGGTGTGAAGCGCGCGGGTGGCGGCGAGGGCATCGTCAGCCCGCTGACCCTGGTGCCGCTGGTGCTCGGCGCGCTGCTGCTGGCCGGGTTCGTCCGCAGGCAGCGGCGGCGCAGGCATCCGCTGGTCGACCTGTCGATGTTCTCCAGGCCCGCGTTCGGCACCTCCGTCAGCTGCATCGTGCTGGCGATGCTTGCCCTGGTCGGCCTGATGCTGGTCGCCGCCCAGTACCTCCAGCTGGTGCTCGGCCTCTCGCCTCTGGAGACCGGACTGCGGATGGTGCCGCTCACGCTGGCCGCCATGGCGGGCGGGCTCGCGGGCTCCACGCTCCTGGAACGCGTCGGCCCGCGCGCGATGGTCTCCGTCGGCTTCTGCCTGACCGCGTCCGCGGTCCTCACGCTCACCCTCCTGGGCCACCAGGACAACCCGCCGCTGCTGCTCGGGGCCTTCGTCGTCCTCGGCTTCGGCCTGCAGACCACACTCTTCGGCGCGTACGAGTCGATGCTCAGCGACGCCCCGCAGGGGCAGGCCGGTGGGGCCGCCGCGATCGGCGAGACCTCCTACCAACTGGGCGGCGGCATAGGCATAGCCCTCCTCGGCAGCGTCATGAACGCGGTGTACGCGCCGGGGCTCTCCTCGGTGCCGGGCGTCCCGGCCGGGGCGAGCGACTCCGCGAGCCATTCGCTGGGGGAGGCGTACGAGGTCGCGGCCGGGCTCGGCGGTGGCGCCGGGGATGTGCTGCGGGCCGCGGCCCGTGACTCCTTTGTGCACGGGATGCGGGTCACCCTGCTGGTCAGCGCGGGGCTGCTGCTGCTCGGCGCGCTCGCGGCGCTGCGGCTGCCGCGCGGTATGGAGTGCGCCGCGCCCGCAGGTGGCGGCAAGGCCGTGGTTCCGGCCCAGGCGCCGAAGCCGGTACTGCCACGGCTCGCGGACAAGGAGCTCGGGCAGGCGGCGGGCGTACCGGTCGTACCGGTGGCGCGGGAACAGCAACAGGAACAACGCGAGCAGGCGCGAGTCGCGGCTGAGTCCCGCAGCTGAGAGCCCCACGCCCCACGCGGGAGCACTCTGGACGTGCGCGACACTGAGCCGTAACGTCGGCGCCACGCACCTAACTACCACTGCTAAGCGGTCTCGGGGAAGTGAGGCACGCCCCCACGCCGCCCGGCACGGCACCTCGCCGCGTTGTCGCAGCACCCGAGTACGCCCAGTACGAGGGCACTGCTCCGCCTTGCGATGCACCGCACCGGACGACGCGGGAACGCACCCCACTTCCCCGAGACCGCTTGGTTTTCCCGCCGTCCGGAGGCCAGCATGTCCGCCACCCGCCCGTCTGACCCGCCCCGCCCACCCGCGTTCGACCCGCACGACCCGCTCGGCGTCGATGACCTGCTCGACCCCGATGACCTGGCGATCCGCGACACGGTGCGCACCTGGGCCGCCGACCGGGTCCTTCCGCACATCGCCGACTGGTACGAGCGCGGCGAGCTGCCCGAGATCCGCGAACTGGCCCGCGAACTGGGCGCCATCGGAGCCCTCGGGATGTCCCTGACCGGCTATGGCTGCGCCGGTGCGAGCGCCGTCCAGTACGGCCTGGCCTGCCTGGAGCTGGAGGCCGCGGACTCCGGCATCCGCTCCCTGGTCTCCGTACAGGGATCCCTCGCCATGTACGCGATCCACCGCTTCGGCTCCGAGGAGCAGAAGCAGCGGTGGCTGCCGGGGATGGCCGCCGGGGAACTGATCGGCTGCTTCGGTCTCACCGAGCCCGACATCGGCTCCGACCCGGCGTCGATGCGTACCTACGCCAAGCGGGACGGCACCGACTGGGTGCTGACCGGCCGCAAGATGTGGATCACCAACGGCTCGGTGGCCTCGGTCGCCGTCGTCTGGGCGCAGACCGACGACGGCATCAGGGGATTCGTCGTGCCGACCGACGCCCCCGGGTTCTCCGCCCCCGAGATCAAGCACAAGTGGTCTCTGCGCGCCTCGGTGACCAGTGAGCTCGTACTCGACGAGGTGCGGCTGCCCGCCGACGCCGTACTGCCCGAGGTCACCGGCCTTCGCGGACCGCTCGGCTGCCTGAGCCACGCCCGCTACGGCATCGTGTGGGGCTCGATGGGCGCGGCCCGCTCGTCCTTCGAGGCCGCGGTCGAGTACTCCAAGACGCGTGAGCAGTTCGGCAGGCCCATCGGCGGCTTCCAGCTCACCCAGGCCAAGCTCGCCGACATGGCGCTTGAGTTGCACAAGGGCATCCTGTTGGCGCACCACCTCGGCCGCCGGATGGACGCGGGCCGACTGCGGCCCGAGCAGATCAGCTTCGGAAAGCTGAACAACGTACGCGAGGCGATCGAGATCTGCCGGACGTCCCGCACGATCCTGGGCGCCAACGGGATCTCACTGGAGTACCCGGTGATGCGCCACGCGACCAACCTGGAGTCGGTGCTCACCTACGAGGGCACCGTCGAAATGCACCAGCTGGTGCTGGGCAAGGCGCTCACCGGTCTCGACGCGTTCCGCTGAGCGGCGCGGCCGAGGCGGCGGCGAACGCCTCGCTCAGCTCTGGTTGAAGAAGCCGTCGCTCGGGCGGCTCTCGCTCTCGCCGTTCACGATCCGGGTGTCGGCGGGAGTGAGCAGGAAGACCCGGTTGGCCACGCGCTCGATCGAGCCGCGCAGCCCGAAGGTCAGTCCGGCCGCGAAGTCCACCACGCGCTTGGCGTCGGCGGGGTCCATGGCCGTGAGGTTCATGATGACCGGGACACCGTCCCGGAAGAGCTCGCCGATGCCGCGCGCGTCCCGGAAGCCGTCCGGCGTGACCGTGCCGATCCGGCGGCCCTTCTCCTCGGCGGCCTCGGTGGCCACCCGTACCCGTGGGTCGGTCACCCAGGCGTTGCCGGGCTCGGGCCCCTCGGCCGAGTCGGCCGAGTCGTCTTCGTATCCGCCGTAGTAACGCTCGTCATCGTTGTCGTCGACGAGGCCAAGCCAGGCACTCGCCTTGCGCACCGATCCCATGGACGCCTCCTCTCGCAGCGGTTCCTGCTGTCCGCACCTCTATGGTCGTCCATGATGCGGATGCAGCGCCAAGTGGATAGTCGCCGCGCGCGGGTTTCGTGACGGTACTGGTGCAGAAGGCACCCCGGTTCTTCAAGGGCCCCGCAGCGTACGGCTGCTGACAGTGAGTGAAATATGATTTGTTTGGCAGACGGGTGACGATGGGCGTGTCACGGCGCACTGGTGTGGCCGATATCATGCGTAGGCGCATGGAGCGGGAGTCACGGGGGAGCGGTCGTGTTCGGAATCGTCAGGCCTTGTAGCCACCGTCTTGGCGAGGGTCTGAAGACCCAGTGGATGGCGCATCTGTGCGGGCTCTGTCTCGCGCTGCGGGGTGATCATGGCCAGTTCGCGCGGGTCGTCACGAACTACGACGGGCTGCTGGTATCGGTTCTGACGGAGGCTCAGGCCGAGCGCGCCACGGGTTGGCGGCGTACCGCGGGGCCTTGTCCGCTGCGCGGTATGCGCAGCGCGTCCGTCGCCCAGGGCGAGGGCGCACGGCTCGCGGCCGCGGTCTCGCTGGTCCTCGCGTCGGCGAAGGTACGCGACCACGTCGCCGACCGCGACGGGCTGTTGGCGCGCCGACCGGTGGCCGCGGCGGCCCGCAGGGTCGCCAGGAGCTGGGACCGGGCCGGGGCGCGCGGAGCTGCCGGGGTCGGGTTCGACACCGCGGTGCTGCTCGACGCGGTCGACCGGCAGAGCGGCATCGAGTCGCTGGCCGGGATAGGCACCCCGCTGCTCACGGTCACCGAGCCCACCGAGACCGCGACCGCCGCGGCCTTCGCGCACACCGCCGTACTGGCCGGGCGCCCGGCCAACGCGGAGCCGCTAGCGGAGGCCGGACGGCTCTTCGGGCGGCTCGCCCATCTGCTGGACGCCGTCGAGGACCAGGACGCCGACGCCGCGTCGGGTGCCTGGAACCCGCTGACCGCGACCGACACCTCACGGGCCGAGGCGCGACGGCTGGCCGACGACGCCCTGCACGGCATCCGGCTGGCGCTGCGGGAGGCCGAGTTCACGGATTCCAGGCTGGCGCATGTGCTCCTGGTGCACGAGCTGCGCCAGTCCGTGGACCGCGCCTTCGGCACGACGACCTGCGCGCACCAGCCGGGTCCTGGTGGTCCGCCGCCTCCGGGCAACCCGTTCGCACCCGGCAATCCGTACGCGCCGGGCCCTGGAGGTCCGTACGCGCCCGGTCCCGGTGGTCCGTACGGCCCACCGCCCGGCCCTCCCGAGCCGCCCCGCCGGGGCCGCGGCCTGCTCGCGGGCTGTCTGGTGTGGGCGGGGCTGGCCTGCACCTGCCAGGTGTGCTGCGGGACGTACGAAGACCCCTGGACGGGGCAGCGGCGTGAGGGACTCTGCAGCAACTGCGATGACTGCTGCGAGTGCTGTGACTGCTGCAGCAACTGCAGCAACTGCGGCGACGGCTGCTGCTCCTGCTGTGACGGCTGTGGGTGCGACTGCTGACCCACTGGCGTCGGGTGGTGGTGCGACCACGGGTACGGACGGCCGAAAGGCGCCCTTGTGCCGTGCGGTGAGCCGCCGAATACTCCCGAACAGTGCTTGTCAGGGGCACAACGCATTCGAAATACCGAACAGTGAACGAGTCCCTGACTGCGCCTCACGGGCCCGCCGTTCAGCGGGCCCCCGATTCCCCTCTGGAGGAACGACAAGTGAGGATCAAGCGCACCACCCCCCGCAGTGGTATAGCCAGACGGACCCGGCTGCTGGCCGTGACCGTCGGTCTGGTGACCGCAGGTGCCCTGGCCGTCCCCGCAGCGCAAGCAGGCGAAGCGAGACCTGACAGCTTCAGCGCGACCCAGCTCACGCAGGCCAGCGACGCGGTGCTCGACGCCGACATCGCCGGCACCGCCTGGAACATCGACCCGAAGACCAACCGCCTGGTGGTGACGGTGGACAGCACCGTCTCCCAGGCCGAACTCAACAAGATCAAGCGCGCGGCAGGCCCCCACGCCGGCGCACTCAAGATCGAGCGCACCCCCGGAAAGTTCACCAAGCTGATATCCGGCGGCGACGCCATCTACGCGAGCAGCTGGCGCTGCTCCCTGGGCTTCAACGTCCGCAGCAGCAGCGGCGCCTACTACTTCCTGACCGCGGGTCACTGCACCGACGGCGCGGGCACCTGGTGGGCCAACTCCGGCCGCAGCACCGTGCTCGGCTCCACGGCGGGATCGAGCTTCCCGGGCAACGACTACGGCATCGTCCGGTACACCAACGGCTCGATCAGCAAGCCGGGCAGCGTCGGTGGCCAGGACATCACCCGGGCGGCCAACCCGTCGGTCGGCCAGTACGTCACCCGCCGCGGCTCCACCACCGGCACCCACAGCGGCCGGGTCACGGGCCTCAACGCCACGGTCAACTACGGCGGCGGCGACGTCGTCTACGGCATGATCCGCACCAGTGTGTGCGCCGAGCCGGGCGACTCCGGTGGCCCGCTCTACTCCGGGAGCACCGCACTCGGTCTCACCTCCGGTGGCAGCGGGAACTGCCGGTCCGGCGGTACGACCTTCTTCCAGCCCGTCACCGAGGCCCTGAACAGGTACGGGGTCAGCGTCTACTGACCGACACACCGAACCGCAGCCAGCAGCAGCCGAGCCCCCGTCCGAACTCCCGGGCGGGGGCTCGCCCTTGAGCCGCGGTGGGGCTACCGTCGAAGAACACGTCCAGTTCGGACCCTGGGGGGCCGTGATGGTCGAGGAGCTGGTGGCGGTCGGAGTGACCGTCGCGTCCGCCGCAGCGGTGTACGTGGCGGCCGCGGCCCGTGTGGTGAAACAGTACGAACGCGGTGTGGTGTTCCGCCTCGGTCGCCTCAAGGAGCGCGTCCGAGGGCCCGGATTCACCATGATCGNGAAGTACAACTCGAAGCCCAAGAGCGAGGACAAGGACCTGTCCAACAACGGGTTCGACAACAAGGCGAGCTGCGCGATCTTCAAGTAGGCAGACCTCAGGTGGTGTGGTGCCCGACGCGTGGCGGGCACCACACCACCTGCTTTTTTGCTCGCTGACGAGGGGAGAGGGATGTGTCGATGCGACCAAGAGCGGCGTGGCTGTTTCTGGCACTTGCGGCTGCCGGCTGTTCCACGGCGTCGGATGCCTCCAAGCCGCCGGCGCAGGTAAGTGTTCCGCTGGCGAATGACGTGGCGAAGAGGCTGATCCTCCCGTTCGACGAATACATTCTTTCCACTTACGAAGTGCACACCGTGGAATCCGCCGAAGATGTCCTGGTGCGCGACTGTATGAGGGATCAGCGTAAGCAGTGGTCATACCTTCCCAGGCCTTCCCGTCGCGTACTCGATCCGCCGAACCGACGACGCTACGGAGTGATCGAATCAGGAGTGGCCGATCGGTTTGGCTACCATCTGCCGCCGGAAAGGCCAGAGGTATCGCGCCGTAGTGACGCCTGGGACGCGAGGTCCAAGCTACCTCGTGATGTGCAGCTCGCTGCATACGGAGCGGACGGTGTCAGCGGGTGCTGGGAGGGAGCGCATGAGTCGTTGCTCCGTAACGTCCCCACCGTGGACGACTCCTTGCTGAACAAATGGATCAAGAAGGATTTTGACAAAGCCATGCGCCATCCTGACGTCGTCCGCGCGCTGGGGAAGTGGAGCAGGTGCATGAAGGAAGAGGGATTCGCATACCCTGACCCGCTGAGTGCGGCTGAGGATCCTGCGTGGTCAAAGACGGACCGGCCGTCCCGCAGGGAACTGTCGGTGGCCAAGGCTGACGTCCAGTGCAAAACGAAGGTGAATCTTGTTTCCGCCTGGTCGCGCGTGGAAACCACGCTGCAGCGAGAGGCAATTCGTCGTCACCCGGATCATTTCAATAAACTCAAGCTGGTGAAGGAGCGGCACCTCGATGCCGCCCGAAAGATACTCGGTTGACATCCCCAGCAGCACATGTTTCGATCGTCGTCGACGGCACGCTCAATGGCTTGACCACCCATAAGCGAGGTCTTGATGATTCGTATGCACCTCACCGCGGAAGTCATGGCGGCCACTCGGTTCGCTATTTCACCGCTCCTGCACACTTTACTCGTACTGAGTCCGGAAAACAGGGGGATCAGAGGGTTTGGACTTGAACGGCTCAATGTTGGTGGAGCTCTCGCGGCGCAGGAACTCCACCTACTTTCCTCCCTGCGTCAGCGCGTGTCGACCTGCTCTCCGCTCGTTCCCGTGAATCCAGATCCGCATATCGAGTGCGAACTGCAGCGTATGTGTGAGGCGCCGACGGAATGGGTTGCCCGTGAAGTCGAAGCACTTCAGGCGCGTGGTCCGGTAGCTGCCGATCTGGCAGGTCTTACGCAGGGGGGCGGGAAACCCTTCGTGCAGCGGCTGTCTGCTGAGCTGAAGGCCTTTTGGGGGCGGAACCTGGCGCCGTTATGGCCTATGGCCGAGGCGCGCGTCGAGGCAGACGTGAAGCACCGTTCCAGCGTCATCGGTAAGCTGGGGCTCGGCGCCGCACTCGAATCACTGCACCCGTCCATCAGATATTGCAAGAACGTCTTAATCTTCGAAGGCGGGCAGAATTTCGATATGTCGAAAGTCGGGCGAGTCACGCTCTGCCCCACTGTTGCCACAAGCCGAGTAAGCGTCAGCATAGATCCATGGGATCCGCAGGAAGCGATGGTCGTGTACCCCGCCTTCCGTCGGGCTCACCCTGGTGACAGGGCTCGCACCGGCGGAGGCTCTCTTGAAGGAGTGATCGGCTATTCCAGGTCGCTACTCCTGACCCACCTGGGCATTCCCCGTACGACCACCGAACTCGCCGATCAGCATCATATGAGCCCGTCCACCGTCTCCTATCATCTGGCCAAGCTCCACCGAATAGGCCTGCTGAAGCGGACCCGCGTCGGCAAATCCGTCTACTATCAGCGCGTTCGGTCGACTGACGCAGTCGATTCACTCAGTGGGGTGAAGGAGCTCTGTTGAGCAGGTGTCGACATCCTGTGACGCGAGTGTGACGTTGCCGGGGTGCGGGTGCCCGACGGCCGTCCCTTTCGTCTGGCGCACCGCCCGCCTACGGTGAGGGCATGGCACCCATACCGACCCCTCCCACAGCACCCCAGGACGTTCCCGAGGCGTACGTCGGCCTAGCTGCCGCCGACGCCGAGCGGCGGGCCCGCACACGCGGCTGGAGCGTTGTCAGGGCGGTGCCGCCGGGGGCGTTCATCACCATGGAGTTCCTCGAAGGGCGCATCAACTTCGAGGTCAGCGACGACATCGTGACCCGCTGCTGGCAGGGCTGAAGAGGCCTGTCGAGCCCCGCACCCTGCCGACATGGCCGAGGCCCCGGTTCCTGATGCGGAACCGGGGCCTTCGCGTGACGGGCAGGGTGGTGCGTACCTGGCCTGGCGGTTCTGTGGGGGATCAGCCGCCTGCCACCGGGTGGGTGGGCGTCGCACGCGCCACCCGCTCCGCCTGCGGCGGCCTGCGGCTGCCGGCCTGTGTGGCCGGCGCCCGCTCCGAGCGCACCGCGTGGGCGTGCTGCGTCAGGTGGGTCGTGTGCCGGTAGGTGCGTACAGTCGCCACAGGCTCGTGGGCCAGTGTCGAGTCGCCGGCTCCGGGGCGCTGCGGGACCAGCGCGGGGGCGCAGACCGGGGCGGGTGCCCTGCCTGCGGCACGCTGTGCGCGCACGCGGTCGCGCAAGCGGAAGATGGCTGCCTCGGTGCGGTCGATCAGCGGCTCGAACCACGGGAGCGTCAACAGGATCAGCACGCCCGCTGCCCAGCCGAGGAGCACATCGCTCAACCAGTGGGTACCGAGATAGACCGTGGTCAGGCCCACCCCGAGCGCGACCACCGCGGAGACCGCCGACAGGTAGCGGCGGGTCAGGGGAGTGGATGCGAGGTAGGCGAGAATGCCCCACGTCACGACTGCGTTGGCGGTGTGGCCCGAAGGAAATATATCGCCGGTCTGCCACATCTCGTTCGAGCCGATGGTGGTCGCGTAGTGCGGGCCGAGCCGGCCCATGCTCAGCTTGGCGGCGCCCACGGTGACGTTCAGCAGCAGCAGCGAGACGCCGAGCACCAGCAGCGGGCGGAGCGTGTGCTGCCGCCAGGAGCGCCACAGCAGCCAGGCGGCGACCATCACCGCGGTCGGGCCGCGCTGGCCGAGCACGACGAAGTAGTCGAGGGAGGCGTGCAGCTCGGGCCACTGCTGGTAGGGCCGCAGGAACATGATCTGCCAGTCGAGCCGGACCAGCCACGAGGTGTTGATCACGGCCACGATGGTGAGCACGTAGAAGACCAGGGTCGAGCCCAGGAGCACGATCCTGTGCGGGCTCATTCTCGGGACGACGAGGTCGGTCGGCCGTTCCGGCTCACGGTCGAGCCGGGCGAAGACCCGGTCCAGACGGGTGAGGTTTCGTTCGGTACGCACTCAATCGACGTTACAGCGGGCTACTGATGAGTCCGGTCGAAGCAGTGGTTTTGTGATGACGATGTGATGTGGGATTGCTCTCAGCGGTGAGCGATAATGCTGCGCTCCCACAATGTGGAGGGCCCTTGGTGCCTAATTCATATGGTCGCTAATAACTGTCATTCGGACTGCCTTTCTCATGCATTCACCTCGGCTCTGTGTGGAGTTTTCCGGGCTCGCGGCGGCCCGCGGGATGTCCCTTGTGTGGCGTATGCCACACTTCGTCGCTCTCTTGTGTGAGAGGTGCGCCACTCACCCCGGCCGTTCACTCGCGTACTCTGACGCTCGCTCGTGTACTCGGAGGTCTGGCCAGGACCGACACCCCTCAGCGCCGGGCCAGGGCCGCCGCGCCGGCCGGAATCCGAGGAATCCAAGAGGAATCCACTGGGAGGTAGGTATATGTCCGGGACGCCCACGGCCGCTTCGGTGTCGGCTGCTGGTGTTTCCCGAGCCTCCCTCTGCGAGCGGCCGCCTGGTGGCGCCAACCGCTGGGTCGTCCTCGCGGTGCTGTGCGCCAGCCTGCTGCTGGTCGCCATCGACTCGACGGTGCTGCATGTCGCCGTTCCGGCCGTCACCGAGGACCTCAAGCCCGGTGGCATCCAGCTGCTCTGGATCGTCGACGCCTATCCGCTCGTCTGCGCGTCTCTGCTGATCCTCTTCGGCACCCTGGGTGACCGCGTCGGCCGCCGTCGGGTGCTGCTCATCGGGTACGCGCTGTTCGGCCTCGCCTCGGTCATGGCCGCCCTGGCCGACACCCCCACCGTGCTGATCGCGGCCCGTGCCCTGCTCGGCGTCGGCGGTGCGATGATCATGCCCGCGACGCTGTCGATCCTCCGCCAGGTCTTTCCCGACCGGCGGGAACGCGCCGTCGCCATCGGCCTGTGGACCGCGGTCGCCGCCGTGGGTGCCGCCGGGGGGCCGCTGCTCGGCGGACTGCTGCTGGAGCACTTCTGGTGGGGCTCCGTCTTCCTGATCAACATTCCCCTGATGCTCGCCAGCCTGCCCATCGGCCGCTGGCTGCTGCCCGAGTCGACCGGGGACCACGACGGCCCCTGGGACGTGGTGGGCGCCCTGATGGCGGCGGCCGGTCTGTTCGGTGTGGTGCTCGGTGTGAAGCGCGCGGGTGGCGGCGAGGGCATCGTCAGCCCGCTGACCCTGGTGCCGCTGGTGCTCGGCGCGCTGCTGCTGGCCGGGTTCGTCCGCAGGCAGCGGCGGCGCAGGCATCCGCTGGTCGACCTGTCGATGTTCTCCAGGCCCGCGTTCGGCACCTCCGTCAGCTGCATCGTGCTGGCGATGCTTGCCCTGGTCGGCCTGATGCTGGTCGCCGCCCAGTACCTCCAGCTGGTGCTCGGCCTCTCGCCTCTGGAGACCGGACTGCGGATGGTGCCGCTCACGCTGGCCGCCATGGCGGGCGGGCTCGCGGGCTCCACGCTCCTGGAACGCGTCGGCCCGCGCGCGATGGTCTCCGTCGGCTTCTGCCTGACCGCGTCCGCGGTCCTCACGCTCACCCTCCTGGGCCACCAGGACAACCCGCCGCTGCTGCTCGGGGCCTTCGTCGTCCTCGGCTTCGGCCTGCAGACCACACTCTTCGGCGCGTACGAGTCGATGCTCAGCGACGCCCCGCAGGGGCAGGCCGGTGGGGCCGCCGCGATCGGCGAGACCTCCTACCAACTGGGCGGCGGCATAGGCATAGCCCTCCTCGGCAGCGTCATGAACGCGGTGTACGCGCCGGGGCTCTCCTCGGTGCCGGGCGTCCCGGCCGGGGCGAGCGACTCCGCGAGCCATTCGCTGGGGGAGGCGTACGAGGTCGCGGCCGGGCTCGGCGGTGGCGCCGGGGATGTGCTGCGGGCCGCGGCCCGTGACTCCTTTGTGCACGGGATGCGGGTCACCCTGCTGGTCAGCGCGGGGCTGCTGCTGCTCGGCGCGCTCGCGGCGCTGCGGCTGCCGCGCGGTATGGAGTGCGCCGCGCCCGCAGGTGGCGGCAAGGCCGTGGTTCCGGCCCAGGCGCCGAAGCCGGTACTGCCACGGCTCGCGGACAAGGAGCTCGGGCAGGCGGCGGGCGTACCGGTCGTACCGGTGGCGCGGGAACAGCAACAGGAACAACGCGAGCAGGCGCGAGTCGCGGCTGAGTCCCGCAGCTGAGAGCCCCACGCCCCACGCGGGAGCACTCTGGACGTGCGCGACACTGAGCCGTAACGTCGGCGCCACGCACCTAACTACCACTGCTAAGCGGTCTCGGGGAAGTGAGGCACGCCCCCACGCCGCCCGGCACGGCACCTCGCCGCGTTGTCGCAGCACCCGAGTACGCCCAGTACGAGGGCACTGCTCCGCCTTGCGATGCACCGCACCGGACGACGCGGGAACGCACCCCACTTCCCCGAGACCGCTTGGTTTTCCCGCCGTCCGGAGGCCAGCATGTCCGCCACCCGCCCGTCTGACCCGCCCCGCCCACCCGCGTTCGACCCGCACGACCCGCTCGGCGTCGATGACCTGCTCGACCCCGATGACCTGGCGATCCGCGACACGGTGCGCACCTGGGCCGCCGACCGGGTCCTTNCCCGTCTCAGCCTTCTACCGTCGGGCAGGGGCCGGGATCAGCGGCGGGTCCCGGCGGCGCGGCGGCGGACCGTCGCGAAGAGGATCGCGGCACCGACCGCGAGGGTGGCCGCGCCACCGATCGCGACGTACGAGGTGCTGCTGCTGCCACCGGTCTCGGCGAGGTTCGGGGCGGTGTCGGCGGGCTGCTCGGCGGCGCCGTTGGCCTCGGGCTGGTTGGCGTCGTCGTCGGCGGCCGCGTCCTTGGTGCCCTCGGTGTCCTTGGAGGCGTCCTTGGCGTCCTTGCTGTCGTCGTGGCCGCTGTGGTCGGTGCCGCCGTCGTCGCCGCCGTGCCCGTTGTGGTCAACGGAGGACTTGTCGCTGCCCTTGTCGATCTGCTCCTGGCTCGGGGCGGAGGCGGTGGGGGCCGGGGCGGCCGTCGCTCCGTCGCCCTTGTCCTCGCCCTTGCTTCCGCTCTCGCCCTCGCCGCCCGCCGAGCCGCCGTTGTCCTTGCCGAAGACGACGTCCGAGCAGGTGTAGAAGGCCTCGGGGGAGTCCGACCGCTGCCAGATGCTGTAGATCAGGTGGCGGCCAGACTTGTCGGGGATGGTGCCGTCGAAGACGTAGTCGCCGTTCTCCATCGACGGGTCGGTGACCTTGGCGAAGGGCTTCTCCTCCAGGTCCGACCACTTCAGCGGCTTGGTGGGGTCGTAGCCGTCCTTGGTGATGTACAGCTCGAAGGAGCCCTTGTGCGGGGCCGTGCCCTTGTAGCGGAAGGAGTGCTCGCCCGCCGAGAGGGTGCTGGCCGGCCAGTCGGCGCGGGGCAGGTCGAGTCCCTTGTACTTGTCGCGGCCCGCGCTGCACAGCTTGCCGTCCGGGATGAGCTCGCGGTGCTTGCCCGCGGCGTCACCGATGTTGACCTCGTTCCAGTCGTAGAAGGCCTGCGCCCCGCTGGCGGCGACCGCGGCCTTGCAGGCGGCCGACTGCGGGGACTCCGGGCCCTCCGCGTAGCAGGCCGAGACACGGCTCACCGGGTCCGTCATGGAACCGTGGGCTGCGGCCGGGGTGGTGCCGAGCGCGGTGAGGGCGAGCGGCGCTATGCCGACGGCGGCGATGGATGCGACCTTGCGGCGGGCGGTCATGGTGACGTTCTCCTCTGGCAGTTCACTGCGGGGGGTCACGGGGCGCGTACGAACCAGCGGTGCCGCCCCCCGAGACGCGCGGCGCCGGTGGTTCGAACTCGCCCCGGTGATCAGGAAACTAGCCCCTCGAAACCGTGAAATCGCCTGCTGAGGTGGGGTGGAGGCGATCCTTATGGTGTGCTTAAGGGAGTGCTAATCAGGGGCTCAGGAACGCGGGTCGAGAGACTGCCAATCCGCGCGCTTCGAGCGCCGACCGTCCGTAGTAGTCCGTGCGCGTCCGAGTGGTGTCGCTGGCTTTGGCTCCCTGTTTGGCTCCCCAGAGCCCGTGAGACGGAAGCTCAGGCCGCGGTCCCTACGGCCACTCGGGCGGATCGTGCAGCAATTCCAGGGCCTCGCGTAGCTCCAACGGCCGATCCTTCGCATCTCCCCACCGCTGCATGACCCGCGCTGCCGCCTCCACTAGGTCCGTAGGTAGGCCTGCCTCGGTGAGCGCGCTCGCAGCCTCGTGCATCTCGGGCGCCCACCGCCAGGCTCGCGCTGCCACCTTCGGTACGTACACCGTCTCGCTCAGGTAGCTGCCCGTGCGGCTCTGCGCGATGTCGAGCAGCTCCTCTTCTACGCCGTAGTCGGCAGCCAGGGCGTACGCGACCGCGGCGAGCACTCTGCTTGCCTTCTGGTAGCTGCTGTAAGACAGCTTCAATGCGGAGGCCCGTCCGATCCCGCCTGGCAAGGAGTGGACCCGAACGGCTGAGCCGGTGAAGAGGAGGGGCAGCGCCGTCAGTGCCTCTGTCGGGCCAGACAGGTACAGGCGCGTGGCCTTTGACTCGGACGGTGGTGAGCCGATGATGGAACCGTCAACGACGGTGGCCTTGGTCCGGAGCATGATTGCGCTGATGCTCGCCATGGTGGCAGGCGAGACAGCGTTCGCGTCGACGTAGACCCCCGAGAAGGGGTAGGCCGCGACTGCTGCCGCGACTTCCTCAGCGTGGGCCGGTGGGCAGATGCTGAAGATGATGTCGGCTCGCGCAGCCATCTGCCCAAGGTCCCCTACGGCCGTGAAGCCATGCCGTAGGGCTCGCTCCTTGCTCGCGGCGCTCCGCCCGGCTGGACACCACAGGACCTCAGCGCCTCGGAGCCGAGCCTGAGCGGCAACGGCGGTCCCCATGGTTCCTGGATGCAGGATGCCGAGCACGGTCACCCGACCAGCCCCCGAATGTCGAGCGGCGCGGCGGCCCTGCCGACGGACCGTGCTTCGTCGACAGCCCGCGCGGCCTGGACGGGGCTGAGCTGGTCGGTCCGGACCACGAGCGACCACGGCTCGGCTGCATGGTCCAAGAGGTCTTGCCGTGTTTCGTGCCAGACCTTGACTCGTGCGTCTACGTTCTTGTCGCCGCGCCCTTCGCAGCGCTGCTCTGTTACTTCCAGCGGGCACCACAGAAGGACCTTCACCCACTGGATGGGGAAGGTGGCGACCGCACTGGCTCCAGCTACCTGGCCCATGTGCAGTACGGGCACGCGCCCGGACTGGAGAAGAGCAGAGACCCCAGGTCGGTCGATGGCGTAGTCGGCTCCGTATCGCGCATTGCGATAGAGCAGGTCTCCCGCTCGCGACAGTTCCTCAATGTGGTCTGCCGTGGTGAGCCGGTAGCCGGTGGTCCTGCCAGGTCCGGCCTTGAGCCGCTCGAAGAGCGTGTATTCCGGCCGAAGGCGAGCCAGCTCGGCTGTCACTGTGTCCTTACCGGAGCCTGGGGGCCCGTACAGGATGACGCCGGTGGGTGTCATAGTCCGCCTCCACTCAGTACGTCCCGAGCTTCGTCGACCAGGGCGACGGCGGCACCAAGCCGGTTGTCCACCACGAAGTGCGGCCCCTGCGGGCGCATCTCCAAGTCGAGTGAGGAGAGGTACTCCTCCCATGCCTCCATCTTCCAGGCGTCGCGGGCCGCGCCCCGGAATTCGATGTACTCCCGCATGGACTCCGGGTCACACTCGACCCATATCGTGGCCACCGACACTCGCTTCGAGCGGCAGCGATTGTAGAAGCGCTGCATCCACTCGGCTTGGGAGAACTCAGAGATGAACGGGGCGTCAAGGATCGTCGAAATTCCGCAATCCACGTTGTCCCACGCGGCTTCCATAAGGCACCGGTATTCGAGTGGCCGCACCTTCTCGCGATAGAGGGCGGAACTTCTATCGTGCGCTTCGCCACCAAGGGCAATCAAGAGCTGGTCGACCAATGGGCGGGTGAGTGAATCCTTATCGAGGATCGGCCAACCCGTCAGACCTCCCAGGAACTTAGCGAACTCGGACTTACCCGACCCGGCGAAGCCCCCCACCAGGACGACAGCGGGACTGTCGACGGCCCCGCCTGTCGTATGGCGTCGCCACGCATCAACGACGCGCTCACGCAGAAGGTCGCCGTCCACGTCGTCGGTTCCCGCGCGGATGCTGCCGAGTGCCTGCCGCACCGCACGGGACTGATCAGGAAGGGAGTTGTCTGTGACCGTAGGAACGGATTGCACGGGAGCATCCTCTCCGGGCAGGGCTCGGCGAAAGCCGAGTTGAGCCTCGTTGCGCTGGTAGAGGCGACAGTAAGCCCGGCGATAATGCGGTCCGGGATACACCGAACCTTTCTCGTGTCCCCAGATTGTTTGGAAGTTGGCGGCAATGTTGAAGCTGTGCCGCTCGGCAATCTCGCGCAACTTCTCCCCAGTGTCTTCCAGGGTCAGGCCGATTGACTCTCGGTGCGTGCGCAGAAGTTCGGGCTTCCAGTCTGGGTGTTGCCGAGCCATCTACCCCTCCTAGATAGCTAGTCGGAGCCGCGAGTGTAGCGGCCCGAGTAGGTCAATGGAAACTCGTGATAGCGCATGTATAAGCGGATGTGTAAAAACGCTGAGACTCTGTCAGGTAAGGGCATGTGATACCGAATTCCCTGCCGAGGCTGTGAAGTAGTGCACATCCAAACGAGGAGGTGCACATGAGCCGCAGCAGGGTTGACGGACCCTCAGGAAGTTTCCAGCTCCGCCACTCGCTCCCGGAGCTCCCCGACCTCGCTCCTGAGCTTCGCGACTTCGGCGCGGAGTTCGGCGACGTCCTCGGGTCCGCGGGCGGTATCGACGGCGTCCGAAGTGAGGAACGCTCCCTTGCCCTGGTGGCTCACAACGAGCCCGTCGCGATTCAGTTGGCGGATGGCGTCGCGGGCCACCGTCGTTGTGATCGAGTACTCCTTCATCAGCGCCGCCAGCGACGGCAGCTTGCCGGACGCGGCGAACTCATCCGCCGCGATCCGCTTGCGGAGTTTCTCCGCCACCTGCTGGTAGGCCGGTTTGCCGGTCCACTCGACCATCTGCACCCCAAGTCTCACGTCGGTCTCTGCCTCATAGTGCCCAAGCCTCAGAGGTAGAACCAGCGCCCTCGCTGACTTGTTCCGCGAGGGGGGTTGACTGACTCTGCCTCACAGTGCACCCTGAGGCAGAGTTGAGAACTCCCAGTACCCGCACCGCTTCGGCGGTGTGAGTGCACGACCCAGGAGCCCCGCGGTGGACGGGGGGAGGGTGCCGGACAGTCGCCGCCGAGAGGTGGCGATCCCTTGTCAGTCCGGACGGTCTGTCTCACCTGAGACGGGGCCCTAGCGATCTGTTCCGTGAAACGGCAGGCGCGTCCCCGAACGAGACATCTGAACTACCCAACTCCGCAGCTCAGCGCTGCGGCCGGTTGCCTCCGCTGCTCGTCCAGATCTTCTTCGTACGAGCAGCGCTGAGGGGAGCCGGGACAGTCCCGGACCCACTGCCCGAGAGGAGCCCGTAATGCCGAACGTAGCGACGCCGCCTGGNCTTGCTGGTGCTGCTGCGCTTCAAGGCCCTCGGTGCCGGCGCCGCGATCGTCGCGGTGCTGTTCGGCTTCTACCTCGCCGACACCGGCGCTAGCGCCACCGTCAACGACCTGGTCACCGCGGTCACCGACGCCCTGCGCAGCATCGACACCTAAGGAGCCGGTCGTGAACGAACCCATCGTCGCCCACCACTGGCTCACCTACGCCGCACCCAAGGCCGCGCCCGCGCTGGCCACGTCCACGGTTCTGGCCCTGGCGCGGATCTGGAACGCCAACGGCGCCGAACACTCCACCGGCAACGCCGTGCTGATGGGCGCCCTCGCCCTCGGTGCCGCGGCGGCCGGGGCAAGCGCCATCAACGGCCGCCACGGCAGTCCGGAACTGGCCGCCACCGGCTTCGGCGCCGCGGGTGCCCTGGCCCTGGCCGCCGTCGCCGGATACGCCGACGGTCTCGCGCTGCCGCTGCTGCTGTGGGCGATCGCCACCATCCTCGCCTACGTGCTGCTCGCCCGGCTGTGGCGCACCGACCGACGCGAACGGGTGGCGTTCGAGCGGCACATGGGCGAGCGCCGCGCAGAGCACGCGCACGTGGAACGCGTCGAAGCCCTGCGCGCCGACGCGCAGACCGAAGTGGCCCGCTCAGGCGCGGCCTACGCCGAGCAGCTCGCCGCCGCGCTCATCACCCGCGCGACCCTGCCCGGCTACGACCCGAAGGCCCTGCACACCGCGGGCCTGCCCCAACTCCCCACCACCACACACGAGGAGTACACCGTATGAGGCACCTGCCCCGGCTGCGTATCCAGCGCACCGACGTCCCCCGACGCGCGCTGGTCCTGACCGACACGCCCCGCCCCGACTGCCGCGAGTGCGACGGCATCGGCGGTATCGAGCACGACTACGGCGACTACGAGAGCGGCGAGTACGAGGGCACCGACTGGGAGCCCTGCACCTGCTGGAACGAACACCGCCGCTGGGCCCTGCTGCCCCTGCCCCGGCGTTTGCGGCGCAGCATCCGCGATCCGTGGGCCGCCCACGGGTACAGCGACGAACCGCCCTTCTGACCCCGGAGAGGAACCGATGATGACTGCCTACTCCACCCCGCTGGACCTGATCCTGGGGGCCGAGGCCGCCGACGCGTTCATTCGCGGACGGGCCGAGGAGCTGACCCGCAACGACCTGCTGCCCGAGCCCGTCGCGTACGCGCTCACGGTCCGCCGCGTCCTGCACGGCGACCCGCTCGTGCTGGCCCAGGCCGGACAGAGCTGGACGCTGCGCTCGGACACCGACCCCGACGACGCGCCCGCCTACCGGCTGAACGTCCTGGCCCGCCTGAACTGCCCGCCGCGCGTCCTGGTCACCGACCCCGACGACCCCACCGGGGAGACCGACGAACTCCTCGCCGAGGTACTGGAGATGTACTACCTCGCCACCTGGCGCCCCGAACTCGCCACCGCCAGCGGAGTCGACGACGACCTGTAGCTACGCCAAGGGCGGCCCCCCTCTCGCCAAAGAAACGGGGCCGCCCTTGTCCACCAGCCCGTCAACAGACCTGTGGAGGTCTCCAGCATGACCCAACCCACCGACAAACAGCGAGCGTCCCTGGTGGACGCCGCACTCGCCGCCGCTGAGCGCGGCTGGCACGTCTTCCCCCTGCGTCCCGGCACCAAGCGTCCGGCCCTGCACGGGGAAGCGTCTTGCCCCCGCACCGGAGCGTGCGCGGCCGGACACGCCAAGTGGGAGCAGCGGGCCACCACCGACCCCGGCCGCATCCAAGCTGCCTGGGCATGCGGCGCGTTCAACGTCGGCATCGCCACCGGCCCGTCCGGGCTGGTCGTCGTCGACCTCGACATGCCCAAGAACAAGGACAAGGGCAGTTCGGACGCGCCTTGCGGCGCGACGACCTTCACGGCGCTCTGCGAGCGCGCCGGACACGCCGCCCCCGACACCTACCGGGTGCGGACTGCGAGCGGCGGGACACACCTGTACTTCACCGCCCCGGACGGTGTCCGGCTGACCAACACAGCAGGCACCATCGCCCCGTTGGTCGACACCCGCGCATGGGGCGGATACGTCGTCGCGGCAGGCAGCGCCACCCCCGCAGGGACCTACGAAGCCGTGGGCGGCTCTGTGGCGGCCCCTGTGCCCGCATGGCTGCTGAGCGTCCTGAAACCGGCTCCCAAGCCCTCCCAGGCCCCCTCTATGGCCGTAGCGGCGCAATCCCGTCGATACGCGGACACTGCGCTCGCCAACGAGATGCGCACCGTGAGCGGGGCCCAACTCGGAGAGCGCGAGGCGAAGTTGTTCGCGGCGGCGCGCGCCCTGGGTCGGTTCGTCGCGTGGGGCGACCTTCCCCGGTCGTCGGTCGAGGCTGCTCTTCAGGAGGCGGGCGAGGCTACGGGTCTACCGGCCTCCCAGTGCCGCTCGACCCTGCGCAGCGCTCTCAACTGGTCCATCACCCACAACCAGCAGCGCCGGACGGCGGCATGAGCACCCTCGACCGTCCCCGCCTGAAGAGCATCCCGTCCGCCCCGACCGGCCCGCGCTCCGCCAAGCAGGGCGGACCGCGTCCGGCCGTGGGCGCCTCGAAGGGCGTCGCCGAAGGCGTCCCCATTGCTGTCCGCCCTGACCCGCACGCGGCCACGCCGCCCCGCCCCAACGGGCGTTTCCCCGTCGCGTGGCTGCGCATCTGCGCCCCGCGCCCCGCGGCGCCCACCGCCACCTCGCGGTGCCTGTGCGGCCGTGACCGCAGCGCCGTGGGCCACGGCAAGGTGCTCGCCCTCATCGCCGACCACGAGAACCACCGCGACGCATGCCCCCTGCGCGCTCCCCAGGAAGGAAGGGCCGCCGCATGACCAACACCACCGACGGCGCCGCACTGCTCTACGAGGTGGAAGCCTTCCACCGCCGCTTCAACGTCTTCCCCACCGAAGCCGCCTACGTCGCCGTGGCCCTGTGGGACGCCCACGCCCACCTGCTCGACAGCTTCGAGTCCACGCCGCGCCTGGCCTTCCTCAGCCCCGAGCCGGGCTCGGGCAAGTCGCGGGCCCTGGAGATCGTGGAAACCCTCGTGCCGCACCCGATGGCCGCGGTGGACGCGTCCGCCGCCGCACTGTTCCGTGCGGTGTCCGGCGTCGACGGCCAGCGGCCCACGATCCTGTTCGATGAAATCGACACCATCTTCGGCCCCAAGGCCGGAGAGAACGAGCAGCTCCGTGGGTTCATCAACGCAGGCCACCGCCGCGGCAAGGTCATGTACCGGTGTGTGGGCGACGGCGCCAACCAGACCGTGCAGGCATTCCCCTCCTACACCGCTGTGGCGGTCGCCGGTCTCGGCTCGCTGCCGGACACCATCCTGACCCGCTCCGTCATCATCCGGATGCGCCGACGGGCCAGGAACGAGAAGGCCGAACCGTACCGCTCGCGCAGCCACGAAAAGGAAGGCTTCGCCCTGCGCGACCGCCTCGCCACCTGGGCCGACCAGGTCCGCGAGCACATCTCGGGAGCATGGCCGGAGATGCCCGACGGGGTTACCGACCGGCCCGCCGATGTGTGGGAGCCGCTGCTCGCCGTCGCCGACGCCGTGGGGGGCGGCTGGCCACGGCGGGCCCGCGCAGCCTGCATCGAGCTGGTCAAGGCCTCGCAGGTCAACGACAAGGGCAGCATCGGTATCCGGCTGCTGACCGACCTGCGCGACCACGTGATGGTGGGTGTCGACCGGCTGCCCACGATCGCCGTGCTCGACCGGCTCAACGCTCTCGATGACGCCCCGTGGGCCGACTTCGACGGCAAGCCGCTGGACAACCGGCGCCTGTCGAAGATGCTCAGCCAGTACGTCACCGCCGACGGAACCCCCGTCGCCTCGCGGAACATCCGCACGGCCGGTGGGGTCCTCAAGGGCTACTACAGCGAGGATCTCGACGACGCGTGGGCGCGCTACTGCCCGCCCCCTACCCCGTAGGTCCGCTACAGCCGCTACATCCGCTACACCCCAGGTCAGAGGGGTAAAACGTGTAGCGGCAACCACCTGGTGTAGCGGCTACGGCCACGCCCCCGCGTAGCGCCGTAGCCGCTACACCCCGCGCATCCGCTACACAAAACCCCGCCCTGACCTGCGATGTAGCGGCGTAGCGGATGTAGCGGACCTACGGGAAGGGGGCCGTGCCCCCGGAACCCTGCCCAGGAGGCACCGCCGCATGGCCACCGCTGTCGAACCTGCCGAACAGATCCTCTACCGCCCCGAAGAGGCGGCCACGGTTCTCAGGATCGGACGCTCGATGGTCTACGAGGAGATACGCCTCGGACGACTTCAGACCGTCCGCATCGGCCGCCGCCGTCTCGTCCCGCCTGAGTACATCGAACGGTACGTCGAACTCCTCAAGCGCGAGGCAGAGGCCACCGCCTGAACTGCCCATCACCTCAGTTCCACAGGGCCGCGTCCTTCAGGGCGCGGCCCTGCCCCATGGAGGCACAGCATGACCGAGACACCGGAGCGTCCTCGCAGGGCGGGCCACGGAGAGGACTCCATCTACTGGGACAAGTCCAAGAACCGCTACATCGGTGCCGTGTCGCTCGGGTACACGCCTGCCGGAAAGCGCAACCGACCCAAGGTGTCTGGGAAGACCAAGACCGAAGTGCGTCGGAAGCTCCGAGAGCGAAGGAAGCAGCTCGAAGCGGCGGCGGGCGCCAATGTCCCTGCCAGGTACACCGTCGGTCAGGCGGTGACCGATTGGCTCGCCCAAGGGCTCAAGGGACGGGAGGCGAGCAGCGTCGACACGTACCGCAGTCTTGCCGACACTCACATCGTCCCGGACCTCGGCAAGGCGAACCTGCGTGACCTTGACGCAGACGAACTGGATGAATGGCTGGAGGCCAAGACCGACGATCTCGCAACGCAGTCCCTGAAGATGGTGCACTCGATCCTCCGTAGGTCGATCACCCACGCACAGCGCAGAGGCAAGGCCGTACGCAACGTCGCGGAGTGGGTGGAGGTGCCCGACGGGAAACCGGGACGTCCGAGCAAGTCGCTGACCCTGGAACAGGCGGAGGCAGTTCTCCGTGCGAAACCCGGTACTTGGATCAACGCGTACGTGGCCGTCGCGCTTCTCGTCGGCATCCGCACCGAGGAGTTGCGCCCCCTTACCTGGGCACATGTGCACACTGAGGTTTCGGACGACGTTCAGCCCCACGTGGATGTTTGGCGTTCCGTGCGTCGGCACGGAGAGACCAAGACGAGGAAGAGCCGCCGTTCGCTGGCCATGCCGCGACAAGTCGCGTACGTCCTGGAAGCGCACCGGAACCGGCAGCGAGAGGAGCGTCTAGCGATTGGTTCCGAGTGGTGCGCGGACGGTCTCGTCTTCCCGGATGACAACGGCGAGCAGCGCAGTGCGCTGAACGTCAGGCGGAACTTCAGGGCGCTGCTGAGGGAGGCCAAGGTGGGAGAGCCGCCGTTCGAGGAGCATGCCTTCGACATCCCGGATGAGTGGACAACTCGGGAGTTGCGCACCAGCTTCGTGTCCCTGCTCTCCGACCACGGGATTGCAATTGAGGTCATCGCCCGAGTCGTAGGCCACAGCGGAAGTAACACGACTGAGCGCGTCTACCGCAAGCAGCTGCGACCAGTGATTACCGCAGGCGCAGAGGCCATGGACGACATCTTCGGTGGCGGTGCGGATTCTACGGCTACTGAACCCCCTGAATCCGCGTGATCCACCTTCGATGGCTCCCTGTTTGGCTCCCCAGGGCCGCAGCGACTAGCAACCCCCTTCCCCTGACCTGCGAAGGGAAGGGGGTTGGTCTCTTACGGTGTGCTTAAGGAACGACTCAGAGGTGATTAAGAACGGGTCGGGAATGTCCGGAGTCTCCGGTGTCCGTGGGCCTGAGCGCGCGCAGGCCCACGGGAACTCAGGCCGTGTGCAGCGCTAGAGTCGGCGAGAGCCGGGCCGCGTGGACACACCGCTGGCCGCCAGGTGACCCGGGACAGCCGCAGGGTTGATCGGAGTCGTTGGTCTTACCTGTGCTTCCTCGGTTTGGCTGTGTATCACGGTCTGCCGGTGGCCAGGCCGGTCTGCGTTGTTTTCAGATCATTGAGCGACGGGCGAACTGATCTGTGGATAGCTCGCGTTGGGCGTCCCTAGCCTCTTGGGCATGGAACTCCTTCGTGTGTCCGTAGCCGCGCGTCGGGTGGGTCTGCATCCCGACACGCCGCGGGTATGGGCGGATGCGCAGAAGGACGATCTGGTGTCGCAGGTGCGGGCGATGCAGGAGTTCTGCCGGGGCCGGGGCTTCGCTGTCAGTCAGTGGGTCAGCGAGATCGGCGGCGGCATGGACCTTCAGCGGAAGAAGTTTCTCGCCTTGATGGACCGTATCGAGCGGGGTGAGGTCGGCACGCTGGTGATAGCGCACAAGGACCGACTTGCCCGGTTCGGGTTCGACTATCTGGAGCACGTCGCGGCGAAGAACGGCTGCGAGATCATCGTGGCCAATCAGGAGCCGCTGTCTCCGCGAGAGGAGATGGTCCAGGACCTCCTGGCGGTCGTGCGCAGCTTCTTCTGCCGCCTGCACGGGCTCCGAGGGTACGAGAAGACGCTCAAGGACGAGTCGGCCGGCGGTGACCGGTGAAGGTCACCCGCATCGCCTACAGCAGGAACCTCAACGCCGGGAAGTACATCCAGCTCGAGGAGCAGGCGCGCCGCCTCGGCGTGGTGCGTTCACTGGTATGGCGCCTATATGGCTCGGTCAACGGACTGCCGTGGTCTGACCGGCAGATCCGTGATTTGTGGATCGCCGACGGCACCGCGCAGACCTTCGGCGTGCTGGCGAACGCGTGGAGGAGACCGTGCGGGATGCGGCGGCGGACATCGCCGCGAACCGTGAGGCGGCCAAAGCGAAGGTGAAGCAGGTCGTCTTCCGCCGCACCAGCGACCCGGCCGAGCAGAAGCGCCTGTTCATCGCACTGAAGCGCAACGAGTGGACTACGGACCCGTTTCTGTCCCGCCTGATGCGCAAGCACTGGCGGCGCGGTCGCAACAAGACTGCGAATCAGATCGTGGTGCGCGCCGACCAGTACAAGGCCTACCGCCTCACCGAGGACGGGAATGTCTGGCTCGCAGTACCTGGCCTGGAACGCCGACAGCTTGTGCGTATCCCGCTGAACACCACCGTTGCGCCGACGGGCACACTGCGGCTGATCCTCCGCTCGGGCTGCTCCTGCTGGCCGCCTGCGACCAGGGGCTACGGCATACGGAACCCACCGCGCTGCACGAGATCGCCGCGGTCGAGGCGGCGGCCTGCGCGGACCAGGCACGCGAGCGGGGGCTCACCGTACGGACCTCGCTCGCGCCGCTGACCGTGGACGGCGACCCGGTGCTGCTCGGTCATCTGGTCCGCAACCTGGTCGGGAACGCCGTACGACACAACCGCCAGGGCGGCCGTGTCGAGGTGCGCACCCGGCCGAGCGGCCTGGAGGTCGTCAACACCGGCCCCCGGGTACCGCCCGAGGATGTGCCGTACCTCTTCGAACCGTTCCGCAGGCTCCAGGAGCGGCGCCTCGGGCCGGGTGAGGGGGCCGGGCTCGGGCTGTCCATCGTCGACTCGATCGCCCGCGCGCACGGCGCGGACGTCACGGCGGCGGCCAACCCGGAGGGCGGTCTGACGGTGCGGGTGCGGTTCGTCCCGGACCACAGGCACGCTCGGCCCGAGCCGTCAGCTCGGGCCGACAGCCCCGGTCGCGTGGGGGGAAGGTGACCCTTCCGGCTGACTCAGCCGTCGGGCCACCAGGTACTACGGACGTCTTTGCGGATCTCGGGGCGCGGGCGTGCGGCTTCCTCGGCGCGGTCCCGCTGCCGACGGCTCGCGGTCTTCCTGACGGGCTTCTGAACGGTCTGGCGGCGCATAACGGCCTCCTAGCGCAGTCGTCCGGTTCCGCTCCTCCACAGAGGTGGACCCAGACAAGGAGCCTTACTCATCGCCCGCCTGGTTGTCAGTGGCGCTGGTCACGCATCTATGTGGCGCTCGTCACATTCGCGTCGGCTGTTGTCAGTGGCGGCTGCGACGATCAGCGCATGACCGACGACTGGACCGTACGCGACTGGGACGACGAGGCCGCCACCTTCGACGAGGAGCCTGACCACGGGCTCCGGGACGCTGTGGTGCGGGAGGCCTGGGCTGCCAGGCTGAAGGACTGGCTGCCCAGGGAGCCGTCCGATGTGCTTGATCTCGGGTGTGGGACCGGGAGCCTGTCACTGCTCGCTGTGGAGCAGGGGCACCGGGTCACCGGCGTCGACTCCGCGCCGGCGATGGCGGCACAGGCCCGCGCCAAGCTGGCCGGGACCGAGGCCGAGGTGCTGGTCGGTGACGCGGGACGGCCCCCGGTCGCGGGGCGACGGTTCGATGTCGTGCTGGTCCGGCACGTGCTGTGGCAGCTGCCCGACCCGGAGGCGACCCTGCGCCACTGGGCCACGCTGCTGCGCCCCGGCGGGCGGCTGGTGCTGGTCGAGGGGGTGTGGGGGACGGTCAGCCCGGTCGGGATTCCGGCCGCCCGGCTGACCGGAGCCCTGGGCCGACTGGCCGATCGCGTCCACTCCGAGCGGCTCTCCGGCGACGCGCGGCTGTGGGGGCGCGAGGTCGAGGACGAGCGGTACGCGGTGGTGGCGACCCTCGCTCGGAAGCGGCGGCACGCGGAGGTCGTCGACGTCCACCTCTTCGTGCGCCGCGGCGACGAGGTACTGCTCGCCCGGCGCGCCAACACCGGGTACGCGGACGGCTTGCTGCACGCGCCCTCAGGGCACCTGGAGGACGGCGAGGACGTCCGGGAGGCGATGATCCGTGAGGCGTACGAGGAGATCGGCCTGCGGCTCGCCCCGGACGACCTCCGCGTCGCGCTGGTGATGCAGCACCGCTCCCCGAGTGGCGGGTCCCGTATCGGCTGGTTCTTCGAGGCGGCGTACGGCGTCGGCGGCGAACCCACCAACGCCGAACCGGACAAGTGCTCCGAGCTCACCTGGCACCCGTTGGACGCGCTCCCGGACGACCTGGTGGCGTACTGCCGAGCGGTTCGTCCTGCACCTGCACGAGGCGGGTGACTCCGTCGCGTACGAGCCGAAGGGAGAGCGCCGTGCCGTATCGCTCACGGCGTCCGCCGACCCTGCCATGCCCTGATCCTTAGAGCCTGTCTTTGAACCCCCGTCGTCCGCGCGGAGCGCGGGCGTCGGGGCGCAGAGAGCCTGTCTTTGAACCCCCGTCGTCCGCGCGGAGCGCGGGCGTCGGGGCGCAGGCGGGGGTTCAAAGACAGGCTCTCGTCCGCGCGGAGCGCGGGCGTCGGGGCGCAGGCGGGGGTTCAAAGACAGGCTCTTAGTCCGACAGCGAGCCCAACCACCCCTGGCGCGCGAGGAGTTCCAGCTCGTCCAGGGCCTGGCGGGCCTGGGCCGCCGTCTCCGGGTCGGCTTCCGGCAGGCCGCTCGCCGCGAACTCGTCCTCGTCCAGGCGCAGCACCGTGCCGCCGTCCGCCGAGCACCACAGGTCGAGATCCAGGTCCTCGACCGTCAGCTTGCCGCCGGACAGCACAGCCGGGCGGGTCACATCGCAGTACCAGCCCTTCAGCGTGCCATCGGCGGTGCGTACCTCCTTGACCGCGTACCACCGGTCGCGCCAGTAGTGCTCGGTGAAGACATCGCCCGGCTCGAAGCGGACGAAGCCGAAGTCGCGGGTGCCGTCGGCGGCCCAGGGGGCGCGGACGGTGAGGCGGGTGCCGTCGTCGCTCACGACGGCCGCCGGGTAGCGGATCTTCGTACGGCCCGCCTTGGTGAGGACGACCTCAACCTCAACCGAGCTCGCGGACATGGCGTACCTCCGTCGCGCAGATCTCGTAGCCGAACCACTTGTTGATGGCGAGCATGGGGCCGTTGCCCGTGTCGTTGCCGGTGAAGGCCTCCGTGCGACCCGCGGCGCGGGCGCGGTGCAGCGAGTGGGCCTTGGCCAGCTTGGCCAGGCCGAGACCGCGGTGCGCGCGTGCCGTGCCCGTCATCACCGACCCGTAGCGGGTGCCGGCTCCGCGGGCCATGGTGAACGCCACGGGTCGGCCGTCCCGTACCGCCACCGTGGTCAGCTCGTGGTCGAACAGGGGGTGTCCCCAGGTCTCGGCCAGCCAGTGCTCGTAGTCCGTGAACTCCACGCCGATGTCGCTCGGCTCGTCCGCCATCGTCTCGGCGTCGACCTCGAACAGCGGACGCGGGTCGTCGGCGAAGTCCGCGCCGGTGCGCAGTTCGATCCCCTCGGGGAGCTCGGGCAGCGGTGGCAGCGTGCCGTGCGCCAGGTCGAGGCGGAGGAAGTGGGCGGAGCGGCTCGACCGGTATCCGTGCTTCTCGGCGAAGGCCAGGTTCGCCGGGGCGTCCAGGACCCAGCAGTAGACGGCCGTGGCGCCCAGCGCCGCCAGCCGCTCCTCGGCGGCGCGCAGGATCTGCGAACCCGCGCCGCGCCGCTGCTGGTCGGGGTGCACATAGACGTTGGCGAAACCCTGCCCCGGCTCGGGGCTGTCGTACGCGAGGCCCGTCTGCGCGGTGCCGACGATCTCGCCGCCCACCTCGGCGACCAGCATCTGGAAGTGGGAGTCCGGATGGGCGTGGGTGAGGTCGAAGGCCACGGACTCTGCGGTGGCCAGCATGAAGGGGAGAGCCGCCCGTCGGATCCGGGCGAAAGCCTCGGCGTCTGCGGGGTCTTCGGCGCGCAGGGCGCGGACGATCACAGTCATGGTCCGGCACGCTACGTGTGGCGCCCGCGCCCATGCCTCCCAATTTTCCGTCCGTGCGGGACAATCGGACCGTGACCTTGAAGCTTGACATCGACCCGGGCGCCGCCGTCGCGCCGTACGAGCAACTGCGCGCGCAGATCTCCGAGCTGGCCCGGTCAGGGGCGCTGCCGGTGGGCTACAAACTGCCGACCGTGCGGGGCCTCGCCGAGCAGCTGGGGCTGGCGGCGAACACCGTGGCGAAGGCGTATCGGGCGCTGGAGTCCGACGGGGTGGTGGAGACGCGGGGGCGGAACGGGACGTTTGTGGCGGCGGCGGGGGATGCGGCGGCGCGGCGGGTTGCCGCGGCGGCTTCGGAGTACGCGGTCCAGGCCCAGCGGCTGGGCCTGGACCGCAGGGCGGCGCTGGCGGCGGTGGAGGACGCGTTGCGGGCGGTCTACTCGTAGTTCACCTGCGGCGGTGGGTGGCGCGCGTCAGAGATGAGCACCCCACCCCGCCCCTTCCCTAAAGTCCTGCGGACGGCCTAAAAGATGTCCTCAATCGCCGGACGGGCTGGATTTTGGCCGGGCCGGATTTCGGCCGGGCTGAGATTCACAGGTACAGGCCGCCGTCCGCGCCCGCTCGCTGGTCCGGGACCGATGTCGGGCTGGTGCCCCGGCGCAGGGCGTACAGCTCGGCCAGGGTCGCGCCGTCGCGGCTCAGGCCCTCTTCCGTGCCGAGCCAGTTCACCGACTCCGTGCGGGTCAGCGGGCCGACCTCGATGCGGGCCAGGCAGCGGCCGGGGCGTACCACCGCGGGGTGCAGGCGCTCCAGGTCCTCGTTGGTCGTCACGCCCACCAGGACGTTGCGGCCCTGCCCGAGCAGCCCGTCCGTGAGGTTCAGGAGACGGGAGAGCGCCTGGCCCGCCGTGTGCTTGGCCTCGCCGCGGATGAGTTCGTCGCAGTCCTCAAGAAGCAGCAGCCGCCAGCGCCCCTTGGCCGTACCGTCGTCCTCGCCGATCGCGATGTCCATCAGGTAGCCGACGTCCGAGAACAGCCGCTCCGGGTCCAGGACGCAGTCCACCTGGCACCAGTCGCGCCAGGACCGGGCCAGCGTCCGCAGCGCCGAGGTCTTCCCGGTACCCGGCGGGCCGTGCAGCAGAAGCAGCCGCCCCGCGATGTCCTCGGGCGTGGTCTTCATCAGCCCGTCCATCGCGTCCGCCACCGGCGCCGTGTAGTTGGACCGCACCTCGTCCCAGGTGCCCGCGGAGATCTGCCGCGTGGTGCGGTGCGGGCCGCGCCGCGGTGAGACGTACCAGAACCCCATGGTGACGTTGTCCGGCTGCGGCTCGGGCTCGTCCGCCGCACCGTCCGTGGCCTGTCCCACGACCTTCTCGGCCAGCTCGGCGGTGACCGCCGTGACCGTGACGTCGGCGCCCCGGCTCCAGCGGGAGATCAGCAGGGTCCAGCCGTCGCCCTCGGCGAGCGTCGCGCTGCGGTCGTCGTCGCGGGCGGCGCGCAGTACGGTCGCGTGCGGCGGCAGCAGGGTGGCGCGCGGCTTGACGCGGTCGATCGACGCGCTGTGCGCGTACGGCTGCTCGCCGGTCGCGAAACGGCCCAGGAACAGCGCGTCGACGACGTCCGACGGCGAGTCGCTGTCGTCGACGTTGAGTCGGACCGGCAGGGCGTGCAGCGGATCGTCAGGGGTGGCTGGCATGCGCCCATGATCCGGCACCGTGCTCCTTCGCGCACGGGATTTCCCGGGGCGAGCTTCGCGCTTCCCCTGTTACCGACCTGTGGCTGCGAACCCCGCCGCTCGGACAACCACCCCCGATACCCTTGCCCGTGATGGGACGTCATGGGTGGGATTCGGGGGTACGGCGGTGGCGGCTCACCGCCCTGCTCGGCATAGGTGTGGCCGCACTGGCCCTGGTGCTGACACTCAGCACACTTCGTGACAACGGCACGTCGACGACCGGCACCACCAAGGACGGGGCCAAGCCCCACGGCACGCCCGTAGTGCCCCGTGACAAGCCGGGCCCCGAGCTCGGCTGGGGCTTCACCCACACCGCCAACAGTGCCGACGAGGGCAAGGCCGCTTCGGTCGACCGCGCCGAGAAGCTGCTGGCCGCACAGCCGCTGCCACAGATCCAGCACATCATGGGCTGGGGCGCCGACAACCCCGAACCGGTCCCAGGCCACTACGACTTCGACGCGATGGACCGCCGGATGGACTTCATCCGCGCCACCGGCGGCACCCCCGTGATCACCCTGTGCTGCTCGCCGGACTGGATGAAGGGCGGCAAGGCGGGCGTCAACAACACCGACTGGGACGAGATCGAGAAGCCGCCCGTCCGCGCCCACTACAAGGACTTCGCGGGGCTCGCCGCCACCGTCGCCAAGCGCTACCCCGACGTACGCCACTTCGTCGTCTGGAACGAGTTCAAGGGCTTCTGGAACTCCGACAAGGGCCGCTGGGACTACGAGGGCTACACCGAGCTCTACAACCTGGTCTACGACGCGCTGAAGAAGGTCAACAAGGACATCATGGTCGGCGGGCCCTATCTGGTCATGGACAGCCTCGACCCGCGCCAGAAGGAAGGCGCCTCCACCGAGGTCAAGGGCCCGTGGGGGAGCGCCGACCAGCGGGTCCTGGACGCCTTCCGCTACTGGAACGAGAACAAGAAGGGCGCCGACTTCGTCGTCGTCGACGGCTCCAGCTACACCGTCGACGACGAACTGCTCCCCGACGAGTTCCAGGCCACCGAGAAACTCACGGCCGTCAGCCGCTGGGTGCGTGAACAGACCGACGACCTGCCACTGTGGTGGGCCGAGTACTACGTCGAGCCGGGTGATGCCAACGACGCCCGCGAGGACTGGGAGGAGTCGCACCGGGTGGCGGTCCACGCCTCCGGGCTGATCGCCATGGCCAAGGGCGGGGCGTCGACCGGCTTCTACTGGAACCCGCAGAACAAGGGCGCCAAGTGCGCGGGCTGCCTGTGGCGGTCCACCGAACTGGGCGACGGCGGAAGCGGGCTGCCGATGCTGGAGCTCATCTCCCGCTTCCACAAGGAGTTCGGGCCGGGCACCACGTACGAGACCGTGGACATCGCGGCCGACGACGTACCGAACGTCCGGGTCATCGCCGACGACAAGGCCGTCCTGGTGGTGAACACCCTCGACCGCCCGATCAGTGCGAAGGTCGACGGCAGGCGCTTCGACATGCGGGGCCACGAGGTGAAGTGGCTCAAGCGGCGCTGACGCGGCCTGGCGCCGCCCGGTGCCACGCCCTACGCCATCGTGAGGAACCGCTGCACCAGCGACGCGAGCAGCACCGCGAGCAGCGGCAGTGAGAACCAGAACGTGCTCTGCAGCCACCGCAGTTGCCGCGCACTCGGTCGCACGGACACCCGTACCACCTCGCGCGCCGTCAGCAGGACGATCAGCGCCACCGCCGCGAAGCCGCCGACCACCGACCACGGCGTCCAGGTCACCTTGGGGCCAGGTGGCCCCGGATCGGGCTTCTCCACCGGGCCGTCCGGCTGCTTCTTCAACACGAAGAGCGAGGCGTCGTCGTTGGCGAACACCTTCGTCAGCTCGGGCCGGTCGTCGAGGCTGCGGATCACCCTGGCCTCCCAGTTCCGCGGATAGCCCACGTCCATGGAGAGGTAGGTCGCCTGGCTCCGGTTGACCATGAGGTAGGAGTTCGGGCCCGCGTCCTTCAGCGCCTTGACCAGACCGGAGACCAGCACCGGGTCGGGCGGCGCCAGGGTGGGGACGTACTGCACCCGTTCCATGTCCCTGCTGCCCCAGGGCATCGCGGGCGTCACGTTCTCCAGCGTGTCGTTGCTCATCCACAGCAGCCGCGTGGTCGGCCGGTCGTTCTCGTAGACGTACTCCATCGCCGCGACCTCACCGGGGCGTACGCGTTCGAAGGGCTCGTTGCCCCAGCGGGCGATCAGGAAGCCGCCGACCAGGATCAGCCCCACGAGCAGCGCGGCCAGCGGGGCCAGGCTCACCCGGTCCTTGTCGCGCTCCTTGGCCGTGACGCCGGTGCGCGGGAACAGCGCGAGGCCCGCGAGCAGGGCCGCCCCCGGCAGGGCGAACATAAAGACGCGCAGGGCCATTTCGCCGCCGTACGACTGCATACCGAAGCCCAGGAACGGCACGAAGGTGAGCACCAGCAAGGAACGCTCGGCGTACTGGTGGGTCCGGCGCCGCAGCCAGCCCCAGCAGGCCAGCGCCATCACCGAACCGGCCAGCGCCACGCGCGCGTAGAGCACCAGCTGATGCGTGGAGCTGCCGCCCTCGATCCGGCCCGAGACCGACGAGGTGACATTGCCGCCCACGCCGCCGACCCCGCCGAACAGCTCGTCGAAATGCCCTGACCAGTACGGTTCGGCGAAGAAGCCCACCCAGACGGCGACCAGGACGCAGAACAGGATCGGCAGCCCGCGCAGCTCCGAGCGGCCCACCATGACCAGCGCGGCGAGCACCCCGAGCATCACGAACGGCGTGAGCTGGTGCGTGGGGACGGTCGCCGCGAACAGCGCGAGCAGCACGAGCAGCAAGGCGGCGCGCTGGCCGCGGGTGGTGGGCTCCACCTCCGCCTCGCCGGGCCGCCGTCTGGTCCACAGCATCCTGGGCGCCCGGAACCAGACCAGCAGGATCGCCACGAACACCAGGTACAGCAGGTAGGTGAAGCCCTGCGGCGAGAAGTAGTCCTGTCCGACCCAGCCGCTCAGCACGAAGATCCAGATACCGGTCCACTGGGCGCGCCAGCCCGCCCGCATCGAGCGCATCAGCAGGAACATCGGTGCCAGGTACAGCAGTTGGATGGTCAACGGCCACCAGCGGAGCACCCCGCTGAGATCGGAGATGCCGCAGGCCTCGGCGACGAAGACCGCGGCGGCGAAGAAGCCCGGCCAGCTGAAGCGCGCGTCCAGGTCGGGCGCGGCGGTGCCGGTCCGGTCGATGTACTCCAGGAAACCCAGGTGCTGCCAGGCCGTGGCGAACCGCGGCTCGGCCTCGATCACCGCGGGCAGGGCGTGCAGCGACACCAGGGTCGCCAGCAGCACCAGGGTGAGCAGCAGCCGGTGCGGCCGCTCGTGCCACAGCAGCGAGGCGAACGCGATGACCAGCAGACCGGCGCCGACCAGGGTCGCGGGCGGCAGCACGGAGACCAGGCCGAGCCCGCCCATGGCGTCCAGATCGGCCTCGCCCATGCCGAACACGGGCACCCAGAACAGGGCCAGGGCCACGGCGAACAGCAGCCCGACGCCGTACGCGCGCGAGCCCCTGGGGGCGGCCGGGGCGAGCTCCGGCTCCTCCTGGGGCGGGTCTGGCGGTGTCGGGTCGGGGATCGGAGCAGCGTGCGGCGATCTCGGCGCGGGACCGGGGTCCGCGCTCACCTCCTGGGACGGCTCGGACTCCGGGGTCGAGGCGGGCCGGGGTTCGGGCAGGGTCAGCGGGGCCTTCAGCGCCCAGGTGGGCCGGTGCTCCATCTCGTCCCCCTCGGCTGCTGGTTGAGGCGCGTCTTCTCGCACCGCGTCTTCTCGCACCGCGTCTTCTCGTACGGCGTCTTCTCGTACGGCGTCTTCGCTTACGGAATCTTGGACATCTCCGAAGAAGAGCCCGCGGATCTGGACGGTCCCGGTGTCGGCGGGGGGACCGGTGCGCTCGGCGCTCTCGGCCTTCCCACCGTCGCCTTCGCCGTCGTCCCGCTCAGTGGGCACGTCCGGCACGTCCGGTGCGTCCGGCGCGGGCGGCCCGTGGCCGACCTGGCCGACCCGGCCGACCCGCAGGTCAGGGCGGCGCTCCTGATGGTCGATGTCGATCCGGACCCCGAGCTCCAGCGTCTCCGAGTCGAACATCCGGCGCAGGGCCCAGGTCGGGCGCTGCCCGAGGTCCTTGGCCAGCGAGACCGTGTCGCTGTCGGAGTCCGTCGTCTCCGCCGTGCCCAGGTCGGCGAGGTCGCCGTCGGGCGCCACCGTCGCCGGGCGCCCCTCCGACGGCGGCACCGACCTGACGATGCGGTACAGCTTGAACCCGGCGATCGCCGCGATCACCGCGAGGCTGGAGACCTCCGCGACCCCCGCGCCGATCAGCCCCATCCGGGGGAGCAGCAGCAGCGTAAGGCCGAGGACCAGTGCACACAGCGCGCCCTGCAGATAGGCGAGCCCGGACGTACGGCTCTGGGCGCGCAGTACGGCGAAGTACGTCTCGATGACCACCCGCAGCAGCGCGCCCACCGCGAACACCCGCAGCAGCCCGGTCGCCGCGTCCGCGTACCCCTGCCCGAACGCCCCCAGGATGTACGGCGCGCCGATGAACAGCACCCCGCACACCGGCAGCATGATCCGCGCCATCCGGCGCAGCGCGGCCCGGCAGTTCGCGGCCAGCCGCGCCGGATCGTGCGAGCCCTCCACGGTCAGCGAGGCACCCATGTTGATGGCGAGCAGGTTGACGGTGCCGCCGATCGTGGTGGTGATGTAGAAGTACGCGTTGTCGACGGAGGCCACCTGCGCGGCGACGATCACCGGCACCAGATAGACCACGGCGAGCGAGAACAGCGCCCCCGTGTAGTCGCCCGCCAGGAAGCGGCCGAGCTCGCGCGCGGTCGGCGGGGTCGACTTGCCTTCGGTCGCCCGCACATGGCGCGGCACCAGGCGCCGGAACACCAGCCAGCCCAGCGGCAGTACGGAGAGCCCGATCGCCGCGACCCAGGAGACGAACACCCCGGCCGTCGGTATCGCCGCGGCGAAGGCGATCAGCAGCACCAGCTTGACCACCGAGAACACGGTGTTCCCGACCGGCACCCAGATGGCGTTGCGCAGCCCGGTCAGCACCCCGTCCTGCAGCGTCAGCACCGACCAGGCGACGACGGCCAGGATGAACCCGATGCCGTTCAGCGGCCCGTGCAGAAAGCGGTACGAGGGTCCCCACAGGTCCAGGGTGAGCAGGAAGATCCCGGCCGCGACCGCGACCAGCAGCGAACTGCCCGCGTACGTACGGAAGATGAATCTGCCGGTGGCGCGGCCGGCGACCGGGATGAAGCGGGCCAGCGCCCCGGTCAGGGTCACCGCGGTCAGCCCGGCGAGCAGCTTCATCGCGGCGATCGCGGCCGAGCCCTGGCCGACCGCGGAGTCCGAGTAGTAGCGGGCGGCGGCCAGCCAGAAGCCGAGGCCGAGCACTCCGCTGATGCAGGTGTTGAGCATCAGCGCGTACGCGTTGCGGAACAGCGGGCTGCCGCCCGAGCTCTTCAGCGGCAGGCGCAACCGCCGGCCGGCCGGCGGTTGCCCGGCCGCCCCGGTCGCTTCGGTCGCCTCGGCTCCGGCCTGGGTGGTGGTGTCAGCCACGGGTACGGATGGCCTTCCGACGGGCCCAGCGGGCTCTGCGGACCACGGCGTACCCCTTGGTCAGGGCACGGTCCGCGGCGAAGGCGCGCCCGATCGCGCGGCCTTCCACGATGCGCGCGAACGTCTCGGCCGACGTGGTGCGGCGCACGGTCAGCCGCCGCAGGGCGTACGGCCCCTGGCAGCGCCGGGCGAGCCCGTTGCCCACGGCCAGCGCCTGCCGGAACCCCGCGTCGTGCACGGTGCGCCGCACCCGTCGGCTGGAGTAGCCGTACGGGTAGGCGAAGGACACCGGCCGCTCGCCGAGCTCGTCAGCGATGATCTCGCGGCACCGCAGCAGTTCGAACCAGAGTGCCTCGTCGTCGAGTTGGTCGAGCTGGGGGTGGGTGTGGCTGTGCCCGCCGATCTCCACACCGGCGTCGGCGAGCGCCCGTACCTGCGGCCAGTCGAGCATGGTGTCCGGGGCGCCGCCGGTGTCGTACGAGCCGCGCAGCCAGCCCGTGGAGACGAACAGCGTGGCCGGGAAGCCGTGCTGGACCAAGGCCTCCAGGGCATGGCCGTGCACCCCCTGGTACCCGTCGTCGAAGGTGATCAGCACCGGCCGGGACGGCAGCTGCCCGTGACCGCGCCAGGCCGCCGCGAGGCCCCGCGTGGTGAGGGGCGTGAAGCCGCGCTCGGCCAGTACCGCCATCTGCTCGGAGAAGGCGTCGGGCGACACCGACAGGTCACGGGTCGCGAGCGCGGGCGTCCGCGCCACGGCGTGGTACATCAGGACCGGTACGGGCTGGTTCACGCTGCGGCCCCCTCCTCCGCGGCCGGCGGCCGCGACGGCCGCTGACCCCCGATGGCCGGTACTTCCGCGGCCGTGAAGACGGCGCCGGAGCGCCGGGCGCGGATGCTGCCGAGTACGTATCCGCCGGCCGCGGCGGCGACGCCGGTCACGATGGCGCCCGCCCGCCCCGCGCCGCCGGGACGGGCGAGCAGTGCGTCGCGCACCCCGCGGCCCACGCCCGCGGGCAGCACCCGGGTGGTGTAGCGGCGTTCGGACTCAAGTCCCTTACTGCTCCCCACACTTCGCGCCACGAGCGCCTTGGACAACCCCTCGGCGTAACACCGCGAACGGAAGTAGCGCAGCCGCTCGCGGGCCTTGGGCACCCGGTGGTGGATCACCGCGCGGTCGTCGATCAGCAGCACCGCGTCCGGCCTTGCCGCGGTCAGCCGGATGCACAACTCCGTCTCCTCGCAGCCCAGCGGCCGCTTGTCGCCGTCACGGCCGATGCCGGTCGCGAAGCCGCCCGCGATGTCGAAGGCCGAGCGCCTGAAGGACGCGTTGCCGCCCAGTACGTTGCGCACCTGGACGCGCCCACGCGGCAGGCCACGGTACGTACAGCCGACGACCCAGTCGAACTCCTCGGGGAACCAGGCGGGGCGGCGGCCCGAGCCCCAGATGGGCTCGGTGCGGCCGCCGACCGCGAGGACCCGGGGGTCCTCGTACCCCGAGGCGAAGTGCCGGAGCCAGTCCCGCTCGGCGACGGCGTCGTCGTCGAGGAAGGCGACGATCTCGCCCCGGCAGGCGGCGATCCCGGTGTTGCGGCCCGCGGAGAGCCCGCGGGGGCCCGCGTTCGCGAGCACCCGCACCTGGTCGCCTGCGCCGTCCGTGTCGTCCGCGTCCTTGAATTCCCGCGTGAGCCGGTCCAGGAGCGGCTGGTTGTGGTCCACCACCAGCAGTGTTTCCAGGGCGGGCAGCGACTGCGCGCGCACCGAGGACACCGCCGCGAGGATGTCCTCCCAGCGGTCCTCGGTGTACACGCAGATCACCACGGAGATGTCCCGGTGGCTCAAGACGCCGCCCCTCGCCCGGCCCGCAGGACCGCCGCCGCGCGGGTACGGCGGCGCTGTGCGCGGCGGCTGGAGCGCTCCTTGAGGATCACCTTCAGCACCCGCAGGCCGTCCCGTACCGCGCGCAGATTGCTGGTGCCGTGGATGCGCAGATACTCGTGGCTGGGGATCTCCTGCACCTTGAGCCCGGCCTTGACCACCCGGATGTTCATCAGGGTCTCGACCTCGAAGCCCGTGCAGTCGAGGTCGATCTTGTCGAGGCAGTGCCGCCAGAAGGCGTTGTAGCCGTAGCAGAGATCGGTGTAGCGGGCGCCGAACTTGGCGTTGACGACGGCGCACAGGACGTGGTTGCCCAGCTTACGGATCGGCGTCATGTCGTCGGTGCCGCCGCCGTTGGCGAAGCGGGAGCCCTTGGCGAAGTCGGCCCCGGAGACCAGCGCGGAGACATAGGAGACGATCTCCTCACCGTCGGCCGAGCCGTCCGCGTCGACCATCACGATGATCTCGCCGGTGCTCGCCTCGAAGCCGGTGATCAGGGCGTCCCCCTTGCCCTTGCCGCGCTGCTGGACGACCTTGATGTCCGGCCGCAGTTCACGGGCCACGCGCACCGTGTCATCGGTGGAGTTCCCGTCGACCAGGACCACTTCGTGAATCCAGTCCGGGAGTGTTTTGAAGACGTACGGGAGATTCTCCGCCTCGTTCATGGCGGGGATGACGACGCTCACCGGAGGCGCTATCGCGAGGTGGGTGGAGATCGGACGGTACGGTAATGGATCTTTTCCCGGTATGGCCGGGCGCACAATCGAGCTCATGAGTCTGTTCCCTCTCGTCCGGTGGACTGCCCGCCCCCGGGCAGCCCGGATGAGTTTCCGGTTCGAAAGAGGGGGCCTCACCGAGGGCATGACGGTGTGGAACACCGGACATGCCAGGTGAGCTGGCAAAGCTGGCCGCGTGGCACGCGACTCGGCACATGTGGTCACCGAGCACGGCACCCCCCTACCGCGCCCCGCGCCGACGACCATCGCGGTTCTTGAGCCCTCCCCTAGATCCGCGTGAATGATGGCCCGATGCGGGTGGATGTACGACGGTATTGATGACTGGGTCGGTATGGCAAGACCTGGAACAAGGCCTCGCATTTGTTGGCTTTGGAGTTGTTTTCACCGGCACAAACGGATCATGTTGTTCGCGGGCCGGTTCCTTGTTCTTTTGAGTCCACTGGCTTCATTCTTTTGAACGGATCTTGCCGATCCGTTTGAGCAACCGATCGGCCGGCTCGAACAATTCGGGCCTGGACACCACGGTGTTGCGCAGCGCGCGGACCGGGGCGCGGCGCGCCCGGTGTCCGATTGCCACCGGGTGACGCCGGGTCACCCAGCCCTCGGACACGGTCAGTTCCCGTGTCTTGAGGGAGTCTTTGTATTCCTTCTGGCCCCGGCCGAGATCGAGATAGGCGATGCCGTCGGCGGCGGCCGCCTCGGCCATCCGCAGATGCAGGATCAGTCCGGGGGAGTACTTGGAAAAGTCCGGGTCGTACGCGGGAAACCAGCAGGCGAGCACGCGCTCGGAGCGCAGTCCGAAGTGGGCGGCGATCGGCCGCTCGCCCGCGTAGAGCACCGACAGCAGTCCGCTGGACGGCGTGGAACGGGTGTGGAAGAGACGCTCCACGAGCTGGGTGATCCAGGGGTGCGCGAAGCGGTCGCTGCGCCCCGTCCTGCGGTACTGCGCGGACTTCCACTCCATCAGGACGCGTAAGGCCTCCGGGTCACGCTCGTCGTGCACATAGCGCACCTGGCCGGTGTCGCGGCCGAGCTTGCGTTCCTTGGCGAGCGTCGACTTGGTGAACTTCGGTGACCGTAAGCGGAGTTCGGCGAGATAGGCCGCGTACCCCTGGTCGATGTCCATGACCGGGGACGGGAAGTCGGCGGCCGCGAAGGCCGCGAACGGCGGCTGGCCCTGGACCAGGTGGTCGAACTCCCACACCGCGAGCCCGCAGGCCTTGAGCAGCTCCCGGGCGTCCCACGCGAAACCGGCCCGGTGCACCAGGCCCTGGCAGTCGGAGACGCCGAGACCGATGGCCCGGCCGACGCCGGTGAGGGAGCGCTGGTACGGCAGGAAGGCCGCGGGCTCCCCGTCCTCGCGTACGACGGCGATCCGCACCCCGTGTCGCACATGGCTCACCGCGAGGGCGAACTCGGGTGACAGGAACGGGTTGGCCAGCTCGGGTGTGCCTTGCAGATGTGCCTTGGACTGCAGGGCGGTCCAGGCCGCCCGATCGGCGGCGGTCAGTTCGCCGGGCCGGTACACGCTGATGTCCACGTCAGGGAGTCCGTCTTCTCGCCGTGCGATCGCCACGTGGGCGCCGCACCAGGGCCAGCAGCAGAATGAGGAGGCTGATCCCGGCGACTGCCGTGATTCCGCCCCGTATCGACCACAGCCGCAGGGCCAGCATCGCCTGGGCGACCAGGATGTTGACCGCTACCGCTGCTGCCGAGGACGCCACCAGGCGGCCCCATGGTTCCAGCCCTCGCAGGGCCAGGGCGACCGCGCTCGCGGGCGCGGCGAGCAGGAAGAAGAGCGCGAAGGGGCCGCGCAGCGAGGCGTCGATGTCCGCGAACGCGAGCACGCCGCCGACCGCGCCGACAGCGCAGGCCGCCCCGGCGAGTGCGGGCAGCGGCCCGTGATCGGAAGGCCGGGTGCCCATCGGTCCGGCTCTCTGGGGCCGCTGTGCTGATGAGGTGTCACTGGTGGTCTGCATACGCGACTTTTCCCCCCGAAGCGTCGGATGCGGGCTTCAATGTCGCGCAACCGGCGGGGGCCCGTCAAGGTGCCATAAGGCCCTGTGGGTCCCCTCGACTTCGACGGGGAGTCACTTGTCGGACACAGAGCGAAAGTTGAACCGCCCAACGGCACCGGTCACTTAAACCTGTACAGGGTGAAGACTTCTGTACTGAAACTTCTTGGCATGGACACTATCGGCGCCATGGGGTGCGTGCTACCACAGTTGTGGCAGTGATCCTGCTAAAGGAGGTTCCATGAGATTATCCCGTTTCACGGCATACCTGACCTCGCTCCTCCTCGCCGCCGGTCTCACCCTCGCCGGGGCGAGTGCGGCGCACTCCGCATCCGCCGAACAGCAGGCGGCCTCCGGCTATGTGGCACTCGGCGACTCCTACTCGTCAGGCGTCGGGGCCGGTAACTACGACAGCGGCAGTGGCGACTGCAAGCGCAGCAACCGTGCCTACCCCGCCCTGTGGGCGGCCGCCAACGCACCCTCGACGTTCCACTTCACCGCCTGCTCCGGCGCCCGTACCAGTGATGTGGTGAACTCCCAGCTGGGGCCGCTGAGTTCGACGACCGGACTGGTCTCGATCTCGGTCGGCGGCAATGACGCGGGCTTCGCCGACGTCATGCTCACCTGTGTGCTCCAGTCCGACAGCGCCTGCCTGAGCCGAATCGAGGAGGCCGAGCGGTACGTCGACACCACGCTGCCCGGCCGCCTCGACTCCGTCTACTCGGCCATCGAGTCCAGGGCGTCCAACGCCCATGTGGTCGTGCTGGGCTATCCGCGCTTCTACAAGCTCGGCGGCGGCTGCTTCCTGGGGTTGTCCGAGACCAAGCGCGCCGCCATCAACGGCGCCGCCGACTACCTGAACACCGCCACCGCCAAGCGCGCCGCCGACCACGGATTCACCTTCGCCGACGTCACCCCGGCCTTCACGGGGCATGAGATCTGCTCCAGTGCCTCCTGGCTGCACAGCGTGAAGTGGAGCAACATCGGCGAGTCGTACCACCCCACTGCGGCCGGACAGTCGGGCGGCTATCTGCCGACCCTCACCCGCGCCGCGTGACCGACCACTCCGCGAGAACGCCGTTCGGCGCGTAGGAGCCTCCGCTGGTCGGGGGCTCCTCTTCGCAGGTCACCTGGTATGCCACGGAGTTGGACTTCGTGGACACCGGCTTGCGTACCTCCACGCTGATCTCGTTGTGCAGGGTGTCGTCCGCCTTGTATCCCAGCTCGGTGTGGTTCACGGTCTGGGTCTTGTCCCCGCCGTCGGCGAACTGGAGGGTCTTCCAGCCCGGATCCGATGGCTGGCCGGTCGCGGTCACCCAGCGGTACTCGACGGTGGCCGGGGTGCGGCCCACCGTGAACGACGCGGTGAAGGACGGTGCCTGGGCCGGGGGCGGCGGGCAGGGGCCGGTGTAGTCGGCGGTGGTCGCGGCGACGGTGACCTCGACGGTCTGCGGGGGCTTGGGAGTCGTACCGCCGTCGCCGCCGCCGTTGTTGCCGCCCCCGTTGTCCCCGCCGCCGTTGTTGCCACCGCTGTCTGAGCCGCCGGTGTCTGAGCCGCCGCTGTCCGAGCCGCCGTTCGTGCTGGAACCGCCGTCCGAGCCGCTGCCGTTGGAGCCGCCGTCGTCGCCGCCGCTGTCCGAGCCGCCGCCGCCGTTGGAGCCCCCGCCGTTGGAGCTCCCGCCATTGCTGGAGCCGCCGCCGTTCCCGCTGTTGAGCAGGCCGTACGTCAGTCCGCCGATGGCGAGCAGCAGCGCGGCGAGCCCCGCGATCAGCAGCACGGCGCGTCGCGAGGACGACGGACGCGGGTCCGGGGCCGGGGTCGGGGTCGGGTCCGAGTGCGGGGATTCCGCCCGTGTCCGGAGCCCCGGCGGCGTCGGTGACGGCGACGGCGACGGTGAGACGACCGTCGGCTGGCGGTGCGGATCGGAGTCCAGGACCGTGTCCGGCGTGGGAACCGGGGTGCCGCCCGCGGCCACGCTCCTCAGGTCACGCTCGGCGTCGGCCGCGGACAGCCGCTCGGCGGGTTCCTTGCGCAGCAGCCCCTCGATGACCGGTGCCAGGGCCCCGGCCCTACTCGGTGACGGCAGTTCCTCCGCGACGACCGCGTGCAGCGTCGACCACGGCGTGTCCCGCCGGAACGGGGAGTTCCCTTCGACCGCCGCGTACAGCAGGACGCCCAGCGACCACAGGTCCGACTCGGGACCCGGCGTGCGGCCCTGCGCCCGCTCCGGGGCCAGGAACTCGGGTGAGCCGACCAACTCGCCGGTCATCGTCAGATGCGAGCCGCCCTCAAGGAGCGCGATGCCGAAGTCGGTGAGGACCACCCGGCCGTCGTTGGCGAGCAGGACGTTGCCCGGCTTGACATCGCGGTGCAGTACGTCGGCCGCGTGTGCGGCGCGCAGGGCGGCGAGTACGTCGGCGCCGATCCGCGCGGCGCGCTGCGGGGACATCGGGCCCTCGGCGTCCAGGACGTCGGAGAGGGCGAGCCCGCGCACCAGTTCCATCACGATCCACGGGCGGCCGCCCTCCAGCGCCACGTCGTAGACCGTGATCACGGAGCCGTGCGAGACCCGGGCGGCGGCCCAGGCCTCGTTCTCCAGGCGCGCGTACAGCCGCTCCACGTCCTCCTGCGGCACTCCGGCCGGAGCACGGACCTCCTTGACGGCGACCTCGCGCTGCAGTACCTCGTCACGGGCCCGCCATACGACGCCCATACCGCCCGCGCCCAGGGCGCCGAGCAGGCGGTAGCGGCCCGCGATCACCCGCTCGCCCTCTCCCTGGCCGTGCTGACCTGTGCTTCCCGGTGCGTCGCTCACAGGCGAACCCCCATCCGCGGTGGAGCGATTTCCCACCAAAGTACCCTGGTCGGGCGGGGTTGCCTCCCTCCTCGACAGCACTGTCCAACTCCACCTGGAATCAGGTGGATTCGGAGAGTAATTGTCAACATCCTTGCGGGAGAGGTGAATCCGGTGGCCGGGATACACGAGTGTCACTGAGGAGCGATAGGGTTAGCCTGCCCGGGCCGGGTGCCCTCGTACGGGTGGGGAGTGACATGGAACAGATAACAGTGCGCAGCAGGGCGCGAGTCCCTGCGATCACCTGCGGGAGCAGCGCGACCAGCTCTCGTCTTGACCGTCATCTTTCGGTGCTGGGCGGACCTGCCGTCCCGCAGCGTGAGACGGTCGAGGCGACGTTGCTGATGCGTGAGCTCACCGCGCGTGATGTCGCGCACGAGCGCACGGGGCGGGGCGCGCGGATGCGTCGGGTCTCGCTCTTCGCGCCGCTGCGGCGACTGCGCCGCACGCTCTTCGGCGGTCGCTGAGCCCGCTGAGGGCGAAGGCGACCGCTGTCGGGGCCCGCGGACCGTGGGCCCACGACCTTGGGGCGTGTCCGGCGGATCATGCCGGGGCACGGCCCGTCGGTACGGCGCCGCTCGCCCCACCAGGTCTGATCCGCCGTGACCCGTTCCGGCCACCCTCCTGAGACGGTCACACCCTCCCGCTTCAGGCGATCACACCGTCCCGGCGCATCGCTGTGATCTCCGCCTCCGTCATCCCCACGGCCCGCAGTACCGCCCCCGTGTGCTCGCCCAGCGCGGGCACCGCCCCCATCGCCGGCTCCACCGTGCCCGGCATCGTCACCGGTGGCAGCATGCCCCGCAGCGGCCCGACCGGTGAGTCCACATCCCGCCAGCGCGCTCGGGCCGCCAGCTGCGGATGCGCGGCGACCTCATGGACATCCCGCAGGCGGGCACAGGCGATTCCGGCCCCCTCCAGCCGCCGCAGCGCCTCGTCCGCGTCCAGCTCCACCAGCGCCTTCGCGACCAGCGCGTCCGTCCGTTCGCGGTGGGCGGTACGCGCCGCGTTCGTCGCGTACACCGGATCGTCGGCCAACTCCGGCCTGCCGATGACCTGTTCGGCCAGCCGCCGCCACTCCCGGTCGTTCTGCACCGACAGCAGCACCCGCGCCCCGTCCGCCGTCGGATAGGCGTCGTAGGGGGCGATGACGGCGTGCGCCAGACCGGCGCGCGCCGGGGCTGTGCCGCCGTGCATCGCATGGTGCAGCGGATGCCCCATCCACTCGGCCAGCGCCTCCAGCATCGAGATCTCCAGCGGCCCGCCGACACCGGTCGTGGCGCGCCGCAGCAGGGCGGCGAGCACACCCGAGTACGCGTACATCGCGGCCGCGATGTCGGCGGCCGGAATCCCGGCCTTCACCGGCTGCTCCGGTGTCCCCGTCACCGAGACCAGACCCGCCTCGCACTGCACGAGCATGTCGTACGCGCGCTTGTCGGCGTACGGGCCGCCCGCTCCGTACCCCGATATGTCCACCGCGACCAGACGCGGATGGCGGGCGCACAGCGTGGCCGCGTCCAGGCCGAGCCGGGCGGCCGCACCCTGTGCGAGGTTCTGCACGAACACATCCGCGTCCGCGATCAGGCGCTGTACGGCCGCCAGCCCTCGAGGGTCCTTGAGATCTACGGCGAGGCTCTCCTTGCCGCGGTTCGCCCACACGAAGTGCGAGGCCAGGCCGCGCGCCGCGGTGTCGTAGCCGCGGGCGAAGTCGCCGCCGTCCGGGCGCTCGACCTTGATCACCCGGGCTCCGAGGTCCGCGAGCTGACGGGTGGCGAACGGGGCCGACACGGCCTGCTCGACGGCGACGACCGTGATGCCGTCCAGGGGAAGTGGCTGCATGGTGCACGATCCTCACCTGGCCTGCCGCCGTTGTCACCCCCGTGCTCCCGGCTGTCACCCCCGTGCTCCCGGCCCGGCCGCGAGGACTCGGTCACCCGGGGTCACACGTGGTCACGCGGGGTCACGCGTGGTTCACAGCAGGGCGAACTGCCCGTCCGGGCCCTCCTCGTGGTGATCGAGGACCGAGGCCGGCCGCAGGGCGGAGTCCGGGGGCGGCAGCACCCCGGCCCGGTGCAGCTCCGCCGCCGTGATCCCGCCCTCGACGGCCACGGCCAACTCCTCCTGCCGTGGCCGGAGTTCGGCGAGCAGCGCGAGCACGGTGATCAGCTCAAGGAGTTCGGAGGTCCAGGCCTGCGGCCAGGCGGCCGGGCGCAGCGCCTCCAGGGTGCCGGGCTCGGCCGGTGTCGTACGCCGTTCGAACCAGAGCTCAAGGACCCGTACGCCGCTCACATGGAAGTCCCACGCCTCGGGCGGTACGGGGGAGATTCGGCCCTCGCCGATGAGCAGGGCCTCCTCGTCGCGGTCGTAGAGCAGCTCGCCGGGGCGGTCCGTGAGCGGCGCACGGACGTACGGGCGACGGCCGCCCGGGAGCTTGGGGCGCTCGCCGGTGCGCAGCTGGAGCCAGAGCAGACGGTGGCCCAGCTCCACGCCGTGCGCCCAGATGTCCGGGTCGGCCGGGAGCGGCACCCGGCAGCCGGCGGCGGTCGGGCGGACCGTGGCCAGCGTCCAGGTGAGGAGCTGCTCGGCGGTGACGGCCGCGCCGAGCCGCTCGCCGACCAGCCGCAGCAGCCCCGGCACCAGGTTCGGTTCGATGCCACCCGGACGGCGGTACAGCGGACGGATACGGCCGGGCCGCCCGGCGGGGGAGCGGCCCTCGGGCAGCAGCGCGGTCGCGATCAGCGCGGGGCCACCGGCGCCGGGCACGTACCCCTGTTCGACCAGGAACAGCTGGTGGGGGTCGGCGACCCGCCACAGCTCGGGGCGGGCCGCGTCGATCAGCCGGTGATCGGGGATCAGCCACTGCTCGTCGAACGGTCCGTGCAGCACCCGTACGGGTTCGGGGCAGGGCCCGGATGCGCGGGCCAACCGCCCGGTACCCGAGCGCTGTCCCGGCAGCTGGGCGACCGCGCTGTGCAGGGTGCGGGACCTGCTCGGCCGCAGCAGGGCCTCCCGGTCGGCTCCTTCGGCGCGGACGAAGGCGTCCCAACGAGACCTGAGGGATGCCGCGTCCGGCGCCATCGGCCAGGCGCGGCCGAGCCGCAGCGGTGCGACGGACCACGGCATGAGGTCCGCGAGAAGCGGTGCGTCGTCGTGCGTCACGCCCAGCATCGTACTCACGCACGACGACCGTGATCAGAGGGCCGACCGGCCGCCCTGATCCTGCGGGCAAGGGGCCGCGCGGGCCTTGCGCCGCTGCCGAGCCGGGCCTGCGTGGGTGCCGCGCCCGGCCTAGGCCCTGTCTTCAAACTCCCGCCGTCCGCCCGGAGGGCGGGCCGTGCGGCGAGAGTGCGTGCCAGGCGTCGCACGGAGGAGGGCACCTCCCGCTCGAGCGAAGCCGAGAGTGGGGGAGGGAGTTTGAAGACAGGCCTCCCGCTCGAGCGAAGCCGAGAGTGGGGGAGGGAGTTTGAAGACAGGGCCTAGGGTGGACGGGGAGCAGGCAGGACATCACCCCTGGCCCGAGGAGCGCGCGATGGCGGACCGACCGGCTGCTCGTGGTGTGCTCGCGGAAGGGCGCGATGCGTACCGGCGCCGTGGCTGGTCCGAGGCCTACGACCGGCTGTCGGCCGCCGACGCTCGGGCGCCGCTCACGGCCGATGACGTCGAATGCCTGGCCACCGCCGCGTATCTGAGCGGGCACGAGGAACCGGCCTTCCGCGCCTGGGAGCGGGCCTGCCTCGCCTTCCACGAGGAGGGTGTGACCGGCCGCGCCGTGCGGTGCGCCTTCTGGCTCGGCCTCACCCTGGCGCTGCGAGGCGGGCACGCGCGGGCGGGCGGCTGGTTCACCCGCGCGGCCCGGATCCTGGACGAGTCGGGCGAGGACTGCGTGGAGCGCGGCTATCTGCTGGTGCCAGGCGGCGTCCAGGCCCTAGGGACCGGGGACTTCGACCGGGCCCGCGCCGCGTTGACCGAGGCCGAGCGCATCGCCACGCGGTTCGGGGACGCCGACCTCGCGGCGCTCGCCAGGCTCGGCCAGGGGCAGGCACTCATCGCCGCGGGAGACGCCGCGCGCGGTACGGCTCTGCTCGACGAGGCGATGGTCTCCGTGACGGCAGGAGAGGTCTCCCCGGTCGCCTCGGGCATCGTCTACTGTGCGGTGATCATCGCCTGCCGGGAGACATTCGACGTGCACCGCGCCGCGGAGTGGACGGCGGCCCTCAGCCGCTGGTGCGAAGGGCAGCCCGGCCTCAAGCCCTACCGCGGTCAGTGCCTTGTCCACCGGTCGGAGGTCATGCAGCTGCGCGGTGCGTGGTCCGCCGCACTGGACGAGGTGCGGGAGGCCTGCGCCCACATGGCGGACGGCACCGATCCGGCGCTGGGCATGGCCCAGTACCAGCGGGCCGAACTGCTCCGGCTGCGCGGCGCCTTCACCCACGCCGAGGAGGCCTACCGTCAGGCCGAACGCTGGGGCCACCCGCCGCAGCCAGGACTCGCGCTGGTGCGACTCGCCCAGGGCCGCACCGCCGACGCCGAGGCGGCCGTCCGCAGGGTCGCGGCACAGGCCGAGGGCGACCGGGTGCGGCGCGCCCGGATTCTCGCCGCCTACGTCGAGATCGTGCTGGCCGCCGGTGACACCGGTGGCGCGCGGGAGGCCGCAGACGAGCTGGGCAAGGCGGCCGACGACCTCGGATCGCCGTATCTGCGCGCGGTCGCGGCGGGTGCGCGTGGTGCGGTGCTGCTCGCGGAGCGGGACGCGTCCGGCGCGTGGGAGGCGCTGAGCGCCGCCCGGGCGACGTGGCAGGAGCTGCGGATCCCGTACGAGGCGGCGCGGGTGGGTGTCCTGATGGCCCAGGCGTGCGCGCTGCTCGGCGACCACGACACGGCCGAGCTGGAGCTGGACGCCGCCCGCACGGTCTTCGAGCAGCTCGGCGCCGCCCCGGAACTCGCCCGTGTGGAGCGGCTGTCCGGCCGGTCGTCGAAGCCGCCCCTGCCCGGCGGGCTGACCGCGCGCGAGGCGCAGGTGCTGCGGCTCGTCGCCGGGGGCGCCACCAACCGGGAGGTCGCCGCCACGCTCGTGATCAGCGAGAAGACCGTGGCCCGCCATCTGAGCAATATGTTCGCCAAGCTGGGCGTCTCCAGCCGGTCCGCGGCCACCGCGTACGCCTACGAGCACGGCCTCGTGCGGTAGGGCTGTCGTAGCTGCCGCGCATGGGTGGTTCGACCCATGTTTTCCGCCCGGCCGGATCTGCGTGATTCGCCCGATGCGGCGCGGTCGCCGTCGGGCGAAGACTGTTCGTGCGATATCCGAGGGAGCCGGTACTCGAAGGCCGGTACCCGAAGGAGCCGGGGGGCCTCGGAGAGGAGGCAGTGATGAGCACAGCCACCGCACAAGACGCCAGGCGGCAGCTGGTTGCGGACATTCCGCTCACCGAGCACCGGCGCGACCTCGCCGGTGTGTCGACCGCCGCCCTGGAGGGCGGCAGCGGGCCACCCGTGGTGCTTCTGCACGGCGTCGGGCAGTCCTGCACCGTGTGGATCCGGGTGGTCCCGCAGCTGGTGGGCACCTGCTCGCTGGTCGTTCCCGACCTGCCGGGACACGGCGAGTCCGCCATCGAAGACGACCGCCCGCCCACCGCGGACCTGGCGGTTCAATGGCTCACGGCACTCGTCGACGAGACCTGTGCCACCCCGCCCGTCCTGGTGGGACACAACATCGGCGGTGCGATCGCCGCCCGGTTCGCGGCCGCACACCCCGAGAGCCTCGCGGGACTCGTCCTCGCCGATGCCTTCGGCCTGGGCCCCTTCCGTCCGGCGCCGCGGTTCGCCCTTTCGGTCGCCGCCTTCCAACTGCACTCCACCGAACGCAGCCGGGACCGCATGCTCGGCCGGTGCATGGTGGACTTCGACGGCGTGGGCCGCGATATGGGCCAGAGCTGGGACCGGATCGCCGACTACACCCTGGACCGGGCCCGCGCACCTGGTGCGAAGGCCCGAGGCCGCGCCTTGATGAAGGCACTCGCGATGCAGCCCGTCTCCGACGCCGACCTCGACGGCATCACCGTCCCCACCACGCTGATCTGGGGTCGCCAGGACCCCGAGACGCGGCTGAGGTTCGCCGAGCGGGCCGCGGCACGGTACGGCTGGCCGCTGCACATCATCGAGGACTGCGGCGCCGACCCCAACCTCGAACACCCGAACGCCTTCGTGGCCGCGCTGCGCACCGCGCTTCCGGCCTCCCGGTAAGGCGGACACCCAGTCCGGCAAGGCGGACACCCAGTCCGCTAAGGCGGACACCCAGTCCGCTAAGGCGGACACCGAGCAAGGAAGGAGCACGGCCATGACCGCTCCCACTCAGTACCCGGCACCCGAACAGACCCGCGCTGCCTGGGACACCATCGCCCCCGCGTTCGACCGGAACATCACGCCGCACACCCTCCTGTTCGGCGACCGGATCCTGTCGCGCGTACGGCTCGACCCCGGCACCCGGCTGCTGGACGTGGCCGCCGGCAGCGGCGCCCTCGCGCTCCCGGCGGCGCGCCGCGGCGCACAGGTCGTCGCCGTGGACATCGCACCGGCGATGGTGGACCGGCTCGCCCGGCGCGCCCGTGCGGAGGGCCTGACAGCGGTCCGTGCGCTCGTCATGGACGGCGAGCACCTGGAGCTGGACGACAACACGTTCGACGTGTCCGTGTCGCTCAACGGCGTCTCGCTCTTCCCGGACCTGCGGCGCGGGCTGGCCGAGATGCAGCGCGTCACCCGGCCCGGCGGCACCGTGCTGGTGGCCGCGTTCGCCCAGCCGCAGAAGGCGGAGTTCATCGCCTGGACGGCGGGCGCCCTGAGGGCCGCCGTACCGGGTTTCGTGCCGCTGCCTACCGACCCGCCCCCGCTGCCGTTCCAGCTCGCCGACCCGGACCGGTTCACGGCCAAGCTGCGGGAGGCGGGGCTGGAGGACGTCGCCGTGCGCGGGGAGGTGCTGGATATGTCCTTTGACTCCGCCGCGCAGCTGCTGGACGCGGTCCGCAGCAGCCACCCGATCGGCGCCGGGTGGATCGCCGGGCTCACCGGGCCGCAGACCGCCGAGGTCACTCAGATCCTCGACGGCATGCTCCGCGAACGCTCCGGCGGCGGCCAGGGTGCCGTCCTGCACACAGAGTTGAACATCGGCACCGGCGTGGTTCCTAGTGGGCGTCCAGGGTCACGGTGAACGAGAAACGGTCGCCGCGATAGTGGATGCGCGCCACGTCCAGGACCCGGCCCTCCTCGTCGTAGGTGACGCCGGTGTAGTGCAGGATCGGGCTGAGCAGCGGGACTTGGAGGAGGCTCGCGGTCTCCGGGTCGGCGAGGCGCGCCTCGACCGTGTCCGTGATCCGGCTGATCCGCACCCCGACCCCGTCGCGCAGCACCTTGGTCATCGGCCAGCGGGCCAGATCGGCGAGGTCGATGCGCTCGGCGACCTCGGGCCGTACGTAGTTGCGCGCGTGGTTGGTCGGCTCGCCGGTCTTCTCGTCGCTGCGCAGCCGGTGGTACGTCGACACCCCACCCGCGTCCGGGAAGTACTCGGCGAGCTCGGGCGGCACCGGGACCGTGCCGTGGTCGAGCAGTTCGGTGGACATACCGGACTGCTGGGCCACGATCGCGTCCACCGAGCCGAGCAGCCGCACCGGACTGCCGCGCCGCGCGCTCGGCTCGATGAAGGTGCCGCGCCGCCGATGCCGACTGATCAGGCCCTCGTCCTCCAGCTCCTTGAGCGCCTGCCGCATGGTGAGCACACTGACGCCGTAGTGCAGCGCGAGCTGTTCCTCGGTGGGCAGCCGTAGCGGCGCCTCGGGCGGGCGCCCGAGTATCGAGGCACGCAGCGACTGCGAAACCTGATACCACAGAGGCAACTTGCGATTAAGGACGATCGAGTCCGGGGCAAAGGCGGTCACGGCTGCTCCGTTTTACGATCGACTGTCATCACTGGGGGAGTATCCCTCAGATCCCCAGTGCCGCTGGAGCCCCTGCCACACGTCGTCGTACCCCTGCTGGAGATGGTCCGCCGTCGCGGCGTGCGGGGCGAGGGTCACCGGCCACCGCGTCTCGAACATGAACGCCAGGCCGTCGTCGACCTTCTGCGGCGTGAGCTCGGCGGCGCTGGCCCGGTCGAAGGTCTCCCGGTCGGGGCCGTGCGCCGACATCATGTTGTGCAGCGAACCGCCGCCCGGAACGAAGCCTTCCGCCTTGGCGTCGTACGCGCCCTCGATCAGGCCCATGTACTCGCTCATCACATTGCGATGGAAGTACGGCGGCCGGAAGGTGTCCTCGCCGACCAGCCAACGCGGCGCGAACACCACGAAGTCCACGCCCGCCAGACCTGGGGTGTCCGACGGCGAGGTGAGCACCGTGAAGATCGACGGGTCGGGGTGGTCGTAGCTGATGCTGCCGATGACGTTGAAGCGGCGCAGGTCGTAGACGTACGGCAGATGGTTGCCGTGCCAGGCGACGACATCCAGCGGGGAGTGGTCGTACGTCGCCTTCCAGAGGTTCCCGCAGAACTTGTTGATCACTTCGACCGAGGCGTCCGGGCCCTCGACCTCCTCGTACGCGGCGACGGGCGCCAGGAAGTCACGGGCGTTCGCGAGGCCGTTGGCGCCGATCGGGCCGAGGTCGGGGAGCTGGAAGGGGGCGCCGTAGTTCTCGCAGACATAGCCGCGGGCGCTCTCCTGGAGGAGCTCCACGCGGAAGCGGACACCGCGCGGGATCAGTGCGATGTGGCCGGGCTCGGCGTGCAGCAGGCCGAATTCGGTGCGGATCAGTAGCCCGCCGTATTCGGGGACGATCAGCAGCTCACCGTCCGCGTCGCTGAACACGCGGCGGTCCATGGCGGCGTTGGCGTGGTAGAGGTGCACGGCCATGCCGGTGCGCTGGGTCGCGTCGCCGTTGCCGCCGAGGGTCCACAGGCCGTCCAGGAAGTCGGTGCCGGGCGCGGGCTCGGGCAGTGGGTTCCAGCGCAGCCGGTTGGGGTCGGGGACGGTCTCGGTGAAGGGCGCGGTCCGCAGGGCCCCGTTGTCGGTGCGTACGAACGCCGGGTGCGAGGCCGACGGGCGGATGCGGTAGAGCCATGACCTGCGGTTGTGCGCGCGGGGCTCGGTGAAGGCGGAGCCGCTGAGCTGCTCCGCGTACAGCCCGAGTGGGGCGCGCTGGGGCGAGTTGCGGCCGAGCGGGAGGGCGCCGGGTACCGCCTCCGAGCTGTGCTCGTTGCCGAATCCGGACAGCCCGCCGAGCCCTTGGGCCGTCTTCCTCGCCTGCTCGATGCCGCTCATCGTGACCGCTCCTGGGTGCCGAAGGATTCCTATGGACAACCGTAGGATTCCTCGGGGTGCCCGTCAACGGTGATCGCTGCCGCGCGAGGCCGGAAAACTCCCTGTGCGCGGGGGGTTCCAAAAGATGAACAATCCTCTACTCTCTCGCGCATGTCATGGACCCGCTGGACCCGCAGGTTCCTTGCCGTCGTGGTGGCCCTCGCCCTCACCCTGGCCGCCGCCGCGGCGGCCACGGCGCACGAAGAGCGGCCCGTCGACTTCCCGGACGGCTCCGGAAGCGTCCCCGAACACCGCGGCGGCGAGCCGGACCTGCTGGTCTGCAAGACCGACCGGGGCGCCTTCGAACGCCGGATATCCGGCTTCCCCAAGGAGCTGCGCGAACGGAACCTGAAGCTGTTCACGCGCTGCGTGGACGACGGCTACCGGCACCTCCAGGAGGCCGTGGACGCGGTCGACAAACCGGGCATGAACATCGCGATCCTGCCCGGGCTCTACGAGGAGGAGCCCTCGCAGCCCAAGCCGAAGGGCGCCTGCGCACGCCTGAAGGCGCCGAAGTCCGCGCTCGGCTACCAGGTCCTGTCGTACGCGCAGCAGAAGCGGTGCCCGCACAACCAGAACCTGGTCGCGATCCTCGGCAAGAAGGACCTGCAGATCGAGGGCACCGGCGCGGAGCGGACCGACGTCGTGATCGACGCCAAGTACCGGAAGCTGAACGCCGTACGCGCGGACAGCGCCGACGGCATCTACTTCAGGAACTTCACCGCCCAGCGCACCACCTTCAACTCGCTGTACATCCTCGCCGCCGACGGCTTCGTCATCGACGACGTACTGACCCGCTGGAACGACGAGTACGGCTTCCTCACCTTCGCCAGCGACCACGGGCTCTACAAGGACTGCGAGTCCTACGGCAACGGCGACTCCGGCATCTATCCGGGCAGCGCCTCCGACATCAACACCGGCCGTGGCTATGACGTTCCGCGCTACTCGATCGAGATCACCGGCTGCCGCAGCCACCACAACATGGTCGGCTACTCGGGCACGGCGGGCGACTCCGTCTGGGTCCACGACAACGAGTTCGACCAGAACATGGGCGGCGCCTCCATGGACTCCGCTTTCCCCGGACACCCCGGACTGCCCCAGAACCACGCCAAGTTCGAACGCAACCTCATCCACGACAACAACCAGGACTACTACCGGTACGTCGCCGACGGCACCTGCGCCAAACCGCCCGTGGAGCGCGGCTACGAACGCGGCGTGGTCTGCCCGCAGATCTCCATGCCGCCGGGCACCGGCATCATCACCGCGGGCGGCAACTGGAACATCTACGAGAAGAACTGGGTGTACGGGCACGACCGCGCGGCCTTCTTCCTGAGTGCCGTACCCGCCTTCATCCGGGGCGAGTCGGCCTGGTCGAAGCAGGGCGACACCTCCCACCACAACCGGTACGCGGGCAACTACCTGGGCGAGGACAAGCAGGGCAAGTCGCGCCCCAACCGCACCGACGTCTGGTGGGACGGGCAGGGCGAGGGGAACTGCTGGCAGTCGGACGCGGGGGCCTCGTCGCCGCGCGCCCTGCCCGAGTGCGGCGGTCGGCGCGGCGCGGTGTCCGGCGGCTCCGACCGGCTGGCCGGAGAGCCCGCCAAACTCGCCCACCTGCTGGTCTGCGCCGACTACGACGTCCAGGCCCGCCGCCTTCCGGCCGGCTGCGACTGGTACGGGGCGCGCGGCATCGAGCGGATCGAGGTCCAGCTCTCGCTGGGTATCGCGGTCGTGCTCGCCCTGGTCGGGGGAGTGCTGTGGCGGCGCAGGCTCCGCCACGACCGGCTCGCGACCATCGCTTCGGCGGTGGGCGCGGTCGGGCTCGCGCTGGACGTCGCGGGCGCGACGACCAGCCTCGCCGCGTCCTACGTCCCGGCGCTCGCCCTGCTGCTCATCGGCGCCTGGTGGACGGGCATCGGCCTTGCCCTGCGCCGGTCCGGCCGCCCGGTCCTGGGCTGGACGACGGTCGCACTCGGCGTGCTGACCCTCCTGGACGCCTTCGACAAGGCGGTCCTGATGATCCCCTGGATTCCGCTGGGCCCGGCCTGGTTCCGCGGACTCCTGGGCGTGGTCTGGGTGCTGTGGGCGGTGATCGCCGCGGCGGGCCGCGACATCGCAACCCCGGACACCGACACCGGCACAGGCAGCCGCCCCGCGCCAGGCCCCCCACCCCACACGCCGGAGGGGACCCCGGCNCCGCTTGCCGCACGACCGCGTCCCGGAGGGCCGCGCCTCGGGGGATCGCGCCTCGGGGGATCGCGCTTTGGGGGGCCGCGCTCCGGAGCGCCGCGCCGCGAGCGGCCGCTTGCCGCACGACTGCGTCCCGGAGGGGCACGCTTCGGGGGGCCGCGCTTCGGGGGATCGCGCTTTGGGGGGCTGCGCTCCGGAGCGCCGAGCGGCGAGCGGCCGCTTGCCGCACGACCGCGTCCCGGAGGGCCGCGCCTCGGGGGATCGCGCCTCGGGGGATCGCGCTTTGGGGGGCCGCGCTCCGGAGCGCCGCGCCGCGAGCGGCCGCTTGCCGCACGACTGCGTCCCGGAGGGGCACGCCTCGGGGGATCGCGCCCCGGAGCACCGAGCCGCGAACGACTGCTCGCCGGGGTCCCGAGCCCCGCAGGACCGCTCGCCGGGGGTCCGCTCCCTTGGGAGCCGCTCCCTGGGGGAGCGCGCCTCGGAGCGCCGAGCCGCGAGCGACCGCTCCCCAGGGGTCCGAGCCCTGCAGGTCCGAGCCGTGCAGGACCGCGCCCCGCAGGACCGCGCCCCGCAGGACCGAGTCCCTGGGGACTGTTCCCCGAGGGGCCACGCTCCCGGGGGTCGAGCCCCTGGGGGCCGCTCCCCGATGGGCCGTTTCGCCCGTCGGGTCGCGCTTCCGCTCGTCGTCGTACTCCTCATCGGCGCCGCCGCCGGGTGCGGTGGCCGCCCCACCACCCACCACAAGCCCGGCACGAGCCACGAAGAGGCCGAGGGCCCGGTCGGCGAGCTGCTCGACACCCGGGACCAGAGCGGCCACCGCTACCGGCAGGTCGCCAAGGAAGGCGCGCCCGAGGTCGCGCTCACCGTGCGCCCCGACACCCAGGACGGCTGGAACCTGCACCTCTCCGTACGGAACTTCCGGTTCACCCCCGACAGCGTCGGCGGTGCGGCCCTGCACGGCACGGGCCACGCCCACCTCTACCTCGACGGCCGCAAGGTCGCCCGGCTCTACGCCGCCTGGCACCACCTGCCCGGCCGACTGGTCGCCAAGGGCACCCACGAACTCACCGTCCGCCTGTACGCCGACGACCACACCCCGTGGGCGGTGGACGGCAAGCCGATCGAGTCCACCGCGAAACTCACCGACTCGGGCACCTCGGGAACCTCGGGCAGCGACCACGACCACCCCGAGGGAGACGAGGCCGACCGGACCGTCGAGATCACCGTCGCCGACGGCAAGGTCAACCCCGCACCGGGCCGGGTCGACCTCAAGAAGGGCCAACGGGTCCGCCTGAAGGTCACCAGCGACCGCGCAGACACCCTGCACGTCCACGGCTATGACAAGGAGACGCCCCTGCGCGCGGGGGACACCGCCACCCTCACCTTCACCGCCGACCGCACCGGCCTGTTCGAGGTCGAGACCCACGCCTCGAAGCTCGTCCTCACCCAACTCGCCGTCCGGTGACGGAATCGACGCACCCCACCGTCCAGTCCGCGCGGTGGCTCGCCCACGGTGTCGGGTCCCAGCACGACCTGCCGATCTCTCCCTTCTACGCCTACGCCGGTGCCTTCGCCGCGCTCTTCGTCTCCTTCCTCGCGCTCGGTCTGCTCTGGTCCACGTCCCGCCTCCGCGGCGACCGCGCGGGCCTGCCGCTGCCCGCCCCGCTCCAGCGCCTCGCCGACGCCCGCGCCACCCGCGTCGCCCTGCGCGGACTCGGCCTTGCCGCCGCCCTGTTCGTCGTGCTGCACCTCCTCTTCGGCCCGGACGACACCGGTCGCAACCCGGCCCCCGGCGCGGTCTATGTGCTGTTCTGGGTCGGCCTGGTCCCCGCGTCCCTGCTGCTCGGCCCTGTATGGCGGCTGCTCAACCCGCTGCGCGCCGTGCACGCCCTCGCCTGCCGTGCCCTGGGCCGCGCCCCCGCCGCCGGTCGCCGCCCGCTGCCCGCACGCCTGGGCCTGTGGCCCGCCGCCATCGGCCTGCTCGCCTTCACCTGGCTCGAACTCGCCGCTCCCGAGCCCGCATCGACCACCACCCTCCTGACCTTCCTCGCCGCCTACACCGCCGTCCAGCTCGCCGCGGCCGCCCGCCACGGCGACCGGTGGTTCGCGCGGGGCGACGCCTTCGAGGCGTACTCCACACTGCTGGCCCGGCTCTCCCCACTCGGCCGCCGCAGGGACGGACGCCTCGTCCTGCGCAACCCGCTCCACGGCCTCGACGCCACCGAGCCCGTCCCCGGCCTGGTCGCCACCGTCTGCGTCATGCTCGGCTCCACCGCCTACGACGGTTTCTCCGACTCCCCCTCCTGGATCAACGCCCTGCAGACCTCATCGCTGGGCCGCACCGCCACGGCAACCCTCGGACTGCTCGGCGCCGTCGCGCTGGTCGCCGGGCTGTACTGCCTGTGCGCGGGCGCAACCCGCGCGATCTCGGGCCAACTGCCGCACCCCCTCACCTCCTTCGCGCACTCACTCGTCCCGATCGCACTCGGCTATCTCGCCGCCCACTACTTCACACTCCTCGTCACGGAAGGACCACGCACAGTCATCGTGGCATCCGGCACTGACAATCCACTCGCACCCCAGCCACCACTGGGCCCCGGCGGCCTCGCCACCCTCCAGGTCGTCGCGATCGTCACCGGCCACGTCCTCGGGGTCATCGCCGCGCACGACCGCTCCGTCCGCCTTTTCCCGCCCGCGCGAGCGGTCGCGGGCCAGCTTCCGCTGCTGGCCCTCATGATCACGTACACCCTCGGTGGCCTTGGGCTGCTGATCGCCTGACCCCGCACCGGGCGGAACGGATTCACCCGCACCTGAAAGGCAGCGACGGCATGATGGAGCCCGTGCCCCTGACCCAGCCGCACTCCGACACGCCGCACCCGGACACCCCGCACCCGGACACGCCGCACGCGACCCCGCCCCGTCCAGGCCCGCTCCGCCGCGAGCCCGTGCAGCAGCGCAGCGCGGAGCGACTGACCCGGATACTCGACGCCTGCGCGGCCCTGCTCGACGAGGTCGGCTACGACGGCCTCACCACCCGGGCCGTGGCGGACCGGGCGCACGTCCCCATCGGTTCGGTCTACCGGTTCTTCGGCAACAAGCGCGCCATGGCCGACGCCCTCGCCCACCGCAACCTGGACCTCTACGCCCAGCGCATCACCACCCGTATCGCGGACCTCGCGCGAGGGGACTGGCGGGCCGCCATCGACGCGGCGCTCGAGGAGTACGTGGCGATGAAGCGCACCGTCCCCGGCTTCACCCTCGTCGACTTCGGCGTCCCCGCGCAGTCCGGTGACGCCAACCACCTCGTCGCCGACCGGCTCGCCGCGCTGCTCGCCACCCACATCGACCGACCGCTCGACGACCGGGCCAGGCGCACGGTGCTGGTCGGCGTCGAGGCGGCGGACGCCGTACTGCAGCGCGCCTTCCGCGTCGATCCCGGTGGCGACCCCGACCTCATCGCCGAGGTCCGCACCCTTCTCCACGCGTACCTCGCCCGTACATTCGACTGACTCGCGGCGAGGGCTCCCCGACGTGCCTACCGGTCGGTATGCTCGATGCTGCCCCCGCGCCACCGCCACCGCCACCGCCGCCGCCCCGGGAGGGTCCGTTGTCCACGCACGACACACCCCACGCCGCATCCCGCACCCCATCCCGCACCGCCCTGCGTATCTGCCCGCTCTGCGAAGCCACCTGCGGACTGACCCTCACCATCGAGGGCACCAAGGTGACCGGCGCGCGCGGCGACCAGGACGACGTCTTCAGCCACGGCTTCATCTGCCCCAAAGGCGCCTCGTTCGGCGAGCTCGACGCCGACCCCGACCGCCTGACGAAGCCGCTGGTGCGCAGGAGCCCGGGCGGCGAGCTCGAAGAGGCGAGCTGGGAGGAGGCGTTCGACGCCGTCGCCGATGGCCTGCGCCCGCTGATCGAGGAGTACGGACCGAACGCCGTCGGCGTGATGCTCGGCAACCCGAACGTGCACACCATGGCGGGGGCGCTCTATCCGCCCGTGCTGCTGTCCGGCCTCAGGACCCGGAGCCTGTTCACCGCCAGCACCCTCGACCAGATGCCCAAGCATGTCTCCAGTGGGCTCCTGTTCGGCGACGCACTCGCCATCCCGGTGCCCGACCTGGACCACACCGACCACCTGCTGCTGCTCGGCGCCAACCCCCTGGAGTCCAACGGCAGCCTCTGTACCGCACCGGACTTCCCCGGAAAGCTCAAGGACCTGAAGAAGCGCGGCGGCACCCTCACCGTCGTCGACCCGCGCCGCACCCGCACCGCACGGCTCGCCGACCGGCACATCGCGATCCGCCCCGGCGCGGACGCCCTGCTGCTCGCGTCCCTGGCACACGTGCTCTTCGCGGAAGGCCTCACCGACCTGGGCGCACTGGAACCACACGTCGAAGGAGTGGCCGAAGTCCGGGACGCGGTACGAGACTTCGCCCCCGAAGCGGTCAGCGAGGCCTGCGACGTACCGGCCGACGTCATCCGTACGCTGGCCCGGGAGCTCGCCGCGGCACCCACCGCGGCCGTCTACGGCCGGATCGGCAGCAGCACCGTCGAGTTCGGCACCCTGGCCAGCTGGCTCGTCGATGTGCTGAACACCCTCACCGGCAACCTCGACCGCCCCGGCGGCGCCCTCTTCCCGCTCTCCGCCACCGACCGCGCTCCGCGCCCCGCGGGCCCCGGCAAGGGCTTCGCGCTCGGCCGCTGGTACAGCAGGGTCAGCGGCCACCCGGAGGCCAAGGGCGAACTGCCGGCGGCAGCGCTCGCCGAGGAGATCGACACCCCGGGCGAAGGCCGGATTCGCGCGCTGATCGCGATCGCCGGTAACCCGGTGCTCTCCGCGCCCGACGGCAACCGCCTCGACCAGGCCCTGGCCGGCCTGGACTTCATGGTCAGCGTGGACCCCTATCTGAACGAGACCTCGCGCCACGCGCGTGTGGTGCTGCCCCCGCCGCCCCCCGCGCAGAGCGCGCACTTCGACTTCGCCTTCAACACCTTCGCGGTGCGCAACCAGGTCCGCTACAGCCGCGCCGCCGTACCCCTTCGGGAGGGCGCGCTCGACGAGTGCGAGATCCACGCGCGGCTGATCCTGGCGGCGACCGGCATGCACGGGGCGCCCTCGGACGCCGTCGACACCATGGTCATCGAGAGCTCCCTCGCCAAGGCCACCGCCGACCCCCACGCACGCGTGCACGGACGCGACCCCAAGGAGCTCGCCGCTCAGCTGACCGGCGAGAGCGGACCCGAGCGCCGACTCGACATGATGCTGCGCCTGGGCCCCTACGGCGACGGATTCGGTACGGACCCTGACGGCCTCACCCTGAGCAAGGTCCTCGCCCATCCACACGGCATCGACCTCGGACCGCTGCAGCCCCGCGTCCCGCAGCGGCTCAAGACCCGCAGCGGCCGTATCGAGCTGCTGCCCGCGCCCATCGCCGCCGACCTGCCGCGGCTGCGCGGCGCGCTGACCGCCCGCCCCACGGGCTTCCTCCTCGTCGGCCGCCGCCATCTGCGCTCCAACAACAGCTGGCTGCACAATGTCCCCAGCCTCAACCGGGGCTCCAACCGCTGCACCCTGCACATCCACCCCGAGGACGCCGCCAGACTCGGCCTCACGGAGGGCGCGCCGGTCCGCGTCAAGGGCGACGGAGGAGAGGTCGAGGCACCGGTGGAGATCACCGACACGGTACGGACCGGCGTGGTGAGCCTGCCGCACGGCTGGGGCCACGACCGGCCAGGGACCCGGCTGTCCGTCGCCGAGGCGTCCCCGGGCGTCAACACCAACCAGCTCCTCGACGGCACCCGACTCGACCCGCTGTCGGGCACCGCCGTACTGAACGGCATCCCTGTCCAGCTGTCGGCCGGGGACCCCCTGGCGCCAGAAAACTAACAACGCTAGTTTAGGGGTCCGTACGGCAGGCCCCGGGAGGAACGCGATGAAGGCCCACGACGGCATGTACATCGACGGCGCATGGCAGCCGGCCGCAGGCAAGGACACGATCACCGTCGTGAATCCGGCCGACGACCAGGTGATCGCGCATGTCCCCGCGGGCACGGCAGCGGATGTGGACGCCGCGGTGCGCGCCGCCCGCGCCGCCTTCCCGGCCTGGGCCGCGACCCCGCCCGCGGAACGCGCCGCGCGGCTCGGCGCCCTGCGCGACGTCCTGGTCGCGCGCAAGGACGAGATCGCCGAGACCGTCACCGCCGAACTCGGCGCACCGCTGGAGTTCTCGCAGCTGGTGCACGCGGGCGTGCCGATCGCGGTGGCCGGTTCGTACGCCGAACTGGCCGCCTCGTACTCCTTCGAGGGGAAGATCGGCAACTCCACCGTGCTGCTCGAACCGGTGGGGGTGGTCGGCGCGATCACCCCGTGGAACTACCCGCTGCACCAGATCGTTGCCAAGGTGGCACCCGCACTCGCCGCCGGGTGCACGGTCGTCCTCAAGCCCGCCGAGGACACCCCGCTCGTCGCGCAGCTCTTCGCCGAGGCCGTGCACGAAGCGGGGCTGCCCGCAGGGGTGTTCAACCTGGTCACCGGCCTCGGCCCGGTCGCCGGCCAGGCCCTCGCCGAGCACGACGGCGTCGACCTGGTCTCCTTCACCGGCTCCACCGCGGTCGGCAGGCGGATCGGCGCCATCGCCGGCGCCGCGGTCAAGCCGGTCGCCCTGGAGCTCGGCGGGAAGTCGGCGAACGTCATCCTGCCGAGCGCCGACCTCGCCAAGGCGGTGAACGTCGGCGTGGCCAACGTGATGTCCAACTCCGGGCAGACCTGCAGCGCCTGGACGCGGATGCTGGTGCACGCCGACCAGTACGACGAGGCGGTCCAGCTGGCTGCCACGGCAGCCGGCAAGTACGGCGACCGCATCGGCCCCGTCGTCAACGCCAAGCAGCAGGCACGCGTGCGTGGCTATATCGAACAGGGCGTGGCCGAGGGCGCCAGGCTGGTCGCGGGCGGCCCCGAAGCCCCGCGCGAGCAGGGCTGTTTCGTCCGCCCGACCGTCTTCGCCGATGTCACCCCGGAGATGACGATCGCCCAGGAGGAGATCTTCGGACCCGTACTGGCCCTGCTGAAGTACGAGGACGAGGACGACGCGCTGCGGATCGCCAACGGCACCGTGTACGGCCTCGCGGGCGCCGTCTGGGCGGGCGACAAGGCGGAGGCCGTCGCCTTCGCGCGCCGCATGGACACCGGCCAGGTCGACATCAACGGCGGCCGCTTCAACCCGCTCGCCCCCTTCGGCGGGTACAAGCAGTCCGGCGTCGGGCGTGAGCTCGGCCCGCACGGCCTGGGGGAGTACCTCCAGACCAAGTCCCTCCAGTTCTGACCCACCCGCCTCATCCCACAGTCCGTTCGCCCACAGTCCGTTTGCCCACAGTCCGTTCACCCCACAGTCCGTGTCGTCCGAAGATCCGGGAGTACCCCAACGTGGTCCGCGCCGCCATCCTGCCCGCCGTCGGCTCCCCGCTGGAGATCGCCGAGATCGAACTGCCGGAACCCGGGCCCGGCCAGGTGCGGGTCCGCCTGGCCGCGGCCGGGGTCTGCCACTCCGACCTGTCGCTGTCCAACGGCACCATGCGGGTGCCGACCCCCTGCGTACTCGGCCACGAGGGCGCGGGCACAGTCCTGGAGACGGGCGCCGACGTCACCCATGTCGCCCCCGGCGACGAGGTCGTCCTCAACTGGGCGCCCTCCTGCGGCAGCTGCCACCACTGCCGGATCGGCGAAGTGTGGCTGTGCGCGGGCGCGCTCGCCGGGGCCGCGGCGGTGTACGCGCGCGGAGCCGACGGCACGGACCTGCACCCCGGCCTGAACGTCGCCGCCTTCGCCGAGGAGACCGTCGTCGCGGCGAACTGCGTACTCCCGGTCCCGGACGGCGTCCCGCTCACCGACGCCGCCCTGCTCGGCTGCGCCGTCCTGACCGGCTACGGCGCGGTGCACCACTCGGCCCGGGTCCGCGCGGGCGAGTCGGTCGTGGTCTTCGGCGTCGGCGGAGTAGGCCTGGCCACCCTCCAGGCCGCGCGGATCGCGGGTGCCCGGACGATCGTCGCCGTCGATGTCTCGCCGGAGAAGGAGCAGTTGGCCCGAGGGGCGGGCGCCACCGACTACCTCGTCGCGTCCGACACCACCGCAAAGGAGGTCAGGAAGCTCACGGGCGGCCAGGGCGCGGACGTCGCGGTCGAGTGCGTCGGGCGTGCCGTCACCATCCGTACCGCCTGGGAGTCCACCCGGCGCGGCGGCCGTACGACGGTCGTGGGCATCGGCGGCAAGGACCAGCAGGTCACCTTCAATGCCCTGGAGCTCTTCCACTGGGGCCGCACCCTGACCGGCTGCGTGTACGGCAACTCCGACCCGGCGGTGGACCTGCCGGTACTCGCGGACCACATCCGGGCCGGCCGCCTCGACCTCGGCGCGCTGGTGACCGACCGGATCGGCCTGGACGGCATCCCCACCGCGTTCGAGAACATGTCCGCGGGCAAGGGCGGACGAGCGCTGGTGATCTTCTAGTCCGTACGGCTGGGCGACACGTCCGTACCGGCCCGCGATGCGTCCGTACCGGCCCGCGACGCGTCCGTACGCCCCCGCGACCGCGACACCGCCACCCCCGCGAGGCAGATCGCCCCGCCGCCCCGCGAGGCAGATCGCCCCGCCGCCCAGCGTGAACCACCCCGGCACCTCGTCCAGGGCCAGCCACGACATCAGCACCACCAGCGCCGGTACCGCGTACGTCGTCGCGCCCATCCGGCCCGCCGTCGTACGAGCCAGCGCGTACGCCCACGTGGTGAACGCCAGGGCGGTCGGGAACACCCCGAGGTACACCATGTTGAGCGTCGCGGACAGCGGGGCACTCGCGGCCTCGGACATCAAGGCGCCCGCGAAGGGCAGACAGGCGACCGCGCCGATCAGGCAGCCGAACGTGGTCACCTGGAGCGGCGAAGCGTGCCGCAGCGCGGGCTTCTGGGCGACCACACCACCCGCGTACGACACCGCGGCCAGCAGGCAGAGCAGGACGCCGAGCACCGACGCGTCGCCCTCACCCGACATGGACAGGCCGACCACCGCCGCGCCCGCGAAGGAGACGGCCATTCCGGCCAGCAGCCGGGGCGGTAGCCCCTCCTTCAGCAGCCAGCCCGCCAACAGCGCCATCACCAGCGGGCCTACGTTGACGACCAGTGCGGCCGTGCCCGCGTCGACCTTCTGCTCACCCCAGTTGAGCACCACCATGTACACCCCGAACCACAGCAGCCCCGAGACGGCGATGCCCGGCCAGGCGGCACGCGGCGGAAGTCCTTCGCGCCGAAGCAGCAGTACGCACCCGAGGGCGAGCGCCCCGGCGAGCAGTCGGCCCAGCGCCAGCGCGCCCGGCGAGTACACCTCGCCCGCGCTGCGGATGGATACGAAGGCGGAGGCCCACAGGACGACGGTGACCCCCGCGGCGGCCAGCGCGAGCAGCTCGGTCCGGCGGGCGGGCGACGACGCGTCCGCGGGAGGCGGCGAGTCGACAGGGCGAGGCGAGTCGCCAGGGCGAGGCGAGTCGGTAGGAGGCGAAGCGTCGGCAGGACGCGAAGGGTCGGCTATGTGCGAGGAGTTGGCGGTGCGCGGCGTTTCGGACAGTGGCGTGTCGGACATGCGGGGAACCCTAGGCGCGCAACAGTTCGGCGCCCACCGAAATATCGGCGACCCCACGCCGCGGCTCAGCCCTCAAGCGCCAGGTACTGCTGCTCAAGCCCGTCGAGCAGCGCCCGCAGCCCCGTCTCGAAGGCCCGCTCGTCGATCGTGTCCTGACGCTCCGCCAGCAGATGCGCCTGCCCGAGGTGCGGATAGTCCGCGGGGTCGTACGCGGCCGCGTCGTCCACGAAGCCGCCCGCGAACGAGCCGAGCGCCGAGCCCATGATGAAGTACCGCATCAGCGCGCCGATCGAGGTGGCCTGCGCGGCCGGCCAGCCCGCGGCCGTCATCGCCCCGTACACCGCGTCCGCGAGCCGCAGCCCGCTGGGCCGGCGGCCGGGCCCCTGCGCGAGCACGGGCACGATGTTGGGGTGCTCGGTCAGCGCCGCCCGGTAGGAGAGCGCCCAGTCGTGCAGCGCGGTGCGCCAAGGCCGCCCGTCCTCGAACATCGACAGGTCGACCTGGGCGCTGACCGAGTCCGCGACCGCCTCCAGGATCTCGTCCTTCGTACGGAAGTGGTTGTAGAGCGACGGCCCGCTGACCCCGAGTTCGGCGGCCAGGCGCCGCGTGGAGACGGCGGCCAGGCCCTCCGCGTCGACCAGTGCGCACGCCGCGACGACGATGCGTTCTCTGCTGAGGAGGGGCTTGCGCGGTCGGGCCATGCGGCTCATAGTAGGCCCTGCCACCGCTAAACTAGCGGTGCTAATTAAAGCCTGGTGGACGTGCGCACGCCCGAGCGACGAGGAGCGCCGCAGATGAACCTGGAATTGACCGAGGAGCAGACCGCGGTCCGGCAGCTCGCGCGGGACTTCGTCGCGCGCGAGATCGCCCCGCACGTCGTCGAGTGGGACCGGGCCGAGAGCGTGGACCGGTCGATCGTGAGGAAACTCGGCGAGGTCGGGTTCCTCGGGCTGACCATCGACGAGGAGTACGGCGGCAGCGGCGGCGACCATCTCACGTACTGCCTGGTGACCGAGGAGCTGGGCCGCGGCGACTCCTCGGTGCGCGGCATCGTCTCGGTCTCGCTCGGGCTGGTCGCCAAGACGATCGCGGCCTGGGGCGACGAGGAGCAGCGGAGTCAGTGGCTGCCCGGCCTCACCTCGGGCGCGTCCATCGGATGCTTCGGCCTCACCGAACCGGGCACAGGGTCGGACGCGGGCAACCTCACCACCAGGGCCGTGCCCGACGGAGGCGGTGGCTACGTCCTCAACGGCACCAAGATGTTCATCACCAACGGCACCTGGGCCGACGTCGTGCTGCTCTTCGCGCGCACCAACAACACGCCAGGACACCAGGGCATCTCCGCCTTCCTGATCCCGACCGACACGCCCGGACTCAGCCGCCGCACCGTGCACGGCAAGCTCGGCCTGCGCGGCCAGGCCACCGCCGAGCTGGTGCTGGAGGACATCCGGGTGCCCGCGAGCGCGATGCTGGGCCCGGAGGGCAAGGGCTTCTCGGTGGCCATGTCGGCGCTCGCCAAGGGCCGGATGTCGGTCGCCGCGGGCTGTGTCGGCATCGCCCAGGCAGCCCTGGACGCGGCAGTCACATACGCGACCGAGCGCGAGCAGTTCGGCAAGCCCATCGCCCGGCACCAGCTCGTCCAGGAGCTGATCAGCGACATCGCGGTGGATGTGGACGCCGCCCGGCTGCTCACCTGGCGGGTCGCCGACCTGATCGACCGCGGGCAGCCCTTCGCCACCCAGTCCTCCCAGGCGAAGCTCTTCGCGTCGGAGGCCGCGGTACGGGCCGCCAACAACGCCCTTCAGGTCTTTGGCGGCTACGGCTACATCGACGAGTACCCGGTGGGCAAACTCCTACGCGACGCGCGCGTGATGACCCTCTACGAGGGCACCAGCCAGATCCAGAAGCTGGTCATCGGCCGTGCCCTGACCGGGGTTTCGGCCTTCTGAGTACGTGCCTGAGTACGAGGGCGGATACCCCGGGCGCCCCGCGCCCCCGATCCTGACGCCATGACAGACGCACCCATCAAGCAGCAGGACACCAACGCGTACTACGGCATGGCCGTCGCCTCCTTCATGATCTCGCTGGGAGCGGTGACCGCCGCGGTCCTCTATATGGACGTCGACGTCTGGGTACGTGCCTTCCTGGGCATCGCCCTGCTCTATCTCGTCACGTCCTCCTTCACTCTCGCCAAGGTGATCAGGGACCGGCAGGAGGTCGGGCAGATCGTAAGCAGGGTGGATCAGGCCAGGCTGGACAAGATCCTGGCCGAACACGACCCGTTCAAGACCCCCTAAGCGCTTGCTCACCGTCAGGGTATGGTTCTCTCCTGCCAGCAGCACGGTGGAAGGGGTCAGTGGCGATGAGCACGGTGGAGCGCACGGAAGGTGCGGCGTGGGACGAGGTCACGCCGGACGCGGCCAGGCGGCTGCTCGTCGCGGCGGTCGAGGCCTTCGCCGAGCGCGGCTATCACGCGACCACCACCCGGGACATCGCGGGCCGCGCGGGGATGAGTCCGGCCGCGCTCTACATCCACTACAAGACCAAGGAAGAGCTGCTCCACCGGATCAGCGCGATCGGCCACGGCAAGGCGCTGCGCATCCTGGAGTCGGCCGCCGACGGTACGGGCACCGCGGCCGAGCGGCTCGTGGAAGCCGTACGCACCTTCGTGATCTGGCATGCCGGGCACCACATGACGGCCCGCGTGGTGCAGTACGAGCTCGACGCGCTCGCCACCGAGCATCGCGCCGAGATCCTCCAGCTGCGGCGCAGGTGCGACGCGGCGGTACGGCGCATCCTGGTCGACGGTGTCGAGGCGGGGGAGTTCGACGTGCCGGACGTCTCCGGCACCACGCTGGCCGTACTGTCGCTCTGTATCGACGTGGCGCGCTGGTTCAACGTGGCGGGGCGCCGGACGCCCGACGAGGTCGGCGCGCTCTACGCCGACCTCGTGCTCCGTATGGTCGGAGCCGGACAGAAGTAGTACCGAAGCGCGTCAGAAGTAGAAGCGGGACACCGACTCCGCGACACAGGCGGGCTTCTCGCCGCCCTCGCGCTCAACGGTGACCGCCGTGGTCAGCTGCACCCCGCCGTCGGAGGTCCGGGCGACCTCCTTGATGACGCCCGTGGCGCGCAGCCGTGAGCCGACCGGCACGGGCGAGGGGAAGCGGACCTTGTTGGTGCCGTAGTTGAGGCCCATCCTGACGCCCTCGACCCGCACGATCTGCGGCACCAGCGTGGGCAGCAGCGACAGCGTCAGATAGCCATGCGCGATGGTCGTACCGAAGGGCCCCTGGGCGGCCTTCTCGGGGTCCACGTGAATCCACTGGTGGTCGCCCGTGGCCTCGGCGAACAAATCGACCCGCTTCTGGTCGATCTCCAGCCAGTCGCTGGTACCCAGCCGCTCGCCCACCGCCGCCTCGAGCTCGTCCGCCGACGTGAAGATCCTTGGCTCCGCCATGTCCCATGCCTCCAGGGTCTACGTTTCTAAGCGCTTGCTCAGCATGCGGGGACCTCGTGCCCCTGTCAACGCACCAGTAGGCTCGATGGAGTGCCGCAGATTCCAGAGAAGATCCACGAACTCACCGTCGGCCAGCTGTCCGCGCGCAGCGGTGCCGCCGTGTCCGCCCTGCACTTCTACGAGTCCAAGGGGCTCATCAGCAGTCGCCGCACCACGGGCAACCAGCGCCGCTATGGCCGGGACGCGCTGCGCCGCGTCGCGTTCGTCCGCGCGGCGCAGCGCGTCGGCATCCCGCTGGCCACGATCCGGGACGCGCTCGCCGAACTCCCCGAGGAGCGCACCCCGAACCGCGACGACTGGGCGCGCCTCTCGGAGACCTGGCGCTCGGAACTGGACGAGCGCATCAAGCAACTCGGCCGCCTGCGCGACCATCTGACGGACTGCATCGGCTGCGGCTGTCTGTCGTTGGAGACCTGTGTGCTCTCCAACCCGGACGATGTCTTCGGCGAGAAGCAGTCGGGCTCGCGGCTCTTGTCGGACCGCCGGAGCTAGACCGGCGAGTCACCACACGAAGTACCTGGTGACCGACCCTGGCGAACAAGCCGGAGAACTGCTTCCCTACCGAAGTAGGTAGGAGGAGGGACCGATGGCAGTCGCCGTCTGCTCGCTGTTGTGGGACGCCACACGGTTCGGGCCGCAGAAGATCACGTACGACAGCGACGGATACCACCTGGTGCGCTTCCCGTACGAGGAGAGCGCCGAGAGCTACGACCCGTGGCAGATGCACGCCCCGGCCCACGGCGGCGACACGCTCTCAAGGTTTCCCGACCCGCGCTCCGGGCTGATCTGGCCCAGCCACGAGGGCTGGGGCGTGCTGTCCGCGCTGATGTTCTGGCGGCCCGACTCAAGGCCGCACGAGTACCGGTGGCGGTTCGTGCGCGACCCGCTTTCGCTGAGCACCGGCTACGACTCGACGGCGACGACGGACTCGACGGAGACCGGCGGTGGCCAGTACCGCTCGTACGTCTGGCAGATCTTCGTCAGGCCGGGGACACCACTGGGGCTGAAGATCTCCGCACGCGGCAGAGGCGACACGAAGATCGCGGCTCCGCTGATGCACGCCCAGTTCAAACTCGCGATCCACACGGACGTGTTGACGCCCTGATCCATGTGCACGGGGGTGCGGTACAAGACCCGGTACCCGGTACACCCGGTGTGCCCGGCGCACCCCCGCCTCGTTCACACCGCCAGAAGCGCCCTCCCCTGGCGGACCCGCGCCAGGGCCCCGGGCGCGAGAACGGGCTGCGGCACGACGATGCCACAGCCCGTGCAGAGCGGACCCGACCACGGCTCGTGCGACAGATCCTGCTTCCAGACGATGTCCGGGGACGTGCAGACCGGGCAGACCGTGCCCGGCTCCCGCTCGAGCGCCGCGATCAGTCTGCGCAGCACCTCGTCCAGCGGTTCGGCGGGACGCGTCCCGGGGTCCTCGCACCAGGCGACCCCGTGGCCGCCCCAGGTGCGCCGGTGCCAGCAGTCCACGTCGGAGGGTCTGCGCAACCCGTCGTGCTTCTCCTGCCTGCGCCGCTCGGCGAACTCTTCCTGGTACGCGAGCCACACCGCACGCGCGGCCTCCAGCTCGTCGAGCGCGGCCACCAGTCGCGCCGGGTCGGGGGAGCGGTCCTCGGGTCCGAACCCGGCCCGGGCACACAAGTGGGCCCAGGTCGCCCGGTGCCCATAGGGGGCGAACCGCTCCAGGCACTTGCGCAGCGAATACCGCCGCAGCGCCAGGTCGTTGCGGGGGTCCCGCACCTGTCTCGCGAGGCTTCGGAAACCGGCCATCGCATCGCACCTCCGTCGCTGGTACTTCGGCGTCGGCGAACAGACGTCGGCGTATAGACGTAGCGACTCGCGAATCGGCTCCATCCGATTTTCGATGGCATCCATCAGCCGTGCCTACGAGGCCCACCACCAGCCCACCACCAGCCCTCGGCCAGCCCTCGGCCAGCACCCGCTCAGGAGGCCGACCGCACCCGGCCCGCTGCCAGCACCACCCGCGCCAGCTCCCCGTGCAGGATGTCGCTGTGCGCACCGGCCGGCGGGCCGCCCCTGCGCACCACCTGGGCCGCGTCGACGTTCACACAGCCCGACGCCGGGAGCCCGCCGCGCAGCGCGTTCTTGAGCGTGAGCCGTTTGGTGCCGGGCACCGCCTGGATGCCGTCGTGGCCCATCGCCCCCCACCTGCGGTCGAAGCCCAGCAGCCCCGACGAGTCGCCGGCCATCCGGGAGGCCAGCGGATACAGCAACCTCAGCGCCGTGTCGTGCCGGGAGTAGCAGCACACCACAGGCCCGGCGACCCGCTTCTGCTGCCCGCGCAGCACCCCGCCGCTGCCCTTCTTGTGCGGCAGGCTCGTGGTGAACGCGTAGTGCGAGAAGGCCGCTTGGAGGAGGGTCACGGAGGTCACGGTGCGTACGTCGGCGGGGAGGCCGCGCAGCGCGAAGGAGACCAGGCGGCCACCGAAGCTGTGCCCGACGAGGTGGACGCGTACCTCGGGCGCCTGCCGGGCGAGGTGGCCGAGGGCGGGTCCGAGGCCTCGCTGCCCGACGGTGCCCGCCCGCCGCTTCATCGTGTAGTAGGTGCCCTGGCGCAGCAGTTCACGCGCGCCGTTCCACCACCGGCGCCCGGGCCGCGGGATGCGGAGTCCCGCACCGTTCTGTGGGAGCTGGGCGTCGGCGGACTCGTCGAGCAGATCGGCGAAGGCCCGGCACACGGCGAGCGTGTCGTCGGCGAGTATCGCGGGCAGGCCCTCCAGTTCCTCGTCCAGGTCCGCGGTGAAGTGACCTCCGCCCTCATCCCGCGCCCCGTCCTCGGTCAGCCGGCGCACCAGCCGCCCGAACTCGTCGAAGGCGCTCTCGTCGTCCGGCTGCTCCGCGAGAAGGTGGGCCAGCCGTTCGATGACCTGTCCACGGTCGGGGAAGACCTCGTTCAGCGCCCGCAGCGTGTCGCTGTCGAGGCCCACGGAAGCCGCCGCGGCCGCCACCACGCCCGCCGCGTCGAAGTCGGGGATCGGCTCGTCGGTGAACCGCATCGAGGGCCACAGCACGCCCACGTACCCGAGCCGGGCGCCGGGCGCCAGCTCGGGGAACGGGGCGAAGAACCTCTCGTACAGCCGACTCGCCATGGAATGGTCGTTGTTCCAGCCGTGCGCGAACACCACCAGGTCCGTGACGTCGTGCTCCCGCACCCGCTCGGTGAGGCGGTCGCGTTGCCGGATGTCCGGGTCCCCGTCCGCGTCGAAGGTCAGTTCCCCGTACGGAGTGACGCCTGAGCCCGCCATGGCCATCCCCCTTTTTCCGGCCAGTGTGCTGCGCATCATCGCGCCGCTGACCAGGGGTGGCCATACCTCGCGGCCGGATTGACCACAACCTCTCTCGGGAGTGCGGTCCCGGTGCGCACCGGACCTTGCGCGTCCCGCGTGGTGTCGGGCCACCCCTTCCCACCGGGCATACCGACTGGTTAGTCTGCTCGCGCAGCCGGGTAGCGGCGGCCGAGGCGAAGGGGATCGATGGTGGACAGCGTGCAGGGCCAGGGAGTAGTCGTCACCGGGGCCGGTGGCGGGATCGGCGCGGCGCTGGCGCGCCGGTTCGCTGCGGAAGGGGCCCGCGTCGTCGTCAACGACCTGGACGCCGCCAAGGCGCGGGCGGTCGCCGACGAGTTCGGCGGCACAGCCGTGCCCGGCGACGCGTCGGAGATCATCGAGCAGGCCAGGGACGCGCTCGGCGGCACGGTCGACGTCTACTGCGCCAACGCCGGACTCGCGTCGGGCGGCACCGAGGACGCCGACGAACAGGTCTGGGCCGCCGCCTGGGACGTGAACGTCATGGCCCACGTCCGCGCGGCCCGCGCACTGCTCCCCGGCTGGCTGGAGCGCGGCGAAGGCCGCTTCGTCTCCACGGTCTCCGCGGCCGGGCTGCTCACCATGGTCGGCGCCGCACCGTACAGCGTGTCCAAGCACGGCGCGTACGCCTTCGCCGAGTGGCTCTCGCTGACCTACCGCCACCGCGGGCTCAAGGTGCACGCGATCTGCCCGCAGGGCGTACGGACCGACATGCTGACCGCCGCGGGCACGGCCGGGGAGCTGGTGCTCGCGCCCACCGCGATCGAACCGGAGGACGTCGCCGACGCGCTCTTCACGGGCATGGCCGATGACCGCTTCCTGATCCTGCCGCACCCCGAGGTCGCCGAGTACTACCGGGCGCGCGCGAGCGAGCCCGACCGCTGGCTGGGCAGCATGAACCAGATCCAGCAGAAGTGGGAAGCGGGCAGCTAGGCCCCGCCCTGCGGCGGACCACGGACGTGTGACGCCTGGTTCCGGCCACCGTGGGAAGATCCTCCGGCGGGAACTGCGCTCCCGCGTATGGCTCGGCAGGTGACGAGCGCGAACAGTGACGAAAGGCAGGTGGCGGCAGTGCCAAGAACGACGGACCCCGGCGGCACGACGGTTCCGCAGCGACTCCTGGCCGCCGCCACCCGGCTCTTCGCCGACCAGGGCTACGACCGCACCTCCGTACAGGAGATCGTCGAGGCGGCGGGCGTCACCAAGGGCGCCCTCTACCACTACTTCGGCTCCAAGGAGGACCTGCTGCACGAGGTGTACGCGCGCGTGCTGCGCCTCCAGCAGGAGCGCCTGGACGCCTTCGCCCAGGCGGACGAGCCGGTCGAGAAGCGGCTGCGCGACGCGGCCGCCGACGTCGTGGTCACCACCATCGACAACCTCGACGACGCCGCGATCTTCTTCCGCTCCATGCACCACCTCAGCCCGGAGAAGAACAAGCAGGTGCGCGCCGAGCGGCGGCGCTACCACGAACGGTTCCGCGCCCTGATCGAGGAGGGCCAGGAGAGCGGAGTGCTCTCCCGGGCCACCCCGGCCGACCTGGTGGTCGACTACCACTTCGGCTCGGTGCACCACCTGTCGACCTGGTACCGACCGGACGGCCCGCTCTCCCCGCAGGAGGTCGCCGACCACCTCGCCGACCTCCTGCTGCGGGCCCTGCGCCCGTAAGGACCGGCGCTCACAGGTACTTCTTCAGCTCCCGGCGCGCCAACGACCGCTGGTGGACTTCGTCCGGGCCGTCCGCCAGCATCAGCGTCCGCGCCCCCGCCCAGAGTTCGGCCAGCGGGAAGTCCTGGCTCACGCCGCCCGCGCCGTGCAGCTGCACCGCGCGGTCGATGATGTCCACGACCGTGCGCGGGGTCGCGATCTTGATGGACTGGATCTCGGTGTGCGCGCCCTTGTTGCCGACCGTGTCCATCAGCCAGGCGGTCTTGAGCACCAGCAGCCGCAGCTGCTCGACGGCGACCCGGGCGTCGGCGATCCACTGCTGGACCGCGCCCTGCTGGGCGAGCGGCTTGCCGAAGGCCGTACGGGACACCGCCCGCCGGCACATCAGCTCGATCGCGCGCTCGGCCATACCGATCAGCCGCATGCAGTGGTGGATACGGCCGGGGCCGAGCCGCGCCTGGGCGATGGCGAAGCCGCCGCCCTCCTCGCCGATCAGGTTGGTCACCGGCACCCGCACCTGGTCGAAGACCACCTCGGCGTGGCCGCCGTGCCAGTGGTCCTCGTAGCCGTACACCCGCATGGCGCGCCGGACTTCGAGCCCGGGCGTGTCGCGCGGGACCAGCACCATGGACTGCTGGCGCCGGACGTCGGAGCCGTCCGGGTCGGTCTTGCCCATCACGATGAAGATCTTGCAGTCCGGGTTCATCGCCCCGGAGATGTACCACTTGCGGCCCGTGATGACGTACTCGTCCCCGGACCGCTCGATCCGCGTCTCGATGTTCGTCGCGTCGGACGAGGCCACCTCGGGCTCGGTCATCGCGAACGCCGACCGGATCTCGCCCGCGAGCAACGGCTCCAGCCACTGCTTCTGCTGCTGCTCGCTGCCGAACTGCGCGAGCACCTCCATGTTCCCGGTGTCCGGGGCGGCGCAGTTCAGCGCCGTGGGCGCCAGTTGCGGGCTGCGTCCGGTGATCTCGGCGAGCGGGGCGTACTGGAGGTTGGTGAGCCCGGCGCCGTGTTCGGCATCGGGAAGGCTGTGCTGGTCTACAAAGAAAAGGTTCCACAGGCCCTGCCTGCGGGCCTCGGCCTTGAGGTCCTCGACGATCTGCGGGGTGTCCCAGGGCGAGTCCAGCTCGGCCCGCTGCCGCTCGGCGACGTCCTGCGCCGGGTAGACGTGCTCGTCCATGAAGGCGAGCAGCCGGGTGCGCAGTTCCTCGGTCCGTGCGTCGAATGCGAAGTCCATGAGGGGTCAGCCTTCCTGGAGGGTGGTCAGGCCGTGGTCGATGAAGACGGGGACCAGTTCGCCGATACGGTCGAAACCGGCGCCGACCGTCTGGCCGAGCGTGTAGCGGTAGTGGATGCCCTCAAGGATCACGGCGAGCTTGAACCAGGCGAACGCCGTGTACCAGGAGACGGCCGAGACATCCCGCCCCGACAGCGCGGCGTACCGCTCGACGAGCTCACGCGGATCCGGGTGGCCGGGTGCCGAACTGGTCGTGCTGATCGGAGAGTTGGGCAGCTCCAGCGGCTGGCTGTACATCACGAGCAGCCCGAGGTCGGTCAGCGGGTCGCCGAGCGTGGACATCTCCCAGTCGAGTACCGCCTTGATCCGGTCGTCCTCGCCCAGCAGGACGTTGTCCAGTCGGTAGTCACCGTGCACGATCGCGGGCGCGGGGGAGTGCGGCAGCTCGCGGCCGAGCGCGGCGTGCAGCTCGTCGATCCCGGCCAGCTCGCGGCCCCGCGAGGCGTCCAGCTGCTTGCCCCAGCGCCGTAGCTGCCGGTCCAGAAAGCCCTCGGGCCGCCCGAAGTCCGCGAGGCCGACCTCGGCGGGGTCGACCGCGTGCAGGTCGACCAGCGTGTCCACCAGGGCGAGCACCGCGTCCCTGGTGCGCTCGGGGCCGATCGCCGCGAGCTCGGGCGAGGTGCGGTACGGCGTGCCGTCCACGAACTCCATGACGTAGAACGGCGCCCCGAGCACCGCGTCGTCCTCGCACAGCAGCAGCGGCCGGGGCACCGGCACCGCTGTCGGGTGCAGTGCGTCGATCACCCGGTGCTCGCGCTTCATGTCGTGCGCGGTGGCCAGTACGTGCCCCAGTGGCGGCCTGCGCACCACCCAGCGGGAGGTGCCGTCGGACACGGCGTAGGTGAGGTTCGACCGGCCGCCCTCGATCCGCCGCCCGGTGAGCGGTCCGTGCACCAGGCCGGGCCGCTCCTGGTCGAGGTGGCCGCGCAGCCGGTCGAGATCGAGGCCCGGGGGCTGGTCTGAGCTCATGCGTTCGCTCCTCCTGTTGGACTCTGAGGAGCATCATGCCGACCAGTCGGTATGGGCGTCCAGTGGGAGCCCGAAAATGATCGGGACATGACGATCCCCCGAACCCAGGGGACCGGCGGTCAGATCCTGCCAGTCGGCGGTGTCCGGGGGAAGGTGCGGGCGGTCGCGGGCGGCCGTGGGCGGCCGGTCAGTGGTCGTCCCAGTGCCCGTCGTGCGCCGCGTGCCGATGGCCCTCGTGCAGGTAGTCGACGTGGTCCCCGTGGGGTACGGCGTCATGGCCGCAGCCCTCGCCGTGCTGGTGCGGGTGCGCCTCGTGCGCGACATGCCCGCCCGGCTCGCACTCGTCCCAGTGGCCGGAGTGCTGCCGGTGCAGATGCCCGTCGTGCGCGTAGTCGACGTGGTCGCCGTGCGGCACCTCCGGGTGCCCGCACGCGGGGCCGTGGGCGTGCTCGTGGGCGGGGTGCTCCTGGTGGAGGGTGGTCATGGCGGTCACCTTCGCGATTCCGGGATGGGCCTCGGGGCGGGCTTACCGTTCCAGGCTAGCCGGATCTGCCCGATTGGTCAGAGAGGTCCGACTATGTCGTACGTTGCCTAGTTGACGATCGTCAGGGCGAAGGCCGCCAGGGCCAGGGCACAGCCGACCGCGGCCAGCGCCTCCCGCCGTCTCAGGGTGCGCGGGCGGGCGACGGCGAGCGTAGTGATGCGGAAGTGGGCCAGAGCGAGAAAGGCGAGCCAGGTCAGCAGGATGGCCGCCAGGGCGAGCAGACCGGCCGGGGTGCCCCCGTGGCGCAGGGACGCCCTGGCGCCCAGGGTCGCGGCCACGGTGCAGGTGAGCGTGGTGCGCCGCCAGGCCAGCCGGGTGCGCTCCGGCTGTAGTCCGGCATCCCGCTCGGGGTCCGGCAGGGGCGCCTGCCGGGGCACCTGGTCGGTCACCCGACCCACCCGGCGAGCACGGCCGCCGTCATCAGAAGCGCGACCAGGCCGACCGCGAGGCTCAGCAGAGCGGGAAAGCGCGAGGCCGGCAGATCCTCGCCGCGCCGCATCGCCAGCTCGCAGCGCACCCAGTGATTGACCGCGCGCAACGCGCACAGGGCACCGAACGCCAGCAGCGAGACCGCGAGGCCGACCCGCCAGCCCCACCGCAGGTCCGGCAGGAACTGGTCCACGGCGAAGCCACCCGCCACCAGCGCCATGGACGTACGGACCCAGGCCAGGAAGGTGCGTTCATTGGCGAGCGAGAAGCGGTAGTCAGGAGTCTCGCCCTCCTCGCGGATCCGCCGTGGGGAGAACCACAGCCGGAGCGATGCCAGGAAGTCGATCACCCTTCCGACCCTACCTCCGCCGCCCGTGCGGGGCGCAGCCGCTCAGTCCGCCGCCCGCTGGTCCTGTCCCGCGCGAAACGCCTGGAGTCGCTGGTACGCCGCGAGCCCGTCCGGCACCCACTCCCAGTCGGCCAGCCGCCGTTCCAGCTCCCGCTCGTCCAGGAAGGTGTGCCAGGCGACCTCCTCCACCTGCGGCCGCACCGGGAGTGTGCAGCGCACTTCGTAGAGGTACGACCACCAGCTGTGCTCCTCGGTGTCGTACAGGAACTTGAACAGCGGCCGTGGCCGCGGCAGTCCCGTGACGCCGAGCTCCTCCTCGGCCTCGCGGAGCGCCGCCGTGTCGTAGGACTCGCCCGCGCCGACCACACCGCCCACGAACATGTCGTACAGGGACGGGAACACCAGCTTGGTCGGGGTCCTGCGGTGGACGAACACCCGGCCGTCGGCGTCCCGCGCCAGCACGAACACGCACCGGTGCCGCAGCCGGTCGCGGTAGGCCGCACCGCGCGGGGCCTGTCCGATGACCCGGTCCCGCTCGTCGACGATGTCCAGGAGTTCGTCAGCGCTCATGCCCGCCATCCAAGCAGGCGGGCGGATCGATCCGTTCGACGACCCGGAAGCGCTCGGTGACGACCAGGGTGGCGTCGCCGACGCGGAAGGCCGGGTCGCCGAGGACCTCCAGCGACTCGGGGCTGTGCCAGAACCGCTCGTGCGCGGCACGCCACTCGGCCACCGTCTGGTCCCCCTCGCCCTCGTCGACCGCGTGCCGCAGATCGACGTCCGCGACCGGCAGCGTCCGCACCTCGGCGATCTCCACCACGGCGATGCCGCGCCCGTCGGAGTCGAGCAGGACACTCCGCGTACCGGGGACCGGCAACGCCTCGCCTTCGGCCTCGTAGTGGGCCAGCAGTCCGGTGGTCGTGGTCTTCGCCCCGGACAGCACGGCGGCGACCAGCTTGTCGCGCAGCGGTCCCGGAAAGGCGAGTTCGAAGGGTGGCAGAGCCGAGACGTCAGACATTCCGCCAGCGTACGCGCCGCGCGGCAGGAAGAGTGTCTGTGCAGGTGGGAGGGTGAACTGGCGGAAACGGGAGCGGAGTTGGACACCTGAACAGGTCCAGACCGGTCTTGACGCGGAGCTGTCACTACCGGTTTGCTGTGCGTGATCATCGCCCGCCTGCCGCCCTGTGGAGGAAGCCCGCTGTCCCCGCCACCACCCCTCGGGCGTTCCCGGAGACGGGGCGCACAGGGCTTTGACCCCGCACTCGACGACACCGAGCTGGTCGCCGCGCGCACCGCGCTGGACCGGGGCCGCTGGACCGAGGCCCGCTCGCTGCTCGCCGACACGGGTGACGACTGGGACCGCCGCGGACACCGTCTCGTCGTCCTGGGCCAGCCGCTCTCGACCGGGCCCTGGGCCCAGGAGTGGCGGCTCGCGGAGCCGGAGAGCGCGGACGCCGCCGCGCTGGCCGCCTCTGCGGCCGTCTTCCGCGCGTTACGCGGCAAGGAGCGCGCCGAACGCGCCCAGGAGGCGTGCCACGCCGCCGCCGCGCTGGCCGCGCCCGACCCCACGCCCTGGCTCGCCCTGCTCATCCTGGCCCGCACGCTCGGCACCGAGGAGGAGGTGGTGCGGCTCTTCGACGAGGTGCGCCACCGCCATCCGGGCCATCACCACGCCCACCACCTGATGGCCGCCCGGCTCGCCGAGCGGCGTACCGGGGCCGGGCAGGACCCGCTGCACGAGGTGTACGACTTCGCCTCGTGGGCGGCCGAACAGGCCCCGCCAGGATCGCCGTTGGCGGTGCTCCCGGTGGTGGCGCACGCCGAGCGGTACCGCGTGCTCGCCTCGGTCGGCAGCGAACCGGCCGACCCCGTGGCCTCCGGGCACTGGACGGGCCGCCGCGCCCGCGTAGTCATGAAGGCCGCGTTCGACTGGTGGCTCGAGTGGGGCGGCGGCACCCACCCGAGGAACCGGATCGACCTCAACTTCCTCGCCCACGCCAAGTTCTGCGAGGGGCGGGCGGCGGAGGCGGCCGCACTCTTCCACCGGATCGGGACGCAGGGGACCAGAGAGCCCTGGGCGTACCCGGACCGCGATCCGTACGTGGCCTTCCGCGCCGCCCGCAACGCCGCACTCGGCTCCGCCTGAGCTGCCTGACCCGCTCGACCTGACGGCTTGACCGGCCTGACCCGCTCGACCCGATGGCTTGACCAGCCTGACCCGCTCGACCTGATGGCTTGACCGGCCTGACACGTCCGACCCGATGAAAGGACAACCCTGCCATGTCTACGGGCAGATCGCGTACGACCGAGGGCATCAACACCTTCAAGGGGCAGGGCAGCGCCCTGCGCGCAGGGCGCCTCGGCACCATCGGCCTGCTGCTCTCCGTGCTGGCCGCCAGTGCGCCCCTCTTGGTGGTTGCGGGTGTCATGCCCACAACATTCGGCGTGATGGGGGTCGTCGGCACCCCGCTGCTCTTCGTGGTACTCGGCGTGGTCCTGATCCTGTTCAGCGTGGGATACGCAGAGATGAGCCGACACGTCCACAACGCCGGTGCCTTCTACGCCTACATCGCCCGCGGCCTCGGCGGAACGGCGGGCGTCGGCGCCTCGCTGGTCGCACTCGTCGCGTACTCCGCCATGCAGGTCGGTGTCTACGGCATCCTCGGCTTCGAGGTCTCTGTGCTCTTCGACCTCTACCTCGACATCGAACTCGCCTGGTGGATACCGGCGCTCGTGGCCGTCGCCGTGGTCGGCGTACTCGGCTGGCTGAAGATCGACCTGAACGCCAAGGTGCTCGGCGTCATGCTGCTCATCGAGGTCGCCCTGGTGGTCATCTTCAACTTCGCCGCCGTCGCCGACCCGGCCAAGGAAGGCCTGTCGCTGCACGCCTTCAACCCCGACACCCTCACCGGCGCCGGGCTCGGCACCGCCCTGTGCTTCTGCTTCGCCGCGTTCGTCGGCTTCGAACAGGCCCCGGTGTACGCGGAGGAGACCAGCCGCCCGCAGGTCGTCGTCTCCCGCGTGATGTTCCTGGCGGTGGGCTTCGCGGCGCTGTTCCTGGCCTTCAGCTCCTGGGCGCTGACCGTCGCCGCCGGACCCTCCTCGATCGTCGCCGCCTCGGAGGAACAGGGCCCCAACCTGCTCTTCGCCCTCACCGAGACCAGGCTCGGCGGAGCCTTCACCGACGTCCTGCACGTCCTGTTCCTCACCGGCATGTTCGCCGCCCTGCTCAGCTTCCACAACGTCGTCGCCCGGTACGCCTTCGCGATGGGCCGCGAGGGCCTGCTGCCCGCCGCCTTCGGCCGGACCAACTCCGCCAGTGGTGCCCCCGGCACCGGATCGCTGCTGCAGAGCGCGGTCTCCCTGGTCATCGTCCTCGCCTTCGTGATCACCGACGACGGTCCGGTCGGCGACCCCACCACACCGGTGCTGAAGCTGTTCACCTGGATGGGCAACGTGGGCGCGCTCGGCGTCATCACCCTGATGGCCACCGCTTCCGCGGCCGTGATCGCCTTCTTCGTCCGGCGCGGTGCGGCACGCGCCCAGGCCTGGCGGCTGGTCGCGGCCGCGATCGCCGGGCTCGCGCTGGCGGGCATCGCCGTCTACACGGTCAAGGACTTCGCGGTGCTGGTCGACTCGGGCCCCGGCTCGGCCCTGCGCTGGGTGCTGCCCGGCATCATCGCCGCCGCGGCCGTGATCGGCCTGGCGTACGGGGCGGTGCTGCGCACCAGGAAGCCCGAGCTGCACGCCCGGATCGGCCTGGGCAACGAGGCGTTCCAGCTGGAGAAGGCCGCTAAGTCGCGCGAGTCCGAGACCACGCGCGTATGACGGAAGTCTGACGTCACCCCGCGGCCCCTGGCCTTCAGCGGCCGCGGGTGCTCAACTCGGGAGGGTGAGCCCCACCCCGTACGACGAAACCGCAGACGCGGAGGCATCCGGCAAGCCCATCGGCCGCCGGATCGTCCTCGGCATGCTCGGCCTCGGTGCCGTCGGCCTCGGCGCCGCGCCGCTCCTGCAGCGCAGCGTCGAGGCCATCGCCCAGAAAGACCCCACCGGACTGACCGAGCTGCTCCCCGCGGGCGGTGGATTCCGCTACTACTCGGTCGCCGCCTCGGTCCCGCGCAAGAATGCGGACACCTACCGGCTGAAGATCGACGGCCTGGTCGAGCGCCCGGCCACGTACACCCTCGACCAGCTGCGCACGCTGCCGCAGACCCGGATCGTCCGCGACGTCCAGTGCGTCACCGGCTGGCGGGTCCCCGAGACGCCCTTCGAAGGCGTACGGCTCTCGGCACTTCTGGACGCCGCGGGGGTGCGTCCAGAAGGCCGAGCCGTGTACTTCACCTGCTTCGACGGGACGTACAGCGAGAGCCTCACGCTACGGCAGGCCCGCCGCAAGGACGTCCTGGTGGCGCTGCGGATGCAGGACAAGCCGCTCAGCCACGCACACGGCGGCCCGGCGCGGCTGTATGTCGCGCCCATGTACTTCTACAAGTCCGCCAAATGGCTGTCCGGGATCACCGTCACCGACAAGGTGCGCCCCGGCTACTGGGAGGAGCGCGGCTATGACGTCGACGCCTGGGTCGGCCGGTCCAACGGCCGCGACGACGCCCCGACCGTCTGACCCCACGCCCGCCGAAGGGCCCGCCCGCGTACGCCGGTTCACCCGCGCCGAGCGCTGGATCCACCGCACCACCGCCGCGCTGATGGGTCTCTGCCTGTTCTCGGCGGCCTGCCTGTACGTGCCCCAGCTCGCCCAGCTGGTGGGCCGCCGCTACCTGGTGGTCACCGTCCACCAGTGGTCGGGCCTGCTGTTGCCGCTGCCCTTCCTGGTGGGCCTCGTCTCCCGCGCGTTCCGCGCCGACCTGCGCAGGCTGAACCGCTTCGGCCCGCACGACCGGGACTGGCTGTGGGCCGCGCTGATGCGCAGGAAGGGCCGACGGCCCGCGGGGAAGTTCAACGCCGGCCAGAAGTCGTACGCGGGCTGGATCGCCGGTGCGGTCCTGGTCATGCTGGGCACCGGACTGCTGATGTGGTTCACGGACCTGGCGCCGCTGGCCTGGCGGACCTCGGCGACCTTCGTGCACGACTGGCTGGCACTGGCCGTGGCGGTGGTCGTCGCCGGGCATGTCGGTATGGCCATCGGTGATCCGGAGGCCCGGCGCGGACTGCGGAGCGGCACCGTGGACCGGGAGTGGGCGAAGCGGGAGCACCCGCTCTGGAAGCCGTAGACCCCCTGCCCGCGGCGGGCTACAGCTTGCGCAACTCGGCCGCGGCGCGCGCCGCGATCTCCTTCGGGGACGGGGCCACATCGACGGTGATCCCGGTCTCGTCCGACCCCAGCGGCTCCAGCGTCGCGAACTGCGAGTCGAGCAGCGAGCTCGGCATGAAGTGGTCCTCGCGCGCCGCCTGCCGCCCGGTGATCAGCTCACGGTCGCCGCTCAGATGGACGAAGGCGATACCGGGCGCCGCCGCCCGCAGCCGGTCGCGATAGGCGCGCTTGAGTGCCGAGCAGCTCACCACCCCGCCGTGCCCCGCCTGCTCCTTGGCCCACTCGCCGATCGTGTCGAGCCACGGCCAGCGGTCCTCGTCGTCCAGCGGGGTACCGAACGCCATCTTGGCGATGTTGGCCGCCGGGTGGAATCCGTCGGCCTCCGCGTACGGGACGTCCAACTCCGCCGCGAGCAGCTCTCCGACAGCGGACTTGCCCGCACCGGACACGCCCATCACCACCACGACCCGGTCGGCCTCCATGACTAACACCCTCTCTGCGTTTGCGCACGTCACCCACATGATGCCTGACCCGGTCAGGGTGCTGGAGAACCCCCCTGGACGAGCCCCATTGGCCTCGATTGGGCCCGATCGGGCGATGCGCGGGGACTCAGTGCGACGGGCTACGCGACGGGTGGTGCGCGGGGTTATGCGAGCGGTTGTTCGCCCGTGTCCCCGTGCGCTTCGCGGGTGTCCCCGTCCGTTTCGCGGGTGTCCCCGTCCACGTAGACCCAGTCCCCGCCGTCCAGCCGTACGAACCTGCTCACCTCGTACAGCGACCCCGGCCGCCCGTGATCGGAGTACCGGGCGCGGAACGTCACGGTCCCCGCACGGTGGAAGGCGGTGCCCTCGGTGGTCGCCAGGATCTCCAGGCCCACCCAGCGCGTCCCGCTCTCCAAGCCGATCCGCGGCGGCCGGGTGCTGGGATGCCACGTCCGCGACAGATACGCCTCGTCTCCGACGGCGAACGCGCTGTACCGGGACCGCATCAGCGCCTCGGGTGAGGCGGCCTTCGCCGCTCCGGAGTGCAGCCGCCCGCAGCACTCGCCGTAAGAGGCGGAAAGCCCGCAGGGGCAGGGTGCGGCGGCCCCCACGGCAGGGGTCCGAGAGGCACGGGAGGGCCGAGCGGCGCGACGAGACATACGGCCCATTGTGCACAGCGCCGCCAGCTCCCCGAGCCCTGGGCGGCGGGCGGCTGGCGGCACAGAAAAACGCGGGCCGTGACTGTGAAGTCACGGCCCGCGTTAAATATGTGTCCGAGGGGGGACTTGAACCCCCACGCCCGATAAAGGGCACTAGCACCTCAAGTGTCCGAGGGGGGACTTGAACCCCCACGCCCGATAAAGGGCACTAGCACCTCAAGCTAGCGCGTCTGCCATTCCGCCACCCGGACTAGGTGAGGGCACTAGCACCTCAAGCTAGCGCGTCTGCCATTCCGCCACCCGGACTAGGTGTCTGTCGGCCCCGGTCTCCCGCGGTGACGTGGAAAACCATAGCAAACATTCAGAGCTCCCTGATCACGCGTCCCAGCGGGCGGGGACGGCTCGGTCCCGGCCTTGGGTGTGCGGGGTCCGCGCGGGAGGATGGGAGGGACCACCAGCGGCAACTGCGGGAGGAAGCAGCGTGAGCGAGTCGAGCAGGGCCAACAAGGTCGAGGCCGTCACCGGCCAGGACGAGGTCGTGGACCTCTGCCGCGACCTGATCCGGATCGACACCAGCAACTACGGCGACCACTCGGGTCCCGGCGAGCGCAAGGCCGCCGAGTACGTCGCCGAGAAGCTCGCCGAGGTCGGCCTTGAGCCGCAGATCATCGAGTCGCACCCGGGGCGCGCCTCGACGGTGGCGCGGATCGAGGGCGAGGACCCCTCCAGGCCGGCGCTGCTCATCCACGGGCACACCGACGTCGTACCGGCCAACGCCCAGGACTGGACGCACCACCCGTTCTCCGGCGAGATCGCGGACGGCTGCGTGTGGGGCCGGGGCGCGGTCGACATGAAGGACATGGACGCGATGACCCTCGCGGTCGTACGCGACCGGCTGCGCAGCGGCCGCAAGCCCCCGCGGGACATCGTGCTGGCCTTCCTCGCCGACGAGGAGGCGGGCGGTACGTACGGCGCGCGGCACCTGGTCGACAAGCACCCCGACCTCTTCGACGGCGTCACCGAGGGGATCGGCGAGGTCGGCGGCTTCTCCTTCACGGTCAACGAGGAGCTGCGGCTGTACCTGATCGAGACGGCGCAGAAGGGCATGCACTGGATGCGCCTCACCGTCGACGGCACGGCGGGGCACGGCTCGATGACCAACAGCGACAACGCGATCACCGAGCTCTGCGAGGCGGTCGGGCGACTCGGCCGCCACCAGTGGCCGGTGCGGCCCACCAAGACCGTACGGTCCTTCCTCGACGAGCTCTCGGACGCGCTCGGCACCGAGCTCGACCCCGAGGACATGGAGGCGACGCTCGCCAAGCTCGGCGGCATCGCCAAGATGGTCGGGGCCACCCTGCGCAACTCCGCGGCGCCCACCATGCTCGGCGCCGGATACAAGGTGAACGTGATCCCCGGGCAGGCCACCGCCCATGTGGACGGGCGTTTTCTGCCCGGCTACGAGGAGGAGTTCCTGGCCGACCTGGACCGGATTCTGGGCCCCCGCGTCCAGCGCGAGGACGTACACGCCGACAAGGCGCTGGAAACGGACTTCGACGGCAAGCTCGTCGACGCGATCCAGTCGGCGCTCAAGGCGGAGGACCCGATCGCCCGCGCCGTGCCGTACATGCTCTCCGGTGGCACCGATGCCAAGTCCTTCGACGACCTCGGTATCCGCTGCTTCGGCTTCGCGCCGCTGAAGCTGCCGCCGGAGCTGGACTTCGCGGGCATGTTCCACGGTGTGGACGAGCGGGTGCCGGTGGACGGGCTGAAGTTCGGGGCGCGGGTGCTCGACCGCTTCATCGACGCCTGCTGAGACGTCCGCTGCGGCGTCTGCCGGGACGCCTGCCGCGGACACCTGCCGGGACGTCTGCCGCGGACACCCGTCCGTAATCGCTAGCGTGTGCCGCCCTGACTGAGAAGAGTGAATGCGCTCATAGGCTCGTAGCTTGATTACTCCCTCCTCGTTACAAGGTGTGCAGTCCGCGGCTGGGACTGCATTGCCAACTAGGAGGAATAATGATCAAGAAGGTCGCTGCTGCTGCGGCTGTCACTGGTGGTCTGGTGCTCGCTGGCGCGGGCATGGCCGTCGCCGACTCGGGTGCTCAGGGTGCCGCTGTGCACTCTCCCGGCGTTCTCTCGGGCAACGTCGTCCAGGCTCCCATCCACGTGCCGGTGAACGTCTGCGGCAACACGGTCTCCGTGATCGGGCTGCTGAACCCCGCCTTCGGCAACACCTGCGTCAACCAGTGACGTTGTGCCTCACCCCATGAGGGTCTGAGCTCATCGGCCCCGGAGTGCGAGCCATGCACTCCGGGGCCGATCGGCATTCGGCGCACGGGTCAGCAGGTCCGTGCGTACTCCGGAAGGTGGAAGGCAGGGAAGGAAGCTATGCGACAGGTCACGCGCAAAGGCCTGATCACCGTGGCGGCCGCGGGCGGCGTACTCGCCGTGAGCGGCGGCTACGCGCACGCCGACTCGGGTGCGAACGGCACGTCTTCGGATTCGCCCGGTGTGCTGTCCGGCAACACCGTTCAAGCCCCGGTGCACGCCCCGATCAACGTCTGCGGGAACACCGTGAACGTCATCGGGCTGCTCAATCCGACGGCGGGCAACAGCTGTGCCAACAGCTCCGGCGGCGGCTCCACGGACGGTTCCCCGGGCGGCTCCGACACCGGCTCGAACAACGGCGGCGCGGATCAGAGCGCGCCGTCCGGCGGCGGGGCCGAGGCCGACGGCAGCGGCAGCGGCTCACCCGGTGTCGGCTCGGGCAACGTCATCCAGGCGCCCATCGACGTTCCCGTAAACGCCTGCGGGAACACCGTCACCGTCGGCGGACTCGGCAACGGCACCACGGGCAACGACTGCGTCAACGACTCAGGTGAGGCGCCCCCCGAGGGCAACCCCGACCCCGAGCCGCCGAAGAAGCCGGAAACCCCCGACACGCCGAAGAAGCCGGAAGCGCCCGAGGGCCCGGCCAAGCCGGTGGAGCCGGTGGGGCAGAACAAGCCGGTCGAGCCCAACGAGCCGGGGACACAGATCGTCACCCCGCCCGAGGGCTCCGCGCAGCTCGCCAGGACCGGTAACGACCTGCCGGTCGGCCTCGCCGTTCCCGCGGGCGCGGGACTGCTGCTCGCGGGCACCGTGCTGTACCGCAGGGCGCGCCGCGCGGCCTAGCCGCTGGAGCGACACACCACGGAGTGGGCCCCGCCTTCGCGGGGNCGAGGACTTCATCGGCCACCTCCGCGGGACCATGGACGCGCTGCTCGCGAACGAGTACCAGGAGCGCCGCTGACCTGCGCCCCGGGGGGGGGGGGGGGGGGGGCCGGGCCCCGGGGGGGGGCCCCCCACCCCGAAGCGCGCGGTGTACGACTAGCCCGCCATCTCGCTATCCGGCCATCCCGTCATCTCCCTATCCCGCCCGTCCCGTCATCTCGCTATGCCGCCGACGGGACCTGGGCACACAGCAGGGCTCGCAGTCGGGTGGTGCGCTCCTTGGCCGGGACCTCCGCCACGGCCCGAGCCAGCGCCTGGTCTACGCCGTGCACCACGGACAGGTGGCGCTCCGCGCGCCCGAAGGCCGTGTACACCCACGCTCTGGTCAGCGCCCGCACCTCGTCTCCGGGCAGGACGACGACCACGGCGGGCCAGCGCTGGCCCACGGCCTGATGCGCGGTGAGCGCCCAGCCGTGCCGCACAGACTGCTCCACCCGCTCCTTCGGTACGACCACGGGCGTGCCCGCGCAGTCCAGGTGCAGCCCCTCGGCATCCGCGCGGACCACGCGCCCCGGCACCGCACGGCCGGGTGCCGGGGTGTGCACGACGCGGTCCCCGGGGTCGAAACCGCCGAAGCGGCCGGGGCCGGGGTTGAGGCGCTCCTTCAGGGCGGCGTTCAGTGCGCGGGTGCCCGCCGCGCCGCCGTGGCCCGGAGTGATCACCTGGGTGTGCTCGGCGGCGATGCCGATGGCCCTGGGCACCGAGTCCGCGACCAGCTGCACGGTGCGGTGCACCGCCTCGCCCGCGTCCCGCACGGGGACGATCACGACCTCCTTGTCGGGCGCGGCCACCTGGTTCAGCTCGCCGATCGCGATGCCCGAGACCAGCTCGCCGAGCGGGCCCGGGTCGGGGGTGCGGGAGACGATCTGCGGGCAGACGCGGGCGGCCAGCAGATCCGCGAAGACCCGCCCGGCGCCGGCCGACCACAAGACGGCCGGGTCGCCGCTGAGCACGAGTCGGGCGCCGTCCGGCAGCGACTCCACGAGCATCGCGGCGGTCTCCACGTCCAACTGCGGCGCGTCCAGAACCACCAGGAGATCGAGGGCCAACGCACCTTCCGCGTCCCGCCCCGGCCCTTCGGCGCCGGACAGCAGCCCGGACACGGTGACCACGGCCGAGTCCCGCTCCCCGCCGCCCGCCCCAGTACCGTGCTGCTGGGCGCCCTGCCTGTCCGGGTGCGCCCCGGTGTCGTCGGGACCGCCGTGCCCGTGCCCGTCTCTGCCCGCTCTCGTGCCGTCCGGACCGCCGTGCCCGTGTCCGTCCCCGCCCGCTTCCGTGCCGTCGGCCGCGCGCTCCGGTCGGTCCGTGCGCGCTCCCGTGCCGTCGGGCGCGCCCTCAGGCTGGGCCGTGCCCGGAGCCGTGCCGTTCTGTTCGCCCTCTGTCCCGACCGCGGTGAGCAGCCGGGCGAACCGGTCCCGCCCGTCCGCGCTGTGCGTGGCGGCACACACGCGCAGGCCGAGCTCGCGCGCGGCGGCGACCAGGGTGGCGGGCTCGGACCTGGCCGCCTCCCCACCGGTGTGCAGCACCAGCCCATGCCCTGCTGCGGCCCGCAGCAGCTCGGCCGCCGAGCCCCGGGACGTCGCGGCGGACTCCCAGCGGGCCTGCTCGGAACCGTCGTCCTTGGCCGACGAGTTGACGATCCGGGCCAGCCCGTCGGCGAGGCTCTCCTCGGCGAGCGCGCAGCGTTCCAGTCCGACGCGAACTTGTACCGGGCGCTCCTCGTCGTCTTCGGCGGGCGCGGGAGCGTCTTCTACGGCGTCCTGGAAGACGAGTACGTCCCCCTCGGCGATCGCGCTCTGCACCGCGGCGTCCGGGTCGGGGACGCCACGCTGCCCGAGCGCGGCCTGCAGGGCGGAGGCGTCGAGGACGGTGTGGCCTGCCAGCGCGGCCTGTTCGAGCAGCCAGACCGCGACCGCCCGGCCCCTGCGCTCGTCGTCCGGGCCGCAGGCGTCGCCCAGCAGGGCCCTCGCGAAGCCGTCGGCCTGCTCGGGGCGTACCCCCGCGATCCGGAGCAGCAGCCAGGGGTCGTCCCGCAGTTGGCCATCGGCGCCGTCACCGAGTACGGCGGCGGCCTGCTCGGCGAGGGTGCTGGGCGCGCCGCCCTCGGTGAGTACGGCCGCCACCGAGGCGACGGTCTCCGACGCGGGCCGCACCCGGTCCGGCGACGCGGGCCGGGCGGGCTCCGGCGCGGCGGGCCGCGGCGCGGGCGCGGGCTCCCGGAAAACGGCGGCCACCGGCTTGGCCCCGCTCTCCACAGCCCGCACGGCCGCCAGCAGATCGGCCGCCTGCCCACTCAACTTGGTCCCACTCTCCACGGGCCCCTGCTTCTCGGCCTTCCGGTGCTCGATCCGCTCCCGCAACTCCCGCTGCGCGGCCAACTCAAGCTCAGCCTCAGAGGGCCCACTGGCCTCCGCGCCCTCGGCACCTTCGCCCGCGGCGGCTCCGCCCGAGCCCTCCCCGGCGGTGGTCGGTCCGGCGGCGTCGACGTCCAAGGCCTCGTCCGAGGCGGGCTCCTCCGCGGCGGCCTCGTCCGCGGCAGAGGAGCCCGCATCGGCCTCGCCGTCGGCGCCCGGGGGCGACGCGCTCCCGTCGGCGTGCTCGACGCCCGGCGCGTCGGGCAGCGCGGTCTCGGCGCCGTCCGCGGTGGGCTCCTGCGCGGGCGCGCCCGGCGCTGCGGGCACCCCCGCGCCGGGCGTGGCCGCCCCGGTCTCCTCCGCGGCGGCGGACTCCGTAGTCACAGCGTGCTCCAGAACTGGTCGGGGTAGCGGTGCACGGGCGCTGACACGTCGTCGAGCGCCTGGCAGATCTCGTCAGGAAGACTAAGGGTCTCCACTGACAATGCCGCCGTGAGCTGCAGCGCGTTGCGCGCGCCGATGATCGGTGCGGCGACGCCCGGCCGGTCCCTGACCCACGCCAGGGCGACCTGCAGCGGTGTCGTGGCCAGCCCGTCCGCCGCGGTGGTGACCGCGTCCACGATCCGGCTCGCCGCGTCGTCGAGGTAGGGGGCGACGAACGGAGCGAGGTGCTCGGAGGCGCCACGGGAGTCCGCGGGCGTGCCGTGCCGGTACTTTCCGGTCAGCACCCCGCGCCCGAGCGGCGACGACGGCAGCAGTCCGACACCCAGGTCGAGCGCCGCGGGCAGCACCTCGCGTTCCACACCGCGCTGCAGCAGCGAGTACTCCAGCTGCGTACTGGCCAGCCGCGTACGTATGCCCGGTGCGGCCAGCTGCCAGGTCGCCGCCTTGGCCAGCTGCCAGCCGCAGAGGTTGGACACGCCCACATAGCGCGCCCGCCCGCTGCTGACCGCCAGGTCCAGCGCCTGGAGCGTCTCCTCCAGCGGCGTGTACGGGTCGAAGGCGTGCAGCTGCCAGAGGTCGACGTGGTCGGTGCCGAGCCGCTCAAGTGACGCGTCCAGCGCCGCCAGCAGATGCCCGCGGGAGCCGTCGAAGCGCCGGTCGGGGTCCGGGACACTGCCCGCCTTGGTCGCGATCACCAGGTCACGGCGCGGGACCAGATCCTCGATCAGCTGTCCGAGCATGTACTCGGCCTGCCCGTCGCCGTACACATCCGCGGTGTCGACGAGCGTGCCGCCCGCCTCCCAGAACACCTTCAACAGATCGGCGGCGTCGTGCTCGTCGGTGTCCCGTCCCCAGGTGAGCGTGCCGAGTCCGATCCGGGACACACGCAGGCCGGTACGGCCGAGATGCCTCTGCTCCATGGGCGCTGAGATTACTGGCCGGAGTTCACCCTGTGGTGGGCCTGTGGACAACCGAACCCTGACGGATCGTGCGCCGGCGCGCTAGAGTCCCCGCAACACTGACGTTACTGATGAGTAAGGGGATCGGCCCATGCGACTCGGGATCAACCTCGGCTACTGGGGTGCCGGGATGGACGCGGACAATCTCGCCGTCGCCAAGGAGGCCGACAGACTCGGCTACGCGGTCTGCTGGGCCGCCGAGGCGTACGGCTCGGACGCCCCCACGGTGCTGTCCTGGGTCGCCGCGCAGACGGAACGTATCGACGTCGGCTCGGCGATCCTGCAGATCCCGGCCCGACAGCCCGCGATGACCGCGATGACCGCGGCCACCCTCGACTCGCTCTCCGGAGGCCGCTTCCGCCTCGGGCTCGGCGTCTCGGGCCCGCAGGTATCCGAGGGCTGGTACGGCGTGAAGTTCGACAAGCCACTCGGCCGCACCCGCGAGTACGTCGAGATCGTCCGCAAGGCGATGGCCAGGGAGCGGCTGTCGTACGAAGGCGAGCACTGGACGCTGCCGCTGCCCGGTGGCCCCGGCAAGCCGATCAAGCTCACCGTGCACCCGGCGCGCGAGCACATCCCCGTCTACATCGCCGCGATCGGCCCGAAGAACCTTGAGCAGACCGGCGAGATCGCCGAGGGCGCCCTGCTGATCTTCCCGTCCGCCGAGCACCTCCAGGACACCGCGATCAAGCATCTCAAGGCGGGCCGCGAGAAGGCCGGGCTCACCATGGAGGGCTTCGACGTCTGCCCGACGGTGCCGCTCGCACTCGGCGCCGACAAGGACGTCCCGGCGCTGGCCGACATGTTCCGTCCGTACACCGCGCTCTACGTCGGCGGCATGGGCAGCCGCAAGCAGAACTTCTACAACCAGCTGGCCCAGCGCATGGGCTACGAGAAGGAAGCCGCCGAGATCCAGGACAAGTACCTGGACCGCGACAAGGAGGGCGCGGCCGCCGCCGTACCGCAGAAGCTGATCGAACAGACCACCCTGCTGGGCTCGGTGGACCGCATCGCCGACGGAATGCGGGCCTACGCCGCGGCCGGTGTCACCACCCTCACCCTGGCCCCCGCCGGGTTCACCCTGGACGAGCGGATCGCCTCGCTCCGCGCGGGCACCGAAGCCCTGGAGCGCGCCGGAGTGGCGTAATGCCCTGGGAGTAAGTTCTGCGGCCGTGGTGGGGGCTCGGGGGTCTTCCCCGCCACGGCCGTCACCCGTACAACGCCCCACGCACCGGACGGTTACGGGACACGCCGCCCGCCTATGGCCCGACTGCCTCCCGCTAAACCCCAGATCCCCCTATCGGCGGAGTTGTCTGGCGTACCTGTTGCCCAACAGCCCGCAGCGGACTTCACTCGTAGGTGCTGCGGTCCCTGCTAGGAGGTGGCGGTCATGCTCTCGGCCAGGAGTCTGTTCCAGGAGATCATCGACAACGACGAGTCGTATCGGCTGTTCTGTTCGATCGCTGCGAGCGGGGAGACCCAGGGCGGCTGGGAGAACGCGCGCATCGCGGCCCTGATTCCCGACAGCCAGCGCGCACTCGCCCCGAAAGTCGTACGGCACGGCGCGGACGAGGACAAGCACGGCCGGATCTTCAACGCCCTGATGAAGAAACGCGGCCTCACCCCCGTCGAGGTCCCCGAGGACACCGACTACACACTCCTGCTGGAGAAGCACGGCATCGGGCTCGCGCACGAGCAGCTGCGCCGCGACGAGAAGCTCAGCGAGCACGACATCATCACCTACCTGTCGCACAGCCGCGTCACCGAGCAGCGCGCCGCCGACCAGATGGTGATGCTCCGCAAGTACTTCGCCGACCACCCCGAGGTCGGCAAGGCCGTGACGATGATCTCGAACGACGAGGACAACCACCTCGCCTACTGCCACGAGGAACTCCTGCGGTTCGCCCGCGAGGGCCACGGCCGCACCATCCAGCGCATCCTGCACGACTGCGCCCTCGCCGAGATCCGCATCTACCGTGACGTCAGCCTCGCCGTGATGGCCCGGATGGGCCGCATCCTGGGCTGGTCGAAACCCAAGGCCGCGGTGCTCGCCGCGGGTATCCACGCCATGTACGCCTACGAGCGCGTCGCGGGCTGGCGGCGGATGGTGTCCCTGACGATGCCTGAGCGGCGCGACGCGCTCGGCGGACCCGCGACCTCGGCCGCGGAGTTCGCCTAGCGGGGCGGCCGCGGGGTCTACAGCCAGCCGCGGCGCTTGAACTGCCGGTACAGGCCGTACACCAGGCCCGTCATGAGCACCAGCACTCCGGGGTAGCCCCACACCCACGTCAGTTCGGGCATCAGGTCGAAGTTCATGCCGTAGATGCCCGCGATCATCGTCGGCACCGCGGCCATCGCGGCCCACGCCGAGATCTTGCGCATGTCGTCGTTCTGCCGTACGCCCGTCTGCGCGAGATGCGCCGAGAGGATGTCGGAGACCAGCCGGTCCAGGCCCTCCACACTCTCGTTGGCACGCGTCAGATGGTCGCTGACGTCGCGGAAGAACGGCTGCGCCCGCGCGTGCACGAACGGCACCCCGGCACCCGAGAGCCGCGTCATCACCGCCGCCAACGGGACGGTGGCGCGGCGGAACTCCAGTACCTGCCGCTTGAAGCCGTAGATCCGCGCCGCCATGTGCCGGGTGTCGCCGCCACCCGGCTCGAAGACCCGCGCCTCAAGCTCCTCCAGATCCAGATGGAGCTCGTCCGCGACTTCTATGTAGTGGTCGACCACGGCGTCGCTGACCGCGTACAGCACCGCGGTCGGCCCGTGGCTGAGCACGTCGGGATCGTCCTCCAGACGCTTGCGTACGGCGCCGAGCGGGGCGCCGATCCCGTGCCTGACCGTCACCACGAAGGAGTCGCCGATGAACACCATCAACTCGCCCGAGGTCACCCTGTCCACCGAGTCGTCGTACGCGATCGGCTTGAGCACCACGAACAGCGAGTCGTCGTAGACCTCGAGCTTGGGCCGCTGATGCGCCTTGAGCGCGTCCTCCACCGCCAGCGGGTGCAGCCCGAACTCCTCGGTGACCCGGTCGAACTCGGCCGGCGTCGGCTCATGCAGCCCGATCCACAGAAAGGCGTCACCCGTGGCACGCGCCTCCTGAAGGGCCCGCGAGAAGTCCTCGGGCCCCGGCGTACGGCGGCCGTTGCGGTAGATGGCGCAGTCCACGATCACGGCGCGCATTCTTCCCCGATCCGGGCCCGCCCGCACGTCCCTGACTCCAGGCCCTAGGGTGGCGGCATGCCGACGTTGATCCTCGTCCGACATGGGCGGTCGACCGCCAACACCGCGGGCCTGCTCGCCGGCCGGACGCCAGGCGTCGGCCTGGACGAGCTCGGCGGCGCCCAGGCCGCGGCCCTGCCCGAGCGGCTCGCCGCGGTCCCGCTGGTCGCGGCCGTCAGCAGCCCGCTGCAGCGCTGCCAGGAAACCCTCGCGCCGCTGCTCGCCGCCCGCCCCGGCCTCGCCCTGCACACCGAGGAACGCATCAACGAGTGCGACTACGGCGACTGGGCCGGGCGCAAGCTCGCCGAGCTGATGGACGAGCCGCTGATGGAGGTCGTGCAGCAGCACCCGTCGGCGGCCGCCTTCCCCGGCGGCGAGTCGATGCCCGCCATGCGCGACCGCGCGGCCCAGGCGGTCCACGACTGGAACGCGCGCGTGGAGCGCGAGCACGGCCCGGACGCCGTGTATCTGATGTGCTCGCACGGCGACGTCATCAAGTCCCTGGTCGCGGACGCCCTGGGCCTCCATCTGGACCTCTTCCAACGGATCTCGGTCGAACCCAGCTCGATCACCGCGATCCGCTACACCCGGCTGCGCCCCTTCCTCCTGCGCCTCAGCGACACCGGGGACTTCGGCTCGCTGGTACCGCGCGCGAGCGACCCGGGAACCGGCACATCGGACGCGACCGTAGGTGGCGGTGCGGGAGCACCGTGATCGTCGCCCGCAGTAGGGTGAACTAGTCGCACCAGTCGCGGCACCAGCCCAAGAGTCAGCCCAAGAGTCAGTCGCAGAGTCAGTCGATACCGAGGGAGAGGCCAGGACGTGTCCCGTCAGGTGTTCCTCTATGACCCACCGGAACGCTTCGTGGCAGGTACGGTCGGGCTCCCCGGGCGCCGTACGTTCTTCCTCCAGGCCTCGGCCGGAGGCAGGGTCACCAGCGTCGCCCTGGAGAAGACCCAGGTCGCCGCGCTCGCCGAGCGCATGGACGAACTGCTCGACGAGGTCGTACGGCGCAGTGGGGGCAGCGCTCCGGTACCCGCCGTGGCGCCCGCCGAGATCACGGACAGCGCGCCACTGGACAATCCGGTCGAGGAGGAGTTCCGGGTCGGCACCATGGCGCTGGCCTGGGACGGCGACGAACAGCGCATGATCGTCGAGGCGCAGGCCCTGGTCGAGCTGGACGCGGACGACGAGGAGGGCCTGGCCGAGGCCGAGGAGCGGCTGCTCCAGGACGACGAGAACGGCCCCCCGATGCTCCGGGTGCGCCTCTCCGGCACCCAGGCGAGGGCCTTCGTCAAACGCGCCCTGGACGTCGTGAACGCCGGGCGTCCGCCGTGTCCGCTGTGCAGCCTGCCGCTCGACCCGGAAGGACACGTATGCCCGCGCCAGAACGGATACCGTCGCGGAGCGTGACGACCAGCGTGGAGCTGCTCACCCACGGCGAGCTCTCCGTGCGCGGCCAGATCCGCGAGGCCTCCAACGCGGTGCTGTTCTGCTCGGTCGCGTACGAGGGCGAGCGCGCCTCGTGCGTCTACAAGCCGGTCGCGGGGGAGCGACCGCTGTGGGACTTCCCCGACGGCACCCTCGCCCAGCGCGAGGTGGCCGCGTACGAGGTCGCCGAGGCGATGGGCTGGAGCCTCGTACCGCCGACCGTGCTGCGGGACGGACCGTACGGCGAGGGCATGTGCCAGCTGTGGATCGAGGCGGCACCCGAGGACTCGGCACCAGAGCTCCTCGCCCTGGTGGACCGCGAGGAACCGGCGGACGGCTGGAAGGCCATCGGCTTCGCCGAGGTCGAGCAGGGCCGCACCGCGCTTCTGGTGCACGCCGACGACCCCCGGCTGCGGCGGCTCGCCGTCCTGGACGCGGTGATCAACAACGCCGACCGCAAGGGCGGCCACCTGCTGCCGACCGCCGACGGACAGCTGTACGGCATCGACCACGGCGTCACCTTCAACGCCGAGGACAAACTGCGCACGCTGCTGTGGGGCTGGGCGGGGGAGCCGCTGACCGACGAGGCCGTCGAGGTGCTCGGCCGCCTCGCCACCGACCTGGACGAGGGCCCTCTCGCCGCACGCCTGCCCGAACTGATCACCCAGACCGAACTGGCCGCCCTCCGCGCCCGGGTGGCGGCCCTCCTGGCGAGCGGGCGGCACCCGGCACCGTCAGGCGACTGGCCCGCGATCCCCTGGCCACCCGTCTAGGGGGAGACACCCTCTAGGGTCTCAGCACGTCCCAGCCGGTCGCGCAAGGGTGCCGAATCGGCTAAGGTCACCCGTCCGGTTCGTATCCGGAACATCCGTCCGGTTAGGCTCAAGACATGCATGCCTGGCCAGCCTCCGAGGTCCCCGCCCTGCCCGGCACGGGCCGCGACCTCACGATCCACGACACCGCGACCGGTGAACTCGTCACGCTTGAGCCCGGTCCCGTCGCCCGCCTCTACGTCTGCGGCATCACCCCGTACGACGCCACCCACATGGGTCATGCGGCGACCTACAACGCGTTCGACCTCGTGCAGCGCGTGTGGCTCGACAACAAGCGGCAGGTTCACTACGTGCAGAACGTGACCGACGTAGACGATCCGCTGCTGGAACGCGCCCAGCGCGACGGTGAGGACTGGACCGAGCTCGCGGAGCGCGAGACGGCGCTCTTCCGTGAGGACATGACCGCGCTGCGGATGCTGCCCCCGAGGCAGTACGTCGGTGCCGTCGAGTCGATACCCAAGATCGTCCCCCTGGTCGAGCGCCTGCGGGACAGCGGCGCCGCCTACGAGCTCGAGGGCGACATCTACTTCTCCGTGGAGTCGGACACCCACTTCGGCGAGGTCTCCGGGCTCGACGCCGAGGCCATGAAGCTGCTCTCCGCCGAGCGCGGCGGCGACCCGGAGCGCCCGGGCAAGAAGAACCCGCTCGACCCGATGCTGTGGATGGCCGCCCGCGAGGGCGAGCCGAGCTGGGACGGCGGCAGCCTGGGCCGCGGCCGGCCGGGCTGGCACATCGAGTGCGTCGCCATCGCCCTGGAGTACCTGGGCATGGGCTTCGACGTCCAGGGCGGTGGATCCGACCTGGCCTTCCCGCACCACGAGATGGGCGCGTCCCACGCCCAGGCGCTGACCGGCGAGTACCCCTTCGCCCGGTCGTATGTGCACGCGGGCATGGTCGCCCTGAACGGCGCGAAGATGTCCAAGTCCAAGGGCAACCTGGTCTTCGTCTCGACCGTGCGCCGCTCCGGCGTCGACCCGGCCGCCATCCGCCTGGCGCTCCTCGCGCACCACTACCGCGCGGACTGGGAGTGGACGGACCAGGTGCTCAACGGTGCCGTGGAGCGGCTCGGGCGCTGGCGGGCCGCGGTCTCCCGGCCGGACGGCCCGTCCGCCGACGCCCTGGTGGAGGAGATCCGTACAGCCCTCGCCAACGACCTGGACTCGCCCGCCGCGCTCGCGGCCGTCGACCGCTGGGCCGGTCTGCAGGAATCAGCGGGCGGTACGGAGGAGGGGGCGCCCGGTGTGGTCTCGCGCGCCGTCGACGCCCTGCTGGGTGTCGCCCTGTAGGACGCCATGACGGGAGGCGCCGGAGCCGCCGGGGGGGGGCCGCCCCCCC
>NZ_JAZGRL010000002.1:809667-864771 GCF_046540415.1 Streptomyces sp. E11-3 | reverse complement strand
GCCGGACGAGCTGGGCTCGTCCGGCGCCTCTGTCGTGCCAGGGGTCCGTGTGGGACCTACGGTGTGGACCTACTTGTTGACCACGATCGCCTGGATGGTGCCCGGGCTCCCGCTGTCGAAGAAGCCGATCACCTGGTGCCCGAAGGCGAAGGCACGCTGGACCGCGTCATGCACGATCTGGCTCGGGTTGTTCAGCCGACGCCAGACGTTGTTGACGAGCAGGAACAGGGTCACGGGCTGTCCGGGCAGCGGGTCGACGACGTCCCAGTACCGGGTGGCGATACCGCTCTGGATCGCCTCGGCGCCGACCTGGCCGCCCATCTGCTGGAGCAGCTGCTGGTAGGGCGGCTGCTGGCCGAGCTGCTGGAGCTGCTGCTCAAGTAGACCCGGTATCTGCTGTTGCCCGTACTGGGGCTGGCCCTGCTGCTGGCCGTACTGCTGGGGCATCTGCTGGCCGAACTGCGGCATCTGCTGTTGCCCGTACTGCGGCTGGCCCTGCTGCTGGCCGAACTGCTGCGGCTGCGGCGGGGCGGTGCTCGGGCCCTGCTCCTGCCCGTACTGCTGGCCTTGCTGCTGGCCTTGTTGCGGGATTCCGTACTGCTGGCCTTGCTGCTGGGGCATCTGCTGACTCATCTGCGGGGTGGTGCTCATGCGGGTGCCACCTTCCCTCACTGCTTGTTGTCGGATATCAGCCGGTGACGACCAGGCCAACGACCTCGTCGTCCGAGAACCAGACACGTACGTCGGGCCGTCCCCCCGCGAAGGCGGAGTGCACCGCCTGGCGGACTTCGGGGGACGGGTCGCTCAGATCCCGCCAGGCACCGGCCACGAACAGCCGGAGCCGCGGCGGAAGTTCACGGGGATAGGGGACCAACTCGTCCCAGAAGCGCTCGGCCTGGCCCGAGCCGATGGCCGAGGGAATGAGACGGGTCAGTGCGGCCTTGATGCCGGGACGCCTGCCGATCCGCTGCGACGCGGGCCGGCCCGGTCCGTCCTGCTGCGCGGCGCCGGTGGACCGCAGCACCTCGCGGGCGCGCTCCGGCGTCATGGGCGCGGCGCCGCTGGCCTTCAGCATGCCCTGGAGCGAGGCCAGCGCGCCGACCACCACCGGGGACGCCGACGACGTACCGGAGAAGGTGTCCGTGTACCAGGCGATCTCCTCGGCGCCGCTCTGCAGATCGCCGGGGCGGTCCCAGTAGCCGCCGGTCGTGGTGACCTCCCGGCCCCAGCCCTGGGCGTCCACGCGGGCGCCGTAGTTGGAGAACGCGAGCCGGGAGCGGTCCGGGCCGTGGTCCCGGCCGTGGGTGCCCGGCGGCGGCGCGCCCGCGCCGACCAGGATCGCGCCGGACGGCTGGTGGGACGCGTTGAACGGGTTGCGCCAGCTCGCCGGGAACTCGTCCGGCCTGCGCTCGTACACCGCATCGTCCAGGGAGTCGGCGCCGTTGCCCGCCGCCTCGACGACCAGGACGCCCCTGGCCGTGGCGTACCGGATCGCCGCGTAGTCGTCGGGCCACCACTCCAGCGGAATGTAGCCCTGCTGGTCGTCGCGCTCCTGGAAGTCGAACCGCGGTCCGGGGCGGTGCAGTTCGACCAGCACGATGTCACCGGGCGTGAGGCGCTCCGCCGCGGCGTGGATCGCCGCCGCCGAGCCGATGCCGACGAAGGAGGCGGCCGCGGTCACGGCCTCCGGCACGATACCGGTGATCCCGCGGTCGTCCCGGTCGCCGCCGAGTACGCCGAGCACCGCGGTGCCGTGGTTGCGCCAGGCCACGTCCCGCAGCGGGGTGCCCACGACGACGCCGGCGAGCTTGGCCGAAAGGTCCTCGTGCCCGAGCTGCCAGGCGCCCTCGACGTCGATCACGGTCACGCCCTCGCCGCTGCCGCCGGGCCGCTGCCAGGCCCAGTGGGCGTCCACGCCTTCCGGCGCGGGGCGCAGATAGCCCTGGCGGCCGGTGAAGTCAGGGGTGCGGGCCGCCCCTTCCTTCTGTCGCTGCGAGTCGTCGGCGCTGTGCCCCTCCGGGCTGAACCCGGCCGGAACGGCGGCCGGCTTCACGTACGCCGTCTCGATCCCCGGCAGCGCGGCGATCCGGGACCGCAGCTCCTGTGCGCGCTCCTCGCCGCCGCGCACCCGGTAGAAGAGCGCCAGGTCCGGTGCCGGCTCCTGCGCTCCCGGGGGCAGCGCGGTCGACTCCAGCCGCTCCTCGCTGCCGAACAGCGGTTCGAGCGCGAGGTGTTCGTCGCTCAGGAACATATTGAGGGAGCTCACGTCCGCCCCGGCGGCCGAGCGTACGGCCTGGGCCTCGGCGCGCAGTCGGGCCTCGGGCCGGGCGACGACGATCAGCTCCCGCTCGGCTCCTCGGTAGGTGAAGCCGACTCCGTCAGGTCCAGGTCCCTCGGACCCCGGACCCTGTGCCGGCTGTGCCTGCTCGGTCATCGCTCAGCGCTCCCCTCAGACGTCTCCGGATTGCTCTGCTGGCTCCTGGGTGGTCCGTGCTCCGCGCCTTCGGAGCACACCTTGCTACCGCTGGCGGCTCCCGTCCAGATGCCTACGGCCAACTACGTTTGAAATCAAGCTGACTTGGGAAGCCCGTGCAATCCGTCCGGAAACCGATGTCACGGGGTATTCCCGCCAAAGACTGCGGTGGCGCACGTCTTGTGATGAGGTGACAGCGTCTCCTGACCCTTTCTGTCGAAAGGATGAGCAATGGTGTTCAAGGAACGTCCCCTGACGCGCCGGGGCTTGCTGGGGGCCGGCGCCGCCCTCGGTGGCGCCGCCCTGCTGGGCCCGCTCGGCGCCACCGCACAGGCGGCCGCAGGTCCCGGCAGACGCTGACCCACCGGCTTTCCGCTGCCGAACGGCTTCCGGCCGGAGGGCATCACGATCGGCTCCGCCCCATTCGCGTACTTCGGATCGATCGCCGACGGGTCCGTCTACCGGGTGAGCCTGCGGAGCGGTGAAGGCTGTGCCGTCGTCGACGGGCAGGGGCCCGCGCACCCCGTGATCGGGCTGCAGACCGACCGGCGCGGCCGGTTGTTTCTGTGCGGCGGCCCCAGCAGAGAACTCCGTTTGGCCGATCCGCGCACCGGCGCATTGCGCACACTTGCCACGGTCGGTACGGAGGGCCCCTTCGTCAACGACGTGATCCTCACGCCGGGCACCGCCTGGTTCACCGACTCCTTCAAGCCCCAGCTCTACGGGCTCGCGCTGGACTTCGACGGTCGGCGGCATCGAGCGGGCCCCCGACGGCTCCGCCCTGCTCGTGGTCAACGCCTTCGCGGACGGCGGCACCCTGATGCGGGTCGACCCGCGCAGCGGAGTGGCGGCCGCGGTCGACCTGGGCGCGGCGAAGATCCTCAACGGCGACGGCTGCTGCCCAACGCCCGCTCGATGTGGAACCCACACCGGACACGGAGTACGACATGGTGGCGGTCGACCAGGTCTGACATGCCGTGGGGCGGTGCCGTATCGGCACCGCCCCACTGGCGTCAGCTCTCCGCGTCGGAGGGACCGTCGTCCCCCTCGGGATCCGTCGCATCCGGCAACGGCGGTTCCGGCAACGGCGGTTCCGGCGACGGTTCAGCGGACGACGGTTCCGCAGGCGACTGTTCCGCAGCCGGTGGCTCCGGCAGTGGCGGCTTCGGCGGGCGGGTGCGGCCACTCGGGTTCTCCCGCAGATAGGAGCTCCCCTCGCCGCCGTCCGTCGCATGCCCGGGACCCTGCGCGGGCCCGCCGTCCCGGCGGCGCAGATACCGCTCGAACTCCAGGGCGATCGCCTCGCCGGACGCCTCGGGCAACTCCGCGGTGTCCCGCGCCTCCTCCAGCGTCTGCACGTACTCCGCGACCTCGCTGTCCTCGGCGGCCAGTTGGTCCACACCGATCTGCCAGGCCCGCGCGTCCTCGGCCAACTCGCCGAGCGGGATGCGCAGATCGAGCAGATCCTCAAGACGGTTCAGCAGCGCGAGAGTCGCCTTCGGGTTCGGCGGCTGCGACACGTAGTGCGGCACCGCCGCCCAGAGCGACACCGCCGGTACGCCGGCGTGCGTACAGGCCTCCTGCAGCACACCGACGATGCCCGTCGGACCCTCGTACCGGGTCTCCTCCAGGTTCATCGTGCGGGCCAGGTCCGCGTCCGAGGTGACTCCGCTGACCGGCACCGGGCGGGTGTGCGGCGTGTCGCCGAGCAGCGCGCCGAGCACCACCACCAGCTCCACGCCCAGCTCATGGGCGAAGCCGAGCAGCTCGTTGCAGAACGAGCGCCAGCGCATCGACGGCTCGATCCCGCGCACCAGCACCAGGTCACGCGGCTTGTCCCCGCCGATACGGACCACCGAGAGCCGGGTAGTCGGCCAGGTGAGCCGGCGCACCCCGCCGTCCAGCCAGACCGTGGGGCGGTTGACCTGGAAGTCGTAGTAGTCCTCGGCGTCGAGCGCCGCGAACACCTCGCCCTTCCACTCCCGGTCCAGATGCGCGACCGCGGTGGAGGCGGCATCACCGGCGTCGTTCCAGCCCTCGAACGCGGCCACCATGACCGGGTCGATCAGCTCGGGAACCCCCTCGAGCTCGATCACCCAGTGCCTCCTTCCGACGAGCCCTTGCGTACGTGCCAACCTTACGGCGTCGGCAGGGGACCTCCGCAGCCCCGTGCACAGGCGAGTGAATTTGCACGGTCGCCCGCGTAGCCGCCGCGTGCCTATGGGTGAGGGGCGGGGCGGCCGTACCCACCCGGCCGCCCCGGCGGGGCGGCCGTACCCACCCGGCCGCCCCGCCCCTCACCCCACGCTCACTCCTTGCCGTCGAGCATCCCCTGCACCCTGGCGCGTACGTCCTCGGTGTCCAGACCGCGGATCGTCAGCGTCGTACGGCGGCGCAGTACGTCGTCCGGCGTCTCGGCCCACTCGTGGTCCCGGGCGTAGGCGACCTGCGCCCAGATCTCCGGGGCGTCCGGGTGGATGCGCTCGGCGAGCGCCGCGTCCTCGTTGGCCAGGCGCGCGATGTCGAAGGACAGCGAGCCGTAGTGCGTGGCGAGGTGGCGCGCGGTGTCCGCGGCCATCCGCGGCCCGGGGGCCGGACCGTCCACCAGGAGCCGGTGCGCGACCGCGCGCGGGTTGGCGATGCCCGGCAGCGGGAGCTTCTTCGGCAGGTGCGCGATCGGCTCCATGTCCTCGCCCAGCGGGTGCCCCGGCAGCTCGGCGAGCTTGGTCATGACCGTACGGCCGATGTGCCGGAACGTCGTCCACTTGCCGCCCGCGACCGACAGCATCCCGCCACGGCCCTCGGTGACGACCGTCTCGCGCTTGGCCTTCGAGGTGTCGCCCGGACCGCCGGGCAGCACCCGAAGACCCGCGAACGAGTAGGTGATCAGGTCGCGCGACAGCTGCTGGTCGCGGATCGAGAAGGCCGCCTCGTCCAGGATCTGCGCGGTGTCCTTCTCGGTGACCCTGACATCGGCCGGGTCGCCCTCGAACTCCTCGTCGGTCGTACCGAGCAGCAGCATGTCCTCCCAGGGGAGGGCGAAGGTGATGCGGTACTTGTCGATCGGCGTCGCCAGCGCGGCCTTCCACGGCGAGGTGCGCTTGAGCACCAGGTGCGCACCCTTGGAGAGGCGGATGGACGGAGCCGAGTTCGGGTCCTCCATCTTGCGCAGGTGGTCCACCCACGGGCCGGTGGCGTTGAGCACCAGGCGGGCGGTGACGCCGAACTCGGTGCCGTCGGTGCGGTCCTTGAGGTCGGCGCCGGTGACCCGGCCCTGGGTGAAGCGCAGGCCGGTGACCTCGGCGTGGTTGAGCACCGTCGCGCCCGACTCGACGGCCGCGCGGACCGTCATCAGGGCCATCCGGGAGTCGTTCATCTGGTCGTCGCCGTACACGGCCACGGCCTTCAGTCCGTCCGTACGCAGCTCCGGCACGTCCTGCGCGGCCTTGGAGGGGCTGAGCAGGTGGCCGACGCCGTCACCGAACGCGCCGAGCGCGGAGTAGGCGAAGACGCCCGCGCCGAGCTTGGCCGCGCCGTGCGGGCCGCCCTTGTAGACCGGCAGGTAGAAGGTGAGCGGGTTGGCGAGGTGCGGTGCCACCTGGCGGGACACCGCCCGCCGCTCGAAGTGGTTCTCCGCGACCAGCTTCACCGCGCCGGTCTGCAGGTAGCGCAGACCGCCGTGGAGCAGCTTGGAGGAGGCGGAGGAGGTGGCGCCGGCGAAGTCGCCGGCGTCCACCAGGGCCACCCGCAGACCGGACTGTGCGGCATGCCAGGCAGTGGAGATGCCCAGGATTCCGCCACCGATCACCAGGAGGTCGTACGTAGCCTTGTTCAGCTGCTCCCGGGTTTCGGCGCGGCTCGGGTTGGAGCCGCCGGCCGGATGCAGCCCGAGAGGCGGGAGGGCCGAGCCGCTCTGCAGGGTGGTGGTCATGAGTTCTTACTCCTCGTCCTCGATCCAGCCCATGGTCCGCTCGACGGCCTTGAGCCAGCTCTTGTACTCGCGGTCCCGCTGGTCCGCTTCCATGTGGGGGGTCCACTCGGCGGCCCGGCGCCAGTTGGCGCGCAGGGCGTCGGTGTCCGGCCAGAAGCCGACGGCGAGACCGGCGGCGTAGGCGGCGCCGAGGCAGGTCGTCTCGGCGACCATCGGGCGCACCACCGGCGCGTCCGTGAAGTCCGAGATGGTCTGCATCAGCAGGTTGTTGGAGGTCATACCGCCGTCGACCTTGAGGGCCGTGAGCTCGACACCGGAGTCCTTGGTCATGGCGTCGGTGATCTCACGGGTCTGCCAGGCGGTGGCCTCGAGAACGGCGCGCGCGATGTGCGCCTTGGTGACGTACCGGGTGAGACCGGCGATCACACCGCGGGCGTCGGAGCGCCAGTACGGGGCGAACAGGCCGGAGAAGGCCGGTACGAAGTACGCGCCGCCGTTGTCCTCGACCGTGGAGGCGAGCGTCTCGATCTCGGCGGCGGAGTTGATCAGGCCCATCTGGTCGCGCATCCACTGCACCAGGGAGCCGGTGACGGCGATCGAGCCCTCAAGGGCGTAGACCGGCTTCTGGTCGCCGATCTGGTAGCCGACGGTGGTCAGCAGGCCGTTGTAGGAGTTGACGGGCGTGTGACCGGTGTTCATCAGCATGAAGGTGCCGGTGCCGTACGTCGACTTGGCCTCGCCCTGGGCGAAGCAGGTCTGGCCGAACAGGGCCGCCTGCTGGTCACCGAGCGCGGAGGCGACCGGGATGCCGTCGAGGATGCCGCCCTTGGCGTGGCCGTACACCTCGGCGGAGGACTTGATCTCCGGGAGGACCGCGGCCGGGATGTCGATGGAGGCGAGGATGCGCTCGTCCCACTCCATCTCGTTGAGGTTCATCAGCAGGGTGCGCGAGGCGTTGGTGACGTCCGTGACGTGCACACCGCCGTCCACGCCACCGGTGAGGTTCCAGATGACCCAGGAGTCCATCGTGCCGAAGAGGATGTCGCCACGCTCGGCGCGCGCCCGCAGCCCCTCGACGTTGTCGAGCAGCCAGCGGACCTTCGGGCCCGAGAAGTACGAGGCGAGCGGGAGGCCCGTCTCGCGGCGGAAGCGGTCCTGACCGACGTTGCGGCCGAGCTCCTTGCACAGCGCGTCGGTGCGGGTGTCCTGCCAGACGATGGCGTTGTAGACGGGCTCGCCGGTGTTCTTGTCCCACATCAGCGTGGTCTCACGCTGGTTGGTGATACCGATCGCCTTGACGTCGGCGGAGGTGATGCCGGCCTTGGAGATAGCTCCGGCGACCACGCTCTGGACGTTGGTCCAGATCTCGGTGGCGTCGTGCTCGACCCAGCCGGGCTTGGGGAAGATCTGCTCGTGCTCGCGCTGGTCGACGGAGACGATCCGGCCGTCACGGTCGAAGACGATGCAGCGGCTGGAGGTGGTGCCCTGGTCGATCGCGGCGATGAAGGGGCCAGCGGTGTGTGCGTCGGTCACGTTCTTGCTCCTGGTGGTCTGTGTGCGGGGGGCTTACGCGAAGGCGATGCTGTAGATACCGGCAGCGACAGCGCCACCGATCAGAGGGCCGACGACCGGTACCCAGGAGTAGGACCAGTCGGAGCCGCCCTTGTTCGGCAGCGGCAGCAGGCTGTGCACGATGCGCGGACCGAGGTCACGGGCAGGGTTGATCGCGTACCCGGTCGGGCCACCGAGCGACAGACCGATGCTGACGACGACGAAGGCCGTGATCAGCGCACCGATCGGGCCGAGGCCGTTACCGTCATCGTTGAGGCCCTGGGTCAGGATCGCCAGGACCAACACCACGGTGCCGATGATTTCCGTGGCCAGGTTGTAGACCGGGTTACGGACCTCGGGGCCGGTGGAGAAGACCCCGAGCACCGGGCCGGGCTCCGTGGTGGACCGGGCCACCGCGGTGTCCTGGGCGCCGGGGCCGCCCACGACCTCCTTGTCGGTCAGGTGCGCGAGGAACTGCCCGTAGTAGGCGATCCACACGAGCACCGCGCCGATCATGGCGCCGAGCAGCTGGCCGACCATGTAGACCGGAACGTCGTCCCAGCCGCCGTTCTCGATGGCCAGGGCCAGCGTGACCGCGGGGTTGAGGTGGGCGCCGGAGAGACTCGCCGATATGTATACGGCGGTCATGACCGCGAAGCCCCACCCGAAGGTGATGGCGACCCAGCCGGCGTTCTGCGCCTTCGAGCGCTTGAGGGTTACGGCGGCACAGACACCGCCGCCGAGGAGGATGAGCACGGCGGTACCGATGGTCTCGCCAATGAAGATGTCGGAGCTGGACACCGGCGACTCCTTTGTCCTTCGTCCAGATGGAACACCGAGTAGGTCGTACCCCGGGTCCTTCCGGTGGTCCGAGCCCTCGGTGAGGGCGGAATGCTCGATCCACGTCTGCCATACCCTACCCCGTATTGCCGGTAGGTGTTCGACAATGTCGACCGATGAACGGCAGTTTTGCGCCACGGTTAACGTGACGTCAAGGCTTCGGTGGGACTTCTGTGGCGAGGAACCCCGATCGTTACCGGGCGCTCTGGTCGGCGGGGCCCGGAAAGGCGCGGGGATGCCGCTCAGAGGTAGCGCGCAGCCTTGAGGGGTACTGCTCGGGCGCCGGGCAGGGGCGGCCCTGAGAGGTGCTGCTCGGGGCGCCGGGCAGGGGCGGCCCTGGGGGGTACTGCTCGGGGCGCCGGACAGCGGCGGCCCTCAGAGCTCCCGCTCAGAAACGGCCCGCGCCCAGATCCCGCGAGACGGAGCGGGCGCAGTCGCGCACCGCGGCCACCAGCTCCGACCGCAGCTCCCCGGCCGCACAGACCCGCTCCACGGCCCCGGTGATGCCGACCGCGCCGACGGGCATCCGCCGTCGGTCGTGGATGGGCGCCGCGACCGAGGCGACGCCGTCCCAGGTCTCCTCGACGTCCGCGGCCCAGCCGCGGGCGCGGGTCAGGTCGAGGACCTCCTCGAACGAGCTCAGGTCGCTGACGGTGCGCGGCGTGAAGTCCCGGCGCTCGACCTCCACGACCTCGCTGTGCGCCACCGGGTCGTACGCCGAGAGCACCTTGCCCAGCGCCGTGGAGTGCAGCGGCTGCATCGCCCCGACCTCCAGCACCTGGCGGCTGTCGTCGGGCCTGAAGACGTGGTGCACGATCAGCACACCCGACTGGTGCAGCACCCCGAGGTAGACGCTCTCCCCGCTGGAGCGTGCCAGGTCGTCCGTCCAGACCAGCGCGCGGGCGCGCAGCTCGTGCACATCCAGGTAGCTGTTTCCGAGCCGCAGCAGCTCGGCCCCCAGCTGGTAGCGCCCGGACGCGGCGTCCTGCTCGACGAAGCCCTCGTGCTGGAGGGTGCGCAGAATCCCATGCGCCGTACCCTTGGCAAGGTCAAGCGATGAGGCGATGTCGGAGAGGCCCAGGCGCCGCTCGCCGCCGGCGAGTAGCCGCAGGATGGCCGCCGCCCGTTCGAGCGACTGGATGTTCTTCGCCATCGGGTCGGCGCCCCCTCTACCTTGTGCTTCTGCCGTCTCACATCGTCGTTCGACAATGCTGAACACTATCGGCCCATGCCGACCTTGTCCTAATGGTGGGTACACATCGCGCGGATCCGTCTCGTAGCGACATCTCGCAGAGACATCTCTACGGCATGGGCGCGCCGCGGCCCCACCCGCTCCCCGTCAGGTCACGGGCGGCACGTCGTCCCGCCCGGTGGACACCCTTCCCATCGAGACCAGGGTCATGGATACCCTGGCCGCGTGCGCTCGTCTGCCGGCGGGTGCAAAGCCGACAGCCGTCGCATCCCAGGGAGTACATCCATGGCCACGCTGCCGACCCCCGCAACCCCGAGCCAGACCCGCGCCGACGCCCTACGCGAGGCGCTCGCCTCGCGGGTGGTGGTGGCGGATGGCGCGATGGGCACCATGCTCCAGGCGCAGGACCCCACCCTCGACGACTTCCAGCAGCTCGAGGGCTGCAACGAGATCCTGAACGTCACCCGCCCCGACATCGTCCGCTCGGTCCACCAGGAGTACTTCGCCGTCGGTGTCGACTGTGTCGAGACGAACACCTTCGGGGCGAACTTCGCGGCCCTGAGCGAGTACGACATCACGGAGCGCAACTTCGAGCTCTCCGAGGCGGGGGCACGGATCGCGCGGGAGGTCGCGGACGAGTTCACCGCGTCGAGCGGCCAGCAGCGCTGGGTGCTCGGCTCGATGGGCCCCGGCACCAAGCTGCCGACCCTGGGGCACGCCCCCTACCAGGCACTGCGGGACGCCTACCAGATCAACGCCGAGGGCATGATCGCCGGTGGTGCGGACGCCCTCCTGGTCGAGACCACCCAGGACCTGCTGCAGACCAAGGCCGCGATCCTGGGCGCCCGCCGTGCCCTGGACGCGACCGGTGTGAACCTGCCGGTGATCTGTTCGGTGACGGTGGAGACGACCGGGACGATGCTGCTCGGCTCCGAGATCGGCGCGGCACTGACCGCGCTGGAGCCGCTGGGTATCGACATGATCGGGCTGAACTGCGCGACCGGCCCGGCCGAGATGAGCGAGCACCTGCGCTACCTGGCCCGCCACTCCCGTGTTCCGATCTCCTGCATGCCCAACGCCGGACTCCCGGTCCTGGGCAAGGACGGCGCCCACTACCCCCTGTCGGCCGAGGAGCTGGCCGACGCCCAGGAGACCTTCGTCGGCGAGTACGGGCTGTCCCTGGTCGGCGGCTGCTGCGGCACCACGCCGGAGCACCTGCGGCAGGTCGTGGAGCGGGTACGGGGCCTGAGCCCGACCGCGCGCGAGCCGCGTCCGGAGCCGGGCGCCGCCTCCCTCTACCAGACGGTGCCGTTCCGCCAGGACACCTCCTACATGGCGATCGGGGAGCGCACCAACGCCAACGGGTCCAAGAAGTTCCGCGAGGCCATGTTGGAGGCCCGCTGGGACGACTGTGTGGAGATGGCCCGCGACCAGATCCGCGAAGGCGCCCACATGCTCGACCTCTGTGTCGACTACGTCGGCCGGGACGGCGTCGCGGACATGGCCGAGCTGGCCGGACGCTTCGCCACCGCCTCCACCCTGCCCATCGTCCTGGACTCCACCGAGGTCGACGTCATCCAGGCCGGGCTGGAGAAGCTCGGCGGCCGCGCCGTCATCAACTCCGTCAACTACGAGGACGGTGACGGCCCGGAGTCCCGGTTCGCGAAGGTCACCGCGCTGGCACGGGAGCACGGCGCGGCGCTGATCGCGCTGACCATCGACGAGGAGGGCCAGGCCCGCACGGTCGAGACCAAGGTCGCCATCGCCGAGCGGCTCATCGACGACCTGACCGGGAACTGGGGCATCCATGAGGCGGACATCCTCATCGACTGCCTGACCTTCACCATCTGCACCGGCCAGGAAGAGTCCCGCAAGGACGGCATCGCCACCATCGAGGCGATCCGCGAGCTCAAGCGCCGCCACCCCGATGTGCAGACCACGCTCGGCCTGTCCAACATCTCCTTCGGCCTGAACCCGGCCGCCCGCGTGCTGCTGAACTCCGTCTTCCTGGACGAGTGCGCGAAGGCCGGTCTGGACTCGGCGATCGTGCACGCCAGCAAGATCCTGCCGATCGCCCGGTTCGACGACGAGCAGGTCACGACCGCCCTGGACCTGATCTACGACCGGCGCAGCGAGGGCTATGACCCGCTGCAGAAGCTGATGGCGCTGTTCGAGGGCGTCAACATGAAGTCGATGAAGGCGGGCAAGGCCGAGGAACTCCTCGCCCTGCCGCTGGACGAGCGCCTTCAGCGGCGCATCATCGACGGCGAGAAGAACGGTCTGGAGGCCGACCTCGACGAGGCGTTGACCGCGCGTCCCGCGTTGGACATCGTCAACGGCACCCTGCTGGAGGGCATGAAGGTCGTCGGCGAGCTGTTCGGCTCCGGGCAGATGCAGCTGCCGTTCGTGCTGCAGTCCGCCGAGGTGATGAAGACCGCGGTCGCCCACCTGGAACCGCACATGGAGAAGAGCGACGCCGAGGGCAAGGGCACCATCGTGCTGGCCACGGTCCGCGGCGATGTGCACGACATCGGCAAGAACCTCGTCGACATCATCCTGTCCAACAACGGCTACAACGTGGTCAACCTGGGCATCAAGCAGCCGGTCGCGGCGATCCTGGACGCCGCCGAGGAACACAAGGCCGACGTGATCGGCATGTCCGGCCTCCTGGTCAAGTCCACCGTGATCATGAAGGAGAACCTCCAGGAGCTCAACCAGCGCCAGATGGCCGCCGACTACCCGGTCATCCTCGGTGGCGCCGCCCTCACCCGCGCCTACGTCGAGCAGGACCTGCACGAGATCTACGAGGGCGAAGTCCGCTACGCCCGGGACGCGTTCGAGGGGCTGCGCCTGATGGACGCCCTGATCGCGGTCAAGCGCGGCGTCCCCGGTGCCACCCTGCCCGAGCTCAAGCAGCGCCGCGTCAAGGCCACCGCCACGGTGACCGAGGAGCGCCCCGAACAAGGCCCGGCCCGCTCCGATGTGGCCGTCGACAACCCGGTCCCCACGCCCCCCTTCTGGGGCACCCGCGTCGTCAAGGGCATCCAGCTCAAGGAGTACGCGTCCTGGCTGGACGAGGGCGCCCTGTTCAAGGGCCAGTGGGGCCTGAAGCAGGCCCGTACCGGCGACGGCCCGACGTACGAGGAGCTCGTCGAGACCGAGGGGCGCCCGCGGCTGCGCGGCTGGCTGGACAAGCTGCACACCGAGAACATGCTGGAAGCCGCCGTGGTGCACGGCTACTTCCCGTGCGTGTCCAAGGGCGACGACCTGATCCTGCTGGATGAGAAGGGCGGCGAGCGGACCCGCTTCACCTTCCCGCGCCAGCGCCGCGGCCGCCGCCTGTGCCTGGCGGACTTCTTCCGCCCGGAAGAGTCCGGCGAGAGGGACGTGGTCGGCCTCCAGGTCGTCACCGTCGGCTCGAAGATCGGCGAAGCCACCGCCGAGCTCTTCGAGGCCAACGCCTACCGCGACTACCTCGAACTGCACGGCCTGTCCGTCCAGTTGGCCGAGGCCCTGGCCGAGTACTGGCACGCCCGCGTCCGCGGCGAACTCGGCTTCGCGGGCGAGGACCCGGCCGAGATGGAGGACATGTTCGCGCTGCGCTACCGCGGCGCACGCTTCTCCCTCGGCTACGGCGCCTGCCCGGACCTGGAGGACCGCGCGAAGATCGCCGAACTCCTTGAGCCCGAGCGGATCGGCGTCCAGCTGTCCGAGGAGTTCCAGCTCCACCCCGAGCAGTCCACCGACGCCATCGTCATCCACCACCCTGAGGCCAAGTACTTCAACGCCCGCTGAGGGCCGAAGACGGGCTCTGAGGGCCGGAAGGCAGACTCTGAGAGTCGAAGGCAGGCGCTGAGGCCGAAGGCGGGCCTCGGTCGCCAGGCGCGATCACGCGACGAGTCGTACACTGGTCGGTCCAGTGCAGGCCGGTCGCCTTTCCTCCGGGAACCTCCCGTCAGGAAAGGTGGCCGGCCTTCTCGTCCCTCATGGAGGTGTACGCGGATGACGAGTACGGTCCCCGCAGCCGGTACCCGAACGGCCGAAGGCTCCGCCCTGCAGGCCGTGCTGCTCGACATGGACGGCACCCTGGTGGACACCGAGGGCTTCTGGTGGGACGCCGAGGTCGCGGCCTTCGCCCAGCTGGGCCACACCCTCGACGAATCCTGGCGGCATGTCGTCGTCGGCGGTCCGATGACCCGCAGCGCGGGCTTCCTGATCGAGGCCACCGGAGCCGACATCACCCTCGCCGAACTGACGGTGCTCCTCAACGACACCTTCGAGGAGCGCATCGGCTGCTCCCTGCCGCTGATGCCCGGTGCGTCGCGGCTGCTCGCCCAGCTGGTGGCCCACGACGTACCGGCCGCCCTGGTCTCCGCCTCCCACCGCCGCATTATTGACCGCGTGTTGGACTCGCTCGGCCGACAGCACTTCGCCCTGACCGTAGCGGGCGACGAAGTGGCGCGTACGAAGCCCCACCCCGAGCCGTATCTGCTCGCGGCCGAAGGCCTCGGCGCCCAGCCGGGCCGGTGCGCCGTCGTCGAGGACACCGCGACCGGCGTCGCCGCCGCCGAGGCCGCCGGCTGCCGGGTGGTGGCGGTGCCGTCGGTCGCGCCCATCCCGCCGGCCGCGGGCCGTACGGTCGTCGACTCGCTGGAGGAAGTGGACCTTCCCTTTCTGCGGAACCTGATGACAGGAATGCACTGATCCGCATACCGAGCGTGTTCCGCCGAATGCCCGGTAAACGCAGCGCGTTGGCCCGTGCATTTTCCGTGACCTCGTCGGGTGGCTGAATTCAGGTGTTCGGTAGCCCAGTTGAATGCGTGACGTTTCTCACGCAACCGGCCGTCGACACGCCCTCGTCCATGTGCAGAGACCGCCCGATATGCGTGACCTGGGGGGCCCTTGTGTCCCGATTGGTAGTCAGGTGCACGAAACCTTCCGCTGTCCGGATATCGGTGTGTCGTCCCTTGGTGCCGCTGCGTGATTACCTCTCAACTTCAGGGCGCTCCAACTGCCCTGACACCGCGCACTAATCTCGTGGTCGAGAACATCGACGTAACTCCCGTGTCCGGCAACGCCACCCCAGTCGCCGAGATCACCGGGTCTACCGCTGGAGAACTTCGAGAATGAACCGAAGGACATGGGCGCTGCCGGCCGTCATCGGCCTGCTGGCCCCGGTGCTCGCCGCCTGCGGCGGATCGGGCGGCGGTGACGCGGGCGACGGAGCGATCGTCGTCGGCACCACCGACGTGTTCTCCGCCTCGAAGCAGGCCCCCGCCCCCTTCGACCCGGCCTTCGCCTACGACGCGGGCGCCTGGAACGTCCTGCGGCAGACCCTCCAGACCCTGATGCACCTGCCGCGCGGCGGCGGTGAGCCGGAGCCCGAGGCGGCCGAGCGGTGCGGATTCACCGACACCAACAGCGAGCGCTACGAGTGCATGCTGCGCGACGGGCTGAAGTTCTCCGACGGCAGTGACGTCAGCGCCGAGGACGTGAAGTACTCCATCGACCGGGTACGGGCCATCAAGGACGAGAGCGGCCCGCTCAACCTGCTGGCCGGCATCGACACCATCGAGGTCCAGGGCGACCGCAAGGTGATCTTCCACCTCGAGGAGCCGGACGCCACCTTCCCGCACAAACTGGCCACTCCGGCCGCGGGCATCGTCAACCCCAAGGCCTACGAGGCGAAGAAGCTCCGTGCGGGCTTCGCCGTCGACGGCTCAGGACCGTACTCCCTCAAGGCCGAGGTCAAGGGCGACGAGCTGGTCAAGGCCGTCTTCACCAAGAACCCCCACTACAAGGGGGCTCTGAAGCCGAAGAGCGACAAGATCGAGCTGCGCTCCTTCGCCGACACCGACGCCATGGGCCAGGCGCTCAAGGACGGCGGCATCCACATGATGACCCGCACCATGGCGCCGAAGCAGATCGAGCAGCTGTCCAAGGAGTCCGGCGGCGACATCGACCTCGTCGAGATGGCCGGCCTCGAGATCCGCTACCTCGCCTTCGACACCACCGATCCCGCCGTGCGCGACAAGGCCGTACGACAGGCGATGGCCCAGGTCGTCGACCGAGAGGCACTCATCGCCAAGGCCTACGGCAGCACCGCGGAGCCGCTCTACTCGCTCGTCCCCACCACGGTCGTCGGGCACACCAACTCGTTCCTCAACAAGTACGGCAAGCCCAGCGACGCCGCCGCCCGCGCCATCCTCGACAAGGCCGGCGTCCACCTCCCGGCCAAGGTGACCCTGCACTACACGACCGACCACTACGGCCCGGGCACCAAGGTCGAGTTCGAGGAGCTGCGGGGGCAGCTGAACGACAGCGGCCTGTTCGACGTCACCATCAAGGGCACCGACTGGGACACCTACCGCCCGGCCCAACTGGAAGGCGAGTACCCGGTCTTCGGCATGGGCTGGTTCCCCGACTTCCCCGACGCCGACAGCTTCATCGCGCCGTTCCTGGACGAGGGCAACTTCCTCAACTCGCCCTACGTGAACAGCGCGATCCGCAAGCAGCACATCCCCCAGTCGCGCCGCGAGGCGGACCGGCTCACCGCGGCCGACAGCATCGAGAAGATCCAGGACATCGTGGCCAGGGACGTTCCGGTGCTGCCGCTGTGGCAGGGCAAGCAGTACATCGCCGCCCGGGACGGCATCACGGGCGTGGAGTGGGCCCTCAACTCCTCCTCCAACCTCCAGCTGTGGGAACTCGGCCGCGGCGTGAGTAAGTGACCCAGCCTTTCTCGTCCTCTCGTCCAACCAGAACGCGTCCAACCAGAACGCAAGGAACAAGGAACATCGTGAAGAAGCACATCCAGTGGCCGGCCTCACTCCTCGCAACGGGGCTCGCCGCCGGACTGCTCACCGGCTGCGGCAGTGAGCAGGGCGATTCCGCGGGCTCAGGCGACGCCGTGGTCGTCGGTATGTCCGACGACGTGCAGTCCGTCGACCCGGCCGCGGGCTACGACCCAGGCTCGTGGCTGCTGTTCAACAACGTCTTCCAGTCGTTGCTGAGCTTCCCCAAGGGCGGCACCGAACCCGAGCCCGAGGCAGCCAAGCAGTGCGGTTTCAAGGACGCCGAGACCAAGGTCTTCGAGTGCACCCTGCGTGACGGGCTGAAGTTCAGCAACGGCAACGCCCTCACCTCGAAGGACGTCAAGTACTCCTTCGACCGCACCCGGAACATCAGCGACGACGACGGCCCGGCCGTCATGCTCACCTCGATCGACCGCATCGAGACGCCCGACGCCAAGACCGTCGTCTTCAAGCTGAAGGTGCCCGACGCCACCTTCCCCAGCAAGATCGCCTCCGGTGCGGGCTCGATCGTGGACCACCGCTCCTACGACTTCGACAAGCTGCGCACCGACGGCAAGGCCGTCGGCTCCGGACCGTACACGCTGGACTCCTTCGGCAAGAAGGAAGCGGTCTTCAAGGTCAACGGCGAGTACCAGGGCACCGCCGAGGCCAAGAACTCCGGTGTGACCCTGAAGTTCTACGACGACGACCAGCAGCGGCTGAAGAAGGCCCTGCTGGACGGCGATGTGCATGTCGCCTACCGCGGACTCGCCGCCGAGGACATCGCGGAGATCGAGCAGGGCACCGGCGACACGGCGAACATCGACATCGTCGAGGGATCCAGCGCCGAGGTCCAGCACCTGGTCTTCAACATGAAGGACCCGGTCGCCGGCAAGCTCGGCGTCCGCAAGGCCATCGCCTACCTCATCGACCGCGAGGCCCTCCTCAAGGAGGTCTACCGCGGCACGGCGGCACCGCTGTACTCGATCGTCCCGGCCGGTATCACGGGCCACACCACCTCCTTCTTCGACACCTACGGCGGGAGCCCCCAGCGGGACAAGGCCGCCGAGGCGCTCAGCGCCGAGGGCATCCACGGGAAGGTGAAGCTCACCCTCTACGCGACGCCGACCCGGTACGGACCTGCCGTGCAGCAGTTCAAGACGATCGCCGGGCAGCTCAACAAGAGCGGCCTGTTCGACGCCGACGTCAAGTCCGTGCCGCTCGACTCGTACAACAAGGCCATAGAGGAAGGGAAGTACGGCGTCTATGTGAAGGGCTGGATTCCGGACTACCCGGACCCGGACAACTTCACCCAGCCGTTCTTCGGTGACGACAACGTCCTGGTGAACAACTACACCAACAAGTCGATCACCGACCGCATCATCCCCGGCACCGCCGCCCTCACCGAGCGCTCCGCCACCGAGGAGCAGTACGGCGAGCTGCAGGACCTGGTGGCCAAGGAACTGCCCATCGTCCCGATCTGGCAGGGCAAGCAGTACGCGGCCGTCGGTGAGAACGTCACCGGAGTCGAGTGGTGCCTCGACGCCTCCACGGTCTTCCGCTTCTGGGAGATCGCCAAGCACTGATCCACACAGCACGACGAGAGCGGGGCGCCCCCCGGAGGGGCGGCCCGCTCTCGTTCGTACCGCGGAAACCTCGCCGAGCCGCTTCCCCGGCAGTAAGCGGACCCGGCAGCCACCGGGNGCCCCCCGCCCGCCGCGGCCGCCAGCGCCCCCGACCCGGCCGCCATCGACTACCCCATGGACTGCGGCGCCACCGAACCCGAGGTCCAGCAGGAAGCCGCGGCCGACCTCGACGGCGACGGCCGCCCCGAAACCGTCGCCGTGGTCCGCTGCGCCGCCGGCTCCGGCACCCCGCCCAGCGGCATCTACGTCATCACCGAGCCCCAGACCGGCGCCCCCCGCGTCGTCGCCACCCTCGTCGACCCCGCGGACCGGCTCAGCGTCAGCGACTTCGCCGTACGCGACGCCACCATCACCGCGACCCTGCTCGGCTACTCCTCGCCCGACGTGCCCCGCTGCTGCCCGGATGAGCAGCAGAAAGCCAAGTGGCAGTGGAAAGAGGGGGCGTTCGTTCGCTCACAGCAGGCATCCGCACACAGCGTGTGACACCCCGCGCGGGACGCGGGGCGCCACACCGCTACGCGGCGTCAGGCCCGTACACCTCGACCTGGTCCGCGACCCGGCGCACATGAATACAGTCGCCCGGGCACTCCTTCGCCGAGTCCGCGACATCCCTGAGCAGCGGCAGCGGAACGCGCGTTGTGGCCCCCACCGCCTGCAGCAGCTCGTCATCGGCACTCTTGACATAGGCCAGGCCGTCGATGTCGAGCTCGAAGACCTCTGGCGCGTACTGCGCACAGATGCCGTCGCCGGTACAGAGGTCCTGGTCGATCCAGACCTCCAGTGCCTCGCCGTCGTCGACGGTGGGCGCCTCGTGCTGCACGGTCATCTCTCCTGCCGTTTCCTGCGTCGGACAGCCCGCCCACAGTGCAAGTCGGGCCAGCCCTGACGGGTGTTGAACGTTTCGACGATACAACCGCTCGCTTTCCGATGTTGTTCGGTGGGTATTCACCTGGCGTGAGGGAGTACGCAAGGGTGAAGATCGGACACACCCCGACCGTCTTTGTCGATCTAGGGGTTTCAATCCGTACCTGCCCAGGTAGGGTCAGGAAGCGTCCAGCTCCCCTTGGAGGAGGTGAGGACCGTGGCAGCCCACGACGACGACATGAACCGCGGCATCCGCCCGGGTCGAGGGTCCGATGACCCTGCCGGTCAGATTGCCTATCTCGAGCAGGAGATCGCCGTCCTGCGACGCAAGCTCGCCGACTCTCCGCGCCATACGAGGATTCTCGAAGAGCGCATCGTCGAGCTGCAGACCAACCTGGCCGGTGTGTCCGCGCAGAACGAACGACTCGCGAACACACTCCGTGAGGCCCGAGACCAGATCGTGGCCCTCAAGGAAGAAGTCGACCGACTGGCCCAGCCGCCCGCAGGCTTCGGCGTCTTCCTCCAGGCCAACGAGGACGGCACCTGCGACATCTTCACCGGAGGCCGCAAACTCCGCGTGAACGTCAGCCCCAGCGTCGAACTCGAAGAGCTCCGGCGCGGCCAGGAAGTCATGCTCAACGAAGCGCTCAACGTGGTCGAGGCCATGGAGTTCGAGAGCGCCGGAGACATCGTCACCCTCAAGGAGATCCTCGAGGACGGCGAACGCGCCCTGGTCGTCGGACACACCGACGAAGAACGAGTCGTACGACTCGCCGAGCCCCTGCTGGACGTCACCATCCGGGCCGGCGACGCCCTACTGCTCGAACCCCGTTCCGGATACGTCTACGAAGTCATCCCCAAGAGCGAGGTCGAAGAGCTCGTCCTCGAAGAGGTCCCCGACATCTCGTACGAGAAGATCGGCGGCCTCGGCGGCCAGATCGAAATGATCCGGGACGCCGTCGAGCTCCCCTACCTCTACCCCGACCTCTTCAAGGAGCACGAGCTCAGGCCCCCCAAGGGCGTGCTGCTCTACGGGCCTCCCGGCTGCGGCAAGACGCTCATCGCCAAAGCCGTCGCCAACTCCCTTGCCAAGAAGGTCGCCGAAGTCACCGGACAGCCCGCGGGGAAGAGCTACTTCCTCAACATCAAGGGCCCCGAACTCCTCAACAAGTACGTCGGCGAGACCGAGCGGCACATCCGCCTCGTCTTCCAGCGTGCCCGCGAGAAGGCCAGCGAGGGCACCCCCGTCATCGTCTTCTTCGACGAGATGGAGTCCCTCTTCCGCACCCGCGGCAGCGGCGTCAGCTCGGACGTGGAGAACACCATCGTCCCGCAGCTCCTCGCCGAGATCGACGGAGTGGAAGGCCTGGAGAACGTCATCGTCATCGGCGCCTCCAACCGCGAGGACATGATCGACCCGGCCATCCTGCGGCCCGGACGACTCGACGTGAAGATCAAGATCGAGCGCCCCGACGCCGAAGCGGCCAAGGACATCTTCAGCAAGTACCTCAAGTCCACCCTCCCCCTGCACGGCGACGACCTGACCGAGCACAGCGGCGACCGCGGCGCCACCGCGACCGCCATGATCCAGTCCGTCGTCGAGCACATGTACGCCGAATCCGAGGAGAACCGCTTCCTCGAGGTCACCTACGCCAACGGCGACAAGGAAGTCCTCTACTTCAAGGACTTCAACTCCGGCGCCATGATCGAGAACATCGTCGGACGCGCCAAAAAGATGGCCATCAAGGCCTTCCTCGAACACAACCAAAAGGGCCTCCGCGTCGCGCACCTCCTCCAGGCGTGCGTCGACGAGTTCAAGGAGAACGAGGACCTGCCCAACACCACCAACCCCGACGACTGGGCCCGCATCTCCGGCAAGAAGGGCGAGCGGATCGTGTACATCCGCACCCTCGTCACCGGAAAGCAGGGCGCGGACACCGGACGCTCCATCGACACCGTGGCCAACACAGGCCAGTACCTGTAAAAGCCAGGGCGGCTGCGGGTGCCCCACTCGGGTACCCGCAGCCGACTGCATTCCAGGCCAAAACGCGCACGACCAATGACTGAATCGATCTCCCCACCAGCGCAAAGGCGCTCTAGGCTCTTCGGTACCGCCGAGTCGCGCAGTGCGGGGACGGGCACCGCACACGCACCGGAGAACCAGCGGTACTTGAGCGCCGCACCCGAAGGGGAGCGCCGCCGGGCAAGGAGGGCCGCATGACCGTACGGCGAGTAATGGGCATCGAGACGGAGTACGGCATCTCCGTCCCCGGCCACCCGAACGCCAATGCCATGCTCACCTCATCCCAGATCGTCAACGCCTACGCGGCGGCGATGCACCGGGCGCGCCGGGCCCGCTGGGACTTCGAGGAAGAGAACCCGCTGCGAGACGCCCGAGGCTTCGACCTCGCACGCGAGGCCGCCGACGCCAGCCAGCTCACCGACGAGGACATCGGCCTCGCCAACGTCATCCTCACCAACGGCGCACGCCTCTACGTCGACCACGCACACCCCGAGTACAGCGCCCCCGAGGTCACCAACCCCCGCGACGCCGTCCTGTGGGACAAGGCCGGCGAACGCATCATGGCCGAAGCCGCCGAGCGCGCGGCCCAGCTCCCCGGCGCCCAGCCCATCCACCTCTACAAGAACAACACCGACAACAAGGGCGCCTCCTACGGCACCCACGAGAACTACCTGATGAAGCGGGAGACCCCCTTCTCGGACATCGTCCGCCACCTCACCCCGTTCTTCGTCTCCCGCCAGGTCATCACGGGCGCCGGACGGGTCGGAATCGGCCAGGACGGCCACGAACACGGCTTCCAGCTCAGCCAGCGCGCCGACTACTTCGAGGTCGAGGTCGGCCTGGAAACCACCCTCAAGCGCCCCATCATCAACACCCGCGACGAGCCCCACGCCGACGCCGAGAAATACCGCCGCCTGCACGTCATCATCGGCGACGCCAACCTCTCCGAGATCTCCACCTACCTGAAGCTCGGCACCACCGCCCTCGTCCTCTCCATGATCGAGGACGGCTTCATCAACGTGGACCTCGCCGTCGACCAGCCCGTCCGCACCCTCCACCACGTCTCCCACGACCCCTCGCTCCAGCACCTGATCACGCTGCGCAGCGGCCGGACACTCACCGCGGTACAACTGCAGATGGAGTACTTCGAGCTCGCCCGCAAATACGTCGAAGAGCGCTTCGGCTCCGACGCCGACGAGCAGACCAAGGACGTCCTGATCCGCTGGGAAGACGTCCTGGGCCGCCTGGAGACCGACCCCATGAGCCTGTCCGGCGAACTCGACTGGGTCGCCAAGCGCGAGCTCATGGAGGGCTACCGGCGCCGGGACAGCCTCGACTGGGACGCCGCCAGGCTGCACCTCGTCGACCTCCAGTACGCCGACGTACGCCCCGACAAGGGCCTCTACAACCGTCTGGTGGCCCGCGGCAAGATGAAGCGCCTCCTGGACGAACCAGGCGTCGAACGGGCCGAGACCAAGCCCCCAGAGGACACCCGCGCCTACTTCCGCGGCCGCTGCCTGGAGCAGTACGCGGACGACGTCGCCGCGGCCTCCTGGGACTCGGTCATCTTCGACCTCCCCGGCCGCGACTCCCTGCAGCGCGTGCCAACCCTGGAACCACTACGCGGAACGCGTAACCACGTAAAAGAGCTGCTGGACCGCTGTCGCACGGCAGAAGACCTGGTCCGCGTGCTCTCCGGAGGCTAAAGCGGCCCCGGGCGGGAATCATCGAGGTGGTCCCCGCACGTTGTAGTAAGCAAGTGCGGGGCCGATGTCGGACCGGGCTTGTAGGGTCTGATCTTGACCGATGCAATCGAGTCGTACTTACCGGAGCGGGGTGAGGGAAATGGCGACCAAGGACACCGGCGGTGGGCAGCAGAAGGCCACGCGTTCCACCGAGGAGGTCGAGGAGACCGCGCAGGACGCGCAGGCCTCGGACGACCTCCAGGAGCGCCAGGAGAAGCTGTCGGACGACGTGGACTCCGTGCTTGACGAAATCGACGACGTCTTGGAGGAGAACGCAGAGGACTTCGTGAGGTCATTTGTGCAAAAAGGTGGGGAATAGGCGGGAATGTCCGAATTCCCTGAAGGGAAGGGATGCCCGCGCTGCGGGCGCACTCTGCCGCTAGATTCCTTCGCCAGCAACAAGTCCATGCGTGACGGCCTTCAGGTGTACTGCCGGGAGTGCTCAGCCGAGTACTACCGGCAGCGCCAGGAGGCCAAAGGGAAGTCTGTCCGTGTCAAGGTGCCGGTGCCGCGAGGGCACAAGCGCTGTCCGCAGTGCGGCGTAGTGAAGCCGCACGATCAGTGGGAGCGGAACAAGTCCTCTTCGGACGGCTGGGCCAGTTACTGCCGTGAATGCCGGGCGGAGCGGAACCGGGCCAGCTACTTTCAGCGCAAGTACGGCCTGTCGCCTGCAGAGTTGGACGAGATGATCGCCGAGCAGCAGGGGGTCTGCTGTATCTGCCTGGCGGCCCCTGCTGTACATGTTGATCACTGTCACGAGACGGGTAGGGTCCGTGGCGTGCTGTGCTTCAGCTGCAACGCGGCGCTGGGGCACCTGAGAGACCGACCGGACGCCATTCGGCGGGCGGCCGCATATGTGGAGGGAAACTCGTGGAAGCCAATCCTCGTAGCACCGGGCGTCTACCAGCTGCCTTCCTGACGCCTGGGTCGTCGTCCTTCGTGGACTTCCTCGCCGAGCAGCAGCCGGACATGCTGCCGGGCAAGCGCACCCTGCCGACCGGTCAGGGGGTGATCGAGGCGCCGCACGGGACGACGATCGTGGCGGCGACGTTCCCCGGTGGTGTGGTGCTCGCCGGTGACCGGCGGGCGACCATGGGCAACATGATCGCGCAGCGCGACATCGAGAAGGTCTTCCCCGCCGATGAGTACTCGGCGGTGGGGATCGCGGGTACGGCCGGGCTCGCGGTGGAGATGGTGAAGCTCTTCCAGTTGGAGCTGGAGCACTTCGAGAAGGTCGAGGGTGCGCAGCTGTCGTTGGAGGGCAAGGCGAATCGCCTGTCGACGATGATTCGGTCGAATCTCGGGATGGCGATGCAGGGTCTGGCCGTGGTGCCGCTGTTCGCGGGGTTCGACCTGGACCGTGAGCGGGGCCGGATCTTCTCGTATGACGTGACGGGTGGTCGTTCCGAGGAGCAGGGGTTCGCCGCCACCGGTTCGGGTTCGATCTTCGCTCGTGGGTCGATGAAGAAGCTGTACCGCGAGGATCTGACGGAGCAGCAGGCCACGACGCTGGTCGTGCAGGCGTTGTATGACGCGGCGGATGACGACTCGGCGACGGGTGGTCCGGACATGGCGCGTCGTATTTTCCCGATCGTCACGGTGATCACCGATGAGGGTTTCCGGAGGCTGTCGGAGGAGGAGTCCTCCGAGTTGGCTCGCCAGATCACGGAGCGGCGCCTGGAGCAGCCTGATGGTCCGCGTGCCGCGTTGCTCTGACGGGCCGTGTGGTTCTGATGAGCCGGGCGGAAGCGGAGTCCGGAGTTCACTTGTCACTGACAGAAAGGGACGGATAGCCGGTGTCGACGCCGTTCTATGTCTCACCCCAGCAGGCCATGGCCGACCGGGCGGAGTACGCCCGTAAGGGAATCGCCCGTGGTCGCAGCCTTGTTGTGCTGCAGTTCGCCGACGGCATCGTGTTCGTCGGCGAGAACCCGTCCCGTGCGCTGCACAAGTTCAGCGAGATCTATGACCGGATCGGTTTCGCGGCCGCCGGTAAGTACAACGAGTACGAGAATCTGCGTATCGGTGGTGTCCGTTACGCGGATCTGCGTGGGTACACGTATGACCGTGATGATGTGACGGCACGTGGTCTGGCGAACGTCTACGCGCAGACGTTGGGAACGATCTTCTCGAGTCAGGCCGAGAAGCCGTATGAGGTGGAGTTGGTCGTCGCCGAGGTGGGTGCCGAGGCGGCGGGTGATCAGATTTATCGGCTGCCGCATGATGGTTCGATCGTCGATGAGCATGGCGCGGTGGCGGTCGGGGGTAACGCGGAGCAGATCAGCAGTTACCTCGATCAGCGTCATCGCGACGGGATGAGTCTGGCGGAGGCGCTGCAACTGGCGGTGCAGGCGCTGTCGCGTGAACCGAACGGCGGTGAGCGGGAGATTCCCGCGGAGCGTCTTGAGGTGGCGGTGCTGGACCGTACGCGTCCGCAGCAGCGGAAGTTCAAGCGGATTGTGGGGCGGCAGTTGAGTCGTCTGCTGGAGGTGGAGGCCGCGGCCGCCGCGCCGACGGAGGCTCCGTCGGATGAGGAGGGCGCGGAGGGCGAGGAGTAGCCCGTCTCGTCTCCGTCCCGTTGTCCGGGTAGGTGTGCGCGCCCCCGTGTCGTCTCGTACGACGCGGGGGCGCGGTGCGTTGTGGGGGCGGGTTCAGAAACAGGCCCTCAGTGCGGGGGTGGGGCGGTGGAGTCCCGTACGACGAGTTCGACGGGGAGCGGGTCGTGCTCGGGGGTCCGGCCGTCGAGTACGGCGAGGAGCGCTTCCATGCCGCGTTCGCCGACGCGTTCGGCGGGGAGTCGCACGGTGGTGAGTTCGGGGTCCACGGCGGTGGCGAGGGTGAGGTCGTCGAAGCCGCTGATGGAGAGGTCCTCAGGGACACGGAGGCCGAGGCGGCGGGCGGCCTTGCAGGCGCCGGCGGCGATGATGTCGTCGTCGCAGATGAGTGCGGTGGGCCGGGGCCCTGGCGCGGTGAGGGCGTGTTCGGCGGCTGCGCGTGCCTCGTGTACGGCCAGGGGGGCGGGGGCGGTGCGCACGGTGGCGTCGGGGGTGGTGGCGAGGGTTTCGGCCAGGGCCCTGGCGCGTACGTGGAAGGTCCAGGAGTCGACGTCGGCGGCGAGGTGCAGGAAGTCGCGGTGGCCGAGTGCGAGCAGGTGCTGGGTGACCTGGCGCATGCCGTCGGCGAGGTCGACGGTGACGTGGGCGGCGGCGGTGGGGTCGGTGGGGTCGCTGTCGAGCATGACCAGCGGGAGGTCGGCGCCGCGGATGGCGGTGAGGGCTCCGGCGGCCATGGAGGAGGCGATGACGCCGTCGAGTGCGGTGCGGGCGGAGGCGAAGGGGTCTTTGGCGGGGCCGATGCCTTCGGGTGAGGGGTAGAGGACGACGCCGAAGTCGTGGGTGGTGGCGATGCGGGCGGCGCCGGTGTAGACGCGGGCGAAGAAGTCGTTGGTGAGGGCGGGGACGACGAGGAGGGCGGTTCGGGTGGTGCCCAGGCGCAGGTTGCGGGCGGCGAGGTTGGGTCGGTAGCCGAGTTCGCGTGCGGTGGTCCGGACGCGTTCGGCGGTCCGCTCGGAGACGCGGCCGCGCCATTTGTCGCCGAGTACGAGGGAGACGGCGGCTTGTGACACTCCGGCGGCGCGGGCCACGTCTTTGCTCGTGGGCCGTGCCACGGGGGCTCCTTTCGTGCTGCTGTGGTGGGGGCCGCGGGGTGGACCCGCTGGCTGGGCTCATGGTACGTATGACGGCAGACGTTATACGTAAAACCTTGGTGTGGGCGAGAGGGGCCGGAGATGGCCGCGGGATATCTGGACCTGCTGCGGACGCGGCATGCGGCCAGGCTGCTCGCCGGAACCCTGGTGGGGCGGCTGCCCAGCGCCACCGGGCATATCGCGATCGTGCTGTTCACCCGTTCCGAGGGCGGCAGCTACACCCTGGCCGGGGCGCTGGCGGCGGTCTACGGGCTCGCCATGGCCCTCGGGCAGCCGCTGCTCGGCCGCGCGGTCGATCTGCGCGGGCAGCCGCGGGTGATGTTCCCGGCGGCCGTCCTGTCCGCGGTGGGGATGGCCGTGTTCGCCTTCGCCGGGATCGGCTCGCTGTCGCTCGCCTATGCGGCGGTGGGCATGGCGGGGCTGTTCACGCCTCCGCTGGAGGGCGGGCTGCGGGCGCTGTGGCCGGGTGTGCTGGGGCGCGAGGACCGGGTGCACGCGGCGTACGCGCTGGACGCGGTGGCGCAGGAGATCCTGTTCACCGTGGGGCCGTTGCTGGTCACGCTGCTGGTGTCGCTGTGGTCGCCGGCCGCCGCGCTGCTGGTCATCAATGTGATCGGGGTCGCGGGCGCGGTGTCGGTTGTGGTGTCGGGGCCGTCGCGCGCGTGGCGCTCGGCGCCGCGTGACGCGCACTGGCTGGGGGCGCTGCGCTCGCCCGGGCTGCTCGCACTGCTGGGTTCGTTCTTCTTCGTGGGGCTCGCGCTCGGTTCGATCACCGTGGCGGGTGTGGCGTACGCGGACGACCATGGGCGGGAGGCGGTCTACGGCTGGCTGATGGCCTCACTCGGCCTCGGCGCGCTGATCGGTGGTGCGCTGTACGGGGTGCGGCACTGGGCCGGGGTGCCGGAACGCAGGCTGCGGGTGCTGGTGGGGCTGCTGGCCCTCGGCTACCTGCCACTGGCGCTGACGCCGGGCGTGGCGGCCATGTGTGCACTGGCGGCCGTGGCGGGGTTGTTCCTGGCGCCGTCGCTGGCGTGTGCGTTCATCGTGGTGGACCGGCACGCGCCGACCGGGACGGTCACCGAGGCGTTCTCCTGGCTGGTGACCACGTTCGGCGTGGGGGCGGCGCTCGGTACGGGCGTGGCGGGCCCGGCGATCGAGGGCGGCGGGACCGTGGCGGGATTCGTGGTCGCCGGCGGTGGGGGAGTGGCCGCGTTGCTGGTCCTGGTGGCGACCATTCGGGTGCTGGCGGCTCCAGTTCGTACGGTGAGCGTCACCAGCTCGTCCGAAAGTGATCGAAACGGTGCTGCCGAACCCGGTTTCAGTGCGGGGCATCAGGCGTAATGTTCAGTCATGGACCGCCGCATTTTCGGGCTGGAGAACGAGTACGGCGTCACGTGCACGTTCAGGGGGCAGCGCCGTCTGTCTCCTGACGAGGTGGCGCGCTACCTCTTCCGCCGTGTTGTGTCATGGGGCCGCAGTAGCAACGTCTTCCTGCGGAACGGCGCCCGCCTCTACCTGGACGTGGGTTCGCATCCGGAATACGCAACTCCCGAGTGCGACAACGTGACCGAGCTGGTCACCCACGACAAGGCGGGCGAGCGCATCCTGGAGGGCCTGCTCGTCGACGCCGAACGCCGCCTGCACGAGGAGGGAATCGCGGGCGACGTCTATCTCTTCAAGAACAACACCGACTCGGCGGGGAACTCCTACGGTTGCCACGAGAACTATCTGGTGGCCCGGCACGGGGAGTTCTCCCGGCTCGCGGACATTCTCATCCCGTTTCTGGTGACCCGTCAGCTGCTGTGCGGCGCGGGCAAGGTGCTGCAGACCCCGCGGGGCGCGGTGTACTGCGTCAGTCAGCGCGCCGAGCACATCTGGGAGGGGGTCTCGTCGGCGACCACCCGCTCCCGGCCGATCATCAACACCCGCGACGAGCCGCACGCGGACGCCGAGCGGTACCGCAGGCTGCATGTCATCGTCGGCGACTCGAACATGTCCGAGACGACGATGCTGCTCAAGGTCGGGGCGACCGATCTGGTACTGCGCATGATCGAGGCGGGCACGGTGATGCGCGATCTGACGCTGGAGAACCCGATCCGGGCCATCCGTGAGGTCAGTCACGACATCACGGGCCGCCGCAAGGTGCGCCTGGCCAGCGGCCGCGAGGCGTCGGCGCTGGAGGTGCAGCGCGAGTACTACGAGAAGGCGGTGGACTTCGTCGACCGCCGGGGTATCCGTACGGGCACCGTGGAGCAGGTGCTCGAACTGTGGGGCCGTGCGCTGGACGCGATCGAGGCCGAGGACCTCGACCGTATCGGCACCGAGATCGACTGGGTCATGAAGTACAAGCTCATCGAGCGGTACCGGGCCAAGCACAACATGACCATGTCGCATCCGCGGGTCGCGCAGATAGACCTCGCATACCACGACATCCACCGGCGTCGTGGGCTGTACTACCTGTTGGAGAAGAAGGGGCAAGCGGCCCGGATCTGCAACGACTTGAAGATCTTCGAGGGCAAGTCGGTGCCGCCGCAGACCACCCGGGCCCGGTTGCGCGGCGACTTCATCCGCCGCGCCCAGGAGCAGCGCCGTGACTTCACGGTCGACTGGGTGCATCTGAAGCTCAACGACCAGGCGCAGCGCACCGTGCTGTGCAAGGACCCGTTCAGGTCGGTGGACGACCGGGTGGAGAAGCTGATCGCCGGTATGTGACGCGCACGACAGGTCGACGGCGGGAACGCAACACGGGGCGTCGTACGTTTCTCGTACGACGCCCCGCCCACGCCTTAGAGTGGCGGGCGACCATTGAGCCGTCTGAGATCTGAGGAATACGTGCGCCGACTCGCCGGCCTGCTCGTCGTCCCCGCGCTGCTGCTGACAGCCGCGTGCGGGAGTGATGACGGCAAGGGCTCTGACTCAACCTCCACCGCCGCTTCCTCCACCGACGCTCCCACCAGCGCCGCGATGAAGGACGGCCTTCCGGCTGTCACCAAGGGCGAGAAGTTCGGTGAGAAGCCGACCTTGTCCAAGGGCAAGGGCGACCCGCCCAAGGAGCTCAAGGTCAACGTCCTGAGTGAGGGCAAGGGTGAACCCCTGAAGAAGGGGGACGCCGTGGAGGTCAACTACCTCGGCCAGGCCTGGGATTCGAACAAGCCCTTCGACAACAGCTTCGACCGCGGCGAGCCGTTCCAGCTGACGCTGGGCGCCGGCGGTGTCATCAAGGGCTGGGACCAGGGCCTGGAGGGCCAGAAGGTCGGCAGCCGGGTCGAGCTGGGCATTCCGCCGGAGCTCGGTTACGGCGCGCAGGGCCAGGGGGACATCAAGCCGAACGCCACGCTGGTGTTCGTGGTGGACATCGTGAAGGGCACCTCGATCCCGAAGTCGGCCAAGGGCAGCGAGGTGGCGCAGGACAACATCGACCTGCCCAAGGTCGGGACGAACACCGACGGCAAGGCCCCCTCGGTCGACATCCCCAAGAAGGACGCCCCCAAGAAGCTGGTCTCGAACTACGTGATCGAGGGCTCCGGGGACGAGGTCAAGGCCACCGACACCATCGTGGTGAAGTACGTCGCCTCGGTGTGGAAGGACCGCAAGCAGTTCGACAGCACCTACGAGCAGGACAAGACGGCGACGATGCCGTTGGAGCAGGTGTCGGTCAAGGGCCTCAAGGACGGGCTGACCGGCAAGAAGGTGGGCAGCCGGGTGCTGCTGGTGCTGCCGCCGGACCAGGCGTTCGGGGACAAGGAACAGCAGAACATTCCGGCCAACTCGACGCTGGTCTTCTCGGTCGACATCCTGACCAAGATGTAGCGCGGGATCTGTAAGACTGTCCCGGTTGCCCATCAGGAGAAGCAGGAGCGATTGACGTGAGCATCGAGAAGCCCGAGATCGACTTCCCGGGCGGGGAGCCCCCGAAGGACCTTGAGATCAAGGACATCTGGGAGGGCGACGGCCCGGTGGCCAAGGCGGGCGACAGCGTCCAGGTCCACTACGTGGGCGTGTCCTTCTCCACCGGTGAGGAGTTCGACGCGAGCTGGAACCGCGGCAACCCGCTGGCCTTCCAGCTGGGCGCCGGCCAGGTCATCAGCGGCTGGGACCAGGGTGTGCAGGGCATGAAGGTCGGCGGCCGTCGGCAGCTGACCATCCCGCCGCACCTGGCGTACGGCGACCGTGGCGCCGGCGGTGGCCGGATCGCGCCCGGCGAGACGCTGATCTTCGTCTGCGATCTGGTCGCAGTCTGAGAGCGGTCTGATCGCGGTCCGATCGGACGGCTGTCCGGTCGGGTGTGAACAGTTGCGGGGCCCATGCCGACTGGCATGGGCCCTCGGCTTTTGCCACGCGACTCGGGGGCGGTACGGTCAACGGTCGTAGAGCAGCACTTGTGGGAGGGTGGAGAGGGCGTCGATGGCCATTGCCAAGGCAGAGCGGCTGATGAATCTGGCGCTGTGTCTGCTCGGAACCCGGCGACCGCTCAGTAAGCGTGAGCTGCGCGCCTCCATCGAGGCCTATCTGGAGGCGGGCCAGGACGACGCCTTCAACCGGATGTTCGAGCGGGACAAGGACGACCTGCGCGAGCTCGGCCTGGTCATCGAGACGGTCGAGAACCTCGACGGTGAGGTCGGCTATCTGGCCCGACGGGACAGCAACCGGCTGCCGCCCGTCACGCTGGATGCCGAGGAGGCCGCGGCACTCGGCCTGGCCGCCAAGGTCTGGCAGCAGGCCAGGCTGGCCGGTGCGGCCAGTGGCGCGCTGCAGAAGCTGCGCGCCGCGGGGATGCCGGAGGAGGCCGATCCGCATGAGGCGCACAGTGCGCTGGAGCCCCGTATCCCCGTGCACGAGGCGTCGTTCGAGCCGCTGATGCTGGCCTGCCGCCACCGCCGCCCGGTGGTCTTCGACTACCGCAAGGCCACCGCCGCGCGGCCCGAGGTGCGCCATGTCGAGCCGTGGGCGCTGGAGTGCTGGCGCGGCCACTGGTATCTGGCGGGCTGGGACCGTGACCGGGGGGCGGAGCGGGTCTTCAGGCTCTCCCGGATCACCGGCAAGGTCCGCTCCCGTGCCGGGAAGTTCACCGTCGAGGTGCCCGATGTGGTCCGGGTACGGGAGACCGTCGCGAGCTGGGCGGGCGAGAGCGCCGACCGTACGGCCCGGATCGAGCTGCGCGCGGGCGCCGGCTACCCGCTGCGCGCCCGGGCCACCGCCGTACGGGAACTGGACGGCGGCTGGGACGAGTTGGAGATTCCGTACGGGCACGGTCTGGACGCCTGGCTGGTGGAGTTCGGCGCTGATGTGGTCGTACTCGAGCCGGCCGAGCTGCGGGCCGATGTCGTGGACCGGCTGCGCGCCGTGGCCAAGGGCTGAGGGGGACAGGGAAGATGGCCGCGAACGCGATCGACCAGACGCGGCGGATGCTGTCGCTGGTGACCTATCTGCGGGAGCGCCCCGGCGCCCGCATCGGGGATGTCGCCCGTGCCTTCGGCGTGACCGAGGACGAGCTGATCTCCGACCTCGATGTGCTGCCGCTGTGCGGGACCAGCTTCCGCGGCGGAGACCTGCTGGACATCGACACCGACGGGGAACGGATCTGGTGGCACAACCCCGACGACGTCGCCGAGCCGCTGCGGCTGGCCGCCGACGAGGCGACCGCGCTGCTGGTCGCGGCCCGTGCGGTCGCCACGCTGCCCGGGCTGCGGGAGAGCGACCGGCAGGCACTGTTGCGGGCCACCGCGAAGCTGGAGGCGGCGGCCGGTGACACGGCCGGGGCCAGCGACCGGCTCTCGGTGACGTTCGAGTCCGAGGGCGGCGTCTTCGCCGAGGTCGACCGGGCGATCTCCGAGCGGCGCAGACTGTGGATGCGCTACTACTCGCCCACCCGGGACGAGCTGACCGAGCGCGAGGTCGACCCGATCCGGCTCTTCGCCGTCGGCCACACCTATATGGAGGCCTGGTGCCGCCTGTCGGAGGCCCGGCGCACCTTCCGGCTGGACCGGGTCGCGGAGATCCGTATCCTCGACGCTCCCGCGGCGCCGCCGGAGCTGGAGCTGCGCGACCTGTCCGAGGGCCTGGTACAGCCGTCCGCCGATGATCCCGAGGTGGTGGTCGAGGTGGGGCCCGGCGGGCGCTGGGTGGCCGAGTACTACCCGCACGACAGTGCGGAGGAGCTGACGGACGGCGGGCTGCGGATCACGCTGCGCACACCCGATCCGAGTTCGCTGCGCCGACTGGCGCTGCGGCTGGGCCGGGACGGGCGGATCGTGTCGCCGCAGGGGCTCGCGGACAGTGCGCGGCAGGTGGCGCGTGAGGCACTCGCGGCCTACGACGGACGGGAACACGGACGGGAACAGGGGGCTTGAACATGACTGCCATGTCTCATGTGGCCGAGATCTCCAGGTCGGCGGTTCCCATCCTCTTCAAGGCCGCCTGTCCGGACTGCCGCGCCCGCTTCGAACTCTCCGCCGGTGCGCTGCGGCTGGCGATCGGCGCCAGCCCCCGCACCACGTTCTACTCGTTCACCTGTCCCGAATGTGAAGCTCCGGTACGTAAGCCGGCCGGCGAGCGGATCATTGAACTCCTCACCGGTGGCGGGGTGCGGACGCTGCGTCTGCACTCCACCGTCTAGGCTGGCCCGCATGCTCTGGCCCATGATCGCGATCGCCCTGGGATTCTGCGGCATCGCCGTGCTCGGCGTGCTGGCCGTCCGGGTCTTTCTCGAGGTCGGTCGGCTGGGGCGGCAAGTCGACGACACCGCGCGGCAGATCAACAGCGCGGCCGAGAATCTGGAGCGGGCCGCGTCCGATCTGGCCCGCACTGGCGAGACGCTGCGCTGACGGGTAGCTGGAAAGCGCTTTCGGGGTGCGGGTTCGCCCTGTAACCTGCAGCTCCGCCCCGGTCGGCGCGACAGGGGCGACGGGGTCGACAGCGGGAGTATGCACAGGCATTGCCAGGCGTTTACTGCCGCGCGTTACGATTGCTGACCAGTGCGAGCCTCGGGAGTGGTCCTTATGGTCGCATCCATTGTCCACAGGTCTCGGTGAGAAGGTAGGCACTCATGGGTCAGATCGGTATCTGGCAGCTCGTCATCATCCTGGGGATCGTTCTCCTGCTCTTCGGTGCCAAGCGGCTGCCGGACATGGCGCGTTCGCTGGGCAAGTCCGCGCGCATCCTCAAGAGCGAGGCCGCGGCGATGAAGACCGACTCTTCCACCACCGGCGGCACGGACAACGCCAAGGCGGAGTCCTCCTCGGACGAGGCCGCCCAGCCCAAGACGATCCAGGCGGCCCCCGGTGACGTCACCAGCGCACGCCCCGTGGACGAGCCGAAGCGCAGCCAGGGCTGAGCCCCACCGAATCACCACAGGCACCTGGGTGGCGGCCGCGTAGGCCGGTCACCCCCTAAGACGAGGACGTGGGTTGCTCAAGTCCGCCCGCAAGGAGCCCAGGGACCCAGAGGGGCGGATGCCCCTGGTGGAACACCTGCGCGAGCTGCGTAACCGGCTGTTCAAAGCGCTGCTGGCCATCGTGCCGCTGGCGATCGTGGCGCTGTTCTTCGCCAAGGAGATCGCCGAGTTCCTGAGTGAACCGGTGCCCCGGTGCGTGGACGAGGCCGAGGCGGCCGCACAGGGTGGGAAATGCGCCATTCTGTCCCAGACGGGCATCACCTCCCCGTTCGCCACCTATGTCAAGGTGGCCGTCGTGTCCGCCCTGGTGGCGGCGGCGCCGGTGTGGCTGTACCAGATGTGGGCCTTCGTCGCCCCCGGCCTGCACCGCAGCGAGAAGAAGTACGCGCTGTGGACCGTGGGCGTCGGCACGCCGCTCTTCCTGCTCGGCGCCTATCTCGCGTATGTGATCCTGCCGATGGCCGTGCCGGTGCTGCTCAGCTTCAGCGTCGACGGTGCCCGCAACTACATCAGCGTCGACGACATGATCAGCATGTCGGTGAAGCTGGTGATCGCCTTCGGCCTGGCGTTCCAGCTGCCCCTGGTGCTGTCCCTGCTCAACCTCGGCGGGGTCATCAGCGGAAAGCGGATGTTCGGCTGGTGGCGCGGCATGGTGCTGGGCATCGCGGTGTTCTCGGCGATGGTCACCCCCACCGACCCGATCTCGATGCTCGCGCTCGCCATCCCCATGACCGCGCTCTACTTCGGCGCGGTGGGCTTCTCGCTGCTCAACGACCGCCGCAAGGGCCGCCGCGCGGGCCCCGAGCTGAGCGACGACGCGGCATCCGACCTGGACCTCACGCCGGAGCCGGTCGGCGGGGCGGAGCCGGTGTCCGGCAGCCGCACCGTGCCGGGCCAGGCGAACTCCGACGACCGCAGGATGAACGGTTTCGACGACGTCACCTGATCCGGCCTTGTATGGTCCGGCCGTGACCAGCGAGATCACCCTCTTCGTCAATCCCACCGCGGGACGCGGCCGGGGCGCCCACGCGGCGCAGCCGGCCGCTTCCGCGTTGCGCGCCGCCGGATTCTCCGTACGCACCATCCTCGGCACCGGCCCCGACGACGCGCTGCGCCGGGCCCGCGCGGCGGTCGCGGCCGGAACCGGAGCGCTGATCACGGTCGGCGGTGACGGCATGGCGCACCTCGGACTGCAGGCCGTCGCGGGCACCCGTACCCCGCTCGGCCTGATCGCCGTCGGCACCGGCAACGACTTCGCCCGCGCCCTCGGCCTGCCCGTACGCGACCCGCAGGCGGCCGGGCGGGTCGCCGCCGAGGCCCTCAAGGGTGCCCGCATCCGGGACGTGGACCTGGGGCGGGTCGGCGAGACGTGGTTCGGGACCGTGCTCGCCTCCGGCTTCGACTCCCGGGTGAACGACCGCGGCAACCGGATGCGCTGGCCCGCCGGCCGCTTCCGGTACGACCTGGCGATGGTCGCCGAGCTCGCCACCTTCAGGCCCACGCCGTACCGCATCCGCCTCGACGGCGGGCCCGTACAGGAGGTCGAGGCCACCCTGATCGCCGTCGGCAACGGTGCCTCGTACGGCGGCGGCATGCGCATCTGCCCGGGTGCCGAGCTGGACGACGGGCTCTTCGACGTCACCGTCGTCGGGGACTGCAGCCGCACCACGCTCGTCAAGGTCTTCCCCCGGGTGTACCGGGGGACGCACATCGACCACCCCAAGGTCACCGTGCACCGGGTCTCCGCGATCACGCTGGAGGCGGCGGGCGTCACGGGGTACGCGGACGGCGAACCGCTCGGGCCGCTGCCGCTGACCGCCCGGTGCGTGCCGGGAGCGGTGCGGGTGCTCGCGCCCCGGCCGTCGGTGCTTGCCCTGTGAACAAAGATCGCGCCCCGTGTCAGTGTCGGCGGGTAGGCTCAAGAACAAGATGACAGAGGACCTCTCACCGGCCGAGCGGTACGCGGCAGCACGTAAGCGAGCTGCCGAGCAGGCCACCGCGCTCGCATCCTTTCGCGAGATGTACGAATTCGGTCTCGACCCCTTCCAGATAGAGGCCTGCCAGGCACTGGAAGCGGGCAAGGGCGTGCTGGTCGCCGCCCCGACCGGCTCCGGCAAGACGATCGTCGGCGAGTTCGCCGTGCACCTTGCCCTCCAGCAGGGCAAGAAGTGCTTCTACACCACCCCCATCAAGGCGCTCTCCAACCAGAAGTACGCGGACCTGGTGCGGCGGTACGGTGCCGACAAGGTCGGCCTGCTCACCGGGGACAACAGCGTCAACTCCGAGGCGCCGGTGGTCGTGATGACCACCGAGGTGCTGCGGAACATGCTCTACGCGGGCTCGCAGACGCTGCTCGGCCTCGGGTACGTGGTCATGGACGAGGTGCACTACCTCTCCGACCGCTTCCGGGGCGCCGTCTGGGAGGAAGTGATCATTCACCTCCAGGAGTCGGTGACCCTGGTGTCCCTCTCGGCGACCGTCTCCAACGCCGAGGAGTTCGGCGACTGGCTGGACACCGTACGCGGGCAGACCGAGGTGATCGTCTCCGAGCACCGTCCCGTCCCGCTCTTCCAGCATGTGCTGGCCGGACGCCGGATGTACGACCTCTTCGAGGAGGACTCGGGGTCCGCCAAGCGCGCGGTCAACCCCGACCTGGAGCGGATGGCCCGCATGGAGGCCAGCCGCCAGACCTTTGGCCGGGACCGCAGACGCGGCAAGAACATGCGCGAGGCCGACCGCGAGCGCGAGCGGCGCCAGCGCTCCAGGATCTGGACGCCGGGCCGGCCCGAGGTGATCGAGCGGCTCGACTCCGAGGGGCTGCTGCCCGCGATCACCTTCATCTTCAGCCGGGCCGGCTGCGAGGCCGCCGTACAGCAGTGCCTGTACGCGGGCCTGCGGTTGAACGACGAGGAGGCGCGCCACCGCGTGCGCGAGATCGTCGAGGAGCGCACGGCCTCCATCCCCCACGAGGACCTGCACGTCCTCGGCTACTACGAGTGGCTGGAGGGCCTGGAGCGCGGCATCGCCGCCCACCACGCGGGCATGCTGCCGACCTTCAAGGAGGTCGTCGAGGAGTTGTTCGTACGGGGCCTGGTCAAGGCGGTGTTCGCCACCGAGACCCTCGCCCTGGGCATCAACATGCCCGCGCGCAGTGTGGTCCTGGAGAAGCTCGTCAAGTGGAACGGCGAGCAGCACGCCGACATCACGCCGGGCGAGTACACCCAGCTGACCGGGCGTGCGGGGCGGCGCGGCATCGACATCGAGGGCCATGCCGTCGTGCTCTGGCAGCGCGGGATGAACCCCGAGGCGCTGGCCGGGCTCGCCGGGACCCGGACCTATCCGCTGCGCTCCAGCTTCCGGCCCTCGTACAACATGGCCGTGAACCTTGTGCACCAGTTCGGCCGGCACCGCTCGCGTGAGCTCCTGGAGACCTCTTTCGCGCAGTTCCAGGCCGACAAGTCGGTCGTCGGGATCTCCCGGCAGGTGCAGCGCAACGAAGAGGGCCTGGAGGGCTATCAGGCCTCGATGACCTGCCACCTGGGCGACTTCGAGGAGTACGCGCGGCTGCGCCGCGAGCTCAAGGACCGCGAGACGGAGCTGGCCAAGGCGGGCGCCGTGCAGCGCAGGGCGGCTGCCGCCGCCGCGCTGGAGAAGCTCAAGCCGGGCGATGTGATCCATGTGCCGACCGGGAAGTACGCGGGTCTTGCGCTGGTCCTTGACCCGGGGCTGCCTGCCGGGCGGTCCAACGGCCACCGCGGCTTCGAGCACGCCGACGGTCCGCGCCCGATGGTGCTGACCGCCGAGCGGCAGGTGAAGCGGCTCGCGTCGATGGACTTCCCCGTTCCGGTCGAGGCGCTGGAGCGGATGCGTATCCCCAAGTCCTTCAACCCGCGCTCCCCGCAGTCGCGGCGCGACCTGGCGTCGGCGCTGCGGACGAAGGCGGGGCATATCCGTGCCGAGAAGCACAAGCGCGGGCGCTCCAACGCCGCCGACGACCGTCAGATCGCGCGGCTGCGCGCCGAGCTCCGGGCGCACCCCTGCCACGGCTGCGACGAGCGCGAGGACCATGCGCGCTGGGCCGAGCGGTACCACCGGCTGTCGCGCGACACCAAGCAGTTGGAGCGGCGCATCGAGGGGCGGACGAACACCATCGCCCGCACCTTCGACCGCATCGTCGCGTTGCTCACCGAGCTCGACTACCTGCGGGGCAACGAGGTCACCGAGCACGGCAGGCGGCTCGCCCGGCTCTATGGCGAACTGGACCTGCTGGCCAGCGAATGCCTGCGCGACGGGGTGTGGGAGGGGCTGAGCCCCTCCGAACTGGCCGCCTGCGTCTCGGCGTTGGTGTACGAGGCGAGGGTCTCGGACGACGCACTGGCGCCGAAGCTTCCGGCGGGCAGGGCGAAGGCGTCGCTCGGCGAGATGGTGCGGATCTGGGGGCGGCTCGACGCCCTCGAAGAGGAGTTCAAGATCAACCAGGCCGAGGGGGTCGGGCAGCGCGAGCCCGACCTCGGGTTCGCCTGGGCCGCGTATATGTGGGCCTCGGGCAAGGGGCTTGACGAAGTGCTGCGTGAGGCCGAGATGCCGGCGGGCGACTTTGTGCGCTGGTGCAAGCAGGTGATCGATGTGCTTGGGCAGATCGCCGCGGCTGCTCCTGGCGAGGGGAGCACGGTCGCGAAGAACGCGCGTAAGGCGGTGGATGCGTTGCGCCGGGGTGTGGTGGCGTACTCGTCGGTGGGTTGAGGTTCGGTGGGCTGATTCGGTGGGGACTGGGGGGCTCAGGCGGCTGGTGGGGTTGCCCATTCGTTGTAGTCGGTCCAGGCCCGCAGGGTGCGGCTGCTGCTGAACCGGTGCGCTCGGCCGGTGAGCGGGTCAGTGAACTCCAGGGTTCTGGCCAGTAGTTGCAGGGGCCGGCCGAAGTCGTCCGGGGCGGGTTCGGTGACTGCGGGGTAGACGGGGTCGCCGAGGATCGGGATGCCGAGCGCGTTCATGTGGACCCGCAGCTGGTGGGTGCGGCCGGTGTGCGGGAGCAGTCGGTACCGGCCGAGAGCCGCGCGGTGTTCGAGCAGCTCGATGCGGCTCTCGCTGTTCGGCTCGCCGGGGATCTCGTAGGCGTCGATCCGGCCTCGCACCTTCTCGATCCGGCTGCGGACCGAGACCGGCAGGGTGAGCGCGGGGGTGTGGGCGGCGACGGCCTCGTACTCCTTGTGCACCTGCCGGTCGCGGAAGAGCGACTGGTACGCGCCACGGTCCTCGGGTCGTACGGTGAACATCACCAGACCCGCGGTGAGCCGGTCGAGGCGGTGTGCGGGGCTGAGCTCGGGCAGGTCGAGGTCCCTGCGCAGCCGGGCGAGCGCGGTCTCGGTGACGTGGCGGCCGCGTGGTGTGGTGGACAGGAAGTGCGGCTTGTCGGCGACGAGCAGATGCTCGTCCTGGTACACCACGTCGATCACGAACGGCACCGGTACCTCGGTGGGCAGGTCGCGGTGGAACCAGACGTGGATGCCTCCCGTGTAGGGGGTGTCCAGCGTCAGGGGCCCGTTCTCGGCCACGACCTCTCCGCCGTGCAGCATGGCGTCAACCGTTTCCGGGTCCACCGGCAGCCGGTCCACCAGGTGGTCCCGGACGGTCGCCCAGCCGCCGTCGCGCGGCAGCCGCAGGCGAACGGGGTCGATTCCGCGCCGCTGGGGCAGCGGTGAGGGAGGGATGCGGGGCTTGCGTCGGGGCACGGGAGCCAGGGTACGGGGCCGGGGTGCGCTTGGTTTTGTTGTGNCCCACCCACGTACGTCTCTTCCCGACTCCATCGCGCCTGCGCCCCGGTGGGGCTGTCCCCGCCCACCCACGTACGTCTCTTCCCGACTCCATCGCGCCTGCGCCCCGGTGGGGCTGTCCCCGCCCACCCACGTACGTCTCTTCCCGACTCCATCGCGTCTGCGGCCCGGTGGGGCTGTCCCCGCCCACCCACCGGCGCGCTTCCGCCGCCTGGCGCCTGCGGGTGGGTCGGGCCGCGCGCCCCACCACGCCCCTCACGTCGCGATCGCGCCTGTGGGCGCGGGTTCCTGTTCCGCCTCCACCTGGGCGTTCCAGTCGGGCTTGGAGGCCTGCCAGCCGTCCTCGTTGTGGCCGAGTCGCCAGTAGCCGGAGATCGACAGCCGGTCGCGCGGTATGGCGCGTTCGACGCGCAGGTGCTTGCGGAGTTCCTTCACGGCCCCGGCCTCGCCGTGGACGAAGGCCTGTACGTCACCCGGGGGGAAGTCCAGGTTCCGTACGGCCTCCGTCAGGGCGGCGCCCACCGGGCGGTCGCCGCGGTGCAGCCAGGTGATCTGGGCGCTGACCGGCTGCTCCTCGTCGGGGCCCGCGACCTCCACGAAGACGTGGACCGTGGCGCCCGCCGGCAGTCGCTCCAGGGAGGCGGCGATGGCGGGCAGGGCGCTCTCGTCGCCGGCCAGCAGATGCCAGTCCGCGTCGGGCTGAGGGGCGTAGCCGCCACCGGGGCCCAGGAAGTACAGCACCTCGCCGGGCTGTGCCCGCATTGCCCAGGGCCCGGCGAGGCCCTCGTCGCCGTGCACCACGAAGTCCAGGGCCAGCTCGCGGCGTTCGGGGTCCCAGCCGCGTACCGTGTAGGTGCGCTGCGCGGGCCACTGCTCGCGCGGGAAGTCGGCGCGGATCTGCTGGATATCGAAGGGCTCGGGGTAGCGCACGCCCTCGGTCGGGAACAGCAGTTTGACGTAGTGGTCGGTGTAGGTGCTTGTGGAGAAGTCGGCCAGGCCGTCGCCGCCGAGTACCACGCGCCGCATGCCGGGGGTGAGGCGCTCGGTGCGTACCACTTCCCCGCGATGGGTCTTCGGCGCGGTGCGTGCTGCCGGACGTGCTGTCACGGAGGCCTCCCCTGACCAACGGTTAACTTAGGTAAACCTAAGTTAACACCTTGGTTCGGGGGAGGCACCTCAAGCCTGGAGAGTCGTGAGTAGGCGGGTCAGGGCTCCGCCGAGTCCCCACTGCGCGGCCAGCTCGTCCAGCGTGGCCGGGTGCAGGGGTTCGCGGGGGAGCGCGAAGTCGACATCCGGCACCGGAACGTCGGTGGCGACCCGGACGACCTTCGGTGCCACCGCGACATACGCCCGCGACTCGCCCAGGCGCTTGCGCTGCGCCGGGGTGAGCTTCGAGGAAGGGTCGTCGACCGCTGCCATGATCCCGGCCAGGTCTCCGTACTGCGCGAGGAGTTTCGCGGCTGTCTTGTCGCCGATCCCGGGGACGCCCGGCAGTCCGTCGCTCGGGTCGCCGCGCAGCAGGGCCAGATCCACATAGCCCCGGCCGTCCACGGCGTACTTCTCGTGGAGCACCGCCTCATCCGTGAGCTGCAGGGTGCCGACCCCCTTGAGGGGGTAGAGCACGCGGATGCCGCGCGCGTCGTCCACCAGTTGGTAGAGGTCGCGGTCGCCGGTGACGATGTCCACCGGGCCCGTGGCGCGGGAGGCCAGGGTGCCGATCACGTCGTCCGCCTCGTAGCCGTCGGCGCCGATGCGGGCGATCCCGAGCGCGTCGAGCACCTCCTCGATGATGGGCACCTGCGGGGACAGCGTGTCCGGTGTCTCCTCGGTGTCCGGGCCGTCGACGGACTCCTCGGCGACCCGATGGGCCTTGTACGACGGGATCAGTTCGACCCGCCAGTGCGGGCGCCAGTCCGCGTCCATACACGCCACCAGGTCGTCCGGGCGATGGTCCTGCACCAGGCGGGCGATGAAGTCGAGTAGTCCGCGCACCGCGTTGACCGGGGTGCCGTCCGGGGCCCGTACGGAGTCGGGGACCCCGAAGTACGCCCGGTAGTAGAGCGATGCGGTGTCCAGGAGCATGAGTCGTCGAGTTTGCTGCGTCACACACGGCATCTTGCCGCACCACACTGACAACCGGGCGTTACCTTCGCCTGCGCACGGGGCACCTCGTGCAGGAGGGCGGTTGCCGGGGCATCGGCGCCGCGCCTTGCGTAAGGTGCAGAGCACAGGGATATCGCTGATCGGACCGAGGACCGCAAACGCACGCACAGAGGGGGGCCGGAGCATGGACGACAAGGAATCCGTCCGGGTCGGCGTGGCCATCCGCCGCAGGCGCAGGTCGCTGCGCCTGACGCTCGCCACGGTCGCTCAGCGCAGCGGGCTCTCGGTGCCGTTCCTGAGCCAGGTCGAGAACGAACGCGCCCGGCCCAGCCGCACCTCGTTGGAGCGGGTCGCGGACGCGCTCGGTACGACGGCCGTCGAACTGCTCTGCGCGGCCGACGCGGAGCGCACGGTCGAGGTGGTGCGCGCCGGTGTCGAACCGGTGGAAGAGCCGAGCACCCGCCACCTGGTGCGGGGGCAGCACCAGCTGCATGCCGTGGAGTTCGTCGGCGAGCATGACGCGGGGCGCGAATTCCAGCACCGTAACGACGAATTGATGTACGTGGCCGAGGGCGCCGTCGAGGTGGAGGCGGAGGGCCGTGCCTACCGTCTTGCCCGCGGCGACACCCTCTTCCTGTCCGGTGGGGTACGCCACCGCTGGCGGTCGGCCGTGCCCGACACCCGCGTCCTGCTGGTGGCGGTGGCCGAGCACATCAAGGCCGAACCGGAGTAGCGGCCGGATGCGGGTTGTTTCGCTGGTGCCCTCGCTGACCGAGGCGGTGGCCTTGAGCGCGCCAGGACTGCTGGTCGGCGCCACGGACTGGTGCAGTCACCCGGCGGATCTCGACGAGCGGGGCGTTGTGCGTGTTCGGGGGACCAAGAACCCCGATGTGCCCCGGATCATCGCGCTCGCCCCCGACCTGGTGATCGCCAACGAGGAGGAGAACCGCGAGCCGGACCTGGCCGCCCTGCGCGCCGCCGGCCTCGACGTGATGGTCACCGAAGTCCGCACGCTGCCCGAGGCGTTCCGTGAGCTGGAGCGGGTGCTCGTACGAGGCTGCCGGCTTCCCCGTCCCGCCTGGCTGGCCGAGGCCGAACGGGCGTGGCGGGAGGTGCCGCCGCGCCCCGGCGCCGGAGCGGAGGTGCGGGCCGTCGTGCCGATCTGGCGGCGGCCCTGGATGGTGCTCGGCAGGGACACCTTCGCTGGGGACCTGCTGGCCCGTCTGGGTGTCGACAACGTCTACGCGGACCACCTGGAGCGGTATCCGCGCATCCCCGTGGAGGAGCTGCGCGCGGCCGCGCCCGATCTGGTCGTCCTGCCCGACGAGCCGTACCGCTTCACCCCCGACGACGGGCCCGAGGCCTTCCCCGGTCTGCCCGCCGCCCTCGTCGACGGCCGACTGCTCACCTGGTACGGCCCCTCGCTGGTGGAGGCGCCCGCCCGGCTCAGCGCGGCGCTGCGAGCAGCGAACCGCTGAGCAGCCCGCGCAGCGTGTGGAATCCGGCCACCGCCCAGGCCGCCACCAGGAAGCCGAACAGCGCCATCGCCAGCCAGCCGTACGCGTCCAGGCCGGTGTGCCGGGCCAGGCCCGCGGCCCCCGTGACACAGGTGCCCACCGGGAACGTGAAGCCCCACCAGGTCATCGCGAACCGCATCCCCCGGCGCCACGCGCGCACCACCAGCGCACCGGCGAACACCAGCCACAGCAGCGCGAACCCCATCACCGGCACCCCGTAGACCACCGCGAACGCCCCGAAGGCGGAGGCGTACGACGGGCCGACCGCGCCCGGCGCGACATCGGCGAGCGCGTTGACCGCGGTCGTCGACTGGCCCAGGGGGCCCAGGACCAGGAAGAGGGTCGGGGTGAGGGCGAGTGGCAGCGGCCCGTACTGCACCAGGCGGCCGAAGACCAGCGGCAGCATCACCAGCGTGGCCAGCAGGCTCAGGCCGAACATCGCGTAGCTGCCGAGCAGCATGGCCTCGCGCCACTGGCCATCGGGCAGATGAGGGATCAGCAGCGGGCCCTGGGCCGCGGTCACCATGGGGGCGACGACGGGCAGCAGCCACACGGGCGAGGCGGTACCCGGGTCGATCTTGTGCCGGGTCACCATCAGATACGGGATCGCGGCGGCGGCCAGCAGCCCGATCAGGGTGCCGGTGGAGAACAGCACGGCGTCCACCGTGAGGGCCGCGCGGTCGCCGATCACGTCCTTGCCGACGACGAGCGTGCCGCCGCCGACCGCGAGCAGCGCCATCGCCAGACAGCCGTAGAACGGGGCGACGGCCGGGTCCAGGAGATGGGCGCGGGCCTGGTCGCGGTGGTGCAGCCAGTGGCCGGCACGGGCGGTGAGCAGCACGGCCAGCGCGAGCGCGGACAGGCCCCAGACGGCCACGGCCGCCGCGCGCGGGATCGGGGTCGGCAGGGCGGTGCCCGCCGTGGCGACGATCGCGGTGCCCATGACAGCGGCGTACCAGTTGGGGCCGAGGTGTCGCACGGAGCGGACTGGGGTGGCCTTGATAGCGGGTGCGGGTGCGGGTGCTGTCAGGGGGCGCGGTTGTGCGTACGTGGCCATAACTCAAGCTTCCGGGGCGCATTCGCCCCTCACCAGGGGCTTTCTGTGTATGAGGGCATAAGCTGGGGTTATGGGTACGAGTGAGGCGGGCGCTTCGGGCGGTGCGGGCGTTGCGGGTCTGGGTGACGCGGCTGCGGGGTTGCCCCACCGGGTGCCCGAGCTGGGGGCGTTGCAGCTGCTGCTCGCCGTCGCACGGCTGGGGAGCCTGGGGCGGGCGGCGCGTGAGCTGGGCATCAGCCAGCCCGCGGCGAGCAGCCGGGTGCGGGCGATGGAGCGCCAGCTCGGGGTCGCGCTGGTCGACCGGTCGCCGCGCGGGTCGCGGCTCACCGACACCGGGGTGCTGGTCACCGACTGGGCGCGGCGGATCGTGGAGGCGGCCGAGGCGTTCGACGTGGGGGCGCAGGCGCTGCGTGACCGGCGCGACTCGCGGTTGCGGGTCGCCGCGAGCATGACGATCGCTGAGTATCTGCTGCCGGGGTGGCTGATCGCGCTGCGCCGCGAACGGCCGGACACGGCGGTGTCGTTGCTGGCCGGGAACTCGCTGGCCGTCGCCGAGCAGCTGCTCGCGGGTGAGGCGGACCTCGGGTTCGTCGAGGGGCTCGCCGTGCCGAGCGGGTTGAGCGGGGCCGTCATCGCGCAGGACAGTCTGGTGGTCGTGGTGGCGCCCGGACACGCGTGGGCTCGGCGGCGGGCCCCGCTCGGCCCGGCCGAGCTCGCGGCGACGCCGCTGATTCTGCGGGAGCGGGGGTCGGGGACGCGGCAGGTGCTGGATGCGGCGCTGGCGGCGGACGGGGGGTTGGCGCGGCCGCTGCTTGAACTGTCGTCCACGACGGCGGTGAAGGCGGCGGTGGTGAGTGGGGCGGGGCCGTCTGTGTTGAGTGAGTTGGCGGTGGGGGATGAGGTTTCGGCGGGGGTGAGTTGGCGGTGGGGGATGAGGTTTCGGCGGGGCGGTTGGTGAAGGTGCCGGTGGAGGGGGTGCGGTTGCGGCGCGATCTGCGGGCCGTGTGGACGACGGGGCATCGGCCCACTGGACCCGCGCGTGACTTGCTGTCGCTGACGCGGCGGGTGGTCGGCTGACCGGCGGTCGGTGGCGCGGGCCAGGGATTGTCCCCCACCCGCCCCTTCCCGAAAGTCCTGCGGACGGCGGAAAGATGGCCTCAAACGCCGGCCGGGCTGAAATCAGCCCGGCCGTTACGGGAAGGGGCGGGGCTGGGGAGGTTTTGATGCCTGGACCAGCGCCCGCATCACACGGGCGTCCTCGCCCATCTCCGGATGCCACTGCACGCCCAAGGCCCAGGCGTCCGGAAGTTCGACCGCCTCGACCGTCCCGTCGGACGCGTACGCCGACGCGAGCAACCCCCGGCCGAGCCGGTCCACCGCCTGATGGTGGTACGTCGGGACCACCGCCTCCGTGGGCACAAGCGAGGCGTACCGCGTCCCCGGCACCGGCTTCACCGCGTGCTGGCCGAAGGCGCCGACGCCCTCGGTGTGCCCGGCGAGGTGCTGCACCAGCGTCCCGCCCAGCGCCACGTTCAGCAGCTGCATCCCCCGGCAGATCCCGAGCAGCGGCGTCCCCGACGCCAACGCCGCCTCGATCAGGGCCAGTTCCCACGCGTCGCGGGCACGCGCGGGCGGCCCCGTACGCGGGTCGGGCTCGGCCCCGTACCGTACGGGCTCGACATCGGGCCCGCCCGCGATGACGAGCCCGTCCAGGCGCGCCACCACCCGCGCGGCCTGGTCCGGATCGTCGGGCGGCAGCATCGCTGCGAGCCCGCCCGCCGCCTGGACGAGCCGTGGGTAACCGGCGGGGAGCAGGGCGGCGGGGAGATCCCAGACACCCCACTTGGCCGAGGCCTCCAGGTAGGTGCTGACGCCGATGAGGGGGTGGGACACGGTTCGGGTTCCTCCAGGTACGGGGAGAACGGGGGAGTCAGTCGCGTTCGAGTTCGGCCTCGGCCTCCGCCAGCGCCGCGAACTCCTCCTCCGGAGCCGCCGCGACCAGTCGATGCCGACTGTAGAAGGCGAAGTAGGCGAGGGCGACCACATAGACGCCGAGCGCGATGAACGCCGCGGTCTTGTCCACCAGGAAGGTCGCCACCAGCGCGGACAGGGCAAGCACGAACGCCACCGAGGACGTGGCGATGCCGCCCGGTGTGCGGTACGGCCGGTGCAGCCCCGGCTCGCGGCGGCGCAGCACGATGTGTGAGAGCGCCATCATCGCGTACGAGATGGTCGCGCCGAAGACCGCCATGTTGAGCATCCGGCCGCCGTCGCCGGTCGCCGCGGCAAGACCGAAGCCGATCGCGCCGGGGATGACCAGGCCCAGGTACGGGGCCTTGCGGCTGCTCGTCAGGGACAGGAAGCGGGGCAGATAGCCCGCGCGGGAGAGCGCGAACAGCTGCCGGGACCCGGCGTAGATCAGGGAGAAGAAGGAGGCGACCAGACCGGCCAGGCCCGCGTAGTTGACGAAGCGGGACAGAGCCGTCGGCTCGCCGTCACCCTGGAGCGCGACGACCAGCGGGTTGCCCGCTTCCTTGATCGAGTCCGCGCCGTGCGCACCCGTCGCGGCGAAGAACGTGATCAGTGCGAGCAGCACCAGGACGCCCATCGCGATCGACAGCGCCTTCGGCATCGAGCGCACCGGGTCCTTGGCCTCTTCAGCGGCCAGCGGCACCCCCTCGATGCCCAGGAAGAACCACATGCCGAAGGGGAACGCCGCCCAGATGCCCAGCAGTCCCATGGGCAGCCACGAGTTGGCGCCGAAGGCCTCGGTGTCGACCGGGATGTCGTTGAGACCGTCCGCACTGAATTCGGTGAACGCCCCGAACGCGAAGATCAGCAGCGCGGCCACCGCGATGGCGGTCACCACCAGGCTGAACCGCAGCGCCTCGCCCACGCCCCACAGGTGGATGCCGATGAAGAGGGCGAAGCAGACGAGATAGACCGGCCAGCCGGACGTCAGTCCGAAGAGGTTGAGCGACTCGATGTAGTCGCCGATGAAGATGGAGATCGCGGCGGGCGCCAGGATGTACTCGATGAGGATCGCGGTGCCGGTGAGGAAGCCGCCCCAGGTGCCGAGCGCGCGCCGGGCGAAGCCGTAGCCGCCGCCAGCGGTGGGCAGGATGGCGGAGAGCTCGGCGAGGGCGAAGACCAGACAGGCGTACATCGCGCCCATCAGGAGCATGGCGATGGCCAGCCCGCCGAACCCTCCCTCCGACAGGCCGATGTTCCAGCCGGAGAAGTCGCCGGAGACCACATAGGCGACTCCGAGGCCGGTGAGCAGCAGCCAGCCCGCGCTGCCACGGCGCAGGGTGCGCCGCTGCAGATACCGGTCTTCGTCGGAGCCGCCCTGGGTCGTGGCGGCTGGTGGGATGCGCGAATCGGTGCCCTCGGCCATGGACCGCTCCTGTCTCGGGGCAATGGTGTGGGGCCACACCTTTGCGGTCGGGTCGCCGCCCGCGCAAGACCCGTGCGTTAAACGACTGTTACGGATGTGCGGCCAGAGGGTGGCCAGAGCCCGGGGGCGGGGCGCAGGCGGGGTTCAAAGACAGGCCCTCAGGTCAGGAACCCCCGCAGCAGCGCCTCAGGTCAGGAACCCCCGCAGCAGCGCGGCCGTCCCCGCGCAGTGCTCGCGCATCACCTCGCGCGCCCCGTCCGCGTCGCCGTCGAGCACCGCCTCCACCAGCGCGGTGTGCTGCCGCTGCGAGTGCTCCAGGTTCCGCACCAGGAGCGGGATGCCGTCCAGGAGGTCGTTCACCTGTGCTCGTACGGCGGCGTACTGGGCTGTCAGCGTGGATGATCCCGACAGCTCGGCGAGCGTGAGATGGAGCAGCGTGTCGAGCCTGCGGTACTCGGCCAGCGGCGCGTCATGGGTCGCGGCGAGTGCCGCGCGCAGCTGGTCGGCCGGGGCTCCGGTCAGCCCGTCCGCCGCGCAGAGTCCGGCCGCGCCGACCTCCAGGACCTCGCGGAAGCGCAGGATGTCCTCGACGTCCACCGCCGCGACCCGCCGCCGCAGCTCGCCCTCGCCCGGCGGCTGCGGCCGGTCGAGTACGAACGTGCCGCCGTACCGGCCGCGTCGGCTCTCCACGAGCCCCTGGTCCTGCAGTACCTTCAGCACCTCGCGCAGCGTGACCCGGCTGATCCGCAGCCGGTCCGCCAGTTCTCGCTCGGCGGGGAGCCGTTCGCCATGAGGTACGAGTCCCAGACGCAGGACCTGGAGGATCTGCTCCAGCGCCTCCTCGAAGCCGTTGCCCGCGCGCACGGGCCGCAGCACCGGTGTCAGCCGGTCCTCCGTCGGCCGGTCTTCCGCGAGCCGGTCCTCGTCACCGATCTTCGGCATGTCGCGGTTCCCCCTTCCCAATCAATGGTCATCACCCATACCTTATGACTCCCGAAGCCCGAAGGAGGAGAATCCCGTGGCTGACCGCACACCCCCGCTCGGGATCGAGGAGCTACGCGCCCTCGTCGCGAGCGGTGAGATCGACACTGTCGTCCTGGCCTTCCCCGATATGCAAGGGCGACTGCAGGGCAAGCGGTTCGCCGCGCCGTTCTTCCTGGACGAGGTACTCGAGCACGGCACCGAGGGCTGCAACTACCTGCTCGCCGTCGACACCGAGATGAACACCGTCGACGGCTACGAGATGTCCTCCTGGGACCGCGGCTACGGCGACTTCGCCATGCGCCCGGACCTGGACACCCTGCGCCGCGTCCCCTGGAACGAGGGCACCGCGATGCTGGTCGCCGACCTCGCCTGGAACGACGGCTCCCCGGTCGTCGCCGCGCCCCGCCAGATCCTCCGCCGCCAGCTGGAACGGCTCGCCGAACACGGCTTCACCGCGCAGGTCGGCACCGAGCTCGAGTTCATCGTCTTCAAGGACACCTACGAGCAGGCCTGGGACTCCGACTACCGCGGGCTGACCCCGGCCAACCAGTACAACATCGACTACTCCGTGCTCGGCACCGGCCGGATCGAGCCGCTGCTGCGCCGTATCCGCAACGAGATGGCCGCCGCGGGCCTGACCGTCGAGTCCGCCAAGGGCGAGTGCAACCCCGGCCAGCACGAGATCGCCTTCAAGTACGACGAGGCGCTGGTCACCTGCGACCAGCACGCCATCTACAAGACCGGAGCCAAGGAGATCGCCTCGCAGGAGGGCGTCTCGCTCACCTTCATGGCCAAGTACAACGAGCGCGAGGGCAACTCCTGCCACATCCACCTCTCGCTCGCCGACCAGAACGGCGTCAACGCCATGGCGGGCGACGGACCCGGCGGCATGTCCCCCGTCATGCGGCACTTCCTCGCCGGACAGCTCGCCGCGCTCCGCGACTTCTCCCTCCTCTACGCCCCCAACATCAACTCCTACAAGCGCTTCCAGCCGGGCTCCTTCGCCCCGACCGCGGTCGCCTGGGGCTACGACAACCGCACCTGCTCGCTGCGCGTCGTCGGCCACGGCCGCTCCATGCGCTTCGAGAACCGGCTGCCCGGCGGCGACGTCAACCCGCACCTGGCCGTCGCGGGCCTTGTCGCGGCGGGCCTGTACGGCATCGAGCAGCAGCTCGAACTCCCCGAGGTGTGCGACGGAAACGCCTATACCGCCGACTACGAGCACGTCCCCACCACCCTGCGCGAGGCCGCCGAGCTCTGGGAGAACAGCCCCATCGCCAAGGCCGCCTTCGGCGCCGAGGTGGTAGCCCACTACCGCAACATGGCGCGGGTCGAGCTGGACGCCTTCGACGCCGCGGTGACCGACTGGGAGCTCCGCCGCTCCTTCGAACGCATGTGAGGCCTGACTTGTCCGATCCGCATCAGCCGCACCCGTCGTACGAGCACGAGCAGCATGGGCACGAGCAGCGCGAGCCGTATGAGCACCAGGTACTCAACCCGGCGACCGAGGACGTCATCGCGACCGTCCCGGCGACCACCGCCGCCGAGGTCGACTCCGCCGTCGTACGCGCCGCCGCCGCGCAGGTGAGATGGGCGGCGCTGGCCCCCGCCGACCGGGCCCGCCTGCTGCGCCGCTTCGCCGCCGCCGTCGACGACCACCTGGAGGAACTCGCCCGCCTCGAAGTCCAGGAGGCGGGCCACACCCTGGGCAACGCCCGCTGGGAGGCGGGCAACGTCCGCGACCTGCTGGACTACGCGGCCGGGGGAGTGGAGCGGCTCAGCGGCCGCCAGATCCCGGTACCCGGCGGCCTGAACGTCACCTTCCTCGAACCCCTCGGCGTCGTCGGCGTGATCGCGCCCTGGAACTTCCCGATGCCGATCGCCGCCTGGGGCACCGCCCCCGCCCTCGCCGCGGGCAACGCCGTACTCCTCAAGCCCGCCGAGACCACCCCGCTCACCGCATTGCGGCTGGCCGAACTCGCCCTGGAGGCAGGCCTTCCCGAGCACCTCTTCCAGGTGCTGCCGGGCGCGGGCAGCGTCGCGGGCAACGCCCTGGTCGAACACCCCGGCGTCGCCAAGATCGTGTTCACCGGCTCCACCCGCGTCGGCAAGCGGATCATGGCCAAGTGCGCCGACCAGGTGAAGCGGGTGACCCTCGAACTCGGCGGCAAGAGCCCCAACATCGTCTTCGCCGACGCCGACCTCGACGCCGCGGTGGCCGCCACCCCGATGTCGTTCCTGGACAACGCCGGACAGGACTGCTGCGCCCGCACCCGCATCCTCGTCCAGCGTTCGGTCTACGACCGGTTCCTGGAACTCCTCGCCCCCGCCGTCGAGTCGGTGGCCGTCGGAGACCCGGCGGACGAGAAGACCCAGATGGGCCCGCTGATCTCCAGGGCCCAGCTGGAGCGCGTACGGTCCTACGTCCCCGGTGGCGCCGAAGCGATCACCGGCAGCGCGCCCGAAGGACCCGGCTTCTGGTTCCCGCCCACCGTACTGACCGCCGTCGATCCCCACGCGCGCGTGGCCGTCGACGAGGTCTTCGGTCCTGTCGCCGTGGTGCTGCCCTTCGAGGACGAGGCCGACGCCGTACGGCTGGCCAACGCCACCGACTACGGCCTCTCCGGATCGCTGTGGACCCGCGACTCGGGCCGGGCGATCCGGGTCTCGCGCGCCGTCGCGGCCGGGAACCTCTCCGTCAACTCGCACAGCAGCGTCCGGTACTGGACCCCGTTCGGCGGTTACCGGCAGTCCGGACTCGGCCGTGAACTGGGCCCTGACGCCCTGACCGCCTTCACCGAAACCAAGAACGTCTTCATCAGCACGGAGGCCTGAGCACCATGACGAGCACCGAGAACATCTGCCGCCGCCTGGTGGGCCGCACCGCCGTCATCACCGGCGCCGGCAGCGGCATCGGCCTGGCCACCGCCCGGCGACTCGCCTCCGAGGGCGCCCACGTGGTGTGCGGCGACATCGACGAGAGCGCCGGCAAGGCCGCGGCCGAAGAGGTCGGCGGCACCTTCGTACGCGTCGACGTCACCGACGCCGAACAGGTCGACGCCCTCTTCAAGACGGCGTACGACACCTACGGAAGCGTGGACATCGCCTTCAACAACGCCGGGATCTCGCCGCCCGACGACGACTCCATCCTGGACACAGGACTGGAGGCCTGGAAGCGCGTCCAGGACGTCAACCTCACCTCCGTGTACCTGTGCTGCAAGGCCGCCATCCCCTATATGCAGCGCCAGGGCCGCGGCTCCATCATCAACACCGCCTCCTTCGTGGCCATCATGGGCGCGGCCACCTCCCAGATCTCGTACACCGCGTCCAAGGGCGGGGTGCTGGCGATGTCGCGCGAGCTGGGCGTGCAGTTCGCCCGCGAGGGCATCCGGGTCAACGCCCTGTGCCCGGGCCCGGTCAACACCCCGCTGCTGCAGGAGCTGTTCGCCAAGGACCCGGAGCGGGCCGCGCGCCGCCTGGTGCACATTCCGGCCGGCCGGTTCGCCGACGCCGAGGAGATCGCAGCCGCGGTCGCCTTCCTCGCCAGCGACGACTCCTCGTTCGTCAACGCCACCGACTTCCTGGTCGACGGCGGTATCGCCGCGGCGTACGTCACTCCGCTGTAGCGGTCCCTGGCCACAGGGGGTACTCGGTGCACTCACCTCGCGCGACCGCTTAGGGTGGCCGCATGAGCATGACGACCCCGCCCGGCTGGTACCCGGACCCGTCGGTCCCGTCCCTTGAACGCTGGTGGGACGGGACCACGTGGACCGAGCACACCCGGGACCCGCAAGCGGCCGCCCAGCAACCGGCCCAGCAGCAGCCCGGCTTCGGCCCCCCACAGCCCGTGGGGATGCCGGAGACCGGTGGTACTTCGGGGCGGGCCAAGATGGTGGCGCTCGCCGCCGCGGGCGTGGTCCTGGTCGCCGCGATCGTCACAGGAGTCGTCGTCCTGGGCAAGAGTGACGACGGCGGTGCCGAGGCCAAGAACGGCGGCGGCACCTCCAGCGCACCCGCGTCCGAGTCGGCCGACCCCCGGCCCAGTGAGGAGCCGACCGACGAGCCCAGCGAGTCCCCGAGCGCGACCGAGGACACACCCGACCGACTGGTCGACCAGCTCAACGGCATCTCGCTGCCGATCCCGGACGGCTGGGAGATACCGCAGTACAGCTGGGGCGGCACCGATCCGAACATCTGGACCAAGGAAACCTACGACTGTCCCACCGGCTTGTACTGCCACCACGGCAGGGTCATCAGCCTCAGCGCCGACTCCGGGAGCGGCGACACCGCGCGGGAGGTCGCCGAGAAGGACGTCTCCGACGCGGCCGAGGCGCTGTACGGCGACGGCTACCTCTCGGATCGGTACGGGGGCGTTACATCGACCAAGAAGGTCAAGGCCGGTCCGGTCGTGGTGGCGGGCCGCACGGGCTATGTCGTCCGCGTGCGGGTCAAGACCGGCGAGGGCCCCGGCGGATATGTCCAGTCCCTGGTCTTCCCGTCGGCCATCGGCACCGAGTCCCTGGTCGTCGTGCGCTTCGCCTTCGACGCCGGGCCGGACGGACTGCCGCTGTCCGGGATGGACGAGATCACCAAGGGCATCCGCGACCTCGGCAGCGACGACGCGGGGACGGGCGGCGCGGGCAGCAGCATCAGCCCGTCGTAGGGCCTGTCCGGCGGTTCAGAGGAACGTGCGGCCCTCACCGCGATACGTCGGAACGGTCGCGGTGACCCGCTCGCCCTCCACTAGGTGCAGCGCGTCGAACCGCTCGCACAGCTCCCCGGCCTTGGCGTGCCGGAACCACACCCGGTCGCCGATCAGCAGATCATCGGCCACCGACCCGAGCAGCGGCGTCTGCACTTCGCCCGGCCCCTCCTGCGGGTCGTACGCCAAACCCTCCGGCAGGTAGGGCACCGGCAGCCGGTCCGCGCCCGCCGCCCCCGACGCCGGATAGCCGCCGCCGAGCACCGTCACCACGCCGACGCCGGGCCTGCGCACCACCGGCTGGGCGAACAGCGCCGCCGGACGGCCGGTGAACGAGGTGTAGTTGTCGAACAGCCGCGGCACATACAGGCCCGAGCCCGCGGCGATCTCGGTGACGGCGTCCTCGGCCGCGGTGTGCTGCACACTGCCCGTGCCGCCGCCGTTGACGAACTCCAGGTCCGGCGCGACGGCCCGCACCGCGCGCACCACTTCGGCGCGGCGGACGGCCAGTTCACGGCGGGCGGCCGACTGCATCAGACGGATCGCCCGCGAGCGTACGGGCCGCCCGGCCAGCAGGTCGCCGACCCCGGCCACATGACCCTCGTACGCCATGATCCCGACCAGCCGGAAACCCGGCCTGCGCGCCACCGCGCGGGCCAGCTCGGCGACTTGGGCGGGGGAGTGCAGCGGGGAACGCCGGGCGCCGACCCGCACCCGGCCGCCCAGCAGCTTCAGCGCGGTGTCCAACTCCAGGCAGACCCGGACCTCTTCGCCGCCGCCGTCCCTGGCGTCGTCGATCAGCCGCAGCTGCGCCGGGTCGTCGACCATCACGGTCACCGCGGCGGCGAGCTTGGGATCGGCGGTGAGTTCGGCGAACGAGGCCCGGTCGGCCGACGGATAGGCGAGCAGCACGTCGTCGAAGCCGGACCTGGCCAGCCACAGCGACTCGGCCAGCGTGAACGACATGATCCCCGCGAACCCGTCCCGACTCAGCACGCGTTCCAGCAGGGCACGGCAGCGTACGGACTTGCTCGCCACCCGGATCGGTTTGCCCGCGGCGCGCCGCACGAGATCCGCGGCGTTCGCGTCGAAGGCCTCCAGGTCGACGATGGCGACGGGCGCGTCGAGATGCGCGGTGGCCCGGTCGTAGCGGGTGCGGTCGGATGCGCGGGCGGTCATGAGCGCAGCCTGCCAGACGCGATTACCGCAGGGTAGGGGGATGAACGGGACAGATCGTCCCACGGCCGTGGATCGGGTCTCGGCCGACCTGCGTCAGCCCGTAGAGTGACGCGGGTACAGGGAAGGAACGGGCCTGTCCCCAACGGCGATCGAGCGGGGCCCAAGAGCGAGAAACGGGGGGTGCATGAGCACGGAAGCGCAACGCGCCCCCGTCCCCCCGCGCCCCGTCACGCCAC
>NZ_JAZGRL010000002.1:716559-809576 GCF_046540415.1 Streptomyces sp. E11-3 | reverse complement strand
CCCGCGTCCCTCCGCGCCCGTCGACCGCTCCCGGTCCCGCGAAGCCGCGGACCACGGCGCCGCACGCCACGCGGCGGCGCACCGACACGCAGCGGCGCACCGACGACATCCCCGTGGCGCCTCGCCCCTGGGAGCCGCCCGCCGAACAGCCCGAGCAGCCGGCGCGGACCCCGGAAGACGGGCGCCGCCAGGGCATCGGACGCCTGGGTGACGCACCACCTGTGCGCGTTCCCGAGGCCCCGGAGGGGCGCCGCACCGGCACGGCCGTGCCGTCCGGCGACGTACGCACCGAGCGTCCCGCGCCGCACACGGGGTCTGCGACCGCCGCCGCGAACTCCCGCCCGACGGGCGGCATACCGCCGCGGCCCGGAGTCCGGCCGCCGCTCGCGTTCGACCAGCCCCCGCCGTACGACGGCGGCCCGCACCCGCCCTACGACGACGACACGACCCGGCTGCGGCCCGTCCCCGCCCGCGGCAAGCCCCGCGCCGCCGTCGCCGCGGCTTGTGTCGTCCTGGGCCTCGGCCTCATCGGCGGTGCGGTGACCGGCAGCTGGCTCACCGGAGAGTCCGCCGCCGAGGCCTCCCAGTCCGGGTTCGCGGCCGCGGGTGACAGCTGGCACAACGAACCCGTCGACACCCTCCTGCCCCCCGTGATCAAGGGCGAGGGCGCGGGCCCCGGCGGCGCCGACCGGCGATGGACCCGGATCGCCGTCGCACCGGACAGCGACTGCGCCGACGCCCTCGACCCACTGCTGCTCACGGCGCTCGAACCGGTGGGCTGCGAGCGCCTGGTGCGCGCCACGTACACCGACGACACCCGCAGCCATGTCACCACCGTCGGCATGCTGTTCAGCGAGGCGGACGCGGAGGCGATGCGCGCCCTGCGGGCCCGCTTCGCCAAGGAGCGCCTCGAGCGGCGCGAGGATCTGATGCCCCGTACGTACGCGGAGCGGGGCACCCTCGCCGAGGGCTTCGGCGACCGGCAGCGCGCCTCCTGGACGGTGTCCGTCCTCACCGACGCCCCCGTGGTCGTCTTCGCCGTCTCCGGCTTCGCCGACGGCCGCACGGTCGACGAACCGGAGCCGGTCGCCGACGCGATGGCCGAGAACGCCACCAGCGCCCCCGCCCAGGCCGGTCTCGGCCACGAGGCGAAGGGCCTGGCCGACCGGGTGGAGCGCAGGCTGCGCAAGACCGTCAGCGCGGCCACCGAGAAGCCCGAATGACACGACGCACGGGGACGTCCGCATGAGACTCCGGAAGACCGCCGTCCTGCTCGCCGCGGCCGGGCTCGCCCTGTTGCCCGCCGCGCCGGCCCAGGCCGACTCGATCCGCGCCCGGCAGTGGGGGCTGGACGCCGTGAACACCAGCGAGGCCTGGCGCACTTCGAAGGGCAAGGGGATCACCGTCGCGGTCCTGGACACCGGAGTCGACGCCGCACACCCGGACCTCGCGGGCAACGTCATCGAGGGTAAGGACATGATCGGCTTCGGCGCCGAGCGGGGCGAGGCCGCCTGGGCCAAGCACGGCACCGCGATGGCCGGCATCATCGCGGGCCACGGGCACGGCCAGGACGGCGGCGACGGCGTACTCGGTGTCGCGCCCCAGGCCAGGATCCTCCCGGTCCGGGTGATCCTGGAGGACGGCGACCCGTCCCGCAAGAAGGCCCGCAGCACCCGCGGCAACGCCCTCGCCCAGGGCATCCGCTGGGCCGCCGACCAGGGCGCCGACGTGATCAACCTGTCGCTCGGCGACGACAGCGAGTCCGCCCACCCGGCACCGGGCGAGGACGCCGCCGTCCGGTACGCCCTGAAGAAGGGATCCGTCGTCGTCGCGTCGGCGGGCAACGGCGGCGAGAAGGGCGACCGCGTCTCCTACCCGGCCGCCTACCCGGGCGTGATAGCGGTGACCGCCGAGGACCGCGCCGGCAACCGCGCCGCGTTCTCCACCCGCCGCTGGTACGCCACCGTCAGCGCACCCGGCGACGACATCGTCATGACCGCCCCCGACGGCCGGTACGTCGAGGGCTGGGGCACCAGCTCGGCCGCCGCCTTCGTCTCGGGCGCCGCGGCGCTGGTGCGCTCCGCGCATCCGGACCTGACCCCGGCCCAGATCAAGAAGCTGCTCCAGGACACCGCCCAGGACGCCCCGGACGGCGGCCGCGACGACTCCCGCGGCTACGGCCTGGTGGACCCGGCCGCCGCGATCAAGGCGGGCGCCGAACTGACGCCCGAGTCACTGCGGGCGGCCACGTACGGGAGGAAGTACTTCGGCCCGGGGCCGGACACGGCCGATGACGAGCGGAAGCCGATCGGCTGGGCGGGGCTGCTGGCCGGTGGACTCGGTACGACGCTGCTGGTGACGGCGGTACTGCTGTGGTACCGGGGGCCAGCGAGGCCGGGCAGGCCGCTGCCGTAACGGACCCTCGCTAACGGACCCTCGCTAACGGACCTTCGCTAACGGGCCTTCGCCGTGCGTCAGGCCGTGAGCGCGGCGGCCGCTGCCTTGGCCGCCTCTTCGGTCAGCGCGATGCCGTCGTCCTTCGTCGGGTGGCCGTCCGAGAGCACGGCGATCAGACAGTCGTGGCCGTCCGCGGTCACCCGCCCGATGCTGTTGACGTCCCACAGCCCGGTGGCGCTGCGCGGCAGCCAGCCGTTCTTCAGCGCGCCGTCCGAACCGGCCGCCGACACCCCCCAGGCCTGGTCGTCGGCCACGCGCCCCATCAGCTCCTGGACGTACGCGCGCGAGGCCTCGGCCAGCTCCGACTCCGCACCGCCGAAGACCGCGAGCAGCAGTGCCACCTGATCCGCCGCGGTCGTCTGGGTCAGCCCCCACACACCGCCCTCACCGGCCCGCGTCCCGGTGAGCCCGAGCCGCTGGTTGGCGGCGTTCAGGCCCGCCGCCTCGCCTATGGTCGTCCACAGCTCCGTCGTCGACTTGTTGCCGCTGTTGACGATCATGTCGGTGGCGTACTCGCGCTCCTGCGGGGTGAGCCGGCGCCCCTCGTCCTGCGCCCGCAGCAGCAGCGCCGCCAGTATGTCGACCTTCACTATGCTCGCTGTGTCGTACGTCTCCTCGCCGCCGTACACCGCGAGTGCGCCGTCGTCCAGGTCCATGACCGCGACCGACACCCGGGCCGCCCCGTCCCCGGGCACCACCGAGGCCAGGGCTTCGGCCAGCTGCTCGTCCGGGTCCACGGTCTCCTCCTCCACCGCGGCGAGAGCCGACGGCACCGCCGCGTCCCGTGGCGGAGCCTCGTCGTACGCCGCGCTCGCCGGGTCAGGGGCACAGCCCACCAGGCCCCAGCCGAGCAGCAGCGCGGCGGCCACGGGCGTGTGTCTGAGACGTCTTCGCATGCCGCCCATGATGGGCGACGCTCCTGTGCGCCCTCTGAGGGGTACCCGTGAACCCGCTGGGAACACCGTGCGCGCCGGCTCGGTAGGGTCGCTGGTTGTGGCGAACAAGAACATCCCAGACTCCGGATTCTCCGACGACGACGGTTCCGCGGACCCGCGGCTCGCCGCGGCCCTCACCGCGTGGGCCGGGAACAGGACGGCCGAGACCGCGAGCGGGGTGCTGCAGGCGCTCGCCGGGACCCGGCTGCTGGTGCCGGTCGTCGCCGTGCTGGGGGAGACGGAGACGGACGCGAACGGCCTGAAGCGAGAGAAGAGCAGCGACATGGCGGTGCCCACTCTCAAGGCGGGGGACCGTATCGCACTGCCCGCCTTCACGTCGACAGCCGCACTCGCCCGCTGGGACCCCGCGGCCAGGCCGGTCGCCGTGCCGCTGGGGCAGGCGCTGCGCGCCGCGGCCCATGAGAAGGCCGACACGATCGTGCTGGACATGGCGGGTCCGGTGGCCTTCGAACTGCCCCGCCCGGCGCTGCTCGCCCTCGCCGAGGGACGCACCTCCACCGACCCGCTGACCGACCCGGCGGTCATCGAAGCGGTGCGGGCCGCGGTCGCCGGGGTCCCCGCGGTGCTCCGGGCCCATCTCGGCCCCGGCCGGGCGGACGGCACCCTCGCGCTGGTACTCGGCCCGGACACCGAAGCGGCCGACGCGGCCCGCCAGGTCGCCGACGCGCTCGCCGCCGACGACGTACTGCGGGCCCGCCTGGTGCGCGGCCTGGACCTGGCACTGCTGCCGGCCACGGCCACCCCACCGGGCGAGCCCCTCTTCGTACGCGAATAAGACCTGGGCCCCGACCGAAGGTCAGCCGAAGACCGGCCCGGTGTACTTCTCGCCCGGCCCCTGGCCCGGCTCGTCCGCCACCAGCGACGCCTCACGGAACGCCAGCTGCAGCGACTTCAGCCCGTCGCGCAGCGGCGCCGCGTGGAAGGAGCTGATCTCGGTGGCGCTGGCGTCAAGGAGCCCGCCCAGCGCGTGCACCAGCTTGCGGGCCTCGTCCAGGTCCTTGTGCTGCTCGCCCTCGTCGGTGAGGCCGAGCTTCACCGCGGCGGCGCTCATCAGGTTGACCGCGACCGTGACGATCACCTCGACCGCGGGGACCTCCGCGATGTCGCGGGTCATGGCGTCGAAGTCGGTGCTGCCGGGCTCGGTGATCGGGTCGTCGCTCATAGGGGTTCTTCTTCCTGCGGGTGTGACGGGCCGGTCCAGCCTAGACGAGTAAGTCCGAACCCCCGCCTGCCCCGCGACGCCTGGCACGCACGCTCGCCGCGTTGCCGAAACGGCCTAGTAGCTCCTTCCCCAAGCTCTCGGCTTCGCTCGAGCAGGGGAGACCCCATTCGAGACCATTCCGGCGCCTTGCGATCGCACGCACCAGACGCCGCAGGGCCCGCCCTCCGGGCGGACGACGGGGGTTCGGACTTACTCGTCTAGGCCCACCCACCAGGCGGGCTGCGACGGCCCCGAACGCTGGTATGCTGGTGAACCGACCGGCTGGGCACCCCTGTGCAACATGAGTGTCCGGCCCACAAGTGGAGGCTCCGATCTCCCACCTGGCCGCCCTCAGGGCGGCGGGTCACCGGTCAGACGGTCCACTCCCCAGTGGCTGTCCGATGTGCGCCCCGTGTACGACACGGCGGTGCTCCGGTAGTGATGGAGCCCCGCAGGTGATCGTCCCGGGGCATTTTTCGTGGCCCCGGCCGGTTAGGTCTAACGAATAGAGACGTTACGCGGCAGTCCGCCAGACCGTCGCGTGGTGCTACCGAGGAGGATCCATCAGCGCCGAGCCCCGCATCAACGACCGGATTCGCGTTCCCGAAGTGCGACTTGTCGGTCCAAGCGGCGAGCAGGTCGGGATTGTTCCGCTTGCCAAGGCCCTTGAGCTTGCTCAGGAGTACGACCTCGACCTGGTCGAGGTGGCGGCGAACGCCCGTCCGCCCGTCTGCAAGCTCATGGACTACGGCAAGTTCAAGTACGAGTCGGCCATGAAGGCCCGTGAGGCGCGCAAGAACCAGGCGCACACGGTCATCAAGGAGATGAAGCTCCGGCCGAAGATCGACCCGCACGACTACGACACCAAAAAGGGTCACGTCGTTCGGTTCCTCAAGCAGGGCGACAAGGTCAAGATCACGATCATGTTCCGTGGTCGCGAGCAGTCCCGCCCCGAGCTGGGCTTCCGGCTGCTGCAGCGTCTCGCTTCGGACGTCGAGGACCTCGGGTTCATCGAGTCGAACCCGAAGCAGGACGGCCGAAACATGATCATGGTTCTCGGTCCGCACAAGAAGAAGACCGAGGCGATGGCCGAGGCCCGCGAGGCGCAGGCCGCCCGCAAGGCGGAAGCCGCGGAGACCGCGGTGGAGAGCCGTCGGGACCGTGCCCCCGACGAGGAAGTCGCCGAGGCGTCCTCCGAGGAGCCCGCCGAGGCCTGATCCGGGGCGCGAGCCCTGGATGCCAACCGATACAACTGACGCTCCCGCCTGCCGGTTCCGACCGGGGGAGTGCCACCGACGAGGAGAGAACGGCGCTATGCCGAAGAACAAGACGCACAGCGGTTCCAGCAAGCGCTTCAAGATCACCGGCTCCGGCAAGGTGCTCCGTGAGCGCGCCGGCAAGCGCCACCTGCTCGAGCACAAGTCGTCCCGACTGACGCGTCGCCTCACCGGCAACGCCGAGATGGCCCCGGGCGACGCCAAGAAGATCAAGAAGCTTCTCGGCAAGTGACGTCACGGCCCCCGCACCGACGGGGGCCGGACGCCGAGACCGGGACCTAATCGAACCGGGCCGTGTGACGATCACCACGGCCCCGCTACAAGGAGTTATCAAGTGGCACGCGTCAAGCGGGCAGTCAACGCCCACAAGAAGCGTCGGGCGATCCTCGAGCAGGCCAGCGGCTACCGCGGTCAGCGTTCGCGCCTGTACCGCAAGGCGAAGGAGCAGGTCACCCACTCCCTCGTCTACAACTACAACGACCGCAAGAAGCGCAAGGGCGACTTCCGTCAGCTGTGGATCCAGCGCATCAACGCCGCTGCCCGCCAGAACGGCATGACGTACAACCGCCTCATCCAGGGTCTGAAGGCCGCCAACATCGAGGTGGACCGCAAGATCCTGGCCGAGCTCGCGGTCAACGACGCCAACGCGTTCGCCGCGCTCGTCGAGGTCGCCCAGAAGGCCCTCCCGAGCGACGTCAACGCCCCGAAGACCGCCGCCTGATCCAGGCGCGCTCTTCGCGGCCGTGACAAGGCCTTTCGCCGGACCCGCAGGTGCATGCCTGCGGGTCCGGTGCGTTCCGCGTTCTGTATTTCTCGCATTCCGCGTTCCGCCGCCCCCGTACGTACGTAAAAAGGTGAGCCGTCGACCATGGGCACCCCCGAGCTGATCTCCCCCCGCTCCACGCGGGTGGCCGCCGCCAGGCGGCTGGCCAAGCGCAACTTCCGCGCCAAGGAGCACAGGTTCCTCGCCGAGGGGCCGCAGGCCGTACGGGAGGCCGCCGGACACCACAGCGGCGGCGAGCCCACACTCGTCGAGCTGTTCACCACCGTGGAGGCCGCCGAGCGGTACGCCGACGTCATCGGGGCAGCGCTCGACGGCGGCGCCCGGGTGCACTACGCGGACGAGTCCGTGATCGCCGACATCTCGACCACCGTCACCCCGCAGGGCCTGGTCGGCGTCTGCCGCTTCCTGGACTCGCCGTTCGAAGCGATCCTCGCGGCCCGGCCCAAGCTGGTGGCCGTACTCGCCCACGTCCGCGACCCCGGCAACGCGGGCACCGTGCTGCGCTGCGCGGACGCCGCGGGCGCCGACGCGGTGATCTTCACCGACGCCTCGGTCGACCTGTACAACCCCAAGGCGGTACGGGCCTCGGTCGGCTCCCACTTCCATCTCCCGGTCGCCGTGGGCGTCCCCGTGGAACGGGCCGTACAGGGGCTCCGGGACACCGGCGTACGGGTGCTCGCCGCCGACGGGGCGGGCACCGACGACCTCGACGCCGAGCTCGACAAGGGCACCATGGGCACCCCCACGGCCTGGATCTTCGGCAACGAGGCCTGGGGCCTGCCGGAGGAGACCCGCGCCCTGGCCGACGCGGTGGTGCGCGTCCCGATCCACGGACGGGCCGAGAGCCTGAACCTCGCGACCGCCGCCGCCGTATGTCTCTACGCCTCGGCGCGTGCTCAGCGGTCCACCACCGCTGGCTGAGGGGGTCCGTCCGGTAACCCACAGCTAGTAGGGTGACGGACTCGGGGACCCACTGCACCAGTTGAGAGGGTGGGGTACGGGGAAATGACTGTCGGGACCAGGGGACCACGCGGAGCACACGGCACCGCACCGCCGCGTCCCCCCACGCCCCGTGCCGGCTTCGAGGCCGCCGGTGATCCGGCCGACCTCGGCCTGGACCCGGACGACCTGCCGGACGGCCTGGTCGTCGCGGACGAGACGGGCCGCGTCATCTGCTTCAACGCCGCCGCCGCCCGGATCACCGCCGTGGCCACCGCCGACGCCCTGGGGCGGCAGGTGGAGCGCGCGCTGCCCCTGGAGGACCTCGAAGGCCGCCGCTGGTGGCAGCTGACCGACCCGTACGGCGGCCTGGCCACCCGCAGGGGCCAGCCCGAGCGCAATCTGCTGCTGCCGGGCGGCCGCGAGGTCCTGGTCTCGGCCCGGTACGTCCGCACCCGCCCCACCGGGCCGCTGCGCCGCCTGGTCGTCTCGCTGCGGGATACCGAGGCGCGCCGCCGCACCGAGCGCAGCCACGCCGAACTGATCGCCACCGTCGCCCACGAGCTGCGCTCGCCGCTGACCTCCGTGAAGGGCTTCACGGCCACCCTGCTCGCCAAGTGGGACCGCTTCACCGACGACCAGAAGCGCCTGATGCTGGAGACCGTCGACGCCGACGCCAACCGCGTCACCCGGCTCATCGCCGAACTGCTCGACATCTCCCGGATCGATTCAGGACGGCTTGAGGTGCGCCGCCAGCCCGTCGACCTCGCCGCGGCCGTCGGACGGCACATCCAGGCGCATGTCGCCGCCGGCCAGTCCCCCGACCGGTTCCTCGTACGACTGCAGCAGCCGCTGCCCGCGCTCTGGGCCGATCCGGACAAGATCGACCAGGTGCTCAGCAATCTGCTGGAAAACGCGGTGCGGCACGGCGAGGGAACTGTCACCATCGAGGTGGCCGCGGTGCGGATGGACAGCACCGCGCGCTCGGACGACCCGGCGCGGCCGGGGCAGCAGGCGGAGGGAACGGCAGTCACCGTGAGCGACGAAGGCCCCGGCATCCCCGAGGAGTCGATGGGCCGTGTCTTCACCCGCTTCTGGCGGGGGAGCAAGCGCGGCGGTACCGGCCTCGGTCTGTATATCGTCAAGGGCATCGTGGAGGCTCACGGCGGGTCGATCACCGTCGGCCGGGGCCCCGCCGGCGGCGCCGAGTTCCGATTTACGTTGCCCGTGGCAACGCCTGCCTACCTGGTCTAGGCGGCCCACGGGCGAATTCGCCTCCCCGCACACCGTTAGACTCGACCTTTGGCGCGATTGTGTCCTTGTCGTGTGCGGGACTCCCCAGCCAAGCCAATCGGAAGTACGGGAAGAGATGTCGGCACCCAATAAGTCGTACGACCCTGTTCAGGTCGACGCGTTGAAACCGGACGAGATCGAGCGCATGCGGGACGAGGCGCTCGCCGCCTTCGCCGCTGCGGACGACCTCGACGCGCTCGCCCACGCGAAGGTCGCGCACACCGGTGGCGCCTCGCCGCTTGCGCTCGCCAACCGCGAGATCGGCGCGCTTCCGCCGCAGGCCAAGGCCGAGGCAGGCAAGCGCGTGGGCATGGCGCGCGGTGCCGTGAGCAAGGCACTCGCCGCCCGCCAGAGCGAGCTCGAGGCCGAGCGCGACGCCCGGGTCCTGGTCGAGGAGGCAGTGGACGTCACGCTGCCCTACGACCGCGTCCAAGCCGGCGCCCGGCACCCGCTCACCACCATCATGGAGCGCGTCGCGGACGTCTTCGTGGCGATGGGCTACGAGGTCGCCGAAGGCCCCGAGGTCGAGGCGGAGTGGTTCAACTTCGACGCACTCAACTTCGTGCCCGACCACCCGGCACGCCAGATGCAGGACACGTTCTTCGTCCAGGGAACCTCTTCGGACGGAAAGGCCACCACCGGCGACGAGTCCGGCGTCGTGCTGCGCACGCACACCTCGCCGGTGCAGGCGCGCGCCCTGCTCGACCGGGAGCCGCCCGTCTACATCGTCTGCCCGGGGCGGGTCTACCGCACCGACGAGCTGGACGCCACGCACACCCCGGTCTTCCACCAGATCGAGCTGCTCGCGGTCGACGAGGGCCTGACCATGGCCGACCTGAAGGGCACCCTGGACCACATGGTCCAAGCGCTCTTCGGCCCGGACATGAAGACCCGGCTGCGCCCGAACTACTTCCCGTTCACCGAGCCGTCCGCCGAGATGGACATGGTGTGCTACGTCTGCCGCGGCGCGTCCGTCGGCGACCCGGACCGGCCCTGCCGGACCTGCGGCAGCGAGGGCTGGATCGAGCTCGGCGGCTGCGGCATGGTCAACCCGCGGGTGCTCACCGCCTGCGGTGTCGACCCCGAGAAGTACAGCGGATTCGCCTTCGGGTTCGGCATCGAACGGATGCTGATGTTCCGCCACAACGTCGAAGACATGCGAGACATGGTCGAGGGTGACGTTCGGTTCACCCGGCCGTTCGGGATGGAGATCTGATGCGGGTCCCGCTTTCCTGGCTGCGGGAGTACGTCGACCTGCCGGCCACTGAGACCGGCCGCGATGTGCAGGCCAAGCTGGTGACCGTCGGCCTTGAGGTGGAGACCGTCGAGGCACTCGGCGCGGGTCTCACCGGGCCGCTGGTGGTCGGCAAGGTGCTCACCATCGAGGAGCTGACGGAGTTCAAGAAGCCCATCCGCTTCTGCACCGTCGACGTCGGTCAGGCCAACGGCACCGGTGAGCCGCAGGAGATCGTCTGCGGCGCCCGGAACTTCGTCGTCGGCGACAAGGTCGTCGTGGCCCTGCCCGGCGCCGTGCTGCCCGGCGACTTCCGGATCGCCGAACGCAAGACGTACGGCAAGATGTCCCGCGGCATGATCTGCTCCGGCGACGAGCTGGGCATGGGCGACGACGGTACGCACGGCATCATCGTGTTGCCGCCCGAGCACGAGATCGGCATCGACGCCACCAAGCTGCTCGAACTGCACGACGAGGTCCTGGACATCGCCGTCACGCCGGACCGCGGCTACTGCCTGTCGATCCGCGGCGTCGCCCGCGAGACCGCCACCGCCTACGGCCTGCCGCTGCGCGACCCGGCGCTCCTGGACGTCCCCGCGCCGAACGACTACGGCTACCCGGTCAAGGTCGACGACCCGCGCGGCTGCGACCGCTTCACCGCCCGTACGGTGACCGGCCTCGACCCCGAGGCGCGCTCCCCGATCTGGCTGCAGCGCCGACTGCAGAAGGCCGGGATGCGGCCGATCTCGCTGGCCGTCGACGTCACCAACTACGTGATGCTGGAGCTCGGCCAGCCGCTGCACGCCTACGACCGGTCCCGTATCGAGGGCACCATCGGTGTGCGCCGTGCCGAGGCGGGCGAGAAGTTCACCACCCTCGACGGCACCAAGCGGGTGCTGGACGCCGAGGACCTGGTGATCACCGACGACCGCGGGCCGATCGGCCTGGCGGGCGTCATGGGCGGCGCGAACACGGAGATCGCCGACTACGTGGCCGACCCGGAGACCGGTGAGATCAGGGGCACCACCGACGTGGTCATCGAGGCCGCGCACTTCGACCAGCTCTCCATCGCCCGCACCGCGCGCCGCCACAAGCTGTCCTCCGAGGCGTCCAAGCGCTTCGAGCGCGGGGTCGACCCCGAGGCCGCGTCCGCCGCGGCCCAGCGCACGGTCGACCTGCTGGTGCTGCTCGCGGGCGGCTCCGCCGAGGCCGGGGTCACCGAGGTCGTCGCGCCGTCCGGGCCGCGCACCCTCACCATCCCCGCCGACCACCCGGACAAGGTCGCGGGCGTCGAGTACGGCCGGGAAACCGTCGTGCGCCGTCTGCAGGAGGTCGGCTGCGACGTCTACGGGCAGGACCAGCTGACCGTCACCGTGCCGTCCTGGCGGCCCGACCTGACGGACCCCAACGACCTGGCCGAAGAGGTCATCCGGCTTGAGGGCTACGAGAACCTCCCCTCGACGCTGCCCAAGCCCCCGGCGGGCCGCGGCCTCACCGACCGGCAGCGGCTGCACCGCCGCGTCGGCCGCGCGCTGGCCGGAGCCGGCTATGTCGAGGCGCTGAACTACCCGTTCGTCGGCGAGCAGGTCTTCGACCAGTTCGGTCTGGACGCCGACGACGCGCGCCGCACCACGGTCAAGCTCGTCAACCCGCTCTCCGACGAGGAGCCGGCGCTGCGCACCACGCTGCTGCCGGGCCTGCTCGCCGCCCTGCGGCGCAACGACGGCCGCGGCAGCCACGACCTGGCGCTCTTCGAGACCGGTCTGGTCTTCCGGCCGACCGGCGAGGAGCACGAGGCCGCCCGGCTGCCCGTCGACCGCCGTCCCACCGACGAGGAGATCGTCTCTCTCAACGCCACGCTGCCGCGCCAGCCGCGGCGCGCCGCGGTCGTCCTGGCCGGCGCCCGCGAGCAGTCCGGCTGGTGGGGCAAGGGCTACCCGGCGACCTGGGCGGACGCCGTCGAGGCCGCGCGCCTGCTGGCTGCCGAGGCCGGTGTCGAGCTGACCGTGCGCGCCGACCAGCACGCGCCGTGGCACCCGGGCCGCTGCGCCGCGCTGTATGTCACGGTGGACGGCGCGGAGACTCTCGTCGGCCACGCAGGTGAGCTGCACCCGCGGGTCATCAAGGCGCTGCACCTGCCCGAGCGCACCTGCGCCATGGAGATCGAGACCGACCTCCTGGAGCAGGCGTCCCTCGGTGCGCTGCGCGCGCCGCGGATCTCCACCTTCCCGGTGGCCACCCAGGACGTCGCGCTGATCGTGGACGGCGACGTTCCGGCCGCCGACGTGGAGCGGGCGCTGCGCGACGGCGCGGGTGAACTCCTCGAGTCCCTGCGGCTGTTCGACGTCTTCACCGGAGAGCAGCTCGGCGCGGGCAAGAAGTCCCTGGCGTACGCGCTGCGGTTCCGTGCCCCGGACCGCACGCTGACCGTCGACGAGGCCTCGGCGGCCCGTGACGCCGCGATCGCCCTCGCGGGTGAGCGGACCGGCGCGGTGCTGCGCGGAGCGTAGGCGCGTTTTCCCTGGTGAGGGGCGCACTCGGTGATCCGAGCGCGCCCCTCACTCGTTCGGGTGAGAAGTCCAGGCTCCCTGGCCCGACTGGGTCAGGTGATGGACAGAATCGATCCGGTCGCAGGAGGCCGGAGCGAGGAGGGCGCCGAACGTCCTGGCTCCGCTCGGGCTGGGCTCTGTCGTCAAACTCCCGCCGTCCGCCCGGAAGGCGGGCCGCGCGGCGTCTGGTGCGTGCGATCGCAAGGCGCCGAGGAGTCCTCGTAGCGGAGCTACTAGGGCTTTTCGGCAACGCCGCGAGCGTGCGTGCCAGACGCCGCGCGGCAGGCGGGAGTTTGACGACAGAGCCCAGGGAGGCCGTCGGCATGATCGGTATCAGGTCCTGGGCTCCCCTCCGAGGACGGCTCAGTGCATACGGCGTGCGCGCGGACCGCGTCCCGCGCGTCCGCCGGGTGTCCACGCTCGCCGTGCCCACCGTGTGGGGTGCCGTCGCCATCACCTACAAACTCGTCTGTCCGCTCGCCCAGCAGGACAGCCTCGGCGCGCGGATCGCCACCAGCGCGGTCTTCTTCGTCGTGGGCACCGGCCTGATAGTGGCCGTCCGACGGGCACTGCTGCACGAACTGGCCCAGGTCCGCGAAGTGGCGGGCGCCGCCCAGCGGGTGCTGTTGCGCCCCCTGCCGCCGCGGCTCGACGGACTGGCCATCGCCGCCGGCCAGCTCTCCGCGCACCCTGGTGCCGCGGTCGGCGGCGACCTGTACGAAGCGGTCGCCACCGACCACGGAGTGCGGGTCGTCATCGGGGACGTACGCGGGCACGGCCTCACCGCGATCGGTGCGGTCGCCGCGATACTCGGCAGCTTCCGCGAAGCGGCCCACGACGAGGCCGAACTCACCGGCGTACTGCGCCGCCTGGAGCGTGCCATGCAACGGCATCTGCGGGAACGCTCACTGGCCGAGCACCCGGCGTCCTGCGGCACCGAGCCGGACAGTCCGCTGTCGGAGGAGTTCGTCACCGTCCTGCTGCTCGAGATCCGCCCGGACGGCGAGATGTTCGCGCTCAACTGCGGTCACCCCTGGCCCTATCGCCTGGGCCGACGGGCGGAACGCCTCGCGGGCGGCGATCCGCTGCCGCCGCTGGGGGCCTTCCCGCTCCCCGAGACGTTTCCGGTACGGAGCTGCGGACGGCTGCTGCCGGGCGACGCACTGTTCCTGCACACCGACGGAGTCGAGGACGCCCGGAACTCCAGGGGCCGGTTCTTCCCCCTGCAGGAGTCCCTCGCGGCAGCGGTGCGCACCGCCCCGGTGGCGCCCAAGTCCCTGGTGCGGATGGTGCATGAGGCGCTGCTGCGGCACACCGGTGGGCGGCTCTCCGACGACGTCGCCCTGCTGGTGCTGCGCAACGACCGGCGCCGGGTACCCCAGCAGCCGTCCGAGACGGTCGTACCCCGCGCCCGTACCGTCACTTGACGCGGCCGGCGCCACCCGCCCTGCCGCGGACGTTCGGCAGACGACCGGGCGGGCGACGCAATAGACGGACCGCCGTACTGTACGAGGGGGAGCCGGCGGCCCCGGCCGCCTCTGGCGAGGCCAGAAGGTCCGACCCAGGGGAAGTCGGACCTCCCTCAGTGAAGCCGAGCCGGGCATCCCGCGGCACCGGGTGTGCACCGCGGATGCGGGCACTCCGTTCACACGGGGTGTGAACTCCCCCGCGCTTCGCACCCCGTGTGAAGGCAACTCCACTACGCTGGGTCGCAACGAGCCGTCCGGAGGGCCAGCATGCAGCCCAACACCTTGCTCGATGCCATTCTCGACGAGGCCGGGATCTCCCATGCGGGTCTGGCCGCCCACGTCAACCACGCGGGGAAGACCAAGGGCCTCGAGCTGCGCTACGAACACACGGCAGTCGCCCGGTGGTTGAAGGGGCAGCGGCCCCGAGGCCGGGTTCCGGATCTGATCTGCGAGGTGCTCGCCGCACGGCTGCACCGGCCGGTCACCCTCGACGACATCGGCCTCGGCGTGCCAGGGCAGCGGACCGGACCGTACACCGCGGGGGACGCGGGCTCTTCCTCGATCTCCGGCTTCGTGGAGCGCGCCACCGCCCTGTGGCGCTCCGACGAGCAGCAGCGCCCGCACATCCTGGGGGCGCCCGCGGTGACCGGCACCCCGGCCGTGATGCCGGTGTGGGAATGGGAGAACCCCCCGGAGGACGTGGACGTTTCACGGGGCGGGCGGCACCGCGTCAGCATGACCGACATAGAGACCCTGCGCTCGGCCCGCGCGCACTACGAGCAGATGTACCGCAAGACCGGCGGCATCGCGACCCGCGCCAGGATCGTCGGCTTCCTGAACTCCGAGACCGCGCCCCTGCTGCGCGGCAGCTACACCGACGCCACCGGACGCCAGTTGCACCGTGCCACCGGGGGACTGGTGGCGGTCGCCGGGATCTGCGCCTACGACTCGAACGCGCACGGCCTCGCCCAGCGCTACTTCCACCAGGCGCTGCGGCTCGCCAAGGCCAGCGGCGACCGGGGCCTCGGCGCCTATGTGATCGCGCTGCTGGTCAACCAGTCCCTGTTCATGCGGGAGTTCCGGCAGGCCGTCGCCTTCGCGGAGGCCGCGCTGCGCGCCGCGGGGCGGCACATCACGCCGGCGCTCGCCGCGGACCTCTATGCGATGCAGGCCAAGGCGTACGCGCACCTCGGCGATGGCAGCAGTGCGCTGTCCTGCATCCGCAGAGCCGAGTCGGCGGCCGACCGCATCCGCCGCCGACAGGAGCCGGACGAGACGGGCTACGTACAGCCGGGCCTGGTCAACGTACAAGTGGCGGAGGCGCTGTTGAGCCTCGGCGATCTGGAGGCGGCCCGGGAGCACGCGGCGGCCGCCGTGGACACCCCCGCGCACGACCGGGGGCGGGTGCACCGGCTCGCCATCCTCAGCCAGGTCGCCTTGCGTCAGGGGGAGGCCGACCAGGCGGTGGCGTCCGCCGTGGAAATGGCCGAACAGGCACGGGGGATGGAGTCCCAGCGGCTTCGCGACCGGCTGCGCGCGGTGCGTGAGCATCTCGTACGCAATGGCTGCTCAGGTACCGCGGAAGCGGCCGCCATGATCGACGGGGCGCTTCGCGTACCGCTGTGAGCACACCCTCCTGCTGCGATATTGCCATCTATCTCAGCGGAAGGTGGCAGAACTGTGCAGTGGACGAACCTAAAAGAGCAGACTGTGTACGAAAATCGCTGGTTTCAAGTCAACCTCGCAGATGTCGAGTTGCCCGACGGCAGGCACCTCGACCACTTCGTGATCAGGCTCAGGCCGGTCGCCGTCGCCACCGTGGTCAACGAGGCCAATGAAGTCCTCCTGCTGTGGCGGCACCGCTTCATCACCGACAGCTGGGGGTGGGAGCTGGCGGCGGGCGTCGTCGAGGACGGCGAGCCGATAGCCGACGCGGCCGCCCGCGAGCTGGAGGAGGAGACCGGGTGGCGGCCCGGCCGTCTCAGGCATCTGATGAGCGTCGAGCCATCGAACGGACTCACCGACGCCCGGCACCACATCTTCTGGGCCGATGAGGGCGCGTACATCGGGCACCCCGAGGACGACTTCGAGTCGGACCGCCGCGAGTGGGTCCCGCTGAAGCTGGTCCCCGACATGGTGGCCCGCGGTGAGGTCCCGGCCGCGAACATGGCGGCGGCCCTCCTCCTCCTGCACCATCTGCGGCTCGGCTAGGGCCTCTTCGAGGGTCCCAAGGCGCCTCGTACCACTGGGCGCTCGAACGCATGGGCGCGGGCCTCGGCCGCGGGCTCCAGGGTGTGCGCTGCCCTACCGGCTAGCGGCCGATGGCCTGCCAGATGGCCACCACCAGTGCGCCGATGGCCGTCAGTGCCGCCACGGCGGGCAGCGGCCAGCGGTTGTGTTCCAGGGCGGTGACCCGGGTGCTGAGGGTGTTGAGATCTTTGCTGCTCTGCTCGTCGCGCTGGGTGAGCAGCGCCAGCTTGCCGTCGATGTGGGCCAGACCCACGTCCAGACTGCGGCGCAACTCTGCGTATTCCTCCGGGACCACGGGATGCTCGGGGTCGGTGGTCACGAGTTCACTCCTCTCCAGGTAAGGCTCAGCCATGCCTTTCCATGTGCACGGACAGTAAACAAGCCTGGTGGGCGGCGCGGGAGCGTGTGCGAGAGGCATATGCGGGTCCGGCAAACACACGGTGTGCGAACGGGACGGGCCCGGCACCCGAAGTCGGGTACCGGGCCTGTCCTGGATGGCCGGATGTATACGCAGAGTGGCCGAATCCGCTGGGGTGAAGCGCGCGCGAAGTGCGCGCAGCAGACGGAGATCGCTCAGCGGACGGAGCGCCTCAGCAGCTGTACGCGCTCAGTAGGTGTAGAAGCCCGAGCTGGTCTTCCGGCCGAGGCGGCCCGCGTCGACCATCCGCTGCAGCAGCGGGGGAGCGGCGTACAGCGGCTCCTTGTACTCGGCGTACATGCTGTCGGCGACCGATGCCACGGTGTCCAAACCGATCAGGTCGGCAAGCTTGAGCGGGCCCATCGGGTGGGCACAGCCCATTTCCATGCCGTTGTCGATGTCCTCGCGGCTGGCGATGCCCGACTCGAACATCCGGATCGCGGAGAGCAGATACGGGATGAGCAGGGCGTTGACCACGAAGCCCGAACGGTCCTGGGCGCGGATCGCGTGCTTGCCGAGGATCTTCTCGACCATCGCCACGGCACGGCTGATGGTGCCCTCCGACGTGGTCAGCGCCGGGATCAGCTCGACCAGCTTCTGGACCGGCGCCGGGTTGAAGAAGTGGATGCCGATGACCTGGTCGGGACGCGAGGTCGCGACGGCCAGCTTCACCAGCGGGATGGAGGAGGTGTTGGAGGCCAGGATGGCGTCCGGCCGGGTCACCACCTGGTCGAGCACCTGGAAGATCTCGGTCTTGACCTGCTCGTTCTCCACGACCGCCTCGATCACCAGATCGCGGTCGGCGAACTCGCCGAGGTCGGTGGTGAAGCTCAGCCGCGCCAGCGTCGCGTCCCGCTCCTCGTCGCTGATCTTGCCGCGCTCGGCCGCCTTGGACAGCGAGTTGTGCAGCCGGGTGCGGCCGATCTCCAGGGCCTCGCCCGTGGTCTCCGCGACCTTGACATCCAGGCCGGCGCGGGCACAGACCTCCGCGATGCCCGCACCCATCTGGCCACAGCCCACCACTCCGACGCGTGAGATATCGGTCGAGAAGTCCGTCACTTGTTGCCCTTCGCAGATCATCGGCCCGGCGGGCTCCCCCCGTTTGGCTCAGGCGCCCGCCTCGCCCACCGACGTTACCTCGCGCGTACTGGTGGATGTCGGGCCGGGGCGGGCATGCTCTTCGGTACCGCAGCACAACGAGTGGTAATGAGGGACAACTACTGACAACTGGTGCAGGGGGTGGCAAACCGTGCGTATGAGTCGCAGGAGCTTTGCGATGGTCGCGGCGGCGACGCTCTCCGGAGTCGCGCTGGGTGGCGACGCGATGGCGGCGCCCGGCAGAGGCAAGGCGGCGAAGGAGTTCCGCGGGATGTGGCTGGCGACCGTCGCCAACCGTGACTGGCCCTCCGCGCGCGGGCTGCCCGCGGAGCAGCAGCGCGCGGAACTGCTGGACTTCCTGGACGCCGCGGTAAGCCGTCGGCTGAACACGGTGGTCTTCCAGGTACGGCCGACCGCGGACGCCCTGTGGCCCTCACCACACGAGCCGTGGGCCGAGTACCTCACCGGAGAGCAGGGCAAGGACCCCGGCTGGGACCCGCTGGGCACGGCGGTCAAGGAGGCCCACAAGCGCGGCCTGGAGCTGCACGCCTGGTTCAACCCCTACCGGATCGCGATCCACGCGGACCCCACCCGGCTGGTCCCCGAGCACCCCGCGCGGGTGCACCCCGAGTGGGTGGTGCCGTACGGCGGGAGGCTCTACTACAACCCGGGGCTCCCGGAGGTCCGGCGCTTCGTCCAGGACGCGATGCTGGACGCCGTACGCCGCTATCCGATCGACGCGGTGCACTGGGACGACTACTTCTACCCGTACCCGGTGGCGGGCCAGGTCTTCGACGACGACGAGGCGTACGCGCGCTACGGCGGCGACTTCCCGGACCGGGCCGCGTGGCGGCGGGACAACACCGACCAGCTGGTACGCGAGATGGCCGCGCGTATCCCGAAGGTGCGCAAGGGCGTGCGCTTCGGGATCAGTCCCTTCGGGGTCTGGCGCAACGCCGCCACCGACCCGCTCGGCTCCGACACCAGGGCGGGTGTCGAGACGTACGACCATCTGTACGCCGACACCCGGAAGTGGGTGAGGCAGAACTGGATCGACTATGTGGTGCCCCAGGTCTACTGGAACATCGGCTTCCCGCCCGCCGACTACGCCAAGCTGGTCCCCTGGTGGGCCGACGTCGCGCGCGGCACCAACGTACGGCTGATCATCGGTGAGGCGCTCTACAAGGCGGGGGACCCGGCGCAGCCCGACCCCTGGCAGGACGTCGCCGAGATGTCCCGCCATCTCACGTTCGCAGGGCGGTACCCGCAAGTGCGCGGCCACTGCTTCTTCTCCGCGAAGGAGGTGGCGGGCGACCCCACCGGAGCGATGGCCCGGGTGGTCGCCGACCACTACCGCAAGGTGTGTCCGCCGCTCGGCTGAGCGCTACTCCTCGGCGGCCGAGAAGTGCCGGACCACGGTGTCGGGGCCCGGGGACATCAGGGTTTCGTGCCCGTCCTCGAAGCGGACGCGGTACGGGGGAGAGCCGTTGTCCCCCAGCACCTCGATGACCTCCGCGGTCCTGTCGTGCTGGCCGACGACTCTGCCGTGTACCAGCAGTCGGTCACCCACAGAAGCTTGCATGGACAGTGCCCTCCTCGTTTCGTCAGAGGTAGCGATCCGTGCTGTCAGTCTAGGGCTTTTCGCCCGGTCCGGCCCTGGCACGTGCCAGGCTCGGATGTCCGCCTCGGATGTCGCCTCGGATGTCCCCTCAGGCGCGCGCCCGCTGGGTGAGCGCGATACAGACCAGGACGGCGACAGCGGTCACCGGGGCCGCCACCGGCAGGTGCTCGCCGAGGAGCAGGACCGACCAGACGAGGGTGAGCAGCGGCTGGGCGAGCTGGAGTTGACTGGCCCGGGGTACGCCGATCACCGCCATGCCCCGGTACCAGACGACCAGGCCGAGGAACTGCGAGCCCGCGGCCACCCAGAGCAGCCCGGCCACGCTGTGCGCGGTCAGCCGTACGGGCTCCGGTTCGACGGCCAGCGCGACCACGGTGCCGGGCAGGGCCAGCGGCAGGCAGAGCACCAGCGCCCAGCCGATGACCTGCCAGCCCGGCATCACACGGGCCAGCCGGCCGCCCTCGGTGTAGCCCGCGGCGCAGATCAGCAGCGCCCCGAAGAGCAGCACATCGGCGGTGGAGAGCGCCCCGCCGCTCTGCTGCACGGTGAACGCGACGACCGCGGCCGCGCCCGCCAGCGCCGCCGTCCAGAAGGCGCGCGAGGGCCGCGCCCCGGTGCGCAGAGCCGACAGCAGTGCGGTGGTCAGCGGCAGCAGCCCGATCACCACCGCGGCGTGCGCGGTCGTCGAGGTCTGCAGGGCGAGCGTGGTGAGCAGCGGAAAGCCGACGACGACTCCGGCCGCGACGACCGCCAGGCCCCGCCAGTGGCCGCGGTCGGGCAGCGGGACGCGCAGGGCGAGCAGGCAGCAGCCCGCGATCAGGGCCGCCAGCGCGCTGCGCACCGCCACCAGGGACCACGGGCCGAAGCCCTCCAGGCCCCAGGCGGTGGCGGGGAAGGTGAGGGAGAAGGCGGTGACGCCGAGTGCGGCGAGCAGGGTGCCGCCCGCCCTGCTGGTGGCCGCTGGGGTGACCGCTATCGAACTCGGGTGAGTAGCGCTATCCTGTGCTGTCATGCATGAGCGTAGCAGTGTGGGCGAGTTGGCCAATCTCCTGCGGAAGGAAGTGATCCGCTACTCTCCAGGCGGGAAGCTGCCGTCGAGCCGGGCGCTGGTCGAGCAGTACCGGGTGAGCCCGGTGACCGTCTCCCGGGCGCTCGCCGCGCTGGCCGCCGAGGGGCTCGTCGTCACCCGCCCCGGCGCCGGGGCCTTCAAGGCCGAGCCCAAGGCGGCCGCCGATCCGGTGGGCGACACCTCCTGGCAGCAGCTGGCGCTCAGTGCCGACGCCGCGAACGAGCCCGTGCCGCGTACGGTCGACGCCTCGGGAGTGCTGGCCAGCCTCGCCGCCCCGCCCGCCGGGGTCATCGAGTTCAGCGGTGGCTATCTGCACGCATCCCTCCAGCCCGAGCGCGCGATGGCCGCGGCGCTCGCCCGCGCGGGGCGGCGGCCCGGCGCCTGGGGGCGGCCGCCCATGGACGGGCTGCCCGAGCTGCGCGAGTGGTTCGCCCGTGGCTGCGGCGGCGCTATCGCCGCGTCCGAGGTCCTGATCACCGCGGGCGGCCAGTCGGCGCTGACCACGGCGCTGCGGGCGCTCGCCCCGCCCGGCGCGCCGGTCCTGGTCGAGTCGCCCACGTACCCGGGGATGCTGGCCATCGCCCGTGCCGCTGGACTGCGCCCGGTACCGGTGCCCGTGGACACCGACGGTGTCCGGCCCGATCTGCTGGCCTCGGCGTTTCAGGCCACCGGCGCCCGGGTGTTCGTCTGTCAGCCGCTGTTCCAGAACCCCACCGGCGCCGTGCTCTCGCCCGGCCGTCGCGCGGAGGTCCTGCGGATCACCCGCGAGGCCGGGGCGTTCCTCGTCGAGGACGACTTCGTACGCCGACTCGTCCACGAGGACGCCGGGCCGCTGCCGCCACCGCTGACCGCTGACGATCACGACGGCGTCGTCGTCCATGTCTGCTCGCTCACCAAGGCGACCTCGCCCAGCTTCCGGGTGTGCGCCCTGGCCGCCAGGGGGCCGGTCCTGGAGCGGCTGCGCGCGATCCAGATCGTCGACCACTTCTTCGTACCGCGGCCGCTGCAGGAGGCCGCGCTCGAACTGGTCGGCTCGCCCGCGTGGAGCCGCCATCTGCGCACGGTCGCCGCCGAGTTGAAGGAACGCCGGAACCTGATGACGGCCGCGCTGTACCAGGAGATCCCCGAACTCGCCCTGCCGCACATCCCCTCGGGCGGCTACCACCTGTGGCTGCGGCTGCCGGACGGCGCCGACGAGGCGGCCCTGGTCTCGGCCGCCCTGCGGGCCGGGGTCGCCATCACCCCCGGCCGCCCCTACTTCAGTGCCGAACCCCCGGCCGGACATGTGCGGTTGAGCTTCGCGGCTCTCGCGGGTGCGGCTGAGATCGCCGAGGGCGTACGCCGACTCCGTACCGCCTGCGACGAAGTGCTCGGCCACGCGTGAGGATCGTGGGCGACGGTCGTCTCGCGTGGCCGCGCGCGAGGACGGTCGGCCACGCGGGCGAGGACGGTCGGCCACGCGGGACGACCGTCGGCCGCGCGAGAAATTCGCTCGACCCCCAGGCGCTCCCTTGCGAGTCTCGCGGCATGAGCGACTACGAGATCTCCACCGACCCCGACCGGCTCGACCCGGCCCGCGTCCACCACTGGCTCTCCACCGACGCCTACTGGGCGCTCGGCCGCAGCCGCGAGAAGCAGGACCGTGCCATCGCCGGGTCACTGAACTTCGGGGCGTACGACGGGGGCTCAGGGGAGCAGGTCGGCTATGCGCGGGTCGTCACCGACCACGCCACCTTCGCCTGGCTCTGCGATGTCTACATCGCCCCGTCGGTACGCGGCAGAGGCCTCGGTACGGCGCTGGTCACGGCCGTACGGGAGCGGCTGGAACCCTGCGGGCTGCGCCGCATCCTGCTGGCCACGCACGACGCGCACGGGGTGTACGAGAAGGTCGGCTTCCAGGGTCTGAAGGACCCGGAGCACTGGATGGCACTGCTCCTGGAGTGACGGCGCGTGACCGTACGTGACGGGGTGGTGGCGTCATCGGAAGGTGTCCTTCCGTACCCGGCGCAAGCCTTGACCTGCGAGGCCTTGGCCCGCACGATCGCCGCATGCACGTTCGGTTCACGCTGATCGCCACCGCACGTAACTCCTCGATGCTCGGCGAGCGCTTCGACGACGACCGGCCGCTCGACCAGGCGGGCTGGCACGAGGTGCAGCTCGCCGCGCCCACCCTGGCGCCGCTCGCGGCGGCCGAACTGCGCTACTGCTCGCCGACGCCGCGCAGCCGGGCCACCGGCGACGCGCTCGGCCTGGCACCGCTGGTCCAGCCCGCGCTGAGCGACTGCGACATGGGCCGCTGGCGCGGGCTGACGCTCGCCGACGTGACGGCGTGCGATCCGGGCGCGGTCGACGCCTGGCTCGGCGATCCGCGCTCCGCGCCGCACGGCGGCGAGTCGCTGCTGGCCTTCATCTCACGGGTGGGGCAGTGGCTGGACACCCGCCCGGCCGACGACGGGGGCCGGATCGTCGCCGTCGCCGAACCCGGGGTGGTGCGCGCGGCCGTCGTCTACGCACTGAGGGCGCCCCCGGCGACGTACTGGAACATCGACGTCCGCCCGCTCTCGGCGGTCGGCGTCACCGGCCGGTCCGGCCGCTGGAGCCTGAGTCTGGACAGGCCCTAGGAGCCTGGGGGAGGAGCAGGGCCGCCGCGTAGTTCGCCATGGAGCGGTTGTAGCGCGGCAGATGGCGGGCGAGCGCGCCGATGGCGAGGCCCGCTGCTTCTCGTTCGCGGCCGACGTCGGCGAGAGCCAAGGCCAGCGTCGCGATCACCGCGTCGTCGAGTTCGTCGGAACCCGCGTCCCGCTCGGCGGTGAGCAGCCGGACACTCTCCTCAGGCTGGCCCAGGTTGCGCAGCGAACTGGCCAGCTGGATCACGGCGCGGCGGCGCCGGATGCCGGTCAGGCCGGTGTCCAGGGCGGCGCGGTAGTGCACCACGGCCTGCTCAGGCATGCCGGTCGAGTCGTGTGCGCACCCGAGCTCGAAGTCGGCCACCGCGTGGCCGTCCGGGAGTTCGTCGGTCAGTGTTCGGACCTTGGCACGGAAGTCGGCGGGCTCGAAGGTGTCCAGGGCGTTCCACAGGTCGGCGGCGCGCTGCTCCCAGTGCTGATCAACTTCTGTCATCGGGGCAGTATCGCAACCGTACGCGGGGCGCGGCGGCCGTTCGACGCAAGACGGTCGGGGACGGTCAGTAGAACCGGCGCAGTTCGGGCCACAGGGCCGACCACGGCGCGCTGGTGCCGGAGCAGAGCAGGACCGCGGCGTGCTGCTCCTCGTTCTCCAGACCGTGGCCGTTGTCGACGCGCCCGACCTGGCGGCACCCGGTGAAGTGCCGGTCGATTCCCGGGGCGTCGGACTGCCGGACCAGCAGCACCGGACCGTTGGCACTCTCCGGCGGCGGCCCCCAGTCCGCGTAGCCCATATGGCCCGAGTACGGCTCGGGCAGCCCGTGCTCGGGGCCGAAGCGGGCGAGCGCGCCCGCCTCGCCGTAGTTCTGCGCGACGAGCACCGCGCGGGAGCGGTCCGCGGCCGGGATACGCCGCCAGCCGTCCGCGGCGGTGGCCACCAGCTCGGGCCAGCCGATCTGTTCGCCCTGCTCGCGGTTGACCTCGTTCACGAAGGACAGGGCACTCGGCGGCAGCACCGGCAGCGTCACCACGGCGTTGACCGCGGCCGTCACGGCCACGGCCGCCACGACGGCCGAGCGGCGCACCGCCCGCCGCCCGCGCCCCAGCCAGTCGACGACCGGCTCGCAGCCCGCCGCCAGCAGGACGAGCAGCGGCGGCAGCGCGTAGTACGCCTTGCCGCCGACCGCGAGGACCAGCACACACAGCAGCGGATACGCCACGGTGAAGGCGCGGGCCCAGCGCAGGGCGGGGTCACGCCACAGTCGTAGCCAGCCCGCGATCCAGACCGGCACGAAGAACGGCGAGAGGTACACGATCTGCTGCGGCACGAACAGCAGCCGGTTCTCGGCCCCGTCGTCGCCACTGATCCCCGTCGCCACGGTCAACTGCGGCCACCCCTGGGCGGCCTGCCACCACAGGTTCGGCGCTGCCACGGCCAGCGCCAGAACCGCACCGGCGGGCAGCCACCGGCTGCGCAACACCTGCCGAGGGCCGGTCACCCACATCGCGGGCAGCAGCGCGAGCACCAGCAGTGCCACCAAGTACTTGTTCTGCAGGCCGAGTCCGACCGCCGCGCCGATGGCGAGCCACCAGCGACCGTCCCCGGTGCGCAGCAGCCGCAGCACCAGCAGGCTGATCACCAGCCACGCGAGCAGGTCGAAGGAGGCGGTGGCGACGAGCTGCCCGACCGCCAGGACCTGCCCCGACAGCGCGGCCCCGAGCGCGGCCAGCAACTGCGCCCGCCGCCCGCAGCCGAGCTCCCTGGCCACCGCGGCGGCCACGAGCACGATCGCCGCGTAGGCCAGGGTCGAGGCCACCCGCAGCCCGGTGAGCGAGTCACCGAAGAACTCCGTGGCCGCCCGCGCTATCAGAGGGGTCAGCGGGGGCTGGTCGACGTACCCCCAGGCGGGGTGGTCACCGGCGGCCAGGAAGTACAACTCGTCGCGGTGGAAGCCGTATCGCCCGGAGAGCGCGGTCAACACGCCGGCCAGTACGGCGGTGGGTGCCAGGACCGGTCGGGCGGCGAAGGGCGGCAGAGGTGGCAGCTGTGGCGGCTGCCCGCCCGCGCCGTTGGCTCTCGCACCCGCTCGTACTGAGTCCATCGTGTGCCCCCGCCCTCGCTGGCGCAGATGTTACGGGGGGAACCAGGGCCTCGGTAGCTGTCGACCTGGGGTACTGTTGCGGTCCCCAGACAGGGGACCTACCGAGGAGGTGAGAACCATTACCGCTGTTCAGGCTGGGTGTTCTCACCTCACGGTCCTGCGGTCCAGCTGACCCGGGCGGCCCGCGAGAGCACCCTTCGGCATCCCGAAAGGTCCGTCAAGCTCTCATGTCGCTTTCCTCGTCCCCCTCGTTCTCCTCATCTCCCTCATCCCCCTCACCTTCCTCGCCGCTGTCTTCGCTCCCCGCCATCGTCACCAGGCTGCGTGGCGCCGGTTGTGTCTTCGCCGAGGACGAGGCCGAGTTGATCGTCTCTTCGGCACGCACTCCGTCCGACCTCACCGCCATGGTGGACCGCCGCGTCGCGGGCCTGCCCCTCGAACACGTGCTGGGCTGGGCCGAGTTCTGCGGCATCCGGATGGCCGTCGATCCCGGCGTCTTCGTGCCGCGCCGCCGTACCGAGTTCCTGGTCGCCCAGGCAGCCGGCCTCGTGCCAGAGGACCGACCGCTCCCCGTCGTCATAGACCTCTGCTGCGGCTCGGGGGCGCTGGGCGCCGCACTTGCCGCGGCCGTGGGCCCACTCGACCTGCACTCGGCCGACATCGACCCCGCAGCGGTCCGCTGCGCCCGCCGCAACGTCGCCGACGCCGGTGGCCGGGTCTACCAGGGCGACCTCTTCACCCCGCTGCCCGCCACCCTGCGCGGCCGCGTCGACATCCTCCTCGCCAACGTGCCGTACGTCCCCACCGAAGAGGTCGGGCTACTGCCCCAGGAGGCCCGCGAACACGAGGCGCTGGTGGCCCTCGACGGCGGCGGCGACGGCCTGGACGTGCTGCGCCGGGTCACCGCCGAAGCAACGTCCTGGCTGGCGCCCGGTGGACACCTGCTGGTCGAGACGAGCGAGCGCCAGGCCCAGGACGCCGTCGACACGTTCACGCGGGGCGGCTTGATCCCGCGGGTGGTCACCGACGACGAGCTGTACGCCACCGTCGTCATCGGCACCAGGCCGATGCCCGTTCACGGGCCGTGCAGCTCGGTCTCCCACGCCTCGAAGGGCGGCTCGACCCGGTAGCTCGGATCGCAGTAGGCCCGAATCCGCCGCGCAGCCCGGTACTGGGCATCCCCGGCGTTGACCACCTCTCCGGCCTCGTCGACCTGGAGCACGTTGACGAAGACCGCGAAGACGGCCTCGAGGGGCGGAGCCCGACGCCATGAGCCGTGACCGTATCCCCGCTGGCGAGGAATCGGGCACTACGTGGGTTCTCCGCGGCCGCGGCTGTGACCGAGGCTTCTAGTTGGCGGGTCATGATGTGAACCGTGGAGGTCAGGAGCGCGCCGAGGACTCTTGTTGGCGGATCTTGAGAGGGTTAGTTGGCGGATCATGATTGTGGACGCCAGGTGGTGTTCCGACGTTGGGCCCATTCGTGCTGGACGTGCTGAGGTTGCTCGGCCTCAATGGGGCGCGGGGCGAAGAGGTGCTCGCCTCGTGTGACCTGCACCCAGATGAAGACGGAGGCGTCCTGACGTTTGCGGTCGCCGACTGCTGGCCGGATGGGGCCGGGGATGGGCGGCAACTCGCTGACCAGGGCATCCCACTTCAGGAGGCGGCAGCTGCGCCGACTGCTTGTTTGCCTGCTTCTTCGTCGAGACGGTCAACGAGGAGCATCGCCGCATCATCCGCCAGGCGGCCATCGGTGTGACGGAGCAATCCGCGGTGCAGTTGTTCCAGGAACTCGTGAGGGGTGCAGGTGTGCACCGCCTCCATGGCCTCGGGCAGGGCGAAGAAATCGTTGTTGTCAGGGTTGCGGGCTTCGATCACACCGTCGGTGTGCAGCAGCAGACGGTCGCCGGGTGCGAACGGATAGCTCTCCGCGTTGGCGAGAGGACCGGTGAGGAGGTCTTCCAGGCCGAGGGGCGGCAGCGGTGAGGTGGGCATCAGGGCCTGAACCTTGCCCTGGCGCAGCACCAGCGGAGGCGGATGGCCGCGATTGACCACCTGGACCTCGTGTGCGTCGGACACCTGGGCTACGAGCGCGGTGACGAAACCCTCCAGCAGAACTTCCTGCTCGACCGCACCGGGCACGGCGCGCTCCTGTCGCAGCGCAGCCGCGCAGTGGTTCATCACCTCCGCGAGTTCATCCTCGTAGTGCGCGGTCACCCGGAACGCGCCCAGCACGGCTGCGGCCGCACGCACGGCAGGCAGTCCCTTGCCCCGGACGTCCCCCACGATCAGCCGGACCCCGTACCGGGTCTGCACAGCCTCGTACAGATCACCGCCGATCTGCGCCCCCGTCTCAGCCGCCAGGTACATGCTGGCCGCCCGCACCGGGCCCAGCCGGGCGGGTACCGGACGCAGGATGGCCTCCTGGGCTGCGATGGCGATCCGACGGACCTGGTCGAGCTCGCTCTGCCTGCGCGTACGCACGGCGTTGCTCATCGTGACACTAGCTAGGGACACCAGGAGCAGACTCACGATGTTGCTGTAGTACGCCATGTCGTAGGCGGGGGAGGTCAGGTCAGTGGCCAGAGCGAGAACTGCCACGGAGAGGATGCCTTTCGGGCCCATCGTCAACGCGGCCAGCGCCGGCATCGCGGTGAGGAAAGTGCCGGTGACCAGAAAGTGTGCAGGCGAGAGCTCGATGCCCAGCGCGACCAGCACGATCACGAACGGCACGCACTGCGCGACTCGGAAAAGGGCCCGGCTATGACCGCCCACTCCTGGCGGAGGAGCCAAGCGGAAGAGCAACCGCATGGGTCCAGCCTCCCTCGCTGAAGCCGAGTGTTCCACTCATCGCTCTCGCGGCCTCCCGGGGCATCCAGCGCCCCGTGACCGACAGCCCCGGCGCGCTGCTGGGCCCGTCAAGGAAAGCGCTAAGGCCCGCCAACTCAACCGCTGATCCGCCAACTGAAGCGCTCAGTCACACTGGGGGCGTCAACCACCAAGATCAGGTGTCATCCATCTTGACAAGTCGCAACACAGCGTTACGAGACCAAGATCCGCCAACTAGCGAGCTCGCCCGCCAACTAAAACTCTCGGTCGCAGCGGCGGTCGACGCGCGACCAGCACTGCATTGCATAAAACTGCGGCTCTGCGTATAGTCATGCCATCACTAGGAGGGTTCGATGACGGTACGTGCAGCAGTGGCAGGGGCGAGTGGATACGCGGGCGGGGAGCTCCTGCGTCTGCTGATCGCCCACCCCGAGGTCGAGATCGGCGCCCTCACCGGGCACTCGAACGCCGGTCAGCGCCTCGGCGCGTTGCAGCCGCAGCTGCTGCCGCTGGCCGACCGGGTGCTGGAGCCGACCACCGGTGAGGTGCTCGCCGGGCATGACGTCGTGTTTCTGGCGCTTCCGCACGGGCAGTCCGCCGCCGTCGCTCAGCAGCTCGGGCCCGATGTCCTGGTCGTCGACATGGGTGCCGACTTCCGGCTGCGGGACGCGGCCGACTGGGAGAGGTTCTACGGTTCCGCGTACGCCGGGAGCTGGCCCTACGGGCTGCCCGAGCTGCCGGGCGGCCGCGCGGCGCTGGAGGGGTCCAAGCGCATCGCGGTGCCCGGCTGTTATCCGACCGCCGTGACGCTCGCGCTTCTGCCCGCCTACGCCGCGTCCCTCACCGAGCCGGAGGCGGTGATCGTCGCCGCCACCGGCACCTCCGGCGCGGGCAAGGCGCTCAAGCCCCATCTGCTGGGCTCCGAGGTCATGGGGTCGATGTCGCCGTACGGCGTCGGCGGGGTGCACCGGCACACGCCCGAGATGATCCAGAACCTGAGCGCGGCCGCCGGCGAACGGGTGTCGGTCTCCTTCACGCCGACCCTCGCCCCGATGGCCCGCGGCATCCTGGCCACCTGCAGCGCCAAGGCCAAGCCGGGTGTGAGCGCGGACGGCGTCCGGGCCGCGTACGAGAAGGCCTACGCCGACGAACCGTTCGTCCACCTGCTCCCCGAGGGGCAGTGGCCCGCCACCGCCTCCGTCTACGGCTCCAACGCCGTACAGCTGCAGGTCGCGTACGACGAGAGCGCGGGCCGCGTGATCGTGATCAGCGCCATCGACAACCTCACCAAGGGCACGGCAGGCGGCGCCGTGCAGTCCATGAACATCGCCCTGGGGCTGCCCGAGCAGACCGGGCTCTCCACGATCGGAGTCGCACCGTGAGTGTCACCGCCGCCAAGGGCTTCACCGCCTCCGGCATCGCCGCGGGCATCAAGGCGAACGGCAACCCGGACCTGGCCCTGGTAGTCAACAACGGCCCCAGCCTGGCCGCCGCGGGAGTCTTCACCTCCAACCGGGTCAAGGCCGCGCCCGTCCTGTGGTCCGAGCAGGTACTCAAGGGCGGTCAGGTCTCCGCCGTCATCCTCAACTCCGGTGGCGCCAACGCCTGTACGGGGCCGAAGGGCTTCCAGGACACGCACGCCACCGCCGAGAAGGTGGCCGCCGTCTTGAGCGAGAGGGGCCTGGAGGGGCACAGCGCCGGCGAGGTCGCCGTCGCGTCCACCGGGCTCATCGGTGTCACGCTGCCGATGGACAAGCTGCTGCCGGGCGTCGAGCAGGCCGCCGCCGCACTCTCCCCGCACGGCGGCGAGAAGGCCGCCATCGCCATCAAGACCACCGACACCGTGCACAAGACGGCGGTGTACGAGGGCGACGGCTGGACCGTCGGCGGGATGGCCAAGGGTGCGGGCATGCTCGCCCCCGGGCTCGCCACCATGCTCGTCGTCCTGACCACCGACGCGGCCGTCGAAAGCGCCGGTCTCGACAAGGCGCTGCGCGACGCCACCCGCAAGACCTTCGACCGCGTCGACTCCGACGGCTGTATGTCCACCAACGACACGGTGCTGCTGCTCGCCTCCGGCGCATCCCAAGTCACGCCGGGGGACGCGGAGTTCGCCGAAGCCGTACGGACCGTCTGCGACGACCTCGCCCGGCAGCTGATCGGGGACGCGGAGGGCGCGAGCAAGGACATCCGGATCGAGGTGATCAACGCGGCCAGCGAGGACGACGCCGTCGAGGTGGGCCGCTCCATCGCCCGTAACAACCTCCTCAAGTGCGCCATCCACGGCGAGGACCCCAACTGGGGCCGAGTCCTGTCCGCGATCGGCACCACGTCGGCGGCCTTCGACCCGGATCAGCTGAACGTGGCGATCAACGGCGTCTGGGTGTGCAAGAACGGCAGCGTCGGCGAGGACCGCGACCTGGTCGACATGCGCTACCGCGAGGTGAAGATCACCGCCGACCTCGCGGCGGGCGCCGCCGAGCCCGTCGTGATCTGGGCCAACGACCTGACCGCCGAATACGTCCACGAGAACAGCGCGTACTCCTCCTGAGGACTCATGAGCACTCGTAAGCACACCGCACTGCCCAAGGCGCAGATCCTCATCGAGGCACTGCCCTGGCTGACCCGCCATCAGGGCAAGACCGTCGTCATCAAGTTCGGCGGCAACGCCATGGTCGACGAGGAGCTGAAGGCAGCCTTCGCCCAGGACGTCGTCTTCCTGCACCACGCGGGCCTCAAGCCCGTCGTGGTGCACGGCGGCGGCCCGCAGATCAGCAAGCAGCTCGACCGGCACGGCCTGGTCAGCGAGTTCAGGGCCGGGCTGCGGGTCACCACGCCCGAGGCCATGGACGTCGTCCGTATGGTCCTGGCCGGACAGGTCCAACGCGAGCTGGTCGGGCTGCTGAACCAGCACGGCCCGCTCGCCGTCGGCCTCACCGGCGAGGACGCGCACACCCTCACCGCGACCAAGCACCAGCCGCGGATCGAGGGCGAGTTGGTGGACATCGGCCGGGTCGGGGAGATCACCGGGACCGACACCGGCGCGATCGAGGCGCTGCTCGCGGACGGCCGTATCCCGGTCGTCTCGTCGATCGCGCGCTCCGCCGACGACGACCACGTCTACAACGTCAACGCCGACACCGCGGCCGCCGCACTGGCCGCCGCCCTGAACGCCGAGACGCTGATGGTCCTCACCGACGTCGAGGGCCTCTACGAGGACTGGCCGAACAGCGACGACGTGATCAGCAAGCTGACCGCGACCGAGCTGGAGAAGCTGCTGCCCGACCTGGCCAGCGGCATGGTGCCCAAGATGGAGGGCTGTCTGCACGCCGTACGGAACGGGGTGCACACCGCCCGAGTGATCGACGGCCGGGTCCAGCACTCGATCCTGCTGGAGATCTTCACGGACGAAGGCATCGGCACGATGGTCGTCCCGGACGGGTCGACCGATGCCGGGAGCACACCAGACGAGAACGCGACAGGCGAGAACGCGACAACAGTCGTGAACGCGACAGATGTGAACGTGACAGAAGGGGGAGCACCGTGACCGGCAACCAGGAGCTCACACAGCGCTGGCAGGGCGCGCTCATGAACAACTACGGCACCCCGAAGCTGCCGCTGGTGCGCGGCGAAGGCGTCAAGGTCTGGGACGCCGACGGCACCGAGTACCTGGACTTCGTCGGCGGCATCGCGGTCAACGCGCTTGGCCACGCGCACCCCGCCGTCGTCCGCGCCGTCAGCGACCAGGTCGCCACGCTCGGACATGTCTCCAACCTCTTCGTCGCCGAGCCGCCGGTCGTACTCGCCGAGCGGCTGCTGCAGCACGCGGGCCGCCCCGGCAAGGTCTTCTTCTGCAACTCCGGCACCGAGGCCACCGAGGCCGTCTTCAAGCTCGGGCGGCTCACCGGACGTACCCACATGGTCGCGACCGACGGCGGCTTCCACGGCCGCACCATGGGCGCGCTCGCGCTCACCGGCCAGCCCGGCAAGCAGGAGGGCTTCCGGCCCCTGCCGGGCGACGTGACGCATGTGCCGTACGGCGACGTCGAGGCGCTCCGGGCGGCCGTCACCGAGCAGACCGCGTTCGTCCTGATCGAGCCGATCCAGGGCGAGAACGGCGTCGTCGTGCCGCCGCCGGGCTACCTCCGGGCCGCCCGCGAGATCACCGCCGCCACCGGCACCCTGCTGGTCCTGGACGAGGTACAGACCGGAATCGGCCGTACCGGCCACTGGTTCGCGTACCAGGCCGAAGAGGGCGTCGAGCCGGATGTGATCACCCTGGCCAAGGGGCTCGGCGGCGGACTCCCGATCGGCGCGGTCGTCGCCTTCGGCGCGACGGCCGACCAGCTGCAGCCCGGCCAGCACGGCACCACCTTCGGCGGGAACCCCGTCGCGTGCGCCGCGGGCGTGGCCGTACTCGACACGATCGCCGCCGACGGGCTGCTGGACCAGGTGAAGCGCGCGGGCGAGAAGCTCCGCGACGGAATCGAGAGTTCCGGACATCCCCTGGTCGACCATGTCCGAGGCGCCGGGCTGCTGCTGGGTATCGTGCTCACCGAGCCGCTGGCACACCGGGTGCAGCAGGCGGCTCAGGACGCAGGGCTCCTGGTGAACGCACCGGCCCCCGACGTGGTCCGGCTGATGCCGGCACTGACCATCGGGGACGACGCGGTGGACTCGTTCCTCCAGGCGCTGCCCGGCGTCCTGGACGGGGCCCACCAGGCCGACGGGGACGGACGATCCACAGAATGAGACGACGATGACTCTGCAGGAGAACGAACCGGGCGGGCCCGCGGTGCCACAGACCCGCACCGCCCGGCACCGCCGGATCGTGGACATCCTCAACCGGCAGCCGGTGCGCTCGCAGAGCCAGTTGGCGAAGCTGCTCGCGGACGACGGGCTGTCCGTCACCCAGGCGACGCTCTCCCGGGACCTGGACGAGCTGGGCGCCGTGAAGATCCGCAACACCGGTGGTGAGCTGATCTACGCGGTGCCCAGCGAGGGCGGTTTCCGTACCCCGCAGGCCCCGCTCGGCGAGTCGGCGAAGGAGGAGCGGATGCGGCGGCTGTCCGCTGAGCTCCTGATCTCCGCCGAGGCGTCCGCCAACCTGGTGGTGCTGCGTACGCCGCCGGGCGCGGCCCAGTTCCTGGCCTCCGCCATCGACCAGGCCGAACTCCAGGCCATCCTCGGCACGATCGCGGGCGATGACACGCTGATGCTGATCAGCCGCGACCCGGCCGGCGGCCAGGCGCTCGCCGACCATCTGCTGCGCCTGGCCCAGAACGAGCGTTGACCTCAGGCCGTGCCCGGCTCGGAAGCCGCTGGACCCAGCTCAGCAGCTACTGGACCCAGCTCAGCAGCTACTGGACCCCGCTCGGAAACCGCTGGACCCCGCTCAGAAGCTGCTGGGTGGCAGTGGGAGCGGGAGTCCGGGCAGGCCGTCGATGCTCGTCGCGATGTCGTCCTTCTTGGCGAAGTACTCGCCCAGCGACGCGTCGTCCTCGCGCGCGAATCGCTTGGCGTGCAGATCGCGGTCCTCGTCGTACGACATGAACGGCACCGCGAACCCACAGGTGTCGCGGACGAGTTCGGCCGTCACGACGATGATCGCGCGTAGCCCGTGCGGGGTCGGGTCGATCTGCGGAAAGTGCCCGAGCAACTGTGCGAAGCGCGGGTCGTCGCGGAACACGGGCTCGCCGCGGCCGTGCACCCGCACGATGCTGGGCGGCCCCTGGAAGGCACACCACATCAGCGTGATCCGGCCGTTCTCGCGGAGGTGGGCGATGGTCTCCGCGTTGCTCCCGGCGAAGTCCAGATAGGCCACCGTCCGGTCGTCGATGACGGCCAGGGAGCCGCTGAGTCCCTTGGGGGAGAGGTTCACCGTGCCGTCGCCGGCCAGCGGCGCGGTCCCCGTGAAGAACACGGGCTGGGCCTCGATAAAGGTGCGGAGTCTGTCGTCGATACGCTCATACGTTTTTCCCATGGCGGCCATTATCCGACGCCGGAACTGGCCATCGGCCGCAGGGTAGTTCACCCGCTGGACGTCGGCTCGATCGGCGCCCGAGTGCGGGTCCCCCGGGCAGCGCGACGCTAGGGGCATCGGTCCGCCTGGCTTAGGGGAAGGGGCAGCGGATGTCGACAGGAACGGTACTGGGAACCAGGGAGCGGCCCGGCCCCGGCGCGGTCGTCGCGTACGGAGCGGCCGACGCCACCGTCGCCTACCCGGTGGCCGACGCGGCCACCGAGCCGGAGATCGCGGCCATCCTGTGGAGCCGCCTTGAGCCCGGCGACACCTTCGTGGACGTGGGCGCCGGAACCGGCCGCCACGCGGTGCTCGGGGCCAGGATGACCGGGGCCAGCGGCCACGTTGTCGCGGTGGAGCCGGAGCCGCGCCGCCACCAGCTGCTCACGGCGAGGCTGGAGCGCCACGCCCCGGGCACGTACGCCGCCCCGGCGGTGGCCGCGCTCGACCGCAACGGAGCCGTCGAGCTGCGGCTCGGCGGGGCCCCGGTACGGCGGCCCGCGGTCCGCCTGGACGACCTGCTGGCGGGCGTGCCGGGCATCACCCTGGTCAGGATCGACGCGGCGGGTGCCGAGCACCGGGTGATCCGCGGCATGGAGCATGTCATCCGCTGCCAACGGCCCGCCGTGGTCACGGAGTTCGTCCCGGAGGCCATCGTCGCCGCGGGCGCGGACCCGGACCGGATCCTGGATCGCTACCGCGCCCTTGACCTGGACGTCGAGCGCGTCACGTCCGGCCCCGGCGGCAGGTGCACCCTTCTGCTGCTGCCCCGCTGACCAGGGCCCGGACACGGCACGCCCGACAGAGCCCCGAGCGCCTCGCGGTGACTCGGGGCGACTCGCGGCGATGCGCGACGACTCGTGACGACCTGCGTTGACGAATCATGCGGCCTCCTGCATACTCATGCATGACAGGGAATGCATCGTAAGGAGAAACCCGTGACCGAGCGCGTCGTACTCGCCTACTCGGGCGGCCTGGACACCTCCGTCGCCATCGGCTGGATCGCCGAGGAGACGGGCGCCGAGGTCATCGCTGTCGCGGTGGACGTCGGCCAGGGCGGCGAGGACCTGGACGTCATCCGCAAGCGCGCGCTCGCCTGCGGTGCGGTCGAGGCCGAGGTCGCCGACGCCAAGGACGAGTTCGCCGACGAGTACTGCCTCCCGGCGATCAAGGCCAACGCCCTCTACATGGACCGCTACCCGCTGGTTTCGGCCCTCTCGCGGCCCACCATCGTCAAGCACCTGGTGGCCGCCGCCAAGAAGCACGGCGCCGACACCGTCGCGCACGGCTGCACCGGCAAGGGCAACGACCAGGTCCGGTTCGAGGCCGGAATCGTCGCCCTCGCCCCGGAGCTGAAGTGCATCGCCCCGGTCCGCGACTACGCCATGACCCGGGACAAGGCGATCGCCTTCTGCGAGGAGAAGAACCTCCCGATCGCGACCACCAAGAAGTCGCCGTACTCCATCGACCAGAACGTCTTCGGGCGGGCCGTGGAGACCGGCTTCCTGGAGGACATCTGGAACGGCCCGATCGAGGACGTCTACGAGTACACCCAGAACCCGGCCGTGCCCCGCGAGGCCGACGAGGTCGTCATCTCCTTCAAGGAGGGCGTCCCGGTCGCCGTCGACGGCAGGCCCGTCACCGTGCTCCAGGCGATCCAGCAGCTCAACGAGCGGGCCGGCGCCCAGGGCATCGGCCGGATCGACATGGTCGAGGACCGTCTCGTGGGCATCAAGTCACGGGAGATCTACGAGGCTCCGGGCGCGATCGCGCTGATCACCGCCCACCAGGAGCTGGAGAACGTCACCGTCGAGCGTGAACTGGCCCGCTACAAGCGGCAGGTCGAGCAGCGCTGGGGCGAACTGGTCTACGACGGCCTGTGGTTCTCGCCGCTCAAGCGCGCCCTGGACGGCTTCATCGCCGAGGCCAACCAGCACGTCACCGGCGACATCCGGATGACCCTGCACGGCGGCCGCGCCGTGGTCACCGGCCGGAAGTCCGACGTGTCGCTGTACGACTTCAACCTGGCGACCTACGACTCGGGCGACACCTTCGACCAGTCCAAGGCGCAGGGCTTCATCGAGCTCTTCGGCCTGTCGTCGAAGATCGCCGCGCAGCGTGATCTGCGGGCATAGCCCGACGCGATCTGGCCTGAGTACGCTCCCCCCGAGCGCAGTACGACAGCCGCCTCCCCGGCCCGCGCGGCGGGGAGGCGGCCGCACATCCACCCCCTGAGGAGCAGCAGTGAGCAGCAACACCGGCGATGTCCGCCTCTGGGGCGGCCGTTTCGCCGACGGCCCCGCCGAGGCCCTGGCGAAACTCTCCGCGTCCGTCCACTTCGACTGGCGCCTCGCGCCGTACGACATCGCCGGGTCCCGCGCCCACGCGCGCGTGCTGCACCAGGCGGGGCTGCTCACGGCCGACGAGCTGCGGCGCATGCTGGACGGGCTCGACCGCCTGGAGTCGGACGTCGCGGACGGCTCCTTCGTCGGCACCATCGCGGACGAGGACGTCCACACGGCCCTGGAGCGCGGCCTGCTGGAGCGGCTCGGGCCCGACCTCGGCGGCAAGCTGCGGGCCGGGCGGTCCCGCAACGACCAGGTCGCCACGCTGTTCCGGATGTATCTGCGGGACCACGCCCGGATCGTCGGCGGACTGCTCACCGACCTCCAGGAGGCGCTGGTCGGCCTCGCCGAGGCGCACGCGGATGTCGCCATGCCGGGCCGTACGCACCTGCAGCACGCCCAGCCCGTGCTCTTCGCGCACCATGTGCTGGCCCATGTGCAGTCGCTGTCGCGGGACGCCGAGCGGCTGCGCCAGTGGGACGAGCGCACGGCCGTATCCCCGTACGGCTCGGGTGCGCTCGCCGGGTCCTCGCTGGGCCTGGACCCGGAGGCGGTCGCCAAGGACCTGGGCTTCGAGCACGGCAGCGCGGGCAACTCCATCGACGGCACCGCGTCCCGCGACTTCGTCGCGGAGTTCGCCTTCATCACCGCCATGATCGGGGTCAACCTCTCGCGGATCGCGGAGGAGGTCATCCTCTGGAACACGAAGGAGTTCTCCTTCGTGACCCTGCACGACGCGTTCTCCACCGGCTCCTCGATCATGCCGCAGAAGAAGAACCCGGACATCGCCGAACTGGCGCGGGGCAAGTCGGGACGGCTGATCGGCAACCTGACCGGCCTGCTCGCGACCCTGAAGGCCCTGCCGCTCGCCTACAACCGCGACCTCCAGGAGGACAAGGAGCCGGTCTTCGACTCCTGCGACCAGCTGGAGATCCTGCTGCCCGCCTTCACCGGCATGATGGCCACGCTGACCGTCAACCGCGAGCGGATGGAGGAGCTGGCGCCCGCGGGCTTCTCGCTGGCCACCGACATCGCCGAGTGGCTGGTCAAGCAGGGTGTGCCGTTCCGGGTCGCGCACGAGGTCGCCGGCGAGTGCGTCAAGGAGTGCGAGCAGCACGGCATCGAGCTCGACCAGCTCACCGACGAGCAGTTCGCCAAGATCTCCGAGCATCTGACGCCGGAGGTGCGCACGGTCCTCAACGTGCCGGGCGCCCTCGCCTCGCGCAGCGGCCGCGGTGGCACCGCCCCTTCGGCGGTCGCCGTCCAGCTGGCCGAGGTCAAGCGGGACCTGGCCGTCCAGCGGACCTGGGCAGAGCCCAAGAAGTAGCGCGTACGTCCTCCATCGGGGCCCGGTCGCCGTTCTGGCGGCCGGGCCCCGACGCGTGTCCGCGACCGAGGGTGGCCCCCGCCGAGGGTGATCCCCGCCGCATCGAAATTATGAGACATGAATGTCTCATGTGGGCTACTGTTGTCTCATGGCTGTTGATCGTGAACACGTGCTCCGCGCCGCCGCGGACCTGCTGACCCGCCGGGCCACCTCCACCATGGACGAGGTCGCCAAGGCGGCCGGGATCAGCCGGGCCACCCTGCACCGGCAGTTCGCCGGGCGGGACGCGCTCGTCAAGGCGCTGGAAGAGCTCGGGCTGCGCCAGCTGGAAGAGGCCCTGGACCGCGCCCGGCTCGAGGAGGGGCCCGCGTCCGACGCGCTGCGGCGGCTGGTCGTCGAGGTGCAGCCGGTCGCCGGGTTCCTGGCCTTCCTGGTCACCGAGAACCAGCTCTTCGAAGGCGAGCAGCAGCACCCCGGCTGGACGCGCATCGACGAGCGGTTCTCGGTGCTCTTCCGGCGCGGGCAGGAGGCGGGCGAGTTCCGTATCGACCTGTCCCCGGCCTGGCTGACCGAGGCCCTGTACGGGCTCATCGGCGCCGGAGCCTGGTCCGTACAGGACGGCCGCCTCGCGGCCAGGGACTTCTCATTCATGATCGTCGAGTTGCTGCTCGGCGGAGTACGACGGAGCGTGGAACGATGACGAGCACCGAGCAACGGGTCGCCCAAGCCCACGGCGAACGGCAGCCCGGACGCTGGCTCGCGCTCGCCGTCCTCGTCCTGGCCGTCCTGCTGGTCGCGGTCGACGCGACCGTACTCGGCCTCGCCACGCCGTTCCTGAGCGAGGACCTGAAGCCGTCCGGCACCCAACTGCTGTGGATCGGCGACGTCTACTCGTTCGTCATCGCGGGCCTGCTGGTGTCCATGGGCAGCCTCGGCGACCGTATCGGCCGCAAGAAGCTGCTGCTCATCGGCTCGGTCGCGTTCGGCGGCGTATCGGTGCTCAACGCCTACGCCACCAGCCCCGAGATGATGATCGCCGCGCGTGCCCTGCTCGGTGTGGCGGGCGCGACCCTGATGCCGTCCACGCTGGCCCTGATCCGCAACATCTTCCACGACCCCAAGGAGCGCAGCCTCGCCGTCGGCATCTGGGGCGCGGCGGCGTCCGCGGGCGCGGCCGTCGGGCCGGTACTCGGCGGCTTCCTCCTGGAGCACTTCTGGTGGGGCTCGGTCTTCTTGATCAACCTGCCGGTGATGGCGGTCCTGGTCGTCGTCGGCGTCAAGCTGCTGCCCGAGTCGCGCAACCCCGCGCCCGGACCCTGGGACCTGCCCAGCGTCGGGCTCTCACTGGTCGGCATGGTCAGCGTGGTGTACGCGGTGAAGGAGGCGGCCGTACACGGCTTCCGCTGGGACATCGCAGCCACCGCCGTGATCGGCATCGGGGCACTGATCTGGTTCGCCCGGCGCCAGCTCACGCTGCCCTCGCCGCTGCTCGACATGCGGCTGTTCAGGCATCGGGGCTTCTCCGGCGCGGTACTCGCCGACCTGCTGACCATCCTCGGCCTGTCCGGTCTCGTCTTCTTCCTCTCCCAGTTCCTGCAACTGGTCCAGGACCGCTCGCCCCTGGAGGCCGGGCTCATCGAACTGCCCGCAGCCGTGGGCGCGGTGATACTCGGTCTGACGGCCGGTGTGCTGGCCCGCAGGACGTCCGTACGGATCGCCATCTCCGGTGGTCTCACCGCGGTCGGCCTGGCGCTTGCCGCGTGTATGGCACTGGACGCCGACACCGCGGTGGTGTCGCTGGTGGTGGCCCTGTTCATCGGCGGGGCCGGTGCCGGGCTCGCCTTCACGGTGACCGCGGACGTGATTCTGTCCAGCGTTCCCAAGGAGCAGGCGGGCGCCGCGTCCGCGGTCTCCGAGACGGCGTACGAACTGGGCGCGGCGCTCGGTATCGCGCTGCTCGGCTCGATCGTCACCGGCACCTACCGGGGCTTCGAGACGCCCGACGGGGTGTCCGCGGAGGCCGCGGCCGCGGCCCGGGAGTCCCTCGGCGGTGCGGTGGAGACGGCGGCCGGGCTGCCACCGGAGCAGGGCGCGGCACTGCTGTCGGCGGCCCGTGACGCCTTCACGCAGGGCTTTGAGGCGGCGGCCGGGGTGGGTGCGGCGGTGCTGTTCGCCACCGCCGTCGCTGCCTGGTTCCTGCTGCGCGGACAGCGCCTCGAAGAGGGTGTCGAGCACCCGTAAGAGGGCGGGAAGCCGCCGCCCGTCCATGCGGTGCCGCTCTCCGACGGCTCCAATGCCACGGGCCGCTCGGTCAGTTCGGCCGCGCAGGCGGCGGCGGATGGCGGGTTGCCGGTCTTCACCATCGCCTGGCCGCGGTGCCCGCCGGTGGCGGGGCCGGGTATCTGGTGGGGGCGCTGGGCGGCGACGCCCCCCTCCGAACCGCCCGCGGCCGGAGCGGCGCGCGCCCCCCCGGGGGGCCTGGACGCGGTGCCCGCCCGGGCTGCCTCCCCGGCAATCCCGGTAGACCGGGCCCTCGCGCCGAGCCGAATCCCCGGCGCCCCCCGCCGGACGGCGTTACGCCGCCTTCGCCTTCGTGGCGTACATGTCCACGTACTCCTGGCCCGACAGCTCCATCACCTCGGTCATCACCGAGTCGGTCACGGCGCGCAGCACATAGCGGTCCCGGCCCATGCCGTCGTAGCGCGAGAACTCCATCGGCTCACCGAAGCGGACCGTGACCCGCCCGGGCCGCGGGAACCCCGCGCCACCGGGCTGCAGCTTGTCCGTGCCGATCATCGCGAACGGCACCACCGGCGCGCCGGTCATCAGGGTCAGCCGGGCGATCCCGGTGCGGCCGCGGTACAGGCGGCCGTCGGGGGAGCGGGTGCCCTCCGGGTAGATGCCGAAGACCTGGCCCTCCTCCAGCACCCGGCGACCGGTCATCAGCGCCGCGACCCCGCCGTTGGCGCCGTCCCGGTCCACCGGGATCATCCCGACCCCGGTGAAGAACCAGGCCATCAGACGGCCCTTGATCCCCTTACCGGTGACGTACTCGTCCTTGCCGATGAACAGCACCTGACGGTCGCAGACCAGTGGCAAGATCATCGAGTCGATGAACGTCAGGTGGTTGCCCGCGAGGATCACGGGCCCCGAGCCCGGAATGTTCTCGGCGCCCTCCACGCGTGGGCGGAACATCAGGCGCATGACCGGTCCGAGCACTGCCTTGATGAACGCAAAGCGGGACAACTAGTCCTCCGGTGTCAAGGGGTGAGGGTGAGGTCTGTGCAGGTGAGGACGATACTCGCGGGTCCGTGCCGATTGCACATCGGGTTCATGGAATGGATACGCAGTGTTGACGTGCATTAGCGCTGTGTTTGTCCAAGAGTCTCCCCTGCAACAGGCGTAGGCACCTAGCATCAGGGCTCGCCTTGACAGGTGCTGGACATCACATCGGATGTCGAACGGACGTCCGTGGACTCGAAGTAGAGCTCGAAGTCGACCTCGTAGTGGACCTCGTAGTGGACCTCGAAAGGGAGGAGCCCCATGACGCAGGGCAGTTCGCAGGAGCAGCAGCCGGGCACAGGCACGGGCCCGGGGCGGCGCGCGGTGCTGGGGGCCGCGGCCCTCGGCGCCGGGGGAGCCGCACTCGGCCTCTCCGGCACGGCGAGAGCCGCCGACGGCCAGCGGACCGACGGCGGCCACCGGCACCTGCCGGTGCCGGCCGTGGTGGCGCACCGAGGGGCCAGCGGCTACCGCCCGGAGCACACCTTCGGCGCGTACCAACTGGCGCTCGACATGGGCGCGCACGTCATCGAGCAGGACCTGGTGCCCACCAAGGACGGCCATCTCGTATGCCGTCACGAGAACGACATCACCGGCACCACCGACGTCGCGGACCACCCCGAGTTCGCCGGCCGCAAGACGACCAAGACCGTGGACGGGGGCGAGCTCACCGGCTGGTTCACCGAGGACTTCACGCTCGCCGAGCTCAAGACCCTGCGCGCCGTGGAACGCATCCCCGGCACCCGCCAGCACAACACGCTCTACAACGGCCGCTGGACCGTGCCCACCTTCGAAGAGGTGCTGCGCTGGGCGGACAGGGAGGGCAAGCGGCGCGGCCGCAAGGTGTGGCTGCACGTCGAGACCAAGCACCCCAGCTACTTCCGCGGGCTCGGCCTCGGTCTGGAGGAGCGCCTCGCCCGACTGCTGCGCCGCTACGGCCGCCACAAGAAGAACTCGCCGACCTTCCTGCAGTCCTTCGAGCCCAGCAGCATGGAACGGATGGCGCGGCTGGTCGGCACGCCCCGCGTGGTGCTCCTGTGGACCCTCGACGACCGGCCCTGGGACTTCGTCGAGGCGGGCGACCCGCGCACGGTCGCCGATCTGATCACGCCCGAGGGCCTGAAGTGGATCGCGTCCTACGCCCAGGGCATCGGCCCGCTGGTCGACCTGATCATCCCCAAGAACGCCGACGGCAGCCTGGGCACCCCGACCACCCTGGTCCGGGACGCGCACGCGAAGAACCTGGTGCTGCACCCGTACACCATGCGCAACGAGAACCGCTTCCTGCCCACCGAGTTCCGGCGCGGCACCGACCCGAACGCCTACGGCGACGCCTTCGGCGCCTTCCAGCGGTACTTCGAGACGGGCATCGACGGGATCTTCACCGACAACCCGGATACGGGCCTGCTCGCGGCCGCCGACTTCGTCAAGCGCTGATCCCCGTCCGCCCGCACGGGTGAGCCTCGGCCGTCCCGGCAACCGGCTGCCGGGACGGCCGCGTCCCGCCCGACATGACTGCTGACGCATCGGACCTGGTGGGCGCGTTGCGCCCGCTCCTTTCCGCCGAGGCCGCCGCCGAGGCGCTCGCCTCGGGAGCCGACCCCGCCGACCTCGAACAGGCGGTGTGGCTGCGCCTCCTGGAGCGCCTGGACGCCGAAGACCCGCCGCCCGACCCCGCCCGCTGGCTCCGGCTCGCCGTACGCGGGGAGTCGCGCCGTGCTCGCCGCAGGGCCCGGCATGAGCGGCCGTACGCCACCGAGCCCGCGGCCGCGCCGGACCACGGCCCGGAGCGCGCCGCCCTCACGGCCGAGCGGCGCCGCACCGTACGCGCGGCCGTACGACGGCTGCCGGGCCGCTGCCCCCGGCTGATGGCCGCGCTGCTGTCCCCACAGGACCTCACCTACCGGGAGATCGCAGGGGAGTTGGGTATCTCACAGGGGTCCTTGGGGCCAGAACGTTCCCGTTGCCTGGGATGCCTGCGCAGAATGCTGGCGGCGGAGGTTGCGGCACCTCAGCGGCGGGGAAAGGTGCTCAGAAGGCAACCGGCGGACAGGTGAGCGAGAGGCATGCACACATGGGCATGAGCGTGACCATCTCTGCGGCGACCGAGCAGGACGCCGAGCAGATACTGAAACTGCAGTACCTCTGCTACCAGAGCGAGGCGGAGCTGTACGGCGACTACTCCCTGGAGCCGCTGACCCAGTCGCTCGCCTCGGTCAAGGCGGAACTGGGCGACGGCTGCGTCCTGGTGGCCCGGCTCGGCGACGAGGTGGTGGCCTCGGTGCGCGGCATCGTGGACGCCGACGGCACCGCCCGTATCAACAAGCTCGTCGTACACCCGAGGATGCAGCGGCACGGCCTCGGCGGACGGCTGCTGACCGCGGTGGAGGGGAAGCTCGGTGCCGCGGGCGGCGTCAAGCACTTCCAGCTCTTCACCGGCCACCGCAGCGAGACCAACCTCCAGCTGTACCGCAAGCACGGCTACGTGCCGGTCGGGACCGAGCAGGTCAGCGCGCGCCTGACGCTGGTGACCCTGGCCAAGGACGCCGCAGCCAGTACACCGCCGTCACCGGCAGCAGTACAGGGATGAACAGATAGCCCATCCCGAACTTCGACCAGACCGTGGCGTCCGGGAAGGCCGAGGGAGCGGCCACCGTCCAGGCGCCCACTACCAGCACGCCCACCAGCTCGGCGGCGCAGCACACCAGCGCCGCCCTGCGGGCCGTCTCCCCGCCGCGTACCAGGGTGTAGGTGATGAACGCGTACACCAGCGCGGCGACGGCGGACAGCGCGTACGCCAGCGGGGCCCGGTCGAACTCGGTGGAGATCTGGTAGGCCGAGCGCGAGACGGCGCCGACCACCATCACCCCGTACAGCCAGACCAGGACCAGGCCGGGCCCGCCGATCAGCCGCGTCCGCTGTTTCCCTGGTGTCTCCGGCGTCTTTGGTGCCCCCTCGGTCCGCTGCCCGGCCATCTCAGCCTCCCCAGATGTCGTACAGCCGCACCTCGAGCACGGCCAGCACCACCGCGCCCGCGGCGACCGTCACCGAACCCCAGCGGGTGCGCTCGGCCAGCGACAGAAAGCCCGCGGCCGGAACACACAGCGCCGAGCCGACCAGATACGACACGAAGAGCGTCGCCCCCTGCTCCGGCTTCTCGCCCCGCGCCAGCTGCACGATCCCGACCACCAGTTGGGCCACGGCGAACAGGGTCACCACGGCCATACCGATGAAGTGCCAGTCCTTGGTGGGCTGATCGCGGTAGGCGGCGTAGCCGCACCACGCGGCGAGCACGAGCGCGGACACGGCGGTCGCGATCGTCAGGGCAGCAAGCATGCCGCGAGCCTATTACGGGACGAAAGACCTGCTGCGCGCACCCCTTGTACGGGCGGGACGCGCACCCCTGTACGGGCGGGACGTGCACCCCCGTACGAGCCGGACGCGGACCGTGTGTACGGGCGGGACGCGGACCGTGGCGTTGGCCACAGCGCACGGCCCAGGCGAGCTCACCGCGATCCTCGCCGTACGTGACCTGCCAGCGGTGTCCGCGCAGGCCGCGGCCGGTGGAGGGGCCTGCGCGGCGAGGGCCGGGCGGACCCGACGGTGTCCTCAGAGTGGACAGATCTGTCCGCTATACGGACGGGCGTGATCGCTCAGCGTCCTGGTCTGTTTTACTTGAGCTCATGACCACGACGAGCAGCCGCACCCTTGCGACCGAGGCGATGATGACGCCCGGTGCTCGTTGTATGCGTCGAATGTGCGACTTCTGAGGGCCCCCGCACGACAGCCTCGCGCCCCGAAGCGAGCCGGCTGAGCCCCGTCCGTACGCCACCCGCGCCCGGATCAGGCCTGCCCCGCGCACGCGTTGTCCTTCCCGGCCTCGTCCGCCTGCGATAACCCGTGCCTCGTTCGAAACCTCGCACCCCACAACGATGAATGCCCCCTGCCCGGCGAGCACCTCGCCGCGCACTCGACAGTGACGGAAACCCTGTGATCACCACTACGGGCCTGACGAAGGTCTATCGGGCCGACCGCTCGCGCGGCCGAGAGGTCACCGCCCTGGACGGCGTCGACCTCCATGTGCGCGAAGGCGAGGTGTACGGAGTCATCGGCCAGAGCGGCGCCGGCAAGTCCTCGCTGATCCGCTGCGTCAACCTGCTGGAACGCCCGACCTCCGGCACCGTGACCGTGGACGGCCTGGACCTCACCGCGCTCGCCGGCCGCGGCCCCCGCGCGGGCAAGGAACTCCGCGCCGCCCGCAGCCGTATCGGCATGGTCTTCCAGCACTTCAACCTGCTGTCCTCGCGCACCGTGCGGGACAACGTGGAGCTCCCGCTGGAGATCCTCGGCGTGCAGGGCCGCGAGCGCACCCGCAAGGCGCTCGAACTGCTCGACCTGGTGGGCCTGTCCGACAAGGCCGCCAGCTACCCGAGCCAGCTCTCCGGCGGCCAGAAGCAGCGCGTGGGCATCGCCCGCGCCCTGGCCGGCGACCCCAAGGTGCTGCTCTCCGACGAGGCCACCAGCGCCCTGGACCCCGAGACCACCCGCTCCATCCTGGAGCTGCTGCGCGACCTCAACCGGCAACTCGGCCTGACCGTCCTGCTCATCACGCACGAGATGGACGTCGTCAAGCAGATCTGCGACTCCGCCGCCCTGATGGAGCGCGGCCGCATCGTCGAGTCGGGCACCGTGCACGAACTGCTCGGTACACCGGGCTCCGAGCTGGCCACGGCGCTCTTCCCGGTCAGCGGGGACGCGACGGGCGATGACCGCACCGTCGTCGACGTCACCTTCCACGGCGACGCCGCGACCCAGCCGGTCATCTCCCAGCTGTCCCGTACGTACAACATCGACATCTCGATCCTGGGCGCCGCGATGGACACCGTCGGCGGCAAGCAGGTCGGCCGGATGCGCATCGAGCTGCCCGGACGCTTCGAGGACAACGTCGTGCCCATCGGCTTCCTGCGCGAGCAGGGCCTGCAGGTGGACGTGGAAGGCCGCCCGGCCGACCCGTCCCTGCTCGTCAAGGAAGGTGCCAAGTGACCTGGTCGGAGATGCAGCCGCTCCTTGAGCAGGCCAGCTGGGACACCCTGTCCATGGTCGGCTTCTCGACCCTGATAGCCGTCGCCGGCGGTCTGCCCCTCGGCGTCCTGCTGGTCCTCACCGACCGCGGCGGGCTGCTGCAGAACACCGTGCTGAACAAGGCGCTGGGCCAGATCGTGAACATCGCGCGCTCGATGCCCTTCATCATCCTGATGGTCGCGCTGATGTCCTTCACCCGCTGGATCACCGGCACCACCATCGGGGTCGAGGCGGCGATCGTGCCGCTGTCCATCGGCGCCATCCCGTTTTTCGCGCGGCTGGTCGAGACCGCCGTACGCGAGGTGGACCACGGCCTGGTCGAGGCCGTACAGGCCATGGGCGGCAACACCTGGACCGTCGTACGCAAGGTCCTGGTCCCCGAGGCGCTGCCCTCGCTGATCTCCAGCGCCACCACCACGGTCGTCGTCCTCATCGGCTACTCGGCGATGGCCGGCACCGTCGGCGCCGGCGGCCTCGGCGACATCGCGATCCGCTACGGCTACCAGCGCTTCGAGTCCGGCCTGATGTGGATCACCGTCGGCATCCTCGCGCTCGTCATCTCCGCCATCCAGCTCACCGGCGACTACGCGGCCCGCTCGCTCTCCCGCCGCGGCCGCGGCTCCACCGTCCCGAGGCTGTGCCTGCTGCGGAGCGCCGCCCCGGCCGCCGAACCCACAAAGGCTTCCTGACCCGCACCGACACCCGTGACCCGGGTGGCACCACCCATGGAGAAAGGCACTTTTCGTGCGTAATACCGTCAAGATCACCAGCGCCGTCCTGGCCGCCGGAGCCCTCACCCTCGGTCTCACCGCCTGCGGCTCGGACTCGGGATCGGACGGTGACGCCCTCGTCGTCGCCGCCAGCCCGGCCCCGCACGCCAAGATCCTCGAGTACGTCAGGGACAACCTGGCCGCCAAGGAGGACCTCAAGATCGAGGTCAAGGAGTTCACCGAATACGTCCTGCCGAACACGGCGACCCAGGACGGCTCGGTCGACGCCAACTACTTCCAGCACAAGCCGTACCTGGACGACTTCAACAAGAAGAACAACACCGACATCGTCCCGGTGGGCGACGTCCACCTGGAGCCGCTCGGCCTCTACTCGAACAAGATCGAGAAGCTGGACGACCTCGGCAAGGGCGCGACCGTCCTCCTCCCGAACGACACCACCAACGAGGCGCGCGCGCTCAAGCTGCTCGACGCCAACGGCCTCATCAAGCTGAAGGACGGCGCGGGCAACGAGGCGACCCCCAAGGACATCGCCGAGAACCCGAAGGGCCTGAAGTTCAAGGAGCTGGAGGCGCCTCAGGTCGCGCTCTCCCTCGGTGACGCGGACGCCGCGGTGATCAACGGCAACTTCGCGGTGGAGGCCAAGCTCAGCCCCGCCAAGGACGCCCTGGTCCACGAGGCCGCCAAGGGCAACCCGTACGCCAACTTCCTGGCCGTCAAGAAGGGCAACGAGAACGACCCGCAGGTCAAGAAGCTCGTCAAGCTGCTCCAGTCGCCCGAGGTCAAGAAATACATCGAGAAGGAGTTCGACGGCGCGGTGCTGCCCGCCTTCTGACGGACCGTCGCTTACCACGGGGCCCGCACCTGCGAAGGTGCGGGCCCCGTGGTGCGGGTTTCCGCTCCGATGCTGCATGCTGGGGCACTTCAGCATCCTGTAGTGACGGAGCGGCGCGATGAAGACGGCCCACCTGGTGTTCCCGGACATCTCCATCAGCACGGAGCGGTTGGTGCTGCGCCCGTTCGATGAGGCGGACATCCAGGCCTGCACCGAGATGATGAACGACGAGCTGGTCACCTCCTGGACCACCGTGCCCCACCCCTACACCGAAGCCGACGCCCGGGAGTGGGTCACCAGGCTCGCCCCCGCGGAGCGCACCGAGGGCCGCGGCATCGTCTTCGCCGTCACCGAGTTCCTCACCCAGCGGCTGGTCGGCATCGTGCACCTGCAGCACACCGACTGGCGGGTCCGCGCTACAGAGATGGCCTACGTCGTCGCCCCCTGGGCCCGCGGCGAAGGCTATGCGTCCGAGGCCGCCGTCGCCGTCGCCCAGTGGCTGTTCAGGGACCAGGGGTTCGAGCGCCTGGAGCTGCGCACCGCCGCGGACAACACCGCCGCCCAGCAGGTCGCGCAGAAGATCGGCTGCATCAGCGAGGGTGTGCTGCGCGGCGCCTGGATAGCGCGCAGCCGCACGGAGGACGGCGGCTGGAGCGACGTACGCACCGACCTGATCGTCTGGAGCCTGCTGCCCGAGGACTTCGACGGCGTCACCGAGCAGCTCGCCGACGCCTCCGGCTACACCGCCTTCTCGGAGTGGAACTGATCTCCTCACGCGCTCCTTCCCGTGTGAGCGGGTACGCTCACGATGCCCTCGCCGACGATCGCTGACGGCCGGCCGACCACCTGCTCATCCACGCAGGCGGTCTGCCCACCACCCGCTGAAGACCTCAGAGAACCCCCAGGAGACTGACAACGATGGCCGACCGGGTCACGGTGATCGGCTGGGACGGCTCGCCGCTGACCGACGCGGCCTGCTCCGCCCTCGGCGCCGCCACGCTGGTGGCCGGCGCGGCGCACCACCTGGCGCTCCCCGAAGTACCCGCGGCCGCCGAACGCATCCGGCTCGGCAGCGTCTCGCTGGCCGCCCGGCGGATCGCCGCCCACCGCGGTACCGCCGTGGTCTTCGCCGACGGCGACCCCGGCTTCTTCGGCGTCGTCCGCACCCTGCGCGCCCCCGAACACGGCCTTGAGGTCGAGGTGGTCCCCGCCGTCTCCGCCGTCGCCCAGGCCTTCGCCCGCGCCTCGATGCCCTGGGACGACGCCCAGATCGTGGTCGCCCACCGCCGCACCCTGCGCCGCGCGGTCAACGTCTGCCGCGCCCACCCCAAGGTCGCGGTGCTCACCTCGCCCGGCGCTGGCCCCGCCGAACTGGCCCTGCTCCTCGAAGGCGTGCACCGCACCTTCGTCATCTGCGAGGAACTGGGCACCGCGCGGGAGCAGGTCACCGTCCTCACCTCGGACAAGGTCGCCGACCACAGCTGGCGCGACCCGAACGTCGTCATCGTCATCGGCGGCCAGGCCACCGCCGAGACCGGCTGGCTCGCGGGGCGCGACCCCGCCATCCGCCCCCGCGGCTGGGCGCTGCCCGCCACCGAGTACGGCGGTGAACTGCCGGAGGGGGAGAACCACCAGCTGCGCGCGGCCCAACTGGCGCGCCTCGGCCCCCGGGTCGGGGACCTCGTCTGGGACATCGGCTGCGGCAGCGGAGCCCTGGCCACCGAGGCCGCCCGCCTCGGTGCCGCGGTGATCGCCGTCGACCGCGACGCCGACGCCTGCGGGCGCACCGCGGCCGTCGCCCGCCGCTTCGGGGTACAGCCGCAGATCCTGCACGGGACCGCGCCGCTCGTCCTGGAGGACCTGCCGGAGCCCGATGTCGTACGGGTCGGGGGCGGGGGAGCGGCCGTGGTCTCGGCGGTGGCCGACCGCAGGCCCGAGCGGATCGTGACGCACGCGGCCACCCGCGACGCGGCCGAACTGATCGGCCGCGACCTCACCGAGCACGGATACGCCGTCGAGTGCGCCCTGCTGCAGTCCGTGGAACTCGACACCCGCGCCTGGACCGAACGCAAGCGCGCGGTCGCCTTCCTGCTGTCCGGGGAGCTGGGAGCCCGGTAAGGGAGCGCGTCCAGACTGCGCCCCGTGACCATGCCACCGCAGAGCGCGCGGTAGGCTGGCCGATCGTTGTACTACGCCAGGACGTTCGTCGGTTCATACGTCAATGTCCAGAAGACGCGCCCGGTTTGGGGCGTCTGTGGTACTGCAGGGACCGGTAGGACGCGCGACGTGGCGCAGTCCACAGCGGGCTGTGGCGGATCTACCGTCACAGTGGTGGGTGCGGCCGCGACAATGGCTTTGGCGTTTTGACGCTTTGTCGTTTTGGCGGTTTGTCGATGGGGCATTCGTGCCGCGCGGCGCGCACGCTCGTTCTTGTCCATGGGTGGTCGATGTGCCGCCCCGGGCGAGCCGGCCGAAGGAGAGCACGACCAATGGGCGAGGGGTACGCATGACCGACACCGGCCAGGTCCCGGGCGAGGGACTGCCTCAGGACGCGGGCACGGTGGAGCAGCCGGGAGCTCCCGCCCCGGGTGCGTACACCTTCATCGACCCCGCGGAGACCGCCGCGGACGACGACGATCTGCTGTTGATGCCGGGCGCGCAGGGGGCGTGGACCGAGGGACAGCCGGGCCCGTCGACGACCGCGCAGCCGGTGGCGCGACAGGCCCCACCGGCACCGGCGCCCGCGGCTGTGGCGTACGACCCGGCCGCCGTGCCGCCGCTCGCGCACGAACCCGGGCCGCATGAGACGGCGGGCCGCGACAGCGGTTCGATCGACCTCGGCGCGGTCCGGGTGCCCAACCCGGCGCCCGCGCCGGAGTCCTACCCCGACCCCGCCGCGGCGGCGCAGCCCGCGCGGCGCCCGCTGCACCTGGGCCCGCCCGCGCCGGGCGCCATGGCCAGCCCGGTGCGCTCGCTCGCCGATCGCGGTCCGGCCGGTACGCCGCCGAGCGCGGGTCCTGCGCGCCGACAGGGACCGCCCACCACGGGCCCGGAGTACCTCGACGTTCCCGGCCCGCAGCTCGGCGAGATCCCGCCGCAGGGGTCGACGCCCTGGACACCGCAGCCCGCGGGCGTACGGACTGCAGAAACGGTCGTCCCAGGAGCCCCAGTTGCTCCAGTGGCCCCTGACGCCACAGCTGCCACAGACGCCCCACAGTCACCAGATCCCGCACAGACCCCGCCTCCCGCGATGGCCGCCGTGCCGCCTGGGACGCCCGAGGTGCCCGTCGGCCAGTTCGTCCCGGTCGACGGCCAGGTCCCGTCCACGCCGCACCTGGCGCCGACCCCGCCCCACGCGATGGCCGTGCCCGTGCCGGACGCGGCGGTCGCCGGGACGGCCGGTGGCGCGCCGTCGGCGGCGGACGCGCAGGACGCCGGACCCTCCCTCGCAGACGGCCCAGCCGTCGTTGGGCAGCCCGCCGCCGTCGTGCCTGGCTCGGACGGCCAGTCGGCCGCCGAGCCCGGCGCCGCTGGTCGGTCTGCCGCCACGCCTCGCGCCGACGGGCAGCTGCCCGTAGCGCCGGACATGGACGGCCAGTCCGCTGCCCCGCCGGATACCGACGCACAGGCCGCCATCGCGCTCGGCGCCGATGGCCAGGTCGCCGTCGCGCCGGGCGCGGAGGGGCAGTCGACTGCCGGGCACGACAACAGCGCGCAGACTGCTGCCGCGCCGGAAANCCGCACCCCATCCCCCCACGTCAGACGCCGCTCCACCGCCGCAGCGGCCCGCACAGCCGCCCAAGGGAGCCGAACCGTCATGGCTGACCACCCCGCCTACCCCGTAGGCCTCCGCCTCACCGGCCGCCGCGTAGTCGTCATCGGCGGCGGCCAGGTGGCCCAGCGCCGCCTCCCCGCCCTCCTCGCGGCCGGAGCCGACATCACGCTGATCTCCCCGACCGCGACCGCGTCGGTGGAGGCCATGGCGGACACCGGCGAGATCACCTGGCACCGGCGCCCGTACGCGGAAGGCGACCTCGCCGACGCCTGGTACGCCCTGATCGCCACCAGCGACCACGCCGCCAACGAGGCCGCGTCCGCCGAGGCGGAGGCCCGCCGCGTCTGGTGCGTACGCTCCGACGACGCCACCGCCGCCACCGCCTGGACCCCGGCCACCGGCCGCTCCGAAGGCGTCACCGTCGCGGTGCTCACCAACGCGTCCCCCGACCCGCGCCGCACCGCCGCCATCCGGGACGCGGTCGTCGAGGGCCTGCGCGACGGCACCCTGGTCGCCCCGCACCACCGCACCCGCACCCAGGGCGTCGCCCTGGTCGGCGGCGGCCCCGGCGACCCCGACCTGATCACGGTCCGCGGCCGCCGCCTGCTCGCCGAGGCCGACGTCGTCATCGCCGACCGGCTCGGCCCGCGCGACCTGCTCGACGAACTCCCGCCGCATGTCGAGGTGATCGACGCCGCGAAGATCCCCTACGGCCGCTTCATGGCCCAGGAGGCGATCAACAACGCGCTGATCGAGCACGCCAAGGCGGGCAAGTCCGTGGTCCGCCTCAAGGGCGGCGACCCCTTCGTCTTCGGCCGCGGCATGGAGGAGGCCCAGGCGCTCGCCGAAGCAGGCATCCCCTGCACCGTGGTGCCCGGCATCTCCAGCTCGATCTCCGTCCCGGGCGCCGCCGGAATCCCGGTCACCCACCGCGGGGTCGCCCACGAGTTCACCGTCGTCAGCGGCCACGTCGCACCCGACGACGAGCGCTCCCTCGTCGACTGGTCGGCCCTCGCCAAGCTCCGCGGCACCCTGGTGATCCTGATGGGCGTCGACAAGATCGGTGCGATCGCGCGGACCCTGATCGACGGCGGCCGGTCCCCCGAGACGCCCGTCGCCCTGGTCCAGGAGGGCACCACCGCGGCCCAGCGCCGCGTGGACGCCACACTCGCCACGGTCGCGCAGACGGTCACCGCTGAGGAGGTCCGTCCGCCCGCCGTGATCGTGATCGGCGAGGTCGTCACCGTAGGGACACGTCCCGCGTAACCACCGGTAACACAATCCCTGCCCAGCCGTTGGCACCGCACCCCGAACAAGGCAGTATCACCCTGTGGCTGATCTCATCACCCTCGACGACCCCGACGACCCGCGTCTGCGCGACTACACCGGACTGACCGACGTAGAACTGCGGCGCAGGCGCGAGCCCGCCGAGGGCCTGTTCATCGCCGAGGGCGAGAAGGTCATCAGACGGGCCCGGCAGGCCGGGTACGAGATGCGCTCGATGCTGCTCTCGGCCAAGTGGGTCGACGTGATGCGCGACGTCATCGACGAGGTCCCCGCCCCGGTGTACGCGGTCAGCCCCGAGCTCGCCGAGCAGGTCACCGGCTACCACGTACACCGCGGCGCACTCGCCTCCATGCAGCGCAAACCGCTCCCGGCGGCCGAGGAACTCCTCACCTCTACCGGCCGGGTTGAGGGTGCGGGTCAGCGCGTCGCCCTGTTCGAGGACATCGTTGATCACGCGAACCTGGGGGCTGCCTTCCGCAATGCGGCTGCCCTGGGAGTGGATGCTGTCATCCTCACCCCGAGCTGCGCGGACCCCCTCTACCGGCGGGCCGTGAAGGTGTCGATGGGCGCGGTCTTCCAGGTCCCCTGGACCCGGCTGACCTCCTGGCCGAAGGACGTGGAACTGTTCCGTGAGCACGGCTTCGTGACGGCTGCCCTGTGCCTCTCGGAGAAGTCGATCACGATTGACGAACTGGCCGCCCGCCGGTACGAGAAGCTGGTCCTGATGTTCGGCACCGAAGGCGACGGCCTGTCGACCGGCGCCCTGCGTGCGGCCGATGAATGGGTCCGCATCCCCATGGCCGCAGGGGTGGACTCGCTCAACGTCGCCGCGGCCTCCGCTGTGGCCCTCTACACGACGAGGCACCGGTAGGCCCCTAGCGACTTTGCCCGGCGGGGGAAGCCCCGCTTCCATGGCAGTTGGCTTAACCGGCTTCGTCCTTCAGCCGCGACGTGTCCAGGACGGTGATGCGGCCGCGGGCCAGGCGCAGCAGGCCGCGGTCGGCGTACTCGCGCAGGACCTTGGTACAGGTCTCGCGGGAGGTGCCGGCCAGGGCGGCGAGTTGCTCGTGGGTGAGGGCGATCTGCGGGTGGTGGGTGCCGGGCCACAGCGGGCCCGGCGGGGGCTGGGCGGTGGCGAGGGTGACCAGGGTGGTGGCGATGCGCTGGGCGACGGTCTTGAAGACGCTGTCGGACAGGCGCTGTTCGAGGTCGGCGAGGCGGCGGCCGAGGATCGCGGTGATGCGGGCGGTGATGCGGGCGTCCGCGAGCAGGAAACGGTGCACGTCGGCACGGCTCATCACGCACACGACCGCGTCGTCGAGGGCTTCGGCGTAATTGTCGTACATGCGCTGTCCGAGCAGCACCATCTCGCCGAAGATGGTGCCCGCGGCGATGATCGCGGTGGTCAGCGCACGGCCGTCCGCGGAGACCCGGAAGATGCGCACCCGGCCCTTCTTGAGGATGAACAGCACCTCGGACGGCTGGGCCGGGGAGTACAGCAGGTCCCCGGCCGAGTAGGTCTTCATCGGCGCGGCGGCGGCGATGGCCTGCATTTCCTGCTCGGACAGGTCGCAGAAGATGTCGACCTCGGCCAGGCACCAGGTCCCCTCGGCGTCCGGACCGGCGTCGACCATGCGGTGCGCCTCCTCGCGTTGTCCCGGCGCCCACGGCGGGGGCGCGGCTCCCCGCGCCGGGCTCGCCAATGCGTCGGCGCCCTCGGCCAGACAGTAGGGCATGCCGCCCCCGTCGGGGGTGCTGCCGCGCAGAGCGGCGTCCCGCGACGAGGCCGGGAACCGTAAGCGCGCTCACCGAACGGGCATCCGCCGCGCGGGATCATCGAGAGTGTGGGAACCGTGTTCCGAGGCGGGTGATGCACGGTGAACGGTCAGCAGCGTTCCGGGCCGGACCGGCGGCAGGCCATCAAGGGCGCCGGCGTGATCGGGGGAGTCGTCGTCCTGCTCGTGGGCGGGGGCGTCATCGGCTGGCAGGCCGTCTCGGACCGCCCGGCCGAGCCGGTGACAGCCGTACAGCCCGGCCAGGATCCGTCGCTGGAGGCGCTGGCCGGTGCGGCGGTCTCGGGTGGGCCGGGCAAGGACGGGATCCCCTCCATCGACCGGCCGCGGTTCATCCCGGCTCGCGACGCCGGATTCCTTTCCGACGACGAGCCGGTGTTCGGCCTGGAGTACCGGGGTGAGGTGCGGGCATACCCGCAGTCGGTGCTGGTGTGGCACGAGATCGTCAACGACACCGTGGGCGGTGAGCCGCTGGCGGTCACCTACTGTCCGCTCACCGGCACGGTCATCGGTTTCTCCGCCCCGGCCGGCACACCCGAGCTGACGTTCGGCACCACCGGCAAACTCGTCAACTCCAACCTGGTGATGTACGACCGGCAGACCGGCTCACAGTGGCCGCAGCTGGTCGGCACGGCGGTCAGCGGCCCGCTCAAGGGCACGCGGCTGGACACCGTCCCGCTGGTGTGGACGACGTGGAAGGAGTGGCGGGCCGCGCATCCCGACACCCGCGTGCTGTCCACCGACACGGGTGCGCTTCGCAGTTACGGCAGCGACCCGTACGGCTCCTACGACTCGTATCCGGACCGTGGCGGATACTACGCAGACCAAGGCACCCTCTTCCCGCTGCTGGCCACCAGCGACCGTTTCCCCGACAAGGACGTCGTGATCGGCGTGCGGGTCGGCGACAAGCGGCTCGCCATCCACAAGGATCTCGTCCGCACCGCCAAAACCGTGCGTGCCGAGGTCACGGGCACGCAGCTCGAAGCGCGCTGGGACGACAAGCTCGACACCGCCCGGGTCCTCCAGCGGGCCGGCGACGGCGATCGGTGGGAGCCCGCCGACTACCTCGACTCCATGTGGTTCGCCTGGTACGCGTTCTACCCGAACACCCAGGTGCGGCAATGAACGCGGTGCTGGCCGCCCTCGCCAGGGCCGGCGATGCCTGGGACCACACCCTCGCCGCCGCCGCGGCCGCCCCTCGCCGAGTGCGGGCCGCCCTCGCCGTACGCCGCCACCGGCGGATCGGACTGGTCTCCGCTGCCGTCGTGCTGATGGCGTACCTGTTCTCCATCGGTGATCTCGCGGTGTCGGCCTCCGGCCGGTTCACCGGTGCCCCGGTGTTCCAGACCGCTGGGGAGCAGCTGTTCCGTGCCCGGGCGCCGTATCTGTTCGAGCCGGTGCTCGCGATCCATCCGGGTCCGTACGTGGCCGTGTTCCTCAGCCCGGTCAACCTGCTGCTCGGCGCGGTCATCGCCGCCCTGGTGGGCTGCAATATCGCGGTCGCCGGGCTCGCGGCCCGGCAGGCGGCCTCCTGCCGATACCCCGGACGCCGGACCGGATACGCGCGGCTGCTCGGCGTACTCCCGGCGTTCCTGCTTGGATTCGCCTGCTGCGTACCGACCTTCCTGCTCGTCCTCGGTACCGGCACCGCCGCGGCACTCCTGCCGGTACTGCTCCCCCTGCGCCCGGTGTTCTACCCGCTCACGCTGGTGATGCTGGCCGGAACGCTGGTGTGGGGCACATCCCGGATCGACCGACCGGCCGCAGTGACCGGGCGCGGCTCTCGGTGACGTACCGGCGGTGCGGCGGTGTGGATGCGAGACACGGCATTCCGCGGCCTCGACGCGTACCTTGGACATAGGTGGTTTTCTGCTCAACAGCATCCCCACCTGGAGGTCGTTATGGACGTCCTGGTACTCATCGGCCGCATCCTCTTCGGAGCACTCTTCCTGGCCTCGGGTGTCGCTCACCTCACCCAGACCAAGGCGATGGCCGGGTATGCCGCGTCCAGGGGAGTACGCGCCCCCGTGCCCGCGACGATCGGCAGCGGCTTGCTCATCCTCGTTGGCGGACTGAGTGTCCTGCTTGGCATCTGGGCCGACCTGGGCGCCCTGCTGCTGGTCGTCTTCCTGATCCCGACCGCGGTGCTGATGCACGCCTTCTGGACGGAGAGTGACGCCCAGGCGCGGCAGCTTGAGATGATCTCCTTCCAGAAGGACTTGGCGCTGGCCGGCGCGGCGCTCATGCTGCTCGCCCTCATCGCGCACGCGGGCGCTGACCTGGGCCTGATGATCGCCGGCCCGCTCTTCGACATCGACTGAGCTTGCGGGCATGGATGGCCAACGGGCCGCCGCGGAACTCCCGAGCGCGCCGCTTGACTACTGTGCGCCGGGAGCGTCCTGCCCCGAGATCTGCTGCCGCAGCCCCTGGGCCGGCCCCTGGCACCCCTGTGCCGCAGCGATCCCCAGAGCCACCAACAGCGTCACCACGACGAACACGACCAACCGCTGCCGCAGCAGCCGCGGATTGGCGGGTACCCGACGTCCGGTTCCCGTCGTACGCGGTCCCTGGCGCCCCGTACCGCTGCGCGGCGCGGCCTTGTTCCTGGACCCGGTGGTGTTCCGGGGTGTGGGCGGGCGCCGACCCGGGCGGGACCCGTCCGGACGGGAAGCCGGGGGAGCGGACTGGGTGTGCCGCAGAGTACGGCGCTCGGGGTACGCGTCGGCATGCTGCCCGGAGGGCCGGTCCGCCTCGCGGCGCTGGACCGGGGGGCGGCCGTCGGTCAGACCCTGGGCCTCGCGCGCCGCGATCTCCTTGAGCCGCAGCGAGAGTTGGAGCGTACTGGGGCGCTCATCGGGAACCTTGGCCAGACAGGCGCGCACCAGCGGCGCCAGCGCGTCCGGCACCCCGTGCAGCTGCGCCTCCTCGTGCACCACGCGGTAGAGCATCACCTCGGAGCTGCCGTGCCCGAAGGGCGAGTCGCCCATCGCGGCATAGGCCAGCGTGGCACCCAGCGAGAAGACGTCGGTGGCGGGCGTGACCGCGGCCCCGCGCACCTGCTCCGGCGCGAGGAACCCCGGCGAGCCCACCGCCGTACCCACGTGCGTCAGCGTGGACGCGCCCGTCGCCCAGGCGATACCGAAGTCGATGATCCGCGGGCCCTTGGGCGACAGCAGGATGTTGGACGGCTTGAGGTCCCGGTGCACCACCCCGGCCTCATGGACGGCGACCAGCCCCTCCGCGAGCGCCGAGCCGACCGCCGCCACCTCGGCCGCCGTGAGCGGCCCCTCCTCGGCGACCTTGTCGTGCAGCGAGGGCCCCGGTACGTACTGCGTCGCGAACCACGGCCGGTCCGCCTCCAGATCGGCGGCCACCAGCCGGGCCGTACACCCGCCCCTGATCCGCCGCGCCGCGGACACCTCACGGGCGAAGCGCGAGCGGAACTCCTGGTCCTCGGCCAGATCCGGCCGGATCACCTTCAGGGCGACCCGCTGGCCACGGCGGTCGGAGCCCAGGAAGACCACGCCCATACCGCCCGCGCCCAGCCGCCGGTGAATCCTGAACGAGCCGACGACACGCGGGTCCTCGCGCCGGAGCCGCATCATCGCCATGTCCATCCCCGCTGCCTGTCCGATTGACGAGCCTCAGCTTACGTTTCCCCGCCCGTGCGCGCGCAGAGGCCGCGCCTTCGCGGGCCGATCGATTGTCAGTGCCCGGTGGGAGAATTGAAGAGTGGTCAGAAGAACGGGACACCGGGGCCATGGAGCCTGCCTGGGTGCCCAACGGTCTGTCGCAGAAGGGGGATTGGGTTCATGAAGGGTGACCGGGTCGAGATAGTCGTGGACGCCGGGGACACGACCAGGACGTACGAGGTGGTGGCTGCCAGGGCGGGCCGCCGGGTGGAGACGGCGGTGCGCAGAGGGGTGGTCGAAGTGAGTGAAGTCACCCGCAGCGGGTCCGTGGTGCGCACGGCGCGCTTCATGGCCAACCGGGTGCTGGCACTCGTCGAGCAGCCGGTGCCGCGTGAGGACGCGTCGGAGGCCGCCGAGCGGCGCCCCCTCCGGGAAGACCCTAAGTCCTGAGGCCGCGTCTCCACCCAGGGGAGTACACGGCGGCTCGCCGCTCATCCTGGGGGAGGCCCGGCAATCGGTACGAGGGCATGACGCCCGCGAGGCCCCCGCCGCCTAAGTTTGAAGTCAAGCGGCGGGTGCAGCACTCGTCCCCCGAGGTCAGACACTCGCCGCTGCCAAAACGACAGGAGAGGAACCATGGCGGACACGGCACCGCGGACCATGATCCGCACGCAGGGACGCAGGTCGTACGCCGCGTTCGGCGGCCGCCCGTCCGGTACGCGTCACCCCCTGGTGGCGACGGCCATGGTCCTTCCCCTGGCGGCCCTGCTCGTAGTCGTCTTCGGCGGCTGGGAAGCAGTGGTCACACAAGCGTCGTCCGTGGGCGTGATGCTGGGGCGCTGAGCGGCGCCCCAGGCCCGGAAGAGCGGTCCGGGCGGGGACATCCGGCCATATACCCCGTGGGGACGGGGGTGCGGCGGACGGCACGAATGCCCGCGCAGCTTACGAGCTGCGCGGGCATTGCGCGTTCGTCAATCAAGCCCGGCGGCGATTGAGGCCATCTGGTGAGCCCGGCCGGCGCTTGAGGCCTTTCGGGAAGGGGCGGGGTGGGGGGACGAATCTCTGACCCGCACCGGCCACCGGCCCGCACCCGCGAGAAGCCCGCAGGCAGAAGGCCCCACGAGCACCGCGATACGCTGCGGCGCAGGCAAGGCGACGCACCGCGGGGACGCACCGCAGGGGGGCAACATGACCACACCAACCCTGCGCGCGCTCGCCGAGTCGGCCCACCGCACCGCCCACCGCCACCGCTCCGCACCCTGCGCCTGCCAGGACCCCGGCGCCGTCCTCGCCGACCGCCAGGACGGCACCGTCGTCCGGCACGGCGCCGTCGTCGCCAAGGCGCACGCCTCGGCAACGGACCGCGCCGAGCTGACGACCCGCCTCGCCCTCGCCGCGCACCCCGCGCTCACCGGCATCCTGCTGCCCCCGCTCCGCGCAGCCGCGGCGGAGCTGCACGGCCGCCCGGTGACCTGCTGGCCGCACGGCACCCCAGTGGACCCCGACACCCCCGAGCACGCCCCTTGGGAAGCGGCCGCNGAACCAGTGACCTCTTCCGTGTCAGGGAAGCGCTCTCCCGCTGAGCTAATCGCGCGGGGTGGTCCTCGCGGACCAGTGGACGATACTGGGATTGAACCAGTGACCTCTTCCGTGTCAGGGAAGCGCTCTCCCGCTGAGCTAATCGTCCTTGGAGGTGGAGACGGGATTTGAACCCGTGTAGACGGCTTTGCAGGCCGTTGCCTCGCCTCTCGGCCACTCCACCAGGAGTGCGGGGGCTCGGGAAGATCCCCCTGTTCCGAGCGGACGACCAGGTTCGAACTGGCGACCTCAACCTTGGCAAGGTTGCGCTCTACCAACTGAGCTACGTCCGCTTGTCTCTCCGGGGCGCTTGGCGCGTCCCGGCGACGTGTTGAACTCTAGCGGATTCCCGGGCCAGTACAAAAACGCGTTTACCCAGCGTGCTGCGCTGCCACCCGGCCCGGGGCGCCCCCGGCCCCGCCGGTCATAGACTCGCAGCTGTGTACGACCTGCATCCGATGGCGCGTTTCGGTGACCTTGTCGCCTCCGACCTGCGCGATGTCACCAGCGACCCCACCGCCCTCGACTCCACCGGCTTCTGGGCGGTGTCCGCGGACTTCGAAGGCCGTCTGGTCTGCGCCCGCTTCGCCGACGTACGCACAGAACCCGTGCCCGCCCCCGTCGCGGGCCGCTGGCAGGGCCCCGCGCCCGGCGACTGGACGACGTCCCTGGACCGCGGCGCGTACACCGCGGGCGTACGGCGCATACGCGAGCACATCGCGGCGGGCGAGGTCTACCAGGCCAACCTCTGCCGGGTGCTCTCCGCGCCGCTCGCCCCGGACGCGGACCTGGACGCCCTGACCGCCCTGCTGGCGCGCGGCAACCCCGCCCCGTACGCGGGCACCATCCGGCTCCCGGCGCAGGGCGTGGAGATCGCCACCGCGTCCCCCGAGCTGTTTCTGCGCCGAGCGGGCCGGATCGTCGAGTCGGGCCCGATCAAGGGAACCGGGCGGACCGAGGCGGACCTGCTGGACAAGGACCACGCCGAGAACGTGATGATCGTCGACCTGGTCCGCAACGACCTCGGCAAGGCCTGCGCCACCGGCTCGGTGACCGTCCCCGAACTCTGTGTCGTCGAGAAGCACCCCGGCCTGGTCCACCTCGTCTCCACCGTGCGCGGTGAGCTCGCCGAAGGGGTGGGCTGGCCCGGGCTGCTGGCCGCCACGTTCCCGCCGGGGTCGGTGACCGGCGCCCCCAAGTCCAGCGCCCTGCGGATCATCGACGCGCTGGAGACGGCGCCGCGTGGCCCGTACTGCGGCGGCATCGGCTGGGTGGACGCCGACCGGGGTACCGGTGAGCTGGCCGTCGGCATCCGCACCTTCTGGGCCGACCGGGCCGACGGCGTGCTGCGGTTCGGTACGGGCGCGGGCATCACCTGGGGCTCCGACCCCGAACGGGAGTGGCGGGAGACCGAGCTGAAGGCGGCCCGGCTGCTCGCGGTAGCGTCGGGTACGTACGACCCCTCAGGCCTCTCAGGAGGAAGTGCCACGTGAAGATCTGGCTCAACGGCGGTCTCCGGGATCTCGAGTCGGCCCGAGTCTCCGTCCTCGACCACGGGCTGACCGTGGGCGACGGCGTCTTCGAGACGCTCAAGGCCGTCGAAGGACGGCCCTTCGCCCTCACCCGCCACCTCGACCGGCTCGCCCGCTCCGCGCGCGGCCTCGGTCTCCCCGAGCCGGACCAGGACGAGGTGCGCCGGGCCTGCGCCGCCGTGCTCGAAGCCAACCCGATGCCGCTCGGCCGCCTGCGGATCACCTACACCGGGGGGCTCTCTCCGCTTGGCTCGGACCGCGGCGACGCGGGGCAGACCCTGATCGTCGCGCTCGGCGAGACCGCGCGCAGGCCCGACAGCACGGCCGTGGTCACGGTGCCGTGGACCCGGAACGAGCGCGGCGCGGTCACCGGCCTGAAGACCACCTCGTACGCGGAGAACGTCGTCGCCCTCGACCGGGCCCGCGAACGGGGCGCCAGCGAGGCGCTGTTCGGCAACACCGTGGGGCAGCTCTGCGAGGGCACCGGGTCCAACGTCTTCGTCGTACTCGACGGCGAGATCCACACCCCGCCGGTCGCCTCGGGCTGCCTCGCGGGCATCACCCGCGCACTCGCCGTCGAATGGACCTCGGCGCACGAGACGGATCTGCCGCTCGACGTACTGGACCGCGCCGACGAGGTCTTCCTGACCTCGACGCTGCGCGACATCCAGGCCGTGCACCGGGTCGACGGACGCGAACTGCCGGGCGCCCCGGGCCCGGTGACCGCCAAGGCGATGCGGGTCTTCGACGAGCGCTCGGGTGCCGACCTCGACCCCTGAGCTCCTGTGAGGCCGATGACGGGAAAGCCGATGACGCGGGCGCTCGCCAGCGGGTAGAACCCTTCTGATGACCACGACACTGCGGCCGACCGGGCCGCTTCAGAGCGCAGCTGACGGAGCGCGTTCACGCCCGTACCAGGTGTGTGTGAACAGTCGGCCGGTCGGCGTGCTGGAACTCGCCACCCACCCGGCCTTCGGCCCCGCCGTCGGCCAGATCCGCGCCCTCAGGATCGACGAGCCCGACCGCAGGCGAGGCCGGGGCACGGTGGCGGCGCTCGCCGCGGAGGAGATCCTGCGCGGCTGGCGCTGCACCCGTGTCGAGGCGACCATCCCCGCGGCCGCCGGGCCCGCCCTGCAACTGGCCACCGTGCTCGGCTACGGCGAGCGCAACCGCACGATGTCCAAGGCGCTGCCCGAACGGGCCCCGGCGCTCCCCGAAGGCAGTGTCGGCAGGCCGATGTCAGAGGCCGAGTACGGCCCGTGGCTGGCGCACGCCAAGGAGCACTACGCGCGCGAGTGGATAGCCCGCGGCGTCGCCGAGCGCGAGGCGTACGCCAAGTCCGAGACCGACCACGCCACGAACCTGCCGGACGGCATCCGTACCGCGGGGGTGCGGATGCGGGTCCTGGAGCACCAGGGCACGGCGGTCGGCACCCTCTGGCTCGCCCTACGTGACGATGGCGCGTACGTCTTCGACGTCGAGGTCGCTGAGGAGTACCGCGGCCGGGGGTACGGCCGGTCGCTGCTGCGGCTCGCCGAGCGCGAGGCCCTCGCCGCCGGGGCCCGACGGATCGGCCTGAACGTCTTCACGAACAACACCCCGGCGATGCGGCTGTACGCCTCGCTCGGCTATCAGCCAACCGCGTACCACCTGTCCAAGCCGCTGCTCTGACGCCGGGGGCGCGGGCCGAACCTGGTTCTGTGCCTGGTCCCGTGCCTAGTTCCGCACCTGGTCCTGCGACTAGTTCTGCGACGCGTCCTGGTCGGCCAGCAGACGGTCCGCGATCTCTTCGATCCGCTCGCGCAGCCCCTCCTGGCTCTTGCCGCCGTCGAGGCGCTCGCCCCCGATGACATAGGTCGGGGTGCCGGTGACGCCGATCGCCTTACCCTCGGCCTGGTCGGCGTCGACGATCAGGGTGTGGCGTCCGTCGATCAGGGCCGTATCGAACTCGTCGGCGTCCAGGCCGAGGTCGCGGGCCACATCCGACAGCAGCGCCTCACCCCTGCGGTCGAACTCCTTGACCCGCGCCAGCAGGGCCTCCGCGTACGGCCACCCCTGCCCCTGCTCGACGGCCTCCTCGGCCGCCTGCGCCGCGGCGAAGGAGTACTTGTGCTTCTCCAGCGGGAAGTGGCGCAGTCGCACCTCCAGCCGCTCGCCGTAGCGGGCGCGCAGCGCACGCAGGTCGTCCAGGGCGGTGAGGCAGTCGGGGCACTGGAGCTCGCACCACACGTCGAGTACGGGAGGGGTGGTGGGGTGGCCGGGGAGGGAGTCGCTCATGGGGACAGTCTTCCAGCCCCGCCGCCCCCGCCCCAACCCGGACCTGGGGAGTAGCCCGACCCGGAGTTGTCCCTGAGGTCCTCCCGGATCGTGGCCCCGAGGGCCCTGGACGGTGCAGGATGGAAGGGACGTAACCCATGACGGTACTGCGGTACCGCGATATCGCCATGGCACTTCAACGCTGGAGGACCGGATGCTTGCCGAGACCGTCTGTTCCGCCGTGTCCGCGGCAGGCCTGGGCATCGCCGCGATCACCGCGTACCGCAAGCGGTTCCTGACCGCCACCCGTATCGCGGCCTACTCACTCATCCCGCTCGGCCTCGTGATGACAGGCGTGGTCCAGTGGGTGTCCGACCTCGTCTTCAAGCCCAGTACCTGGGTCGGCTTCGGTGTGCTCGGCCTCGCCTGGGTGCTGTTCATGACCACCCGCGCCATCGAGCGGCGCGCCGGCGGCACCCGCAAGGAGCGTAAGCAGGCCGCGGCGGCGGCTCAGCAGGAGGCGGTCGCCCCCCGGGCGTCGGCACCCTCGCTGGGCGCGGGCCAGTCCGCTCCGCCGGCGGTCCAGCAGAAGCAGAAGAAGTCGGCCGCTCCGACGGAGGACTTCTCGGACATCGAGGCGATTCTGAAAAAGCACGGGATCTGAGGATCTCTGCCTGCCCCTGCCCGGGCCTGTCCGAAGTGTGGCGCGATCACATCTGAATGAGTACGAGATTCGGCTAACTCCCGCTCTTTACGGGCGTGTTGGTCGAATGGGTGGGTGCGGCTGCGCCATCATCACCCCGAGATGCAGCACACATCCCGGGGCGAGGCCCCCGCACCAGCACCCGTGCCGTCGGCGCCCGCGTCCGAGCCGCGAGGTTGCCTCTTCGCCCTCTCCCAGCCGCCCTTGATGATCTTCCTCGGGGTGATCGGCTGTCTGCTGCTCCTCGCCGCCGTGCACGACCTGTATCTGTTGTGAGCACGGCGGCTACCTGCTGTGAGCGTGGCGACTACCTGCTGTGAGCACGGTGACTATCCGCTGTGAGCGCGGCGGCGGGCGTCCCGGCGCGGGCGTACCCGCTCAGCGGGCCGCTTCCTTGCGCCGTGCCCGGTACGCGGCGACATGCAGCCGGTTACCGCAGGTGCGGCTGTCGCAGTAGCGGCGTGAGCGGTTCCTGGAAAGGTCGACGAAGGCGCGTCGGCAGTCCGGTGCCTCGCAGCGGCGCAGCCGGTCCTGCTCCCCGGCGACCACGAAGAAGGCCAGTGCCATCCCGCAGTCGGCGGCGAGGTGGTCGGCCACCGACGCTCCCGGCGCGAAATAGTGCACATGCCAGTCGTAGCCGTCGTGGTCGGTGAGCCGCGGTGTGGTGCCCGCGGCGGCCACGAGGTCGTTGATCAGGGTGGCCGCGACGCGGACGTCGGATGCGGCGAAGACCTCCGCGAAACGGGCCCTGGCCCGGCGTACGGACTCCAGGTCCCGCTCGGACAGCACGCCGACATCGCTGATCTCGTGGGTCTCCACAAACGCGTTCAGGGCCGCGAGGTCCGCGAGCCCGTCGGTCTTGTCGTCCTCCGGTGCGGTGTTCACCAGATCGACCACGGCGTCGAGTGCACACCGGGTGTCGTGGGTGATCAGCACGATTCGCTCCCTGGCCTGGGGGTAGTGGGGCCTCCCCTGCTCATTAAGAGCTTGGGGAAGGGTGCCCGCCGATGCTGGCCGATGCTAGCGGCTCGCGCTGACGACGTACCGACGCCGTCCCCGCAGGGTGAACCCGCGGGGACGGCGTCGGTGACTGCCGGTATGAGGTTGTCGTCACCCGCACCGTCTCCCCGAGTCGGACGGTGTCGGGCTGCTTTCTGGGCGGCCGCGCTCGCTCAGCTCTCGGCCAGGATGTGTGACAGCTCCGTATCCAGGTCGAAGTGACGGTGCTCGGTGCCGGGTGGTACGGCGGCGTCGGTCCGCTTCAGGAACGACTCCAGGGCCCGCGCCGGGGCCTCGAGCAGAGCCTCGCCCTCCGGGGAACTCAGGGCGATGCAGACAACGCCCTGTCCGTGGCTGCGGGACGGCCAGACACGGACATCACCGGTGCCGGTGGGCCTGTGCAGGCCCTCGGCGAGGAGGTCGCGGGCGAAGACCCACTCGACGGTCTCCTCCGCTCCGGTGTGGAAGGTGGCGTGCACGGCATAGGGATCGGCCGTGTCATACCGCAGTCCTGCGGGTACAGGCAGTGAGGACTCGCTCGACACAACGAGGCGCAGGTGCAGCTCGCAGCTGACCGTGGTGTTCATAAGCGCCAGGGCCTTTCGCTCAGTGTGCGCTCGGGGATTCGCACGTCGGCGAAATCGACATGCCACCTACGGTGCCGTTGTAAACCCCTCTGAGCGATTTGCGTGCCTTTCGGTAGCTCATACGGCGCCTGCGGCCGGGCTCCGTGCGCCCATTCCGGTGAAGCGTTTCCGTCCGGTAATGTTGCGGAGTATGGATACGGAGAGTGACCGCCGTGGCGGGGGCGTCGTGGAGGTCGAACCTCCTGCGGCCAAGGCCAAGCAGAAGCTCGGGTCCAAGGCGCCCGACTTCATCAAGGCCCGCAGGGTGCTGCATCTGAGCTGGCAGGTCGGCGTCTTCATGGTCGGGCTCGCGGTAGTGATCGCGGGTGTCGCCATGCTGGTGCTGCCGGGCCCCGGCTGGTTCGTGATTTTCGCCGGTATGGCGATCTGGGCGACGGAGTTCGTCTGGGCCCAGCTGGTGCTGCGCTGGACCAAGCGCAAGGTGACCGAGGCCGCACAGCGCGCGCTCGACCCGAAGGTGCGCCGTCGCAACATCATCCTCACCACCATCGGCCTGGTGATCACGGCGGCGCTGCTGGGCGTCTACGTCTGGAAGTTCGGGTTCGTACTGCCCTGGACGATCGACATGTGACCAGGCAGGGGTGGTCCGGGGCACCCGCTGAGGTGCGGTAATGTTCTCCGTGCGCCCGGGCGATTAGCTCAGTGGGAGAGCGCTTCGTTCACACCGAAGAGGTCACTGGTTCGAACCCAGTATCGCCCACCCGGATCGAAGGTCCGTGAGACAGCATCTGTCTCACGGACCTTTGTCGTTCAACGGACCTTCGTCGTTCAACGGCCCTCCCTCGTGAACGGCCCTCCCTCGTGAACGGATCTTCGTCGTGAACGGATCTTCGTCGTTCCCGGGCCGCCGCGCTCCCGGCGGGCAGACTCCTGCCATGGACTGGTGCCGTTACCGTTTCCGCTGCGTCTGGGAGTTGGCCGCAGAACCCGCCGCCGTCTACGCGGCCCTTGAGCGGGCCGAGGAGTATCCGAACTGGTGGCCACAGGTGCGCGAGGTGACGCCGCTCGACGACCGCAGCGGCATCGCGCGCTTCCGCTCCCTGCTGCCCTACGACCTGGTCGTCACCGCCCGCGAGCAGCGGCGCGACCCCGATGCCGGGGTGCTGGAGATCGAGATGAACGGAGACCTGGACGGCTGGGCACGCTGGACCGTCACCGCGGACGGCGGCTCCACCCACGTCCTCTACGAGCAGGAAGTCGAGGTGCGTAAACCGCTGATGCGCCGACTCTCGCTGCCGGCCAGACCGGTGTTCCTGCTCAACCACGCGCTGATGATGCGCGGCGGGCGGCGCGGACTGCGCCGGCTGCTGAAGAGAGTTTGAACGACGGGCGCCCGGACCTGTATGGTTCAGTGCGTTCCCGGGCGATTAGCTCAGTGGGAGAGCGCTTCGTTCACACCGAAGAGGTCACTGGTTCGAACCCAGTATCGCCCACCGGGAAGGACCGGTCCGTCCATGACGGACCGGTTTTCTCATGTCCGGACGCTGTGCGCACCGCGCCCTACGACTCAGGCCGCCGCCGGGAGTTCGGGCCGCAGCGGCCACGCGGGGTCCACCGCCTCCTGGGAGCCGGAGCGCGCGAACCACGCCTGCAGGCCGCGAGCCTGGGCCGCGTGCCACACGGCCTGCCGGGCATGCAGCTCGGCAGGCGTCAACTGGTCGAGCCGGGACGCGAACCGGCGCCCCAGGGCCCGCACCAGGTCCAGCGAAGCCTGCGCGTCGGCGGCCGCGTCATGCGCCCCGGACAGCTCGACCCCGTACTGCGCGCAGAGGTCGGCGAGGGTGCGGCGGCCCTTGCGGTAGCGGTCCAGGTGCTTGTCGAGCACCCGTGGATCGAGCACACACAGCGGATGGGTCTCCAGGTAGTGCCCGAGCGAGGCGGCGCGATGACGGCGCAACTCGCGGTCCAGGAGCGTCAGATCGAAGGGTGCGTTCATCACCACCAGCGGCCGTCCCGCCGTGGTCTCGTCGGCGATCTTCCGCGCTATCTCCTCCATCACCGGCGCCGGCCAACGGCCGTTGCACCGCAGATGGTCCTCGGTCAGCCCGTGGATCGCGGTGGCCCCTTCCGGCACCGGGACCCCCGGATTCACCAGCCAGCGGGTGATGCGCGGCCGGGCCCCGGCACGGTCCTGGACGACCACAGCGGCGGACACGATGCGATCGTTCTCGACATCCACGCCCGTGGTCTCCGTGTCGAAAGCGGTCAGCGGCCCCTCGTACCAGCACGTCATAGCCACAACTCCCGGTCCACTACAGGCAGAAGACGCCCTTGCCCTGCCCGAGCTGGTGATACCCGGACCGTTTGCGCCGTACGCCGGGCGGTGACAACACAGTTGACGGACCGTGGAGTTGGGCGGTCCGGCGGCGCCGGTCCAGTGACCGGCGCGATGAACTCCTGAGCCCGGAAGGCTTGTTCGACATGGCGCTCGCGCAGCCCGAACAGGGTGGGCTGCTGCCCGAGCGGACGGTACCGCCGCGCGGCACACTCGCCACCACCGCCTGTATGGAGACCCTCCAGGTGGGCTATCTGCACGCCGTCGCGGCGGCCGCGGGATGCTCCTTGTCCCAGCCCTTTCCGGACAACGGCATCGACTGGCACGTCAGTCACAGCGCCCCCGGGCACACGGTCGACGACGAGGTCACCATCAAGGTGCAGCTCAAGTGCACCTACCAGCTCCCGCCGAACCCCCCGGGCCCCGCCTTCTCCTTCACGCTCGACAACGCGCACCTGGAGAAGCTCGCCCGCACCCCGGTCTCGGTGCACAAGATCCTCGTGGTGATGCTGGTGCCGAGGTCTCCGGACGACTGGCTGCGGGCCGGCCACGACCGGCTCGAGCTACGGCACTGCTGCTACTGGACCAACCTGGCCGGGCACCCGGTGACGGGCCGGCGCAGGACCACCGTGCGCATCCCGACCTCCCGGATCTTCGACGACCGGGCGCTCTGCGAGATCATGACGCGGGTCGGGACGGGAGGGAGACCCTGATGCACCGCCCGATGGACGAGCCCGTACGCCCCCACCCCGTCGAGGAGACGTGGCGCGACGCCCCCGACGCGACACGGGTGGACCCCGTGGTGCTCGGAGCCCTGCTCGACCGGCACGGCTGGCAACGGCGCGGTGGCGCCGCCGGCCGGTATGCGCGCTGGACCGAACCAGGAGGCACCTCGGGTACCAGCCTGCTGGTGCCGCACAGCCGGTCGTTCCCGGACAGCGACGACCTGCTCGGCGAGGCGCTGCTCGCCCTGTCCCGCAGCGCGGCGCCGTCCGCGCGCGAGGTGCTGCTCGGCCTCACGGTGCCGAGCGACGAGCTGCGCTGGTCGCGCGATGTGCCGGCCGGGCCCGCGGGGGCCGCCGCCTGGACCGAGTCGGAGCGGCTGCGCTCGGCTGCCCGGCAGATGCTGCTGGCCGCGGCGCTCGCGGTGCGCGACCGGGCCGGGTACTACGGGGCACGGCACCGCGGCGCCGCCGCCGCTTCGCTGGAGAACGTCCTGGTGGGGCCCGAGCCGGGCGGGCGGCAGCTGACCGCGTTCGTGCCGGTTCAGTCCCGCCCGCTGGTCGTTCGGCTGCACCACGCGCTGTACGCGGCCCGGGAGGCGATCGACTACCAACGGGCGACCGGTGGCATGGACGCGTTCGACTCCGCCGTCCAGGCGGGCGTCAGCCGGGAGCTGACCGAGGCGCTCGCCGCTCTGGTCCGGGGCACCGAGGGCGCCCATGTCGCCATCGCGTGGGCACCCGCGGCCGGAGTGCCCGAGCGATGCGCCGCACGGCCTGAGCCCGTCGAGTTCTCGCCGGGCGATCTGCCGGTGCTGCGCCAGGCGGGCGCTCGCTATCTACGTACGGAGCCCTCTATTCCGGTACGGCTCACCGGCACCGTGGTCCGGATGCGCAGGACAGGTCCTGGCGGCCCCGGCACGGCGCGGCTGCGGGTGCTGGCCGGTGCGGACGTCCCGCAGGTACGGATGACGCTGGACGAGGAGGCGTACCGCATCGCGGGCCATGCCCATCTGGTGGGGCTCCCGGTGCGGGTCCACGGCAGGCTGGAGAGCCGCGGCGGCTTCAGGCGGCTGACCGGGGCGTGCGAGGTCGTGCCCGTACAGGTGGATGACGCGGAGCGGGACCGGATGATGAAGGCGCTGCAGGAGAATCTCGACTTCTTCGAGGAGGCGTGCGGCGGGGACGGGCTCTGACGCCGACGGGCGCCAGGGCCTGTCTGACAATTCCCGTCTGCCTCGCGACGCCATGCACGCGCCCCCAAGCTCTCGGCTGCGCTCGAGCAGGGAGGGACCCCCTTCGCCGCACCGGGCGCAGACCCAAGTACGTCCAGTACGAGGGTCCACACCCGGCACGCCGAGAGCACGCACCTCGGTGACGTCAGCTGCTGGCGCAGCGGGCGCGAGGCCGCCCTCCGGGCGACGACGGGAATTGTCAGACAGGCCCTGGGGACGGGCACGGGAAGGGGCCGCGGAACAACCGTTTCGCGATCGACCCGTCCGGCTCGGTACGATTCGAGCCGCGCAGCGTCCGCTGCGGCGACCTCATCAGGTAGGAGAGACCGGTGTCAGACGTCCGTGTGATCATCCAACGCGATTCCGAGCGGGAAGAGCGCGTGGTGACCACGGGCACTACGGCGGCCGAGATCTTCGCCGGTGAGCGGACCATCGTCGCGGCGCGCGTGGGCGGCGAGCTCAAGGACCTGGCGTACGCACCCTGCGAGGGCGAGGTCGTCGAGCCCGTCGAGATCTCCTCCGAAGACGGTCTGAACATCCTGCGCCACTCGACCGCGCATGTCATGGCGCAGGCCGTGCAGGAGCTCTTCCCCGAGGCCAAGCTGGGCATCGGCCCGCCGGTCAAGGACGGCTTCTACTACGACTTCGAGGTCGCCCGGCCCTTCACCCCGGAGGACCTCAAGGCCGTCGAGAAGAAGATGCAGGAGATCCAGAAGCGCGGGCAGCGCTTCTCGCGGCGCGTGGTCACCGACGAGGCCGCCCGTGAGGAGCTCGCCGACGAGCCGTACAAGCTGGAGCTGATCGGGCTCAAGGGCTCGGCCTCATCGGACGACGGCGCGGACGTCGAGGTGGGCGCGGGCGAGCTCACCATCTACGACAACCTGGACCCCAAGACCGGCGACCTGTGCTGGAAGGACCTCTGCCGCGGTCCGCACCTGCCCACCACCCGCAACATCCCGGCGTTCAAGCTGATGCGGAACGCCGCGGCGTACTGGCGCGGCAGCGAGAAGAACCCGATGCTGCAACGCATCTACGGCACCGCCTGGCCCTCCAAGGACGAGCTCAAGGCGCACCTGGAGTTCCTCGCCGAGGCCGAGAAGCGCGACCACCGCAAGCTCGGCAACGAGCTCGACCTGTTCTCCATCCCGGACCAGATCGGCTCGGGCCTCGCGGTGTTCCACCCCAAGGGCGGCATCGTACGGCGGGTCATGGAGGACTACTCGCGCAAGCGGCACGAGGAGGCGGACTACGAGTTCGTCTACACCCCGCACGCCACCAAGGGGAAGCTGTTCGAGACCTCGGGCCACCTGGACTGGTACGCCGACGGCATGTACCCGCCCATGCAGCTCGACGAGGGCGTGGACTACTACCTCAAGCCCATGAACTGCCCGATGCACAACCTGATCTTCGACGCGCGCGGCCGTTCCTACCGTGAACTCCCGCTGCGGCTCTTCGAGTTCGGGACGGTCTACCGCTACGAGAAGTCCGGTGTCGTGCACGGTCTGACCCGGGCCCGCGGCTTCACCCAGGACGACGCGCACATCTACTGCACCAAGGAGCAGATGGCCGACGAGCTCGACTCGACGCTCACCTTCGTCCTCGACCTGCTGCGCGACTACGGTCTGACCGACTTCTACCTGGAGCTGTCCACCAAGGACCCGGAGAAGTTCGTCGGCTCGGACGAGGTATGGGCGGAGGCCACCGAGACGCTGCGCAAGGTGGCCGAGAAGCAGGGCCTGCCGCTCGTTCCCGACCCGGGCGGCGCCGCGTTCTACGGGCCGAAGATCTCGGTCCAGGCGAAGGACGCGATCGGCCGGACCTGGCAGATGTCCACCGTGCAGCTGGACTTCAACCTGCCGGAGCGCTTCAACCTCGAGTACACGGGCCCGGACGGCACCAAGCATCGTCCCGTCATGATCCACCGTGCGCTGTTCGGCTCCATCGAGCGGTTCTTCGCGGTGCTCCTTGAGCACTACGCGGGCGCGTTCCCGGCGTGGCTCGCGCCGGTGCAGGCCGTCGGCATTCCGATCGGGGACGCGCACATCCCGTATCTGCAGGAGTTCGCCGTCAAGGCCAAGAAGCAGGGGCTGCGAGTCGAGGTGGACGCGTCGGCGGACCGTATGCAGAAGAAGATCCGCAACGCCCAGAAGCAGAAGGTGCCGTTCATGATCATCGCCGGTGACGAGGACATGGCCAACGGCGCCGTCTCCTTCCGCTACCGCGACGGTTCCCAGGAGAACGGCATCCCGGTCGACGAAGCCCTCGCGAAGATCGTGAAGGCCGTCGAGGACCGCGTACAGGTCTGAGCCGAGAACGGGGCGGGGCCCCGGGGCGCGTCTCGCGCTCCGGGGCCCCGCCGCGTGTCCGGCCGAGCCCGAATACCCTCGCCGCCACCTGGCACCCGGGCGAAGCCATATGCTGCTCAGCATGACGAGTGAGCCGGAGCAGCAGATCGGAGTCGGGACTCAGGACGCGTTCCAGCGCCTGTGGACGCCCCACCGGATGGCCTACATCCAGGGCGAGAGCAAGCCCAGCGGCCCGGGCCCCGACGACGGCTGCCCCTTCTGCTCCATCCCCGCCAAGTCCGACGAGGACGGGCTGATCGTCGCGCGCGGCGAGCAGGTCTACGCGGTGCTCAACCTGTACCCGTACAACGGCGGCCATCTCATGGTCGTCCCGTACCGCCATGTCGCGGACTACACGGAGCTGACCGACGCGGAGACCGTCGAACTCAGCGCGCTCACCAAGCGGGCGATGGCCGCGCTGCGCACCGCTTCGGGCGCGCACGGCTTCAACATCGGGATGAACCAGGGCTCGGTGGCGGGCGCCGGCATCGCCGGGCATCTGCACCAGCACATCGTTCCGCGCTGGGGCGGCGACACGAACTTCATGCCGGTGGTCGGACACACCAAGATCCTGCCCCAACTGCTCGCCGACACCCGCGCGATGCTCGCCGAGGCCTGGCCGGTCGACTGAGCCCCGGTCGACTGAGCCCCGGTCGACTGAGCCCTGGTCGGCTGAGGCCAGGGCCTGTCCTCCGGTACGCGCCCGCTACGCGTCGTACAAATCCGCCTTCCTCGGGGTCGGGTCCTGGACCATTCCGCTGAGGAAAAGCGAGCGGGTGCCGAAGCGCTCGGTGTCCACTTCGTTGTCCTCAAGGACCTTGAGTGCCGCCGCGTGCACCACGCGCAGCACCGGGGTGGCCGCGCGCAGCGCGTCGTCGGCCATGAAGCGGTGCCGCCAGGGCTGGTCGGCCCAGGCGTGGCGCAGGCCGAAGGGCTCGGGCAGCACCAGCTTGCCGCCCAGGAAGTCCAGCAGCGGCGGATACCAGGTGAGGGGTGCGCGCACCGCGAGGCGTACCACCTCAGACGGTTCGACCAGCGGCTGCTTCACCGCTTTCGTCTCCCAGAACTTGACGGTCTTGGAGACCTCCTTGACCTTCGGCTTGGGTTTGGTGGTGAACAGCGGGTGCACCGGGCCGAGCGCATGGCCGGTGACCTCGATGCGCAGGGTCTGGTGCAGCACGGTCACGGTGATCAGCATGGTGATCACCAACTGGCCGTCCCAGAGCGTGAACTGGACGCCGAGGTAGTGCCGGTCGCCGCTGCCGAACTGCTGCTCGTTGCAGATGCGCTGGATCTCGTGGCCCTTGATCTGGAAGGACTCGACCTCGGTGCCGCCGGGCCTGGCGACCTCGGTGGCCTTCTCGCCGACCGGGGAGACGATCCAGTGGCGTATCGAGGGGACCGGGAAGCCGCCGGTGTGCAGCGGGCCGCGCTCGATGAGCCGCAGCTGGTCGTGGACGGCCCGTATGACGTCCCAGCTGCGGAACGGGTGGATCTCTTCGTGGCCCTCGCGCGGCAGCAGGTCCTCGGCGAGCTGCCAGCTGCCCCAGCGGGTGCCCATGCCGAGCACGCCCTTGGGGCCCGCGTAGAAGACCGAGTTGGACTGCTGCTCGGCGGTGAGCTTGGCCAGGTTCTGGCGCAGCTGCTCGGCCGCGGTCTCGTCGGGTTTGGTGGGCACCGCCTCGGGGATCTTGGCGCCGACCCCGCCGCCGGTCAGCAGGCTCTCCCAGCTCGCGCGCAGGTCCTTGGCGGTGCGCTCGCTGAACTGCCGGGCGAGCAGCCAGCCGATGACGGGGGCGATGACCATCGCGCGTACGTAGATCGCCAGGATGCCGCCGAACGGCAGTCGGATCAGATAGAGCAGGGCCAGGCCGCAGGCGCCGACCAGCACCGCCATGGCCAGTGCCTGGTTCCGCTTGTCCTTGATACGGCTGATCGTGCGCCGGGCCTGGAAGACCGCCAGCCAGATCAGCACACCGGGCAGGAACAGCAGGCCGAACAGCCCGGTCACGGCGGTGAGCCGGATGTCGCGTTGCTTGCGGATGCGGGTCGCGGCGAGGCAGTGCTCGACGACGGCCTGCGGCTCGGTGCCGAAGGACTGGATCAGCGGCTTGCGGGAGCCCCCCAGCATGCGGGTCTGCACGGCATGGGAGAACGCCTCGCCGAGATTCGGCTCGAAGAGCGACAACTTGCCCTTCTTGACCGTGGATTCGTGCCACTCGTTGTTGGCCTTCAGTATCTCGGAGACCTCCGAGTCGCGGTACGCCGCCGATGCCAGGGCATGCGTGGCCGCCGTCTCGCCCGCGGCGCCCGAGAGCGGTACCTGCGCGCCGGGCCTGAAATCGAAGACATCGTCCGCCACTGCCGCCCCCATCGCCGCCCCGCCGCTGCTGCGGCCTTTCCCGACTTCTGTACGCAGCACACCAGTTGAGTGCACCGATGAGCAGATCATCAATGTATCGGGGGCTGCTGACATCCGGCAGGGGGCGGTCGAACGCCGCGGGCGGGAGCGCGGCTAGGCGCCCTTGTGCGCCTCCTCCCGGATCTTCGCGGACAGGGCGGCGGGCATCGGCTCGTGCCGGGCGTAGGAGCGGCTGAACCGGCCGGTGCCGTGCGACAGGGACCGCAGGTCCACCGCGTACCGGCCGATCTCGATCTCCGGCACCTCGGCCCGTACGAGGGTGCGCGCGCCGGGGGACTGCTCGGTGCCGACCACACGGCCGCGCCGCCCGGACAGGTCGCTCATCACCGCGCCGACATACTCGTCGCCGATCAGCACGCGCAGCTCGGCGACCGGCTCCAGCAGATGGATCGTGGCGTCCGCGGCCGCCTCGCGCAGCGCCAGCGCACCGGCCGTCTGGAACGCCGCGTCCGACGAGTCGACCGAGTGCGCCTTGCCGTCGAGCAGGGTGATCCGTACGTCCACGATGGGGTTGCCGGCCGCGACACCGCGCGCGGCCTGGGCGCGTACGCCCTTCTCGACGGAGGGGATGAACTGCCGTGGGACGGCTCCGCCCACCACCTTGTCGACGAACTCGATGCCCGAGCCGCCCGGCAGCGGCTCCACCTCGATCTCGCAGATCGCGTACTGCCCGTGGCCACCGGACTGCTTCACATGGCGCCCACGGCCCGCCGCCTTCTCGCCGAACGTCTCCCGAAGGGAGACCTTGTGCGGGACGACGTCCACATGCACGCCGTAGCGGCTGCGCAGCCGCTCCAGGGCGACGTCCGCGTGGGCCTCGCCCAGGCACCACAGGACCACCTGGTGGGTGTCCTGGTTCTGCTCCAGGCGCATCGTCGGGTCCTCGGCGACCAGCCGGGACAGGCCCTGGGAGAGCTTGTCCTCGTCCGGCTTGCTGTGCGCTTCGATGGCCAGCGGCAGCAGCGGGTCGGGCATCGTCCAGGGTTCCATCAGCAGCGGGGCGTCCTTGGCCGACAGGGTGTCGCCGGTCTCGGCGCGGGCCAGCTTGGCCACCCACGCGAGATCGCCCGCGACACAGGCCGTGACGGACCGCTGCTGCTTCCCGAAGGGGGAGGAGAGCGCGCCGATGCGTTCGTCGGCTTCGTGCAGGTCCGAGCCGCCCGCGTCGGGCGCGGCCGGTCCGTGGCCGTGTCCGCACACGTGGACGGTGTCGTCGGGGCGCAGGGTGCCGGAGAAGACCCGTACCAGCGAGACCCGGCCCACATACGGGTCGGACGAGGTCTTCACGACCTCGGCGACCAGTGGCCCCGCGGGATCGCAGCCGGCCTCGGGCCGCGCCTGGCCGTCCACCGTGGTGACGGGCGTCGTGCGCTCCAGAGGCGTCGGGAAGCCGCCTGTGACGAGTTCTAGGAGCTCGACCGTGCCGAGGCCCTGGCGGGCGTCCTCCGCGGCCGGTGCGGCCGCGAGCACGGGGTGGAAGACACCGCGCGCGACGGCCCGCTCCAGGTCCTCGATGAGCGTCTTGAGGTCGATCTCCTCGCCGCCGAGGTAGCGGTCCATCAGGGACTCGTCCTCGCTCTCGGAGATGATCCCCTCGATGAGCCGGTTGCGGGCCTCGGCGATGAGCGGCAGCTGGTCATCGCCCGGCTCGGACGCCTTGCGCTCGCCGGACGCGTAGTCGAAGACCTGCTGCGAGAGCAGCCCGATCAGGCCGGTCACCGGCGCGTGCCCGTCCGCTCCCGGACGGCCGTGCAGCGGCAGATACAGCGGCAGTACGGCATCCGGGTCGTCGCCGCCGAACGCCTCGGCGCAGATTCTGGTCATCTCGTCGAAGTCGGCGCGGGACGCTTCGAGGTGGGTGATCACGATCGCGCGGGGCATTCCGACCGCCGCGCACTCGTCCCAGACCATGCGGGTCGCGCCGTCCACGCCGTCCGCGGCCGAGACGACGAAAAGGGCCGCGTCCGCGGCTCGCAGACCGGCCCTGAGTTCCCCGACGAAATCGGCGTATCCGGGGGTGTCGAGGAGATTGATCTTGCACCCGTCCCAGGTGACGGGCACCAGGGAGAGCTGTACCGAGCGCTGCTGCCGATGCTCGATCTCGTCGTAGTCGGAGACGGCGGTGCCGTCCTGTACCCGGCCCGCCCGGTTCACTGCCCCCGCGGTCAGCGCGAGGGCCTCCACCAGGGTCGTCTTTCCCGAACCGCTGTGGCCGACCAGCACCACATTCCGTAGGGACGCGGGGTGGTCGGCCGTAGCTGCCCTGCCGGCGGCTCCGGGGTGTGTGCTCGCCTTGTCGCCCATGGCTGGCCTCCCGGTTTGTTGCACGGTGAGGAGTAAGGGCGCGGTCGCGCGGGACCCGCGTGTGCTGGCGGCTCCGGCGACGCCCGCGTTCTTCGAGCTTTCCACTCCGGTCACAGGGCGTCCATACGTCGTACGCGATCGTCGGTGCGGGAACGCCCGGCGCGGGGCGCGATCCACTGGGCGGGGGGCCGGTGGCAGTACGGGGCCCGTGTCCGTGGCTACGATGGGCCAGCCGGTGGCCGAAGGGGCCGCGCGGCTCACCGAACCCTCGGGAAGGCCATGCTGAACAAGTACGCGCGTGCATTCTTCACGCGTGTCCTCACGCCGTTCGCCGCATTTCTGCTCCGCCGCGGGGTCAGCCCCGACGCGGTCACCCTGATCGGCACGGCCGGTGTGGTGGCGGGTGCACTGGTCTTCTTCCCCCGGGGAGAGTTCTTCTGGGGCACGATCGTCATCACCCTGTTCGTGTTCTCCGACCTCGTCGACGGCAACATGGCGCGCCAGGCGGGTGTCTCCAGCCGTTGGGGCGCCTTCCTGGACTCCACCCTCGACCGGGTCGCGGACAGCGCGATCTTCGGCGGCTTCGCGCTCTGGTACGCGGGCAGCGGCGACAACAACCTGCTCTGCGCGGTCGCCATCTTCTGCCTGGCCAGCGGCCAGGTGGTGTCGTACACCAAGGCGCGTGGCGAGTCGATCGGGCTGCCCGTCGCGGTCAACGGCCTGATCGAGCGCGCGGAGCGCCTGGTGATCTCGCTGGTCGCCGCGGGCCTGGCCGGACTGCACGCGTTCGGCGTGCCGGGCATCGACGTCCTGCTGCCGATCGCGCTGTGGATCGTCGCGGCCGGCAGCCTGGTGACGCTGGCCCAGCGGGTCGTCACGGTGCACCGCGAGGCCGCCGAGGCGGACGCCGCGAGTGGGGGAGGGACCGCGTGAAGGACAAGCTCACCGACGCGCTCTACGGAGTCGGCTGGAGCACCGTCAAGAAGCTCCCCGAACCCGTGGCCGTACGGCTGGGCCGCACCATCGCCGACGTCGCCTGGAAGCGGCGGGGCAAGGGCGTACGGCGGCTCGAGTCCAACTACGCGCGCGTGGTGCCCGACGCGACCCCTGAGCGCCTCGCCGAGCTGTCCAAGGCGGGCATGCGCTCGTACATGCGGTACTGGATGGAGTCGTTCCGGCTGCCCGCGTGGAGCGAGGAGCGGATAAGGAACGGCATGGAGGTCAAGGACCTCCACCATCTGACCGACGGCCTGGCCTCGGACCGCGGCGTGATCCTCGCGCTGCCGCACCTGGCCAACTGGGACCTGGCGGGAGCCTGGGTCACCACCAGGCTCCAGACGCCGTTCACCACCGTTCAGGAGCGGCTGAAGCCCGAGTCGCTGTACGACCGGTTCGTGGAGTACCGCGCCGGTCTCGGCATGGAGGTGCTGCCGCACACCGGTGGCTCCGCCTTCGGCATGCTGGCCCGCCGACTGCGGGCCGGGGGCCTGGTGTGCCTGGTCGCCGACCGCGACCTGTCCGCGTCCGGCGTCGAGGTCAAGTTCTTCGGCGACCGCGCGCGGGTACCCGCGGGGCCCGCGCTGCTCGCCCAGCAGACCGGCGCCCTGCTCCTGCCGGTGACCCTCTGGTATGACGAGTCACCGGTCATGAAGGCCCGGGTACACCCCCCGGTCGAGGTGCCCGAGACAGGTACCCGCGCCGAGAAGACGTCTGTCATGGCGCAGACGCTCGCGGACGCCTTCGCCACGGGCATCGCCGACCATCCGGAGGACTGGCACATGCTGCAGCGCTTGTGGCTCGACGACCTCGACCCCGACAAAGCTCCGGACGGGCCGCCGGAGCAGGCCCCCGACGCGGGACAGCCATGAGGATCGGCATCGTCTGCCCGTACTCCTGGGACGTGCCAGGCGGGGTCCAGTTCCACATCCGCGACCTCGCCGAGCATCTGATCCGGTGGGGCCACGAGGTGTCCGTGCTGGCGCCCGCGGACGACGAGACTCCGCTGCCGCCCTACGTCGTCTCGGCGGGCCGCGCGGTCCCGGTGCCGTACAACGGCTCGGTGGCTCGCCTGAACTTCGGCTTCCTGTCCGCCGCGCGGGTGCGCCGCTGGCTGCACGACGGCACCTTCGACGTGATCCACATCCACGAGCCGACCTCGCCCTCGCTGGGCCTGCTCACCTGCTGGGCCGCCCAGGGGCCGATCGTCGCCACCTTCCACACCTCCAACCCCAGGTCACGGGCGATGATCGCCGCGTACCCGATCCTGCAGCCCGCGCTGGAGAAGATCAGCGCGCGGATCGCGGTCAGCGAGTACGCCCGGCGCACGCTGGTCGAACACCTCGGCGGTGACGCGGTCGTCATCCCCAACGGCGTGGACGTGGACGTCTTCGCCAAGGCCGAGGCCAAGCCCGAGTGGCAGGGGGGGACGCTGGGCTTCATCGGACGGATCGACGAGCCGCGCAAGGGGCTGCCGGTCCTGATGAAGGCCCTCCCGAAGATCCTGGCCGAGCGCCCTGAGACCCGGCTGCTGGTCGCGGGCCGGGGCGACGAGGAGGAGGCGGTGGCGAGCCTGCCCGCCCAGCTGCGCGACCGCGTGGAGTTCCTCGGGATGGTCAGCGACGAGGACAAGGCCCGGCTGCTGCGCAGCGTCGATGTGTACGTCGCCCCCAACACCGGCGGCGAGAGCTTCGGGATCATCCTGGTCGAGGCGATGTCCGCGGGGGCGCCCGTACTCGCCTCCGACCTCGACGCGTTCACTCAGGTGCTCGACCAGGGCGCGGCCGGTGAGCTGTTTGCCAACGAGGACGCGGACGCGCTTGCCGCCAGCGCGCTGCGGCTGCTCGGCGACCCCGTGCGCCGCGCCGAGCTGCGGGAGCGCGGCAGCGCCCACGTACGCCGCTTCGATTGGTCGACGGTCGGTGCCGACATTCTCGCGGTGTACGAGACGGTCGCCGACGGTGCCGCGTCGGTGGCCGCCGACGAGCGCACCGGACTGCGCGCCAGGTTCGGGCTCGCCCGGGACTGACGGCCTGCCGCTGCGCGGTTGAGCCGCCGGGCGGGTCGGGTGCGGCCCGCGCGGCGGTAGCCTTGCCGCCCGTGACCTCCACACTGATCTGGATCGCCGTCGCGCTCTTCGCGATCGGCCTGTACCTGAGCTGGACGGCGGGACGCCTGGACCGGCTGCACGCCCGTATCGACGCCTCCCGCGCCGCGCTCGACGCCCAGCTGCTGCGCCGCGCGTCGGTCGCGCAGGAACTGGCCACATCCAAGGTGCTCGATCCGGCCGCGTCGATCGTCCTGTACGAGGCGGCACACGCCGCGCGCCAGGCCGAGGAGGACCAGCGCGAGGTCGCCGAGAGCGACCTCAGCCAGGCGCTGCGGGCGGTCTTCGGCGAACTGGACCAGGTCGAGGCGGTCCGCGCGGCGCCCGGCGGCGAGGAGGCCGCGGGCGAGCTGGCGGCGGCCGTCCGGCGGGTCCCGATGGCCAGGCGCTTCCACAACGACTCCGTACGGGCCGCCCGTGCCCTGCGCAGGCACCGCAAGGTCAGATGGTTCCGGCTGGCCGGGCACGCCCCGTTCCCGATGGCCTTCGAGATGGACGACGAGCCACCGGCGGCACTGGCGGACCGCGCGACGACCTAGCTGGCCCCGCAGCCGTACTGCCTTGACCTGGGCTTTTGGGGAGAGGTGGGGTGAGAATGATCCACCGGGTGACTATTGGCCCTTGATGTGGACTGCTTGGGGCGTGTTGTCTCTGGTGTGCAGAACTCCTCTTCCCTTCTCAGCGAGGTATCCGTGTCCAGCACGCTCTCCAACACCACCACCCAGACCCCCGAGACCGGCACCGCGCGCGTCAAGCGCGGCATGGCCGAGCAGCTCAAGGGCGGCGTGATCATGGACGTCGTGACGCCCGAGGAAGCGAAGATCGCCGAGGACGCGGGCGCCGTCGCCGTCATGGCCCTGGAGCGGGTCCCGGCCGACATCCGCAAGGACGGCGGCGTGGCCCGGATGTCCGACCCGGAGATGGTGGAGGGCATCATCAACGCCGTCTCCATCCCGGTGATGGCCAAGTCCCGGATCGGCCACTTCGTAGAGGCCCAGATCCTGCAGTCGCTCGGCGTGGACTACATCGACGAGTCCGAGGTCCTCACCCCGGCGGACGAGGTCAACCACAGCGACAAGTTCGCCTTCACCACCCCCTTCGTGTGTGGTGCCACCAACCTGGGTGAGGCGCTGCGCCGCATCGCCGAAGGCGCGGCCATGATCCGCTCCAAGGGCGAGGCCGGTACCGGCAACGTCGTCGAGGCCGTCCGCCACATGCGCCAGATCAAGAACGAGATCGCCCGGCTGCGCGGCTACGACAACAACGAGCTGTACGCCGCCGCCAAGGACCTGCGCGCCCCGTACGAGCTGGTCAAGGAGGTCGCCGAGCTCGGCAAGCTGCCGGTCGTGCTGTTCTCCGCCGGTGGCGTGGCCACCCCGGCCGACGCCGCGCTGATGCGCCAGCTCGGCGCCGAGGGCGTCTTCGTCGGCTCCGGCATCTTCAAGTCCGGCGACCCGGCCAAGCGCGCCGCCGCCATCGTGAAGGCCACCACCTTCTACGACGACCCCAAGGTCATCGCGGACGCCTCGCGCAACCTGGGCGAGGCCATGGTCGGCATCAACTGCGACACCCTGCCCGAGACCGAGCGCTACGCCAACCGCGGCTGGTAAGGCCCGATTTCGATGAGCGAAACCCCCGTCATCGGCGTTCTGGCACTCCAGGGCGACGTACGGGAGCACCTGGTCGCCCTGGCCGCGGCGGACGCCGTGGCCAGGCCGGTCAGGCGCCCCGAAGAGCTCGCCGAGGTCGACGGCCTGGTCATACCCGGCGGCGAATCCACCACCATCTCCAAGCTGGCCGAGCTCTTCGGCCTGATGGAGCCCCTGCGCGAGCGGATCAGGGCGGGCCTGCCGGTCTACGGCAGCTGCGCCGGGCTGATCATGCTCGCCGACAAGATCCTCGACCCGCGCTCGGGCCAGGAGACCTTCGGCGGCATCGACATGATCGTGCGCCGTAACGCCTTCGGACGGCAGAACGAATCCTTCGAGGCGGCCGTCTCGGTCCAGGGCGTCGAGGGCGGCCCGGTCGAGGGCGTCTTCATCCGCGCCCCCTGGGTCGAGTCGGTCGGCGCCACGGCCGAGGTGCTCGCCGAGCACGAGGGCCACATCGTCGCCGTACGCCAGGGCAGCGTCCTGGCCACGTCGTTCCACCCGGAGCTGACCGGCGACCACCGGGTGCACACACTGTTCGTGGACATGGTGCGCGCCCAGCGGGCGGCACTCGCCCGGTAGGATCTCTGGCGCTGGTACAGAGATTGGTTACGCGAAGGAGACAGGCAGATGTCCGGCCACTCTAAATGGGCTACGACGAAGCACAAGAAGGCCGTGATCGACGCCAAACGCGGCAAGCTCTTCGCGAAGCTGATTAAGAACATCGAGGTCGCGGCGCGCATGGGCGGCGCCGACATCGACGGGAACCCGACGCTCTACGACGCCATCCAGAAGGCCAAGAAGAGCTCGGTCCCGAACAAGAACATCGACTCCGCGGTCAAGCGCGGCGCCGGTCTCGAGGCCGGTGGCGCCGACTACGAGACGATCATGTACGAGGGCTACGGCCCCAACGGCGTCGCGGTGCTCATCGAGTGCCTCACCGACAACCGCAACCGCGCGGCGTCCGACGTACGCGTCGCGATGACCCGCAACGGCGGCTCGATGGCCGACCCGGGCTCGGTCTCGTACCTGTTCAACCGCAAGGGCGTGGTGATCGTCCCCAAGGGTGAACTGTCCGAGGACGACGTCCTGGGCGCGGTACTCGACGCGGGCGCCGAGGAAGTCAACGACCTGGGTGAGTCCTTCGAGGTGCTCAGCGAGGCCACCGACCTGGTCGCGGTGCGCACCGCGCTCCAGGAGGCCGGTATCGACTACGACTCGGCCGACGCCAACTTCGTCCCGACCATGCAGATCGAGCTGGACGAAGAGGGCGCGAAGAAGATCTTCAAGCTGATCGACGTCCTTGAGGACAGCGACGACGTGCAGAACGTCTTCGCCAACTTCGACGTCTCGGACGAGATCATGGAGAAGGTCGACGCCTGAGCCCTGCGGGGCGAGTTCAGCGTGCGGGCCGGAAGGGACACGTCCTTCCGGCCCGCACGCTGTTGTCAGTGGCAACGGATAGCCTGACGGGCAAGTGAAGTCAGCTGCCACGGGCCGTAACCATCAATTGAGACACCACGACGGCGATCAACCAGGTCCGCGAAAGCGGCGGCGGATTAGCCGCAAAGAGGGGAGGGGGCGGGGCGTGCGGGTACTTGGCGTGGACCCGGGGCTTACCCGGTGCGGCATCGGTGTCGTCGAGGGCACCGCGGGACGCCCGTTGACGATGCTGGGCGTCGGCGTCGTGCGCACCGCGGCGGACGCGGAGATCGGCGACCGCCTGGTGGCCATCGAGCGCGGCATCGAGCAGTGGCTGGACGAGTACCGGCCCGAATACGTCGCCGTGGAGCGGGTGTTCAGCCAGCACAACGTCCGTACGGTGATGGGCACCGCCCAGGCCAGCGCCGTCGCCATGCTCTGCGCCTCCCGCCGCGGGCTGCCCGTCGCCCTGCACACCCCCAGCGAGATCAAGGCCGCCGTCACCGGCAGCGGCCGAGCCGACAAGGCCCAGGTGGGCGCCATGGTCACCCGGCTGCTGCGGCTCGACGCGCCACCCAAGCCCGCCGACGCGGCGGACGCCCTCGCGATCGCCATCTGCCACATCTGGCGCGCCCCCGCCCTCAACCGCCTGCAGCAGGCGCACGCGGCGGCCCGCCGCGCCCCCGCCCCCGCAGCTCCCGTACGGAAGGTCACGCGATGATCGCGTTCGTCAGCGGCCCGGTCGCGGCCCTCGCCCCCGACTCCGCCGTGGTGGAGGTGGGCGGCATCGGCATGGCCGTCCAGTGCGCGCCCAACACCCTCTCCGGGCTGCGCGTCGGCCAGCAGACCAAGCTCGCCACATCCCTGGTCGTCAGGGAGGACTCGCTCACCCTCTACGGCTTCGCGGACGACGACGAGCGCCAGACCTTCGAACTGCTGCAGACCGCCAGCGGTGTCGGCCCCCGGCTCGCCCAGGCCATGCTGGCGGTGCACTCCCCGGACGACCTGCGCCGGGCCGTCGCCACCGCCGACGAGAAGGCGCTCACCGCCGTGCCCGGCATCGGCAAGAAGGGCGCCCAGAAGCTGCTGCTCGAACTGAAGGACCGTCTCGGCGAGCCGCTCGGCCAGACACCCGCCGCCCGTGCCCCGCAGGCCGCCTCCTGGCGCGACCAGCTGCACGCCGCGCTCATCGGCCTCGGCTACGCCACCCGCGAGGCCGACGAAGCGGTCACCGCGGTCGCCCCGCAGGCCGAGGCCGCCGGCGGCACCCCGCAGGTGGGCCAGCTCCTCAAGGCGGCCCTGCAGACCCTCAACCGCACCCGCTGACCCGTACCCGCGAACCCGCACCCGCTGACCCGCACAGCACCCGCCAGAACCAGACCACCGACCGACGACTCGCGAGGCACCCCGTGAACTGGGACGACACCGTACCCCCGGCCGACGACACCGAAGGCGGCCGTCTGGTCGCGGCCGCGGCGGACGGCGACGACCAGGCCGTCGAGGCGGCCCTGCGTCCCAAGTCACTGGCCGAGTTCGTCGGCCAGGAGCGGGTGCGCGAACAGCTTGACCTCGTACTCAAGGCCGCCAGGCAGCGCGGCGCCACCGCGGACCACGTCCTGCTCTCCGGCGCCCCCGGCCTCGGCAAGACCACCCTCTCCATGATCATCGCCGCCGAGATGGAAGCCCCCATCCGGATCACCAGCGGCCCCGCCATCCAGCACGCGGGCGACCTGGCCGCGATCCTCTCCTCCCTCCAGGAGGGCGAGGTCCTCTTCCTCGACGAGATCCACCGGATGTCCCGGCCCGCCGAGGAGATGCTCTACATGGCGATGGAGGACTTCCGGGTCGACGTCATCGTCGGCAAGGGCCCCGGCGCCACCGCGATCCCGCTGGAGCTGCCGCCCTTCACGCTGGTCGGCGCCACCACGCGCGCGGGGCTGCTGCCGCCGCCGCTGCGCGACCGCTTCGGCTTCACCGCGCATATGGAGTTCTACGAGCCCGCGGAGCTGGAGCGCGTCATCCACCGCTCCGCCGAGCTCCTCGACGTCACGATCGACACGGACGGCGCGGCGGAGATCGCCGGACGCTCGCGCGGCACGCCCCGTATCGCCAACCGCCTGCTGCGCCGCGTCCGCGACTACGCGCAGGTCAAGGCCGACGGGTTCGTCACCCGCGAGATCGCGGCGGTGGCCCTTGGGGTGTACGAGGTTGACGCCCGGGGTCTTGACCGCCTGGACCGGGCGGTCCTGGAGGCCCTGCTCAAGCTCTTCGGCGGGGGACCGGTCGGCCTGTCGACCCTTGCCGTCGCCGTGGGCGAGGAGCGCGAGACCGTCGAGGAGGTGGCGGAGCCGTTCCTGGTACGCGAGGGACTGCTGGCCCGCACCCCGCGCGGCCGGGTGGCCACTCCCGCGGCATGGGCACATCTCGGCCTCGTACCGCCGCAGAGCCAGGGAAGCGGCACAACGGGACAACAAGACCTGTTCAGGGCTTGACGGCGCGCAGGCTCGCACGGCCAGGAACCTCGGTGCCATGCTGAGCGTTGTTCCTTAGGTGCGGACTCGCTTAGACTCCGCCGATGCCGCCCTTGTGGGTGGCGTGCCCACCCCCATCCATCAGGCCGCTCACCTGCGCGGTCGTGCGAAGGAAATGCCGTCCCGTGAATATCGTGACCCTCCTCCCCTTCATCGTGCTCATCGGGGCCATGTTCCTGATGACGCGCTCCGCCAAGAAGAAGCAGCAGGCGGCGGCGCAGATGCGCGACCAGATGCAGCCCGGCACCGGCATCCGCACGATCGGGGGCATGTACGCGACCGTCAAGGAGGTCCACGACGACACGATCGTCCTTGAGGTGGCCCCGGGCGTGCACGCCGTCTACGCCAAGAACTCCGTCGGTGCCGTCCTGGACGACGACGAGTACAACCGCATCGTGCACGGCATCTCCGACGAGCTCGAGGCCGACGGCACCGTGGTGCCGGACGACGCCTCCTCGCTGATCGAGGACGACGCCGCCGACTCCGACGACTCGCGCATCGACCTCGGCAAGAAGGACGCCGACACCGAGGCGGCCGACGCCGCGGCGGACAGCGCGGAGCCGAAGAAGACCGACGGCGAGTCCGACGCGAAGTAGTACGACCGAGGACCGCGGGGTGCCAGGCGCGCCGCGGCCTTTCGGATCGTGCGCGCTTCGCACGGGGTCTCGACACCACTTCATGGCCGCCCACAGGGCCAACGGGCGTTAACCGGCCCCGGGCGGTTGGACAGGGAGAAACGAGAAGGTGGCAGCACCGAAGAAGGGCCGGAGGCAGAGCGGCCAGGCCAGGCCGGGGCGGGCTCTGGCCCTGATCCTGATCGCCATGGTCGCGCTCACCGGGGGGATGTTCCTCTCCGGGCACACCACACCGCGCCTGGGCATCGACCTCGCGGGTGGCACGAGCATCACGCTCCAGGCGAAGGCGGAGCCCGGCAAGGAAAGCGCCATCAACAAGACCAACATGAACACGGCGGTCGGCATCATCGACCGCCGTGTCAACGGTCTTGGCGTCTCCGAGGCCGAGGTCAAGACGCAGGGCGACGAGAACATCATCGTCAACATCCCCAAGGGGACGGACGAGGCGCAGGCGCGGGAGCAGGTCGGCACCACCGCCCAGCTCTACTTCCGCCCGGTGGTCACGCTGACTCAGGGCGTGCCGATCCCCGACCCCTCGGCCTCTCCCTCGGAGACGCCCAAGGCCGACGACAAGGACGCCAAGGCCGACGACAAGGACGCCAAGGAAGACGAGAAGGACGGCAAGGACGAGGCGAGCGACCCCTCGGCATCGCCGTCCGCGACTCAGACGCCGCAGGGCCGCGCCGTCACCGACGCCCTGAAGGCCGACGACGACCCCTCGCCGTCCGCCGACGAGTCGGACAAGCCCAAGGACTCCGAGTCGGACAAGTCCAAGGATTCCGAGTCGGGCAAGCCCAAGGACTCCGAGACCCCGGACCCCGAGACGAAGGCGCTGCAGGACAAGTTCGCGGCGCTCGACTGCACCAAGCCGGACGAGCGCGCCAAGGCGGCCCAGGGCACCAAGCCCACCGACACGATCGTCGCCTGCGGCAAGAACTCCGCTGATCAGTGGGAGAAGTACATCCTCGGCCCCGCCGAGGTGGAGGGCACCGACGTCAAGGAAGCCGACGGTGTACTTGATTCCGAACGCGGAATCTGGAAGGTCACCATGGACTTCACGGGCAAGGGGTCCAAGAAGTTCGCGGCGATCACCTCAAAGCTCTCCCAGCAGCAGGCCCCGCAGAACCAGTTCGCGATCGTCCTCGACAACGAGGTCGTCTCCGCCCCCAGCGTGAACACCACGCTCAGCAAGACCGCTGAGATCACCGGCAGCTTCACCCAGGAGTCCGCCCAGAACCTGGCGAACATCCTGTCCTACGGTGCGCTTCCGCTCTCCTTCGAAGAGGCCAACGTCCTCACGATCTCGCCCTCGCTGGGCGGAGAGCAGCTCAAGGCGGGCCTGATCGCCGGTGTCATCGGCCTGATCCTCGTCATCGCCTACCTGGTCTTCTACTACCGGGCGCTCGCCATCGTCGCCATCGCCAGCCTCGCGCTCATGGGCGGGCTGACCTACGTGATCATGGCGCTGATGGGTCCCGCCGTCGGCTTCGCGCTGAGCCTGCCCGCGGTGTGCGGCGCCATCGTGGCCATCGGCATCACGGCCGACTCGTTCATCGTCTACTTCGAGCGGATCAGGGACGAGGTGCGCGGCGGCCGGTCGATCCGCCCCGCCATCGAGCGGGCCTGGCCCGCCGCCCGGCGCACCATCCTGGTGTCCGACGTCGTCTCGTTCCTGGCCGCCGTGGTCCTGTTCTTCGCCGCGGTCGGTACGGTCCAGGGCTTCGCGTTCGTCCTCGGCCTGACGACTCTGCTGGACGTCGTGGTCGTGTTCGGCCTCACCAAGCCGTTGACGACCCTGCTGGCCAGGCGGAAGTTCTTCTACAACGGACATCCGCTGTCCGGCCTGGACCCCAAGCGTCTGGGCGTCACCCCACCGATCCGGGGCCGTGGCCGCGCGGCCGCCCCGTCCGCCGAACCGAAGGAGGCCTGAGATGTCACGGATGGGTGCTCTCGGTGCCAGGCTGCACCGCGGTGACGGCGGTATCGACTTCATCGGGCGTCGCAAGATCTGGTACCTGATCTCGCTGGTCCTGGTCGCGATCTCCCTCGGGGGCCTCGGCTTCAAGGGCCTGGAGATGGGCGTCGAGTTCCGGGGCGGCGCCGTCTTCACCACCCCGGCCGACACCAAGCTGTCGGTGGAGGACGCACGGGACACGGCCTCGTCGGTCTCCGGCCGCGACGCCAAGGTGCAGCGCCTGGGCAACGACTCGCTGCGCATCACCGTCACCGGCCTGGACACCGACAACCAGGGCGAGACCCGCGAGGCACTCGCCAAGGAACTCGGCATCCCCGCCGGGAAGCTCAACGCCGAACTGGTCGGCCCCAGCTGGGGCGAGCAGATGACCAGCAAGGCCCTCACCGGCATGGTGATCTTCCTGGTCCTGGTGAGCGTCTACCTGGCGATCGCCTTCGAGTGGCGGATGGCGCTCGCCGCGCTGGTCGCCCTCATCCACGACCTCGTGATCACCGTCGGTGTGTACGCCATCGTCGGCTTCGAGGTCACCCCGGGCACGGTGGTCGGCCTGCTGACCATCCTCGGTTACTCCCTCTACGACACGGTCGTGGTGTTCGACAAGGTCAGGGAGAAGACCGCGACCCTGGGCGACGACATCCGCTACACCTACGGAGAGCTCGCCAACCAGGGCCTGAACGGCACGGTGGTGCGTTCGATCAACACCTCGATCGTCGCCCTGCTGCCGGTGGCCGCGCTGCTGTTCATCGGCGCGGGTCTGCTCGGCGGCGGCATGCTCAAGGACATCGCGCTGTCGCTGTTCGTCGGCCTGGCCGCGGGAACCTACTCGTCGATCATGATCGCCACGCCGGTGGTCGTCGACCTGAAGAACCTCGAACCGGCCGTCAAGGCGCACGACAAGCGGGTGCTGCACAAGCGCGCCAGGCGCGCCGAGGTCGGCGGTTCCGACGAGGACGCGCTGCCCGACGGGCCGCAGGACGGGGCCGATTCGGCCGTGGAGCAGGCGGACGACGCACCGGACGACAAGGCCACCGTGGGCGCCGGACCCGTCGTGGGCCAGCGCCGCACCCAGCCGCAGTCCCGTGGCCGCGGCCGCGGCCGTCCTTCGGGGAAGCGCCGATGACCGAGGCCCGCGAGCTGCTGCTCAGCCGTATCCGCGACGTCCCGGACTACCCGCAGCCGGGCGTGATGTTCAAGGACATCACCCCGCTGCTGGCCGACCCCGCGGCCTTCACGGTCCTCACCGACACCCTCGCGGAGCTCTGCGTCCGGCACGGCGCCACGAAGATCGTCGGCCTTGAGGCGCGGGGATTCATCCTCGCCGCACCGGTCGCGGTCCGCGCGGGCCTCGGCTTCATCCCCGTACGCAAGGCGGGCAAGCTCCCCGGAGCGACCCTCTCGCAGGCGTACGACCTGGAGTACGGCAGCGCGGAGATCGAGGTGCACGCCGAGGACCTGGCGACCGGGGACCGGGTGATGGTCATCGACGACGTCCTGGCCACCGGCGGCACCGCCGAGGCGTCACTGCAGCTGATACGCCGCGCCGGAGCCGAGGTCGCCGGCGTCGCGGTCCTGATGGAACTGGGATTCCTCGGCGGCAGGCCCCGCCTGGAGCCCGCTCTCCAGGGTGCCCCGCTGGACGCCCTCATCACCCTCTGACCCAGCCGCAGCAAGGCCGAGGCGGGCACCCGGGAGCACTCCGGGTGCCCGCCTTGCGCGTCCCCCACAGGGGCTCGGTCAAGCGGTCGGACGCGAGTCGGAGCGATTGGCTGGATACCATGGACACCCGGACCTGATCGGGGGGCCGGAACCTGCATGAGGAGCGCTCTTGCCAGACGAGGCCCATCAGCCACTCGCCGCCAAGCCCCAGCCCGAGCCGCAGGCCGGGCAGGCCGAAGCCCCTGAGACCGCTGAGCACCAGGCCACGGCACCGGCTGCCACGCCCCCGAAGAGCGACCAGGCGGCCGAAAAGCCACGCCCCACGCCCCCGGCCGCGCAGCCGTCGGGCAGCGCCGCCGCGCCCGCCATGCGTCCGCCGACGGCCGGTCCGTCCGCGCGCTCCGGCTCGTCCAACCGGGTACGCGCCCGGCTGGCCCGGCTCGGCGTCCAGCGCTCCAACCCGTACAACCCGGTCCTGGAGCCCCTGCTGCGGATAGTGCGCAGCAACGACCCGAAGATCGAGACCGCCACGCTCCGCCAGATCGAGCGCGCCTACCAGGTCGCCGAGCGCTGGCACCGCGGCCAGAAGCGCAAGAGCGGCGACCCGTACATCACCCACCCGCTCGCCGTGACCACCATCCTCGCCGAGCTCGGCATGGACCCGGCAACCCTGATGGCCGGTCTGCTGCACGACACCGTCGAGGACACCGAGTACGGCCTGGACACCCTGCGCCGCGACTTCGGCGACCAGGTCGCCCTCCTCGTGGACGGCGTCACCAAGCTGGACAAGGTCAAGTTCGGCGAGGCCGCGCAGGCCGAGACCGTGCGCAAGATGGTCGTCGCCATGGCCAAGGACCCGCGCGTCCTGGTCATCAAGCTCGCCGACCGCCTGCACAACATGCGCACCATGCGCTACCTCAAGCGCAACAAGCAGGAGCAGAAGGCCCGCGAGACCCTGGAGATCTACGCCCCGCTGGCACACCGGCTGGGTATGAACACCATCAAGTGGGAGCTGGAGGACCTCGCCTTCGCGATCCTCTACCCCAAGATGTACGACGAGATCGTGCGCCTGGTCGCCGAGCGCGCCCCCAAGCGCGACGAGTACCTCGCCATAGTGACCGACGAGGTCCAGTCCGACCTGCGCGGCGCCCGCATCAAGGCCACCGTCACCGGACGCCCCAAGCACTACTACAGCGTCTACCAGAAGATGATCGTCCGCGGCCGTGACTTCGCGGAGATCTACGACCTGGTGGGCATCCGGGTCCTGGTCGACACGGTCCGCGACTGTTACGCGGCGCTCGGCACGGTGCACGCGCGATGGAATCCGGTCCCCGGCCGGTTCAAGGACTACATCGCGATGCCCAAGTTCAACATGTACCAGTCACTGCACACCACGGTGATCGGCCCCAACGGCAAGCCCGTCGAACTGCAGATCCGCACCTTCGACATGCACCGCAGGGCCGAGTACGGCATCGCCGCGCACTGGAAGTACAAGCAGCAGCCTTCCGCCGGCGCCTCCAAGGTGCGTACCGACGTCCCCAAGAGCGCGGGCAAGGACAAGGACGCCGTCAACGACATGGCGTGGCTGCGCCAGCTCCTGGACTGGCAGAAGGAGACCGAGGACCCGTCGGAGTTCCTGGAGTCCCTGCGCTTCGACCTGTCCCGTAACGAGGTCTTCGTCTTCACCCCCAAGGGCGATGTCATAGCGCTGCCCGCGGGTGCGACCCCCGTCGACTTCTCGTACGCCGTACACACCGAGGTCGGCCACCGGACCATAGGCGCACGCGTCAACGGACGCCTGGTACCCCTGGAATCGACCCTGGACAACGGCGACCTGGTCGAGGTCTTCACCTCCAAGGCGTCCGGCGCGGGCCCGTCCCGCGACTGGCTGGGCTTCGTCAAGTCGCCCCGGGCCCGCAACAAGATCCGCGCCTGGTTCTCCAAGGAGCGCCGGGACGAGGCGATCGAGCAGGGCAAGGACGCCATCGCGCGCGCGATGCGCAAGCAGAACCTGCCGATCCAGCGCATCCTCACCGGCGACTCCCTGGTCACCCTCGCGCACGAGATGCGCTACCCGGACATCTCCTCGCTGTACGCGGCGATCGGCGAGGGCCATGTCACCGCGCAGAACGTCGTCCAGAAGCTCGTCCAGGCGCTCGGCGGCGAGGACGCGGCCAACGAGGACATCGCCGAGACCGCCCCGCCCACCCGCAGCCGCAAGCGCCGTACCAGCGCTGACCCCGGCGTGGTGGTCAAGGGTGTCGAGGACGTCTGGGTCAAGCTGGCCCGCTGCTGCACCCCCGTGCCGGGCGACCCCATCATCGGCTTCGTCACCCGCGGCAGCGGTGTGTCCGTGCACCGCAAGGACTGCGTGAACGTCGACGCGCTCTCCCAGCAACCCGAGCGGATGCTGGAGGTCGAGTGGGCGCCCACCCAGTCCTCGGTCTTCCTGGTCGCCATCCAGGTCGAGGCCCTGGACCGCTCGCGACTGCTCTCGGACGTCACCCGCGTCCTGTCCGACCAGCACGTCAACATCCTGTCGGCGGCCGTCCAGACGTCCCGCGACCGGGTGGCCACCTCGCGCTTCACCTTCGAGATGGGCGACCCCAAGCACCTGGGCCATGTACTCAAGGCCGTACGCGGCGTGGAGGGCGTCTACGACGTGTACCGCGTGACGTCGGCCCGCAGACCGTAAGCCAGACGGCGGCGGGGGCCCGGGGGGGGGGGGGCGGCCCCCGCGGGGGGGCCCCA
>NZ_JAZGRL010000002.1:689759-716492 GCF_046540415.1 Streptomyces sp. E11-3 | reverse complement strand
GGCCCCCGCCGCCGTGCTTGGCACATCAGCCGTCAATTGAGCAACCCCCACGGAGAGCAACCACCTCCGTGAGAGCGGCGCCGGTTTAGGCGCAAAGGGGGGCCTAGCCGCCGAACTCGTGCAGCCCCTTCAGCGCCTGGTCAAGCAGTGCCTGACGGCCGTCCAGCTCGCGCTGGAGCTTGTCGGCCTTGGAGTTGTTGCCCGCCGCGCGGGCCGCGTCCACCTGGCCGCGCAGCTTGTCCACGGCCGCCTGCAGCTGACCCGTGAGCCCCTCGGCGCGGGCCCGCGCCTCCGGGTTCGTCCGCCGCCACTCGGTCTCCTCGGAGTCCTGCAGAGCCCGCTCCACGGCCTGCATCCGGCCCTCGACCTTCGGCCGGGCGTCACGCGGTACGTGGCCGATGGCCTCCCAGCGCTCGTTGAGGGAACGGAACGCGGCGCGGGCCGCCTTCAGATCCGTCACCGGGAGGATCTTCTCGGCCTCCTCGGCCAGCTCCTCCTTGAGCTTCAGGTTCTCCGCCTGCTCGGCGTCCCGCTCGGCGAAGACCGCGCTGCGCGCCGTGAAGAAGACGTCCTGGGCACCGCGGAAGCGGTTCCACAGGTCGTCCTCGTGCTCACGCTGGGCGCGGCCCACGGCCTTCCACTCGGTCATCAGCTCGCGGTACCTGGCGGCCGTCGGGCCCCAGTCCGTCGAGTTCGACAGCGCCTCGGCCTCCGAGACCAGCCGCTCCTTGGCCTTACGGGCCTCCTCGCGCTGGGCGTCCAGCGCGGCGAAGTGCGCCTTGCGGCGCTTGGAGAACGCGGACCTGGCATGCGAGAAGCGGTGCCACAGTTCGTCGTCCGACTTGCGGTCGAGCCGCGGCAGCCCCTTCCAGGTGTCCACCAGGGCCCGCAGCCGCTCGCCCGCGGCCCGCCACTGCTCACTCTGGGCCAGCTCCTCGGCCTCGGTGACCAGGGCCTCCTTGGCGTGCCGGGCCTCGTCCGTCTGCTTCGCCTTCTGGGCCTTGCGCTCCTCACGGCGGGCCTCGACGGTCTCCACGAGCTTGTCAAGACGCTTGCCCAGGGCCTGAAGGTCACCGACCGCGTGGGCGTCGACGACCTGCTCGCGCAGATGGTCGATCGCGGTCATGGCGTCCTTCGCCGACAGGTCGGTCGTCCGCACCCGGCGCTCCAGGAGCCCGATCTCGACCACCAGGCCGTCGTACTTGCGCTTGAAGTAGGCCAGTGCCTCGTCGGGCGAGCCTGCCTGCCACGAACCGACGACTCGCTCGCCTCCGTCGGCCGTACGCACGTACACGGTCCCCGCCTCGTCGACGCGGCCCCACGGGTCGCTGCTCACAGCGCCTCCTCCACCATGATGCCTGCGCGGGGCCGCGGCCCCGGGGCATCGTCCACAGTTTCTTCAGGGCACCGGCACACGGCGCCCTGCACAACGCCAACATAGGCGACGAGCAGGGCGGCTGTCCGCATCCAGCGCGAGCGAATCAATCCTTCTTTACGGTCGCCTTTTCGATGGTGACGCCCTTTTTCGGCGCACCGTCGGTGGGCTGCTGACCGCCTTCGGCGACACCGCCCTTGGCGACCTCCTTGACGACCTTCAGACCGGCGTCGTCCAGGGTGCCGAACAGGGTGTACTGGGGCGGGAGCTTGGTGTCCTTGTAGACCAGGAAGAACTGGCTGCCGCCGGAGTTCGGCTGGCCCGTGTTGGCCATCGCGACCGAACCGGCCGGGTAGGTCACCGCGCCGTCCTTGCCCGGCTTGCCGAGCGCCTTCAGGTCCTCGTCCGGGATGTTGTAGCCGGGGCCGCCCGCGCCGGTGCCCTCCGGGTCGCCGCACTGCAGGACGAAGATGCCCCCCGTGGTGAGCCGGTGGCACTTGGTCCCGTCGAAGTACTTCTTGTCCGCGAGGTGCTTGAAGGAGTTGACCGTGCTGGGGGTCTTCGCCGCGTCCATCGCGATCGAGATATCACCCAGATTGGTCTTGAGCCCCATCGTGTACGTGGACTTCTCGTCGATGGCCATCTTGGGCTCGGGAGAGGGGCTGGGCGCCGGAGACTCGGGCGACGGCGACACGGGCGGCGACTGGCTCGGGTCCGCGGCCGCGTTGCTGTTGTCGCTCTCGTCGTCCTTGAAGGCGCCGGTCGCGGCCGCCGCCGCGCCTGCCGCGAGCACCATGGCCAGCGCGGCGGCGATGACCGTGTTGCGCCGGCGCGCCCTGAGCCGCGCGGTCTCCCGCCGCTGCTGCTGACGCAGGTACTTCTCCCGGGCCAGCTGCCGCCGCCGCTGTTCGCTGCTTCCCACCGGGCCTACTCCTCGTCACGTTTGGTGAAACTGTCCGCCTGAGCTTGTCCCGTACCGTATACGGGTTCGCTGTGGGAGGAGCGGCGCCGGTAGGCTGCCTCTGCCGCCGTGCACCGCTGTGACCTCCCCACCGGACCGAAACGTGGGGACCAGAATGTTAGGACGATCGTGCTGATTGCCGGGTTCCCCGCAGGGGCCTGGGGGACCAACTGTTATCTGGTCGCCCCCGCCGCGGGTGAAGAGTGCGTGATCATCGACCCGGGCCACCAGGCCGCCGAAGGCGTCGAGGAAGCACTCAGGAAGCATCGGCTCAAGCCCGCCGCCGTGATCCTCACCCATGGGCACATCGACCATGTCGCCTCGGTGGTCCCGGTGTGCGGAGCGCACGACGTACCGGCCTGGATCCACCCCGACGACCGCTTCATGATGAGCGACCCCGAGAAGGCGCTCGGCCGGTCCATCGGGATGCCGCTGATGGGCGAGCTGACCGTGGGGGAGCCCGACGACGTCAGGGAGCTGACCGACGGCGCCCAGCTGAGCCTGGCCGGTATGGACTTCTCCGTCGCGCACGCGCCGGGCCATACCAAGGGGTCGGTGACCTTCCAGATGCCCGAGGCACCACGCGGCGACGACATCCCGTCGGTGTTCTTCTCGGGCGATCTGCTGTTCGCCGGCTCCATCGGACGCACCGACCTGCCCGGCGGCTCGCACGCCGAGATCCTCGAGTCGCTGGCCCGCGTGTGCCTGCCGCTCGACGACTCGACCGTGGTGCTGTCAGGCCACGGCCCCCAGACGACCATCGGCCAGGAGCGCGCCACCAACCCGTATCTGCGGCAGGTGGCGGCCGGCCAGGGCATCAGCCCGGGTTCCGCTCCTCGACGAGGAATGTGACGAGAGACTCTCCAGTGAGCACCTTCAAGGCCCCCAAGGGCACCTACGACCTGATCCCGCCGGACTCCGCGGCCTACCTCGCGGTGCGTGAGGCGATCGCCGCGCCGCTCAGGAACTCCGGCTACGGCTACATCGAGACGCCCGGCTTCGAGAACGTCGAGCTCTTCGCGCGCGGAGTCGGCGAGTCCACCGACATCGTCTCCAAGGAGATGTACGCCTTCGAGACCAAGGGCGGCGACCAGCTGGCCCTGCGCCCCGAGGGCACGGCATCCGTGCTGCGCGCCGCCCTCGAGGCCAACCTGCACAAGGCGGGCAACCTCCCCGTCAAGCTCTGGTACTCCGGCTCGTACTACCGCTACGAGCGCCCCCAGAAGGGCCGCTACCGCCACTTCTCGCAGGTCGGTGCCGAGGCGATCGGCGCCGAGGACCCGGCACTCGACGCCGAGCTGATCATCCTCGCCGACCAGGCGTACCGCTCGCTCGGCCTGCGCGAGTTCCGCATCCTGCTGAACTCGCTGGGCGACAAGGAGTGCCGCCCCGTCTACCGCGGCGCGCTGCAGGACTTCCTGCGCGCCCTGGACCTGGACGAGGAGACCCGGCGCCGGATCGACATCAACCCCCTGCGGGTGCTCGACGACAAGCGCCCCGAGGTCCAGAAGCAGCTCGTCGGCGCCCCGCTGCTGCGCGACTACCTGTGCGACGGGTGCAAGGCGTACCACGAGCAGGTGCGCGAGCTGATCACGGCGGCGGGCGTGGCCTACGAGGACGACCCGAAGCTGGTCCGCGGACTCGACTACTACACGCGCACCACCTTCGAGTTCGTCCACGACGGTCTTGGTTCGCAGTCCGCGGTGGGCGGCGGCGGCCGCTACGACGGGCTCTCCGAGATGATCGGCGGCCCCGCGCTGCCGTCCGTCGGCTGGGCGCTCGGCGTGGACCGTACGGTGCTGGCCCTTCACGCCGAGGGCATCCAGCTCGAACTGCCCGCGTCCACCAGCGTGTTCGCGGTGCCGCTCGGCGAGGAGGCGCGCCGGGTCCTGTTCGGCGTGGTCACCGAGCTCCGCAAGGCCGGGGTGGCCGCCGACTTCGCGTACGGCGGCAAGGGCCTCAAGGGCGCCATGAAGAACGCCAACCGCAGCGGCGCGCGCTACACGGTCGTCGCCGGTGAGCGGGATCTCGCCGAAGGCGTCGTCCAGCTCAAGGACATGGAGACCGGCGAGCAGTCGCCGGTGGCGGTCGCATCGCTCGTCGACGAGCTGCGACGCAAGCTCGCCTGAGTCGTCAGCCCGTCTGAGTCGTTGTACGCGTGAGGGGCCGAGCGGAAGGCCGCTTGGCCCCTCACGCGTACCTCCAGGGGTGCGGCAGAATGACCATGCCTCGCAGCACCGGACCAATGGAACGGCGATATGACGACGAAAACGGTGGATGTGGACTCCGACGAGCGGCAGGACGGCGAGCGGCGGATCGGCGGCAGCCGTGCGCTGGCCCTGCTGCTGGTGATCACGGGGGCGGCCGGGCTGCTGGCCGCCTGGGTGATCACCATCGACAAGTTCAAGCTGCTGGAGGACCCCGACTTCACACCGGGATGCAGCCTCAACCCCGTGGTCTCCTGCGGCAACATCATGGAGAGCGACCAGGCGTCCGCCTTCGGGTTCCCCAACCCGATGCTGGGCCTGGTCACCTACGGCATCGTGATCGCCGTCGGGATGAGCCTGCTGGCCGGGGCCCGCTTCCCGCGCTGGTACTGGCTGACCCTGAACGCGGGGATGCTCTTCGGCGTCGGCTTCTGCACCTGGCTGATGTACCAGTCGCTCTACAACATCAACGCGCTCTGCCTGTGGTGCTGCCTGGCCTGGGTCGCCACGATCTTCATGTTCTGGTACGTGACCGCGCACAACGTGCGCAACGGCCTGCTTCCCGCGCCGGGCTGGCTGCGCAGCTTCCTCGACGAGTTCACCTGGGTCCTGCCGGTGCTGCACACGGGCATCATCGGCATGCTGATCCTGACCCGCTGGTGGGACTTCTGGACCAGCTGACGGGGCGGCCGACCGAGGGCACGAGGTGACCGGCCGACGGCCCCACAGCAGCACCAACGGCACCGACGGCGCTGTCAGTGGCGTGGCATAGGCTTCAAAACGTGGAGCCCGACCTCTTTACCGCCGCAGCCGAGGACCGCCAGGAGAAAGACCCGGCGAGCAGTCCGCTGGCCGTCCGCATGCGCCCGCGCACTCTCGACGAAGTCATGGGCCAGCAGCATCTGCTGAAGCCCGGATCACCGCTGCGCAGGCTGGTGGGAGAGAGCGGCCCGGGCCCCGCGGGGCCGTCGTCGGTGCTGCTGTGGGGCCCGCCGGGCATCGGCAAGACGACCCTCGCCTACGTGGTCAGCAAGGCCACCAACAAGCGCTTCGTCGAGCTCTCCGCCATCACCGCGGGCGTCAAGGAGGTACGGGCCGTCATCGACGGCGCCCGCCGCGCCACCGGGGGATACGGCAAGGAGACCGTCCTCTTCCTGGACGAGATCCACCGCTTCAGCAAGGCCCAGCAGGACTCCCTGCTGCCCGCGGTCGAGAACCGCTGGGTGACCCTCATCGCCGCCACCACCGAGAACCCGTACTTCTCGATCATCTCCCCGCTGCTCTCCCGCTCACTGCTGCTCACCCTCGAACCCCTCACGGACGACGACCTGAGCGGCCTGCTGCGCCGCGCCCTCACCGAGGAGCGCGGCCTCGGGGGCGCGGTCACCCTGCCCGACGACGCCGAGGCCCATCTGCTGCGGATCGCGGGCGGCGACGCCCGCCGCGCCCTCACCGCCCTGGAGGCGGGCGCGGGCTCGGCCCTCGCCAAGGGGGATGCGGAGATCAGCCTGAAGACCCTGGAGGAGTCCGTCGACCGCGCGGCGGTGCGCTACGACCGGGACGGCGACCAGCACTACGACGTGGCCAGCGCCCTCATCAAGTCGATCCGCGGCTCCGACGTGGACGCGGCACTGCACTATCTGGCCCGGATGATCGACGCGGGCGAGGACCCCCGGTTCATCGCGCGCCGCCTGATGATCTCGGCCAGCGAGGACATCGGCCTCGCCGACCCGACGGCCCTGCCCACCGCGGTCGCCGCCGCCCAGGCCGTCGCGCTGATCGGCTTCCCGGAAGCGGCGCTGACCCTGAGCCACGCCACCATCGCGCTGGCCCTGGCCCCCAAGTCCAACTCCGCGACGACGGCGATCGGCGCCGCACTCGCGGACGTACGGGCGGGGCTTGCGGGCTCCGTACCGCCGCATCTGCGTGACGGGCACTACAAGGGCGCGGCCAAGCTGGGCCATGCGCAGGGATATGTGTACCCGCACGACGTGCCGGGCGGTATCGCGGCCCAGCAGTACGCACCGGACGCCGTGCACGGCAAGCGCTACTACCAGCCCACGCGGTACGGCGCCGAGGCGCGGTACGCCGACGTCGCCGACCGGGTCCGTGACCGCCTCCAGGGCGAACCGCGCTCTCAGGATAGGCAGGACAAGCAGAACAATCAGGACTAGCCGAGCGGCCGGTCCGACGGGCGGCAGTAGGTCACTGCGCGGCGGCCTCGAAGAGCGTGTGCATGGCCCGGCGCAGCCCCACCACGTCGGCCACCGGTTCGGGAAAGTCGAAGCGCGCGTCGAAGCACTGGGCACCGGTGAAGCGGACCCGCAGCCCGAAGCGGTCCAGCGCCACCGGCACCGCCGCGCCGGGCGTCCCGTCCCCGCCGTCCCCGCCGTCCTCTCCGTCCGCGGGCCGCGCCCGCTCGCCCAGCAGCGACCTGAGCTCCTGCACCTGCTCGCTGTGCGCCGCGTGCAGATGCTGCAGCAGCTCGACCTCGTACCCGACCAGCGGGTCGGGCGACGCCTGCGCGAACTCGGCCGGTTCCACCCGGGACGCACCCCACAGATCGTCGACCGACACCTCACCGACCTCCAGGCGCAGGGTCATCAGACCGCGCTCGGCCAGTCCTGGCGCGTGGGTGAGCCAGCCGGAGACCCAGGCGCGGCCGCGGATACGGTGGGGCACCGAGACCGGGGCGACATCGGTGATCTCCAGCACGGCGGCCAGTTCGTCGTCCTGGGCGTGCGTCGCGGCCCGCACAGGCGGCGCGTCGGCGGGGAACACCAGGAACAGCTCGCCGTCCGTGCCCACGCTGCGGGCGAGCGGAACCAGCTGGTCGGGCCGGGCTCCGTCCAGGCCGGGGACGAGCAGCACCGCGGAGCATGTACTCTGTACGAGAGTTCGTGTGCGTTCGGCTGCTGACGGCATCCGGGCGAATTCAAGCCGGCTGGGACGCGGCTGACCACGATCTGATCGGACCTCCGTCATATCGACCTTTTGGGCGTCGATTTTCTGTGTGCTGTCCGTGACGTGTGTGGTGTTCCCACGGCGAGACATGCGATCTCCTTAAGTAAGGTGAGCCTAACCTAACCTACAACGGAGGTCTGGAGAACGTGCCTAACCAGTCGCGTCCCAAGGTCAAGAAGTCCCGTGCGCTCGGTATCGCGCTGACGCCGAAGGCCGTCAAGTACTTCGAGGCCCGCCCCTACCCGCCGGGCGAGCACGGCCGTGGTCGCAAGCAGAACTCGGACTACAAGGTCCGTCTGCTGGAGAAGCAGCGCCTGCGCGCTCAGTACGACATCTCCGAGAAGCAGCTGGTCCGCGCCTACGAGCGTGCCAGCAAGGTCCAGGGCAAGACCGGTGAGGCCCTGATCGTCGAGCTCGAGCGCCGCCTCGACGCCCTGGTCCTGCGTTCGGGCATCGCCCGCACCATCTACCAGGCCCGTCAGATGGTCGTGCACGGCCACATCGAGGTCAACGGCAAGAAGGTCGACAAGCCGTCCTTCCGCGTCCGTCCCGACGACGTCATCACCGTCCGCGAGCGCAGCCGCGAGAAGCACCCCTTCCAGGTCGCGCGCGAGGGTGGCTACGACACCGACGGCGAGACCCCGCGCTACCTCCAGGTGAACCTGAAGGCCCTGGCCTTCCGCCTGGACCGCGACCCGAACCGCAAGGAAATCCCGGTCATCTGCGACGAGCAGCTGGTCGTCGAGTACTACGCCCGCTGATCCAGGCGCAGTACTGACCGAGGCTCCGGGGCGCCCCCCGGAGCCCGGTCGCCGAGAGGTTCAGCCCGCCGCTTCCCCGCCGTTCCCGGTGGGGGAGCCGGCGGGCTTCGGCGTTTCCGGCGTGCTCTTTGGTGTGGAGCCGCGCGGGTTCGCCGGGCGGGGCCCCTGCGGGCCGTCCTCGCTCAGTGCCCGCTGCACCGCGGCGTCCAACAACAGCCCGCGGCCCTCCTGTACGGATCTCTCGTACGCCCGCCGGCCGAGCGATTCCCCCGCCTGCTGCTGACACAGCGCGCGCGGTGAGCTGAAGTACCCGGAGCCGAACAGCGGCAACCCCACCGCGTCCCATACCGGCTCCGCCGCCCCCTGCAGAACCGCGGCCTCCGCCGGGTCGCCCTCGCTCGCCGTCACCAGCGCCAGCAGCTCGATCGCCAGGACCAGCCCCACCAGGTCGTGGAAGAGGTGGTTGACCCGGACGCACTCGCGCAGCAACTCCCGGGCCTCGCCGTGCTCGCCCCGGGTCCACGCCGCATACGCCAGTACATACAGGGCATAGGCGCGGGTCCAGCGCTCGCCGTGGTCCTCGCAGATCCGGCGGACGTCTTCGCACAGTTCGAGCGCCGCCGCCAGCTCGCCCTGGAAGACCAGCGACATGGCCAGCTCCACCTGCCCCATCAGGACGTTGCTGTTGAGCTCACCCAGCTCCCGGTACTGCTCAAGGGCCGCCCGCAACAGCTCCTCGGCCCGCCCCATGTCGTCCGAGACCAGAGCCAGACACCCCATGCGGTGCACGGCGTACGCGGTCGCCAGCGGGTAGCCCGAGTGCTCCGCCCCGTCCCGGCACTCGTGCAGCGCCGCGAGCGCACCCACCGTGTCGCCCTGCAGCGTCGCCACATAGCCGAGCACCCACAGTGCCTTCAGCCGCGCCCGGTCGAACTCACCGTCCAGTTCCACACACCGGTCCAGCCAGTGCCGCCCCTCCGACAGACGGCCGCAGCCGGCCCAGTAGAACCACAGCGTGCCCGCCAGATACTGGCCCAGACGTGCCTCGTCCGGCTCGGTGAGGCAGTACTCCAGGGCCGTCCGCAGCTGGGGCAGCTCGGCGTCGATCCGCGCGGCCACCTCGGCCTGCCGCGGCGAGAACCAGTCGAGTTCGCACCAGGTGGCCAGGCCCATGTACCAGTCCCGGTGGCGCCGCCGCAGCCGCGCGGTGTCGTCCATCGCCGCCAGCCACTCGGCGCCGTACGCCCGGACCGTGTCCAGCATCCGGTAGCGCACACCGGACGCTGCCTCCTCGCGGATCACCAGCGACTGCGCGATCAGTTCGCCGAGTACGTCGAGGACCACGTCGGCCTCGAGCCCGTCCCCGACGCAGACGTATTCCGCCGCCTCCAGATCGAACGGCCCGCAGAACACCGACAGCCGGGCCCACAGCAGCCGCTCCTCGGGCGTGCACAGCTCATGGCTCCAGCCGATGGCCGTACGCAGCGTCCGATGCCGCGCCAACGCACCGCGCCCGCCGCCCGACAGGAGCCGGAAGCGGTCGTCGACACGGGCCAGCAGCTGCGCGGGCGACAGGGCGCCAAGCCGCCCCACGGCCAGCTCGACGGCCAGCGGAATCCCGTCCAGCCGCCGGCACACCTCCAGCACCTCAGCCGGGGGATCGCCCTGAGGCAGGTAGCCGGACAGCCCCGCCGCGGCGCGCTCCTCGAACAGCGCGGCCGCGTCGGACTCAGCAAGCGGAGCGAGCGGACGGACCCGCTCACCCTCGACGGACAGCGGCCTGCGCCCGGCCGCGAGCACCCGCAGACCGGGACAGCGGCGCAGCAGCTCACGCACCACCGGGGCACAGGCGTCGACCAGATGCTCGAACCCGTCCAGCACGAGCAGCAGCCGCCGCCGCGCGAGCTGGTCCAACAACACCTGGCGCGGCGACCGGCCGGTGTGATCCGTGAATCCCAGCACCTCGACCAGCGCGTACTCCACGAACTCCGGGTCCCGCACCGCCGACAGCTCGGCCAGCCAGACCCCGTCCGGATACCGTGCCCGCGCGGCCGCCGCGGCCCGCAGTGCGAGCCGGGACTTGCCCACCCCGCCGACCCCCACCACGGTCACCAGCCGGGACCCGGCCAGCAGGCCGTCCAGTTCAGCGAGTTCGGCGCCGCGGCCCACGAAGGAGTCGAGCTCCTCGGGGAGGTTGCCGGGCGGGGGAGTACTGCCTGAGCGCGAAGTGCGTCGCATGACGAACGGAGCGTACTCAGGCGTAAGCACTCCGTACAATCGCATCGGGTGGATGCGGCGCGTGGGGCCATAATGCGGTACGGAGTCCCAGGCCCGGCGCGATAGGGTCGGGGGACGAATTGTCAGAAGCCCCGAACAAGCAGAGAGCGGTGCGGCGTGACCGGTGGAGAGGTGGCCGGGATTCTCGTAGCCGTCTTCTGGGCGATCCTGGTCTCGTTCCTCGCCGTGGCACTGGTGAGACTGGCCCAGACGCTGAAGGCGGCCACCAAACTGGTGGCGGACGTGACCGAACAGGCCGTCCCGCTGCTCGCCGACGCGTCCGCGACCGTCCGCTCGGCACAGACCCAGCTCGACCGGGTCGACGCGATCGCGACGGACGTCCAGGAGGTCACCTCCAACGCCTCGGCGCTGTCCACCACCGTCGCGTCCACCTTCGGCGGCCCGCTGGTCAAGGTCGCGGCGTTCGGCTACGGCGTACGCCGTGCCATCAGCCGCAACACCGACAGCGTGCCGTCGAAGCCGTCGCGTCGTACGGTGATCGTGGGCCGGGCCGTGCCCTCCGCGCGCCGGGGGAAGCGGAAGAAGGACTGAGCTGCGATGTTCCGCCGTACGTTCTGGTTCACCGCGGGCGCTGCCGCCGGTGTGTGGGCCACCACCAAGGTCAACCGCAAGCTCAAGCAGCTGACCCCGGAGAGCCTCGCGGCCCAGGCCGCGAACAAGGCGATCGACGCGGGGCACCGGCTCAAGGACTTCGCCCTCGACGTCCGCGACGGCATGGGCCAGCGCGAGGAAGAACTCAACGACGCGTTGGGCCTCAACAGCCCGGACGTCCTCGAACTCCCGCCGCAGCGACGCTTCGCGGCACTGGACAACCCCCTCAAGAACGCGCTCGGCGCCACCCGCCCCACCCACCACCACACGAAGTACTCGTACAACCGGAATGAGGACCACTGATGGAGTCGGCTGAAATCCGCCGCCGCTGGCTGAGCTTCTTCGAGGAGCGCGGGCACACCCCCGTCCCCTCGGCGTCGCTCATCGCGGACGACCCGACTCTGCTCCTGGTCAACGCGGGCATGGTCCCCTTCAAGCCGTACTTCCTCGGCGAGACCAAGCCGCCCGCCCCGCGCGCCACCAGCGTCCAGAAGTGCGTCCGCACCCCGGACATCGAAGAGGTCGGCAAGACCACCCGGCACGGCACCTTCTTCCAGATGTGCGGCAACTTCTCCTTCGGCGACTACTTCAAGGAAGGCGCCATCTCCTACGCCTGGGAGCTGCTCACCTCGCCCCAGGACAAGGGTGGTTACGGCCTCGACCCCGAGCGCCTGTGGATCACCGTCTACCTGGACGACGACGAGGCCGAGCAGATCTGGCGCGAGAAGATCGGCGTCCCGGCCGAGCGCATCCAGCGCCTGGGCAAGAAGGACAACTTCTGGTCCATGGGCGTACCGGGACCCTGCGGCCCCTGCTCCGAGATCAACTACGACCGCGGCCCCGAGTTCGGCGTCGAGGGCGGCCCGGCCGTCAACGACGAGCGGTACGTGGAGATCTGGAACCTGGTCTTCATGCAGTACGAGCGCGGCGAGGGCACCAGCAAGGAGGACTTCGAGATCCTCGGCGACCTGCCGTCGAAGAACATCGACACCGGTCTCGGCCTCGAACGACTCGCCATGATCCTGCAGGGCGTACAGAACATGTACGAGACCGACACCCTGCAGGTCGTCATGGACAAGGCCACCGAACTGACCGGCGTCCGCTACGGCGCCGCCCAGGCCAGTGACGTCTCGATGCGCGTCGTCGCCGACCACATGCGCACCTCCGTGATGCTCATCGGTGACGGCGTCACGCCCGGCAACGAGGGCCGCGGCTATGTGCTCCGCCGCATCATGCGCCGCGCCATCCGCAACATGCGCCTGCTCGGCGCCACCGGTCCGGTGGTCAAGGACCTGATCGACGTCGTGATCGAGAAGATGGGCCAGCAGTACCCCGAGCTCGTCACCGACCGGAGCCGCATCGAGGCCGTCGCCCTCGCCGAAGAGGCCGCCTTCCTCAAGGCTGTGAAGGGTGGAACCAACATCCTGGACACCGCCGTCACCGAGACCAAGGCCGCCGGCGGCACGGTCCTGGGCGGCGACAAGGCGTTCCTGCTCCACGACACCTGGGGCTTCCCGATCGACCTCACCCTCGAAATGGCCGCCGAACAGGGCCTGTCGGTGGACGAGGACGGCTTCCGCCGCCTGATGAAGGAACAGCGCGACCGCGCCAAGGCCGACGCCCAGGCCAAGAAGACCGGCCACGCCGACATGTCCGGCTACCGCGAGATCGCCGACAGCGCCGGAGCCACCGACTTCATCGGCTACGCCAGCACCGAGGGCGAGTCCACCGTCGTCGGCATCCTCGTCAACGGCGTGCCCTCACCGGCCGCCACCGAGGGCGACGAGGTCGAGATCGTCCTCGACCGCACCCCGTTCTACGCCGAGGGCGGCGGCCAGATCGGCGACACCGGACGCATCAGGCTGGACTCCGGCGCCGTCGTCGAGGTCCGCGACTGCCAGAAGCCGGTCCCCGGCGTGTACGTCCACAAGGGCGTCGTCCAGGTCGGCGAGGTCACCGTCGGCGCCCACGGCCACGCCGCCATCGACCAGGTACGCCGCCGCGCCATCGCCCGCGCCCACAGTGCAACGCACCTCACCCACCAGGCGCTGCGCGACGCCCTGGGCCCGACCGCCGCCCAGGCCGGTTCGGAGAACCAGCCCGGCCGCTTCCGCTTCGACTTCGGCTCGCCGAACGCCGTACCCGGCGCCGTCATGACCGACGTCGAGCAGAAGATCAACGAGGTCCTGGCCCGCGAACTCGACGTCCAGGCCGAGGTCATGTCGATCGACGAGGCCAAGAAGCAGGGCGCCATCGCCGAGTTCGGCGAGAAGTACGGCGAGCGGGTGCGCGTGGTGACCATCGGAGACTTCTCCAAGGAGCTGTGCGGCGGCACCCACGTCCACAACACCGCCCAGCTGGGCCTGGTGAAGCTGCTCGGCGAGTCGTCCATCGGCTCCGGCGTACGCCGCATCGAGGCCCTGGTCGGCGTGGACGCCTACAACTTCCTCGCCAAGGAGCACACGGTCGTCGCCCAGCTCCAGGAGCTGGTCAAGGGCCGCCCGGAGGAACTGCCGGAGAAGATCTCCACCATGCTCGGCAAGCTGAAGGACGCCGAGAAGGAGATCGAGAAGTTCCGCGCGGAGAAGGTCCTGCAGGCCGCCGCCGGTCTCGCCGCCGGAGCCAAGGACGTGCACGGCGTGGCCCTGGCCACCGGCCAGGTGCCGGACGGCACCGGCGCCGACGACCTGCGCAAGCTGGTCCTCGACGTCCGCGGCCGCATCCCGGGCGACCGCCCGGCGGTGGTGGCTCTCTTCACCACGGCCAACGGCCGCCCGCTCACCGTCATCGCCACCAACGAAGCCGCCCGTGAGCGCGGCCTCAAGGCCGGTGACCTGGTGCGTACGGCCGCCAAGACGCTCGGCGGCGGCGGTGGCGGCAAGCCGGACGTCGCCCAGGGCGGCGGCCAGAACCCGGAGGCCATCGGCGACGCCGTGGCCGCGGTCGAGCGCCTCGTCGCCGAGACGGCCTGACGCGGTGCGCCGCGGACGCCGACTCGCGATCGACGTCGGGGACGCCCGGATCGGGGTCGCCTCGTGCGACCCCGACGGGGTCCTCGCCACCCCGGTGGAGACCGTGCCGGGACGCGATGTCCCGGCCGCCCACCGGCGGCTGAAGCAGATCGCCGACGAGTACGAACCCATCGAGATCGTGGTCGGCCTGCCCCGCTCCCTCAGCGGGGGCGAGGGCCCGGCCGCGGTCAAGGTCCGGGCCTTCGCCCAGGAGCTGGCCCGTGGCGTCGCGCCCGTACCCGTACGTCTGGTGGACGAACGGATGACGACCGTGACAGCAAGCCAGGGACTGCGCGCCTCGGGCGTGAAGTCGAAGAAGGGCCGTTCGGTCATCGACCAGGCCGCAGCGGTGATCATCCTGCAGAACGCGCTGGAGTCCGAACGGGCGTCAGGCAAAGCCCCGGGCGAGGGCGTCGAAGTGGTCGCGTGATTTACAGTTCCACTCACATCTCACATGCGTCGGCCCTAGCATGTGAGATGTGAGGGCAGGGCACGTGCGGCGGGCGTTCAAGTACCGCTTCTATCCAACCAACGCGCAGGCAGCGGTGCTGTCGCAGACGTTCGGATGCGTACGCAAGGTCTACAACCTGGCTCTTCAGGCCCGTACGGAGGCTTGGTACCAGCGTCAGGAGCGCGTCAGCTATGTCCAGACGTCGGCGCTGCTGACCGAGTGGAAGAAGACCGACGAGTACGCGTTCCTCAGGGAGGTTTCGTCGGTTCCTCTGCAGCAGACGCTGCGACACCTGCAGGGAGCCTTCGTCAACTTCTGGGAAGGCCGGGCGAAGTATCCTCGGTTCAAGTCGCGTAAGAGGTCGCGTGCTTCGGCTGAGTACACGCGCTCGGGCTTCCGCTGGCGTGATGGCAAGCTGACGCTCGCGATGATGGATGAGCCGCTCGACGTCGTGTGGTCCCGGCCGCTGCCGGACGGCGCGGAACCGTCGACGGTGACAATCTCCCGCGACGCGGCGGGCCGCTGGTTTGTCTCACTGCTCGTCGAGGACCCAGCAGTCCAGCCGCTGGCCAGAGCCGTGAACGACGCTGTCGGGTTGGATGCGGGACTGACGTCGCTGCTGACGCTGTCCACTGGTGAGAAGGTCGTCAATCCGAAGCATGAGCGACGTGATCGAGAACGGCTCGCTCGTGCGCAGCGCGAGCTGGCGCGCAAGGAGAAGGGTTCAAAGAATCAAGAGAAGGCCCGGCGCAGGGTCGCGCGGATCTTCGTTGGGATCGCCGACCGTCGAAGGGATCACCTGCACAAGCTGACGACTCGACTCGCTCGTGAGAACCAAACGATCGTGATCGAGGATCTGAACGTTCGCGGCATGCTGAAGAACCGCTCGCTGGCGCGTGCGATCTCAGACGCAGCATGGACGTCCTTGCGCTTGATGCTGGAGTACAAGTGCCATTGGTACGGCCGCCAGCTCGTGGTCGTGGACCAGTGGTACCCATCGAGCAAGACCTGTTCGACCTGCGGGCACCTGCTCGCGAAGCTGCCGCTCGACGTCCGGCACTGGACCTGCCCCGCATGTGGCTCAGTCCATGATCGAGACGAGAACGGTGCGAAGAACCTTCTGGCCGCCGGGCAGGCGGTTGTAGCCTGTGGAGCTGGTGTAAGACCTCAACGGGAGCCTTCCCGGACGGGGCGATCGGCTGCGAAGCAGGAAGCCAAGCAGGCGACTGCTGGACGTTTCTCCATGGAGAAATGAATGTCAACTGATCGCGATACGGTAACGTTCCGCGCGATGCGGTGGTGTTCGAACAGCCATCGCACAGCGGAAGAGGTGACAGGGACGCGGGGCACGAGTGCTCAACGGCCATCGCCTCGCGGCTCGTAGGGGATCGATGACTGAGTATGGCCGGGGCCATGGCTCCGAACCGTGGCATCCCGAGGACCCGTTGTACGGGGACCAAGGATGGGGAGGACGGCAGGCCGCCGCCAGCCAGAGTCCGTACGGCGGCCAGCATCAGCACTACCCGCAGCAGCCGCAGCAGGTCCACTACGACGATCAGCACAGCTATGGCGGTCAGGGATACGGCGGCCAGCAGGAATACGACGCTCAGGGATACGGCCAACAGGATTACGGCGGTCAGCAGCACCAGAGCGGCGGATATCCCCAGTACGACCACACCGGAGGCTGGGACACCGGCCAGGGCCCGGCGTACGGTACGAACCCCGACCCGTACGCGGACCAGCAGTCCGGCTACAGCGGCGAACAGCAGCCCGACTACTACGGCACGCCCGAGGCCTACCCCCCGCCCCGGCCGCCGGACCGGCGCCGCGAGGAGCCCCCGCAGAACCCCGACTGGGACCCGGGCCCCGACCAGGGCGAGCACGCGTTCTTCGCGGGCGGCGGGGACGACGACGCGTACGACGATGACTACGACGACTCCCGCGAGTCGCGACGCGGTCGCGGTGACCGTCGCGGTAAAGGCCGAAAGCGCCGCAGCGGACTGGCCTGCCTGGTGGTAGCCGTGGTCCTGCTGGGCGGCCTCGGCGGAGTGATCTACTTCGGCACCCAGTTCTACCAGGACCGGTTCGGCCCGACTGAGGACTACGCGGGCGACGGCACCGGCGACGAGGTCATTGTTGAGATCCCCAAGGGCGCGGGCGGCAACCAGATCGGCAACATCCTCAAGCAGGCGGGCGTCGTCAAGAGCGTCGACGCGTTCGTCTCGGCACAGGGCAAGAACTCCAAGGGTCTTTCCATCCAGGCGGGCGTCTACACGCTCAAGAAGGAGATGTCGGCCAAGAGCGCCGTCGAGCTGATGCTTGATGACAAGAGCCGCAATAACCTCATCATCGCCGAGGGCAGGCGGAACGTCTGGGTCTACGAGCAGATCGACAAGCGCCTTGAGCAGCCCGAGGGCACCACGGCGAAATACGCCAAGGAGAACTGGAAGGACCTGGGCCTTCCTGACTGGGCGAACAGCGGCAGCGACATCAAGGACCCGCTCGAAGGTTTCCTCTATCCCTCGAGCTACCCGGTCGCCAAGGGAATGGACATCGGAGATGTCCTAAAGAAAATGGTCGCTACAGCCGATCAGGAGTACGAGAAGTTCGGCCTGAAGGCAAAGGCGGACGGCCTGAATTTGAAGGATCCGCTTCAGGTCCTCACGGTGGCGAGCCTCGTCCAGGCCGAAGGCAAGTACAAACACGACTTCGAGAAGGTCGCGACCGTGGTCTACAACAGGCTGAAGCCGGATAATACCGAGACTTACGGTCTGCTCGACTTCGACTCGACGGTCAACTATCTGAAGGGCGAGTCGAAGCTGGGCACGGGATCGGTCAGCGATCTGCGCAAGATTGACGATCCGTACAACACATACAAGATCAAGGGCCTACCGCCCGGCCCGATTGGGAACCCGGGCAAGGAAGCGATCGACGCGTCGCTCAGCCCAGCAAAGGGTGACTGGTACTACTTCGTGTCCATCAATGAGGACGAGACGCTCTTCGCCGAGACGAATGCCGAGCACGAGCGCAACCGTAAGCGCTACCTCGAAGAGCTGGAGAAGAGCGAGTGAGCGCCGGTGCCAAGCGAAGGGCCGCGGTACTCGGCTCGCCCATCGCCCACTCGCTGTCCCCGGCCCTGCACCGCGCCGCGTACGCGGAGCTGGGCCTGGAGGGCTGGTCGTACGACCGCTTCGAGGTTGACGAGGCGGCGCTGCCCGGCTTCCTGAGCGGCCTCGGCCCCGAGTGGGCGGGTCTCTCGCTGACCATGCCGCTCAAGCGCGCCGTGATCCCGCTCCTCGACGAGGTCAGCGAGACGGCTGCCTCCGTGGAGGCCGTGAACACGGTGGTCTGCACCGACGACGGGAGGCGGGTCGGTGACAACACCGATATCCCGGGCATGATCGCCGCGCTGCGCGAGCGCGGCATCACCCAGGTTGAATCAGCCGCGATCCTCGGCGCGGGCGCGACCGCGTCATCCGCGCTCGCCGCCCTGTCGCGGATCTGTGCGGGTGAGATCGTCACGTATCTACGCAGCGAGGCCCGCGCCGCCGAGATGCGGCAGTGGGGCAAGCGGCTGGACGTGGAGGTGCGCACCGCCACCTGGGCCGAAGCCGCCGAGGCGTTTCACGCGCCGCTCGTGATCGCGACCACCCCCGCGGGCACGACGGACAGCCTCGCCCCCGCCGTGCCCGAGCGTCCTGGAACTCTCTTCGACGTGCTTTACGACCCGTGGCCCACCGAACTCGCCGCGCGCTGGTCGATGTTCGGCGGCGCCGTGGTAAGTGGCCTCGACCTGCTGGTCCACCAGGCCGTACTCCAGGTCGAGCAGATGACCGGCTGTGCCCCTGCGCCGCTGCGGGCGATGCGTGCTGCGGCTAACGGTGCTATGGCCCGACGCTGTACAGGTTCTGATCCTTCTTCACGGTGAAGGCGGAGTACGCCTTCTTGTCCTCGGTGAGGGGGCGGGTGGGGCGCGGGGTGCTCAGTACGTCAGAGGTGACCGTTATGGTCATAGAAGTCTAGCAAGGCGGCGAATCAGGTGATTTCGCCGGTCGTGTCCAGCGCTGGCAGTTGGGTGACGGGCATCGCGACCAGCGGGCGAGCCGTGGGTGCTCTTGCCATACATGGCTAGGGTGTCCGTCCCGTCCGGCCGGGACGGGGCAGTCGTTTTCGCGGTGCGATGCTGAGGGCGAACAGGTCGACGGTGAAGGCGTCGAGTGGGCCAAGAACCCCTTGCGGGGCGTTCTTGGCCCACCGGTCGATCGCGGTGAACGTGCGGGCCGCAGCCAGCGCGGCCGAACAGGCCGTCAGTGGAACGCTCACGAGCGAATGATGCTTGCCCGCCGGGGCGTGGCGCTGTTAAGGCGCAGAAAAGGCTCTATGCGTAACCGCCCCAAGAACCGCAGTCCCCCCATTTGCTGCCCTTTCCGATACACACCTGGAGCATGATGCTGGTTCCCTCGCGGAGGTTCTTAGTGTTGTTCGGCGTCTTGTACGGTGCCTTGTGTCCCCACGTCGAAACCTTGCGATAGTTTGTTGAAGAGAGATACGGCGTCCAAACCTCGCCGGTAATCCCGTATCCATCGGAAAGGTTGTCGGTGGCGTACAACGTGTCCCCGGGGGCCGATCCTATTGGATCGGCCTGCCAGTAGGCTGAGCCTGCGATGCGCCCGTTGTTGTACACGGCAATGCCGAAGCTCTTGCCGTCGTCAATCACCTTGAACGTGAACTTGGGGGCTGCCGCTGCAGTGCCTGCCCCAGCAGCCAGTGCGCCTGTAGCCATCAGCCCCGTTGCTGCTAGCCATGCCCCCATGCGACGTGAAATGCGCATCGAATTGGTCCTTTCGAATGCTTATTACGAATCAGTAGGTATCGTACACGCTTTCGGTTGACGATGTACGGTCGCTGAACTAATTTGGTGACTTGCGGAAGTTGCTTACGTTTTGCTATTGAATATTCTCGGATGGGTGATTTGTCAACATTTTCACCCTGCTGGATGTTCTTCCTGTGGCGAGGGGGCATGGGCTCTTAGCGGGATCCTGCGAGGTGTCCTGGCCGGGTATGGTCGGTGTGACGATTCGGCCGTGGATCGCGGGCGAGGGCTTGTGGGTGCTGGTCAAACTGTTGTTGCCACCGTGGCCGGAACGTTCACCGGGACCAACGCTGGTGCCGGACCGGCTGTGCCTGTAGGGCATCTCGTACGTCGTAGTACTCCAGTGGGACTTCGTCATTCCCCCTAGGCTCGAAAGAACGCCTCTGACCAGCGGGAATGATGCAGTCCGACTGGATTACTAGACTGTGCCCTGCGCCGGGCCAAGCCCGGACACGTGCCTGTCGACGGCGCGATCGCCGAGTGCGACACGGTCGCGGACGGCCGGGCTGGCTACTCCGGTAGGGCACGCTGACACGGAGGGAGCGTCCAGGCCGTCAGCGATCCCGCCGGTGAACTCAATCTGGTACTCACCCGCCGTTCCGGGCCTGAGTGTGGACATCACCGCTGGCACGCCGGACACAGTTGCGCGGACTCGCGTCCATGATCATGGAGAGGTTCCATCACCTCGTTTCGCCCCGAATAGCTGCAGATCCCGATCTTGTGCCTGACCATCCGGTTGATCGTCCTCGGCTGGGCACCCTCGGTGCGGAAGAAGTTCGCCCAGAGCCGCGCGACCCGCAGCCCGTGACTGCGGTCCCGGGTAGCCAGGCCAGAGGTGTCGACTACCTCGGCCCGTACTGCCCAGCAGCCTCGCGAGTGCGATGTCACAGGTCATTACGACCAGCGCCACGGCGACTGAACTCGTCGTCCCGCCTGCTGGACCTCTGCCGGGGTAGGCCCCTCGGGCGTGGGAGGATCTAGGCAGGCGGGCCAGGGCCGCGCACCTGGTCGCGCCGTCGCAGTGGCAGGCGCGAGCAGGAGGAGCACCGTTGAGCAGGTTGCGTTGGCTGACCGCGGGGGAGTCCCACGGGCCCGCACTCGTGGCGACGCTGGAGGGGCTGCCCGCCGGCGTGCCGATCACCACGGAGATGGTGGCGGACGCGTTGGCCAGGCGGCGTCTGGGCTATGGCCGCGGTGCGCGGATGAAGTTCGAGCGGGACGAGGTCACCTTCCTCGGCGGGGTACGACACGGTCTGTCCATGGGCTCGCCGGTGGCGGTCATGGTGGGCAACACCGAGTGGCCCAAGTGGGAGAAGGTCATGGCCGCGGACCCGGTCGACCCGGCCGAGCTGGCCGAGCTCGCCCGGAACGCGCCGCTGACCCGGCCGCGGCCAGGGCACGCGGACCTGGCGGGCATGCAGAAGTACGGCTTCGACGAGGCCCGGCCGATCCTGGAGCGCGCTTCCGCGCGCGAGACCGCGGCGCGCGTCGCGCTCGGCGCGGTGGCCCGGTCGTACCTCAAGGAGACGGCCGGGATCGAGATCGTCTCGCACGTCGTGGAGCTGGCGGCGGCGAAGGCGCCTTACGGCGTGTACCCGACCCCGGCCGATGTCGACAAGCTGGACGCCGACCCGGTGCGCTGCCTGGACGCGGACGCCTCCAAGGCGATGGTCGCCGAGATCGACCAGGCCCACAAGGACGGCGACACGCTCGGCGGCGTGGTCGAGGTGCTGGCCTACGGCGTGCCGGTGGGCCTGGGCTCGCATGTGCACTGGGACCGGCGCCTGGACGCCCGGCTCGCCGGGGCCCTGATGGGCATCCAGGCGATCAAGGGCGTCGAGGTCGGGGACGGCTTCGACCTGGCGCGGGTGCCCGGCTCCAAGGCGCACGACGAGATCGTGGCCACCGACGAGGGCGTGAAGCGTACGTCCGGCCGCTCCGGCGGCACCGAGGGTGGGCTGACCACCGGCGAACTGCTGCGGGTACGGGCCGCGATGAAGCCGATCGCGACCGTGCCGAAGGCGCTCGCCACCATCGACGTCACCACTGGCGAGGCCGCCAAGGCGCACCACCAGCGCTCCGACGTGTGCGCGGTGCCCGCGGCCGGGATCGTGGCCGAGGCGATGGTCGCGCTGGTCCTGGCGGACGCGGTCGCGGAGAAGTTCGGCGGCGACAGCGTCCCCGAGACCCGCCGCAACGTGCGGTCCTACCTCGACAACCTGCAGATCCGATGAGCGGGCCACTCGTCGTCCTGGTCGGCCCGATGGGCGTCGGCAAGTCGACGGTGGGCGCGCTGCTCGCCGAGCAGCTGCACACCTCCTTCCGGGACAGCGACGCCGACATCGTCGCCGCCCAGGGGCGGGAGATCTCGGACATCTTCGTCGAGGAGGGCGAGCCGTACTTCCGCGAGCTGGAGCGTACGGCGGTGCACACGGCCCTGGCCGAGCACGACGGCGTCCTGGCACTCGGCGGCGGCGCGATCCTGGACGCGTCCACGCGCGCGCTGCTGGCCGAGCACCGGGTCGTCTATCTCGCGATGGGCGTCGACGAGGCCGTCAAGCGGACCGGCCTCAACGCCGCACGCCCGCTGCTGGCCGTCAACCCGCGCCGTCAGTGGCGCGAGCTGATGGAGGCGCGCCGCGAGCTGTACACCGAGGTCGCCCGCGCCGTCGTCACCACCGACGACCGCACCCCCGAAGAGGTCGCCCAAGCGGTCCTGGACGCACTGGAGTTGAAACAAGCATGACGGAGCAGGCACCCACCCGCATCCACGTCGGTGCCTCGGCGGGCAGCGACGCGTACGACGTACTGGTGGGACGGCAGCTGCTGGGCGAGCTGGGCGGGCTGATCGGCAGTCAGACCAAGCGCGTCGCGGTGATCCACCCGGAGGCGCTGGCCGAGACCGGTGAGGCGCTCCGCGCCGACCTGGCCGGGCAGGGCTACGAGGCCGTCGCCATCCAGGTGCCCAACGCCGAGGAGGCCAAGACCGCCGAGGTCGCCGCCTACTGCTGGAAGGCGCTCGGCCAGTCCGGGTTCACCCGGACCGACGTCGTGGTCGGCGTCGGCGGCGGCGCCACGACCGACCTGGCCGGGTTCGTCGCGGCGACCTGGCTGCGCGGCGTGCGCTGGATCGCCGTACCCACCACGGTCCTTGGCATGGTGGACGCGGCGGTCGGCGGCAAGACCGGCATCAACACCGCCGAGGGCAAGAACCTCGTCGGTGCCTTCCACCCGCCCGCCGGGGTGCTGTGCGACCTGGCCGCGCTGGACTCGCTGCCGGTCCACGACTACGTCTCCGGGCTCGCCGAGATCATCAAGGCGGGCTTTATCGCCGACCCGGTGATCCTCGACCTGATCGAGGCGGACCCGGCCGCGGCCCGCACCCCTGCGGGCCCGCACACCGCGGAGCTGATCGAGCGCTCCATCAAGGTCAAGGCCGAGGTGGTCTCCAGCGACCTCAAGGAGTCCGGGCTGCGGGAGATCCTCAACTACGGGCACACCCTCGCCCACGCCATCGAGAAGAACGAGCGCTACAAGTGGCGGCACGGCGCGGCGGTCTCGGTCGGTATGGCCTTCGCCGCCGAACTGGCCCGCCTCGCCGGGCGGCTCGACGACGCCACCGCCGACCGGCACCGCACGGTCCTGGAGTCGGTCGGGCTGCCGTTGACCTATCGGGGCGACCAGTGGCCCAAGCTGCTGCAGACCATGAAGGTCGACAAGAAGTCCCGCGGCGACCTGCTGCGCTTCATCGTCCTGGACGGTCTGGGCAAGCCGACCGTGCTCGAAGGCCCCGACCCGGCGGTGCTGCTGGCCGCCTATGGTGAAGTCTCCGGCTGACCAGGCAGTATTTCCGCTCCGGGCACTACTTCCGTCCCCCGGCCGTTCACACAACGGCGGCCGGGGACGGTACCGTTCGCCAGGGATCTGGACGCCGGCTAACCGCGCGACCAGCGACAGTTGCCTGTACGAGCCCTGTACGAGACGGAGTGGCACCGGATGCAGCACGCAGTGGGGGACCCGCTGCCGCCCCACCAGCCGGGGCACGGACCTGCCGGTCAGCACCCTGGCGGGCCCGCACCCCAGCAGCCTCCCGGGCCCCCTCCAGGGCCTCCCGCGGGTCCTGTACCGCAGGCCGGACCGACGCCGCACCCCGGTGCGCCGGGGATGCCCCCAGGTGCGGCGCCCGCGCAGAACCCCCGGGCGCCCGGCTTCACCGGGCAGGTTCCGCCGCATGCGCCGGTGGCGCCGATCCCGGACACCACCGGGCACGTCCAACTCCCGCCCGGCGCACCCGTCGCCGTGCCCAGCCCACCGCCGGGCGCCGCCGCGGCCGACACCGGGGCGACCACCCTCGCGGTGCTGCTCATCGGCCCCGCGGGCGCGGGCAAGACGTCCGTGGCCAAGTACTGGGCGGAGCACCGGCGGGTGCCTACCGCGCACATCAGCCTCGACGACGTACGCGAATGGGTGCGCTCGGGCTTCGCCGACCCGCAGTCCGGGTGGAACGACCACTCCGAGGCCCAGTACCGCCTGGCCCGCCGCACCTGCGGCTTCGCCGCCCGGAACTTCCTGGCCAACGGCATATCCTGCGTCCTGGACGACGCCGTCTTCCCGGACCGCCCGGTCGTCGGCCTCGGCGGGTGGAAGCGCCATGTGGGCCCCGGACTGCTGCCCGTGGTCCTGCTGCCGGGCCTGGAGATCGTCCTGGAACGCAACGCCCAGCGCAGTGGGAACCGCCGCCTCAGTGACGAGGAAGTCGCCAGCATCCACGGCAGGATGGCCGGTTGGTACGGCTCGGGGCTGCCGATCATCGACAACTCCGGCTATGACGTGCCCACCACCGCCCAGGTCCTGGACGACGTACTCGCCCGCTCGATCGCCAGCCCGCCGAAGTGGTAGCCGCTCGCGTGACGGCGTGACGGCGTGACCGCGTGACCCGCACAGCCGGGTGCCCGCCGCCCGGTCGGACGCGCTGAACCGGCCGACCGGCGCCAACGCTCGTACGCTCGGTTTATGGCAGAGGTGTACGGGGCCCGCCGTGAGCGGCTCAAGGAGCAGTACACGGCCGGCGGCAGCGCGGCCGCGGTGATCTCCCGGCCCGCCAACGTCCGCTATCTCACGGGCGCGGCGCCGCCGTCCGCCGTACTCCTGCTCGCACCCGGCGAGGACGTCCTGGTGTGCGAGCATCCGCCCACGGGTGAGGCCGCCGAGGGGCGCCCCGACGAGGCGCTGCGGCTGCATGTGCTGCGGGGTCCGGGCGGTGACCCGGCCGTCGCGGCCGCCGACCTCGCCCGCGGTCAGGGCGCCGAGTCGCTCGCGGTCGAGGAACACCATCTGACCGTCGCCCGCCACCGGGCCCTTGGTTCCGTCGCGCCCCGGCTGCGGTTGGAGAACCTCGGCTGCGCCGTCGAGCAGCTGCGGCTGATCAAGGACGACGAGGAGATCTCCTGTCTGCGGATCGCCTCCGAGATCGGTGACCAGGCACTCGGCGAGCTGCTGGAGTCGATTCTGGTCGGCCGCACCGAACGGCATCTCGCGCTGGAACTCGAACGCCGTCTGGTCGACCACGGCGCCGACGGACCCGCCTTCCCCACTTCGGTGGCCACCGGGCCGCATGCGGGCCGCCGGAGGCACCGGCCCACCGATCGACGGGTGGAAGAGGGAGATTTCCTCTCCGTCTGCCTCGGCGCCGCCTACCGCGGCTACCGCAGCGAGATCGGCCGTACGTTCGTCATCGGAACGACTCCAGCCGACTGGCAGATCGAGCTGTACGACCTGGTATTCGCCGCTCAGCGGGCGGGCCGCGAGGCGCTGGCGCCGGGCGTGGCCTACCGCGACGTGGACCGCGCGGCCCGTCAGGTACTGGACTCCGCGGGCCACACGGAGGGCCTCGACGAGGCGATCGGGCACGGTGTGGGACTCGAAATCGACGAGGACCCGCAGTTGGCCCCCTCGGCCATGGGTAAACTGGACGCTTGTGTGCCGGTCACCGTCGAACCGGGGGTCCACCTCCCGGGCCGGGGCGGTGTCCGGATCGATGACACGCTCGTCGTACGCCCCGAGGCGGACGGCGGACCCGAGCTACTCACCATTACGACCAAGGAGCTGCTTGCGCTCTAGCCCCGCTGGGGTGCGCACCCTCGGTCCCACCAGCTTCAGTCCAGGAGATTCCGCAACCGTGGCTTCCACGAACGACCTCAAGAACGGCATGGTGCTCAAGCTCGACGGAGGCCAGCTCTGGTCCGTCGTCGAGTTCCAGCACGTCAAGCCCGGCAAGGGCCCCGCGTTTGTGCGCACCAAGCTTAAGAACGTGCTCTCCGGCAAGGTGGTCGACAAGACCTTCAACGCCGGTGTGAAGGTCGAGACGGCCACTGTCGACAAGCGCGACATGCAGTTCTCGTACATGGACGGCGACTACTTCGTCTTCATGGACATGCAGACGTACGACCAGCTGCATGTCGACCGCAAGGCCGTCGGTGACGCCGCCAACTTCCTGATCGAGGGCTTCACGGCCACGGTCGCGCAGCACGAGGGCGAGGTCCTCTACGTCGAGATGCCCGCCGCCGTCGAGCTCGTCATCCAGGAGACCGAGCCGGGCGTCCAGGGCGACCGCTCCACCGGCGGCACCAAGCCCGCCACGCTGGAGACCGGCCACGAGATCCAGGTCCCGCTCTTCATCACCACCGGTGAGAAGATCAAGGTCGACACCCGCACCAGCGACTACCTCGGCCGGGTGAACAGCTAACCGTGGCTGCTCGTAACACGGCCCGTAAGCGCGCCTTCCAGATCCTCTTCGAAGCCGACCAGCGCGGTACCGACGTCGTCACGGTGCTGGCCGATTGGATGCGGCACGCGCGGACCGACACCCGGCAGCCGCCGGTCAGCGAGTACACCATGCAGCTGGTCGAGGGCTATGCGGGGCACGCGCCCCGGATCGACGAGCTGATCTCGCAGTACGCGGTGGGGTGGACGCTCGACCGGATGCCGGTGGTGGACCGGAACATCCTGCGGCTCGGCGCCTTCGAGCTGATCTGGATGGACGAGACGCCGGACGCGGTGGTGATGGACGAGGCGGTGCAGCTCGCCAAGGAGTTCTCCACGGACGACTCCCCGGCCTTCGTGAACGGCCTCCTCGGCCGTTTCAAGGACCTCAAGCCGACCCTGCGACGGGACGAGGCCTGACGGCACCGTTCCGGTCACGAGAACACGACTACGGGCCTGCCGCGCGCATCATGCGCGCG
>NZ_JAZGRL010000002.1:596301-689696 GCF_046540415.1 Streptomyces sp. E11-3 | reverse complement strand
GGGCCGGCCCGCCCCCCCCCCCCCCCCCCCCCCCCCCCCCCCCCCCCCCCCCCCCCCCCACGGCGGTACGTTTCTGCTGAGGTGTACGACGGCCGTCAGGCCCGTCCGTCAGAGCTCGTCGTGGCCCACGGCGCGACGCGCGTCCGCGTCCAGCACGCCCCAGCTGATCAGCTGCTCGGTGAGCACCGAGGGCGACTGGTCGTAGATCACCGCGAGGGTTCGCAGGTCGTCCTGGCGGATCGACAGCACCTTGCCGTTGTAGTCGCCGCGCTGGGACTGGATGGTGGCGGCGTAACGCTGCAGCGGCCCGGCCTTCTCCGGCGGGACGTGTGCGAGGCGCTCCAGGTCCAGGACGAGCTTCGGCGGCGGCTCGGCGGCCCCGCCCGGCGTCGTGCCCGGCAGCAGCTCCTGCACCGGTACGCCATAGAAATCGGCCAGCTCGGCGAGGCGCTGAACGGTGACAGCACGGTCGCCGCGCTCGTACGAACCGACCACGACCGCCTTCCAGCGTCCCTGGGACTTCTCCTCGACACCGTGGAGGGAAAGGCCCTGCTGGGTGCGGATGGCCCGGAGCTTGGCCCCGAGCTGTTTGGCGTATTCGCTGGACATATGGCTCCCCGGACGCTGGAACATTTCGCGGGCTGCGCCGCGTGGCTGGTAACTCACTGTGAGGTTACGCAGCGTTACTTGGATGCGTCAAGCTGAATGGTCTGTACCGCCCCTTACGGGGGTGGTGATCTGCGGTGTTGCCGTCTCCTGGTACCGTGGGTGGCGCAAATCTCGACGTCCTTTAAGGTCCGTCCCGTGAGGCGGAGAAGGAGGTCCGTTTCCAATGGACACGAAAAACCCCGATGTCGCACGTCCAGTTCTCGAGGGCCCCGACATCGCCCGCGTGCTGACCCGTATCGCCCACGAAATCGTCGAACGCGCCAAAGGCGCCGATGACGTGGTGCTTCTCGGCATTCCGACCCGCGGCGTCTTCCTCGCCCAGCGGCTCGCCGCCAAGCTCGCGGAGATCACCGGCCGCACCATTCCGGTCGGCTCCCTCGACATCACGATGTACCGCGACGACCTGCGTATGCACCCGCCGCGCGCGCTGGCCCGCACCGAGATCCCGGCCGAGGGCATCGACGGCTCCCTCGTCGTCCTCGTCGACGACGTGCTCTTCTCCGGCCGCACCATCCGGGCCGCACTCGACGCCCTGAACGACATCGGGCGTCCCCGCGCCGTGCAGCTCGCGGTCCTGGTCGACCGCGGCCACCGCGAACTCCCCATCCGTGCCGACTACGTCGGCAAGAACCTCCCCACGTCGCTGCGGGAGACGGTCAAGGTCCAGTTGGCCGAGGAGGACGGTCGCGACACCGTGCTGCTCGGTGACCAGCGGACCGCATCGGCCGGCGAGCAGTAGCACTCCGGCGTACGCCTCCCCGGGGCGTACGCCTTCCCCGAGCGCCGCTGCGCGCCCGTATGCCCGAAACCTCCAGATTCCGCATGGAGCCATTCAGATGATGCGTCACCTCATCTCGGCCGCCGACCTCACCCGCGACGACGCCGTCCTGATCCTCGACACCGCCGAGGAGATGGCCCGGGTCGCCGACCGGCCGATCAAGAAACTTCCGACCCTGCGGGGCCGTACCGTCGTCAACCTCTTCTTCGAGGACTCGACCCGGACCCGGATCTCCTTCGAGGCAGCCGAGAAGCGGCTGTCCGCCGATGTCATCAACTTCACCGCCAAGGGCTCCAGCGTCTCCAAGGGCGAGTCGCTGAAGGACACCGCGCAGACCCTGGAGGCGATGGGCGTGGACGCCGTCGTCATCCGGCACGGCGCCTCCGGAGCCCCGTACACCCTGGCGAACTCCGGCTGGATCGACGCGGCCGTGATCAACGCCGGGGACGGCACCCACCAGCACCCCACCCAGGCACTCCTGGACGCCTTCACCATGCGCCGCCGTCTGGTCGGACGGGACGAGGGCCTCGGCCAGGACCTGTCCGGGCGCCGTATCACCCTCGTCGGCGACGTCCTGCACAGCCGGGTCGCCCGCTCCAACGTCGACCTGCTGCACACACTCGGCGCCGAGGTCACCCTGGTGGCGCCGCCCACCCTGGTGCCGGTCGGCGTGGACAACTGGCCGTGCGAGGTCAGCTACGACCTGGACCGGGTGCTGGCCAAGTCCGACGCGGTGATGATGCTGCGGGTGCAGCGCGAGCGCATGAACGCCGCCTTCTTCCCCACCGAGCGCGAGTACGCGCGCCGGTACGGGCTCGACGGCGAGCGCATGGCGAAGATGCCCGAGCACGCCATCGTGATGCACCCCGGCCCGATGGTCCGCGGCATGGAGATCACCGCGGAGGTCGCCGACTCCGACCGCTGCACCGCCATCGAGCAGGTCGCCAACGGCGTCTCGATCCGGATGGCGGTCCTGTATCTGCTTCTGGGCGGCAACGAACCCGCCGTCACCCACGCGCGTACCGAGGAGAGCAAGTAAGCATGACCAAGATCCTGATCCGTGGTGCGAAGGTCCTGGGTGGCGAGCCGCAGGACGTCCTGATCGAAGGCGAGACCATCGAGGCGGTGGGCAGCGGTCTGTCCGCCGAGGGCGCCCAGGTCGTTGAGGCCGAGGGGCAGATCCTGCTGCCGGGCCTGGTCGACCTGCACACCCACTTGCGCGAGCCCGGCCGCGAGGACTCCGAGACCGTCCTCACCGGCACCAAGGCCGCCGCCAAGGGCGGCTGGACCGCCGTACACGCCATGGCCAACACCTTCCCGGTCGCTGACACCGCCGGTGTCGTCGAGCAGGTCTGGCGGCTCGGCCGGGAGTCCGGCTACTGCGACGTACAGCCCGTCGGCGCCGTCACCGTGGGCCTGGAGGGCAAGCAGCTCGCCGAGCTGGGCGCCATGCACGAGTCGGCGGCCGGTGTGGTGGTCTTCTCCGACGACGGCAAGTGCGTCGACGACGCCGTGATCATGCGGCGGGCCCTGGAGTACGTGAAGGCATTCGACGGCGTGGTCGCGCAGCACGCGCAGGAGCCGCGGCTCACCGAGGGCGCCCAGATGAACGAGGGCGTCGTCTCCGCCGAGCTGGGCCTGGGCGGCTGGCCGGCCGTCGCCGAGGAGTCGATCATCGCGCGCGATGTGCTGCTCGCCGAGCACGTCGGTTCCCGGGTGCACATCTGCCACCTCTCGACCGCGGGCTCGGTCGAGATCGTGCGCTGGGCCAAGGCCAAGGGGATCGACGTCACCGCCGAGGTCACCCCGCACCACCTGCTGCTCACCGACGAGCTGGTCCGCTCGTACAACCCGGTCTACAAGGTGAACCCGCCGCTGCGCACCGAGGCCGACGTGCTGGCGCTGCGCCAGGCACTCGCCGACGGCACCATCGACATCATCGCCACCGACCACGCCCCGCACCCGCGCGAGGACAAGGACTGCGAGTGGGCCGCCGCCGCCATGGGCATGGTCGGCCTGGAGACCGCGCTCTCCGTGGTCCAGCACACGATGGTCGACACCGGACTGCTCGACTGGGCCGGCGTCGCCGAGCGGATGTCGGTCAACCCGGCGAAGATCGGCCGCCTCGAGGGGCACGGCCGCCCCGTCTCGGCAGGTGAGCCCGCCAACCTCACGCTGGTGGATCCGGCCTACCGTGGAGCCGTGGACCCCGCGGGCTTCGCCTCCCGCAGCCGCAACACCCCCTACGAGGGCCGTGAGCTGCCGGGGCGCGTCACTCACACCTTCCTGCGGGGCCGCGCGACGGTCGTGGACGGGAAGCTGGCGTGACACCTCTGAGCAACACCCCCCTGGTCAACACCCCCCTGCTGGGGCTGGCGGCGGAGCAGAAGTCGGCGGAGGTGACCGACTGGGCCGCGCGCATCGGCTGGCTCGTCGGGCTCGCACTGTTCGTCGCCCTCGTCTATTGGCTGATGCGCCAGGGCTGGAAGTGGCGGGCCACCCTCCAGGGTGACCTGCCCGAACTGCCCACCGCGCCGAGTGAGCCCGGTCCGGCCACACTGAGCATGAGCGGCCGCTACCACGGCTCGACCACGGCCGGGCAGTGGCTCGACCGGATCGTGGCCCACGGGCTCGGCACCCGCAGCCGCGCCGAGCTCACGCTCACCGACGCCGGACTGCGGGTCGTACGCCCCGGAGCAGCCGACTTCTTCGTCCCGGCGGCGGCGCTGCGCGAGGCCCGGCTCGACAAGGGCATCGCGGGCAAGGTGCTCGCCGAGGGCGGACTGCTCGTCGTCACCTGGGCGCACGGCGACACACTGCTCGACTCCGGCTTCCGCTCCGACCACGCCGCCGAGCACGCGGCCTGGGTCGAAGCCATCAACTCCATGAACCAGACCAACACGACGGAAGGCGCCGCACGATGACGACCTCCACCAGGGGAGCCGCCAAGGCTCCCGCCGTACTCGTCCTGGAGGACGGCCGGATCTTCCGCGGCCGTGCCTACGGGGCTGTGGGGCACACCTTCGGTGAGGCCGTCTTCTCCACCGGTATGACCGGCTACCAGGAGACGCTCACCGACCCGTCGTACCACCGCCAGGTCGTCGTCATGACGGCCCCGCACATCGGCAACACCGGCGTCAACGACGAGGACCCGGAGTCGGCCCGGATCTGGGTCGCCGGTTACGTCGTCCGCGACCCCGCGCGCGTGCCCTCCAACTGGCGCTCGCAGCGCTCCCTGGACGAGGAACTGGTGCACCAGGGCGTCGTCGGCATCAGCGGCATCGACACCCGCGCCCTCACCCGCCACCTGCGCGAGCGCGGCGCCATGCGCGTCGGCATCTTCTCCGGCAACGCCCTGCCCGACACGGGCACGATGCTCGCCGAGGTCCGCCAGGCCGCCGAGATGAAGGGCGCGAACCTCTCCGCCGAGGTCGCCACCAAGGAGACGTACGTCGTCCCCGCGATCGGCACCAAGAAGTTCACCGTCGCCGCCATCGACCTCGGCATCAAGGGCATGACCCCGCACCGCATGGCCGAGCGCGGCATCGAGGTGCACGTCCTGCCCGCAACCGCGACGCTTGACGACGTGTACGCGGTCAACCCGGACGGGGTGTTCTTCTCCAACGGGCCCGGCGACCCGGCGACGGCCGACCACCCGGTCTCCGTCATGCGCGGCGTCCTGGAGCGCCAGACGCCGCTGTTCGGCATCTGCTTCGGCAACCAGATCCTGGGTCGCGCGCTCGGCTTCGGCACCTTCAAGCTGAAGTACGGCCACCGCGGCATCAACCAGCCGGTCCAGGACCGTACGACGGGCAAGGTCGAGATCACCGCGCACAACCACGGCTTTGCCGTCGACGCGCCCCTGGACAAGGTCTCCGAGACCCCCTTCGGCCGCGCCGAGGTCTCCCACGTCTGCCTCAACGACAACGTGGTGGAAGGCCTGCGGCTGCTCGACCAGCCCGCCTTCAGCGTCCAGTACCACCCCGAGGCCGCCGCGGGCCCGCACGACGCCGCGTACCTGTTCGACCGCTTCACTCAGCTCATGGAGGGCCAGCGTGCCTAAGCGCACCGATATCCAGTCCGTCCTGGTCATCGGCTCGGGCCCGATCGTCATCGGCCAGGCCGCGGAGTTCGACTACTCCGGCACCCAGGCCTGCCGCGTCCTCAAGGCCGAGGGCCTGCGCGTCATCCTGGTCAACTCCAACCCGGCGACGATCATGACCGACCCGGAGATCGCCGACGCCACCTACGTCGAGCCGATCACCCCCGAGTTCGTCGAGAAGATCATCGCCAAGGAGCGCCCGGACGCGCTGCTGCCGACCCTCGGCGGCCAGACCGCGCTGAACACCGCGATCTCGCTGCACGAGGCCGGGGCGCTGGAGAAGTACGACGTCGAACTGATCGGCGCCAATGTCGAGGCGATCAACAAGGGCGAGGACCGCGACCTGTTCAAGGAGGTCGTCGAGGCCGTCAACGCCAAGATCGGCCACGGCGAGTCCGCCCGCTCCGTCATCTGCCACACCATGGACGAGGTCATCGCGGGCGTGGACACGCTCGGCGGCTACCCCGTCGTCGTCCGCCCCTCCTTCACCATGGGCGGCGCCGGCTCCGGCTTCGCCCACGACGAGGACGAGCTGCGCCGGATCGCCGGACAGGGCCTCACCCTTTCGCCCACCACCGAGGTGCTCCTGGAGGAGTCCATCCTCGGCTGGAAGGAGTACGAGCTGGAGCTGATGCGCGACAAGCACGACAACGTCGTGGTCGTCTGCTCCATCGAGAACTTCGACCCGATGGGCGTGCACACCGGTGACTCGATCACCGTCGCCCCGGCGATGACGCTCACCGATCGCGAGTACCAGCGGCTGCGTGACGTCGGTATCGCGATCATCCGCGAGGTCGGCGTCGACACCGGTGGCTGCAACATCCAGTTCGCGATCGACCCGGTCGACGGCCGCGTCATCGTGATCGAGATGAACCCGCGCGTGTCGCGGTCCTCCGCGCTGGCCTCCAAGGCCACCGGCTTCCCGATCGCCAAGATCGCCGCCAAGCTGGCCGTCGGCTACACGCTCGACGAGATCCCGAACGACATCACCGAGAAGACCCCGGCCTCCTTCGAGCCGACCCTCGACTATGTGGTCGTCAAGGCCCCCCGCTTCGCCTTCGAGAAGTTCCCGTCCGCGGATGCCACGCTGACCACCACCATGAAGTCGGTCGGCGAGGCCATGGCGATCGGCCGCAACTTCACCGAGGCGTTCCAGAAGGCCCTGCGCTCGCTGGAGAAGAAGGGCTCGCAGTTCTCGTTCACCGGCGAGACCGGCGACAAGACGGCGCTGCTCGAAGCCTCGGTCCGCCCGACCGACGGCCGGATCAACACCGTCATGGAGGCGATCCGGGCCGGTGCCACGCCGGACGAGGTCTTCGCGTACACGAAGATCGACCCCTGGTTCGTGGACCAGCTCTTCCTGATCAAGGAGGTCGCGGACGAACTGGCCGCGGCCGAGCGCCTTGACACCGACCTGCTCGCCGAGGCCAAGCGGCACGGCTTCTCGGACCACCAGATCGCCGAGATCCGCGGCCTGCGCGAGGACGTCGTGCGCGAGGTCCGGCACGCGCTCGGCGTCCGCCCGGTCTACAAGACGGTCGACACCTGCGCCGCCGAGTTCGCCGCGAAGACCCCGTACTTCTACTCGTCCTACGACGAGGAGAACGAGGTCGCGCCCCGCGAGAAGCCCGCGGTGATCATCCTGGGGTCCGGCCCGAACCGCATCGGTCAGGGCATCGAGTTCGACTACTCCTGCGTCCACGCCTCCTTCGCGCTCAGCGACGCCGGCTACGAGACCGTGATGGTCAACTGCAACCCGGAGACCGTCTCCACCGACTACGACACCTCCGACCGCCTCTACTTCGAGCCGCTGACGCTTGAGGACGTGCTGGAGATCGTGCACGCCGAGCAGCAGGCGGGCCCGCTCGCCGGCGTCATCGTCCAGCTGGGCGGCCAGACCCCGCTGGGACTGTCGCAGGCGCTCAAGGACAACGGGGTCCCGGTCGTGGGCACACCCCCCGAGGCGATCCACGCCGCCGAGGACCGCGGCGCCTTCGGCCGGGTCCTCGCCGAGGCCGGGCTGCCCGCGCCCAAGCACGGCACCGCGACCACCTTCGCCGAGGCCAAGACGATCGCCGACGAGATCGGCTACCCCGTCCTCGTACGTCCGTCGTACGTGCTCGGCGGCCGCGGCATGGAGATCGTGTACGACGAGGCCCGGCTCTCCTCGTACATCGCGGAGTCCACCGAGATCAGCCCGTCGCGGCCGGTGCTCGTGGACCGCTTCCTGGACGACGCCATCGAGATCGACGTGGACGCCCTGTACGACGGCGAGGAGCTCTACCTCGGCGGCGTCATGGAGCACATCGAGGAGGCCGGTATCCACTCCGGTGACTCGGCCTGCGCGCTGCCCCCGATCACCCTCGGCGGCTTCGACATCAAGCGCCTGCGCGCCTCGACCGAGGGCATCGCCAAGGGTGTCGGCGTGCGCGGACTGATCAACATCCAGTTCGCGATGGCCGGGGACATCCTGTACGTCCTGGAGGCCAACCCGCGCGCCTCGCGCACCGTGCCCTTCACCTCGAAGGCGACCGCGGTGCCGCTGGCCAAGGCCGCCGCCCGGATCTCGCTGGGCGCGACCATCGCCGAGCTGCGCGCCGAAGGCCTGCTCCCGGCGACCGGCGACGGCGGCACCCTGCCGATGGACGCGCCGATCTCCGTCAAGGAGGCCGTGATGCCGTGGTCGCGCTTCCGCGACATCCACGGGCGCGGCGTGGACACCATCCTCGGCCCGGAGATGCGCTCCACCGGCGAGGTCATGGGCATCGACTCGGTCTTCGGCACGGCGTACGCCAAGTCGCAGGCCGGAGCGTACGGCCCGCTGCCCACCAGCGGCCGGGCCTTCATCTCCGTCGCCAACCGCGACAAGCGCTCGATGATCTTCCCGGCGCGTGAGCTGGTCGCCCACGGCTTCGAGCTGCTCGCCACCTCCGGTACCGCCGAGGTCCTCAAGCGCAACGGCATCAACGCGCGCGTGGTGCGCAAGCAGTCCGAGGGCGAGGGGCCAGGCGGCGAGAAGACCATCGTCCAGCTCATCCACGAGGGCGAGGTCGACCTCATCGTCAACACGCCGTACGGCACCGGCGGCCGCCTCGACGGCTACGACATCCGTACGGCAGCGGTGGCGCGCAGCGTGCCGTGCCTGACCACCGTCCAGGCGCTCGCCGCCGCCGTCCAGGGCATCGACGCGCTCAACCACGGCGACGTGGGCGTCCGCTCGCTCCAGGAACACGCGGAGCACCTGACCGCGGCCCGCGACTAGCAGCCCACGAGGGGGACACCGAAACGGTGTCCCCCTCTTCATGAGGCCCCCTGGGCTCGGCTCCCCGAGCTCCTGGGCCCGACGAGGAATCGCGATGTACAAACTCTTCTTCAACCTGGTCTTCAAGCGGATGGACCCGGAGCGGGCCCACCACCTGGCCTTCCGCTGGATTCGGCTCGCCGCCCGTATCCCGGTCCTGCGGACCTTTGTCGCGGCCGTGCTAGCGCCCCGCGCCAAGGAGCTGCGCACCGAGGCCCTGGGACTGCGGATGCACGGACCCTTCGGACTCGCGGCCGGCTTCGACAAGAACGCGGTCGCGATCGACGGCATGGCGATGCTCGGCTTCGACCACATCGAGATCGGCACCGTCACGGGCGAGCCACAGCCCGGCAACCCCAAGAAGCGGCTGTTCCGCCTGGTACCGGACCGCGCGCTGATCAACCGCATGGGCTTCAACAACGAGGGCTCGGCGGCCGTGGGCGAGCGCCTGGCCACCCGTACGCCGGTCTTCAAGACCACCGTGGGCGTCAACATCGGCAAGACCAAGGTCGTCCCGGAGGAGGACGCGGCCGGCGACTACGTGAAGTCCACCGAGCGGCTGGCCCAGCACGCCGACTACCTCGTGGTCAACGTGTCGTCGCCGAACACGCCCGGACTGCGTAACCTCCAGGCCGTCGAACACCTGCGGCCGCTGCTCACCGCCGTACGCGAGGCGGCCGACCGCAGCGTGCCCGGACGCCGGGTGCCGCTGCTCGTCAAGATCGCCCCCGATCTGGCCGACGCGGACATCGACGCCGTCGCCGACCTGGCCGTCGAACTCGGCCTGGACGGCATCATCGCCACCAACACCACCATCGCGCGCGACGGGCTCGGCCTGCGATCGGACGCCGCGCTGATCGCCGAGACCGGCGGGCTGTCCGGCGCGCCGGTCAAGGAGCGCTCCCTGGAGGTGCTGAGGCGCCTCTACGCGCGCGTGGGGGGCGATCTCACCCTGGTGGGCGTCGGGGGCATCGAGAACGCCGAGGACGCCTGGCAGCGCATCCTCGCCGGTGCCACCCTCGTCCAGGGCTACAGCGCCTTCATCTACGAGGGCCCCTTCTGGATGCGCGCCATGCACCGGGGCCTCGCGGCCCGGCTGAACGACAGCCCGTACGCCACCCTCGCCGACGCGGTCGGCGCCGACGTCAGGAAGCAGGCATCAGCATGACCCTGGAACCCTTCGGCGCACGGCTGCGCCGCGCCATGGACGAGCGCGGGCCGCTGTGTGTCGGCATCGACCCGCATGCCTCGCTGCTCCAGTCCTGGGGGCTGAACGACGACATCCAGGGCCTGGAGCGCTTCTCGCGCACGGTCGTCGACGCGCTGGCCGACCGGGTCGCTGTACTCAAGCCGCAGTCGGCGTTCTTCGAGCGGTTCGGGTCGCGGGGGATCGCCGTACTCGAGAAGTCGGTGGAACAGGCGCGCGAGGCCGGTGCGCTGGTCGTGATGGACGCCAAGCGCGGCGACATCGGGTCCACCATGGCCGCGTACGCGGAGACCTTCCTGCGCAAGGGGGCGCCGTTGTTCTCGGACGCGCTGACCGTGTCGCCGTACCTGGGCTACGGGTCCCTGAAGCCCGCGGTGGACCTGGCGCGGGAGAGCGGCGCCGGGCTGTTCGTGCTCGCGCTCACCTCCAACCCCGAGGGGGGCGAGGTGCAGCACGCGGTACGGGCGGACGGGCGCAACGTCGGGGCGACGATGCTGGCGCGGCTCGCCGCGGAGAACGCGGGCGATGCGCCCATGGGGTCCTTCGGGGCCGTGGTCGGGGCGACGCTCGGTGACCTGTCCCAGTATGAGCTGGACATCAACGGGCCACTGCTCGCGCCGGGGATCGGGGCACAGGGGGCTACCCCGGCCGATCTGCCAGGTGTGTTCGGCGCGGCCGTACGAAATGTCGTGCCAAACGTCAGCCGGGGCGTGCTGCGGCACGGACCGGATGTCGCGGCGCTGCGGGAGTCGGCCGTGCGGTTCGCTGACGAGGTTCGGGCGGCTGTCGGGGAGTAGGCGGGCCCCCATGGACGACGAGCTGGCCAAAAACCGAGGCGTTATGCCGGATATGTATAGTTCGACAGAGGCTGACCAGGACTTTTCCGCTGTTCTCGCTGACTAGAGCGGCCATGGCCGCTAGTCTCCGACGGGAGTGCACGAGCAGGCGTTTTGCTCGTTGCTCCCCAGGTGTGGGGCGACTAGGTTCCTCACCGGTCCGTATCCGACAGTTCGACAACCGAGGTGACGTAGGCGTGGCTCTTCCGCCCCTTACCCCTGAACAGCGCGCAGCCGCGCTAGAAAAGGCCGCCGCGGCTCGCCGGGAGCGGGCCGAGGTGAAGAATCGACTCAAGCATTCCGGCGCGTCTCTTCACGAGGTCATCAAGCAGGGCCAGGAGAACGATGTCATCGGCAAGATGAAGGTCTCCGCTCTGCTGGAATCGCTGCCCGGCGTGGGCAAGGTCCGCGCCAAGCAGATCATGGAGCGTCTGGGAATCTCCGAGAGCCGGCGTGTGCGGGGGCTCGGTTCCAACCAGATCGCATCTTTGGAGCGTGAGTTCGGCGGCGGTGCCGCCTAGGGCCTGTCCGGCGGATCAGGTCCTAGGTTCTCAGGCACTCCTGAGAACCTGGATAATCGCTGCATGGCTGCAACATCCCGGGGGACGACCCCCGTACCCCCGGACGTACGTCCGCGGCTGACCGTGCTCTCCGGCCCCTCCGGGGTCGGCAAGAGCACGGTCGTCGCCCATATGCGCAAGGCACACCCCGAAGTGTGGCTCTCGGTCTCGGCCACCACGCGCAAGCCGCGACCCGGCGAGCGGCACGGCGTCCAGTACTTCTTCGTCAGCGACGAGGAGATGGACAAGCTGATCGCCAACGGTGAGCTGCTGGAGTGGGCCGAGTTCGCGGGGAACCGCTACGGCACCCCGCGCAAGGCCGTCCTGGAGCGGCTCGAGAACGGCGAGCCGGTGCTGCTGGAGATCGACCTGCAGGGCGCACGACTGGTCCGTGAGTCGATGCCGGAGGCTCAGCTGGTCTTCCTGGCTCCGCCCGACTGGGATGAACTGGTACGCCGGCTCACCGGCCGCGGCACCGAGGCCCCCGAGGTCATCGAGCGCCGACTCGCGGCCGCCAAGGTCGAGCTCGCGGCCGAGTCCGAGTTCGATACCACCCTGGTCAACACCTCCGTCGAGGACGTGGCCCGTGAGCTGCTAGCCTTGATGGACGTTGGCTGATTTTTGTTTTACATCCCCTTTCGGAAGGTAGATCGTGTCCTCTTCCATGACCGCGCCCGAGGGCATCATCAACCCGCCGATCGATGAGCTCCTCGAGGCCACCGACTCGAAGTACAGCCTGGTGATCTACGCCGCCAAGCGCGCGCGTCAGATCAACGCGTACTACTCGCAGCTCGGCGAGGGCCTCCTTGAGTACGTCGGTCCGCTGGTGGACACCCACGTCCACGAGAAGCCGCTCTCGATCTCCCTGCGCGAGATCAACGCGGGTCTGCTCACCTCCGAGCCCATCGAGGGCGCGGCCCAGTAGCACGGCGAGCTTCCCCACCCAGGTTCGCCTGGCGATTCCACCCGGACTTCCTGGCTGACCTGCTTGTCCGGCTGGGGGTCCGGGGGTTATCCCCCGGGAAAACGCAGCACGACAGGCCCGGCAGCGCGACTGCCGGGCCTGTGGTGTGTCATAGAGCAGATACGGGTTCCGAGTGCGGGGAGACGCAGTGGACAAGCCGAAGGTCGTTCTGGGGGTCAGCGGGGGGATCGCCGCCTACAAGGCGTGCGAGCTGCTGCGCCGGCTCACCGAGTCGGGCCACGACGTACGGGTGGTGCCGACCGGCTCCGCGCTCCAGTTCGTGGGCGCCCCCACCTGGGCGGCGCTGTCCGGGCACCCCGTATCGGACGAGGTCTGGTCCGACGTCCACGAGGTCCCGCACGTCCGCATCGGCCAGTCCGCCGACCTCGTCGTGGTCGCACCGGCCACCGCCGACCTGCTCGCCAAGGCGGCCCACGGCCTCGCCGACGACCTGCTCACCAACACGCTGCTGACCGCGCGCTGCCCCGTCCTCTTCGCCCCCGCGATGCACACCGAGATGTGGGAGCACCCCGCCACGCAGGAGAACGTCGCGACGCTGCGCCGCCGCGGCGCCGTCGTCATCGAGCCCGCCGTCGGCCGGCTCACCGGCGTGGACACCGGCAAGGGCCGGCTGCCCGACCCGGGCGAGATCTTCGAGGTCTGCCGCCACGTCCTGAGAAGGCACAGCCTGGCCCGCGGCACGGCCGAACCCGATCTCGCCGGGCGCCATGTGGTGATCAGCGCGGGCGGCACCCGCGAGCCGCTCGACCCCGTCCGCTTCCTGGGCAACCGCTCCTCCGGGAAGCAGGGGTACGCCCTCGCCCGCACCGCCGCGGCGCGCGGAGCCCGGGTCACCCTGCTCTCCGCCAACGCGGACCTGCCGGACCCGGCCGGAGTCGACGTCGTACGCGTCGGGACCGCCATACAGCTGCGGGAGGCCGTACTGAAGGCCGCACCGGACGCCGACGCGCTGGTGATGGCCGCGGCCGTGGCGGACTTCCGCCCCGCGACGTATGCCGGAGGGAAGATCAAGAAGCAGGAGGGGCGGGAGCCGGAACCGGTCGCCCTGGTGCGAAATCCAGACATCCTCGCCGAGCTCTCCGCCGAGCGCGCCCGGCCGGGCCAGGTCGTGGTCGGCTTCGCCGCCGAGACCGACGACGTCCTCGCCAACGGCCGCGCCAAGCTCGCCCGCAAGGGCTGTGACCTGCTCGTCGTCAACGAGGTCGGGGAGCGCAAGACCTTCGGCTCCGAGGAGAACGAAGCCCTGGTGCTCGGCGCGGACGGCAGCGAGACCCCGGTGCCGTACGGCCCCAAGGAGGCGCTCGCCGACACCGTCTGGGATCTCGTCTCCGCGCGTTTCGGGTGAAGGGGAACTTCGCCCCACCGGCCTCCCCAAACCCAGGAAATCCGGTCGCAGGCCCCCTGGTGGAGATCTATCTTCGTACCGCAGAATGCAGTGCCGCAGGTCACAGGACTCCCATCTGTCGAGACACGGGGTCCGTTGACCGGAAGCGACCGATAAACTGGTCTCGGAACGACACCGGGCGCAGCTCCCGGACGTTCCGCCAATGATCAGCCAGCAGCCGCTGCAACCCCAGGGAGCGTTGTGTCCCGTCGTCTCTTCACCTCGGAGTCTGTGACCGAGGGTCACCCCGACAAGATCGCTGACCAGATCAGCGACACCATTCTCGACGCCCTCCTGCGGGAGGACCCGACCTCCCGGGTCGCCGTCGAGACGCTGATCACCACCGGACAGGTACATGTGGCCGGTGAGGTCACGACCAAGGCGTACGCCGACATCGCGACGCTGGTCCGCGACAAGATCCTCGAGATCGGCTACGACTCGTCCAAGAAGGGCTTCGACGGCGCGTCCTGTGGCGTCTCGGTGTCCATCGGCGCCCAGTCCCCGGACATCGCGCAGGGCGTCGACACCGCGTACGAGAAGCGGGTCGAGGGCGACGAGGACGAGCTGGACAAGCAGGGCGCGGGCGACCAGGGCCTGATGTTCGGCTACGCGTCGGACGAGACGCCCGAGTTGATGCCGCTGCCGATCCACCTCGCCCACCGGCTCTCCAAGCGCCTGTCCGAGGTCCGCAAGAACGGCACCATCCCCTACCTGCGCCCCGACGGCAAGACCCAGGTCACCATCGAGTACGACGGCGACAAGGCGGTCCGCCTCGACACGGTCGTCGTCTCCTCGCAGCACGCGTCGGACATCGACCTGGACTCCCTGCTCGCGCCCGACATCCGCGAGTTCGTGGTCGAGCCCGAGCTGAAGGCCCTCCTCGAGGACGGCATCAAGCTGGAGACCGAGGGCTACCGCCTGCTGGTCAACCCCACCGGGCGCTTCGAGATCGGCGGCCCGATGGGCGACGCCGGCCTCACCGGCCGCAAGATCATCATCGACACCTACGGCGGCATGGCCCGCCACGGCGGCGGCGCGTTCTCCGGCAAGGACCCGTCCAAGGTCGACCGCTCGGCCGCGTACGCCATGCGCTGGGTCGCCAAGAACGTCGTCGCGGCCGGCCTGGCCGCCCGCTGCGAGGTCCAGATCGCCTACGCGATCGGCAAGGCCGAGCCCGTCGGCCTCTTCGTCGAGACCTTCGGAACGGAGAAGGTCGACGTCGACAAGATCGAGGCCGCCATCTCGGCCGTCTTCGACCTCCGCCCGGCCGCCATCATCCGCGACCTGGACCTGCTGCGCCCGATCTACGCCCAGACGGCGGCGTACGGCCACTTCGGCCGCGCACTGCCGGACCTGACGTGGGAGCGCACGGACCGCGTGGACGCGCTGCGTAAGGCTGCGGGTCTGTAGGACGCGGGTCCTGTAAGGGACTACGAGGCGCGGCTCTCCCGGAGGGGAGGGCCGCGCCTTTGTCGTGCCATGAGTGTCAGTGGGGTCTGGTAGGAATTTGGCTGTGAGCAGCGAGAACGGACAGCCGGACGGTTCGGGGGGCGCCCCCGAGCCGGAGCAGCTTGCGCTCATTCGGGAGGCGGTGCGGGGGGCCAAGGTGCCGCGGGCCAAGCCGCGGACCTGGCGGGGGGCCGCGCTGGCCAAGGAGCTGCCGGTTGCGCGGGTGCTGGTGGACAAGGGCGTGCTGCACCTGGACCGGTACTTCGACTACGCGGTGCCCGAGGAGCTGGATGCCGATGCGCAGCCGGGGGTGCGGGTGAGGGTGCGGTTCGGGGCCGGGAAGCACCGGGTGCACGGCGGGCGGCGTGAGGGCGGTGGGCTGATCGGGGGGTTTCTGGTCGAGCGGCGCGCCGAGTCGGACTACGCGGGGCCGCTGGCGGCGCTGGCGCAGGTGGTGTCGCCCGAGCCGGTGCTGAGCCCGGAGCTGCTCGGGTTGGCGCGGGCGGTCGCCGACCGTTATGCGGGGAGCCTCGCGGATGTGCTGCAGCTGGCCGTGCCGCCCAGGAACGCTCGGGCGGAAGGCAAGAAGTCGCCTGAGCCGTTGCCGCCGCCCGCGGTGCCCGAGCCGGGGACCTGGGTGCGGTATCCCCAGGGGGCGGCCTTTCTGCGGGCGCTGGCTCAGGGGGAAGCGCCTCGGGCCGTGTGGAACGCCTTGCCGGGGCCGGAGTGGGCCGATGAGCTGGCACGTGCGGTGGGGGCGACGCTTGCCTCGGGGCGGGGTGCGCTCGTCGTCGTACCGGATGGACGGAGTGCGGGGCGGGTGGACGCCGCGTTGACGGCGCTGCTCGGTGTGGGTCGCCATGCGGTGCTTACCGCCGATGCCGGGCCCGAGAAGCGGTATCGGGAGTGGCTTGCCGTACGGCGTGGGTCAGTGCGGGCCGTGGTGGGGACGCGGGCCGCCATGTTCGCGCCCGTGCGGGATCTGGGGCTTGTCGCCGTCTGGGAAGACGGGGACGGCAGCCACAGCGAGCCGCATGCCCCGCAGCCGCATGCGCGCGAGGTGCTGCAGTTGCGGGCCACACACGACAAGTGCGGGTTTTTGGTGGGGAGTTGGAGTTGCACCGTGGAGGCGGCGCAGCTCGTGGAGAGTGGTTGGGCGCGGCCGTTGACCGCTGGGCGCGAGCAGGTGCGCACTGCCGCGCCGTTGGTGCGCACCGTGGGGGACCAGGATCTGGCCAGGGACGAGGCGGCGCGGGCCGCGCGACTGCCGACACTCGCCTGGCGGGTGGTGCGGGAGGCGTTGGCGCACGGGCCCGTGCTGGTGCAGGTGCCGCGGCGCGGGTACGTTCCCCGGCTGGCCTGTGAGCGGTGCCGGGCGCCTGCGCGCTGTCGGCACTGCGCGGGGCCGCTGGAGGCGCGGGACGCGGGGGCGTTGCACTGCGGGTGGTGCGGGCGCGGTGAGAGTGAGTGGCACTGTCCGGAGTGTGGGGGCTTCCGGCTGCGGGCCCAGATCGTGGGGGCGCGGCGTACGGCTGAGGAGCTGGGGCGGGCCTTTCCCGCGGTGCCGGTGCGTACTTCGGGGCGGGAGCAGGTGCTGGATACGGTGCCTGGCGGGCCTGCGCTCGTGGTGTCGACGCCGGGTGCTGAGCCGGTCGCGGACGGGGGGTACGCGGCCGCGTTGCTGCTTGATGGGTGGGCGATGTTGGGGCGGCCTGATCTGCGTGCGGGTGAGGAGGCGTTGCGGCGGTGGATCGGGGCCGCGGCGTTGGTGCGGCCGCAGGGGGCCGGGGGCACGGTGGTGGTTGTCGCCGAGCCGACATTGCGGCCGGTGCAGGCGCTGGTGCGGTGGGATCCGGTGGGGCACGCGGTGCGGGAGCTGGCGGACCGGGCGGAGTTGGGGTTTCCGCCGGTGTCCCGGATGGCGGCGGTGTCGGGGCGGCCTGAGGCTCTCGCGGAGTTCCTCGCCGCGGTTGAACTGCCGGGTGACGCTGAGGTGTTGGGGCCTGTGCCGTTGGCGGTTACGGATCCGGGGCGGCCGCGGNTCGCGCTCGCCCAGGCGCCGCTGGACGGCCCCGACAAGCGGTGGCTGGATGGCTGCGCGGGCCCCGGTGGCAAGGCCGCCATGCTGGCCGGGCTCGCCGCCCAGCGCGGGGCGCTGCTGCTCGCGTCCGAGAAGCAGCCGCATCGCGCCCGCCTGGTGGCCCAGGCCCTGGAAGGCAACCCCGGCCCGTACCAGGTGATCGCCGCCGACGGCACCCGTCCGCCCTGGCGCCCCGGCAGTTTCGACCGCGTCCTGATGGACGTGCCCTGCACCGGGCTCGGTGCCCTGCGGCGCCGCCCCGAGGCCCGCTGGCGGCGCCGTCCCGAGGACCTGGACGGCTTCGCCCCGTTGCAGCGCGGCCTGCTCCAGGAGGCGCTGTCGGCCGTACGCGTCGGCGGCGTCGTCGGCTATGCCACCTGTTCGCCGCACCTCGCCGAGACGCGCGCCGTCGTCGAGGACGTACTGAAGAAGCACGGCGGCGCCGAACTCATCGACGCCCGCCCCCTGATGCCCGGGGTCCCGGCACTCGGCGACGGGCCCGACGTACAGCTGTGGCCGCACCTGCACGGCACGGACGCGATGTACCTGGCGGTGCTGCGGCGTACCGCGTAGGGGGAGAAACCCGCTAGGGGGCGTCTCCCCGATCTTCGCGGGCCCGCGACGCCTGGCACGCGCCCCCAAGCTCTCGACTGCTTCCCCAAGCTCTCGGCTGCGCTCGAGCAGGGGAGACCCCATTGAGCAGGGAGGGACCCCCTCCGACGCACGGCCGAATCACCCAAGTACGTCCAGTACGAGGGCGATCCGGCCGCACGCCGATGCACCGCACCGCGAGACATCAGCTGCTTCGCAGCGGGCGCAGGCTGATCCGCGAAGATCGGGGAGACGCCCCCTAGGCGGTACGCCGTCCCCCTGGTCAGTCGGTGCCGAACTCCATCGCGGCGCGGTCCAGCATCTCGTCGTCGCCGGAGACCTCGCCGCGGGAGGCGATGGCCTCGGCGCCGCCCTCCGGCAGGGTGCCGATCAGCCCGGTCGCGGCCGCCTGGGCGGCGCCGATAGCGCCCCCGACGGTCGCTGCGGCGGTGCCGATCAGGCCGAGTCCGGCGTACTGCTCCAACTTGGCGCGCGAGTCGGCGATGTCGAGGTTGCGCATGGTGAGCTGGCCGATCCGGTCCACCGGGCCGAACGCCGAGTCCTCGGTGCGCTCCATGGAGAGCTTGTCCGGGTGGTAGCTGAACGCCGGGCCCGTGGTGTCGAGGATCGAGTAGTCCTCACCGCGCCGCAGCCGCAGCGTCACCTCGCCGGTGACGGCCGCGCCGACCCAGCGCTGCAGCGACTCGCGCACCATCAGCGCCTGCGGGTCCAGCCAGCGGCCCTCGTACATCAGCCGGCCGAGGCGCCGTCCTTCGTTGTGGTACTGGGCGAGGGTGTCCTCGTTGTGGATCGCGTTGACCAGGCGCTCGTACGCCGCGTGCAGCAGGGCCATGCCGGGCGCCTCGTAGATGCCGCGGCTCTTGGCCTCGATGATCCGGTTCTCGATCTGGTCCGACATGCCCATGCCGTGCCGACCGCCGATGGCGTTCGCTTCCATCACCAGGTCGACGGGGGAGGTGAACTCCTTGCCGTTGATCGTCACCGGGCGGCCCTGGTCGAAGCCGATCGTCACGTCCTCGGTGGCGATCTCGACCTCCGGGTCCCAGAACCGCACGCCCATGATCGGGTTCACGGTCTCCACGCCGGTGTTGAGGTGCTCCAGGACCTTGGCCTCGTGGGTGGCGCCCCAGATGTTGGCGTCGGTGGAGTACGCCTTCTCGGTGCTGTCGCGGTAGGGCAGGTCGTGGGTGAGAAGCCACTCCGACATTTCCTTGCGGCCGCCGAGCTCCGTCACGAAGTCCGCGTCCAGCCAAGGCTTGTAGATCCGCAGGCGCGGGTTGGCGAGCAGGCCGTACCGGTAGAACCGCTCGATGTCGTTGCCCTTGAAGGTCGAGCCGTCGCCCCAGATCTGGACGTTGTCCTCAAGCATCGCCCGGACCAGCAGAGTGCCCGTGACGGCGCGGCCGAGCGGCGTGGTGTTGAAGTAGGCACGCCCGCCCGAACGGATGTGGAACGCCCCGCAGGTGAGTGCGGCCAGGCCCTCCTCGACCAGTGCCGCGCGGCAGTCGACCAGGCGCGCGATCTCGGCACCGTAGGTCTTCGCGCGGCCGGGCACCGAGGCGATGTCGGGCTCGTCGTACTGGCCGATGTCGGCGGTGTAGGTGCACGGGACGGCGCCCTTGTCGCGCATCCACGCGACCGCGACGGAGGTGTCGAGACCGCCGGAGAAGGCGATGCCGACGCGTTCGCCGGCGGGGAGGGAGGTGAGGACCTTAGACATGGGAAGATTATGCATAATCGCGCATGATCATGCAAAGCAGGTTTCGGGTGGTGGTCGGGGCAGGTACACCGCCAGGCGGCGCCGTCAGCCCCGCGCGAGCGTCTCGGGGGCGCTCCTCACGTCGCGTACGGCCTTCATCCTCAAGCCCGGTCGAGGTCAACCGCGTTCACCCCGGCGTACGGCCTCGCGCGTGCCCGTCCCGCAGGGCCAAAACGCCAGAACGGCACGGAAGGTGAGGTTCCGGGTACGCTCGAGGGTGACTGGCTAGGACCGGGGGTGGGAAACCTCCGCGGGCATGGCAGTCTGGTGGGCATGGCAGTTCAGATCAATCCCAGCATCCTGTCCGCTGACTTCGCGCGGCTCGCCGACGAGGCGAAGGCCGTCGAAGGTGCCGACTGGCTCCATGTCGACGTGATGGACAACCACTTCGTGCCGAACCTGACGCTCGGAGTGCCGATCGTGGAGTCCCTGAGCCGGGCCACGGACACCCCGCTGGACTGTCACCTGATGATCGAGAACCCCGACCGCTGGGCGCCGCAGTACGTGGAGGCGGGCGCCGGGTCCGTCACCTTCCACGCCGAGGCCGCGGCCGCGCCCGTACGGCTCGCCCGCGAGATCCGCGCCAAGGGGGCCAGGGCCTCCATGGCGCTGAAGCCCGCGACGCCCATCGAGCCGTACGAGGACCTGCTCCCCGAGCTCGACATGCTGCTGATCATGACCGTGGAGCCGGGGTTCGGCGGCCAGAGCTTCCTGGACATCATGCTGCCGAAGATCCGCCGCACCCGTGAGCTGATCTCCAAGCACGGCCTGGAGCTGTGGCTGCAGGTCGACGGCGGGGTCGCCGAAGCCACCATCGAGCGGTGCGCCGACGCGGGCGCCGACGTCTTCGTGGCGGGCTCCGCGGTCTTCGGCAAGGACGACCCGGCCGCGGCGATGCGCTCGCTGCGCGCGAAGGCGGAGGCCGCCGCCGCGTCACACGAGCAGGTCGTGACCGCGGCGGCGGCCTGGGCGTGTGACCACTGAGTCACCGACCGCGCGTCCGCTGAGCCACGGCCAGGTGAACGCAGTACTGCACGACTGATCAAGGCCGCCGGATCTGCGAGGATGAACGGTGAGTCGCTCAGTGAACTTGTGAACAGTGAGGAGATTGCCGTGTCCGGCATGTCGGCGGGTCGGCCAGCCCTGCGGATGGGACCCGCTGAGCTGGTGCAGGCGGCGGCCATGGCCCGCCGCTTCTACCTCGAGGGCAAATCCAAGATCCAGATCGCCGAGGAGTTCGGCGTCAGCCGCTTCAAGGTCGCGCGGGTCCTGGAGACCGCGCTCGAACGGGACCTGGTGCGGATCGAGATCCGGGTACCCGCGGAACTCGACGCGGAGCGTTCCGACCGGCTGCGGGCCCGTTACGGCCTGCGGCACGCGGTCGTCGTCGAGTCCCCCGCGGACTCGGCCGAGGAGTCGCCCGACCCGGAGAACCTGGGGGAGGTGGCCGCCGATCTGCTCGGCGAACTCGTCACCGAGGGCGATGTGCTGGGGCTCGCCTGGGGCCGCTCCACGATCCACATGGCCGCGGCCCTGGACCGGCTGCCGCCGTGCACCGTCGTCCAGCTCACGGGCGTGTACGACGCCGGGACCGCCGAGCGCGGCTCGGTGGAGGCGGTACGGCGTGCCGCGCAGGTGTCCGGGGGAGAGGCGCACCCCATCTACGCGCCGATGCTGCTGCCGGACCCGGCGACCGCCGCGGCGCTGCGCAACCAGACCGGGATCGCCCGCGCCTTCGAGTACTTCGACAAGGTCACCGTCGCCGCGGTCTCCATCGGCTCCTGGGAGCCCGGTATCTCCACGGTGCACGACATGCTGACCGACGACGAGCGCGCCCACTACGCCTCGCTCGGGGTCGCCGCCGAGATGTCCGCGCACCTCTTCGACGCTCAGGGGCGCCGGGTCGGCCGTGACCTGGGGGAGCGGTGCATCACGGTCGAGGCCGACCGGCTGCGGCGTATCCCCGAGGTGGTGGCGATCGCCGGCGGGCTGCGTAAGGCGGGCGCGATCGACGCGGTGCTCCGCTCGGGCCTGGTCACCAGCCTGGTCACGGACACTGCGGCGGCGGACTATCTGCTGGAGGCGGGCCCGGCGCCCCGCCCGGCGCTGGACCGCGCGGACCCGGACAGCGAGGGCTCGCAGGGGCGGTAGCGGGGCCGGTGGGGGCGCACCGCCCGGATGAAGTCGGTCAGCAGCAGCGGGTCGCAATGGCGCAGCCGCAGGTCGGGGTCGCCGAAGCTGGTGTGCAGTGGCAGTGGCAGTCGCAGCGGCAGCCCGGTGTGCGCCGCCGACCACCACAGATGGTGAAGCAGTACGGCGTTGGCCAGGCGAGTGACCCACGCGGCGGGGTCTTCGGAGCGGTCGGACGCGTAAGCCGTCGCCTCCGCCAGGCGCTCCAGGCGTACGATCTCGCGCGCATCGCCCCGGCCAGCTCGGCCCAGTTTCAGTACCGCCCCCGAGTGACGGCCGCCAGCTCCGCGGGCGGCGTGCCGTCGAACAGCTCGGCCTCCGCGGCGCGTACCGCCGCGAACGCCTCGAAGAGCGGCTCGCCCAGCGCCTCGCGCAGCACCGACGACGCGGTGAACCGCGCCAGCGCGCGGGGCAGCGAGGTGGGCAGCCGCGGCTGGTCCTGGCCGACCGGGTCGCCGGTCACGGGCGCGGGGAGCGCGAGCGCCGCGTCCAGACCGGCGAGGCCCGCCGCGATCACCGCGCCGACCAGCAGGTAGGGATTGGCGGCGGCGTCGAAGCACTTGAACTCGGCGTTGGCGGCGTCCGGTTCGTCCGGCGGGCCGGTAATGAAGCGGAGGGCGGCTTCTCGGTTCTCTGGCCCCCAGCACTGGAACGCACCAGCCCAGCGCGAGGGTTCCAGGCGCAGATAGCTCGCGGGTGAGGGAGCGCCGACGGTCAGCAGGGCGGGCAGCGCGTCCAGCACCCCGGACAGGAACGCCTCGCTGAGCGCCGTCATCCCCAACGGCCCCTCGCCGCCCCGGCACAGGTTCCGGCCGTCGCGCCACAGGCTCAGATGCAGATGCCGGCCGCTGCCGACGACCCCCGGCTCGACGACCGGCCCGAACGCGGCGACGTAGCCGTGCCGCAGGGACACCGCGCGGATGGTCTCGCGGACCAGTACGGCGTCGTCCGCGGCGCCCACCGGGTCCGAGGGCGCGACGGACACCTCGAACTGCCCCGGGGAGTACTCGGGATGGATCTGCAGCACCTCGACGCCCTGTGCCACCAGCGCGGCCAGTACGGCGTCCAGGTAAGCCGACAGCTCCACCAGGCGTGCCATGCCGTACGCGGGTCCCGCGCCCGGCCGGTCGGGCACGAAGAGGGGCGCGACGTCAGGCGCGTGGTCGGAGTCGGACGTGCTGGCCGCCGAGGGCGCCCGCAGGACGGTCCACTCGGTCTCGAAGCCCATCCGCAGCTCGATCCCGCGCCCGGCGGCCCGCTCCGTCATCCGCCGCGCGAACTGCCGCTGGCACGCGGGGTGCGGCTGCCCGAGCTGGTCGTACCGGTCGGCGGGCGCCCACGCCCAGCCGGGCTGCCCGGCCAGCACCGTCAGACGGTCCAGGTCGGGGAACAGCCTGAGGTCGCCGTCCGGGCCGCCGATGTGGCGGCTGGTGGTGGCGGAGTCGTCCACCAGGAAGACGTCGAACACCGGCGACACCCCGACGCCCCGATGCGCCGCGTGGGGCAGCCGTCCGGTGGGCACGCCCTTGACCCGGGTGATGCCCGCGTTGTCCACCCAGGTCAGGGCGATCGCGCGGACCCCCTCGCCGCCGAGCCGCGCCGCCTCCTGCCGGGCCTCGGTCCGCGCCCGCTCGCGTTGTGCCGTATCCACGCTGCCTCCAGGTCCACCGTCCGCGACGTCCCGTACCGCCCCGCTACCGCTCGTGCAGCGCGTGCACCGCCTCGACCGTGTCCGCGTCGGCCGCCCGCTTGTCCTCGCGATACCGCACCACGCGCGCGAAGCGCAGCGTCACCCCCTCCGGATAGCGCGACGAGCGCTGCACGCCGTCGAAGGCCACCTCCACCACCAGCTCGGGCCGCACCCGCACCACCCACCCGTCGTCGCTCACCGCCAACTCCTGCAACCGCTCGGTCTGCCAGGCCAGCAGCGCGTCCGTAAGACCCTTGAAGGTCTTGCCCAGCATCGCGAAGGACCCGTCCGGGCGGCGCGCGCCCAGATGCAGATTGGACAGCTTCCCGGTCCGCCGCCCATGCCCCCACTCCGCAGCGAGCACCACCAGGTCCAGCGTGTGTACGGGTTTCACCTTCAGCCAGGACGCCCCACGCCGCCCCGCGCTGTACGGGGAGTCCAACGCCTTCAGTACGACCCCCTCGTGCCCGCGCTCCAGAGCCTCGGCCGCGAACTCCCGCGCGGCCTCCCGCAGCCGTACGTCACCGGGGTCGTCGACCGCCAGACGGCGCACCCGGCGCGGCTCGGGCGTCACCCGCGCCAGCTCCGCGTGGCGCTCCCCGGCGGGCAGGTCGAGCAGGTCGCGGCCGTCCACGGCCAGCAGGTCGAAGAAGACCGGGAACAACGGCAGCGAGGCCTGGGCGCCCTCGACGTCCAAACGCGAGCCGACCCGGCCCGCGATGTCCTGGAACGGCCGCGGCCGCCCCCGCTCGTCCAGCGCGATCACCTCACCGTCGAGCACCACCCGGTCGGACGCCAACTCCTGTGCCGCGGCGACGACTTCCGGTAGCCGTACGGTGATCTCGTCCAGCGTACGGGTGAAGACGCGCACCTGGTCGCCGTCCCGGTGCACCTGTACCCGGATGCCGTCGAGCTTCTCCTCGACCGCACACGGGCCCAGACGCTCCACCGCCTCGTCCACGTCCTTCGCCGTCTTGGCGAGCATCGGCAGCACCGGGCGCCCCACGTCGAGCCGGAACGCGTCCAACGCGGCCACCCCGTCGGCGGCCAGCGCGCTCGCCACCACGTCCAGCCGCCCCGCGAGCATCACCGCCCGCCGTACCGCCACCGGGTCCGCGTCGACGGCCACCGCCAGTGCCTCGGCCGCGAGCGCGTCCAGCGCGCCCTGCCGCAGCTCGCCGCCGATCAGGCCGTACAGCAGGTGCTGCTCGTCCTCCGTGGCGGCGGCCAGCAGCTCATGCAGCAGGCGTCTGCGTTCGCCCTGCGAGCCCTGGCCGGAGACGGCCGCGATCCGGTCGAACGCCTCGTGCACGTCCTGGACCGTGAGCCGGGCGCCGGCGGCAGGCGGCTGCCGCTCCTTGAAGGCCGTCCAGCCCACACCGATCTTCCGCTGCGGCAGCCGACCCGCGAGATACGAGACGACCAGCGGCGCGTCGTCCGGTGACATCCCGCGGAACAGCTCGGCGAGGAGGGCGGTCTTCTTGGATCGGGAACGGGTCGCGGCGATCTCCCGCGAGGTTCTGGCCACGTCGGCGAGCAGCATGAACACATCGTGGCCCAGCAGCGGCCTACCCGCAGCGGTTCGGCGCCTGTGGCAGCATCGGCGGCATGCTGCACGGGCCCCGTCAGGCACCACCCCACCGCCGCCCTACCGGTCTCCTACTCGCCCTGCTGTCCGCTGTCGCGCTGCTGCTCGGTGGCTGCGCCATGACGACCGACACCGGCACACCGGGCGGGACCCGCACGCCGAGCGGCCCATCGGCCCCCGCGACACCCGGCTGGGCCCGGGGCATGGCGACGGTCCTCGTGGCCGAGCTGCCACCCGAGGCACGCGAAACGTTGCGCCTCATCGATGCCGACGGGCCCTTCCCGTACGAGAAGGACGGCACGACCTTCGGCAACTTCGAGCGGCTGCTGCCTCGTCAGCAACGCGGCTACTACCGCGAGTACACGGTTCGCACACCAGGGGAGCGCACCCGTGGGGCGCGGCGCCTGGTCACCGGTGACGGCGGCGAGACGTACTACACGCGAGACCACTACAACTCGTTCAAGGCGGTTCTGCGATGACCAGTGGTTCTGCGATGACCGGCGGTTCTGCGATGACCAAGGCGGTTCCGCGATGACCGACGCCGCACCCGCATCGCCGTCCCCGGCGGCCGCCCTCGCCCCCATCCTGGCCGCCGCGCGCGCCACGGGCTGGTACACCGCCGTACTCGACCTCGAAGGCGCCGCGGACAAGGCCGCCTTCATGGAGCGCTGTGCCCGCGCCCTGGCCCTGCCCGACTGGTTCGGACGCAACTGGGACGCGCTCGCCGACTGCCTCACCGACCTGTCGTGGGCCCCGGCAACCGGCGGCCGCCTCCTGGTGGTGTCGGGCTGGCGCGGATACGCCCGCGCGCAGCCCCGGGAGTGGGGCATCGCCCAGGACGTACTCGCCGACGCGGTGGACCACTGGAGCGCCACCGGCACCCCGCTCGCCGTGGTGCTCACGCTGGACCGCGACTGAGGCTGGGGCGCCTGCACAAGCCCCCGTACCTCCCTGGGGGATCACACCAACGGGGGGCTTTGCTGGAGACGCGGCGCGGCGCGGCCGAGCGAAGGCGGGCAGGCGTGGCCGCGAGCCGCCAACAATTTCCCGCCGCAACGGCGAGAACCAGGACGGTGCGGCCCGGCGGTGCCGAACGAACCTCAACCCGGTCAAGGCCGGTCGTGATCCGACGTCTGGCGGCCGAGCCGCACCGAGCCGGGGCGCTATCGAAGGCGATCCCCCGCAGCAGGCGCAAGACCCTTCCCGCCGACACGGCGAAAGCCCGGACGCGGCAGCCGTAACCCGTCAGCGCCCAGCGCGAGCGACCTGGTGGCATCCTTGAATACGTGTCCGGATCGTCGCTGCACCTTCGATTCCCCGCCGAACTCCGCCTCTTCCTCCCGTCCCGCCACCGGCCCACCGGCGAGGTCCTCGTGCCGCCCGACGGGACCTCGTCGCTCGGTCATGTGGTCGAGTCGCTCGGCGTTCCGCTGACGGAGGTCGGGTCCCTGCGCGTCGACGGGCGGCCGGTCACCGTGTCGTACAGGCCGCAGGAGGGCGATGACATCGAGGTGGGACCCGTCCCGCGGCCACAGGAGCCGCGGCCGGAGCCGCTGCGGTTCGTCCTCGACGTCCATCTCGGAGCGCTGGCCCGGCATCTGCGGCTGATCGGTCTGGACACCGCGTACCGCAACGACATGGACGACGACGCGCTGATCGAGCAGGCGAACGCCGAGCGCCGGGCGCTGCTGACCCAGGACCGCGGGCTGCTGCGCCGCAGGTCGCTGTGGTTCGGCGGGTACGTGCGCGGGGCACGGGCCGAGGCCCAACTCGCCGATGTCCTGGAGCGCTTCGAGCCGCGGCTGGCCCCGTGGACCCGGTGCATGGCATGCAACGCGCCGCTGGCCCCGGTCGAGAAGGGCGAGGTCGAGCACCTGCTCAGGCCCGGCACGCGCCGCACGTACCACACCTTCATGCGCTGCCCGGAATGCGGCCGCGTCTACTGGCGGGGCGCGCACAGCGGCAGGCTGGAGCGGATCGTGTCGGCGGCGAAGCGCATCGCCGCCGTCGCCATGGTCTCCGTGGTCATGGCCTTCGGCCTCGCCGCGTGTACCGACGGGGACTCGGGGAACAGCACCGCGCCCTCCCGGGACTCCCGGGGACGCGCCCTGTCACCCTTCACCGGGCTGCCCGCCGAGCCCGCCCCCGTACTGGCCGTCAAGATCGACAACGTGGGCCCGGCGCGCCCGCACACCGGACTCGGCGCGGCGGACATCGTCTACGTCGAGCAGGTGGAGGCCGGGCAGACCCGGATACTGGCCGTGCTCTCGTCCGACTTGCCCGACGAGCTGGGTCCCGTGCGCAGCGCCCGCGAGTCGGATCTGGAGCTGCTGCGGCAGTTCGGGCGGCCCGCGTTCGCGTACTCAGGGGCGCAGTCGAAGCTGAATCCCCTGATCGCGGGCGCTCCTGTCTACGCGCTGCCGCCAGGGAAGGCGTCCGAGGCGTACTTCCGCGACAGCGGCAGGAACGCGCCGCACAACCTCTACGTACGTCCGGAGCGGCTGCTCGACGTCGCGCCCGAGGCGGAGAAGTCGGCGGACATCGGGTTCCGGTTCGGGGCGGCGCCGGACGGCGGGCGGCAGGTGAACGAGCACACCGTCCGCTTCCCCGCGGCCCGATTCGTCTTCACGTGGTCGCCGGACGAGCGGAGGTGGCTGGTGTCGATGGACGGGACGGCGATGACTACGACCGACGGTGGGCGGTCGGAGGCGGCGACCGTGGTCGTCCAGCAAGTCACCGTGCGGGACTCGGAGTTCAGCGACCGATGGGGCAGCGTCTCGCCGTACAGCGAGACCGTGGGCTCGGGTGAGGCGACGGTGCTGCGCGACGGCAGGGCGTACGACGTCCTATGGAGCCGGGACGGGGAGGAGGACGGCACGACGTTCACGACGCCGTCCGGCGATCCGATGAACTTCGCCGAGGGGCCGGTGTGGGTCCTGCTCACCGGCCGTTGACCGGTTCCCTCCAGTTCGCGGGCGGGCGCGGCGGGTGATCAACCGGTATGGCCATCCCAGGATCGTGATCGGGACGATGACCGCCTCGAAGTTGACCGCCTGCCCGGCGACGCCACCCCGCTGCCGGTGTGGCTGTGGTCCTTCAGGGCCGGTATGACCGGCGCGGACGGCGACGTGCGCTGGCAGGCCTCCTGCGCGGCTTCGATCTGGAGCACACCCTTCCGGATGATCAAGCGGACGTTCGGCGGGACTCGCTCCAGGATCCGCACCCCCGAGGCCGGGGACCGCTGGACCTGGCTGATCACCGCCGCCCACACCCGGCTCCGGCTCGTTCGCGCGGCTGCCGCGGACTTCCGCCGCCCCTGGGAACGCCCGCCGAGCCAGGCCGCCTCACCCCCGCCCGCGTCCGGCGAGGGTTTCGCAACCTTCGCCCGCGCCTGCTCTGCCCGACCCGTGTACCCAAACCCTCCCACTCGGGCCCTGGCCGGCCGCCCGGCTCCAAGAACAGGCGGCCCGCCACCCGCCATGACGTCGGCAGGACCGTGAAACGGGCCGAATCGCTCACCGAGCACGTTCGGTTGCGCCGCGGCTCATTCGGCGAACTCCGGTTGTCCGGAAGGAGCGCCGATCCCGAGTTCGACGACGGCGGCGCCGCGGGGAGCGAGGCGGTCCCGCAGGACGCGGGTCCCGGACGCCCAGTAGACGCTCGGCTGGGTCGCCACGGCGATCCGCCGCCGGCCCGCGCCGAGGAGGAAGTCCGCGTAGGTCCGCCAGCCGTGGGACTGGGCCGGGGCCAGACGCGCGACCCACTCCGTCGGCTCCTCGGTGAGCGCGTCGAGCGCCGCGGACGAGCAGAGGAACGGCACGCCGAGGGCGTCGGCCCGGGCGGCGACGGCGCGGGCGATGACGCTGTGGTACTCGCCGCCACGGCGGCCACGCCCAGGCCGACCAGTTCGTCCACGGCCGCCGCGGCCCGCTCGGGGTCGGCCGCGGTGTCCCGGAGCGCCAGTTCCGGTGGTCTGCCGTCGATCCCACCGGCGTCGTTGACCTCGCGCACGGCCAGGTCGAGTCCTGCGAGCAGGTGTCGGCCCGCCTCGACCCAGCCGGGCCGCGTCAGCGGGACGGGAGCGCCCAGGCGGACGGACGACCCGTCTGTGCGCTCCGCTCCGGACGGCGATGATGGCGTGTTCATCGGGTGGCGTCTCCCCTGGGCTGATGCGGTCGCGGTCCGCCCGGATCGCGCGCCGGCCGCCGCCGGGGGTTCGCGTTCATCACGGCTCGCCGTGGCGGGTGCGCCCGGGTGATCATGCCGGTCATTGGATTCACCGCCATCACCAATTGGCAACCGATCAATTGTTCGCTGAGCTGCCAAGCTTCGTCGTCAGCAGTTCCGGTGCGCCAACACCGTCGGCAAGCCCACGTAAACGGCTCCGCTCGCCGCTCTGTTCCGGCTCGGGTATCCTTTCGAGCCAGGTGCCGGGCGTCCCGTGGACTCTTCTCCGGTCCCCTACGACCTGACGTAGACGTGACGTACGGGGCGGGAGTTGCGCCTGGTGCGGTGGATGATTCGGTTGTGAGCCCTCGTCAGTTCGCTGGCGGGGGTTTTGTGTTGCCCAAGGGGGCGCGGCTCAGGAACCCGACTATGGTCGCGCGAAGGACCTGATCGAGGAAGCTGGACGCCTTCGGCGTGCGGCGGCGGCAGCGGAGCCGGGGCAGTGACCCAAGGGTTCATGGGGCCGCCTTGGCAGGCTGACTGGACCAAGGCGGACGCGGAAGACCGCGACGCGCTTCCCGGCACTGCGCGCCTTGGTCGATGCCGCTCGTGCGGCGCACTGTCGTGTATGTGACACCAGGCGAGCTCAGGATGAGCGTCCATGCTGATCAAGCTCTGGAGTCGGTACGCGCGTACATGACGAAGGGCGAACGATGGTCACCGCTGCTCCGCCTGGCGTAGCCTCCGGATGGATACTGGTGCTCCAGGGTGGGGGAGACGGATATCGATGGTCCACAAGCAAGTCGGCGTGGTCTTCGTCCACGGGTTGTTCTCCTCACCGCAAACCTGGTCGTCCTTCACGGAGCTGATCGGCCAGGACGAAGAACTGGCCGGGATGACGCCGCTGTTGTTCGGGTACAGCTCCCCGGTTGCGGTCCTCAGCCCGTTGCGCCGGATTCCGTCCTTCGACGACCTGGCCGACAGCCTTCAGACGTTCCTGGAAGTCGAAGCGCACCCCTTCGAGCAACTCGTGCTGGTGTCGCACAGCCAGGGTGGTCTGATCGTCCAGCGTCACCTCGCCCGGATGCTCGGTGCGGGCCGGGGAACCGAGCTGGCCCGGATCAGGCAGATCGTGATGTTCGCGTGCCCCAACTCCGGTTCCGAGCTGGCCCTGACGCTCCGGCGCGCTCTCTGGCGTGGCCGGAACGGTCAGGAGCGGCAACTGCGGCCGGTCAACGCGGCGGTGACCGAGGCCCAACGAACGGTGTTCAACCGGGTGGTGCACGCCCGGGCCGTCACAGCGAGCTCCTGCCCCATTCCGATCAAGGCGTACGCAGGGGAGACGGACAATGTCGTCACGCCCGCCTCAGCCCGGAGCGTGTTCCCGCACGCCGACGTCGGGGTGCTGCCGGGCGATCACTTCACGATCATTCGGCCGGACTCGTCCGCGCACCGGTCGTATGCGGCCCTGAAGCAGTTACTGCTCACGTCGCGCAGGGCGGCAGAGGCGCAGCCTACGGGCCGTGAGGTGGGGATCCTTGGCCGCGAGACGGAGTCCCCCGGCCGTGAAGTGGTGGCGACGGCCGTAGCCGAGACGGTCGACGGCCGGCTCGCCGCCATCGACACCGACGATCTGCCGCAAGGGGGCATCGAAGCGACCGTCCGAGCCGGACACGTCGGCCCCGACGGAGAAGTAACGGGAGTGCGCATCCGGCGGCGCACCCCGCCCACTGAGGCCTCATGAGCGCGCTGCAACCACCCGAGTCGCTCATCGTCCCCCGGGCAGGCATCCGACGGCGGGTGGACGAATGGCTGTCGGATCAGGTATCGCCCTGCCTGTTGATCGTGGGCCCGCCCGGTTGCGGAAAGACGGTGTTCGCCGAGCAGCTGCGGGCGGCGGGAACGGCCGCGTACGGGCACTTCTGCGTCGCTCAGCAGGACGCGACGCTCAGCCCCCAGCGCTTCGTGAAGTCCTTGGCGCTGATGCTGGCGGAACGTTCGTCGGCCTTCGCACGGATGCTGGCCGAAGAGCTGACGCCGGGTCTCGTCATCAACTCAACCGTTCATGTGGGGGCGGCCGACTCCGGCGCCCGGGTCCAGGGCATCGTCATCGAAGAGCTGGAGCTGCACGATGTGCCGGCCAGGGTCGCCTTCGACCGGCTGATCCGTACGCCGCTGCAGCGCTGCCGGGAACTCGGCGATTCCGTGGGGCCGGTGACGATTCTGGTCGACGCGCTGGACGAATCCCTGGGGTTCCATCCCACGGACCACCTCGTGGATCTGCTGGCCCGCGTGGCCTCCGATCCGCCCCCGGAGATGCGGCTGCTCCTCACGGCACGGTCCGGCGACATCAGGATCACGGACCGTTTCGAAGCGACACCGCTGGACATCGGCCCCGGTTTCGAGGCCCCCGCCGACTCCGACCTGCTCCGCTACGTGGTGCAGCGCCTTGAAGCGATACCCGAGCCGCAACGTCAGGTTCTGGCCGAGCGCGTCGCCGCAGCAGCAGCCGGTAACTTCCTGTACGCCTATCACGTCCTCAACGACATCACCGCACAGCCCGCACCGGTCGCGGTAGCCGACTGGCCGCTCCCGGAAGGTCTGCCCGGCGTCTATCGCAGGTATCTCGCCCGGGAACTCGCCCTCGACCGGACCGGATCCGAATGGCGACGGCTCTTCCGCCCCGTCCTCGGCGTGGTGGCCGTCAGCCGGGGGCACGGCCTGAGCCCCGAGAGCATCGCGCGAGCCGCAGGCCTGCGGCTGTCCGAGGCGGAGGATGTACTGCACCTGTGTGGACAGTTCCTCACACGGGTCGAAGGGGGCCACGGGGCGGTGCTGCTCTACCACCGGTCCTTTCAGGAGTTCCTGCAGACCGACAGCACGTACCACGTGTACCCGGGTGAGGCGCACGAAGCCGTGGCGCGACTGCACCTGTCCGAAGGCGAGGTGTCCTGGGGGCAGCAGAGCAGCACCTACGCGCTGGCCCATCTGGCATACCACCTGCATGGCGCCGGACTTTGGGACGACCTTGTCGCGCTGGCCCGTGACGAGAATTACCTGGCCGAGCAGCGTCACCGCATGGCCCATGATGCCGAGGCGCCTCTCATCACGGCGCGGCTCGGGCTCGATGCCGCGCTCACCACGAACGATCTCCCCGCAGTCGCAGAACTTCTGCTGCGTACCGCATCGCGCCACGGCGGTCTTCAGGCCGGGTCGCCCTTGGACCGGCTGCAACGGAGCGGGGCGGCCGCGGCGGTCCGTCTCGCGGCAGATCTGTCCTCAGACGAACGCACCCTGTACGAACTGTTGATCGCCCTGCAGCTGCTCGCTCACGGCGACACCCGGCAGGCCGGCCAGGTGCTGCGCGAGGTGAGTTCGCGCGAGCCCGACCGGCTGACCCGTGACGACGACGTCGGCGCGCTTCTGCTCACCGGACTGTCCGAAGCAGACCCGCGTACGTGCGTGCTGCTCGCGGACCAACTGCTTAGTACCTGGGGCAGACAGTACGCGGTCCGCCTCCTGTTGCGAAGCGGCCGTCACGAGGCTGCGATCTCCTTCGCGGAGACCATCGCCGATGCGAACCACAGGCATCGGACGTTCCTGGCGATCGCCGAAGAGACGCTCAGCACCGGCCGGCCCGACCTCGCCGAGCCGTGGCTGCGCAGCATCGCCCACACCCCTCTCCCGCCCGGTGCCGACGACGAGGTGGCGTGGGTCACGGCATGCGCTCAGGCCTTGGTGGGTGAGTTGAGCGAGGCGCAGGAGACGCTGCGTCACAAGCTCAGAGCCGGGCCCTCGGCCACAAAGGCGTCCGTGGAACCTGCCGCCTCCCACCGGGCCCACCTCCTGGCGTGTGCCGCGAGCGCCGCAGCAGACCCCAGCGGGCGGGCAGCGCTGCTGGATCAGGCGGCCTCGCTCGCACACACGCTGGAGGCCGGGGTGGATCGCAGCGCGGTGTGGGTTCAGCTGGCGAAGGTGCACCTGTGGCACGGGTCGTCCGGCCCGGTCCGGGACGCCCTGCGCAGTGCTGCCGAAGGGGCACCCGGGATGCAGGGGACACCCGTGTCCTACGGGGAAGAGATGTACGACTCCGAGCCGGTCCACGATGACGCATTCCACGGACCGTGCGTGCAAGGCCTCCATCTGGAGCTTGCCCGGATCGCCGCGGGCGCGGGGCTGTTCGACGATGCGCTCGCCTTTGCCGAGCCCCTGCTGAGCGCCGGGGCGGCATGGGACGGGATCGAGGTGATGGCACATATCGCGCGCTCGGCCCGCCGGACCGGAGACCAGGCCGTGGCACGCGACGCCTTCGCGCAGGCGTCGGCGCTTCTGGAGCGTATGGGCCAGCCGATGCGGCGCCTGGTGGTTGCCGCCGAACTGGCCTTCGGCGTGGCGGAAACGGGCTGGCCCGCCCAGGCGTTTCCCACCTCCACAGGAGACTTGGTCTCATCCGTCGACGCCGTCCTGCGCCGACGAGCCGAACAACGGACGGAGCTCGCGGGCGCCCTTGCCGAGAGCGCCCTCCTGGTGCACCACGCGCTGCGCGGCATCGACCAGCGTGCGAGCACGGCCGCCACGGCCCTCGCAGCGGAAATCCAGGGGCAGTTCGTGACGGAGTCCCCCGGCCACCGCGCCGGGGCGCTCGCTGTCCTCTCGGCACAGCTCGGAGACGGGGCCACCGCCCTGCAGTTACTCAAGAGGGTCGAGCAGGCCGACGTGCGACGACAGCTCACCTCGTCGGTGGTCTACGACCTTGCCGAGCGAGGTCTGATGGACGAGGCTCGCAGAGTCCAGAGCGGCCTTGGTCCGGAGCTCGACCAGGCGCTTGTCTCGTGGCTGTCGGTGCGCGCCCAACTCACGCACGCTGCTGAGACGAACGCTCCAGCACAGGCCGTTGAATCACTCTGCCGGCAGCAGGACACCGCAGCGATGCTCGCCGTGGCCGCTGCGGAGTACCGCGAGCGGGGCCGGTCCGCCACGGCCGACGCGCTGAGCACCAGGGCGGCCGAACTGACGAAGCAGGGCCTCGAGCACACGATCAGTCGGCGCCAGACCTGGGGGTTGGTTCCCCAAGTCTTCGTCACAGAGGCCGACGAGCTACAGCGGCACGCGCGCACACTGGCCAGGCTCGGCGATGTGGACACCGCCTTGAAGGCGCTGGAACTCGCGGCCGACTCCGATGATTCGGCCATCCTCACCGTCTCCATGGGAAACATGTGGGGACCAGATGAAACCGCCGACACCCGGGCGGAGCGCGACGACTGGCAGGCCGGGCGTCAGGTGCAGCGGCTGTGTGAACTGGCAATGATCGCCCGGCGTTCGGGTTTCGCGAGCACGGCACTCCGCTACCTCATTGCCGCCGAGCGGTGGATCGACCGGTTCGGGACACCTCAGGTACGCAACGACGCGGCGGTACATATCGCGCGGACCGCAGCGGCGGGAGGGCACCTCGACAGGGTCCCCTTCGCCCTCGACGCGGTCACTATCCATCGCCAGGAGAGCCTGGCCGAGGCGTTCCTGGCGTACTGCACGAGCAGCCCGGACCGTCTTTCGGGATCCCTGTCGAAGCACCACGCGAAACTCGTCGCCAGCACGGACACCGACCTGGCCGCGGCCGTTCGGGTGTGTGGGGGACTTGCGTTCCTGTTCCCCCACCATGCCCGGGCGATCTGGGGCCACCTTCGGAGCACGGTGACACGCGGCGAATCGGCGCAGCGACTTTCCTGGTGACAAGGCGGCAGGCAGCACCGCACCCCGCAGCTGCGACATTGGCGGTTTCATCGGCTCGCCGACGTTGTGAATCGATCAGTAGTAGCGTTCCAGCAGACAGACCAGCGCCGCATCGGCAGTCCGTCCCTCAGGTGCGGTCCGAGGATCATCGCGGGAGGAAGACGCGTCATGACCACTGCCCCTGTTGGCGCGCGAGCCGTGCCTCCCATGCCCGACAAGACCCCAAGGGCTTTGCGCGCCGCTATCGCCGAACATGCTCCGCAACTCCTGGTGGATTTCGACCGGCACTGGCGCCGTGACATCGCCGACGCCTACGACCTCGCGCCGGTGCCCGCCTTCATGGCCCGCTGGTGGAGCGAATACGCCCTCGCCCGTGACCCGCAGCTCCAGGCGAAGGTGCACGGCCTGGAGGACGCGGCTGCTCGGGAAGCCGACTACCGTCGCGCGAAGGACCTGATTGAGGAAGCCGGACGCCTCCGTCGCGCGGCGGCGGCAGCGGAGCCTGGTCAGTGACCGAAGGGTTCATGGGCCCGCCCTGGCAGGCTGACTGGACCAAGGCAGCCGAGGACGACCGTGAGGCACTTCCCGATGCAGCGCGCGCCCTGGTTGACGCCGCTCGTGCAGAACTCGTCACTGCCGCCGATCCGTACTTCCGGGGGATCGATGCCGATCGTGACCTTCCAGGCGGGATGAGCGTCGAGCCTGCTCAGTCCACCCGCCCCGGTGGCCAGCATGTCTTCTACTTCGACCATGGCCGGGGATGGCTGCGCTATCAGTTCACTAGAAGAACCGTCGATCCCCAGATCGTGATTGAAGAATGCTTCTGGCAGTGAGGGGTCGGCTTGCGTAGTCGCCGCTCTGTTCCGGCTCGGGTAACCTTTCGACGTAAGGCAGGCCCACTGTCCTGCACAAGCCCCCGTACCTCCCTGGAGGATCACACCAACGCGGGGGCGCTTTGCTGTGTCTCTGTGGGAGTGACCTGCGCCGTTTCGCGTGAAAATGTGAGACTTATGCGTTTTCTTGAGCCAGGTACCGGGCGCCCCGTGGACTCTTCTCCGGTCCCCTACGACCTGACGTACGACGATGTCTTCATGGTGCCGAGCCGCTCCGCTGTCGGCTCCCGGCAGGCTGTGGACCTCTCCGCGCCGGACGGGACGGGCACCACGATTCCACTGGTCGTGGCGAACATGACCGCGATCGCCGGTCGCCGGATGGCCGAGACCGTCGCCCGTAGGGGCGGTCTTGTCGTGATCCCCCAGGACATTCCGATCGAGGTCGTCACCGAGGTCATCACCTGGGTCAAGACCCGCCACCTCGTCCTGGACACCCCGATCATCCTGGCTCCGGCGCAGACCGTCGCCGACGCGCTGTCGCTGCTGCCGAAGCGGGCGCACGGTGCCGGTGTCGTCGTGGACGAGGACCACAAGCCGATCGGTGTCGTCACCGAGTCGGACCTGTCCGGCGTCGACCGGTTCACCCAGCTGTCCGAGGTCATGTCGAAGGAGCTGCTGCTCATCGACGCCGACATCGACCCGCGTGAGGCCTTCACCAAGCTGGACGCGGGCCACCGCAAGGTCGCGCCCGCCGTCGACAAGGACGGGCGGCTCGTCGGCATCCTGACCCGCAAGGGCGCCCTGCGCGCGACCCTGTACTCGCCGGCCGTCGACGCCGCGGGCAAGCTGCGGATCGCCGCGGCCGTCGGGATCAACGGTGACGTCGCGGGCAAGGCCAAGCAGCTGCTCGACGCCGGTGTGGACACCCTGGTGGTGGACACCGCGCACGGCCACCAGGAGTCGATGATCTCCGCGGTCAAGGCCGTACGGGCGCTGGACCCGCAGGTTCCGATCGTCGCGGGCAACATCGTCGCCGCCGAGGGCGTACGGGATCTGGTCGAGGCGGGCGCCGACATCATCAAGGTCGGTGTGGGCCCCGGTGCCATGTGCACCACCCGCATGATGACCGGCGTGGGACGGCCGCAGTTCTCGGCCGTGCTCGAGTGCGCCGCTGAGGCCAGGAAGTACGGCAAGCACGTGTGGGCCGACGGCGGAGTCCGTCACCCGCGCGACGTCGCCATGGCGCTGGCCGCCGGTGCGTCCAACGTGATGATCGGGTCGTGGTTCGCCGGTACGTACGAGTCGCCCGGGGACCTGCAGCAGTCCGCCGACGGGCGGCTGTACAAGGAGTCCTTCGGGATGGCGTCGGCGCGTGCCGTGCGCAACCGCACCTCCGAGGAGTCCGCCTACGACCGGGCCCGCAAGGCGCTCTTCGAGGAGGGCATCTCCACCTCGCGGATGTTCCTGGACCCGACCCGTCCCGGCGTCGAGGACCTGATCGACTCGATCATCGCGGGCGTCCGCTCCTCCTGCACCTACGCCGGTGCCGGGTCGCTGGAGGAGTTCGCCGAGCGCGCCGTCGTCGGTGTGCAGAGCGCCGCCGGTTACGCGGAGGGCAAGCCGCTGCACGCCAGCTGGAGCTGAGCGCCCCCGCTTGGCCGCCGCCTGCTTCTGACACGGCCCCGATCGTCTTCGTACGGTCGGGGCCGTTTCGTGCGGTTCGGGGCCGTCGAAATATTGCGACGTGCATGCCAAGTCACGTAGCTTGCTGCTCCTACCAGGGAGTAACAACTGCGGACCCCCCGCCGTTCGGGCTCCGTGTGCCCGTCGCCGTCCCTGCGACGGCCGCGGGCCGCCGCTCTCCCGCAGCCGCTCCACGCACCTGGGGAGACCATGCTCCGGAAACCGCGCCGTCCCACGATCCGCGGCCGGATCGTGGCCCTCACCCTCGCACCGGTCATCGCCCTGCTGGGGCTGTGGAGTTTCGCCATGGTCTCGGTGACCGGCGACCTGCGGGCCCTGATCCGGCTGCAGAGCGTCTACGAGGGCTTCGGAACACCGGTCGACACCGCAGTCGGGCAGATCCAGATCGAACGCCGGATCTCCGCCGAGTACCTGGGCAAGGGGGAGGACGGCGGTACGGCCGCCGTCACCGCCCTGATCACCCAGCACCGCAAGACCGACCGGGCCGTACGCGCCATGCGGGAGGCGATCGACGACCCAGAGCGGCGCGATGAACTCTCCGACGGGCAGCGCGCGGCCCTCTCGGAGATGGCCGAGGCCGCCGGGCGACTGGGTGGCCTGCGGGAACGGGTGATCACCCGGAAGATCTCCTGGGACCGCGCCGTCGACGCCTATACCGGCGTCGTCGAACCGACCTTCGCCGTGCAGTCCGCGCTCACTGCTCTGCAGGCAGGACAGCTGGCCCGCGAGGCGCAGGTCGTCATCGAACTGGTGCGGGTCAGGGAGTTCGTCTCCCGGGAGGACGCCCTCGTCGCGGGCGCCCGAGCCGCGGGCGGCCTCACCGCACGCCAGTACGGCCTGCTCACCGCCACCATCGAGGACCGACGGGTCTTCCACCGTACGTACGTCCCCGCGCTCCCCGACGACTCCCGGGAGCTGTTCGAGGAGTTCGAGAAGGACGACGCGTACCGGGCGCTGATCGCCGGCGAGGACGCGCTGCTGACAGCGGGGGCGTCCGGCGCGGGACGGGCCGTCACCGCCGACTCCTGGCGCACCACGACGGACCGGGCGGTCCAGCGGTACATGCTGCTCTGTACCCGGTCGGCACTCAACAGCGCCGACCGGGGCCGCGACTTCGCCTACCGCGAGGTGGTCCAGGCCGCGGTCGTGGGCGGTGTCGGACTCGCCGCCGGCGGACTGTCCCTCTGGTTCTCGGTGGCCGGGGGCCGCCGGATCTCCCGTCGCCTGGAGGAGCTGCGCGACGCCGCGGACCTCCTCACCACCCGCCAGCTGCCGGAGGTGATGGAGCGCCTCAGCGCCGGCGATGAGGTGGACGCGGCCAAGGCGGCCCCGCCCGTGGACTTCGGCGACGACGCGCGGGGCCCGGACGAGATCGGGCAGGTCGGGCAGGCCCTGAACACGGCACGCCTGGCGGCCGTCGAGGCCGCCGTCGAGCAGGCGAACCTGCGCCGCGGCGTCTTCGCGGTGCTGCTCAACATCGCCCGCCGCAACCAGGCGCTGGTGCACCGCCAGTCGAAGCTCGTCGACACCCTGGAGCGCCGTACCAGCGACCCGGACATGCTTCACGAGCTGTTCCGGATCGACCATCTGACCACGCGTATGCGCCGCCACGCGGAAGGCCTGATCATCCTCTCCGGGGCCGCGCCGGGACGCAGATGGCGGGGTCCCGTCCCGGTCGCCGACGTCGTGTCGGCGGCGGTCGGCGAGATCGAGGACTACACCAGGGTCGAGGTCCCGCCGATGCCGCCCACGGGCGTCCGCGCGGAGGCGGTGGCCGACGTGGTGCACCTCGTCGCCGAACTCGTCGAGAACGCCGCCGTGTTCTCGCCGCCGCACACCCAGGTCACCATGCGGACCGGAGAGGCCCGCAACGGCTTCGTCCTGGAGATCGACGACCGCGGCCTCGGTATGGACGCGGACGAGCGGGCGCGGGCGCACGAGACGCTGTCCCGGCCCGGCACGTTCAACCCGGTACGGAACGACCGCCTCGGCCTGTACGTCGTCGGACGGCTCGCCGAACGGCACGGCATCGAGGTCACCCTCTGCCCCTCGCCGTACGGCGGCACCACGGCTGTGGTGCTGCTGCCCCATGCGATCCTCGCTGCCATCGAGCCGGTGACCGGTACCGGACCCGTGGCGGAAGAGCGTGAAGAACCGGTGCGGGAGGCGCTGCCCGCTGCACGTAAGTCGGCCTCCGAGGCTGCCGTCCCTGAAGCTTCCGTCCCCGAAGCCGGCACCTCCGTACGGAAGTTGCCCAGGCGAGTGCGCCAGGCCTCGCTCGCCGCGCCCCTGCGTGACGAACCGGTGGAGCAGGACCGGCCCCCCGCCCGCGAGGTGACCGCCGACGAGATGCGCACCATCTTCGGCTCCTTCCAGCGCGGACTCGACCGCGGCCGCCAGGGCGACCCCGTCGGCCCGCCGCCCGCGATCCCCGCCCAGAGCCCCCGTACGACCGAAGAGGGAACGGACGACGATGACTGACGAACAGGTGTCGGACCAGACCCGGGGCGACCTCGGCTGGCTGCTGGACGACCTGGTGGCCAGAACCGGCCATGTCCGCCAGGCCGTGCTGCTGACCAGCGACGGCCTGGCCACCAGCGCCTCCGACGGCATGGACGAGAAGGACATCGAGCACCTCTCCGCGGTCTGTGCGGGCTTCCACAGCCTCGCCAAGGAGACCGGCGCCCGCTTCGCGGCCGGGAACGTGCGGCAGACGATGGTGATGCTCGAAGACGCCTACCTGTTCGTCACCCCGGCGGGAGACGGCAGCCGACTGGCGGTGCTCAGCGACATCGAGACCGACGTCGGACAACTGGCCCACGAAATGGCCCTGCTGGTCAGGCGGGTGGGGCGCCATATGGCCGTCCCCGCCCGCGCTGCCACCGAAGAGGTCGACCCCTGATCCGTGCGCGACAACCAGTACGAAGACGAGCAGGACGAGCACTGGTACGAGGACGAGACCGGGCCGATGGTGCGGCCCTACACCGTTACCCGAGGCCGGACACGTCCTGCCGCGGCGCACACAGTTGACCTGATGTCGCAGGTCACAGCCGTGGAAGCAGCTCCGTCCGCGGCGCGTCTCGACCATGCCCGCAGTTCCCTGCTCGGCCTGGTGCGGCGCGGACCGCGACCGGTCGCCGAGATCGCCGCCGACGCGGATCTGCCCCTCACGGTCGTCCGTGTCCTGCTCGTCGACCTGGTCGAGGCCGGTCTGGTCCAGGTGACCCCACCCCGCACCGACCAGCGGCACCGGGACCCGGCCCTGTTGAGGGAGATTGCCGACCGTCTGCGCGACTTGTAACGGCGATGCGCAACAAACATCCATCTGTCGCTGTTGCGCGCAATGATCATTCGCGGATGCGCAAGGTTGGTGCATTACGTATGGGAACACCCAGCTCATAGGCTCGACCGCTGTACGTGGAGTGGCGGCGACCGCCTGCTCGGCGGCCCCCGGCCACAGGTGCTTTCGCCCTGCCCTGCCGTGGGCCGTCGCGGTCAACCGCCGCTCGACCCGCAGCACGACAAGGAGCGTCCCCAGTGTTGGACCAAAGCTCGGCACCCCCCACGGCCGTACGAACCCCCGGGCTCGGGGCGCGGCTGATGCGCCGCAAGCCCGTTGAGGTGTTGGTCGCCGAGGGCGGTCAGGGTGAGGGCGGCACGCTGCGGCGGTCGCTCACCATGTGGCAGCTGACCATGATCAGCATCGGTGCCACCCTCGGTACCGGCATCTTCGTCGTCCTCGGCGAGGCGACCCCCAAGGCCGGACCCGCCGTAACGATCTCCTTCGTCATCGCCGGCCTGACCGCCCTGTTCTCGGCGCTCTCCTACGCGGAGCTGGCCGGTTCCGTACCGGTCTCCGGCTCCTCGTACTCCTACTCGTACGCGACCATGGGCGAGCTCATCGCCTGGATATGCGGCTGGTGCCTGATCCTCGAGTACGGCGTGTCGGTCGCGGCCGTCGCGGTCGGCTGGGGCGAGTACCTCAACGAGCTGCTGGACGGCACCCTCGGCGTCACCATCCCCGAGACGGTGTCGGCCCCGCTCGGTGAGGGCGGCTACGTCAACCTCCCGGCGCTCATCGTCATCCTGCTCGCCATGGTGTTCCTGATGGGCGGTGCCAAGGAGAGCGCCCGAGTCAACACGATCATGGTCGTGATCAAGATCGCGACGCTGCTGCTCTTCTGCGCGATCGGCTTCCTGGGCATCAAGGCGGGCAACTACACCCCCCTCGCCCCGCTCGGTATCACCGGGATCAGCGCCGGTGCGGCCGTCCTGTTCTTCTCGTACATCGGCTTCGACGCCGCCTCCACCGCCGGTGAGGAGGCGAAGAACCCCAAGCGCGATCTGCCGCGCGCGATCATGCTGTCCCTGGTGATCGTCACGGTCCTCTACTGCATGGTCGCCCTGGTGGCCGTCGGCGCCATGCCGTGGGAGAGCTTCGAGGGCACCGAGGCCGCCCTCGCCCAGATCATGAAGGACGTCACCGGACACAGCTTCTGGGGCGTGGTCCTGGCCGCGGGCGCCGTCGTGGCCATCGCCAGCGTCGTCTTCGCGGTGCTGTACGGCCAGACCCGTATCCTCTTCGCGATGTCCCGCGACGGGCTCGTGCCCAAGATCTTCGCCAAGGTCGACGCGAAGACCGGTGCGCCGCGCGCCAACACCGTGATCGTCTCGCTCTTCTGCGGCACCCTCGCCGCGTTCATCCCGCTGGGCGAGCTGGCCAACGCCACCAGCATCGGCACCCTCTTCGCCTTCGCGCTGGTCAACATCGCCGTCGTCATCCTGCGCTACACCCGGCCCGAGATGAACCGCACCTTCAGGGTGATGCTCTTCCCGGTCACCCCGATCCTGGGCTTCGTCTTCTGCGCGTACAACATGTACAGCCTTCCGGGCCTCACCTGGATGTGGTTCGGTGGCTGGATGGTCGTGGGTCTCGTGTTCTACTTCGGATACGGCATGCACCGCTCCCAGCTCGGGAACGCGCCGTCCGAACTGGCCACCGCAGAGAAGTGATCCACCCGCAGTGCGACTGAATGACCTCGACGAACGCATCGTCCACGCCCTCGCCGAAGACGCCCGCCGCTCCTACGCGGACATCGGCTCCGAGGTGGGTCTCTCCGCCCCCGCCGTGAAAAGGCGGGTCGACCGGCTGCGCGCCGAAGGCGCCATCACGGGCTTCACGGTCCGGGTCGACCCGGCGGCGCTCGGCTGGGAGACCGAGGGGTTCGTCGAGATCTACTGTCGGCACAACACCGCGCCCGACGACATCCGCCGTGGTCTGGAGCGGTATCCGGAGGTGGTGTCCGCGTCGACCGTCACGGGGGACGCGGACGCCGTCGTCCAGGTCTTCGCCTCCGACATGCGCCACTTCGAGCGGGTGCTCGAGCGCATCGCGGGTGAGCCCTTCGTGGAGCGCACCAAGTCGGTGCTGGTGCTGTCGCCGCTGCTGAGGCGGTTCACGTCCGGGTCGGTGGCGTAGGACCGTACGGGTACGGGAGGCGAGGCTTCCGTACCGGGCCGCGCTGGGGCGCGCAACGAATCGCCGCATCGCGTCGAAAACACGCAACAGATCGCTCGGCGTCGCGCAACGGTGGCGCCTTGTCCGGGCAGAACTCGGGCCCGTACCGTCAAAGCGTCCCCAGAACACCCTTCCGTACCGCCCGAGGAAGCCCATGCCGCCGCTGCGCACCGCCCTGCTCCAGAGCTCCGGACGCCCCGGTGACGTGGCGAAGAACCTGGAGCTCCTCGACGCGGAGGCGGGTCGTGCGGCCGCCACCGGGGCCGGGCTGCTGGTCTGCCCCGAGCTGTTCCTGACCGGCTACGCGATCGGCGACGATGTGCACCGGCTCGCCGAGCCGGTGGACGGCCCGTCCGCCCGTACGGTGGCCGAGATCGCCCGCCGCCACGGCATCGCGGTGGCGTACGGCTATCCGGAGCGCGCGGGCGAGACGGTCTTCAACGCGGCGCAGCTCGTCGGCCCTGACGGCACCCGCCTACTGAACTACCGCAAGACCCACCTGTTCGGCGCCTTCGAGGCGGAGAAGTTCACGGCAGGCGATCAGCCGGTCGTCCAGGCCGAGCTGGGCGGTCTGACCGTCGGCGTGGTGATCTGCTACGACGTGGAGTTCCCGGAGAACGTACGGGCGCACGCCCTGGCGGGCACCGACCTGCTGCTGGTCCCCACCGCGCTGATGCACCCCTTCCAGATCGTCGCCGAGTCCGTGCTGCCGGTCCGGGCCTTCGAGAACCAGATGTACCTTGCCTACGCCAACCGGAACGGCCCCGAGGGTGAGTTCGAGTTCGCCGGGCTGTCCACCCTGGTCGGACCTGACGGGGTCGCCCGCGCGCGTGCGGGTCGCGCCGAAGAGCTGGTCTCCGGCGATGTGGACCCGGAGTTCCTGAACGCCTCCCGGGCGACCAACCCGTATCTGCGGGATCGGCGGCCCGGCCTCTACACCTCCCTCGTCTGAGCAACACCCCCTCGCTTCCCCCTTCACCACCGCGCAAGGAGTCCGTACCCCATGACGTCCACGGTGCCCACCGCCGTCCAGCACACCGACGCGCAGCCGCCGATCACCATGTTCGGTCCGGACTTCCCGTACGCCTACGACGACTTCCTCGCACACCCGGCGGGGCTCGGCCAGATACCCGCGGGCGAGCACGGCGCCGAGGTCGCGGTCATCGGCGGTGGGCTCTCCGGCATCGTGGCCGCGTACGAGCTGATGAAGATGGGCCTCAAGCCCGTGGTGTACGAGGCCGACCAGATCGGCGGGCGACTGCGCACGGTCGGCTTCCCCGGCTGCGATGGCGACCTCACCGCCGAGATGGGCGCGATGCGCTTCCCGCCGTCGTCGACCGCCCTGCAGCACTACATCGACCTGGTGGGCCTTGAGACCCGGCCGTTCCCCAACCCGCTGGCCCCCGACACCCCCTCCACGGTCGTCGATCTCAAGGGCGAGTCGCACTACGCCGAGACGGTCGACGACCTGCCGCAGGTCTACCGCGACGTGATGCACGCGTGGAACGCCTGCCTGGAGGAGGGCGCCGACTTCTCCGACATGAACCGCGCCCTGCGCGAGCGCGACGTCCCGCGTATCCGGGAGATCTGGGCGAAGCTCGTCGAGAAGCTCGACAACCAGACCTTCTACGGCTTCCTCTGCGAGTCCGAGGCCTTCAAGTCCTTTAGGCACCGCGAGATCTTCGGCCAGGTCGGCTTCGGCACCGGCGGCTGGGACACCGACTTCCCGAACTCCATCCTGGAGATCCTGCGCGTCGTCTACACTGAAGCCGACGACCACCACCGCGGCATCGTCGGCGGCAGCCAGCAGCTGCCGCTGCGCCTCTGGGAGCGCGAGCCCGAGAAGATCGTGCACTGGGCGTACGGCACGTCCCTGAAGTCGCTGCACGAGGACGGCGAGCCGCGCCCCGCCGTGACCCGGCTGCACCGCACCGCGGGCAACCGCATCACGGTCACCGACGCCTCCGGGGACATCCGCACCTACCGTGCGGCGATCTTCACCGCCCAGTCGTGGATGCTGCTCTCCAAGATCGAGTGCGATGACTCGCTCTTCCCGATCGACCACTGGACGGCGATCGAGCGCACCCACTACATGGAGTCCTCCAAGCTCTTCGTCCCGGTCGACCGGCCGTTCTGGCTGGACAAGGACGAGGAGACGGGCCGCGACACCATGTCGATGACGCTCACCGACCGCATGACGCGCGGCACCTACCTGCTGGACAACGGCCCCGACCAGCCCGCCGTCATCTGCCTCTCCTACACCTGGTGCGACGACAGCCTGAAGTGGCTGCCGCTGTCCGCGAACGAGCGGATGGAGGTCATGCTCAAGTCGCTCGGCGAGATCTACCCGAAGGTCGACATCCGACGCCACATCATCGGCAACCCGGTCACCGTGTCCTGGGAGAACGAGCCGTACTTCATGGGCGCGTTCAAGGCCAACCTGCCCGGCCACTACCGCTACCAGCGGCGCCTGTTCACCCACTTCATGCAGGACGAGCTGGCCGAGGACAAGCGCGGCCTGTTCCTCGCGGGCGACGACATCTCCTGGACGGCCGGCTGGGCGGAGGGTGCCATCCAGACCGGGCTCAACGCCGTGTGGGGCGTGATGCACCAGTTCGGCGGGGCCACCGACCCGACCAACCCCGGGCCCGGCGACCTCTACGACGAGATCGCACCGGTCGAGCTGCCCGAGGACTGAGAACCTGAGGCCGGCCGGGGGTGAGCTGTCACCCCCGGCACCGGCCGCGGCGAGGGGCGGCAAGACCAGGGGGAGCCCCCGAGGCCGCCGCACTCAGCGAGGCTGCCGCACTCAGCGCCAGGGTGTCAGCAGGCAGCGCCCGACCAGGCCGACGCCATCGTCCATCCGTACTCTGAACTCCTCGGCCAGCTCCGGGAGTTCCCGCAGCCCCCACAGCACCCGCGCCGCCGACCAGGCGGCCTGCCGGGCCCGCTCCAGGCTCCACGAGCCGACCAGGTGCGTCAGTGGATCGGCGACCTCCAGCAGGTCGGGCCCTGGCATCAGGTCCTCCCTGACGCGCTCCTCAAGGGCCACCAGGAGATCGCCTACGCGGTCGAACTCGTCCTCCAGGTCGGCCGGTTGGCAGTCGAGCGTACGACAGGCGTCCACCACCGCGAGCGCCAGATCGTGCCCGATGTGCGCATTGATACCCGCGAGCGCGAACTGCACCGGACGTACGCCCGGATGCCGCCGATGCTGGAACAGCGGCCGCCAGCACGCCGCGGGCCGCTGCCCGTCGACCACCGTGTCCACGGCCGCCAGATAGCGCTCGGCGAACCGGACGTCCAGCGTCGCGGCCGCCGGGGCGTCCGGGAACACGCCGGCGCCGATGTGCTGTCCGACCTCTTCGGTGACCGTCAGATAGACCCGGTTGAAGACGGCGACCCCGTCGTCCGGCGGCCAGGACGCCCCCAGCGCGCGCATCCGTGCGACCAGGGTGCCGACGTCGGCCGGGACCGCCGGGGCCGTGTTGTTCTGCCGGGGTGCGGGGGTGTGCGCCCCGGGGGAATGCAGGGTCTGCGCCATACACGCAGCGTCCCAGTCGTAAGCTGGCGCGGGGTTCACCTGGCCGCGACCTTCCCCGAAACGGGGGAACGGCCGGTGGCAAGCACGTCAATCTGGGGGGATTCACCGTGTCAGGCTCACGCGCTCAGCGCCGGGTCGATCGCGCCGGACGCCGCTGGGCGGCCGGGCGACAGGCGATGGCCGCCGCCGCGTCGGTCGTGGTTGCCGTGGGGGCGGCGATGGGCGTGCTGTCGACCGTGCAGGACGGCGGCGAACGGGACGAGGCGCGCCCTAAGGAGTCCCGGTCCCCGACCCTGCAGCCGCTGCCCGCGGTCCCGACGCCGACCCCGTCGAGCTCACCGTCCGCGTCTGCGTCGCCTTCGCCGTCCGCCTCGAAGTCGAAGAAGCCGCCGAAGGCGTCCCCGACACCCGAGAAGAAGTCGAGCCCGACCAAGCCCCCGGCCCCCAAGCCCGCCGAGCCCGCCGACAGCAAGCTCTACCGCCATGGCCAGTCGCAGGTGCTCGACTGGGTCAGGGCCAACCGCGGCGACCCACGGCGCCCCCTGATCGAGGAGCGGATAGCGGACAGGCCCGCCGCGGTGTGGTTCGCCGAGTACAACCCGGACGTGATCACCTCACGGGTGCGCGCGGTCACCTCGCCATCCGGCAGCCGGGTGCCGGTCCTGGTGGCGTACGCGATACCCGACCGCGACTGCGGCGGCGCGTCCCAGGGCGGCGCGCCCGACCTCGCCGCGTATGACCGGTGGATCGAGAAGTTCGCCGCGGGGCTCGGCTCCGACGAGGTCATCGTGATACTGGAGCCGGACGCCATCGCGCTCTCCGACTGCCTCTCGGCCGGGCAGCGCCAGGCCCGGTTCGCCTCACTGGCGCGCGCGGGACGCGCGCTGCACGCCGCGAACCCGAAGGCCAGGGTCTACTACGACGCCGGGCACTCCGGCTGGCACCCGGCGGCCACGATGGCCGGCCTGCTGCGTCAGGCGGGCGCCGGTTCAACCGCCTCCTCGGACGGCATCTACACCAACGTCTCCAACTTCCACCGAACCGGCGACGAGGCGGCCTACGCCCGCCAGGTGCTCTCCGCCCTGGGCGGCCCCGCCTCACTCGGCGCCGTCATCGACACCAGCCGCAACGGCAACGGCCCGCCGCCCGGCGGCGCCTGGTGCGACCCCGCGGGCCGCAAACTGGGGCAGCCGCCGACCCTCAGCACCGGTCAGTCGCGGATCGACGGCTACCTGTGGATCAAGCTGCCCGGTGAGGCGGACGGCTGCCGGGGCAAGGCGGGCAGCTTCACCCCGGACTACGCCTACGACTTGGTGACCGGGGGCTGACCCTGCGCGGCGGTGGCCGCCTGTTCGCGGGCCTCGGCGCCGACCCTGCCCGCCGTACGCAGCACGCCCGCGCACGCGATGAGCCCGAAGGCCAGGGCCGTCACCAGGCCGAAGGAGACCACCAGCGAGGTCACGTCCGCCACCGCGCCGATCGCCGACGGGGCGATCAGGCCCGAGGTGTACGTGATGGTGGCGACCCCCGCGATGGCCAGGCTCGGGTTGTCGCCGCTGCGGCCCGCCGCGGCGAAGGCCAGCGGCACCACGACCGCGACCCCCAGGCCGATGAAGGCGAAGCCGGTCAGCGCGAGCGCCGCGTTGGGCGCGGTCACCACCAACAGCCCGCCGATCGTCGCGAACACCCCGCCGACGCGCACCGTACGCACCGCGCCGAACCGGTCGACCACGGCGTCCCCGCACAGCCGCGCCACCGCCATGGTCAGCGCGAACGCTGTCGTGGACGCGGCCGCGACCCCCGGTGAACTGCTCAGCACGTCCCGCAGGTAGACCGCCGACCAGTCCAGGCTCGCCCCCTCCGCGAACACCGCGCAGAACCCGACCGCGCCGATCAGCAGCGCCGACTTCGGCGGCAGGGCGAACCGCGGCGGCGGCGCCTCGTCCGAAGTGCTGCGCAGATCGAGTACGCCCTGGCAGGCGAGGACACCGAAGACGGTGAGCGCCCCCGCCGCGAGCAGGTGGTGCAGCCGCGCGTCGGCGCCCAGGTGCGCGGCGAGGGTGCCCGCGGCCGAGCCGATCAGGGCGCCCGCGCTCCACATGCCGTGCAGCCCGGACATGATCGAGCGGTCCATGCGGTTCTCGATCTCCACGCCGAGAGCGTTCATCGCCACATCGGACATCCCCGCCGTCGCCCCGTACACGAAGAGCAGAGCGCACAGCGTGAGCAGATTCGGCGCCAGCGACGGCAGCACCAGCGCCATCGTCCACAGCGCCAGCAGCCCGCGCAGCGCCGTACGGGCCCCGAAGCGGTGACTGATCGCGCCCGCGAGCGGCATCGCCAGCGAGGCGCCGATCGCGGGGAAGGCCAGCGCCAGGCCGAGCTGGCCCGCGCTCACGCCGGTGTGCTCCTGAATCCACGGCACCCGGGTCGCGAAGGACCCGGTGACCGCACCGTGCACACAGAACACCGCGGCCACGGCATACCGCGCCCGCCTCAACTGCCGTATATCAAGGGTGACTTGACCCATCTGCCCCTCCCCATCGTGGCTTCCTGTCCCGCGCGCCGTAAACTATCAGGGACCCTGCCTGATAAAAAGGCGATATCCAGCGGCACGCAGGAGCTGGGAGCTAGGAGTCGGGGGCAGGCAGTCGGGAGCCAGCAGCCAGGAGTCTGGAAGGATCGTCACCATGCCCGCATCACCCAGCACCGCCCGGGCCATCAACGACCGGCTCGCCCTTCGACTGCTGCAGCGGGAGGGCCCGTTGACGGCCACCCAGCTGAAGCGGCTCACCGGACTGTCCCGGCCCACGGTCGCCGACCTCGTGGAGCGCCTCCAGGGCTCCGGGCTGATCACCGTCGTCGGCGAGGCGGGCGCCGAGCGCCGCGGTCCGAACGCGCGGCTGTACGGCATCGTCGCCGACCGCGCCCACCTCGCCGCCCTCGACGTGCGCACCGACGGTGTCTCCGCGATGGTCGCCGACCTGCTGGGCACCGTCCTGGCCGAGGACACCCTGCCGATCGACAAGGACGCGGGTACCGAGTCAGCCGTAGAGGGGGCCGTGGCCCTGCTGGAGCGCACCGCCAAGGCGGCCGGGGCGCGGCCGCTGCACAGCGTCGGCATCGGCGCACCGGGCCTGATCGACCCGGCCACCGGCGAACTCCGCAACACCACCGGCCTCCCGGCCTGGCACCGGAGCCTGGTCGCCGCGCTACAGCAGCGGCTCCCCGCGACGGTCCTGGTCGAGAACGAGACCAACCTCGCCGCCGTCGCCGAGCAGCACTGCGGCGCGGTGACGGACCGCGAGACCTTCGTGCTGCTCTGGCTGGGCGCGGGTGTGGGCGCCGCCGTCGTGCTCGACGGCGCGCTGCGCCGGGGGGCCTCCGGCGGCACCGGCGAGATCGGCTTCCTGCCGGTGCCGGGCACCGGCGCCCTGCCGTCGGCTACCGGGTGCGACGGCGGCTTCCACTCGCTGGCCGGTGCGGCCGCCATCTGTGAACTCGCCGCGGAACACGGACTGTTGGCGGCTACGAAGCCGGACGAGCGGGACGCGCCGGACGAGCGGCGCGCGGCGGCGGTCGTCCGAGCCGCGGTGTCGGGCGAGCCTGGCGCGGACCCGGCCGCGGCCTTCCTTGACGGGCTCGCCGAGCGTCTCGTGGTCGGGGTGGCGTCGGTGGTCGCCGTCCTGGACCCCGGCTGTGTGGTCCTCGGCGGCGAAGTGGGCCGCGCGGGCGGGACGGAGCTCGCGGAGCGGGTGGCGGTCAGGCTCGCCGCGATGACGCCGCTGGCGACCGAGGTGCGGGCGGGCGCCCTGGGTGGCACCGCGGTCCTGCACGGCGCGTTGTACACCGCACGGGACGCGGCCCAGGACGAACTGTTCGCGGTGCCCAGGACATAGGTGCCCAGGGCATAGCAGACCCGGCGGCGGGCAAGGGCCGTCGACACCGCCGCCGGGTGGTTCAGAACCTCAGTACCTCAGTACCTGAGGCCAGGCCAGGTCAGGCCATGTCCGGTCAGGCCAGGCCAGGTCAGCACGGGCCGAGGTCCTCCCAGACCCCCCACTCGCCGGTGGTGCCGGGCTCCTCGCCCCGCGTCCACCACTTGGCCTTCCAGGAGTGCCCGTCGTGGGAGACGACGGAGCTGCCGCCGTACGCGTCCTCCGCGTTCCAGGCCGGGTCGGTGCACTCGCCGCCACCGCCACCGCCGTCGCCGCCACCGTCACCCCCGCCATCGCCGCCGCCCTCGCCGGGCTCGACCACGGTCGTCCCGCGCGCCAGGTCACCGGCGAGTCCGTACGTCCTGCCGTCGAAGGACACCGTCCAGTTGGACGGAGTCGACACCGGCAGGTAGTAGACGAAGTCGAGCTGCACCGAGTCGCCGGGCGCCAGAGACTGCCAGCTCGGCAGTTTCAGCGAGGCGCGGTGGTAGTCGCCCTTCAGGCCGCCGACGTTGTCCCCGGTGTGGTCACTGCGGATGATCTCCGTACCGAAGCCCGACTGGTCCTTGGCGTTGGCCGGAGCGGACGTGGCGTAGTCGAACTGGAACTCCGTGCCGCCGGGCAGGGTCGACTGCGTCTTGTTGGTGATCGTCAGCTTGGGGCTGATGGGGTAGTTCGAGTCGCCGAGCGGGAACTCACCGAAGCCCACCTCGATGTCGACGGCCTCGGTCGGCATGTCGATAGTGGCGCGCTGCGCACCGTACGGCGCGGCCGACTTGAACTTCTCGTACATCGTCGTGGTGAGCGTGTCACCCATCTCGTACTGGCCCTTGGCCGCGTTCCAGCCGTAGTCGCCCGCCAGCTCCCAGACCATGGTCCCGCCGAGCCCGCGGTCGACCACGTAGTCCGCCTTGGTGGCGACGGACTCCTCGTCCTCAGTGGACAGGAACACCTTCTTCTCGGAGTTCCACAGCCACGGCGCGACCAGCGTCGAGTCGTACTTGCGCGCGTAGTCGCCCGTCAGGGAGGTGTCGGCGGGGAATCCGTAGTCGGTCACATAGTCCCCGACGACGCCCTTCTCCAGGTTCTTGGCGTGCCACATCGGGTTCGAACCGGCAGGGGACTCCTGGCCGTTGTCGTCCTTGTCGTGCCACAGGTTGTCGATGCCGGACGCGCCGTCACCGCACTTGGTGAGCCCGGAGCCCGCCGGGCAGTCGGTGCTGGCCGCCTTGCCCCACAGTCCGTCCGTACCGCCCTGTACGTTCTTGAATCCGCGGGTGTAGTAAGGCAGTCCCATATTGATGCGGCCCGCGGGCATGGACCCGCGGAAGTAGTGATAGGCCCAGTCGGCGTTCAGATAGCCGATGCCGCCGTACTGGGACGTGGAATAGACCCCGGCGGCCGCGAGTTCCGCGTCCTTGCCGTCGTCGAAGAGCGAGGCGTTCGGCCCGACGTATTCGTTCCAGGCGCCATGGAGGTCGTACGACATGATGTTGACGTAGTCCAGATACTTCTGCATCTGGTAGGTCTCCATGCCGCGCAGCAGATAGCCGGATGACGGCGCGGCCACGGTGAGCAGATAGTGCTTGCCGTCGGCGGCACCGGCCCGGTCGAGCTTCTCGCGCAGCGTCTTCATCAGGGCGTCGTAGCCCTTGACCAGGCCCGCGCGCCGGGGGTTCGAGATCGACCAGTCCAGCGGATTGCCCGCGTCCTTCATGGTCGTCGCGTACTCGTAGTCGATGTCGACGCCGTTGAATCCGTACTTCTTGATGAAGTCGACCGTGGAGTCGGCGAATGTCTCGATACCGGCGTGATTCACCGAACCGTCGGCGTTGGTGGCCATCTTGTAGAAGCCGCCCGAGTCCACCCGGTCGCCGTTGTCGTCGAAATATCCGCCGGTCTCGGCCCAACCGCCCACCGAGATGAGTGTCTTGACGTTCGGGTTCTGCTTCTTGAACTTGTTCAGCAGATTGAAATGACCCTTGTAGGAGTACGCGGGGTCCATCTCGGCGCCCTCGACACCGGGCCAGGTCATCCCGGTCGCGGCGTTCTTCGCGCTGTCCGATCCGACGGAGAGCTTGCCCGCGCCGTCGATGTGCCCGAAGGCGTAGTTGATGTGGGTGACCTTGTCCCACGGAATGTCGCTGGCCAGATAGGCGGGCGTGCCGTCCTGGCCGGTGCGCCAGCCGGTGAAGTAGCCGATGACGCGGCGCTGGTGGTCGGCGCCCATCTTCTCGCGGCCTTCGGTGTCGTAGACCGAGCAGTACGGGACGTCGACGCCCGACGTCGTATAGAGGCCGTCGGGGCGGCACGAGGCGTCGTCCACGGCGTGTGCGGTGGTCGCGGTGAGGCCGCTGAGCAGCAGCCCGGCGACCGCCGCACCCGTGGCGAGCAGCGTGGCTCTCGCACGTGTGGGGGACAGCACGTCGGTTCCTCCTGGGGAGGCTTGGTGTCGCACAACGAATCAGGGCAGGGGCCCCGGTGTGCGCACACCGGCCGGGCCAACTCCTCGGAGTGACGCAGAGATTAAGAGGACTAGACCAGAGCGTCAATAGGTATGGACCAATCCGGAAGGGGGTGGGCTCTGGCCGCCGTACCGGATAACAGGAAATGTCCACGTCAACGTGCTGTGAGTCAGCCCACAGGTGATCGCCCGCATGCATCGCGCCCGACCGTGGCACACTGACCCTGTACCAACAGCAGCGCACTCCGGGGTCGGTGTAATTCCGAACCGGCGGTTACAGTCCGCGACCCGGCCGCATCCAGTGGCCGGTTGACCAGGTGAAATTCCTGGACCGACGGTGAAAGTCCGGATGGGAGGCAGTGCGCGGCGAGCGGGCATCTCTGTACGCCGCCGTTGGTCCGCCCTCGTCGGCGGATCACTTCCGGCGCCGTACCTCATACGAGATGCGCAGCTCGTCCATTCTGTCGTCCGCGACAGGCCCCGGAGTCCGTGCCCGAAGAGGCAGGAGGACCCGGTGGCCACCGAAGCAGCGCCCGCCCCAGAGCGTGCCGCCATGCGCCGCGCCATCGAGCTCGCCGCGCTCGGACTCGGTTCCACCAGCCCCAACCCCGTCGTCGGCTGCGTCATCCTGGACGCCTCCGGCGAGCGCGTAGGCGAGGGCTACCACCAGCGCGCCGGCGGCCCGCACGCCGAGGTGCACGCCCTGCGTGCGGCAGGCGAGCAGGCCCGCGGCGGCACCGCCCTGGTCACCCTCGAACCCTGCAACCACACCGGCCGCACCGGCCCCTGCGTCCAGGCCCTGATCGACGCCGGGATCACCCGTGTGGTCTACGCGGTCGGCGACCCCAACCCCACCGCGACCGGCGGCGCTGGGCGACTCCGCGACGCCGGCGTCGAGGTGGCCTCCGGCCTGCTCGAAGACGAGGCCGCAGCGGGCAACACCGCCTGGCTGACCTCCGTACGCACCAGCCGCCCGTACGTCACCTGGAAGTACGCCGCGACCCTCGACGGCCGGATCGCCGCCGCCGACCGCACCAGCCGCTGGATCACCTCCGCCGGCTCCCGCGCCGACGTCCACCGGCTGCGCGCCGAGGCGGACGCGGTCGTCGTCGGCTCCGGCACCGCCCGCACCGACGACCCGCACCTCGCCGTGCGCGGCATCGACGGCGCCACCCAGCCGCTGCGCGTCGTCGTCGACACGAACGCCACCGCCGTACGGCCCGGCGCGCGAGTCCTGGACGACGCCGCCCGCACCCTGGTCGCGGTCGCCGCCGACCTCGGCCCCGACGCCACCGCACACCTGCCGGCAGTCCTCCGCGTCAAGCGCGCCGCCACCGGCCTGGACATCCCCGCACTCCTCGCCGCCCTGTACGACGACGGCGTCCGCTCCGTTCTCCTGGAGGGCGGGCCGACCCTCGCCGGAGCCTTCGTCGCCGCGGGCGCCGTCGACCGGATCGTCGGCTATCTCGCCCCGGTCCTGCTCGGCGCGGGCCCCGCCGCCCTCACCGACGCCGGAATCACCACGATCACCGAAGCGTTGCGGCTCGACGTGACCGAGACCGTACGCATCGGCCCCGATCTCCGCGTCACCGCCGTCCCGCTGCCCACCGCCCCTGTCACTCCCGCCTCGAAGGAGCACTGAAGTGTTCACCGGAATCGTCGAAGAGCTGGGCGAGGTCACCGCCGTCGAGAACCTCGGTGACTCCTCCCGCTTCCGACTGCGCGGCCCCGTCGTCACCGAGGACGCCAAGCACGGCGACTCGATCGCCGTCAACGGCGTCTGCCTGACCGTCGTCGACCGCGAGGGCGAGGAGTTCACGGCCGATGTGATGGCCGAGACCCTGAACCGCTCCAGCCTCGGCGCACTCGCGGCCGGCTCCCGGGTCAACCTGGAGCGCCCGACCGCCGTCGGCGCCCGGCTCGGCGGCCACATCGTCCAGGGCCACGTGGACGGCACCGGCACCATCGTCGACCGCAAGCCCTCGGACAACTGGGAGATCGTCAAGATCTCGCTGCCCGCCGGGCTCTCCCGCTACGTCGTGGAGAAGGGCTCCATCACCGTCGACGGCGTGAGCCTCACCGTCGTCGACGCGGGCCCGGACTACTTCACGATCAGCCTGATCCCCACCACCCTCGCGCTGACAACCCTCGGCATCAAGCAGCCGGGCGACCCGGTCAACCTCGAAGTCGACGTCATCGCCAAGTACGTGGAGCGCCTGCTCGGCGCGCAGGCAGGAGAGCGCGCGAACGGCGCCCGGGAGCGTGCGAACGACGCCGGGGAGCGCGCCAAGTGAGCACCTTCGACTTCCTCAACACCGAGGCCTTCACCGCCTTCGGACAGCACGTCATCTGGTCCGACATGGTCGGCAACAGCGTCGGCCTGGCGGCCCTCGCCCTTGGCTGGCGGCGCTCCATATGGACCTGGCCCGCACAGCTCCTGTCCGGCCTGATCCTGGTCGCCGCGTACTCCTCCGCCCAGCTCTCCGGCGGCGTCGGCAAGCAGCTCCTGGTGATCGGCGTGGCCGTATGGGGCTGGCGCCAGTGGCAGCAGGGACGGCAGCAGGCCCAGGACGGCTCCATCGCCATCCGGTTCGCCTCCTGGCGCGAGCGCGGACTGCTGCTCGTCTCAGCGGCCCTCGGCACCCTCGCGGTGGGCGGCCTGTTCACCGCGTTTCCGTCTCTGTCCTGGAGCCCGTGGGCCGACGCCTACATCTTCGTCGGCACCCTGGTCGCCATGGTCGCCCAGGCCCGCGGCCTGGTGGAGTTCTGGTTCGCCTGGCTCCTGGTCGACCTCGTCGGCGTCCCGCTCGCCTTCAGCAGTGGCCTGGCCTTCTCCGGCCTGGTGTACGTGATCTACCTCGCCCTCGTCCTGTGGGGAATGCGCGACTGGTGGCTGCGCTCCCGTGCGACCGCGCCCGTTCTGGAAGGAGCACCGGCATGACTACCGCCCCCGTCTGGTACTCGACCGACAACGCCGAGGACCTCGCCCTCGACCCGATCGAGCTGGCCATCGCCGACATCGCGGCCGGCCGCCCGGTCGTCGTCGTGGACGACGAGGACCGCGAGAACGAGGGCGACCTCGTCATCGCGGCCGAGAAGGCCACACCCGAGATCGTCGCCTTCATGATGAGCGAGTGCCGCGGCCTGATCTGCGCCCCCATGGAGGGCGACGAACTGGACCGCCTCGCGCTCCCGCAGATGGTCCAGGACAACACCGAGTCGATGAAGACCGCCTTCACCGTCTCGGTCGACGCCTCCGCCGCGCACGGCGTGAGCACCGGCATCTCCGCGTCCGACCGCGCCACCACACTCCAGCTCCTGGCGAACGGCACGGCCCAGGCCGACGACTTCGTACGCCCGGGACACATCTTCCCGCTGCGCGCCAGGCCCGGCGGCGTCCTGGTCCGCAACGGCCACACCGAGGCCGCCGTGGACCTGGCCAGGCTCGCCGGACTGCGCCCCGCCGGAGCGATCGTGGAGATCGCCGGTGAGGACGGCCGGATGCTGCGGCTGCCCGAGCTGATCCCCTTCGCCCGCAAGCACGGCCTGACGATCATCTCGATCGAGGACCTGATCGCCTACCGGCGCACCGCCGAGCCGACCGTACGCCGCGAGGCCGAGGTCGAGCTGCCCACGGCCCACGGCCGCTTCACCGCCTACGGCTACCGCTCCGTCGTCGACGGCGTCGAGCACGTCGCCCTCGTCCAGGGCGACATCGGCGATGGCGAGGACGTCCTGGTGCGGGTGCACTCCGAGTGCCTGACCGGCGATGTCTTCCACTCGCTGCGCTGCGACTGCGGGCCCCAGCTGCAGGCCTCCATGGACCGCATCACCGACGAGGGCCGCGGTGTGGTCGTCTATCTGCGCGGCCACGAGGGGCGCGGCATCGGCCTGCTCTCCAAGCTGCGCGCCTACGAGCTCCAGGAGCGCGGCCGCGACACCCTGGACGCCAACCTGGAACTCGGCCTGCCCGCCGACGCCCGGGACTACGCCGCGGGCGCCCAGATCCTCGCCGACCTGGGCGTACGCAGCCTGCGGCTGATGACCAACAACCCGGAGAAGACCGAGGCCCTGGTGAGCCACGGCCTTCAGGTGACCCGGCGCGAGCCGGTGCACGTCCAGACCGGGGAGCACAACCTGCGGTATCTGCGCACCAAGCGGGACCGGATGGGACACGACCTGCCCTGGCTCGACGCGAACTGACGCGTCCGGGCCCGCAGAGCACCGGGCAACCAGCACGCAAAGCACCACATCACGCAAAGCACCACATACACAGCACACAGCACACAGCACACAGCACCGAGGAGAGACGTGAGCGGCAAGGGCGCACCCGAACTGAGCGTGAAGAACTGCGGCGACCTGCGGGTCGCGGTGGTGGCGGCGCAGTGGCACGAGAAGGTCATGGACGGCCTGGTCAACGGCGCCCTGCGGGCCCTGCACGAGCTGGGCATCGACGAGCCGACCCTGCTGCGCGTCCCCGGCAGCTTCGAGCTGCCCGTGGTGGCCAAGGTCCTCGCCGACCGCGGCTATGACGCGGTCGTCGCGCTCGGCGTCGTCATCCGCGGCGGCACCCCGCACTTCGAGTACGTGTGCCAGGGCGTCACCCAGGGCCTCACCCAGGTCTCGGTCGACACCGGCGTGCCCATCGGCTTCGGCGTGCTGACCTGCGACACCGACGAGCAGGCCCTGGACCGCGCGGGCCTGGAGGGCTCCAACGAGGACAAGGGGCACGAAGCGGTCACCGCGGCCGTCGCCACCGCCGCCACGCTGCGTGCCGTCTCGGAACCCTGGCGCTGAGCCGGGCGCCCGAGCCGCGTAGAGTGAGCACCACCATGTCCCAGAAGACTTTCGAGGAGCTCTTCACCGAGCTCCAGCACAAGGCCGCGAACGGCGACCCCGCCACATCCCGTACCGCCGAGCTGGTGGACAAGGGTGTCCATGCCATCGGCAAGAAGGTCGTCGAGGAAGCCGCCGAGGTCTGGATGGCCGCCGAGTACGAGGGCAAGGACGCCGCCGCCGAGGAGATCTCGCAACTCCTGTACCACGTACAGGTGATGATGGTCGCCCGCGGTATCTCCCTCGACGACGTCTACGCCCACCTCTGATCCGCCCAGCCCCCTCTTTCGTACGTACACCGAGCAAAGGAAGCCGACCTCATGCTGCGCATCGCCGTCCCCAACAAGGGTTCACTGTCAGGGCCTGCGTCGGAGATGCTGCATGAGGCCGGCTACCAGCAGCGCAAGGAGTCCAAGGAGCTGGTCCTGGTCGACCCGGACAACGAGGTCGAGTTCTTCTACCTCCGTCCGCGCGACATCGCGATCTACGTCTCCTCCGGCAAGCTCGACATCGGCATCACCGGGCGCGACCTGCTGATCGACTCGGGCGCCGACGCCGAGGAAATCCTCCCGCTCGGCTTCGCCCGCTCCACCTTCCGCTTCGCCGCCAAGCCGGGCACGGCCAAGAGCGTCGGGGACCTCGGAGGGACCACGGTCGCCACCTCGTACGAGGGAATCGTCGCCGGGCACCTGGCCGACCAGGGCGTCGAGGCTTCCGTCGTCCACCTGGACGGCGCCGTCGAGACCGCCATCGAGCTCGGCGTCGCCCAGGTCATCGCCGACGTCGTGGAGACCGGCACCAGCCTGCGCAACGCGGGCCTGGAGGTCTTCGGCGAGCCGATCATGAAGTCCGAGGCGGTCGTCATCCGCCGCACCGGCGCCGACGGCGACGTGCCCCAGGTGCAGCAGTTCCTGCGCCGACTGCAGGGCGTCCTGGTGGCGCGTACGTACGTGATGATGGACTACGACTGCCGCGCCGAGCACCTGGAGCAGGCCGTCGCCCTCACCCCGGGCCTTGAGTCGCCGACGGTCTCGCCGCTGCACAACGAGGGCTGGGTCGCCGTCCGCGCCATGGTCCCGGCCAAGGAGGCCCAGCGGATCATGGACGACCTGTACCGCATCGGCGCGCGGGCCATCCTGACCACGGCCATCCACGCCTGCCGGCTCTGACCGACTCTGAACCGCGGAGCGCGTCGATGCCCGAGCAACTGCCCACCCTGCCCGTCGTCTTCCGGCCCACCCGTACCCGGGCCGTCCTGCTGAGCGTCGGCGCCGCGATGTTCGTGGTGATCACGGTGATCGCCCTGATGCTGGAGCGCCTGGGACCGGGGGAGCGGGTCAGCTTCGTCTTCACCGGTGCGCTGCTCTTCGGTGTGCTGGTGCTGCTCAGCAGGCCCAAGGTGGTCGCCGACGAGTCCGGCGTCACGGTCGTCAACCTCACCAGCACGCGGCAGCTCGCCTGGGCGGAGATCCTCCAGGTCAACCTCCGGCCCGGCGACCCCTGGGTGTTCCTCGACCTGAGCGACGGCACCAGCCTGCCGGCCATGGGAATCCAGCCCGGCATCGCCAAGCAGCGCGCCATCAGCGACGCGCGCACCCTGCGCGCCCTCGCCCAGGCACACGGCACCGGAGCGGAAGACTGAGAGCCTGTTTCTGACCCGCCAGGGCTGACACGGGACGCCGTCTCGTGATTAATCTGGTGGCCGGAGGCCACCCGTGGCCTCCGCCCCTGTCCGGCCCCGACCGGCCAAGGGCTCCTGCTCACCGAGGAGTGACCCTCTCCGGCAATGGACGGACCGTCCGGTAGTACCCGCGCCGCCCCCTCCCGGCCCATCACGGGGGCGGCGGCATGACCATCCCGTTGCTGCTCCTCGCGGCCGCCTTCCTCCTGATCCTCGCCAACGGCTTCTTCGTCGCGGCCGAGTTCGGCCTCGTCACCGTGGAGCGCGCCGACGCCGAGCGCGCCGCGGCCGACGGCGACCGGCGGGCGCGGCGAGTCGTCACGTCCCTGCGGGAGCTGTCCTTCCAGCTCTCCGGGACTCAGCTCGGCATCACCCTCACCTCTCTGGTGGTGGGCATGCTGGCCGAGCCCGCGATGGCCCACCTGCTGGCGGGTCCGTTCACCGCGGCCGGTGTTCCGGCTTCCGCCGTGCCCTCTCTCGCCGTACTCACCGGCATGCTGCTGGCCTCCGCCGTGCAGATGGTGATCGGTGAACTGGTGCCCAAGAACTGGGCGGTCTCCCGGCCGCTGCAGGTCGCGCGCTTCGTCGCGGGCCCGCAGCACCTCTTCGCGACCGGTTTCCGGCCGGTGATCGCTGCGCTGAACGCCGTCGCCAACCGCCTGGTGCGCGCCTTCGGCGTCGAGCCCACCGACGAGCTGGCCTCCGCCCGTACGCCCGACGAACTCGTCTCGCTCGCCCGGCACTCGGCGCGCGCCGGAGCGATCGAGGCGGACACGGCCGACCTGTTCGTCCGTACGCTGTCGCTCGGCGAGCTGACCGCGCAGCATGTGATGACCCCGCGCGTGAAGGTCAACGCGCTGCAGGCCTCGGCGACCGCCGCCGACGTCGTCAACCTCACCCGCGCCACCGGCCTGTCGCGCTTCCCGGTCTACCGGGAGCGGATCGACGAGATCGTCGGCATGGTGCACCTCAAGGACGCCCTCGCGGTCCGCGCGCAGGAGCGCCAGCGCACCACCGTCGGCCGGATAGCACTGCCTCCGCTGCTGGTCCCGCGCACCCTGCCGGTGCAGCCGCTCCTGGAGCGGCTGCGCACCGAGCAGCCGATAGCCGTGGTCGTCGACGAGTACGGCGGTACGGCGGGCGTGGTGACCCTGGAGGACATCGTCGAGGAACTCGTCGGCGAGGTACGGGACGAGCACGACGGGCACGACCTGCCGGAACTCGCCGCGGCCGCCCCCGAGGACGGACGGCCCGCCTGGGAGGCCGACGGCAGCTGCCGCGTCGACACCCTGCTACGGATCGGCCTGGAGGTACCCGAAGGGCCGTACGAAACCGTCGCCGGACTCGTGGCCACCCTGCTCGGCCGTATCCCCGCACCCGGCGACCGGGCCGAACTCCCGGGCTGGCGGCTCCAGGTACGCCAGGTCGGCCACTACCGCGCCGAACGCGTTCGGCTCACCCGTACGACCGCTGCCCCCCTGCCCGTCTCCAGGGCGCCGGAGGTTGTCCGATGAGCGTGCTGCCGCTTCTCCTCGCCTTTCTCCTGGTCCTCGGCAACGGCTTCTTCGTCGGTGCCGAGTTCGCGCTCGTCTCCGTACGCCGGAGCCAGATCGAGCCGCTCGCGGCGGAGTCCGCGCGGGCCCGCCGAGTGATGTACGGGCTTGAGCACCTGCCGCAGATGATGGCCGCGGCCCAGTTCGGGATCACCGTCTGCTCGCTGACCCTGGGCGCCGTGGCGGAACCCACCGTCGCGCGGCTGCTCGAGCCCGCCTTCCACGCCGCGCGGGTGCCCGAAGGGCTGGTGCATCCGCTCGGCTATGTCATCGCGCTCGCCGTGGTGGTCTTCCTGCACCTCGTCATCGGCGAGATGGTTCCCAAGAACCTGGCCCTCGCGGCCCCCGAGAAGACCGCGCTGTGGCTGAGCCCCGGTCTGGTCGCGTTCGCGCGGCTGTGCCGCCCGGTCACCACGGCACTCGGCGCCTGCTCCCGCGTGGTGCTCAGGCTCTTCGGCGTCGAGCCCAAGGACGAGGTCGACGCCGTCTACACCAGCGAGCAGCTCACCCGCCTGGTGGCGGACTCGCGCCACGCGGGCCTGCTGGAGCCCGAGGCGCAGGAACGCCTCGGGGACGCGCTGGAACTGGGCTCCCACCCGGTCACCGACGTCCTGCTGGACCGGACCGCGCTGGTCACCGTCGACCCCTCGGTCACCCCGCGCCGGATCGAGGAGCTGACCGTACGCACCGGCTACTCCCGCTTCCCGGTGTGCGCCGAAGGGGGCGCCTTCATGGGCTATCTGCACGTCAAGGACGTACTGGACCTGGAGGACGACGAGCGGGCGGTACCCCAGCACATCTGGCGTCCGATGACGACCCTGAGCGCCGAACTCCCCCTGGACGACGCCCTGTCCGTGATGCGCCGGGCCGCGACGCATCTGGCGCAGGTCGCCGACGCGTCGGGGCGGGTACTCGGTCTGGTCACCCTGGAGGACGTACTGGAGCACCTGGTCGGCGAGGTACGCGACCCGGCACACCGGATGGTGGCACCCCGAGCCCCCCGAGGGCCCCACCACGCGTCGGTGGAGTCGCGAGCCGGGGACGACACGCGGGTGCTGGTGCGCTGACCCGTGCCGCCCTCGGGGCGCGGATCAGAACCCGTGGCGGGGACTCAGAAGCAGGCTCTCAGGCCCCGGCCGGGTCCTGCGGGCCGCGCCCCGAGAGCACCTCGCCGTACGCCTGCATCAGGTCCGGCAGTCGCAGCGTCGCCAGGTCGTCGCGGGTCGGTGTGCTGGCGAAGCCGGAGAGCCGCAGGTCGCGGTAGGCGCAGCTCTTCTCGTACAGGGTGCGCAGAAAGCGGCCGTTGCCGAGCTCGTCGATCCAGCCCTGGTCGACCACATGCCCGCTGATGGAGCGCAGCTCCTCCACGGCCTCCTCGTCCCACACATCGCCGTTCTCGCCGGCCAGCACCTGGCCGATCGCGGTCAGTTCCAGCGGACGGTACGAGGGGAAGTCCACACGGCTGGTGAAGCGGGAGCCGAGTCCAGGGTTGGCGGCGAGCAGCCGGTCCATGCCCTCCGGGTAGCCCGCCAGGATCACCACCAGGTGGTCGCGGTTGTCCTCGGCGCGCTTGAGGAGCACCTGGAGGGCCTCGTCGCCGTACGCGTCGCCCTTGCTGTAGCCCGAGTTGGACAGCGCGTACGCCTCGTCCACGAACAGCACCCCGCCGATCGCCGAGTCGATCAGCTCATTGGCCTTGACGGCGGTCTGGCCGAGGAACTCGCCGACGAGATCGGCGCGTTGGGCCTCCACCAGATGGTCGCCGCCGAGCAGCCCGAGCGCGAAGAAGACCCGGCCCAGGATGCGGGCCACGGTGGTCTTGCCGGTGCCCGATGGCCCGGAGAAGACGAAGTGTCGTTTCGGCGGCTGTACGGGGAGTCCCTGCCCGGCCCGCAGGCGCGCCATCCGCAGCTGCGCCGAGAGCGCCTTGACCTGGCGTTTCACCGGCTCCAGGCCGACCATCCGCTCCAGTTCGGACAGGGCCTGTTCCAGGAGTGCGGGGTCGGCCGGCCCGGCCGGCAGGTGTGCGGGTCCGGGCTGGACGGGGAGCACCGCCTTCTCGCGTACGTCGTCCGGCGGCTGCGGCGCCGTTCCGGTACCGGATGCGTCCGGGTCCATCCCGAGCTTCATCTCGCGGCCCTCGGCGCCGAGGACGCCTTCGGCGCTCTCCTGGAGGTCCGTGCCGTCCTGGCCGACGCCCGCCAGGGCCACCGAGGCGAGATCGGCGGACTCGCTGTCGGTCCCGTCGAAGCCGTCGTACTCCGCGATCGCCGCGAGCCGCGCCGCGGTGTCCATGAAGGCGGGGTCGATCCGGTGCACGGCCCGGTACAGCGGCAGCGCGGCGGCGCTGCGGCCGGTGCCCTCGTGTGCCCTGGCCAGCCAGTACCGCAGCTCCTTGCGCTGCGGCTGCTCGCTGCGGCAGCGCATCAGGGCGACGGACAGCAGCGGCTCGGCCTGCCCGTACATCTCCAGGCGCACCCGGGCCATGCCGCCGAACAGGCCCGCCTCGATGCCGAGCACACCGTCGTCGAGCAGCGGGTCGGTGTGCCGTACGAGCTGCTCCCAGTCCTTGACCAGGTAGGAGCGGCAGGCGTGCAGAAAGCGCACCTGGCGGTCGGCGTCGACCGGCGGCAGCCCGGCCAGGGCCCGGTCCAGCTCCGGGACATGGCGGCCGTCGAGCCAGTGCGAGGCGTGCGCGAGTAACAGGTCGCGGGTCGACTCGAGCACCGGCTGGACCCACCAGCCCAGCCAGTACCAGGAGTTGAGGGTGCGCCGGTGGCGGGCGCGCTGCTCGCCGAAGCGGCCCTGGTGGCGGTACATCCGCAGCAGCGCCGTCGTGGTGTCGACGCGCAGCGCGTGCAGCCCGAGCCAGCCGTCCGCCATGCCGGGGTCCATCCGTACCGCGGCCCTGAACTCCTCCTCGGCCTGCGGGTAGGCGCCCATGGTGTAGGCGTCGACTCCGCGCAGCCAGGCGAGGTCGGCCGGGGTCGACGAGCCCGTCGCGTCGAAGTCCATCACGTCCCCCACAACCGTGCCCCCGCGATGCGCCGTCGGGCGAGTGCCCGTCGGCGGCGTGCTCCGTGCCCACCGAACTCTCGTGCTGAGGGCGGGAGTTGACCAGGTGTCGACTCCACCGTCCAGGAGGTCGCACCGAGAGGCATCGTACCTGCGAGTCCACCGTCGGCCGAAGGGTGCCGTGTGAGGGATCGGTGGACGGGGTGGCGCGGGGGCGGGGTCCTGGACGGTGACCGAGGGTGAACGAAGAACGCGTCGGCGCGGTCCGATAACGGACAAAGGGCAGAACGAAGCCCCCGATCACGGGGGAACAACCGGGGGCTTCGCATCTGCGGGCGGCTCCCGAAGGGCCGCACATTGAGAACGTAAGACCTGTACGGCCCCTGGGTCAAGCGGAGTTGGGGGAGTCGGGGAGACGGGTTTCGGGCGGCTCAGCGCACTGCCGACGGGTCCTCACGGTGGGTGACGACTCGGGTGTCGCCGGATGCCTCAGAGGTCATCGGCAGCACCATGTACCCCTCTGGACACTGCCGTACCAGGGCGTCGGCGAAGGGGCGCGAGGGGTCTTCGGCGAAATGCCGTCGCTCGGCGGGCTCCCAGCCGTCCCAGAAGGCCCGCTGCTCGGCTCCGTCCCGCCGCCGACCGCGCCGCCAGGCGTCCGTGGACGGCAGGTCCATCCAGTACAGCCGTGCCAGCTCGGTCCGCAGCGCCCGCCGTCCGGCGCCGACGCCTTCGAGGAGCACGACGGGCGCGGGACGTACGGTGCGCGCGGGTCCGAAGCGGCGCAGCTGCCAGTCGTACGGGGTGCAGTGGGCCGTCTGCCCTCGGGAGAACGGTTCCAGGACCTGGCGCCGCAGCCGGTCGGTCCACGCGAAGAGCTCGTCGTGGGTCGCGAAGTCGTCCAGGTGCAGCACCGGGGCGCCGCCCAGGGCCTCGGCCAGCTGATCGGCGAACGTCGACTTGCCGGACCCGGCGTGCCCGTCGACCGCGACCAGCCGGACCGGCCCGCAGGACGCCTCAAGCGCGCGCAGCTCCGCGGCGAGCTGGGGGAGTGGGGTGTGGCCGTTCATCACCACCAGCCTACGTTCCGCCTGCGTTTCAGTGGCTGAGACCAATATTGGTGGCCACCATGCGGGCCGTGGTGCTGGTAGAAGTCCGCGGTGACCGGGGATAGTTGTCTCACTGTCGTGCACCTGCCGCCTGCGGGCCGGTTGCCCGGCCGGACGGGGCCATCCGTGTGCTCCGTTCGTACTCGTCCTCGACTGGGGGTCCCTCTTCATGGCCCGACCGCCCCGCCCCACTACGCGCCGAACCGTGCTGGCCGCCGCTCTGGCCGCCGCCGCGGCCGGTGTCACGACCTCCGCCGCAGCCGTGCCGGGCGCGGCGGCGGGCTCCGCACCCGCGCCGGGGGCGCCCAAGCGACTGATCGACAACCGCTTCTGGACCTCGCACCGCGACTGGCGCGGCGGCACCGCACGCGGCACCGCCGCGGTCGCCGGAGCCCGGCCCGCGGTGGTCTTCGCCGAGCCCGCGGGCCGGATGGACTACACCGACCCGCACACCGGCACCACCGCCACCTGGGAGTACGCCAGCTGGACCTCGCCGGTCCACCGCCTCGCGGTCCGCTCGACCGAGGTGATCACCTCCTGGAACGCCGACACCCCGGCCGGCACCTGGCTGCAGGTGGAGCTGCGGGGCGACTACAGCGACGGCACCCGGACCCCCTGGTATGTGATGGGGCGCTGGACCTCGGGCGACGCCGACGGCGTCGACATCCGCCGCACCTCCGTGGACGGCCAGCGCGACGGCAAGAGCTCCATCTGGACCGACACCTTCGCCATCGACGACTCGGACTCAGGCCTGCGGCTGGTCTCGTACCAGCTGCGCCTGACGCTGCTGCGCAAGCCCGGCAGCACCGACACGCCGACCGTCTGGCGACTCGGCGCCATGGGCTCGGACATCCCGGACCGCTTCACGGTGCCCGCGTCCAAGCCCTGCCTCGCGCGGGAGCTGATCGTGCCGCGCTACTCGCAGGAGACGCACATCGGCCAGTACCCCGAGTACGACAACGGCGGCGAGGCCTGGTGCAGCCCCACCTCCTCGCAGATGATCATCGAGTACTGGGGCCGCAAGCCGACCCCGGAGGACCTGGCCTGGGTCAACCCGGAGTTCGACGACCCGCAGGTCTGCCACGCGGCCCGCTACACCTACGACTACCAGTACGAGGGCTGCGGCAACTGGCCCTTCAACGCGGCCTACGCGGCCACCTACAAGGACCTGCAGGGCGTCGTCACCCGGCTCGGCTCGCTCACGGATCTTGAGACCCTGATCGCGGCCGGTATCCCGGCCATCACCTCGCAGTCCTTCCTGGCCGAAGAGCTCACCGGCGCGGGCTACGGCACGGCGGGCCATCTGATGACGGTGATCGGCTTCACGAGGTCCGGCGATGTGATCGCCAACGACCCCAACTCGCCGACCAACGAGGCCGTACGCCGCGTCTACCAGCGCCGCGAGTGGGAGAACGTCTGGCTCCGAACGAAGCGCTACAACTCCAAGGGCAAGGTGGTCTCGGGCACCGGAGGGGTCTGCTACCTCTACTTCCCGGCCCGCCTCAGCGCGGCCCAGCGCAGGGCCCTGGCGTCGGTGGGCATCCGCTGAAGCCCTGAGAACGCCACGGTGGAGCGCGCCCGGGGTGAACCGGACGCGCTCCACCTCTTACGTCCAGGCGTTCGGCTAGCCCAACATTCGGGCGCGCGGCCAGAGCCTGACTCTAGGGGGCGTCTCCCCGATCTTCGCGGGCCCGCGACGCCTGGCACGCGCCCCCAAACTCTCGACTGCTTCCCCAAGCTCTCGGCTGCGCTCGAGCAGGGGAGACCCCATTGAGCAGGGAGGGACCCCCTTCGACGCACGGCCGAATCACCCAAGTACGTCCAGTACGAGGGCGATCCGGCCGCACGCCGATGCACCGCACCGCGAGACATCAGCTGCTTCGCAGCGGGCGCAGGCTGATCCGCGAAGATCGGGGAGACGCCCCCTAGTAGTGCTTCGTTAGGTTCTGGCTCGTGTTAGGGGTTTGCCGCAGGTGGTGCAGGTTCCGGTCCAGCAGCGGAGTAGGTTCTGGAGGGCGTCGAGGGTCTGGTAGAGGGTCAGGCCGGTGTGCGGGCTTTTGGGTCGAGCCGCCTCAGGGTGAGGAAGGCCTGGGCGGCGGTGACGAGGGTGACGTGGTGGTGCCAGCCGCGCCAGGTGCGGCCTTCGAAGTGATCGAGACCCAGGCCGTGTTTGAGTTCGCGGTAGTCGTGTTCGATCCGCCAGCGCATTTTGGCGAGCCTCACCAGGTGCGCGATCGGGGTGGTGGCGGGCAGGTTGGAGATCCAGTAATTGGTCGGTTCCTGGCCCGGGTCGGCCCGTTCGACCAGCAGGGTTCGCAGCGGGAGTACTCCGTCCCACCGGTTGCGGCCGCCGCCTTGTTCCTGGGCGGTGCGGGAGGCTTCCTTGCCGGAGGGCCTGACCTCAAGGACGGCAAAGTACGAGGCCATCTCCCCTTTGCTGCCCTTACGCCATGCGACCTCCTCGAACAAAGTGTCCGCAGCAATGAGGTCGGGCAGCGGCCGGGCCGCTGCCCGATAGCGGGGCAGGGTGGGCGGTCCCAGCCCGCCGTAGGCCGCCAGACACGGCTCAGCATCGGCCGGTCGGGCGATCTCCTTGGGCTGGACAGCCATCACATAAGTCCAAGCGCGGGCTTCCAGGGCCAGCCGGAAGCTGACGCTGCGGCCATAGCCGGAATCGGCGACGATCACCGGGACATCCAGCCACCAGGACGCCAGCCGGTCCAACAGGCCCAGAGCCAGACGGGACTTGGGGACGTGGCCGACCTCGTCGGGAATCTGGGCGGACCTGCGCCGAGGATCGTCCGCGGCCCATTCCTCGGGCAGGAACAACTCCCACTCCAGCGGGCAGGACGCCATATCGGTGGCCGCATGCACACTGACCGCGACCTGACAGTTGGCCCGCTTGCCAACCGCCCCGCAGTACTGCCGGGCCACCCCCGCCGACGCCTTCCCGCACTTGGGAAACGACACGTCATCGATGACCCACACCTCAGGCCGCACCACCTCGACGAGCCGTTCGGCGATCCGTCGGCGCACCGGGGACCAGTCCCACGGCGACTGGTTCACGAACTGCTGCAGGGCCTGCATATTGCCGTCTGGCAACCGATCTGCCATCGGCTGGATCGACTTACGCCGACCGTCCAGCATCAGACCACGCAGATAACACTCGCCCCACCGGCGCTGATCCCGCCGCGGCAGCGAACCGAACACCTCGGCAACGAACTCCGCCAACTCACCCCGGAGCCGTTCCACCTCCCCGAGCCTCATACCCCGCAGCATGCCCCCGACCAGCCAAGATCGGCACTCCTAACGAAGCACTACTAGGCCGCTTCGACGACCTCGCTGCGCCGCGCCGCCGCCCACTCGGTGACCAGGAGCTCGTACTCCCGCCGCTCCTCCACACTGAGGCGCCCTCGGGCGCGCTCCCATAAGGCGCGTATCTGTTCATTCACCACGGCAGCGGACCGCACAGCACCACTCCGCTCAGCGTTCGGGGACATGCGGTAAAGCCTAGGGGCACGGTCTGACAATCCGCTACGGGTTCGTCACTCCCAGCGTGTGGGTGACCAAGGTCTCTCCCTCGGGGACGGGTCCAGCTGGCATGGTGGTCGGGTCAATGGGGGGACACACCACTGTCGGACGACCTTGAGTGAGCCGCCATGACCGCCAGCACCGCCACCGTCACCCGCGCCCGTGCCCGCACCGGAGGCCCGAAGGGCGACGGCCCCAAGGTGCTTGAGCACGTGCTGGGCTGGACCCTGGTCGTCGTCCTGGCGATGTTCGTCACGCAGGCCGGTCTGCTGTAGGGATTTCCTCCCCCGACGCCCGCCAGTGCCGCCCGGGGATGCCTACAAGCCCGTACAGCCACCGCACCGGTGACCGCCCCGGCAGCAGGACGAGGCCCGCGAGCACCGCGAACAGCAGCAGCCCGAGTACGCCGCCGAGCCGCATCAACACGCTCGCGGTCAGCGCCCCGATGAACGGCAGGCCGTAGACCCCCGCCGCCGCGATGACGACCGCCACGATCCGAGGCACCTTGCGGTCCTCGTCGGCGCCGGGCAGCGCCCAGCCCTCCATGAGCCAGCCGACCTCCGTGATCAGCATGCCGCCGATGACCGCGGCGCCGAACAGCAGCAGGGCAAGGAAGGTGCCCGAGGTCAGGAAGCCCAGCACGTTGTTGACCACGCTGTCCTTCGGCCAGTCGGCGAGGTCCCGGGCGCTGGTGGACAGAAAGCGCCGGTAGCCGCTGCCGTCCCAGCCGTGGATCAGTGTCGCGAACAGCAGGAAGTACGCCCCCACGCACTGGAGATACGCCCAGTAGCCCGCGCCCACCAGGACCAGCAGCTGCGCCGCAGCGAAGCCGAGCGTCGTGGCGACGGGGATGCCGCCCGCGTAGAACAGCACGAACCCCGCCCAGACGCCGTCATGCTCATCGGCCACGTGCATCGTCGCCCAGGAGGGGTTCTGCCACAGCAGGAACACCCCGGTCGGCACCATCAGCACAGCGGCGAACAGCACGGTCAGCGTCAGATACGGGTTGGCCGAGCGGCTGCGGGTGCGCGGCCCCTCGCCCACACTCAGCCGCTCCCAGATCTGCAGCTGGCGCCCGGCCGACAGGGCGAACGTCGACCCGATCGCGTACGCCCAGAACAGCGCGGCCTGAATCTGGATCATGACGCTCCCAGGGTGAGCCCGCCCGCTTCGATCAGATCAGAGGTCACCAGCGCCTGCTCGGCGGTCACGTCCGTCATGAAGACGAACGGCGGCACCACGGGCGGCACGGGCAGCTTGTCCGGCGTGAACGTCACACAGAGCAGCCCTTCGAGGCAGCCGCTGAACTTGGTGAGATAGAGCGTCACATCCCCGCTGAGCCGCAGGGTGTCGGCGCCCAGGGCGAGTTCGTCGCTGCCGTCGCGGGTGTCGAGCCGGTAGTCGGTGAGCGAGGCGGCCTTCATCCGCAGCACCATCACCTTCAACGGACCGTCCACGGTGGGGATCTCGCGTACGGAGGCGAGGGTGAACCCCTGGGGCGCGAAGAGTGTGGTGGTGACGGTGGGCGGGGTCCTCGGTGCCATCGGGCCGTCGCCAGGCGCGGCGGCGGCCCGGCTCACTCCAGGGCCGAAAACCGCGGCCAGCAGCAGTACGGGCAGGACCGCGGCGAGCGTACGGGTGCCCTGTCCGTCGCGCACGGCGGGTGGTTTCGCCCCGTCCCGGTCGTCCTCGGCCACCGGTGTCCAGCCGAATCCCATCGCGCTGCCCGCGATGCCGAGCAGCATCCCGACCAGGAACCCGCCGAGGTTCGTCGCCGCGAACGACAGCACCGACAGGATCAGCGCGTTGATGCTCACATAGTGCCTGGCCTGCGGCATCACCCAGAGGAATACGCCCGCCGCGATCAGCGCGAGCCCGATGCCGATCGCCGCGATCCCGCCGAGCCCCAGGCTCACCAGCACGGTCAGCGGCGACAGCGGGACCAAGAGCAGCTCGCCGCCGCCCAGGATCAGCAGCAGGCCGCCCCAGAACGGCCGGGTGCGGCGCCAACGGCGCAGTGGGCGGCGGACCTCGGGCAGCGGCAGGCGACGGTCCAGCCAGCCGCCGCCGTCCCGGTCGCCAGCCCCGCCACTGTCCCTGCCCCTGTCCCCGTCGTCGTCCGTGCCCCCGTCCCTCAGAAGCACTTCTTGCCGTCCAGGCTGACGTCGACCTTCATGCCCTTGAGCCGGAAGTTACCGCCGGTCGCCGACCAGGCGTTGGACCGGACCTTGGACACCTCGATGTCCCCGGCCTGAAGCCCGAACTTCCCGGGCTCGCCCTTGACGCCGGGGACCTCGTCGAGCGTCGAGGCGTCCCGGCCGATCTCCGCCGTGCCGAAGCGGGCGTCGCCCACCAGGTCCTCGCCGTCGATGACCAGGTTCGTCGCGGTGACCTGCCCGGCCTTGCCGCCGGCCGTCAGCTTGAACACCACCGTGCCGAGCGGCGTCTTGACCTCGGCCGCCTGGCAGATGTCGCTCAGGGTGGCGTCGCCGATCCCGAGCAGCGCCACCGGGTGCCCCTTGCCGTCCACGGAACGGTCCGTCTGGACGTACGAGGCCAGACCCTTGCTGGTCAGCTTCCCCGACGACACCTGAAAGCTGGTCCCGGAGACCGCGAAGGACGCGGCGAGCGCCCCCTGGGCCATCACCGAGGCCATCGCACCGACCGCCAGGATCGCCGGGAGCGCGACGACCGCGGTCTTCTTCCAGTTGGTTCTCCCCACGGCCCGCGGCCGCTTCGCTTCGCTCACTGGAGCCTCCCGTACGTCGTCCGGATGCGCAGGGGGAGTGCGTGAAAGAGCTCCGACGGACGGCGTTTCGGCAGGTGGCGCAGGGCTCTGCCATACTGCGCGCATTCCGTGGCAGTTGGAGACTAGGGCGTAATTTGAATAATAGTCAACAGCGCGGCAGCACCGAACGTTCCCAGGTGCGGCGCGCCGAACTCATCGCGATCGGCCGGAAGTTGTTCGCCGACACGTCCTATGACGCACTGTCGATGGACGACATCGCCCGCCAGGCGGGGGTGGCCAAAGGGCTGATCTACTACTACTTCACGTCCAAGCGCGGCTACTACCTGGCGATCATCGAGCAGTCCGTGGCCGAACTGGTCGCCCGGGCCCGCAGCGACACCGACCTGCCGCCCGCCGAGCGGGTGCACCGCACCATCGACGGCTATCTGCGCTACGCCGAGCACCACCAGGCCGCGTACCGCACCATCGTCACCGGTGGGGTCGGCTTCGACGCGCAGGTGCTGGCGATCCACCACGCGGTCCGCGAGGAACTGCTCGGCGCGATCGCCGACGGCGCGTACGGGCGCCGTGATATGCCCCCGCTCGCCAGGCTGGCCCTGGTCGGCTGGCTGAGCAGCGTGGAAGGCGTCACCCTGGACTGGCTGGACCACTTCCAGCCCGACCGGGACGCCGTGCGCGAGCTGCTGGCGCGCACGCTGCGTAGCGCGCTGTGCGTGATCCAGGAGTTCGAGCCCGGCTGGCCGGCCCCGCATTCCCTCTGAGCGTGGACCGGCTTCTCGGGGGGTACGGTGAAAAGTGAAGTGAACGGTCGTGAACCTGGTGACGTGCGGCCTCTGATCGGGCATACTCAACGCGCCACAGTCGCTGGTCAGCCTGGTCCGAGACCCGGAAGAGGCGGCATCGGCTGGGCAGAGTTCAGATCTCGGCGGCGCCGCCCCACCCCTTTGCGTGCCCGCCGAAGCGCCCGACAGGGAGGAGAGCGCCGCCATGACAGACCGCGCCGTACAGCCGGTGGAACGTCAACTGCCCACCGAAGAGGCCCGGGACCTGTTCGCGCTGGTGCGTGAACTCGCCCAGCGGGAGATCGCGCCCAAGGCGGCCGAAGAGGAGGACGCCGGGCACTTCCCGCGCGAGGTCTTCACGCTCCTGTCGGAGTCCGGCCTGCTCGGTCTGCCCTACGACTCCGAGTACGGCGGCGGTGACCAGCCGTACGAGGTCTATCTGCAGGTACTCGAAGAGCTTGCCGCCGCCCGCCTCACGGTCGGCCTCGGCGTCAGCGTCCACTCGCTGGCCTGTCACGCGCTGGCCGGTTACGGCACCAAGGAGCAGCAGACCGACCACCTGCCCGCGATGCTCGGCGGCGGTCTGCTCGGGGCCTACTGCCTCTCCGAGCCCTCCTCGGGCTCCGACGCCGCGTCCCTGCGGACGAAGGCCGTGCGCGATGGCGACGACTGGGTCATCACCGGGACGAAGGCCTGGATCACCCACGGCGGGCTGGCCGACTTCTACACCGTGCTGGCCCGCACCGGCGGCGAGGGCGCCCGGGGCATCACGGCCTTCCTGGTGCCCGGCGACGCCGAGGGGCTGAGCGCCGCCGCGCCGGAGCGCAAGATGGGCATGAAGGGCTCGCCCACCGCCCAGCTCCACTTCGACGGCGTACGGGTCTCCGACGCCCGGCGTATCGGCGACGAGGGGCAGGGCTTCGCGATCGCGCTGTCCGCGCTCGACTCGGGCCGCCTGGGTATCGCGGCGTGCGCGATCGGCGTTGCCCAGGCCGCGCTGGACGAGGCCCTCGCCTACGCCACCCAGCGAAAGCAGTTCGGCCGTCCCATCGGCGACTTCCAGGGGCTGCGCTTCATGCTCGCCGACATGGCCACGCAGATCGAGGCGGGCCGGGCGCTCTACCTCTCGGCGGCGCGGCTGCGGGACGCGGGGCGGCCGTTCTCGCGGCAGGCCGCGATGGCCAAGCTGTTCTGCACCGACGCCGCGATGCGGGTGACCACCGACGCCGTGCAGGTGCTCGGCGGCTATGGCTACACCGCGGACTTCCCGGTCGAGCGCCTGATGCGCGAGGCGAAGGTGCTGCAGATCGTCGAGGGCACCAATCAGATCCAGCGCATGGTCATCGCCCGCCACCTCGCGGGTCCCGAGACGCGCTGAACTGCCCGGACCGCACCTGGGGTGCCGTGAGCCTGGCCCACTCCGGGTCGCGGCGCCCCGGCAGGGTCCTACCCTGGCCTGCCCAGTGGTGCAGCAGGGCCCGGTAGATCGGCGGGTCGGACGGACGGACCTCGGTCGCCGAGCCGGGGTGCTGAAGCGATTCTGCGAAGGTCGGAGCGGGGACGTACAGCGTGCGATGGCGTTGGTCGACCGCTTCGTACAAGGTGTTCATGTTCAGGCAAACGCCGCGAATGGCCCCAGGGTCACCGTCGGGTGGATTCGAGCGTCAGTTCAGGGAGCTGCCCGTGCGCGCCCGCGGCGCCCGGGTGTGCCCGAGTGCGCCCGGCGTGGTGGTCTCGACGGCCTCGTGCCCCCGGCGTCGGGCTCTCGGCGGCCTCGTACCCCCGGCGTGGCGCTCTCGGCGGCCCCGCACCCCGGCCGCGGTGACACGAGTATGGCCTCCCGCGCGGGATCTGACGTACCGTCAAGTCCCGCCGCCCGGGGGCCCGCACCCCTCCGCGCGACGCCCACCGCCGCGTCCAGGGAGGCTCACCGTGGCCGACGACCGTCCCGTACCGCTCGACGAGTACCCCGTCCACCAGGTCCCGCTGTCGATGAAGCACGTCGCGACCGGGGACCGCAACGCGTACGACCGCTGCATCTTCCATGTCCTCGACCACGAGGGCCGGTTCCTGCTGATCCTCGGGCTCGGGGTCTACCCCAACACCGGAGTGATCGACGCCTACGCCACCCTGCGGACCGGCGAGACCCTGCACGCCGTACGGGCCTCGGACGCCCTCGGCGATGACCGCATGCGCCTCGCCGTCGGACCGCTGCGCATCACCGTCGACGAACCCCTGAAGCGACTACGCCTGACCTGCGATCCGGACGGCACCGACTCGCTCTCGTACGACCTCACCTGGAACGCCGACTTCCCCGCGGTCTGGGAGCCGCACCACATCCAGCGGCGCGGCGACCGGCTGACCCTGGAGGGCCGCCGCTATGTCCAGGCGGGCGGCGTCCAGGGGGTCATCCGGGCCGGAGGCGAGGAGATCACCCTCGCGCCGGGGGAGTGGACCGGTACCAGGGACCGCAGTTGGGGAGTACGCCCGATCCCCGGCGAGGAGGGCGGCCGCGCGGCCGCCGAGCACCGTACCGAGGGCTTCCACTGGATCTGGGCCCCCGTGCGTTTCGACGACCGCTTCGTGATGGTCATCGCCCAGGAGGACGCGGACGGCCACCGCTCGCTGAACGAGGCGCTTCTGGTGCGCAACGGGGTCCGTGACGTCCAACTCGGCTGGCCGCACGCCGACATCCACTACCGTTCCGGCACCCGCCACCCCGAGCGCGCCGCCATCCACCTCACCGACCCGTCCCGTAAGCCCCTCGAACTCGGCGTCGAGGTCCTCACCTCCTCACCGCTCGCGATCGGCGCCGGATACCCGCCCGCCGACGACTGGCAGCACGGCACCTGGCGCGGGCGCGGCTGGACCGACCGGCGCGCCTACGACCTGTCCGATCCCACGGCCCACCCGCTGGCCGGGTACGGGGTGACCGACCACGCCGCGCGGTTCACCCTCGACGGGCGGATCGGCTACGGGATCTTCGAACACGGCAGCTTCGGGCGCCACGACCCCAGCGGCTTCACGGGCTTCGACTCGGTCGCGCCCTGAGTCTCAGAGACCTTCGAGAGGAGTACGACGATGGCCACGGCACCCCGTCCGCGTACCACCACCCGCGACCCCGAGGAACTCACCCACCGCCTCAGCGCCTGGCTGGCCACCCGGCTGCCCGGCGCCAAGGCCACCGGGGTGCGCGTCCCCGAGTCCAACGGCATGTCCAGCGAGACCCTGCTCTTCGACATCGAGCACCCCGACCCACCACTGCGGGCCTGCGCCCTGCGCCTGGCCGCCGACCCGGCCGCGTACACCATCTTCCCCGTCTACGACCTGCCGCGGCAGCACCGCACCATGCGTCTGGTCGCCGAACACACCGACCTCCCCGTGCCCGAAGTGAGCTGGCTGGAGGAGGACCCGAGGCCGCTGGGGGCGCCTTTCTTCGTGATGGAGCGCGTCGAGGGCCGCGTACCACCCGATGTGATGCCGTACACCTACGAGGGAAACTGGCTGCACGCCGCGAGCGACGCGGACCGGGCCGCGCTGGAGGCGGACACGGTACGGATCATCGCCAGCCTGCACGACCAGTTCCCGGTGGACCAGGCGTCGTTCCTCGCCCTGCCGGGCGACGGCAGCCCGCTGCGCCGCCATGTCGAGGCCCAACGCGCCTACTACGCCTGGGTGGTGGACGGGCTGCCCCGCTCGCCACTGATCGAGAGCGGCTTCGCCCGGCTGGCCGAGCTATGGCCGCGCGTTGAGGGCGATCCGGTCCTGAGCTGGGGCGACGCCCGGATCGGCAACATCATCTACACCGACTTCGCGCCCGCGGCCGTACTCGACTGGGAGATGGCGGCACTCGCCCCGCGTGAGGTCGACCTCGGCTGGATCGTCTATCTGCACCGGTTCTTCCAGGACCTGACGGAAAGCTTCGGGCAGGTGGGGCTACCGGAGTTCCTGCGCCGGGACCGGATCGAGGAGCGCTATGCGAGGCTCACCGGACACACCCCGCGCGACATGGACTTCTACACGCTGTACGCCGCGCTGCGGCAGGCCGTGGTCATGCTGCGCGTCGCCTACCGGCAGGTGTACTTCGGCGAGGTCGCGGTGCCCGACGACCCGGACCGACTGATCCTGCACCACGCCTCACTGGCAGCCATGGTGCAGGGTGAGTACTGGAGTTGACGGCGGCGGTCAGGCCGCGTGGTGCAGCTGCGCCGCCTTCACCGGACGCGAGCCCGGACCGCCGACGTGCGAGAAGGGCTGCGTCCGCCAGTCAAGGCCCTGAGGGAGCGTCAACAGCAAGGCGGTGTGCTGCTCCTGGGGCTCCGTCAGATCGTCGGCGGGGCGGGCGTCGGCGGCCGGGCGGCCGGTGCCCTCGCAGACCGTGAGCCCGAACGGGTTCCACGGAGTGGGGCACTTGGCGTGCTCGGGCAGGACGTCCTCATCCGCGAGGAGCGCGATCGGCTGCGCGCAGTCCGGGCAGACCACCCGGTACATCTCGAAGGTGTCGTACGCGTCGCTGTCGTCACCGTGGCCGCCGTCGACGGCGTCGGGTTCGACGCCCTCCGGTGAGGGCTCGACGACCGGCTGCTGCCGGTGGTGGGCACCGCGGTTGGAGCGCTTTTGACTCTGCATGGGATTCTCCCCCTCGGGTGGGCCGACAAGGCGCTGCGGCCTCGACCACAGCAAGCATTGCCCGCCCCGTCCCGCGAGTAATCACGCCGCCCCGGTGGACACGGCCTCAGGTGTGTGGTCTTCGTCACATGCCCGGTGCAGATGCGTCCGGGGAGTCGTCCAGGTGTCGCCGGGGAGTCACCCAGGTATCCCTGGGGATCAAGGCCCTGTAGGTTCTTGCCTCATGGAGGAGCTGGACCGGCAGATCGTGCAGCTGCTCGTCAAAGACGGGCGGATGAGCTACACCGACCTGGGCAAGGCCACGGGCCTGTCCACGTCAGCGGTGCACCAGCGGGTGCGCCGCCTTGAGCAGCGCGGCGTCATCCGCGGCTATTCCGCGGAGGTCGACCCCGAGGCGGTGGGGCTGCCGCTGACCGCCTTCATCTCGGTCAAACCCTTCGACCCCAGCGCCCCCGACGACATCGCGGAACGCCTGGCCGGAGTCCCCGAGATCGAGGCATGCCACAGCGTGGCCGGCGAGGAGAACTACATCCTCAAGGTCCGGGTCGGGACACCGCTGGAGCTGGAGGAGCTGCTGGCACGGCTGCGCGCCCTGGCCGGGGTCTCCACCCGGACGACGGTGGTCCTCTCCACACCGTACGAGGCCAGGCCACCGCGGGTCTGACCGTGCCGCCGCCGTCCTTCCTGCTGGTGCACAGCCCGGTGGCGGGCCCGGCGACCTGGCAGCCGGTTGCCGCCGAGCTGAGAGCCTGTCTTTGAACCCCCGTCGTCCGCGCGGAGCGCGGGCGCAGCGCCCGCCGCGAAGCGGCTGATGTCCCGGCGGTGCGTGGCCTCGGCGTGTGGCGGTACAGGTCATGAATGGGGTCTCCCCTGCTCAGGGGGGCACCTCCCGCTCGAGCGGAGCCGAGAGTGGGGGAGAAGCCGAGAGCTTGGGGAAGGAGCCACCTGTCCTGTGGCGACGTGCGGCGAGAGTGCGTGCCGGGCGTCGGGGCGCAGGCGGGGGTTCAAAGACAGGCTCTAACGGCCGCGGGGCACCGCTGCGCCGTGCCGTCCCTGCTCGGTGTCGCGGTGGGGACGCATCCGACCTGGCCGGAGATCGTCCGCCGGGTGGCGCGGGCGGCCCGGCCGCTCCCCGGCCCCGCGACGCTCGTCGTCCACAGCAACGCCGCACTGTTCGTCCCGGCGATCGTCGAGGAGCTGGGCGAGCGCGTGGCGCGTGTCGTCTTCGCCGACGCCCCGCTGCCGGACGGGATCGCGCCGGCCGGGCAGCTGCGGCTGCTGCGGGAACTGGCCGACCAGGACGGGCCGTTGCCGCCGTGGACCACCTGGTTCGCCGAGCGCGACGTCGCCGCGATGCTGCCCGACCCCGAGGTGCGCCGCCGCGTGGAGGAGGAGCAGCCGCGACTGCCACTGGCCCACTTCGAACAGACCCTGCCCGCGGTCGACGGGTGGCGTCGGCTGCCCTGCGCCTATCTGCGCTTCTCGCCGGCCTACGAGTCGGTGGCCGCGGCGGCACGCGCGCGTGGCTGGCCGGTGACGGTGCTGCCCGGTGGCCATCTGCACCAGGTGGTGGCGCCAGAGGCGGTGGCCGCGTACCTCATGGCAGGTGCGTGAAGACCGCCCCCCTGGTCGGACCGGCCGGGCGCAGGCGGGAGACTGGTCTCCATGACCGAGAGCGCCAACCGCACCGTGCTGCTGCGCGGCGGAGACATCCACAGCCCCGCCGACCCCTTCGCCACCGCGATGGTGGTCGAACGCGGGCATATCGCCTGGGTCGGCTCCGAAGGCGCGGCCGACGCCTTCGCCGAGGGTGTCGAGGAGGTCGTCGACCTTGAGGGGGCGCTGGTCACCCCGGCGTTCACCGACGCCCATGTGCACACCACGGCGATCGGCCTGGCCCTCACCGGCCTCGACCTCTCCGGCGCGCGCACCCTAGAGGAGGCGCTCGCCCTCGTACGCGCCCACGCCGCCGCCAGGCCGGGTGACCGGGTGCTCCTCGGCCACGGCTGGGACGCCGCCCGCTGGCCGGGACGGCGGCCCCCGTCCCGTACCGAGCTCGACGAGGCCACCGGCGGCCGTCCGCTGTACCTGTCCCGTATCGACGTGCACTCGGCGGTCGCCACGACCGCCCTGCTCGACCTCGTGCCGGGCATCACCGGGCGCGCCGGATACGCGGCCGACGCCCCGCTCACCAAGGACGCGCACCACGCCGTACGCGCCGCCGCGTACGGCGCGGTCACCAGTGCGCAGCGCACCGAGGCGCAGCGGGCGGCGCTGCGCCGCGCGGCCTCGCTCGGCATCGGCTCGGTGCACGAGTGCGCGGGCCCGGACATCTCCAGCGAGGACGACTTCACCGGGCTGCTGGAACTCGCGGCCGGCGAGCCGGGACCGCGGGTCTTCGGCTACTGGGCCCAGCAGGTCACCGGGCCCGCGGACGCCGACCGCATCCGGGAGCTCGGCGCGCTCGGCGCCGCCGGTGACCTCTTCGTGGACGGCGCTCTGGGCTCGCACACCGCCTGCCTGCACGAGCCGTACGCCGACGCCGCCCACTCCGGCACCGCCTACCTGGACGCCGCGGCCGTCGCCGCACATGTGGCGGCCTGCACCGAAGCGGGCCTGCAGGCGGGCTTCCACGCCATCGGCGACGCGGCCGTGACCGCCGTCGTGGACGGCGTGCGCGCCGCCGCCGAGAAGGTCGGCCCAGGCCGTGTACGGGCGGCCCGGCACCGCGTCGAGCACGCCGAGATGCTCACCCCCGAGAGCATCGCCGGCTTCGCCGAGCTCGGGCTCACCGCGTCCGTGCAGCCCGCCTTCGACGCGCTGTGGGGCGGTTCGGACGGGATGTACGCCGAGCGTCTCGGCGCCGAGCGGGCCCGCACCCTCAACCCCTATGCCGCACTGCTGCGTTCCGGTGTGCCGCTGGCCTTCGGCTCGGACGGCCCGGTCACCCCGCTCGACCCGTGGGGCACGGTGCGGGCCGCCGCGTTCCACCGCACCCCCGAGCACCGGATCTCGGTACGGGCCGCCTTCACCGCGCACACCCGTGGCGGTTGGCGGGCGATCGGCCGGGACGACGCCGGGGTGCTGGTGCCCGGCGCGCCCGCGGACTACGCGGTGTGGCGCACCGACGACCTGGTGGTGCAGGCCCCGGACGACCGGGTGGCCCGCTGGTCGACCGACCCGCGCTCGGGCACCCCTGGACTGCCCGACCTCTCGCCGGACGCCGAACTGCCGGTCTGTCTGCGGACCGTGGTGCTCGGCGAGACCGTCTACGCAGGGCCTGACGCCTCGTAGGGCCTGATGCTTCGCAGGGCCCGACGCTTGGGAGGTCCTGACGCCTCGTAGGGCCTTACGAGTGATCCTCACCCGATGCGGTCCGCCGATCGATGTTCCCCGGCCTGTCGCGCGACCTGCGTGTCCTCCGCGCTGACCTGGCGGTTCATCAAAGAGCCGCAGGTCAAACGACTGTTGACAGACGGCGGACCGGGGCGGGTAGGTTCTGCCGGGTCCACCACAGGACGTCCGACCGGGAAACCTCCACGCAGTCGTCGAACGCCGCTGGGCCATGGGGGGTGTGCCGTACCGGCCACCTCCACTGGCAGCCAGGTCCAGCGCCCGCGCCTCGGGGGCATGGCAGGTCCTGCCCGGTCGGCAGGGTGTGACCCGGGTGGGGCCCGGACGCTCAGTAGACAACGGCTCTCGGTCGACCCGCAGCCAGCGGGCCCCAGGTCGGCCCGAAGGGCGCCGGGCCCCGATCCGCAGCCGCCGCGGACATCACCTGCCGGGCAACCGCAGGTCCTGGCGTGGCTCCGACTATGGTGGGGCCTCTGCGGACGGACTTAAGGGGCAGTAGTGAAGGACGGCGAGGAGCGGCAGTACGGCCCGCTCGGCACAGCCTTGGTGATCATCCCGACCTATAACGAGGCCGAGAACATCAAGTCGATCGTGGACCGGGTGCGCGCCTCTGTGCCCGATGCGCACGTCCTCGTCGCCGACGACAACAGCCCGGACGGCACCGGCAAGCTGGCCGACGAACTCGCGGTCGGGGACGACCACGTCCAGGTGCTGCACCGCAAGGGCAAGGAGGGCCTCGGGGCCGCCTACCTCGCGGGCTTCGCCTGGGGCATCGAGCACGGCTACGGCGTCCTGGTGGAGATGGACGCCGACGGCTCCCACCGGCCCGAGGAGCTGCCCCGGCTGCTGACCGCCCTCAAGGGCGCCGACCTGGTACTCGGGTCGCGCTGGGTGCCCGGCGGCAGGGTCGTGAACTGGCCCGCGTCCCGGAAGTTCCTCTCCCGTGGCGGCAGCACGTACTCGCGGCTGCTCCTGGATGTGCCGATCCGCGATGTCACCGGGGGCTTCCGGGCCTTCAGGCGGGAGACCCTGGAGGGGCTCGGCCTGGACGAGGTCGCCTCACAGGGCTACTGCTTCCAGGTGGATCTGGCCCGCCGTGCGGTCAAGGCCGGGTTCCATGTCGTCGAGGTGCCGATCACCTTCGTCGAGCGGGAGCTCGGCGACTCCAAGATGAGCCGGGACATCGTCGTCGAGGCGCTGTGGCGGGTCACCGCCTGGGGCGTGAAGGAGCGAATCGGCCGGGTGACGGGCCGCAAGCAGTCCTGACCCCTGACCTCGGCGGTCAGTCAATTCGCTCGCACCCCCTTACGCCGTACGGACGCCGCGCCCGGCACACTGGGAGTATGACGCCCGGCACTCCGCCTCCGACCAACCCTGCCCGCCCGCCACGCTCACGGCTGCTCAGGCTCCTGCCGCTCGGTATCGCCGCCTGGCTGGTGCTCGAGATCTGGCTGTTGATCGTGATCGGGGGTGCGGCGGGCGGCCTCACCGTGTTCCTGCTGCTCGTGGCGGGCTTCGTGGTCGGCGCCGCGGTGGTCAAGCGCGCCGGGCGCCGGGCCTTCGCGAACCTGAGCGAGACACTCCAGCGGCAGCAGCGCGGCGAGGCACCCACACCGCCGGAGAAGGCCAACGGCAACGGCATGGTCATGCTGGGCGGTCTGCTGCTGATGATGCCCGGTGTGCTTTCCGACGCCGTGGGCCTGCTGTGCCTGCTGCCCCCGGTACGCACCGCCGTGAGCCGGTACGCGGAGCGGGCCTTCGAGCGGCGGGTACGGCAGGCGCCGCCGGGCAGCCTCGAGGACGCCTTCCAGCAGTCCCGCATTCACCGCCCGGACGGCAAGGTCGTCCAGGGTGAGGTCATCAAGGACGACGAGGGCCCGCAGGACGACGCCCAGCGCCCCGACGAGGGCCCGCGCCCACCGCTGGCCCCGTAGGCCGTCCTGGCCCCGTAAGGCCGTCCTGGCCACGTAGGAGCGGCCCTGGAACCCGTGCGGGTCCGGGGCCGCTCGCGTACCCCATGACAAAAAGCCATGACAAAAAGCCGTGGGCGGTGACACACACTCGGTGTGTCACCGTGGGCGGTGACACACACTCGGTGTGTCACCGCCCACGGCTCTTACTGCTAGGTGCCGTTGACTGAAGTACGCGGAGTCAGGCGGACTTGCGGCTGCTGTCCCGCGGATGCACGGCAATGTTCATGGCTCCGGAGCGCAGGATGGCCAGGCGCTCGGCCAGGACCTCCTCCAGCTCCTCGCGGGTGCGCCGCTCCATGAGCATGTCCCAGTGCGTACGCGCGGGCTTGCCCTTCTTCTCTTCGGGCCCGTCGCCATCCACCAGGAGTGCCTGGGCCCCGCAGACCTTGCACTCCCACTCCGGCGGGATCTCCGCCTCTACCGAGAACGGCATCTCAAATCGATGGCCGTTCTCGCATGCGTACTCCACGGCCTGGCGCGGGGCCAGGTCGATGCCGCGGTCGGTCTCGTAGCTGGTCACCACGAGGCGCGTACCGCGAAGAGCTCGCTCACTCATGAATCGTGCCTCCCGGGCTTGTCGCCCACAGGACAGGTGTCGCTGTCGTCGTCATCCGGTCAACGTCCGGTCGGCGGTAAAGATTCCCGTTCCGGGTAATGCGTCGCCGTCGTAGCCGCCCCTTGTTGTACCCACCGGCGCCCGGTTTGTCACATCTAACAGGAGATGTCACCCAGCGATTCTCTTTCTTTAGCGCGCAGTAACGGTCCGCCCGGCAAGTCAAAGGCGTACACTACCGGCCTTTGGCCTGAACGGCTAAATCTGCTCCCGAACGATCGCCCGACGGACTCGCTCAGGTCCAGGTTCCGCGCCCTTTGAGGACCTCGGCCAGCGTCCCGGTCTCGTCGGTCACGATGCCGTCGACGCCGAGGTCGAGCAGGGCGGTCATCCGCTCGCGGTCGTTCACCGTCCATACGTGGACCTGCAGTCCGAGCGCGTGCGCGGCCCGTACGAACCTATGGTCCACCACTCGTACGCCCGAACTGACCTCCGGCACCTGGGCGCACACCGCCGACCGGCGCAGCGCCGCCGGAAGGCCGTACGAACGCAGTCGCAGTCCGAGGACGCCGCGGGTGCCGAGCGACGTCGCCAGGCGCGGCCCCGCGAGCCGCTGGGCGCGCGCCACCCGGCTCTCGGAGAACGAGCCGACGCACACCCGGTCCCAGGCCCCGGTGCGCCGCAGGAGATCGATCAGCGGGGTGAGGGCGGGTTCCGCCTTGATGTCGATGTTCCAGCGGGCCTGAGGGAACTCCTCCAAGAGCTCCTCCAGGAGGGGGACGGGCTCGTCGCCCGCCACGCGCGCGTGGCGTACCGCGCGCCACGGAAGGTCCGCGATCCTGCCGCCGGTGTCCGTCACCCGGTCCAGGGTCGCGTCGTGGAAGGCCACCAGCCGGCCGTCGGCCGTGGCGTGTATGTCGGTCTCCAGGTAGCGGTAACCGGAGTCGACCGCGCGCCGGAACGCGGCCGCGGTGTTCTCCAGGCCGTCCGCCGCCCCGCCCCGGTGGGCGAAGGCGAGGGGGCCTGCGGCGTCGAGATAGGGGTGCCGTACGAGGGTGCTCACCGCGGCAGTATGGCGTGGTCGCGTGGCGAACCGGCGACCACCCTGCTGCCGTCGCCTGCCGAGGGGATGGCGAAGAGGCGCAGGAAGTACTGCGCGAGGGGGCCGATGGCCAGCGCGTAGGCGACGGTCCCGAGCCCCACCGTGCCGCCGAGTACGAAGCCGACGGTGACGACCGCGACCTCCACGGCGGTGCGGGCCAGCCGGATGGAGAGGCCGGTGACCTGGTGCAGGCCGGTCATCAGGCCGTCCCGCGGGCCGGGTCCGAAGCGCGCCGAGATATACAGGCCGGTCGCCGCGCCGTTGAGCACGATCCCGGCGACCAGCAGGGGCACCCGTACGGCCAGGGTGTGGATCTCGGGCATGAGGGCGAGCGTGGCGTCCAGGGCGATGCCGATCGCGAAGACGTTGGAGACCGTGCCAAGTCCCGGCCGCTGCCTCAGCGGAATCCACAACAGCAGCACCGCCGCGCCCACGATGATCGACACCATGCCCATGGTCAGCCCGGTCAGCTCCGCCAGGCCCTGACTCAGCACGCCCCAGGGCTCAAGACCCAGCCCGGCGCGGACCAGCAGCGCCACGCTCACGCCGTACAGCGCCAGGCCGACGTACAGCTGCACGAGTCGCCGAGGGAGGCGGCCTTCCGGGATCGTGGATGCGTCTGTCCTGGACAAGTTGTGCCCCCTGGTGGTGGTAGTGGCCCGACCCGTGACACTCTGTGGCTTGTAGAGCGATGCCAACCATGGCCAATTTGGGGAAGGTGGACTGCTCGAAATGGCGCAGTGGACTTCTGCGGTGGGCTCCACTCAGCTCGCCCGACTCATCGGCTCCCAACAGGAGCGCCCGGCGGGCGTCGGCACCCGCCGCCTGCCCGCCTACCGGTCGCTGGCGGACGGCATCCGACTGCTCGTTCTGGAAGGCCGGGTTCCGGTGGCCGCGCGACTGCCGGCCGAGCGCGAGCTGGCACAGGCGCTGAACGTCAGCCGCACCACCGTGGCCGCCGCCTATGAGGCGCTGCGCGGCGAGGGCTTCCTGGAATCCCGTAGGGGGGCGGGCAGTTGGACCGCCGTCCCCGCGGGCAACCCGCTGCCCGCACGCGGCCTGGAGCCGCTGCCGCCCGAGGCGCTCGGCTCGATGATCGATCTCGGCTGTGCCGCCCTGCCCGCCCCCGAGCCCTGGCTGACCCGCTCCGTGCAGGGCGCGCTGGAGGAGCTCCCGCCGTACGCCCACACCCACGGCGACTATCCGGCGGGCCTGCCCGTGCTGCGCCAGATGCTCGCCGAGCGCTACACCGCGCGCGGCATCCCGACCATGCCCGAACAGATCATGGTCACCACCGGGGCGATGGGCGCCATCGACGCGATCAGCCACCTCTTCGGCGGCCGCGGCGAGCGCATCGCCGTCGAGTCGCCGTCGTACGCGAACATTCTCCAGCTGCTGCGCGAGGCCGGGGCCCGCCTGGTGCCCGTCGCCATGGCCGACGGGCTGACCGGCTGGGACCTGGAGCGCTGGCGCCAGGTGCTGCGCGACGCCGCGCCCCGCCTCGCCTATGTGGTCGCCGACTTCCACAACCCCACCGGGGCCCTGGCCGACGACGACCAGCGGCGCTCCCTGGTGGACGCCGCGCGCTCGGCAGGCACCGTACTGATCGCCGACGAGACGATGTCGGAGCTGCACTTCGACGCCGACCTCACCATGCCGCGCCCGGTCAGCACCTTCGACCCGGGCGGCTCCACGGTGATCACCGTCGGCTCCGCGAGCAAGGCCTTCTGGGCGGGTATGCGGATCGGCTGGGTGCGGGCCGCCCCTGACGTGATCCGCAGCCTGGTGGCGGCGCGCGCGTACGCCGACCTGGGCACCCCGGTCCTGGAGCAGCTCGCCGTCAGCTGGCTGCTCAGCACGGGAGGCTGGGAGCGGGCTGTCGAGGTGCGCAGGACACAGGCCAGGGAGAACCGCGACGCGCTGGTCGCCGCCGTGCGCCGGGAGCTGCCGGACTGGGAGTTCGAGGTGCCCGCGGGCGGGTTGACGCTGTGGGTGCGCGCCGGCGGGCTCTCCGGGTCACGGCTCGCCGAGGTCGGCGAGCGGGTGGGGGTACGGGTGCCGTCCGGGCCGCGGTTCGGGGTCGACGGCGCGTTCGAGGGCTATGTACGACTGCCGTTCACGGTCGGCGGCGCGCTTGCCGACGAGGCGGCGGTCCGGCTCGCGGCCGCCGCCCGGCTGGTGCGGACCGGCGCGGGCGGCGGGGCGGAGTCGTCGCGGATGTTCGTGGCCTGACAAGCGGATGTTCGTGGCCTGACAAACGGCATCAGGAATCGGTGGCCGGGGCGGGTGCGTCCTTGATGAGGGTGACCGGCCCGGCCTTGGTGAGCGCCACGGCGGTGGGCTCGGCCTCGGCGGCGGGGAAGGTTTCCGTGCCGGCGAAGGATTCGGTGTGCCGCGGGAGCAGGTCGAGGACCGCCTGCCGGTGTGCCTCGCTGGTCGCGTCGTCGTACGGCNCGGGGAAGGTTTCCGTGCCGGCGAAGGATTCGGTGTGCCGCGGGAGCAGGTCGAGGACCGCCTGCCGGTGTGCCTCGCTGGTCGCGTCGTCGTACGGGTCCGGCGTGGCCGGCACCTGGAGCCGGTGCACCGGACCGGCGCCGAGCCGGGCGTAGCCGCGGCCCGGGGGCACATCGGGGGTGGGTGTGGTGGACGGCGGTACGCCAAGGACCGCCTCCACCTGGTCCGGCGCCGCCGGGCCGAGCACCATGCGCGCCCGGGTGTGCTGCCGTACGGGATCGCTCAGGGCCTCCAGGCAGTCGAACTGGTCGGCCACCACGACCGTCACGTTCGCCGCCCGGCCGTGCCGCAGCGGAACCTGAAGCAGCGCCTGCGGATCCTTACGGCCGTCCGCCGCGGCCAGATGCCCCAGGACACTGGGGCGGTCGAGCAGCAGCCACAGCGGCCGACGGGTGTCGTCGGGCGGCGCGTGGCCCGCCTGCCGTGCGCGGTTGGCGGCGATCAGCCGCCGCTCGGTCTCGTGGGCCGCCCACTCCAGCGTCGCCAGTGCCCCGGCAAGTCCGCACTCCAGGGCCAGTACGCCGTCGCGGCCGGTGAGGCACGCGTACTCGCCGGTGCCGCCGCCCTCGACGATCAGCACGTCGCCGTGCTGGAGGGCTTGCAGGGCGATGGAGCGCATCAGTGTGGTGGTGCCGCTGCCCGGCTGGCCGACGACCAGCAGATGCGGCTCGGTGGAGCGGGCCCCCGTACGCCAGACGACGGGCGGCACATCGCGCTGCTCGTCGCCGTCGGCCACCGGGAGGGTGCGCCGCACGGTGGTCTCGTCGGTGAAGCCGAGCACCGTCTCGCCGGGGGCCGTGACGAACCGCTGGGCCGCGATGTCGGTGGGCAGTGGGTCAAGGACGGTCACCGTGAGCTGGTTGCCCTCCTCGTCCCAGGCGAAGTGGTACTCACGGCCGCGCCCCGACTTGGCGTGCAGCAGCTGCTCGATCCGGGCGCGCGAGGCGGCCTCGCCGTCCGTGAAGTACGCCGGATAGCGCAGCACCAGCCGTGCGACGCGCCCGCTGTCGTCGAACTTGTGGTCGACGAAGACCTGGTCCCAGTCCCCGCCGTGGGCGTAGAGGGGGCTGGGGTCGTCGGCCACCGAGAAGTACGGCACAAGCGCCTCGTAGAGCGCTTGCAGCCGCTGCTTCTGGGTGTCGTCGGGACCTTCCGGGGCCGGTGGGGTGCGGTCCCGGCCGGTCCAGGCGGCCGCTGCCATCAGGGAGATCAGGGCGACCAGCGGCCCGTACGGCATGAGCGCCACGACCAGGACGCACGCGGCCACCAGAAACAGCAGCGGACCGCGCCGGTCCTTGGGCGTCGCGGTCCACCGGTGCCGACCGGCGGCAGCCAGTCGGCCGAGTCCCCTGGTGATGGTGATCAGCGGATGGAGAACGTCGGTGGCGCTGTCGGCGGCCGTCCTGGCCAGCTCCCGGCTGCGGGCGATCGAGGCCTTGCTGCGGGCGATCGACGCGGTGCCGCTGGTCAGAATGTGGGGGAGTGGTCGCCTGGCCACGTCTGTCTCCTGAAGTAGTCCGCCGGGATCAGAGCTTGATCCCACCGAGCAGGCTGGCCAGGCTCGCACCGCCGGCCGTGATGCTCGGTGCGATCGCGGTGCCCGCGAGATAGAAGCCGAAGAGGGCGCAGACCAGAGCGTGCGAGGCCTTCAGCCCGTCCTTGCGGAAGAAGAGGAAGACGATGATTCCCAGCAGCACGACGCCTGAGATGGACAGGATCATGAGTGTTTCTCCTGGTTGATGGGACAGTCACCATGAGTGCTTCCAGGTTCACAGCATGTATCCATACGACAAAAGGTGCAACTGGGTGAATTACGGAAAGTTTCGCCGCGATGGCGGAACGTGAGCCTCCGCCCGGACGCGCCGCGCGATCCGACGGGTGACCCTGGAGTGATCTATGCCTCGGGCGCGCTCCGTCATGTGCCCTGGTGGGCAGTACGCTGTCGATTCACTCGTACGGCCGATGAGGCGTACCCCACCCATGCAGCGAAAGGCGGTTCCGCGATGACCGAAGCCCCCGATCCGGAGGTCGTGGAGCTCGCCACGAAGATCTTCGATCTGGCGCGACAGGGCGAGGCCGAAGCGCTTGCCGCGTACGTCGACGCGGGCGTGCCGGTGAACCTCACCAACGACCGGGGTGACTCGCTGGTGATGCTCGCCGCCTACCACGGCCACGCGGACGCGGTCCGTGCCCTCCTGGAGCGCGGCGGGGACGCCGACAAGGTCAACGACCGGGGGCAGACGCCACTGGCCGGAGCGGTCTTCAAGGGCGAGGACGCGGTGGTCCGGGTACTGCTCGACGGGGGTGCCGATCCGGCCGCCGGAACACCGTCCGCGGTGGACACGGCCCGGATGTTCCAGAAGACGGAGCTGCTGGAGCTGTTCGGCGCCGAGTGAGGGTGCCACGGGGGAGAACGGGGGGAGCCACAGGAAATCTGGTCGCGGTGGCTGGAACGGCTGGGCCATCATGACGTCGTGATTCACGGACGCGATGGCTGGGCAGACGCTGCACCACGCGGACCGTGAGGCCCGTTCCGGGCCACCGACGAGAGGCAGAGGAAGATGGTCTACAGCAAGCAAGAGACGACGGGCAGCCGTACGTGTTGTTGCGCGGCCAGGTAGTGCACGATCCCCTGTTGCGTCGACAGCTTGATGTGAGGCTTTTCCCATGTTCGACACGGTCATAGCGCCCAGCGGCACCCTGCTCGGCCTGCTTCAGCGGGGCCGCGGCGACGGCACCCTGCACGCCCTCACGGCCCCCCGCGCCGAGGCACTCGCGGCTCTCAACCACTGTGTGCTGAGCGACCCCCGCCACGACTGGCAGGTGGAGAACCGCTCGCTCTATTACGCCCGTCTCTACCTCGACCTGCACGGCGGACTCGACGAGATCGAGCGGCACCTGTTCTGCGGCGCCGACGTCGTCGACACCGACGAGTCACGCACCGGGCTCGCCCTCGCCGTACTCGGTCACCTCGCCTCGTACGGCAGGGGCGACGCGCTGGCCCTGCTGCGCCGGTACGCCGCGAGCGGCACCGGCTGGGCCTGGGCCCTGGACGAGCTCGCCCTGCGCGACGAGGACGCGGGCCTGCGCGCCCTGGCCGGTCCGGTCCTGGCCAGGTTCCCGCACACCCCCGAAGGGGAGGCCGAGCTGGCGGCCGCCGTACGCGACGCCTTCGAGCCGCGACCGTGGCGACTGTGGGCCGACGACCCGCGCGAGGCCGTGGCCACCCGGGTCAGGGCGGCACAGGAGCGCGGATCGTTCGACCAGTGGCAACGGCAGATGCAGCCGGCGGGGCCCCGTCCCGGTTGGAGCGTGCGCGCCGTCTTCGACTGGGCCGAGGAAGCCGTCGAACGAGGCGCCGGACGGCATGTGCCCGCGGCCCGATGTCTGGCCGCCGTCGCCGGGCCCGACGACCGCCCGGAGATCCTCGATACGGCCCGCATGGGCGGCGACGGGGCGCGCAGTACGGCGCTGCGCTACCTCGCCGACGCCCGCGACCCCGTCGTACTCGACCTGATCGACGCCGCCGTGGCCGACGGCACCCGTACGGTCGTGGACGCCGCCGTGGACGCCTTCGAGCGGATGCAGAGCGACGCCGCCGTGGACCGCGCCCGTGGCTGGGTGCACCGGCCCGACGAGCTCGGCGCCGCCGCGGGCCGGGTGCTCGCCTGCCGAGGCGGCGCGCAGGACGCGCCCCTGGTGCTCGGGGCCCTGCGCGAGGCCGTGCGCGGCGAAGGTCCCGACGCGCAGACACTGTGGACCCTGGTCGACGGAGCGGGGCGGCTCGGCATCTCCTGCGCGGCACCCGTGCTGCGCCACGTCTACCGCGAGACCGCCTCGTCCCAGCTGCGCGGCCGCACCGCACGCGCCCTGGCCGCCACCGACCGCTCCTTCGCCGCGGGCTTCGCCGTCGAATGCCTGTGGGACTGCGAGGAGTCCACCCGCGAGGTCGCCGCCCGGCACGCCGAGACCGGAGACATGCGCGTGGTCGACCAGCTCAGAAGGCTCGCCGCCGACCCGGCCGAGGAGGACGAGGTCCAGACGGCGGTACGCAGCCGGATCGGACCTGACGCGCCCGCCGTGTGACGCACCGCTTGTCGCACGCGTGTGTACCGATTGACGCACGCGTGAAGTACCGAATGTACGGATGGACGTAACGGATGGGCGCACCCGGAGCGCAACGCTCATGGGACGTTCCCCGTCAGGAAAGATCGACGTTGACGTGGCCACGCCGCGGATGACGAGAACAGCCGTATGCGTGTCGTCATCGTCACCGAATCCTTTCCCCCCGACATCAACGGCGTGTCGCACTGCGCCCTGCAGACCGCCTGGCACCTCGCACGGCGCGGCCACGACCCGCTCGTCATCGCCCCGGCCACGGCGTCCGACACCGACGGCTCCAGCGGCCCCGACCGTGCGGCACCCTGCCCGGTGGTTCGCGTCCCGTCCCTGCCGCTGCCCGGATATCCGCAGGTCAGGGTGGCGCTGCCCAGCCGACGGGTGGCCGCGGCACTGACCGCGCACCGGGCCGAACTCGTCCATCTGGCGAGCCCGTTCGTGCTGGGCGTACGCGGCATGGCGGCCGCGGCGCGGCAGCGCATCCCCGCCGTCGCGGTCTACCAGACCGACCTCGCCGGCTACGCCCGTACCTACCTGGGTGCGGGCCGCGCCACGGCCTGGCGGCGCATCCGCGGCGTCCACACCGCGGCCGCGCGCACCCTGGCCCCCTCCACGGCCGCGCTGCGCGACCTGGAGGAGCACGGGGTGCCCCGGGTGCGGCTGTGGCCTCGCGGCGTGGACACCGTGCGCTTCAGGCCCGACCGGCGGGACACCGCGCTGCGCCGGGAGCTGGCGCCCGGCGGCGAGCTCATCGTCGGCTACGTCGGGCGGCTCGCCCCCGAGAAGCGGATCGAACTCCTCGCGGACACCTGCGCCATGGACGGCGTACGGGTGGTGGTCGTCGGCGACGGGCCGAGCGAGGCCGCGCTGCGCGGTGCCCTGCCGGGCGCGGTCTTCCTCGGCCGCCGCACCGGTGACGACCTCGCCCGGATCTTCGCCTCACTGGACCTCTTCGTCCACACCGGCCCGTACGAAACGTTCTGCCAGACCGTGCAGGAGGCCATGGCGGCCGGAGTCCCGGTGATCGCCCCCGCCGCGGGTGGACCGCTCGACCTCGTCGCCCATGGCCGTACCGGCCTCCTTGTGCCCCCGGGGGACGCACCCGCGGTACGCGACGCGGTGTGGGCCCTGGCCGCCGACCGGCGGCTGCGCGCGGCCTTCGGACGGGCCGGGCGGGCCGCCGTCGAAGAGCGCAGCTGGGAGGCCGTGGGCGACCAGCTCGTCGGCCACTACGCCGACGTACTCGGCACGCCGACGGCGGTGGCCGTATGAGCCTCAGGATCGTCCGGATGGCGAACTTCGTGGCCCCCGCGTCGGGGGGTCTGCGCACCGCGTTGCGCGAACTCGGCGCCGGATACCTGGCCGCGGGGCACGAGCCGGTACTGATCGTGCCCGGCGAGCGGGCGTCCGACCGGGACACCCCGCAGGGGCGGGTGATCACCCTGCCGGGCCCCGCCTTGCCGGGCACCGGCGGCTATCGGGTCCTCGCGGACCGGCGCGCCACCGCACGGCTGCTTGAGCGGCTCGCTCCCGACCGGCTCGAGGTCTGCGACCGCACCACACTGCGCTGGACGGGGGAGTGGGCGCGGCGCGCCCGGGTTCCGGCCGTGATGGTCTCCCATGAGACGGCGGACGGGGTGCTGCGCACCTGGGGCGTGCCACGGCGGGCCGCCCGCCGTGTGGCCGACGTGCTGAACACCCGTACCGCACACGCCTATACGCGGGTCGTGTGCACCACGCAGTGGGCGGAGCGCGAGTTCCTGCGGATCGGGGCGCGCAACGTCGTACGGGCCCCGCTCGGGGTCGACCTGGCGCGCTGCCACCCGGCCCTGAGCGACCCAGGGGTGCGCGCCCGTCACGCGCGCGACGGGGAGGTGCTGCTCTTCCTCTGTTCCCGGCTGTCCGTCGAGAAGCGGCCCGGCACGGCCATCGACGCGCTGGACGAGCTCATCCGACGCGGGACACCCTCCCGGCTTGTGGTCGCGGGGGACGGGCCGCTGCGCACCCGACTGGCCCGGCAGGCACGCGCGCGTGGACTGCCGGTGACCTTCCTGGGCCATGTCTCGGACCGGTCCGAGCTGGCCGCCCTTCAGGCCACGGCCGACATCTGCCTGGCACCGGGCCCCGCGGAGACCTTCGGACTCGCGGCCCTGGAGGCACTGGCCTGCGGAACCCCGGTGGTGGTCAGCGGATCGTCGGCGCTCCCGGAGGTCGTGGGCACGGCAGGTGCGGCAGCGGCGAACACCGGCCGGGCCTTCGCGGACGCGATCTCGGGCCTGCTCGCCCGCCCGGCCCGCGGCCGCCGCGAGGCGGCACGCGCGCGTGCGGAGCGCTTCGACTGGCACCGGGCGACCAGGTCCTTCCTGGACGCGCATGAGGCACCTCTTGTACCGCTTGCAGCGCTTGAGCCGCTTGAGCCGCTTGTGCCGCGCCAGCGCGGGAGTGAGGCGGGGCAGGGCGCGGCCCCGGCTGTCGTGGTCGCCGTGCGGAACAGAGTGCCCGCGGACGGAGGTGAGGCGGCGCGGCCATGCGTGTCCGGGCACGCGGCCGGATCGGGGGCAGCGGACGGGGAGCGCGCGGCTGACCGTGGTGGCGCGCTGGCCGCTCACGGCGAAGCCGTCGCTGCTGGGGCCCCGGTGGTGGAGGAAGCCGTCGCGGGTGGCGACGTGGCCGCGCCCATGGGACGCGTGGCGCCTGACCGGGGCGCGGCCGGTACGGGGCCCGGCCCCGTCGCGTCACGCGACGGCGCGGCGGGGGAGCCGCGCGCGGGTGTCCGGGACACGGCCGGTGCCCGCGCCGGTGCTGGC
>NZ_JAZGRL010000002.1:575060-596201 GCF_046540415.1 Streptomyces sp. E11-3 | reverse complement strand
TTCACACGGGCCGGGTGCGCCCCGTGGACCAGGCACGGACCACGGGCGGGGTGCGCCCCGTGGATCAGGCGCGGCCCAGGGACCAGGCACGGCCCGAGGGCCAAGTGCGGCCCGTGGACCGGCTGCGGCGGGCGAAGGTAGTACGCCCCGTGGGCCAGGCGCGGCCCAAAGACCAGACGCGGCCCAAGGGCCAAGTGCGGCCCATGGGCCGGCAGCGGCCGGTGAAGGTGCGGGCCGTCACGGCGCCGGGCTCGGCCGTGGGGCCACAGGGGAGACGGGTGCTCGTCTCGCCGGTGCGGGCACGGGTGAGACCGGCGGCCGTCTGGTCGGTGTCCGCACCAGCGGGCGCCGCCTCGCCGCACCCGTGCGCGGCCGGGGCGCGAACCCCGCCGTGCCGGGCGGGCGTCGGACGCCCGAGAAGGGGGTCTCGTGAACGGGTCCGCGTCGCTGCGGTTCGTCGCCCTGGGGGACTCGCTCAGTGAGGGCGTCGGCGACCTGGTGGGCGACAGCTGGCGGGGCTGGGCGGCGCTGCTCGCCGAGGGGCTCGCGCCCCCCGAAGCCCCCGTGGAGTTCCGCAACCTCGCGGTCAGCGGGGCGCAGACCGGCGACGTACTGCGCCGCCAGACCCCCGCCGCCCTCGCCTTCCGGCCCGACGTCGCGTCCGTCGTGGTCGGCGTCAACGACACCCTGCGCTGCACCTTCGACATCCACGCGGTCGCCGCCCGCCTCGACTCGGTGTACGCGGCGCTCACCGCGCGCGGCGCGGTACTGCTCACCGCGTGCCTGCCCGACCCCGGGACCATGCTCGGGCTGCCCGCGGCGCTCGCCCGCCCGCTGGCGCGTCGGCAGCACGCGGTCAACGCGGTGGTGCACGCACTCTCCGAGCGGTACGGGGCCATCCACCTGCACCTCGCGGAGGGCGCCTGGGTCACCGACCGCACGATGTGGAGCGCGGACCGGCTGCACCCCGGCGAGCGCGGGCACCGCTTGATCGCCGCCCGCTTCCACGCCCTGCTCACCGCCTCCGGACGGACCTTGGGCACTCCACCGTCGTACGAGCCGGAGCAGCCTCCGCCGACCCGTACCGCGAGCGTGCTGTGGCTGGCCACCGCGGGCACCGGCTGGGTGGCACGCCGGTGCACCGACCTGCTGCCCCAGCTGCTGACACTCGCCGCCGATGAACTACGTCACCTGGCCCGCGGCTCCAGCGCGGCGCTCGACCTGCGCACCACCCAGGCCGTGTCGGCCGCGCTGGCCGCCCTCTCGGCGGGCCAGCAGCCGGACGCCGCCTGAACCCCCGTACGCGGTAAGGGAGTTCATGGCGTACGGCGCGACCCCCGCGCGCCCGTGGACGGCGGCCCGACGGACGGCGAACGGGCCGCAACCGACCGCGGCCGCCGCCCCGCGGCCCTTGCGCGCATGCGGTGCCATCTGCGCCGTTTCGGCCGTTGTCAGTGCGACCGCCTAATCTTTCCGTCGTGACTGCACCTGCCCCGGCCAAAAGTGTCCCGTCCCCGGCCCTGGGCCCGGCCGCCGACGAGGGCCTGGCCCGGCGGCTGCGTGCCCTGGCCTGCACGGCGCCGCTGCACGACCTCGACGTACGCAAGGCCAACCTGGCCGGCGAGTACTCGGTGTACGCGATGGCGGAGGTGGCGCTCTCGGCCATCGACCTGGTCACCCTGAACATGGACTTCGACACGGGCGCCGACCACGAACAGATAGTGACCAGGCTCGTCCCCCGCGTCGCTGCCCAGGCCCCCCAGCGGCCCGCCGCCGAACACGAGCGGGTGGCCCGCTGGGTCCTGGAGAACCTGATCAACGTCGGCAGCGCCGACCGCGGCTTCCGCGCCGTGTACGGCACCTTCGCCCCCGACGGCTCCTACGTCCGCCGCGACTACGACTTCAAGCTCATCGAGGAGGTCCCCGGATACGGCGGCGGGGTCTATCTGCGCACCACGGACGAAGCGGTCAACGTCCTGGTGGGCGCCCTCGACACGGACGTCACCAGCGCCCAGATCGCGGCCGAGGTCAAGCTTGAGGTGCTGATCAGCCGCGGCCGCCTCGCCGACGCGCAGCTCGCCGCCGAGCAGGCCCGCTACCGCACCGTGCAGTACTCGGAGTCGCTGCGCCGCGCCCTGGACGCCACCCGGCGCAACGTCCGCGCCGTGGACTGGCTGCAGGCCGTCCCCGACATGATCGCCGAGGCGCTCGACCACGTCGCCGACCGGTACCGCCACGAGAACGCCATCCTGACCAACATCCGCAAGGCCAGAGACGAGGCCGACACCGGCTCCGACCCCAAGACCGCCGAGCACAAGCGGCGCGCCGCGGAGCTCGTCGACATCGTCAAGGACTGCATCCGCCGCCACACCCAACTGCAGTCCCGGCTCCTGGAGGCCGGACCGCTGTTCCGCGCCGAGCAGGACCGGCAGGCCTTCGCGACCCCCACCGCCCGCCTGGGGCTCGACCTCTACGGCCAGCTGGTCGCCCCCGTCCTGCCACTCCCGGTCGAGCGGGCTACTCGCGTCACGGACGCGTTCTTCGCCCGTGGCACCGGGCTGCGCACCCCGACGTCGGTGCGCGTCGGCGACCTCGTGGAGATGCTGCTCACGCCCCCGGTGGAGCGCGAGCACCTGGGCGCCGAGATGCCCGAGCCCGATCTGATCGCCACCCCGGACGACAGCAGGTTCAGCGAGGAGCAGCTGGCCGGCGCGATGGAGCTGCTCGACCTGGAGCACGACGCGCCGCGCCGGCTGTCGGGGCTGCTTGCCGAGGCCCGCCGCCTGGACCCCGAGCTGCCGTATCTCGTCGCACTGTTGGCGGTGCATGCGGCCAGTCCGCCGGTCGGCACCGCGTACCGCCAGGGTGAGCAGCGGCTGCTGTTCGCCGTGGATGACGGCACCGAGCTGGACGACCCGGAGTTCGGCGGCGCCGACCTGATCGTCGGGACAGCGCTGCTCGATGCGGCGGGGATGGCCGCGGACCGTACGGAGGCCGCGTGATGTTTGTTCTTGACCCTCAGCAAGGAGCGCACCCGTGAGTGACCACCACGCAGACACCGCCGCGTGGAGTGAGCCCGAGGCCCGCCCCGCGCCCGCCGCGGTGACCCCCGCCGACGCCGCCGACGCCGCGCGGCTGGTGTCCTTCGGGCTCCAGCCCAAACTGCAGCCCGCCCGCGACGCCGAGTACACCGAACTGCTGCGCCGCTACCGCGAGGACCCGCCCTTCGCCCGGCTCGCGGACGCCGTGGCCACCGGGCTCGGACTCGTGGTCCTGGAGGTGTCCCCGCGCGCGGGGATGGCCGTGACCGCCGCCGAGGACTCCGTGTTCGCCGTCCGTATGGGCGACTACGCGCGACGCGCCTCGTCCGACGCGGCCGACCGCTTCCTGCACGGCCTCGCCCACCTCGCGATCGCCGCCATGGCCTTCCCGCGCCCCGAGGACCTCGCCGACGACGGGTACATCGGACGCGTCACGGTCAACGGCGTCGACGCGTTCGTCCGGCAGGCCTGCCGCCGCCTCGAAGAACGCGCCGAGGAACAGGGCGAGAACACCGACCCCGCGTCGGACGCCCCGGGGCTGGAGGCGGGCTGGCGGATCTGGGCCCGGCGCAGCTCCACCGGAGCCACCAAGGACGCGCGCCGGCTCGCCGGTTCCACCACCGGCATCGTCGGCAAGGCCGCCGCCTTCCTCACCGACTCCGGCTTTCTGCAGCGCACCGGCGACGACTCCGGAGGCACGTACCGCACCACCGCCCGCTACCAGCTGCAGGTCCGCGACATGGCGGGCAGCGCCGCCATGGCCGAACTGCTTGAGCTGGGCATCGTGCCGGTGACCGACGGCACCGCGAGCCTGATCCCGGCCGACGACGGGGAGGACCTGGAACTGGTCGCCGGCGCCGGACTGCCCTTCCACTCCGCTCAGCAGCCCTGAGCCCAGGCTCCCCGCCACCGAGTACCGCCCGCTTCCCAAGACTGACGACGAGAGTCCCCGCCATGTACGAGCTGTCCCGGGTCCGCCTCTACTCCATCGGCCCAGCCGGTGCTCGCTATGCCGACACCGTGCTCGACCTGCGCGGAGTGGGCCCGGCCGTGCCGAACCCCGCGCCCACCCAGGCGGAGTTCTTCGAGGACGAGCCGACCGGGCCGCCGCGCCGCCCGGCCCCGGCCGGGGTGCTCTTCCTGGAGAACGGCGGCGGCAAGTCCGTACTGCTCAAGCTGATCTTCTCGGTGATGCTGCCGGGCCACCGCAACACCCTCGGCGGCGCCAGCTCCGGCGTGCTGCGCAAGTTCCTGCTCGCCGACGACTGCGGGCATGTGGCGCTGGAGTGGCAGCACACCCTGACCGGCGAGTGCGTGGTCGTCGGCAAGGTGAGCGAGTGGCGCGGACGGCAGGTCTCCAACGATCCGCGGAAGTTCGCCGAGGCCTGGTACTCGCTGCGCCCCGGACCCGGGATGAGCCTGGACAACCTTCCGGTCGCCGAGTCCACCGCCGTACGTCCGGTGGCCGAGGGCGCTTCGGGGGCGCAGGGCCGCCGCCGCACCATGAAGGGCTTCAGGGACGCGCTCACCGAGGCGGGCAAGGCGTACCCGCATCTCGAGGTGCACTGGGAGGAGATCCACGACCGCTGGAACGAACACCTCGGCGACCTGGGCCTGGACCCCGAACTCTTCCGCTACCAGCGGGAGATGAACGCCGACGAAGGTGAGGCGGCCGGTCTCTTCGCGGTCAAGAAGGACTCCGACTTCACCGATCTGCTGCTGCGCGCCGTCACCGACACCCGCGACACCGACGGGCTCGCCGACCTGGTGAGCGGCTTCGGCAACAAGCTCGGACGGCGCGCGGAGCTGATGGCCGAACGCGACTTCACCGCGGGCTCGGTGGACCTGCTCGGGCGGATCGTCGAGGCCTCCGACACGCGGGCACGCGCGCGTGAGGTGCACACCGGCGCCGAGCGGCGCACCCGCACGCTGTCCCGCAGGCTCTCCGCGCGCGCCGCCCAGGAGCGGGCCCGCGCCGCCGACCTGGCCCAGCAGGTCACCGACGCCGCGCACACCGTCACCGAGGCCGAGCGCACCCGTGGCCAGAGAGCGCTGATCGCCGCCGAACTGGCCTACCGCAACGCGTCCCTGGCGCTGTCCGCCGCGGAGAAGTCGGCCGCCGCGCAGAAGCGCGAACTCGCCGATGCGCGCACCCTGCACGCGGCGTGGCAGGCGGCCGAGGCGGTGCTGCGGCACCGCGCCGCCGCCGACCGCTCCGCGCGGGTCGCCGTCGCCATCCGCGAGGCCGAGCGGGACGCGGCACCCGCCCTCGCCGCCCGGGCGACGGCCGCCGCCGATCTCGTACGCGCCCTGCACACGGCCGCGGCGGACGGCGAGCGCCTGGCCAACGAGGAGGAGGAGCGGTCCGCCGTACTCCAGGAGACCGGCGAGGCCGCCCACCGCGACGCCACGGTCGCCGCGACCGACGCGCAGCGGGCCCGCAGCGAGAGCGGCCATCTGCGCCAGCGCCTGACCGAGGTCGAGCAGGAGACGGCGGAAGCCGTACGCGCCGGGTGGCTGGACGACTCGGCCCCGGACGCCGACCCGGCCCGCGCCGCGCTCGCCGCGAGCGACGCCGAGAAGACGGCGGTCGCCGCGTGGGACGCGGCCCGCGAGGCGTCCCGTACGGCATCCGAGCGCGCCAAGGAGACCGCGGCCACCGAGGCACGCGCCGAACTCACCGCGGCCCGCGCCGCGGACGCCGCCGCCGCGGCCGAGGCCGCGCATGACGCGGAGCGCCGCACGGCCGAAGCGCTCGCGGCTCAGGAGCGCCTCGCCGAGCTGCTGAGCCTGCCGGCGCCCGGGTCTTTCGCGTCGCCGGGGCGCCCCGGACGTGCCTCCGAACGCGCCGCGAGCGCGGCCGACGGGCAGGCTCCGGGAGCGGGCGAGCCCGGCGACGGACCTACGGGCGACGCCCGGTCCGCCGCCGGGGATGGGGCGGGTTCGGCGGGTACCGGTGGCGGTGCTCCGGACCCGGCGTCCGGCGACGCGGACCGGGAATCCCGAGAGGCGGACCAGGAAGAGGCCGCGCGGTCTGCCGACCGTTCCGGAGCGGGCCGCCGCGCGGCCGACGCCCGCGGAGCAGCGCGGCGCCCCGCCAAGGACGGCCCCCTCACGGCCGAAGAGCTGGACCGGTACGCCGACGAACTGGGCGAGCTGCTTGAGCAGGGCGTCGCCTCCGCCGAGCGGCAGCTCTTCGAGTTGCGTACGGCCGCCGCCGACGACGCCCGTATCCTCGGCGCGCTGGGCGACGGCGGACTGCTGCCGCCCGGACCCGACGTGCTCGCCACCGTGGAGTACCTGGGCGAGCACGGCATCCCCGCACTGCCCGGCTGGCGCTACCTCGCGCAGGCCGTCGACCCGACCGACCACGCGCGCGTGCTCGCCGCACGCCCCGAGCTGGTCGACGGCGTCGTCATCACCGACCCCGCGACCCACGCCCGCGCCCGCGAGGTGCTGGACGACGCCGCGCTGCTGCCCCGCTCCACGGTCGCCGTCGGCACCGCGGCCGCGCTGCTGGCCCCCACCCCGGCCCCAGGCGCGGGCGAGGCCGAGGTCTTCCTCGTACCGCCGAACCCGGCCATGCACGACGAGCAGGCCGCCGACGAGGAGCGGCAGGCACTGCGGGCACGCGCCACCCTGCGCGACGAGGAGATCCGGGCACTCGCCGCCCGCCTTGGCAAGGACCGCGAACTGGCCGCCCGGCTCGCCTCCTGGCGCGCGGGCTGCCCGGCGGGGCGGCTCGCCGAGCTCGCCACCGTCGCCGAGACCGCCCGCGCCTTCGCCGAGGAGACCGAGGCCGAACTGGTCGAGGCCCGCACCGCACGCGCCGAGGCCGACGAGGCCGCCGCCGACACCGCGCGCGTACGGGACGAGCGCCAGGACGCCGCCCAGCGGGCCCGCAGGGCCGCCGACGCGCTCGCCGGACTCGCCTTCCGGCTGCGTGAGCGCGCCGGATGGCAGGTGAAACTGCGCGAACTGGCCGACGACGCCGTCGAGTCCGAGGCCAAGGCGCAGGCCTGCCTGGAGCGCGCCAGGGCCGCCGACGAGGACCGCCGAGCCACCCAGCGCGCCGCGGACGACGCCCGCCGCACCGCCCGCGCCCTGCGCGCCGAGCGCGCCGAGATCGCCGGCGCGCCCGAGGAGATCCCCGAGCAGACCCCCGAAGGCGACGCCCCGCGCACCGCCCTGCCCGCCCTGCGCGAGGCCTACCGTGCCGCGTCCCAGCTGTACGAGAAGGTCGGCGTCGGCGCCGACCTGCGCGCCGAACAGGCCCGCGCCGAGAGCGACGAGAGCGCCGCACTCGCCCAACTCGACCGGCTCAGCAACAAGGTCCGCACCCGCGCCGCCACGCTCCTTCAGGGCCCGGACGGCGCCGACGGCCCGTCCCGGCAGGCCGCGTCCGCCCGCGCCGAGTCCCTGGTCCAGATGCTGGAGACCCGCGCCTCCACCGCGAGCGAGCAGCTCGGACGGCTCCGCGGCGAGGCCGAGCGGCACGCCCCCGAGGACGGCGAGGCGCACACCGAGCTGCCCGACGACCTGGTCCCGGCCGACGCCGAGCACGCCCAGACCCTGCTGCGTACCGCCACCGCGGAACTGGCCACCCGCACCGAGGCACTCCACCAGGCCAAGGAGGCGCACACCGAACTGCTGCGCGCCCACCGCGCCGCCGAGGACGGCGCGGGCGGCTTCGACGAGACCGCCGCGCTCCTGCGCGACCTGCTGCGCGACCATCCCGCAGGCGAGCCCGACGAGCCCGAGGCACCCGAGCCCTACCCCGGCACCCTGGAAGAGGCCCGCCAGGCCGCCGCCGAGACCCGCCGCTCTCTGCGCGGCTGCGCCGCCGACCTGTCCGCGGCCGACGCGGCCGTACGCGAGAGCAGCGACGTCCTGGTCCGGCACGCCAACTCCACCCGGTACGAGCAGGTCCGCACCCCGGCCCGCCAGCAGATCCGCGAACTGCCCGCCGCCGCCCTGCCCGAGCACGCCCGCAAGTGGGCCGAGGCGTTCGCGCCGCGCCTGCGCGTCCTCACCGACGAGCTGGAGCAACTGGAGCGCAACCGCGACAGCATCGTGGACCGGCTGCGCGGCCTGGTGGAGTCCGCGCTGGCCACCCTGCGCTCGGCTCAGCGCCTGTCCCGCCTCCCCGAAGGCCTCGGTGAGTGGTCGGGCCAGGAGTTCCTGCGCATCCGCTTCGAGGAGCCTGACCAGGCGACCCTCGCCGAACGCCTCGGCGAGGTCGTCGACGACGCCACCCGCGCCGCCCTCAAGAAGAACACCGCCGCCAGCTACGGCGAAGGCCGCCGCGACGGTATGTCCCTGCTGCTCAGGGGCGTCCAGGCGGCCCTGGAGCCGCGCGGCGTCGCCGTCGAGATCCTCAAGCCGGACGCCGTGCTACGCGCTGAGCGCGTCCCGGTCGGCCAGATGGGCGACGTCTTCTCCGGCGGCCAGCTGCTCACCGCCGCCATCGCCCTGTACTGCACGATGGCCGCCCTGCGCAGCAACGACCGGGGCCGCGACAAGCACCGGCACGCGGGCACGCTCTTCCTGGACAACCCCATCGGCCGCGCCAACGCCACCTATCTCCTGGAGCTCCAGCGCGCCGTCTCCGACGCGCTCGGCGTCCAGCTGCTGTACACCACCGGCCTGTTCGACACCACTGCGCTCGCCGAGTTCCCGCTGGTCATCCGGCTGCGCAACGACGCGGACCTGCGGGCGGGCCTGAAGTACATCAGCGTCGAGGAGCACCTCCGTCCGGGCCTGCCCCAACAGGACCCGGACGGCCCGACGGTGCACGGCGAGATCACGGCGACACGGATGTACAAGCGCCCGGCGACGGCGGAGGACTGAGCGCGGAGTCCGTTCCAGGCTCAGTGATTTGCTCGCGCACCCACCGGTGGAACTTGCCGATGTGGTGCTCGGACGGCACCAGCACCCCGCCGTCCCGGTACGCGCGCGAGCTCATCGCGGGCTGGGTGCGCTCACAGGCGTCGAAGTCCTGCGAGTTGACCCGGTGGAACAGTTCCACCGAGCCGGACAGGTCGGCGCCGGACGCGACGACCTCGGGCGCGTACAGCCAGTCGCACTCGACGACCGTACGGTCCGGGCCGAGCGGGAACATCCGGTGCAGGATCACATGGTCGGGCACCAGGTTGACGAAGACCGTCGGCTTCACGGTGATCGCGTAGTAGCGCCGGTCCTGCTCCTCGTCGATGCCGTCGAGCCGCCCGAAGCCCGCGCTGCCGTCCACCGTGAAGCCCTTGACCTCCGCACCGAACGCGGCGCCGTGCCCCACGTAGTACTGGGCCGCCAGACCGTCCGCGAACTCCGGGAGGACGTCGGTGAGTTCCGGATGGATGGTGGCGCAGTGGTAGCACTCCATGAAGTTCTCGACGATCAGCTTCCAGTTGGCCTGTACGTCGTAGGTGATCCGCTTGCCCAGGGCGAGCCCGGCCACCCCGTAGCGGTCGATGGCGGCGACGTCCCCGAGCCGCTCCACGGCCGCGCCGATCACCGTCTCCTCGAACGACGGCGGCTCGTCGGCCAGGCAGAGCCACCCATAGCCGAGCCACTCGCGCAGATGGACGGGCCGGAGCCCGTACGCCGAGCGGTCGATGTCCGTGAGGCTGGCCAGGTTGGGCGCCGCGATCAGCTTCCCGTCCAGGTCGTACGTCCACGCGTGGTACGGGCACTGCAGCGACCGGCGCACCTCGCCCACGGACTCCAGGCAGAGCCGGGCGCCGCGATGGCGGCAGATGTTGAGGAAGGCGCGCAGCTCACCGGCGCGGTTGCGGGTGACGACGACCGACTCGCGGCCGATCTGCACGGTACGGAACGCGCCGGGCTTGTCGAGGTCGGCGGCGCGCACCGCGCAGAACCACAGGGACTCGAAGATCCGCTCCTGCTCCTGGCGGAAGAGGTCGGGGTCGGTGTAGTGACGGCCGGGCAGCGTCGCGATCAGGCTCGGCGTGAGGGGCGTGGTCGGCGTGGTGGTCATGGGAGGCGTACCTCTCGCATCGATCAGACAGGTGCGGCGGTGAGCCGGGACGGGTGGAACAGTTCGATCGGGTGCTCGGTGGTGCCCCGCAGCGCCAGGTCGGCGAGTATCTCCCCGACGACCGGCACGAACTTGAAGCCGTGCCCGGAGAACCCGCAGGCCACGGTCACCGAGTCGGGGTGCGCCGGATGCCGGGCGATCACGAAGTGCTCGTCGGGCGTGGTGGTGTACATACAGGTCGCCGCGGTGAGGAAGCCGCCGGGCAGCGACGGCAGCCGCCGCCCGGCCTGCTGGGCCATGGCCGCCACCTCGTCGTCGTGCACGGTCCGTTCGATGGTCTCGGGGGTGCAGACGGTGCCCTTGCGGAAGAAGGCCACCTTGGCGCCGCCGTCCGGGCCGTCGATCGCCGGGAACCCGTAGACCTGCACTCCGGCGCTGTCCTCCCAGATGTAGACGGGATGCCGCTCGGGGACGTACGGACGCACACCCCCGGTCGGCCGGAACCAGTACATGACCTGCCGTTCGATGCTGAACGGCACCCCGAGGTCGGCGAGCAGCCCCGGCGCCCACGCCCCCGGGCAGATCACCAGGCGGCCCGCGGTGTAGGTGTCCTCGGGCGTGTGCACCCGTACGCCGTCCCGGTACGGCTCCCAGCGGGTGACCGGCTCGTCGAAGTGCAGGTCGGCCCCGGCGCGGGTGGCGAGCTGCAGATGGGCGGCGACGGTGTTCTCCGGGCGCAGCAGACCGGCCCGCGCCTCGTACAGCGCGACCTCGTCGTCGTCCGGGGTGAGGGTCGGGAAGCGGCGTCGTATCTCCGGGGCGCTCAGGAGCTCGTGCGGCAGGCCCCACTTCTCGGCGGAGAGCAGCGAGCCCGCCACGACCCGGCTGTCGGGGCGGCCGAGCATCAGCCCGCCGCACAGGGTGGCGATCCGCCGCCCGGTCTCCCGTTCCAGCTGCTCGTACAGCTCGTAGGAGCGCAGCAGCAGGGGCACATACGCGGGGTCCTCGAAGTACGACTGGCGGGTGACACGGGAGCCGCCGTGGCTGGAGCCCCGGCTGTGCACCGGGCCGTACTTCTCCAGCCCCAGCACCCGGGCACCGCGCGCCGACAGATGGTGTGCGGCGGCGCTGCCCATGCCGCCGAGGCCGATCACGATCACGTCGTAGGTGGGGGACATCTCAGGCCCTTTCCGATGGCGGCGGGACGTTCGCGGGGCGTTGCTCACCGCAGAATGTGGGTCATCTTCGGGTCGAAGAGCGGCTCGTCGGCGACGGTCGCGGGCATCCGCTGGCCGAAGTACTCGATGTGCACCGCGGTCCCCGAGGGGAGTGGCGGCAGCCAGGCGTACGCCACACAGCGGCCCAGCGTGTAGCCGTACGCGGCGCTGGTGACATAACCGGCCGCGGCCCCGGCGACGTACACCGGCTCCTTGCCGAGCACCACCGCCGCGGGGTCGTCCAGGGTGAGCGCGGTGAGCCTGCGCTCCGGTTCGGCCAGCGGGTCGAGGGCCGCGCGCCCGACGAAGTCGCCCCGGTCAAGACGGACGGCGAAGCCGACGCCCGCCTCGTACGGGGTGTGTTCGCTGGTCATGTCGTGGCCCCAGGCGCGGTAGCCCTTCTCCAGGCGCAGGCTGTTGAAGGCCGAGCGCCCGGCCGCGATCACCCCGAGCGACTGGCCGGCCGCCCACAGCGTGTCCCAGAGCCGGAGCCCCAGATCGGCGGTGGTGTACAGCTCCCAGCCCAGCTCGCCGACGTAGCTCAGCCGCATCGCGGTGACCGGCACGTCGCCGATATGGGTCTGCCTGGCCTTGAAGAAGCCGAAGGCCTGGTGCGAGAAGTCGTCGCGGGTGAGCGGCTGGACCAGTGCGCGGGCCAGCGGGCCCCACACACCGACACAGCAGGTCCCGGCGGTGATGTCGCGCAGCCGCACGTCGTCGGGCGCGTGCCGCCGCAGCCAGTCCAGGTCCGCGGGGGAGTTGGCGCCCACCTGGAAGTGCTCGGCGTCGAGCCGGGCGACGGTGAGGTCGGAACGTATCCCTCCGTGGTGGTCGAGGAGCAGCGTGTAGGTCACCGAACCGGGCCGTTTCGCCACGTTGTTGGAGGTCATGTACTGCAGGAAGCCCAGCGCGCCGGGCCCGCTGACCTCCAGGCGCCTGAGCGGCGTCATGTCGTACAGCGCGACCCGTTCGCGCGTCGCCCTGGCCTCGGCGGCGGCGATCGGCGACCAGTAGCGGGCCGACCAGGCGTCCCGCTCGGGGACCGCGAGTCCGTCGGTGAGCGGGGCGTTCGCCTCGTACCAGTGCGGGCGCTCCCAGCCGCCGCCCTCCAGGAAGTAGGCGCCGAGTTCACGCTGCCGGGCGTAGAAGGGGCTGACCCGCAGCGGGCGCGGCCGCTCGATCGGCTGCAGCGGGTGGATGACGTCGTACACCTCGACGAACTGCTGCGCGCCGCGCTCGGCGACGTACGCGGGGGAGCGCTGGGCGTCCTCGAAGCGGGTCAGGTCGCACTCGTGGACGTCGATCCCGGGTTCGCCGGTGGTCATCCACTCGGCGACGGCCCGCGCCACGCCCGCCGAGTGCGTCACCCACACGGCCTCCGCCAGCCAGAAGCCGCGCAGCGCGGCGGACTCGCCGATCAACGGCATGCCGTCGGGCGTGAAGGAGAAGACGCCGTTGAAGCCCTCTTCGACCTTGGAGTCGCCGAGCGCGGGGAGCAGCCAGGCGCAGTCGTCCCAGCTTGGCGCGAAATCGTCCTCGGTGAAGGGGTACGAGGACGGCATCACCGGCGCGTCGTCGTAGGCGGGGACGGTGAACGCGTCGACGGGCAGCGGGCGGTGGGCGTACGAGCCGATGCCGAGGCGGTCGCCGTGCTCGCGGAAGTACAGGTCGCGGTCCTGGAAGCGCAGGATCGGCCGGGTGGCCTCGACGCCCGGCTCCTTGCCGAGCAGACCGGGGAGCGGCGCGGTCTTGGCGTACTGGTGGGCGAGCGGCAGCAGCGGCACGTCGACCCCGGCCATCCGTCCGATGACAGGACCCCAGAATCCGGCCGCGGAGACCACATGGTCGGCGGGGAAGGTGCCCCGGTCGGTGACCACACCGGTGACCCGGCCGTTCTCGCGCTCGATGCCCGTGACGGTGTGCCGGTCCAGGAAGCGGGCGCCGCGCCGCTCGGCCCGCTCCTGCTGGGCGCGACAGGCGAGCACCGCGCGGGCGAGGCCGTCGCCCGGGGTGTGGAAGCCGCCGAGCACCTTGGACGTGTCGAGCAGGGGCCACAGCTCCTGGCAGGTACGCGGCGGGACGAGTTCGCCGTGGACGCCCCAGGAGGCGGCCAGGCCCGCCTTGCGATGCAGATCGGCCCAGCGCTCTGGTGTGGTGGCCAGTTCCAGGCCGCCCACCGGGTCGAAGCAGGGCACGCCGTCGACCGTGAGCGAGCCGAACTTCTCGACGGTGTACGCGGCGAACTCGGTGAGCGTCTTGGACGGGCTGGTCCTGAACACCAGGCCCGGCGCGTGCGAGGTGGAGCCACCGGGAGCGGGCAGCGGGCCCTGCTCCAGTACGGTGACGTCGCTCCAGCCGCGTGCGGTGAGCTCGTCGGCCAGGGAACAGCCCACGATCCCGGCGCCGATGACGACGACGCGGGGGGTGGTGGATGCGGGGGTGCTGGACATGCCCCTCCTTGCGCTGCTGTGAATCGGGTGGCTCTAGGGGACTGGTGGCTCATGACGCGTGGCTCGCGATGGACGGCTCACGACGGGCGGTCCACGAGGTGTGGCTCACGACGCGTGGCTCACGAGGGGCGGCTCAGAACACCACGACCGAGCGCAGCACCTCGCCGCGCTGCATCGCGGCGAAGGCCTCCTCGACCTGCTCCAGGCGAATCGTTTCGGTGACGAAGCCGCCCAGGTCGAGGCGGCCGCTGAGGTACTGGTCGATGAGGATCGGGAAGTCCCGGCTGGGCAGGCAGTCGCCGTACCAGGACGACTTGACCGCGCCGCCGCGCGAGAAGAGGTCGATCAGCGGCAGCTCGATCGTCAGCTCCGGGTCGGGCACGCCGACCTGGACCAGCACGCCCGCGTGGTCACGCATGTAGAAGGCCTGCCGGTACGTCTCCGGGCGGCCCACCGCGTCGATCGCGATGTCCACGCCGAACCCGCTGGTGAGCTCGCGTACCGCGGCGACCGGGTCCGTGCCACGCGAGTTGACGGTGTGCGTGGCGCCGAACCGCTCCGCGCCGTTCAGCTTGGCGTCGTCGATGTCGACAGCGATGACCCGGCGCGCCCCGGCCAGCGAGGCCCCGGCGATCGCGGCGTTGCCGACACCGCCGCAGCCGATGACGGCGACGGTGTCACCGCGCTCGACGCCCCCGGTGTGCACCGCGGCGCCGTACCCGGCCATCACGCCGCAGCCGATCAGACCGGCCGCCTCGGGGCGGGCCGCCGGGTCGACCTTCACCGCCTGACCGGCCGCGACCAGGGTCTTCTCGGCGAAGGCGCCGATGCCCAGGGCCGGTGAGAGCGGGGTGCCGTCCAGCAGGGTCATCGGCTGGGCGGCGTTGAGCGAATCGAAGCAGTACCAGGGGCGGCCGCGGCGACAGGAGCGACAGGCGCCGCAGGGCGCACGCCAGGCGATCACCACGTAGTCGCCGGGCACGAGGTCGGTGACACCCGCGCCGACCGCCTCCACGGTCCCGGCCGCCTCATGGCCGAGCAGAAACGGGAAGTCGTCGTTGATCGCGCCTTCCCGGTAGTGCAGATCGGTGTGGCAGACCCCGCAGGCCTGTACGGCGACGAGAACCTCCGACGGGCCTGGTTCCGGCACAACGATCGTCTGCACCTCGACGGGCGCACCCTTTTTCACGGAGACGACAGCACGGACCTCGTACGACACGGCCCCCACCCTTCGGATGTTGCGCACAGCACGCTGCGTTGCGCTATGAGAGACATAGTGGGAACGCCGACATCGGGACGTCAAGGGGGTGGAGTTAAGCGCGGGAAAATGACTGGGGGTGCGGCGAAACACCACCGACACACAGCGACGCGGGGCCGGATTCACCCGGCCCCGCGTCGCTGTGTGTCGGCTCCCCGCCGCTGGTCCCGCTGTCTCGTCAGGGGTCGGTCAGAAGCCGTACCCCATCCGGCGGGAGAGGTCCGCCGCCACTACGACCGCGCGCTTGGCCAGCTCGTTGAGGCGGTCCTCGGTCAGCCGGTAGACCGGCCCGGAGACGCTGATCGCGCCGATCACCTTCCCGTCGTGCGCGCGCACCGGCGCCGCCACCGAGGTCAGCCCCACCTCCAGCTCCTCCATCGCCAGCGCGTATCCCTGCTGCGCGACCGCCTCGAGCTCGGTGCGCAGCGCGACGGTGCCGGTCACCGTGTGGTCCGTGAACCGCGGCAGAGTGCGGGCGAGCAGCCCCTCGCGCAGGGTCGGCGGCAGATGGGCGAGCAGCACCTTGCCACTGGAGGTGGCGTGCAGCGGGGTGCGGCGGCCCAGCCAGTTCTGCGCGGTGACCGAGGCTGAGCCGCGGGCCTGCATGATGTTGACCGCGGCGTCGTCGTCGAGCACCGCGATGTTGACGGTCTCGCCCAGCTCGTCGGCGAGGTCGCGGCAGACCGGGGCGCCCTCCTGGGAGATGTCCAGGCGGACCGCGGCCGCCCCGGCCAGGCGCAGCACTCCGGCTCCCAGGTAGTACTTGCCGCGGTCCGGGGACTGGGTGACCAGGCCGCGGTTCTCCAGCACCCCGAGCAGCCGGAACGCCGTGGACCGGTGTACGTCCAGGGCGTCCGCGATCTCGGACGCGCCCGCCTCGCCCTGCTCGGCGAGGATCTCCAGGACGCTCACCGCGCGGTCCACGGACTGCACCGCGCTCGCGCCGCCCTTGCCCGGCTTCTCCTGACCGGCGGACTTCTCCTGGGCTGCGGACTTCTCGGGGCTGGCGGATTTCTCGGGGCTCGCGGACTTCTGAGGTGTCTCGGGCCCCTCCCGGCTCTCCTGCCCCCGGCGTTTCGCGCGTCCCTCCTGTTTCCGCTGTTCCTCCTGCCTCTGCTCACTCACGTCGTCCTCACTCCGCTTGCCGGCCATGGCTCCACTCTCACCCCCTGGCGACCTGGTCAGGGCCGCATTGTCGGGAAGCGCTTGACGTGACTCGCTTCCCACCCGGATTCTGTTGCGTATCGCGCTCGAAGGCGCGCATTACGCAACATGATGTTACCGAACAGTCGTGCATCCACAGGGGGTCCCGTGATACCCGTCTGCCGCCTTCAAGACCTCCCCGCGGGCGAATCCGTCCGCATCGACACCACGCCGCCGATCGCCGTGTTCAATGCCGATGGTGAGCTGTACGCCATCGATGACACCTGCACCCACCAGGACGCCTCGTTGTCCGAGGGATGGCTGGAGGGTGCATCGGTCGAATGCCCGCTGCACGCCGCGTCATTCGACCTTCGTACCGGAATACCGCTCTGCCTGCCCGCCCGCCGTGCGCTGCGCACCCATCAGGTGATCGTCGTCGACGGCATGGTCCATGTACGGCAGCAGGTCGCCGAGGAGGGCAGTGCCGCATGAGGACCGTCACCGTGGTCGGCGCCTCGCTCGCCGGGCTCTACGCGGCGCGCGCCCTGCGTTCCCAGGGGTTCGACGGACGCCTGGTGGTCGTCGGCGCCGAACCACACCGCCCCTACGACCGCCCACCGCTGTCCAAGGACTTCCTCACGGGGAAGGCGGACGAGGATCAGCTGACCCTCTGCGACGACGAGGAGACCGCCGAGCTCGACGCCGAGTGGCTGCTCGGCGTACCCGCTCGCGGGCTCGACACCCGGGGCCGCACCGTGCTCCTGGCGGATGGCAGAACCGTCTCCACCGACGGTGTGGTGATCGCCACCGGGGCCTGTCCGCGCGGGCTGCCAGGGCCGGTGTACGCCGGTGTGCACCTGCTGCGCACGCTCCCGGACGCCCGCGCCCTGCGCGCGGAACTGGCCGATGGGCCACGGCGGATCGTGGTCATCGGCGGCGGTTTCATCGGCGCCGAGACCGCGTCCTCCTGCGCCGCGCTCGGCCACCAGGTCACGGTCGTCGAGGCCGCTGAGCTGCCGCTGGTGCCTCAACTGGGCGCGGACATGGCCACGTTCTGCGCGGGCCTGCATCAACGCGGCGACGTACGGCTGATCTGCGGCACCGGTGTCGCGGCACTGCGCGCCGAGCGTACGGTCACCGGTCCCGGCGGGGGCGCCCACGGCAGGGCCGTCACCGGCGTCGAGCTCACCGACGGCCGCTTGCTCCCGGCCGACCTGGTGATCGTGGGCATCGGCGCCGTCCCGCACACCGGCTGGCTCTCCGGCTCACCGCTCGCCGTCGACGACGGGGTGATGTGCGACGACGGCTGCGTGACCGCGCTGCCCCAGGTCGTCGCGGTCGGAGACGTGGCCAGAGTCGGCGGCGTCCGGGCCGAGCACTGGACCAGCGCCACCGAACAACCCGCGGTCGCCGTGCGCAATCTGCTCGCCGGACGCACCACGGAAACCGTGCGGACCGTTCCGTATTTCTGGTCCGACCAGTACGGAGCCCGTATCCAGTTCGCCGGCCGACGGCGGGACGGCGACACCGTCCGCATCGTCGAAGGCTCCCTGGAGGAGGGGAGCTTCCTCGCCCACTACGAACGCGCCGGGCACACCACCGCCGTGCTCGGCGTCGACCGCCCCCGCCCCTTCATGCGCGCCCGCCGAACCTTGCGTGACGCCACCAGGCCCCCCGTGGCCGTCTGATCCAGTGCCCGCCCGGGGCCCCGACGGGCCTCGGGCACACCGGACTTCAGAGACAGCCCGGACCTCAGCGCCCGTCCGGGGCCTCAACAGGCCTCGGACAGTCCGGACCTCAGCGCCTGCCCGTCAGGCCTGCGACAGTCGACTGCCAGCCGCTGGCCGGGCCCGTGCCGCGGCGCGCCCCGCGCGGCGCGCCCGGCGCCGCTCCTTGCGCAGCTGCCGCGCCGAACTGCTCGGCGTCGACACCACACCGTGCCGCTGGTTCCACACCTGCCGGGTGATCCACACATCGAGCACGCCCCAGGTGGCCACCACCGTCCCGACCACCGTCCCGATCACCATCGGGAAGGCCAGCCAGGAACCGGTGAGGGTGCACAGCATGGCCACCATCGCCTGAATCAGCGTCAGCGCCACAAAGAGCACCGCGCGCACGGCCGCGTCCCGTACCGGATCGGGCATCCGCGCCCGCCGTGCCGGTTCCTCCACCCACAGCTGCCCACCGGGCCCCCGCCGTTGCGCCGTCCCCACGACCACGTCACTCCCCACTACCTTGCAGTCGGCCGCCGCCCGTCACTTTCGGGCCGACCTCTCACTGACTGCCCGGCTTGGGGCATTTTACGCCACCTCGCGTGCGACCCCTGCCATCGCCCGCGGCCGCCGACGGCTCAGGTGGCGCAATCCGTCCCCAACTCCCGTACGACAGGACGAATGGCAGGCCGGAAAGATTCCCGCGATGGAAGAATTCCGGCCATCCGATGCGGGGGAGTGGCGGGACGGCACCCGCCCGCATGGCCCAGATCATGGTCTGCCATCTCCTGGTAAGGCAGGACAACTCGTGACGTCCCGCGCGCTCTTCGGCCGAAAAGCGACCGGACATGCCTTCGAGTTACTCCTGTCGCAGTAGTAGGCTCGCGCCGTTTGCTGACGCACGTACCCCCGGTCACGGGGTCTGAGCTGGGGGAGGCCATGCGCTTTCGCGGGAAGTCCATCCGCCGGAAGATCGTGGCGTTGCTGCTGGTGCCGCTGGTTTCGCTGACCGCCGTCTGGGGCGTGGCCACGGTCATCACCTGGCGTGAGGCCGACCAGTTGCTCGATGTCTCGTACATCGTCGACAAGGTCGGCTACCCCATCGAGGACGCGGCCCGGGTCATCCAGGAGGAGCGCCGACAGGCCCTCGTCTACCTGGCCGACCCCCGCGCATCGGACGCACTGGCCAAACTGCGCCGCAGGCACAGCGAGACCGACGACGTGGTCGCCACCATCCGGTCGAACGCCCAGGAAGAGGAAGTCCAGGGCGAGCTGGCCGAACACTCCAGAGACCGGCTCGACTCGATCGTGGAGTCCTTCGAGGGCATCGAGTCGCTGCGCCGCTCCGTCGAGGACGGCCCGCTCACCCGCGGCCAGGCCCTGGACCTCTACACCAAGCTGATCACCCCCTGCTACGACTTCCTGCAGACCCTGCACGGCCTGGACGACGTCGAGATGGACAAGCAGGGCCGCGCACTCGTCGGCGGCGCCCGCGCCAGGGAACTCCTCTCCCGCGAGGACGCGTTGCTCGGCTCCGCGCTGGTCGCCCGGCGGCTCGAAGCACGCGAGGTACGGCAGATCACCGACCTGGTGGCCCAGCGCGAGCTGCTGTACGAGCTCAACCTCCAACTGCTGCCGGACGACGAGCGCGGGACGTTCGAGCGCTTCTGGAAGGGCCCGGCGACCGCGCCCCTGCGGGAGGCCGAGAAGACGGCCGCGGCCGCCCGTCCCGGCACTCCGCGAGGCCTCACGGCCACCCGCTGGGACAAGGCGGCGCTCCCCGTGCTCGAAGAGCTGGCGGAGCGCAACACCGCCGCGGGCGACCGCTACCAGGACCGGGTCCAGCCGATCGCCATCAGCGTCCTCGTCAAGGCCGGTGTGGCGGGCATCCTCGGGATGCTGGCGCTGGCCGTCTCGCTGTTCCTGTCCATACGTATTGGACGTGGCCTGATCCGGGACCTGTCCCAGCTCCGCAAGGAGGCCCACGAGGCCTCCGGGGTGCGGCTGCCCAGCGTGATGCGCAGGCTCGCCGCGGGCGAGCAGGTCGACATCAGTACCGAAGCGCCCCGGCTGGAGTACGCCAAGGACGAGATGGGCCAGGTCGGCCAGGCCCTGAACTCCCTGCAGCGGGCCGCCGTGGAGGCCGCCGTCAAGCAGGCCGACATGCGACGCGGCGTCTCCGAGGTCTTCGTCAACCTCGCCCGCCGCAGCCAGGTCCTGCTGCACAAGCAGCTCACCCTGCTCGACACCATGGAGCGCAGGACCGAGGACACCGAGGAACTCGCCGACCTGTTCCGCCTCGACCACCTCACCACCCGGATGCGGCGGCACGCGGAGGGCCTGGTGATCCTCTCCGGCGCCGCCCCGTCCCGACAGTGGCGCAAACCCGTCCAACTGATGGACGTCGTACGGGCCGCGGTGGCCGAGGTCGAGGACTACGAGCGCATCGAGGTACGCCGCCTGCCCCGGATCGCCGTAACCGGCCCCGCCGTCGCCGACCTCACCCATCTCGCCGCGGAACTCCTGGAGAACGCCACGGTGTTCTCACCCCCGCACACCGCCGTACAGGTGCACGGCGAGCGGGTCGCCAACGGCTTCACACTGGAGATCCACGACCGCGGCCTCGGGATGACCAAGGAAGCGCTCCTGGACGCCAATCTGCGGCTCGCGGAGACCCCCGAGTTCGAACTCTCCGACACCGACCGGCTCGGCCTCTTCGTGGTCAGCCGACTCGCCCAACGCCAGCACATACGCGTCTCCCTGCAGCCCTCCCCGTACGGCGGAACCACCGCGGTCGTCTTCATCCCCGACGCCCTGCTCACCGACGCGCAGGACACCGACGGCGTCGGGTTCCGCCTGGACCGCGCCCGCCCCGGTCAGCACCGCCACGCCTCGGACGACCGTACGGCCCAGCTCTCCAAGGTGCCCGCCAGACTCCCCGGACTGCCGCACTCGGTGGTGGACGGACCCGTGGAACTCGAAGCCCCCGTCGGCTCGGGGGGACTTGGCCTCGACGTCCTGGACGATCTCGGCGACCTGGGGGACATCGGCGACGAGGACAGCGAGCGCGGCGGCCTGTTCCGCCCCCGCCGCCCGGCACCCGCGAGCCTGGGCGAGCGGCACCGGCAGCCTCGCGGCGAGGGCCAGGCCAGTGGCGACAAGGCCCGCCAGGGCGAGCCGCCGCACGCCGCCGGGGGCGCGATCCCGCTGCCGCGCCGCAGGACCCCCAAGCTGGTGAGCTCGCACGGCCGCCCGGTCACCCAGTCCAGGGAGCGCGCCCCCGAACGCCCCGCGCGCCCCACCACCCGGGAACCAGCCACCGA
>NZ_JAZGRL010000002.1:533179-574969 GCF_046540415.1 Streptomyces sp. E11-3 | reverse complement strand
ACCCGGGAACCAGCCACCGACCCCGTCGCGGACACCGCGCCCACCCCGCCGCCCGGTACGCTGCCCCGACGGGTACGGCAGGCCAGCATCGCGCCGCAGCTCAAAGAGAGTCAGTCGCGCGAACCCGTGACCGAACTGGCCCCGGACGACCGCGATCCCGACGAGGTGCGCAGCAGGATGGCCTCGCTGCAGCGCGGTTGGCAGCGCGGACGCCAGGACAACGCCGCAGCAGAAGCGCCCGTGACACAAGAAGCCTCAGAGACACCAGAAACACCAGAAGCACCAGACCCACCCGTGACATCAGCAGCACCAGAAGAAGCGGCAACACCCGAAGCATCAGCACCAGACCGCACCACACCGGAGGGGGACGGTCGATGACCGCACCGAACACCGCCGCACAGAGCACCGAACGCCGGGGCTCCGGCGAACTGAACTGGCTGCTCGACGACCTCGTCACGCGGGTCGCGAGCATCCGCAAGGCGCTGGTGCTGTCCGGCGACGGCCTGCCCACCGGCGTCTCGAAGGACCTGACCCGCGAGGACAGCGAGCATCTGGCCGCCGTCGCCTCCGGTTTCCACAGCCTCGCCAAGGGGGTCGGCCGGCACTTCGAGGCGGGCCGCGTTCGCCAGACCGTGGTCGAGCTGGACGACGCCTTCCTGTTCGTCACGGCCGCGGGCGACGGCAGCTGCCTGGCCGTCCTGTCGGACTCGGACTCCGACGTCGGCCAGGTCGCGTACGAGATGACGCTCCTCGTCAAGCGGGTGGGCGCACATCTGGGTGCCGCGCCGCGCACCGATCTGCCCGCGGGTGGGTAGTGGGATGGTATGAGTGACGACGGGTACGGGGCGCCCCACTGGTTCGACGACGACGCGGGACCGGTGGTGCGTCCGTATGCCATGACACGCGGCCGCACCACCAGCGCGGCCCAGCACCGCCTCGACCTGATCGCGGTGGTCGTCACGGAGCCGCACGCGGACGACGCGGGGGCGGACCAGACCCTGGCGCCCGAGCACATGGATATCGTCGAACTCTGCCGCACAGCACCGCAGTCCGTCGCGGAACTCGCCTCCGAGCTGGACCTGCCCATCGGTGTCGTCCGGGTCCTGATCGGCGACCTGGTGGCCGACGAACTGGTCCACGTGACCCGCCCCGTCCCCCCGGCCCAGCTGCCCGACGAGAGTATTCTGCGCGAAGTGATCGACGGTCTGCGTGCGCTCTGACACCGTGTGACATCCGCTGGCACCACCTGTCGGCGCACGCCCTGAGCAGGGGAGCTCCGTGACTGGCTGGCAGTTCTGGATCGACCGTGGCGGAACGTTCACCGATGTCGTCGCGCGCCGCCCCGACGGCAGCCTCGTCACCCACAAGCTCCTCTCGGAGAATCCCGCCCGCTACCGGGACTCGGCTGTCGCCGGGATCCGCGCCCTGCTCGACGTCCCCCTGGACGAGGCCCGGATCGACTCCGTCCGGATGGGCACCACGGTGGCCACCAACGCCCTGTTGGAACGCAAGGGCGAGCGCACCGCCCTCGTCATCACCCGCGGCTTCCGCGACGCCCTGCGTATCGCCTACCAGAACCGCCCGCAGATCTTCGCCCGCGAGATCGTGCTGCCCGAACTCCTCTACGAGCGCGTCATCGAGGTCGACGAGCGCCTCGCCGCCGACGGCACGGTGCTCACCCCACCCGACCTCGACGCACTCGCCGGGCACCTGGGACAGGTGTACGAGGACGGGATTTGCGCCCTCGCGGTCGTCTGTATGCACAGCCATCTGCACCCGGAGCACGAGCAGGCCATCGGCAAGCTCGCGGCCCGTACCGGCTTCACGCAGATCTCCCTCTCCAGCGAGGTCAGCCCCCTGATGAAGCTGGTGCCGCGCGGGGACACGGCGGTCGTCGACGCCTATCTCTCGCCGGTGCTGCGCCGTTACGTCCAGCAGGTCGCCGACCAGCTCCAGGGCGTACGGCTGATGTTCATGCAGTCCAACGGCGGCCTGGCCGAGGCGGGCCAGTTCCGCGGCAAGGACGCGATCCTGTCCGGACCCGCCGGCGGCATCGTCGGCATGGCCAGGATGTCGCAGCTCGCCGGGTTCGACCAGGTCATCGGGTTCGACATGGGCGGCACCTCCACCGACGTCTCGCACTTCGCCGGGGCGTACGAACGGGTCTTCACCACCCAGATCGCCGGAGTCCGGCTGCGCGCCCCGATGTTGGACATCCACACGGTCGCGGCGGGCGGCGGCTCGGTCCTGCACTTCGACGGCAGCCGGTACCGGGTCGGCCCCGACTCGGCCGGAGCCGACCCGGGACCCGCCTGCTACCGCGGCGGCGGCCCGCTGACCGTCACCGACGCCAACGTGATGCTCGGCCGCATCCAGGCGGCCCACTTCCCCCGGGTCTTCGGCCCCGGCGGCGACCAGCCGCTCGACGAGGCGCTGGTACGCGACCGGTTCACGGCCCTAGCCGACCGGATCAGGGAGCACACCGGCGACGACCGCACCGCCGAGCAGGTCGCCGAGGGCTATCTGCAGATCGCCGTCGCCAACATCGCCAACGCGATCAAGAGGATCTCGGTCCAGAAGGGCCACGACGTCACCCGGTACGCGCTCACCACCTTCGGCGGCGCGGGCGGCCAGCACGCCTGCGCGGTGGCCGACTCGCTCGGCATCCGCACGGTCCTGGTGCCTCCCATGGCCGGGGTGCTCTCCGCCCTGGGCATCGGCCTCGCCGACACGACCGCCATGCGCGAGCAGTCCGTCGAGGCGCCCCTGGAACCCGACTCGATGCCCCGCGTCCTGCACACCGCGGAGGACCTGGAGGCCGCGGCCCGCGCCGAACTCCTCGCCGAGGACGTCCCCGCCTACCGCATCCGGGTCGCCCGCCGCGCCCAACTGCGCTACGACGGCACCGACACCACCCTCACGGTGGACCTCACCGAACCGAAGGACATGGCCGAGGCCTTCGAGCAACGGCACCGCGCCACCTACTCCTTCACCCTGGACCGCCCGATCGTCGTCGAGGCGCTCTCGGTGGAGGCCACCGGGCTCACCGACCCACCCGACCTCTCGGGCCTGGCCGAGGCACGCGCGCGTAACGGCGAATCCGCCACCCAGCCCGACACCGTCAGCCTGCACACCTCCGGCGCCCGCCGCGACGTACCGCTGTACGACCGCGAGCAACTGGCCCCCGGCGAGCGGGTGACCGGGCCCGCGATCGTGGCCGAGGCCAACTCCACCACCGTCGTGGAGGACGGCTGGCAGGCGGCCGTGAACGACGACGGCCATCTGGTGATGGAGCGGGTGACCGAGCCTGAGGGCCTGAGCGCGGACACCGCCGCCGATCCCGTTCTCCTGGAGGTCTTCAACAACCTCTTCATGTCGATCGCCGAACAGATGGGCGCCCGCCTGGAGTCCACCGCCCAGTCCGTGAACATCAAGGAGCGGCTCGACTTCTCCTGCGCGCTCTTCGACCCGTACGGCAACCTCGTCGCCAACGCCCCGCACATCCCTGTACACCTGGGCTCGATGGGAACCGCGGTCAAGGAGGTCATCCGGCGCCGCGGCGACTCCATGCGCCCCGGCGACGCGTACGCCGTGAACGACCCGTACCACGGCGGCACCCACCTGCCCGACGTCACCGTCATCACGCCCGTGTTCGGCGCGGAGAGCGAGGAGATCCTCTTCTACGTCGCATCCCGCGGCCACCACGCGGAGATCGGCGGTATCGCGCCGGGCTCCATGCCGGCCAACAGCCGCACGATCGAGGAGGAGGGCATCCTCTTCGACAACTGGCTGCTGGCCAAGGACGGCCGCTTCCGCGACGCGGAGACCCGCGGCCTGCTCACCGACGCACCGCACCCGTCGCGCAACCCCGACACCAACCTCGCTGACCTGCGCGCACAGATCGCGGCCAACGCCAAGGGCGTCGAGGAGGTCGGCAAGATGATCGACCACTTCGGCCTCGACGTCGTCCAGGCCTATATGCGCCACGTCCAGGACAACGCCGAGGACGCCGTACGCCGCGTCATCGACACCCTCGACGACGGCGAGTACGCCTACGAGACGGACCTCGGCGCCACCATCCGCGTCCGGGTCACCGTCGACCGGGCCGAGCGCAGCGCCACCGTCGACTTCACCGGCACCTCCGCACAGCTGCCGGGCAACTTCAACGCCCCGTACGCCGTCGTGAACGCCGCCGTGCTGTACGTCTTCCGCACCCTGGTCGCCGACGACATCCCGCTGAACGACGGCTGCCTGCGCCCGCTGCGCATCATCGTCCCCGAGGGCTCGATGTTGTCCCCGCGGCCGGCCGCCGCCGTGGTCGCCGGGAACGTGGAGACCTCACAGGCCCTCACCGGGACGCTGTACGCGGCACTCGGCGTCCAGGCCGAGGGCTCCGGAACCATGAACAACGTCACCTTCGGCAACGACCGCTTCCAGTACTACGAGACGGTCGGGTCCGGCTCCGGGGCGGGCGACGGCTTCGCCGGGGCGCCCGTCGTCCAGACCCATATGACCAACTCCCGGCTCACCGACCCGGAAGTTCTGGAGTGGCGCCTTCCGGTACTGCTGGAGGAGTTCGCCGTACGCGAGGGCAGCGGGGGAGCGGGCCGCTGGCGCGGCGGCGACGGAGCCGTACGCCGCCTGCGGTTCCGCGAACCGATGACGGTGTCCACGCTGTCCGGACACCGCAGGGTCCCGCCCTACGGCATGGCGGGCGGGTCACCGGGCGCGCTCGGCGCTAGCCGCGTGGAGCGCGTGGACGGTACCGCGGAGGAACTGAAGGGCAGCGACTCGGCACAGCTGGCGACCGGCGACGTCCTGGTGGTGGAGACACCGGGCGGCGGCGGATACGGCGTGGCGCCGGAGAGCGATCCGGCCAGATGCCGCACCCCGAGTGAAGCGCTCCCCACGCGCCGCTAGAGTCTGCGGGGGAACTGCCGTACGTCACCAGGTAGTTCCGGACCGTCGGTGCAGTAGGAGTGGAAGTCAATGATCCTCGGGCGCTCTGGACGCCGTAAGCCCCCCGTCGAGCCGGTCACGCTCAAGATCCTGGTGGCCGGCGGCTTCGGGGTCGGCAAGACCACGCTGGTCGGCGCGGTCAGCGAGATCAAACCACTGCGCACCGAGGAACTCCTCACCGAGGCGGGCCGCCCGGTCGACGACACCCACGGGGTCGAGGCCAAGAACACCACCACGGTCGCCATGGACTTCGGACGCATCACGCTCCGCGAGGACCTGGTGCTCTACGTCTTCGGCACCCCCGGCCAGGACCGCTTCTGGTTCCTGTGGGACGAGCTCGCCCAGGGCGCGCTCGGCGCGGTGGTGCTCGCCGACACCCGCCGCCTGGAGGACTGCTTCGCCGCCGTCGACTACTTCGAACGGCGCGGCATCCCCTTCACGATCGGGGTCAACTGCTTCGAGGGCGCCGCACGCTACCCGGTGGAGACCGTGCGCCAGGCCCTCGACCTGGACGACGAGGTCCCCGTGGTCCTGTGCGACGCACGCGAGCGCGAGTCGGTCAAGGAGGTCCTGATCACCGTCGTGGAACACGCCATGGCCCGCGCCGCCCAGGCCCGCCAGCCGGCGACGACCTGATCCCCACTCCGGTTCGGGTGAACGGCCCGTACCCCCGCCGACCGGGGTACGGGCCGCAGCCGCGGTGCGAGGGTCAGCCCTCGCCGTCCTCGTGCCAGCCGAAGCTCCGCTCGACCGCCTTGTGCCAGTTGTGGTACTCGCGCTCCCGGACCTCGTCCGCCATCCGCGGAGTCCACTCGGCGTCCCGCTGCCAGTGCGCCTTGAGCTCGTCGAGGTCGCTCCACACCCCGGTCGCCAGCCCGGCCGCGTACGCCGCGCCCAGACAGGTCGTCTCGGAGACCTTCGGCCGCACCACCGGCACACCGAGCACATCCGCCTGGTGCTGCATCAGCAGATTGTTCTTGGTCATGCCGCCGTCCACCTTGAGGGTGGTGATCTGCACACCGGAGTCCTGGTACATCGCGTCCACGACCTCACGCGTCTGCCAGCTGGTCGCCTCCAGTACGGCACGGGCGAGATGCGCCTTGGTGACGAACCCCGTCAGACCGGTGATCACCCCGCGCGCGTCGGAGCGCCAGTACGGTGCGAACAGCCCCGAGAACGCGGGCACGATGTACGCCCCGCCGTTGTCCTCGACACTGGCCGCGAGCGGCTCGATCTCGTCCGCGGTGCGGATGATGCCCAGCTGGTCGCGGAACCACTGCACCAGTGCCCCGGTGATCGCGATGGACCCCTCCAGGCAGTACACCGGCGCCTCGCCGCCGATCTGGTAGCCCATGGTGGTGAGCAGCCCGTTCTTCGACACCACCGGCCGGCTACCGGTGTTGAGCAGCAGGAAGCTGCCGGTGCCGTACGTGTTCTTGGCCGTACCGGTGTCGTAGCAGGCCTGCCCGAACACGGCGGCCTGCTGGTCACCGAGCGCCGAGGCGACCGGCACTCCCTGGAGCTGGCCGACGGCCGTCCCGTACACCTCGGCCGACGACCGGATCTCCGGCAGGATCGCCTCCGGAACGTTCATCGCCGACAGGATCGAGGAGTCCCACTGCAGCGTCTGGAGGTTCATCAGCATGGTGCGCCCGGCGTTGGTCACGTCCGTGACGTGCACACCGCCCTGGGTGCCGCCGGTGAGGTTCCAGATCAGCCAGGAGTCGATGGTGCCGAAGGCTATCTCGCCACGCTCCGCACGGGCCCTCAGGCCCGGCACGTTGTCCAGCAGCCAGGCCGCCTTGGGCCCGGAGAAGTAGCTGGCCAGCGGCAGTCCGGTCTGTTCGCGGAAGCGGTCCTGGCCGTCCGTGCCGCCCAGTTCATGGCAGAGCGCGGAGGTACGGGTGTCCTGCCAGACGATCGCGTTGTGCACCGGCTTGCCGGTGGCGCGGTCCCACAGCACGGTGGTCTCGCGCTGGTTGGTGATACCCAGCGCGCTGAGCTGGTCGGGACGGAGCCCGGCCTTGGCGATCGCACCCGCCACGACCGCCTGGACCTTGGACCAGATCTCGGTGGCGTCGTGCTCCACCCAGCCCGGCTTGGGGAAGATCTGGCGGTGCTCGCGCTGGTCGACGGCGACGATGGCGCCGTCCTGGTTGAAGATGATGCAGCGGCTTGACGTAGTGCCCTGGTCGATTGCGGCGACGAACTTGTCTGTCATGGGTACCCCTTCTTCGGAAGGCGTCAGAAGGCTGCGATGTAGATCAGTGCCCCGAGCGCGCCGCCGATCAGCGGACCGGCCACGGGAATCCACGCGTAGCGCCAGTCGGACGTCCCCTTGAACGGAATCGGGAGCAGCGCGTGGGCGATCCGGGGCCCGAGGTCACGGGCCGGGTTGATGGCGTATCCGGTCGGCCCGCCGAGCGAGAGGCCGATCCCGACGACGAGCAGGGCGATCAGCAGGACGGGCAGACCCGCGTCCCCGATGCCCGCGACATGCTTGTCTCCGCCGACGAGCGCCAGAATGGGCAGCACGAGACCGACCGTGGCGATGATCTCCGTGATGAGGTTCTGGACCGGGTTGTTGATCTCGGGCCGGGTCGAGAAGATCCCCAGCGTCTCCATCCGGAGCTTCTCGTCGCGGTTGAGCTCGAACTGCCCGTAGTAGACCAGCCAGGCCAGCACGGCGCCGAGGAAGGCACCGACCAGCTGCCCGCCCACGTAGATGGGCACCTTGGACCACTCGGTGGTCCCCTCGATGGCGAAGCCCAGGGTGACGGCCGGGTTGATGTGTCCACCGGACAGCGGCGCCGAGGTGTAGGCACCGGCGAGCACAGCGAAGCCCCAGCCGAACGCGATGACGATCCAGCCGGAGTCCTTCGACTTGGATCTGTTGAGCAGTACGCCGGCCACCACACCGGCGCCGAACAGAATCAGGATCGCGGTGCCGATGACTTCGCCGACGAAAATGTCTCCGTTACTCATGGCGGCTCCTAGGCCCTCGGCCGGGGCGTGGCTCCCCGGTCCTCCGTGCGGGATGCGCTCCCGTACCTACATCACCGGAGGCAGGGGAGAACCGCGCCCCGCCCGGCGTCCGTGACGAGCGTGCCGTCGCAGCCGAATCGCCCGTGGGGATGACCCTTTACGCAGGCGGGGACCCTGAGCGGCGTACTTCCGCATGGTGCCTAGGTGCGGCGATGCCGACTGACACCCGGAAGTGTTCACCGGCACTGATGGAGCGTCAAGGTCGCGGACCGAGGTGGTTGACCAACGGCTCCGTGGCCAACCTCCCCGCAACCCGCGCCCCACTCAGAACCGGTGTCTCGCCCGACCAACATCCTCTCTAGTCAACGTCCCGCCCTCCCGTACCGCAACCGGCGCCCGCGGGCGCGCCGCCCGTGCCGCGCCTGATCCGGTGCCCTGGCACCCCGGCCCGGCCCAGCACCCAGCTCATGCCGCGCAGCGACTTCGCGGCCCGCTTCAGCGGCGCCAGACACGCGGCGGCCTGCTGGTGGTCGTGGACGCCGCCGGGCGGGCAGTCCACGGTCGCCAGCGACAGCGTGACCGGCCGTCCGCCCGCCGACCAGGGCAGATCGAGCACCGCCGCGGCGAGCGCGTCCAGCGCGCCCGGCTCCGCCAGCACCAGGAAGTCGTCGCCGCCGATGTGCCCGACCCGCGTCGACCCGGACGCGGCCCACTGCAGCGCGCCGCCCACGCTGCGGATCAGCTCGTCGCCCGCGGCGAAGCCCGCACCATCGTTGACCTGCTTGAAGTCGTCGACGTCCAGCCAGCTGAGCGCGAAGTGCCGCCCCTGGCCGATCCACCGGTCCACCTCGCGGGTGACCGCATCCGAGCCGGGCAGCCGGGTCAGCGGGTTCAGCCCGGCCGCCTCCTCGACGCGGCTCTCCGACAGCGCCCGTACGACATCGGCGAGCCGCACCACGCCCACACACCGCCCGTCGGGGTCCAGTACGGCGACATCGTCACCGCTGCGGCGGGGCGCGCCGTCCGCCACCACGTCGAGCACCTCCCAGGCGGTGGCGTCGGCGCCTACGGTGCGCGGCGCGTCGGCGAGCCTGACCGCGGGCCGGTCGGCGTACAGCGCGTGCCCGTAGCGGCCCGACAGGGGCAGCAGGAAGCGGTCCCGGTCCACCGCGCGCACCGGTCTGCCGCCCGCGTCCACCAGGATCACCCCCGACACCTCGGGGGAGCCGATGAGCAGCTCCCGCACCTGTCCGGCCGAAGCGGACACGGGCAGCAGCACGGCGGGCCGTACGAACTGCCGTACGGGCGGGCCCGACCGTACGGCGGCCGCCTGCCCGGGCGCCTGGGCCGGAACGTACACATCCGCGACGGGCCGCCGGGTGGGCGGCGCGAACAGCTCCCCCTGCGCCAGCTGCGCACCGGCCGCCCGCGCCACCGCGCACTGCCGCTCGGTCTCCACGCCCTCCACGGCGAGCAGCGCACCGGAGTGCTCGCACCACGTCCGCATCGCCCGTACGGCCGCCTCCCTGGCCAGCAGCGAGGCATCCAGCTTGACCAGCTCAGGCGCCAGGTCGACCAGCAGCCGCAGCGGCAGATCACCGTCCCCGACCCCGTCCGCACAGATCCGGAACCCGTCGCGCCGCAGCACGTCGACCGCCTCCAGCAGGGCCGCGTGGGGTACGTGGGTGAACGGCGGCCCGAGATCGACGGTGATCTCCCACGGCAGCCGGCCCACCTCGCGGACGGCGTCCCGCAGCACGGCGAGCCCGCCGAGGTCGGCGACCGTCGCGGCGAAGACGTTGACATGCAGCGGCAGCAGCGTCTCCTGGCGCGCCGCGGCACGCACCGCGAACGCGGCGAGCCTGCCGTCGAGCTCGGGGTCGCGGCGTGCCTCGGCGACGATGTCCCCCGCCTCCGGGCGGGCGAGTATCTCCAGCGCGGCCACGGCTGAGGTCGTCAGGTTGACGACAGGCTGGAAGGCGAAGCGCAGAGAGTCGGTCCTGGGGGCCACGGCAGCATGATGGCGCCTCCGCACAGGCGACCAGCGCCCAGTTCATGAGCTGTTCACGCATGCTTCTCGACTGGTCACGCTGCGTACCACCGGATGGCGGAACGGCTGAGCCTGTCTTTTGAACCCCCGCCTGCGCCCCGACGCCCGGCACGCACTCTCGCCGCACGCTCTCAGCGTACGACGATCACCGCCGACCCGTGCCCGAACAACCCCTGGTTCGCGGTGATGCCCACCCGCGCACCAGGCACCTGCCGCTGTCCCGCCGCGCCCCGCAACTGCCAGGTCAACTCGCAGACCTGGGCGATCGCCTGGGCCGGAACGGCCTCCCCGAAGGAGGCCAGCCCACCGCTGGTGTTCACCGGGATACGCCCGCCCGGCGATGTCGCCCCCTCGCGCAGCAGCTTGGCGCCCTCGCCCTCGGCGCACAGCCCCAGCTCCTCGTACCACTGGAGCTCCAGCGACGTCGACAGGTCGTACACCTCCGCGAGCGACAGGTCGTCGGGCCCGATCCCCGCCTCCTCGTAGGCGGCCCGCGCGATCGAGGCGCGGAAGGTCTCGGGCGGCGGCGGCACCGCGGCCGCCGAGTCCGTAGCGATGTCCGGGAGATCCAGCACGGTCTGCGGATACCGCGGCGTGACGGTGGAGACCGCCCGGACCCTGACCGGCTCCGTGACCCCGTGCCGACGCGCGAAGTCCATGCTGGAGAGCACCAGGGCCGCGGCGCCGTCCGAGGTGGCACAGATGTCGAGCAGCCGCAGCGGATCGGCGACGACGGCGGACGCGGAAACCTCGTCGGCGCCGACCTTCTTGCGGTAGCGGGCGTTCGGGTTGAGCGCTCCGCAGGCCGAGTTCTTGACCTTGACCTGGGCGAAATCGTCGAGCGTGTCGCCGTGCAGGGCCATCCGACGGCGTGCGTAGAGCCCGAAGTACGCGGGGTTGGTCGCCCCGAGTACCCGGTAGCGCAGCCAGTCCGGGTCATCGGGCCGGTCACCGCCCGCGGGCCGGAAGAACCCCTTGGGCGCCGCGTCCGCGCCCACCACGAGCACGACATCCGCGAGCCCCGAGAGGATCTGCGCCCGGGCCGCGCTGACCGCCTGCGCCCCGGAGGCACACGCCGCGTACACGCTGGTCACCCGCGCGCCCTGCCACCCGAGCGCCTTGGCGAAGGTCGCCCCGGCGACGTACCCCGGATAGCCGCCACGCACGGTGTCGGCCCCGACGACGGCCTGGACGTCCCGCCAGTCCACCCCCGCGTCGGCGAGCGCGGCACGCGCCGCCACGACGCCGTACTCGACGAAACTCCGCCCCCACTTACCCCACGGATGCATCCCCGCACCCAGTACGGCGACATCCCGCGTCAGCCCGCTCATGACGCGCCGCCCACCGGCCGGAAGTGCCACGTCACCCAGGTCGTCTCCGCATCCTCGTCGAGCACCCCGGGCACGACCTCGACCTCCATGCCGACCGCCAGCTCCGCGGGCGTCACCCCAGGCGCCGCCTGCCCGAGCACCACCGTCCGCTCGGCCGCCAGCTCCACGGCGACCAGCGTGTACGGCTCCCACTCCCGCTCGGGGTCGGAGACATAGGGCGCGGGCGGCCGGTAGCGCCCGTCGGTGTACGACCAGACCCGCCCCCGCCGCGACAACGGCACCTCTACGAGCTCGGTGCCCGCGCAGTCGGGGTTGCGGCAGAACGCGTCCTCACGAGGAAAGAAGACGGACCCGCACCCCGCACACCGCGTCCCCAGCAGCCGAAAGCCGACCCCCTCGCCGGTGAACCAATCGGCCACCACAGGTGTCCGCGTACGCGACATGGCCCCTCCCCGACATCGAATCTGACGGAACGTCAGAAGTGTGCCACGGTGTCGTCGATCCCGCGAGATCCCTCAACTATCGTTCTGGGAGAGTCACTTGACTGAACCCGGTACGGCCCGCGTGCGTCAGCCCAGACACGGGGGAGGCCGGATCCACGGGGGTGGTGCGGCCTCCTCGCCACCACTCGACCGTGCATGTCGTCACCACTGAACCGTGCATGGAAACCAGCACGCCCTGGTACAAGAGCAAGGTATGAGAAGACTCCCCGCCACACTGCGCGCCCTGGTCGTCGCCGCCTCCGCCCTGCTCACCCTCACCGCGACCGCGACCGCCGCGCCGGCGCAGGCGACCGCCCCCGCACCCGAACCCAAGGCGCCCGAGGAGTTCGTGGCTCTGCGGTCCGTGGACCGGACCATCATCCAGGAGATGCGCTACTTCACCCCGCACAACTTCGTCGGGGAACGCATCGACGGCTACCGCCAGCCCCTGTGCATCCTGACCCGCCAGTCGGCCGAGGCCCTGCGCCTGGCGCAGCGCGAACTGCTGCGCCAGGGCTACTCGCTGAAGGTGTACGACTGCTACCGGCCGCAGCGCGCCGTCAACCACTTCGTCCGCTGGGCCAAGGACCTCGACGACGAGCGCATGAAGCAGGAGTTCTATCCACAAGTCGACAAGTCACGCCTCTTCGAGGACGGTTACATCGCGGAGAAGTCCGGCCACAGTCGCGGCTCCACCGTCGACCTCACCCTCGTGAAGCTCCCTGCCAAGCCCACCCGCCCCTACCGTCCAGGCGAACCCCTCGTACCGTGCTACGCACCCCAGGACGAGCGCTTCCCGGACAACGCCGTGGACACCGGCACCGGCTTCGACTGCTTCGACACCTTGTCGCACACGGACGACCCGCGCATCACCGCCGAGCAGCGCGCCAACCGCGACCTGCTGAAGGACACACTGGCCGACGTCGGATTCCACAACCTCCCCGAGGAGTGGTGGCACTTCACCCACCAGGGCGAGCCGTTCCCCGACACCTACTTCGACTTCCCCGTCGCGTACCGCTCGCTCACGTGAACCAGTCGCGTACCCCTGGCTCACATGAACTACGCGGGCACGCGCTCCTCGGCAAGAGCCCGGTCCAGCCCCTCCAAGCGCTTGATCATGCGCCGTACGGCCAGCAGCGGAATCACCCCGAACACCCCGAACGACATGTCGATCACCATCCACCAGAAGGGAATCCCCCGGATCGGTCCGCAGATGAGTGCGAGCGGGATGATTCCGGCACAGGCGATCATGCCGAACTCGATGACCCAGATGTTGCGTACGGGATCGCGGTACGGCCCGTAGAAGGCGACAGCGATGACGAGATGAGCGAAGGCCAGCCAGTCGGTGCCGTACAGCATGAAGGGGTACTGCGACTCGGTGGCGTCGAGGCCGTTGCGAACACGCTCGATCCACTCCAGGAGCCCCGGGAAGGCATCGGCGACAGGCGCCGCCCAGGACGTCAGCGCGTCATGGGCCCACCGCAACTCGGTGACCAGAGGGAACGCCGTCAGCCCGCTCAGCACCAGGCCGACGATAAAGATGACCAGCCACACACGTATGCGCCGCAGTAGCGCTCTTCGCTCGCTCATGCCCGCAGCGTATGCCTGGGTTTACCGTCGCTTTACGGGGCCCCCGAAGGCCCCGTGAGCGACGCCGTGCGCGATGATGGCAGGGACTGTGACCACGGCAGTGGGCCCCGTGATCGGATACAGTCCCCGGATGCCCGAACCGACGCGCGACACCGCCAAGACCCCGAAGGACTCGCACTGTTCGAGCTGCGGCGCACCCTACGGCACCGTCTCCGGCTGGCCCCGCACCTGCGCCGCCTGCGGTGACGTGACCTACCGCAACCCCCTGCCGGTCGCCGTCGCGCTGCTGCCCGTACGCGACCACCACGGCACCGGTCTTGCCGTCATCACCCGTACGATCGCCCCGGCCCGCGGCACGGTGGCCCTGCCCGGCGGCTTCGTCGACCACCGCGAGGACTGGCGCCGCGCCGTGGTCCGCGAACTGGCGGAGGAGACCGGCATCGAGGCGGCGGCCGACGACGTGCAGCTCGCCGACGCGCTCAGCTCGCCCGACGGCCACCTGCTGATCTTCGGGCTGCTCCCCGAACGGCCGATCGAGGAACTGCCCGCCTCCGTCCCCACCAAGGAGACCGACGGCTGGCATGTGCTCCACGAGCCGGAGGTGCTGGGCTTCCCGCTGCACACGCTCGCGGTACGCGCCTGGTTCGAGGGGCGCTACGGACGCGCGGCCCGGTGATCCGCGTACGGCCAACCACCTGAGCCGCCCACCTGAGCCGCAGCCCCCTACAACCCGCGCACCCGCACCACCCCTTCGACCTTCACCGGGCCAGCCTCGTCCTCTCGCTCGACCACCACCCGCCCCCGCTCCCACCGCGTGCTGTACCGCTCGATCTCGGGCCGCTCCCAGCCGTCCCCGGCATCACGCACCACCAGCCCGCCACCAGTACGCCCCCGTNGAGCTGCGCCCGCGGATCGGGTTCGGGCTCCCCGTCCACCAGCGCGTACGAGGGCTCGGGCCCCGCACCGTCCCAGCCCCAGAAGACCGCCCCGCCCCCCGTGACCGACACCCGCAGCTCAGAGCGCGCGAAACGCACCACACCGCCCCCGGGCCGCGGCTCGACACTGGTCACCGCCCCGGGAACCCGCGCACGCTCCGCACCCCTCGACGCCAGCGCGGCCGCGTCCGTACGCCGCCTGCGCCACGCAGACCGCACAGCCCGCAGTCCCTGCCCCGCGCCCACCAAGCTGACCGCCTTCACCGAACGCACCAGGTCACGACCGTCCATAGGCCTCACCCTGCCACCACGCGTGCGTGCCGCGCAGTCCGTTCAGCTCCCGTTCACCCGCACCGACCGGACCTCTCGGGCGACACACTCTGGTGTACGAGTCGATCACATGGCATCGTCCTGGTCAGCCGTGTCACGCGCACACCCCGCACGTGCGCGTGCCCGAACGCACACACCGCGTACAGCTTGGAGCCGCCCCGTGTCCACCGCCGCACCGCAGCCGCACCCCCTCTGGCAGCCCGACCGGGCGCGCATCGACGGGGCCGCGATCACCCGCTTCCAGACCTGGGCGGCCGAGCGGTACGGCGCGCCCGCCGCAGGCGGCTACGCGGCCCTGCACCGCTGGTCCGTCGACGAACTCGAAACCTTCTGGCAGGCCATCGCCGACTGGTTCGACGTCCGCTTCTCCACCCCGTACGAGCGCGTCCTGGCCGACCGCTCCATGCCGGGCGCCCAGTGGTTCCCCGGCGCCACCCTCAACTACGCCGAACACGCCCTGCGCGCCGCCGCCGACCGCCCCGACGCCCCAGCGCTGCTGTACGCGGACGAGGCCCAGGCCCCGCAGGCCGTCACCTGGTCCGAACTGCGCCGCCAGGTCGGCTCCCTCGCCGCCGAGCTGCGCGCGCTCGGCGTACGCCCCGGAGACCGCGTCAGCGGCTACCTCCCCAACATCCCGCAGGCCGTCACCGCCTTCCTCGCCACCGCCGCCGTCGGCGCCGTCTGGACCTCCTGCGCCCCCGACTTCGGCGCCCGCAGCGTCCTGGACCGCTTCCAGCAGGTGGAACCCGTCGTCCTGTTCACGGTCGACGGCTACCGCTACGGCGGCAAGGAGCACGACCGCCGCGACACCGTCGCCGAACTGCGCCGCGAACTGCCCACCCTGCGCGCCGTGGTGCACATCCCCCTCCTCGGCACCGAGGCCCCGGAAGGCGCCCTCGACTGGTCGGCCCTCACCTCGGCAGACAGCACCCCCGTCTTCGAGGACCTCCCGTTCGACCACCCCCTGTGGGTGCTCTACTCCTCCGGTACGACCGGCCTGCCCAAGGCGATCGTCCAGTCCCAGGGCGGCATCCTCCTGGAGCACTTCAAGCAGATCGGCCTGCACTGCGACCTCGGCCCCGACGACCGCTTCTTCTGGTACACCTCCACCGGCTGGATGATGTGGAACTTCCTCGTCTCCGGCCTGCTCACCGGCACCACGGGCGTCCTGTACGACGGCAGCCCCGGCTACCCGGACACCGACGCCCAGTGGCGCATCGCGGAACTCACCGGCGCCACCCTCTTCGGCACATCGGCGGCCTACGTCATGGCCTGCCGCAAGGCCGGCGTCCGCCCCGCCCACGACCACGACCTGTCCCGCATCCAGTGCGTGGCCACCACCGGCTCCCCGCTCCCGCCCGACGGCTTCCGCTGGCTCCACGACGCGTTCGCCGACCGCACGGACCCCCTGTGGATCGCGTCCGTCAGCGGCGGCACCGACGTCTGCTCCTGCTTCGCGGGAGCGGTCCCCACCCTCCCGGTCCACATCGGCGAGCTTCAGGCACCCTGCCTCGGCACGGACCTCCAGGCGTGGGACCCCCAGGGCAAGCCGCTCATCGACGAGGTCGGCGAACTGGTCGTCACCAACCCCATGCCGTCCATGCCGATCCGTTTCTGGAACGACCCCGACGGCACCCGCTACCACGACAGCTACTTCGACACCTACCCCGGCGTCTGGCGCCACGGCGACTGGATCACCCTCACCTCCCGCGGCTCCGTCGTCATCCACGGCCGCTCCGACTCCACCCTCAACCGCCAGGGCGTCCGCATGGGCTCCGCCGACATCTACGAAGCCGTCGAGCGACTCCCCGAGATCCGCGAATCCCTCGTCATCGGCGTCGAAGAACCCGACGGCGGCTACTGGATGCCGCTCTTCGTCCACCTCGCACCCGGCGCCGTACTCGACGACGCCCTGCGTACGCGCATCAAGCAGACGATCCGCGAGCAGCTCTCCCCACGCCACGTCCCCGACGAGATCATCGAGGCACCCGGAGTCCCGCACACCCTCACCGGAAAGCGCATCGAAGTCCCGGTCAAGCGCCTGCTCCAGGGCACCCCACTGGAGAAGGCCGTGAACCCCGGTTCGGTCGACAACCTCGAACTGCTGCGCTTCTACGCGGACCTCGCCCGCGACCGCCGCTGACCCGCCCACCCCCTCACTGTCAGTGCTCGTGGTTACGGTGAGTGAGCACTGATCGACTGCGCTCAGGGGGAGACATGACACGCGCCAACCACAACACAAAGCACGACACCATGCGACGCACGCTGCGCCGCGAAGTCGCCGGTACCCTCGGCCTATTGGCCGACGAGGAGGACTTCGCGGCGATGCGCCGCTACCGCACCTTCACCTTCGACGACCACACGACCTATCTGCGCGAGGCAGAGAAAGTCCTCAGATCACTCGCCTCGCAGGGCCGGCACACCACCGTCGCACTCTTCGACCCGGTGGAATACGAGGAGTTCTGCACCGACAGCGGCATCGACCCCGACACCTCCGCCGCCCGGAGCCGCTTCACCGCCCGCCTCGCCGCCGAAGGCCCCGCCATCCCCTACGACGGAAGGCCGCTGCGCGACCTGGTCCCCGACCTCATCGACGAAGCCCTCCGCCAGTCCACCCGCGAGTACGCCGAGACACTGCTCGCCGACATCGGTGCCTGCGCCGACTGCGGCGAGGACATCGGCCAGGCCGCCTTCGCCCGGGCCGTGCACCTGCTGACCCGCGTACTGGACACGGCCACCAGCGGCAGCCACCACCTCGTGTGCAGCGTCTCGCTCGACACCGACCCCCTCCTGGCAGCGCTACGCGCGGACACCACGGACACGGGCAAGGCCCTGCTCGACGAAGCCGCGACCGCGGACTTCTCCCTGCTCCTCGCGGCAGGCATCGCCACCGGCAGCCACGGCGGCATCGTCCTGCGCACCAGCAACCCCGGCCAGGCCGACCAGGTCTGCGGCTGGCGCCTCAGGAACCAGCGACTGCTCCCGCTCACCGCAGCCGAGGTGTTCGACGCCTACTGCACCGACAGCCACACCGGAGAACCCGTCCCACCCGAGTCCGGCGTCGAATACGTCAGTCCACCCGACCTGAGCCCCGACGAGGAGGAACACCCGCACTGAACGCCGTCACCACACCAAAAGGGGCGCCCCACCACACGGGTGGGACGCCCCTCGGAACCGATCAGCCCCGGATCACTCGCCGGACAGCACAGCCTGCGCGGCCGCCCGTGCCTCGTCCGCGGTGTCCGCGGCACGCGCCGCGGCAGCGGCCCGCTCGCACTGGGCGAGGGTGTACTTGGCCAGCGTGGCCCGCACATACGGAATCGACGCGGAGCCCATCGACAGCGAGGTGACCCCGAGCCCCGTCAGCACACACGCGAGCAGCGGATCGGCGGCAGCCTCACCACACACACCGCAGCTCTTGCCCTCGGCCTTGGCGGCCTCGGCCGAAGCCGCCACCAGGTCGAGCAGCGCGGGCTGCCACGGGTCCTGCAGCCGCGACACCGCACCGACCTGCCGGTCGGCGGCGAAGGTGTACTGCGCCAGGTCATTGGTGCCCAGCGACAGGAACTCGACCTCCTGCAGGATCGAACGCGCCCGCAGCGCGGCGGACGGAATCTCCACCATCGCACCGAACTTCGCCCGCAGCCCGGCCTCGCGGCACGCGTCCGCGAACGCCTTGGCGTCGGTCCGGTCGGCCACCATCGGCGCCATGACCTCGAGATACACCGGCAGGCCCTCGACAGCCTTGGCCAGCGAGGTCAGCTGTGTGCGCAGCACCTCAGGGTGGTCAAGCAGGGTGCGGAGCCCCCGCACACCCAGCGCCGGGTTCGGCTCGTCGGCCGGTGTCAGGAAGTCCAGCGGCTTGTCCGCACCGGCATCGAGGACCCGCACGACGACCCGGCCCTCGGGGAAGGCCTCAAGCACCTTCCGGTACGCCTCGACCTGCTTCTCCTCGGACGGAGCCTTGGTGCTGTCGTCCAGGAAGAGGAACTCGGTACGGAACAGGCCGACGCCCTCGGCACCCGCCTCGGCCGCCGCGGGCACATCGGCGGGACCGCCGACATTGGCCAGCAGCGGCACCTTGTGGCCGTCGGAGGTGGCACCGGGACCGGTCGACGCCGCGAGCGCGGCCTTGCGCGCCTCCGCGGCCCGGGTCAGCTCGTCCCGCTTCTCGGGGCTCGGGTCCACGAAGATGTCCCCGGTGCTGCCGTCCACGGCGATCACCGTGCCCTCGGCCAGCTCAGTCGCACCCGGCAGCGCCACCACCGCGGGCACCCCGAGCGCCCGCGCCAGAATCGCGGAGTGGCTGGTCGGCCCGCCCTCCTCGGTCACGAATCCGAGCACCAGCGTCGGATCGAGCAGCGCCGTGTCGGCCGGAGCAAGGTCCCGCGCGATCAGCACATACGGCTCGTCGCTGTCCGGCACACCGGGCATCGGCACACCCAGCAGCCGTGCCACGATCCGGTTCCGCACGTCGTCGAGGTCCGCGACGCGCCCGGCCATGTACTCACCGGCACCGGCCAGCAGTTCCCGGTAGTGCGAGAACGCGTCGTACACCCCGCGCTCCGCCGTGCTCCCGACGGCGATCCGACGGTCGACGTCGGCCATGAGCTCCGGGTCCTGGGCGATCATCGCCTGGGCCTCAAGCACATGCTGCGCCTCGCCACCGGCCAGATTGCCGCGCGCGTTGAGGTCGGCCGCCACAGCTTCGACTGCCTGCCGAGCACGCCCCTGTTCGCGCTCAGCCTCCTCCGCGGGAATCTGCTTGGCCGGCGGCTCGAGTACCGCGGTGCCCATGTGTCGAACCTCGCCGATGGCCACACCGTGGCTCACACCGACGCCTCGCAGCGTTGTCTCCATTTCACCCGTCTCCGATAGATGCGACGGACCCAACCGTCGCGATGGATGTCGTACCTGCCGCTGCCGCGCTCCGCGGCGCGGGCGTCAGCTCCAGTTGAAGAGCGCGTCTCCGGCCTTCACATCGCTGTCCTCTACGACGTCGGAGAGGGATTCAGCCGTGGCCTCGAGCGCCACGATCGGACATACCGGCGACTTCCCGGCCGCTTCGACAGCGGCGGGGTCCCAGCGCACCACGGCCTGGCCGCGCTGCACGGTGTCACCCTTGTTGACGAGCAGCTCAAAGCCCTCGCCGTTGAGCTGGACGGTGTCGATGCCCAGGTGCGTGAGCACCCCGTGTCCCTGCTCGTCGACGACGACGAAGGCATGGGGGTGCAGCGAGACAACGATGCCGTCAACGGGCGCAACGGCCTCCGAAGCCTCGCGCGCGGGATCAATCGCCGTACCGGGGCCGACCATCGCACCGGAGAAGACCGGGTCGGGCACTTCAGCAAGCCCGATGGCGCGCCCACGGAGTGGGGACGTCACAGTTGTCATAGGGGAGCCTCCCAGGGGTGGAGAGTCATACGCGCCGTCACTACCTGTCCTGGACGACGCACTGTGCAGAAGAGTAAGTCATAAGAAGTCCCGGTTCCCTACGGCTGCTCCCCGTTGGCAGACGTAGCGACGCACCGGAAACGATTTGCGTCGCCTCCACGGGCGTTGTACTGTCGGACTCCTGCCTGAGGCCGCACCGCGCAACCAAGCGCGAGGCCCCGGCAGCACCTATCTGCTCGATCCTATCCCTGGATTCGGCTTCTGCATGCCTGCAGGACCGTGGTCAGGAAGCGGAAAAAGTCCTGATAGTGTTTGGAACACCGAAGGGAAGCGCCCGGAGGAAAGCCCAGGAAACTGGGTGAGTACAAAGGAAGNCGTGAGGGAAACGCCCGGTTACATTCCGAACCCGGAAGCTAAGCCTTACAGCGCCGATGGTACTGCAGGGGGGACCCTGTGGGAGAGTAGGACGCCGCCGAACTAAATTTGAGCCCCGGCTCCCGAGTTTTCACTCGGGGGCCGGGGCTATTTTGCGTTGTGCCCGACGCCGACCCCCGTGTACTCGGTGACGGGTGCGGCGGGTAAAGTCAGGGGGTACCGTTGCCACTTTCCACAGGAGGCCCCCGGGTGGAGGTCCAGGAGACCCGTGTTCAGACCGACCGGGTCCTCACCATCCCCAACATCCTCAGCATGGCGCGCCTGGTCGGTGTGCCGGTCTTCCTGTGGTTGATCCTTAGCCCGGTGTTCGGTGGGGCCAACCATGACGTGTGGGCTCTGCTTGTCCTGATGTTCAGCGGTGTCAGCGACTATCTCGACGGGAAGCTCGCGCGGCGCTGGAACCAGATCAGCAGTCTGGGGCGGCTTCTCGACCCTGCCGCCGACCGGCTGTACATCCTCTCCACACTCGTCGGACTGACCTGGCGGGAGATTCTCCCCCTTTGGCTGACGGGGCTGTTGTTGGCGCGTGAGCTGCTGTTGCTGGTGATGGTGGGCATCCTCAGGCGGCATGGCTATCCACCGCCGCAGGTGAACTTCCTGGGCAAAGCTGCCACATTCAACCTGATGTACGCCTTCCCGCTGCTGCTCCTTAGTGACGGAAGTGGATGGATCGCGACACTCGCTGCTATTTTCGGATGGGCGTTCGCCGGATGGGGTACAACGCTGTACTGGTGGGCAGGGATCCTCTACGTGGTTCAGGTCCGTCGGCTTGCCCGGGCGGACGCCACGGCCGATTGAGCCCCCCGATTTCGGTGGCCGTAGAACGGCTGGTGGCCTGCCACCTGAGCTGAGCAGGGCTATCCGGACGGGCTAAGTCGGCAAATCCGTCGTCTCTTTCAAGGAGGACGCTTCCGACATGAAGGCCGTCGTGATGGCTGGCGGTGAAGGCACCCGCCTTCGCCCCATGACCTCGAGCATGCCCAAACCGCTGCTCCCCGTGGCCAACCGGCCGATCATGGAGCATGTGCTACGGCTGCTCAAGCGGCATGGGCTCAGTGAGACCGTCGTAACCGTCCAGTTTCTGGCGTCACTCGTCAAGAACTACTTCGGGGACGGGGAAGAGCTCGGAATGGAGCTCACCTATGCCAATGAGGAGAAGCCACTCGGCACAGCCGGCAGTGTGAAGAACGCGGAGGAAGCACTCAAGGACGACGCGTTCCTCGTCATTTCTGGCGACGCTCTGACCGACTTCGACCTCACCGACCTCATCAGGTTCCACAAGGAGAAGGGCGCGCTTGTCACCGTTTGTCTGACGCGTGTTCCCAACCCCCTGGAATTCGGGATCACGATTGTCGACGAGGACGGCAAGGTCGAGCGGTTCCTGGAGAAGCCCACGTGGGGACAGGTGTTCTCGGACACCGTGAACACCGGCATCTATGTGATGGAGCCGGAGGTCTTTGACTATGTCGACCCGGATGTGTCAGTCGACTGGTCCGGTGATGTCTTCCCGCAGCTGATGAAGGAAGGCAAGCCGATCTACGGCTATGTCGCCGAGGGCTACTGGGAGGATGTCGGCACGCACGAGAGCTATGTGAAGGCTCAGGCCGACGTGCTTGAGGGCAAGGTCGATGTCGAGCTCGACGGGTTCGAGATCTCGCCCGGTGTGTGGGTGGCGGAAGGCGCCGAGGTGCATCCGGACGCCGTGCTGCGAGGACCGCTCTACATCGGTGACTACGCGAAGATCGAGGCTGGTGCCGAGATCAGGGAGCACACCGTCGTGGGCTCCAACGTCGTCGTGAAAAGCGGGGCCTTCCTGCACCGGGCTGTGGTGCACGACAACGTCTACATCGGCCCGCAGAGCAATCTGCGCGGCTGCGTCGTCGGCAAGAACACGGACATCATGCGTGCCGCCCGAATCGAGGACGGCGCCGTCATCGGCGACGAGTGCCTCGTCGGTGAGGAATCGATTATCCAGGGCAACGTGCGGGTCTACCCGTTCAAGACGATCGAGGCCGGTGCGTTCGTCAACACCTCGGTGATCTGGGAGTCCAGAGGGCAGGCGCATCTCTTCGGCGCCCGCGGGGTGTCCGGCATCCTCAACGTGGAGATCACGCCGGAGCTCGTCGTACGGCTGGCGGGTGCGTATGCGACGACGCTGAAGAAGGGTGCGACCGTCACCACGGCCCGGGATCACTCCCGTGGGGCGCGCGCCCTGAAGCGGGCGGTCATCTCCGCGCTGCAGACCAGCGCGATCGACGTACGGGACCTGGAGAACGTACCGCTGCCGGTGGCCAGGCAGCAGACGGCGCGAGGCAGTGCCGGCGGAATCATGATCCGTACGACGCCCGGGGTGCCGGACTCCGTCGACATCATGTTCTTCGACGGGAGTGGAGCCGACCTCTCGCAGGCCGGGCAGCGGAAGCTGGACCGGGTGTACGCGCGGCAGGAGTACCGCCGTGCCTTCCCCGGGGAGATCGGGGACCTGCGCTTCCCCTCCAGTGTCTTCGACTCGTACACCGGCTCACTGCTGCGCAACGTGGACACCGCAGGGATTCAGGAGTCCGAGCTCAAGGTGGTCGTCGATGCCTCGAACGGCAGCGCCGGTCTGGTGCTGCCCAGCCTTCTGGGGCGGCTCGGTGTCGAGGCGCTGACCATGAATCCCGGCCTGGACGAGGCGAGGCCCACCGAAACCGCGGATACGCGGCGCTCCGGTCTGGTGCGGCTGGGCGAGATGGTGGCCTCGGCGCGGGCGGCGTTCGGCGTGCGGTTCGACCCCGTGGGCGAGCGGCTGTCCCTGGTCGACGAGAAGGGGCGGATCGTCGAGGACGACCGTGCCCTGCTGGTGATGCTCGACCTGGTCGCCGCGGAGCGGCGCAGTGGGCGGGTGGCGCTGCCGGTGACGACGACGCGGGTCGCCGAGCAGGTGGCGGCGTACCACGGGACGCAGGTCGAGTGGACGACGACGTCGCCGGATGATCTGACGCGCGTGGGTCGGGGCGATTCGACGATCTTCGGTGGCGACGGCCGCGGTGGGTTCATCATCCCCGAGTTCAGCAGCGTCTTCGACGGCACTGCCGCCTTTGTACGGCTGATCGGCCTTGTGGCCCGGACGCAGCTCACGCTCAGTCAGATCGACGCCCGTATCCCGCGCGCCCATGTGCTGCGTCGGGATCTGGCGACGCCCTGGGCGGTGAAGGGACTCGTCATGCGGCGGGTCGTGGAGGCGGCGGGGGACCGGTTCGTGGACACCACCGACGGTGTACGGGTGGTGGAGGCGGACGGACGCTGGGTGATGGTGCTTCCCGACCCGGCGGAGGCCGTCACCCATCTGTGGGCCGAAGGGCCCGACGACACGTCCGCGCAGGCGCTGCTCGACGAGTGGTCGGTCGTGGTGGACAGCGCGGGGCGCTGACTCCCGTACGCTGCCGGGCAGCGGCTCGCGCCGCCGCTGCCCGGCGCGCCGGTGGGCCATTCGGAGGTATCGCCTGCGACGTGCGACGATGTGCGGCATGCCGCAGCAGCACCCCGATCGGAGCACCGCTTCGCCACCCGTGCGTCCCGACGCTTCGATGTCGCTGCTGACCAATGTGATGGACCACAGCCTCGACGAGGGGTACGCCGAAGCGGCGGCGCGCAAGCAGGCCCTGGGCGACGGTGGCCTGCCGCGTACCCTGCGGGCCAAGCTGGGCCTCGCGGCGGGACTGGTGCTGGCCGCGCTGGTGGTGACGGTGGGAGCGACGCAGGCCCGGATAGCGGCGCCTGTGGTGGCCAAGGAGCGACAGGAACTGATCGACCGGATCGAGCGGGAGACCGCGAAGGCCGACCGGATCGAGGACGACATCGACACACTGCGTGCCGATGTGGGTAAGCGCCAGCGGGATGCCCTCCAGGAGCACGGTGGTGACCAGGGCGAGTTGGTGGCCCTGCTGTCCGGTGCCACGGGCGTACACGGGCCCGGCGTCGAACTGGTCGTGGACGACGCTGAGGGGACCGACCAGGGTGGCGGTGGGCCCCGTACGAGCACCGGCTTCTCCGACAACGGCCGCGTGCGCGACCGCGACATGCAGCGGGTCGTCAACGGGCTGTGGCAGTCGGGCGCGGAGGCTATCGCCATCAACGGGCAGCGGCTGACGGCGCTCTCGGCGATCAGGGCGGCCGGTGACGCGATACTGGTCGACAACAAGCCCCTGGTGCCCCCGTACACCGTGCTCGCGATCGGGGACGGGCAGACGATGCGCACGAAGTTCCGGCAGAGCGCGGACGGGCGCTATCTGCAGGCGCTGAAGGGCAACTTCGGGATCACGTCCCGCATCTCTGTCGAGAAGGACGTACGGCTGCCCGCTGCGCCGAGCTTGATCGTACGTAACGCAGAGCCGAAGGCAGGAAAGGGCACATCGTGATCGCCGTACTGGGCCTCGTCGTGGGAGTCGTGGTCGGACTGTTGGTCCGGCCCGAGGTTCCCGTGGCGGTCGTGCCGTATCTTCCGATCGCCGTCGTCGCGGCACTCGACGCGGTCTTCGGCGGCCTGCGCGCGATGCTGGACGGCATCTTCGACGACAAGGTCTTCGTCGTGTCCTTCCTGTCGAACGTGGTGGTGGCCGCGCTGATCGTGTTCCTGGGCGACGAGTTGGGGGTCGGCGCACAGCTGTCCACGGGCGTGGTGGTGGTGCTCGGTATCCGGATCTTCTCCAACGCTGCCGCCATTCGTCGGCATGTGTTCCGGGCGTGAGGCCGATGAACAGCGAAGAACCAGTCGTCCAGGGCGCGACGGACGCCGGAGAGCCCGGGGAGCCCGGGGAGCAGCTCACGGGCCGCCAGCGGCTGCTGAAGGGCCTGTGGCCGCCGCGGCTGTCCCGGGCGCAACTCATCGTGGCGCTCCTGCTGTTCGTGCTCGGCCTCGGGTTGGCCATCCAGGTGCGCTCGACCAGCGAGAGCAGTGCGCTGCGTGGCGCGCGGCAAGAAGATCTTGTACGCATCCTCGATGAACTGGACAACCGCACTCAGCGTCTTGAGGACGAGAAGCAGCGCCTCGAAGGGCAGCGGACCGAGCTGGAGACCAGTTCGGACCAGGCCGAGGAGGCGCGTAAGCAGACGGCTGAGAAGGAGCGGCAGCTTGGCGTGCTGGCGGGCACGGTCGCGGCGCAGGGGCCCGGCATCACCCTCACCATCAGCGACCCCACGGGCTCGGTCGAGGCGGACACGCTGCTCGACGCGATCCAGGAGCTGCGCGCGGCTGGTGCGGAGGCGATCCAGATCAATGACGTCAGAGTGGTGGCCGGTACCTATCTCGCGGACGCGGACGACGGGGTGCGCGTCGACGGCCGCAAGATCAGTGCGCCGTACCGTTTCAAGGTCATCGGGAAGCCCGAGGACATCGAGCCGGCGTTGAACATTCCGGGAGGTGTGGTGCAGACGCTGCAGAAGGAGCAGGCCACGGTCTCTGTGGCCCGTGAGGAGAAGATCGTCGTAGATGCCTTGCGACGGGCGAATCGTCCTGACTACGCTCGGTCGTCTTCCCAGTGAGGCGGGGGTGGATGGGGGCGGTGAGTCCTGCGCGGGACGTTGCGGGNGCCACGGTCTCTGTGGCCCGTGAGGAGAAGATCGTCGTAGATGCCTTGCGACGGGCGAATCGTCCTGACTACGCTCGGTCGTCTTCCCAGTGAGGCGGGGGTGGATGGGGGCGGTGAGTCCTGCGCGGGACGTTGCGGGGGGTCGGCGCACCAGAAGAGTGCCGCGTGGTGGAAACTGTCCGGTGGATGCGGACGTTGTGAAGGTGTCCGGGTCGACCGGTGTGTGCAATCAGGGTTCGTCCTGCCCCACGGGCGGGTCTGTTTCGGTCAAGGGGAATCGCCCGTGAAGTTGTTTGCGAAGTTGTTCGGCAAGAGCGCACGCGAAGACGGCGGCAATGCTGCCCGGCACCGCGCACCGCGCAATGCGGAGGCCGAGGAGCAGGGGGCGGAGCGCCCGCTGTTCCGTGATGAGGTCAATGGGCCAGGCGGTGGCATTTCGGGCGGTCAGGGTGCATCTTCTGTTGACCCTGCCGCGTCCGGCCGCATAGGTTTCGGAGAACCGTCACCCTCAAGTACGGGTGGAGGGTTGACCTCCGACCCTTACGCATCCCATGCCCCCGCGGGGCAGCCGCGGCAGGAGGATCCATCCATGTCCGCCTTGGTGTGTACGAGGTGCGGAAACCGCAACGCCGAGGCCAGCCGGTTCTGCTCCAACTGTGGAGCGCCGCTGCGCGCCGGAGCGGCGGCTGAGCGGCCTTCGGAGACGACGTCCACGATCTCCATCTCGGGCCTTGAGGCCTATGAGGCGGAGGCCACCGGGCAGACCCTGATCCCCACGCTCTCGCCGGAGGCCCAAGCGGCCGTGGACGCGCTGCCGCTCGGCTCCGCGCTGCTGGTGGTCCGTCGCGGTCCGAACTCCGGCAGCCGGTTCCTGCTGGACGGCGAGCTGACCACCGCGGGGCGTCATCCGCAGAGTGACATCTTCCTGGACGACGTGACTGTGTCGCGTCGCCATGTGGAGTTCCGCCGCGGCGCCGACGGTGTGTTCACCGTCGCCGACGTCGGCAGCCTCAACGGCACGTACGTCAACCGTGAGCGGATCGACTCGGTCGCCCTCTCCAACGGTGACGAGGTGCAGATCGGCAAGTACCGGCTGGTCTTCTACGCGAGCCAGCGGGGCATCTGACCCTCCCCCAGACTCTGTCCGGGGGACCCCCCCAGGGAAGGTCCATGCTTCACACACCGAGGGGCGGTGCCGGCGACGGCACCGCCACCGCGGACGGTCGGCTGGTGAGCATCGGCACGGTGCTGAACCTGCTGCGCGACGAATTCCCCGAGGTCTCCATCTCCAAGATTCGCTTCCTGGAGTCCGAGGGGCTGGTCGAACCGCAGCGCACACCGTCCGGGTACCGGAAATTCAGCCCTGAGGACGTCGAGCGGCTCGCTCAGGTCTTGAGAATGCAGCGTGACCACTATCTGCCGCTGAAGGTGATCCGGGAGCACCTGGACGCGCTGGAGCGCGGAGAGCAGGCTCCGCTGCCCTCTGTGGGGCAGCAGAGCGCGCCGTACGGCCCGGGCGAGGAGGCCTACGGGGCCGACGCCCAGGTGGTCGCCCGGGTCGGCAGAGCCGAGCTCCTGGCGGCGGCGCAGGTCAGCGAACGGGAACTCGACGAGTGGGAGGCCTACGGCCTCATCACGCCCCTGGCCGACGGCGGGTACGACATCGAGGCCGTGCAGATCGCCAAACTCGTCGCCGAGCTCGGAAGTTTTGGCATCGAACCGCGGCATCTGCGCGCCATGAAAGGCTCGGCCGAGCGGGAGGCCGGACTGGTCGACCAGGTCGTGTCGCCGCTGCGCCGACACCGTAATCCGCAGACCAGGGCCCATGCGGAGGCCCGCGTCCAGGAGCTCGCGGGGCTCACCGCCAGGCTGCACGCGGCGCTCGTACAGACCGCGCTCAGGGCCCGCCCGTACTGACCGGGAACGTGCCCGACTACCCAAACCTGCCAGGCACGTCCTAGGGTTGCTGTGTGAATGAGCTCGACGTTGTCGGTGTCCGGGTCGAAATGCCCTCCAACCAACCGATCGTGCTCCTGCGTGAAGTGGGAGGCGATCGGTACCTCCCCATCTGGATCGGGCCTGGGGAGGCGACCGCTATCGCCTTCGCCCAGCAGGGCATGGCGCCCGCCCGTCCGCTGACGCACGACCTGTTCAAGGACGTGCTCGAGGCCGTTGGCCAGGAGCTGACCGAAGTACGGATCACGGATCTGCGAGAGGGCGTCTTCTACGCGGAACTGGTGTTCGCCAGCGGGGTCGAGGTCAGCGCGCGTCCCTCGGACGCCATAGCGCTGGCCCTGCGCACCGGTACGCCCATCTACGGCAGTGACGGGGTGCTCGACGACGCGGGGATCGCCATCCCGGACGAGCAGGAAGACGAGGTGGAGAAGTTCCGCGAGTTCCTCGACCAGATCTCGCCTGAGGACTTCGGTACGAACAGTCAGTGAGCTGTTCCGGCGCGCTGTCGGACCATTCGGCTAGCCTTTCCCTACTGGGGGGTAGGGGAAACCACTCTCGGGGTGATTATCACTCGGCGTGCCGAGTGTGGCGTTCGTTGACGCGTCCCTGGGTACTCCCTACCGTCGTGAAGGCAGGTCAAGGACGGAGGTCGGCGTGAGAAGCAGCGGCGACGGTACGGCGGCTGGCGGTCCGTATCCGCTCCACAGCGGTGCGGCCGGTCACTCCTCGCAGCGGCCGACGGTGGTGGTCGGGGGCGACGGCGCGACGTCCGACGAGGTGGGTTACCGAGGGCCGACGGCATGCGCTGCCGCCGGGATCACCTACCGACAGCTGGACTACTGGGCCCGTACGGGGCTGGTCGAGCCGAGTGTCCGGCCCGCGAGCGGATCGGGGACCCAGCGGCTCTACGGCTTCCGGGACGTGGTCCTCCTGAAGATCGTGAAGCGCTTCCTGGACACCGGGGTGTCCCTCCAGAACATCCGGACGACCGTCCAGCACCTGCGGGACCGCGGGTCCGGGGATCTGGCGCGTATGACGCTGATGTGCGACGGCGCGACCGTCTACGAGTGCTCCTCGCCCGACGAGGTCGTGGATCTGCTCCAGGGCGGCCAGGGCGTCTTCGGGATCGCGGTGGGCGTGGTGTGGCGGGACGTCGAGGCGGCGCTTTCGCAGCTGCACGGCGAGCGCGTGGACACCGGCGAGACACTGATCGGCCACAACCCCGGTGATGAGCTGGCGCGGCGCCGCAACCGCGCCGGATGACACCTGGGATCACCGCGTTGTCAGTGGCGTAGGGCAGCATCGGTGGTGTGAGATCGGCGCCCACCATTCTGCATCTGGACATGGATGCGTTCTTCGCCGCCGCGGAGCAGGCGGCGAAGCCGAGCCTGCGCGGAAAGGCCGTCATCGTGGGCGGGCTCGGGCCGCGCGGGGTGGTCGCCACGGCCTCTTACGAAGCGCGCCGCTTCGGCGTGCACTCGGCGATGCCGATGGGGCAGGCGCGCAGGCTGGCGCCTAACGCTGCCTATCTGGTGCCCCGCTTCGGGGTGTACCGCGCCATCAGCGAGCAGGTCATGGGGCTGCTGCACGAGCTTTCGCCGCTGGTGGAGCCGCTCAGCCTGGACGAGGCCTTCGTCGACCTCGCGGCCGGTGAGGTGGCCTGGGACGAGGCTTCGGCGCGGGCGGTGGGGGAGCGGCTGCGCGCCGACATACGGGCGGTCACGGGGCTGACCGGGTCCGTGGGGCTCGCCGCGTCCAAGATGCTGGCCAAGATCGCGTCGGAGCGGGCCAAGCCCGACGGCCTGGTGCTGATCACGCCGGGCACGGAGCGTGCGCTGCTCGGGCCGCTGCCGGTACGCACGCTGCCGGGGGTCGGGCCGGTGACCGGGGACCATCTGCGGAGGGCCGGGATCACCACGGTCGAGGAGATCGCCGAGGCCGGTGCGGACGAGCTCGTACGGCTGCTGGGGAAGGCGCACGGCGGCCAGCTGTACGCGATGGCCCTGGCGCATGACGAGCGGCCTGTGGTGGCCGAGCGGGACACGAAGTCGGTGTCGGTCGAGGACACCTACGACGTGGACATCCACGACCGGGTGCGGGTGCGGCTTGAGGTGGGGCGGCTGGCCGAGCGGTGTGTGCAGCGGCTGCGGGCGTCCGGGCACTCCGGGCGGACTGTCGTGCTCAAGGTCCGGCGCTACGACTTCTCGACGCTCACCAGGTCCGAGACGCTCCGGGGGCCCACGGACGACCCGGTCGTGATCCGGGAGGCGGCGGGCAGGTTGCTTGAGTCCGTGGACACCACGGGTGGGGTGCGGCTGCTGGGGGTGGGGGTCACGGGACTGGCCGACTTCACGCAGGAGGATCTCTTCGCGCAGGCGCAGGCGCAGGTAGAGGCGGCTGCGCAGGGCGAGCGGGTGCTGGAAGGGGGTGTCCTTGCGGCCGCCGATGAGGCGCTGCTGGATGAGGCGGGGGAGCCGGGAGAGGCGGTGGAGGGCGCGCGGGGTGAGCCCGAGCCGACGGAGCGGCGGTGGCTCGCCGGGCACGATGTGCGGCATGCCGAGTACGGCGCGGGGTGGGTGCAGGGCAGCGGGCTCGGGCGAGTGACGGTGCGGTTCGAGACCCCGTGGTCCCGTCCGGGGCGGGTGCGTACGTTCCGTACCGACGACTCCGACCTGGAAGCGGCAGAGGCGCTGCCGCTCGTGCCTGACGGTTGCGTGCCGGAGGCGGGCGAGGTGTCCCCGCTCGTGCCCGAAGGCGCTGGTCAGGAGTCGTCGGAGCCGGCGAGTCGGCCGAAGTCCCGGTCGGGCCGAGGGGTGTCGGGCGGAGGGTGTTCGGGGGGAGGGTCGCCGGAGGAGGTGACGTCCAGTCCGTAGTGGTGGTAGAGCTGCAGCTCCTGCTCGGGTGACAGGTGGCGGCCGACCCCGAAGTCGGGGGCGTCCTTGATGAGTGCGCGCTCGAACGGGACGCGCAGTGTGCCCTGGACCAGTTCGCTGGGTTCCAGGGGGACGAAGGCGTCCCTGCTGAACAGGCCGGTCCGTATGGCCGCCCACTCGGGTGCGCCGGTGGCGTCGTCGAGGTAGACCTCGTCCACCGTGCCAAGCCTGCTGCCGTCCCGGTCGAACGCCTTGCGGCCGATCAGGCTCCGCGGATCGATATCGGTCTGCACGGTCCCTCCAAAAGGTCGCAACCCATCCGTAAAGTCTACAAAAGAGCACAATGTGGGTGACGGCCAGTCGGGGCCCGCTGGTCACCGTTCGGGACTCATGGCCAGGTGTCTGCGCTGGTAGGCTGGCAGACGGCTGCTGACCCCGTGCGGGAGAGCTCTCCGGTTACCACCGGAGGCGCCGAAGGAGCAACTCCTCCCCGGAATCTCTCAGGCCCCTGTACCGCACGGACGAGGTCACTCTGGAAAGCAGGGCGGGCGTCGACGGCATCCGCTCTCACCGACGGTGAAAGCCGGGTCGCACGGCGCGGACCGGTGAAACTCTCAGGTTGAGATGACAGAGGGGGAGGCCGTCCGGGTACCCGCGCCGTGGTACCTCTCGCAGGTCGCATTGACCAGGAGGCCTCCGTCATGACTGCCAACCGCATTCCGCTTTCCCAGCTGGAACGTGGCATCCCCTTCGAGCAACGCCACATCGGGCCGGACGCCGAGGCCCGGGCGAAGATGCTCGCCCAGGTCGGTTACGGCTCACTCGACGAGCTGACCGCGGCCGCGGTGCCGGAGGTCATCAAGTCCACCGAGGCGCTGCGGCTGCCCGCCGAGCGCACCGAGCCGGAGGTCCTGGCCGAGCTGCGCGCGTTCGCGGACCGCAACGACGTGCTCGCGCCGATGATCGGACTCGGCTACTACGGCACGTTCACGCCGCCCGTGATCCTGCGCAACGTGATGGAGAACCCGGCCTGGTACACCGCGTACACGCCGTACCAGCCGGAGATCTCGCAGGGTCGCCTCGAGGCGCTGCTGAACTTCCAGACCGTGGTGGCCGAGCTGACCGGGCTGCCCACGTCGGGGGCCTCGCTGCTCGACGAGGGCACCGCCGCGGCCGAGGCCATGGCGCTGTCCCGCCGGGTCGGCAAGGTCAAGAACGGCGTCTTCCTGATCGACGCCGACGCACTGCCGCAGACGATCGCCGTGATCGAGACCCGCGCCGAGCCGACCGGTGTCGAGGTCGTCGTCGCGGACCTGTCCCAGGGCATTCCGGCCGAGGTCGCCGAGCGCGGAGTGTTCGGCGTGCTGCTGCAGTACCCGGGTGCCTCGGGTGCCGTACGCGACCTGAAGCCCGTCATCGACCAGGCCCACGACCTGGGCGCGATCGTCACCGTCGCCGCCGACCTGCTGGCGCTGACCCTGCTCACCTCGCCCGGCGAGCTCGGCGCGGACATCGCGGTCGGTACGACCCAGCGCTTCGGTGTTCCGATGGGCTTCGGCGGTCCGCACGCCGGCTACATGGCCGTGCGCGAGAAGTTCGCCCGCAGCCTGCCGGGGCGGCTCGTCGGCGTCTCCGTCGACGTGGACGGCAACAAGGCCTACCGCCTGGCGCTGCAGACCCGCGAGCAGCACATCCGCCGGGAGAAGGCGACCAGCAACATCTGCACCGCCCAGGTGCTGCTCGCGGTGATGGCCGGGCTGTACGCGGTGTACCACGGCCCGCAGGGGCTCAAGGACATCGCCCGCCGCACCCACCGCTATGCCGCGATACTCGCCGCGGGCCTGAAGGCGGGCGGCGCCGAGGTCGTCCACGGCACGTACTTCGACACCGTGACGGTGCGCGCTGCGGGCAAGGCCGCCAGCATCGTCGCCGCGGCCCGCGAAGGCGGCGTCAACCTGCGCCAGGTGGACGGTGACCATGTATCCATCGCCTGCGACGAGACCACCACGCGCGCGCAGCTGGCGGCCGTGTGGGCGGCCTTCGGGGTCGACGCCGACATCGAGGCGCTCGATGAGACGGCCGCCGACGCGCTGCCCGAGTCGCTGCTGCGCGGCGACGCGTATCTGACCCACCCGGTCTTCCACCAGTACCGCTCCGAGACCGCGATGCTGCGCTACCTGCGCAAGCTCGCCGACCGGGACTACGCCCTGGACCGCGGCATGATCCCGCTGGGCTCCTGCACGATGAAGCTCAACGCGACCACCGAGATGGAGGCCGTCACCTGGCCCGAGTTCGGTGCGCTGCACCCCTTCGCGCCCGCCGAGCAGGCGCAGGGCTATCTCACGCTGATCCGTGAGCTCGAGGAGCAGCTCGCCGCCGTCACCGGGTACGACAAGGTGTCGCTGCAGCCGAACGCCGGGTCGCAGGGCGAGCTCGCGGGCCTGCTGGCGGTACGCGGCTACCACCGGGCCAACGGCGACACCCAGCGCACCGTCTGCCTCATCCCGTCGTCCGCGCACGGCACCAACGCCGCCAGCGCCGTGATGGCCGGGATGAAGGTCGTGGTGGTGAAGACCGCCGACGACGGCGAGATCGATGTCGAGGACCTGCGCGCCAAGATCGAGCAGTACCGCGACGAGCTGGCCGTTCTCATGATCACGTACCCGTCGACGCACGGCGTGTTCGAGGAGCATGTCGCGGACATCTGCGCCACGGTGCACGACGCCGGCGGCCAGGTGTACGTGGACGGCGCCAACCTCAACGCCCTGGTGGGCCTCGCCCAGCCGGGTCGCTTCGGCGGCGACGTCTCGCACCTCAACCTGCACAAGACCTTCTGCATCCCGCACGGCGGCGGCGGTCCCGGCGTCGGCCCGGTCGGCGTGCGGGCGCACCTGGCGCCGTACCTGCCCAACCACCCGCTGCAGCCCGCGGCCGGTCCGGAGACCGGTGTCGGTCCCGTCTCTGCGGCCCCCTGGGGCTCCGCCGGGATTCTGCCGATCTCGTGGGCGTACGTACGCCTCATGGGCGGGGAGGGGCTGAAGCGCGCCACCCAGGTCGCGGTGCTCGGGGCCAACTACATCGCCAAGCGCCTTGAGCCGCACTACCCGGTGCTCTACACCGGTCCCGGCGGTCTTGTCGCGCACGAGTGCATCATCGACCTGCGGCCGCTGACCAAGGCGACCGGCGTGAGCGTGGACGACGTCGCCAAGCGGCTCATCGACTACGGCTTCCACGCGCCGACCATGTCCTTCCCGGTGGCCGGGACGCTGATGATCGAGCCGACCGAGAGCGAGGACCTCGTCGAGCTCGACCGGTTCTGCGAGGCGATGATCGAGATCCGGGCCGAGATCGAGAAGGTCGGCTCGGGCGAGTGGCCCGCCGAGGACAACCCGCTGCGGAACGCTCCGCACACGGCGGCCGTGCTGGCGGGCGAGTGGGAGCACGCGTACGGGCGTGCGGAGGCCGTCTTCCCGGCCGGGGTCCAGGCCGCGGACAAGTACTGGCCGCCGGTGCGCCGGATCGACCAGGCGTACGGCGACCGCAACCTGGTGTGCTCCTGCCCGCCGATGGACGCGTACGACGAGTGACGGCTGACACCTGAGGCCTGACAGCTGACAGGTGGCGCTCATGCGCCGGGGCCGGTTCGGAGGTTTCCTCCGGGCCGGCCCCTCAGTTCTGTTGTGATCTTTTGAGATTGTTATGCCGCGCGCGCCACCCGGTGGGCGCCCAGCGGCCGGTGCGGGGCGATGATCTGCCCGTCCGGCAGTAGCTCACCGGTGTCCTCGAAGAACAGGACGCCGTTGCACAGCAGGCTCCAGCCCTGCTCGGGGTGGTGGGCCACAAGGACCGCTGCCTCCCGGTCGGCGGAGTCGGCTGTCGGGCAGGGTGGTTGATGCTGGCACATGGAGGTGTTCTTTCGCTGCGTTGTCGTGGTGATGCGTGTCCCGCGGTTCGATGCGGTGTTCATTCCGCCCCCGTTGATGTCGGTCCGATCCCAGTGTTGCCCTACGGGTGAGATTCCGCAGGGATTTCGCGGCAGCTCCCCTCACCGGGAAGGGACGCATCACCCGTGCGGACGGTTCAGTCCAACTTCACTGTCCCACAGGGTGGTTAGGGGTGGCCGGATGGGACTAGTCCGGATGGGGTGGGACAGCGGAGTGCCCCGCGACCGGGGCGGGCCGCGGGGCACGTGAGGTGCCGGCTCAGGCGGGTGAGCCGAGCAGCGGTGCGGGCCTCAGGCGGTGGGTGAGGACCGGCAGCAGCTCCGCGACGCGGTGCGGCAGGTGCGCGGCGATCCCCGGTGGGGCGGGCGCGATGGGCACCAGCAGGTCGGCGGGGGCGAGTGGTCCTTCGGCGCCGTCGCTCTCGGGGTCGCCGTGCAGCCAGAGGGTGAGCATGTACAGCTCAGGGATGGACAGCAGTCGTGGCTGGTGGTGGCCGGGCATGGACTCGGCCTGGCGCAGGGCGCGCTCGGTCGCCGTGATGTACGGACCCTCGAAGAAGTGCGAGAAGGCCCAGCCGTCAGGCGTCAACCGGGTGTCGGCGGCGGCGACCGCGCGGTCGCCGCACCGGATCAGGAACCGCCAGCCGGCCAGGCGCGTGCGGGGCGGGCCGTCGAGCGGGGTGGTGATCCGGTCGAGTACGTGCACGGGGAGGGGGAGCTCGGGGTGTGCGGGTCCCTGGGCGGAGCGCAGGGACGGGGTGCGCGNCCGCGCGGTCGCCGCACCGGATCAGGAACCGCCAGCCGGCCAGGCGCGTGCGGGGCGGGCCGTCGAGCGGGGTGGTGATCCGGTCGAGTACGTGCACGGGGAGGGGGAGCTCGGGGTGTGCGGGTCCCTGGGCGGAGCGCAGGGACGGGGTGCGCGCTTCGCGGACGGCGGTGGGGGAACCGAGTGCCGCGAGGACGCTGCGCAGGGCGGGCGCGGGAGCCGGGGGGACATGCAGCGGCATGGTGGGTGCCTCTCACTTCGACAGGCTGGGTGACACAGGGGGCAGACGCGGACGGCGCTGTCAGCTGCGGGGCCAGAGGGGGCGGGAGCTTCGGTCCGTGAGCGCCAACTCTCTGCCTCGTCCGCGGAGTTTATACGACGTGTGTTCAGGCCGTGTTTCGCCGAACGGCCCTACTGGAGTTGGCAAGTCGTCATTCGGCCGAGTAATTGCGGCGTTTATCCCGATTCCTGACGGCGCTGGCTCTGTGACCTCGACTCATCGCGTGCCAGTGGTCGGCCGATTCTCGTCGGCGTTTGTCACCAGCTCTCTTGTCAGGCGAATCTGCGGATTGCACATGCCCTAGTGAAATGTGCCGCGCTGCCAACAGGTTCGAGCCTACTCCTCAGCGGTCGCCCGTGGGGCGTTATCGATCACATCGGCTGGGCATCATCCCCGGTGACACAGCGGCCGAGCGGTGGGCTGCCCAATCGAGGAAGGATGCTTCGATGGGGGAGAAGGTCGTGGCAGGCGGTTCCGACCTGTCCGATCGGCAGCGGTACCGCAGGAGGCTCCAGCAGTGTCTGGCGGGGTTGCGGAGGCTGTTGGAAGAGAAGAAGTTCGACCGGCCGCGTAATCTGATGGGGCTGGAGATCGAGCTGAATCTCGTGGGCCCCGACGGTATGCCGAGGATGATGAATGCGGAGGTACTCGAGCGCATCGCGAGCCGCGATTTCCAGACCGAGCTGGGAATGTTCAACCTGGAGGTGAATATCGCCCCGCACCGGCTGGGTGGGCGGGTGCTCGACCAGCTCACCGAGGAGCTGCGTACCGGACTCGCCTATGCCCACCGGAAGTCCGGCGAGGTGTCCGCCGGGATAGCGATGATCGGCATACTGCCGACCCTCACCCGGCAGGACCTGGTCTCCGCCAACCTCTCCGACGTCGACCGCTACGCCCTGCTCAACGACCAGATCGTGGCCGCACGCGGCGAGGACTTCACGCTCGACATCGAGGGCGTGGAGCGGCTCGTCTGCACCTCGACGTCGATCGCTCCCGAAGCGGCGTGCACCTCTGTGCAGTTGCACCTCCAAGTGACCCCGGCGCGGTTCGCCGACGTGTGGAACGCGGCGCAGGCGCTGGCCGCCGCGCAGATAGCCGTCGGCGCCAACGCGCCGTTCCTGTTCGGCCATGAGCTGTGGCGCGAGTCGCGCCCGCCGCTGTTTCTGCAGTCCACCGACACCCGGCCGCCCGAGCTCCAGGCCCAGGGGGTGCGGCCGCGCACCTGGTTCGGCGAGCGGTGGATCAGTTCCGCGTACGAACTCTTCGAGGAGAACCTGCGGTACTTCCCTCCGCTGCTGCCCCTCTGCGACGACGAGGACGCGTTGCGGGTCATCGACGGCGGCGGGGTGCCGCGGCTGGCCGAACTGGTGCTGCACAACGGCACCGTGTACCGGTGGAACCGCCCGGTGTACGGCATCGCGGACGGCGTACCGCATCTGCGCGTGGAGAACCGCGTGCTGCCCGCGGGGCCTACGGTCACCGATGTGATCGCCAACGCCGCCTTCTTCTACGGCGCCGTCCGGGCGCTGGCCGAGGACGCGCGCCCGGTCTGGACCCGGCTGCCGTTCGAGACGGCCGCGGCCAACTTCGACGCCGCGTGCCGCCATGGCATCGACGCCGAGTTCGAGTGGCCGCGGTCCGGCCGGAGCGGCGGCATGATGCGGATACCCGCCGTGGACCTCGTACGCGATGAGCTGCTGCCGCTGGCCGCGGCCGGGCTCGACGCGTGGGGCGTCGAGTCGGCCGACCGCGACGCGTACCTGGGGGTCATAGAAGGCCGTTGCCAAGAGCGGGTGAACGGCGCTTCCTGGCAGGTGGCGACGTACCACCGCGCACTGGCCACAGGGCTGGGGCGCGAGGCGGCGCTCGCCGCCACCACCCGGCGGTACTGCGAGCTGATGCACATCGGCGAGCCGGTGCACACCTGGCCGGTGGGGCTGGTGCCGGGACCTGTGGCTTAGGGAGTCAGTTCTGGCCCGCTGCCATGATGGCCTTCAGGATGACCTCGTGGATCTGCGCCGGGTCGTTGACCTGGTGACCGGAGCCGCCGGTGGCCTCGGCCAGCTCGGTGACCTCGTCCTTGTCGGCGTCCGGGCCGACGGCGATCGCGATCAGCGGGACGGGGCGCTTGGGGTCGGCGAGCCGTTGGAGTTCGGCGACCAGGGCGCTGCGGGAGAGCGAACCGGGGTCCTGGTTGACGCCGTCGGTGAGGATCACCAGGGCGTTGAACTTGCCGCTCACATAGGTTTCCTGGGCCTCCTTGTAGGCGGCGAGCGTGGTGTCGTACAGACCGGTGTATCCGCCGGGGATCGGCCGCAGGTCGTTGAAGGCCTTCGTCAGCAGCGCGCGGTGGCTGGTGCCCTGGTCCCCGCGGTCGCCCAGCCGGGCGGTCTCCACCAGCTTGCGGTAGTCGCGCTTGCCCTCCAGCAGCGTGGAGAACTCCCACAGGCCGATCTCGTCCTCCCCGGTGAACTGGTCGAGCGCCCGCACCAGGGAGTTCCTGGTGACCTCCATCCGTGACTGGTTGCGGCCCGGTACCAGCGCGGACATCGAGGACGACGCGTCGACGACGGTGGTGAGCCGGGCGCTCTGCACCGTGATCGTCCACAGCCCGAGTGCCTCCTGGACCTGCTCCCGGGTCGGCGGTTCGGCCGCGGTCGTCGCGTACGGCTGGGGAGCGCGGCCGCCGGCGGCCGAGACGAGACCCTCGGGCGGGGTGCCGTTGCCGCTTCTGAAGCCGTGCTTCTCCAGGACGGCCCGGCCCGGTGCCTCGCCGAGGAGGCTCATGAAGCGCACCGCGGCCCGGCTCTGGTCCGTGGACAGCCGGGTCTCGTTGACCAGGGCGAAGGGGTAGTCGAGTCGCGGGGAGCCGTCCTTGGGATAGAAGAGCGAGAGGCTCCCCTCGGGTCCCGCCGCCGCGTTGTGGGTGAACGCGGCCTGTTCGGAGACGACCAGTGCCTGGTTGCGCCGCGGGTTGCCCCGCTCGGTCCCGGAGTTGTCGCGGGCCAGGGTGTCCAGGGCCTGGGCGTCGCTGTCGGAGGTGCGCTGCGCCAGCAGTTTGGCGGTGGCGGCGACCTGGGTCTCGGCCTCGGGGCCGCTGGCCTGTTCCGCGGACGCGCCGATCGCGGTGAGCGCCAACAGCCCGGTGGCGCTGCGGGCGGGGTCGGCGGCGCCCAGCCTGAGCTGGTCGTCGGCGGTCGCCGCGGTGGTCAGTTCCGCCCAGGAGTACTTCTTGCCGGGCCAGCCCAGGGACTTGGCGGCCGAGGGTACGGTGCCCATCGCCACGGGCGTGTGGGCGATGTTGCCCGCGGCGGTGACCGGCATCTCCTCGTCGCCCTGGGCGGCCCGGTCCAGCCACAGGTCGGAGTCCGGCACCCACACCTCGTAGCCGAGGTCGTCGCCCGCGCGCAGCGCGTCGGCGACCTTGTACGGATCGCGGGCGCTCACCTTGACGTCGAGGCACCGGCCGTCCGATGTGACGCCCTGCTCGCGGGCGTCGGTGGCGGCGGAGCGCAGGGCGGGTGCGATGTCGGGTGCGGCGACGAGGTTCAGGCGTACCGCGCCGTCCGCGCAGGAGCCGTTGAGAGAGAACAGACCGCTGTTGACCGCTACCGCAGTGCCCGTCGCCACACCGAGCACCAGCACGGTGGCGAGCGCCACGGAGCGGTGGCGGGTGCGCGGACGCCGCGCTGCCTCGTCCGTCGCGTGGTGGTCGGGCCTGTTGTGACGTCCCATGGCGGTGCTGCCCCTCCTTGAGTGATGAAGCAAGGAAAGGGGGCGTACGGCACGATGTGGCGTACCGTCCCCCTCGGCCTGTCGCGCACGATCTTCGTACCTGCATTCGAGACCCTAGCGGGGTGCGGATAGGTATGCGGCGGGATTGAACAAGTGGAGGTACGTGTGCGGGTGGAGGCAGGGCTGGTGGCCGGTTCTCTTCAGGGTGAGCGGTTCTCACGACGGATCGTGCGGAACGAGATGCTCCTGGTGCTGGCGCTCTCGCTCGGGGCGAGCGGGGTGTCCTCGCTGATCAGGTTTGTCGGGGCGGCCACCAAACCGGGCGGTTTGAAAGACCAGGCGGCCACCTTGAACGCCTCCGCCGCGCCGGGCCGCCCATGGCTGGATCTGGCCTGGCAGCTGTTCGGCATCAGTGCCGCGCTGGTGCCGGTGGCGCTGGTCGCTCATCTGCTGCTGCGCGAGGGGGCCGGGCTGCGGGCGATCGGTTTCGATGTGCGGCGGCCCTGGTTCGATCTGGGGCGCGGAACCCTGATCGCCGCCGGGATCGGGAGCACGGGGATCGCCTTCTATCTGGCGGCCAGAGGGCTGGGGTTCAACCTGACGGTGGTGCCGGAGGCGCTGCCCAGCGTCTGGTGGAAGTTCCCGGTGCTGATCCTGTCCGCGATGCAGAACTCGGTGCTCGAGGAAGTGATCGTCGTCGGCTATCTGCTGCGCCGACTGGACCAGCTGGGCTGGTCACCGATGGCCGCCCTGGTGGCGAGCTCGGTGCTGCGCGGCTCGTACCACCTGTACCAGGGCATCGGCGGGTTCATCGGGAACATGGTGATGGGTGTGGTGTTCGTGCTGCTCTACCGGCGCTGGGGGCGGGTCGGGCCGCTGGTGGTGGCGCACGCGCTGCTCGATATCGGGGCGTTCGTGGGGTATGCGCTGCTGGCGGGCAAGGTGGGGTGGCTGCCTACCGCGTGAGGCATGCGGACCGACGGAAGGGGCGTACGACATGTTCGTACGCCCCCTTTTCTGTGCCCTGCGGGGGTCGATCAGGTGAGTAGCTCGCCGTCGATGACCGTGACCGCGCTGCCGGTGAGCAGGGTGCGGTCGCCCTGGAGCGCGGTCCGTACCAGGCCCGAGCGGGCCGAGGCCTGGAGGCCGGTCAGCTCGTCACGGCCCAGGCGCGGGGACCAGTGGGGTGCCAGCGCCGTGTGCGCGCTGCCGGTGACCGGGTCCTCGTCGATGCCGACCTGCGGGAAGAAGCAGCGCGAGACGAAGTCGTAGCCGCCGGCGGGGTCCTGGGCCTGAGCGGTCGCGATGATGCCGCGCTTCGAGTGCTCGACGAGCGCCCGGAGGTCGGGGGTCAGGGCGCGCACCGTCTTCTCGTCGGCGAGTTCCACCAGGAGGTCGCCGACCTGCGGACCGGTGTCGTACGCGGCCAGCGGCTCGGCCCCCAGCGCCTCCGGTAGGCCCGCGGGAATGGTGACCTCGGTGAGCGGGGCGGTGGGGAAGTCGAGGGTGTACGTGCCGTCGCCGCGGGCGGTCGTGGTGAGGACGCCGCTGCGGGTGCTGAAGCGCACGGTGTCGTCCGCGGTGCCGGTGCTGCTCAGGACGTGCGCGGTGGCCAGGGTGGCGTGTCCGCAGAGGTTCACCTCGGCCGCGGGGGTGAACCAGCGCAGCGCCCAGTCGGCGTCGCCGCCCGCGGGCAGCGGGTGCGCGAAGGCGGTCTCGGAGAGGTTGACCTCCGCGGCCACCTGCTGGAGCCAGTCGTCCGAGGGGAAGGCATCGAGAAGTACCACCCCGGCCGGGTTGCCGGCGAAGGGGCGGTCGGTGAAGGCGTCGACGATTCGAATCCGCATGCGCTCGACGCTAGGTGCTCGGTGAATCCGCTGGCCAAGGCCAATTCGTGGTGGCTGGACCTGTTGACGCCGCACGGGGAGGAGCCGGGTTCTTGCCAGCCGAACAGTCCCGATATATCGTTGAAGCATCGCGAATGATCGCGTGGACTGGAGAACGAGAGGGGTGGGCGTGATGCGCTCCCAAAAGCATGAGCACGGACATGACCACGGCCATGGGCACGAGCACTGCGGGCCCGGACATCGGGGCCGGGGCGACTTCGAGGGGCGGCGTGGCGCCTTCGGGCCCTTCGGGCCCGGCTTCGGGGGCGGTGGCCCCTGGGGTGGCCGGG
>NZ_JAZGRL010000002.1:280445-533099 GCF_046540415.1 Streptomyces sp. E11-3 | reverse complement strand
CCCTGGGGTGGCCGGGGGCGCGGTGGTCCTCGGGGCAGGGCGCGGCGCGGCGATGTGCGCGCGTCGATCCTGGCGCTGCTCAAGGACCGGCCGATGCACGGGTACGAGATGATCCAGGAGATCGCCGAGCGCAGTGGAGGGGCCTGGAAGCCGAGTCCGGGTTCGGTCTACCCGACCCTGCAGCTGCTGGAGGACGAGGGGTTGATCGCCAGTGAGAGCGGGGGCGGCAAGAAGCTGTTCGCGCTGACCGACGAAGGCCGCGCGGCGGCCGAGGAGGGCGCCGACGCTCCCTGGGAGGAAGCGGGGCGCGGGGTCGACTGGGAGACGATCAACGAGATCCGGCAGGCCGGGTTCGGCTTGATGGAGGCGTACGGGCAGGTCTGGAAGACCGGCTCGCCCGAGCAGCGGAAGAAGGCGCTCGACGTCATCAACGAGGCCCGGAAGAAGATGTATCTGATCCTCGCCGACGAAGGGTGAGCGCCCTCGGCGGCGGACAAGGGCACGGCGGCGTCCCGCGTGAGGTAGGCGGGGCGCCGCCGTCTGTCGTCGGCTGGAGTGGTTGTCGCCTGGCGGGTCAGCCGATCAGGGCGCTCAGTTTGCGTAGGGACTCGTTCAGGGCGGCCGTTGCCGAGTCCTTGAGTTTGCCCGCCATGAGCGATACCGCCGCGCCGGTGAACTCGCCCTCGATGCGGACCGTCGTGGCGTCGCCGTCCGGGGTGAGGCGGTAGCGGGTGCCGACGCTGACGCCCATCGGGCCCTTGCCCCTGATCGTCAACAGCCGGGCCGCTTCGAGCTCTTCGACGGTCCAGGTGACCTCGGCGGGGAAGCCCATCAGCTTCATGTTCTCCTCGAAGGTGCCGCCGACCTCGAGCGAGGTGGGGGCGCCCTGGGGGAATCCGGTGTGCGTGGCGTTCCACTCGCCGTATACGGAGAAGTCCGTCAGCTTCGACCAGACCTTCTCCGCGGGTGCCTCGAAGCGTGCCTCCGCGCTGACTTCGGCCATACGACCACCCCTTCTCGTCGGGCGCTGCGGCGGGCGCAGCGACGGTGTCGCGGAACGTAGCGGCGGGGTCCGGAAGTTACAAGACTGACGATCCGTCAGAATGCGTCGCCGATACGCCGGATGACCGCCGTGTCGAAGACGTCGGGCGCCCAGGGGAACGACCCCTCGTCGTGGCAGTGCCAGGCCTCCCAGAACAGATCCGCGGGCAGGGCGTCATGCGGTGCGTACACCCGGTACACGTACTGCTTGCCGTCCATCGCGGGCAGCGCGACCAGCCAGCAGTCGTATTCCTCAGGGAGCTTCGGCTTCGGGGCGTGCTGCGTCGCGTGCCTGGTGGCGCGGTGCGGACCGGGTGGCATGCGTCGCTTCCTGTCGACGGGCGGGTGGATCGGGTGCCTTGGTGGACGTGTTCAGGGCCGGGCGTGGTTGCGTAAGGGGAGCGAAGCAAGGCGGCGCGCGCCCCTCGGGGGAGAAGGGGGTGATGTCATCCGTAAGGAGGAGAACCCGCACACGCGTCCCCAACCTCTGTGGGACGCCAGAATGCTCCCCGCCGGGGATGCCTCGGACGCCCGCGACTGATGGGGTGGGAGATGTGCCAAGCCCCACCCGGCCGACCCCGCAGCCCGGCCCCCTCCATGCGGATCGTGGCGTCCAGCTCAGCGCGGAGCTGACGTCCGTGGTCGCCGGTGCGCGCAGGCGGGCCGCACGCACCGGTGACGGACAGATCGACACCGCGCATCTGCTGCATTCCCTGCTGGAGACGGACCCTGCCGTGTGCGAGGCCTTCAGCGGCGCCGAGGCGGCCCGGCTGCTCGGCTACCTCGTGCAGCGCAGCATCGGCTACGGACTGCGGTGGGCGGGTGCGGTCGAGGACTCTGGTGCGGTGCCTGTGGTGCGGGAGTACGCCGGGTGGTCGCCCGCGGCGGCTTCGGCCATGGCGGCGGCCTTGGCGCGGGCTGAGCGGCTTGGGGCGCCGCGGGCCACAGGGCTTCATCTGCTGGCGGCACTGGCCAGGGACCCGGAGTGCCGGGCGGTCGAGGTGCTGCGACGGGGTGGGGTGGAGCCGGAGGGCTTCGAGGGGCGGGTCGCCGAGCTTGTCGAGCGCGCGTGAGTGCGTGGCCGGGTGCCGGGTGCCGGGTGCCGGGTGCCGGGTGTTGGGTGTTGGGTGTTGGCGGGTTCCTGGTGTCGAGCGGCGGGCCCCGGTCCGTCTCGGGCATCGAGATGTCAGGGGTATGGGTGGTGACGCTCATGACCGCGCCTGTCATGATGTGCCGATGTCCAGGTCTCAAGGGATTCAAGTGGCCCCGGCAAGCCGGGGAAAGGGCGTCGGTCTCGGGTACGCCCTGGCCGCGGCATGCGCGTTCGGCGGTTCCGGGGTCGCGGCCAAGCCGCTGATCGAGGCGGGGCTCGACCCGCTGCACGTGGTGTGGCTCAGGGCGGCCGGCGCCGCGCTCGTCATGCTGCCGATCGCCTGGCGACACCGGGCGCTGGTGCGCCAGCGGCCGATGCTGCTCGTGGGCTTCGGGCTGCTGGCGGTGGCCGGTGTGCAGGCCTTCTACTTCGCCGCGATCTCCCGCATCCCGGTCGGTGTCGGGCTGCTCATCGAGTTTTTCGGGCCGGTGCTCGTGCTCGCCTGGATTCGCTTCGTACAGCGGCGGCAGGTGACGCGGGCCGCGGCGGTCGGTGCCACGCTCGCGGTCACCGGACTGGCCTGTGTGGTCGAGGTGTGGGCCGGGCTGAGCTTTGACGCGATCGGGGTGCTGCTCGCGCTGGGGGCGGCCTTCTGCCAGGCCGGTTACTTCCTGCTCGGCGACCACGGCAGTGACGCGGGGGAGGCGGCTCCTGATCCGCTCGGTGTCATCGCGTACGGACTGATCGTCGGAAGCGTGGTGCTGACGTTCATCGCGCGCCCCTGGAACATGGAGTGGACGCTGCTGACGGGCACCGCCGACATGGGCGGCACTTCCGTGTCGGCCGTGGTGCTGCTCGGCTGGATCGTGCTGGTGACGACCGTACTCGCCTACAGCTTCGGGGTGTTCTCGGTGCGGCGGCTCTCGCCGCAGGTCGCCGGGGTCGTGGCCTGTCTGGAGGCGGTCATCGCGACCGTGCTCGCCTGGATCATGCTCGGTGAGTACCTGTCGGCGCCGCAGATCATCGGGGGCGCGGTGGTGCTGGTGGGCGCGGTCATCGCCCAGTCCACGGCGCCCGCCAAGCCGCCGTCCGGGCCGGTCGCGGGCGGAGGTCCGATCGCGGACGGGAACGTGGTCGAGGGCGCGGGCGTGGTCGCGGACGGGGACGGGGGCGACGCGGGGCGGTTGTCCGCGAGCGGCCACACCGCTTAGGGTGACGATCATGCCGAACACGCTCGTCCTTCCGCCGCCTGCCGCTTAGCGCGGGCGGCCACCACACGCATCGCTGTGGCCCGGGTGTTCCCCGGTGTTCCCCAGTGTTCCTCGGCGTTTCCCGGTGTTCCTGGGTGGATGACTGCTGCCCGCAGACGACAGTCCTGATCGTTCTGTCTCACGCGGAGAAGCCACGTGTCGTCGTCATCTGCTGTAACTGCTGAATCCTGCGGAACTGTTGGTTCCGGTGGCCTGCCCGTCGGGCGGGGCCTGTTCTCTCTGATCGTCGCCGGGGTCGCCTGGGGCACCGCCGGTGCGGCCGCTTCGCTGGTCTTCCGGGCCAGCGACATCGGGCCGGTCTCGCTCTCCTTCTGGCGGTGCGCGGGCGGCATGCTGCTGCTCGTCGCCGCGGGTTTGCTGCGGCGTGGCCGTCGCGCGGCGGGCGAGCCGGTGCGGCTCGGCCGTGTCGTCCTGCTCGGAGTGGCGCTGGCCGTCTTCCAGACCGCCTACTTCGCCGCGGTGGAGGTCACCGGTCTCGCGGTCGCTACCGTGATCACTCTGGGCGCCGGGCCGGTGCTGATCGCGCTGGGCGCCCGTCTCCTGCTGGGCGAACGCCTCGGGCGCGGAGGGACCGTCGCGGTCGTCGGGGCGCTGGTCGGCCTCGCGGTGCTGGCCCTGGGGGACGGCGGCGCGACCGTACGTCCGTCGGGTGTCCTGTGGGCGCTGGTCTCGGCGGCCGGGTACTCCGTGATGGCGCTGCTGGCGCGGTGGTGGGGGCGCGGCGGCGCCGGTGGCGACTCGGTCACCACGACGGCGTGGACCTGTGGGGTCGCCGCCCTGTGCCTGCTGCCGCTGGGGCTTGCCGAGGGGCTGCTGCCGCACACGGAGGACGCGGGCCGGGCGCTGCTACTGGTCGTGTACATCGCTGCCGTGCCCACGGCGCTCGCGTACGTCCTGTACTTCGCCGGTGCGGCCGTGGTGCGAGCCGCCACGGTGTCGGTGGTGATGCTGCTGGAGCCGGTGAGCGCGGCCGTGATCGCGGTCGTCCTGCTGGGCGAGGAGCTCACGGTGGCCACCGTGGCCGGGACCCTGCTCATGCTGGCCTCGGTGGCGGGGCTGGCCGCGGCCGAGGCACGCGGGGCGGTGGCGGCACGGAAGGCGGTCGCCGTCGTATGAGCTGCCGGTGAATGAGGGGCTGGTGAGCTGCCGGTGAATGAGGGTCCGGGAGAGCGCCGCTGAATGACACTCTGGGAGAGCGGCGCGTATCGATGGCGCTCTCCCAGACCTGTTCGATCAGACCTGTTCGATGGTGCTCTCCCGGACCTGTGGCGCACGCGGCTGTCGGCGTCAGAGCGCCTTGAGGTAGTCGGGGAGCTCGATGCCGGGGGCCAGGTCGTCGGCGGGTATCGGGGTGCCGTAGCCGTTCACCACCGGGATCACGCCGGTCCAGTGGGGGAGTCCGCTGTCCTCCGGGTCGTCGTTCGGGCCGCCGGTACGGACCTTCGCCGACACCTCCTCCAGGTCGAGCCGGAGTACCGCGGTGGCGGCCAGTTCCTTGGTGTCGGCGGGGCGCGAGTCCCGCGAGCGGCCTGGGACCACCTGGTCGACGATGGCGTCCAGTGCGGCGCGCTTCTCGTCGAGGTCGGTGACCTGGTGGGCGGTGCCGTGCACCACCACCGAGCGGTAGTTGAGCGAGTGGTGGAACGCGGACCTGGCCAGTACGAGGCCGTCGACATGGGTGATCGTCAGGCACACCGCGAGACCGGGATCGGGCCGCCCCGCCATGCGCAGCGGCCGGGAACCGGTGGAGCCGTGTACGTACAGCCGCTCGCTCAGTCGACCGTGCAGCGTGGGCAGTACGGCGGGGGCACCGTCCCGGACGAAGCCGAGGTGGCACACGTACGCCTCGTCGATGATCGAGTGCACCAACTCGCGGTCGTACGACGCGCGCTCCCGGGCGCGGGTGGGGACGGTGCGGTCGGTCGGGGCGTAGGTGGCGGTGTCCTGCTGCACGGTCATTTGCGACCTCCATTGCACTAGTGCATAATTGTGTTTGTGCTAGGAGAATATCGGATTCAAGGGCGGCGTGCAGCCGACATCGCGGCCAGCGTCGAGCGCGCGGTGGGCAGTGGCGAGCTGGAGCCGGGTCAACTCCTTCCCCCTATGAGGGAGTTGGCGGCGCGGCTCGGCGTCAATCCGAATACCGTCGCTGCCGCGTACCGCACCCTGCGTGAGCGCGGGGTGATCGAGACCGCGGGACGGCGGGGTAGTCGCGTGCGCCCGAGGCCCGCCAGTACGGCGCGCGAGGCGATCCGTGTCGATGTGCCGCCTGGGGTGCGGGACGTTTCCATGGGCAACCCGGACCCGGCCCTGCTGCCCTCGCTCACTGAGGCGTTGGCGGCGGCGGGAGAGCGCGCCGCTGAGCGGCCCGTGCTGTACGGCGCGGCGGCCGTGGAGCCCGAGTTGGAGCGGTGGGTGCGCGCGGCCTTCGACGCGGACGGCATCCCGGACGGCCCGGTCGGGGTGGCCTCCGGGGCGCTCGACGCCATCGAGCGGGTGCTCGCCGTCCACCTCAGGCCGGGTGACGCGGTCGCCGTCGAGGACCCGGGCTGGGGGAGTCTGCTCGACCTGATCCCGGCCCTGGGACTGCGTCCGGTCGGCATGGAGGTCGACGACGAGGGGCCCCTTCCGGACGCTGTGGAGCGGGCGCTGGGTGAGGGGGCCAGGGCCGTGATCGTCACTGGCCGGGCGCAGAACCCGACCGGGGCCGTGGTGAGCGCTCCACGCGCGCGTGCGCTCAAATCCGTGCTCGCCGCTTACTCCCAGGTGCTGTTCATCGAGGACGACCACGGGCACGGCATCGTCGATCTGCCGCCGCACCCGGTCGCCGGGGTCACCGACAACTGGGTGCTGGTCCGCTCGGTGGCCAAGGCATACGGACCGGATCTACGGCTGGCCGTCTTCACCGGCGACCCGGTCACGGTGGACCGGGTGCAGGGCAGGCAGCGGCTCGGCCCCGGCTGGGTGAGCCGACTGCTGCAGTGCGCCGTGGTCCGGCTGTGGACCACGGGCGCCGTGGACGCGCACGCCGTCGCCGCGAGTTACGGGGAGCGCCGTGACGCCCTCATCGCCGCGCTCGCCCGGCACGGCGTCGTCGCACACGGGCGCAGCGGGCTGAACGTCTGGGTGCCGGTACCGGACGAGACGGGGGCCGTCGCGCGGCTGCTGCACGCGGGGTGGGCGGTCGCTCCGGGGGCGCGCTTCCGGATGGGCGCGGCACAGGGCGTGCGGATCACTGTGTCGTCGCTGTCGCCCGATGAGATCGACGCGGTGGCCGACGCGGTGGCCGCCGCCGTGGGGCCGATGCCTGCGCGGCGTCACGAGTGAGGCGTGTGCGCCCCGTGGGGCTCTCTGCGTGCGCGGGGCCCGTACCGGCGAATCAGGGCCGTGCGCGCGGCCTGGACTGGGTGAGTGCGGCGCCCGCGAGGATGATCGCCGCGCCCACCGGTGTGGACCAGGCCAGTGACTCGCCGAGCAGTGCCACGCCCGCGGCGGTGGCGATGACCGGGATGAAGTACGTGACCATCTGGGCGGTCGTCGGGCCGACCTCGGCGACCAGGCCGTACTGCAGCAGCAGTGCCAGTCCGGTGCCGAGCGCGCCGAGCGCCACCACCGCGAGCAGCGGGACGACCGGCAGGCGGGTCGGCATCGAGGTGAACAGCGGGGTCACCACGGCCAGTTGAGCTGTGGCGAGGAGGAGCTGGCCGCCGGTCATCGAGAGGTTCGAGTGCCCGGTGTCGGCCAGGGTGCGGCGGACGTAGATCCAGCCGATCGGGTAGCTCAGCGAGGCCAGCAGTGCCAGCGCGGTGCCGCCGAAGTCCAGACCGCTGAAACCCTGCCAGGCGCCCAGCACGGTGAGCACCCCGAGGAAGCCGAGGCCGAGACCCGCGACCCGGCGGCGGGTCGGCCGGTCCTCGGACAGGGCCGCCAGGGACAGGGCCATGCCCCACAGCGGTGACGTGGCGTTGCAGATTCCGGCCAGCGTGGACGGGATGGTCAGCTCGGCGTAGGCGAAGAGCGAGAACGGCAGGGCGTTGAGCAGGAACGCCGAGACGGTCAGGTGCCCCCAGGTGCGCAGTCCGCGCGGCAGCCGCTCCCTGCGAACGGCGAGTGCGACGCCCAGGACGGCCGCGCCGAACAGCAGCCGCCCGAAGGTGACTTGGAAGGGCGCGTACGCCTCGGTGCCGACCTTGATGAGAAGGAAGCTGAAGCCCCAGATGGAGGAGAGGAGCGCGAAGCGGATACGCCAGTCGACGGCGGGACGCCGCGGTGCGGGTGCGGGTGCGGGTGCGGGTGCGGTTGTGGTTGCGAGTGCGGGGGAGGGGGCGGAGCGGTCGTGAGGTCTGGTCGAAGTGCGGGGCGCGACGGGTGCCATGCGCTTCACCCTGACCGAATGAATCTCTTAGCACAATCGAGATTTTGTGTGCCCTATGACGTAGCATCGCTTACATGTTGAACCTGGAGCGGCTGCGCACCCTGGACGCCCTCGCCCGGCACGGCTCGGTCAGCGGGGCCGCCGCGGGGCTGCATGTCACCACCTCCGCGGTGTCCCAGCAGATGACCAAGCTTGAGCGTGAGGTCGGCCAGCAGCTGCTCGCCAAGAACGGGCGTGGCATCCGCCTCACGGACGCGGGGCGACTGCTCGCCGACCACGCCGCGCGCATCCTGTCCCAGGTCGAACTGGCACAGTCCGACCTGGAGGCGCAGCGCGGCCTGGCCGTCGGCGAGCTGCGGATCTCCGCCTTCCCGACCGCCGCGCGCGGGCTGTTCCCCACCGCGCTGGCCGCCCTGCGTGAGCGGCATCCCGGACTCCGGGTCACCTCACGGGAGTTGGAACCCGGGGACGGCGCCGCGGGGGTGGTCCGCGGCGACCTCGACCTCGCCGTCGTACTCGACTGGTACAACAAGCCGCTCGCGGTGCCCGAGGGGCTGGCCAGGGCGTCCCTGCTCGACGACCCCGCCGATGTGGTGCTGCCCGCCGGGCACCGGCTCGCCGACCGGGACGAGGTCGACCTCGAAGAGCTCGCCGGTGACGAGTGGGTCTCCTGGCCGGAGGGCGAGTACTGCCACGACTGGCTGATGTTCACGTTGCGGGCCAAGGGTGTTGAGCCGCGCGTCAGCCACTGCGCGGAGGAGCACCACACACAACTGGCGCTCGTCGACGCCGGGCTCGGGGTCTGTGTGGCGCCGCGCCTGGGGCGTGGGGTGGTGCCGGACGGCGTACGCGTGGTGCCGGTGCGGCAGGGGGTGCGGCGTCATGTCTACGCGGTGTGGCGGGCGGACGCCGACCGCCGCCCGTCGATCCGGGCGGCGGTCGAGGCGCTGCGCGCGGCGGGAGCCACGGTCGGCTGACCCTCGCAGGGCTCTTGCAGGGCCGTCGCAGGGCCGTCGCAGGGCTCTCGTAGGGCCGTCGCAGGGGCCTCGCGGCGGTCCTACCGCGGCCCCGCGAGTTTGCGGAAGTCCCAGGAGGCGATCGCGTCCGGGGTAAGCCGCGCCCAGGCGTGCCTGCCGTCGTGCGGCATCTCGTCCATGCCGAAGTTCTTCCGTGCGAACAGCCGCTCTGGCGCCTCGAGTTCGGCGCACGGCTCGCCCTTGCGAGGCGCTTCGCCGACGAACTCCACCGTGCCGGAGAGCTCGACGCCGCGCAGTTCGCCGTACTGCTCGCCCGCGTCGACGACCACGGCGATCCGTTGGTCCTGGCGCAGGTCGGCCCAGCGCCTGCTGCGGGTGATCGAATACAGCCACAGCGAACTGCCGTCCCAGGCGAACCAGAGCGTGCTGGCGTGCGGCGCGCCGTCCGGAGACACAGTGGCCACCCGGCAGGTGCGCTGTTCGGTCAGGAAGGCATCCCGTTCGCCCGGTGTCATCATGATCCTGCGGCCCCTGCGCTGGGTGGCGGCCATGGTTCCTCCCTCTCGCCTGCCGAGCGCAGGCTGGCGTCCGCTGCTGGGCGCCCGATGCCGGGCGTCTGACGTTGCGTCAGAAAAGGATGGGGTCTCTTCCGCCGGTACGCAATGGGGGTTACCCTCGCGCCTCGCGCCGCTTCCTGCGACAGGGGGACCCATGCCGTCGAACGAAGAGCTCGCCGAACTCCTCGATCCCGCCACCGCCGCGCTGCTCACCGTGGAGTGCCAGCAGGGCGTGGTCGGCACGGACAGCGCGCTGCCCGAACTCGCCGAGGAGGCACGGGCGTCGGGGGCGCTCGGGAATGTCGCGCGTCTGGTGTCCGCCGCGCACACGGCCGCCGTGCAGGTGCTGCACGCGGTGGCCGAGCGCCGACCGGACGGGCGCGGTGCCAACCGCAACGCCCGGCTGTTCCGCGCCGCCCAGCGGCTCCCCGTCCAACAGCTCTCCGGCACGAAGGCGGTACGGATCGCACCGCCCATCGAGGTGGCCGACCAGGACCTCGTGGTGCGGCGGCTGCACGGCCTCTCACCGATTGCGGGGACCGACGCCGACGCGCTGTTGCGGAACCTCGGCTGCCGTACGGTGATCGTGACCGGAGTCTCGGCCAATGTGGCCATCCCCAACGCCGTGTTCGACCTGGTGAACCTGGGGTACACGGCCGTGGTGCCCGCGGACGCCATCGCCGGGGTGCCTTCCGACTACACCCCGGCGATGGTCCGTAACACGCTCGCGCTGGTCGCCACCGTCACCACCACCGACGACGTACTGGGCAGCTGGAAGCGGCCACGCCGCGCCAAGCGGGCCTGACCCGCGCCCACGAGGCGTGCCCGCAGGTGTGCCCACCAGGCGTGCCACCAAGCGATCCCGCTACGCGAGCCTGATGGAGTCGCCCTCCACAGTGATCTGCGCGGCAGGCAGCGGACGGGTCGCCGGGCCGTTCTTGACACTGCCGTCGGCCTGGTCGAACTTGCTGCCGTGGCACGGGCAGTTGATGGTGCCGCCCGCGACGTCCTTCACCGTGCAGCCCTGGTGGGTGCACGTGGACGAGAAGGCCTTGAACTCGCCCGCGGTCGGCTGGGTGACCACCACCTTCTGGTCCTTGAACACTGTCCCGCCACCCTCCGGGATGTCCGCGGTCTGCGCGAGCACCGCCCCGCCGCCGGAGCCGCCGGTGTCCTCCTCCCGCTTGGTCGCGTCCCCGCCGGGCTGCGTGGTCTGGTCCGCGCCGTCACCCGACGACCCTGAGTCGTCGTCGGAGCTCCCGCAGGCCGCCAGCGCCGCCGCCAGCCCAGCCGCTCCCACGGCAGCCACGACGACGCGGCGGGACGGTGTGGGCGAGGGATGCGTCGGAGTGGGTTCCTGTACAGCGGTCATGCCGGTCTCCCCTGAGATGCCTCGGCGTGGCAGCTATGCCACGTTTTGTGCCGTTCTTACGTCTTGCATCCTGTGTCGAATGGTTTACGTGGTTTACGGTCGTGCAGTCTTCGAGGAGTCGTACGGACCGGCGCGCCGGGATGTTCAAAGTGCCAGGGATTTCCTCAGGAAGTCGAGCTCGTGCAGCAGCAGCGCGTCGGCCACGCCCGCGCCGGTCGCCAGATGGGTGGCGGCGGACAGCGGCAGCACGCTGTGCGGGCGGCCCGCCGCCAGCAGCGCGGCGGAGAACCTGAGCATGTGCGCGACCACCACGTTGTCGTCGGCGAGTCCGTGCACCAGTAGTAGCGGCCGGGTCAGCCGGTGCGCGTGCGCCACCAGGGAACAGCGCTCGTAGTTCTCCGGCTGGTACTCCGGATGGCCCAGGTAGCGCTCCTTCCAGTGGGTGTCGTACAGCCGCATGTCGGTCGGGGCCGCACCGGACACCGCGGCGTGGAAGACATCGGGCCGGTGCAGCACCGCTCCTGCCGCCAGAAACCCGCCGAACGACCACCCGCGGATCACGACCCGTTCCAGATCGAGGTCCGGATGTGTCCGCGCGGCCGCGTGCAGCGCGTCCACCTGGTCATCGAGTACCGGAGCCAACTGGTCCCCGTGGATGGCCTTCTCCCACGCCGCGCCACGTCCGGGCGTGCCGCGCCCGTCGGTCGCCAGGACGGCGAAGCCCTGGTCGGCGAACCACTGCGAGACCGTCGACCACCAGGCCTGGGCCCGCACCACGATCTGCAGGCCCGGTCCCGCGTACGGGTTGAGCAGCACGGGCAGCGGTCCACTACCCGGTTCGTGACCGGTCGGCAGATACAGGTGGCCGCGCAGCTCCCGCTCGCCCAGCCGCAGCAGGGCGGGTGCGGGACGTACCAGGGGTTCCTCGGCCCGTACGCCGATGTGGCCCGTGGCCTTCCCGTCGCGCAGCACCGTGACGGTGTGCCCGTGGGAGGTCCGGCTGTCCAGCACCAGGGTGCCGCCGCCCGCCACCGCCGTGTGCACGCCAGGCTCCTCGCTGACCCGTACGAAGCCGTCCTCGGGCGTGTACGACCACACGTGGACCTCTGTCGGCTCCTCACTCGCGGTGAACAGCACGCGGTCGCCGACCGTGCCCAGCACCTCGCGGACCTGCAACCCCGGTGCCGTGACGGCGTCCCCGATCCGCAGGCCCGTGGTGTCGTCCTTGGTCCAGGGGAGTACGGGGGTGCCCGACCCGGTGCGCGCCGGGGTGCCCGGCATCAGCTCCACCCACGCGTCATCGCGGCGGTGGCGCAGCAGCTCCGTATCGCCGGTCTCCGGATCGATGCCGAAGACGCAGTCGGAGCGCTGGTCACGGGTCTGCAGCGAGACCAGCGGCCCGAGTTCGTCCCAGGACGCGCTGGTCACGTACTCGAAGGCGGTGTCGGTCCAGTCACCGGCCGGGTGCTGGTCGGCGGCGACCGCGGCGGGCGTACGGACCTCGAGGCGCTCCCCGTCGAGCCGCAGCAGGTGCAGGCTCGTCACGGCGTTGGCCGTGCCCACCGCCGGGTACCGGACCGACCGGGGCGGTCGCTCGGGGTGCGCGGGGTCGGCCAGGTACCAGCGCTGTACGGGGGAGGTGTCGACCCGGGCCGCCAGCAGGGCCGTGCCGTCCGGGGCCCACCAGTAGCCGCGGTGGCGGCCGATGGACTCGGCGGCTATGTGGTCGGGGAGACCGTACGTCACATCCGGCGACGCCGACGCCGACGCCGACGCCGACGCCGACGCCGACGCCGACGCCGACGCCGACGTCGACTCTGATTCTGATGCCGGAGTTGGCTCCGGGTCCGGTTCCGACTCCGGTTCCGCGAGTAGTCGGCCGTCCGTGCCGTCGGCGCGCACCGTACGGAGGGCGCCCCCGGAGACGTATGCGATGACCGAGCCGTCCGGCGACGGCCTCGGGTCGATCACCGGACCTGCCGTCGGGACACGGTGCGGGACGTCGGCGCCGTCGTCGGTCCGCACCACCCAGAGCGCGCCCCCGAGCGTAAACGCCACTACGCGCGCGTGGCGGTCGGTCGCGTAGGCCACCACGCCGTCCGAGGTCTCCCGGGCGCGCTCCCTGCGGACCCGCTCCGCGTCGGGCACCGTGCCGTCCCGGTTCAGTACCGTCGGATCGGCGAGTATCCGCTCCTCGCCCCCCTCGTACAGCCACAGGCGGCTCACCGGGTCCTCGCCCCCGGTGGTGCGCAGGAACAGCACCCGCTCGCCGTCGGGCGAGACGGTGAACGCGCGGGGCACACCGAGCGAGAAGCGGCGCGTGCGGGCGAATTGGCGGGGAAAGTCACGGGTGTCCATGCCGGGCACTCTGACACTCGCTCCCCGGCATCGTCGAGGCCGACGATCTCGGCACGTGTGTCAGCAGAGGTGTACGGGCTGGGGTAGCCGATTCTCCCCAGGCGCTCCCAGCGCCGGTTGGGCGCCTCGGACGGGCGGCGGGGCAGAGCACGCGAAGTGGCTGTGACCGCGCTTTCGTGCGTCGGTCACAGGCTCGTGAAGAGGTCGTCGAGCGGGGCCGGTACCTGTTCGGGGTCGAGGGTTTCCACCAAGAGATGGCCGTAGCGGATCTTGCGGCCCTTCTTCGTGCCGAGGAAGCGCCGCAACTGCTGGTGCCGGGGCCGACCGTGGTGTGCGGGCTGGCGCAGGAAGGTCTGCCAGGCACGGAGTTCGCCCTCGGCCTGGATGATCTCCTCGACCCTCGCCGTGCCCAGCGCGCGGATGAGCTCGTCCTCCAGGTCCGCCACGCACACGAAGAAGCCCCGATGCGGCACCCGGGCCCGCTTCAGGCCGCGGTCGTAGAAGCGTTGCTCGCGCTCGTCGCACAGTCCCCTCAGGCGCAGGCCAAGACCGGGGGGCCCGAGAAGGCCGGCGTAGCGGCCGACGCTCATCGCCCCGCCCATCGCCACGACGCACACTCCTTCGGCGGCCAGGTCCCGGCCGCGTCGTGTGGCCAGGGCCTCGACTGCCGCGAGATCACTCAGTCCTTCCAGCAACACCGCCGTCCGCAGCCCCAGTTGCACAGCCAGCTCACCCGCCGGTTCGCCGGGGCCGCCGGCCGCCCAGCAGCTGACCGCGTCCTGGAACGCCCGCATATTCGCCATGGAGGGAGTCTGCCTTTCCATCGACCTGCACGGCGCGGGAATTTTCGACGGTCCTGCTGGCGACGCGGTACGGCTACTCCTCCCGCTTGATCCACTCGCTGCCGCCCAGCGGGTAGTCGTAGCCGGGGCGGCCGGCCCCGGCGCTCGTCCGGAACGCGCTGCCGTTGTTGTCGATGTGGAGGGTGCCGTGGCGGGAGCCGCTGGACCAGTCCAGGGTCAGGTCCCAGCGGACGTCGTGGGCCTTGGCGTGCGCGGTGACGTAGAAGACCTCCGGGTCGGACTCGCTGACCTTGTACGGGAAGTCGCGCTGGCCGTTCTTGACGGTGACGGCGGGGCGGCCGTCATCGAGGTCGATGTCGAACGACTTGGTGTCGACACCGCCGCCGCAGCCGACGCCCATCGAGTAGTCGTTCCAGGCGAGCGGCGCGCCCTTGGCGACAGCCCGTACGTGGAGGGCTTCCAGGACGACGGTGTCCGTGCCGGTGCCCTGCACGGTGAGGGCGACGCGCTGCTCGCCGGATGAGACGGCGCCGTACGCGGAGGCCCAGCGCTGAGCGTCCTGCTCGGTGGCGGGCGGCCCGACCTGCGCCGGTTCGCTGTCGACGAGGAAGTGCTGGCTGCACGGGCTGTCGTAGACGTACGGGCGGATAGCGACCGTGAGTGGTACGGCGCTGCTGTCGGAGGCGGCCCCGCCCGCGTCGCCCTTGCCGCCGCCCTTCGCGGGGGCGGACGCGGACGCCGGGGCGGACGGCTCATGACTCCGCTTGCCGTTCGGGGACGGGGAGCCGGAGGCCGAGGCGGACGGGGACGCGGAGTCCGAGGTGGACGGCGTCTTCCCCGTGCCCTTGGCGCCGGTCGTCGCGGCGGTGGCTCCTGCCGCCTGCCGGTTCCCGCCGTCGCCTCCGCCCCCTCCGTCCCCGTCGGAGGACAGGTTCACGGCGAGCACGACGGATCCCAGGACGGCGGCCGCGGCGACGGAGGCGATGAGCACGACGCGGCGGCGCCGCGGCGGCACGGGTCCTGCTGGCGCTGAGGCGACGACGACCGGCTCATCTCCTGACCCGGCTGAACCGGACGGTGTGGTCGGCTCGGACGGTGTGGTCGCTGCGGACGGTGTGGACGGCTCGGATGGTTCGGCTGCCGGGGTCGGTTCAGTAGGGCGCTGCGGTGGCTGCGCCGTGGAGCCCTGCTGAACCGGCTTCACGCCCCGCGACGCGTCGGCCAGGATCCACCGGCGGTGCAGCTCCAGCAGCTCCTGCGGAGTCGCCCGGCAGAGCCGCGCGAGGCGCTCCGCGGGGGCGTAATCCGTCGGCACCACCGTGCCGTTGCAGTAGCGGTGCAGCGTCGACGCGCTCATGTGCAGCCGCTTGGCCAGCGTCCCGTAGCTCAGTCCAGAGCGTTCCTTGAGCTCCCGCAGCAGCTCCGCGAACCCGTCCGTTCCCCCGGTCCCGGTTCCCCCAGACACCCGTTCCTCCATCCCTCCGCGTCCCAGAACAGCGTTCCAGGGGCCGCGTATATCCCCTGCTCAGAGCAAGTTTCGGCATTCCAGCATCCCCCGTTCCCGGCCAATCCTGGCAGCTGGGACGGATCACCCCGCAAGCTCCGGTCATCCAAGCACCACACCAGCCGAAACCTCGAAGGGGCTCGACCACATGTCCAGCAACCGGAACTCCCGCACCCGCCTCGTCACCGCCGCCGCGACCGTCGCACTCGCCGCGCTCTCCCTGACCGCGTGCAGCGACGGAACCGGAGCCCGTGACGAAGGCGCCTCCGCGGGCTCGTCCCCCGCGGGGTCGCCCGCCGCGAGCACCCCGGCATCGAAGGCCCCGGCCTCAGGCTCCAACGGCGCGTCCGCAAACGGTTCCGAGGGCACCCCCAACGGCGCCTCATCCACCGGCACCTCCTCCGATGACGCGAAGCCGACCGCGAACACCCCCGCGTCGAAGGGCCCCGCCTCCTCCGGCAAGGCGGTCACCTGCCAGGGCTCCAACACCAAGACCGTCGCGGCCCCGCTGACCCGCCCCATCAACCACATGCTGCTCACCGTCACCAACACCGGCAGCAACACCTGCTACCTCTACGGCTACCCGGCCGTCCAGTTCGGCGAGGCGCAGTCCGTTCCCCCGGTCGACGAGGACACCCACCCGCAGGCCGTCGTCACGCTCAAGCCCGGCGAGTCCGGCTACGCCTCCGTGCTCCTGTCCGGCGCCGACGGCAGCACCGCGAACGGCCACACCGAGAAATCGCTGACCGTCCACTTCAGCGGCCGCTCCGACAACGAGAATGTCGCCCCCGCCCACCCGTCGCTGCCCGCCGATGGCATGTACATCGATGACTCGCTCAAGGTCACGTACTGGCAGCAGTCGCTGGACGACGTCATCGCCTGGTGACGGCGAGACGGCGAGACGGCGAGACGCGGCGAGACGGCGAGACGGGGCGACGGCGTGACGGGGCGACGGGGCGACACCTCGTGGATCCGCGCTGTCGAGTACGAGCTCAACCGGACGGCGTGACCGAGGACCACATGCCGAACCACTGCTCGGCGCCGTAGGCCTCGAACCGTTCCACCTCGGTGAACCCCAGCTTGGCCGCGAGGCGCATCGAGCGCTCGTTGGCGGTCTGGGTGGCGAGCACCACTGGTTCGCCGGGAAGCGCGTCGGCGAACCAGTCCAGTGCCGCTGCGCACGCCTCGGCGGCGTACCCGTATCCCCACGCCTGTGGCAGGAACAGGTAGCCGAGCTCGGCCTTCCCGGCAGCCTGACGAAGGTGCCCCGTTTCTCTGTAGAGCGTGATCTGGCCGATCATCGCTCCGTCGAGATCGATCACCAAGAGGCCGGGCCGCCGTCCGGATATCTCGGGCACCGCGCGCTCGAGCTCATCACGCGGTTGGGGGCCGCCAAGGTAGGTATGCACCTCAGGTGAGGCGAGCAGCTCGACGAACGCCGCACGGTCTCGGGCCTCGGGCTCGCGGAGCACGAGCCGCTCGGTCTTGATCGGGGCAGGTGGCCAGGCGACGGGTCCGAGGTCAGTCATGGCGGGCAACCTATCGCAGGCCCGGCCGGTCGAAGTCGGCCTGCTGGCGGGCGACTTCCTGGATCTGTGGCGAGGGGTCGTCGACCAGTGCGGACCGTCGGCCCGCATCCGGATGCGGCCCGGCGGATCTGCGGATGTGCGAATCTGCGGATCCGGGTCGCGGGCCCAGCGTTCTCCCCACGGCCCGGACCTGTCGGCCCGTCAGTGCGGTCCGTCAGTGCGGTCCGTCAGTGCGGTCCGTCAGTTCAGTCCGTCGTCCGTCAGTCTGCGCCGTACCCGCTGCTCGTGGACGAGGCGCCCCACCAGCGCCGCGCCGTACACGACGAAGCCCACCCCCACCAGCCAGGACTGCAGGACCAGCACCGTCCCGAACGGGCCGTACGTCACCGCGTTCGACGCGATCAGCGGAGAGAAGACGAGCTGCGAGAAGACCCGCAGCCCGAGCAGCCCGAGGGCCGTCGCCGCGGCCCCGGGGGCCAGCGCCCGCCAGCGGATCCGGCCGCAGAGGAGCAGTCGTTGCGAGAACCAGAAGAAAATGAACGCGCCGATGGCATCGCCCGCGGCGACGAGGGCGGTCTCGACGGCGGACGACTCCTCCGGCGAGGGCGCGGTGACGAAGAGCAGCAGGACGAAAACCAGCACGGCCAGCCAGACGACGTGCCGCCACATGGTGTGCCAGCGCGCCGGGGGCAAGTCCCACACGCGTTCATAGCCGGTCTGTACGGCGGATGCGAAGGTCACACCGAACGCGGCCAGCGCGGCGAGGCCGAGCGCCGTGGTCCGCTGCAACGCCTGTCCCGGCATGCCGAACAGTCGCTCGATCTCCTCCTCCGACACCTCGGACACTCCGAGACCGTGCACCAGCCATCGGGCGAAGCCCTCTCCCCTCGCGAGGTCGGCCGCAGCGACGACGACGAGGAGGGGCACGAGAGTGAGGAAGCTGAGCGCCGCGAAGCCCATGGCGCGGTGCATCAGCTCCATCTCGCGCCCGCGGTTCCAGGCGAGCCCGACAACCGACGTCAGCAGGCGGCGGTGGAGGCGCAGGAACCAATGTCCGTGCTGCGCCGGGCCGCCGTGGTTCGGCGCTCGGGATGTAGGGGGCATGTTGTGCCAAATACCCGCAATCGTTACGGGGCCAGTCCGGCGTACCGCCGAACGGGTCCCCGCGGCGCCTGTTGGGCCTGCCGGACCGCTGCGGCTGTCCAGCAGATCCGCCGCGCCCTGGACCTCGACCCGGAGCGACGCGGGCGCGGCCCTGCTCCCCTCGGAGAGCAACAGCCGCGGCATCCTGGGACGCCACCCGGGCCCGTTTGAGCCCTGGTGCAAGAACGGTCCCGCAGCGGCGGTCAACCGAAGCCCGCACATCAAGTGGAGCTGCCTCGCGCCTCACGAGACACGTCTGTGCCGCCAGCAGGATCAGCGCCTCGCGGCGTCATGACAACGGGTAGCGGCATCGTCGCAGGGCGAAGGCCCGGACACCTTGGGAGACGGTGCCTTCGACGCCGGCCCCGGTGTGCGTACTGCTCCTTCCACTCCTGGGTGTCTTCTTGGGCTCGTGCCTGCCGGATCACCTCGTACTCCGGCTGCGGGCGGAGGGTGATCCGGCGGCCCACGGAACCTGACCTCTATTCGGTGCGCAGAGCCGTGGCGGTGCGGGCCCTTGCGGCCCAGCCTGCGGGCAGGAGCGCGCCCAGGGCGGCGATGAGCAGGCCGCCGAGTGCGAGCGGGAGCAGTTCGGCCCCGTGGTAGACGGCGATGACGGAGTCGGGGAGACGGAGTCCTGCGCTGTCGCCCATCGCGGGGAAGACCCAGCCGTGCAGGGTCACGCCGAGCGGCACGCCCAGCGCGCCCGCGACCAAGCCGGTCACGACGACCGAGGTGAGGACCATCGCAACGATCTGCCGAGGGGTCATGCCGAGCGCCTTGTGGACACCGATCTCCCGGACGCGCTCGCGGGTGTCGAGCAGTACGCCGTTGAGCACGCCGAGCGCGGCGACGGCGACGAGCATCAGCGTGAGGATCGCGGACAGCGAGTTGAGCGTGACGACCATGTCGCTGCCGTTGCCGAGCCCGCCAGCCTGGGCGGTGGCCCCCAGCGGCGCCAGGTCCTTGTTCAGCGCGTCGACGTAACGGGTGACATCGGTGCCTGACGCGACCGCGATGTGATGGCTCGTCTCCGTCAGGTCGGGGTGCGCGGCCGCGAGGGTCGTCGCGTCGGTGAAGACCTGCATGCCGTCGTTACGGGGGTCGAGGACCTCGCCGACGATCCGCACCGTGACTGGCCGGTCCAGGCCGTTCACGGTGACGGTGTCGCCGATGCGGGTGCCGGTGGCGGCCAGGAAGGGGGTCGGGACCACGGCCTCGCCGGGCTTGTCGGTCCAGCGGCCTGAGACCAACGCGAAGCCGCCCCAGGAGGCGTCGCCGGTGAAGGCGATCACGTCGACGGTGCCGGTCACGCCGGACACGGTCGCCCGTACCGTCGCGGCGCTGTAGTGCTTCCCGGTTCCGGCGCCGGCCTCGATGGCCGCGGCGACCGCGGCGGGATCGGCCCGGGGCTTCTTCTCGGAGGCAGGGTCCTGGGGGCCGAAGTCCGGCATCGGCGCGGGTACGGTGGCATCGGCGGCATCGTGAGCCTTGGCCTTCATCACCTCGCCGAGCGAGGCCACCATCCCCACGGTGAACGTGACGGCGATGGTGCCGAACAGGACCGCTGTGCCCATGGCCAGCGCGCGGGCGGGCCGTGCCAAGGGCCGGGCCAGGCCGAGCGCGACCGGCTGCGGCAGCGGCAGCCGGCCGGCCAGACGGGCCGCCCACCGGCCGCGCCCCGTCGGCGTGTTATGCCCGACGGCGAGCGCGTCGACCGTACGCAGCCGGCCGGCCCGCCAGGCACTCGCCCACGCGGTCGCCGCGACCAGGCCGAGCACCCCGGCGATCACCGACACATCGACCCAGGGGGCGATGGTCAGGGAGGAGGAGCCGTAGACCTCCTCGGTCTCGGCCAGCACGGGGACGGCCAGCAGGTGGCCGGCGAGGACACCGAGTGCCGTGCCGACTACGGCCGGGATCAGCGCCTGGCCGACGTAAGCCCGTACGACCTGGGCCGGGGTGAAGCCGATGGCTTTGAGGATGCCGATGCGGCGGGTCCCCGCGCCGACGGCCGCCGCGACGATGTTGCCCACGATGAGCACCGACATGACCAAGCCGAGGGCACCGAACGCGATGAGGAACGGGACATAGAGGGCGGTGTCGCGCTCGGCGTTCTTCTTGACGGTGAGCCAGGACTGTTTGCCGACGGCCGCTCCCCGCGGCAGGTTCTCCGTCACGGCCCCGCCACCCGCGTTGATCTGAGCGGCGGTGCCCGCGTCGGTGAAGCGGTAGAGCATCTGGTAGCCGCCGCTGCCGGGCGCGGTGAGCGCCGGCATCTGGGACGGCACCACCCACGCGTCGGCGGTTTGTGTCACCGACCGGGCTACTCCGACCACCGTCAGTGTCGGGCGGCCGGACAGCTCGAGGAAAGTGAGCTTCATGCCCAGGGTCGGGATGAGCGAGGAGCCGGCGGACAACACGATCTCGCCGGAACGCGTGGGCCACCGCCCGTCGAGCAGCGCCACCTCGTCCACGTCCCGGCCGGGATCACCCCGCCCGACCACGGTCATCGGCCACCCGGAGCCCGCCCCGTCCGACGTCGGGGCGACTGTCGCCGTACGGAACGGCCCTGCCGCACAGCTCACCCCTTCGGTGCCCGCGGACTCCGACAGCAGCCCGGCACTCACCTGGCCCGCGTCGAACTCGACGGACAGGTGCGCGCCGCGCTGCTCGGCGAAGGCGTCGGCGAAGGGCGCGCCGGAGGCCACGAGCAGCGATCCGCCGAGGACGGAGGCGGCCACCGCCATCATCGTGGCGAGCCCGATCACCAGCGTCTGCACGCGACGCCGGCCCACCCCCGAGCGCACCACCTTGCCGAGGGCGCTCATCGGACGGCCTCGGAGGCGACGGCGGGCGACATGAGGTCCTCGGTGATCCGGCCGTCGGCGATCCTGACTGTACGGTTCGTGCAGGACCGAGCCAGCGCTAGGTCGTGGGTGACCACGACGATGGTCTGGCCCTCGGCGTTGAGGTCGGTGAGCAGCTTGCTGACGTCCTGTCCTGCGGCTGTGTCCAGGGCCCCGGTCGGCTCGTCGGCCAGGAGCAGCGGCGGCCGGTTCATCAGCGCCCGTGCTACCGCGACGCGCTGGCGTTCGCCGCCGGACAGCCGCCCCGGGTAGGCGCGGGCGTGCCGGTCGATGCCGAGGGTTTCCAGGAGCTGTGCCGCCCGGCGGTCCGCCTCGCCACGTGCCATGCCCGCGAGCCGTGCAGGCAGGACGACGTTGTCGGTGACGGTCAGGTCGTCGAGGAAGTTGAAGAACTGGAAGACCATGCCGATCTTCGACCGCCGGTAGCGGGCCGCTCCGGCCTCGCCGAGGCGGTCCACCCGCACGCCGTCCACGGTGACGGACCCCGCATCGGGCCGGTCCAGGCCCGCGACCAGATTGAGCAGCGTGGACTTACCGCTGCCGGAGGGGCCGAGGACCGCGACGGCCTCGCCGGGCCGCACGGTCAGCGACGCCTCGTGCAGGGCGGGCGGGCCGTCGTTGTAACGGCGGCTCACCTCGCACAGTTCGATCACCGGCGTGGTCATGAACGGGCTCCTTCGATACGGGCATCAGCGTGCGTCAGATCGGGCATCTGACTCCCGGGACGCTAGGAGCGCGCCCCGCCGCCGCGCGTCGCCCGCCCGGACCCTTTGCCGTACCGCGTCGGGATCACCTGCCGGAACGTCATCCCTGCGATGTAGACGCCCGATGTACACCGGGCGCCGGGAACGGCCGTTGAGGCGGATTCCTGGGGCCCAGGCGGCGGCGACAATAAGCCGGTGATGAACGTACGTACGATGCTGGAGCGGCTGCGGGCCGCGGTCCGCGAGGTGGTCCGCGACGGCGGACGCCCGACCGGTCCGCCGCTGCGGCTCAGCCGTCGCGCCTGGCAGTTCGACGTGCTGGTGGCGCTGGCGCTCGGCATCACCACGGTCTATTACGGCATCGACAACACGGACAACGTCGTGGTGCGGGAGATCGCTCCCGGTGTGGAGCACGTCGTGCCGCGCCCGGCAGGCCCGGGCGGCATGGCCTTCATGGTGACCCTCGCGGTTGTCGCCTCGGGCGCCCTGGCGCTCCGCCGCCGCTTCCCGCTCGCCGTGCTGTGCGTCGTGACGGCCGCGGTACTGGCGACACCGCAGAGCGTCATGCGGCTGACCTTCTACGCGTTCGTGATCGCCGTCTACAGCGCCGCGGTCCACAGCCCCTACCGGGTGGCGACCCTGGCGGCGCTGCCGGTGTCGGTCCTCCTGGTCGGCACCTCGGGGAACTCGGTGACACCGATCATCCCCAACGAGTACATCGCCCTGCTGATCCTGGTCCCGATGGCAGGAGCCGCCCTCGGGCTGCGCACCTGGAAACTCCGGACCGACGAAGGCCGCACCCGGCTCTCCAATCTGGAACGCGAACAGGCCGAGGCACTGCGCCGGGCGGTCGAGCACGAGCGCGCGAGGATCGCTCGCGAATTGCACGACGTCGTCACGCACAACGTCAGCGTGATGGTCATCCAGGCGGGCGCCGCCCGCAAGATCATGAAGACTGCCCCCGAGCAGGCCGGCGAGGCGCTGCTCGCCGTCGAGGCGGGCGGGCGGGCGGCCATGACCGAGCTGCGGCACGTCATGGGACTGCTCACCATGGCCGACGAGGGCGAGGGGACGGACAGAGGTGCAGACCTGGCCGATACGGCTGCGGAGCTGGCCCCGCAGCCCGGCCTGGACCAGCTTGAAACGCTGGTCGGACGGGTCCGGGACACCGGACTGCCGGTCGACCTGACCGTGACCGGCCCGCCGTGTCCTCTGCCGCCCGGCGTCGAACTCGCCGCCTACCGCGTGGTCCAGGAAGCCCTGACCAACACGGTGAAGCACGCGTCCGGCGCCACCGCCGCCGTGACCGTCGAATACGGCCCGGAACGGCTCCGGGTGGAAGTCACCGACACCGGTGGACACCCAGGCGCGGGCGCGGCTGCCGGGAACAGCCGGGGCCTGATCGGCCTGCGCGAGCGCCTCGCCGTGTACGACGGAAGCCTGAACACCGGCCGACGCCTGACCGGCGGCTACCGTGTGGAGGCCCTGATCCCCTTGGAGACACCGTGACTGAGCCGCTGCGTGTGCTCCTCGCCGACGACCAGACCCTGGTCCGCACCGGATTCCGGTTGATCCTCGGCGCCGACGGCATCGACGTCGTCGCCGAGGCGACCAACGGAACCGAAGCGGTTGAAGCGGTCCGCCGCACACGTCCCGACGTGGTCCTGATGGACGTCCGGATGCCCGAGATGGACGGCCTGGAGGCCACCGGCCGCATCCTCACGGGCACCCCCAACAAACCCCGCGTCATCGTCCTGACCACCTTCGACCTCGACCGATACGTCTACGCGGCACTGTCCGCCGGGGCCAGCGGCTTCCTCCTCAAGGACGTCACCCCCGAGCATCTGACCGCGGCCGTCCGCACGGTCCGTACCGGCGACGCTCTCCTCGCGCCCGCCATCACCCGCCGCCTCGTGCAGCGGTTCACCCAGCGCGGCAGCGACACCTCCGCCCCCCACCGCGACCTCGCCTCGCTCACCCCGCGCGAACTGGAGGTCCTCTCCCTGCTGGCCCGAGGACTGAGCAACGCCGAACTCGCCACCCGCCTCCACCTGGCCGAGGCGACCGTCAAGACGCACGTCGCCCGCATCCTCGCCAAGCTCGGACTCCGTGACCGTGTCCAGGCTGTCATCGTCGCCTATGAGACGGGTCTGGTAAGCGTCGGCGCAGACGAGGCCGCCCAGCAGTCGTCTGGTCGTACTTCTGGCGGATGAACTCCCAGTCGACCGTATTCGTGGACAGCACCGGCCTCAGGTGTGGCCAGGACTGGTCTTCTCCGGCGGCCAGCCGGTACAGCCGCGCGGAGCCCTCTTCAGCAGCGTCCAGACCTCGATCAGGTCCTCCGGCTCCCGCTCCTGGCGCACCCCGGGCTCCCTCCCGTCGTCGTGACACGACCAACGTGACGGAGCTTCACAGCTCAAGAGATGAAGAGGTCGAAATCCCGGACAGACGCATCCTTGATCCGCTACAGAGAGCTAGTTGTCACTTCGCCGTAGCTTCGGGAGTGCAGGGCCGTGGGGGAGGGTTCCCGGCGGGCAACTGGTCCGCGGGACGCAGGAGGGCGAGGGGACGGGTGGCGGGAGGGCGCGCTGTCAGGTACGCGCTCCCGCCACCCGCGTTCTCAGGAGGCCAGGACGCGTTGCGCGTCGGCCTCGCCGCCGCCCCAGGTGAGGGCGACGGGGCTGGTGGACGGCGCCTCCGGGGTGGCCAACCACCCCAGGAGCGCGCCGTCGCGGGTGACGGCCACGGCGGCGGAGCCCGCGGGCAGGTCCAGCGTCCAGGCGCCGTCGCCGCCAGTGATCCGGTCGTCACCATCGGTGGGGTTGAAGGCGCCGATGAAGCGGACGCCTCCGGGGCCGGTACGGCTCAGGACGCGTGCCCGGCGATGCGCCGTCGTCCAGCGCGGCCCTGCTGGCGCCGGGAGCCCTGCGGTGAAGGAGGCGACGAAGTCCGCGACCGCCCCGTCTGCCGGGGCTCCGGCCGGAACCGTCAGCTCGTCCGCGGCCTCCGCGCCCTCGGAGTGACCGGCGCGCAGCACCGCGACGGGCACCGAACCGTTGCCCGGGACCGTGGCGAGCCGTTCATCCAGCCAGCCCAGGCCGATGAGCCGGCCGGAGTCGGCCAGTTGCCGCTGCACGGCGTCGGCGAGTTCCGCGAGAACCGTACAACCGGTGCGTAGCCAGGCGCCGGCCTCGGGCAGCGCCCGGTCGATGAGGACCACCGCGTCGCGGTCGAGGGCGCTTGCGAGCAGCAGGTCGCCGAAGCGGTCGAGGAACGCGGCCAGCAGCCGCAGACCTTCCGCGTTGGCTTGGTGGGTGCCGCCTTCGGCCAGCGGCGCCCCCGGGCTGTACGGCGGGGCGTGGAGGGCCGGGTCCACGCCGTCGGCACGCAGCCCGTCGGGGTCCATGTCCACCAGGGAGCCCCAGTTGGCCGTCGCGCAGGCGGTGTAGACGCTGACGGTGCTGGAGCCCAGGAGCAGCGCAAGTAGAGCGTTGAACACCGGGGTGCCCGGCCGGGCGAAGGAGGTGTCGGTCCAGGTGAACCCCCAGTTGGCCTCGACCACGTCCGTGCCGCCGAGCAGGATCCCGGTCAGATGGGAGCCGAAGGCGGTCGTGTCGCGGGCCGGGTTGCCGACCCACTCGGTGTGGCCGATCAGATGCCCGGAACTCTGGATGGCGCGCTGCCGGGCGGCCCAGGCGTCGAGCGCCGCGCCGGGTGCCGAGAGCCCGGCGAGCGGTACGTTGGCCAGCCGGGCGGGGCCCTCGGGGAACAGAGCGGACATGCTGTCCCACATCCCGACGATGGCGTGGCCGCACCACTGGGACCACAGCACACGCTGGGCGCTGCTCCACCGGCCGACGTCCTCGGTGGCGCGTGCGGCCTCGTCGGGCAGGCCACGTCCGGTGAGCCAGCGGGCGAAGGCCTCGCGGGCGGCCGGTGAGGCGTCCTGGGCGTCCACGGGAAGGTGGGCGTCTCCGGCGGTACCCTCGTTGCCGAGCTGAAGGGCGACAACAGGGCCGCGGGGTGCGGCGGCCTCAGCCACGACCTCGTCGGCTACGGCGCGCAGCCAGGTCTCGGTCTCCTGCCGTACCTCCGGGTCGAGCAGGCTCGGCAGCGGTTTGCCCTGGGAGGTGAGCAGGCTGCCGTCCAGACCCCGGTACGCGGTGTACGGGGGCTCGCACAACCGGTCGGGCAGTCCGCCGAGCTGGACTTCGGCGTGGATGAAGGGGCCGGGCTTGAGGAGGACGCCCAGACCGGCCCGGGCGGCCAGCTCCAGCAGCCCGACCACATCGCGCTGGGAATCGGTCTTGCCCGTGAAGTCGAAGGAACGCCCCGAGCCCTGGCCGGTCTCGTGGAAGCGCCAGGGGAGGTAGCAGGAGACCACGTCGACCCCGAGTCGGCGTAACTCCCGTAAATTCGACGCCCAGTTGGCCGGGTCCGCGCGGTAGTACGGATACTCGCCGACGACCACGGGACGGGACGTACCGGGGATCAGTGTCCGCGCCAGGCTGGTGTACGGGGAATGGTTCATACGTCCGCCCCCGAGCGCGGGGGTACGAGAACGACCTTCAGCGCGGCGTACTCGGCGCCGGGGACGGCGGCGAGGGCCTTGAACGCCTCTTCGTGGTCGGCGAGGTCGAACCGGTGCGTGACCACCCGCTCCAGCGGAAGCCGCCGGGCCAGTTCCACGGCCTTGGGGAAGATCATGCTGTTGTAGTCCCCGGCGCCGATGATCTGGAGTCCGCGCTGAAGGAGGGTCAGCGGGCGCACGGTGGCGGTGGCGTTGCTGTTGAAGCCCATGACGACGACGCGCCCGCGCAGCGCCGCGTAGCCGATGCTCTGCTCCAGGAGGTTGCCGACGGAGTCGACGACCAGGTCGCCGTTCTCGGTGAGGAGGGGATCGTCCGGGGTGTGAAGGGTGACGCGGTCCCCGAACTCGGGGGCTTCGAACACCTGGCGGCCCAGCTCCCGGCGGACCGGGTCCGGCTCGACGAGCAGCACCCGGGCCCCGTACAGCTGAGCGGCCATGGCGGTCACCACGCCCATGGGGCCGCCGCCGACGACGACCACGGTCTCGCCCGCGGTCAGCCGGCCGGCCTCGATGTTGTTGAGAGCGCAGGCGAGCGGTTCGACGACCACGGCGCGGTCGAAGCTCATGCCGTCGGGTATGGCGTGGCAGAAGAGCTCGGGGAGGCGGATGAACTCGGCGAAGGAGCCGTCGTAGTCCAGGCCGACCTCGGTGCCGGCCTTGCGGCCGCAGAAGTTCCAGTGGCCTTTCAGGCAGGCGGGGCAGTTCCCGCAGTACAGCGTGGGGTTGACGATGACCCGGTCGCCGACGGCGAAGCGGGTGACACCGGTGCCGACGGCGTCGACGACGCCTACGGCCTCGTGTCCCATCACCACGCCGGTCTCGGCAGGGAACTTGCCGACGAGCACACTGCGGTCGGTGCCGCAGATCCCGCTCTGCGTGACGCGGATGATGACGTCGTCGGCGGCGCGGGGCTCGGGCTTGGGGTGCTCGACGAGGGCGAGCATGCGGTCGGCAGAGAGCGTCAGGGCTTTCACGATGCCTCCGTTGCGGTCGCGGTGGTGCCCCGGCCGAGGTCCCAGCGAATCGAGTCGAGGAGCTGCTTGTGGAGCTCGGGGGTGGCCGCGGCGATGCACGACTTCTGGTTCATGGGGCCGAGGTCGACGAGGGAGGTGGTGCCGAGGTCGTCGCCGTACGCGTCGGTGATGACGACGTCGGCCAGCCGGGCGAGGTAGACGGCGGCGGCGATGTCGTAGGGGAACAGGTGCAGGATCGAACCGCGCCCCACGCTCAGGAACTGCTCCTCGGTGTCCGGGTGGTCACGCAGGACGCGGTTGCCGATGTCGGCGTAGGCATCGAGCTGGCCGGTGATGATGCGGGAGATGGAGAAGGTGCTGCTGTTGAAGACGAAGATGCCGCCGGTGTTGGCCGACTGGTTCACGAGATGGTCGTAAGCCTCGGTCATCAGGCGCATGGGGTGGCCGTTGAACTCGATCGACCAGAACATCCGGGTCAGGTCCGTGTTGCGGCTCAGACGGGGGACCGCAGTGGTGAACCCACTGCTGGTGAGTCCCTCCGTGTCGTCTCCGTAGATCCACGCCCCGCTCTTGATCTCCACCAGACACGCGGCGTTGACGTCGGCGAGGGTGGGCGCACCGTCGCCGTAGGGGGCGGCGGCGATGGACACCATGCCCATCTCCAGCCCGGCCGAAGTGGGGCGGGTGCCGTCGATCGGGTCGACGACGAGCAGGAGCTGCGGCTCGGGCGCGAGCTCGACGTAGGACCCGTCCTCGGTGTACAGGGCCAGGGGGACGTCCGCGTGGGCGCGCAGGTAGTCGAGTACGGCCTTCTCCGCCACCTCGTCGACGTCGAACTGGGCGTCACCGCCGGGCGAGTCGCCGTGGACCTGGCGGTCCTGGCCGTGGTCCGCGTAGGCCAGCAGCTCGGTGCGGACGTGCTCACCGAGTGAGGTGAGGAGCTGCTTCATCGGGTTCGGTGCGCTCATCGGGCCAGCTCCTCCAGGAAGAGGTTCTCCAGTTTGTCGCAGATCTCCTTGGCCTGGTCCATGGTGAGGATCAGCGGCGGACGGATCTTGAGGACGTTGCCGTAGCCGTAGCGTGAGGTGCGCAGGATCAGGCCGTGCTCCATGGCCTTCTCGGCCAGGTGGTTGGTGAGCTTCACGGCCGGCTTGCCGTCCGGCTCGGCGATCTCGAACCCGATCATGAGGCCGACGCCGCGGACATCCACGATGGCCGGATAGCGGCGCTTCATGTCGTCCAGGCGTTCCATGATGTAGTCGCCGGTTCGGGTCACGTTGGCTAAGAACTCCGGCCGACGCACGATGTCGAGGGTGACATTGGCCGCAGCGGCGGCGAGGAGGTTTGACCCGTACGTAAAGGAGTGGTGGTTCGCGGGGAGGCCGGCGAGCCGTTCGTTGGTAATGATCGCGGCGACCTGGGCACCCGATCCGCCGAGCCCCTTCGCCGTGGTGATGGCATCAGGCTCGACGTCGAAGTGCTGGGCGGCGAACATGTGGCCGGTGCGGCCGATGCCTGTCTGAATCTCGTCGAAAATGAGCGCGATGTTCTGCTCGTCGCAGAAGGCCCGGAGCTTTTGCATATAGCCGTCGGGCGGCACGATATTGCCACCGTTACCGGAAATCGGCTCGATGAGGACGGCGGCGACGCGGCCCGAGCTCGCGTAGTCGACGAAGTCCTCAAGGCGGTCCACGCACATCGTCCCGCAGGTCTCCTTCTGCTGCCCGTAGAAGCAGCGGAAGCAGTACGGGTCGGGCACCTGGAGGCTGCCGGGGAAGAGGTTGGGGAACGGCTCGCGGCGGAAGGAGTTGCCCGACATCGAGGTCATCATCATCGTCTGTCCGACATGGCTGCGGAACAGCGTGATGACCTCCGACTTGCCGGTCGCCATCTGGGCCATCTTGATGGCGCCCTCGTTGGCGGCCGAGCCGCCGGACACCTTGGGGTGCACCTTGGTCAGGCTCCCGGGGGAGACCTCTACCAGCCGCTGGACCAAGCCGTTGATGGGTTCGCTCTGGTACGAGGAGGTCAGGTGGACCACCTTGTCGAGCTGGTCCTTCATGGCGGCGATGACGGCCGGGTGGGAGTATCCGAGGCTCAGATTGAAGGTCGCCGATGCGCAGTCGAGGTAGCGCTTGCCGTCTTCGTCGTAGAGGTAGACGCCCTCACCGCGGTCCATCTTGCGGTCGCTGACGGGGTAATAGATGTGGTCGGTAATATCTTTGGTATCCATCGGTCCCTCATGCGGTCACGTAAAACGTCGAGATATGAACGGAAGGCGACACAGGTCACGCCCGAAGAGAAAGGAAGGGAAGTGGCTTGATGCCAGATGCGGGCGGTCCAGTTTCCCCCCTCGATGTGCTGGGGCGTTTATCGGTGACGCCTGCTCACTCATACGAACATATTCGGACCGATCTTGACAAGAGATGTGTTGGGCCAATGCATCTAGTTTTGCCGAAGCTCGCGGAGTGTCTCGGCTCCGTTCGCGCCAGACGGGAATGGCCAACCGAAAAAGCCATAGCCGAGGCCGAATACGCACGGGAATCGGCGACGGCCGCCGAGGCCCGGCCACGGGCGCGTCCCGGCGGAGTGGAGCGCGAAGAGTAACGCCGTCGCCGTCACCGTGGCGCATCCTCCGGCGCGGTAGGCAGCGCGATAGACAGCGCGGTCTGAAGTTCGGCGGGGGAGGTGAACATGTGCCCCTGGAGACCCAGTTCTTGTGCGGCCCGGACGTTCTCGGCCCGGTCGTCGACGAACAGGATCTCCTCAGGGGGCAGTCCCAGTTCCCTGACGCACCACTGGTAGGCGGCTGGTTCGGGCTTGGCGCTGCCGATCCGGCAGGAGAAGCCGACCACCGAGAAGTGCTCCAGCCAGGGCTGGCTGGCCTCGTACCGGACGGCCAGTTCCTCGGGGATGTTGGAGAGCAGACCGCAGGTGATTCCGCGGCCGGCGAGGGTGCGGAGCAGGTCGACGCTGCGCTGGTCGACCTCACTCCAACTGGCGAGGTCGGCGGCGATCAGGTCGTCGACCAGGCCCGCGTCGTACGGGATTCCCAGCGCGGCGCAGACTCCCTTCCAGTACGCGGGACCGGCTACGTCGCCGCGGTCGTAGGGGGTGCGCTGGGACCAGTACGCCTCCCAGAACCGGTCCCGTTCACCGCCTGCCGTGCGTTCCATCACGGCTTGGGACTCGGGTGACTGGACGCGCGCTATGACGCCGAACATGTCGAAGAGAACGGCTTTCATGCCTCAGGTTCCTTGGGTTGTGACGGCGTCCGCGCGCTCCGCCTCGCGTGGGCGGCGGACACCGTCGGGATCGGGTGCGTTCTTGCGCAGCCACAGGCTCAGTAGCGCGCAGGCCACGGCGAGCCCGAACAGCACCAGCGGCAGCGCCTTGACGTCCACCGTGTCGATCACCCCGCCGAGCAGCGGCGGGAAGGCCACGCCGCCGATCATCGAGGCGGCGATCACATAGGCGCCAGCGGCCGCCACGCTGGGCACGGCGCGGTTCAGCCAGGGCAGACAGGTGGGGAAGATGGGCGCGATCATCAGGCCGACGCCGAAGTAGGCGTACGGCGCGAACGCCGGGACGGTCGCCAGGAGCAGGAAGCCCGCCATGCCGACGCAGCAGACGATCAGGATCGCCGGTGCCGAGAAGCGCAGACTGAGCGGGGCGGCGATGAACCGGCCGAGCGTCATGGCGGCCCAGTACGCCGACGTCGCCGTGGCGGCGGTGGCGGCGCCGTAACCCACCGCTTCGAGGTGCGTGGGTTCCCAGCCGCCGACCCCGGTCTCGATGGCCACGTGCAGCACGTAGATGCCGATGAACACGGCGATGATCGGAAGGACTCGGGCCCCGCCCGCCGAAGCGCCTTCCACCGCGGCGGGCTCGGGCTCCTTGGCGGCCACCCCGCCCAGCGTGAACAGGATAAGCACGCAGAGCACCCCGACACCGATGAAGATCACCGGATAGTTGGCCGCTCCGAGCCAGCCGATCAGGGCCGGGCCGGCGATGGCACCGACGCCGAAGTGGCCGTTGAGCAGGTTGAGCATGGCTGTGCTGCGGCGGCCGAAGCCGATGGCGAAGAGTTGGTTCAGGCCGTAGTCGATGCCGCCGAAACCCAAACCGATGACGAAAGTACCGGTCAGGGCGAGGCCCCAGGTCGGGGAGAACGCGAAGCCGGCCGCGCCGACCGCCATGAGGAGGTAGGAGCCGCCGAGCAGTACGCGGTTGGTCAGACGGCCCCTGAGGAGGTGGTAGACCAGCACACCCAGGAGCGCGCCGATGAAGTGTGCGCTGAGGCTGAGCCCTGCCGCCGCCGGGCTCAGCCCGTACTCGTCACGCAGCGCCGGGATCGCCGGACCGTAGAGCGCCTGTAGGGCTCCGATCACCACGAATCCCACGCACGAGGCGATGACCGCGACGGTGGTGAGGAGCGGCCTTCCCATGTCCGGCAGGTCGGCCTCACTGGTTGCGGGCATCGTTCTCCTCGTCGCTTCATCAATTGACTATTGAACGAACATGACTGACGTTCGAAACATGCTCGACTTCACGCAATAAGCCGAACACTAGTCAAGATCACCGTTCGTTTCAACAGTTCTGATGTGCGTATGCTCGCTCGCGCACCTTTCTGTGCTACAAGCAGACGCATGAACGTGATGGAGAGACACAAGTTCGTGGTGGCACTGCTCATGAAGGAGAACCGCGCGACCGTAGCCGAGCTGGCCCGGGCCACCGGGGCGTCGGAGATGACCATTCGCCGGGACCTGGAGGTCCTGGAGTCCCGGGGCGCGCTGCGCCGGGTGCGAGGAGGCGCGCTCAGCAATCTGCCTGGTGGTGTCGAGCCGCCGTACGCCATCCGTGCCATGTCCGAGGCGCAGGCCAAGGAGCGGCTTGCCCATACGGTGGTCGAGCTGCTGACTGACGGCGAGACGGTCGCCCTGGACACCGGCACGACGGCCGTCGCCATCGCCAAGGCCATGGCTGGCCGTCAGTTGACTGTCACCCCGCTCTCCCTGCACGCCGCCTTCGCACTCTCCGGGCACTCCGGCGTCCAGCTTCTGATGCCGGGCGGGCAGGTGCGGCCCGAGGAGCTCTCCTTCTACGGCCACACCCCTGTCCAGACATTCAAGGACCTGTGCTTCGACACGTTCATCCTGGGCTGCTGCGGCGTCGATCCGGTTCAGGGCGCCACCGCCTACAACCTGGACGACGTACAGGTGAAGCGTGCCGCCGTGAAGGCGGCGCAGAGGGTGATCCTGGTTGCGACCGCCGACAAGCTCGGTCGCGCGGCGCTCGGTCGTATCTGCTCGATGGAACAGATCGCCCTCATCGTCACGGACGCCCCCAACGACTCCTCGGTGGTGCAGGAGCTGCGGGACCAGGGGGTAGAGGTGGTACGCCCGGCGGACGAATGAGGCGGAGGCCCTGGGGCATTGGCCGGGCGGACGGGTGCCGGGGAAGGCCACGGTGCCGGGGACGCGTTCGAGGATGCGTGGGAAGTCCTCGGCGCCCATGACGGTGACGGCGGGTAGCTCTCGGTCAACTCGCACTCGGCGGTTGCCCTGTGGGCGGTGGCCACGTGGTGGGTAACGCGGGTGGATGGGAGACGTGTCGACGAGGGTCAGGTACTACGGCGCCGACAGCGAGAACGGCGACCGCGTCGATGACCCGGACGGCCACCAGGCAGGCCACCGACTTCCCCAACACGCCCCGGACGGACTGCTCGGGAGTCAGGCCGACCGGCATGCCAGTCGCAACTCCCCAGATTCTCCCCAAGGCTGACCGGGCACCATTCCTCAAGTTGTGCGACGCCCACCTGGCCCGTGGATTTCCAGGAGGTCAGGCCGTATAGCCTGGGGAAATGCTGACAGAAGTCACCGCGACCCGCTACGTCACGCCGCTGCGTGAGGGCGGATCGCTGCCCGGCATCGTCGAGGCCGATGACCTGGGCACGTATGTCATGAAGTTCACCGGAGCCGGACAGGGGCGCAAGACCCTCGTCGCGGAGGTCATCTGCGGACAGCTCGCGCGCCGTCTTGGGCTGCGGGTGCCCGAACTGGTGCAGATTCAGCTGGACCCGGTGATCGGACTCGCCGAGCCCGACCAGGAGGTGCAGGAGCTCCTCAAGGCGAGCGGCGGGCTCAACCTCGGGATGGACTACCTGCCGGGATCGATCGGCTTCGACCCTCTGGCCTACGAGGTGGCCGCCGACGAGGCGGGCCGGATCGTGTGGTTCGACGCGCTGGTCAACAACGTCGACCGCTCCTGGCGCAACCCCAACATGCTGGTCTGGCACGGCGATCCCTGGCTCATCGACCACGGCGCCAGCATGATCTGGCACCACAACTGGCGCACCGCCGAGGCCGCGGCCGCCAAGCCCTACGACGCGTCCGACCACGTCCTGGCGCCCTTCGGGCCGGATGTCGTCGCCGCGGCCGCCGAGCTCGCGCCGCGCGTCACCGAGGATCTGCTCACCGAGGTCGCCGCCGACGTTCCCGACGTCTGGCTGGTCGACGAGCCGGGGTTTGACCACCCCGACGAGCTGCGCCGCGCCTACGTCTCCGTGCTGCACGCGCGCGTAGCGGGCCTTGAGGGCCGGATCACCCTGGGGCCGCGCACCGAGCGCCCCGCGTCCCAGGCCCCCGGTTGGCTGACCGACCATCTGGCCCCCTGGCCGCACGCCCCGCGCGAGGCTGGGAGTAGCGAGGCGGGGAGCAGCAAGGCCGAGGGCAGCAAGGCCGAGACCAAGGGTGGCGTCAGGTGAGCGAGCGAGACGTCTTCGAGTACGCGCTCCTGCGGGTGGTACCGCGAGTGGAGCGCGGCGAGCAGTTCAACGCGGGCGTGGTGGTCTACTGCCGCGCCAAGACCTTCGTGGCCGCCCGCACCCACCTCGACGAGGCCAAGCTGGCGGCCCTCGACCCGCACGCGGACGTCGCCGGTGTGCGGGCCGCGCTGCGCGCCGTCGAGGGGGTCTGCCACGGCGGTGAGGCGGCGGGACAGGCCGCCCGCGACGACGCCGGGCGGCGCTTTCGCTGGCTGATCGCGCCGCGCTCGACCGTCGTCCAGCCGGGCCCCGTGCACACCGGCCTCACCGCGGACCCCGAGGCGGAGGTGGAGCGCCTTCTCGACCTGCTGGTGCGCTGAGGTGTTTCCTGACCCCGGGGCGGGCACGCGGTGGGCCGTTGACACCGGGTGCCAGGGCTTCTAGCGTCACGTCTTGCTGAAGGTACTAAGCGGTCGCTCACCATTCGGGGCGTGCCGTGAGAGCCGTTTCCAAGGGCGAGGAGAACCAGCATGTCCACCACCGAGCAGCGCGTTGCCGTCGTGACGGGCGCCGCGCGAGGTATCGGCGCGGCGACCGCCGTACGACTGGCCGCCGAGGGCCGCGCCGTCGCCGTCATCGACCTTGACGAGGCAGCCTGCAAGGACACCGTGGAGACCATCACCGCGGCCGGCGGCAAGGCGCTCGCCGTCGGCTGCGACGTCTCCGACGAGGCCCAGGTCGAGGCGGCCGTCGCGCGGATCGCCGCCGAGCTCGGGGCTCCGTCGATCCTGGTCAACAACGCGGGCGTACTCCGCGACAACCTGCTGTTCAAGATGGAGGCGTCCGACTGGGACACGGTCATGAACGTGCACCTGCGCGGCGCGTTCCTGATGGCCAAGGCCTGCCAGAAGCACATGGTGGACGCGGGCTTCGGCCGGATCGTGAACCTCTCCAGCTCCTCGGCGCTCGGCAACCGCGGCCAGGCCAACTACTCCGCCGCCAAGGCCGGCCTGCAGGGCTTCACCAAGACCCTGGCCAAGGAGCTCGGCAAGTTCGGCATCACCGCCAACTCCGTCGCCCCCGGCTTCATCGTCACCGAGATGACCAAGGCCACCGCCGAGCGCGTCGGCATGGGCTTCGAGGACTTCCAGGCCGCGGCCGCCACTCAGATCCCCGTCCAGCGCGTCGGCAAGCCCGAGGACATCGCCAACGCCATCGCCTTCTTCACCGGCGAGGCGGCCGGCTTCGTCTCCGGCCAGGTCATGTACGTGGCCGGTGGCCCGCTCAACTGACCGCTGACTTGCTGACTCACTGACGCGTAAAGGACGACGGATCATGACAGTGCAGGACAGTGGAAAGGCCGCGCTGGTCACCGGCGCGAGCCGCGGCATCGGCTACGGCGTCGCCGAGGCGCTGGTCGCCCGCGGTGACCGGGTGTGCATCACCGGGCGCAACGAGGACGCGCTCAAGGAGGCCGTCGAGAAGCTCGGCGCGGACCGGGTGATCGGCGTCGCGGGCAAGGCCCACGACGAGGCCCACCAGGCCCGCGCCGTCGAGCAGGCCATGGAGGCCTTCGGACGGGTCGACTTCCTGGTGAACAACGCCGGTACGAACCCGGTCTTCGGGCCGATCGCCGAGCTCGACCTGGACGTCGCGCGCAAGGTGTACGAGACCAACGTGATCTCGGCGCTCGGCTTCGCCCAGCAGACCTGGAAGGCCTGGCAGAGCGAGCACGGCGGGGCGATCGTCAACATCGCCTCCATCGCCGGTGTCTCGGCCTCGCCCTTCATCGGCGCGTACGGCATGAGCAAGGCGGCCATGGTGAACCTGACGCTGCAGCTGGCGCACGAGTTCGCGCCGGGGGTACGGGTCAACGCCATCGCGCCCGCGGTCGTGAAGACCAAGTTCGCCCAGGCGCTCTACGAAGGCCGCGAGGACGAGGCGGCGGCGGCCTACCCGCTGGGCCGCCTCGGGGTGCCCGCGGACATCGGGGGCGCCGCCGCGTTCCTCACCTCGGACCAGTCGGACTGGATCACCGGGCAGACACTCGTGGTGGATGGCGGCATGTTCCTCAATGCGGGCGTCGGCTGACGAACCCCCTGTACCTCTCGTAACCCCCGTAACCCCCGTACGCCTCGAACACCTCGTAGGCGACGTTCGCCCACATCAAGTGCCCCGCCGGGCCTGCACAGCGGACCCGGTGGGGCACTGCGGTATCGTCTGGCCACCTTTGGCGTGGCCAATCGAGGAGCGTGCGCGTGTTCAACCGGACCCGATGTCTGCAGGCAGCTGCGACAGTTGCGTCCATATCCCTGCTCATGGGATGCGGAGTGCTCTCTTCGGGCGATTCCGACGACGACCAACGCATTGTCGTGGGGACCACCAGTGCTCCGAGTACGCTCGACCCCGCAGCCGCCTGGGACGGCTCCTGGGAGCTGTTCCGCAACGTCTACCAGACCCTGCTGAGCTTCCCGACCGGCGGCTCGGTGCCCGAGCCCGACGCGGCCAAGGAGTGCGAGTTCACCGACGGGTCGAGCCGCACGTACCGCTGTGAGCTCCGCAAGGACATGAGCTTCTCCAATGGGGACAAGCTCGACGCCGCGGCGGTGAAGCACTCCGTCGACCGGATCAGGAAGATCAAGGTCCTGGGTGGACCTGAGGGGCTGCTCGGTAGCCTGGACCGGGTCGAGACGAAGGGCGACCACGAGGTCGTCTTCCACCTCAAGAAGGCCGACGCGACCTTCCCGTTCGTGCTCGCCACACCCGCGCTGTCCCTGGTGAACCCCAAGGAGTACCCCGCGGACAAGCTCCGCGAGGACGGCGGGATCTCCGGCTCCGGGCCCTATGTCCTCGACTCCTACGAGGAGGGCAAGACGGCGCAGCTGTCCGGGAACTCGCGCTACAAGGGGCGCGCCGACCGCAAGAACGACGCCGTCACCATCCGCTACTTCCAGGACTCGTCCACCATGGTCGACGCCCTGAAGGAGCAGAAGATCGACGTGACGTACCGCGGTCTGGCCTCCGAGGACGTCGTCGAGCTCCAGGGCAAGAACGCCAAGGACGGCCTCCAGCTCCTGGAGGGAGCCGGGATGGAGATCCGCTACCTGGTGTTCAACCTCGAGGAGACCTGGACGAAGAACCCGGCGGTCCGCAAGGCCGTCGCCCAGGTCATCGACCGCGGCGCGATCGCCCACAAGGTCTACAAGGACACCGTCGAGCCGCTGTACTCGATGGTCCCGCAGGGCGTCACCGGCCACACCACCGGCTTCTTCGACGACTACGGCAAGCCGAGCACCACGAAGGCCAGGAAGATCCTGACCGACGCGGGCATCACCGAGACCGTGCCGCTCACCCTCTGGTACACCACCGACCGCTACGGCTCCGTCACCGAGCCGGAGTTCAAGGAGATCAAGCGGCAGCTCGAGAAGACGGGGCTGTTCGACGTCACGCTCAAGAGCCACGACCTCTGGAAGACGTACGAGCAGGGCTACCGCAACGGCGATTTCCCCGTCTTCGGCCGTGGCTGGTTCCCCGACTTCCCGGACCCGGACAACTTCATCGCGCCCTTCGTCGGCGAGCGCAACGCCCTCGGCACGCCGTACCTGGCCCCGAAGATCACCGACGAGCTGCTGCCGCAGTCCCGTCAGGAGAGCGACCGCGGCGCGGTGGCCGGGCAGATCAAGAAGGCGCAGGAGATCCTCGTGGACGACGTACGGCTGCTGCCGCTGTGGCAGGGCAAGCAGTACATCGCGGCGAGCGAGGAGATCGCGGGCGGCGAACGTGCCCTGGACCCCTCGACGATCATGATGATGTGGGAGCTCACGCGGAAGACCAGCTGGTAGCGGCGCTAGGGGGAGACGCCCCTAGGCCCGGGTGGCCTGGCCGGACTCGGCGGAGCGGGCGTTGTCAGTGCCGGACGGTAGGTTCTGCGGTGTACAAGTGACCGCACACCGGAGGTTGTTGACGTGACCGACACTGACCTGCTCCCCGAGTCCTGGCGCGGGGTCCTGGGCGACGAACTGCACCAGCCCTACTTCAAGGAGCTCATCGACTTCGTCGAGGACGAGCGGGCGAAGGGCCCCGTGTACCCCCCGCGCGACGAGGTGTTCGCCGCGCTGGAGGCCACGCCGTTCGACCAGGTCAAGGTACTGGTGCTCGGCCAGGACCCGTATCACGGCGAGGGCCAGGGGCATGGCCTGTGCTTTTCCGTACGGCCCGGTGTGAAGACCCCGCCCTCGCTGCGGAACATCTACAAGGAGATGCAGGCCGAGCTCGGCACCCCGATCCCGGACAACGGATATCTGCTGCCCTGGGCCCAGCAGGGCGTCCTGCTGCTCAACGCGGTTCTGACGGTCCGGGCCGGGGAGGCCAACTCCCACAAGGGCAAGGGCTGGGAGAAGTTCACGGACGCGGTGATCAGGACCGTGGCCGAGCGGACCGATCCGGCCGTCTTCGTCCTGTGGGGGAACTACGCGCAGAAGAAGCTCCCGCTGATCGACACCGAGCGGCACGTGGTGGTGAAGGGCGCGCACCCCTCGCCGCTGTCCGCGAAGAAGTTCTTCGGCTCCAGGCCGTTCACGCAGATCAACGAGGCGGTGGCGGCCCAGGGGCACGCCCCGATCGACTGGCGCATCCCTGACCTGGCCCAGTCGGCGGCCTGACCCCTCTCCGCCGTCCCCGCGCCTGCCCGGGATTGTCAGTGGCGACGGTTAGCGTCACAGGTGATCGGATCGGCGGTTGTCGCACGAGCGTGGAGGCAGCAGTGGCAGAGCAGCAGGAACAGGCGGCGCAGGACCCCGTGATGGCCCGGGCGGGTCAGGCGATCATGCTGCACCGCGCGGGTGACCGGGAAGAAGCCCGCAACCGCTTCCTCGAGCTGTGGACCGAGATCGGCGAGGACGGCGATCCCCTGCACCGCTGCACCATCGCGCACTACATGGCCGACACCCAGGACGACCCCGCGGATGAGCTCGCCTGGGACCTGCGGGCGCTGACCGCGGCCGATGTGCTCACCGACGAGCGGCTGGAGGAGCATCACCAGTCACTCGCGGTGCGCGCGTTCTATCCCTCGCTGCACCTCAATCTGGCCGCCGACTACGTGAAGCTCGGCCGTGAGCAGGAGGCGCGCACGCATCTGAGGAAGGCACGTGGCCGACTCGGCGTTCTGGGGGACGACCCGTACGGCGACGGTATTCGGGCCGCCGTGGAGCGGCTTGAGCTGCGACTCGGGGCCTAGACGTGTGTCGGAAGTCCCGCTGGTCGCCCGGAGGGCGGGAGGGACTTCCGACACACGCTCTGGCAGGGGGTGCGGGAGGTCAGCGATCCTCGGGCGCGCCGCCTGCCCGGTCAGCGGCCGTGGGCCTTCCGGCAGATGCGGGCCTCGGGGCTGTCGGCGGGCCAGCCGCCGTACCGCTCGCCGAGCGCGCACAGGCCGGCCCAGGACTGCTCGCTGCCGGGTACCGGGCCTCGACTGAGGTCGAGGCCGGGTGGTGTGTCGGGCCGTCCGGGGGCGTCCGGGGCGTGGCTGGGCCGTGGCGGGCGGACCTTGCTCCCCGGAGTGTTCGAGGGAGCCTCCGCGTCGGGGCGGGCGGCGCGGCCGCGGGGCGCTGGCTCGGTGGGCGCGGGGCGCTTCGACGCGGCGCTCGTGGGCGGGGCGTCGGGCGATGCCCGTTGCGCGGGGGCGATCATCTCCAGTGCCTCGCGGGCGGGGGCCTGTACCTCGCGCGGCTCCGTGCCGTGGCGGGCGTGTGGCACGGAGTGCGGTGTCGCGGTGGGGGACGGGGTCCGGGCCCCGGGTGGCCGTTCCACGGTGACGCAGCCGGAGACGGCCGAGGCCGCCACCGTCACCAGCAGGGCCGCGGTAGTTGTTGTGCGGTGCATCCGCGCCACTCTGGTGCCTTGAGCCCCCTGCGGTGAACGGACGGGCGTGGATATGCCCCGCACGAGTGACGGGGCCGGTTGACGCGGCCCGCGCGCCCGGTCAGGCGTCGACCACGCCTGGTCAGGCCTCGACCACGCCTGGTCAGGCGTCGACCACGCCCCGTCAGGCGTCGACCATGCCGCGTAGCAGCTCGCCGAGGCCCGCCCTTAGCTCGCCCTCGCTCGGCACCTCGGCGTGGAACGAACCGGCCACGCAGGCGAACATCATTCCGTCGATGTATGCCACCAGTGCCAGCGTGTGCCGCTCCGGTGCCGTCGATCCCACCGCCCGCAACAGGCCGAGCACCGCCTCCCGGAATTGGCGTCCCGCCTGGTCGTAGAAGGCGCGCAGCTCCGGTCTGCGGGTCGCCTCAAGGGCCAACTCGTACCGCGAGACGAGCAGGGGGCGGTGGCCGGTCAGATAGCGGTGCAGGACGAGCGCCAGGCCGTCCGCCAGCGTCTCGACGCCGCCCGTCGGGTCCGGTATCTCGTCCGGCGTCAGCACGGCCGCCTCACGCTCCGCCTGCCGCCGTACCGCCGCCTCCAGCAGAGCGAGCCGGGTGCGCGCGTGGTTGGACGTCGACCCCTGCGGCAGCCCCGCCGCCTCGTCCACGGCGCGGTGGGTGAGCCCGCGCATCCCGCGCTCGGCGAGCAGGGCCAGGGCGGCGTCGGCGATGAGCTCGGCACGGGGCACACCCGGCATCTGTTCGGCGGCCATGAGCCACACCCTACCCCGCGTCACTACACATGTAGTACGGTCTCCGTATCGAGCACTACAGGTGTAGTTCCGAGGAGGAGTCATGGCACGCGCGGTCGTCATCGGAGGCGGCATCGGCGGGCTGACCGCTGCCGCCGCACTGCATCAGCGGGGCTGGAAGGTCACCGTCCTCGAACGGGCCGCAGCCCTGGAGCCCGTGGGCGCCGGAATCTCCCTCGCCCCCAACTCCCAGCGCGCCCTGGACACCATCGGCGTCGGCGACGAGATCCGCGATCTCGCCGCCTGGCAGGGCGACGGCGGCCTGCGCACCCCCAGCGGACGCTGGCTGTCCCGCACCTCAAGCAAGGCCGCGGCCGAGCGCTTCGGCGGCACCATCGTGCTGCTGCACCGGGCCACCCTCGTCGAGACGCTCCGCGTCCGCCTGCCCGAAGGCGCCGTACGGACCGCCAGCGCCGCCACCCTCACCGACCCCGGCGGCCCCGACCGGCCAGCCGTCGTCAGCACCCCCGGCGGCGCCGTCGAAGCCGAGCTCGTGGTCGGCGCCGACGGCATCAACTCCGGCGTCCGGCGCGCACTCTTCCCCGCGCACCCCGGGCCTGAGTACGCCGGCTTCACCACCTGGCGGGTCGTGGTCCCGGCGCCCGCGCGGCCGTTCGGCTCGCACGAGACCTGGGGCAAGGGGCAGCTCTGGGGCACCCACCTGATGAAGGACGGCCGGGCCTACGCCTACGCGGCCGCCCGTGCCCCTGAGGGCGGGCACGCACCCGACGACGAGAAGGCCGAACTCCAGCGCCGGTTCGGCACCTGGCACCACCCGGTCCCGGACATCCTCGAAGCCGTACGCCCGGACCACGTACTGCGCCACGACGTGCACTACATGCGCCAGGCACTGCCCGCCTACCACCGGGGCAGGACAGTGCTGCTCGGCGACGCCGCGCACGCCATGCCGCCCAGCCTCGGCCAGGGCGGCAACCAGGCGATCGAGGACGCGGTCGTACTCGCCCACCACGCGACCCCCACCGCTGACCCCGGCGCGGCACTCGCCTCGTACACCCGCGACCGGCTGCCGCGCACCATGGACATCGTCCGCAAGTCCGCGCGGACGGGCCGGATGACCACCCTCACCAGCGCCCCCGGCGTCCTGCTGCGCAACGCGCTGATCGCGGGCGTCAACACACTGGCGCCCCACCTGGTCCTGCGCGGCTTCGACGGCATCGTGGACTGGCGGCCGCCCTCCGAAGCAGGCTCTCCGGCCACGTATGCTGCCGAAGCGGAACGCCAGTGACAGCAGGGAGACGGACGTGAAGGTCGGCTGTATCGGGCTCGGGGACATCGCGCGGAAGGCCTATCTGCCGGTACTCAGCACGCTTCCGGGTGTCGAACTCCATCTGCAGACGCGCAGCCCCGCGACCCTGAAGCGGGTCGCGGCCACCCACCACATCCCCGACGCGCACTGCCACACCGACCTCGACTCGCTGCTCGCCCAGGGCCTGGACGCCGCGTTCGTCCACGCGCCGACCGGCGTGCACCCCGAGATCGTCACCCGCCTGCTCGAAGCGGGCGTCGCCACCTACGTCGACAAGCCCCTGGCGTACGAACTCGCCGACTCCGAACGGCTCGTACGGCTCGCCGAGGAGCGCGACACCAGCCTCGCCGTCGGCTTCAACCGCCGCTACGCGCCCGGCTACGCCCAGTGTGTCGAGCACCCGCGCGAGCTCATCCTGATGCAGAAGAACCGCGTCGGACTGCCCGAGGACCCGCGCACGCTGGTGCTCGACGACTTCATCCATGTGGTGGACACCCTGCGCTTTCTGGCACCGGGCGCGGTCGACCACATCGGGGTGCGGGCCCGCGTCAAGGACGGCCTGATGCACCATGTGGTGCTGCAGCTCGCCGGTGACGGCTTCACGGCGATCGGCGTGATGAACCGGCTCAGTGGCTCGGCCGAGGAGATCCTGGAGGTCTCAGGTCAGGACACCAAGCGGGAGGTGCGCAACCTCGCCGAGATCGTGGACCACAAGGGCCAGCCGAGCGTGCGGCGGCGCGGCGACTGGGTGTCGGTCGCCAGGCAGCGCGGCATCGAGCAGATCGTCCTCGCCTTCCTGGACTCCGTACGGGCCGGCGTGGTGCTCAGTGCCCAGGACGCCCTGCTGACCCATGAGCTGTGCGAGCGGATCGTCCAGCAAGCTCGGGAGCAGGCCTCCTGAGGGCCCGCACCCCCTCGGCCGCGCACAGTACGGCCAGGACCGCGAGCGCCCCGTACACCGGCCAGTCGCCCAGGCGGACGTAAAGCGTGCTGCCCGAGGCCAGCGGCACCTCGTAGACCGCCGCCACACGGGCGTCCGTGCCGAGCCGGTCCCCGATCCGCTCCCCGCTCGGGCCGTACACGGCGGAGACTCCGGTGAGCGTGGCGTGCACCATGGGGCGGCCGTTCTCGGCGGCCCGCAGCGCCGCGAGCGAGGCGTGCTGCTCCGGCGCCCAGCTGCCCTGGAACGTGGAGGTCGCCGACTGGGCCACCAGCACCTGGGCGCCGTCCCGCGTCAGCTGCCGGCTCATGTCGGGGAACGCCGACTCGAAGCAGACCAGCGGCCCTACTCGCAGGCCGTCCGCCACGTCGAGCAGCACCTGGGCCTGACCGCGCCTGCGGTCCTCGTCGGCGGCCTTGCCCACGGACGTCGCCCAGCCGAGCAGCGAGCGGGCGGGAACGTACTCGCCGAACGGGACCAGACGCATCTTGTCGTACCGCTGGACCGTGGGTCCCTCGGGGCCGACCAGCACCGAGGACTTGAAGATCCCGGGCCGGTCCGAGCGCCGCGCGTCCACGTTCACCAGGATCGGGGCGCCCACCTCGCGCGACAGCGCGGCGAGCCGCTCGGCCAGGTCGGGCCGGTCCGCCAGGTCGTGGCCGACACTGCTCTCGCCCCAGACCACCAGGTCCGTGTCCTGGCCGGACAGCGTTCTGGTCAGCGCCTCCTCGCGGGCGAAGCGCTTGTCGCCGTCGCCCGCGCCGTTCACGATGCCGGGCTGGACCAGGGCGATCCGCACCGGGTCCGCGGGCCGCGGCCGTGGGGACCAGAGCCAGACCGCCGCTGTGGCGAGGGCGGCCGCGCAGATTCCGGCGACCGCGGGGGTACGCGCCCCAGGGACCGCGATCAGCGCGGTGACCGCGGTGTTCACCGCCACGATCAGCAGGCTGACCAGCCACACCCCGCCCACCGACGCGAGCCGCAGCGCCGGTTCCACCTGCCACTGGCTGGAGCCGAGCAGCCCCCACGGGCCACCCAACCCCTCCCACGACCTGACCAGCTCAACGATCAGCCAGGCCGACGGCAGCACCACCAGGGCCGCGGCGGCCCGGCCGCGTGCGGGCCGCCCGCCCAGCAGATGGCGCACCAGCCAGCCCCAGGGCGCCCACAGCAGCCCCAGCAGGGCGGCGATCAGCACCGTGAACACATGGAGGTTCGGCAGCAGCCAGTGGTGCGCCGCCAGCATGAACCCGACCCCGCCCAGCCAGCCGTCCAGGGCAGCCCGCCGTCCGGTGGGCGCCGAGGCCGCGAGCAGCATCCAGGGCACCAGCGCGACGTAGGCGAACCACCACCAGGACGGCGCGGGGAACGCCAGTGCGGGCAGCGCCCCGCCGACCAGGGCGGCGCAGCCCCGCCACCACGGGCTGCCGAGCGGCGCCGCCCACCGGCGGACAGCGAGGTCCATTCCGCGCCTCCCTGGGTCCTGTCGTCCAGCCCCCGGATGCCCGGTGGTGCGTCCTACGTCCCAGTGTGCGCGCCCGGTGCGCACGGCGACAGGGCGCGTGAGCCGGGGCGCTCGGGCCGTGCGCGCTGGTCGCCGGGGGAGTCGGGCTCAGGTGCTGGACTTCGCGGCCAAACGCCGCCATTTCTCATGGACGACGACGCGGGTGATCCGCCAGCCGATGCGGGTACGCAGTACGGAGAAGGCGTACCGGCCGCCGCACTCGAGGTCCGGCGCCGAGTCGTCGCCGTTCTTCTCGGCCAGCCGCATCGGGTTCAGATAGTCGGCCTGTACCTGGGCGGTGTCCCCGGGGTCGCCGTCCACGATCTCGAAGCGGAACCGCCGGTTGACGATCAGATGCTGCCGCATCGGGAACCGCCCCACGGTGTCCGCCAGCCACTCGGCGACCTCGCCCGCGGCGCCCTCGACGCCGCCCGCCGAGCGGTAGTCGGCGCGCCCGTCCGGGCTGAACAGGCCCTGGTAGGCCGCCCAGTCCCCGTCGTCGAGGGTGATCGCGTAGTCGGTGATCAGAGCGTCGATCGCCAGCCGGTCCATCACGGTCGCAAGGTCCACGCGCTGTGTCATCGGCTCAGTGTTGACCACTGCGGCTCCTCAGCCAAGAGCCATGCCGCGATCAGGCCCGAACGGGCACCTCGACACCCGCGCGGCCGGACAGTCGGTCGGTCTCGGTGAGTTCGTCCGCCGAGGAGTCGGGCCAGCCGAGCGACATGAGGTTATGTTCCCGCTGCCGTACGCCACGGAGCAGTCCGAGCCGTTCGTCGGGCAGGTTGCCGCGCTGCGGGAACCGCGAGGCCGCCATCCGCGAATCGGCCGGAAACCCCTGAGGACAGCGGTCGGTGAGCTGCCCCTGCGCCAAGGGCGAGAACACCGCCCCCGGTTCACCCGTGCTCCTGGTGGCTGGTGACCCGTCGTACGACCCGCAGCAGGTACTCCTCGCGGTTGAGCGGGTCGTGGTCCCACCGGGCGCGCGCCGGGGGCTCGCCGCGGACTGCCTGGTAGTGGTCGAAGGCGCTGGTCAGTACGCCTTCGCCGCTGGTCAGGGGCGGCAGCTGCTGTTCCAGGCCGTGCACCGAAGCCGCCGGGATCACGCCTTCCACCAGATACGACGCCCCCCGCAGGACCGAGGTCCCAGGGACGGCGCGCTGGCGGGCGAGGGCGGGCAGCACCGAACCGTAGGTCTGGGCCGGGATGTCCAGGGTGAAGTGGTGCATCGGCTCGGACACGCGGGTCCCGGCCCGCTGGAGCGCGCTCATCAGGACCAGGGGCGTCAGATTGCGGAAGTCCCCGGCGGTGCTCGACATGCTCTTGTCGAAGATCGCGTGGGCGTGGCTCTGGCGCGGCGCGTAACCGGAATGCGTCATGGTGACCGTGCAGTCCGTCACCTGCCACCCGTTCAGACCCTGCCCCAGCGTCTCCATGACGGTCTCCTCGACCGCCCGGAAGAACGCGTACGGCATCGCCCCGAGCTCGACGCCCAGCCGGAACCGCACTCCGGTGCCGACGGGCTCCGGATCGACGCGCAGCCCGACGGTGGCGAGGAACGGGTTGGGGTCGGTGTGCATGATCTCGACGGCCGCGCCGCTGCTGACGGGCCGCTCGATGTGGACGGTCGTCGTCTCGCGGAAGGTGACGTCGACGCCGAAGTCGCCTGCGAGGGTCGCCTGGATGACCTCCTTCTGGACCTCGCCGTAGAGCGAGACCGATGTCTCCTGGCGGAGGTCGTCCTGCCGCAGGTTGATCAGCGGGTCCTGTTCGGCGAGTTGGGTGAGCGCCTGGTGCAGCGAGGCCTTGTCGGCGCGTCGGAGGGGCGCCACGACCGTCTCCAGGGTCGGCAGCGCGAAGTGGTGCCCCGCGGCGTCCGGCGCGGCGTCCGACGCGTCGGTGGCGTCGGCGATCGTGTCGCCGATCCGGATGGCGCCGAGCCCCCAGATCCGGGCGATCCGCCCCGCGCCGACGGATTCGTACGGGACGTCCGAGCCATGCTCGAACACGCTGATCGCGGTGACCTTGCCCTCCTCGCCCCGCCCGAACCGCAGCCGCTGCCGCACCCGCACCGTTCCCGCGACCATTCGCACATAGGCGATCTTCTCCCCGGCAGGGCCGCGCTCGATCTTGAATACGGTGCCCGAGACCGGCCCGTCGGCGGCGCCCGCCGCCGTGGGCAGCAGCTCGGTGATGCCGCTGATCAGCGCGTCGACGCCGGTGCCCGTGATCGCCGACCCGAAGAACACCGGACACACCTGCCCGCACCGGGTCTGCGCGGCGAGCTCGGCGCGCAGTCGCGCGTACGACACGGGCGCCGCGTCGTCCAGGCAGGCGGCGAGCAGCGCGTCGTCGTGGCGGGTCAGGACATCGACCAGCCGGGAGATGAAACCGGCGTCGTCCGGACCGTACGGGACGCTGAGCGCCTCGCGGGTGCCGAGCCCGCGCACCGTGCCGAGGGCGACGCCGTCCACGGCCAGTCGGTCGGAGATCGCGCGCAGTAGGTCCTGCTCCCGCGCCCCGCGGCGGTCGACTTTGTTGACGAAGACCAGGGTGGGGATGCGCAGCCGCCGCAGCGTGCGCATCAGCACGCGGGTCTGCGCCTGTACGCCCTCCACGGCCGAGACGACGAGCACGGCCCCGTCGAGCACGCTCAGCACCCGCTCCACCTCGGCGATGAAGTCGGGGTGTCCCGGAGTGTCGAGCAGGTTGACGGTGACCCCGTCGACGACGAAGGAGGCGACCGCGGACTTGATGGTGATGCCCCGTTGCCGTTCCAGGGGCAGCGAATCGGTCAGGGCACTTCCGTCATCGACGCTTCCGATCTCGTCGATGACTCCGACGGCGTGCAGCAGCCGTTCGGTCAGGCTTGTCTTGCCGGCGTCAACATGCGCCAGAATTCCCAGATTGAGGGTGTGCACGGAGTGTCATGTCCTCTGCGTAGGCAGTGATTTCCCGCTGGGTGGACATGAGAGATCCGCGCATGATCACGACTCCTTGGTCGGCTTGCCGTCGCCACGCAGTGCAGCAGACGGCCGCCGCGGAGGACAACCGATTATTGGGCGCCCGAGCCCAGGTATCGCGAGTTCGGGCGTGGGGCGCCCTGGTTCAGACGGCCCGCCAGCGGTACCGGTCGTCGGTGGCGGTGGTCGTACACCGCATCAGGGTGCCCTTGGCGGTGCGTCCGTAGGCCCCGTGCGCGGAGCAGAACGAACCGGGCCAGACCCCCTTCTGGACGCTGTCGGAGGAGCCACCGGTGTTGCCGGGTTGCGGCGTGTGAGTGGGTGCGGGCGCCGGCGTGCGGGTGGGTGCGGGGGCGGGTTTCGGCGTCGGTGTGGGCGGGCGGGTTTCGGCGTCGGTGTGGGCGTGGGTGTGGGTTTGGGCGCGGGCTTGTAGTCGGGGTCGTTGGTCCGGTCCAGATAGCCGCCGCTGGTCTTCGGGCAGGAGGTTTCCGGCTTGACGGCCTCGAGCTCGATGACGCGGACGGCGGACGTGATGTCGGCTCCGGCCTCGGGATCGGTGAAGCAGACCGTCCAGTCACCGGCTTCGGCGGGGACGGTGACGTCCTTGAACGGGCTGACGATCCGGAGTTTCGCGGAGCGGATTCCCTCGGCCCGCAGCTTGGCGGCCGCTTTGTCGGTAGTGAGACCGACAAGGTCGGGAAGCGTCGGCCAGGGAATCGGCTCCTTGTCCTTCGCGGGGCATGGTTCCTTGGCCCTGACCACCCCGAAGTCGACGGTCTTCGCCGTACGTTCCTCGAAGCAGACGGTCCAGGCCGAGGTGCGCAACGGAGTACGGCTCAGGTCGCTGGCGTCGTGCGAAGAGGCGGTCAGCCCGGCGTCACGGGCGGCGGCCACCGCGTCGTCCAGGGCCTCGCCCGTCTGTTCGGCCAGCGTGGGCGCGGTGGCGGAATCGGCTGCCGACGGGGTGGAGCCGGCGGCGGGGTTCTTGCCGTCAACGGGTGCGGCGCATGCGCCGAGCACAGCCACGGCTGCGGCCACCGTGACCGCGATGGGTATGTTCGCGAAACGCGACTTCATGGTGGTCCTCCGTCGACGGGGTCAGACGGGGGAGTGTGGCGCGCCGGTGGCAGCGGCCGCAGCGAAACAGGGAGGTGCGTGGCGCACCCGTGACCTGGGCGAACACATTCAGAGCCGGAACGGTCCGAAAGGCCGAGCTTGCGATCAGCGGCGCACGGCCGCTTGCGATGCGCGGTGCAGGGCCGCCTGAGATCAGCGGCGCACGGCCGCTTGAGATCAGCGGCGCACGGCCGCGGCGTCGGCCGCCCGACGCGAGTGGCCGGTGCTCCGGGGCGTGCGCCGACGGGCAGGTGCCGGGGCGGCGCTTTCGCGGCGCACCGCCGCCGCCCACTCCGCGATCAGCCGCTCGTACTCGCGCCGCTGCTCCGTACCCAGGCGGCCGCCCGCACGCGCCCACAGGGCACGGATCTGGTCGTTCACGACATCGGCGGACCGCACGGAACGACAGGGCTCAGGTTTCGGGGGCATGCCGTAAAGCCTAGGGGCGGATTCTGACCGTCCGTTCCCCCGTGTCGAGCCCCAGCGGCCCGGTGTAGGCGCCGGAGATCACTCTGACCAGGGGATATAGCGCCAATCCGGCGTATCCGTTCGAAACTGTGACCTTGGCCTCACAGAGGGTTCACCGGGCTCCTGTCGCGGCTGATCAGTCCCCCGACTCGCCCGCGTGCGGGCTCAGTGCATCCGTACCGATCAGGGCGAACAGGACGAGGCCGAGGGCGATGCGGTAGTAGACAAAGGGCATGAAGCTCTTGGTCGTGATGAACTTCATAAACCAGGCGATAACCGCGTACCCCACAACAAAAGCAACAATTGTCGCGAAGATCGTCGGGCCCCACGAGACATGGCTCTCGCCGACCTCCTTGAGCTCGTACGCGCCGGAGGCGAGCACCGCCGGAATGGCCAGCAGGAAGGAGTAGCGGGCCGCGGACTCACGCGTGTAGCCCATCAGCAGACCGCCGCTGATCGTGGCGCCGGAGCGGGAGACGCCCGGGATCAGGGCCATCGACTGGCAGAGGCCGAAGATCAGGCCGTCCCTGATGCCGAGGTCTTTGAGGGTCTTGCGCTGCTTCACCGCGCGGTGCTTGCCGCCCGTCTCGTCGCGGGCCGCGAGACGGTCCGCGACACCGAGGACCACGCCGAGGACGATCAGGGTCGTGGCGATCAGCCGCAGATCGCGGAACGGGCCCTCGATCTGGTCCTTGAGCGTGAGGCCGAACACGCCGATCGGGATCGAGCCGACGATGACCAGCCAGCCCATCTGGGCGTCGTGGTCGCCGCGCATCGCCTTGTCCGTGAGGGAGCGGGTCCAGGCGGACAGGATGCGTCCGATGTCCTTGCGGAAGTAGATCAGCACGGCCGCCTCGGTGCCGATCTGGCTGATGGCCGTGAACGCGGCCCCCGGGTCCTCCCAGCCCGCGAAGGCGGCCGTCAGCCGCAGATGGGCGCTGGAGGAGATGGGGAGGAACTCACTTAGCCCCTGGACGAGTCCGAGGATGAATGATTCGAACCAGCTCATGGGGCTTGTGCCGTCCCGGGTCTGATCATGCGTCGGCCCACGCACACGCGGGTCCGGACGTCGTGCGGAATTGGTCAGGTGAGGGAGGAGATCGACTCCTCGCCGGTGCGCAGCGTACCGTCCGAAAAAGTGAGCGCTGAGCGAGCCCCCTCACCCGCACGCGGGACCGCGGCCCGCCCGCGGATCAACGCGCGCCGCGCAGCCGGTGGCGCTTGCACCAGGCGACCACCAGGCCGGCGAGACCGGTGATCGCGATGAACCCCATCGCGATCAGGAACACGGGCGATGTCGGCGTCGTGGCCCGGCTGCCCGCGATGACGTAGGCCGCGGTGTTGGGTATCGACCCCAGGGCGGTAGCCAGCAGAAAGGGCTCGGGACGCATCCGGGACACCGCCGCGCAGTAGTTCACCGCCCAGAACGGGACCCCGGGAAACAACCGAGAAGCCAGCACCGACCGGAACCCGTGCCGACTGAGCTGCCCGTCCACGGCACGCACCCAGCGCCCGCGCAGCAGCGGCCGCAGCGCCTCCTGCCCCAGCACTCGGCCGAGCCCGAAGGCGATCCCGGCGCCGATCACCGTACCGGCGAGCGCCCCGACCAGACCCGCCTGGGACCCGAACAGCGCGCCCGCCGCGAGGTTCAGCAGCGGCCGCGGCACGAACGCCGCCGTGCACACGCCGTACGCCACCGCGAAGAAGACGACCGCCGCGGCCCCGTTCACCTGCGGCGGCCAGCCGTCCACGAGCAGCCGCTGCGGCTCGAAGACCAGCACCGCCGCCCCCGCGCAGGCGAGCAGCACGGCGAGCAGGATCAGCCGCGACCGCGGGGAGAGCAGGACGCCGGCGCAGCGCGCGGCGAGGCCTATGGAGGCGGGCCTGGGGACGGGGGCGAGCATCCGGGGAGACTAACCGACCCATACGTGTGATCGCCGTATGGTGCGTCTCATACACCCCACGGGCACCCCCACGCCCCGTAAGGCAGGGTGCCGCGCGCGACCCGGCCCGCCCGAACTCCCGTAGCGGGAAAACCATTCGACCGGCACGCCCCCGTCGGCGATGATCGCTGACATGTTCCGGCACGCCTTCCTCGCAGCTCCGTCCGCAGTCGCGGACGCTGCCAAGGCTGCCGCCGTCCTGCTCGACGGCGCCCGAAGCTGACCCTTCCCGGATCGTCCGGCGGACCCCGCAGGGGGAGGGTCGGCGAAGCTCCGGGGTCCCCGCTCACACTTCGAGTACTTCGAGTAGTACAGGGAAATTCACCATGCCCAAGACGGCATACGTACGCACCAAGCCGCACCTCAACATCGGCACCATGGGCCACGTCGACCACGGCAAGACCACCCTCACCGCCGCCATCACCAAGGTCCTGTCCGAGCGTGGCTCCGGCACCTTCGTGCCCTTCGACCGCATCGACCGGGCCCCGGAGGAGGCGCAGCGCGGCATCACCATCAACATCTCGCACGTCGAGTACGAGACCGACACCCGGCACTACGCGCACGTGGACATGCCGGGCCATGCCGACTACGTCAAGAACATGGTCACCGGCGCCGCGCAGCTGGACGGGGCGATCCTCGTCGTCTCCGCGCTCGACGGGATCATGCCGCAGACCGCCGAGCACGTACTGCTCGCCCGCCAAGTCGGCGTCGACCACATCGTCGTGGCGCTCAACAAGGCGGACGCGGGCGACGAGGAGCTCACCGACCTGGTCGAGCTCGAGGTACGCGAGCTGCTCTCCGCGCACGGCTACGGAGGCGACAGCGCGCCTGTCGTACGGGTCTCGGGGCTGCGGGCCCTGGAGGGGGACCCGCGCTGGACCGCGGCGGTCGAGGCGCTCCTCGACGCCGTCGACACCTACGTCCCGATGCCGGTCAGGTACACCGACGCCCCGTTCCTGCTGTCCGTGGAGAACGTCCTCACGATCACCGGGCGCGGGACCGTCGTGACCGGCGCCGTCGAGCGCGGCACGGTGCGCGTCGGGGACCGCGTCGAGGTCCTGGGCGCGGACACCGAGACGGTGGTCACCGGTCTGGAGACCTTCGGCAAGCCGATGGCCGAGGCCGAGGCCGGGGACAACGTCGCGCTGCTGCTACGCGGGGTGCCACGGGACGGGGTGCGGCGCGGCCACATCGTCGCCGCGCCGGGCAGCGTCACACCCGGGCGGCGCTTCACCGCCCAGGTGTACGTCCTGTCCGCCAGGGACGGCGGCCGTACGACGCCGATCACCACCGGCTACCGGCCGCAGTTCTACATCCGTACCGCGGACGTCGTCGGCGACGTCGACCTGGGCGAGACCGCCCTCGCCCGCCCCGGCGACACCGTCACGCTCACCGTCGAGCTGGGGCGTGACGTGCCGCTCGAGGCAGGGCTCGGCTTCGCGATCCGCGAGGGCGGCCGTACGGTCGGCGCCGGCACCGTCACCGAGGTCGGCTGACGGCGCGCGCCCGCCCTCCGCAGGACCGCGGAGGGCGGGCGTCGGCGGGCCCGGAGCCCGGCACAATGGAGCGGTGGACGAACCCATACCCGTGACGCGTGCCGTGGACCACGGCACGGCCAAGCTGCTGCCCGACGTGGACCGGGCGCGCGCCTGGCTGCTCACCGTCGACGGCGCGCCCCAGTCATACGTAGACCTGGACGAACCCACCCACCTGGAGTTCGAGTACGCGCGCCGACTCGCCCACGTCCTGGACACCACGGCCGAGCCCGGCCGGCCCCTCGACGCCGTGCACCTGGGCGGCGGGGCGCTGACGCTGCCGCGCTACCTCGCGGCGACCCGACCGGGATCGCGACAGGACGTCGTCGAGGCGGACCGCGGCCTGCTCGCCCTGGTCGCCGAGCACCTGCCGCTCGACCCGGCGGACGGCGTCCGCACCCACAGCGCGGACGCCCGCGCCTGGCTCGCGGCGGCCCCGGCCGACAGCGCCGACGTCCTGGTCGGCGATGTCTTCGGCGGCTCCCGGGTACCCGCGCACCTGACCACGCTGGCGTACGCACGCGAGGCCGACCGGGTGCTGCGCCCGGACGGCGTCTACGCGGCGAACCTCGCGGACGGCGCGCCCTTCACCTTCCTGCGGTCCCAACTCGCGACGTTCCAGGAGGTGTTCCCCCACCTCGCCCTGATCGCGGAACCGTCGGTGCTGCGCGGCCGACGCTTCGGCAACGCGGTCCTGGTCGCCGCACACCGCGAACTGGACACCGCCGCCCTGGCCCGCCGCACGGCCGCCGACGTCTTCCCCGCCCGCGTGGAGCAGGGCAAGGCGCTGCGGCGCCTCATCGGGGACGCGACGCCGGTACGGGACGAGGACGCGGTGCCCTCACCCGAGCCGCCAGGCGGCGCCTTCAGCGTCGGCTGACGCCTCGGTGGTCGTCGCGGCCCCTGTGATCTCCTTCGTACGGAGCGTCAGATTCCGTACGTCCGGCACGAACAGCACCGCGGCCGTGACCACCACGACCAGCACGGCGCAGGCCCACAGCGCGGGCCCGCGCCCGAACGCACTCTCCGCGGGACCGGCCAGCGCGGTCGCCAGCGGCACCATGGCGAGCGACCCGAAGAAGTCGTAGGCGGACACCCGGGAGAACTTCTCCTCCGGAATCTCCTGATGCAGTGCCGTCATCCAGGCGACGCTGAACACCTCGATGGCGACCCCGCTGACGAACATCACGGCGGCCAGCGCTCCCGCCGACACCGGAACGGCGAGCGCCGCCGACGGCAGCGCGAGCGGGAACACGCACAGCGTGCCGGCCAGCAGCAGCCGGCGCGGCTTCCAGCGGATCATCAGCAGTGCCCCGCCGACCGTACCCGCCCCGAAAGCGGCCAGCGCCAGGCCCCACGGACCGGCACCACCCAGCGAGTCCCGGGCGACCAGCGGCCCGTACACCGCCTCGGCGGCGCCCACCACCGCGACCACCACCGAGAACTGCGCGACGATCGCCCACAGCCAGGCCCGGCTGACGAACTCCTGCCAGCCCTCGCGCAGGTCGGCGAGCATTCCGCCGCCGGGCTCGCGCCGGGGGATGTGGCTGACGTCGAGGAACGCCCGTAGCGCCGCGGCGACGGCGAAGGCCGCCGCGTCCACGGCGAGCACCCAGCCGGGACCGATCGCCGCGATCATGGCGCCGCCCAGCGCGGCACCGCCGATCGCCGCGCCCTGCACGGCCATCCGGAAGACAGCGAAGGCGCGCGAGGCCTGTTCGCCGGTGACGGTGGAGAGCAGCATGCCCTCGGCGGCGGGGTTGAAGAACGCCTGCCCGGCGCCGCCGAGCCCAGTGAGCAGCATCATCTGCCACAACCGCGGCTCACCGGCGAGCACCAGCACCGCGAAGGCCGCCTGGGACACGCAGTTCAGCGCGTTGGCGGCGACCATCACCCGATGTCGCGGCAGCCGGTCCGCGACCGCCCCGCCGATCAGCAGGAACAGCACCAGCGGCAACGTACGGGCCATCGCCACAAGACCTACGTCGCCGCCGTCGCCACCCGTCTCCAGAACGGCGAACGCCGCCGCGATCAACGCACCATGGCTGCCCAGGTTCGTCACCACCGCGGCGGCGGCCAGCAGGGTGTAGTTGCGTCCGGCCCAGGAGGGCCGGTGCGGTCGCGGGGCGGCGTTCACTGGCTGATCCACCGGTGAACTATCGCCGTGGAGTTCGGGCCCTGCCAAACCCTTTTCCGGGCGACCGCGTCAGCGGTGCTAGTCGGCGGACTCGTCCTGTTCGGCGTGCCGGACCGTGCTCATGATCTTCATGATGTCCTTGTCCGGCAGCTCGTCGTCGACGCCGGTCGCGCCGTGCAGGCTCCAGGCCACGTAGTCACCCTTGGCGTTCTTGAAGCCGAAGGTGATCGCCTTGCCGTCGGTGGCGCACTTGCTCTTGCCCTTCTGCGGCGAGTCCTTGGAGCGGGCCCACGCGTAGCTGCCCTTGATGCCGGCCTCGGTGGTGTAGGACTTGGGCTTCTTGTCCCACGTGATGCTCTTCTTGTCCGGCTGCGTGTAGGCGCCGAACACCCACCACGGCACCTGCTTCTCGGCGACGTCGGCGGTGCTGGTCGCGCCGTTGGCGCCCTTGGTGCCGGTCGTGGCGAGCCGTGTGTAGTCGGTCTTGCCGTCCTTGTCGTCGTCCTCGCCGCACCACTCGCTCTTGTAGTACGCGGGCGCCGACATCACGATGATGGGCTTGTCGCCGGCCTTGGCGTCGTCCTTCTCGTAGCCGGTGATCACGCCGGGGGAGTCGATCTCCCACTCCGGCGGCACGTCGAAGGCCGTCCCGTGCTTGGGGTTGACCACGACCTTCCAGCCCTTGATTTGAGGCTTGACCTTGTCCTCGGTGCCGCGCGGGTTGTCCGGCGCCGACTCCGACGCGTCGGGGCTGGGGTCCTTCGAGGCCGTCGGCGAGGCCTTGACGTTCTCCTTCTTGCCCTTGGACTCGTCCTTCGTGTCGTCGTCGTCACCGCCGAGCACCAGGTAGCCCGTGACACCCGCCGCCACCACGACCGCGGTCGCCGCGACGATGGCGATGACCGTCGTCTTCTTGCGGTCGTTGCCCGGCGGCGACGCGACGGCGCCCATCGGGGCCGTCGGTGCGTTCCACTGCCCCTGCCCCTGCTGTTGCTGTTGGTAGGCAGGCTGCTGGTACGTGTCGGGCTGCTGCTGGTATCCCGGTTGCTGGTACGGGTTCGGCTGCTGGTACCCCGGCTGCTGGTAGGGATTCTGGTTCTGGTCCTGCGGGTTCTGCTCGCCCCCGGGCGGCTGCTGTCCTGGCCACATGGCGAGAACGATAGAGGGGTGGGGATACGGGTGCCATCGCCGCCCCTCTCTTGTGACGTGCTCGGTACAAGTGTTCCCCCGGCGATACCGCGTCCGAGAGGGATGGCCAAGGACTCCTACTGGCGGGTAACATCGCCGCCATGAGCGCTGACCAGATGTCGATCGGCGAGATGCTCGCCGCCACCGTGCCGATGGCCCGGACCCTGAACCTCGAGCTCGTCGAGACCACCCCTGAGCGTGCCGTACTCCGGCTGCCGGACCAGCCGGACTACCACAACCACGTCGGCGGACCGCACGCCGGCGCCATGTTCACGCTGGGCGAGTCCGCGAGCGGGGCGATCGTCCTCGCCGCGTTCGGCGACCAGCTCTCGCGGGCCGTGCCGCTCGCGGTGAGTGCCGACATCGCGTACAAGAAGCTCGCCATGGGTCAGGTGACCGCCACCGCGACGCTGGGCCGCCCGGCCGCCGACGTGGTCGCGGAGCTGGACGCGGGCCAGCGTCCGGAGTTCCCCGTCGCCATCGCCATCCAGCGCGAGGACGGCGCGGTGACCGGGGAGATGACCGTCACCTGGACCCTGCGTCCCAACAGCTGAACAGCAGCACAGGCAACCGGCGGCGGACGCGCCGACCGAACCCCTTGGGGCCGACGCGCCGACCGAACCCCTTGGGGCCGGTCGGCGCGTCCGCCGTTTCGCGTGGTGGTTTTCCGCCGTGATCAGGGGTGTCCAACAGACTGTCAAGTCCGTTCTGTCGCATAGTGCGTTCGACTGGTGTGTGCCACGACAGAAGGACTCCAGGAGGGACGGCCTATGTCCGAGACCGTGTCCAGGCGGTCGGCGCTGCGGCTGCTGAGTACCGCGATCGCGGTCGCCACCGCGGCCACCGCGAGTCTCGCCAGCCGCTCGCCCGCGGCGGCCCGAGCAGGTCGCTCACCAGGCGGCCCGCGGGCCGCGGCGCTGCTGGCCCAGCTCACCCTCGACGAGAAGATCTCGCTGCTGCACGGCGCCGAGGACCCCCAGAGCCTCGGCCAGGCCGGATACGTACCCGGTGTGCCCCGCCTCGGCATCCCCGAGCTGCGGCTCGCGGACGGCCCCGCAGGCGTACGGGTGGCCGAGCACGCCACCGCGCTGCCCGCGCCCGTGATGCTGGCCTCGGCCTTCGACCCGGCGCTGGCCCGCGAGTACGGCCGGGTCATCGGCAGGGAGGGGCGGGCGCTGGGCCAGGACGTCCTGCTGTCGCCCATGGTCAACCTTATCCGCACGCCGTACGCGGGACGGAACTTCGAGACCTTCAGCGAGGACCCGCTGCTCTCGGCCGACCTGGTCGCCGAGGAGATCCGGGGCATCCAGGACGAGGGACTCATCGCGACGGTGAAGCACTTCGCGCTGAACAACCAGGAGAAGGACCGGATGACCATCGACGTGGTCGCCGGAGACCGGACGATGCGCGAGACCGAGCTACGGGGCTTCGAAGCCGCCGTGGCCGCCGGAGCCGGGGCCGTCATGGGGGCGTACAACAAGGTCAACGGCACCTTCGCCTGCGAGAACAGGGAACTGCTCAGCGATCTGCTGCGCAAGGACTGGGACTTCGACGGCTGGGTGATGACCGACTGGTTCGCTGCGCACAGCACGGTCGCCGCGCTCGACGCCGGGCTCGACATGGAGATGCCGAGCGGCATCCACTTCGATGCCGCGCTGCGGGAAGCCGTCCAGGACGGCCGCGCGTCCCAGGCCGCCGTGGACCGTGCCGTGGGCCGGATCCTGTCCGTCCTCGACCGCTTCGGACTGCTGGACGGCAGCGCTCCGGCGCGGCCCGCCCGGAGCCCCGAGGCCGGGGCCGGGATCGCGCTGAAGGTCGCCAAGGCCGGGGCGGTTCTGCTCCGCAACGAGCACCGCACCCTCCCGCTCACCGGGCACGCGGCCCAGCACATCGCCGTCGTCGGGCCCACCGGCTCCGTCCCCTTCGTCAGCGGGGGCGGCAGCGCCCATGTGGTCCCCGACCACGCCGACAGCCCCCTCCACACCCTCACCGAACGCGCGGGCAACGCGGCGCGGGTGACCTACGCACTGGGCGAGGACCTCTATGGCAGGCCACTGCCCGAGGCCGCGCTGACCTCCGGATTCGAGCCGGAGGGGCAGGGCGTTGGCCCGGGCGAGACCTGGGAGTACGACGGGACCCTCACCACACCCGAGCAGGACGAGTGGACCTTCGTCGTCCACTACTCGGGCGAGCGCCCCGAGGTCCACCTGGACGGCGAGGAGCTCTTCCCCCTCGCCGAGGGCCTCGGCGAGCTCTTCAACGGAGGCCTGGTGCCGACCGCCCCCGACGGACTCACGGTACGCCGCAAGACCCTCGGCCTCCCCGCAGGCCGACACCAGCTGCGGATCACCGCGACGGGCGGCGACAACGGGCAGCTCTTCCGCCTGCGGCGCATCACCGGAGCGACCCGCGCCGAGGATCTGGCCGACGCGGTACGGGTCGCGCGCGCCGCGCACAGCGTCGTGCTCTTCGCCTACGAGGACGCCACCGAAGGCCAGGACCGCACGACGCTCGCCCTCCCCGGCCACCAGGAGCGCCTGATCGAGGCCGTCACAGCGGCCAACGAGCGAACCACCGTCGTCCTCAACACCTCCTCGGCGATCACGATGCCGTGGCTGGAGCGGACCGCCGCGGTGCTGCAGATGTACTACCCCGGGCAGGAGGGCGCGGCGGCCACCGCCGCGATCCTGTTCGGTGACACGGACCCCGGCGGGCGGCTCACCCAGACCTTCCCGCTCGACGACCAGACGCACCCCATGGCCGGGAATGCGCGCCGCTATCCGGGCGTCGACGGGATCGAGGAGTACTCCGAGGGCGTCCACATCGGCCACCGCTGGTACGACGCCAACCGACTGCGGCCCCTGTTCCCCTTCGGGCACGGTCTGTCGTACACGACCTTCGCGTACTCGGATCTGGCGGTGCACACCGTGGGGGACGGCCTCGCGGTGAGCTGCTCCGTACGCAACACCGGCGGCCGCGACGGCATCGAGGTCGCCCAGGTCTACGTGGGCCCGTCCCCCGATCTCCGACTCGACCAGCCGGAGCGGGCCCTCGCCGGCTACCGCAGGCTCGCGCTGAAGGCGGGCGAGCGGCGCCGGATGACCGTACGGGTCACCCGGCGCACCCTGTCCTCGTGGGACACCGAATGGCACGCGTGGGTACTGGGTACCGGCCTGCGCACGGTGTGGGTGGGCGCCTCGTCCCGCGATCTGCGGCTGCGCGGGGAGGCGCGGGTGGGGGCGCCGGAGTGAGCGCGGGCGGTCAGTCCTCGTAGGCCGCGCGGTGCGCCTTGGCCAGCTCGGTGTACATCGCCGCGTTGACCTTGATGCCCTCGCGCTCCTCCTCGGTCAGCTGCCGCCTGACCTTCGCGGGCACACCCGCGACCAGCGAGCCCGGCGGCACCTGCATGCCCTGCGGCACCAGCGCCTGGGCCGCGACCAGCGAACCGGCGCCGATCACCGCGCCGTTGAGCACCGTGGCGCCCATGCCGATCAGGCAGTCGTCCTCGACGGTGCAGCCGTGCACGGTCGCGTTGTGGCCGACCGAGACGCGCTCGCCGATGGTGACCGGGAAGCCGGGGTCGACATGCACCGTGCAGTTGTCCTGGATGTTGCTGTCGGCGCCGAGCACGATCGGGCCGCAGTCGGCGCGCAGCACCGCGTGGTACCAGAGGCTCGCGCCGGGGCGCAGCGTCACATCGCCGACCACGACGGACGTGGGGGCCGCGAAGGCCTCCGGGTCCACCTGAGGGTCCTTGCCGCCGACCTCCGCGATCAACGCCCGCTCTGTCATTACGGTCTCCTTCTCCCAAGTACGCCGGTCACACCCACCGGCACCGTAAGCGACCCGGCGCACGGCCCGCCGACCGGGTGGGGCGAAGATCACAGCCCGTGCCGCCCACGACCGGTAGCGGCGCTGAGTACCGTGTGCGGGTGCCGAAGAGCAGGAACACGTTCTCATCCCTGGCCGCCCGGCGGCGCCGTCTGGTGACGCGCGCGGTCCAGGCGGGCTGGCGCTGGGCGCAGCGGGCCGGCGCGGTGACCGCGGAGCGGCCCGGCAGACTGCGCTTCGGCGCGATCGGCACCGGTACGAAGCTGGCCTTTCCGCAGGGCACGGTGTTCGGCGAGCCGTGGATCCAGCTGGGTGACCACTGCATCGTGGGCGAGCAGGTCACCCTCACCGCGGGGATGATGCCGGACCTGGACCTCGGCCCTGACCCGATACTCCGGATCGGCAGCGGCGTGGTGCTCGGCCGCGGCAGCCATGTCATCGCCGACACGACGGTGACCATCGGGGACGACTGCTACTTCGGCCCGCACGTCTACGTCACGTCCACGAACCACAGCTACGACGATCCACACCAACCCGTGGGCAAGCAGTGGCCGCGGATGGAGCCGGTGGAGATCGGACCCGGCTGCTGGGTCGGCACCAACGCGGTGATCCTGCCGGGTGCGCGGCTTGGGCGGAACGTCGTGGTGGCGGCGGGCGCGGTGGTACGCGGCGATGTCCCCGACCACGCGGTGGTGGCCGGGGCACCCGCCCGCGTGGTCCGCAGCTGGACGCCCGCATCCGGCTGGCAGCCCCCGCTCCGTACCCCGGCACCGGTGCCGATCCCCGAGGGCGTCACCCCGGAGCAACTCCTGGCCTTGTCCGACCTCCCGACCGAGCCCCCGCCGAGCCCACAGGCCCCTCGCGCCGGGTGATCGCCGCGCTCCTTGGCACGCGCCGCGCCGCGCCGCGTCTCGGGTGCGTTCTGTTTCGTTGTGGGGCGGGGGCGCGCTGGGGGGTACGTGCTCCCGCCGCGCGAGGTGACCCGGTAGCGGTATAGCGAGCCCGGTGGTGGGGTCGAGGTTGGGCGGTCCGCGCGCACCCCCCACCACGCCCCCTCACGCCGGTTCCACGACCACCGGNGTAACCGGCCCGTTCTGCGCGGCGATCGCATACGTCCCGTTCGCGGCCACATCGGCGAGCCCCACGAACGCGAGCGCCGGAAGGGACGCGCGGATGACCCCCATCCCGCCGTCCTCCGGCAGCGCCCGCCCGCCCCGCTTCACCGAGACGTACAGCGCGCCACCGCCCACCACGACATTGGCGACCCGCTGCACGAACAACGCGAGGAACAGCCCGGAGAGGCTCACCGACGCCTCGGCGATCAGCGCCATCACCGAGCCGAACCCAAACGCCGCGACCAGCGTCAGCAGCACCGCCTGCCGCTGCACCGGCGCGCCCCGGAACTGTGGCCCGCCCGCAAGCATCACGCCCGCGACCGCCACACCGATCCCCGCGAACTGCAGCACCCCAGGCCGCTCGCCCAGGACCAGGCCGACACCGAGAGGTACGACGACCCCCAGTGAGCCCAGCGGCGAGACCACACCCATCGGCCCCAGCGCCAACGCCTTGTAGAAGGCGAGCATCGCCACCGGCCCCACCACACCGGCCGCCACCGCGAACCAGAGCTTCGGCCCGGTCTCGGTCCAGGCCCCGGTGGCGATCACGATCGCACCGAGCACCACCACGGCGATGCACTGCGAGACGACAACGACCGTGAGCGCGGGCGTCCTTCGGGTCAGCAGCCCTCCGCCGAAGTCGGCCAGCCCCCACAGGAGACTGGTGGCCAGGGCGAGCAGTGCGGTCATCGGGGAACCTCGCAGTACAGTGTGGTGAACCTTCAGGTGCACCACACCGTAGTACAACAAACTGAACCAGTTCATCCAAAATATTGGACGGAATGTGTCGGACCTCGATCAACTCACCCAGTCACTCGCGCGCAGCCTCAAACGCTGGCGCGGCGAGCGGGGCTACACCCTCGACGCACTCGCCGCACGCGCGGGAGTCAGCCGCGGCATGATCATCCAGATCGAGCAGGCCCGTACGAACCCGAGCGTCGGCACCACCGTGAAGCTCGCGGACGCGCTGGGCATCAGCATCACCACGCTGCTCGACTACGAGCAGGGGCCCGAGGTCAGACTCGTGCCCGAGGAGCAGGCCGTACGCATGTGGTCCACGGACGCCGGGAGCTGGACCAAGCTCCTGGTCGGCAGCGAGACCCGGGGGCCGTTCGAGCTGTGGTCCTGGTGCCTGATGCCGGGTGACGCGCACGAGTCCGACGCGCACCCGTCGGGCACGGTCGAGCTGCTGCGGGTCACCGCGGGCGAGCTCACCCTGGTCGTGGACGGCGAGTCGTACCCCGTACCGGCCGGGACGTCGGCCACCTTCGAGGCGAACGTGTCCCACGCGTACCGCAACGACGGCGGGACACCGGTCGAGATGACCATGGCCGTCGCCGTCCCTCCCGCACACTGAGACACCCCGCCGAACGCGTAGCGCGGGCTGTTAACTTGCCGTCATGCGTGCACCTATCGGCGACTTCACGGACGCCCGCCCCGCCCCCGACTGCCTGGACCTGCTCACCCAGCCTGTGGCCGACGCCGTACGCAGTTGGCGTGGCAGCGTGCCCGCCGAGCAGCTGCTCTACGTCGACACCGACCCGGCGATCGCCGACACGGCCGTCTTCGTCGAGCGGCACGGCGCCGAGCTCCTGGACCAGTCGGCGAACTGCGTGGTCGTCGCGGGCAGGCGCGGCGGCGAGACCAGCCTCGCGGCCTGCGTGGTCCTGTCCCGCACGCGGGTCGACGTCAATGGCGCCGTACGCCGCCAACTCGGTGCCCGCAAGGCCTCGTTCGCGCCGATGGACACGGCCACCGGCGAGACCGGGATGGAGTATGGCGGCATCACCCCGATCGGCCTGCCGGCCAACTGGCCGCTGTTGGTGGACGCGGCCGTGGCCGACACGGAGTACGTCCTGATCGGCAGCGGCAGCCGCCGCGGCAAGCTGATCGTGCCGGGCAAGACCTTCGCCGAACTGCCGGGAGCGGTAGTGCTGGACGGGCTCGGCGGCAGCTGAGCCGGTCAGCTCCCCCGCCCCGCCTGGTCAGTAGTACTCGCCCATCAGCTCCACCGACCAGGCGGGCTGCCGGAGTTCACCCCGCGGGCCGAACTCCTGGAGAGCCGGTTCTTGCCGCGCTGCGCGAAGATCCCCACCAGCGGCCAGTCGGTGTTGCCGCGCGGATGCCGGGCGCGTCGTAGGGTCACTGCCTCGGGGCCGGTGGGTGCGGTGTGTGCGTTGGGGTCCGGCATCACGTCTTCAGTGTGCTTGCGGGTGGGTGCGCTCTACGTCGTGGTGGGGCGGGAACGCGGCGGGGGCACGTGCTCCCGCCGCGCGAGCTCGTCCGGTACGGACAAGGCGCCCGGTGGTGGCGGGCCCGCGCCGCTCAGCGCAGTTCGATCGCCGGGCAGCGGTCCATCACCATGTCGAGCCCGGCCGCACGGGTCCGCTCGTACGCCGTGTCGTCGATGACGCCCAGCTGGAACCAGACCGCCTTCGCGCCCACGGCGACAGCCTCCTCTGCGACGGCGCCCGCCAGGCCGCTGTTCACGAACACATCGACCACATCGATGGCGAACGGCACGTCCGCGAGGGAGGCGTATCCCGGCTCCCCATGCACGGTCTCCGCCTTCGGATGTATCGGGACGACCCGCTTGCCGTGCCGCTTGAGCACTTCGGCGACCCCGTAGGCCGCGCGCTGCCGGTTGTTGGACAGGCCGACGACGGCCCAGGTGTCACCGAGCTCGGTGAGAATCCTGTCGATCGTTGCCCGGTCGCCGTACACATCTGCCTCCACTGGATCGAGTCCTGCCACGGCAACATCGGCCGCCGTGCGCCGATTCCCGGTGACGGCTCGGGCCGTCAGGTCTTGCTGCGCAGGGCGCCCCAGGTGTTGGGTCCCACCTCGCCGTCGACGGCCAGCTTCCGGTCGCTCTGGAAGAGCCGCACCGCAGCGCGGGTGTCGTCGCCGAACTGCCCGTCCACACCGGAGCCACCGATGCTGTAGCCGCGCTTGCTCAGCATGCACTGCACCTGGACCACGGGCTGGCCCCGGTCGCCGTACCGGGTGATCTCGGTGCCCGAGTAGTACGTGCAGTCGGAGATCCACGGGGGAGTGGCGGGCTGGGTCGGGCTCGGCTTCGGCGTCGCGGTCGGGGAGTTGTCACCGCCACCGGGCTGTGTCGGAGTCGTACGGGAAGCGGTGGCCTGAGGGGTGTCCTTGCCGCCGCCCGGCTGAGCGGAGCCGCTCGCGCCGTCCTGCTCGTCATCGGGGAGTGGGGAGCGCCCCTCGCCATCGGTCTCCTTCTCGTCCTGCTTCCCCTTGCCGTCCTCGCCGTCCTTCTTCGGGGAATCGGAGCCTTCGGGGGAGAAGGCGGGCACCGGCGGGTCGTCGCCCGCGGGGGAGTCGTCGGCAGGTGCGCTGGACTGTGTGCCCGCCGCACCGACCTGGTCGGTGCCTGAGTCGGGGCGGGTCAGGACAAACGCCGTCAGGGCTACGGCACAGACCGCGAGCCCCGCCGCACCGGCCAGGTACAGCCCCTTACGGCGCTTGCCCGGCCCCGACGCTTCCGGGGGCGGCCCGAAGCCCGGAGGAGCGTCGGCCGGGACAGCAGCGGCCGGGACAGCCGCAGCCGGGCCAGCGACGGCCGCCGCAGCAGAGGGCGCCGCGGCAGCCTGCGGCGCCCCCGCGGGTGCCGGGAGCCGGAGATGGGCCGTCCGCTCCACGGGCAGTTCCTTGAGCACCTCGTACGCCCGCCGACGCCCGGCCAGCTGCGAGTCGAGCGGTTCCTGCCACTGCGCCATACGCGGCCGGGCCGCCGCCGCGTCGATGAGGCGCTGCGGATCGGGGCGCTGGGCCGGGTCCTTGGCCAGGCAGGCGGACAGCAGCGACGCCAACGCGGGGTCGACCGCGGAGAGTTCCGCTATCACCTCGCGGTCGGGGTCCTCGTACGCCACCCGGTGCATGACGTCCACGCCGGTGCCGTCACCGAAGGGCGCCCGTCCGGTGGCGGCGAATACCAGGGTGCAGGCGAGCGAGAACACATCCGAAGTGGCGTCGGACCGCCCGTTCTTGAGGCGCTCCGGCGACATGTACGCGGGGGTGCCGACAGCCTTGCCGGTGGTGGTGATCGCGGTGCTGTCCGCGGCCTGCGAGATGCCGAAGTCGATGACGTGCGCGCCGTACCCGGACAGGATCACGTTGGACGGCTTGAGGTCGCGGTGTACCACCTCGGCGGCGGCCAGTTCGGACAGCGCCTGCCCGAGCTCGCCGAGCAGTCGCCAGGCTCCGGGGGCCGCCAGCAGGCCGTAGTCGCGCACGGCGTCCGAGAGGTTGAGGCCGGGCAGGTAGTCCGTGGCCATCCAGAGCAGGTCGCCGTCGAAGCCGGTGTTCAGGAGCCGCGGCGCGTGCGCACCGTGCACCCGGGCCAGTACGGCCGCCTCGCGCTCGAACCGCCTCCGGAACTCGGCGTCTTGGGCGAACTCGGGGCGGATCACCTTGACCGCGGCCAGGCCAGGAGCGTTGTCCGCGGGGCGGGCGAGGTACACCCGGCCCATCCCGCCGCTGCCGAGATGCCCCATCGGCGCGTACGGACCGATCCGGTACGGGTCGCCGTGCTGCAGCCGCTCCGCCCCGGCCTGTCGTAGCGCGGTGTCCCCGGACGCCCGTGGGTCCGGCATATCGGGCCGGTGCTCCGGCATGGTGTGCCCCCGTATGTGTGTTGCTTCACCCCAGCACGGTGAGGTTATCGCAGTGGGCGCACTGGTCTCGCAGGCCGCACACGACACGGACGGGGTGGCGCGTTGAATCGATTCACTTTCCCGCTGTCCGATCTTGGCTGTTCGTTATCTGCGCGGTCCGCTCGGCAGGTTCGAAGGGTCGAACAAGCGCGATAGGCCCTGTGTCGAGCTCATAGAAAGCGCTTCAATGAAATCCTGCCCGAACCGTTGACGTGGGGGTCGGTCAAATCTACGTTGTCCCGGCAAGCGCTTCCCTAAAACGATTCAATTGCGCGAGTGGAGGGGCCGACTGTGCCTACGCAAAGGGACCTTGACCGACGTGGCCTGCTCAAGCTCGCGGGCGGCTCACTGGCCGCCCTCGGTCTGACGGCGGCAGGTTGTGGTGGCGGCGGAAGCGGTTCCGGGGACGGGACCGTGACGATCCGGTACGCGTGGTGGGGGGCCGACGACCGGGCGAAGAAGATCAACGAGACGATCGCCCTCTTCGAGAAGAAGCACCCGAAGATCAAGGTCAAGACGGACTTCCAGCCATACCAGGACTTCTGGAAGAAGTTCAACACCCAGGCGTCCGGCGGCAATCCACCCGATGTCTTCCAGAACGCGATCGGGTTCCTGCGCAAGTACGACGAGCGCAACGTCCTGCTCGACCTGAACGAGCAGGTCAAGGCGGGCAACCTGGACATGGGGAACTTCCGTGCCGGCCTGGAGAAGTTCGGGGAGGTCGACGGCAAACTGCTCGGGGTCCCGGTCGGCAGCAACTCGATGGCCCTGGTCATCGACGAGGCCGTGTACAAGAAGGCGGGCGTCACCCCCGAGATGGGCTGGACCTGGGACGACTACTACGCGGCGCTGGAGAAGATCCGCGACAGCCAGGGCCAGGCCGGTGACTCCAGCCCCGCTGGGATCATGTACCTCTACGACCTGTATCTGCGGCAGAACGGCAAGGCCTTCTTCACCGCGGACGGACTCGGCTTCACCGAGGCCGATCTCAAGGACTGGTGGACCAAGGGGCTCGACGGCGTCAAGTCGGGGATCTACGCGGACCCGAAGAAGGTGCAGCAGATCAAGCCCAAGTCCGCGGTGGCCGGCGGACTCGCGGCCGGCGAGTTCACCTGGGACAACTTCACCCACCGCTACAGCGCCGAGGGCAAGAGCAGCTACGGCCTCGCACCGATCCCCACCACCGACGGCAAGAAGACCGGCCAGTACCTCGGCTCGCTGATGCTCAGCGCGTCCAAGCGCACCAAACACCCCAAGGAAGTCGCCCAGTTCATCAGCTTCATGGTCCACGACCCCGAGGTCGGCAAGATCATGGGCTATGACCGCGGCGTGCTCGCGACCACCGAGCAGTTCGAGGCGTTCAAGCCCGACGACCCGGTCAACCAGCAGATCGCCGCGTACGAGCAGCAGATCGCCGACGCCGGGGTGCTGGAGCCCATCACCCCGCACCCGTCCGGCGCGGACGTCGCCGAGGCGGCCTTCCTGCGGCTGGCCGAGGAGTTGTCGCTCGGCAAGACGCCGCCGGCCGACGCGGCGAAGCAGTTCTTCTCCGAGGCGAAGACGGCCCTCGGCTCCTGAGGGGATCGACAGTGACACACACGTACACCCCCGCGGTGGAGGCCCCGACCGGGGACCCCGGGCCGCGGGACCGTCCGGGCGACGCCAGACGCCCCGCCGCCGCCCGGCGGCGGGGCCGCCGCGAGAACCTGGCCGGACTGCTCTTCATGTCCCCCTGGCTCGCCGGATTCCTGCTGCTCACCGCGGGCCCGATGATCGCCTCGCTGTACTTCGCCTTCACCGACTACAACCTCTTCGACGCCCCGCGGTGGATCGGTCTGGACAACTTCACCGAGATGTTCGGCGACCCCCGGTGGCGCAAGTCGGTCGAGGTGACCGCCTGGTACGTGGTCATCGGCACGCCGCTCAAGCTCGCCGCCGCACTCGGGGTCGCCCTGCTGCTCGCCCAGAGCCGCCGCGGCCAGGCCTTCTACCGCGCGGCGTTCTACGCGCCGTCGCTCATCGGCGCGAGCGTCTCGGTGGCCATCGTGTGGCGGGCGCTGTTCTCGGACGAGGCGATCGTCGACCGTACGCAGAAGCTGTTCGGCGCCGACGTCGGCGGCTGGATCGGCGACCCGGAGTGGATTCTCTACGCCCTGGTGGCGCTCACCGTCTGGCAGTTCGGCGCTCCTATGGTGATCTTCCTCGCCGGGCTCAAGCAGGTGCCGCGCGAGTTGTACGAGGCCGCGGAGGTGGACGGGGCGGGAGCGCTGCGGAGGTTCTGGAACATCACCCTGCCGATGATTTCCCCCGTGCTGTTCTTCAACGTCCTGCTGGAGACCATCCATTCGTTCCAGATCTTCGGCTCGGCGTACATCCTGGGCGGCGCGGGCAACTCCTGCGGTCCCGCCGACGCCACGCTCGTCTACACCTGCTACCTCTACATCCAGGGCTTCGAGAACAGCCGGATGGGCCTCGCCTCGGCGATGGCCTGGATGCTGCTGCTCGCGGTCGGCCTGGTGACGGCGGTGCTGTTCTGGTCCCAGCGGCGCTGGGTGCACTACGAGGAGGCCGCCCGATGAGCATCCGTACGCGGACCCGGCGCGCGGGCTCCGGCTCGCTCGCCTGGCACCTGGGGGCGCTGGCGATCCTCGCGGTCGTGCTCTACCCCGTCGTGTGGGTGATCGGCGGTTCCTTCAAGCCGAACGACGAGATCGTCGGCAGTCTGGAGCTGTTCCCCAGCAATCCGGTCACGGACAACTACGCGGGTCTCGCCGACGGCATCGCGGACATCCCGATCTCCACCTTCTTCTACAACTCCACCTTCCTCGCGGTGGGTTCGGTGGTCGGCGTGCTGTTCTCCAGCTCGCTGGCGGCGTACGCCTTCGCCAAGATCAGGTTCACCGGCCGCAACCTGCTCTTCGCCCTGATGATCGGCACCCTGCTGCTGCCGTACCACGTCCTGCTGATCCCGCAGTATGTGCTGTTCCAGAAGCTGGACCTGATCAATACGTACACGCCGCTGCTGCTGGGCAAGTACCTGGCCACGGACGCCTTCTTCGTCTTCCTGATGATGCAGTTCATGCGGAACCTGCCGAAGGAGCTGGACGAGGCGGCGCGGCTCGACGGCTGCGGGCATCTGCGGATCTACTGGTCGATCGTGCTGCCGTTGTGCCGACCGGCCCTGATCACCAGCGCGATCTTCACGTTCATCCATGCCTGGAACGACTTCATGGGGCCGCTGATCTATCTCAACGAGCCTGAGAAGTACACGGTTTCGCTGGGTCTGAAGATGTTCGTGGACCAGGACGCGGTGGCCAACTACGGCGGGATGATCGCGATGTCCCTGGTGGCGCTGCTGCCCGTGCTCCTCTTCTTCCTGGCCTTCCAGCGGTACTTGATCGACGGCATGGCGACGTCCGGACTGAAGGGCTGAGGGATGAGGCTGTTGGCCGCGGGGCGGGCCAAGTCCGGTGCCACAGGCCGTGAATCGGCCTTCATGGAGCGCTTCGGCACCTTCGCCGAGTGCCTGCTCACCGGCGTGTGGATCGCGGTGGCGGCGCTGCCGCTGGTGACCGCGCCCGCGGCCTTCGCGGCCGGAGCCCGGCACCTGCGGCGGCATCTCGGGCACCTCGACGATCTCGGCCAGCCAGGCCATCCAGGCCATCTCGGCCAGGAGTCCACTGGGTGGCGGCAGTTCACCGCGGATCTGCGGGCCGCCCTGCGTACCGGCTGGGCCGTCGGGCTCGCCGCGTGGGCGGCGCTCGGGCTGCTCTGGCTCGACCTGGCGGCCGTACGGGCAGGGCTGCCCGGCGGCGCGTTCGTCGGCGCCGTCGGCATCGGTGCCCTGCTCGGGCTGGTGGTGGCGGTGCTGCGAGCCGCCGCCCGGTGGATGCCCGGCGACTCCTGGCGGGCCCTGCTTGCCGTGGCGGCCCGGCACACCGTGCTCGATCCCGCGGGGTCCTTCCTGCTCATCGGGGGGATCGCCGTGGTGGCCGCCTCGGCCTGGTTCTCGCTCCCGCTGGCGGCGCCTGTGCTGGGGGCGCTCGCCGCTGCGGCCGTGGCGGTCGAGGAGCGGCGCCGGTCCCACTGACGCGCGCCGCCGTCGTCCCTCACGGGACGGCGGCGGCCGCAGCGTCATCTGTCATGCACCTGACCTAAAGTTGAGAGGACCCACTGTGTCTCCGATCCCTCGTAGAACCCTGCTCAAGGCGGCCACCGCCGCGAGCGCCGCCGTCCCGTTCGCCGGGCTCATCGGCAGCCAGGACCAGGCGGCCGCCGCGGCCCCCGAAGCAGGCGGTCAGGCCGCCGCGAAGGCCGCGGCTCCCGGCCCCGTCGAGATCAGCTGGCTGGAGGACGGCGGGCTCGGCGCTGCCCCCGGCAGTACCTTCGGCGTCCCCTGGCCCAAGGGCCGATACGAGAAGGACCAGGCCTTCGCCCTCGCGACCGCCGACGGCACAGCGGTGCCCGTACAGACCTGGGCCACCGGCTTCTGGCCCGACGGCTCCCTGAAGTGGACCGCGCACGCGGTCGGTCCCGGGGCGGCGGGCAAGGCCGAGAAGTTCATGCTCACCGCGGGCACCGCCGCCGCGCCCGCGAAGAAGGTGACCGTCGCCACCAGCGGCTCCACCGTCACCGTGTCCACCGGCGTCATCACCGCGAAAATCGGTACCAGGGGCTCCGCCCTCGTCCGGTCCGTCACCCGCGGCGGCACCGAGATCGCCAGAAACGGCCGCCTCGTGCTCCTGCGTCAGGGCGAACTCCACGACGCCCAGGAAGCGAAGGAGAAGTACGAGCACTTCGAGAGCGCCATCGACAAGGTCGAGGTGGAACAGCGCGGCCCGGTCCGCGCCGTCGTCCGTATTGACGGCAAGCACCGCCGCGGGCGTCGCTCCTGGCTGCCCTTCAGTATCCGGCTCTACTTCTACGCGGGCGCCGAGTCCTTCCGCATGGTGCACACCATCACCTTCGACGGCACCCAGGAGCCGGGAAAGGCGAAGGGCGACTTCGTCCGCGGCCTCGGCGTCCGCTTCACCGTCCCGATGCGCGACGAGTCGTACGACCGCCACATCAGGATCGGTGGCGAGGGCGACGGGATGCTCGTCGAGGCGGTCAAGGGCATCACCGGGCTGCGCCGCGATCCGGGCAAGGCAGTCCGCGCCGCCCAGTTCAAGGGTGACAAGCTGCCCGACCCCAGCAGCTGGGACCAACGGGTCACCTCCCGGCTGCAGTACATCCCCGAGTGGGGCGACTACACGCTCGCGCAGCTCTCCGCCGACGGGTTCGGTCTGCGCAAACGCACCAAGAAGGGGCACGGCTGGATTCCGGCCGGCGGCGGACGGCGCGCCTCCGGGTTCGGCTATGTGGGCGGCGTCTCCGGTGGCTTCTCCTTCGGACTGCGTGACTTCTGGCGGAAGTTCCCCGCCCAGCTCGACATCCGCGACGCCCAGACGGACGCGGCCGAGGTCACCCTGTGGCTGTGGTCGCCGGAGGCGGAGCCGATGGACCTGCGCTTCTACCATGACGGCATGGGCCAGGAGACCCATCCCGAGCAGCTTGAGGGTCTCAACATCACGTACGAGGACTACGAGCCCGGCTTCGGCACCCCGTACGGCATCGCACGCACCAGCGAGTTGATGTTCTGGGCCAACGACGCCACCCCGGCGGCGGCGGAGCTCGCCCGGCAGGCCGCGGCGGCGCAGACCCCGCCGCAGCTGGCCGCCCCGCCCGAACACCTCGCCGGGGCCGATGTGTTCGGCGGCCTGTTCGCGCCCGTCGACCGCTCCACCCTGGCCAAGAAGAAGATCGAGGATCACCTCGACTTCCTCTTCACGTACTACAAGGACCAGGTGGACCAACGCCGTTGGTACGGCTTCTGGGACTACGGCGACATCATGCACACCTACGACACCGACCGGCACCAGTGGCGCTACGACGTGGGCGGCTACGCCTGGGACAACTCCGAGCTCTCGCCGGACCTGTGGCTCTGGTACGCCTATCTCCGCTCGGGCCGCGCCGACATCTTCCGCTTCGCCGAGGCCATGACCCGGCACACCGGCGAGGTCGACGTCTACCACCTCGGCAAGTGGGCCGGGCTCGGCACCCGGCACGGCGTACAGCACTACGCCGACAGTGCCAAGCAGCAGCGCATCTCCACGGCCGTCTACCGCCGCCAGTACTACTTCCTCACGGCCGACGAACGGGTCGGGGACCTGATGCACGCCCTGGTCGACTCCGACGAGACGTTCCTCGCCCTCGACCCGATCCGCAAGATCAGGAAGGAGCCGTACGAGCCCGACCGCAACGCCCTGTCCATCGGCTTCGGCACCGACTGGAGCGGCCTGGCGTCGGCCTGGCTCACCGAGTGGGAGCGCCGCGGGCCCAAGGCCGCCAAGGCCAAGGACCGGCTGCTCGGCACGATGGAGACCATCGCCGCCCAGCCCAACGGCTTCGTCCAGGGCACCGCGCTCTACGACCTGGACACCGGCCGGTTCGCCGTCGCCGACGAACCCGCGGTCGGGGTCTCACACCTGTCCGCGATGTTCGGCCTGGTCGAGATCAACGCCGAGCTGATCGGCATGATCGAGATGCCGAAGTTCAAGGAGGCATGGCTGGACTACTGCCGCTACTACAGCGCCGGAAAGACCGCGCAGGCCGAGCGCTACGGGAAGAACTTCGGCACCCTGCTGCTCTTCCAGGGCCACTCCCGCCAGGACGCGTACGCGGCGGTCCAGCTCGGGGACGACAAGCTCGCCGCGCGGGCCTGGAGCAAGTTCTACGACGGCGACCCCTGGGACTACCGCGAGTCCGACCCGTGGAAGACCGAGAAGATCGACGGGCCGATCGCCCTCGTGCCGGGCAGCGAGGCGCCCTGGGTCGGCACCAACACCACGGCCCTGTACGGCCTGGCGGCCATTCAGAACCTCGCCCTGGTGGGCGACAAGATCCCCGACGAGATCCCCAACTGACCGACCTGGACCGTCCATCCTGGTATGAGGAGTCGCCCCATGAAACGCGCTGGTACCGCACTGCTGGCCGCGCTCACCGTCGCGGGCCTGACGGCCGCGGCCCCCGCTCATGCCGAACCGCCCGGCTACGGCACGCACCCCGCCCCGGCGCACTGCACCGGAACCGCCCCGGTGGTCTGCCACTTCGACGTCGCCCCCGGCACGTACCGTGTCTCGGTCCTGCTCGGCGGTGACACGGCGGGCCGTACGGACGTCACCGCGGAGGCCCGGAGATCGATGCTCGCCGAGACGGCCACGGCGGCCGGGGAGACCGTACGCCGCACCTTCACGGTGAACGTGCGCGATCCCGAGGGAGAGCCGACGGGCCCCGCCGGGAGCCCGGGCCTGGACCTGCGCTTCGGTGGCCAGGCCCCGCGGGTGGTGGACCTGAGGGTCACTCCGGCGCCCCGGACCCCGCAGATCCTGTTGGCCGGGGACTCGACCGTCTGCGACCAGCCGAGTGCCCCGTACACCGGCTGGGGGCAGCAGCTGCCGCGGTACTTCGGCGGTGGTACCTCGGTGGCCAACTACGCGGACTCGGGGGAGGGTTCGCAGTCCTTCCTGGACAACCCGGCGCTCTTTCCCGTCCTGCTGTCCCAGGTCAGGCCGCGTGACCTGGTGCTGATCCAGCTCGCGCACAACGACAAGCAGACACCGGCGGACGTCTACCGCGCCAACCTCTCCACGATGATCGAGCGCGTACGGGGCCGTGGCGGACGCCCTGTCCTCGTCACGCCGATCGTCAGGCGCTGGTTCAACTCCGACGGCACACTCGACAACGGCATCGCGCTCAACGTCAACGGCCTCGGCGTGGACCTCCCGGCCGAGATGCGCTCGCTCGCCGCCGCGAAAGGCGTCCCGCTGATCGACCTCACGGCACTGACCAAGCGGCGGGTCGAGGAGCTCGGGCCCGAGGACTCCAAGGCGCTCTTCCTCTACAACGAGGCGCGCGACAACACCCATACGTCGGTGCGCGGAGCGACCGAGTTCGCCGCTCTGGTCCAGGGGGAGTTGCACGCGTTGGGCCTCGTGGGCAGGAGCGTCCGGTAGCCGGGTCGTGAGGGGGTGAGGGGGTGAGGGGTGCCGGGTGTTGGGCTTGGGACCCCTCAACTCCCCCTGGCCGAAGGGAGTATGGCCGGTGCATATGCCTAGTGAAGCGCTGACTCGGCAATTGCCCGCTCTGTCCTGGTTTTTGACGTCGAACTCTGTTGACAATCTTCTTCAGGCTGAGCGTTAATGGCCATGTGGCTTGTTTGATGTGTCGTTCATGCGCATAAACTGATCGAACTTGTTATGTATGAGCGGGGAGTGGCGCATCCAGAATTATCCTGGAGGTTTGCATGGCCCTTCTCGACTCGTTCAGCATCCCGGACTTTCACCTCCCGTTTGAGAGCACCAAACACCTCCAAGCGGAACAGGCCAATGCGGAGGCCACCTCCTGGGCGCTCGGCCAGGGCCTGATCAAGGACGCGGCGAACCAGTTCTCGGGCATCGGCTGCGGCCACCTGGCGGGGCGCGTGATGCACGGGGCGTCGTACCGCGAACTCCTCCTGCTCTCCCAGTGGATGGCCTGGTCCTTCGTGCTGGACGACCAGCACGACCATGTCATCAGGTCCGGCCGGCTCGACGTGTGGCGACCCGTAACCGACGCCATCAACGAGTACCTGACCGACGGGACGTCCTACCTGGCGCCTCGGCGCCACGCGAACGCGCTGGTGGACGGATTCACCGACCTGCACGCCTCCATCCTGTCCGGGATGCCGCCGGGGATACGCAAGCGCTACCGCGCTCACATACCCCCCATGCTGCGCTCCCTGGACCAGGAGGCCGTCAACCGCGGAGCCGCGCAGCGGCCGCCAACGGTCGACGAGTATGTGCTGATGCGCCGCCACAGCTCCCAACTCCTGCCTATGATGGACATGGTGGAGGCCTCGCTGGGCATCGAGGTGCCCGAAGAGGTCTACCAAAGCCCGACGTTCCAAGCTCTCCTGTGGAGTGCCGTGGACATCATCTCCTGGGGCAACGACATCTTCTCCCTGCGCAAGGAGTACGCGTGCGGGGACAACAACAACCTCGTCGTTCTGCTGGCCTGGTGGCAGGACTGGCCCTTGCCGCGTGCCGTGCGCGCCGTCGAGGAGCGGATCAGCTCCCGCCTCCAGGACTTCCAGGCCGCGGCGCGGACACTGCCGCACGTGATGACCGTGCTCGGCGTGACGGACCCGCCCACACGCGCCGGAGTGGCGCGGTGCGTGCGCAGCTACGAGGACTGGATCATCGGCGCCGACCTGTGGCAGCGGTACGAGTGCACCCGGTACAGCGACGAGCGATGGGTGACCGGGGGTGAAGGCGCCTACACCCGACCGGACCTGGTGTCCGCGGCATGACGGGCGGCCAGGCCGTGGTGCCCACACCCCAGGAGTCCGACGCCGTCGAACCCGCGGTGGCACCGGGGAGGTTGCCTGTCCTCGGGCACGCGGTCCAGCTGTGGCGCCGCCCGATCGCGTTCCTGGAGTCGCTGCGCACGGTCGGCGGTGTCGTACGGATCGATCTCGGCACCTGGCCGGTCTACGTGCTCACCAGCCCGGACCTCGTCGACGCCATACTGGTCGGTGAGGCACAGCAGTTCGGGCGCGGCAGGGTCTTCGACAAGCTGCGCCCGCTGTTCGGCAACGGCATCGTGACCACCGACGGCGAGTTCCACCGCAAACAGCGCCGACTGATGCAACCAGCGTTCCGTCGGGCCCAACTCACCGCCTACGCCGAGGTGATGGCCCAACAGGCGGACGAGATGGCCGCCTCGTGGACCGCGGGGCAAGAGCTCTCGATCGTCACGGAGATGCGCGGCTTCACGCTGTCGTCGGTGGCCAAGATGATCTTCTCGGGTGATCTGGGCCGCCCCGCCGTCGCGGAGGTGCAGCGCTCGCTGCCGGTCATCCTGGAAGGCATGCTCGTCCGAGCGGTCATCCCCAAGGCACTCGACCGGCTACCGATCCCGCTGAACCGCCGGTTCGACACGGCCGCCGCACGGCTGCGCCGCATCATCGACCAGGTGATCGTGGAATACCGCGCGGAGCAGGCGGACCGTCAGGACCTCCTGTCGCTCCTGCTGTCCAGCGTGGACGCCGAGACCGGCGAGACCATGAGCGACGAGCAGGTGCGCGACGAAGTGATCGCCATCATGTTCGCCGGCACCGAGACCTCGGCCACGGTGCTGACCTGGATCTTCCATGAACTCGGCCGCCACCCCGAGGCCCGCAAGCGCGTACAGGCCGAAGTCGACGACGTGATCGGCGACCGGCCCGTACGGCCCGACGACGTTCCCCGGCTCACGTACACACACCACGTCTTCCACGAGGCGCTACGGCTGCATTCGCCGCTGCTCTTCACTCGGCGCGCGCTGGCTCCGGTGAACCTCGGCGGCGTCGCCATCCCGGACGGGGCCGAATTGGCGTACAGCCTCTACGCACTCCACCGCGACCCCGCGCTGTTCCCCGAACCGCAGAAATTCCGGCCGGAGCGATGGGAGGGGAACCCGAGGCGTCGGCCGCACCTCAACAGCTTCATTCCCTTCGGGGCCGGTCAACACAAATGCATCGGGGACCATTTCGCGGCGGCGGAAATCGTGATAGCCGTGGCGAGCGTGATGTCCCGGTGGGATGTGGTCCATGCGCCGGGCGTGACCGTACGCGAAGTCCCCGCGGGCATCCCGCAACCAGACCACCTGCCCATGATTCCCCACCCGCGGCAGCGCTGAGTCGACCAAGGATACGGGCCTGACACGTACTGGAGGGCGGAGTTCCCCAATCAGGCCGCAAGCTGCAACTCCCTGCCCCCGTGGCCGTACACTCGGCCACACGCGCTGAAGGGGCGTTGGGATGACACAAGAACAGTCCGCGGAACAGCAACGATGGGCCACCCCACCGGTACTCGAACGGGAATCTGAACTACGCGCCATCCACGGCGCGTTGGACGACCTGTGCGGTACATCGGCCGATGGTGCGGGCACCCGGCACGGTGGCGTGCTCACCTTCGCGGCACCGGCCGGGCTCGGTAAGACCACCCTGATCAACGAGCTGCGCCGGGAGGCCGCCGACCGCGGCTGCACCGTGCTGTCCGCGCGGGGCGGCGAGCAGGAACGGCAGGTGCCGTTCCATGTGGTGCGTCAACTCGTCCAACCGTCCCTCGCCGCCATGGGTGAAAGCGAACGCCGTGACGTCCTGGGCCACTGGTACGGCATCGTGGCACCGGCGATCGGCCTCACCGGTCCGCTGGACAACTCGGCGCCCGACCCTCAGGGTGTGCGCGACGGTCTGGACTGGGTCGTCACCCATCTGTCGGTGCGCAGCGCCCCCGTGCTGCTGGTGCTCGACGACGCGCACTGGGCCGATGCGGAGTCGATGACCTGGCTGGCCGCCTTCGCGGCGCGCGCCGAAGAGCTGGCGATGCTGATCGTGGTCGCCCACCGGCCTGACGAACTCCTCGCCGACGTCGGCGCGTTGCAGGACCTGGCCGAGCGCCATGGGGCCCGCCCGCACCAGCTGTCGCCCCTCACCACCGGCGCGGTGGCACGCCTCGTACGGGACGTTCTGGGCGGCGAGGCCGACGACACGTTCTGCCGGGAGTGCTGGGCGATCACCGGGGGAAATCCCTTCGAGGTCGTCGAACTGGTCGAGAAGGGGCGCGAGCGTGGGCTGAAGCCGCTGGTGGAGAACATCCCGCAGCTCAGGGATCTCGCCTCCGCCGTCAAGGGCAGCGGCCTCGTGGAACGCCTGGAGCACCTGGGCACCTCCACCGTCCGGCTGGCCTGGGCCGCCGCGGTGCTGGGCAGCGGGAACTCCACGGCGGTGGTGGGCAGCGTCGCCGCGCTCGGCGAAGCACAGACCGCCGACGCCATCGCGCGCCTGCACGAAGCGCGCATCCTGACCTCCCTGCCCCATGTCAGACGCGAGGAGGTCGTGGAGTTCTTCCACCCGCTGGTCGCCACCGCCGTGTACCGGTCGATCAAACCCGCCACGCGCGTCGCCATGCACGGCGTGGCCGCGCAGGCCCTGATCGACGCGGGCCACGGAGCCACGGCCGCCGCCCGCCACATTCTGGAGATGCATCCGGAAGGCGACCCGTGGGTCGTGCAGCAGCTGCGCCAGGCCGCCCGCGAGAACTTCTCCTCCGGCGCGCCGGACGCGGCACTGCGCTGCCTGTCCCGCGCGCTGCGCGAACCGCCGGACCTGGAAGACCGAGCTCAGCTGCTGTTCGAACTCGGCTCGGCGGGGCTGCTCCACGAGCCCGCGACCGCGGTGAACCACCTGCGGGCCGCGTTGGAGGAGCCGAAGATCGACCAGCGTCTGCGCGAAGCCGTCATCTACCGGCTCGCCCAGGCGCTCGGACACGTCGGCCAGGTGCAGCAGGCCACCGAACTCCTCGCGGCGGAGGCCCGCCACACCACCAGTGCCCGTACCCGACTGCGCATGCAGGCCGAGCAGTTCAAGTGGGACTCGGTCCGTGTCGACGAGCAGGACTCCTCCGCCCGGTCCCGGCTGCTGACCCAGTTCGCCAAGCGCCTGACCGGCCGCGACCTGGCCGAGCGCCAGATTCTGGGACTGCGGGCCTTCGACGCCGTGCGGCGTGGCGAGCCCGCGGGCAAGGCGCTGCACTACGCCGAGCGGGCCCTGGAAGGCGGCATGAGCTGGACCGACCAGGACTTCGGTTTCGAGGTGCCGGCCGTGGTCGCGCTCACCTTCATGTACTGCGACCAGCCAGGCCGAGCCGAAGAGCTGTTCAACCAGGGCATAGCTGAATTCGAGGAGCGAGGCTGGCGCGGCGCGCACCTCTCGTTCGCCTACACCCTCCTCGGCTACATTCGCTACCGCCGCGGACGGCTCACCGACGCGGAGGACTTCGTCCGCAACGGACTGCAGATCGCCAACCGCGTCGGGCAGGGAATCCCGGCGCAGTGGTACGCGGTCGGCACCCTCGTCGAGACCCTGATCGCCCGAGGGCGCATCACCGAAGCCCAGAACATCGCGGACGCCTACGACTTCGGAAGGGACTTCCCGAAGGCCGTCGTCTACCCCGACCCGCAAGCCGTGTACGGGAAACTCCTCCTGGCCCGAGGCGACCGAGAGCAGGCCGAACAGCACCTGACAGCGGCCGGCCACCGCCTCGACCGCCGTGGCATGCGCAACCCCGCGTGGAGCCCCTGGCAGCTCGACCTCGCCATCGCCCAGTCGAAGCACGATCCCGACCAGGCCCGCGCCACCGCGGACGAGGCCGTGGCACGCGCCCGTGTCTTCGGCACCGCCAGCGTCCTGGGCCACGCGCTGCGCGCCGCCGCGGCCACCGACCCCGGGCGGGCGGTCGACCTGCTGCAACAAGCCGTCGACCACCTCGAACAGTCCCCGGCGGCCTATGAACTCGCCCAGGCCCTCATCGACCACGGCTCAGCCCTGTACACCGTGGGCAACCTGGAACAGGCCGCCCGCCAGTACTACCGCGGCATGGAAACCGCCACCGCCTGCGGCGCTGACACCCTGGCCACCCGGGCCCGTACCGAACTGGCCGCCGCCGGACTGCGCCCGCACCACCCGCAGATCCCGGGGCAGGACACCCTGACCGAGGGGGAGAGCGCGGCGGCCCGGCACGCCGCACGCGGCCTCGACAACGCGGCGATCGCCACCGCACTCCGGCTGGACGAGGACGCCGTGTCGCGCCTGCTGTCCGCGGTCTTCACCAAGCTGGGAACGGACCGCGCCGGTTTACACCGTGCACTCGGCGGCTGATGCGGGCGCCGCGCCCCCGCCGCGCGGGCGGGGGCGCGGTCATGGTCCGTTGGCCTTCCGGTGGCACGGCCTGACCGTCCCAGACTGTGCCAATGGTTCAGGCCGCAAAGGCCGAGTTGAGCCAGTGGGCCGCTAGATGCTTTCCTGAGTCCGTCGATGGCGCTGCGGGTTGGACCCGCGGCGCCTTTGCTATGTGACGAAGGGGTGGACCGCGGTCGTGCGGAAGATGTTCGTGGCTCCTGATCCGGGGCTGCTGCGCCTGCGGGTCTCGCTGCGCGCCGTGCTCGGTGTCGGACTCGCGGTGGCGGCCGCCGAGCTCGCCGGGCTCTCGCTGACCGCCTCGATCACGGGCGGGCTCGCCGCGCTGCTCGCGCTGTTCACCGTCGGCGACGCCACCGTACGCAAACAGGCGGTGACCACCGCGCTCCTGCCCGCCGCGGGATTCCCGGTGCTCGCCCTCGCGGCCACGCTGCACGGGATGCCGCTGCTGCGGGACGCCGCCTTCGTCGCCGTCGTCTTCTGCGGTGTGTACGCACGGCGCTGGGGGCCCCGCGGGCACGCGCTCGGCATCTTCGCCTTCATGCAGTTCTTCGTCGCACAGTTCCTACACGCCGTCCCCGGTCAGCTGCCCGAGCTGTACGCCGCTGTCGCGCTGGCGCTTCTCGCGTCGGCCACCGTGCGCTTCGGCGTCTGGTGCATCGAGCGGCGCACTCCGGCACCGATGCCGCCCGCGCCGCTCGCCGGAGCCGGTCTTGAGCGCCCCAGCACCCGGCAGGCCTTCCAGGCGACCGCGGCCTGCGCCTTCGCGGTCGTCATCGGGCAGTTCGTGTCCGGTGACCGCTGGTACTGGGCCGTCGGGACCGCCTGGTGGATCTTCGTCAACACCGCGTCCCGCGGCGAGACCCTGGTCCGCGGCTTCCGCCGGGTGCTGGGCACGGTCGTCGGGATCGCCGCGGGACTGCTGGTCGCCGTCCCGCTGCACGGGGCGCCGGGGCCCACGGCCGCGCTGGTCGCGGTCTGCGTCTTCGGCATCTTCTACACCGCGGCACCGTCGTACTCGTGGATGATGTTCTTCGTCACGATCATGGCGGGCCTGCTGTACGGACTCCTCGGCGTGCTGCACCCGGGACTGCTGGTGCTGCGCTTCGTCGAGACCGGCGTCGGCGCACTCGGGGCCGCTCTCGCCGTACTGCTGGTCCTGCCGATCACCACGCACGCCGCTACCGAGGCGTGGATTCAGCGCGCGCTGCGCCGGGTCCACCGCTGCACCGACGAGGCCGCCCGGCGTCTCGCGGGCGACGAGAGTGCCGACCCCGCGCCGCACGCCGCCGAACTCGAGGCACTGCTCGGCCGGGTACGGATGGCCCTCGCGCCGCTGGTCCACCCGCTCAGCCCACTGCGCGCCCGCAAGGCCCGCGCCCGCCAGATCCTCGTACTGCTCGACGACTGCGCCCGCGAGGTGCGCGGCCTGGCCGTGGTCGCCGCCGACCCGGACGCGTCGCACGACGTCCGCCTGACCGCGGCCTGCCGCCGCGTCGCCGTGGCGCTGGACACGCTGGTCGACAGCGAGGAGGCGCTCGTCGGCTCCTTCGGCCCGCACCCGGCGACCGCGCCGCGCCACCACCCCGGCGCCGAGGAGGCGCTCGCCCATCTGCACGGTCTGGAGCAGGCGCTCACCGGGCTCGCCACGCCTCTGCGGCGCGCTCCGGAGCCCGCGCTCGCCAGCACCTGAGACTTTGGTCTAGACCGCCTGCTACCGTCTGCCGAAAACCTGCCGACGGAGGGGTTCGGACATGGGCGGCGCCCGGGCATACATCGGTTCCTTCACCTCGGCGGGCGGCCGCGGCATCACCACGGCCGCCGTCGACCAGGACACCGGAGCACTCACCGTGCTGAGCAGCACGGACGTCCTCGCCGACCCCTCGTACCTCACGCTGTCGGACGCCTGTGACGTGCTCTACGCCGTCGGTGAGAGCGAGCGGGGCCAGGCCGCCGCCTTCGATGTGCTCGGCGAACGGCCGGTGCCGCTCGGCGCACCGGTCGCCGTGGGCGGCGCGAGCCCCACCCATCTGGCGCTGGCTGCGGGGCATCTGGTCACCGCGAACTACGGCTCGGGCAGCGTCTCCTGGCTGCCGGTGCGCGAGGGGGCCCGGCTCGGGGCGGGCGGCGTACTGCGGCACCAGGGNATCGGAATCAACTGCTCCAGCAGATGCTCCGCGTCGATCCCGCCTGGCCCCGTACGCACCGGCTCCTTCGACGAGACCGGGCCAACCCGCCGCAGGCCGTCCCCGCCGACCCCGAGCGCGACACGCAGCCCTGAGCCCCCCGAATCCACCCCCAGCACACAGGACGGCCTCACTGGACGCGACAAGCTCCCCTCCTGCTCGGTGATCGGCTCCCTCTCGGTGACCGGCCGCACGATCTGCTCGACCGGCTCGATGACCTCGACGAGGAGGAAGAGTAGCGCCGCGGTGCGGTCCCGTGGGCGGGGCTTGGGTGTTTGTGCGGGGTCTCGGTGTGGACCAGTAGAGTGACGTGTTGTGGCACCACGACCTCTGCGTGAACTTGTTGAAGCCGGCTGGGCGAAGGCTTTGGAGCCTGTGGCCGAACGCGTTGCGGCCATGGGGGACTTCCTCCGGGCCGAGGTGGCGGCGGGCCGGACGTATCTTCCGGCTGGGGCGAACGTGCTGCGGGCGTTCCAGCAGCCCTTTGACGACGTCCGGGTGCTGATCGTCGGTCAGGACCCCTATCCCACGCCGGGGATGGCCATCGGGTTGAGTTTCGCGGTCTCGCCCGAGGTGCGGTCGCTGCCGGGCAGCCTGGAGAACATCTTCCGGGAACTGCACGCCGACCTGGGGCTGCCCAGGCCGTCCAACGGCGACCTGACGCCCTGGACCGAGCAAGGCGTGCTGCTGCTCAACAGGGCGCTGACGACGGCGCCCCGCAAGCCGGCGGCGCACCGGGGCAAGGGTTGGGAAGAGGTCACCGACCAGGCCATCCGGGCGCTGGTGGCGCGCGGGACCCCGCTGGTGTCGGTGCTGTGGGGGCGCGACGCCCGCAATCTGCGACCGCTGCTCGGGGATCTCCCGGCGATCGAGTCCGCGCATCCCTCGCCGATGTCAGCAGACCGTGGCTTCTTCGGCTCGCGCCCGTTCAGCCGGGCCAACGAGCTGCTCGCGCGACAGGGCGCGCAGCCGGTCGACTGGCGCCTGCCGTAGGCGACGGCCGGGCAGACTGAGGCCCCGGGCAAGGCGGCCGCGCCCGGGCGCGACCCACCCCGCCTGGCCAGGAGGAACGGCCGGTGGACCGGGTTGTCCCCAGCCGTGAGTGACCCCGGTCAGTCGATCACCGCCGCCCGTACGCACAGAACATCCGGCAGATGCGAGGCGAGCTGCTGCCAGCTGTCGCCGTCGTCCGCGCTGGCGTACAGCTCGCCGTTGCGGTTGCCGAAGTAGATGCCGGCCGGGTCCGCGTCGTCGGTGCGCAGGGCGTCGCGCAGCACCGTGCCGTAGTGGTCGCCATCGGGCAGTCCCGCGGAGAGCGGCTCCCAGCTCTTGCCCGCGTCCGCTGTGCGGTAGACGCGGCAGCGCCGACCGGCGGGCACCCGGTCCGCGTCCGCGTTGATGGGGAAGACATAGGCGGTGTCGGCGCGGTGGGGGTGGGCGGCCACGGCGAAGCCGAAGTCGGAAGGCAGGCCCTGGCCGATGTCGGTCCAGTTCTCGCCCGCGTCGTCGCTGCGGAAGACACCCCAGTGGTTCTGCAGATAGAGGCGGTCCGGGTCGACCGCGTCCCGCGCGACCTTGTGGACGCACTGGCCGAACTCGGGGTTCGGGTCGGGCAGGAACACCGCTGAGACACCGGAGTTGGAAGGCGTCCAGCTCGCACCGCCGTCCAGGGTGCGGAACACCCCGGCCGTGGAGACGGCCACCGTCACCGCGGCCGGGTCGCGCGCGTCGGTCAGGATGGTGTGCAGGGCCTCCCCGCCGCCGCCCGGCTCCCAGCGCGAACGGGTCGGGTGCTCCCACAGAGGACGCACCAACTCGAAGCTCTCGCCCCGGTCGTCGGAGCGGTACAGCGCGGCGGGCTCGGTGCCCGCGTACACTACGTCGGGTTCGGCGGCCGACGGGTGCAGCTGCCATACCCGCTCCAGCGAAGCGCCGGTATCCTGGGGGAACTTGACCGCGGCCTTGGTCGGCTCGATCCAGGTCGCCCCCAGGTCGTCGGAGTGGAACACGGACGGGCCCCAGTGCGCGCTGTCCCCGCCGACCAGCAGCCGCGGCGCCGAATTCCGGGTGTCGATCGCGATCGAGTAGACGGCCTGCGCGTTGAAGTGCGGTCCTTCGAGCTCCCAGGTCCCGCCGCGTCGCCGCCCGATGAAGAGTCCCTTGCGGGTGCCTACGGTCAGTAGTACGTCGGCCATGCCGACCACCTCCGAGATGTCAGTCGACCTCGCTGTCCACGACACGACTCAGTCTGCACCCGACCACTGACAAACGCCGTGAAAGCCACCCGGACCTGCGGTTTTCTGCCTAACCTCGGACCTGCTCGGCCAGCCGCGCGATACCCTCGGGCCCCACCCGGCAGCACCCGCCGACCAGCCGCGCCCCGCCTCGCACCCAGCCCGCGACCCGTTCGGCCGCGAACGTCGAACGGCCGCGCCAGGCACGGGCCGCGGCGTCCCACGCCTCGCCGCTGTTGGGGTACACCACCACCGGCTTGCCGGTGATCCGCGCGGCGAGCGCCACCGCCGCGTCCGCCTCGTCGGGCGCACAGCAGTTCACCCCGACCGCGAATACCTCCTCGCTCTCCGCGGCCAGTGCGAACGCCTCGTCCAGCGGCTGCCCGGCCCGTGTCTGGCCCCCGGCGACGCTGTACGACAGCCACGCCGGTACCCCCAGCCCGCGTACCGCCCGCAGCAGTGCACGGGCCTCGTCGGTGTCCGGCACCGTCTCCAGGGCCAGCGCGTCAGGACCGGCCGCGGCGAGCGCCTCAAGCCGCGGCCGGTGGAACCGCTCCAGCGCGTCCACGCTCAGCCCGTACCGCCCGCGGTACTCCGAACCGTCCGCGAGCATCGCCCCGTACGGACCGGCCGACGCCGCCACCCACAGCGGCCGCCGCACACCCCCGGCCCGTGCGAGCCGGGCCGCCTCGCGCCCCAGCCGCACACTCAGACCGAGCAGTTCGGTGGTGCGCCCGGCGTCGATGCCGCGCCGGGCGAAGCCCTCGTACGTCGCCTGGTAGCTCGCCGTGATGGCGACGCTCGCGCCCGCCTCGAAGTACCCGAGGTGGGCTGCCGTGATCGCGTCGGGCCGGTCGGTGAGCAGCCGCGCCGACCACAGGGCGTCACCGAGGTCGTGCCCGGCGGACTCAAGCTGGTTGGACATTCCGCCGTCGAGTACCACCGGGCCCGCCGCGACGGCCTCGGTCAGCGTCGGCTCAGCGGTCGGGTTCATCGGCTCCGTGGTTCGTGCCATAGGTTGACGCTAGCCCCCGTGTCATAGATTGACGCCAGCCCCCGTGCCATTGGTTGACGCCAGCCCCCGTGGCCGCCGCCGTACGCTGTGACCATGGCATCCGTACTGATCCTCAACGGCCCCAACCTCAACCTGCTGGGCACCCGCGAACCGGGCATCTACGGGGCCCAGACCCTCAAGGACGTCGAGGCGCTCTGCCACGAGACAGCCGAGGGACTGGGGCTGACCGCCGACTGCCGGCAGTCCAACCACGAGGGGCAGTTGCTCGACTGGATTCACGAGGCGGGCGCCGAGCAGGCCGCGGGGAACCTGATCGGGGCGGTCCTGAACGCCGGGGCGTACACCCACACCTCCATCGCCCTGCACGACGCGATCAAGGGCTCGGGCCTGCGTGTCATCGAGGTGCACATCTCCAACGTCCACGCGCGCGAACCGTTCCGGCACCACTCCTACCTGTCCCCGGCCGCGGCCGGGATCGTCGTCGGCTTCGGTACGGAGGGCTACCCGCTCGCCATCCAGGGGTTGCACAGGATCGCGGCCGCGGAGAGCTGACCCGATCGGGGGAACCCGCTGGTGGAACCAGACGGCGCGGGCTGGGCGTTGTAGCTCCGTAGGGGACGCCACGAGCAGGGGAGCGGGCCGGTGGCCAACGAGACCGTACGGATCGACGGGGACAGCCTGGTGCTGCCGGGCGGGGCGCGCGTGCAGTTCGTACGGACCCTGCGGCTGCCCGAGAAGGGGACGCACGCGCTGCCGCCGGGCCTCGGGAACTTCCCGCTGCGCAGGGTCGAGGACTACGCCGACACCGTGCCGCCCGAGTGGCGGGAGCGCGGCGGGGTGATGCTGCCCGTGTATCTGCGGGAGGCGATGTGGCTGAGTTTCCTCGGCACATCGGAACCCGCCGCCCTCCAGGTGGGCGTCGGCAAGGTGTGCGCCGTGTCGGGCAAGCCGTGGAGCAGCCGGCTGTCCCGCACGCCGCAGAACTACCTGGTGCTGCCGCGCCAGCCGTGGCTGGACGGCATCAACTCCGGCAAGGGCAAGGTCCGGCAGTTCGTCGCGGTGCCGCTGGGGCTCGGCGCCACGGTCGAGGGCCAGGTCACCGGCGAGGAGACCTGGGGCGGGCTGCAGCTGCAGTCCTTCCCGCTCACCGACGAGGCCCGCGAGCGGTGGCGCGAGGAGCAGCGGCGTGCCGCGCAGCGCACGCCCGCGCCTGGGGGCACGTTCGGAGGCGGTGTCGCGCTGGCGGCCGCTGCCGGGCCGCCTCCGGCACCGGCGGCCGCGCCCAGGGGGCGGCCCGGCGCACCGCGCCCCCGGGCCGCTGCGGCGATGGGCCTCGGTGCGGGCGGTGCGATGCGGCAGGAGGTGTACCGGGACGACCGGCCCGCGTCGGACTGGGCCATCGAGCCGGCCGGGCGCGTGTTCGTGCACCTGGTGACGCCTCCGGACTGGCGGCGTATCACCGGCGAGGCGCCCCCGCCGTCTCCCGTCGACCGCGCCGCGTACACCCGGGCCGGGCTGCCGTGGTTCGACTACTACGACGCGGACGCCGAGGACCTGGCCCCCACGGACACCCTGGAAGGCGTACGGCCGGTGGGGGAGTGGCTGGGAGACGACCACGAGCCCTGGGAGGAGCCGTCACCCGGCCAGGTCAAGCCGCTCAAGGACGCCCCGCAGCCAGGCAAGGCGGTGACGGACGGCGAATGGTGACGGACGGCGGGTCGTGAGGACGGCGAATGGTGAGCGCGGGTCGTGAGGACGGCGAATGGTGAGCGCGGGTCGTGAGGGACGGCGACTGGTGACGGACCGCGCGTCGTGACGGACGGCGGCTGGTGACCGGCCAGGTCACCGGCGACGGCGTGCGGCGGAGCTCACACCGGCCCCACGCTTGACAGGCACCTCACGCCTCCCGCACGATCGCCTGTGTGAACCTGTCAGACAGCCAGACAGCTGGTGTGGTGCCGAGGCGTGTCAGCGCCATGGAAGCGGTACTCGGGCATCTGCGCGGTGCCATCGAGCGCGGTGAGTACGCCGTGGGGGACAAGCTCCCCTCCGAAGCGGAGCTCTGCCGACGGCTGGAGGTCAGCCGCCCGGTGCTGCGAGAGGCGTTGCGAGCTCTGCAGACGATGGGGCTGACAGTGGCCCGGACCGGCAAGGGCACGTTCGTCGTGTCCAACGGGCCGGTCGAGGACCCCACCTTCGGCGACTACGCCTCCAGTGACCTGCTGGAGGTCCGACGGCACATCGAGATCCCCGTGGCGGGCTACGCCGCCGTGCGCCGTACCCCCGAGGACCTCGATCATCTCGCCCACCTGCTGGAGCGGATGGAGCGCGAGACCGACACCACCGCGTGGGTGGCCATGGACACGCTCTTCCATCTGGCCGTCGCGCGCGCCGCTCAGAACCCGGTCTTCCGCCGTGTGATCGAGGAGATCCGGGACGCGCTGGCCCGCCAGTCGGCGTTCCTCAACGATCTCGGTGGCCGCCGCGAGCAGTCCAACCGAGAGCACCGAGCCATCGTCGAAGCCCTCATCGACGGCAGCGAGCACGACGCGACCGAGGCCATGGCCCACCACCTCAACCGCGTCGAGTCGACCCTCACCGAGATCGTGCGCCCCGAGCGCACGGACAGCACCTCCGACAGCACCCCGAACAGCAACCCGAACAGCACCTCCAAGGAAAGTGGACCCCAGGCGTGACCGAGCAGTCCCTCGACCTGATATCCCGGCACACCGAGACGCTTGCGGAGTACGGCACGTCACCCGCCGACGCGCCCGCCATCCGGGAACCCCTGCACGCGCCCGTCGCCCATCTCGTACGCGGCGAGGTCATCGAGGGCATCCACTACGGCTCGGTGGTCGTGCTCGCCGCCGACGGGAGCGTGGAACTGCAGATCGGTGACATCGAGGCGGCCTTCTATCCGCGCTCGGCGCTCAAGCCCGTGCAGGCCGTGGCGCTGCTGCGGGCCGGGCTGCCGCTCGACGGCGAGCTGCTCGCGCTGACCGCCGCCAGCCACTCCGGCGAGGAACGGCATCTGGCCGGGACCCGGCGCATCCTGGAACGCGCCGGACTCGCCGAGGACGATCTGCGCAACGTCACGGACATGCCCTTCGGCCCGGCCGTCCGGGACGAGTGGATCCGCGCGGCCCGGCTGCCGTCGAGGCTCGCGCAGAACTGCTCGGGCAAGCACGCGGCGATGCTCTACACGGCGCGACTCAACGGCTGGTCGCTCGACGACTACCTCGACCCCGCGCACCCGCTCCAGCAGGCGATCGCGCAGACCGTCGAGGACCTGACAGGTCAGGCCGTCGCAAGGGTGACGGTCGACGGCTGCGGCGCGCCGCTGTTCTCCGTCTCCCTGCACGGGCTCGCGCGCGCCGCCGCCCGGATCACCACGGCCGCGCCCGGCACCCCTGAGGCGCTGGTGGCCGACGCGATGCGCGAGCACGCCGAGATGGCGTCGGGCTCCGGTCGCGATGTCGCCGCGTTGATGCGTGCCGTGCCGGGGCTGCTCTCGAAGGACGGTTTCGAAGGGGTGCAGGTCGCGGCGCTTCCGGACGGCCGGGCCGTCGCCGTGAAGATCGCGGACGGGGCGGACCGGGCGCGGGTGCCGGTGACCGCCGCGGCGCTCGCTCGCTGCGGCGTCGATCCGGCCGCGCTCGCCGAGTTCGCCGGGGCGCCGCTGCTCGGGGGCGGTGCGGTGGTCGGGAGCATCCGGCCGGCGCGGGCGCTCGAGCCGCTCCCCCTGGCCACTGCGCCCAGCGGGGCGTACGCCTGATGCCCGTCGCTCCCGCGGCCCACTCACTCCACCCGGACTCCAGAAGGAAGAACAGCACCGCCATGACCGTCCGCAGTGAGCACGACCTGCTCGGCAACCGTGACGTCCCCGCCGAGGCGTACTGGGGAGTCCACTCCCTGCGTGCCAAGGAGAACTTCCCCATCACGGGAACGCCGATCTCGTCGTACCCGCACCTGATCGAGGCACTCGCCGCCGTCAAGGAGGCCGCCGCCCGCGCCAACGAGGAGCTCGGCCTGCTTGAGCCGCGCAAGGCGGCCGCCATCGTCGAGGCCTGTCAGGAGATCCGGGCGGGCAAGCTGCACGACCAGTTCGTCGTGGACGTCATCCAGGGCGGGGCCGGGACCTCGACCAACATGAACGCCAACGAGGTCATCGCGAACCGGGCGTTGGAGCTGCTCGGCCACGCCAAGGGCGAGTACGCGTTCCTGCACCCGAACGAGGACGTCAACCTCGGCCAGTCGACCAACGACGTCTACCCGACGGCCGTCAAGATCGCCACGGTCTTCGCGGTGCGCGGGCTCCTCCAGGCGATGATGGTGCTCCAGGACGCGTTCGCCGCCAAGGCCGTCGAGTTCCGCGACGTGCTGAAGATGGGGCGTACGCAGCTGCAGGACGCCGTGCCGATGACACTCGGGCAGGAGTTCTCGGCGTACGCGGTGATGCTGGACGAGGACCGCGCCCGGCTGGCCGAGGCGGTCGAGCTGATCCACGAGATCAACCTGGGCGCGACGGCGATCGGTACGGGTCTCAACGCGCCCGCCGGGTACGCCGAGGCCGCGCGCCGGCATCTCGCGGACATCACCTGGCTGCCGCTGGTCACCGCCGCCAACCTCGTCGAGGCCACCCAGGACTGCGGGGCCTTCGTCCAGATGTCCGGGGTGCTCAAGCGGATCGCGGTGAAGCTCTCCAAGAGCTGCAACGACCTGCGCCTGCTGTCATCCGGGCCGCGCGCGGGCCTGAACGAGATCAACCTGCCGCCGGTGCAGGCCGGTTCGAGCATCATGCCGGGCAAGGTGAACCCGGTGATCCCCGAGGTCGTCAACCAGGTCGCCTTCGAGGTGATCGGCAACGACGTCACGATCACCATGGCGGCGGAAGCCGGCCAGCTCCAGTTGAACGCCTTCGAGCCGATCATCCTGCACTCGCTCTCCGAGAGCATCACGCACCTGCGCGCCGCCTGCCTGACGCTCGCCGAGCGCTGCGTCTCCGGAATCACGGCCAACACCGACGAGTTGCGCGCGGCCGTCGAGAACTCCATCGGCCTTGTCACGGCACTCAATCCGCACATCGGCTACTCGGCAGCCACCGACATCGCGAAGGAAGCCCTGGCCACGGGCCGCGGCGTGGCCGAACTGGTCCTGGAGAAGGACCTGTTGCCGGCCGACAAGCTGGCCGCGCTGCTGCGCCCCGAGGTCTTGGCCGGGGCGTAGGCCGGAAAAGCGTGTGCGGATCAGGTATCCGGTTGACAGGCTGAGGCCATGAACGCTCAGCACGACCCCGTCCCTGCCTCCTCCACCACGCCCCGGGCGACGGACTGGACCACCACACCCCTCACCGCCGCCGGTCTCCTGCGCGGTGCGCTCGACCTGGAGCGCACCGCGCACGGGGTGCTGCCGCACCGCCTCCCCGCCCGGGCCCGTGCGCAGTGCGCCGACGGGCAGTTGGCGAGGGTCGAGGCCCAGCCATCGGGCGTACGGCTCGCGTTCCGCACGCGGGCCACCGCCGTCGAGCTGGACACGCTCCCCACCAAAATCGTCTACCAGGGCGCCCCGCCGCGCCCCGACGGCGTGTACGACCTGCTCGTCGACGGCCAGTTGGCCGGGCAGGCCACCGTCACCGGCGGCAACGTCCTGACCGTGGACCTGGCCGCCGGGTCTGAGGAATCCCGGCCAGGTCCGGTCGGCACCGTCCGGTTCGCCGGCCTCCCCGACCGCGTCAAGGACGTGGAGATCTGGCTGCCGTACAACGAGATCACCCAACTAGTCACCCTGCGCACGGACGCCCCCGTCGAGCCCGTACCGGACGCGGGGCGCCGGGTGTGGCTGCACCACGGCAGTTCGCTCAGCCACGGCTCCGACGCCGCGAGCCCCACCACGACCTGGCCCGCGCTGGCCGCCCGCCTCGGCGGCGTGGAACTGATCAACCTCGGTCTGGGCGGCAGCGCCCTGCTCGACCCGTTCACCGCCCGCGCCCTGCGCGACACCCCCGCGGACCTGATCAGCGTCAAGATCGGCATCAACCTGGTCAACACTGACCTGATGCGCCTGCGTGCCTTCGGTCCCGCGGTGCACGGCTTCCTCGACACCGTCCGCGAGGGGCACCCCACCGCTCCGCTGCTGGTCGCCTCGCCCGTCCTGTGCCCCATACACGAGGACACCCCCGGCCCCAGCGCCCCGGACTTCACCAACCTAAGGGAGGGAAGGCTCCAGTTCCGGGCCGCGGGCGACCCTGCGGAACGGGCCACCGGGAAGCTGACGCTGGGCGTCATCCGGGACGAGTTGGAGCGCATCGTGCAGCAGCGGGCAGCCGACGACCCGAACCTGCACTACCTCGACGGCCGCGACCTCTACGGCGACGCGGACTTGGCCGAACTGCCGCTGCCCGACCAGATCCACCCGGACGCCGCCACCCACCGCCGTATGGGTGAACGCTTCGCCGCCGTGGCCTTCGGCACCGGTGGGCCCTTCGCGGGTACGCCCTAGACGGACCGGTGGTACTGGTCGGGGACATGGACCTCGCCGCCGAGTTCACGCGCGGCACGCCGCGCGAAGGACGGGTCGCGGAGCAGTTCGCGCCCCAGGAGCACGGCGTCGGCCTCGCCGTTCGCGATGATCTTCTCGGCCTGTTCGGGCTCGGTGATCAGGCCGACGGCGGCGACGGGCAGGCCGGTCTCCTGCTTGACCCGGGCGGCGAACGGGACCTGGTAGCCAGGCCCGGTGGGGATACGGGCCCGGGCGGCGTTCCCCCCGGTGGAAACGTCGAGCAAGTCGACGCCGTGCTCCTTGAGCAGGGCCGCGAAGCGAACGGTGTCGTCCCCCGTCCAGCCCGCCTCGTCCAGCCAGTCGGTGGCCGAGATCCGGAAGAACAGCGGCTTGTCCTTCGGCCACACCTCCCGTACGGCGTCCACGACGCGCAAGGCGAAGCGCGTACGGCCCTCGAAGGAGCCGCCGTACTCGTCGGTGCGGCGGTTGCTGTGCGGGGAGAGGAACTCGCCGATCAGATAGCCGTGTGCGCCATGGATCTCGGCGACCTCGAACCCGGCGTCCAGCGCCCGGCGGGCCGCGTCGGCGAACTGCCCGACGATCTCGTCGATCTGGCCGGGCGTCAGTTCGGTGGGCACCGGGTGGCCCTCGTCGAACGGCAGCGGGCTGGGCCCCAGCGGCTGCCAGCCGTGCGCGTCGGGGCCGACCGGGGCGCCGCCCTTCCAGGGCCGGTCGGTCGAGGCCTTGCGTCCGGCGTGCGCGATCTGGATGCCGGGGACCGTGCCCTGCCCCTTGAGGAACCCGGTGATCCGGCGCAGGGCAGCCACCTGGGTGTCGTTCCAGATGCCCAGGTCGGCCGGGCTGATCCGGCCCTCGGGGCTGACCGCGGTGGCCTCCAGGAGGATCAGTCCGGTACCGCCGGTGGCGCGTGCCGCGTAGTGCGCGAAGTGCCAGTCCTGCGCCACGCCCGCGTTCGGCCCGAAGACCTCGGCCGAGTACTGGCACATCGGGGCCATCCACACGCGGTTGGGGATGGTCAGGGACCGCAGGGTGACGGGCTCGAACAGTGCGCTCACGGCGGACTCCATTCGTCGGCGGGGCCGGTTGACGCTCGTACGATATCCCTCGTAGTACGGGAGATGTCAAACTACGATGAGTCTCGTACGATGGAGTCCCCTGACGATGTGGAGCCCGCATGACGACCTCGGTGAACACCGCGCGGAGTGGTGGCCGCGAGCTTGAGCACCCCTCGCGCGCGGAGATGCGGCTTGAGGGCGTGCTGCACGCACTGTCCGATCCGATGCGCCTGCGCATCGTCCATGAGCTGGCGCGGGTCGAAGACGAGCTGCCGTGCTCGCACTTCGACCTGCCCGTCACCAAGTCCACGCTGACCCACCACTTCCGGGTGCTACGCGAGAGCGGGGTGGTCCAGCAGACCTACCGGGGCACCGCCAAGATGAACGGGCTGCGCCGAGCGGACCTAGCCGCGCTCTATCCGGGCCTCCTCGACAGTCTTCTCGGCGCGTTGGGGCGGCAGAACGACCGGCTCGGCGAGGGTTGATTCGCCCGCTGAGTCACTTGCGGGTCCCGACAACTCCCGCTTCCCGCCCGGGAGATGGTTGAACAGCAGGTTCAGCGCGATCGCCGTGAGGCAGCCCGCACTGATCCCGCTGTCCATCACGGTCTGGAACCAGTCGGGGAACTCGGCGTAGATCTCCGGAACCCCGACCGGCAGCATCCCGACCGCGACCGACACGGCGACCACCGTCAGATTGTGGTTGCCGCGGAAGTCGACGGTCGCCAGCGTCCGCAGCCCGCTCGCGGCGACGGTGCCGAACATCACCAGACCGGCCCCGCCGAGCACCGGCGCCGGAATCGACGCCACCACCGCGCCCAGCTTGGGCAGCAGCCCGAGCAGCACCAGAATCCCGCCCGCGGTGGCGACCACCCAGCGGCTGCGCACCCGCGTCATACCGACCAGACCCACGTTCTGGGCGAACGCCGTGTACGGGAAGGTGTTGAAGACCCCGCCGAGTACGGTGGACAGTCCGTCCGCGCGCAGCCCGTCGGCCAGCGCACGCGGCTCGACCCTGCGGTCGGTGAGCTCGCCGACCGCGATCATGTCACCCGTGGTCTCCGTCATGATCACCAGCGCCACGACCAGCATCGACAGCACGGCGGCCCACTCGAAGGTCGGCGCCCCGAAGTGGAACGGTGTACTGACCCCCAGCCAGCTCGCGTCCCCGACCCCGCCGAAGTCCGCGAAACCGAGCGGCACGGCGACGGCCATTCCGGCCACGATGCCCGCCAGTACGGCGATACGGCTGAGGAAGGCGGGCCCGAACCGCTGCACGGCCAGCACCACGAGCAGGACGAATCCCGCGAGGCCCAGATTCCCGGGGGCGCCGAAATCGTCCGAACCCACCCCGCCCGCCGACCAGTTGCCGGCCACCGGCAGCAGCGAGACCCCGATGATGAGGATCACCGTGCCGGTCACCAGCGGCGGAAAGAACCGCAACAGCCGTCCGAAGACGGGCGCCAGCAGGATCATCGCCAGCCCGGACACGATCACCGCGCCGTAGATCGCGGGCAGTCCGCCGCCCCCGGTGCCGATCAGGACCATCGGCGAGACCGCCGCGAACGTACAGCCCTGCATGATCGGCAGCCGTACGCCGAAGCGCCAGAACCCGACGCACTGGATGAGGGTCGCGATCCCGCACAGCAGCAGATCGGCGGTGATCAGATACGCGAGGTCCGCGGGCGGCAGGTTCATCGCGCCGCCGACGATCAGCGGTACGGCGACCGCGCCCGCGTACATCGCCAGCACATGCTGCAGGCCGAAGGCGCCCAGCTGGGCAAGGGGCGGTACCGCGTCGACGGGGTGCCGGGACGGGGGTGCTGCGGACGCCATGGCGCTCCTGGGGCTCGGCTTCCGCGCGGCCGGTCGAATGGGGGGCGATCGGCAGCCGGATGCGGATGACGGGGACAGGACGAGACCGTAAGCGCCTTGAACATTCTGTTGATTACGTGAGTGTTGCCGCGCCGTGTCGACGTTTCTGGGCGGTCCCCGGCGCCGGTCCGCACCTGGGCACTAAGCCCTGTCGTCGGCGTCCCGCGCGGCCCGCAGCAGCCCGTCCCAGTCGGGAATCTTCACCGATCCGCGCCCCTGTGCGGCGCCGAGCTCCGACTCGGCGCGCTCGATCGCCTGCCAGCCGGTCCACTCGACGGGCCGCAGCCCCGCGGCGCGCAGCGCGCTGAGCGGGTCGTCGCCCCGTTCCTGGCGTACGAGGCCGGGGGCGTCGTCGAGCAGGGAGCTGGCCGTCTCCTTGGCGCACGGGCGGTTGGTGCCGATCACCCCGGTCGGCCCGCGCTTGATCCACCCCGCGACGTATTCGCGGGGCGACACCGCGCCGTCCCGCAGTACCCGTCCCGCGCGGTGCGGCACCGTGCCGTGTCCCGCGTCGAACGGCAGGCCCTCCAGCGGCACTCCGCGATAGCCCACCGACCGCAGCACCAGCTGTGCGTCGAGGTCCTCGTACTGTCCGGTGCCCGTCACCTGGCCCTGGTCGTCCGGCAGGGTGCGTTCGAAGCGTACGGAGGTCACGTGCCCGGCCGTCCCGAGTATCGCCACCGGGCGCAGGAAGAACCGGAGATGAATCCGCCGCGCGCGGCCCTGTGGCGCCCGTTCGGACCAGCCGCGGAGCACCTCCAGGTTGCGCCGGTTCACCGCGGGCAGCGATGTGGGGTCGGCCCAGGCCGGGTCGAGCGCCAGCTCCGCGGGGTCGACCACCACCTCGGCGTCCGGCAGGGCTCCCAGTTCGCGGAGCTCCTTGGTGCTGAACTTCGCCTGCGACGGGCCGCGCCGGCCCACCATGTGCACGTCCCGTACCTGGCTGCGGGCCAGGACGTCGAGCGCCGACTGCGGCATGTCGGTCGACCGCAGCTCGTCGGCGCCGCGGGCCAGTATCCGGGTCACGTCCACCGCGACATTGCCCACGCCGATCACGACGGCCGAGCGGGCGACGCGCAGGAAGCCGTTCTCGTCTGTGTCCGGGTGCGCGCTGTACCAGGAGACGAACTCGGTCGCGGAGTAGCTGCCGGCGAGCTCTTCGCCGGGGATGCCGAGCCTGCGGTCGGTGGCGGCTCCCACGCAGTACACCACCGCGTCGTAGAGCTCGCGGAGCCGCTCGGGGGTGAGCGGCCCGGAGCCCACCTCGACGCTGCCGAGAAACCGTACGCGGTCGTCCGCCAGGACCGTGCGCAGGTTGTTCTGCAGCGACTTGATCTTCTCGTGGTCCGGCGCGACACCGTAGCGGACCAGGCCGTACGGGCACGGCAGACGGTCGAGCACATCGACCCGCACCCCCGGCACCCGGCTTTGCTGGAGGAGTGACTGGGCGGTGTAGACCCCGCTCGGACCAGATCCGACGACGGCGACCTGAAGCACGGTACGGCTCCTTCCGCGGGAAACCCTGCGGTGGTATCCAGCATCGCATTGCTGTGCCGGAAGGGGGAGAGGTGCACTGTCGGGATGCGGCCCTCGTTGAGCGCGTGCCCTGAGCGCATGCACTGAGCGTGCGCCCTGAGCGCGTGCACTGAGCGTGTGCGCACTCACAGCATGGCGCGCATCCGGCCGATCTCGCTGGTCTGCTGGGCGATGACGTCGCTCGCCATCTGCTCGACCCGTACGTTGTTGCCCTGCCCGAGCACGTCCGTGGCCATCGTCACGGCGCCCCCGTGGTGGGTGATCATCAGCTTCAGGAAGAGCTCGTCGAAGGCCTTGCCCTTGGCCGCGCGCAGCGTCTTGAGCTGGGCCTCGGTCGCCATGCCGGCCATCGGGGCGTCGCCGTGGTCGTGGCCGTCCTTGTCGCCGCCCTTCTTCTTGCCCCCGTGCTCCTTCAACCAACCCCGCATCGTGCCGATTTCCGGGCCCTGACCAGCTTCTATGCGCGCGGCCAGGCGCTTTACCTTCGCCGACTCGGCGCGCTTCGGGGCCAGTTCGGTCATCACCAGCGCCTGCTGGTGGTGCTCGATCATCATCCTGACGTAGTCGAAGTCCGCCGAGTTGGGGGGCGAGACATCGGACTTCTGTGCGGCTTCTTCGGGGGAGAGTGTCCGCGCCGCCTCGCCCGGCTTGCCGGGGGCAATCACCGGAGGGCCGGTGCGGTCCGCGGCCTTGGAGCCGCCATCGGATTCGCACCCGGTGAGGACGAGTACGGCCGCGGCCAGGCAGGCAGTGACGGCAACGGCGTGGTCGCGCGGGTATCTGCGGCGGAGCGGCACAACGGCCTCCTGTGGCACACGAGTTGGACGACGGCGGGGCCTCGGCCTGTCCGGCGGATCAGACCCTGGTACGCATCCGATCGTCAGTGATCGAAATCCCCGATGACAAGTAGGCCGCCCCCTGTTGAAATGTGCATGCCCCGCACGATACTGCCGTTGTCTCTGAACCGTTCAACCATGAACGGCCATTAGGGAGGACGCAGTGACCCTGTTGAAGGAATCCCGAACACGGCGCAGACGCCTGTGCGTCATGGCCGCCGCTGCCGGGCTCGTCGCCACGCTCTTCACGGCAGCTCCGGCCGGTGCGACACCGGACCCCGATGACGAACCCTCGTCGCAGGGCGTCTCGCAAGGCACGGCCGCCGACACCGAGGCAGCGATCAAGCGTGGCGAGATCCCCGAGCCCGACGAGATCGTGACCTCCGACAACATGAAGCACATCGCCAACATCCCCAAGGACGCACTGCCAGGCACCAATTCGGACCTGGCCTTCCAGGGCAGATACGCCTTCGCGGGCAACTACGACGGCTTCCGGATCTTCGACATCAGCAACCCGAAGGCTCCCAAGACCGTCTCGCAGGTGCTCTGCCCCGGCGGGCAGAACGACATCTCCGTCTCCGGAAACCTGCTCTTCCTGTCCACCGACTCCTCGCGCAGTGACGACTCCTGCGAGAGCACGTCCCAGCCCGCGACCGAGAAGGACTCGTGGGAGGGCATGAAGGTCTTCGACATCAGCGACAAGAAGAACCCGAAGTACGTCGCGGCCGTCGAGACCGCGTGCGGCTCGCACACCCACACGCTGGTACCGAAGCGCAAAAACGTCTACATCTACGTCTCCTCGTACTTCCCCAGCGCGTCGTTCCCCGACTGCCAGCCGCCGCACGACGGCATCTCGATCGTCAAGGTCCCGCGCAAGGCCCCCGAGAACGCCGCCCTGGTGGACTTCTCGGTGCTCTTCCCCGGTGAAGGCCCCGACGGTGGCGGCAACCCCGGCGGACCCACCAACCCCGGTGTCACCAAGACCACCGGCTGCCACGACATCACCGTGCTGCCCTCCGAGAACCTCGCCGCCGGAGCCTGTATGGGCGACGGGATCCTGATGGACATCAAGGACCCGGAGCGGCCGCGGGTGATCGACACCGTCCAGGACAACGTCAACTTCGCGTTCTGGCACTCCGCGACCTTCAACCAGAAGGCCAAGAAGGTCGTCTTCACCGACGAGCTCGGCGGTGGCGGCGGCGCCACCTGCAACGAGGAGGTCGGCCCCGACCGCGGCGCCAACGGCATCTACGCCATCAAGGGCAAGGGCGACCACCGCAAGCTCGTCTTCCAGAGCTACTTCAAGATCCCGCGGCACCAGGCGGACACCGAGAACTGTGTGGCCCACAACGGCTCGCTGATCCCGGTCAGGGGCAGGGACATCATGGTCCAGGCCTGGTACCAGGGCGGCGTCTCCGTCTGGGAGTTCACCGACTCCAAGAAGCCGAAGGAGATCGGCTACTTCGAGCGCGGCCCCCTCACCACCGACTCGCTGCGGGTCGGCGGCTCGTGGTCGGCGTACTACTACAACGGCTACATCTACTCCAACGACATCGCCAAGGGCTTCGACGTCCTGAAGATCGACGACCACCGCACCAACCCGGCGAAGCGGGTCCGGCTGCACGAGCTCAACGTACAGACGCAGCCGAACTACTTCCGCTGAGTCAGCGGCTGAGCCCACTGGGTCGACTGACCCGGCAGCACCCCGTGCGTTCCGTCGGGCGGCTTCCCGCCCGGCGGAACGCCCAGCTCCCAGGCGAGCCCGAACCGCTGGAACAACTCCGCCCGGAGCGTCGTCACCGGCATCGGCGCCCCCGGCAGCAGCACCGCGAACACCGCACCCATCAGCAGGGCGCGCAGCAGCGGATACTCCGTGTCGACATCCCGCACACCACGGCGGGCGACCGTGTCGCGCAGCAGCGCCGCGAGCCGCTGCTGCTCCGGGCACTGCACAAACCCCTCGGCCTGCAGAATCCCCGCCATGTGCGCCCGCATCAGCACCGGGTGGTCACGCGCGAGCCCCAGCACCGCGTCGATCGCCCGCGCCAGCCGCTCCGCCCCGTCATCGGTACCCGGCGCGCGCTCCAGGGCGGCCTCCAGGGTGCGATGCATCAGCCGGTGCACCGCCGACTGCAGCAGCTGCCGCTTGCCAGGGAAGTAGTACGACACCAGCCCGCGCGCGGAACCCGCCCGATCCGCGATGTCACCGAGCGTGGTCGCCTCGTATCCGCGCTCGTCCACCAGCTCGACCGTGGCTTGCAGCAGCCGCTCGCGGGAACGTCTGCGCAACTCTTCATTGACCGATGCGCTGCGCGGGGACATCCTGTAACTCCTGCGTTGACTGGCTCCCAGCCAATATACTCAGGTCGTCCTGTCAGGGGTCCTTGGTGTGGGCTCCGATCCAGGCTGTTGTCCGCTTTGGGCGACGCGGGGGATCGCCCAAAGCGGATGACTCCGCGCATTGGGCGACGCGGGGGATCGCCCAAAGCGGATGACTCCGCGCGTGTACGGCGGCCCTGGCGCCTGCGCCGCGGCCGTGGGGCGCCGCCCGTATCTGCCATTCGGCGATCAGGCCACGGCCCCCCACGCAACGATCCCCCTGACGCCTCATGGGGGACATGGGGAGCTGTGACGAACGGAGCTCGCCATGCACCCCGACCTCGCCGCCGACCTGGCGCACCTGCCCGCGCTGCTGCAGGCGGTCCGCGAGCATGCGACGGCGTTCCTGGAGGACGTCGACCAGAGGCCGGTGGTGCCCGAGGCGACGGGCCCGCACAGAGCCGCGCTGCCCGAGCAGGGGAGCGGCCTGCTCGCCGCGCTGCGGGACTTCGCCGAACGCTGGGAGCCCGGCCTGTCGGCCAGCGCCGGGCCGCGCTACCTGGGCTTCGTCACCGGCGGCGCCACCCCGGCGGCCCTGGCGGGGGACTGGCTGACGGCAGCCGTGGACCAGAACTCCATGTCGTCCCTGGACAGCACGGGCCAACGCTTGGAACGCGAGACGGTCGGCTGGCTGCGTGACCTGTTCGGGCTGTCCGGCGCGCACGAGAGCACCTTCGTCAGCGGGGCGACGATGTCCAACACCGTCGGTCTCGCGATCGCCCGCGAATGGCTCGGGGAGCGGCGCGGGGTCTCCCCGGCCGAGGACGGAGCCGGGGCGCTCGGACCGGCCCGTGTGCTGTCCGGCACCCCGCACTCCAGTGTGGCCAAGGGCCTGTCGATGCTGGGCCTCGGCAGGGGGGCACTGACCACGGTGGCGACCCTCGCCGGGCGCGAGGCGGTCGACCCGGTGGCGCTCGACGCGGCCCTCGCCGAGTCCGACGGGCCGTGCGTCGTGGTGGCCAACGCAGGCACCGTCAACACCGGCGACTTCGACGACCTGCGGGCGGTCGCGGCACTCCGCGACCGCCATGACTTCTGGCTGCACGTGGACGCCGCCTTCGGCGCCTTCGCCGCGCTCACCCCGGCGACGGCGCACCTGGTGGACGGCCTCGACGCCGCCGACTCGATCTGTGTGGACCTGCACAAGTGGCTGAACGTGCCCTACGACAGCGCGGTGCAGTTCACCCGCCGCCGCGACCTGCAGTCCCGCGTGTTCCAGAACTCCGCGGCCTACCTCGGCCCTCTGGGCGACACCCCCGACAGCGTCCACCTCACCCCGGAGAACTCCCACCGCCTGCGCGCGCTCGCCGCGTGGTTCGCGCTGCGCGCCTACGGCCGGGACGGCCACCGCGAGATCGTCGAACGGAGCCTGGCCTGCGCCCAGTCCCTGGCCGAGGCCATCGACACCATCCCGCAACTGCGGCTACTGGCTCCGGCCCGGCTCAACGTCGTCTGCTTCACCCTCGCCGACGACCCCACCCCCGCCCGGCTTGCCGCACTCACCGCGGCGCTCGCCGACCGGGCCTTCCTCACCCCCACCGTGTACGCGGGCGATCCCGCGCTCCGGGCGGCGTTCAGCAACTGGCGCACCACGGAAGACGACGTCCGTACGGTGATCGAGGCCCTCCGCAAAGCAGTGTGACCGGGCGCGCGACGTCAGCGGTCCACGGTCAGCCGACCAGGTCGAGTACCGGCAACAGCCCCGTGGGTCGCTCGTGCGCCGGGAGATGGTCCACGAAATGCACCGCACAGCCCGCGTCAGCGGCACCGCCGTCCGCGCGCCGGTCGTCGCCGACCATGAGAGTGTCCGCGGGGGCGACACCGAGCAGCTCGCAGGCGGTGAGGAAGAGCCGCGGATCGGGCTTCTGGATCCCGTGCTCGTACGACAGCACATACGCGTCGACGAACGCCGCCAGCCCGTGCTCCCGGAACACCGGCCGCAGATCCCACCCGATGTTGCTGACCACGCCAACCCTGATCCCACGCCCGCGCAGCGCACCGAGCACCTTCACCGCGTCCGGATACGGCACCCAGGCGGCCGGGCTCATATGCCGGTCGTACAGGGCGTCATGGAGGTGAGGCGAGGGCAGCGAAACCTGGCGCGAGAGCCCCGTGTACGCGGCACGGTGCCGCTCGGCGCTCTGGTCGCGGGTGGCCCACAACTCGGCCAGCTGATCCGGCACCGCAGTGGGGGACGCACCACCGGGCAGCGCGCCCGCCGTCTCCAGCGCCGCCGCATACCGACGCAACTCCGGCTCCGGCAAGGCCGTTCCAGACGCGGCGAGCACCGCGCGCAGCCACGACTCGGCGGACTCGATCCGCAACAGAGTCCCGGAGAAATCAAACAGCACGGCATCCATTGGGCAGAGCCTACTGGCCAGCGACGGACAACTTTCGGACCTGTCGCGGCGGAACTACCGTTACCGGATGGCGGGTGCGGGCCTGGAGTTGCCCCGAGGATTCAGCGGTACGTTGCGCGTGGTGCGCGGCGAAACCGTGGCCTGCCAGGCCGCCGCGGGAGCCTGCGAAGCCGGGACCGGAGCGCCTTGCACGCCGGACACGCGCTTCCAAATCGCCTCGGTAAGCAAGCAGTTCACGGCCACGGCGGCGCTGCTGCTGGCCGAGGAGGGGCGGCTCACCCTCGACGCCCCGATTGCCCACTGGCTGCCCGGCTGCCCTGCGGCCTGGCAGCACCTGACCCTCCATCAACTGCTCTCGCACACCGCGGGCCTGGGCCACTGGCAGGACATCCCCGGCTTCCACGTCAGCCGACCAGGGCACGCCGACGACGTCCTGGACCAACTCTCGAAGGTGCCGCTGCGCAACGTGCCCGGACGTGAGTGGTACTACAGCAGTCCTGGCTACCTTCTGGTGGCGCGGGTTGTCGAGCGGATCGCCGGACAGCCGTACGCGGACTTCGTCACCGAGCGGATACTGCGGCCGCTCGGCATGAGGTCGACATGTGTCGGCGCGGCCCCCTCCGACACGCTGGCATACGGCCACCGGAACGGCCGCCGCGTCTACGCCCCGGAGTTCGCGGCCCTGCCAGGTCCCGGAGACGTCTGGTCCACCGTCGGCGATCTGCACCGTTTCACCGCCGCCCGTACGTCCAGCACCCTGCTTGGCGCGGGGTCGAGCATGGCGCTCGTCACCCCGCACGCGCGCCTGCCACGGGAGCATGGCACCGACGGTCCGGCGACCGCGGACAGCTACGGGTATGGCTACTGCCTCGGCACCCTGGCCGGACACCCGGCGTACTTCCATCACGGCGACAATCCCGGATACCAGTCCTTCCTCGCCAGGCTGCCCGACCTCGACGTCACCCTCGCGGTCCTCTGCAACGACGAGGCGGCCGACATCGATGCGCTGCTGTGGCGGCTCGAAGCGGTCCTGGCGGGTGGCTGACCCGCGCTGACCGGCGTATCGCTAAGGCTCCGCGGGCGCGTCCGCGACCACGACGTACAGCGTCACCGCGGCGAAGAAGGGCCCCGTGGCGAGGTCGTCGAGCCAGGGTTGGGCGGACTCGGCGGGGAGGTAGCCGGCTGCTGTGGCGCGTTCGGTGTTGCGGTGGAGGCCGAGGACGGCGTCGGCCTCGCGGGCGTCGCGGAAGACCGATGTGCTGGGGATGACCCTCGGCGGGGCGAATCCGGCCTCTTCGGCGAGGCGGGCGAGTTGGCGGCCGATGACTCCGTTGCGTACGACCTTGTCGGTGATGTGCCGGGTGTAGGCGCGGGCGAGCTCCACGTCGGGGTGGTCGATGGCCAGTGAGTCCCAGTCGGGTTCGGCCATGACGAGGCGCCCGCCGGGGCGGAGTACGCGTCGCGCCTCGGTGAGGGCCAGGAGTGGGTCCGTCACGTGTTGCAGGACGCGGTCCGTGCGGGCTCGGTCGGCGCTGTCGTCCGCCAGCGGCAGCGCGTGGATGTCGCCTCGCCGTACCTCGACCGTGGGCAGGTCGGCCGTACGCGCGCCGGCCCGCTCGACCATCTCGTCGCTCGCGTCGATTCCGATCACGGTCCCGGAGGCGGTGGCCGCTTCGGCCAGCGACCCGAGGTCGGTTCCCGGCCCGCACCCCAGGTCGAGCACGGTCTGGCCGGGTCGGACCTCCAGTGCGTCCAGCGCCAGCTGCTTGTACGAGCGGCCGATGGCCGTCGCCGCCACCCGGTCCAGGTAGCCGATCTCGTCGGGCGTGGCGGTCTCGAAGACGTGCTCGCTCACCCTGGCCATGGACCGCGCCTCCCGATCGAGCAGGTCACGCCCCCGCGACGTGAGTTGGACCGGGCGCTGACGGCCCTGTCCCGGGAGGGGCTCCACCAGTTTCTTCGCCTCCAGGCGGGCCAATGCCCCGTAGAGGCTGCCCGGGCCGAGGCGCTCGCCCGACAGCCGCTCGATGGCTGCGTTGATGGCGTACCCGTGCCGCGGTCCGTCGGTGAGGGTGCTCAGTACGAGCATCTGGGCGTCGTTGGTCCGCATCATTACCCCTGTCCCGTAGTACGTGGCACGTAGTACGCGGAGCGTAGCAATGGCCGAGGGCAGGGGCGAGGAAAACTGGCGGGCGGGTGCTATCCCAGCGCCGTGAGTCCCGGTACGAAGGTCACCAGGAGCGGAATCGCCGGTACCAGCGCCGCGGTCGCCGTCAGCCGCAGTCGGCGCCCTGCGGTCAGTCGCGGTGTGGCCGCCAGCAGCCGGTGCACCCGCTGCGGGACCTGCGCGTGCGGGGCCGGGCAGGGGCCGAACACGCCGCGGTCCTCGTTGAGTTCGACCAGCGCCAGGGCGATCGTCAGGCGCCCGAAGCGGCGCGAGGCGACGTCGTCCGCGGCCAGTTCGACCAGTCGGTGCATCTCGTCCCGGAACGCGGCGAACACCGGCACCTGCGGAAAGCCGTACGCCAGCGCGGCCGAGCAGTGCAGCAGCCAGTCATGCCTGGCCTGCGCGTGACCCTGTTCATGGGCGAGCACCGCGTCCAGCTGGCGCCCCTTGAGGCGGCGCAACGCGGCGGTGGTGATGACCAGTTGGGGTGTCGCGCCCGGCAGCCACCAGGCATCAGGACGCTCGCCCTCCAGGACGACCAGCCGGTCGGGTCCCGGCTCTTCGCCCGGCAGCAGCGGGGAGCGCACCAGCAGTTCGGCCCGGCGCCGCCGACGCCTGGTGCGGGACCGCGCGATCTCGCGGACGAGCATCGCCCCGGTCCACAGCCCGCCACAGGCCAGCACCACCGCGGTCGCCGCGGCCCACGGCCCCGTGGTCCCCAGCGCGTACGCCTCGATCACCCCGTGCGGCGCCGGTGCGAACACCTGGCCGCGTACCGTGTGCCAGGCAGCGGCCGCGCTCAGCGTCATCGACAGGACGCAGCAGAGCAGCACGGCGGCCACCACGCACTGCCACACCCACAGGGCGACCACGGGCTCGCGCTCCGGCCATTCGGCCCGTGCGAGCAGACGAGGAGCAAAGGCGGCGGTCAGTACGCCAAGCAGCAGCAGGGCGACAGGGACCAACATGGGTCCACCCTATGAGGGTCTGCTACCGGGCGGTATGGGCTGCGAGGCCAAGTGACGCATGCCACGGCGGCGGAGGAGGTCGCCAGCGGGCACTGCTCACATGACCAGAAGCATCGCGAACATCGCGATCCCCATCGACAGCCTGCACACCGTCGCGATCTCGGCCCGATCGCCCCAGGCCGCCGCCGGGGGAGTGCCACCACCCCCCGCGGCCGTGGCCGGTACCGGCACCAGGCGGGCCCCCGACCGCAGCACATAGCCGCCGAAGTACAGCAGCAGTACGCCGGTGAGCATCGGAACCCCGGCGCCCGTGTGCCCGGCGTGCGCGGCCGGTGTGACGGCCATCGCCACGGCCATGTAGACCATGGCGAGGGTGCCCACCACATGGTGCAGATGGTGGGCGGCGCCGCGTACCGCCCACAGCGCCCGCAGCGTCGCGCCACCGAAGACGAGCGCGTACCCGGCCCAGACCCACCAGGGCGGCCAGAGCACCGCGGCCGGTACGGCCATCACCGCCATCCCGAACCCCATCAGCGCCTCACCACCCGCCGATTCCCGCTGCGCCGCGACCGGACTGCGCATCCGTAACAGGCAGTACGCCCCGGTCGCCGCACAGAGCGCGACCATCAACCAGCCGGCGAGTGCCGGTCCGTGCATCGCGGACCTCCCCGATCGACGGTGTCGACGCATCTACGGTGTCGACGCATCGACGGTGTCGACAGGTCGATTCCCCGTACTGGCAGGGGCGTACGCGGCGCATGGGTGTATATGGGGAGCACGAGCGGTGTCGGAAGCCCGGCCCGTAGCGGATCGGGCGGCGTCAGATGCCCGGTCGGTACCGGATCGGATGGTCCGCGGGAACCTCCACCAGCACGATCTCGCAGCCGTCGGGATCGGCGATCCACATCTCCACCAGACCCCACGGCTCACGCTGCGGCGGGCGCAGCACCGGCACCCCCCGCGCCGTGAGCTCCTCGTGCGCGGCGGCGACGTCCGCGACCTGGAGCCACAATCTGATCGCCGGCGACGGTGGGGTGTCCGCGCGTCCCGACACCTCCAGAAAGCCCCCGCCGAGGAAGTACACGGTGCCGCGCTCGGGCCCGGTGCCGAACTCGCGGTACACGGCGAGCCCCAGGGCCTCGCCGTAGAAGGCCCGGCTGCGCTCGGGGTCGGTGGGCCGAAGGAGCACACGGCTGCTCAGTACGTGGACCATGATCTGGACCTTAGCGGGACCGCGTTACGCTCGGAGGCTGCCGAGCCACAGGACACCAGGGAACGAAGGGGCGCGCCGCATGGACATCGCCGCACACGCCGCAGGAGAGCTCACCTTCCGCGCGGCCCGGGACACCGACGCCGACGAGCTCGTCGCGCTCATCGAGTCGGCCTACCGCGGCGACGCGAGCCGGGCGGGCTGGACCACGGAGGCGGACATCCTCCAGGGGCAGCGCACCGACGCCGAGGGCGTCCTGGAGGTGATACGCGCGGCGGACAGCCGTCTGCTGACCGTCGAGCGCGACGGCCGGATCGTCGCCTGCTGCCAGCTCCAGCACCGTGGCACGGCCGCCTACTTCGGGATGTTCGCGGTCCGGCCCGAACTCCAGGGCGCGGGTCTCGGCAAGGTGATCCTGGCGGCGGCGGAGCGCACGGTCCGCGAGGAGTGGGGGGTGCGCGAGATGCACATGACGGTGATCTCCGTACGGGATGAGCTGATCGCCTGGTACGAGCGGCGCGGCTACCGCCGTACGGGACAACTGAGCCCCTTCCCGTACGGCGATGAGCGCTTCGGCGTCCCGCAGCGGCCTGACCTGGAGTTCGAGCTGCTGGTGAAGGACCTGGCGCAGGACCCGGTGTAGGGGCCTGCTGGTGCAGGGCCTGGCGGCAGGCGCTGAGGCAGCCGCTCAGGCAGCCGCTCAGGCGGTGAAGCGGCCGGTACGCTTGATCTCCGGGTAGTCGGTCGTCACCCCGTCGAGTCCGAGCGCACGCGCCAGGCGCAGCTGGTCCTGGGTGTTCACCACCCAGCCGATGATCCGCAGATCCGCCTTGCGGGCGAGCTCGACGGTCTCCAGCGTGAGCCGCCGGATGTTCAGGACGAGCGTGGTGGCGCCGACCTCCGTCGCGCGCTCCACGACGTCGGTGCCGTACCGGCTGGCGACGAGCGCGGTGCGTACCCCCGGCACGAGGCGGGAGATCTCGGCGAGCGCGGCGCTGTGGAAGGAGAGCACCTCGACCCGTGACACGAGGTCGCGCCCGTGCATCACCTCGGCGAGGGCGCGGGCGGCGGCGGTGTCCTTGATCTCGGCCTGCAGCGGGGCCCGTACGGCGTCGAGTACCTCTTCGAAGACGGGGATGCGCTCGCCGCGGCCCGCGTCCAGCTCCCGGAGTTCGGCGAGGGTCTTCTCGGCGATCGGGCCCTTGCCGTCGGTCGTCCGGTCCACCTGGGCGTCGTGCATGACGACGAGTGCGCCGTCCTTGCTCAGATGGAGGTCCAGTTCGATGACGTCGAGTCCGGCCTGCTCGGCGCGGACGAAGGAGCGGAGGGTGTTCTCGGGCTCCACGCCCATGAGCCCGCGATGACCGATGGTGAGGAAGTTCAAGGTTCTCTCGCTTCCGTCGACGCCAGTGTCTGCCCCCGCCTGATCCACTGCGCAAGCTTGGCGAGGGACACCGGAGAGCGCAAGACAACGTTCACGAACGTATGAAGCCGGTCGCGTAACCCGCGCCGCGCGGTACCGGGTGCCCGGGCCCGTCGTTGTACTGGTCCGGCCCGTTACCCAAGGGCCAGTCCGGTCGTACCCGAGGGTCAGCCCGGCCGCACCCAAGGGCTAGCCCGGCCGTATCCAAGCGGCTAGCCCGGGCCGTTGCCCAACCCCACCAGGCGCATCCCGCCCATGAGCTCCCGCAGGCAGCGCACGGCCAGTGCGGCGGGCGAGTCCGGGCCCTCGACGTCGGCGTCCGTCGCGGCCCAGGCCTCCAGTGCGATACGGATCGCGTCCGTGGCGGCGGCCGCGGCGAGCCGTACCTCCAGCGGGTCCGCGCCCGCGCCCGCGATCTCGGCCACCACCGGCACGAGCCGCTCCTCGGACTCCTGGTTTACGCGGTACCAGACGGCCCGCAGCGCCGGGTCGTCGGCAGCGGCGCGCAGCAGTCCCCGGGTGCTGCGCAGCCCTCCGGCGGCCTGCTCGTCCGGTACGGACAGGGCCTCGGCGATGGCGTGTTCCAGAGCATCGGGCGCGGAGGTGCCCGGCTCGGTGGCGGCGAGCAGGGCGCGCCAGCGGTCGGCGCCGCTCGCGAGCAGCGGGGCGACGGCATCCTGCTTGTTGCGGAAGTACCGGTAGAAGGTGCGCAGCGCGACCCCCGCCCGGTGCGCGATCTCCTCGGCGGTGGTGCCGTCGGGGCCACGCTCGATGAACAGCTCGACGGCGGCGTGCGCGATATCGAGCTGGGTGGCCGCCTTGCGGCGCTCGGTCAGGGAGGGGGAGGAAGGGGAGGCGGAGGAAGCGGAGGAAGCGGAGGTGGAGGAAGTGGAGGGGGACGGCCTGGTGCTCACCGGAGAAAGCCTACGCCTGACGGATGCCTGAGGTGCCGGGAGTGCACGTTTGGTCGCTATGGCAAAGCGTGTCACCCAGGCGTACCGTGTGCAGCGCGTCGAGATCTCGGCGCCCAGGGAGTGGGAGGCAGCACATGAACCGCTATACGGGTCGCCGCGTACTGATCACCGGCGCGGCCTCGGGCATCGGCCAGGCCACCGTGCACCGGATACTCGCCGAGGGCGGCCGGGTCGTCGGCGTGGACGTCAACGAGGAGGGGCTGAAGGCCACCTTCGACACGGCCGTCGCCGACGGCACTGCGGAGCGGCTGAGTACGGCACGGCTCGACATTTCCGACGAGGCGTCCGTCGCCGAGGGCGTCGCGGCCGCGGTCCGCACCCTGGGTGGCCTCGACGTCCTGGTGAACGCTGCCGGAATCCTGCGCTCCGGGCACACGCACACGACGACGCTCGACCTCTTCAACCAGATCATCGCGGTGAACCTCACCGGCACGTTCCTGATGATCCGCGCGGCGATCCCGGCGCTGCTCGAAGGCGACGAGCCGGTCATCGTCAACTTCTCCTCCACCTCGGCGTCCTTCGCGCACCCGTATATGGCGGCGTACGCGGCCTCCAAGGGCGGCATCCAGTCGATGACCCACTCCATCGCGAGCGAGTACAGCAAGCAGGGGCTGCGCGCGGTGTCGGTGGCGCCCGGCTCGATCGCCTCCGACATGACCACGGGCCGTGGCCCCGGCCTGCCCGACGACACCGACTGGTCGCTGTTCGCCAAGCTCGCCCCGGCCATCGGTGAGGGTATGGCGGCCCCGGAGACGGTCGCGGGCGTGGTCGCCATGCTCGGCTCCGATGACGGCAGGTTCATCACCGGCACCGAGGTACGCGTCGACGGCGGCACGCACTTCTGACGCCGACCGCGTCGCTCGGGCCGCGTCGCTCAGGCCGGGCCCCTCAGGCCGGGCCCCTCGGGCTGCGTCGCTCGGGCTGCGTCGCTCGGGTCGAGTCCCTCCGGCCGCGCCTCCCAGACCGCGGCGGTCACCGGGCGCGGGCTCCGGGCGCGGGCTCCGGTGTGCCGCCGCGCGCGCCAGGCTCACACGCCGGGCGGGATGTCCTTGGCGCGGCCGCGCACCTGGAGCCCGGTGACGATCTCCATCGCACCGAGTGCGACCAGCCACAGACCGCAGAGCAGCGTCAGGACGGCGACCGACTCCAGCGGCGAGGCGATCAGCACGACACCGCCCAGCGCGCTGATGACGCCGAGGGCGGCCTGCCAGCCACGCGCGGGCATCGCGGGGTCGGAAGCCGCCGCGAGGGTCTGGGTGATGCCGCGGAACAGCCAGCCGATGCCGATCCACAGGGCGAGCAGCAGGATCGACTGCATCGCGCCACGGAAGCAGAACAGCCCCAGCAGGATCGACAGGACGCCGCTGATGAACGCCATCACCCGCAGTGCCGTGGAGACATGGGTACCGAACGCGGCGACCAGCTGCAGGATGCCGCTGACGACCAGATAGAGCCCGAAGAGCACGCCCGCCACGACCAGCGACGCGCTGGGCCAGACCAGGATCAGCACGCCCAGCAAGAGGGTCGCGACCCCGGCGAACAGGACGGCCTGCCAGGCGCTGTGTGCCAGGCGCCCGAGCGGTCCGGTGGGCGGGCTCTGAGGGGGTGCGGCGGTTCGGCTCATGCTCGGCCCTCTGTTCTGTGCTGCTGTGCTTCGTTCTGTGCTGCTGTGCTTCGGTGCGCGGATCACAGCCGGGGTTCTCCCGGCCACTGTAGAAACGCGGCCCGCACCTCGCAGAACTTGTCGCCGCGGCCGAGAGCCTGTTTCTGATCCCTAACGGCCGCTGTCGGCGGACGCCCCGGGCCTCTGCGGAAGGGCGGAGTGCTCCGCTCTGGCCCCGGCGATCCCCAGGATCAGCCCGGTGATGACGGCTGCGACAAGGACGGCACGCATACTCACGGGGCACTGCTCCAAACGGCGGACGGCAGCTGACCCGCACCGTCCTATCGGCCCGGCCGACGGTGAGCCACTCCGTCACTCGTACGTGGGCGAGTCCCCCGTGCCTTGACGCGGCATCGCCTCCAGGTCGTCGAGCATCGCCTCGGCCAGCTCCAGCTCCGAGAGCAGCCGCCGCTCGCTCCAGCGCAGCACGATCCGCGGATGGCCCCAGGTCTCCACCCCGTCCGTACGCGCGAGCGCGTCCCGCGCCTCCTTCAACTCCCCCTTCGTACGGGCGATGTGTTCCTCCACCAACCCCCGCAACTGGTCCGGCGCGGCCAGATGCCCGAGCCAGACCCGCAGCAGCAGCGGATGCTTGAGTACGGGAGCCCCCGCGTCCTGCCCCGAACCGGCCCAGCGCGCCAGTGCGGCACGCCCCTCGCCGGTGATCGCGTACGTACGCTTGGCGCGCGGCTCCTCGGGCCCAGAGCGGCGCGAGGTCGCGTACCCGAGCGACTCCAGCCGTCGCAGCTCCGCGTAGATCTGGCTGATCGCGGGCGACCAGTAGAAGAACCGCAGCGAGGCGTCCGCCCACTTCTTCAGCTCATACCCGGTCCGCTCGCCCGGGAAGGAGAGCAGCCCCAGCACGGCCCACGCGGTCGGCGGCAGCCCCGCTGCCGGGTCCTGGGGACGTTCGGCCGCTCGGCGATCACTCATGGCCGCATTGAAGGCGCGTCGGCGGCGGGAGCGCAATCCCTGCGCCGCATCTCTTGCCACTCCGGGATCTGACGACTAGTCATATAGCTAATTGAAACAAGCCGTACGGAACCCCTGCGGACCCTCGTGTGTCCAACTCCCTGGAGGCAGTGTGAAGTTCTCGGTGATCTTCGAGGCACAGCTGGCCGACCCGACCGTCGAACGTGAGCACCAGGTCATCCGTGACTGCGTGGAACAGGCGGTCTTCGCCGAGGAGATGGGGTTCGACCGTGTCTGGGCGGTCGAGCACCACTCCCTGAAGTGGTACGCGCACATGAGTGCGCCGGAGATCTTCCTGAGCTGGGTCGCCGCGCGGACCAGCCGCATCAGGATCGGCCACGGCGTCGTCTGTATGCCGTTCCGTTTCAACCACCCCGTACGCGTCGCCGAGCGGGCCGCCATGCTCGACCTGCTCAGTGGTGGCCGGCTCGACCTGGGCGCGGGGCGCGGAGGCACCACGCAGGAGACCTCGCTGTGCGGTGTCGACAAGGAACGTACGACCCAGGAGGTCGAGGAGGCGCTGCGGATCATCGGCAAGGCGTGGCAGCAGGACGAGCTGGAGCACCACGGCGAGCTGCTCGACATCGACCCGCACCCGATCCTGCCGCGCCCCGAGCAGCGCCCGCACCCCCCGCTCTTCCTGGCCTGCAGCCGTACCGAAACCCTCACCCAGGCCGCCGAACTCGGCATCGGCGCCCTGGTGATGGGCTTCGCGGGGCCCGAGTCGACCGCTGAGATGCGGGCGGCGTACGACGCGGCCGTGGCCGCGCGTACCGGCGAGCGCTTCGTGTCCTCTGTCGCCAACGACCACTTCTCCGTACTCTGTCCGACGATCGTCCTGGACGACCGTGACACGGCACAGCGCATCGGCATCCGCGGGCAGCGGTTCTTCGCCCAGTCCATCGGCCACTGGTACGGCGGGGCAGGCATCCCCGACGAGGCCGTCGTCGAGGGCACGGACGAGGCCGCGGAGATGCGCAGGGCCGCCGAGCAGGTCGTGGCACGGCTGCACGAGCACCACATTCCGGTACGCCCCAACTCGACCGCGACCTTCAACGCCGACCACGCCTACGGCACCGCCGACGACGCCATCGCCTATGTCGAGCGGCTCCGAGACGCGGGCGCCGACGAAGTGATGTGCCTGATCCAGATGGGCACGGTGCCGCAGCGGGCCTGCCTGGAGACCATCCGGCAGTGGGGCGAGAAAGTCATCCCGCACTTCCGCGAAGCCGAGGAGGAAGCCCGATGAGCCCAGAGGAGTCCGATGAGCGCGGAGGAAGCCCGATGAGCCCAGGGGAGCCCGATGAGCGCGGAGGAAGTCCGATGAGCCCAAGGGGAGCCCGATGAGTCTGGAGGAAGCCCGATGAGCCTGGCGGACGACCGGCTGGCCCCCGATGTCCGGGGTCTGGTCGACCTGATCAGCGCCGTCTTCCCCGACCTGGGGAACACCGTCACGGACGCGGCCGAGGCGCGCCGTATCCTGGCCGCCGCGCCCGAGCCGCCGTGGCAGCCACTGCAGGTCGGCTCGGTCGAGGACCGGACCATCCCGGGCCCCGAGGGGGCGCCCGAGATCCCCGTACGGGTCTATCTGCCGGACCCCGCCGACGCGCCGGGGCCACGGCCCACCCTGGTGTTCTTCCACGGCGGCGGCTGGGTCCTGTGCGACCTCGACAGCCACGACGGCACCGCACGCCAGCTCTGCCGCCACGCGGGCGCCGCCGTGGTCTCGGTGGACTACCGGCTGGCCCCTGAGCACCCCTTCCCGGCCGCCGTGGACGACGCCTACGCCGCCGTGCGCTGGGTGGCCGCGCACCTGGCGGAGCTCGGCGGTGACCCCGGTCCGCTGGCCGTCGCGGGGGACAGCGCGGGTGGCAACCTCGCCGCCGTCGTGGCGCAGATCGCCCGGGACCGGGGCGGCCCGGCGATCGGCCTGCAGGTCCTCGTCTACCCGTCCACCGACATGACGTACGACGGGCAGTCGCGCACCCGCAACGCCAGCGGGTACTTCCTGACCTCGGCGCACATGGCCTGGTTCGGCAGGCAGTACCTCGGCGGCGGGGGCGACCCCGCCCACCCGCACATCTCACCGCTGCGGGGTGACCTCACCGGACTGCCGCCCGCCCATGTCGTCACCGCGGGCTGCGACCCGCTGTGCGACGAGGGCCGGGCGTACGCGGCGAAGCTGCGCGAGGCGGGTGTACCGGTCACCGAGGGTCACTTCCCGGGGATGTTCCACGGCTTCCTCGGCTTCCCCGAGCTGCTGGAGGACGCTCGTACCGCACTGGCCGGTGTGGTGACGGCGCTGAACGACCTCGACCACCCCCTGGGCAACAGGAAAAACTTCCGTGGAACGGGGGGTGTCGCAGGATAATTTCCTCAGGCCCCACTTGTGGGGGAGAACCTCACCCGCATACGGTGTGCGTACGTGAGGTTCTCCCGTGGAGGAAGTGTTATGACGGAAATTCTTGTGCAGGCCGCTACGGAGGGGACTCTTCCTCCCGCGGTGAGGGTGGTCGAGCATCCTGCCTGGCCCGTGCTCAAGGATGCCGTGGAGCAGATCAGGCCGTGGCAGTCCAAGGACGGCTCGATCGACTTCGACGCCGAGGGCGCACCGGAGAAGGCCACCGCCGAAGGCACCGTCGGCCGCGTCATAGCCGCCGTAGAGGAGCTGGCCCCGCTGCTCCCGCACAACGAGGCGTACCACCAGGCGCTCGTCGCCGACCTGCGCCGCTGGGCGGACGACGGCTTCCAGATCCCCGACTTCCTGGACTCGCTGCTCGCCTTCCAGCCCGCGGCCCAGCGCGCGGACGGACGCCAGCACCTCGTCGTCTTCCCCATGTACACCCAGAACGGCAACCCGGACCGGAACCTGGAAGCCGTCGTCCTGCGCATGGTGTGGCCCGAGTGGCTGGCGGAGCTGGAGCGTACGCGCTACGACAACCCGCTGTTCTGCGGGATCACCTTCGAGGACTTCACCTCCGGATACGACACCCACTCCGCGGTGCTCTTCCCCGAGACGATCGCCGTGCGTGAGGCGCCCGCGCGCTTCAGCTGGGGCGGGATCTTCTGTGACCGCGAGGCGGCGCGCTTCCGCAAGGTCACCGAGGCCTCCGTGGACATCCTGGGCCTCGAACTGCCCGACGACATCCGCGAGATGGTCGGCGACCAGCAGCGCTGCCAGGAGGCCTTCGTCCTGTGGGACATGGTCCACGACCGCACCCACAGCCACGGCGACCTGCCCTTCGACCCCTTCATGATCAAGCAGCGGCAGCCGTTCTGGATGTACGGCCTGGAGGAGCTGCGCTGTGACCTCACCGCCTTCAAGGAGGCCGTGAAGCTGGAGGCCGACGGCGTCCCGCAGGCCCGCGACGTGCAGTACGCGGTGCTCTTCGACCGCATGTTCCGCTTCCCCGTCTCCGGCGAGCGGGTCCGCAACTACGACGGACTCGGCGGCCAGCTGCTCTTCGCGTACCTCCACAAGCACGACGTGGTGCGCTGGACCGACAACACCCTGAAGATCGACTGGGAGCGGGCGCCGCAGGTCACCAACCAGCTCTGCGCCGACATCGAGGAGCTCTACCGGGCGGGCATCGACCGCCCCAAGCTGGTCCACTGGTTCGCCGCCTACGACCTGGTCTCCCAGTACCTCGCCCCGCACCCCGGATCGCGCTGGGCCAAGGGCCCGGACGCCCTGGACCTGACCCTGCCGCCGCGCAAGCTCGTCGACGACGTGCTTCCGGACGAGTTTCCGCTGAGCATGTTCTATGAGGCGCTCTCCAAGAAACTCAAGGCCGTGATCGCCGCCACCAAGGGGATCACCGCGGAAGACGCCCAGCGAGTGGCCGCATGACCGCCCGCGGCCCGGAGGTGAGGACCATGAACGGCAACGGCAATGGCGCACTCAGTGGTGCGGTGATCGCGGTGGCGGGAGCCGCCGGCCCGGCAGGGCGCGCCACACTGCTCCAGCTCGCGGAGGCGGGGGCCACCGTCGTGGCGTCCGACGCGGACGCCCAGCGGCTCGCGGAGGCCGTGGACGCGGCCCGCTACGCGCACGGCGGCGCCACGGTCACGGGTGACACCGTCGACCTGATGGACCTGGACGCGGCCCGCGACTGGGCTATGCGTACGGAGAAGGAGTTCGGCCGTATCGACGGCCTGGTGCACCTCGTCGGCGGCTGGCGCGGCAGCGCCTCCTTCGCCGAGACCGACCTCGCCGACTGGGACTTCCTTGAGAAGCTCCTGATCCGCACCGTCCAGCACACCTCGCTGGCCTTCCACGACGGGCTGCAGCGCAGCGACCGCGGCCGCTATGTGCTGGTCAGCGCCGCGGGCGCGAGCAAGCCCACGGCGGGCAACGCGGCCTACGCGGCGGCCAAGGCGGCCGCCGAGGCGTGGACCCTGGCGATGGGGGACGCGTTCCGCAAGGCGGGGGGCGAGAGCGGCCCGACCTCCGCGGCTACCATCCTGGTGATCAAGGCGCTGGTCCACGACGCCATGCGCGCCGAGCGGCCCAACGCGAAGTTCGCGGGCTTCACCGACGTCAAGGAGCTGGCCCAGGCCATCGCCGGAGTCTGGGAGCGGCCCGCCGGGGAAGTGAACGGAAATCGCCTGTGGCTGACCGAGAAGCCGTGAATCCGCCGAAGACCGACGCCAGACGGCATCACGATCCGGATATCCGGGGCTTCGCCAGTGACAACTACGCCGGCGCGCACCCCGAGGTGCTCGCCGCGCTCGCCCTCGCCAACGGCGGCCACCAGGTCGCCTACGGCGAGGACGAGTACACCGCACATCTGCAGCAGATCATCCGCGGGCACTTCGGCGGTACGGCCGAGGCCTTCCCGGTCTTCAACGGCACCGGCTCCAACGTCACCGCCCTGCAGGCGCTCACCGACCGCTGGGGCGCGGTCATCTGCGCCGAGAGCGCCCACATCAACGTGGACGAGGGCGGCGCGCCGGAGCGGGTCGGCGGCCTGAAGCTGCTCACCGTGCCGACCCCGGACGGCAAGCTCACCCCCGAGCTGATCGACCGCGAGGCGTTCGGCTGGGACGACGAGCACCGCGCCATGCCGCAGGTCGTCTCGATCGCACAGAACACCGAACTCGGGACCGTGTACACGCCCGAGGAGATCCGCGCGATCTGCGACCACGCACATCAGCTCGGGATGAAGGTGCACCTGGACGGAGCCCGGATAGCCAACGCCGCGGCCTCCCTCGACGTGCCGATGCGCACCTTCACCAACCGGGCCGGGGTGGACGTCGTCTCCTTCGGCGGCACCAAGAACGGCATGGTCTTCGGCGAGGCGATCGTGGTGCTCAACCCGGACGCCGTGCGGCATATGAAGCATCTGCGCAAGCTGTCGATGCAGCTGGCCTCCAAGATGCGCTTCGTCTCCGTGCAGCTGGAGGCGCTGCTCGCCAAGGACCTGTGGCTGCGCAACGCCCGGCACGCCAACGAGATGGCCAGGCGCCTGGCCGACGGGGTGCGTGCGGTCGGCGGCGTGGAGATCCTCTACCCGGTGCAGGCCAACGCGGTCTTCGCCCGGCTGCCGCACGACGTGAGTGAGCGGCTGCAGAAGCGCTACCGCTTCTACTTCTGGGACGAGGCCGCCGGGGACGTCCGGTGGATGTGCTCCTACGACACCACCGAGGACGACGTGGACGGCTTCCTCGCCGCGCTCAAGGAGGAGATGGCCAAGTAGCCATCACCGTATAGGTATGCGACCGACCGGAAAGGTATTGTCTTCCGGTCGGTCGCGTCCTTATGCTCACCCGGCATGGAGCTGATCCAGCAAAACCCTGACCTGTCCGCCTACTTGGTCGCCGACGAGGTCATCGACCATGCCCACCCGCTGATCGTCGAGACGGCCGCCCGACTGCGTACGGAAGCGGCCGATGCAGGCGATGTAGACGATGCATATGCATACGCCAAGGCCGCCTTCGAGTTCGTACGCGACACCATTCCGCACTCCGCCGACGCGGGCGACCCGCGCGTCACCTGGCGCGCCTCGGACGTACTCACTCAGCGCACCGGAATCTGCTTCGCCAAGGCCCATGCCCTGGCCGCCCTGCTGCGTACCGAGTCGATCCCCGCCGCCCTGTGCTACCAGCGCCTGACGCTCGGGGACGACCCCGCGAGCGGGTTCAGCGTGCACGGCCTGGTCGCCGTGCGGCTGGGCGGCGCCTGGCACCGGCAGGACCCGCGCGGCAATGTCCGGGGGATCGACGCGCAGTTCTCCGTCGAGGGTGAGCGGCTGGCGTGGACACCGCGAGCAGAGTGCAGTGAGCTGGACTATCCAGTACTCTACGATGTACCGCACCCGGTTGTGCTGGAGGCGCTGCGGGCGGCTCCGGACCGACCGCACCTCTGGCAGACCCTCCCCGCCGCGCTCTGACGCCCCGAGATCAAGGCAGCCGATGACCCTCACACTCACCGTGTCCGACGACGTACGCGCCCTCGCCCCGGGCTTCACCCATCTCGCCATCGAGGCCACCGGACTCGTCAACGGCCCCAGCACCGACGAGAGTTCGGCGCTCCTGGACGACGCGGCGCGGCGGCTCACCGAACGCCTCGGCGGCCGCGCCCCGCACGAGGACCCGCACATGGCCGCCTGGCGGGAGGCGTACACGGCGTTCGGCTCCAAGCCCTCGCGTACCCGCAACTCCGCCGAGGCGCTCGCCAAGCGCGCACTGTCGGACGCGGGCCTGCCCCGGATCAACCTGCTGGTCGACCTCTACAACGCGATCAGCGTGGCCCATCTGATCCCGGTCGGCGGCGAGGACACCGACCGTATCCAGGGCGGGATGCGGCTGGTGCGCGCCACGGGCGACGAGGAGTTCGTCACCGTCGCGGCGGGGGAGCGGGCGATCGAGCACCCGGACACCGGCGAGGTCGTCTGGTGCGATGACGCGGGGGTGACCTGCCGACGCTGGAACTGGCGCCAGGGCCCGCGCACGCGGCTGACCGAGGACACCGTACGGGCGGTCTTCCTGCTGGAGTCCCTGGCGCCGATGCCGGTCGCGGACCTGGAGCGGGCCGGCGCCGAACTCGCCGAGCTACTGGAGAAGTTCAGCCCCGGGGCGCGGATCTCCGTCCGCGCCCCGGAGTAGGGCGAGGCCCCGGAGTAGGGCGAGGTCAGCCCGCCTCGGCCTCACGTACCTGCGCCGGGGTCGGCGCGGTGCCGCCGAGGTGGGCCGGTACCCACCAGGTGTCGTTCGGGCCGCCGGGGCGTACCGGGTAGGCGCGCTGCGCGGCCTCCAGGAGCTCCTGCATCCGCTCCCGCAGCCGCCGGGTGATCGCTCCCGCGTACTGGTCGCCGGGGGCCTCAAGCGGCTCGCCGACCCGGATCGTCACCGGGATGTGGCTGCGCTTGAGGTTGCGTGAACGGCCCTTGGTCCACAGCCGCTGGGTGCCCCACAGAGCCACCGGGATCAGCGGGACCCCGGCCTCCTGGGCCATCCGCGCCGCACCCGACTTGAAGCTCTTCAGGGTGAAGGACTGGGAGATCGTGGCCTCCGGGAAGACCCCGATGATCTCCCCGCTGCGCAGCGACTCCAGAGCGTGCGCATACGCCGCCTCGCCCTGCTTGCGATCCACCGGAATATGCTTCATCCCGCGCATCAGCGGACCGGCGATCTTGTTCCGGAACACCGACTCCTTGGCCATGAAGCGCACCAGACGCTTCTGCGGCCGGGCCGCGAGCCCCGCGAAGATGAAGTCCATGTAGCCGATGTGGTTACTGACGAGTACGGCCCCGCCTGACCGGGGGAAGTTCTCCGAGCCCTTGCAGTCGATCTTCAGGTCCAGTGCCTTGAACACGGTGAGCGCAGCACCGATGACCGGGCGGTAGACGAGTTCTGCCATGGGCGGGTGAAACCCTTCTGTGCGCCTGGGAACGGGTATCCCCGGCGGGAAGTTACGGATCCGTAGGTTACGGGCGATGGGCAGATCGTGCCCCATTGCGGGCCGGGGGGCCACCCCTAACGGCTTTGAGCAGGGAGATTCTCGTCACGCCGGGTCGCGGGCCAGGGGAATCTCCGCGCTTCATTGAACGCTGCAGAATACGACGAGAGCGCCTGGCGACGGGCGTGCGGGGTACGGCGAAGGGCGGCAGGGTGAGCGACGACGGCAGGGTGCTCGGCAGCGGGGAACTTGGCGCGGAACCGGGTGAGCGGGCCACCCTCGTACAGTTCTCCACCGCGTTCTGCCAACCCTGCCGAGCCACCCGGCGCATCCTCGCGGAGGTGGCCGACCTGGTCCCCGGCGTCGCCCACATCGAGGTCGACGCCGAACAGCAGCTGGCCCTGGTGCGTGAACTGGAAATCCAGCGCACCCCGACCGTCCTGGTCCTCAATGCCGAAGGCCGCATCATCCGCCGAGCTACGGGCCAGCCCCGCAAGGCCGACGTGATCGCCGCGCTGGGCGCGGCCGTATGAGGCCCCGCACGGCCGTGCGCGTGCGGCCCGTGATCTTGCCCGCATCTACGGAGGCTCACTTGACCGCGACCACCCGACCTCGCGAGCCTTGCGGGATGCCGATACAGCTCCCGTTCCGCGCGTACGGCCCCGTGGAGCGCGTACCCGACGGCGGAGGGGCCACCCGATGACGGCGCCATCCGAGCTCGCCACCGCGCAGCCCGCCACCGGCCTGCCGCGCTCCGCCGACCTGCTGCGCTCCGTCTTCCGGCGGCACGCGGCGGGGGTCGCCGTGATCACCGCGCAGGGCGCGGGGCCGGTTGGCTTCACGGCCACCTCGCTGACCTCGGTCGCCGCCGAGCCGCCGCTGGTCTCCTTCGGGATCGGCACCGGGTCCTCCAGCTGGCCGGTCGTCGAAGCGGCCGAATACGTCGGTGTCCATGTGCTCGGCGAGCACCAGCGCGAGCTCGCCGCCACCTTCGCGCGCAGTGGCGCCGACCGTTTCGCCGCGCCGACCCGTTACCGCACGGGCCCCGAAGGCGTGCCGATCCTCGACGGCGTACTGGCCTGGCTGGTCTGCCGGGTGGTGGCGCGGGTGCCCGCGGGCGACCACCGGCTGGTGCTCGCCGAGGTAGTCACCGGCGACCCGGCGGGAGCGGGCCGCCCGCTGCTCTACCACCAGGGCGGCTTCACCGCGCTACGCGACTGACCTGCCTGAGCGCTGTTCGGGAGCGTGCTTCCGAGGCGTTGTCAAGGTCACAGTTCAAAGCGCTTGCTTACCGGGAAAGACCTGGGTGTACTGGTGAGTAATATTTCGATCGGAGCGCGGGCCGCCCCGATCGGGATCGGCCGCTTCAGGCGCATATGCTGCCTGTAAGAGGGGCAGCCCGAAAAGACGATGCAGTAGGAGAGCCGGCGTGAGCTTGAGGATCGTTGTCTGTGTGAAGTACGTGCCCGACGCCACCGGCGACCGGCACTTCGCCGATGACCTGACCGTCGACCGCGAGGACGTGGACGGCCTGCTGTCGGAGCTCGACGAGTACGCGGTCGAGCAGGCACTGCAGATCGCCGACGAGGCGGACGACGCGGAGATCACCGTGCTGACCGTCGGCCCTGAGGACGCCAAGGACGCGCTGCGCAAGGCGCTGTCCATGGGTGCCGACAAGGCCGTCCACGTCGAGGACGACGACCTGCACGGCACCGACGTGATGGGCACCTCGCTGGTGCTGGCCAAGGCCATCGAGAAGACCGGCTACGACCTGGTCATCGCCGGTATGGCCTCCACCGACGGCACCATGGGTGTCCTCCCGGCCATCCTCGCCGAGCGCCTGGGCGTCCCGCAGGTCACCCTGCTCTCCGAGGTCTCTGTCGAGGACGGCGTGGTCAAGGGTCGCCGGGACGGCGACACCGCCACCGAGCAGCTCGAGGCGTCGCTGCCGGCCGTCGTGTCGGTCACCGACCAGTCGGGCGAGGCCCGCTACCCGTCCTTCAAGGGCATCATGGCCGCCAAGAAGAAGCCGGTCGAGTCGCTGGACCTGGACGACCTGGACCTGGAGGCCGAGCAGGTCGGCCTGGAGGGTGCCTGGACCAAGGTCGACTCCGCGGCCGAGCGTCCGGCCCGTACGGCGGGAACGATCGTCAAGGACGAGGGCGAGGGCGGCAAGCAGCTGGCCGAGTTCCTCGCGAGCCAGAAGTTCATCTAAGGCTCGCTGAGCCCCCAACTGCCCCCAGATTCTTCGCATTCGCAGGAGATTGAAGTCCCATGGCTGAAGTTCTCGTCTATGTCGACCACGTGGACGGTGCCGTCCGCAAGCCCACCCTGGAGCTGCTGACGCTGGCCCGCCGTGTCGGCGAGCCGGTCGCCGTCGCCCTCGGCAACGGCGCCGCCGACACCGCCGCCACGCTGGCCGAGCACGGCGCGGTCAAGGTCCTCACCGCCGACGCGCCCGAGTTCGCCGAGTACCTCGTCGTACCGAAGGTGGACGCGCTGCAGGCCGCGTACGACGCGGTCTCCCCGGCCGCCGTACTGGTCCCGTCCTCCGCCGAGGGCAAGGAGATCGCGGCCCGCCTCGCGGTCCGTATCGGCTCCGGCATCATCACCGACGCCATCGACCTCGAGGTCGGCGACGAGGGTCCGGTCGCCACCCAGTCGGTGTTCGCCGCCGCCTACACCACCAAGTCCCGTGTCTCCAAGGGCACCCCGGTCATCACCGTGAAGCCGAACTCGGCCGCGGTCGAGGCCGCCCCGGCCGCGGGCGCCGTCGAGGCGCTGGCCGTGTCCTTCTCCGAGAAGGCCACCGGCACCAAGGTCACCTCGCGCACCCCGCGCGAGTCGACCGGCCGCCCCGAGCTGACCGAGGCCGCGATCGTGGTCTCCGGTGGCCGTGGCGTCAACGGTGCCGAGAACTTCGCGATCATCGAGTCGCTCGCCGACTCGCTGGGCGCGGCCGTCGGCGCCTCGCGCGCCGCGGTGGACGCCGGCTGGTACCCGCACGCCAGCCAGGTCGGCCAGACCGGCAAGTCGGTCTCGCCGCAGCTGTACATCGCCTCGGGCATCTCCGGCGCGATCCAGCACCGGGCCGGTATGCAGACCTCGAAGACCATCGTGGCCATCAACAAGGACGCCGAGGCCCCGATCTTCGACCTGGTCGACTACGGCGTGGTCGGCGACCTCTTCGAGGTCGTCCCGCAGCTGACCGAAGAGGTCGACACCCGCAAGGGCTGACCTGCGAGGTTTTCACGGCCCGGGGCCGCGTGGTGATCCTCACCGCGCGGCCCCGAGCCGTTGTGGGAGACCATTGACGCGGATCAGTCGCCCGGATAAATTCGCCATACGGATTATTGATTCCGTGAAGCGGAAATATGGAGGGTGTAGGGATGGGTCAGCAAGAGCAGGTGGCGACGAGCCTCGCAGGAGCGGTCAGCGAGGGCATCAGCGCGTCGCTCGCCCCGGTGGACGCGGAGCTCGCGCGCCGCTACCCCGGCGACCCGGGCACCCGCCAGCCGGTCCACACCGTCTACGTACCCGGCGACGCCTTCGCGGCCGACACCGTACGCACCTGGGGCGACAAGGCCCTGACGGCCCTGGACCAGCACGCCCCGGACGCCGCCACCTTCGCCAAGGTCGTCGGCCTGAGCGACGAGCTGGCCGCCCCCGTCTACGACCGGGTACGCGCCAAGCTCGAACGCGAGCCGATCGAAGACCTCCGCGTGGACTTCGAGGACGGCTACCAGGGCGCCGACGAGGACGCCGACGCCGCCCGCGCGGCCCGCCTGATCGCCGAGGCGTACAAGAACGGCACCGCCGCCCCGTACATGGGCATCCGGATGAAGTGCATGGAGGCCCCGGTCCGCGACCGCGGCATCCGCACCCTGGACATCTTCCTCACCGGCCTGATGGAGGCCGGCGGCCTGCCCGACGGCCTCGTACTGACGCTGCCGAAGGTGACGTACACCGAGCAGGTGACCGCGATGGTGCGCCTGGTCGAGGAGTTCGAGAAGGCGCGCGGCCTGGCAGCGGGCCGGATCGGCTTCGAGATCCAGATCGAGACCAGCCAGTCCATCCTGGCCGCCGACGGCACCGCCACCGTCGCCCGCATGATCGACGCCGCCGATGGCCGCGCCACCGGCCTGCACTACGGCACCTTCGACTACAGCGCCTGCCTCGGCGTCAGCGCCGCCTACCAGGCCAGCGACCACCCGGCCGCCGACCACGCCAAGGCGATCATGCAGGTCGCCGCCGCGGGTACCGGCGTACGCGTCTCGGACGGCTCCACCAACGTCCTGCCGGTCGGCTCGACCGAGCACGTCCACCAGGCCTGGAAGCTCCACTACGACCTCACCCGTCGCGCCCTGGCCCGCGCCTACTACCAGGGCTGGGACATGCACCCGGCGCACATCCCCACCCGGTACGCCGCCGTCTTCGCCTTCTACCGCGAGGGCTTCGAGACCGCTGCCGCCCGCCTCGCCGCGTACGCCAACCACGTGGACGGCGACGTGATGGACGAGCCCGCCACCGCCAAGGCGCTCAGCGGCTATCTGCTGCGCGGCCTGGACTGCGGCGCGCTGGACATCGCCGAGGTCGCCCGCCTCACCGGTCTGACCCGCGCCGACCTGGAGGGCTTCTCGGCGCCGCGTCGCGCGGACCTCACGGCCTCGCGGTAGTTACCGCCCAGGGCGCTGGTGTCCGTTCACGCGGCGGGTGGCGGCGCGGGGTCCGGCAAGGCGAGGGGCGGCAGCTCGTCGTAGGCGGGACCCCACCGGTTGGGCGTGCCGAGTGCTTCGAGTGATTCAAGGGCTGCAAGCGCTTCGAGCTCCGGCTGGCGCCCGATCTGCCCCTCGGTCGCGAAGATCCGCCGAGCGGCCTCCCGTACGGCCTCGTCGGCGGCCGCCCGCGCCACCGCGGCTTCTGGCGTACGGCCGAGCAACTCCCGTAGCGCGGCTGACCGTTCGAGCAGAACGGTCAGCAACTCGCGCTGCGGGAGCAGGGCGAGCGGCGCGCCGTCGTCCGCGAGGAGGCAGCCGTGCTTGCTCACGTAGGCCTGACAGCCGCCGAGCCGTTCCCCCGAGGGCAACTCGACGGGGAACCGCGCGCCGGGCAGCAGTACGCGGTTGTAGTGGAGCTCGGTGCCGTCCAGCACGGCGAGTTGGGCTTCGGTGAGCCAGGAGAGCGTGAGTGTGGACGGGGCGCCCGCCGCCAGGACGGATGTGGCCGGTACGTATCCCGCCCGCCCGACGTGCGCCGACACCCCCGAGCGGAGGCCGGTGACGACGGCCTTGACCATCGGCACCGCGCCCAGCACACCCCGGCGCGTGAACTTGTGGTGCAGCTGCGCCGGAGCCGCGTTCGACCCGACCGCGAGCACCGGTACGCGGGCCCCGGCGTCGACCCGGTCGTGGCGCAACAGCACGTGATCCAGGGGCACTTGGCCCCCGTCGGCGGCGCTCTCCACCCACCACTGCCCGAGGCGTCGGCCGCGTACGGGAATGAGGCGCAGGTAGTGGCCCTGGACCAGGAGCCCGGAGGCGTCGGGGGTGGCGCCGGGGTACGTCAGGGGGTCACTGAGCGGCGCGGTGTGCAGCCCGAGCGCGGTGAGCGAGCGGTCGCTGGGCACGGTCCTCCTGTCGGGCGGGTGTCGCGGCCGCCCTCGCGTGCCCGGCGAGGTGCGGCTGCACGCGTGGGGCGCGTGTCCCAGACGATACGAGCGGGGGCGGGCCAAGGCTCGCCCCTCTCGGCCGTGTCGGCGAGCTGAGAAGCCGTTCGGCGGCCGCCCGAACACCGGGCTGGACAGGTGCTCAGGGGGCCGTCGGGCGCCCCGCGCGGACTCGGTCGTAGACGAGAGCCAACGTGCCGTGCTCGCCGGCGGCCTGGCTGACGAGCTCCCACTGACCCGTGGGCAGTCCGTCGTCGAAGAGGCGCGGCCCACCGCTGAGGAAGACCGGGAAGATCGTGATCGCCAGCCGGTCGACCTGGTCGGCCTCCAGCAGCGCCTTGATGACGCTCGCGCTGGAGAGCACGAGAATGTCGCCGCCTTCGGTGGCCTTGAGGTCCGCGACGACCTCGGCGGTCGGCTTGTCGACGATCGTCGTCCGCTCCCACGGCGCCTGGCGGAGGGTGGAGGAGAGGACCACCTTGTCCGCGTCGACGAGCCACTTCGCGAAGCCCTCGTCGCGCGGGTCGGCGCCCTCCATTCCGATGACGGTGGGCCAGAAGGCGAGGAACCCCTCGGCGTTGACCCGCCCGAGCAGGGCCGTTGTCGCCGGCTTCCAGAGGCTGGTCAGGTGGTCGCGGGCGACGTCGGTGACGGCGTACGGCATCACCCAGGCCATGTTCGTGGGGGCGCCTGGCCCGTCGTAGTGGCCGTCGAGGGAGAGGCTGATGTTGGCGACGACTCTGCGGCCAGCGGTCTGCTCCGTCATTTCGTACTCCCTGTGTCGGTGCTGCCGGTCCTGTCGATGTCGTGCGAGTCCGCGGCAAGGGCCGCCGCGAGTTTGTCGAGGCTCTGGCCGAAGCCGATCTCGATGCCTGCGATGAAGTCCGCGGAGTCGACCGTGCTGTCGGTGATCCGCCAGCGGACGTCGAGGTCCGTGCCGGTGCCGGTGCCGGTGCCGGTGTTGGTGTCGGTGTCGGTGGGCCGGAGGTCGAAGTCGACGTGGGCGGTGAAGGCGAGGCCGCCGTCGGGAAGCAGCGGGGAGAGCCGGTAGGCGAGGTGCTCACCGGGGCGCGCGGCGTCGACGATTCCTTCCGCGCGCCCGGCGACCAGGTCGGAGCCGTCGGCGTCCTCGGCGTCGCGGTACTCCTGGACGATCCGCCCACCCGGTCGCGCCTCGAAGACGAGCTCGGAGACGCGCAGGTCGTCGGGCGTCCACCAGCGGGCGAGCAGCGAGGCCTCGGTCAGGTGGCGCCAAACCAGCTCGGGGCGCCCTGTCAGCGACCGCAGGAACCGGAACGAGCGGCCGTCGGCCCACCCCGACTCCTGTGCGGCGAGCCGCTCCGCGTCGAGGCTGAGCCCGTGGCGGTGGTAGGTCGTACGCGGGCCACCGACCTGGTCCGCGGTGTCGGCGAGCCGGTTGAGCGCAGCCGCCAAGTCCCGCAGGGCAACGGGCCGGAGCGCGTAGACGCGGCGCTGGCCGGTGCGCTGCGAGGTGACGACACCGGCGCGCTCGAGGGTCTGCAGATGTTTGGTCGTCTGCGGCTGGCGTGCCTCGGCGAGCTGGGCGAGGACACCGACCGAGCGGGGGCGCTCGGCCAACAAGCTCACGAGCCGCCAGCGGGCCGGGTCGGCCAGTGCGGCGAGGAGTACGTCCATGGAGGCGAGTATTCTCTACAGAGAATATTCGTGTCAAGGAATAACTTACAGATCGGTCAGGCCGCGTCGGGATCGCTCAGGTCGTCAGGTCGTCAGGGCGCCGGTGGCAGTTCGCCCGAACCTCGGGGGATCAGACGGGTCGCGAGCTGGGTGCGTGCCGGAGGGCCCGCGTCGCCGTCCAGGCGGGCGAAGAGTCGGTGTGCGGCCGTGCGGCCGAGCAGGGCGGCGTCCTGGGCGATCACGGTGACACCGGGGCGCAGCAGGTCCGCGAGCTCGAAGTCGTCGAAGCCGACCAGTGCGACCGGACGGGGCTGGGCCGCCAGGACGCGGACGACCGTCACCGTCACCCGGTTGTTGCCCGCGAACACCGCGGTCACCGGCTCCGCGCCGGTGAGCATGGCCTCGGCCGCGACCCGGACCCGACCCGGCGCGGTGGAGCCGAGAGACACCCAGTCCTCGTGGACTGGCAGGCCCGCGTCCTCCATGGCGGCACGGTAGCCGCGCAGTCGCTCCGTCGCGGTGTGGATGCGCGGCTGGTCGCCGATGAAGCCGATACGGCGGTGACCGTGGGCGATGAGATGGGCGACGCCGTCCCGCGCGCCGCCGAAGCTGTCGGAGAGCACCACGTCGGCGTCGATCCCCCCGGCCGGCCGGTCCACGAAGACGGTGGCGACCCCGGCCTTGATCTCGGGCTCCAGATAGCGCTGGTCGGTACCGGCCGGAATGATCACGAGGCCGTCCACCCGCCGCGCGCACAGGGCGAGCGCCAGCTCCCGCTCCCGTTCCGGGTCCTCGGCGCTGGAGCCGTTGATGAGCAGGGCGCCGTGGGCGCGCGCCACCTCCTCCACGGCGCGGCTCAGCGGCCCGTAGAACGGGTCGGCGAGATCCTCCAGGACCAGGCCGATGCTCGCCGTACGCCCCTTGCGCAGCACCCGCGCGCTGTCGTTGCGGCGGAAGCCGAGCGCCTCGATCGCCTCCTGGACGCGGCGCTCGGTGTCCGGAGTGACGCCGGGCTCGCCGTTCACCACTCGCGAGACCGTCTTCAGCCCGACGCCCGCGCGTGCGGCGACGTCCTTCATGGTCGGACGGTTGCCGTAGCGGCGGTGTGTGAGGCGGCTGGCGGTGTCGGCCACAGTGCGCGGTCCTGTCCTGTTTCGTCGGGTTTCGTTCCTTGCCATGGGTCGTGTGCCGTCGAGCATAGGGCCTGGACAACGTTGTCAGATCTGGGAAGACTGTTCCTCACCCACTCCGACCGACCTTCTCACCAGGGGATCTGACGCTGATGCGGACCGAGATGCGGACCGACCTAGTTGCTGCGCTCGACATCGGCGGAACCAAGATCGCCGGAGCTCTGGTGGACGGCCACGGCCGCATCCGGGTGCGTACGCAGCGGCCGACGCCCGCGCGCGAGGACGGCGACACGGTGCAGAAGGCCGTCGAAGAGGTCCTGGCCGAGCTCGCCCAGTCGCCGCTCTGGGCCGAGGCCCGGGCACTCGGCATCGGCAGCGCGGGCCCCGTGGACGCCGTCGCGGGGACCGTCAGCCCCGTGAACGTACCGGGCTGGCGCGGCTTCCCCCTCGTGGAACGCGTCAAGGCGGTGACCGGCGGCCTGCCCGTCTCGCTGATCGGTGACGGCGCGGCGATCGCCGCCGCCGAGCACTGGCAGGGCGCGGCCCAGGGCTACGACCACGCGCTGTGCATGGTCGTCTCGACCGGAGTCGGCGGCGGTCTGGTGCTCGGCGGCAGCCTGTACCCGGGCCCCACCGGCAACGCGGGCCACATCGGCCACATCAGCGTCGACCTCGACGGCGACCCCTGCCCGTGCGGCTCCCGTGGCTGTGTCGAGGGCATCGCCAGCGGTCCCGCCATCGCGCGCCGCGCCCTGCGCGACGGCTGGCGCCCGGGGCCGGACGGCGACACGTCGGCCGCGGCGGTCGCCGCCGCGGCACGCGACGGCGACCCGGTGGCCCGCGCCGCCTTCGAGCGTGCCGCGCGCGCCCTGGCCGCGGGGATCGCGGCCACCGCCACGCTCGTCGAGATCGAGATCGCGGTGGTCGGCGGGGGAGTGGCCGAGTCGGGCGAGGTGCTCTTCGCCCCACTGCGGCGCGCCCTGCGCGAGTACGCCACGCTGTCCTTCGTCCGCGACCTGACGGTGGTGCCCGCCCGTACGGGCACGGACGCGGGTCTGGTGGGCGCGGCAGCCGCGGCGCTCAACCTGCCGAGCACGGCGGCCGCGGGCATCGGCGGCTGAACCCCCGGGGCGCGTTCACACCAGTTCGAGTTCCGGTTCCGGTTGGCGCGCCGGTGCGGACTTCGTTTCCCACAGCTTGGTCGTCCGTACGTAGCCGTAGATCACTGAGGCCATCGCGAGAAGGAGAAGTGGTCCGAACACCCACGGATGCTCGGCCATCTGCACCGACAGATAGCGATATGACACCAAGAACGCGGCGAACACCGTTGTGCCGTAAGCGACCAGCTGGATTCCCGATCGGTCCCAGCCGCGTGCGTGCGCGCGCAGACCGGCCTCGATCGTGAGCGTGAACACCACGCCGGCCACGAGATCCGCGCCGTAGTGGTAGCCGAAGCCCAGCGTCGCGGCGAGTGTGGCGATCAGCCAGAACGTTCCTGCCCATCGCAGAATCCATGGGCCCTTGCGGGAGTGAATGAAGATCGCGGTAGCCCACGCCGTGTGCAGGCTGGGCATGCAGTTGCGCGGGGTGATTCCGTCGAACGGCATGGAGTTCGGGGTACTGATCGGCGGCGGCGTTTCCGGCCACAGATTGGCCACCGCCCATTGCGCGCTGGAATCCAATTCCGACCACCACAGGCTGACATCCGCCCAGTGCTCGGTGCCGTCGCCGTAGGCGTAGATCGGTCCGACCACCGGGAAGACCATGTAGATGGCCGGCCCGAGGAGGCCGATCACCAGAAAGGTGCGCACCAGATGATGGCCCGGGAAGCGACGCTCCGCCGCCACGTTACGCAGTTGGTATAGCGCGACGACGACCGCGGCCACCGCGAGCTGACCGTAGACGAAGTCGAGAAAATTGAAGCCGATCGAGCCGGTGGCCGTGACGATCCGGCCTACCAGCCATGACGGGTTACCCAGCGCGTGATCGGCGGTTGCCACGTACTGGTCGAGCACCGTCGGGCGGGTCTTCGATGTGATGAGGAGCCAGGTATCGCCGGTCTTGCGGCCGGCCACCAGTATCAGGGCCAGCCCGACGCCCTTCAGCAGCAGGACACGTTCCCGGCCGGTGCGGCGCGTGATGGCGATGACCGCACAGGCCAGGATCACCCACAACGCGCCGTTGCCGAAGTGGTGGCCCTCGGTGATCTTGATGTCGGCCGCCCACCGCACCAGCAAGAAGGCGACGTCGATTCCGATCGCGGCACCGGCCGCGATGAACCGTTGTCGCCAGGTGAGTACCACCATCATCAACGCCATGCTGGCGTACAGCAAAGGCCCCGATTTGGGGGCGAATATCAGCTCTTGCACTTGGTTGGTCATCGGCCCTGGCAGGCCGTAGTGACGCGCGGCTATCTCCAGCGTGATGAGGAATCCAAGAGCCGCCACACCCACCACGGCCCAGAGTCTCGCCCGTGGTTGACGCCACACGGAGAATATTATTCTGCCGTTTATGTACGAGAACGCACGCGATGTCATATATCTCAATTTCTAGTTGATTCGCTGGAGGCCTGGCTCGGCCGACGACGCCAGGGCCCGACGGGGCTCCCGGCAGAAGAAGACGGAAGGATCACAGTCCGGGTTCCGGACCTCGTCCGAGCGCCGCGCCCGATGCGCGCCCGGCCGCACATCGGCTCAGGTCACGGCGCGGCGCGTGGCATCGGCGACGACTTGAGAGGACAGACACGCGCATCCGTGGGCACTCGCGACGGACCCGCTCGGCCGACCTGCGAGTCGGGCCTCGTGCATCAGTGGTCTCCCGTGTCTCTCGCTCCTGGCCCAGCACTCTAGTAGTCCCGGTGACCATGGCTGCCGCCGGGCCGCTGACGCCGTAACTGGCCATGTTCCGGATCCGCGGCGAGGCGCCGGACGCCCCCTCGGCCCAGGGCCGGCAGCGGATCCCGCTCACCGACGAGGGGGAGCGGACTCCGGCCATCGCCGCCTCCTCGGCAGTGGACATCGAGCGTCGCCTCGGTGACGCTTTCACCGCCGAGGAACGCGGGTTGCCGGTCGGCCCGCTGGGCCGCTGCTCCACCACCGTCCAGACGCTCGCCGAGGGCATGGACGGCGGACGGACGGTCCTGGCCGCGTTCCGCGGGGCGGCCGGGGCGGCCCGGCCTGAACCACCGGGCCGTGGGTTTCCGAGGCAGGGTCCAGCGGGCAAGCCACAGGGGTCCGACTCAGGAGGGGGAATCGTGATCGTCTGGATCAACGGTGCGTTCGGTGCGGGGAAGTCCGCCACCGCACGAGAACTGATCGAGCTGATCCCGAACAGCACGCTCTTCGACCCGGAGGTCATCGGCGCGAGCCTGCCGCACCTGCTGCCGCCCAAACACCTCGACGAGGTCGGCGACTACCAGGACCTGGCCATCTGGCGCCGCCTCGTCGTCGACGCCGCCGCCGCGGTGCTCGCCGAGGTCGGCGGTGTGCTCGTGGTCCCCATGACCCTGCTGCGGCAGGACTACCGCGACGAGATCTTCGGTGGGCTCGCGGCCCGCAGGATCGAGGTGCGGCATGTACTGCTCGCCCCTGCGGAAACGATCCTGCGCGCCCGCATGGCCGGGCGCGAGACGCCCCCGGGCGAGGAGGGCGAACTCCGGGTACGGCAGGGGTCGTACGACCACATCGAGCCATACCGCGCCGCACTGGGCGACTGGCTGGCCGCCGACGCCCACGTCCTGGACACCAGCGCGCTCACCCCGCAGGGCACGGCCGAGCGCATCGCCGACGCCATACGCACCGGCACCGCGGGCGTCTGCGACATCGTGCAGACCCCCGAACCCACGGCCGAGACCGTCGCCGCGGGCGTGCTCCTCTTCGACGAGCGGGACCGCTTCCTGCTCGTCGACCCCACCTACAAGGCGGGCTGGGAGTTCCCCGGCGGAGTCGTCGAACCCGGCGAGGCCCCCGCCCGCGCGGGCGTACGCGAGGTCGCCGAGGAGACCGGCATCCGGCTCGACCGCGTACCCGGACTGCTGGTCGTCGACTGGGAGCCGCCCCAGCCGCCCGGATACGGCGGAATGCGGATGCTGTTCGACGGCGGGCGGCTCGACAGCCGGGCCGCCGAACGGCTGCTGCTGCCAGGCCCTGAACTGCGCGGCTGCCGCTTCGCCACCGAGGAGGAAGCGGCCCGGATGCTGCCCCCGGTGCGCTACGAGCGGCTGCGCTGGGCCCTGCGGGCGCGGGAGCGGGGAGCCGCGCTATACCTTGAGGCCGGGGTACCCGTCGGCTGAGAGCCCGTCACTCGGCCGAGAGCACTTCATTCGGCCGGGAGCTTGTCACTCGGCTGAGAGCGCGTCATTCGGCTGAGAGGCTGTCACTGAGGGCCCGCAGCGCCGCCGACGCGTTCTCGGTGACCGGGTCGCCGTGGCCGAAGCAGGCCACCTGCGAGTCCAGCGCCGCCAACTCCCCAAGTGAGGCCAGAGCCTGCTCCCGGTCCAGGTTGAACACGCCGAGCATCACCTGCCCGTCGATCGGTGACGCCGCGATGGCGTCACCGGTGAACAGCACACCGTGCCGCGGCAGATGGAGCGCGATACTGCCGTCCGTGTGACCGGGCGCCGGTACGACCCGCGCGCCGTCGCCGAAGTCGAGTACCTCGCCGCCGTCCAGCTCCCGCACCTCGCCGGCGTACCCCGGCTGCGCGGGGCGCGGCGGCAGCACCTTGGCGACCTCGGCGAAGATCGGCAGCTCCCAGTCCTCGAACACCGGTGGCGGCCCCGGTACTTCGCCGCGGACGAAGGGTGCGTCCAGTCGGTGTGCGAGGACCGGCGCGCCGCTCGGCGCGGCGAACTCGACCGCGCCGTCCATGTGGTCCTCGTGGAAGTGGGTGAGCACGATACGGCGTACGTCGGTGGGGCGCAGCCCCAGGTCGGTGATCGCCTCCGCGATCCGGGGGCCCGAGCCCGCGGGGCCGCCGTCGACGAGCGTCAACGCGTCGCCGTCGCGCCAGAGATAGGCCTGGCCGACCGCGAAGCGCAGCATATGCAGGCGCGGAACAACCTCGATGACATCCACGGCATCCATGACATTCATGCGGCTGACCGTAGAAAGGCCCCTCGCGCCGCGCGAGGGGCCTTCGCCGTGGGCGTACGGGTTCAGCTCGCCGCGTACCGTCTCACGAGCTCACGAGCTCACGAGCGCAGGGCTCAAGAGGCCTTGCCCGCTGCGTACTTCTGCAGGAACAGCGCCTCCGTCACCGACAGCCGCCGCAGCTCGTCCGGCGACACGCTCTCGTTCGGCGCGTGGATCTGCGCCTCCGGCTCGCTCAGCCCGATGAGCAGGATCTCCGCGTCCGGGTAGAGCGCGCCCAGGGTGCTGCACAGCGGAATGGACCCGCCCTGACCCGCGTACTGCATCTCCTCACCCGGGTACGCGACCCGCATGGCCTCGGCCATCGCCGCGTACGCCGGACTCGCGGTGTCCGCGCGGAACGGCTGGCCCTGGCCGATCTGGTCGATCCGCACGCGGGCACCCCACGGGATGTGCGTCTCCAGGTGGGCGCGCAGCAGCTTGGTCGCATCCGCGGCGTCCACGCCCGGCGGCACCCGCAGGCTGATCAGGGCGCGGGCGCTCGCCTGCACCGAAGGGGTCGCGCCGAGCACGGGCGGGCAGTCGATGCCGAGCACCGTGACCGCGGGGCGGGCCCAGATGCGGTCGGCGACGGTGCCCGAGCCGATCAGCTCCACGCCGTCCAGCACCTTGGCGTCGGTGCGGAAGCCGTCCTCCGGGTACTGCAGACCGTCCCAGGACTGGTCCCCGTCGAGACCGTCCACCGTGGTCGAACCGTCCTCGCCACGCAGCGAGTCCAGTACGCGGATCAGCGCACCGAGCGCGTCGGGCGCCGCGCCGCCGAACTGCCCGGAGTGGAGATTGCCCTCCAGCGTGTCCACTTGGAGCCGCAGCATGGTCATCCCGCGCAGCGTCGAGGTGACCGTCGGGGTGCCGACCCGGAAGTTGCCGCTGTCGCCGATGACGATCGAGTCGGACTTAAGGAGTTCGGGGTGCGCCTCGGCGTACCGCTCCAGGCCGCCGGTGCCCTGCTCCTCTGAGCCCTCCGCGATGAACTTCACGCTCACCGGAACCCCGCCGTTCGCCTTCAGGGCGCGCAGCGCGAGCAGATGCATCAGTACGCCGCCCTTGCAGTCGGCCGCGCCGCGCCCGAACCAGCGGCCGTCGCGCTCGGTCAGCTCGAAGGGCGGGGTGACCCAGGCCGCCTCATCCAGCGGGGGCTGCACGTCGTAGTGCGCGTACAGCAGGACCGTCGGCGCGCCCTCGGGGCCCGGCAGGAAACCGTAGACGGACTGGGTGCCGTCCGGCGTGTCGAGCAGCGCCACATCCGTGAAGCGCTCGGCGCGCAGCGCGTCGGCCACCCAGTTCGCGGCGGCCTCGCTCTCGCTCCTGGGGAACTGCTCGAAGTCCGCCACAGACTGGAACGCCACCAGTTCGGCCAGTTCGGCCTTCGCTCGCGGCATCAGCGAGGCGACGGTTTCCACTATCTGACGGGACGGCATGGGCACGCTCCTGGTGGGTGCGACGTTGTACATACGGGTGCTGGGTAAGCACTGCGGATACGGTGCCGATCCTCCCACAGCGGGGGTACGGCGGCCTCCGCCGTAGGATGCCGTGGACAGGAGCGGCAGCGAGCTTGACCGGGAGCGGCAGACCACGTGAGCAGCGAGAACCCCACTGAGCACCCCACCGAGAACCCCATCGAGCACTCAGCCGAGCACTCAGCCGAGCACTCAACCGTGCACGCAAGCGAGGACTCAAGCGAGGACTCTGCGGACGGCACCCAGCGGGTATGGGACGTCGTGGTGGTCGGTGCCGGTCCCGCGGGCGCCAGCGCGGCCTACGCGGCCGCGGTCGCCGGACGCCGCGTCCTGCTCCTGGAGAAGGCCGAACTGCCCCGCTACAAGACCTGCGGCGGCGGCCTCATCGGCCCCTCGCGCGACGCCCTGCCGCCCGGCTTCGAACTGCCGCTGCGCGACCGGGTGCACGCGGTGACGTTCTCCCTTGACGGCCGCTTCCCCCGCACCCGCCGCTCCCGGCAGATGCTGTTCGGGCTCATCAACCGCCCCGAGTTCGACCAGCGGCTGGTCGAGGCCGCCGAGAAGGCCGGCGCCGAGCTGCGGACCGGTGCGACGGTCGCGCGCGTGGAGCAGCACGGCCCGGCCGTTCCGGACCGGCGCACGGTCGCCGTCGTCCTGAACGACGGTGAGACCGTGCTCGCCCGCGCGGTCGTCGGCGCCGACGGCAGCGCCAGCCGGATAGGAGCCCATGTCGGCGTACGGCTGGACCAGGTGGACCTCGGCCTGGAGGCGGAGATCCCGGTGCCTGAGTCGGTCGCCGAGGACTGGGCGGGCCGGGTGCTCATCGACTGGGGCCCGCTGCCGGGCAGCTACGGCTGGGTGTTCCCCAAGGGCGACACACTGACCGTCGGGGTGATCTCGGCGCGCGGCGAGGGCGCGGCCACCAAGCGCTACCTGGAGGACTTCATCGGACGGCTCGGCCTCGCGGGCTTCGAGCCGAGCATCTCCTCGGGGCATCTGACGCGCTGCCGCACCGACGACTCGCCGCTCTCGCGTGGCCGGGTCCTGGTGTGCGGGGACGCGGCCGGACTGCTTGAGCCGTGGACCCGGGAGGGCATCTCGTACGCTCTGCGGTCCGGGCGGCTCGCGGGGGAGTGGGCGGTCAGGATCGCCGAGGCGCACGACGCGGTGGACGCGCGTCGGCAGACGCAGAACTACGCCTTCGCGATCAAGGCGGGGCTCGGCGTGGAGATGAGCATGGGACGGCGGCTGCTCGCCGTCTTCGAGCGCAGGCCGGGCATGGTGCACGCGGCGGTGACCGGGTTCCGGCCCGCGTGGAGGGCGTTCGCGCGGATCGTGCGCGGGTCGACCTCACTCGCCGAGATCGTACGGGACCATCCGATGGCCCGGCGCGCGATGACGGCCCTGGACCGGCCGCCGCAGCCGCAGGACCCCGGGAACGAGAGCGGTACGGGCGCCGGAGCCGAGGCCGCGGCCGGTGCCGGGAACACCAGCGGGGACGGGAACACCGGCGGAGGCGGGAACACCGGCGAAGGCGGGGCCGAGGTCACTTCTGGACGGTGATCAGGAAGACCGGGTGGTCCGGGGCGGACGCGAGGAGCTCCTCGTCGGTCGAGGTGGCCGTCGTGCCCTGGAAGTAGCCGTTGACCTCCCAGCCCCAGCGCTCCAGGTAGGTGCGCAGGATCTGGACCTTCTCCTGGTCGTCGGGGATCTCGACGGCCGTGAAGGTGCGGACCTTGCGGCCGACCCGGAGCTCGCCGCCGCCCGCGGCGCGCATGTTGCGTACCCACTGGGAGTGGCCGCGGGCGGACACCAGGTACTGGGCGCCCTCGTGGTGGTGCGGGTTGACCGGGACGCGCTGGGGCCGCCCGCTCTTGCGGCCGATGACCGAGAGCTCGGCGGAGCCCAGGAGGCTGACTCCGTGGCGGGCGAGCCAGCCGATGAAGCCGTTCAGACGCGTGGCGACGGGTCCGGCCTTGAGGTAGTACGGCTGCGACGATGACGATGACGACGACATGGCGACCTCCGAAGTGTGAGCACTGCTCTCGCTTGTGAGCAGTGTTCCACGGGTGGCGATCCAAAACAAGAGCACTGCTCTCGAATTGGTGCGGCGCTCTTGTTTCAGTGCGCTGCTCTGGCAGACTGGCCCCTATGAGCAGCACACAAGGCGCCAGGGAGCGCGCCCGCATCGAAGTCACCGCGGCCATCAAGGACGAGGCCCGCAGACAGCTCGCCGCGGACGGCGCGGCCAAGCTGTCGCTGCGCGCCGTCGCCCGCGAGCTCGGCATGGTCTCCTCGGCGCTCTACCGCTACTTCCCCAGCCGTGACGCCCTCCTCACGGCCCTCATCGTCGACGCCTACGACGCCGTGGGCGAGGCCGCCGAAGCCGCTCACGCCGCGACCGAAGGTGCCGCGCCCGCGGAGCGCTGGGTCGCGGTCTGCGGCGCCGCCCGCGCATGGGCCCTCGCCCATCCGCACGAGTACGCGCTCATCTACGGCTCGCCCGTGCCCGGCTACACCGCCCCACGGGACACGGTCGGACCGGCGTCCCGGGTGGGCCTGCTGCTGATCTCCCTCGCCCGGGACGCCCAGCACGGCGCGGGGCTCGCGGTCCCGCGACTGTCCGAGGCGGTACGCCCGGAGGCCGAGCGGCTGGCGGCGGACCTCGCGCCCGACCTCCCCCCGGCGACGGCCGTGGCGCTGGCAGCGGCCTGGTCACAGCTGTTCGGCCTGATCTCCTTCGAGGTCTTCGGCCAGTTCAACCGGATCGTCGAGGACCGAGCGGCGTTCTTCACGCAGGCCACTGCCCAACTCGCCCACACCGTAGGCCTGGTGACGCCCCAGGCTCGATGAAGGCGCGGGGCCGTCAGGCGGCGGGCGCCGACCCCGGCAACAGCGCAGGGTCCTGCCGCAGCACCCGCTGGTGCAGCGCCCGCAGGGCAGGACCCGGATCGGCGCCCATCGCCTCGGCGATCCGGGACCGGGCCTCCGCGTAGGCGAGGAGCGCGTCCGATGAGCGCCCGCTGCGGTACAGCGCGAGCATCAGCAGATACACGAACCGCTCCCGCAGCGGATGCGCCGCCACCTGATGCACCAGCTGGTGGACGCACTCGTGATACCGCCCCAGTTCGAGATCGGCTTCGAGCCGGGCCTCCAGCACCATCAGCCGCTTCTCCGCGAACCGCCGCCGCTCCGCCGCCAGATACGGCCCGGCCAGACCCTCGGCGAACTCCCCCCGCCACAACGCCTCGGCCCGCTCCGCCAGTTCTCCGGCCCCGCGCAGATCCCCACCGTTCCGCGCGGCGAGCGCCTCCCGCAGCAGAGCCCGCCGCTCCCGCAGATCGTCGGCCGCCGCGCCGGTAAGCCGGTAACCACTGCCGGTCCAGACGAGCTCGGGCCACACTCCCACGCCCGTACCGTCGCCCGCGTCAACGCCCGTACCGGCCCCCGCACCCACGCCCGCGCCGTCGAAGGCCCGCCGCAGCCCGGATACGTACTTCTGCACCAGATTCCGCACCTGGCCGGGCGGCTCCTCGCCCCACACCGCCGCCACCAGCGCCTCGTACGACATCGGCCGCCCGTCCTGCAACAACAGCACGGCCAGCACGGCCCGCTGCTTCGGCGGCCCGAGCGGCACCTCCGTACCCCCATACAACGCCCGCAACCGGCCCAGCAGTTCGAACCGCATCCCCTCAGCCATGGGCCGAGCGTATCCCGGTCCATGCCGTCCAGCGGATCTTCCAGTGGACCTTCCAGCGGGCCTTCCAGCGGACGGTCAGCGGCCCCCGCGACCGTGGCAGCACACACTCCTGACGAAAGGGCGCACCACCATGCTGACCCGGCTCGGCCGTCAACTGGTGCGGCACAGCGGTGCCGTACTGATCACCGCACTCGTGGCCCTGCTGGGCCTGGGCGCCTACGGAGCGGGCGCGCAGAGCGACCTGGACCTGTCGCGCTGGGACGCGCCGGGCACCGAGTCGGTGGCGGCCGGCGAGGTGCTGCGTGCGGAGTTCGGGACCGGTAACCCGAACCTCGCGCTGCTGGTCACCGCACGCGGCGGCGATGTCGACGCGCCCGCCGTCGCGGCCGCGGCACGGGAGCTCGGCGCCGAGGTCGGCAGGCTCCCGATGGTCACCGACGTGTCCTCGTACTGGCGCGGCGGCAGCCAGGCCCTGCGCAGCGCGGACGGTTCCCGCGCGCTGATCCTGGCCCGACTGGAAGGCAACGCCACCGACACCCGTGAGGAACTCGCCGAGCTTTCGCCCCGCTTGACCCGTACCACGCCTGATCTGACGGTTCAGGTCGGCGGCCAGGAGGAGATCTCCCGGCAGGTCGGCGAGCAGGCGCGCGCGGACTTCCTGCGCGCTGAGGTACTTGTCCTGCCCGGTGTTGTGCTGCTGCTGGTTCTGCTGTACCGGCGTACGGCGGCCGCGCTGCTCACCGTCGGCGTCGGGGTGTTCTCGGTCCTCGGCACGCTCGCGGGGCTCAGGGCCCTGGCGCAGTTCACCGAGGTGTCGACCTTCGCCGCGAACCTCGCACTTGTCCTGGGACTCGGTCTTGGGATCGACTACAGCCTGTTCATGATCAGCCGCTACCGTGAGGAGCGGCATGCGGGCCACGCGCAGCGCGACGCCGTGGTCCGGTCCACCTCCGCGGCCGGACGCACCGTCCTGTTCAGCGGGGTCACGGTCGCCGTCTCGCTCACCGCGCTGCTGGTCTTCCCGTTCTTCTTCCTCAGTTCGTTCGCGTACGCGGGCGTGCTGGTCGTGGCGACGGCCGTTGCCGGAGCACTGCTCTTTCTGCCCGCGGCCCTGGCCCGCTGGGGCCATCGCGTGGAACGCACGGGGCCCGTACGGGATCGCGGCCTGTGGCATCGGGCCGCTCTGACCGCCATGCGGCGCCCCGTCCTCACCGGTGCGGCCGTGCTCGCCGTGCTGCTGCTCGCCGCGTCGCCGCTGCTCGGCCTGACGTTCGGACTGCCGGACGAGCGCACCCTGCCCGAGGGCGCCTCGTCGCGCACCACATCGGAGATCGTCCACAGCGAGTTCCCCGCCGAGCCGACCGACACCATCCAGGTCGTCCTGCGCGAGACCCCGCCCAAGACCCCGCGCGGGACCCCGGAGGCCCCCGAGACCGGGGCGTACGCGGCCGAGCTCTCCCGCATCCCCGGCATCTTCCAGGTCGACGCGCCCACCGGCACCTACCGCGAGGGCAACCGCACCGGTGAACCGCGGCAAGACGGTCTGACCTCCCCGCAGGGCGGGCTGCGACTGGCCGTCATACCGACCCAGGAGGCCATGTACGGCGATGTCCCGGCCCTCGTCGAGGAGATCAGGGCCCTGGACGCGCCCGCCCCCGCCCTGGTCGGCGGCTACCCGGCCGAGACCAGCGACTTCCGCGCCGTTCTCCTGGACCGGCTGCCGTACGCCGTCGGGATCGTCCTGGTGGCGACCTTTCTGATCCTCTTCCTGATGACCGGGTCGCTGCTGCTGCCCGCCAAGGCCACCGTGCTCAACCTGCTGAGCCTGTCGGTGATGTTCGGCTGCCTGGTCTGGGTCTTCCAGGAGGGACATCTGTCCGGCCTGCTCGGCTTCACGCCGACCGGCTCCATCGAGCCGAGTATCCCGGTGCTGATGTTCTGCGTCGCCTACGGACTCTCGATGGACTACGAGGTGTTCATGCTGTCGCGGATCAAGGAGGAGTACGAGCGCACCGGCGACACCGAACGCGCGGTAGCGGCCGGAATCCGGCGCAGCGCACCCCTGATCACCGCGGCGGCCGCCATCCTCGCGCTGTCCTTCCTGGCGTACGCCACCGGCGGCGTCGTCTTCCTCAAGGAGCTCGGTGTCGGCACCGCGCTGACGATCCTCGTCGACGCGACCCTGATCCGGGTGGTGCTGCTGCCGGTCGCCATGCGGCTCGCGGGCCGGGCGAACTGGTGGGCGCCAAGGCATTTGCGGCGCCTGCACCGCAGGGCCGGTCTGAGCGAGGCTCCGGCGCCGGAGACCGGCGTACTCCAGCGGGAGTATGTGTGATCACTGCACTGGGCTGACGTCGCGGAAGGGCGCCGCGGTCTAGCGTGGCCGGTATGGATGAGCAGCGCAGACGCAGGTGCGGTATGCCGCGGGGCTGGCGCGGACCGGCGTGGTGGCGACAGGGCCCGGCGTGGTGGCGACACGGTCCGGCCGGCCTCCGGCGCTGGGAGGAACAGACCGGGGAGGGCGGGCTGCCCTGGATCTCCACGCTGGCCCTGGGGGTCTTCGTCCAGCTGGGCACCACCTTCGCGGCCGAGGGGCAGGTCGACTACCGTGCCGACGTCGACCTCTACGCGCGGGCGCTGCTGCTGATCGGCTCGGTGCTGCTCCTGTGGCGCCATCGCCAGCCGGTGCCGGTGGTGTTCGGTGTCGCGGCGAGCACCATGGTCTACCTGGGCGCCGGATACCCGTACGGGCCCGTCTTCTTCAGTGTCGCCCTCGGCGTCTTCGCGGCGATCGTCGCGGGTCACCGGCGCGCCGCCTGGTCGGCCGTCGGCACGCTGTGGCTGGGGCACCTGCTGATCGGGCACTGGCTGTACCGCTATCTGCCGCCGTCCGGGGACGGGCCCACTTCCTGGAGCGACGAACTCGTCGTCGCGACCTGGGTGGTGGCCATGGCCGCCGTCGCCGAACTGGTCCGCCTCCGCAGGGAGCAGTGGGCGCGAGAGCGGGCCGAGCGGGCCAAGGCCGCCAAGCGGCGGGCCGACGAGGAACGGCTGCGTATCGCCCGCGAACTCCACGACGTACTGGCCCACTCCCTCTCGGTGATCAACGTCCAGGCGGGCGTCGGACTCGCCCTCCTGGACGGCGACCCGGAGCAGGCGCGCACCGCGCTGACCACCATCAAGTCGGCCAGCAAGGAGGCGCTCGGCGAGGTACGCCAGGTCCTGGACACCCTGCGCGGCCCCGGCGACGCGCCGCGCGCCCCGGCGCCAGGACTCGACCGGCTCCCCGAACTCGTCACCCAGGCCGCGAGCGCGGGACTCACCGTGGACGTCGACACCGAGGGACCGCGCGCGACTCTGCCGCCCGGCGCCGATCTCGCCGCCTTCCGGATCGTCCAGGAGGCGCTCACCAACGTCGTACGGCACTCGGGCTCACGCCACGCGCGCGTACGCGTGCGCTACGACGACGAGGCCCTGGAGCTTCGGGTGGACGACGACGGTCCGGCGAGTCACGCCGACGCGGGCGGCAGCGGCAACGGCCTCGCCGGAATGCGGGAGCGCGCGGCCGCGTTGGGTGGCACGATCGAGGCGGGCCCACGCCCGGACGGCGGTTTCCGGGTGCGGGCCCTACTGCCCCGGAGACCTGAGGAGAACACCCCGTGATCCGCGTACTGCTCGCCGACGACCAGTCCTTGGTCCGGGCCGGGTTCAAGGCCCTGCTCGACGCCCAGCGGGACATCGAGGTCGCCGGAGAGGCGGCCGACGGCGAGGAGGCGGTGCGCCTGGTGCGCGAACTGCGCCCCGACGTGGTCCTGATGGACATCCGGATGCCGCTGGTCGACGGCCTCGCGGCCACCCGGCAGATCACCGAGGCCCCGGACCTGGAGCAGGTCAGGGTGGTCATGCTGACCACCTTCGAGCTCGACGAGTACGTCTTCGAGGCGATCCGGTCCGGTGCCTCGGGCTTCCTGGTCAAGGACACCGAACCGGAGGAACTGCTGCGTGCGGTACGGGCGGTGGTCGAGGGCGACGCGCTGCTCTCGCCCGGTGTGACCCGTCGTCTCATCGGCGAGTTCGCGGCCCGCTCCAAGGAACCCGCGGCCGCCGATTCGCTGGGGCAACTGACCGAGCGGGAGCGCGAGGTGATGGCCCTGGTCGGCATCGGCCTCTCCAACGAGGAGATCGCCCGCCGCCTGGTCGTCAGCCCGCTCACCGCCAAGACCCACGTCAGCCGCACGATGGTCAAGCTGGGCGCCCGCGACCGCGCCCAACTGGTCGTCCTCGCCTACGAGTCGGGGCTGGTACGGCCCGGCTGGCTTGGCTGACCTTCCTCCTCGTCCTCGCGTACGGCCTCCCGGAACCGCCCCAGCACCCCGACCACCCGGAGCATGAAGATCACCGGTACCAGTACCGCGGCCGCGATCAACAGCGTGGTCTCCGCCCACCCCGGCAGCGTGAAGAGCACCGTGGGCCCGGCGACCGCGCCGAGGGTGAGCGCGGCGGCGAGCGTCGCGGAGAGCAGGGCGTACCCGATCTCCACGGTCATCGCGTCCCGCGTGGCCTGCGTACGGCGCCCCGATGTGTCGCGCATCAGCCCCACACCACGGCCGAAGTCTCGCGCCAGATCCGGGCCAGTTCCGGGTCCCCGGTGATCCGCGGTGCCGGAAGGCGGTTCCACAGCGCCAGATAGAGGCGCGCGGCGGGCCCGCTCAGCTCGCAGTCGGCCTCGCCCGCGTCGCCCCGCTCGGCAAGCGGCGGCTCCTCGGAGATACGGACCGTCCACACCGCGTCCGCGTCGGTGGCCCGCACCCGCAGCACGCCGGGCTTCGCCGCCCGCACCCGGCTCCTCGCACGGGCGTGCATGCCGCGGAGCAACTCGTCGATCCCGTCCACGGCGAAGGCCGAGTCGATGGTGTCCCGGTCCGTGCTGCTCAGCGCGGACTCCGAGTCCACCCGGTGCACCGTCGTCTCATGCGCCTGCCGCCGCGCCCAGAACGCGAGCGGCGACGGCGCGGGCAGAAACGTCCAGCACTCCACATCGGCGGGCGCGTCCTGGAGCGCGGCCACGAGCAGGGCGTGCCCCTCGCGGAACCAGGCGATCAACTCGGCGCCGTCCAGGTCGGGCTCCCCACCGGCGGGATGGTACGAACGGTGCCCTTCGACCACGAACGCCGTGGCCCAGCGGTGCACCATCCCGGTGTGCCGGAGCAGATCGCGCACCTGCCAGCCGGGGCAGGTGGACACGGTGGCGTCCGGCCCCGCCAACTCGGCGTTGCTGGCCAGAAGCTGGCCTTCCTTCTCAAGGACGCGAAGGTATTGGGCGATATCCATACCGGGAGTGTGCCTGATGGAGCCCACCGGATGCCGCCGTGTCCCACCCGGAGGCCGCTGTACGCTGCCGTGTCTCACCCTGGGTCGCTCAGTACTGCCAGCGCGCCTGGTTGCCGTCCATGCGGCAGAACTGTCCCGCGGTGTCACAGTTGCCGCCATCCGCGTAGGCGGGTCGCCTCAGCGGTAGTCGTCGGGGTGGTCCTGCATCCACGTGTTGATCTTGTCGCGGGTGCCGATCAGCAGGGTCTGGTGCTTCTTGAGGTTCTCGAAGGAGCGGTCCCCGTCGAGGGTCCGCCGCAGATCGGCGATCCACTTGATGGGTTCGGGGAAGTGGCCGGGGCCCTTCGGGTCCGCCTTCATCGCGGCGTCGAGGCCGTCGAGTTCGTCGTACACGCGGCCAAGGAAGTACGCGCAGTTACCCGGCGTGCAGGAGTCGTTCAGGGTGGCCTGGAGTGTGGCGAACGCGTCGCGCACCAGCTCCACGGGTGGTGTGGGGCTTGCGTCGTCCGGGGTGTCGTCGGCGACGTCGGTGGGTGGTGCGGTGGTGGGGGGTGCGGTGGTGGTTCCCAGTCCTTCGCCAGCAGGCCCTCGATCAGCGCGGTCAGTGCCCCGGCCCGCTCCGGCGCCCGCAGCGGCTCGGCGGCGATCGCGTACGCCGTCTCCAGCGCCGTGTCCCTGCGGAACGGGGGCCTGCCCTCCACGGCCTGATAGAGCGTCGCGCCCAGCGACCACAGATCGGACGCGGGCCCGGGCGTGCCGCCCTTGACCCGCTCCGGCGCCAGGTAGTCGACGGAGCCGACCAGCTCGCCCGTCCTGGTGAGCGTGGACGTGCCGCTGGCCTGGGCGATGCCGAAGTCCGTCAGCACCACCCGGTCGTCGGCGCCGAGCAGGACGTTTCCGGGCTTGACGTCCCGGTGCAGTACCCCCGCCGCGTGCGCGGCCCGCAGCGCGGCCAGCATGCCGAGACCGATCCGGGTCGCCTCCCGCGGCGGCACGGTCCCGTCACGCTTGATGACGTCGCCGAGCGTCTGCGAGGGCACGTACTCCATGACGATGCAGGGGCGTTCGTGGTCATCCACGACGTCGTGCACCACGACCACGTTGGAGTGGCTGATCCGCGCGGCACTGCGCGCCTCACGACGGGTGCGCTCGTACAGGGTGGCCAGTTCGTCGGCGGCCAGGTGCGGCGAGGCGTGCAGCTGCTTCACGGCCACCTGGCGACCCAGCAGCTCGTCCTCGGCCCGCCACACGGTGCCCATGCCACCGCGGCCTATGCGCTCCACCAGCCGGTATCTCCCGGCGATGCGCGCTCCCTCGTTCGCCGCCACCACGTGCCCCTCTGATCCCCGTTGTCATGGAGGCGACACGATAGCCGGGGGAGTGCGGGCTGCACGGTCCGGGGTTCGCCCTGGATGATGGGGAGCCATGGGTGAGGAACTGTTTCCCCGCGAACGGACCGAGATCGCGCCCGGCGCGGTGCACCTGCCCGACTGGCTCCCGGCCGACCGCCAGCGCCACCTGCTCCAGGCGTGCCGCCAGTGGGCGAAGCCGCCCGCCGGACTGCGCACGGTCCGTACGCCGGGCGGCGGCACCATGTCGGCCAGGCAGGTGTGCCTCGGCTGGCACTGGGGGCCGTGGCGGCAGGGCCCGCGCTATGTGCGTACGGCACTGGACGGCGACGGCGCGCCCGTGAAACCCATGCCGCCGTGGCTGGCAGACCTGGCCCGCGAGGCGGTGGTGGCGGCACTGGGACACGAGGTGGCGACAGCCCCGTACGACATCGCGCTCATCAACTTCTACGACGCCGACGCGCGGATGGGGATGCACCGGGACAGCGACGAGAAGTCCGACGCCCCGGTGGTCTCGCTCAGCCTCGGCGACACCTGCGTCTTCCGGTTCGGCAACACGGAGACCCGCACCAAGCCGTACAGGGACATCGAGCTGCGCAGCGGCGACCTGGTCGTCTTCGGCGGGCCTTCGCGGCTCGCCTACCACGGTGTGCCTCGGGTGTACGCGGGCACCGGGCCGCCCGGTCTCGAGCTGACCGGGCGGTTGAACATCACGCTGCGGGTGAGCGGGTTCTAGGGGGAGACGCCCCCAAGGCCGCCAGGGTTTCAGGCGGCTACTCGGGGAGCGCGTAGACGCCGTACCCGTGGCCCTGCGCGGTGATCCTGCCGCCGTCGATGTCCACGCCTGCGGCCTGCACGGCGCGGGCGCCGCCGACGCGGGCGGGGGGCGCAGGGCGATCAGACACTGGATGAGGGTGCTCGTCACGCGAGTGGGAGGTTCCTGTCCATGTACTTGATGACTGCACATAAATGGGGACCCCGCGTCCACGCGCCGGGGATCATGGGAGACTCGCCTCCATGAACGGCAAGGCGGAGCCCAACGAAGTCGGGCAAGTGTCCACGCGTACCCGGCTGGAGAGAGGGCGCGGCGCACTGGGACCGGCGCTCGAGCTCGTCCACACCGGCCGCGCGCCGACCCGTGCCGTCCTCACCGCCGAGCTGGGCGTCACCCGCGCCACCGCGGGGGCGGTCGCGGCCGAGCTGGAGGCGCTGGGGTTGATCCGGGTGGAACCCGGGGCCGCCGCCGGGTCGCAGGGCCGCCCCTCGCACCGGCTGGTGGTCGCGGACGACGGCCCCGTGGTGCTCGCCGCCCAGGTGCACGCCGACGGCTTCCGGGCCGCGCTCGTCGGGCTCGGCGGCGAGATCGTCGCCACCGCGCCCGGCTGCGAGACCATCGACGCCGACCCGGCGCAGGTACTCGGCTCCGTCGTCGAAGCGGGCGCCGAACTGCTCCGGCGGACCGGGCGGCGCTGTGCGGGCGCCGGGCTCGCCGTGCCGTCCGCGGTCGCCGAACCCGAGGGCAACGCGCTCAACCCGCTGCACCTGGCCTGGCCGGCCGGTGCCCCGGTCCGCGAGATCTTCGCCGCACAGGTGCGCGCCGCGAACCTGCCCGTGCCCGCGTTCACCGGCAACGACGTCAACCTGGCGGCGCTCGCCGAGCACCGGCACGGCGCGGGCCTCGGCGCCCGGCACCTGCTGTGCGTGGCCACTGGACACCGCGGCGTCGGCGGCGCCCTGGTACTCGACGGCCGCCTGCACACCGGCAGTTCGGGTCTGGCCCTGGAGGTCGGCCATCTCACCGTCAACCCCGAGGGCCGCCCCTGCTACTGCGGCAGCCGCGGCTGCCTGGACGTGGAGGCCGACCCGCTCGCCTTCCTGACCGCCGCCGGACGCACCCCGGGCCCCGAGGTGAACCTGCTGCAGCAGTCCCGCGACCTGCTTCGCAGGGAGTACGCCGACGACCCCCTGGTGCGGCGTGCCGCGGAAGAGCTCATCGACCGGCTCGGCCTCGGCCTCGCGGGCCTGGTGAACATCCTCAACCCCGACCGGATCATCCTCGGCGGCCTGCACCGCGAACTCCTCGACGCCGACCCGGAGCGGCTGCGCGCCGTCGTCGCCGACCGCAGCCTGTGGGGCCGCAGCGGCGGCGTCCCGATCCTGGCCTGCACCCTCGACCACAACAGCCTGGTCGGCGCCGCGGAACTGGCCTGGCAGCCGGTGCTCGACGACCCGCTGGGGGCCCTGGCCGGGTGACGGCCCGGCGGGTCAGCGTACGGCCGCCACGTCGCCGGAAGCAGCCGCCACGCGCCCGCGTACTCCCCGGGAGGTACGCACACGGCCGCTGGCCGTACGACGACCCGGACCCCCTCGTGGAGCGAGCCTCGATGCATCGAGGAAATCCCAAGGATTCGCTCCCGAGGAGATGAACGAGATGCAGACTCTGGCGCACTTCGCAGACGGCGGGCCCGGCCCGTGGATTCTGCTCTTCCCGCTGATCTGGGCGGCCGTCGTCATCGGCATCGTCAAGCTGTTGCGGCGCACCGTCTGGCGCGGCCGACACGGCCCAGGGCGCTCCGTACCCGGCGACCAGTCGCCGATCTCGCTGCTCGGCCGCAGGTTCGCCGCCGGTGAGATCGACGAGGACGAGTACTGGCGCCGGCTGTCCGTCCTGGACGAGCAGTTCGGCCCGAGCCGGAAGGGCGGTGCGGCATGAGCACCGACCTCCACACCCAAGCCGCGGCCCAGGTCGTCGACGCCGTGAAGGTCTACGGCAGTGGCGACACCGAAGTGAGGGCCCTGGACGGGGTGAGCGTCGGGTTTCCGGCCGGTCGCTTCACCGCGATCATGGGGCCGTCGGGCTCCGGTAAGTCCACCCTGATGCACTGCGCGGCCGGACTCGACACACTCACCGCGGGGACCGCCTTCATCGGCGACACCGAGCTGAGCACGCTCGACGACCGCAGGCTGACGCTGCTGCGGCGCGACCGCGTCGGCTTCGTCTTCCAGGCCTTCAACCTGCTGCCCACGCTGACCGTTGCCGAGAACATCACCCTGCCGATGGACCTCGCGGGCGTCCGTGGCGACGCCGAGTGGATCGACGCGCTGATCGATGTCGTGGGCCTGCGCGACCGGCTGCACCACCGGCCCACCGAACTCTCCGGCGGCCAGCAGCAACGCGTCGCCGTGGCCCGCGCGTTCGCCGGCAGCCCCGATGTCGTCTTCGCCGACGAACCGACCGGCAACCTCGACTCGCGCTCCGGCGAGGAGGTACTGCGACTCCTCGGCCGGGCGGTGCGCCAGATGGACCGTACGGTCGTCATGGTCACCCACGACCCGGTCGCCGCCGCCCACGCGGACGAGGTGCTCTTCCTCGCCGACGGCCGCCTGGTGGACCGGATGGAGGCGCCCACCGCCGAGCGTGTCCTGGACCGCCTCAAGGCCTTCGACGGACAGAGCACGCACGCCGAGAAGGACGAGAAGGACGAGAAGGACGAGAAGGACGAGAAGGAGGTGGCGTCATGAGCGCCGCATCCACCGCGGCGCGGATCAGCCTGTCCTCGCTACGGGCCCACAAGCGCCGCTTCGCGGGCACCTCCATCGCGGTGTTCCTCGGTGTCGCCTTCCTGGCCGGCACCCTCGTCATGGGCGACACCCTGCGGGCCAGCTTCGACACGATGTTCGCCAACGCCACCAGCGGCACCGACGCGGTCGTCCGCAGTTCCCAGACGATCACCACACCGGGCGAGAGCCAGGGCGTACGGCAGCCCGTCGACACCGGTCTCGTCGACGAGATCGCCAAGGTGCCCGGCGTCGCCGCCGTGGCGCCCGCCATCGAAGGCGCGGGTCAGCTCGTCGGCAGCGACGGCGAGCCGATCGGTGGACAGGGGCCGCCCACCGTGGCGGGCAACTGGATCGACGACCCGGAGCTGAACGCCTACCAACTGGCCGAAGGGCGCGCGCCGGAGAAGTCCGGCGAGGTCGTCGTCAACCGCGGCGCCGCGAAGTCCGGCGATCTCAAGGTCGGCGACACGACCACCCTGCGCACCCCCGACCCGGTCCAGGTGACCCTCGTGGGCCTGGCCACCTTCGGCGGCGAGGACGGCATGGCCCAGGTCACCTACACGGGGATGACCTGGGCCGACGCCGAGAAGTACCTCACCCCGAAGCCCGGCGAGGCCGCGTCCATCCAGGTGCGCGCCGGGCCCGGCACCAGCCAGCAGGACCTGGTCGACGCGCTGGCTCCCGTACTGCCCGACGGGCTTGAGGCGGTCACCGGACAGGCGGCCGCCGACGAGAACACCGAGATGATCTCCGGGCAGTTCCTTGACCTCTTCACCACCTTCCTCCTGGTGTTCAGCGGGATCGCCCTGCTGGTCGCGACCTTCTCCATCCACAACACCTTCGCGATCGTCGTCGCCCAGCGCACCCGCGAGAACGCCCTGCTGCGGGCCCTGGGCGCGGCCCGTGGCCAGGTGGTCGGCTGCACACTCGTCGAGGCCGCGGTCGTCGCGGTCCTGGCGTCGGCCGCGGGGCTGCTCGGCGGCATCGGCATCGCCGCGGGGCTGCAGGCGCTGTTCCCGGCCATCGGATTCCCCTTCCCCGAGGGCGACCTGGTGGTCAGCGGTCTCTCGCTGCTGCTGCCGCTGGCCGTCGGCATCGTGGTCTGCGTCGGCTCGGCGCTGCTGCCCGCCGTACGGGCCGGACGCACCGCGCCGCTGGCCGCGCTGCGGGAGAGCGCCGTGGACCAGTCCGGGGCCTCGCGGGCCCGTGCGGTCACCGGGATCGCCCTGGCGCTGGCCGCCGTGGGCATCACCCTGGCCGGGGTCCTGGCCACCCCGTCGATCTGGCTCGCGGGGACCGGGGCGGTGCTGGCGCTGGCCGCGTTCGTGGTGCTCGGGCCCGTCGCGTCCACGTCGGCGGTACGGGTCCTGGGCGGCCCGCTGGACCGGCTGCGCGGTGTCACCGGCGGTCTGGCCAGGCGCAACGCCCTGCGCAGCCCCAAGCGCACCGCCGCGACGGCCAGCGCGCTGATGATCGGTGTCGCGGTGGTGTCGCTGTTCACGGTCTTCGGCGCCTCGCTGAAGGCCACCATGGACCAGACCGTCTCGCGCTCCTTCGCGGGCGACGTGGCGGTCAGCGTTCCCGGCTTCGGCGCGAGCGGCAGCGGTCTGAGCCCCGAACTCGCGGGTGGGATCGCCCGACAGCCCGAGGTCGCCGACGCGGTCGGCCTGGGCCAGGGCGTCGCCGAAGTGAACGGCGCGGGGCGTGCGCTGACCGTCGCGGACCCGGTCGCCCTCGCCCGCGGCTTCGACCTCGGCGAGGTCGACGGCTCCCTCAAGGACCTCGGCACCGACGGCATCGCGATGTCGGACACCGAGGCCGACAAGCGGGACCTGAAGACGGGCAGCACCGTGGAACTGGCCTTCACGGACGGCGAGAAGCAGGACTTCACCGTCCGCGCGGTCTACGAGCAGTCGGAGCTCGCGGGCGACTACGTCCTCACCCGCGAGGCCTGGGCCCCACACCGGGGACAGGACTCGGACACGCTGGTCGCGGTCACGTTCGAGGACGGTGTGAGTCCGGAGGAGGGCAAGGCCGCGGTCAGCGGGATCGCCGCGGAGTACGGCAACCCGGATGTCCAGACGCGGGAGGAGTACGCGGAGTCCTCGGCCGGTGCCATCGACATGATGCTCACCCTGGTCTACGCCCTGCTCGCCCTCGCGGTGCTGATCGCCCTGCTCGGGATCGCCAACACGCTCACCCTCGCGGTCCATGAGCGCACCCGTGAACTCGGACTGCTGCGGGCCGTCGGACAGACCCGCGGCCAACTGCGGGCCATGGTCCGCTGGGAGTCGGTGCTGGTCGCCGCGTTCGGCACGGTGGGCGGCCTCGCGCTCGGCGGCTTCCTCGGCTGGGTGCTGGTCGAGGCGTCGGAGGGCGCGGGCGACACCGCCTTCGCCTTCGCGCTGCCGCCGGTACGGCTCGCGCTGGTGGCCCTGGTCGGGCTCACGGCCGGCGCGCTCGCGGGCTGGCGCCCGGCGCGGCGGGCGGCACGGCTGGACGTACTGCGCGCGATCGGTACCGAGTAAACGGTGTGACGGGGTAAACGGTGTGACGGGATGTCACCGCCCGGTCGGCCCACTACGGTCGACCGGGCGGGAGCGTGTGGGGGTGGAGCGCGGACCGTCCGTCAGACCGAGCGCAGACCCTCTGTCAGACGGAACGCAGGACCGTCCGTCAGACGGAACGCAGACCGTCCGTCACACCGGAGCCTGCTGCCCCGCGTCCCGGGTGTCCGCGTACCGGCCGTCGGCGGCCGCCCCGTACACGGGGTACGTGGGCAGTGCCATCGTCATCGGCGGCGCCGGGAGCGTGAACCAGACGATCTTTCCCGCGGCACCCTGCGGTCGCACCCCCCAGCTCTCGCTGACCGCGGCGACCATGGCGAGCCCGCGTCCGCAGGTGGCGAACGGCTCGGCGTCCCGCAGTTCGGGCAGCCGGGGGTCGTGGTCGTGGACGGAGACCGTGAGCCGGTCGAGCAGTAGCTCGATCTCCACGGTGCACATCTTGTCCGGCCTGGCGTGCCGGTGGACGTTGGTGAGCAACTCGGTGACACCGAGTGCGGCAACGTCGATCAACGGGTCGAGATGCCAGTAGCGCAATTGCGCAGATACGATTCTGCGGACCTGTCCGATCCGCGACGGCAGGGCCTGGAGCTCCACCGTGCAGTGCCTGCTGGGCTGGCTGATCACGGCTGCGACTCCCCGAATTGAGGTCCGGAAGAAGACGAAGATCGGAACCGGGGCGGAAGATCCCCGAGTCCCACAGTGGCTGCCTGCTGCTGGGGCGGTGGCTGGGTCACAGCGTAACCGCCGATAAACCCTGAGTGACGTGAGACCAGGGTGACTCAGCGGGTACGGGAGCGCAACTCGCGGCGCACGCCCCCGTTCGTCTCCGTCTCATCCCCGGGAGAGCGCGCCACTCGCCCTGCGCACCGCCTCGATGAACCGTCGCGCCGCCGGCGGCCCCGACTCGCCTGGCGCGGGGTCGTGCTCACCGAGCGTCAGGGAGTACCGCGTGCCGTTGACGGTGGCCTGCGCCTTGTCGTCGTGAGCGAACCACGGTTTACCCGCGCGGACCGCGTTCAGTGGCGCGCTGTCGATCTCCCGGCCATAGCTGGTCAGCAACTGGAGGCGCCCACCGCTGATCCGTACCTGACCGGCCCGTGTGAGCGAGCGCAGTCGCCGTCCGATCCGTACGCCCGTAGCTGTGAACTCCGGCTCCGTCATGCCGTCCGCCCCCTCGCTTCCCGCATAGTTGCCGCCGTGAACCTGTGCTGGGCAGTCTGCCCGCAGGGCGCCTCGAGCACCAGTGCCCCCCGGGGCAGTGTGGGTGCACTCGGCCGGGCGCGCGAATGCGCCCCCGCAGTGCACCGGCCCACGCCCCGGCGTCCGTTCCAGCGGTGTGCCAGGCGCCTGGGCAAGGTGGGGCTTTGGGGGTGTCAAAGGCGTCTTTATGCAGGTGAGAAGCGTGGGGAAGGTGTCTATGATCGGTGCCGTCCGGCTGTGGCCGCCAGGGTCCGGCACGAGGTGAAGGAGCGGCACCGTGAGCGACCCACAGCCCCCAGAGGCCGGTACGGCCAGGACCACCCTCGACGTCGACCGCAGCGATTCGGCCTACCGGGACTGGCTGAAAGAGGCCGTACGCAAAGTCCAGGCTGACGCCAACCGTTCGGCCGACACACATCTGCTGCGCTTCCCGCTGCCCGAGCAGTGGGGCATCGACCTGTACCTGAAGGACGAATCGACCCACCCGACCGGCAGCCTCAAGCACCGCCTCGCGCGTTCGCTGTTCCTCTACGGCCTGTGCAACGGCTGGATCAGGCCGGGCAGGCCCGTGATCGAGGCGTCCAGCGGCTCGACGGCGGTTTCCGAGGCGTACTTCGCAAAGCTCATCGGTGTCCCGTTCGTCGCGGTGATGCCGCGCACCACCAGTGCCGAGAAGTGCCGGCTGATCGAATTCCACGGCGGGCAATGCCACTTCGTGGACGACTCGCGCAAGATGTACGAGGAGTCGGCGGCCCTGGCCGTGCGCACCGGCGGCCACTACATGGACCAGTTCACCTATGCGGAACGGGCCACCGACTGGCGCGGCAACAACAACATCGCCGAATCGATCTACCAGCAGCTGCGGTTGGAGCGCTACCCGGAGCCCGCCTGGATCGTCGCCACCGCGGGTACCGGTGGCACCTCGGCGACCATCGCGCGCTATGTGCACTACATGCAGCACGACACGCGCATCTGTGTGCCGGATCCGGAGAACTCCTGCTTCTTCGACGGCTGGACCAAGGGCGACCCGGACGCGGCCAGCGACTGCGGCTCGCGGATCGAGGGCATCGGCAGGCCGCGGATGGAGCCGAGCTTCGTACCGGGCGCCATCGACCGGATGATGAAGGTGCCGGACGCGGCCAGCGTCGCCGCCGTACGCGCCCTGGAGCGGGCCATCGGCCGCAAGGCGGGCGGCTCGACGGGCACCGGCCTGTGGAGCGCGCTGAAGATCGTCGCCGAGATGGTGGCCGAGGGGCGCAAGGGGAGCGTGGTCACGCTGCTCTGCGACCCGGGGGACCGGTATCTCGACAAGTACTACTCGGACGCGTGGCTGGCCGAACAGGGCCTGGACATCACGCCGTACGCCGCCGCGATCGACTCCCTGCTGAAGACCGGGGTCTGGAACTAGAGCCGGTCTGGCCTACTGGGTACCCCGGCCGACGCGCGGGACCGGTCACCCGCGAGGGTGACCCGCGCTCCTCGCCGACAGCGGCCGTCCGCCAGGCCGGGGCGGCGCGGTCCGCGGTGCGTCGCCGACCGCGTACCGGCCGTTCGGCGGGGTCCACCACGCCGCATTAAGCAGGAAATGTGACTTATGCCCATACGCTCGTGCTCGCGGTTCATGGGGAACCGCCCCCGGCCCTGAAAGGCGCCTGAACTCTCCGCAACAGGGACAGGGGAAGCGTTTTTTCTTCGCGAGAATCCTGGAGAGATCCATGCGCGTTGCCGTGACCGGTGGCGGCGGTTTCCTCGGGTCCCATCTGTGTGAGGCACTTCTGCGGCGCGGCGACTCCGTCGTCTGCCTGGATGACTTCTCCACAGGCGACCCGCGGAACATCGCCCCTCTCCTGGGGGACCCCTCCTTCACCCTCATCCAGACCGATATCGCCGCCGAGCTCAGGGTGCCCGGCACGGTCGACGTCGTCGCCCACCTCGCCAGCCCGGCGTCTCCACCCGACTACCTCCGCCGCCCGCTGCAGACCCTGGCCGCGGGAAGCCGGGGCACCGAGAACGCGCTGCGCCTCGCGCACCGCTGCGACGCGCGTTTCGTCCTCGCCTCCACGAGCGAGGTGTACGGCGACCCGCTGGTACACCCGCAGGACGAGACGTACTGGGGGCACGTCAACCCGATCGGCCCGCGCAGCGTGTACGACGAGGCGAAGAGGTTCGCCGAGGCCATCACGCAGGCCTACCGTGGCAGCCTCGGAGTGAACACCGGCATCATGCGGATCTTCAACACCTACGGCCCGCGGATGCGTCCGCACGACGGCCGGGTGGTGTCCAGCTTCATCGTCCAGGCGCTCGCCGGTGAACCGCTCACCGTCTACGGGGACGGCAAGCAGACCCGCAGCTTCTGCTACGCCGACGACCTCGTACGCGCCATCGTCGCCATGATCGACAGCGACGAGCCCGGCCCGGTCAACCTCGGCAACCCGGTCGAGAAGACCGTGATCGAGCTCGCCGAACTCGTCCTCGCCGCCACAGGCGCCCGCTCCGACGTGCAGTACCACCCGCTGCCCGCCGACGATCCGGCCCGCCGCCGCCCGGTCATCACCCGCGCCCAGGAGCGGCTCGGCTGGAGCCCCGAGGTCGACATCGAGGAAGGGCTGCGCCGCACCGTGGAGTGGTTCGCCGCACGGCCCGCCGACGTGGCCGGTGCGCTCACCGCGATCAGGGGCGGCCAGCAGGACGGCGTCCCGCCCGATCCCGTCCTCGCGGATCCGGCCGCCGCGTCCCCCTGGAGCGCGCTTTCATGACGTCGGCCGATCCGGGTCGCGTCGCCGCTCCGGCCGGTCCCGGCGCACCCACGCCCCCGGTCGGCGACGCACCACAGGCCCTGAAGGACGAGATCCGGGGGATCTCGGACGGGAACGTGGTCGACATCGCCGCCGACGGACCGGTATTCGGCCGGCCGCCGCGCCGACTGTGGACCGTGCCCGGCGCCTGGGTCCGCACCCTGCGGGCTGCGGACCGCCGAAAGGCGGCCGTGCTGTCGGCCGGGTGGGTCGCCGCGGTCGTCTGGTTCTGGATCTGGTGGCTGCAGCCGGAGCACCGCGAGGGCTGGATCGGGCTCGGCGTGAACAGCGCCCTGCTGCTCTATCTCGCGCTGCTTCCCGTCTACTTCGTCGTCGCCGTGCTGCGGCTGCGCAGCCTGGACCGGTTCGTGGCGGTGCCGTCGCTGCGTACCGCCTTCGTCGTCACCCGGGCCCCGTCCGAGCCCTGGGAGATGGCCCGCACCACCCTGCGCGCCATGCTCGACCAGGACTTCCCGCACCCGTACCACGTGTGGCTCTGCGACGAGGACCCGTCGGCCCAGACCCTGGCCTGGTGCGCGGACCACGGCGTCCGGGTCTCCTGCCGCCGCGGCATCGCCGAGTACCACCGCACCAGCTGGCCGCGCCGCACCCGCTGCAAGGAGGGCAACCTCGCCTACTTCTACGACCACTGGGGCTACCGCGACTACGACGTAGTCGCCCAGCTCGACTGCGACCACGTCCCCGCCCGGCGCTATCTCACCGAGGTCGTACGCCCCTTCCATGACCCGGCGGTCGGCTATGTCGGCGCCCCCAGCGTCTGCGACGCCAACGCCGACGACTCCTGGGCCGCCCGCGGCCGGCTCTACCGCGAAGCCGTCTTCCACGGCGTCATGCAGCAGGGACACACCGACGGTCTGGCGCCCCTGTGCATCGGGTCGCACTACGCGGTGCGGACCAAGGCGCTGCGCGACATCGGCGGCCTCGGGCCCGAACTCGCCGAGGACTTCTCCACCAGCTTCCTGCTCAACTCGGCGGGCTGGCACGGCGCGTTCGCGATCGACGCCGAGGCGCACGGCGACGGCCCGATCACCTTCGCGGCCATGGCGACCCAGGAGTTCCAGTGGTCCCGCAGCCTCGCCTCCATGCTCTTCGGCATGGTGCCGCGGCACCTCGGCCGGATGCCCGGACGGCTGCGCGTACGGTTCGCCTTCGCCCTGTCGTACTACCCGCTCCTCGCCCTCACGACGACGGCCGGACTCGCCCTGCCGCCCGTCGCCGCCGTCACCGGCATTCCCTGGATCAACGTCAACTACTTCGAGTTCCTGGCCCGGTTCTGGGCGATGTCCCTGTGCCTGGTCCTGCTCACCGTGCTGATGCGCCGCCGCAGGCTGCTCCGCCCGGTCGACGCGCCCGTGCTGAGCTGGGAGAGCTGGCTGTTCAGCCTGGCGCGCTGGCCGTACGTGGCCTGGGGGGTCGGAGCCGCGCTCGTGCAGCGCGTCAGGCCCAAGGCGGTCGACTTCAAGGTCACCCCCAAGAGCCGAGGCGGCCTCGAACCCCTCCCCATGCGGCTCGTCGCCCCCTACCTCCTCATCACCGCGACACTCTCCACCGCCGCCGTGATCGGCGAGCTCACCGGGCCCGCGGCGGGCTATGTGTTCCTGTGCATCCTCGGCTCGACCGCGTACGCCGTCGTGACGCTCACCGTCTGCGCCCTGCACATCACCGAGGCCGCGCGGTCGGTGGGGATCGCCCCGTACCGCGCACTGCACACGGCCGCGGTGCCGCTGGTCGCCGGGCTCACCGTGCTGGCACCGCTCGCGCTGGCCCTCCTCCTGTTCCCGACCTACCTCACGGGCGTCCTCCACCTCTGACCGCCCCCCAACCAGGAGACATCCCATGACCACGACGGTCCTTGTGACCGGTGGCGCCGGGTTCATCGGCAGCCACACCTGCGTCGAACTGCTCACCCACGGCTGGGAAGTCGTCGTCGTCGACAACCACTCCAACAGCTCGCCCGCCGCACTGGAGCGCATCGAGAAGACCGCCGGCCGACCGCTCGCGGCCGCGTACGACGTCGATGTGCGCGACCGCGAGGCACTCGGCAAGGTCTTCGCCGCGCACCCCGTCGACGCCGTCATCCACTTCGCCGCGAAGAAGGCCGTCGGCGAATCGACCCAGAAACCCTTCGACTACTACGACACCAACGTCGGCGGCACCACCGCGCTGCTGTCCGTGATGCACCAACACGGCGTGCACAGGCTGGTGTTCTCCTCCTCCTGCTCGGTGTACGGCGACGCCGTCAAGGTCCCGCTCACCGAGACCGACCCGGTCGCCCCCACCAACCCCTACGCCACCACCAAACTGCGCTGCGAGGAGATCCTCACCGACATCTGCCGCCATGAACCACGGCTGCGGGTGCTCGCTCTGCGGTACTTCAACCCCGTGGGCGCCCACCCGGGCGGCCTGCTCGGTGAGGACCCGCGCGGCGTGCCGGACAACGTGATGCCGTACGTGGCCCAGGTCGCCGTCGGACGCCTGGACCGGCTCAGGGTGTTCGGCGACGACTACCCGACCCCGGACGGCACGGGCGTACGCGACTACATCCACGTGATGGACGTCGCCGAGGGTCACCGCGTCGCACTCGGCCATCTCGACGACGCGCCGGGGATGCGGGTCTTCAACCTGGGCACCGGCGTCGGCACCTCCGTACGCGAACTCGTCGCCGCGTTCGCCGAGGCCAGCGGGCGGGACGTGCCGTACGAGATCACCGGGCGGCGCCCCGGAGACGTCGCGGCCCTCGTCGCCGACCCGACCGCGGTCGCCGGCGCCTGGGGCTGGCGGACCTCACGGGACCTCGCGGACATGTGCCGCGACGCCTGGCGGTTCCAGGACCTCAACCCGGCGGGCTACCCGGACTGACTCATCAGGAGTCGTCCCCTTCCAGACAGGAGGATCGGCATGCGGTTGACCGTCATCGGTACGGGATACCTTGGGGCCGTGCACGCCGCGTGCATGGCCGACATCGGCCATGACGTCTTGGGCGTCGACGTGGACGCGGAGAAGATCAGGGCCCTGGCCGCGGGCCGACCACCCTTCTTCGAACCGGGACTCGACGAGGTGCTCGCCCGGAACGTCGCCAACGGCCGACTACGCTTCACCACCTCGCTGCGCGAGGCCGCGGTCCACGCCGATCTGCACTTCGTCTGCGTCGGCACCCCGCAGCGCCCCGACTCCACGGCGGCCGACCTGCGCCATGTCGACGCCGTACTCGACGGCCTCGCACCGCATCTGCGCGACGGATCGCTGATCGTCGGCAAGTCCACCGTCCCGGTGGGCACCACCGACCGGCTCACCGCGCGCCTTGCCGGGCTCGTCGCCGCCGGCACCACCGTCGAGGTGGCCTGGAACCCGGAGTTCCTGCGCGAGGGCTTCGCCGTCCAGGACACCCTGCGCCCGGACCGGCTGGTCGCCGGTGTGACCTCGGCATACGCCGACGCGGCACTGCGCTCCGTCTACGCGCCCATGCTCGCGGCCCACGTCCCGTACATCAGCACCGACCCGGCGACCGCCGAACTGGTGAAGGTGGCGGCGAACTCGTTCCTGGCGACCAAGATCTCGTTCATCAACGCGATGGCCGAGGTGTGCGACGCGACCGGTGCCGACGTGGTGACCCTGGCCGACGCCATCGGCCATGACACCCGTATCGGGCGACGCTTCCTGTCCGCGGGGCTGGGCTTCGGCGGCGGCTGCCTGCCCAAGGACATCCGCGCCTTCACCGCCCGCGCGGATGAACTCGGCGTGGGGCACGCGGTGTCCTTCCTGCGGGAGGTGGACGAGATCAACCTCCGGCAGCGGCGGCGTGCCGTCGCCATCGCCCGGGACCTCGCGGGCGGGGAACTCGCCGGACGGCGGATCGCGGTACTCGGCGCCACGTTCAAACCCGACAGCGACGATGTACGCGACTCGCCCGCGCTCGCGGTCGCCGCCGCGATCCACCGTGCGGGCGCCGAGGTCCGGGTCCACGACCCGGAGGGCACCGACAACGCGCGTGCCGCGCTGCCCGGCCCCCTCTACGGCACCGAGGTGACCGACGTGTGCCGCGATGCGGACGTCGTGCTCCACCTGACCGAATGGGCCCAGTACCGCGCCCTCGACCCGGCCGCCCTGGCGGCCGTGGTGCGCGCGCCGCGGCTGCTGGACGCGCGCAACGCGCTGGATGCCGACCGGTGGGTGGCGGCGGGCTGGGACGTCCGTGCGCTCGGCCGTCCGGTGCCCGCCCCGGTGCCCGGCCTGCTGCCCGGCTCGCGGCTGACGATCCCTCAGTCCGTCCCCGCCGACTGGACCGCACCGATCGAGGCCGACGTCCTCAGCCGGGCACCGAAGTAGTCGACCGGTCCCGGATCGATTCCGGCGGCCCGCAGATCCATGGCTCCGGACACCACCCTCGCGGCGCAGCGCGGCACCAGCGCCGCGGGGGTGGCGCCCTTGGAGGGCACCAGCGCGAGGCACGGGTCGGCGTTCGTGCCGGTCGGGCTCCCGGCACGCTGCTCCTGACCTGCCCTGCCGCGCCAGGCGCGCAGGTCGGCGTACGCGCCGGGGCCCCACCTCAGCGCCCACGGGCCGGAGCTGAAGTAGGCGTTGCCCTGCAGGCGCACCTGCTCGGCCGGGTAGGCGGACTCGGCATAGACCACGGGGGCGCCGTCCGTGACGAACACGTTGTTGCGCACGGTGACGTTCCGCAGCCCGTCGTGCAGCCGCAGGGCCGGGGCGCGCACCCCGTCGTTCGCCGTGATGGAGACGGTGTTGTGATAGATCGACAGATCGTTGACGCGGGTGCCGAAGGCCACGATGCCGGCGTACGTCGAGAGCTTGCGGGCGTCGTCGCGGCTGATGTTGAAGCGGACCGTGTTCCCCGTGTGCGCCTTGTTGCGGACCGCCGTGTACGCCAGGAAGCCCGCGCCGTCGTTGCGGTAGGACAGGTTGTACTGCATCACCGACGACGAGACGTTGTTGTCCAGACCGAAGCCGCCGCCGTCCACTTCGGAACCGGTGTGGTTCGCGTAGGAGACGTTGCGCTGGAGCGTCATCCGCGTCGAGTCGAACGTCCAGATCCCGGCGGGGCCCTCCACCGCTTCGGCGGACGACCGCGCCCCGTTGTCGTGGGCGACCGAGTGCTGCACCGTGCCGCGGCGGACGCTGCCCAGCACGATGCCGCTGCCCGTGTTGCGGTCTTCGGCCCCCGGATCGCCCAGGTTGCTGTACGCCTTGACGCGCGAGACGGTCACCTTCTCGTGCGCGTAGCGCGGGCGTGTCGCGTTGAAGGCCGGGCCGTCGGAGACCACACCGGCGTCCTTGTTGGCGTGTGCCACCGAGTCGCTGACCACGACGTCGCGGAATCCGGAGCCGGAGCGGCCGCCGCCCAGGCGGATGCCGTTCTGGAACCCGGAGACGTTGACGCCGCTGACGCGTACGTGGGCGAGCTTCTTGCCGCCGGGGAGGTCGTTGAAGAAGACGATGCCCTCGTGGTCGTCGAACGTGTCGTCGTCACCCTCGACCACCAGGTTGCGGACCTCGACGCCCGCCGTGTTGTAGACCTCGATACCGCGTGTCCCGGCCGGGGCGATCGTCGCGCGGCCCTTGCCGTACGACTCGATGATGACCGGCTTGCGGGGGTTCCCGGCGTCACCCGCGCCGATGGTCAGCCTGCCGCGGAACCGGGCGCCCGCCTTCAGCCGCAGCCGGTCCCCGGCCTTGAACTTCACGGAGTCGGCGCGCTTCAGTGTCCGCCACGCGGTGTCCGGCGTCAGGCCGTCCGCCTTGTCGTCGCCGTCCGGACTGACGTGGTAGCTGCGCCCGCCCGCCGCGTTCGGCGCCGGGGTCGCGTACGGCTTGGGCAGGGCGCAGCCCGCGGCGGCCGCGAGCGCGACGGCGGTTCCGGCCGCCGCGGCGATGATCCGTGGGTTCCGCTGGGGCACGCTCACTCCTGACTGCCGACTGTTCGGCGCCAGCCTGCCAGGCGGAATGCCCGGTTTCCCGGTAGTGCCGCGGCGTGTCAGTCGTCGTCGGCCGGAGACGGCGCGGGTGGCGGCAGCGGCTGTTCCGTCCAGATCACCTTGCCGTCGGGTGTGTAGCGGGTGCCCCAGCGCTCCGCGAACTGGGCCACCAGGAACAGCCCGCGGCCCCCTTCGTCGGTGATCGCCGCCTGCCGTAGATGGGGCGAGGTGCTGCTGTGGTCCGACACCTCGCAGATCAGGCTGCGGTCGTGGATCAGGCGCACCCGGATCGGGCCGCTGGCGTAGCGGATCGCGTTGGTCACCAGTTCACTGAGGATCAGTTCCGTGGTGAAGGCCTCCTCGTCCAGGCCCCACGCCGTCAGCGTGTCGGCGACCGAGGCCCGGACCCGGCTCACCGCGGCCGGGTCCGCAGGAACGTTCCACTCGGCGACCCGCTCCGACGGGAGTACCCGGGTGTGGCCCACGAGCAGCGCGATGTCGTCGCGGGGTCGTTCCGGCACGAGCGCGGCGAGCACCCCCTCGCAGGTCTCCTCCGGCGAGCGCCCGCCGTCGTGCTCAAGGGTGTGCCGCAGCTTCTCCAGGCCCACGTCGATCTCCCGGTCCCGGTCCTCGACGAGCCCGTCGGTGTACAGCACCAGCCGACTGCCTTCGGGCAGCCGCAGGTCCAGGGTCTCGAACGGCATGCCGCCCAGACCCAGCGGTGGGCCGCCCGGCACGTCGACGAACTCCGCCGTGCCGTCCGGAAGTATCAGCACCGGCTGGAGGTGTCCGGCGCGCGCCATGGTGCAGCGGCCCGAGACCGGATCGTAGATCGCGTAGATGCAGGTGGCCCCGGTGACCGAGGCATCCGAGCCGTCGTCCGCCTCGTCCTGGTCGATGCGGGCCACCAACTCGTCCAGGTGCCACAGCAGTTCGTCGGGCGGCAGGTCCAGGCTGGAGAAGTTGTGCACCGCCGTACGCAGCCGGCCCATGGTCGCCGCGGCGTGCAGCCCGTGCCCGACCACATCACCGACGACCAGCGCGACCCGCGCACCCGGCAGCGGAATGATGTCGAACCAGTCGCCGCCCACTCCGCCCAGGCCCCCGAGCCCGGCCTGCGCGGGCCGGTACCGATAGGCGACGTCCAGCGCGGACTGCTCGGGCAGTACCCGAGGCAGCAGACTGCGCTGCAGCGTCACCGCCATGGTGTGTTCGCGGGAGTAGCGCCGGGCGTTGTCGACGCTCACCGCCGCACGCGCCACCAGCTCCTCGGCCAGCGACAGGTCCTCCTCCTCGAACGGCTCCGGGGTCACGGACCGCCAGAACATCGCCACGCCCAGCACCACACCGCGGGCCCGCAGCGGAACCGCGATCATCGAGTGCATCCCGGCGTCGACCAGCTCCCTGGCCAGCACCGGGTCCTGCCGCTGCCAGCCCGTGAAGGCGGCCAGATCCGGCTCCAGTACGGCCTCGCCCTTGCTGAGACCCGAGCCCAGCGGCGTCGTCGGCACAAAGCGAATCTGATGTCCGAGTGGATACAGGGCGGTGTCCGGGGGCCCGCAGAACGCCGTGCGGCGCATGTCGACGTCCATGCCGGTGGCCGTCGGCTCCTCGCCGCGCAGTACGGTCTCCGCCAGGTCCACGGTGGCCACGTCCGCGAACCGGGCGGCGGCGAACTCGACCAGCTCCTCGCAGGTGCCCGCCACGTCGAGGGTCGTGCCGACCTCCGTGCCCGCGTCGTACAGCAGCTGCAGGCGGCCCCGCGCCACGTCGACCTTGCCGGTCAGGGCCTGGAGCTCGGTGGTGTCGCGCAGCGTGGCGACCGTGCCGGGCGGTCCGCCCGCCTGGTCGGTCGTGCGCTGGTTCATGGCGATCAGCCGGTCACCGACCGGGACGATCTCGTCCGTGGCGATCCGCCCCGAGGCCAGCAGCTGGGCGGTACGCGGCTCCAGGCCCAGCTCGGCGACCGGGGTCCCGTCCACGTCCGGGGGCAGTGCGAGCAGCCGCCGCGCCTCGTCGTTGGCGAGCGTCAGCCGCCCGTCGCCGCCCACGATGATCACGCCTTCGCGCACGGCGTGCAGCACCGCGTCGTGGTGCTCGTACATCCGGGTCATCTCGGCGGGCCCGAGGCCGTGTGTCTGGCGGCGCAGCCTGCGGCTGACCAGTGCGGTGCCGCCCGTCGTGAGCAGCAGCACCCCGGCCGCCGCGCCGAGCAGCAGCGGGATCTGGTCCTCCACGACCCCGCTCACCTTCTCGATGGTGATGCCCGCCGACACCAGGCCGACGACCTTACCGTCGCTGTCCTGCACCGGAACGACGGCCTGGACCAGCGGGCCGATGGTGCCCGTGATGTTCTCGGTGACGACCTCGCCCTCCAGGGCGGGGCCGTAGTTGCCGACGAACCGCTTCCCGATGCGGTCGGTGAGCGGGTGGGTGTAGCGGATGCCGTCGACGTTGAAGACGACGATGAAGTCCACATCGGAGAGTTCCCGGGCGGCCTCGGCCCGCGGCTGGAGTACCGCGCTGGGGTCGGGTGAGGCCAGTGCCTCGACCGTGCCGGGTGCGTTGGCGAAAGCCTGCGCCACGGCGACCGACCGGTTGCGTGCCTCCCGCTCGCTGTCGGCGCGGGACTGGAGCACGAGCGCCGCGATGGCGACAGCGACCAGCATCACCACGATCGCCACTTGCAGGAGGAAGACCTGACCTGCGACGGTTCGCATCCGCAGAACCGTGCGCGGGCGGCCGTAGCGTCCGGCCATAAGCTCTTTGTACACCTCTCAGATGGGGTGGGCGAACTACGCATATTCTGGCGATGTGTTCGGGCTTCGGGTCCGTTGTCCTGTTCAGCGGGTGGTGGGTTGGCTCGCGGTCAGGCGGGCGGGTGCCGAGATGAGGAGGGCCGCCGCCCGCCCGGCGTGGCGTGCGGTCTCGGGGTCGCGAAGGATACCCGCGGTCGCCATCGCGCCTTCGGCGAGCAGGCGGAGCTGCTCGGCACTCTCGTCGGGAAGCCCGGCGGCCGCCGTCAGGCCCGTCAGATAGTCCTTGAAGGCCTCCTTGTGGCTCCTGGCCCGCTCGGCGACGGCGGGGGAGGTCGCACCGAGCTCGCCGTACCCGTTGATCCAGGCGCAGCCGCGGAAGCCGGGCTCGCTGAACCAGTCGTACAGCCAGTCGAAGACCGCGAGGATCCGGCGGCGGGGGTCGGTCTCCAGGTCGACCCGCTCGGCGAGCCGTCGGCGCCAGTTGAGGTCGCGCCGCTCCAGGCAGGCGTCGAGCAACTGCTCCTTGTTGGGGAACAGCTGGTAGAGGCGTTTGAGTGAGACCCCGGACGCGGTGCGGATGGCGTCCATGCCGACCGCCTGGATGCCCCGCGAGTAGAACAGCTCCTCGGCCGTGTCCAGTGCCCTCTCCCGGGCCGTGGCGCTGTCCATCGCCGGTTTCCCTCCTGGCCTGTGCGGCAGTCCCCTTGACGTGAGAACCATCGTTCTCTACGTTAACAGCCAGCGGCGGAGAACGATCGTTCTCCGCTGTGGAAAGCCTGCCGACGCACCTTGGAGGAGAGTTGTGACTACTCGCCCGCCGCTGCCGCCGTTCACCGCGACCACCGCGGCACAGAAGGTCCAGGCCGCCGAGGACGCCTGGAACACCCGCGACCCCGGTCGCGTGGCGCTCGCCTACACAAAGGACTCCGTGTGGCGCAACCGCGACATGTTCGCCACCGGCCGGGACGAGATCGTCGCCCTGCTGACCGACAAGTGGGCACGCGAACGCGACTACGCGCTGCGCAAGGAACTGTGGGCGTACGACGGCAACCGGATCGCCGTCCGCTTCCAGTACGAGAGCCGCGACGCGGAGGGGCGGTGGTGGCGCTCGTACGGCAACGAGCTGTGGGAGTTCGACGCCGCGGGCCTCATGGCCCGACGGGAGGCGAGCATCAACGACGTGCGCATCACCGAGGCCGAACGCCGTATCTTCGGCCCACGGCCGGAGAGCGAGCGCGGCGTCCCGTTCCCCCTCCACTAGGGGGCGTCTCCCCGATCTTCGCGGGCCCGCGACGCCTGGCACGCGCCCCCACTCGGCGACGGCGGGGGAGGTCGCACCGAGCTCGCCGTACCCGTTGATCCAGGCGCAGCCGCGGAAGCCGGGCTCGCTGAACCAGTCGTACAGCCAGTCGAAGACCGCGAGGATCCGGCGGCGGGGGTCGGTCTCCAGGTCGACCCGCTCGGCGAGCCGTCGGCGCCAGTTGAGGTCGCGCCGCTCCAGGCAGGCGTCGAGCAACTGCTCCTTGTTGGGGACCAGCTGGTAGAGGCGTTTGAGTGAGACCCCGGACGCGGTGCGGATGGCGTCCATGCCGACCGCCTGGATGCCCCGCGAGTAGAACAGCTCCTCGGCCGTGTCCAGTGCCCTCTCCCGGGCCGTGGCGCTGTCCATCGCCGGTTTCCCTCCTGGCCTGTGCGGCAGTCCCCTTGACGTGAGAACCATCGTTCTCTACGTTAACAGCCAGCGGCGGAGAACGATCGTTCTCCGCTGTGGAAAGCCTGCCGACGCACCTTGGAGGAGAGTTGTGACTACTCGCCCGCCGCTGCCGCCGTTCACCGCGACCACCGCGGCACAGAAGGTCCAGGCCGCCGAGGACGCCTGGAACACCCGCGACCCCGGTCGCGTGGCGCTCGCCTACACAAAGGACTCCGTGTGGCGCAACCGCGACATGTTCGCCACCGGCCGGGACGAGATCGTCGCCCTGCTGACCGACAAGTGGGCACGCGAACGCGACTACGCGCTGCGCAAGGAACTGTGGGCGTACGACGGCAACCGGATCGCCGTCCGCTTCCAGTACGAGAGCCGCGACGCGGAGGGGCGGTGGTGGCGCTCGTACGGCAACGAGCTGTGGGAGTTCGACGCCGCGGGCCTCATGGCCCGACGGGAGGCGAGCATCAACGACGTGCGCATCACCGAGGCCGAACGCCGTATCTTCGGCCCACGGCCGGAGAGCGAGCGCGGCGTCCCGTTCCCCCTCCACTAGGGGGCGTCTCCCCGATCTTCGCGGGCCCGCGACGCCTGGCACGCGCCCCCAAGCTCTCGACTGCTTCCCCAAGCTCTCGGCTGCGCTCGAGCAGGGGAGACCCCATTGAGCAGGGAGGGACCCCCTTCGACGCACGGCCGAATCACCCAAGTACGTCCAGTACGAGGGCGATCCGGCCGCACGCCGATGCACCGCACCGCGAGACATCAGCTGCTTCGCAGCGGGCGCAGGCTGATCCGCGAAGATCGGGGAGGCGCCCCCTAGCGAGTTCCCGCGCCGCAGGGGAGCTCCCGCTCGGGTAAGGAGTTCCGGCTCCGCCGGGGAGCTCCCGCTCCACCAAGGGGGGCGCCCTTAGGAGGACTTCGCTGCTGTCAGTCGCCGGTCCAGCGCGACCACCGCGTCGCGGAAGGAGCGGCCGATGCCGGGCCGGGCGGCCTTCAGGGCGAACCGGAACACCGCTGAACCGTCGGCGGCGAACGTCCACCGCACGCGGGTGCCGGTCCCCGCGGGCGTCAGTTGCCACTCCTCCACCAGGTGGCGCACCCCTGGTGCGTTGGTCCGGTCGACCCGGTACGCGTACCGTTCGTTCGGGTCCGCGGCCAGGATCGTCTCGGCGAAGCGGGTGCCGCCGACCAGCCTGATCTCGCGGCCCTTGCCGTCCTCGGTCGGCCGGGCCATCCGTACGGCCTTGAACCACCGGGGCCAGCCCGCCACATCCTCGGCCAGCGCACCGAACACGGCGGCCGGGGGCGCGGCGATCTCATGGGCGAAGACCAGCCGCACGGGGGCGGTGGTGACGAACTCGAGCCCTACCGGGCTCAGTTGGCGTGCCATTGGGATCTGCACCCCCAGGGGGACGGGCGTTGACCGGGCCCGGCCACCATAGCTGAGGGGGCGTCAGATGTCTGCGGAGGTATCCGGCTGGCCCGCGATCACCAGTTGGTTCAGCTGCTCGGAGACCTCCGTGCGCACCTCGGAGGACAGACCGGCGTCCGTGACCCAGGTGTCCACCTGCTCCAGCGTGGCGAACGAACTCAGCCCGACCGTGCCCCACTTGGTGTGATCCGCGACCACCACCACCCGGCGCGCGGACCGCACCAGACGCCGGTTGGTCTCCGCCTCCGCGAGGTTCGGCGTGGACAGGCCCGCCTGGATCGATATCCCGTGCACCCCCAGGAACAGCACATCGAAGTGCAAAGAGCGGATCGCCTGGTCGGCGACCGGCCCGACCAGGGCGTCCGACGGTGTGCGCACCCCTCCGGTGAGCACCACGGTCGCCGCCCCCTGCCGCTGCCCCGTACCGCGCTGGGCGGCATGGAACACGTCCGCCACCCGCACCGAGTTGGTCACCACCGTCAGATCCGGCACCTCAACGAGATGCTGGGCCAGCGCGAACGTCGTCGTCCCCCCGGACAGCGCGATCGCGCTGCCCGGCGCCACCAGCCTCGCGGCCGCCCGCGCGATGGACTCCTTGGCGCTCAGCTCAAGCCCCGACTTCGCCTCGAACCCCGGCTCGTGGGTGCTCGCGTCGGCCACCGGCACCGCACCGCCGTGCACCTTCTCCAGTACGCCCTGGCGGGCCAGTGCGTCCAGATCGCGCCGGATGGTCATGTCCGACACGCTGAGCCTCCTGGTGAGCTCGTTGACCCGCACCCCACCGCGCCGTCTGACCTCCTCCAGGATCAGGGCGCGGCGCTGCTCCGCGAGGAGGTTCTGATTCTCGCTCACACCCGATACCGGTCCTTCCTTCGCGCGTGCTGATGCCGTGAAGATCCTTCATCCTCGCACGCCCCACCGACACCCCGCTCTCCCCTGTCTCGGCGGGCAGCGTCACTCGTCTCGGGGAGATTCCGTGACGATGGGTGCGCGCAGGGCCCAAGGACCGCGATCCTGGTAGGCACACAGCACATTCGGGACTCACGGGGGAGTCGTACAGTGCAGCGTGACCCGGCCGAAGACATCGCTTTGGAACTGCTGGTCCACGGCGTTGGTGGCACCACGGCCGAGGAGATGCTGGGCGATCCGCGCACCGTCCGCGTGACCGGCGACAAGACCGCGGCCGTCTTCCGCCGCACCGACGACGTGGACGCCGAGGAGCGCCCCGAGGACTACGCGGGCAAACCGGTGCCCGAGGCGTATGTCTGGTCCAACCTCACCTCCGGCAACGGCGCCCGCGCCCTGTGGTTACTTCTGCTGCCCTTCATGGTGGTCAACCTCGCCCACTGGATGCGGCCCAACACCCGTGGCCTACGCAGGAGCATGCGGTTCTACGGCGTCCTCGTGCGCCTGGTCGGCCTCACCCTCACCGTGCTCCTGGTCGCCGCGGCCTGCGAGGTCGCGCTCGATCTGGCGGCCTGGCAGTGCGCGGGCACCCCCGAGTGCTCCGAGAGCCGCTCCTGGCTGGGCTTCCTCGCCACCGACGCCTCGGGGCACGGCGGCTGGTGGTCGCAGCCGGGCCGCAGGCTCGCCCTCGCCGCCCTGGTGCCCGCGGCGCTCACCGGACTGCTCTGGTACCTGTCGCACCGCACCTGGAGCGCGTATGAGTCCCAGCATCCGCTGCCGCACCAGCCGGAGCCGGAGGACGACCTCAGGCGATCGGCGCTCAGCAGGCCCGGCTTCTGGTACGGGCGCCGACTGGTCGCCCGGCTGCGTGCTGCCCACACCGCGGCCGGCCTGCTCACCTGCGCCGCGGCCGTGTCCACCTCGGCGGCGCGCTTCGACCGGCAGCCGGGCGGCCCCCTCGCCCTGGACCTGCTCGGGCGCCTGATGGTGGCGACGTTGGTCGCGGGCACCGTCGTCGTGGTGTGGGTGGTGTGCCGCAGAGGCCGCAGCGAGGACGTCATCGACCAGCGGGTGGACCGGGCCGTCACCCGGCTGCTGCCCGGCGCGGCGCTCGGTGTCTTGGCCCTCGCCCTGGTGTACGCGGGCTGGGACCGCCCCGGCTGGGTCTCCGCCGGGCGGCTGCCGGGCGACGCGACCTTCGGCGGCATAGCCCTGGTCCAGGGGCTGCTGGTGGTGGCACTCGCGGTCGTGGCGGGCGTGCTGTACCGCAGCGCGCCCGGCTCCCGCACCGCGCTACGGGGCCTGGGCGGGCCCGCCGCGGCGATGCTGGGTTGCGCGCTGGGCGGGGTGATGTCCGGCGGCGTCGCCCAGCGGGTCGGCGACTGGCTGGACAGCGGCGGCACTCCGGGTGAGGCGGGCCGGGCCTTCCCCGGCCCGCCCGCCCTGCTGACCTGGCAGGCGTCGGTGATCCCCGTCCTGCTGGTCGTGGTGGTGGTGCTGGCGCTGGTGCTCGCCGTACGCGCCCTGCTGCGGGGCCGCGACGAGATCGACCAGATACCGCGCGACTACCCCGGCGAGCCTCAGGACACGGCGCGCACCCGCCGCATCGCGGGCACCCGCGCGCGTGCCGAACTCACCGACCACGCACCCCTGGTCGTGGGGATCGTCTCGACCGTCACACTGCTGCTCGGCGCGGCGGCCCTGGTCGGTGCCTGGGGCACCGGCGAGGTACCGGGCGAGGCGGCCAAGGACGCCGCGCCGTTCTTCCAGGGCGCGGCGCAGACCGCCCAGGCGCTCGGCTCCTGGCTGATCGGCTTCGGCTTCATACTGCTGGTCACCTGGGGCCGCCGCGCCTACCGCGACCCCTCGGCCCGCCGCACCATCGGCATCGTCTGGGACGTCGGCACGTTCTGGCCGCGTGCCGCCCACCCCTTCGCGCCGCCCTGCTACGCGGAGCGCGCCGTCCCCGACCTCACCTGGCGGATGGCCACCTGGACCCGCACGCCGGGCCGCAGGCTGGTCATCTCCGGGCACTCCCAGGGCAGTGTCCTCGCGGCCGCGGCCGCCTGGCAGCTGAGCCCCTCCGTCCGCAGACGGGTCGCCCTGCTCACCTACGGCTCACCCCTGGAGCGGCTCTACGGGCGCTGGTTCCCGGCGCACTTCGGCCCCGCGGCACTGACCGCCCTGCACCACGAAGTGGACTGCTGGCGCAATCTGCACCGGCCTACCGACCCCATCGGCGGCCCTATCGGCCTGGCCGGCGACTGCGGCCCCGACGTCGACCGCCCGTCCCTGAAGGACCCTCTCGCCTACGGCCGCACCGAGTCGCAGCCGCTGCCCGCGCCGTTGCTCGGTCACTCCGACTACCAGGCCGACCCGGCCTTCGACGCCGAACGCACCGCGCTGCTCGCCCGGTTGCGCGGCAGCGGACCGGCCAAGCAGCCCCTGCCGCAGCAGCCGGGGCCCGAATCGGAACAGTCCCGGGGCAGTTCAGGTCAGTCTCAGCAGAGTCCGGGCCGGTCTCAGGGGAATTCGGGCCGGTCTCAGGGGAGTTCGGGCAGGTCCTCGGGGTAGAGCAACGTCAGATCGTCGGTGCTCGTCTCGTCGAACTGCGCGACCCGCCCCGCATGCCGCTCGACCATCGCCTCGAACGTCTGCCGCGCGGTGCGTCCATTGCCGAAGGCGGGCCCTTTGGGCAGCGCGGTGAAGTACTTCAACAGCGCCTCCGCCGACCCCGTGCCGAGCTGGTACTCGTGCTCCTGCGCCTGCTGCTCCACGATCCGCAGCAGCTCCTCCGGGGAGTAGTCGCCGAAGGTGATGGTCCGTGAGAACCGGGACGCCACCCCGGGGTTCACGGACAGGAACCGCCGCATCTCCTCCGTATAGCCCGCGACGATCACCACCACCGCCTCCCGGTGGTCCTCCATCAGCTTCACCAGCGTGTCGATGGCCTCCCGGCCGAAGTCCCGCCCGGAGTCCTCCGGCGAGAGGGCGTAGGCCTCGTCGATGAACAGCACACCGCCACGCGCGCGTTCAAAGGCCTCCTGGGTGCGGATGGCCGTCGAGCCGATGTGTTCGCCGACCAGGTCCACCCGCGAGACCTCGACCAGATGGCCCTTCTCCAGCACCCCGAGCGAGGCCAGGATCTCGCCGTACAGCCGCGCCACCGTCGTCTTGCCGGTGCCGGGGGAGCCGGTGAAGACCAGGTGGCGGCGGACCGATGCGGCCTTGAGGCCCGCCTGCTGTCGGCGCCGCCCCACCTCGATCATGTCGGTGAGCGCCCGCACCTCGCGCTTGACGCTCTCCAGGCCCACCAGCGTGTCGAGTTCACCGAGCACCGCGTCCGACGAGCGGGAGTGGGCCGGCGCCTCGGCCCGCTGAGCCGACTCGGTGCCGCGTTGGCCGGGGACCGCGCCGAGCAGCCCGGCCGACTGGGTGGCGGTGGCGGTCCGCACCGTCGACTCCGGCGCCGCCGGCCGTTTGCTGCCGCTCTCGTCGCTGGTGCAGTCCTCGGCGAGCGGCCCGTCCTCAGGGAACTCGTACCCCCCGCGCGAACAGCGTTCCGTACGGCACTTCTTCAGCGACGTACGGCAGCCGTCCAGCACATGGAAGCCGTAGCCGCCGCTGTCGGTGACCTTGCAGCCGTGGAAGCTGCCCCGGCCCTGCGCCGAGACATAGAACCCGGCCTCGGCGGGCGAGTTGACCGTGCAGCGTTCGATGGTCGGATCGGCGCCCTTGGTGACGATCACGCCGGTCTGCGCGCCGTCTATGGTGCAGCCCGACAGGACACCGCCGCTGCCGTGGTCGCGGAACCACGCGCCCGTCGCGGCCTCCCGGATACGGCAGTCGTCGAGTTGGGCCGTCGCGCCGTCGCTCACCGACACCGCCGTGTTGCGGACCTGGGACAGGTCGCTGTCCACGACGTCGGCGCGCGAACCGCGGTCCAGGACGAAGATCGCGTCCGGTACGTCGTGCACCCGGCAGGAGTCGAGCACGGCGGTGGCGCCGTCACTGACCCAGACGGCTGGGTAGTCGCCCGTACTCTCGTGGATCTCGCACTGGTTGGCGTCCACGCGGGTGCCCGGGTCCCACACCGACAGGCCGTTGCGGCCGAAGCGGCTCACGGTGGAGCGGGTCAGGGTGAGCACCGAGCGGGAACGCAGATCGACGGCGTTCTCCGGGATGTCGTGCAGGCGGCAGTCGGCGAGGGTGAGCACGGCGTCGGTGTCCAGGGTGACGCCGTCGGCGGTCGTACGGTGCACATCGCAGTCCGTGAGATGTGCCGTACCCCGGCCGGTGATCTGCACTCCCGCGCCCTTGACCTCGTACACCTCGCACCCGAGCGCCTCCAGCGCGGAGTGCTCACCAGTGACCGACAGGCCCGCGCCCGAGGCGTGGTGGACCCGGCAGCGCTCCAGACGCGGATGGGCGCCGCCGCGTACCGCCACCCCCGACTGGCCCGCCGAGACGACCTCGCACTCCTCGAACACCCCGCCCGCGCCGTCCAGTACGGCGATCCCGACGCCCGCGGGATTGTCGACGGTGCAGCGGCGCACGGTGGGACGGGCGCCGCCGCGCACCTCCAGGCCCGCGGCGGAACGCGTGACGATCCGGAGATCGCCGAGCTCGGGGGCGCCGTCCTCGACGAGCACCGCGGGCGCGGCCGCGTCCTGGCCCTCCACCTGGAGGCCCTGCACCACGGCGGACGCACACACCGTCAGCGGGACGCCGTCCAGGGGCGCCAGGCGCACCGAGCCGGGGGAGCCGTCGGGGCCGCGCAGTGTGACCGCGCGCCGCACCACCAGGTTCTCCCGGTACGTACCGGGGGCGACGGTGAGCACGTCGCCGTCGCCCGCGGCGTCGAGAGCGGCGGCGAGGGAGGCGTACTCGCCCGTGCGGCGCCGCCACCGCGACGTGCCGGTGTGCGTCACCTGGACCGTGCCCTGTGCCATGGCGCTGCTGTGCCCCCACCTCATGTGTGCGCTGTCCGTGACCGATCTGCCGGTCCACCGTAGCGTGCGCGGGCAGCACGAGTTGACCGCTCCGCGAGTGCGGACACCCGGATGTGCGGAGGGGGGTGGCGCCCGGTCAGGTTCCGGTGCCCATCGTCCGGCCCCAGTCGGGACCGGCCTTCTCCCAGGCCCGGTCCCACGCCGTGTACCGCAGCCGGACCAGCTGCCGTACGACCAGCCGCCGGACGTACTCCACCAGGCCGGCCGTCGCGGCGGCGGCCCCGATGCCCGCCAGCGCCGCGTGGGTGCGCACGGTGTGGTCGTCCATGGGCGGCGCGACCACCCGGCCGCGTGCGTCGGTCCAGAGCGTGAAGCGGTCGCCGGGCTCGGGGGAGCGCAGGGCGGCCGCGACGGTTTCGGTGTGCAGGGTGCCGTCCGGCGCCGTCCAGGTGGCGACCACCCGGCGGTGTCCGGCCCGATCGGTCGAGGTCTCGGGGTCCGGGTCGGCCGGGGGCTGTGGCCGCTGCCGCAGTACGGTGGCGGGGACTTGGTGGTGCCGCTCGTGCTGGGCGAGCGCCGAGCGGCGCAGCGCGTCCGCGGACCGCGCACTGGCCGTCCAGCCGACGAGCGGCACGGCCACGGCGATCAGCACCGCGGCCACCAGCGCGGTCCAGGCCTCGACGCGATCGGTGCGGCGCCACAGCGCGCTGCGCCGCCACCGCCAGAGTCCGGCCACCGTCCGCATGTCGCCCCCCTTCCCCACATCACCTGTCCCGTGCGGGCACGGTCCATGCGCGGACGCTACTCGATGATCCGCACCGGGTCGCCCAGACGTATGGTGCCCTCCTGCTCGGGCACCAGGTTCTGTCCGAACACGAGTTGGTCGCCGAAGCGTCGGTGCCGGGCGAGGGTACGCAGCGGCTCCTTGCCGCGCTCGGCGGTGCGCTGGTCGGTGGTGGTCACCACGCAGCGGCCGCACGGCTTGGTGACCCGGAAGGTGACCTCTCCGATGGCGATCCGCCGGAAGTCGTCCTCGGCCCAGGGCGCGGTGCCGTCCACGACCACGTTCGGCCGGAAGCGGTCCATCGGGAGCGGGCCCTCGTCCGCGTGGTCGCCCTGGGCGATCAGGGAGTTGAGGGCGTCGAGCGAGGAGAGCGTGGTGAGCAGCAGGGGGAAGCCGTCAGCGAAGCTCACCGTCTCGCCCGGGCGGGCGAAGCCGGGGTCGATCGGGCGGCGGGTCGCCGGGTCGTCGAGGTGCACCAGGCGCAGCTCGGCACCCAGATAGTCACTGATCCACTCATGGGCGGCAGTGTCGGCGAGCGCGGCCTCGACCTTGTCCCGCCAGACCTCCACCGGCACGCTGTGCGCCGGATCAGGCACGGACACGGTCAGCGGCTCGCGCCCCGGTGCGGACAACCGGATGGCGCCGCCGGGCAGGGGCTCGGCGGCCGCCAACGCCAGGCGCGGCTGCGGACGCTGGGTGACATGCCGCCCCTCGGCGTCGACCAGCATCCACCGGCGGTCCCCGGCCAGGCCCCAGGGCTGCACGGCCGCGTCGGCGGGGGAGTGACCCCCGACCGACTTGAGCGGATAGACGTGGATCGAGTGGAGAGCGGCGTTCGGCATGGCCCCCATCCTGCCAGGCGGCACCGACAGCGCCCTCGGCTGGTCGGCCCGGCTGACGGGGGGCTGGGCGTCAGTACCCGCGGCCGCCCGGGTTCTGGCGGTAGTACGGGTCCTCGTACTGGGTGGGCGCGGGGCGCGGCGCCGCCGGGCGCATCGCCTCGTACCCCGTGCCCTGCTGGGGCTGGTTGCCCGGGTAGCCCCGCGGCGCCGAGGTCTGTTGCGGGATGTAAGGGGCGGGGGCGTGCTGCAGCGGGGCGGGCTGCGGTGCCTGTTGGTAGCCGTACCCGGAAGCCTGTGGCGAAGGGGCGGCCGGCAGGGCGGGTAGGGGTGCCGCGAGCGCGGGCAGGTTGCTGCCCGNCCCCCGCCGCGCCCATCAGCCTGAGCAAGGTCACGCTCACCAAGGAGGCCCCGTCGGTCTCGCTGACCAAGCAGGGCAGCACCTCCGGCGCGATGCGGGTCAACCTCAACTGGCAGATGCGTCCGCAGACCAAGGGCGGCTGGGGCAGCAAGCTCAGCCGGGCCATGCGGCCCCCGCTCGACCTCGACCTGTGCGCCCTGTTCGAACTCACCGACGGCACCAAGGGCGTGGTGCAGGCGCTGGGCAACGCCTTCGGCGCACTGAACCAGCCGCCGTACATGCTGCTCGACGGCGACGACCGCACCGGAGCCCGCGACAGCGGCGAGAACCTCACGATCAACCTCGACCACAAGAGCAAGTTCCGCCGGATCGTCATCTTCGTGACCATCTACGAGGGCGCGAACAGCTTCGCCGACCTCAACGCCACGGTCACCCTCCAGCCGCAGAACGGCGCGCCGATCGAGTTCTTCCTCGACGAGTGCAACGTCCCGTCGCCGGTGTGCTCCCTCGCGCTGATCACCAACGAAGGCGGCGACCTGCAGGTGCGGCGCGAGGCCCGCTACCTGATCCCGGAGCGCGGCGTCAGCCCGCAGCGCACCATGGACTACACCTACGGCTGGGGCATGAACTGGACGCCCGGCCGGAAGTGACGCCTCATCGGCCCGGCCGCCCCTGGGGTCCGGGTGCGGTGCGTTCGGGGCGTGCGTAGGTACGCCCCTTCCACGCCGCACCCCGCCCCCGGTAGTGCTGGACCGCGGAGTCCACGGTCATCAGCAGGTAGAGGAAGGCCGTCGCGGGCAGCAGCGGCGCGAGCCACGGCGGCTGCCGGTAGTAGCGCAGCATCGGCAGATACGTCGCCGTCATCAGCAGCCATGCCGCGCCGCCCGCGGCGGCCGCCGCTCCGTCGCCGCCCAGCAGGCCCGCGACCAGCACGACGGGCGGCGCGAGATACACCACGGCGAGCCCGACGACCGTACCGAGCAGCAGCGGCGGGCTGTGCCGCAGTTGGGCGTACGCACTGCGGGAGACCATCCGCCACAGATCCCCCAGGCGCGGATAGGGCCGGATGCTGTCCACCCGGTCGGCGAGGCCGAGCCAGATCCTCCCGCCCGCGCGCCGCACGGCGCGGGCGAGCGCCACGTCGTCGATCACGGACTGCCGGATCGACTCGGGAACGCCCGCGCGTTCGGCGGCCTCCGTACGCAGCAGGACACAGCCGCCCGCCGCGGCCGCCGTCCTGGACCCGGCCCGGCCCACCCACCGGAACGGATACAACTGCGCGAAGAAGTACACGAAGGCGGGCACCACCAGCCGCTCCCACCGGCTCGCGACGCGCAGCCGCGCCATCTGCGAGACCAGGTCGAAGTCTCCCGTACGGGCCGCGGCTACCAGCGACCGCAGGCTGCTGCTGGCATGGGCGATGTCCGCGTCGGTCAGCAGCAGGTACTCCGGGGCCCCGGATCGCCCCTCACGCGCGCGTGCGATGCCGTGCCGTACCGCCCACAGCTTGCCCGTCCACCCCGCGGGCGGCTCACCCGGCGATGTGACGGTCAGCGGCAGCCCGCCGTACGCATCGGCGAGCGAGCGGGCCAGCTGCCCGGTGCCGTCCGAGCTGCCGTCGTCGACCAGGACGACCTCGGCCCGACCCGGATAGTCCTGGGTCAGCAGCGACGGCAGGCTCTCGGGCAGTACGGCGGCCTCGTCCCTGGCCGGGACGACCACGCAGACCGACGGCCAGTCAGCCGGATCCCGGCGCGGCGGCAGGCGTACGTCCGTACGCCAGAAGAAGCCCTGGCCGAGCAGCAGCCAGAGCCAGGCGGCCAGCGACACGACGGCGGTCCACGCGAGGGCGCTCATGGACGGGAGTGTGCCCCACACCTGGGGCCGGCCAGCGCCGATCGTCTAAGGTGACCGGGTGAAGATCGCGCTCATGGACTCCGGAATCGGCCTGCTCCCGGCCGCCGCCGCGGTACGCCGCCTGCGGCCCGACGCCGATCTGGTGGTCTCATCGGACCCGGACGGGATGCCCTGGGGGCCGCGTACGCCCGAAGACCTGACGGCCCGTGCCCTGGCCGTGGCCGAAGCGGCCGCCGCGCACCGTCCGGACGTGCTGATCGTGGGCTGCAACACCGCGTCCGTGCACGCCCTGCCCGCCCTGCGGGCACGTCTGGAGCCGGAACTGCCCGTCATCGGCACGGTCCCCGCGATCAAGCCCGCCGCGACGGGCGGCGGCCCGGTCGCCATCTGGGCCACCCCCGCCACCACCGGCAGCCCTTACCAGCGCGACCTCATTCGCGCGTTCGCGGACGGCGTCGAGGTGACCGAAGTGCCGTGCCCCGGCCTCGCCGACGCGGTCGAGCAGGCCGACGACGTCGCGATCGACCAGGCGGTGGCCGCCGCCGCCCGGCGCACCCCGCCCGATGTGCGGGCCGTCGTCCTGGGCTGCACCCACTACGAACTGGTAGCGGAGCGTATCCGTGCCGCCGTGCGCGGCCCTGGCCTGGTGCCGCTCGTGCTGCACGGCAGCGCCGACGCGGTCGCGGCCCAGGCGCTGCGCAGGGCCGGGGTTCCCGCACAGCCCGATGCGGCTCCCACCGGGCGCCTCACCGTGCTCCTCAGCGGCCGCGAGGGCGAGCTGTCAGGACCCGCGCTGACCTATGCCGAGGGCAAGCTGCTCGCGGCCGTCAGCACGGCGCGCTGAAACCTCCCCTTTCGGTAGTGACGCTGCGCTAAGCCCTGCCTTCGGAGCGGAACACGAGTAGCCTGCTTCGCATGAGGGACCACCCCCAGAGCGAGCGGGGCGCGAGCGAGACCCCACCCGAAATCTGGACCGGACGCGCGACGAACCGCATGCAGTGGCTGCTGGCGTCGGCCGGCGCCGCGTGCATGGCGCTGGGTATCGAGCTCGCTGTCGACTCGGCCTGGACCTCCGGGATCGCGCCGTTGCTGATGGCGGTGGTCGGCTGTGTCGCCGCGGGCCTGCTGATGCTCTTCGGGACGCTCGCGTTCGTCCATGTGGCCGTCCGGGTGGACAAGGACTCACTTGAGGTGCGCTGCGGCCATATGGGCCTGCCGCGCCGTCGCATTCCGCTCAGCCATGTCGTCGGCGCCGACTTCGCGCCTCGGGTCACCCCGTGTCAGTGGGGTGGCTGGGGGTACCGCTGGCGGCCGGAGAAGGGCACCGCTGTCGTGGTGCGCCGCGGTGAGGGCGTGGTCCTGGACCTCGTCGAGGGGCGCAAGTTCACCGTCACCGTGGACGACGCCGAAGCGGCCGTCCGCGTCATCCGGGACCGACTGCGGGTACTCGCCGGTCCGGCACCCGGCGCCTGAACGGTCACGTAGCGCCTGAACGGTCACATAGCGCCTGAACGTCACGTAGCGCCTGAACGTCACGTACGGCCACCCCAGGGCCGTACCTCGTCAGGACCCAGCGGAGGAACCAGCTCGTCGCCCACCGGGCGGGCCGTCGCGAGCCCCGCGAGCAATCCCGCCCCCGCCGTCACCGGAGTGAAGCTCAGCGCGTTGCCGACCGAGGCCAGCGCGGCCAGCCCGGTGAGCGCAGCGGCCGCCGTCAGCACCACCGGCGTCGAGCGGGACGAGCACCACAGCGCGTACAGCAGCCAGCCGAACACCGCCGCCAGCAGGGCCACGCCCACCACACCCTGCTCAGCGGCCTGCTGAAGCGGCGCCGAATGCGGTCGGCCATAAGCGTGCACGGTCTGCCGGGCGGTGTCGCTGACCTCCCCGAACCTGCCAGGTCCCACGCCCAGCGCCGGATCGTCCTTGGCCACGGTCAGCGCGTCCTGCCACAGCAGCACCCGGTGCTGCGTGAGCTGGCCCTCCAGGGACACGGTGAGACCGTCGGGCAGGGCCTCCTCGGCGACCGCCCAGGACACCCCCGTCACCACCACCGCGGCCAGCGCGAACCCCGCGAGCCCCAGCGCGCGGTACCGCATCCTGGCCGCCGCGAGGGAGCACAGCAGCACGCCGGTGGCCCCCGCGAACCCCGCGAACGAGCCCAGCGCCAGCGCGGTCCCCGCCACCGTGGCTGCCAGCAGCCGCAGCATCAGCCGCGCGGCGGGCCGCCCGGTCGCCCACGCCCCACAGCAGGCCGCACCGGCCGCCAGGATCAGCAGCGCCGCGGCGGCGCCCGTGTGGCCGAGCGGCGAGGTGGCGCCCCCGCCGGGGACGCCCTGTGACGAGGCGGCGGCGAGACCCAGCGCGGCGAGCGCGGCGGCCCCGCAGGCGGCCGCGGGCAGCAGGGCTCCACAGATGCGCCCGCCCGCGTAGCCGGCGGCCACGGCGAGTACCGCGAGCAGTACCCCCTCCGGCCTGCCGCCGCCCACCGCGGCCGTGACCAGCGACCATGCCGCGCAGGCTCCGAGCACGGCGACCCCGGTCGCGTCCGCCGCGGCACGCCGCTCCCGCATCCCCGGCCGCGTGGCTGAAGCCATGCGCTAGCCCCCCGTCGACCCCCGGCTTGTGACGGGTCCCGAACACCGTGGCCGGATCGATCCGGCTGGACGGCAGGGACTCGGGCACACCGTAACGGCTGGCGGCACGATGTGTGCATGGGTTGCGCAGGAACGATGCTGCAGTTGTGTGCGGCGGGGGTGCGCCGGGCGCCAGGACGGCCCGGCAGGCCCACGGTGCGGGGGTGACAGTGCCGCGCCGTAGACTCCACGAGGTGACAGCCACCACGACCTCGACAGACGTGCCGGAGCAGCCCGCACCGCTGCCCGCGGCGGAATCCCGCGGCAAGCGGCTGCTGCGACGGCTGCGGTGGCCCGCCGCGGCGGCACTCTCCGGAGTACTGCTGTACGCGAGCTTCCCGCCGCGCCCCCTGTGGTGGCTGGCGGTGCCCGCGTTCGCCGGGCTCGCCTGGTGTCTGCGCGGCCGCACCTGGAAGGCCGCGTTCGGCCTCGGCTGGTTCTTCGGCCTCGGCTTTCTGCTGCCGCTGCTGTCCTGGACGGGTGTGGACGTCGGCCCGCTGCCGTGGGTCGCGCTGGCCCTGGTCGAGGCGCTGTTCCTGGGGGCCGCGGGTGCGGGCATCGCACTGGTCTCGCGGCTGCCGCTGTGGCCGCTGTGGGCGGCGGGTGTGTGGATCGTGGCCGAGGCCGCGCGGGCCCGCTTCCCGTTCGGTGGATTCCCCTGGGGCAAGGCCGCTTTCGGCCAGCCGGAGGGTGTGTTCCTGCCGCTCGCCGCGCTCGGCGGGACCCCGCTGCTCGGCTTCGCCGTCGTGCTGTGCGGCTTCGGTCTGTATGACCTGGTGCGTCGGCTCGCCGAGCTGCGCGCGGTGCGTGACCGGGGCGTCGCGCTCGCCGCCGCGCTGACCGTACTTCCCCTCGCGGCCGGAGCGGCCGCGATGCCGCTGGTGAACACCTCGGCCGAGGACGGCACCACCACCGTCGCGGTGATCCAGGGCAACGTTCCACGCCTGGGCCTGGATTTCAACGCCCAGCGCCGCGCCGTACTCGACTACCACGTACGCGAGACCGAGCGGCTCGCCAAGCGGGTCGCCCAGGGCAAGGCCGAGCAGCCGGACCTGGTGCTGTGGCCGGAGAACTCCTCCGACATCGATCCGTATGTGAACCCCGACGCGCGCGAGGTGATCGACCGGGCCGCGCGGGCGATCAAGGCGCCGATCTCGGTGGGCGCGGTCGCCGCGGCCGATGACGGCACCCCCCGCAACCGCCAGATCCTCTGGAACCCCGAGACCGGGCCCGGCGCCTTCTACGACAAGCGCCAGCTCCAGCCGTTCGGCGAGTACATGCCCTACCGGTCCTTCTTCAGGCTCTTCAGCTCCGACGTCGACCGGGCCGGCCGGTTCGTCCCGGGCGACCGCACCCAGGTCTTCGACATGGCGGGCGCCGGCGTCGGCCCGATCACCTGCTACGAGGCCGCCTTCGACAGCGTGGTCCGGGACCAGGTCAAGGCAGGCGCGCAGATCCTGTCGGTGCCCAGCAACAACGCGACGTTCGGGCGCAGTCAGATGACGTACCAGCAACTCGCCATGGACCGGGTGCGGGCCGTCGAGCACGGCCGCCCCGTCCTGGTGCCGGTCACCAGCGGCGTCAGCGCCGTGATCATGCCGGACGGCAAGATCGTGCAGCGTACGGAGCTGTTCACGGCCGACTCGCTGGTCGCCGAAGTGCCGCTGCGCTCCTCGCTCACCCCCGCGACGCGCCTTGGCGTGGCCCCGGAGCTGGTCCTGGTGGCGCTGGGCGTCGCCGGTCTCGGCTGGGCGGGCACGCTGGCCGTACGCGCTCGGCGTACTCGAACCGACTGATTCCCGTGGCCGGTTAGGGTCGGGGGCATGGCAACTCCCGACTTCATCCGCGACATCCGCGCCACCGCAGGACACCAGATGCTGAGCCTGCCCGGCGTCACCGCCATCGTCTTCGACGACGAGGGTCGCGTGCTGCTGGGCAGGCGGACCGACACCGGCAAGTGGTCGGTGATCGGCGGGATTCCGGAGCCGGGGGAGCAGCCCGCGGTGTGCGCCGTCCGCGAGGTGTACGAGGAGACGGCCGTACGGTGTGAGGTCGAGCGCGTCGTCCTCGTCGAGGCGCGCGAGCCGGTCCGCTACCCGAACGGCGACATCTGCCAGTTCATGGACATCACCCTGCGCTGCCGCGCGGTGGGTGGCCAGGCGCGGGTGAACGACGACGAGTCCCTCGACGTGGCGTGGTTCGCGGTGGACGCGCTGCCGGAGCTGGAGGAGTTCGGGCTGTTCCGTATCAAGCAGGCGCTGTCCGACGCACCGACCTGGTTCGCCCCCGCGCCGTAGCCCGCGCCCGCCTTCTTCTCTGCCGTATGCCCACCCTTCTCTGCCGTATCCCCACCCGTAGCGAGAGCACTCCACAGGAGGACCAGTACGTGGCCGAGGTGACCGCATGAGCACGCAGCAGCCGTCCGGGCTCCTGGACGGACCCGACCAGAGCGCACCGCACCCCCTCGACCACATGGCGCGGTCCGCGCTCACCGGGCCGCACGCGCACTTCGCCGAGCGGCGCGGCCGGGTACTGCGCTATCCGGCCGACGTCACACCGTGGCTGGCCCTGCCGGACGACCCGGACGCGGCCGACTGGGCCGATGTGGCCGCACTGGTCGGCCCCGGCGGGACCTTCGCGCTCGCCGGATACGCGGGCGAGCTGCCCAAGGACTGGGAGGTGACCTTCCACGCCGACGGAGTCCAGCTGGTCGACGAGTCGGTGGCCGCCGCGGTGGACGACGAGGCCGTGGTGCTCGGCGCCGCCGACGTGCCGGACATGCTGGCCCTCGTCGACCGCACCCGGCCGGGCCCGTTCGCGCCGCGCACCGTCGAGCTCGGCACCTACCTCGGCATTCGCCGCGGTGGGGAGTTGGTGGCGATGGCGGGGGAGCGGCTGCGCCCGACCGGCTGGACGGAGATCAGCGCGGTCTGCACCGACTCGGCGTTCCGCGGCCAGGGGTTGGCCGCGCGCCTGATCCGCGCGGTTTGCGCCGGAATCCGGGAGCGCGGCGAGGTCCCGCTCCTGAACGCCGCCGCGTCCAACACCTCGGCCATCCGTCTGTACGAGACGCTGGGCTTCCGGTTGCGCAGCAGGCCGTCGTTCACGGGGCTGCGGGTGCCGGAGGTGTCCTAGGGGAGACGCCCCCTAGGGGGCGTCTCCCCTATCTTCGCGGGCCCGCGACGCCTGGCACGCGCCCCCAAGCTCTCGACTGCGCTCGAGCAGGGAGGGACCCCCTTCGACGCACGGCCGAATCACCCAAGTACGTCCAGTACGAGGGCGATCCGGCCGCACGCCGATGCACCGCACCGCGAGACATCAGCTGCTTCGCAGCGGGCGCAGGCTGATCCGCGAAGATCGGGGAGACGCCCCCTAGTAGTGCTTCGTTAGGTTCTGGCTCGTGTTAGGGGTTTGCCGCAGGTGGTGCAGGTTCCGGTCCAGCAGCGGAGTAGGTTCTGGAGGGCGTCGAGGGTCTGGTAGAGGGTCAGGCCGGTGTGCGGGCTTTTGGGTCGAGCCGCCTCAGGGTGAGGAAGGCCTGGGCGGCGGTGACGAGGGTGACGTGGTGGTGCCAGCCGCGCCAGGTGCGGCCTTCGAAGTGATCGAGACCCAGGCCGTGTTTGAGTTCGCGGTAGTCGTGTTCGATCCGCCAGCGCATTTTGGCGAGCCTCACCAGGTGCGCGATCGGGGTGGTGGCGGGCAGGTTGGAGATCCAGTAATTGGTCGGTTCCTGGCCCGGGTCGGCCCGTTCGACCAGCAGGGTTCGCAGCGGGAGTACTCCGTCCCACCGGTTGCGGCCGCCGCCTTGTTCCTGGGCGGTGCGGGAGGCTTCCTTGCCGGAGGGCCTGACCTCAAGGACGGCAAAGTACGAGGCCATCTCCCCTTTGCTGCCCTTACGCCATGCGACCTCCTCGAACAAAGTGTCCGCAGCAATGAGGTCGGGCAGCGGCCGGGCCGCTGCCCGATAGCGGGGCAGGGTGGGCGGTCCCAGCCCGCCGTAGGCCGCCAGACACGGCTCAGCATCGGCCGGTCGGGCGATCTCCTTGGGCTGGACAGCCATCACATAAGTCCAAGCGCGGGCTTCCAGGGCCAGCCGGAAGCTGACGCTGCGGCCATAGCCGGAATCGGCGACGATCACCGGGACATCCAGCCACCAGGACGCCAGCCGGTCCAACAGGCCCAGAGCCAGACGGGACTTGGGGACGTGGCCGACCTCGTCGGGAATCTGGGCGGACCTGCGCCGAGGATCGTCCGCGGCCCATTCCTCGGGCAGGAACAACTCCCACTCCAGCGGGCAGGACGCCATATCGGTGGCCGCATGCACACTGACCGCGACCTGACAGTTGGCCCGCTTGCCAACCGCCCCGCAGTACTGCCGGGCCACCCCCGCCGACGCCTTCCCGCACTTGGGAAACGACACGTCATCGATGACCCACACCTCAGGCCGCACCACCTCGACGAGCCGTTCGGCGATCCGTCGGCGCACCGGGGACCAGTCCCACGGCGACTGGTTCACGAACTGCTGCAGGGCCTGCATATTGCCGTCTGGCAACCGATCTGCCATCGGCTGGATCGACTTACGCCGACCGTCCAGCATCAGACCACGCAGATAACACTCGCCCCACCGGCGCTGATCCCGCCGCGGCAGCGAACCGAACACCTCGGCAACGAACTCCGCCAACTCACCCCGGAGCCGTTCCACCTCCCCGAGCCTCATACCCCGCAGCATGCCCCCGACCAGCCAAGATCGGCACTCCTAACGAAGCACTACTAGTCCCCGTTCTTCCAGTACGGCGGGCACACGGTCTCCGCCGACCTGGGCAGGTAGTACTCGAGGTTCTTCCGCTCTGACGGCACCTCGTCGTCGATGCTGGGGTTGGTATCGAGATCCTCCCGCACCGGGACGTAGACCAGGATGTGCTGTCCCTTGCGCAAGGACCGCTCGTCGTCCACGAGGGACGGGTCCACCAGGTCGAGCTCGACGCGTTCGGTGCCCTTGGTGGGCTTGAACCACTCCGTCACCTCAAGGGTGATCAGGACGCGTCCCTCGGCGGAGGACTTCCGGACGGCGAGGACGTCTCCCTCGACGATCATCTTGGCGCAGGCGATGCCCTCCTGGTGGGTCTGTCCCTGGCCTGCGCCGTCGCTGACCTTCTTGTCCCCGGCGTCGGCACCGGCGTCCTTGGCGTTGTTCGTCGAGCCCGTACCCGCGCCGTTCGCGATGCCAAGCACGATCACCCCCACCACGGCCGCCGCCGCGGCCAGCGGGCCGATCACGCTGCCGTTGCGCCACCACGCGAGCGGCCGCGGCGTCGCGGGCTCCTCGCGTGCGGCCTCGTCGCCGATCACCCGGAGGGCGAGCCGCAGCCGCTCCTCCTCGTGCCCGGTCAGCTCCCGCTCGTCGGGCATGTCAGATCGCCTCCATGTCGCTCAGTTGGTTCCGCAGGGCCGCGACGGCCCCGTGTATCCGGCTCTTGACCGTGCCTTCGGGTACGTCCAGGAGCCGGGCGATATCGGTCACGGGCAGGTCGGCGTAGTAGCGCAGGACCACGGCCTGGCGCTGCAGCGGGGTCAGCCGCTCCAGTCCGTCCGCCATGGTCAGCGCCAGGTCGCGGTGTTCCTGCGGATGGTCCGTCGCGGGACGCAGGGACCAGCGGGCGGCCAGCCGCTCGCGCAGGCCCGCGTCCCTGGCCCGGCCCCGGTGCCAGTCGGCCGCGAGCCGGGAGGCCACCACCGTCATCCACGCCACCGGTTCGCGGATCTCCGGCCGGTCCGGGTCGGCCTGGGCCTCCAGGAGCTTCAGCCGTACCTGCTGCAGGCCGTCGTCGAGCTGGTCGAAGGGCAGTCCCCCCATCAGCAACACCGCCTTGACCCGCCTGCTGTCCGCATCGGAGAACAGCGGCGAACCGTCCTTCGTGGCCCCTCTTCCGAGCCAGCGCACCATCCGCATCCCCTCGCCTCGTTTCCCCAATGACGGAGCCGCCCCCGGAAACGTTCGGTCCGGGGGCGGCTCATTCTCATACGGGGTATACGGCGAGGCAGACGGGGCCCGGCTACTCCTTGCGGTACGCGTACGCCTCCCTGGCCGCGGCCTCCACCGCGTCCAGATCCGCACCGGCCGAGGCGGTGACCACGGCCGCGACCGCGCCCTCCACGAACGGTGCGTCCACCAGGCGGGCACCGTCGGGGAGTTCGTCGCCGTCGGCGATGAGCGACTTCACCGTGAGGACGGCACTGCCGAGGTCGACGAGCAGGGCGACGCCCGCGCCCTGGTCGACGGTGCGCGCCGCGTCGGCGATCAGCTCCGCGCTGGTGCCGAGCCCGCCGTCCTCGACGCCGCCGGCCGCTGCGACAGGGGCGGTGGCGCCGCCGCCCGCCAGCCCCTTGGCCAGCTCGGCGACCGAGGCGGCGACCGGCCCGCTGTGCGAGACCAGGACGATCCCGACCTGTTTGTCCGCACTCACCCGGCCACCTCCGCGAGCGCGGCGATCAGCAGCGCGGACGAGGTGGCTCCGGGGTCCTGGTGGCCGATGCTGCGCTCACCGAGATAGCTCGCACGCCCCTTGCGGGCCTGCATCGGTGTGGTGGCCAGGGCGCCCTTCTCGGCGGCCGCGCGGGCCGCGTCGAAGGACTCGTCCAGCGCTTCGGACGCCGGGATCAGCGCGTCCAGCATCGTCTTGTCGCCCGCCACCGCGCCGCCCAGCTTGCCCACCGCTGCCACGCCGGTACGCAGCGCCTCGGCCAGCTGCGGCTCGGAGACCTCGGTGGCGTCGCCGAGCGCCTTGCCCGTACTCCGCAGCAAAGTGCCGTACAGCGGCCCTGACGCCCCGCCCACCTTGGAGATCAACTGGCGTCCGGCCAGGGTCAGTACGGCTCCGGGCGTCTGTGGGGGCTCCGCTTCGATGACCTGGGTCACCGCCGTGAAACCGCGCTTCATATTGCTGCCGTGGTCGGCGTCGCCGATCGCCGAGTCCAGCTCGGTCAGCCGGTCGGCCTCACGGTCGACGGCCGCGGCGGCGGCCGTCATCCAGCGGCGGAAGAAGTCGGCGTCGAGCACATGCCCTCCTCGCATCGGTCGTCACACGCCCCAGCGCAGGGCGGGGGTACGTACCGGAGCGTCCCACAGCCGCAGCAGTTCCTCGTCGACCTGGCAGAGCGTCACCGAGCAGCCCGCCATGTCGAGCGAGGTCACATAGTTGCCGACGAGGACCCGGGCGACGGCCACCTGGCGCTCGGTGAGCACCCGCTGCACCTCGGCATGGAAGCCGTACAGCTCAAGCAGCGGGGTCGCGCCCATGCCGTTGACCAGCACCAGGACCGGGTTCCGCGGCCGCAGGTCGTCCAGTACGGCGTCGACGGCGAAGTCCGCGATCTCCCGCGAGGTCATCATCGCGCGCCGCTCGCGGCCCGGCTCGCCGTGGATACCGATGCCCAACTCCAGCTGCCCGGCCGGGAGGTCGAAGGTGGGGCTGCCCTTGGCGGGCGTCGAGCAGGCACTCAGCGCGACCCCGAAACTGCGCGAGTTCTCGTTGACCTGCCGGGCGATCGCCTCGACCCGCTCCAGCGGCGCGCCCTCGTCGGCGGCGGCCCCCGCCAGCTTCTCGACGAACAGGGTGGCGCCGGTGCCGCGCCGGCCCGCCGTGAAGAGGCTGTCGGTCACCGCCACATCGTCGTTGACCAGGACCTTGGCGACCTGGATGCCCTCGTCCTCGGCGAGCTCGGCGGCCATGTCGAAGTTCAGGACGTCACCGGTGTAGTTCTTCACGACGAACAGCACGCCGTTGCCGCTGTCGACGGCGGCCGCGGCCCGCACCATCTGGTCCGGCACAGGCGAGGTGAACACCTCACCGGGACAGGCAGCGGACAGCATGCCGGGGCCCACGAACCCGCCGTGCAGCGGTTCGTGCCCCGAGCCGCCACCGGAGACCAGACCGACCTTGTCGGCGACGGGCGCGTCCCTGCGGACGATCACCCGGTTCTCGACGTCGACGGTGAGCTCGGGATGGGCCACGGCCATGCCCCGCAGCGCGTCCGGGACCACCGTCTCCGCGACATTGATCAGCATCCTCATGGGTACCTCCTGAGTAGGGTAGCGAACGGGTCAGCGACCCGCGTATTTCCTGGTCAGTGGCTGTGTGGGCAGTTTTCGATCTTGGCGGACCGTGACGGCCTGAAGCTGGTTGTGGCGGCGCATTCGCTGACTCAATGCTGACTTTGGTGACGGTGCATCAGGTAGTTCGGACGGTTGGGCGGGACTCGGCTCGGGTGCTGCTGTCGGCAGTATCGGCCTTGCTGCGGTGAAGGTCACGTGCGCGAGCCTCCTGGGCGTGCCCCGGTACCGAATCAGGAGGGAGGAAGTCCACCGCTGGCCGCCCGTGGGATGCAGGACTCGGCACTGTCGACCATATGGACCGGAATCCTGGACATTTATGTGGCCTCCATCAACTCGCAACCGCCCGCACGGGCCGTACAGGAGGGAAGCCCCGCGAGGACACGGTGCCTTCCACCATCCGCGCGACAAGCGGAAGCCCGGCCCAAGTCCACCGGGTTCCCATGGCAACCCTCGAACAGAAGGAGTGTGAGCCGCCATGATGCGAGCGGTCTTCAACGGCGTCGTCATCGCCGAAACCCCCCGCACCAAGCGCGTGGAGGGCAACGACTACTTCCCGCCCGAGTCCCTCAACCGCGAGTACGTCACCGACAGTCCGGCCAAGTCGCTCTGCTTCTGGAAAGGCGTCGCCCGCTACTACTCCGTGACCGTCGACGGCGTCACCAAGCCGGACGCCGCCTGGTACTACCCGCGCCCCAGCCCGCTCGCCCGCCACATCAAGAACCACGTCGCCTTCGGGAACGGCGTCACCATCGAAGGAACCCGAGAAGCGAAGCCAGCGGTTCAGGGCCACTGACGCCTGGGCATTCCGCGGAAACCCGCCGCGACAGCCCTCGCGCACAGCCGGTTCCGAGAGCGTGCCGCTCGCGGATGGCGGACAGCGCCGCCGTCGCGGGCGTGCGCGACGGGCCGCAGTGGCTCCGTGGCCGAGATGGCATCTGTCGACCGGAGCCAACATGCCTGGCCCGTGGGGCGGGTGAGCTGGTCGCTGTTCACGAGTACCGACGGGCAAGCGCTGATGGCGTACGAGCAGTGGGCCGACGACGGGACCCTCGATACGGCTCTCGCCGGGCCCGCGCCCAGGTCACGGCCGCAAGCCCCTCGACCCCGGGGCCCCCGTCCAACTCGGCGGCGTCGGCGTCAGCCATCCGCCGCTGGTGGTCAGGGCCCTCGGCGTATCGGGTTCCGATGGCGATGAGGGGCGCATCGGAACGTGCGATACGCGGGAAGGCCGTGCTGCTCACTCTGCGCTCCCTGGAGCGTCCTCGTCCCAGCGTCTGGGAATCTACCCTGACGTCACAGTAGGTTTGTGGCCGGCGAGGCAGCCCGTGCGCGACGCGATGTGGTGGGCCGTGACGGCGCGGCTGATGCAGATCGGTGAGGTGTCCGAGCGTACGGGGCTCTCCCCGCGCACGATTCGCTATTACGAGAGGGCCGGGGTGGTCACCCCCAGCGAGCGCAGCTCGGGTGGATTCCGGCTCTAGACGGAGGCGGACGTACGACGGCTGGCGATGGCGCGGCGTAGGAAGCCGCTCGGCTTCGGCTGGACGACGTACGGGCACTGCTGGACGTGCTGGACCAACTGCCCGAGCCGGGGAGCTTGTCTCCTGATGCTGATGAGCGGGCGTACGAGGAACTGGTGGCACGGTTGCGCAGGCACTGGGCCGAGGCGGATGCCCGGTGCGAGGAGCTGCGCCGGGAGTTGGGCGCGGCCGAGGACTTCGCCAACTACCTGGACGATCTGGCACCCAACATCATGATCGTCCGTTTGCGGGGCGACGATACGTCGCCGTATGGGATGCTCCGCCCGTAGATCATCGTGATGACTACGTGCTGAATATCTTGAGAGAACTGCCGTCGGCAGGGACGACGGTGATGACGGAGGGGGCATTTCCGTGAGCAATCTGGTCAAAGGGGCCAACACATTCGTTCCGACAGTGCCGTTGCGCATCGCGGTGCGCGGCGAACTGCGGGCGACGGCGCTGCTGCTGGCGGCGGACGGCCAGGTCCGGGGGGACCAGGACGTCGTGACCGACGGCGCGCCGGCACATCCGTCGGGCGCGGTGCGCCTGGCGGGGGGCGCGGACGGCACCACATGGCTGGAGGCGGGGCTCAGCGAGGTCGAGGCGGACGTCGAACGGGTGCTCGTCGTCGGGTCCACGCGCGGTGGGACGGTGCGGGAGACGGGGGTTCCGTCGGTGGAGGCGTACGCGCCGGACGGGACGTCGGTCGCCCGGTACGCGGTGGCGGAGGTGGGAGACGAGACGGCGCTGGTGCTCGCGGAGTTGTACCGGCGGGCGGGCGGCTGGAAGTTCCGGGCGGTCGGCCAGGGGTACGCGGGCGGGCTCGAGGCGCTGGCGGCGGATCACGGTGTGAGGGTGATGCCGGTGGCGGGGGCGGCGCCAGTGCGCGACGCGGTGCCGTTCGCGCCGCCGGCGGGGGCGCCTGCGGCCGCACCGATACCGACGCCCATTCCGGCACAGGCCCAGGCACCGGCACCGACTGTCGTGGTGCCGATCCCGGCGGCTGCACCCCCGCGGCCTCAACCGGCCCCGCACGACTGGGTGTTTGGCCCCGTCTTCGAGCCGCGCACGCGCACCGGCCGCGACAACGACGTCATCCAGGTGGACGGCCTCCCGCCGGGCCCGGTCGTTGTCGAGCTGTTCGTCCGCGGCGAGGGGTGGACGTGTCTGACGCCCCTCAACCAGCGCAACAAGGAGGGCGACGTCCTCGTCAACAGCACCGAGGACGACTTCCAGGGCAGGCTGCTCACCACGGTCCCGCAGGGCGGCCCGCTGCGCCTGCGACTCCAGGCCGAGGGACACTGGCAGGTGACGGTGCTGCCACTCGCCGCGGCCCACCGGCTGACCGGAGAGTGGCTGGAGTGGCGCGGCCCGGACGTCCTTCTGCACAGCGCGGGCCCGGCAGACTTCGCCATCCGCTACAAGGGCGACGACAACCTCATCGCCCACCGGTACGAGCTCGAGGGCTACACCGACCACACGACGCTCCCGCGCCGCGAGAACTTCATCAACGAGATCGGCTCCCGCCGGGAGACCCACCCACTGCCCGCGGGTCCGGTGATTGTCGAGCTGGAGATGGCGGACGGCCCGTGGCGGGCCAGGCTCAGGGGCGTCGGGCAGCCGCAGGACACCCCGCCCGAGGACGGTGCCGCGGCCCAGACGTTCGCTCCGTTCACAGTGCCGGGCCCGGAGAAGGTGGACACCGTCCGCAAGTCCTCGCGCTGGGGCTGGCGCGGCAGGGGCTGACCGGAGTACGGGCGGGCGTTGTCAGTGGCGTCTGGTGCAATCGGTCCATGACCGCCCCAGACGCAGCCCGCCGACTGCCCGACATCCCGACCCTGCGCGCCCTGTGCCGTGCCCTCGCGGCGGCGGAGGCGATGGTCAACCCCAGTGGTGAGTACGCGTATCACGTGTACGCAGCGAACTGGGGCGAGTCCGAGGAGGCGCTGTCCGTGGACACCGGGTCGGGGGACGACTGCACGGTCGTCTTCGCCCCGGCCGGTGTCTACATACGGGCCTTCAGCCACGAGTCGCCGATGAGCCCATACGGGAACGACGAGGAGCAGGCCTGGCCCGGCGTCCTCGACTCGGTGCCCGAGGCCTTCCGCGCGTACGTCGACGAGCCCGCGTTCACCGACGACGGCCTGCCGCGCGTCACGGCCTGCATCTGGCGCGAGACTGGCGACACCCACTGGCACACCGGTGACATCGCGTTCCCCGACGAGGAGGGCGACGTGGACGGCGCGGAGCGGCTCCTCGACCTCCTCGTCGAGGGAACCCCGGAGAAGTTCCGGGAGTGGGCGGAGGACTACTACGAGCGGCCGGTCGACCTGGAGGTGGTGCGCCGCGTGTACACGGCGGCGGGCGTCCCAGACGTCGCGGGGCAGGCGGGAGTTTGACGACAGGCTCTCAGGACCCTCAGAACACCACCCGAACGGCATGAGGCGGGCGACACGCTTGTGATTGATCCGCTCGCCGTCCTCGCGGAGCTCGGCGGTGATCCTCGGGACTCCGTAGGTGCCGTCCGAGCTGTGGTTGATCGGACCTTGTTGCGCAGGGCCGGGTTCTCCGCCCCCACTGCGTCCGTCTTGAACTCCGGCGGGTAGTGCTTCATGACCACGAGATGTCCGTTCTCAGATCCTCAGGATCCAGTGTCTCGTGTGTCCAAGATCAAGGGTCAAGGCCCGCGGGCAAGGTCAGTTCGGAGGAGTCGCCGGGCGCCACGCTGACCGCGCGGTCGGGCAGCTCCACGCGGATGGCGGAGAGGCCGGACGCGGGAACCTCCAGGTGCAGCAGACCCGGCCGGGTGCGCAGCTGTACGCCCCAGTGGCCGCGGTAGCGGATCGCGAAGCCGTACTCGGACAGCTCCGGGAGCGGCACCGGGTCCAGCCACAACGCGCCGTCGCGGGTCTCCAGGCCGGTCAGCCCGCGCTGTACGAGGTCGAGTGTGCCGGCCATGGCACCCAGGTGGATGCCCTCTCCGGTGGTGCCGCCCTGCAGGTCGGCGATGTCCCCCAGCAGGGCTTCCTGGACGAACTCCCATGCGTCGGAGCGCCGTGCCCGGGCCAGCACCCAGCCGTGGACGAGACCGCTCAGCGTGGAGCCGTGGCTGGTGCGGCGCATGTAGTAGTCCACGGTGCGCTGCCAGAGGGCGTCATCGAGTGTGTGGCCCAACCGCGTGAACAGCGAGCGGAGTTCGGCAGGCGAGAAGAGGTAGCCGAGCATCAGCACGTCGGCCTGCTTCGACGCCTGGTAGCGGTTGACGCTGTCCCCCTCCGCCTCCAGGATCCGGTCCAGGCGCCGGATGTCGTCGTACCGCTTCAGGTATGTGGCCCAGTCGAGCTCGGCCAGTTCGCCGTACCCCTCGAACTGGCTGATGACGTCCGCGTGGAAAGGCACGTGGAGCGAGCGGGACACGTCCTCCCACAGCTCCAGCTCGCCGCCGTCGAACCCGGTGCGCTCGGCGAGTTCGCGCCTGCGCGGCTCGGGCAGCACCGCAAGCAGCTCCAGCGCGCGGGCGAGCACCCAGGCGGCGGTGATGTTCGTGTACGCGTTGTCGTCGAGCCCCGGACGCTCGGAGCCGGGATACCGCTCGTGGTACTCGTCGGGGCCGACCACCCCGCGGATGCGGTAGCGGCCCAGCGCGTCGTCGTACGTGGCCGAGTCCGCCCAGAAGCGGGCGATCTGCAGCAGCATCTCGGCGCCCTTGGTGTGCAGGAACTCCGCGTCGCCGCTGGCCTCCCAGTACCGCCAGACGTTGTAGGCGACGGCGGAGCCGACATGGCGCTGGAGACGCGAGTGGTCGGGGAGCCAGCGTCCTGAGCGCGGGTTGAGATGCAGCTCCTGGGTCTCCTCGCGGCCGTCGCTGCCGCTCTGCCACGGGTACATGGCGCCGGCGCGGCCGGCCTTCCGGGCCGCCGTGCACGCCCGCTCCAGGCGCCGGTGGCGGTAGGTGAGCAGCGCCCGGGAGACCTCGGGGAAGTGCAGGTTCAGATACGGCAGGACGAACAGCTCGTCCCAGAAGACATGCCCGCGGTAGGCCTCGCCGTGCAGTCCGCGGGCCGGGACGCCGACGTCGAGGTCCGCTGTGTGCGGGGAGAGCGTCTGGAGCACGTGGAAGAGGTGCAGGCGCAGGATGTCGCCCGGCTCGTCGGGTACGTCCAGTGCGGCCCTGCGCCACAGCTGGTCCCATGCGGTGAGGTGCGATTCCAGCAGGTCGTCGAAGCCGGGCGCGGTGCTCACCCGGTCGACGGCGGCCTGCAACGGGTCGCTGATCGCCGGGTCGCGGGAGGTGTGCAGGGCGACGGTCTTGTCGACGGTGACGGTACGGCCGGGCGTGAGAGCGAGCCGGAACGACTGGGTGGCGCGTGGCCCTTCGTGCCGGGTCTCGGCCACCGCTGTGCCGAGGGTGGTCGTGCGCGCCGCCATGCCGACGCGGATGTCGGAGGTACGGGTGCGGCAGCGCAGCCAGACGGTGTCCTCGGCGGCCGTACCGGTATGTACGTGGATGAGGTGGCGGCCGTCGAGATCGCGGTAGCGGGCAACGCCGGAGTTGGTGACGGCCGCGTCCAGGGCCGCCTCGACGTCCAGGTCGCCCGTCCAGTTCTCGGCGGTGAACTCCGTGCGCAGCGCCGCCGTATGAGGGTCCGCCATATGGACGAGGCGCTGCTGGCGCACGGCGAGCCGACGGCCCTGGTCGTCCTCGTAGCGCGTGTGGCGCTCCAGCATGCCGGAGCCGATGTGGAGGGTCTGACGGTGTTCGAGGAGGCGCACGACGTCCGGGGACAGCCACGGTCCGGTGCGGTCGTCGGCGCTGATGCGGAAGCGCAGTGGCAGCCAGTTGGGCAGGTTGACCATGTCCTCGTTCTCGACCTGGTGTCCCGCGACGTCGGAGGTGAGCCGGTTGTAGCAGCCCGCGGCATACGTGCCGGGGTAGTGCACCTCGTCGGCCGCGCACTCCGGGAGCGCGCCGCGGGTGGCGAAGTAGCCGTTGCCGAGGGTGCACAGCGATTCCCTGAGCTGTTCCTGAGCGGGCTCGTAGCCCTTGTACTCCCAGGTCCAGTCCGTCATGAGGGGGCTCCTTCCAGGAGCAGGTCTCCCAGGTCGCGTACCACTATGTCGGCGCCGTGCCGCCGAAGCCGGACGCCCATGCCGTCGGTCCCGGTACGGTCCACGCCGACGACCAGGCCGAAGCCGCCGCGGCGGCCGGCTTCGACGCCGGCCAGGGCGTCCTCGACGACCGCCGTGTCCCGCGGTGTACGGCCGAGCCTGCGGGCCGCCTCCAGGAACAGCGCGGGATCCGGCTTGCCCGGCAGGTGCAGCCGCGCCGCCTCACCGCCGTCGACGACCGCGTCGAACACGTCGAGGAGGCCGGCCCGTTCGATGAGCTCGCGGGCGTGGCGGGACGCGGACGCGGCGGCGAGGCCGACGCCCGCGCGGCTCAGGGCGTGCAGCAGACGGACCGTGCCCGGGTAGGCGGCGATGCCTCCCCGGCGCAGCCGCTCGACGAAGACCGCCTCCTTCTGCGCGGCCACCGACCGCACTTCGGTGTCGCTCGGTCGCAGTCCCCGGGAGGCGAGGAACGAGGCCGCACCATCCAGGCGGGACATGCCGTCCACATAGCGTAGGTAGTCCTTGTGCGCGTCGAAGGGCCCCCGCTGCTCGGGGTCCTGTGGCGGGTAGGCGCGCAGGAAGGCGTCGAAGGCCGACTTCCAGGCGGCGGCGTGCACCCGCGCCGAGTCGGTGATCACGCCGTCGGTGTCGAGCACCACGGCCTGAACGCCCTTGAGCGGTGCGGCGATTTCCGTCACGAAGTCCCCTTCTCCACGAGGTCGTTCAGCACAAGGTCGTTCAGCGCAAGGTCGGTCGCTACGAGGTCGTTCACCACGAGGTCGTTCACCCGCGCAGCGGAACGACGGCGACCGGGCACTCGGCATGGTGCAGTACGGCGTGTCCCACGCGTCCGAGCTGGAGGCCGAAGTGCCCGTGGCGGCGTCGGGCGCCGACGACCAGGAGGTCAGCGGTGGCCGACCGGTCCAGGAGGACCTTGCGGGCGGCGCCTTCGACGACGGAGCGGTGGACCTCGATCTCCGGGTGCTCGCGCCTGGCGGCGCTCAGCGCGTCGTCGAGGAGCTCCGACGCGTGCCGCTGGTGATAGTGGGCGGGCTCTCCGACGAGCAGCGGGTGGTCGGCCGTCTCGTGCGCCGGGCACCGCCAGGCGCGTACCGCTTCCAGGGCGCACTGGCGGGCCTCGGCCGCGCGGAAGGCGAACCGGACCGCGGCGTCCCCGGTCGTGGCGTCGCCCACGCCGAGGACGATGCGCCGATGTGTGCCGTCCCGGCTCTCCTTACCGCCGCGTACGACGATCACCGGGCAATGGGCCCGGGCCGCCATGGCCAGGCTCACGGAGCCCAGCAGGAGTTCGGCCACCGCGCCCCGGCCGCGGTGCCCGATGACCACGGCGGTCGCGTTGCGCGCCTCGCGCAGCAGTGCGTCCTCCGCCTCCTCGGGCAGCACCATGGCGGTGATCTTCACCTCAGGGCCCCGCTGCCGCGCCCGTTCGCCCGCCGCGTGCACGATCTCCTCGCCCATGGCCTGCTCCGGGGGGCCGCCCACGCCTCCGGCCAGGGCGAGTCCGTCGTAGCGCCCCCACAGCGACCCGTGCACGAGCCGCAGCGGAAGGCCGTACCGGGTGGCCTCGTCCACCGCCCAGTCGACCGCTTGGAGACTGGACTCCGAGCCGTCGACACCGACGACCAGGGGAAGTTCCATGATCTGTACCGCCTCTCGCGGGTGCCTCCACGGATGTGCCGCGAAGGTCGCTCGGGTGCCGGTTGGCCACTTTCCAGCGTGCCATCGGGAGTCAGCCGGCAGGAGGGGCCGCCCCGGCCCCGCTGCGGGACGTTCGGCCCGGCACGGCGGGAAGGGCTCCGAGGAGGCTGGGGTACAGGTCGAAGGCCTGGCCGAGCTCGGCGCGGCGCAGCAGCCGCAGGACGTGCGGGTTGTCGACCACGAGCCTGATGCGGCCGCCGCGGGTCTGGACGCGGTTCCGGGCCCGGCACAGCAGGGCCAGGCCCCTGCAGTCCATGAAGGCCACCGTGCGCAGGTCCAGCACCAGCTCGGGCTGCGGACCTGCGGTCAGGACGTCGAGGCGCGCGGAGATGGGCGGCGCGGTCAGGATGTCGATCTCGCCGTACAGCGCCACCACGGTGGCCCCGCCGACGACATGTTCACGCAGGAGGGGCGTGCACAGGAGTGGTGTCTCGGGCATGTGCCCCAGGAAATCGGGGCGGCGGCCGTGGGTGGAAGGGCCCGTTGGTCCCTTTGCGGAGCCGTACGGGCACCCTGCGGAGCCGTATGGGCGCCGTGCGGGGCCGTGTGGGCGCCGTGGCCCGGCGCGGAACGCGGAGGGTGGACGGGACCGACCCGGCTGGGCGATGGGGACCAAGCGGCTCATGCGCACAGCCGCCGTCCCGGTCAGGATGGAGACGCAGAACGCTCCGAGGGAAGTGAGTGACGATGTCCGAGCAGACCCCCTCACCCGGCGCACCCGCACCGCCGGCGCCGGCACACAGCGACTTCGGCAGGCGCATCGAGCACCGGCGCGAAGAGCTGGGGCTGACCGTGCAGGAGGTGGCCGCACGGGCCGGGACCGCGCCTGGATACATCCGCTATCTGGAGGAACATCCCACAGCCGCGCCGGGCATCGGCCTCCTCATCAGGCTGGCCGACGCCCTTCAGACCACGGTCGCGGTCCTGCGCGGAGCCGAAACCGACCTGCCACCCGGCGTGGGCCGAGCCGCCGCGAACCCCCAGTGGGACGAGCTCAGCGCCGAGGAGTGCCGGGCGCGGCTGTCGACGCACGGCGTGGGACACCTCGCGGTATCCACATCCCAGGGGCCGGTCGTCGTCCCCGTCAACTACAGCGTCATCGACGGCGAGGTCGTCTTCCGCACCGCACCCGACAGCACGCTCGCGGCGGCCGTCGGGACCCACGTCGCCTTTGAGGTCGACCAGATCGACGACGCGCTCAGCCAGGGCTGGAGCGTGCTCGTCCGTGGCCACGCCCGGGAGACGACGGACCCCGATGCCGTACGCCGACTGGAGGAGCGGGCGTACAGCCGCCCCTGGGTGGGCGGCGAGCGCAACGTCTGGGTGCGCATCGACCCGGACACCATCACCGGACGCGAGATCACCGTGCGGTGACCCCTGCTGTTCACACCGCGTCGGCGGGCATCGGCACCGTCCATTCCAGGAGGGTGCCGCTGGGCTCGTTGGACGTCAGGGTGAAGGTCCCGCCGAGGTTCTCGGCGCGGGTGCGGATGTTGTCCAGGCCGCTGCGGCGGGTGACAGCGGGGTCGACGCCGCAGCCGTTGTCGGCCACGCGCAGCCGCAGTGTGGTGGGGGTGGCTTCGACGCCGACCTCCACACTGGTGGCGTCGGCGTGCCGGGCGGCGTTGGACAGGGCCTCGCGCACCACCGCGAGCAGCTGCTCGCGGTGTTCGTGGGGGACACCGGTGTCCAGCAGGCCGCCCATGCGCAGTGCGGGAGTGAAACCGAGAGTCTGCCCCGCCCGGCCCACCTCGGCCACGAGCTGGGCGCGCAGGCCCGCCGCGTCGGAGTGGTCGTGCTGACGCAGGGCGTAGATGGTGGACCGGACGACCTTGATCGTGTCGTCCAGGTCGTCCACCACCCGTTGGACGCGCTCGGCCGCATCGGGCCGGTCCGTGAGGCGGTTGAGGACCGACTGCAGGCTCAGCCCGCTGGCGAACAGACGCTGAATGGCCAGATCGTGCAGGTCGCGGGCGATGCGGTCGCGGTCGTTGAGGACGAGCAGCCGCTCGGCGTCGCGCCGGTGTTCGGCGATCTCCAGGGCGAGCGCCGCATGACCGGCGAATCCGGTGATCATGTCCACGGTGGCATCGGGGAACGCGGGGCCGCCCTCACGGTTGGTGACCTGCAGGACGCCGCGGACGCGCTCGGGCGTGCCCAGCGGGATCAGGAACGCCGGCCCCAGGTCCAGCACGGAGGTGCCACCCGTCTGCGCGCGAGGGTCCTGGCCGAGGGACGGGCTGACGATCGTCTCACCGGAGCCGAACACCTTGGCGGCAAGGCTGCTGCCGTTGGGCAGGGCCAGGCCACGGACGAGGTCGGCGTCGAGTCCGTCCGCCGCCTCGACGACCAGGTTTCCGGCGGTGCCCACCGGCACCGCCAGCGTGACCAGGTCGGCGTCGGACAGCTCCCGCACCGTGGCGGTGAAGGTGCGCAGGACCGCGCTGGGCTCGGCGCCCGACAGCAGGGTACGGGTCAGGTCGCTGCTCGCCGCGAGCCAGCGCTCACGGCGCCGGGCGTCGTTGTAGAGCCGGGCGTTGTCGATCGCCACGCCCGCCGCCGTGCCGAGGGTGCGCAGCACCGCCTCGTCCTCGGCGTCGAACTCCGCCCCGCCGCGCTTCTCGGTCAGGTACAGATTGCCGAAGATCCGGTCGCGGACCTGGACCGGGGTCCCGAGGAACGTGGTCATCGGGGGGTGGCCCTGCGGGAAGCCGACGGAGTCCGGGTGGTCGCTCAGGACCGCGAGCCGCAGCGAGTGGGGTTCGCGGATGAGCAGGCCGAGGATGCCCTCGCCCCGCGGATAGTGGTCGATGCCGGCGATGGTCTCCTCGTCCACACCCACGGTGATGAACTGTTTGATGCCGCCCTCTTCGCCGACGACCCCGAGCGCCCCGTAGCGGCAGTCGACCAGTTGCACCGCGGACTCGACGATCCGATGCAGCATCACGTCCAGGTCCAGGTCGCTGCCGATAGCCAGCACCGCGTCCAGCAGGGTGCGTACCCGGTTCTGCGTACCGCGTACGCGGCTCACCTGTGCCTGTAGCTCGTCCAGCTGCGCGTCCAGGTTCAGCTGCGGCGTCGCTGGAGCAGCGGACCGCGGAACCTGTGGATCGTGCGCGCTCTGGTCCATACCAGTTCCCCTCGATCACAGCCCTGTCGGTCCCATCATGCCCGAACGGCCCCTTGCGCGGTCGAGCGTCTGTACGGAACGCGACGGTGTGGGCCGACCGGCCCTGTCCGGGGCATGACGGGCGGACGCAGGGTGGAAGAAGCGCGGACCGGAACGTGACGTCCACCCGGAAGGAACCACCATGCCCGACGTCCCACCGCAGCAGGCGCCCGGCCCGATCACCGAGCGGGAACTGCGGCACCTGGACGCCCACTGGCGTGCGGCGAACTACCTGGCCGTCGGCCAGATCTACCTGATGGCCAACCCGCTGCTCACCGAGTCGTTACGCCCGGAGCACGTCAAGCCGCGGCTGCTCGGCCACTGGGGCACATCCCCTGGCCTGAACCTGGTGCACACCCACCTCAACCGCGTCATCAAGAAGCGCGGCCAGGACGCCCTGTGCGTCTGGGGGCCCGGCCACGGCGGGCCCGCCGTACTCGCCAACTCCTGGCTGGAAGGAAGCTACAGCGAGACCTATCCCGACGTCAGCCGGGACAAGGCGGGCATGGAGCGGCTGTTCCGGCAGTTCTCGTTCCCGGGCGGAGTGCCCAGCCATGTCGCGCCCGAGACGCCCGGCTCCCTCCACGAGGGCGGCGAACTCGGCTACTCCCTCGCACACGCCTACGGCGCCGCCTTCGACAACCCGGACCTGCTGGTGGCGTGCGTGATCGGCGACGGCGAGGCGGAGACGGGACCGCTGGCCGCGTCCTGGCACTCCAACAAGTTCCTCGACCCCGTCCACGACGGCGCGGTCCTGCCGATCCTGCACCTGAACGGCTACAAGATCGCCAACCCGACGGTGCTGGCCAGGCTCCCGGAGTCCGAACTCGACGCGCTCCTGCGCGGATACGGCCACGTCCCGATCCACGTCACCGGTGACGAACCGATGGCCGTGCACCGCGCCATGGCCACCGCCCTGGACGACGCCCTGGACCGCATCGCGCTCATCCAGCGCACCGCCCGCGAGGACGGCGTCGCCGAACGGGCCCACTGGCCGGTGATCGTGCTGCGCACCCCCAAGGGCTGGACCGGGCCCGCCGAGGTCGACGGCCTTCCCGTGGAGGGCACCTGGCGGGCCCACCAGGTGCCGCTGGCCGCCGTCCGTGACAACCCCGAGCACCTGCGGCAGCTGGAGACCTGGCTGCGCTCGTACCGGCCCGAAGAGCTCTTCGACGAGCACGGCCGCCCTCGCGAACAGATCCTGGCCTGCGTCCCCGAGGGCGCCCGGCGCCTGGGCGCAACCCCGCACGCCAACGGCGGACTGCTGCTACGCGAGCTGCCCCTGCCGCCGCTGGAGCGCTACGCCGTCGCCGTCGACAAGCCCGGAGCGACCCTGCACGAGCCCACCAGGGTCCTCGGCGACCTGCTGGCGCACGTCATGGAGGCCACCAGCGCGCGCCGCGACTTCCGGCTCGTCGGCCCGGACGAGACCGCCTCCAACCGGCTCCAGGCCGTGTTCGGCGCGAGCGGCAAGGCCTGGCAGGCCCAGACCCTGACCGTCGACGAGCACCTGGACCGGCATGGCAGGGTGCTGGAGATCCTGTCCGAGCACACCTGTCAGGGCTGGCTGGAGGGCTATCTGCTGACCGGTCGGCACGGACTGTTCTCCTGCTACGAGGCGTTCGCCCACATCGTCGACTCGATGGTCAACCAGCACATCAAGTGGCTGCGCGTCACCCGGAGGCTGCCCTGGCGCGCCCCGCTGGCCTCGCTCAACTACCTGCTGACCTCGCACGTCTGGCGTCAGGACCACAACGGCTTCTCGCACCAGGACCCCGGCTTCGTCGACCACGTACTGAACAAGAGCCCCGAGGTCGTACGGGTCTATCTGCCACCGGACGCCAACACCCTGCTGTCGGTGGCGGACCACGCCCTGCGCAGCCGGGACTACGTGAACGTCATCGTGGCCGGGAAGCAGCCCTGCTTCGACTGGCTGTCGATGGACCAGGCCCGCGCGCACTGCGCCCGCGGGGCCGGAATCTGGGAGTGGGCGGGCACCGAGACCGGCGAGCGGGAGCCGGACGTGGTGCTGGCGGCCGCCGGTGACGTCCCCACCCAGGAGGTGCTGGCAGCCGCGCAGCTGCTGCGCACCCACCTGCCCGACCTGGCCGTACGCGTGGTCAACGTCGTCGACCTGGCCCGGCTGCTGCCCGCCGAGGAGCATCCGCACGGCATGCCCGCCGCCGAGTTCGACGCGCTGTTCACCCGCGACAAGCCGGTGATCTTCGCCTACCACGGGTACCCCTGGCTGATCCACCGCCTCGCGTACCGGCGTACCGGCCACCCGAATCTGCACGTGCGCGGCTACAAGGAGATCGGCACCACCACCACGCCGTTCGACATGGTGGTCCGCAACGACCTGGACCGCTACCGCCTGGTGATGGACGTCATCGACCGCGTGCCGGGCCTGGCCGTACGCGCCGCCCCCGTGCGGCAGCTGATGGAGGACATCAGGCTGCGCCACCACGACTGGATCCGGGAACACGGCACCGACCTGCCCGAGGTCGCCGACTGGACCTGGGGCAGCTGACCGGACCCGGGCCGCCGACCGGACCCGCGGTCGGGGACCTCCGGCCCCCGACCAAGGCCCCGCAGCCCCTCCGAGCCCGTCCGGCACGGCGGGACATTGGAGGCAACGAGAGTCACCGCGGCCTCGTCCACGCCCCTGGAAGGGATGAGCATCATGGCAGTCCACCAGCACCCCCACCGGCGCCCGGGGTTCCACTTCCCGTCTCTGCACAGGACCGCGGCCACGTCCGCGTCCGGCGAGACGGCGGCAGCGGCGGTCACGGCGACCCGCTCCTATGTCTTCGCCGGCCTGCGCCTGCTGACCGGGTTCGTCTTCCTGTGGGCCTTCCTCGACAAGACCTTCGGCTTCGGCTACGCGACCGCGTCCGGCAACGGCTGGATCGACGGCGGCTCGCCGACCGAGGGCTTCCTCAGCCGGGTCGCCGTCGGCCCGATGGAGTCCACGTTCCACGACTGGGCGGGCGCGGGCTGGGCCGACTGGCTGTTCATGCTCGGCCTGCTCGGCATCGGCCTGGCCCTCGTCACCGGTGTCGCGCTGCGGCTCGCCGCGGTCGCCGGCACCGCCATGATGGCGCTGATGTGGATCGCGGAGTGGCCCCCCGCCAAGCACCTGTCCGACGGCTCGGCCAGCATGTCGACCAACCCGTTCGCCGACTACCACCTCATCTACGCCGTCGTCCTGATCGCCCTCGCGGCCGCGGGCGCCGGCGCCACCTGGGGCCTGGGCAAGGCCTGGGCACGCCTGCCGTTCGTCAGCCGCAACCGCTGGCTGCTCTGACAGCGGGCCACGACCGGGGGCGCCATCGCGACGACGCGGTGGCGCCCCGCCTCCCCTGACAGCGCCCCACCGAAAGGAGGTCCCCTCATGCCCCGCAGCGTCACCGCAGGCCTGGACGGCACGCGCGAGAGCCTCGCCGCGGCCGACTGGGCCGCCCGCGAAGCACGGCTGCGCGACCTGCCCCTGCACCTGGTGCACGCCTCGAAAGGGCAGCCCTACGCGCACGCCCCGCGCGGCGCGGACGCACGGCCGCGCGGAACGACCGACAGCGGGCGGAACCGGGCCACCCGCGTGCTGCACCAGGCCGCGACCGTGCTCTCCGGCCGCCACACCGACCTGCACATGAGCACCAGCGGGGTCGCGCAGCAGCCCGTCCCCGCCCTGCTGGAGGCCGCCGAGTCAGCCGAGGTGCTGGTACTCGGGTCGCGCGGACTGAGCGGCGTCGGCGGGTTCCTGGTCGGCTCCGTCGCGCTCGCCGTCGTGGCCCGCGCCCAGGGGCCTGTCGTCCTCGTACGGGCCAGTGAGCGCGCCGAGGACGAGCATCTGCCGGACCCCGCCGGACACCCGTGCACGCACACGCCGTACCGCGACGTCGTGCTCGGACTGAACGTGGAGCACCCCGACGACACCGTGCTCAAGTACGCGTTCGACGCCGCCGAGCGCCGCGCGGCGAACCTGCGCGTCGTGCACGGCTGGACCCTGCCGCGCCACTACAACGGCTACGGAGGCTCCCTCGACCCCGAACTCAACGACGAACTGGCCGCACAGGCACGGCGCAGGCTGGCCGACGCGCTGCGGCCGTGGCGGGAGAAGTTCCCCGGCGTCGACGTGCACGAGCAGGCCGTGATCGGCGGTGCGGGCTCCCATCTGGTGGATGCCTCCCACCACGCCGCACTGGTCGTGGTCGGCCGCAGGAACCGCCACACGCCGATCGGCAGCCATATCGGCCCGGTGACCCAGGCGGTGCTGCACCACGCCTGTGCACCGGTCGCGGTGATCCCCCACGACTGACCGAATGCCCGTAGCGTGGAGCGTACGTCCGCGGCGCGCAGCAGGAGGTCTGGTGGCAGGCAAGAAGGGTCCCCGTGACAGCACGCCGGCGAAGCGGTTGCCGCGTGAGGTGTACGAGCGTGAACTCCTTCGGCTTCAGGTGGAGTTGGTCAAGCTCCAGGAGTGGGTGCGGGCCGAGGGCGCGCGACTTGTCGTGGTCTTCGAGGGGCGCGACGCCGCGGGCAAGGGCAGCACGATCAAACGCGTCGCCGAGCACCTCAACCCCCGTGTGGCGCGGATCGTGGCGCTCCCCACACCGACCGAGCGCGAGCGCACGCAGTGGTACTTCCAGCGGTACGTGGAGCACCTGCCCAGCGGGGGTGAGATCGTGCTCTTCGACCGCAGTTGGTACAACCGGGCCGGCGTCGAGCATGTGATGGGCTTCTGCACCAAGGAGGAGTACTGGCGGTTCCTGCACCAGTGCCCGCTCTTCGAGCGGCTGTTGGTGGAGGACGGGGTGCTGCTGCGCAAGTACTGGTTCTCGGTGAGCGACGCGGTCCAGGAGCAGCGCTTCCGCACCAGGCTCGACGACCCCACCCGCCGCTGGAAGCTGTCGGCGATGGACCTGGAGTCGATCACGCGCTGGGAGGCGTACTCCCGGGCCAAGGACGAGATGTTCGCGCACACCGACATCCCGGAGGCGCCCTGGTACGTCGTGGAGAGCGACGACAAGCGCAGCGCACGCATCAACATGATCGCCCACCTGCTGTCCACGATCTCCTATCACGAGGTGCAGCCCCCGCCGCTGGAACTGCCCCCGCGCCCGGCCTCCACCGGATACCAGCGGCCACCGCGCACGCTCCAGACGTACGTTCCCGCACACGCGGCGTCACTGGTGGAGGGCACCGGCAACACCGCATGACCCGTCGCGGGCGGCGATTACGACCGCTTCTCCGGTCCGCCCGGCTCGGCGCCGCCCAGGTCGAGGCGGAACGGCGGATAGCTGTCCGTCATCAGGGCGGCGTAGGCGCCGACCCGCAGCACCCACCGGTTGAGGCCGAGGACCAGGTCGAACAGGCCCCTGGGGTACTTCTCGGTGAAGGCCAGGGCCACGGCCGCGATCACCACCAGTACGGCGATGAGTCCCCCCTCCCACCATCCGAGCGGGTAACCGCCGACGAAGAACCCGATGACGAGGTAGTGCGGGATGGCCAGCAGCCACCACTTCACCAGGACCAGGCCGCGGGAGAGCCGCTCGGGGTAGGCGATGTCCAGCCGCGCCGGGTAGTCGGGTTCCGCCCCCAGGCTGAACGGCGGATAGCGGTCGGTGCCCAGGGCGCCGTACCCGTAGTACGCGACCCGCCAACTCCAGCGCAGCACACCCAGGTTGAAGTCGAACAGGGCGCGCGGATAGCGCTCGGTGAACAGGATGGCGAAGAACGCGATCACGCTCACCACGAGGAAGGCGACCCAGAGGAAGAACAGCACCACGTAGTGGGGGATGGCCAGGACCCACTTCACCAGCCACAGCCACCGGGACAGCGGTGCGTCGAGCACCGCGTTCACCTGGACCGAGCGGTCTGGGGCTCCGGTCAGGGTCGTCATGGCGGTCAGCTCCTTCGGTCCCGGCGAGTGCCCCCGCCGGGTGGGGCCTGCTACCGGTTCAGCGAACGAGGACGTGCTCACCGGAGCGCGGGACGACCGCGGTCCAGCCGAGCGTCTGGTCGATACGGTTCCGCAGGGCCGCGGCCGCGTCGGGCTCGCCGTGGACGAGGTACGTGGTGTGCGGCGCGGGGGCGCCGCGCAGCCACTGGAGAAGCTGGGCCGCGTCGGCGTGGGCGGAGAAGTGCGGCACGTCGGCGACCTCGGCGCGGACCGGCACGTACTCGCCGAACATCTTGAGTGCGCGGGCGCCGTCGACGAGGTCACGGGCCCGGGTTCCCTGCGCGGCGAACCCCACGACGACGACGGCGTTACGCGGGTCGGGCAGGACGCGGCGCAGGTGGTGCAGGACCCGGCCACCGGTCGCCATGCCGGACGCGGAGACGATGACCGCGGGCCCGGGGGCGTCGTTGATGTCGATGGACTCCTGGAGGGAACGCGCGGCGAGGAACGGCTCAGGGCTGAGCGCGGCCGTGCCCGCCGCCGTGACGTCGGGGCGCAGCTCAGCGGCCTTGGCGGCGATGGCGTCCCGGTACACGTCCAGGGCGGCCAGGGCCATGGGGCTGTCCACGTACACCGGAACACTCGCCGGGAGCACCCCCTCGCGGCGGAGCGCGGCGAGCTCGTGCAGGACGACCTCGGTGCGGTCGAGGGCGAACGCCGGGATGACCACCGTGCCGCCGCGACCGAGCGCACGGGTCAGGACGGCGGCGAACCGCGCCCGTCCCGCCGCGTCGTCGTGGCGGCGGTTGCCGTACGTGGACTCCATCAGCAGCACATCCGCGCCGGAGAACGGCTCCGCCGGCAGCAGCAGGGGGTGCCCTGGGCGGCCGAGGTCGCCGCTGACGGCCAGCGTGTGCCCGTCCTCAAGGGTGAGCCGGGCCCAGGCCGAGCCCAGGATGTGACCGGCCCCGTGCAGCGTCAGGCGGGTCTGTGGGGCGATCTCGACCTCGGTGTTCATCGGCACCGGGTCGAAGAGCTTCATGGTGCGGTCGACGTCCCCGTCGTCGTAGAGCGGGCGGGCCGGGTGGTGCTTGGACCAGCCGTGCCGATTGGCGTGCTCGGCCGCCTCGATCTGCAGGTGGGCGCTGTCCCGCAGCACGATCTCCGCGAGGCGCGCGGTGAACGCGCTGGTCAGCACCGGTCCACGGAATCCGTGCCGGACCAGCCGTGGCAGGTAGCCGCAGTGGTCCAGGTGGGCGTGGGTCACCACCACGGCGCCGATGTCCGAAGCGTCGCACGGCAGATGGCGCCAGTTGCGGCGGCGGAGTTCCGCGAAGCCCTGGAAGAGGCCGCAGTCGACCAGCAGCCGGGCGTGATCGCTCTCGACGAGGAACTTGCTGCCGGTGACGGTGCCCACGCCACCCAGAAAGGTCAGCAGGGCGGGTCTGGGCCGTACGGGCGAGTGCGTCGGGGCTCCCTGCTCTCCCTGCGGTGTCTCGTCCATGGCGGCGGCCTCCTTGCGTGCACGCGAGGGATTCAGCGGTTGGCCGGTTCGTCCTCGTCCGCGTCCGTGTCCGTGTCCGTGTCGGTGAGCCGGATGCCGGTGACCAGGTCGGGGTGTATGCGGACCGCGTAGTCCATGGTCTGCTTCACCCACGGCTGCAGCATCCTCTGGTAGCGGGCCAGCTCCTGTGGGTCGGTCACCAGGCGGGCGTAGCCGGTGGCCACGACGGTCCAGCCGAGGTGCGTGTCCGGGTCGATGGTGTCGGCCTCGTAGGCGACGACGACACCGGGCGGTCCGGTGGTCTGGGTGTACGAGGTCAGGGCCGCGCCCTCGTGCGTACGGATGATGACGTCGCCGTCGTCCAGGACGTGGTTGACCGGGCGGATCGTCGGCAGCGCGTGCTGGGTGAAGACCACCCTGCCCAGCGACACGCTGCCGAGCAGCCGAAGGGCCTCGGCACGGTCGAGTTCGACGCTGTGGCGCGGCCCGGGAGGGGCCGGCCGGCCGTGGTGGATTCCCATGATCAACTTCCGTGTGGACTGGTCGCTCACGCCATGCCTCCGACGACGGCAACTTTGATCAGACATCGGTGCGATCCGGCCTCGCTAGGGCCGTTCGGCCCAGACCGCCGTCCGACCGCCGTCCCACGGCCGTCCGACCGCTGGGCGTCAGCGATCGGGCAGCCAGTGGTGGGCGATCCGGTGGGAGGGGTGCTTCTCGGGCGGGTGTGTGTCGTCGACGCGGAACGTCAGGCTGTTGACGATGCCGACCACTCCGTCGACCCGCCAGGTCTGCTGGATGGCGCGCGGGATGTCGCTACGGTGCTCAAGGCGCCCTTCCAGCGTGACCATGCCGTCCCGCACCGAGACGATCACGGTGTGCGGCGGCAGGCCCATGGCGCGGGTCAGCACCTCGTCCAGGACGTCCCGGCGGATCTCGTCGTCCGTCCGCAGGAACACCCGCAGCAGGTCGCGCCGGGTGGCGATACCGATCAGCCGGTCCTCCTCGTCCACCACGGGAAGCCGTTCGACGTGGTGGCGCTCCATCACGCGGGCGGCATCCGCGACACGCTGTTCCGGGTGCACGGTGACGGCGGGTGTCGACATCAGCTCCTCGGCGGTCGTGGCGCGGGCCACGGCGGCCGTGTGACGAGCTGTTCGGCGCAGCGCCGGCATCCGGAAGCGGCGTTCTGGGCCAGGCGCCGACTGGGCTGCCTGGCGGCGTATCAGGTCGCTCTCGGAGATCACTCCCAGAACCTTGTCGTCCTGGTCCACGACGGGCAGTCCGCTGATCCGGTGGCGGTCCAGCAGCAGTGCCACGTCCTTGAACGATGTCTCCCGGCGCGCTTCGACGACCTCGCTGGTCATCACCTCGCCGACGATGCGGGTCATCACGCCAACTCCCTTCCTGCCGATCGCTCGGGGGCCGGAACGCGGGCTCGTCGGCCGAGTGGCCGTTGCTGTCCCTTCGGACGGTCCCGGGGAGCCGGTCCCCCGATGCACCTTCAGTCTCGCCCGTCGCAGGTCAGCGGGGGCAGGGGCCGACCGACCCGAGTCAGGGGGCCGAACTGCCCCCGCCGACCGCCGGTCATCTGCTGTCGCTGGTTTCCGTCTCGGGGAGTGCGGCCCGCCCGGCCTCCAGGCGGGCCACCGGTACGCGGAACGGCGAGCAGGAGACGTAGTCGAGCCCCGCGGCGTGGAAGAAGTGCACCGAGTCCGGATCGCCGCCGTGCTCGCCGCACACGCCGATCCTGAGTCCGGGCCGGGTGGCGCGGCCCTCGGCGACCGCGATCTCGACCAGGCGCCCCACGCCCGCCCGGTCGATCGTCTCGAACGGGGACACCGCGAAGATCCCCTTGTCGAGATACGCGGAGAAGAACGCCGCCTCCACGTCGTCCCGGGAGAAGCCCCAGGTCGTCTGCGTGAGGTCGTTGGTGCCGAACGAGAAGAACTGCGCTTCCTGGGCGATCTGGCCCGCGGTGAGGGCGGCCCTGGGCAGCTCGATCATCGTGCCGACCGGGCACTCGACGGGGACGCCCGCGGCCTCGGAGACCTCGGCCAGTACCCGCTCCGCCTCCTCCCGCACGAGCCGCAGTTCCTCGACGGTGTCGATCAGCGGAACCATGATCTCCGCCCGGGGATCGCCACCGGCCCGCCGGCGTTCCACGACCGCCTCGGCGATGGCCCGCACCTGCATGGCCACCAGGCCCGGCGCGACCAGCCCGAGGCGTACCCCGCGCAGGCCGAGCATCGGATTCACCTCGTGCATGCGGTTGACAGCCTCCAGCAGCTCCGTCTCGTGCGGGCTCGGCGGGGTGCCGTGCGCCTCGGCGGTGGCGATCCGCACCGCGAGTTCCGTACGGTCGGGCAGGAACTCGTGCAGGGGCGGATCGAGCAGGCGGATGGTGACCGGCAGGCCGTCCATCGCCGCCAGGATGCCGACGAAGTCCCGCCGTTGCAGGGGCAGCAGCGCGTCGAGCGCCCGCTCGCGGTCGGCGTCGGTACGGGCCAGGATCATCGCCTCGATCAGGGGCCGCCGATCGCCCAGGAACATGTGCTCGGTACGGCACAGACCGATGCCCTCGGCGCCGAACCGACGGGCCCGGGCGGCGTCTTCGGGTGTGTCGGCGTTCGCCAGCACACTCAACCGCCGTACGCCGTCCGCCTGTTGCATGGTCTGTACGACGGCGTCGACCAGCCCGGCAGCGCGTTCGCCGGTCTCGAAGTAGCGCATCACCACGGAGTCGACCAGCGGCGCCGCACCGGCGTAGACGGCGCCTTCGGAACCGTCGACGGAGATGACCGTGCCCTCATCGACGCTGGTGCCGCCGACGGTGAACCGGCGCCCCCGCACGTCGACGGTGATCTCCTCGGCGCCGCACACACAGACCTTGCCCATGCCGCGCGCGACGACGGCGGCGTGGCTGGTCTTGCCGCCACGGCTGGTCAGCACGGCCTGGGCGGCGACCATGCCGGGCAGGTCGTCGGGTGTGGTCTCCTGCCGTACGAGGACGACCTGCTCTCCGGCGGCGGCCCGCCGCACCGCCTCGGCGGAGTCGAACACCACGGCGCCGACGGCGGCGCCGGGCGAGGCGGGGATGCCGTGGGCGAGCGCGTCACCGACGGCCGAGGTGTCGAAGCGGGGGAACATCAACCGGGCGAGCCCGTCCCCGCTGACCCGGGCCAGGCCCTCGTCAGGGGTGATCAGTTCCTCGTCGACCAGCGCGGAGGCGATGGCGAACGCGGCCTCGGCGGTGCGCTTTCCGACCCGGGTCTGCAGCATCCACAGCGTGCCGCGCTCGATGGTGAACTCGATGTCGCACAGGTCCCGGTAGTGCTCCTCCAACGTCCGCATATGGCCTTGGAGTTGGGCGTACGCCCGTGGGTCCAGGTGCTCCAGGTCGGTCAGCGGGACCGTGTTGCGGATGCCCGCCACCACGTCCTCGCCCTGCGCGTTGGCCAGATAGTCGCCGTACAGGCCGCGCCGCCCGGTCGCCGGGTCGCGGGTGAAGGCGACGCCGCTGCCGGAGTCGGCTCCGAGGTTGCCGAACACCATGCGCTGGACGGTGACGGCCGTGCCGAGGTCGTCGGGGATGTGCTCGCGGCGGCGGTAGAGCCGGGCGCGCTCGCCGTTCCAGGACGCGAAGACGGCGAGGATCGCCCGCCGCAGCTGCTCGCCCGGCTCCTGCGGGAAGTCCTCGCCGGTCTCCTGGCGGATCAGCTCCTGGTAGTCCTCGACGAGCCGGGACAGGTCGGTCGCGTCAAGCCGCAGGTCGTCCGCCGTGCCGCGCGCCCGCTTGAGGTCGGCCATGGCGTTCTCGAACAGCGCGCTGTCGACACCCATGACCGTGCTGCCGAACATCTGCACAAGGCGGCGGTAGGAGTCCCAGGCGAACCGTTCGTTCCCGGACGACTTCGCCAGGCCCAGCACCGAGTCGTCGTTCAGGCCGATGTCGAGGATCGTCTCCATCATGCCGGGCATGGAGAAGCGGGCCCCGGAGCGGACGGAGAGCAGCAGTGGATCGTCCGGCTGCCCCAACTGCCGTCCGGCGGCCCGCTCCAGGGCCGTCAGATGGTCGAAGACCTCGCGGACCAGTCCCGTCGGCTCGGCCCCGGTGCCGAGGAAGGCCCGACAGGCCTCGGTGGTGACCGTGAAGCCGGGCGGCACGGGCAGGCCCATCCGGGACATCTCGGCCAGGTTGGCGCCCTTGCCGCCGAGCAGGTCGGCCATGTCACGGCCACCTTCGGTGAACTCGTACACGTACGGGCCCATGACGGTGCCCATCCCTTCGCTCATCACTTCCGGCTTCCTGGGGGAGTTGCGGCCGCGGCGGAGGGCCGGTGGGTCACATCTCGAAGACGACGCGTGCCCTGATCCGTCCGCCGAGGACCTCGGCGATGGACTCGTTGACGGTGTCCAGCGGCCGGGTCTCGTAGATCACCTTGGTGCGCCCGGCGGCGTGCAGCTGGAACACCTCGTCCAGGTCCTGGCGGGTGCCGACGATCGAGCCGATGACGGAGGTGCCGTTCAGGACGGTGTCGAAGATCGGCACCTCGATGGTGCCGCCCGCGGGCAGGGCGACCATCACCAGCTTTCCGCCGCGCCGCAGCCCGCCGTAGACGGCGGCGAACGCCTGCTCGTTGACGGCCAGCGCGAGCGCGGCGTGCGCTCCGCCGTGCCGCTTCAGCACCTCGGCCGGGTCCTCCTTGCGGGCGTCGACGACGATGTCGGCGCCCAGGTCACGGGCGAGTTCGAGCTTCTCGTCCGTGACGTCGATCGCGGCGACGGTCGCCCCGGCGATCTTCGCGTACTGCACGGCCAGGTGGCCGAGTCCGCCGACGCCGGAGATCGCCACCAGTTGGGTCGGGCGCACTCCGGCGACCTTGAGGGCCTTGTACGTGGTCACGCCCGCGCAGGTCAGCGGGGCGGCGTCGCGCGGGTCGATCCCGTCGGGGACGACGGTGGCGAAGTCGGCGGGGGCGAGCATCTTCTCGGCGTAGCCGCCGTCCACGCCGTAGCCGGTGTTCTGCTGCCGCTCGCACAGCGTCTCCCAGCCGGACAGGCAGTGCTCGCAGTGCCCACAGGCCCAGCCGAGCCAGGGCACGGCCACCCGCTGGCCGACGGCCAGGCGGGTCACCCCGTCGCCGACCGCCTCCACGATGCCGACGCCTTCGTGGCCGGGGACGAACGGGGGCGTGGGTTTGACCGGCCAGTCGCCGTGTGCGGCGTGGATGTCGGTGTGGCACAGACCGGAGGCCTCGACGCGGACGCGGACCTCGCCGGGGCCGGGTTCCGGGTCGGGGCGCTCCTCGATGACCAGCGGTTGTCCGAAGGCCCGGACGACTGCTGCCTTCATGTGATGCTCCTCAAGTCTGCGGGGGGCGGTGCGACTCCAGCGCCGAGCGCCTCCCCCCGGCGCGACGGCCGGTACGGGACGTCCTGGACGGCGGGGGCGTTCGGTCGGCCCTCGGGGCGCACGGAAACAGGCCCTCAAGCCGCGTGGAACGCGGCCGTCAAGCCGCGCGGGAACCGACCCTCAGGCCGCCTGGACAGCGGCCGTCAAGCCGCACGGAAATCGGCCTTCAAGCCGCCTGGTATGCGGCCTTCATGCCGCGCGGAAACCGGCCTCAAGCCGCGCGGCAACCGGCCCTCACTTGTGCGGGACGACCGCGACCGGAGCGGTCGCGTGGTGCAGTACCGCGTGGGCGATCGCCCCGATACGCATCCCGAGCGCCGGCCGGTGCACCCTGCGGCCGACCACCACCAGCGAGGCCTGCGCGGCGGCCTGGAGCATGACTTCGGACGCCTGGGCCAGGTCGACGGTGTAGACGACCGGGACCTGCGGGTACTTGTCGCGCCACGGCTTGACCGCGTCGACCAGTGCCTGCTCTTCCTCCCGTGGGGTGCCGTCCCCCAGGTCGGCCGGATACACGACCAGGCCGTACCCGTACGGCGTCGGCAGGTCCACCGCGTGTACGGCGCGCAGCGTGGCCCCGCGGGCGGCGGCCGCGCTGAAGGCGAAGTCCAGGACCGGCGCGGTCGGAGCGCCCGGGGTCTGGACCCCGACCACGACCTCCCCGCCGTCCTGTTCGGCGCCCGGTTCAGCGGGGGGTCGCACCGACACCACCGGGCTGTTCGCCCGGCCGAGCACCTGCTGTCCTACGGACCCGAGGAAGAATCCGGCGATGGCGCCGTGTCCGCTGGAACCCAGCACCAGCAGCTCGGACTCCTTGGCCTGGTCCACCAGCACCTCGGCCGCGACGCCGGGAATCTGTTCGATGTCGATGGTCAGTTCGGGGTACCGCTCGCGCAGTGTCTGCTCGGCCTCCCGCAGGATGCGCAGGGCCCAGTGCTGCCGGGACTCCGGGTCCGGCGAGGCGGGTGCGTCCGGCTGACGGACCCAGGCCTGCACCAGGCGCAGCGGCAGGCCGCGACGCTGTGCCTCACGGGCGGCCCAGTCGGCGGCGGCCAAGCTCTGGAGCGAACCGTCCAGGCCAACGGTGATGGGGCGAATCATGACAAGGGACCTCCGTGTCGAGTGGGCGACCACCGGGCCGCGGACGACTGCCCCGACCCTCATACTGAGCCTTGCGGCCAGGTCCCCGCGACTCCAGAGGGCTGATGGTCCCGTTCAGGTCCGAACGTCCCTGGTTCGCCTGGGGGTGGGAACGCCAGAGCGAGCAGGGCCGACCGGCCCTGGCCGTTCGGCCCGGAAACGCGCAAGATCTTCGAGAGGGAAGCACCAGGTCCGGCCCGCGAGGCGGAACCCGGTGCGGGAGACAGCCGACGCAGGACAGGAGCCGTCGATGACGGACAGTGAGCAGACCGACCCCAAGACCCCGCTTCGGGTCTTTCTGCTGGACGACCACGAGGTCGTACGGCGAGGGGTGCACGACCTGCTGGACGACCAGCCGGACATCACCGTGGTCGGCGAGGCCGCCAACGCCGAGCAGGCCCTGGTACGCGTCCCCGCCCTGCGCCCGCACGTCGCCGTGCTCGACGTACGCCTGCCCGATGGCGACGGTGTGAGCGTCTGCCGGGAACTGCGCTCGAGGATGCCCGACCTCGCCTGCCTGATGCTGACCTCCTTCGACGACGAGGAGGCGCTGCTCGACTCGATCATGGCCGGCGCGGCCGGTTACGTCCTGAAGCAGATCCAGGGTTCGGACCTGGTGACGGCCGTACGCACGGTGGGCGCGGGCCAGTCCCTGCTCGACCCCAGTGCGACCGCCAAGCTGATGGCCCGTCTGCGGGGCGAGCAGACCAAGGAACCGGAACCGGACGCACTGCCGGGCCTGACCGACCGCGAGCGCGAGATCCTCGCCCTGATCGGCGAGGGCCTGACCAACCGCCAGATCGGTCAGCGGCTGTACCTCGCCGAGAAGACCGTCAAGAACCACATCTCCCGGCTGCTGGCCAAGCTCGGCGTGGAGCGACGCATCCAGGCCGCGGTCATCGCCACCCAGGCGCGGGAGCGGAAGAAGCAGGACGGGCACTGAGCCGCTCGGATTTCATGCCGGGCGCGGGTGGCGCAGCTGGTCCAGGAGTACGGCGGTGTGGCTGTGGGCGGGGTCCTTGGCGGCGGTGAGCAGCGTGAGCGGGCCCGTGGCGGCGAGCTCACGCAGCTGGTCGAGTGCCTGCGCGGCGGCGGGAGCGGTGAGCTCGGCCTCGTAGCGGCGGCGGAACTCGTCGTACGTCCCCTCCGGGCCGTGGTACCAGCGCCGTAGTTCCGTCGACGGGGTGAGCGCCTTGGGCCAGACGTCGACGTGCGCGTCCGCCTTGGCCATGCCGCGCGGCCACAGCCGGTCGACCAGGACGCGGGTCCCGTCGTCCGGGGCGGGTGCGTCGTAGATCCGACGCACCCGGACTCCGTCTTGGGACTCGGCGGGCCGCGTGCCTCTCGTCATGCCTCATCGTTACCACGGGCGGGGTGCTGCGGCAGGTCCGGGAGTGTGCGGGCCGGTCGCCTGACACACATGTGGTGACACAAGTGGGCCGAAAAGCGTTGGACGGGGCCCGCGCCCCTTCCTAGAATCCCGGGCACGGCATCGCACGTCGGTCATCGGCTGGGTGAGGCGCGGAGGTGCCCGTTTGATATGCCCGATGGAGGCATTCAACCGTGTCAGTAGAGTTCAACCACACCATTGTTCTGTCCCGTGACCGGGAGAAGTCCGCCCGTTTCCTGGCCCATATCCTCGGTCTGAAGGTCGGGGAGCCCGCGGGAGTGTTCCTGCCGGTGACGACCGCCAACGGCGTCACCCTCGACTTCGCCACCGTCGACCACGACATCCCGATGCAGCACTACGCCTTCCTGGTCTCCGAGGAGGAGTTCGACGACGTGCTCGCCCGGCTCGTCGACGCCGAGGTGTCGATCTGGGCCGATCCACACGGCAAGCAGCCGGGCCGGATCAACCGCAACGACGGTGGGCGCGGCCTCTACTTCATGGACCCCGGTGGCCACGCCATGGAGGCCTTCACGCGTCCGTACGGCAGTGGCCCGGCCGAGTGGGCCGGCGTGACGGAAGAGGTACCGGGCCGCCCGGCCGACGGGGCCTGACGGCGACTGAGTACCAGCACGGCCCGAGGCCCCCGTTGTCCGTGAACCACAGGACAACGGGGGCCCGTTGCTCGGCTGCCTTCCCCCACGAAAGGCTGCCGAGAGTCTCCCTGGGCGCGATGCGCCGCCATGGATGCGTCAGCCGGAACGGACGCTTCAGAAGGTCAGCGTGCTGCTCCCCGCCAGGCTCGCCCGCATCTGGCACTGGTTGGCGAAGGTGGTCGACCAGGAGACGCGTCTGCCGTCCCAGAAGCCGTCGGCGGTGACCACGACCGGCCGCCACTCCATGGTGCACGCGACTTGCGGCGCGGAGACGACCAGCTGGTCGAACTTCCCCTCGGCGGCCCCCAGTTCATTGCATGCGGCGCTGGCAGCGGGGTGGCTGCCGCCGGGTCTCGGCGCACAGGTCAGAGTGACGGCGCGGTCGGCCGTCATCGTGGCGGCCTCCTCGCCCTGTCCGATGGCGAGTACCAGGTCCGACGGGGCGTAGAGGCTGGTCGCGTTAGCGGCTTGTGCGGTGCCGGCCGTTCCGGCCAGGACGCAGGCAGCTGTGGCGACAGCCACTCCCATGGTCTTCAATACGTAACGCACGTGGAACTCTCCTTTGACGCGAGGGCACGATGCGGGTGCGGGTGAACGTGCGGGGCTGAGGTGCTCTTCGCGGACGGGAGTCTTGCGGGTGCGGAGAGTGAGTGCCACATTCATGGTCGGTTATCGGACGCGGGCGTCCGCTGAGCGGCAGGCGAAGAGACGTTCGGGCAGCTCAGAGTGGGTGGTCGGGGTGTGCGTCGGTCGTTCAGAGTGTGAACACGATGCGATAGTAAAATCGGAAACAACCGCCTGACCTGCACGAATATCCTATGCATTCTCGTTCGGAATGGCTCGCATCGACCGGAAAGCATCGCTGGGAGGACAGCGGAAAATGCCGGTGGCAGGGTCGCCACCGGCATCGGGGCGCCCGGCTGTCCGCGCCGGGCGCCCGGAGGGGCCCGAGTCAGCAGCCGGGCTTCCTGGTGTGGTCGGGGTCGAGTGCGTTGAGTACGATCCGGGTCGCGGTCCGGTCGTAGCTGATGCCGAGGTGCGAGGCGAGGTTGAGCGGGCAGTGGTCCTGGAGCCTGCTCTGGCTGACGTTGTCGGCCGGGGCGAGGTAGGACGAGGTGTACGGGGTGACCACCCAGTCCGTCCTGGTGGCCAGCACCGTGTAGTCGACGCCCGGAACGGTCTCGCCGCCCTCGTTGAGGGCCTTGATGAAGTCGGAGTCGGTCATCTGCTGGTGACAGGCCGGGCAGGCCGCGCCGACCAGCTTCTCGGCGCCCGGAACGAACGAGGCCAGCGTGCCGAAGCCGGAGAGCGAGGTGCCGTGGTTGGTGGGCGTCAGGGCGACGAGCTTGCCGACCTTGTTCGCGCCGCCGAGGTTCTTGAGGTAGTGGCGGGGCATCATCCCGCCTTGGGAGTGCCCGACCAGATCGACCTCGGCGGCCCCGGTCCGGTCCCGTACCCTGTCGACGAAGGTCGAGAGCTGCGCCGCGGACGCGGCGATGTCGCCGGTGCCCTGGGTGAGCGAGCCTTGCTTGCCGCCGTAGTTGAGGGCGTAGACGCAGTAGCCCTCGTCCTTGAGCTTCGGTGAGAGGCCCGCCCAGTTCATATAGCGGTTCTCGAAGGTGCCGTGCACCAGGACGACGGGGTTGGGGTGTTCTGCGCTGGGCCGGCAGTCCCAGTCGTTGGCGCCGGGCGGCACGGCCGTCGGCTGGAGTAGTGCGTACGCCGTCGCTCCGGCGAAGGACGTCTGTGGCGGCCCCTCCCGCCCCTCGGCGGACGCCTGTTCGGTGGCTGACGCTGCGGACGTGGCCGTGGGCGGTGCGGCGGCGTCCGCCGCGGACGCGACGCCGAACGCGCCGAGGCCGAGCGCGACGGCCCCTCCGGTCAGCGCAGCGGCCACGCGGCCGCGCAGCGACCGTGCTCGATGCCTGCGGGTCGTGCCGGTCTTGCGGGCCGTGCGGGAATCGCGGGTGGTGCGGGTGCGGACGGGCATGCGGCTCTCACCTTTCGCGCGGTACGGGATCGGCTCGGGTTACCGGTGCGTAACACCGGTGTCACACCGTGATCCAGCCGCTTGCCGCACACCAGTGACCAGGCGCGACCCGCACCGGAAACCGGCACGCGGGTGACACTTCCGCAGGTCCACCGCTCAACTAGGTGAGTGCTCTGGCCACTCCGATGTGTGCCGCGGGACTAGAGCCGCGCACCCCGCTCGGCAGAGACTGCCTACCCTGCGGTAACTACGTATGGAGGGGGGCGCCGTGCGGATCGCCGGCGGTACGTTGTCCCGTCAGCCCTGGCGGGAGATCCCCGCGGTCTTCGCCGAGGTACTGCGCCCGCGGATCGAGGAGATCGCCGCGGAGATGCTCGCCGAGATCCGCCGCGAGGTGGGCGTCTACCAGCGGCCGGTGGGCTCCGCCATGGGCCGGGACCTGTCGGCGGCCGTGCACCGTGCCATGCGGCAGTTCGTGGAGCTCGTCGAGAACCCGGACAGCCCACAGGGTCATCACGAGCTCTACTTCCAGCACCTGGGCCGACTGGAGTTCCTGAGCGGCCGTACCGCGGACGGCATTCAGGCCGCCTACCGCGTCGGTGCCCGGGTCGCCTGCCGCCACTACGTCCGCCTCGCACGGGACGCCGCACTGCCAGCCGAGGCCGAACCCTCGGTCACCGAAGCCGTGTTGACCCATGTCGACGCGATGTCCGCACAGGCGGTACGCGGCTACGCCGACGCCCGGGCCCGTTCCGCCGGGCAGACCGAACGCACCCGGCGCGCCCTGGCCGCCCGCCTGCTGGAGCAGTCACCCGACCCGCGGGGCGAACCCCTGGCCGCCCTGGCCGAGCTGGCCGAGTGGCGGCTGCCCGGCACCCTGGCCTGTCTGGTGATGCGGCGCGCGGGCGGCGGCGGACATGTCCTGGCAGCAGGGCTCGACGAGGACATCCTGTCCCTGCCGCGCGGTGGGGAACTGCTGTTCCTGGTCCCCGACCCGCAAGGCGGCGGCCGCCTGGACCGTCTACGGGCCGCCGCGGGCGCCCACCCGGCGGCGCTGGGCCCTACGGTGCCACTCGATGACGCCTGGCTCTCCGCGTACTGCGCGCGCATCGCCCTCAGGCACCGGCGCAGCCTGACCGCGCCACGGGGCGAACTCCTCGTAGTGGACGACCACTTGCTCGACGTACAGCTGCTGTCCGGTGCGCCCATCGGGCGGCTGATGGCCGACCGGATCACCGAGGGCCTGCGCGGCCTCCCACCCGGGAAGGCTGCCCGGCTCGCCGAGACCCTGCAGGCGCTGCTGCTGTCCTGGGGCCGCACGGCCCCCGAGGTCGCGGACGCGCTGGGCGTACACCCGCAGACCGCGCGGAGCAGACTGCGGCAGCTGGACGACCTCTTCGGGGACCGGCTCGCCGATCCACGGTTCCGCACGGGCGCGCTGATGGCGCTGCGCACCCGCGCGCTGACAGAGGACGGCGGCGCCTAGGCGCCCTCGGCGACCCACTCGTACCCACCCGCGAAAAGCGCGTCGACCTGTTCGTAGCCCGTCCGGAGCAGGAAGGTGTTCAGGCGGCCGTAGGACTTCGCGCCGAGGATGAAGAAGTGCGCCTCGGGGGTGCGGAGTTGGTCGAGCCCGGGCGCGGGCTGGGCCAGGCAGTCGGCGCCCGCGCCGGATGCGGCCAGGAGCGCGGCGGAGAGGTTCATCGGGGCGCCGGTCGCGTAGCACTCGTGGACCTGGAGTTGGCGGTAGAGCGTGGCGTCCCCGGTGTAGCCGGTAAGTGAGACGACATGGTCCACGGACAGCTCGCGCTCTCCCACGGCGGTGGCGAGCCGGACCAGCACGCGGTCGCCGTCGGGCCGCAGCGCCCGCACCCGTACGCCGGTGTGCACGGTCGTACGCGCGCCCGCACCAGCCGCCAACGCCTGCGAGGAGTAGACGAGTTCCCGACGGCCGGGGAGTGCGTCGTCGGGGATCGCGCCCCAGTCCGGGCGGGGGTCGCGTACGGCCCACTCAAGGCGGGTTACGGGGAGCGCGGCGAGCTCGCGGGCCGCGGTCTGCGCGGACTTGCCCGCCCCGACCAGGAGCACGGTCCCCGCCCAGCGGTCCGGGTCGTCGAAGGCCGGGAGCGTACGGATGATCCGGTCGTCCAGGGCGCGTTCGCCGGGTGCGGGGATGCCGCCGTCGCCGAGCGCGTTGGGGTGCGCGTACGTACCCGTGCAGTCCAGGACGAGGCCCGCTTCGGCCGTGTCCTCACCGTCGGGGGTGTCCAGGAGCAGCGTGAAGGGCGCGGCGGCCCGGGTGCCGGTGCCGATCTGCTCGTGCTTGAGCAGACCGCCGCGGGCCACGGCGGCGACACGGGTGCGGTAGCGGATACGCGGGCGCAGCGCGGGCAGTTCGGCCACCGGCCCCAGCAGGTTCGCGACGAGTTCAGCACCGGTGGGGCAGGCGTCGCCGTACGGGACGGGGTGGTCGGCGGCGCTCAGATGGCCGCGTATACGGCGCGACACGTTGAGGTCCCAGGGGGTGAACAGCCGGACATGGCCCCAGGCCCGCACCTGCGCGCCGGCGCTCTCCCCGGCCTCGTACACGGTGCACGGCACCCCCGCGTCCAGGCAGGCGAGCGCGGCGTCCAGTCCGATCGGACCGGCCCCGAGAATCGCGACAGGTGACGGCGACATGGTGGGTAACCCTCTCGTGGTGTGGTCAGACCGCGCAGTGCACGGGTCGCGGCAGGCTGCCGTCGGACAGCCGGGCGGCGAAGAACCGCTCGGTCACGCGCCGCACCCCCACCTCCAACGGCGTGCCCGCGGCGGCGAGATGCAGGTCAGGGCTGGTGGTGGCGTCGGCGCCCGCGGGATGCCAGTGCAGGCCGTCGGCGCTCACCGTGAGCTCGGGCACGGAGGTGTCCTCGCCGATCTCGACACCGCTCTCGGAGAACCCCCGGCGCAGCAGCGGCCGTACCGCGAAGTTCTCGGCGGGTAGGCCGAGTCCGGCCAGCAGCGCGGCGACGGCGGGCACCTCGCCGCTGTTCTCGGGGGTCTCGGTGAGCGCCACGCGCGGCGGCAGGCCGAGCTCGATCAGCTGGCCGATGCCGTCGATGGTGCGCTTCCAGGAGCCGCGGCCGCGGTGCAGGTCATGAGTGGCGGGGGTGGCGCCGTCCAGCGAGGTCTGGACGGTCAGCTTGCGGTCAGCCAGTTCGCCGAGCCCGGCCGCGCGGCGGCCGCGCAGCAGCATCGCGTTGGTCATGACGACCGTGGGCAGCCTGGCCGAGGCATGGTCGAGGAGGCGGACGATGTCGGGGTGCAGGAACGGCTCACCGCCCGTGACGTACAGTTCGGTGAAGCCGCACTCCACGGCCTCGTCGACCAGCGCGCGGAAGGTGTCGGCGGCCAGGGTGCGCGGGGCGGCGCCCGGCGATGAGGCGACCGCGCAGTAGTCGCAGGCCAGATTGCAGTGGAAGTTGGAGTAGAGCCACAGCCGGGAGGGGAAGTACGGGCTGCCGAACAGCGGCACCACCGGCCGCTCGTCCTCAAGTACCTGGCCACGCCCGGGGCCCCAGCCGTCGTCGGCCGGTCGGAAGCCGGTCGGCAGCGTGGAGCGGTACAGATGGTAGCGGCCACGGGAGCGCTCGGCGGGCGGCAGGACTTCCAGACAGGTGGTCCACCAGCCGGTCTCGATGGTCTCCACGAACACCTCGGGCAGCCCCGCGGCACGCATCGAGGCGGCCTGGGCCCGCCAGTCGTAGGCCAGCGGTACCAGCTCGGCGTGGGCCGCACCGGCGTGCGGGTCGAGGAGCGCGTACCAGACGTTCCGGGTGCCGTCGTTGGCCGGTTTGCCCAGCACGCCGACGTTGACGGCCAGTGTGTCGCCGATGCGCCGCTGCCAGGGCAGGCCGCTGTGGGTGCACAGGACGACGTCCGCGCCGGAGGCCGCCACGCGCTGCCGGTGTTGTTCCTCCGGCAGGGACTCCCACCAGAAGTCGTTCAGCGCGAGCGTCGATCCGTGCACCAGGTGGACGTCGACACCGTCGATCATCTCCCTTCGCTCCGTGGGCAGTTCGCCCATCCAGGCGGCGAAGTCCCGGCTGGTGGTGGCCAGCGTGTGGTCGTAGACGAGCTGCGCGAACTCGTTGTCCCTCCGGTCGCGGTAGCCGCAGCCGCAGTCGGTGTCACCGCGGGCGATCGCCACGTCGTAGTTGCCCGCGACGCACTCCACGCCGCTCTCGGTCAACAGGGGCCACAGGGCGTCTACTTCGGCCCCGAACCCGCCGAGATCGCCCAGACAGAACAGCCGCTCGGCCCCTCGGGCGCGCGCGTCGTCGACGAAGGCCCGCAGGGCGTACGGGTTGCCGTAGGGGCCGCCGCACACGGCGATCCGCATGATGAAGTCCTTATCGTCGTAGGCGAGCTGTGGTCATACGCGTGGTCGTCGGCGTCGTCGCAGGCGGGGGAGGAGCGGGCCCGCCGCATAGCGGCGCTCGATCGTGCGCGGGTCGACCCCCGCGAAGTACTGCAGCTTCAGACACTGCATGAAGACGATCATGCGCCAGGTGCCGTGCTCGACCAGACGCCGGGCCGACGCCGTGGAGGTCGCGGGCAGTACGGCCAGACGCCCGCGCCGGTGCAGCCGTCGGGACATCTCCAGGTCCTCCATGAGGGCCAGTTCCGGAAAGCCGCCGAGCGCCTCGAAGACCTCGCGGCGGACGAACATCGCCTGGTCGCCGAAGATGTGGTGCAGTCGGCGGGCACGCGCGTTCGAGGCGTACGCCAGATAGTCGAGGCCCGGGGATCGGCGGTCGAAGCGCAGGGTGAGCCCGCCGCCGACCACGCGCGGGTCCGCGAGTGCGGTACGGATCTGGCCGAGTGCGGCCGGGTCGATCCGAGTGTCGGCGTGCAGGAACCACAGCACGTCGCCGTTGCAGTGCCGGGCGCCCTCGTTCATCTGGAGGGCGCGCCCGCGTGGCCCGTGCACCACCTTCGCATGCGGCGTGGCGAGTTCGACGGTGGCGTCCGCGGAGCCGCCGTCCACCACGACCACCTCGCACTCGGGGAAGTCCCGGCACAGCCGGGCCAGCGCGGCGTGCACGGCGGCTTCCTCGTTGAGCACGGGCATCACGACCGACACCTTCGCCCCCCGCGCCGCCGTCATTCGCCGAACCGGTAGACGAATCCTGCCGGGCCCACCTCGCCGAGGCCCGGCAGGGCGTGAGCGGCCAGGTCGGCGAAGATCTGTCTGCTGGCCGCCATTCGCTCAAGCAGCGCGTCGACCGGTTCTGGCTCCGGCGCCACACCGTTGGCGTAGTCGGTGACGAACCCCACCAGCGCGAGGGGGAGTTCGGCCTCCCCGGCCAGTACCACCTCGGGACCCGCGGTCTGGCTGACGGCGGTGACACCCACCTGCCTCAGCGCCGCGATCTCGGTACGGGTGTTGAAACGCGGGCCGTCCACATGCCCGTACACCCCGGACTCGACCACCGGCGTGTCCAGTTGCACGGACGCGGTGAGCAGGGCCTGGCGCAGCGGTTCGCTGAACGGCCGGTCGAAGATCCAGTGGCCGCGACCCCGCTGCCCCGGCTGGTCGTACCAGGTGCACGGGGACCCGTCGGGCAGCCGGTTGGCGGGAAAGTGCAGGTCGTCGAAGACGATCAGCGAACCAGGGGCGATATCCGGGTCGACCGTCCCGCACACGGTGAGTGCGACGACGGCGTCCACCTGGGCCGCCCGCAACGCGGCCAGGTTGGCCTTGTGGTCGACCTGGTTCGACAACCTCCGGTGCCCGGCGCCGTGCCGCGAGAGCTGGACGACGTCGACGCCCTTGAGGCGGCCCTCGGTGACCGCGACCTCGCCGTACTCGGTGGCGATGGTGCGCTGGACGCGCCCCTCCAGATGCGGCCAGTCGTAGCTGCCCGAGCCCGTGATCACGCCTACGCGCATGGGGGACCTCCTGGGGTGTCGTTGTCGTTCTGCTGGGTGGACGGGGTGGTGGACGGGGTGCGGACCTCGACGAGCGGCAGCAGCGTGCGCAGCCGCGCGTTCTCGGCCGGGTCGAGTACGGAGTGCTGCACACAGGCAGGTACGAGTGTGCCGTCCGACGGGTGGGCCATGGAGTGCTGGCACGCCGACAGCCGCTCCTGGGTCTCGCGCAGCACCGGATCGGCGCTGGTCTCGCCACGCCGCATCAACTCCCAGGCCGGGGCGACCTGTTCGGCGTCCATGAACAGATGCATCACAAACGTCACCGGGCGCACCCGGCCGCGATGGCGCAGCAGCCTGCCGACGCCGACCCGGCGCACCGTACGGGCCAGCCAGCGCACGGCCGTGACCACCGTGCCGGGATGCCGCAGCGCGACGCGGGCCAGCTTGGCGGCGAGCAGGCCGGGCGGGGTGCCGGTGAAGCTCACCCGCCCCAGATAGCGGAAGAAGGCGTCGCGGACGGCGAGGTCGCGCGGGTCGGAGCCGTCCAGGAAGGGGTACCAGCGGCGGCCGAGGTAGAAGCCGTAGGCGGTGCGGTTGCAGCGCACATCGCCGTTGTGGAACACGTCGTAGTCCAGGCGGGTTCCGGCGCCGCGCTCGATCTCCGCCCAGACCGCGTCCGGGGTGGCCTCGCGGTACCGCTCCTTCCAGCGGCGCTCGTCGCCCAGGAAGGCGGCGGGCTGGAAGGAGAACATGCCGTACCCCATGTCCCGGCAGTCCCGGACGACTTCGGCGACCTCGTCGAGGTTGCCGGGTGTGACCGTCATGTTGTGGGCGAGGAAGTACCGCACGCCGTGCTCGCGTCTGAGGCGGGCGAACATGGCGGCGAACCGCGCCCGGTAGGGGTGCAGCGCCCGTTCGTTCGGCGGGCGCTCGATGCCGCGCCGCCCGTACATGAACCGGTCGAAGTGCGCCGCGAACGACAGCCGCCCGAAGCGCGGCCTGCCGTCCGGGCCGAGCGCCAGCGCCCTCAGGTACTCCTCGTCGAAGTCGCCGTGCGTGAAGCTCATCGGCTCCCGGCCGTGCGCTCGCATCACGGCCAGCGCGTCGGCGTGGTCGTCGGGCGGCAGCAGACTGACCTCACCGCCGATCAGCTGGGCGTGGGCACGGGGGCCGCGTAGCTCCCGGAACAGGCCCAGCTGGGCGGTGACTTGCTCGACGGTGTGCGGCCCGTCGACCCGTACGGCGTTGGCGTCCCGCGAGTGGTAGCAGGGGGTGCACTTCAGGTTGCACCTGGGGAACACTCCGTGCGTGCCTTCGCAGCCGACGCCGTGCCGGCCGATGATCTGCCCCGGTGTTCTGGCAGCCTCCGGCAGCTCCGCCCAGCGGCGTTCCATCGCGCGGGTGAACTCGGGATCGTAGGGACGGGTCGCGCGCTCCAGCGAGCGCAGGGTCGACAACAGGCCCATCATGCCCATCAGCGGGTGCTCTCCTTGGCTTGTTCCGTACAACGGTGGGGCGTGCTCAGCGGCCAAGTCGCCTGCGCAGTGCGAGCAGCCTGTCCGTGCCGCGCCTGCCGCGCGCGAGGCGGTCGTACACGTCGGCGAGCGCGGCATGCCACGGCCCGTCCGCATAGGTCGGATACGGATGCACGGTTCTGGCGTACCGCGCCGGAGTCCACCCGAGCCGTACGGCGGCCGCGAGATGGGCGACGGTCTCCCCGGCGCGCGGGGCGACGACAGTGGCCCCCACGATCCGGCCACGCGGACCGATGACCAACTGGCTGAACCCGTCTGTGCGCCCGTCGGTGACCGCCCGGTCCACCCGGTCGTGGTCCAGCGTGCGAACCCGCACCGCGGCGCCGTACCGCTCACGCGCCTCGGCGGCGGTCAGGCCGACGCGGGCGACCTCAGGATCGGTGTACGTCACCGCGGGCACCGCGTCGTAGTCGATCCGGCGCCGCACCCCGAGCAGCGCTTCGGCGGCCGCGGCGGAACCCTGCACCCCGCCCAGGTGGGTGAACGCGGACCGACCCGTGACGTCCCCGGCCGCGTAGATCCGCGGGTTGGCGGTACGCAGCCGGGCGTCGACCTCGATCTGCCCGTGCCGGTCCAGCCGTACCCCGGCCCGCTCCACGTCCAGCCCGTCGGTGCGGGCGCGGCGGCCGGTGACGGCGAGCAGTCGGTCGTACGGGATCGGGCTGCCCGGTCCGTGCAGTGCGCCTCCCGCGACGCGTTCGGCGCGGTAGCCGGTGCGCACCGTGACCCCTTCGGCCTCCAGCCGCTCCCGGACGAGCCGCCCGGCGCGCGGCTCCTCGCGGGGCAGCAGCCGGTCCAGGGCCTCCACCAGCGTGACCTTCGACCCGAGGCGGGCGAAGGCCTGGCCCAGCTCGCAGCCGATCGGCCCGCCGCCCAGCACCACCAGTCGGCCCGGCAGCTCGCCCAGGTCCCACACTGTGTCGCTGGTCAGCGGCTCGGCCTCGGCCAGGCCCGGTACCGGGGCAAGCGCCGGGGCCGAACCCGTCGCGACCACCGCGTACCGGAAGCTGATCCGGCGCTCCCTGACGCGCAATCCGCGCGGCCCGGTGAAGACGGCCGGGCCGTGGGCGACGTCGACCCCCAGCTCGGCCAGCGCCGCGGCGGAGTCGTGCGGCTCGATGGCCGCGATCGCCTCCTTGACCCGGGCCAGCGCCGAGGCCAGGTCGGCGGGGCCGCGCGGGGCGGCCAGACCGTACCGGTCCACTCCGCGCGCGACGTGCACCTCGGCGGCCACCCGCAGCAGCGCCTTGCTCGGCACGCAGNCCCGCCCCACCACCACACCGAGGAGCGCCACGTGGCCACCAGCACCGAAGCCGCTGCCCCGTCCGAGCCGTCCGCCCCGTCCGAGCCGCCCACCGCGCCCGCCTGGCGGCAGCTACTCGGCTACGTACGCCCCCATCGCTGGACCCTGCTCGGCGGCGCGCTGCTCGCCCTGCTCACCGGGGCCACCGGGCTCGCCCTGCCGCTGGTGGCCAGGGCTCTCATCGACGACCTCTCGCACAGCCGGTCGATCACCGGACCGCTGGTCGCGATGTCCGCGCTGGTCATAGCCAACGCCGCGATCGGCGCGATCGGCGCGTACGTCCTGCGGCGCACCGCCGAGTCGGTCGTGCTCGGCGCCCGGCGCACCCTGTCGTCGTACCTGCTGCGGCTGCGCATCGACGCCGTGGACCGCAGCGAGCCCGGTGACCTGATGGCCCGGATCACCTCCGACACCACCCTGCTGCGCGCGGTCACCACCGACTCGCTGGTCGGCCTCGGCACCGGCGGTCTCACGCTTGTCGCCACGCTGGTGCTGATGGGCGTGGTCGACCCGGTGCTGCTCGCCGTCACGGTGGGCGTGATCCTGGTCGCGGGCACCGTGATCGGGGTGATCGTGCCCCGTATCAACCGGGCCAGCAAAAAGGCCCAGGACGCGGTGGGCGTCATGGGCGCCTCACTGGAGCGCATCCTGGGCGCGCTGCGCACCGTCAAGGCGTCCGGCGCCGAACACCGCGAGGAACAGGTCGTGCACCGGGCCGCCACGGAATCCTGGCGGCAGAGCGTACGGGCCGCCAAGTGGGAGGCGCTGGCCGGGAACACCGCGGGTCTGTCGATGCAGATCGCGTTCATCACGGTCCTCGCGGTGGGCGGTGCGAGAGTCGCGACCGACGCCATCGACATCGGCACCCTGGTCGCCTTCCTCCTCTACGTCTTCTACCTGATGTCGCCGATCCAGCAGGTCGTCGCCGCCGTGGCCCAGTACCAGACGGGGGCGGCGGCGCTCACCCGCATCCAGGAGGCGCTGACGCTGCCCGCCGAACCCGCGGCCGACCCGGCGCCGCTGCCTCTACCCGGCGCCGAGCCCGCCGAACTCGCCTTCGCCGACGTGCGGTTCCGCTACGCCGAGGATCTGCCGTACGTTCACCACGGGGTGACGTTCACCGTGCCCGCCCGCGGCATGACCGCCTTCGTCGGCCCGTCCGGCGCCGGCAAGACCACCGTCTTCTCCCTCATCGAGCGGTTCTACGACCCCGAAGCGGGCCGGATCACCGTCGACGGCCGCGATGTCGCGCACTGGGACATCCCCCAACTGCGCGCCGCCATCGGCTATGTGGAGCAGGACGCGCCCGTCCTGTCCGGCACCCTGCGCGACAACCTGCTGCTCGGCAACCCGGACGCCGACGACGCCGAACTGCACCGGGTGCTCGACACCACCCGCCTGGAGGACCTGGTCGCCCACCTGCCCAAGGGCCTGGACACCCTGGTCGGCCACCGCGGCACCAAGCTCTCCGGCGGCGAACGCCAACGCGTCGCGATCGCCCGCGCGTTGCTGCGCCGCCCTCGGCTGCTGCTGCTCGACGAGGCCACCAGTCAGCTCGACGCCGTCAACGAATCGGCCCTGCGCGACACCGTCGCCGATGTGGCCCGTACCACCACCGTGCTGGTCGTCGCCCACCGGCTGTCCACCGTCACCATGGCCGACCGGATCATCGTGATGGACGCGGGCCGGGTACGCGCCGTGGGCACCCACCGTGAACTCGTCGCCGCCGACCCGCTCTACGCCGAACTCGCCGCCACCCAGTTCCTGGCCACCGCCGACATCGGCTGAAGCCGCCGGTAGTCGAGGGGCGGGTTCGGGAGTTCGGCTCGTACGGGCGGAACGCACCGGGCCCGCCACCTGGCGGGGAACACAGCCGCTGTCCCCCGTCGGCCGCTACGGCGGGTCCGGTGCCGGCGGGGGGACCGACATCCCCTGCCAGGAGCCCGCCGGCGGTGTACGCCCTCACCATGGCCAAGTCGCGGGCTCATCATCCAACCTCCCAGCCGGTCCCCGCGACGGACAGAGGCCGAAGGGCCCTGCTGCCGAGTCGAACGGCCCAAGTGCGCGCCCGCTCAGCTGAGTTCGTTCGGCCTGTCAGGCAAAGGCCGCCTTTTGCTGCCCGCAGCCGGGCCGGTGGGCCCGCGCGGCCCGGTCGGCCCACCTCCAGGGAAGACCGGCCCCAGGCGCGGGCGCCGTCCATCGCGTTGGCTTGAGACAAGGACCCCGTCAGAAGGCGCGAGAAACGCGAGAAAGGGGGCGGACCGTGCGGACCACACTGACCGCCGAATTCTGGACGCTGTTCGTCACGCTGCTGGTCATCGCGATGGCCGCCGTATACCTGGCCACCATCGGCGCAGAGGCCTGCTACGGCCGCGGGCGCCGGCAGCGGCCCGGCCACGCCGACCCGCGCGGCGGTGACCGCGAACACGGTCCGTCCACGGGCGGGCCATCCGGTGGCCGCCCCGTCGCCGCACCCCGCGACACGGAACCCGTGCGCGGACCGGTCCACGCGGGCCGGGAGTGATAGCCATGGCGCCAGAGGCCATCACCAAGGAGGCGCGGCCCCGCATCACCCCCCGTCTCGCCGACTACGCCGGAGCCCGCGCGGAGTTCACCTGGGCCGAGGCACGTGCCCAGCTGGCGGGACTCCCCGACGGCGGGCTCAACATCGGATACGAGGCCGTCGACCGGCACATCACCGAAGGCCGCGGCGCGCACACCGCCCTGCGCTGCGTACGCCGGGACGGCACCGTCGAGGCCGTCTCGTACGCCCAACTCGGCCTGCTCACCAACCGCTTCGCCCATGTGCTGCGCTCGCTCGGGGTGGGGCGCGGCGACCGGGTGTTCACCCTGCTCGGCCGCTGCCCCGAGCTGTTCACGGCCGTGCTCGGCACCTTCAAGAACGCCAGCGTGCTGTGCCCGCTGTTCTCGGCCTTCGGGCCCGAGCCGGTGGCGCAGCGGATGAGCCTGGGCAACGCCCGCGTCCTGGTCACCACCGCGCCCCTGTACCGGCGCAAGGTCGCCCCGATCAGGGAGCGCCTGCCCGAACTCGCCCACGTACTGATCGTCGGCGAGCACGACGAGGACCTGCTGGACACACTCTCCTACGACACGCTGATGGCCGCGGCATCCGAGGACTTCACCGTGCCGCGTACCGACGCCGACGAGATGGCGCTGCTGCACTTCACCAGCGGCACCACCGACGTCCCCAAGGGCGCGGTCCATGTCCACGAGGCCGTCGTGGCCCACCACATCACCGCCGCGTACGCCCTCGATCTGCACCCGGACGACGTGTACTGGTGCACGGCCGACCCCGGCTGGGTCACCGGCATGTCGTACGGGATCATCGGCCCGCTCACCCACGGGGTGACCGTCGTCGTGGACGAGGGAGACTTCGACGCACGCCGCTGGTACCGGATTCTCGCCGAGGAGCGGGTCACCGTCTGGTACACCGCTCCCACCGCCGTACGCATGCTGATGCGGGCCACACCCCGCGAAGGGCCGTACGACCTGCCGCGCTCCTACGACCTGTCCGCGCTGCGTTTCATCGCCTCGGTCGGCGAGCCGCTCAACCCCGAGGCCGTGCTGTGGGGCAGGGACGTGCTCGGCCTGCCCATCCACGACAACTGGTGGCAGACCGAGACGGGTTGCATCATGATCGCCAATCTGGCGGCCTGCCCCGTCAAACCCGGCTCCATGGGCCGCCCGCTGCCCGGCGTGGAGGCGACCGTGCTCGCCCGCGGCCCCGACGGCCGGGCGCTGCGGTCACCGACGGGCGGCGTACGGAACGTCGACGGGCCCGACCAGGAAGGCGAGTTGGCCCTGCGGCCCGGCTGGCCCTCGATGTTCCGCGGCTACCTGCACGCCAAGGAGCGCTACGCCGCGAGCTTCGCCGACGGCTGGTACCTGACCGGTGACGTGGTCCGCCGGGACTCCGACGGCTACTTCTGGTTCGTCGGGCGGGCCGACGACGTGATCAAGTCCGCCGGGCATCTGATCAGCCCCTTCGAGGTGGAGAGCACCCTGCTGGAACACCCGCTGGTCGCCGAGGCCGGAGTGATCGGCCGTCCCGACGACACCGCGGGCACGATCGTGAAGGCCTATGTGTCGCTGCGCCCCGCTGCCGTGCCGGACGAACGGCTCCGGCGCGAGCTGCTGGCCTTCGCGCGCCGCAGGCTGGGACCCGCCGTGGCGCCCCGGGAGATCGCCTTCGACCAGCAGCTGCCGCACACCCGCAGCGGCAAGGTCATGCGGCGGCTGCTGCGGGCCCGGGAACTGGGCCTGCCCGAGGGTGACACCTCGACCCTGGAGACGGCGGAGGACACGTCATGACCACCTCACGCAGGAAGACCACCAAGGCGACGGGCCCCGTCAAGGCCACGGGCGACACCGAGGCCACGAGCGCCGCCAAGACCGCAGCGCCGCCCGAGAAGGCCGCAGCACAGGGCAAGGGCCACGACGCCGCGGCCAAACACCACCGCGACCTCCTCGCCTCCATGCTGCTGATCCGCCGCTTCGAGGAGCGCTGCGTCGAGCTCTACAGCGCCACGAAGATCCGCGGCTTCGTCCACCTCTACATCGGAGAGGAAGCAGTCGCGACCGGCCTCGGCGCCGTCTTGGACCCCGACGACGCCGTGGTCTCCACCTACCGCGAGCACGGCCACGCCCTCGCCCGCGGCATACCCACCGAAGCCGTCATGGCGGAGATGTTCGGCAAGTCGACAGGCTGCAGCCACGGCCGCGGCGGCTCCATGCACCTCTTCGACGTGGGCCGCCGCTTCTACGGCGGGAACGCCATCGTCGGCGGCGGCATCCCACTCGCCGCCGGAATCGCACTCGCCGAGCGGATGCGCGGCGGCCAGGCAGTCGTCTGCTGCTACTTCGGCGACGGAGCCTTCGCCGAGGGCGAGTTCCACGAGACCGCCAACCTCGCCGCCCTGTGGAATCTGCCCCTCCTGCTGGCCTGCGAGAACAACCTCTACGCCATGGGCACGCCGATCGCCGCCGAGCACGCCCAGACGGATCTGGCGATGCGCGCCGCCTCGTACGGCATGCCCGCCTGGGCGGTCGACGGCATGGACGTACTCGCCGTCGAGGCGGCCGCCCGCCGTGCCGTGGACGGCATCCGCGCCGGACACGGCCCGCACTTCCTGGAACTGCGCACCTACCGGTACCGCGCCCACTCCATGTACGACCCCGACCGCTACCGCAACAAGGTCGAGATCGCCCACTGGCGCACCCGTGACCCCATCGCCGTCCTGGCCGAACGCATGCGCGCGGACGGCGAGTTGGACGACGCCTCCTATGGCGAACTCGACCGCCGGGCGACCGACGAGGTCGCCCGGGCGGAGGCCGCCGCGGAGGCCGCGCCCACGGAACCGGTCAGCGATCTGCTGCGCCATGTCCACACGGAGGCACCGCGATGAAGACCAGCTACCGCGAGGCACTCCGCGACGCAATGCGCGAGGCGCTGACCGCCGACGAGCGGGTGTTCCTCATGGGCGAGGACGTCGGCAGGTACGGCGGCGCCTTCGGCGTGAGCCTCGGTCTCATCGAGGAGTTCGGCCCCGACCGGATACGGGACACGCCGTTGTCCGAGTCCGCGTTCACCGGCATGGGCATCGGGGCCGCCATCGCCGGACTCCGGCCGATCGTCGAGATCATGACGGTCAACTTCAGCCTGCTGGCCCTCGACCAGATCCTCAACAACGCCGCCACCCTCCGGCACATGTCCGGCGGACAGCTCTCGGTCCCCGTGGTGATCCGGATGACCACCGGCGCCGGGCGACAGCTCGCCGCCCAGCACTCCCACAGCCTGGAGGGCTGGTACGCGCACATCCCCGGCATCCGGGTACTGGCCCCCGCCACGCTGGAGGACGCCCGCGGGATGCTCGCCCCGGCGCTCGCCGACCCCGACCCCGTGGTGATCTTCGAGCACGGCTCGCTCTACAACGTCTCCGGCGAACCGGCCCCGCCCGACGGGCCCGTGGACCTGAGCTCCGCCGTCATCCGGCGCCCCGGGCACGACATCACGCTCATCACGTACGGCGGCTGCCTGCCCAAGGCACTCGCCGCCGCGGACCTCCTCGCGGCGGACGGCATCGACGCCGAGGTCATCGACCTGCGCTCGCTACGCCCCCTCGACGACGCCACCCTCATGGCCTCCGTGGCCCGCACCCACCGCGTCGTCATCGTCGACGAAGCCTGGCGCACCGGCAGTCTCGCCGCCGAGATCTCGGCACGGATCACCGAGCAGGCTTTCTACGAACTGGACGCGCCGGTCGGCCGGGTGTGCGCCGCCGAGGTGCCGATCCCGTACGCCCGGCAACTGGAGGAGGCGGCGATCCCGCAGGCGGCCGGGATCGCCGCCGCGGCCCGTGAGGCGGTGGGTCACCGTGGGTGAGTTCCGGATGCCGTCCCTCGGTGCCGACATGACCGAGGGCACCCTCACCGAGTGGCTGGTGGCGCCCGGCGACTCGGTGACCAAGGGCGAGCCGATCGCCGTCATCGAGACCACCAAGTCCGCCATCGAGGTCGAGTCCTTCGAGTCCGGGACGGTGACCCGGCTGCTGGCCGAGCCGGGGGACGTCCTGCCGGTGGGGACGCCACTCGCCACCATCGAGGCGGTGGGGGACGCGGCGTCACCGAAGGCCTCGGCCGTCGTGGCGCCACCGGAGGCCCCGGCCGGGTCGTCTGCCGCCGCACAGGCTCCGCGGGCACCGCAGGAACCGGTCGGCGGCGACCGCCCGGCGAGCGGGCCCGCGCCGAAAGTCCCACCGCAGCCCACCGCTCCGGCGGCCCACCGGGACCGCGCTCCCGCACCGCCCCTCACCCCGGCGCCCTCCGCAGCTGCCCCGCCGCCCGTCACTCCCGCACCCGCGCCCGCTGCCGCGCAGGCCGAAGCGGGCCCGCTCGTACGGCATCTCGCCGCCGAGCGGGGGGTCGACCTGGCGACCGTGCACGGCACGGGACGCGGTGGCCGAATCACTCGCGCCGACGTCGAGCAGTGGGCCGGCGCACCGCACCCGCCACCTCGGGTGCGGGCCACCCCGTACGCCCGACGGCTCGCCGGTGAACAGCACATCGACCTCGCCTCCCTGCGGGGCACCGGTCATCGCGGAGCCATCCGGGCCGCTGATGTGCACGCGGCCGTACGCGCACGGACATCCGGCGCGTCCGCCACCGCCGCCCCGGCACACGCCGCCGCCCCCACGAGCAGGGAGGCACAGCGGTCGGCCGCGATGCGCCAGGCCATCGCCGAGCTGATGACCCGTGCCAAGCGGGAGATCCCGCACTACTACCTCTCCACCACCGTCGACCTCTCGACCGCCATGGACTGGATGCGGCGGCACAACCGCGACCACCCGCCGGGCGAACGGCTCGTCCCCGCGGCCCTGTTGCTCAAGGCCGCGGCCGTGGCCGCTCGCCGGGTCCCGGAGCTCAACGGCTTCTGGCAGAACGGCGGCTTCGAACCCGGCGCGGGAGTGCACCTCGGCGTGGCGGTCTCGCTGCGGGACGGCGGACTGCTCGCACCGGTGATCCACGAGGCCGACACACTGAAGCCGCCGGAGCTCATGGCCCAGCTCAAGGACCTGGTGGGGCGCGCCCGCAAGGGACGGCTGCGCGGCGCGGACGTCTCCGGGGCGACGCTGACCGTCACCAGTCTGGGCGACCAGGGCGTCGAGAGCGTGCTTGGCGTGATCTACCCGCCCCAGGTGGCCCTGGTGGGTTTCGGCACCGTCGTCGAACGCCCCTGGGCCCAGGGCGGCATGGTCGGCGTACGCCCCGTCGTCACCGCCACGCTCTCCGCCGACCACCGAGCCACCGACGGCGCGACTGGAGCACGCTACCTCGCCGCCGTCGACCGTCTGCTGCAGAAACCCGAGGAGCTGTGATGATCCGTCATCTCGACCGCACCGAAGCCCTGGCCCTCGTCAAGGAGGCGATCACCGAGATCGTCCCGGACGCGGACTTCATCGGCATCGGACCCGACGACAAGTTCCGTGACGCGCTGGAACTCGACTCGCTCGACTTCCTGAGCCTGGTGGAAATCCTCTCCGAACGCACCGGCGTACGCATCGCCGAGGACGACTACCCCGACTTCGACACGCTGGCCGACGCCGCACGGTTCCTCGCGGCACGGACCGGCTAGACAGGCTCTGAGAGGCGGCAGTGATGATCAAGGCGATCGTGGTAGGCCTGGACGGTTCCCGGGAGAGCCTGGCCGCGGCGGACTGGGCGGCCAGGGAGGCGCTGCGCCGCGGGCTGCCCCTGCGGCTGGTGCACGCCTGGGAGGGGTTGCCGAACGACGAGGAGCCGGCTCGGCTGCCTGAGCTGAGGGTTCCGCAGTACTGGGCGCGGCGGGTGGTGCGCGGCGCCATGGAGCGGCTGTCCGAGCGCTATCCGCAGGTGTACATCAGCGCGGAGCAGATCAAGCGGCCGCCGGTCCCGACTCTGGTGTCCGAGGCGGAGACGGCGGAGCTGCTGGTCCTCGGAAACCAGGGGCTCGGCCCGCTCAGCGGGTTCTTCGCCGGTTCCGTGGCGATGGCGGCGCTGGCGCAGGTGCGGCGGCCGGTGGTCCTGGTACGCGCGGGTTGCTCGGAGGCCGACGAACACCTGCCGCTGCCGGACGGCCGCCCTGGCAGCCGTAGCCGCACCCCATGCCGGGACGTGGCGCTGGCCGTCGACCTGCGGCACGAGTGCGGGCCGCTGTTCGACTTCGCCTTCGGAGCCGCCCAGTACCGCGCCGCGCCGCTGCGGGTGTTCCACGTCTGGCACCTGCCGAGCGGCCATGGCGGCGCGGAGCGGGACGGTGGCGCGCAGGCACAGCGGGCCGTGCGGGAAGAGGATGAGCTGGCCGCCGTACTCGCCCCGTGGCGGGAGAAGTTCCCGACCGTGGTGGTCAGGGCGCAGGTGGTCAACGGCAGGCCCGTCCATGAGGTGGTCGAGGCGGCGCGGGGCGCGGGGCTGCTCGTCGTGGGCCGGCAACTGCGCCATACGGTGGTCGGAAGCCACACAGGGCGGGTCGCCCATATGGCGATCCACCATGTGAGCTGCCCGGTGGCGGTCGTCGCGCACGAGTGAGTCGACTTTCCTCGGGGAGGCGCGAGTCCGTCACGACGGGACCACGACGACCGGGCTTCCCATGTGGTGCGCGAGCGCGTCCACCGCCGGTCCGAGGGTCGTCCCGCTCCGCCCCACCACCATCAGCTCCGTCCGCCTGGAGGCCCGTACCAGCGCCTGCGCCGGGCTGAACAGGACAGCGTCCTGCAGCACGGGCACGTCCGGATACTTGTCCCGCCAGGGGCGCAGCGCGTCGGCCAGCAACTGCACCTCGCGGTCCTCCCACCGGCCGCGGTCCTGCTCGGGCACCGCGAACGGCATCCACTCGGCGGTCGGCGAGGGCAGCGCCCAGGCGTGTATCGCGCGCATCCGGGCGCCGCGGCGCTCCGCCGCGTGGAAGGCGAAGTCGATGGCGGCCTCGTCCGGTCGACGGGCGTCGACGCCCAGCGTGACCGGGTGCGGCCGCGGGCCCGTGCCCTGGCAGGCGAGGCCGCTCGGCACCAGGGCCACCGGCCGGGTGCAGTGCTCGGCGACGGCCAGGGCCGTGGAGCCGAGGGCGAGCCCGGCGAAGCCGCCGGCGCCGCGGGTACCGAGCACGACCAGCTCCGCGGCCGCGGCGTGCGCAAGCAGCGCGGGAACGGTCGGACCGCTGAGCCGGACCCCCGTCAGCTCCGCCTCCGGGTGCCGCGCGGCGACCTCCGCCACCACGCCCTCGGGCAGCGGTACCCGGCGGCAGGGCCACAGGTGAGCCTGGGCCGCCTCGTCCACCGGGGACACATGGACGATCCGCAGCGGCAGTCCGCGGCTCAGCGCGGCACACGCGGCCCAGTCGGCCGCCGCACGGCTGCGTGCCGATCCGTCGACTCCCACCAGCACCGGCTTGCGCATGCCGACCCCCCTCTGTTCGCCACCGTCATGGACGGTGTACGGGTCCCGTCCCTCAACCCACTGTCGAGGCAAGCCTGTTCGGCGGGCAGGGACCATTCGGGCCCGGTGGGGTACCGCTCGGCACTCGCCGGACGGCCGCGGTGGCGGGACGCTCGACCCAGCACACGACACGGACCACACAGAGGAGGGCGAGATGAGTGGCATGATCGAGCGACTTCCCGGCTGGCCGCCACCGCTGCCGGACCTGTTCGGCTGGGTCGAGACCGGCCTTCCCGGGCTGCACATGGCTCCGGGGCTGCACAGCATCCGCATAGAGGAGTCCCTGACCGACGGCATGTACACCCTCCGCGCCGAGCTGCCGGGGATCGACCCCGCCAAGGACGTCGAACTCACCGTCGCGGAAGGGATTCTGACGCTGCGCGCCGAGCGCGCCACGCAGACCACCGAAAGGCACCACACCGAGTTCCGCTACGGCACCTTCGCACGCTCGGTCCGGCTGCCCGCCGGAGCGAGCGGCGACGACGCCACGGCGGACTACCAGGACGGCGTGCTGACCATCAAGGTCCCGGTGCCGGAGACCAAGACGGGCACCAAGACCATCCCGGTGCGGCACACCTGAGCGCGCGAGCGGCTACCGGCCCTCCGCCGGTAGCCGCTCCCGTCCCTGGGGCGCGGCGCGTTGGCCTCACGTTCGCTCTCAGCGGGTCCACCGGCCGGGCAACGTACGCGCGGGCAGTCCCGGCGCGGTGGACAGCCGCGCCGATGAGGAGACAGCGATGAAGCCCCCACCCCGATCACGTCGCCGCTCGGATGTGATCGAGCACTGGACCCGGGTGCTGCTGGGGGTCGTTCTGCTGCTGGGGGTACCGCTGATGGGTCTGGTCGGTGGCGGGTCGGCGTACGACTCCGCCCGGGCGCGGGCCGACCGGGAACGGGCGTCGCGGCAGCTGGTGCAGGCGACGCTGGCGGAGGACGCCGCCTCGACAGGAGGTTCCTGGGTCGCTTCGGGAACCTCGTCGAAGTACCGTGCCACGGTGCGGTGGACCGACAGCGCCGGGCAGCGGCGGACCGGGGCCGCCTCGGTGCCCGCGGGCACCAAGCGCGGCAGCCGCACCGACGTCTGGCTCGACGAGCGGGGCCGGATCACCGCCGCACCGAGGAGCGACGCCGATGTGCGGGCAGAGGCGGTGACGATGGCAGTCGCCGCCGGGGCCGGAAGCGTGGCCGTGGCCGTGGGGGTGTGGCTGCTCCTGCGACGCGGCATCCACCGCTGCCGGATGGCCGAGTGGGAGCGGGCCTGGGCCGAGGTGGAACCCGAGTGGAGCCGCCGAGCTTGAGGGCCTGTCTTTGAACCCCCGCCGTTCGCGCGCAGGCGGGGGGTCAAGGACAGGCTCTGAACCCCAGGCGCGGAGCCGGGCCCGGTGGCGTTACCCACGCGAGCCCGGCGCGAAGCCTGAGCTCAGAGGTCGAACTCGTGCGGCGGCAGGCCCAGCGCGTAGCAGGCCTCGCGGACGATGGCCTGCTCGTCCTTGTCGAAGTCGCCGTCGGCGCCGCCGATGACGATGCCGATCTGGACGACGGCACGGGCCTCGGCCGGCTTCTTCTTGGCCTTGCCGATCTCCTGCAGCACGCTGACCTTGCCGAAGTCGAAGTCGGCGGTCAGCTTGTTGCAGTTGTCGTCGAAGCGCCGCTGCAGGTCGTCGGCCGGGAAGTTCTGCAGCACTTCGTTGCTCATGATGAGCTGGGCGACCTTGCGGCGCTCCTCCGGGTCGATGCTGCCGTCGGCAGCGGCGACCAGCGCGCACATCGCCATGCTGGCGTCACGGAAGGCGCCGCTCTTGAGGTCGTTCTTCTTCGCCACAAGCTGGGTCTGCATCTGTGACGCGGACTCCTTGACGCGGTCCCACAGGGCCATGAGAGAACTCCGTACGGTATCGGGGGTGTGCCTGGCCCGAGCCCGGACCAGGCAGCTTCCATCTACTACACGGTAGAAATTATCAGCAGAGGCAAGGGTCCCTCACCGTTGTCCCCACTCGTCCCCTTCGTGGAAGTCGCGCGGCGTACCTTCGACTTCGGTTCCTCAGGGACGGACCGCGGTTGTCTCCGGCAGTACGACCTGGCCGGTGACGAACTCGCTCCACAGCCCGATCCGCAGCTTGTCGCCCGGGCGCGCGGTGGACTCGGCGAAGCTGACCGTACGGTCGCCGAGACGGCGCGTCGCGCCCCAGGTCAGCTCGAACCGGCGGGTGCCCACCCGCTCCTCGGGCGGGGTGTCGCCCGGCGGCAGGATCTCGTCGAGCGCCCAGCGGTAACCGCGCTTGCGGTACGGGTCGCTGACGCGCTCCCAGGTGAGCTCCAGGGCGGTGTCGCTCGCCGGGATGACCACGAGGGCGCCGCGCGCGCCGCCCGGGTGGCGGGTGTTGACGGCGTACACCTCCGTCCGGCCCTCCGGATAGAGGTGGCTGGTGCCCTCGGCGACCACGGAGTTCTTCGGGCATGCCGCGAGGGAGTGCTCCTCGATCGTGGCGCGGGAGCAGGTCGGAAAGGCCTCCGGCCGGAAGACGAGGGACCGGTCGAAGAGGAAGACGAACCTGCGGGCCGCGGCCGGGGGCCCCTCGGGCTCCGCGCGGCTGCTGCGGTCGAAGGCCACCCGGACGCCCCGCGCGGTGCCGCCGTCCGGGGTGACGGACGCGGTGAGGGAGTCGATGTTCTCCGGCCCCGGGACATCGGGCTCGTACGGGCGCTGCGGACCACCGGGCGCCGGGTCGGGCGGCGGCGTGGTCTGCCCGGCGTCCGCCGGTGCGGCCACCATCAGCAAGGCCGCCACCGCCCCGGCCAGTGAGGTCAGTCGTGTCCTGGCGCGCATCTGTGCATCTCCTCGGCTGGGGGATCGGCCCGTACGGCCCGTGGTTGGCCGGTATGACCGTGGTTGGCCCGAACGACCCGTGGTCGGCTCGCACGGTCGACGGTCGGCTCGTACGGCCCATGCTCGGCCCGCGGTCCGCCCGCTCCCGATGCCCTGCCGTGCCTGGGTACGGCCGTACCCGGGGACGCCGAAACCTGGGGACCGATTTAATGAACCCATGCAGCCACAGAAGGAGTTGGGCGAATTCCTGCGGTCGCGGCGGGCCCGGATCAGGCCCGAGGACGTCGGGTTCGCGTCCGGCGCGGGACCGCGGAGGGTGCCAGGGCTGCGCCGTGAGGAGCTCGCCCATCTGGCCGGGGTCAGCGTCGACTACTACGTACGGCTCGAACAGGGGCGCAACCGCAGCGCGTCGGACGCCGTCCTGGACGCGGTGGCCGTCGCGCTGCGCCTGGACGGCGACGAGCGCGCCCACCTCTACCGGCTGGCCAGGCCACCACAGCCGGGCGACGACCCGCGGCATCCGTCACCGGTCGGCACCGAGCGCACCGGAGTCCAGCAACTCCTCGACTGGATCTCTGCCCCGGCCCTCGCCATGGGGCGCCGGATGGACGTACTCGCCTGGAACCGCCCCGCCTGCGCGCTGATCACCGACTTCGGGGAACTGCCACCGGCCGAGCGCAACCTCTGCCGCCTCCATCTGCTGAACGACGAGATCGGCCGCCGCTACCCCGACCGTGACATGGTCGCCCGCGAGGCGGTCGGGCAGCTGCGGATCGCTGCCGGCCGGTTCCCCGACGACCCGGAGCTGTGGCGGCTGGTCGAGGACCTGACCGAACGGAGCGAGGAGTTCCGCAGGTACTGGAACCAGCACGCGGTACGCACCAAGGCGTACGGCTTCAAGCGCATCGACCACCCCGACGCGGGCCCGCTGACCCTCTCGTACGAGATCACCCACTTCCCCCAGGACCCGGACCTGAGCCTGCTCGTCTACACCGCGCCGCCGGGCTCGCCGGAGGAGGACGCCCTGCGCGTCCTGGCCAAGGCCTGAGGGCCTGCCTGTGCGTCTCTCAGCGGCGCCGGACCCGCACGTGCCGCCGCACCCCGGAGACGATCAGCACCACGAGCAGCATCACCCCGAACACCAGGAGATAGGCCTGCAGGCCGGGCAGCACCGACCCCAGGAAGTACCCGCACAAGGTGGTGGCCGACGCCCACACCACCCCGGCCACCGACTGCCAGAGCGTGAACGTGCGCACTGGTATACCCAGCGCACCCGCGACCGGCCCTGACAGGGTTCGCGCGACCGGGACACAGCGGGCCACCAGCACCGCCGCGACCGGGCCGTGCAGCGCGAGCAGCTCCTCGACCCGCGCGACCCCGGCGCGCAGCCGTTCCCCGCGCAGCCGGGCCAGCAGCGGGGGCCCGGCGCGCAGTCCGGTCCAGTAACCGGCCTCCACACCCAGCACGGTGCCCGCCGTACCGGCCAGTAGCACCCACGGCAGCGAGAGCCCGCCCTCACCCGCGGCAGCCAGCATCCCGGCCGTGAACAGCGTGGTCCCGCCCGGCAGGACGACTCCGATCAGTACAGCCGCCTCCAGGAACAGCACAGCGAACACCCCGAGCGTCCCGAAGGCGACGAGCAGCTGGCCGACGTCGATCACTCCACCATCGTCTCCGCACCGCGCGACCGGGGCACCTCTTGCCGCTCGCCGCCCTTCCCCATTACTGAAACAAGTTCTACTGTGTGCGCCGTCGCCCAACGGTCAGCGAGAGCCAGGAGGGGCCGTGCACCTCGCATACACGCCCGAGCAGCAGCGGTTGCGCGCCGAGTTGCGTGCGTACTTCGCCGAGCTGGTGCCGGACGACTCCCACGCCCGGTACGCCGAGCCCGCGGCGCAGAAGCGCTTCTACCGCGAGACGATCCGCCGTCTGGGTGCCGACGGCTGGCTCGGTGTCGGCTGGCCCAAGGAATACGGGGGCCGCGGCCTGACCCCGATGGAGCAGTTCATCTTCTTCGACGAGGCCGCCCAGGCCGTGGTGCCGCTGCCGCTGATGGCGCTGAACACCGTAGGCCCGACCCTGATGCGGTTCGGCACCGAGGAGCAGAAGGAGTACTTCCTGCCGAAGATCCTCTCCGGCGAGATCGACTTCGCGATCGGCTACAGCGAGCCGGACGCGGGCACCGACCTCGCCGGGCTCAAGACGCGGGCGGTGCGCGAAGGCGACACGTACGTGGTGAACGGGCAGAAGATCTGGACCACCAACGGCGACACCGCCGACTGGGTCTGGCTCGCCGTCCGCACCGACCCCGACGCCCCGCCGCACAAGGGCATCACCATGCTCCTGGTGCCGACCAGCGACCCCGGCTACTCCTGCACCCTCATCAACACCCTCGCCTCGCACGACACCACGGCCAGCTACTACGAGAACATCCAGGTCCCCGTCACCCGCCGCGTCGGCGAGGAGAACAAGGGCTGGCGGCTGATCACCAACCAGCTCAACCACGAACGCGTCACCCTCGCCGCACACGGCACCATGGCCATCCGCGCCCTGCACGACGTCCAGCGCTGGGCCGCCGACACCAAACTCACCGACGGCCGCCGCGTCATCGACCTCGGCTGGGTGCGCAGGCGCCTGGCCAGGACGCACACCAAACTGGACGCGATGAAGCTCCTCAACTGGCAGATGGTGAACGCCGTCCAGGAGGGCACCCTCACCCCGCAGGACGCCTCCGCCGTCAAGGTCTACGGATCCGAGGCCCGCCGCGACGCCTACGCCTGGCTGATGGAGGTCGTCGGCGCGGCGGGCCCGCTGAAAGAGGCCTCCGCGGGCGCGGTCCTGCACGGCGAACTGGAACGCGGCTACCGCTCTGCGGTCATCTTCACCTTCGGCGGCGGCAACAACGAGATCCAGCGCGAGATCATCTCCTGGATCGGCCTGGGCATGCCGCGGGTGCGCCGCTGAGCACAGAGTGGTACCCGTTGTTTTGCCGCGCTTCGCCTGTGGGCGGAGAGTGGGTGAGGGAGCGCGGTGAGCGGAGAGCGACCGCGCTGCGCGATCACGTCACCCAGGAGTCGGCATGGGACAGCGGAAAACGGCCGCGGGCTCCGCTTCAGGACTGCGCGCCCGGCTGAACCTGCGCAGCGCCGCCAGACAGGTGTTCGTACTGCAGGTCGTGATCGTGATGCTGCTGGTTGCGGCCGCGGTGGCGGGCCTGGTGCTCCAGGCGAGGAACGACAGCGAGCGGGAGGCCCGGAACCGGTCGGTGGCCGCCGCCGAGGTGTTCGCGCACGCCCCGGGCCTGGTCGAGGTGCTGGACAGCCCGGACCCGACGGCGGTGCTGCAGCCGCGCACCGAAGCCGCCCGGAAGAGGGCGGGTGTCGACTTCATCATCGTCATGGACACGAACGGCATCCGCTACACGCAGCCCGATCCGCGCTTCATCGGGAAGAAGTTCATCGGCACCATCGAACCGGCGCTGGCGGGCCGCACCGTCATCGAGAGCGCCGAGGGGCCCGTCAGGCCCGGGGTGCGGGCGCAGGTCGTCCAGGCGGTGGTCCCGGTGTTCGACGCCGACGGCTCGGTCGTCGGGCTGGTGTCCGCCGGGGTCACGGTCCAGAACGCCACCGGTCTGGTCGAACGGCAGCTGCCGATCATCCTGGGCACCGGCGCGGCCGCGCTCGCCCTGTCCACGGCCGGGACGGCACTGGTCGCCAGGCGCTTGCGCCGGCAGACGCACGGCCTGGGCCCGGTGGAGATGGCACGTATGTACGAGCACCACGACGCGGTGCTGCACGCCGTACGTGAAGGCGTGCTGATCATCGACGCCGAAGCGCGGCTCCTCCTGGCGAACGACGAGGCGCGGCGGCTCCTCGACCTGCCCGCGGACGCGGACACGGAGCGGCGACGGGTGGCGGAGCTGGGGCTTGGCGCGGCCATGGCCCGGCTGCTGGCGTCGGACGAGCCGGTCACCGATGAGGTGCACCTGGCCGGCGACCGGTTGCTGGCGGTGAACAAACGCCCCACGGCCCCGTACGGCGGGCCGTCCGGCTCCGTGGTGACGCTGCGGGACACCACGGAGCTGGCAGCGGTGTCGGGGCGGGCGGAGGTGGCGCGGGAGCGGCTGGAGCTGCTGTACGAGTCGGGCGTACGGATCGGTACGACGCTGGATGTGGTGCGGACGGCACAGGAGCTGTCGGACGTGGCGGTGCCCCGGTTCGCCGACATCGTCGTGGTGGATCTGCTGGACGCCGTGGCGCGTGGGCAGGAGCCGCGGGAGACATGGCGGCAGATGCGGCGCACGGCGATCAGCGGCGATCCGGCGATGCTGCCGCTCTACCCGGTGGGAGAGCTGATCACGTTTGTGCCCACGACACCGCAGACACGGGCGCTGGAGCTGGGGCGGGCCGTGCTGGAGGCGGATCTGCGGGAGGCGAGCGGGTGGCGGGAGCAGGACCCGGAACGCGCCCGCGGGGCACTGGAGCACGGGCTGCATTCGCTGGTGACGGTGCCCTTGCAGGCGCGGGGTGTCGTGCTGGGGCTGGCGACGTTCTGGCGGGCGGGGGATTCGCCGGCGTTCGAGGAGGACGACCTCGTCTTCGCGGAGGAACTGGCGGCGCGGGCGGCGGTCTGCGTCGACAACGCGCGGCGGTTCACGCGCGAGCGTGCGACGGCGGTCACCCTGCAGCGCAGCCTGCTGCCACGGGGGCTGCCGGAGCAGAGCGCGCTGGAGGTGGCCTGGCGGTATCTGCCGGCCGAGGCGGGCGTCGGCGGGGACTGGTTCGACGTCATCCCCCTGCCCGGCGCACGGGTGGCGCTGGTGGTGGGGGACGTGGTGGGCCACGGACTGCACGCCGCGGCGACGATGGGGCGGCTGCGCACCGCGGTGCACAACTTCTCCGCACTGGATCTGCCGGTGGACGAGCTGCTCGGGCACCTGGACGAACTGGTCAGCCGCATCGATGCCGAGGAGAACGTCGGCGAGGACACGGCGGGCCAGGAGAGCGCGGGAGTGACGGGGGCGACCTGTCTGTACGCGATCTACGACCAGGTGACGGGGGTCTGCACGATGGCCCGCGCGGGCCACCTGGGCCCGGCGGTGATGCACCCGGACGGCACCGTCGCGTTCCCTGACGTGCCGGTCTCCCCGCCACTCGGCCTGGGCGGCCACCCCTTCGAGACCGCCGAGCTGCACCTGCCCGAGGGCTCACAACTGGCGCTCTACACGGATGGATTGGTGGAGGGCAGGAACCGTGACATCGACGTCGGTCTGGACCTGCTGCGCGGAGCGCTGGAGGGCGGGGCCGGGCGTACGGCCGAGGAGACGTGCCAGGCGGCGCTGGACGCGACGCTGAGCGCGCACCCCACCGACGACATCGCTCTGCTGGTGACACGCACCCGGTTGCTGCCGCCGTCGCAGGTGGCGACGTGGGACGTACCGCCGGACCCGGCGGCCGTGGCGACGGTGCGGGCGCAGTGCGGAGCGCAGTTGGCGGCCTGGGGGCTGGAGGAGATCGCGTTCGCCACCGAACTGATCCTCAGCGAGCTGATCACCAACGCCATCCGGTACGGGGCGCCGCCGATCAGGGTGCGACTGTTGCACGATCGCACCCTGACCTGCGAAGTGTCGGACGGCAGCAGTACCGCGCCGCATATCCAACGGGCGGCGATCACGGACGAAGGCGGCCGCGGACTGTTCCTGGTGGCCCAGTTCGCGCATCGCTGGGGGACACGCCATGTGCCCGGCGGGAAGCTCATCTGGACCGAACAGCTCCTCCACAACGGCGGGGGCGAGGCCCTCGAGGGCGACGCACTCGCCGACGCTCTGCTCAGCCAGTTCGACGACCCCGCGCTGTGACCCCGCGCTGTGACCCCGTGCTGTGACCCCACGCGTGAAGTCAGCCCGCGCCCGGCCCGCTGGGCGGCGGCGCGGCCCCGATCCGGCACACGGCGTCCAGCTCGGCCCCGCTCGGCGGATCGGCGCCGACGCGGGTGCAGTTGAGCGCCGCGGCCGCCGCGCACCGTGTCAGGACCGCTACGAGACCTTCGGGGGAGAGCGGCAGCGGGAACGGCACATCGGCGCTTCCCGCCGCATGCGCGGCCAGCGCATCCAGGAGCGCCGCCTGGAAGGCGTCGCCCGCGCCCACCGTGTCCGCCACCGCGACCTCCGGGGCCCCGACCCGTACCTCCGTGTCGGCGGTGACCGCGAGCGCGCCGTCGCCGCCGAGCGTCACCACCACCAGGCGAGGCCCAGCGGCGAGCAACAGCCGGGCCGCCGCGACGGGTTCGAGGTCTGGAAAGAGCCAGCCGAGGTCCTCGTCGCTGGCCTTCACGACATCCGTGACCCCGGCCAGCCGCAGACACGCCGCACGATAGGCGTCCCGGTCCGGCTGGACCTGGGGCCGGACGTTGAGATCGGCGACGACGGCCCGGCCGGGCGCGCCGTGCAACGCGCGACAGAGCCGCAGCACTTGGGACGCGCCCGGCTCGACGACCACGGCGAGCGACCCGGTGTGCAGCACGGCGGTGTCATCCGGTACGACCAGATCCGTCGGGTCCCAGGCGGCCAGGAAGTCGTACGATGCCGAGCCCTCGGCGTCCAGATGGGCCAGGGCGATCGTGGTCCGACCCGAGGCCGATGCGGTCCGGCGCACGTCGAGCCCCTGCCCCTCAAGATGGGCCTGGACCATGGCGCCCGGTGCGTCGTCGCCCCACGCAGTGACCAGCGTCGCCTGGCGGCCCAGCCGGTGCAGCCCCACCGCGACGTTGGCCGGGCTGCCCCCGGGCACGGGCTCCACCTGCCGCGCGCCGTACCGCCACAGGAGATCGACGAGCACTTCGCCCACGACCGTGACCCGCGAGGACCCACTCATCGCTCGTCACCCGCCGGGGCGCTGAGGGTGTGCGCCACGAGGTCCAGCTGTACGGGATGAGCGGCGAGCCCACGCGAGAGAAGGCGCCACGGCCCGGTACCGGACGGATAGTGACGCAACGTCAGGGCCTCGCCCAGGTCGCTGAAGACCTCGGCGATCGAGTGGTCCAGGATCAGCCGCAGCTCGACGCTGTGACCGGGCGCGGCCTGAGGCAACGGCATGCGGCACGTGCCGACATGGGCGCGCGGGTCGCCGGACGCGTGCCCGCGGTCGACGAGCAGCGCACCGTCCACCACCGCCAGGTCCAGATACTCGGCGGGATCGTCCCCGGTGACGACCCGCAGGCCCCAGGCGGCCTCCGCACCGAAGTCGATCCGGACGGTGATGTCCGTCGCGCCCGCGCAGGTGCCGAGTTCGACCGACTCGCCGGGCAGCGCGTCCCGTACGACGGTCAGCGGCCGACCGGTACGCAGGCCCACCAGCTCCCGAGCCGGGGCCTGATGGGCCCGGCCGTCCGGGGTGAGCGTCACCTCGCGGGGCAGCGTGAGCACCCCCGCCCAGTCGCCGGGCCGCTCCCGCGCCTCCCACGACCAGCCCCACAGCAGCCAGCGCTCGTCAGGAGCCCGCAGCAGCGCGGGGGCGTAGAAGTCCGGCCCGTGGTCGAACCGGAAAGGGGCGCCGAAGTGGTAGCGGTCCCCGTCGGCCGTACCGGCCCAGGCGACGACCTGTCCTGGCCCGGTGCGCTGGTACCAGGCGCTGGTCAGCAGCAGGGCGCGCCCGTCCTCGTACACGGCCAGCTGCGGGCACTCCCACGCCTCGCCGGTGCGCACGCCCGCCCCGCCCTCGACCTGATCGCCCCGGCCGCCCCGGTCGGCGCGGGTGTGCAGCGGCCCGCGGTACGTCCAGNCAGCAGCAGGGCGCGCCCGTCCTCGTACACGGCCAGCTGCGGGCACTCCCACGCCTCGCCGGTGCGCACGCCCGCCCCGCCCTCGACCTGATCGCCCCGGCCGCCCCGGTCGGCGCGGGTGTGCAGCGGCCCGCGGTACGTCCAGGACTCCAGGTCGTCGGACTCGTACAGCAGCGCCGCGCCCCGCCCGTCGCGCAGCCCGGCGCCGACGAGCATCCGCCACCGCTGGCCGTCGCGCCAGACGTACGGGTCGCGGAAGGTGGTGACGCCCTGGGGCGGCTCGGGCACCAGCAGGGCGGGCCGCTTGGTGAAGACGGTGCCGTCGGGCCCTGAGTCGGCGGCCGCGACCGGCTGGAAGGAGCGGTCGTCGCGGTGCGCGGAGAAGAACGCGGTGATCCGGCCGTCGTGCGAGACGGCGTTGCCGGAGAAGACGCCGTCGGCGTCCTCCCCGCCGGGGGTGGGCGCCAGCGCGATGGGCAGCGCCTCCCAGCGCAGCAGATCGCGGCTGCGGTAGTGGCCCCAGTGCACCTGGCGGTGGACCGGTGCGTCGGGGTTGTACTGGAAGAAGAGGTGGTACCAACCGTCGTGGTGGACCAGGCCGTTGGGGTCGTTGATCCAGTTGGCCGGGGGCCGCGTATGCACGGTGGGCAGGTGCGGGTCCCGGTCGGCGTCCCGGTCGGCGTCTCGGCTGGTGTCCCGGTTGGTTTCCTGGACCGTGAGGTGCATGTGCTGGGTCACTCCTTGACCGCCTGTGCGGCCACGCCCTGGACGAAGGCCCGCTGGAAGATGAGGAACACGACGAGCATCGGGACGGTCATCATCGCGGCGAAGGCCATGATGTCCCCCCACTGCAGCGGCGGCAGCGTCTGGAAGACAGCCATGCCGACGGGCAGCGGGCGCACCGACTCGCTGCGGGTGACCATCACCGGCCACAGGAGCTGCCCCCAGGTCATCAGGAAGCTGAGGATGGCGACCGAGGCGAACGCGGGCTTGGAGACCGGCACGATCACGCTGCGGTAGGTCCGCCAGGGGCCCGCCCCGTCGACCCGCGCCGCCTCCTCCAACTCCCGTGGCAGGGCGAGGAAGAAGGAGTAGAAGAGGTAGACGAAGAAGGGGTTGGCGACGAAGGGGATGATCTGCGCCTGGTAGGTGTCGAGCCAGCCCAGTTCGGTGACCATCAGCAGCAGCGGGATCGCCAGCGACTCGAACGGGATGATGATGAGGGCGACGACGATCGCGAGGACCGCGTTGCGGCTCGTCCAGCGCAGTCGGGCCAGCGCGTAGCCGAACATCGAGTTGACGATCAGGCCGCCGACGACGGTCAGTGAGCAGATCAGCAGCGAGTTGAAGAGCAGCTGCCCGAAGGCGGACCGCTCCCAGGCGCTGACGAAGTTGTCGAGGCTCACCTCGGCCGGGACCAGCGCCCGCCACCCGGCACCGTCGCCGAGTACGTCCTCGTTGGGCTTGAGCGCGCCCGCGAACATGAAGACCAGCGGGACCAGCATCACCACCGCGACCAGGGTGCACACCGCGTAATGCAGCGGCAGGTTGTGCGTACGGCGTCGGGTGTGACGTCGTACGGGGGCCGAAGGGCGCGTAGCGGTACGGGTGTTCATCGGACGGCACGCTCCTCGCGGCCGAGCCGGCGCTGGATCAGCGTCACGGCGAGGACGAAGAGGAAGAAGAAGACGGCGATCGCCGAGGCCTGGCCGATCATCCGCCGCGTGTAGCCGGTCTGCAGCAGCTGGAGCATCATCGTGCGGGTCGAGTCCAGCGGGCCGCCCGGGAACTGCGGCATCAGATAGACCTGGTCGAAGAGGCGGAACGCGAAGATCGCGGTCACGTTCAGCACGAAGATCAGGGTGTTGCGCAGACCCGGCAGGGTGACATGCCGGAACTGCTGCCAGGCGCCTGCGCCGTCCACCCGGGCCGCCTCGTACAGCGACTGCGGAATGGCCTGCAGCCCGGCCAGGAAGATCACCATCTGGAAGCCGACGCCCTGCCAGACGGATGTGAGCACGATCGCGGGCATCGCCCAGCTGGTGCTGGACAGCCAGCCCGGCTGCAGCTGCCCGAAGGTGAGGGTGCCCAGAACCCCGTTGACCAGACCGCCCTCGGGAAGCAGCAGCAGCTTCCAGACCACCGCGGCCACGGCCATCACGGTCACGGTCGGCAGGAAGTAGACCGTACGGAAGAACACCCGCCCGGGCAGCTGCCGGTTGACGAGAATCGCCAGGCCCAGCGCGGCCGAGGTCTGGAGCGGGACGACGAGCGCCGCGAACAGCGAGTTGTTGCCGAAGGACCGCCAGAACTGCGGGTCGGTGAAGATGCGTTGGTAGTTCTCGAACCCGACGAACGCGACCGGGAGCGGCGAGGAGAGCCGCTGGTTGGTGAAGGAGAGCACCACGGCGGAGACGAACGGGGCGACCAGGAAGAGCAGCAGCAGGGCGATGGCGGGCGCCGAGAACAGTACGGCGGCCAGGCCCTCGCGCGTACGCCGCCGCTTCTTGAGCGGGCCGCTCTTGGGCAGGGCTGAGGTGGGGACGGTGGTGGGCGGCGGCCGGTCGGCGCCGTGTCCTGACACGCGGTCCTTGGCGGCGCGTGTGAGGCGGGTTGTGGGCATGACGGGTCCTCGGGTGGGTCGACGAGGCGGTACGGACGAGGAGGGGGCGGTGCGGCGGCGGGCGGTACGCGCATCGCCGCCGCACCGGGCTGGGACAGGACGGCGGGGCCGCAGGTGTGCGGGTTACTCCTGCGCGGCGTAGCCGGCGTTGTCCTGGATGTCCTGGTCGATCTTGCCGACCGCCGCCTGGAGGGCCTTCTTGACGTCCTTGCCCTGGCTGATGTCGTCCACGGCCTGGGCGAACGCCTGGGTGATGGCCGGGTAGGCCGGAGTCTGCGGGCGCGGCACGGCGACGTTCGGAGCCTGGTTGAGTCCGTCGGTGATGAGGTTCATCGGGCCGTCGGCGGCATAGATCTCGGTTTCCGCGAGCGCCGTCTTGGTGGCGGGCGGCGCGCCCACGGTCTCGTACGTCGTCATCAGGTTCTGCTTCTTCAGCAGGAACTCGAGGAACGCGGCCGCGGCGTCCGGGTCCTTCGCCGTGCGCGTGATGCCGAACTGCCAGGAGCCCATGCCGTTCTTGCTGCCGGTGCCGAAGTCGGGCAGCGGGAGGACGGCGAGGTCGTCCCCGGCGGCCTTCTTGTAGCCGTTCTTGTACGCCCACATGCCGTTCCAGGCGATGGGGCTCTTCTTCTTCAGGAACGGGGTGTCGTCCTGGGCCTCGGTGTCCACGTACTTGTCGGTGAACCAGGACTGGAAGGTGGTCATCGCCTTGACGGACTTGTCGCTGTCCAGGACGCCCTTGGCGCTCTGGTACTTGTCGCGGTCGATGAGGTCGCCGCCGCCGGACTGGATGATCGGGGCGAAGCCGTAGGAGAACCACTCGCCCTGGCGGCCATACCACATGTGCAGGTCCAGCGGCCGGTCGTAGCCCTTCTTCTTGAGCTTGCCGAGGATGTCGGTGAACTCCTCGGCGCTCCACGCGTCGTCGATGCCGGTCGGGACGCGGGCGCCGACCTCCTTGAGGGCCGACTTGTACGCGTACAGCACCAGGCCGGAGTCGAAGGCGCCGACGCCGTACAGCTTCTCGTCGTACGTGCCCTGTTCGACGATGGACGGCAGCAGGTCGTCCTGCGTCTTCACGGACAGGCACTCCTCCAGCGGGATGAGGTTGCCGTTCCAGGCGTAGTTGTAGAGGTTCGGGCCGTCGAAGTCGAGGACCTCGGGGAGCTTGCCGGAGGCCGCGGCGGCCTGGACCGAGTCGTTGTAGGTGCCTTCGGGGACGCTCTGGACCTTGACGGTGACCTGGTCCTGACCGGCGTTGAACTGCTTGACCAGGGACAGGAACGTCTTCTTCTCGTCGCCACCGCCGTGGTAGAAGCTGGTGATCGTGGACTTGCCGTCGATCTTTCCGTCGCAGGTGGCGCCGTCCGCGGCGGCGCCGGTCGAGCCCGAGCAGCCGGTGGCGGTCATCGCCAGGGCCAACGCGGCGCAGGCCGCGGCTACGATGGGTGTGCGCATGGTTCGTCCGTCCTCGTGGTCAGTCGCGTGCTGGGGGATGAGCCTTCGGTGGGGTCGGGTGGCAGCCCGGCCCCACCGGCGTTCGTGCGGTTGCGGTGGAGCGGCTACGGGCGTGGCGGGGCGACGGACGCCCGTTCACGCAGGGGCATCGGCAGCCGGTGGATACCGGCGCCCAGCGGCGCCTCGCCGAGGATCAACTCCACGGCGGTGCGGCCGAGTTCGTAGTGCGGCAGGGCCAGCGTGGACAGCGCGGGCCGCAGCCAGGAGGCGATGTCCTGGTCGTCGTACGAGATGACGGACACCTCGTCGGGGATGGTGAGACCCGCTTCGGCGAGCGCCTGGTAGGCGCCGAAGGAGATCCGGTCGGTGGAGCAGACCAGTGCGCGCGGCCGGTGCCCCGCGGCGAGCAGGGCGCGCACCTCGCGGTAGCCGTCCTCGGTGCTCCAGTCGGACTCGACCACCCCGTCGAGCGTCACCCCCGCCGCGTCCAGCACCTCGCGCAGTCCGCGCATGCGCTCGTTGCCCGCGAAGACGCCCTCGGGGGTGGCGGGGATCGCCTGGTGGCCGCCGATGGCCCAGATGCCGGAGGTGTGTCCGGCTCTGAGCAGGGCGCGTCCGGCGTCGCGACCGGCCTCGATCTCGTCCGGGATGACGGACGGGGCGTCGAAGCCGGGGGCCAGGCAGTTCAGCAGCACGACCCGGCGGCCGTGCAGCTCCTTGGGCGGGGTGACGTAGTGGGTGTACATCGCCGCGTAGATCAGCGCGTCGACCTGCCGGTCGAGCAGCCCGTTGACCAGGCCGGGTTCCGCCTCGTGGTTCCCTCCGGTCTCGGTGATGAACAGCTGGTGGTCGCGGGCGCGGGCGGCCTCCAGCGCGCCGCGGATCACCTCACCGGCGAACGGGGTGGTGGTGATGGTGTCCGAGACCAGGCCGATGGTCTGGGTGGACTTCGTGCGCAGGCTGCGGGCGGTGACGTTCGGGCGGTAGCCCAGCACGCGCGCGGCCTCGAGGACCTTCTCGCGGGAGGCGTCCGAGATGCGCATATCGGTCCTGCCGGACAGCACGAACGACGCGGTCGTCGGCGAGACACCCGCGCTGCGGGCGACGTCGGCCATGGTCACGCGGCGTGCGGTCATCGCTGTCCCACTCCTCCATCGGCATCGGCATCGGCTAAATCGAATTAGCAGGTGTCGATGAGAATGCGGGTGCGTTACGTCACTGTCAAGACTCCGGATATAACGACTGGGTCCTCGGGTGCTATGTGGTGCTTTGGCCCAGGGCGGCCGACCCGTCTCCCCGCTTAGCCTGAAACCGGCAGGGGGAGGATCGGGTGGACCGGGGAGACCGGGTGGACCGGGTGGACCGGGTGGACCGGGTGGATCGGGAGGTACGAGCGTGAGCACAGCGGACCCAGGGCTCTTCGGCCCCGCATCCGTCACCTGGCAGACGCACAGCGACCCCGCCATGTGGATCGCGGGCATGCGGGCGCTGTACCTCCAGGCGCTGCATCCGCGCGCCGTCCGCGGAGTCATCCAGAACTCGGACTTCCGCCAGGACGCCTGGGGCCGCCTGCTGCGTACCGCCAACTTCGTCGGCACCATCAGCTACGGGACCACCGAGGCGGCCGAGCGGGCCGGCGCCCGGGTGCGCGGGATTCACCGCCACCTCAAGGCCACCGACCCGGACACCGGCGAACGCTACGGCGTCGACGAACCCGCGCTGCTGCTCTGGGTGCACTGCGCCGAGATCGACTCGTATCTGGAGGTCGCCCGCCGCTCGGGCCTGCCGATCAGCGACGCCCACGCCGACCGGTACATCGACGAGCAGCGCGAGAGCGCCCGCCTCGTCGGCCTCGATCCGCAAGGCGTACCGGCCGACCGGGCGGAGCTCGCCGCGTACTTCGCGCGGATACGTCCCGAACTCGCCGCCGGGGCCGAGGCCCGCGACGTGGACGCCTTCCTGCGCCGTCCGCCGACCCACCCGCTGCTCACCCCGGCACGGGAGCTGCTGTGGCGGCGGGTGGCGAACCTCGCCTACGGCGCGCTGCCGCCCTGGGCGCACGCGCTGTACGGCAGACCCGCCCCGCCGCCCGAGACCGTGGACCTGCGGCTGCGGACCGCCGGCAACCTGCTGCGCTGCATACCCGCCAGGGTCCGCTGGCAACTGCCGCCCAAGCACATCCTGCGGGCCATGGAACGCCTCGGCCCGGCCAGCCGTCCGGCACCGTACACACTGCGCGGTCAGACGGCCATACTGGACTAGGTCGTGTCGTCAGAATTCCGCCTGCCCAGGGGATGAACGGCGGGAGTCTGACGACAGGACCTAGCCGGGGAGGGCGCAGCGAGGCGACGGGGGCGACTGCACGCGATGGCGGACACCAGGCTGATCCAAGGCCGGTACCGGCTGCTTGAGCTGATCGGGCGCGGGGGCATGGGCGAGGTGTGGCGGGCTCGCGACGAGTCGCTGGGGCGCAGGGTCGCCGTCAAGTGCCTGAAACCGCTGGGGCCGCAGCACGATCCGTCGTTCACGCGGGTGCTGCGCGAGCGGTTCCGGCGCGAGGCGCGGGTCGCGGCGGCGCTGCAGCACCGCGGGGTCACCGTGGTCCACGACTTCGGCGAGTACGACGGTGTGCTGTACCTGGTGATGGAGCTCCTGGAGGGCCGCAACCTCAGCCAGCTCCTGGAGGACAACAAGGCGCATCCGCTGGCCGTACCCGACATCGTGGAGATCACCGAGCAGGTGTCACACGCCCTGGCGTACACGCATGAACAGGGCATCGTGCACCGGGATTTGAAGCCCGCCAACATCATGCGGCTCACCGACGGCACAGTGAAGATCTGCGACTTCGGTATCGCCCGCCTCGGCCACGACATCGGCTTCACCGCGCGGCTCACCGGCACCGGCATCGCCATGGGCACCCCGCACTACATGTCGCCCGAGCAGATCAGCGGCGCCCCGGTCGACCACCGCAGCGACCTGTACTCGCTGGGCTGCGTCCTGTACGAAATCGCCACCGGCGCCCCGCCGTTCGACCTCGACGACGCCTGGGCGGTGCTCGTCGGGCACCGCGACACACCGCCGGCGCCGCCGCGCGGCCACCGCCCGGAGCTGCCCGGGTACTTCGAGCGGATCGTCCTCGACCTGCTCGCCAAGCAGCCGGACGCCCGCCCGCCCGACGCGCGGGAACTGGCCCGCCGGGTCGCCGACGGCCGCGCCGGTCCACCCGCCGTGGTGCGGGCGTCCACCGTGGTGACACGCCCCCTCGCGGGTCCTGGCTCTCTCGCGGGCGCGGACCCCCACGCGGGCGCGGACCCCCACGCGGGCGCGGCCCCCCTCGCGGGCGCGCGCTCCGAGCGGCCGGCCTCGCGCGAGCCCCGACTGCCGTCCTGGACCCGCGGGATGACCACCGGCCACAAGGCGAGCGGCGGCTCGCCCCCGCACCGCTCGCCCCTGGACGCGGCCGGACTCA
>NZ_JAZGRL010000002.1:210162-280407 GCF_046540415.1 Streptomyces sp. E11-3 | reverse complement strand
CCCGGCAAGGCTGTGCCCGCCCCGCACGCCCCGCGGCCCAGGCGGGCGGCCCGGCCAGCGGTCGGCCCGGCCCGCACGGGCCAGGGCGCGGGCGCAGGCATGTCGCGTGGCGACCGGCCAGCCCTCCGCCCGGCCCGGAGTGTTCCGGTGTCGCCACCAGCGCCTCGCATGCTACGAAGAGTCATGCCTGTCCCACGCCCCTACGACGCCGTGATCGTCGGCGCCGGACACAACGGCCTCGTCGCCGCCGCCTACCTCGCCCGCGCCGGACGCCGCGTCCTGGTCCTGGAGCGCCTGGACCACACGGGCGGCGCGGCCGTGTCGACCCAGGCCTTCGCCGGGCTCGACGCGCGGCTCTCGCGCTACTCGTACCTGGTCAGCCTGCTGCCGCGGAAGATCGTTCGGGACCTCGGACTGACCTTCGCGGTCCGTAAGCGGGACGTGTCCTCGTACACGCCGACCGAGCGCGACGGGCGGGCCACCGGGCTGCTGGTCGCGGGCGGCGCGGCCCGTACCCGCGAGGCCTTCCGGCAACTCACCGGCTCGGACCGGGAGTTCCAGTCCTGGCAGCGCTTCTACGCCAACACCGCCAAGGTCGCGGAGCGTGTCTTCCCGACGCTCACCGAACCCCTCCCCACCCGCGTCCGACTGCGTCACCGCGTCGATGACGAGGCCGCCTGGCGGATGCTCTTCGAGGAACCGATCGGCGCCGCCGTCGAGGCGTACTTCGCCGACGACCTGGTGCGCGGCGTCGTCCTCACCGATGCCCTGATCGGCACCTTCGCCGACGCGCACGACCCCTCGCTGCGGCAGAACCGCTGCTTCCTCTACCACGTCATCGGCGGCGGAACGGGGGACTGGGACGTTCCGGTCGGCGGCATGGGCGCGCTCACCGACGCCCTGGCCCGCGCGGCCCGCGACGCCGGCGCCGAGATCGTCACCGGCCGCGAGGCGACCCGTATCGAGACCGACGGCATCCGCGCCGAGGTCACCTATCGGACGGACGAGGGCGAGGCCACCGCCGCCGCCCGGCACGTCCTGGTCAACGCCTCGCCCGAGGCACTCGCCGCCCTGCTCGGCGAGACGCCCCCGCCGCACGCCGAGGGCGCCCAGCTCAAGGTCAACATGCTGCTCACGCGGCTGCCGAGGCTGCGCGACGCGTCGGTCGACCCGCACGAGGCCTTCGCCGGCACCTTCCATGTCGCCGAGGGCTACGAGCAGTTGGCGACGGCCTACGCCCAGGCGGCCGCGGGCGAACTGCCCACGGCTCCGCCATCGGAGATCTACTGCCACTCGCTCACCGACCCGTCGATCCTCGGCCCCGACCTCGTGGAACGCGGCTACCAGACGCTCACCCTCTTCGGCCTGCACACCCCCGCCCGGCTCTTCACCCACCACCACGACGCCGTACGCGAGGAACTGCTCAAGTCCACCCTCGCGCAGCTGGACGCACACCTCGCCGAGCCGCTCGCCGACTGTCTGGCCACCGACGCGGACGGCAGGCCGTGCATCGAGGCCAAGTCCCCCCTCGACCTGGAGCGCGAACTGCGGCTGCCCGGCGGCAACATCTTCCACCGTGACCTGGCCTTCCCCTACGCCACCGAGGACAGCGGCCGTTGGGGCGTGGAGACCGCGCACCCCAACGTCCTGCTGTGCGGCGCGGGAGCGGTACGCGGCGGCGGAGTGAGCGGCATCCCCGGGCACAACGCGGCGATGGTGGTCCTGGAGAGCGGCGACAACGGCGCAGCAGCCCCATCGATCTGACACTCCATCAGAAAATCTCTTCCCTCGGCGGCGGCGCTGCGGCATCCTGCGCTCATGCAGACGGAGCTGAGCAAGCAACTGGGAGTCGAGCACGCCATCTTCGGCTTCACGCCGTTCCCCACCGTGGCCGCCGCGATCACGCGCGCCGGTGGGTTCGGGGTGCTCGGCGCGGTCCGTTACACGGCACCCGACGACCTCAAACGCGACCTCGACTGGATGCAGGACCACACCGACGGCAAGCCCTACGGACTCGACGTCGTGATGCCCGCCAAGAAGGTGGAAGCCCCAGGGAATCAAACACTGACCGAGGCGGACGTGGAAGCCATGATCCCCGCCGCACACCGCCAGTTCGTGCAGGACACCCTCGCCAAACACGGCGTCCCCGAGCTCGCCGAAGGCGAGGCATCGGGCTGGCGCATCACCGGCTGGATGGAGCAGGTCGCCCGCAACCAGCTCGATGTCGCCTTCGACTATCCGATCAAGCTGCTCGCCAACGCGCTGGGTTCACCGCCCGCCGACGTCATCGAACGCGCCCACCAGCAGGACATCCTGGTCGCCGCGCTCGCCGGCAGCGCCCGGCACGCCCGCAAGCACGCCGACGCGGGCATCGACATCGTGGTCGCCCAGGGCTACGAGGCGGGCGGCCACACCGGCGAGATCGCCTCCATGGTGCTCACCCCGGAAGCCGTCGAGGCCGTCGCCCCGCTACCGGTGCTCGCGGCGGGCGGCATCGGCAGCGGCGAGCAGATAGCCGCCGCGCTCGCACTCGGCGCACAGGGCGTCTGGCTCGGCTCGCTGTGGCTGACCACCACCGAGGCCGAACTCCACTCCCGCAAGCTGACCGAGAAGCTTCTCGCGGCAGGCTCCGGGGACACCGTCCGCTCCCGCGCCCTGACCGGCAAGCCCGCACGTCAGCTGCGTACCGAATGGACCGACGCCTGGGACGACCCGCAGGGTCCGGGCCCGCTGCCCATGCCGCTCCAGGGCCTGCTGGTCGCCGAAGCCGTGTCCCGTATCCAGAAGTACGAGGTCGAGCCGCTGCTCGGCACTCCGGTCGGCCAGATCGTCGGCCGGATGAACTCCGAACGCAGCGTGCGGCAGGTCTTCGACGACCTCACCCGCGGCTTCGAGCGCGCCATCGACCGCGTCAACCGCATCGCCGGACGAGCCTGAGGAGAGCCCTATGCCGACAGCGACAGGAGCAACAGGCGCGTCAGCGGCCACCGCACCCAACGGCTTCTGGGCGCAGGCCACGGCGGACCCGGAGCGTACGGTCCTGATCGCCCCCGACGGCGAGGAGTGGACCGCGGGCAGGCTGCACGCGGACGTCAACCGGCTGGTACACGGGCTGCGCGCCGCGGGCCTGGAGCGCGGTGACGCCTTCGCGGTGGTGCTGCCCAACGGCGTCGCGTTCTTCACCGCCTATCTCGCCGCCGCCCAGGCCGGGTTCTACCTCGTCCCCGTCAACCACCACCTCATCGGCCCGGAGATCGCCTGGATCGTCTCCGACTCGGGCGCCAAGGTGCTCATCGCCCACGAGCGCCTCGCCGACGCGGCCACCGCGGCCGCCGACGAGGCGAAGCTCCCCGCGAGCCACCGGTACGCGGTCGGCGCGGTCGCCGGATTCCGCCCGTACGCCGAACTCCTGGCCGGACAGCCCGAGTCGGTCCCGTCCGACCGCACACTCGGCTGGGTCATGAACTACACCTCGGGCACCACGGGCCGCCCGCGCGGCATCCGCCGCCCCCTGTCGGGCAAACTCCCCGAAGAGTCCTACCTCGGCGGCTTCCTCGGCATCTTCGGCATCAGGCCGTACGACGACAACGCCCACCTGGTGTGCTCGCCGCTCTACCACACCGCGGTACTCCAGTTCGCGGGCGCGTCGCTGCACATCGGCCACCGGCTGGTGCTGATGGACAAGTGGACACCCCAGGAGATGCTCCGCCTCATCGACACCCACCGGTGCACCCACACGCACATGGTTCCCACCCAGTTCCACCGCCTGCTCGCCCTGCCCGACGACATCCGCGCCACGTACGACGTGTCCTCCATGCGGCACGCCATCCACGGCGCCGCGCCCTGCCCCGACCACGTCAAACGCGCCATGATCGACTGGTGGGGCACGTGCGTCGAGGAGTACTACGCGGCCAGCGAGGGCGGCGGAGCCTTCGCCACCGCCGAGGACTGGCTGAAGAAGCCCGGCACCGTCGGCAAGGCCTGGCCGATCAGCGAACTCGCCGTCTTCGACGACGACGGCAACCGGCTGCCGCCCGGCCAACTCGGCACCGTCTACATGAAGATGACCACCGGCGGCTTCCGCTACCACAAGGACCAGGCCAAGACCGACAAGAACCGCATCGGCGACTTCTTCACCGTCGGCGACCTGGGCATCATCGACGAGGACGGCTACCTCTTCCTGCGCGACCGCAAGATCGACATGATCATCTCGGGCGGGGTCAACATCTACCCGGCCGAGATCGAGTCCGAACTCCTCAGCCACCCCGCGGTCGCCGACGCCGCGGTCTTCGGCATCCCGCACAGCGACTGGGGCGAAGAGGTCAAGGCGGTCGTCGAACCCGCCGACGGATACACGGCAGGGGACGCCCTCGCGGCCGAGATCCTGGCCCACTGCGAACGGCGCCTGGCGGGCTACAAACGCCCCAAGAGCGTCGACTTCGTGGAGGCGATGCCCCGCGACCCCAACGGCAAGCTCTACAAGCGGCGACTGCGCGACCCGTACTGGGAGGGCCACCAGCGAGCGATGTGAACCGGGCCGCGGATGCGGATGCGAGTGCGGGTGCGGTGACCAGCTATTCGACCGTCGGCGTTCTCTACGCTCAGGCGTCGAAGCGGCGGCGGGAGGCCTCGATCTGACCGAGGTACCGCTGGGTCCAGCCGCACATTCCGTCGACCGTCGCCCGTAGGCCCCGGCCCGGCTCGGTGAGGGTGTACTCGACCCGTGGCGGCACGGTGGGGTGCACATTCCGCTCGACCAGGCCGTTGCGCTCCATCATGCGCAGGTTCTGGGTGAGCATCTTGTGGCTGATGCCCTCGACCTCGTTCCGCAACTCGCTGAAGCGCAAGGTGCGATCACCGAGGACCTCGATGATCAGAAGCGCCCACTTGTTGGCGACGTCCGAGAAGATCTCCCGCGCCAGCGAGTCCGCGCGCGTCAGGTCCGCGTCCGTGGGCAAGCCCTTGAACTGCTTGGTCACCATCAGGTTCCCCAGTCACTAAAAAGTGCGTTCTTCCATGTCAGCGGCCACTCTCCTACGGTTCCTGAGTAACCACAAGAGACCGAAAAGGCGGGCAACATGGCCATCACCCTGGTAAACCCCAGCGGACTACCGGAAATCGACGCCTACCGGCAGGTGTCGATCGCCTCCGGGTCGAAGATGATCTTCATCGCCGGGCAGGTCGCCTGGGATGCCGACGGGGTCACGGTCGGCGAAGGCGACCTCGCCGCTCAGGTCGAGCAGTGCTACCTCAACATCGGCACCGCCCTGGCCGAGGTCGGTGCCTCCTACGACGACGTGGCGAAACTGACCGTCTACGTCGTCGACTGGACCCCGGACAAGATGCCCCAGCTCATGGAAGGAATCACCCGGGCGGCCACGAAACTGGGCGTCACCCCGGCACCCCCGGCCACCTTGCTGGGCGTCGCGGCACTGGACGTACCCGACCATCTCGTGGAGGTCGAAGCCACCGCGATCATCGACTGAACCGGCGTTGTCCGCTCCCGGCGGGCCGCAGCCACTTATTCGATTGACGCCCGGGAAACCGCTCTCTACGGTCAAGCCCGGCCACCTGGAAGGTGGTTGACCGACGTACGGGACAACAGGGCGGCCCGGGTGCCGTCGAGGAGGTCATGCGATGCGCGGGCGCACACTGGGCCGCGGTGGACCCGAGGTGTCCGAGATCGGCTACGGAGCCTGGGGTATCGGCCAGAACTCCTGGAAGGGGTCGACGGAGGACGAGTCCGTACGGGCCCTGCACCGGGCCATCGAGCTCGGCGTGAACTTCATCGACACCGCACGTGGGTACGGGCAGAGCGAGCGGATCGTCGGACGGGCCCTGCGCGAACTGGGCGGCGGCGCGGAGGTGCGGGTCGCCACCAAGGTGCCGCCGCGGATCAAGCTCGGCTACGACGACCACGCGGTCCACCCCGACGAGGCGTTCTCCGCGGCGCACATCCGGGAGAGCCTGGAGACGAGCCTGGCGGAACTCGGCCGGGACCACGTGGACGTCCTGCAGTTCCACATGTGGTTCGACACCTGGACCGACCGGGGCGAGTGGCGGGAGACCGTCGAGGCCCTCAAGGCGGAGGGAAAGATCCGCCTCTTCGGCATCTCGGTCAACGACCACCAGCCCGACAACGCCCTGGCGCTGGTCCGCAGCGGTGCCGTCGACACCGTGCAGGTCATCTACAACATCTTCGACCAGGAACCCGCCGACGCGCTGCTGCCCGCCTGCCAGGAGCACGGCGTCGGCGTGATCGGCCGGGTCGCCCTCGACGAGGGCGGCCTGACCGGGCAGATCACGGCCGGTACGACCTTCCCCGAAGGGGACTGGCGCCACCGCTACTTCCGAGGCGATCGCCCCGCCGACGTCGAGCGCCATGTCGACGCGATCGTAGGGGACCTGGGGATCGCCCCGGAGGAGATCGCGGAGACCGCGCTGCGCTTCGTCCTCAGCCACCCGGCCCTCTCCACGGTCATCGCGGGCATGCGCAGCGTACGCAACGTCGAACGCAACGCGGCGGTGGGCGACGGGCGCCCGCTCACCCCGGACCAGCTGGCCATCCTCGCCAAGCACCGCTGGCAGCGGAACTACTACACCTGACGGCGGCGGATGCGGATCAGTAGATGCTGACCTTGTACTTGGCGAGCGCCTCCGGCACGGGCTGGTAGAACGTCGTGCCGCCGACGCTGCAGTTGCCGCTGCCGCCGGACGTGAGGCCGAGAGCCTTGGTGCCGTCGTACAGGGCGCCACCGGAGTCGCCCGGCTCGGCGCACACATTGGTCTGGATCATGCCGCGGACCGTACCGCCGCCGCTGTAGTGGACCGTGGCGTTGAGCCCGGTGACGGTGCCGCTCCTGGTGCCGGTGGTGGAGCCGCTGCGCTTGACCGACTCGCCCACGTAGGCGTCGGCGGCGGTGAAGCCGCCGGGGTGGCTGAGCGAGCCGTTGTCGTAGCGGACCAGGGCGTAGTCGTTGTTCGGGAAGCTGGACCCGACCGTCGGGCCGATCAGCGTGCTCTGCGCGGAGTTGGTGTACCAGGTCTTGACGACCTTGCCGCAGTGGCCGGCCGTGAGGAAGTAGTAGGTGCCGCCCTTGACCACGTTGAATCCGAGGGAGCAGCGGTAGCCGCCACCGTAGATGGCGTCGCCCGGGCCGAGCAGCCGGGTGAACGTGCCCGGGGTGCGCTCGATCCGCAGCGCGGCCGCCTCGGCGCCCGCCGCCTTCTTGATCTTCGCGATCTCCGCGGTGGACACCGTGCTGTCGGCCGTCACGACGACCTGCCCCGCCGCCTGGTCGACGTACCAGGCGGTGCCGCCGACGTCCGCCTTGAGCACGGCCTGGTCGGCCTTGGCGAGCTGTTTCGCGCTATACGTCTGCGGGGTGGCCGCACCCGCGCTCGGCAGGCCGATCGCGGTGGTCGCGAGCAGCCCGGCCGCGATGGTGAGCAGCCCGACGCGTCGTCTGACGCCGGTACGGAGGGTGTTGCGCGTGTTCCTCACTGATCTCCTCCTCGGGAGTGGTGGACCCCGGTGGATTGGGGTCCCGTGAGGCACCATCAGGTGACGTGCTCCTGACAGGCGCTGTCGTGAGTATGGAGAGGCGGCCGAGCGCGCACAAGACCTCCGCCGACGTCCCGTCACCGGCGTCTCGTGCCCCCGCCCGCGGCGCGCCGACGCCCCCGCCCGTGGAACCGCCTGCGCAGCACCACGGGCAACAGCAGCGCCGCCAGGACCAGCGGCAGCGCCAGCGGCCACCAACTGCCCGTGCCGCCGCTCTTGCCCTGTGCGGCGGTGGTGTCGGTGCTCTCCGGGGCCGCCGCGTCGGCGCGCCCAGCGGACGGAGACGGAGAAGGCGACGGGCTCGCGCCCGCTTCGGTCAGTACGACGTCGTTGCCGTCGCCACCCCGGTAGCTGATCTGGTACTTGGTGTCCGCGACCTTGAGTTCGGCGCCTTCCCGGAGGCCGGTGAAGGTGCCGGAGACCGCTGACTTCCCGGCGTGGTCAAGCACGGTGATCGTGCCGGGCGTTGCGGGGGCGCCGGACGCGGCGGAGCCTCCGGACGCGGCCGAGTTGCCGGTCGCGGCTGTCACGTTCAGTTTTCCGGAGAGCCGGACCCTGCCACCGACCTTCAACGGCTTGCCGTCGCCACGCACGTTGAGCGAACCACCCTCGCGCTGCGTGTAGTTACCGGTGACCGTCAGCGCGCCCCCGACCTTGCCCTCGCTCGTCACTGAGCCGACCACACTGCCCTTGCCGGTGAGCGAGGTGGCGAGGCGTAGCGTCCCGCCCGTCGCCTTGCGTACGTCGAGACGCGCCTTCGGAGAGGTGAGGCGGATCGCCTTGCTACGGGAGAGCGTGCCGCCGTCGGCGAGCGCGAGGGTGCCCTTGCTGACCGTCGTCGGCCCGCTGTAGGTCACGTCCGGACCGGTCAGCGTGGTCCTCGCGGCGCCCGACTGGGTGAGCGAGCCGCCGCCGCTGATCCGGGACAGCTTGACGGGTGTGGTGGTATTGCGGACGACCAGCGAGCCGTCGTTGACGATCCGGCGGCGCGGGGTGCCGGTCATCAGCGAGCCGTCGCCACCCCGCTTGCCCGAGCCGAGCCGCAGCACCGCCCCCTTCTGCACGGTGGTCGAGCCGTCGTAGTACTGCCGGGCGGCGAAGGTGACGTCATTGCCCGGCGTGCCCTTGATGACGATGTCCCCGGCACCGGGCGCGGAGAGGGTGTCATGGAAGACGCCGCCGCCGATCGGCGCGCCCAGCGTCACGGGGCCGTTGTAGTCGAAGGTGAGCCGGGAGCGCTCGCGCGCAGCGAGGAGATTGATGTAGACCGTGTCGGCGGTACCCGGCATGAAGATCTTGTTGGTGGTGCCGTCGCCCCACTGGACGTTGGCGCCCTTGATGTTGGTGCCGCGCTTGTTCCGGTCGTGCGGGATCTTCCGCCAGTTGATGGCGGGGTCGCTGAGTGAGGGGTTGGTGTCGCCGCCCTGGTCGGAGTGGCTGTACTGCCCGGTCAGCACGACCTTGCTGCCGGGTCTGGACTGGACGTTGATATCGCTGCCGTACTCCCGCTGGTAGAAGTTCTGGCGCAGCGTGACCGTCTGGTTCAGCGGGGTGTCGACGGTCCAGGTGCCCTGGTTGAGTACGGCCCGGGCGTGTGGCAGCGCCACCGCGTACTCGGGCTTCCCGGCGTGCAGCTGAGTGCCGTTGTCGATCACCCCGGAGAACGGATGGGTGCCCGCCAGGTCCCACATGCCCCACAGGAACCGCGGCTGGGTGATCAGCCCGGAGCCGCTGATGGTGCCCAGGTGGTAGGTGCTCTTGAGGGACAGCCGCAGCGTGCCGTCGACCCTGACGTTGAGCTGGTTGTGCCGGTAGCCCGGTGTGTCGTACGGGAAGTGGCCGATCAGACCGGCGTTGCCGCCCGAACCGTACTGCAGGGTCGCGCCGCGCTCGACGGTGACGGCGGGCGGGTCCGGGTTGCCGACGGTGCTGTACGGGTGGTTGCCGCCCTGTGTCCTGACCACCTGCCGCTGCCGTGACTTGGGCAGGGTGAAGTCGCTGTCCTTGGTGAGGACGAGCGTGCCGCTGCCGCGCACCGTGAGCGTGCCCTCGCCGCGGAACACCCCCGCGTAGGTGGTGGTTCCGGCCGGGACCGTCACCACGGTGTCCCCGTCGAGCGTCACATCACGGTCGTCGAGCACCGCGGCCGTCACGTCCCGTGCCCCGGCGGGTGCCGACCTCGCGCCCGGCGCTGCCGCCGCTGCCGCGACAAGGACCGCCACGAGCACTCCTGCTGTTGCTCCCGCCCTGCGGGTGTTGCCGTTCACGCCTGGGAGACGGCCGAGAGCGTAGGCGGATAACAGAAATCTCCCGCACGCCGCGGGCCGCCTAAGACAGGTCGGACCGGTCGAGGAACGCCGTGACGGTCCGCGTGAAGTGGTCGGGGTCGTCGAGCCAGGGGAAGTGCCCGGCGCCCGGCTGGACGGCCAGTTCGGCGGTCGGGAACAGTTCCGCGATCCGCGCGGCGACACGAGGGAGCGGGCCGCTGTCCACCTCCCCCGCGAGGACGAGGACCCGGGCCTGCCACGCGGCGAGGGCGTCGCGGGCCGCGGCCGGGTCGAAGGCACCGGGGGACGCGTAGAGCTCCGCGGCCTCGTCGTTGCTCTGCTCCACTTCGGAGGCGGAGTGCACCTGGGCGGCCGCGTCCCAGCGGCCGTAGAAGAAGGGGGCCGCGGTGTCGAAGTCGGCGTCCGTGGCGGAACCGGTCCAGATCCGGTCGTAGGCCTCGTGGGCGGCCTCGAACCACGGTTCGGCCCGACGCAGCGCCGCCGCCTCCAGGCGGTGCTCCGCGGTGAAGTCGACCCCTAGCGCGCGGGCGCGGGCGGTGACCAGCGTGAGGGTACGGACCCGCCGAGGGTGCCGGGCCGCGTAGAGCAGCGCGAGATCGCCGCCCGCCGAGTGCGCGAGCAGGTCGACACGGGCCAGGCCCACGTGCTCGCGCAGCGCTTCGACATCGGCGACCTGCCGATCGCAGCGGTAGCTCGCCGGGTCGGCGGGAACGGCGGAGTCGCCAGTTCCGCGCAGGTCGAGCAGGATCAGCCGACGCCGCTTCGCCAGCCCGCCGAGATTTCCCAGATACGCGGAGGCGCGCATCGGGCCACCGGGCACGCAGAGCAGCGGCTCGCCCTCCCCGACGACGTGATAGGCGAGCGCGGTCCCGTCGGGAGCAGTGCAGGTAGGCATGGTGGCCATCCTGCTGACTGTGCGACGGCCCCGACAAGCGCGTACGCCCGACATCGACACAGTGTGTGATGCAGGTCATATCTTGGGTCTGTCCCATGGCACCCCATCCGCCGGTCCAGATGCCACAACGCCCCGGGAAGCCGCCCGGGGCCAGGTACCAGGAGGAATCATGCGGGTACTCGTCGCCGGAGCCACCGGAGTCGTCGGCCGGGCGTTGCTGCCGCTGCTGACCTCGGTCGGTCATGAGGTGACCGCCCTGTCCCGTACGCCCCGCCAGGGCACGGTCGTGGCCGACGCGCTCGATCGCTCGGCCCTCCACCGCGCGGTGCGCGAGGCGGCCCCCGACGCGGTCGTCCACCTGCTCACCGCCATCCCGGCCGAGGTCAACCCGCGCCGCCTCGCCCGGGACTTCGCACTCACCAACCGGCTGCGCACCGAGGGCACCCGGAACCTCTACGAGGCCGCGCGGGACGCCGGAGCCACCAAGGTCGTCGCGCAGGGGCTCGCCTACGCGTACGACCCCGAGGGGGAAGGGCCCGCCACCGAGGACGCCCCGCTGTGGCGGCGCCCGCCGCGGCAGTTCGCCCCCGTGCTCGCCGCGCTCCGTGAACTGGAGGAGCGCACCACCGACGCGGGCGGCACCGTGCTGCGCCTGGGCCACCTCTACGGGCCGGGGTCGAGCTACGCGGCCGACGGCTCGTTCGTCCGGCAGGTGCGGGCGGGCAAGGTCCCGCTGGTCGGCGGCGGAGGCTCGGTCTTCTCCTTCACCCACGCCCATGACGCGGCCACCGCGGTCGTCGCCGCCCTCGACAAGCCGCACACCGGCCCCCTCAACATCGTGGACGACACGCCGGTGCCGCTGCGTGACTGGCTCCCCGAGCTGGCCCGGATGCTGGACGCACCGGCCCCCAAGGCCGCACCGGCCGTACTGGCCCGGATGGCCGTCGGCGGCTGGGGTGTGGCCTTCATGAGCAAGCTGCGCGGCGCCGACAACGCCCGCGCCCGGCTGAGCCTGGACTGGCGGCCGCGCTACCCCGTCTGGCGCGAGGGGTTCGCGGCGGAGTTGAACGGCACGTCGGACGGAACGCAGGGCTGACCCGGGTACCCCGGAGCCCGGCCCGCGCTCCTCGTCCACATCGACGGCGGCGAGCAGTTGGTCACGCTCGGGGTGCGCGGCGACCGGACCGGGGAGCTCTTCGGGGTGCTCAACCCCGGCAAACTCACCCGGATACCGGTCCTCTGACGGCTGCTCAGCGTTCCCGTACGCGCACCACCTCCAGCTCGGGGGAGCGCCGGATGTCCTTCTCGCAGAACCGCGCCCGCACCCAGCGCTCATCGGCGTAGAGCCGCGTCTGGTCGCTGTAGTGCGGCGAGTTGGGGTTCGACGACTGGGAGTACGACAGCAGGGTGCGGGCCACCGGACAGCGGCTGCCGTCCCAGCCCACGGCCTGGATATGGCTGCTGCCGTGCCTGACCTCCGAGTAGCCGCCGCCCGCCGCGTCCCAGGCCGCCTCGATCTTGTTCCAGACGCCGAGGGACTCCGTACCGCCGTGGATCGGCAGCCGCTTGCCGCCGCGCGCGACGAACTGGTGGTCGCCGAGCTTCGCGTCCAGGGCGATGTCCGCCGCCCGCAGTTCCGCCACCGCGTCCGCGAGCGCCGGTGCGAACCCGGGTGCGTCCGTGTTGAGGGTGTGCGGAGTGTTCACCGGGTCGGCCGCCGAGTACGGCACCTTCCACCGCTCCGCGGGAGGCACTGAGGCGTTCAACTTCCGCCAGAAGCGGTCGAAGAGCAGCGCGCCTCGGCTGTCCGCGTCCATGGTCCGGTCCCAGCGCTTGATCACCTCGCATGCCTGCGACACATCAACGGCCTTGCCGTCGCTGCCCGTTGCCGTGCCACCGGGCAGTGCGGCGCACGCGCGGGCCACGTCGGCCGACGCCAGGTCGCCCGCGGGCGCCCGGTTGGCGAACTGCTGCCGCTGGAGGTCCTTGACCGTCAGCCCGCCCCGCTCCGCCATCCCCGCGACGTCCTCGATCGCCCCACGGGTCCGCATCGAGCGCTCCGTACCGACCGTGCCGAAGATCCGCTCGTACCCGGTCAGGCGCTGGTCGGCGTTGGTCAGCCACGCGCTGTCGTTGGAGTTCTCCACATACGGAGCATTGTCCAGGGTCGGCATCCTCGCGGGACCGAAGACCCCGGCCTGTACGGCGTCGGGGTCGGAGCCGAGCGCGCACTCGGTGCGCGAACCGTCCAGGACCGCCAGTCCCGCGGCCGGGTAGGTCGCCCGGCCGAGCGGCGTCGAGCAGCTCTCAGCCAACTCGTCGGTGATGCGCGGCAGTACCTGGGACTGGGTGAACAGCGCGTTCCCGTCGGCGTCGGCCGCGATCGTGTTGACCCACGGGAGGCCCTGGGTGCGCCGGAGCGTGGCCGCCATTTCGTCGGTGCTGCGGGACTTGCTGAAGCCGAGCGCGGTGTCGGCTGCGCGCATGTTCACCGCGTTGGGGTCGTTGAGCGCGTACGCCGTCGTGGTCGTCCAGGGCAGCGGCAGCTGGCTGCCGAGCGAGGTGACCACCGGGCCGTACCGCGTCCACCACTGGGTGCGGGTCACCGGATCGCCGCCCAAGACGTCGATGGTGACCGTGCGCCGAGTCATCCGCTCGCGCTTGCCGTCGACCAGATACGCCGTCGGATCGGCCGGGTCGAGGGTCAGCTCGTGCAGATTGAGCGGCACGCCGGTGGCGACGGTGTGGCTCCACGCCACCTTGGCGTTGTAGCCGATCGAGATGGTGGTCGTACCGAGCAACGAGCCGCCCGCCACGTTGAGTTCACCGGGGATGGTCTGCTGCGACTGCCAGAAGCGGCGTCCGCCGTGCCACGGGTAGTGCGGATTGCCGAGCAGCAGTCCGCGCCCGTTCGCCGTCGTGGAGCCGTCGAACGCCACGGCGTTGGACCCCATGTCGGCGTCCTGGGTGTTCAGCAGCGCGCGGGCGGCCTTCCCGGCGTCGGCGGGCTTGGGTCTGGAGTCCTGGCCCGCCCCGGCCGTGGCGGCCGGTGGCTGGGCCGCGGTGATCCCGTCGACGGTGCGGCCCTGTCCGCCGAGCACGGAGATGGCGAAGCCGCGCGCGGCCACGTCCAGGGTCGTCACCGGACGCACCCACGACGCGCCCCGGCAGGCGGGATCGGTGACCCGGTTCTGCTTCAGCCACGCGTTGTAACCGGCCGCCCAGCCCCGCATCATCTCCCGTACCTCGGACCCGGGCCCCTGCGGCGGCGGCACGTCCAGCAGGTCCTCCACAGTGCCCGCGTCGCGCACGCCACGGAAGAACAGGTCGCTGGAGACGTTCGTGCTCGCCGAGGACAGCGCGTTGTCGGGCGCGCCGTCGGCCCCGAAGTACCGCGAGCGTTCGCCGCGTACGGTCACAAAGCCGTCGGCGAGCACACACACCTGGTCGGCGGCCTGCGCCCATCCGGTACCGAAGCCCAGCTGCGCGTAGTTCCTGCCCACGATGTGCGGGATGCCGTACTCGGTGTAGCGGATCACGGCCGACAACTTGCCGTCGGACGGCCGATCGCGCCGGGAGGCGCCGTCCGCCGCCGCGGACGGCGCGAGCGAGGCGGCGGCGGTGAGCAGGACGGTCGCGGCGACGGCGAACCGTCTCAGCCGCGTCAGCGGACGCGAGCGTCGTGGCCGTCGCGCGGGCGAAGTACGGGTACGCAAAGGAGCCTCCCAACTGGCGTGGCGGAAGGGGCGGTTGAGCGTACCAAGCGGTATGTCAATTATCCGAGGTCCAGGACAGCCCTTTCTTCCAGGTCCGGTTCACGGCCCACGCACACGTCTTGACCCCCGTCGGGCCCACGGCACAGGATCACGCCATGACGGGAGTACGCAGCAACACGGTCGACGGAATGCTCCGCCGCAGTGCCCGGCGCACCCCGGACCGCACCGCGGTCCACTACGCCGACCGCGGTTGGACCTACGCCGAACTCGACGCGGCGGTCTCCCGCGCGGCCACGGCGCTGCGCGAGCAGGGCCTGCGGCCCGGCGACCGGGTCGGCGCCTACGGCCACAACTCCGACGCGTATCTGATCGGCTTCCTCGGCTCCTGCCGCGCGGGCCTGATCCACGTCCCGGTCAACCACCAACTCACCGGCGACGACCTCGCGTACATCGTCCGCCAGTCCGGCTGCGCACTGGTACTCGCCGACCCGGACCTGACCGAGCGGCTCCCCGACGGCGTGCCCGCCCTGGCCCTGCGCGACGCGGACGACTCGCTGCTCACCCGGCTCGCGGCCAGCGCACCGTACGACGGCCCGATGCCACAGGCCGAAGACCTCGCCCAGCTGCTCTACACCTCGGGCACCACCGCGGCTCCCCGGGGCGCGATGATGACGCACCGGGCGCTCGTCCACGAGTACGTCAGCGCGATCCACGCCCTGGACCTCACCGCCACCGACCGGCCGATCCACTCACTGCCGCTCTACCACTCGGCCCAGATGCATGTGTTCCTGCTGCCCTACCTGGCGGTCGGCGCCGAGAACACCATCGTGGACGGACCGGACGCCGCCCGGATCTTCGACCTCGTAGCGGCGGGCCACGACAGCCTGTTCGCCCCGCCCACGGTGTGGATCGGCCTCTCCCAGCACCCCGACTTCGCCACCCGCGACCTGAGCGCCCTCCGCAAGGCGTACTACGGCGCGTCGATCATGCCGGTACCCGTCCTGGAACGCCTGCGTACCCGGCTGCCGGGGCTCGGCTTCTACAACTGCTTCGGGCAGAGCGAGATCGGCCCGCTGGCCACCGTCCTGGGACCCGACGAGCACGACGGCCGCCTGGAGTCCTGCGGGCGGCCCGTGCTGTTCGTCGAGGCCCGGGTCGTCGACGAGAGCGGCAAGGACGTGCCCGACGGCACGCCCGGCGAGGTCGTCTACCGCTCACCGCAGCTGTGCGAGGGCTACTGGGACAAGCCGCAGGAGACAGCGGAGGCCTTCAGCGGCGGCTGGTTCCGCTCCGGCGATCTCGCCGTGCGCGACGGCGAGGGGTACCTCACCGTCGTCGACCGCGTGAAGGACGTGATCAACTCCGGGGGAGTGCTGGTCGCCTCACGCCAGGTCGAGGACGCGCTGTACACCCACCCCGAGGTCGCCGAGGCCGCGGTGATCGGGCTCCCGGACGACCGCTGGATCGAGGCGGTCACCGCTGTGGTCGTCCCGCGCGGCGAGGTCACCGAGGCCGACCTCATCGCCCACGCACGCGAGCGGCTGGCTCCCTTCAAGGCCCCCAAGCGGGTCCTGTTCGTGTCCGAACTCCCGCGCAACGCCAGCGGCAAGATCCTGAAGCGCACTCTGCGCGACCGGTTCACCGGCGACCCGGACAGCAGCCAGGGCGGGTGACGCGGTGGCGGCCCTTCGTCGGCTGTGCCCCCATGCGGCGAGGGTGCGTGTGCCGGGCGTCGGGGCGCCGGTGGGGATTCAGAAACAGGCTCTCAGCGCGCCGCGGGCGTCGGGCCGCCCGGCAGGGACTCGTGGGAGTCCGGTGGAGCCGTCCCGCGCCGACGGCTGATCGCGGTGGCCAGGGGCTCGGTGTAACGGGCGGTGAGGGGGCCGACGATCACCAGGATCAGGACGTACGCCGTCGCCAGCGGACCGAGCGACGGCTCGATACCGGCACTGACGGCGAGCCCCGCGATGACGATCGAGAACTCGCCACGGGCGACCAGGGCACCACCCGCGCGCCACCGGCCCCGCACCGAGATCCCGGCGCGCCGGGCCGCCCAGTAGCCGGTGGCGATCTTCGTGACGGCGGTGACGGCGGCCAGCGCCAGCGCGGGCAGCAGCACCGGAGGGATGCTGGCCGGGTCGGTGTGCAGCCCGAAGAAGACGAAGAACACCGCGGCGAACAGATCCCGCAGCGGGCTCAGCAGCGCATGGGCCCCCTCGGCGACCTCACCGGACAGGGCGATCCCGACGAGGAACGCGCCCACCGCGGCGGACACCTGCAGCTGCTGGGCGATCCCGGCGACCAGCAAGGTCAGGCCGAGCACCACGAGCAGCAGCTTCTCCGGGTCGTCGCTGGAGACGAACCGGGAGATGATCCGCCCGTACCGGAGCGCCAGGAACAGCACCAGGCCGGCCACCCCGAGGGCGATCGCCAGCGTGATGCTGCCCGCCGCCAGGCCGGCCCCGGCGAGCAGGGTGGTGATGATGGGCAGATAGGCGGCCATGGCCAGGTCCTCAAGGACCAGGATGCTCAGGATCACCGGGGTCTCCCGGTTACCGAGCCGCCCCAGGTCCGCGAGGACCTTCGCGATCACCCCGGACGACGAGATCCAGGTGACCCCGGCCAGCACGACGGCGGCCACCGGACCCCAGCCGAGCAGCAGCGCCAACGCGGCCCCCGGCAGGGCGTTCAGGGCGGCGTCGAGCAGACCCGCGGCATAGTGCGTGCGGAGATTGGTGACCAGGTCGGTCGCGGTGTACTCCAGGCCGAGCATCAGCAGCAGGAGGACGACACCGATCTCGGCGCCGATCTCGACGAACTCCTCGCTGGTGGCCAGCGGCAGTACCCCGCCCTCGCCGAACGCGAGCCCGGCCAGCAGATACAGCGGAATGGGCGAGAGCCGGAACCGCCCGGCGAACCGGCCGAGCAGACCGAGCGCGAGGATGATCGCCCCGAACTCGATGAGGAAGACCGCGGAATCCACCGGGCTACTCCCGTCCCAGGATGTCCGCGGCCGCCTCCGCGCCCTCCTGGGTGCCGATCACGATGAGCGTGTCGCCGCCCGCGAGCCGGAAGTCCGGACCGGGGGACGGGATCGCCTCGGCGCGCCGCAGCACCGCAACGACGGAGACACCCGTCTCGGTGCGCATCCGGGTCTCGCCCAGGACGCGCCCGTTCCAGTGCGAGGTGGCCGCCAGCTCGACGCGTTCGGCAACCAGGCCCAGGTCCGTGGTGTGCAGCAGGTTCGGGCTGTGGTGCGCGGGCATCAGCGCGTCGATCAGCGCGGCCGACTCGCCCGCGGTCAGCCGCAGCGAGACCGCGCAGGCGTCCGGGTCGTCCTCGCGATAGGCGTTGAGGATGCGCCCACCGTCCAGCTGTGCGATCACCGAGAGGTTGCGGCGGTCACGGGTGGTGAGGTCGTAGCGGACGCCGATCCCCGGCAGCGGTGTCCGGCTCAGACGTGAAGCGGGCACAACGGTCCCCTGTCTCGCGGCACTTGTTCTGGCAGTGTGAGGCGCCGACGAGCTGGTACGACCAGGGGATACGCCCTGACCGGCCCGGTGGCGTCCGCTGCCACCCTATCGAGTTCATGATCCCCTGTTGAGGTGCCGCTGTGACGGCACCTCACGCGAGGGGGGTTCAAAGGCAGGCTCTCAGCGCTTGCGGCCCACGCCGCCGTACGCGTCGACGGCCGCGGGGCCGTCAGCCGGGCCACCGGGCGCCGGGCGCCACTGCGTGACCGGGGTGACCCCGGGCTCGACCAGTTCGAGCCCGTCGAACAGTCCGGCGATCTCCGCGACACTGCGTACGTAGTACGGGACCGCTCCGCTCGCGTTGTACGCCTCCGACGCGGCGATCATGCCCGCGCTGGTGGAGGTGCTGTCGCTGATCACCAGATAGCTGCCGGGCGCCAGACCGGCCATCAGCCGGGTCACCAGATCCCTGGCCCGCTCGTACTCGGCGACATGGCCGAGGGTGTTCAGGATCATCAGCGCGACCGGCTGCGAGAGGTCCAGCGTGTCCGCGGCGTCCCGCAGGATGGCCTCCGGGTCGTGCAGGTCGGAGTCCAGATACGCCGTCTCGCCCTCGGGTGTGCTGGTGAGCAGGGCGCGGGCGTGGGTGAGCACCAGCGGGTCGTTGTCGACGTAGACGATCCGGGATTCCGGTGCCACCCGCTGGGCCACCTCGTGGGTGTTGTCGGCGGTCGGCAGGCCGGTGCCGATGTCCAGGAACTGCCTGACGCCCTGCTCTCCGGCCAGGTACTCGACCGCGCGCCCCAGGAACTGCCGACTGGTGCGGGCCACGTCGACCAGACCCGGGAAGATCTGCTTGATGTGGTCCCCGGTCTCGCGGTCCACCTCGTAGTGGTCCTTGCCGCCCACGAAGTAGTTCCAGAAGCGCGCGGAGTGCGGCTTGCTGGTGTCGATCCGCGCGCGTATCGTCGCGGCTTCGCTACTGGGGTCACGGTCGGTCACGGGAACCTCCTGGAAACGTCGCTCAGGCGTGCGCCTACCAACCTAGCCGCAGCCGACCGAAAAGGATCACTCTTGCCCGAAGAGGCGGAACGGCCCGCACCCCGGCAGGCGGTCATCGTGGATGACGGAGTCGAGGTACCGGCGCCCGGAGACGGCGAGGTCTGGGCCGTCGGCGCGGTCATCCTCAACCCGCGCGGCGAGGCCTTCGCCCAGCGGCGCGGCCCGGACCGGCGGCTGTTCCCCGACGCATGGGACATCGTCGGAGGCCACGTCGAGCCCGGCGAGACCCTCCTGGAAGCCCTGGCCCGCGAAGTCGAGGAGGAGACGGGCTGGCGCCTCGCACGGGTGCGCCGCTTCCTCGGCACGGTCACCTGGACCGGCGATGACGGCGCCGGCGTACGACACGAGGCCGACTACCTCGTCGAGGTGGACGGGAACCTGGACGCCCCCGCCCTGGAGTGGTCCAAGCACTCCGGGTACGCCTGGTTCGGGCCAGGCGACTTGCCCCGCCTCAAGGCGAATTGCCCACCGGGCGACTACCTGATCCACGACCTGCTTGAGAAGGTCCTGCGAGAACTCCCTTCCTGAGGTGGGCCACACGGTCTGACGTGGGTACAACGGTCCCAAGGTGCCCAGGGATTCACCGAGGGACGCACTCATGGCTGGAGGACGACCGATGGCCACTCCGCTCAGCGCTGCCGCACTACTCGCCGCCCTCAGATCCGAGGGCGTACGCGCGGTGGAACGCACCGGCTGGCGTACGCACAACCGCAACCACAAGGGCCGGTGGGGCGGTGTGAACGGTGTCGCCATCCACCACACGGCCGGGACGAACAGCCTGGAGCTGGTGTGGTCGGGGACCGCCGGCCTGCCGGGCCCGCTGGCCCACACCCACCTGGCCAAGAACGGCACCGCCACGATGACCAGCGCGGGGCGGGCCAACCACTACGGCACGATGGCCCGCAACGCCTACGACGCGATGGTCGCCGAATCCTCCCACCACCCCCGCCCCGACGCGTCGGAGCCGATCGACGGCAACCGGCACATGTACGGCATCGAGATCGAGAACCTCGGCAACGGCCGCGACCCGTACCCGGCCGTCCAGTACGACCAGGCGGTCCGCTGGGCGGCGGCGATCTGCCGCGCCCACGGCTGGAACGAGCACTCCGTGATCGGCCACAAGGAAGGCACCCGCCGCAAGATCGACCCCAGCTTCGACATGAACGCGTTCCGCACAGCCGTGGCCGAACGCCTACGCCACCCCGCCGACTGGACCCCGGAGGACGACATGCCCCTTTCCAACGACGACATCGAGAAGATCGCCCAACGCGTCTGGGAGAAGGACCACTTCATCGAGGTCCCGTGGGGCACGGAGGACAACCCGGCATGGATGGCCAAGTCCATCCTCGTCGACAACGGCGCCCGGCTGCGCGCCCTCCAGTGCGAGACCTCGGCCTTGCGCGCGACTCTCGGTGAACTCGCCACAGCCCTGGCCGCCCAGCACGCCGACCTCGACGCCGACGCCCTGGTAGCGCGCATCACCACAGCACTCGACCAGGCCGTCACCCGCGCCTAGGAGGTCGGCCTGATGCCCAGGGCAGGCCTGATGCCCAGGGCAGGCCTGATGCCCAGGGCAGGCCTAACTCCGAAGCGCCACCTCACCCGCGCTCCCGCTCGTCCACAATCCGCTTGATCTTCCCGACCGACCGCTCCAGTGTCCCGGGGTCGACGATCTCGACCCCGACCGACACCCCGACCCCGTCCTTGACGGCCGCCGCGATCTCCCGTCCCGCCCCGGCCCGTTCCCCGGGCGTCGCCTCCGCCCGCGCCTCGGCCCGTACGGTCAGCGCGTCCAACCGCCCCTCGCGGGTCAGCCGCAACTGGAAGTGCGGCGCCACCCCCGGAGTGCGCAGCACGATCTCCTCGATCTGGGTGGGGAAGAGGTTCACCCCGCGCAGGATCACCATGTCGTCGCAGCGCCCGGTGACCTTCTCCATCCGCCGGAACACCCGAGCCGTGCCCGGCAGCAGCCGCGTCAGATCGCGCGTCCGGTAGCGCACGACGGGCATCGCCTCCTTGGTGAGCGAGGTGAACACCAACTCACCGCGCTCACCGTCCGGCAACACCTCACCCGTGACCGGGTCGACGACCTCCGGCAGGAAGTGGTCCTCCCACACATGCAGCCCGTCCTTGGTCTCCAGGCACTCCTGCGCCACACCGGGGCCGATCACCTCCGACAGCCCGTAGATGTCGACCGCGTCGATCGCGAACCGCTCCTCGATCTCGTGCCGCATCCGCTCGGTCCACGGCTCCGCGCCGAAGACGCCCACCCGCAGCGACGTCGACCGCGGATCGACGTCCTGTCGCTCGAACTCGTCGAGCAGGGTGAGCATGTACGACGGCGTCACCATGATGACCTCGGGCCGGAAGTCCTGGATCAGTTGCACCTGGCGTGCCGTCATGCCACCGGAGGCGGGCACGACGGTGCAGCCGAGCCGCTCCGCGCCGTAGTGCGCGCCGAGCCCGCCGGTGAACAGCCCGTAGCCGTACGCCACATGGACCACCTGACCGGGCCGCGCGCCCGCCGCGCGCAGGGAGCGGGCCACCACGTCGGCCCACATGTCCAGATCGTGTTCGGTGTATCCGACCACCGTGGGGCGTCCCGTGGTCCCGCTCGAAGCGTGAATACGGCGCACCTGGTCCCGCGCGACGGCGAACATCCCGAACGGGTAGTTGTCGCGCAGGTCGGCCTTGGTGGTGAACGGAAAGCGGGCCAGGTCGGCGAGCGAGCGGCAGTCATCGGGCCGCACCCCGGCCTTGTCGAAGGACTCCCGATAGAACGGCACATTGTCGTACGCGTGCCGCAAGGTGGCGCGCAGCCGCTCCAGTTGCAGCGCCGCCAGCTCCTCCCGGTCGAGCCGCTCCGCCGCGTCCAGCATGGGTGCCATGGATTCCATGGGGACTCTCCCGTTCCGGTCCCGTACGGATCGGGCGACCGATCATTCGGTTGAGGTGGTGGGGTTCAGTAATCCAGGGCATCCGCGTCGGCGTCAAGGCTCCTGTCCGTGAGGATGACGAGTTGCTGGGTCGCTCGGGTCATCGCGACATAGCGGTCGACCGCTCCTTCCACGCCCTTGCCGAACGCCTCCGGGTCGACGAGGACGGCCAGGTCGAACTCGAGCCCCTTCGACAGCTCCGGGGTCAACGACCGGACGCGGGGCCTCGCCCGGAACGTGCCCTCGCCGCTGCCACCCGTGCCGATGACGCAGGCGACCCCGTCGGCATGAGCGGCCAGCCAGGTGTCGAGGATCGCGTCGAGATCCGCGACAGACCCGTGGACGACGGGGATGCCGCTGCTACGGATCGAGGTCGGCACATTGGCGTCCGGGAGCTCGGCCCGGATGACCAGCTCGGCTTCCGCCATGACCTCTTCCGGCGTGCGGTAGTTGATGCTCAGGGACGCCACGTTGATCCGGTCGAGCCCGATCCGCTCAAGCCGTTCCTGCCACGACTCCGTGAAACCGTGCCTGGCCTGGGCGCGGTCCCCGACGATGGTGAAGCTCCGGGACGGGCAGCGCAGCAGCAGCATCTGCCACTCCGCGTCGGTCAGTTCTTGCGCCTCGTCCACGACGATGTGGGCGAACGGACCCGCGAGCAGGTCAGGTTCGGCGCCGGGCAGTGCGCTCTCGTCGATCAGGCTGTCCTGCAGGTCCTGTCCGCGCAGCATGGTCACCGCACCTTCGCCGTCGGCGTCGGCCGCGATCACGTTGTCGATGACGTCGGCCCTGCGCGCGCGTTCGGCGGCGACAGCGGCCTCGTGCCGACGCTTGCGTACGGACGCCTCTGGGTCGCCCAGTCGCTGCCGTGCCGCGTCCAGGAGCGGCAGGTCGGACACCGTCCAGGCCTGAGCGTCCGCGCGCTGCAGCTTGCGCACGTCATCACGGCTGAGCCGGGGAGCGCACTTGCGCAGATAGGCGGGCACCGACCACAGATCTCCGACGAGGTCACTCGCCTCAAGCATCGGCCACGCACGGTTGAGGGTCCCGATGAGCTCTCTGTTCTGCAGCAGTGACCTCCGGAGCAGCTCGGGCGAGGCCTCGCTGTCGTCCTTGTCTATCAGGATCGTGAACAGCTCCTCCCGGATCTGGTCACGCGCCTCGTTGTGCGGGGTACCTGGTTCCACGGCCTCGAAGGCCGCCGCCCAGTCGTCGGCGCTCAGCCAGATGTCGGACCAGTGCGTCGAAACCGTCATCCCCTTGGTGGGCGGCTCCTCGTAGATACCGACGGCCGGCTCGATCGCCTGCACCAGGTCCACGGACGCCTTCAGCCGGGCCACGGCCGGGTCGCTCTCGATCGCCGCTCCGGCTCCCTCGGCGACGAGGTCCCGCACGGTGCACGTCTGTACGCCCTCCTCGCCCAGGCTGGGCAGGACGTCGGCCACGTAGGCCAGATAGGGCCGGCTCGGACCGACGAAGAGCACGCCGCCCCGACGGTGACCGAGGCGCGGGTCGGAGTAGAGGAGGTGGGCGGCGCGGTGCAGAGCGACGACGGTCTTGCCCGTACCCGGACCACCGTCGACGACGAGAGCGCCGCGGGATCCCGCCCGGATGACGGCGTCCTGGTCGGCCTGGATGGTGCCGAGTACGTCGCGCATCCGGGCCGACCGGTTGCTGCCGAGGCTGGCGATGAACGCGGACTGGTCGTCGAGCGCGGCGTGCCCTTCGAGCCCGTCAGCGGTGAACACCTCGTCCCAGTAGTCGCTGATCCGGCCGCCGGTCCAGCGATACCTGCGGCGGCTTGCCAGGCCCATCGGGTTGGCGTGGGTCGCCGCGAAGAACGGCTCGGCCGCGGGGGAGCGCCAGTCGAGCAGCAGTCGACGCCCCGTGCTGTCGGTCAGGCCAAGGCGTCCGATGTACACGGGCTCGGGGTGGTCCGCACTGACGATGTGTCCCAGGCACAGGTCCACACCGAAGCGACGCAGGGTACGCAGGCGACCGGTCAGCCGGTGGATCTCCGTGTCCCGGTCCATCGCCTCCCGGCCGACGCCGCCGGGAGCCCTGCGCGCGGCCTCAAGGCGGTCGGACAGTTCGGCGATGGTCTGCTCGAGACTCTCCGCGATGGCCGCGAAGTGCCGCTCGTCGCCGTCGATCAGCGCCGGGTCGGCCTTGGGTGAGAGGCGGTCGGGAAGGTTGAACGCGCTTGCGGTCAAGGAGTGCATGCCTTGGTGGATCTCCTGTTTCTGCAGGTTCTGACTTCGGCCCGCGATTCTGTCCCACGCCCCGGGCCTTGCCGCAAGCCCCCCAGTGCGCTATAAGTTGAAAGTGGCAAGGAGTGGGTACACCTCCTTGCCTTCGTTGTTCCGGTGCCGACCCGGCTGTGATGATCACGGCATCCCGACGTTCAGTGCGTACGACGGGACCGAACGCACCTACCACCTACGGGGAGCGGGCGAGCCGCTGATCTGCCTGCCGGGCGGGCCGATGCGGGACTCCGCCTACTACGGGGACCTCGGCGGTCTCGGCGCGCCGGCGCTGGTCATCGCCGGGGTTCCGAGCAGCCGGCTTGACCAGGCCGAGCTCGCCTGGAGGCGGCGGTCTCTCCCCGCCCCCTCAGCCGATGCCCGCCGCGTCCGCCGCCACCGACCGTGCCCACCGGTAGTCCGCCTTGCCGCTGGGGGAGCGCTGGATGGTGTCGGTGAGGACCAGCTGGCGGGGGATCTTGTAGCCCGCGAGCCGGGTGCGGCAGTGGGTCTGGATGGTGTCGAGTGAGGGCTCGGCGGCGCCGGGGCGCAGTTGCACCACGGCTGCCACGTGGTTGCCCCACTTGGTGTCCGGGACGCCTGCCACCAGTGCGTCGTAGACGTCCGGGTGGGACTTGAGGGCCTGCTCTACCTCCTCCGGATAGACCTTCTCGCCACCGGTGTTGATGCACTGCGAGCCGCGCCCGAGCACCGTCACGATGCCCTCCTCGTCGACGGTCGCCATGTCGCCGAGCAGGACCCAGCGTTCGCCGTCCCGTTGGAAGAAGGTCTCGGCGGTCTTGGACGGGTCGTTGTAGTAGCCGAGCGGTACGTGGCCGCGTTGGGCGATACGGCCCGGCTCGCCCACGGGTACGGGTTCGTGTGTCGCCGGGTCCACCACCTGCGTACGGTCGTTGACCAGCAGCCGGAAGCCCTTCTCCGGGCCCGAGTCGTCCGTCGCCCGGCCGTTGGAACCGGACTCGGATGAGCCGAAGTTGTTGAGCAGCAGGACGTTCGGTACCAGTTCCTGGAACTGGGCGCGCACCGTGTCCGACATGATCGCCCCGGACGAGGAGACGCTGAACAGCGAGGACAGGTCGGTGCCCTTGAGTGGGCCGTGCAGCGCGTCGACCAGCGGCCTGAGCATCGCGTCGCCCACCAGCGACACGCTGGAGACCTTCTCCTTCTCGATCGTGCGCAGCACTTCCTCCGGCACGTACTTGCGGTGGATGACGATCCGCTGGCCGTAGTTGAAGGCGACGAACGAGGTCAGCGTCGAGGTGCCGTGCATCAGCGGGGGAGTGGGGAAGAAGGTGAGCCCCGCGCCGCCCGCTGCGACCCGCTCGGCCAGCTCCTCGGGGCGCTTCACCGGTTCGCCCGACGGTTCGCCGCCGAACAGCCCCGCGAAGAACAGGTCCTCCTGGCGCCACATCACACCCTTGGGCATGCCCGTGGTGCCGCCGGTGTAGATGATGAACAGGTCGTCCGCGGAACGCGGCCCGAACCCCCGCTCAGGCGACCCCGACGCCTCGGCGTCGGCGAAAGCCGTCACGGTGAGTTCGGGCGCGCCCTCGGGTGGCGCGCCGACCCGTACCAGATGCCGCAGCTTCTCCGTCTGCGGCAGGGCGGCGGCGACCCGCTCGGTGAACTCCGCGTCGAAGACGAGAGCCACCAGATCCGCGTCCCGGTAGAGGTAGACCAGTTCCTCTTCCACATAGCGGTAGTTGACGTTCACGGGCACGATGCGTGCCTTGAGGCAGGCCAGTACGGTCTGGAGGTACTCGACGCCGTTGTAGAGGTGCAGGCCCAGGTGCTCGCCCGGCCTGATCCCGCTGTCGACCAGGTGGTGGGCGATCCGGTTGGCCGCCGCGTCCAGTTCGGCGTAGGTCAGACGGCGTTCGGCGCCGGTGCCCGGATGGTCGACGTACACCAGGGCCTCGCGGCCGGGAACCACGTCGACGACCGACTCGAACAGGTCGGCAAGGTTGTACTCCACCGCTCCTCCTGACGCCGCACGTTGCACGCTGCCGTCTGCTGACTTGGCGGTCATTAGAGCGCCGCCCGACCCAACTGGGAAGGGGCGCCGCGAAGAAATCTGACTGTCTGTCAGAAAACTATTGAACTGGGGTCCCTGCTACTGCAACCTGTTCTAGGTCTCAAGACGGGAGGACGGCAATGGGTGGGACGGAACCTGGGACGGAACACCTCACCGTGCAGCGCGAAGGCGCCACACTGGTGCTGACGTTGAACAGGCCGGAGGCGAAGAACGCTCTCTCGCTGCCGCTGCTGGTAGGGCTCTACGACGGCTGGCTGGAGGCCGACGCGGACGACGCGATCCGCTCGATCGTGCTCACCGGCGCGGGCGGCGACTTTTGCGCGGGCATGGACCTCAAGGCCCTCGCGGGCAAGGGCATGGAGGGCGAGACCTATCGGGACCGGCTCAAGGCCGATCCCGATCTGCACTGGAAGGCGATGCTGCGCCACCACCGCCCGCGCAAACCGGTGATCGCCGCGGTCGAGGGCTACTGCGTCGCGGGCGGCACCGAGATCCTCCAGGGCACCGACATCCGCGTCGCGGGCGAGTCCGCTACCTTCGGCCTCTTCGAGGTCAAGCGCGGCCTGTTCCCGATCGGCGGCTCCACGGTCCGGCTGCAGCGCCAGATCCCGCGCACCCACGCCCTGGAGATGCTGCTCACCGGCCGCCCCTATACGGCCGCCGAGGCGCAGGCCATCGGGCTGATCGGCCAGGTCGTCCCCGACGGCACCGCGTTGGACCATGCCCTCGCCGTCGCCGAGCAGATCAACGCCTGCGGGCCGCTCGCCGTCGAGGCGGTCAAGGCCTCGGTGTACGACACCGCCGAGATGACCGAGACCGACGGTCTGAAGTCCGAACTGGAGCGCGGCTGGCCGGTCTTCGCCACCGACGACGCCAAGGAAGGCGCCAAGGCGTTCGCCGAGAAGCGTCCGCCCGTCTACCGGCGCGCCTGACCCAAGGGGCCAGCTCTACGCGCCCGATCCAAGGACCCCTAGGAGAAGCCCGTGCCCGAACTCCTCAAAGCCCCCCTCGTCGTCGAGTTCCCCTTCACCCGCTCCCTGGGCCCGGTGCAGAGCGCCTTCCTCACCGGCCTGCGCGAGCGCACCGTACTGGGCGTCAAGACCACCGACGGCCGGGTGCTCGTACCACCCGTCGAGTACGACCCCGTCACCGCCGACGAGATACGCGACCTCGTCGAGGTCGGAGCCACCGGCACCGTCACCACCTGGGCCTGGAACCCCGCGCCCCGCCGCGGCCAGCCCCTGGACACCCCCTTCGCCTGGGTCCTCGTACGGCTCGACGGCGCCGACACCGCACTGCTGCACGCCCTGGACGCGCCAAGCGCCGACGCCGTACGCACCGGCCTGCGGGTTCGCGTCCGCTGGGCCGCCGAACGCACGGGCGCCATCACCGACATCGCCTGCTTCGAGCCGTACGAAGGGCCGCGGGAAGGGCTGTACGAGGGACCGGACAGCGGCGAGGCCCGCGACCACAGCGGCGACTTCGCGAACGCCGTCACCGGCATCGTCGCCCCCGCCCGCCTCGACTACACCTACTCTCCGGGCCGCGCCCAGTCCGCCTACATCAACGCCCTCGCCGAACGGAAGACCGTCGGCGAACGCTGCCCCTCCTGCCGCAAGGTGTACGTCCCGCCCCGCGGCGCCTGCCCCACCTGCGGCGTCGCCACCGACGAGCAGGTCGAGGTCGGCCCGCGCGGCACGGTCACCACGTACTGCATCGTCAACATCAAGGCGAAGAACCTGGACATCGAAGTGCCCTACGTCTACGGGCACATCGCCCTCGACGGCGCCGACCTCGCTCTGCACGGCCGAATCGGCGGCATTCCGTACGACCAGGTGCGGATGGGCCTGAGGGTGGAGCCCGTCTGGACCGAGGGCGGCCGCTATCCCGACCACTACCGGCCCACCGGCGAGCCGGACGCCGACTACGACGCGTACAAGGAGCTGCTCTGATGCGGCCGTTGAGGGATGCCAGGGAAGCCGGGGATGTCAGGGGCGTCAGGGAAGCCAGGGATGTGGCCGTCGTCGCGTTCGCGCAGAGCGACCACCGGCGCACCACCGACGAGCTCTCCGAAGTCGAGATGCTGATGCCGGTGCTGCACGACGTACAGCGCCAGACCGGCCTCAAAGCCGGTGACATCGGATTCACCTGCTCCGGATCGTCCGACTACCTCGCGGGCCGCGCCTTCTCCTTCACCATGGCGCTCGACGGCGTAGGGGCCTGGCCGCCGATCTCCGAGTCCCATGTGGAGATGGACGGGGCCTGGGCGCTGTACGAGGCCTGGGTGAAGATCCTCACCGGCGAGGTGGACACCGCGCTCGTCTACGCCTACGGCAAGTCGTCGCCCGGTTCCGTACGGGACGTCCTCACCCGCCAGTTGGACCCGTACTACGTCGCGCCCCTGTGGCCCGACTCGGTCGCGCTCGCCGCACTCCAGGCACAGGCGGTCATCGATGCGGGCGACACCGACGAGAGCGCACTCGCCCAGGTCGCCACCCGCAGCCGCACCGCCGCCGAGACCAACCCGCACGCCCAACTGCGCGGCGCGCGCCCCCAGGGCGACTACGTGGTCCAGCCGTTGCGCACCGGCGACTGCCCGCCCGTCGGCGACGGCGCGGCGGCGGTGGTACTCGCCGCCGGTGACCGGGCCCGCGAACTGTGCGACCGGCCCGCCTGGATTCGCGGTATGGACCATCGGGTCGAAGCCCACAGCCTCGGCGTACGGGACCTCACCGACTCGCCGTCGACGCGGCTGGCCGCCGAGCGCGCCGGAGTCTTCGAACGCTCCGTCGACACCGCCGAACTGCATGCGCCCTTCACCTCCCAGGAGGTCGTCCTGCGCAAGGCGCTCCGGCTGGACGGCTCCGTGGAGGTCAACCCCTCGGGCGGGGCGCTGGCCGCCAACCCGGTGATGGCCGCGGGGCTGATCCGGATCGGCGAGGCCGCGGCCCGTATCCACCGCGGCGCGTCCGACCGGGCCCTGGCCCACGCGACCTCGGGGCCGTGCCTGCAGCAGAACCTGGTCGCCGTACTCGAAGGAGAGACGCGATGAGGGCCGCCGTACGCGAAGGAGACGCGCGATGACCAAGGAACCCGTCGCCGTCACCGGCATCGGACAGACCAAGCACGTCTCCGCCCGCCGTGACGTCTCCCTCGCGGGCCTGGTCCGCGAGGCCGCCCGACGAGCCTTGGACGACGCCGGGCTGACCTGGGCGGACATCGACGCCGTCGTTATCGGCAAGGCCCCCGACTTCTTCGAGGGCCTGATGATGCCGGAGCTGTACCTCGCGGACGCGCTCGGCGCCGTCGGCAAACCCATGCTGCGCGTGCATACCGCGGGCTCGGTCGGCGGCTCGACCGCGCTGGTCGCCGCCAACCTGGTGGCATCCCGCGTCCACTCCACGGTGCTCACCCTCGCCTTCGAGAAACAGTCCGAGTCCAACGCCATGTGGGGCCTGTCCCTGCCCGTCCCCTTCCAGCAGCCGCTCCTCGCGGGCGCGGGCGGCTTCTTCGCCCCGCACATCCGCGCCTACATGCGGCGTACCGGCGCCCCCGACACCATCGGCTCCCTGGTCGCGTACAAGGACCGCCGCAACGCTCTGAAGAACCCGTACGCGCATCTGCACGAGCACGACATCACCCTGGAGAAGGTGCAGGCGTCCCCGATGCTGTGGGACCCCGTCCGCTACTCGGAGACCTGCCCGTCCTCCGACGGCGCCTGCGCGATGATCCTCACCGACCGGGCGGGCGCGGCCCGTTCACCGCACCCGCCCGCCTGGATGCACGGCGGCGCGATGCGCAGCGAGCCGACCCTCTTCGCGGGCAAGGACTTCGTCTCGCCGCAGGCCGGGAAGGACTGCGCGGCCGATGTCTACCGGCAGGGCGGGATCACCGACCCGCGGCGCCAGATCGACGCCGTCGAGATGTACGTCCCGTTCTCCTGGTACGAGCCGATGTGGCTGGAGAATCTGGGCTTCGCCGCCGAGGGCGAGGGCTGGAAGCTCACCGAGTCCGGTGTCACGGAACTCGACGGCGACCTGCCCGTGAACCCCTCGGGCGGGGTGCTCTCCACCAACCCCATCGGCGCCTCCGGCATGATCCGCTTCGCCGAGGCAGCGCTCCAGGTACGCGGGCAGGCGGGCGAGCACCAGGTGGACGGCGCCCGCACCGCACTCGGGCACGCCTACGGTGGCGGCGCGCAGTTCTTCTCCATGTGGCTGGTCGGCGCCGAGCCGCCCGCGACCTGACCGACACCACCCACGAGCTGGCCGACATCACTCGCAAGCTGCCCGACAGCACCCGGGCGCGCTCCGGGGCGCGCCGGGGCCTGTCGGGCACCGGCGGCGATCGCTAGTCTGGCCACGGACGACGAACCGGGAGGAGCAGGACGTGGCCGAGAGCACCACCGCCCAGCAGCCGCCTATGGGCTGGGACAAGCCCGAGCTGGACCTCAGCAACGCGAACTGGCAGTCCAGTAGTCAGGGACACGGCGATGTGCAGATCGCCTTCGTGGAGGGCTTTATCGCGATGCGCAACGGCGGCAGTCCACAGAAACCGTCCCTGATCTTCACCCCAGCCGAGTGGCGCGCGTTCGTCCTGGGAGCGCGGGACGGCGAGTTCGACCTGACCTGACTCAGCACTGAGTACCAAGCACTCAGCACTCCGCACTCAGCGACCGTACGGACCTGGCGGCTCAGCGCAGCACCACGCACCCGCGCCGCGCCAGCTCCCGCAGCACGCCGCGTGCTGGCCGGGCCGGGTTCCAGCGCAGGTCCAGCTTCTCCAGGGCGGGCAACTCCGCGACCCAGTCGGGGAGTTCCCGGATCCGGTTGGCGCGCAGGTCGAGCCTGCGCAGCAGCGGCAGGCCGCGCAGTGCTGCGGGCACCGTCTCCAGGTGGTTCTCGCGGAGCTCGACCTCGCGCAGCTCCCGTAGCCGCGACGCGGAGGCGGGCAGCGAGGTCAGGTGGTTGCCGCGCAGCCACAGCTCGCGCAGCGCGGTCAGGTGCCCCAGGGACTCGGGCAGCGCGGAGAGCAGGTTGTGCTGCGCCCTGAGCTCCACCAGCGACGCCATGGACCCGAGTGCGGTGGGCAGTGCGGTGAGCTGGTTCTCGCCGACGTTGAGATAGCCGAGCCGGGTCAGGTGCCCCAGGGAGTCGGGGAGCGCGGTGAGGCGGTTGTCGTGGAGATACAGGAAGCCGGACAGTCCGGTGAGCGCGCCCAGCTCGTCGGGCACCTCGGTGAGCTGGTTGTGGCCGAGGTCGAGTGTGTGCAGCCGGGGCAGGGTGCCGATCCGGGCCGACAGCCGGGTCAGCGCGTTGTCGGCGAGCAGCAGCACTTCGGTGTCCCGCTGCTCCCACACCTGGTCCGGGACCTCGCGCAGCCCCTTGCGCCAGTAGTCGATACGGGTCACGGGCAGACCAGTTCCGTCATGGAACCCCCTCCGCCGGCTGATGGCCACGAGCTAATGGATGCGCGCGACGCTATCATTAGCCCATGTCGGAAGCGCAGCTCGTCATCGACCTCGCCGTCACCCTCCGCCACGACGGCCACGGCGGGGTCGCCGACGACCTCGCCGAACCCGAGGGGCTCACCGCCTGGGTGGGCGAGCGGCAGTCCGCGCTGCCCGGCACCGAGGACTTCACGGCCGACCCCGCGACCCTGACCGCCGTACGCGAACTGCGGGCCGCTGTCCGCGCCCTGTTCGCCCGTGCCGTACGACCCGGCGAGCCCAGCCCCGCCGACGCCGGACGGCTGCTGCCCGACGACGAGGCCGTCGCCCGGCTGAACGCGGCCGCCGCGCTCGCCCCCGCCGTCCCGGTCCTGAGCTGGCCCACCGGAGCCGACCCCGCCGTACGCCACGAACCCTCCGGCCGTGCCCCGGCCCCCGCCCACGCCCAGCTGACCGCCGCCATCGCCCGCGCGGCCATCGCCTTCCTCGCCGGCCCCGACCGGGCGAAGCTGCGGGCCTGCCACGGCCCNCCCCGCGGGGGGCCCCCCCCCCCCCCGTCCCCGTCAGCGAGTGCCGACCGCCGCACGCAGGGCCCTGCGGGCCAGTGCGCAGTCGTCGTGCAGCCGCCGCAACAGCAGCCGCTGCTCCTCGCCGGACGGCGCGACACCGGGAGGGGCCGGGTCCGGTGCCGCCGGGGCCGTATCGTGCATGGTGCGCTGCACGGCCATCTCGTACGTCCGGATCTCCCGGGTCAGTACGAGCATCAGGTTGACCAGGAAGGCGTCACGGGCGGTCGGACCCGCCGCCTGCGCCAGCTGACTGATCTGCCGCCGCGCCACCGGCGACTCACCCAGCACCGACCACAGGGTCGCCAGGTCATAGCCGGGCAGATACCAGCCCGCGTGCTCCCAGTCCACGAGCACCGGGCCGGCCGGTGACAGCAGGATGTTCGACAGCAGGGCGTCCCCGTGGCAGAACTGGCCCATCCCGCCGCGCCCCGAGGCGTGCGCGATGCCGTGCAGCAGCTTCTGCAGGTCGCCCAGGTCCCGGTCGGTGAGCAGGCCCAGCTCGTGGTAGCGGGAGATACGCGAGGCGTAGTCCAGCGGGGCGTCGAACATGCCGGTCGGCGGCCGCCAGGTGTTGAGGCGGCAGATCGCGCTGAGAGCGGCCCGTACATCCGCGCGCGGCGGTGCGTCGGTCGGGTGGCGCTGCAGGGCCGCGACCCGGCCCGGCATCCGCTCCACGATCAGGGTGCCGTTGTCCGGGTCGGCCGCGATCAGCCGGGGCACCCGGACCGGCGGCCGGTGCCGGACGAACGAGCGGTAGGCCGCTATTTCGTTCCGCAGCCGCTCGGTCCACACGGGGGAGTGGTCCAGTAAACACTTGGCCACCGCGGTGGTGCGGCCTGTGGTGCCGACCAGCAGCACATGGCGGCCGCTGCGTCGCAGTACCTGCACCGGTTGGAACTCCGGGCAGATCCGCTGCACCGAGGCGATGGCGGTGCGCAGTTGGGCGCCCTGAGGGCCGGACAAGTCGAGTCTCCCGCTGAGGGACGGTGTGCCGAGCCCCGGAACGCGCCGCGTCCGACCGGTACCGAGCGGGGTGGACGCCGGGCGGTTGGGGTCGAGGTACGGGCCGCTGCCCTGACGCGGGTGCAGCGGCCGGGGCGGGGCGGACACGGAGGACGATGCTGCGTACATGGGCGGTACAGATCCCTTCGTGCGCCGACAAGTTGCGTGCGCCCTCCCGGCCCGGTGGCCGCTGGAGCACCCTGGGGAATGCCGTTCGGCTACCGGGTCGGGGTGGCGCATTCCTACCTGACACCCGGGCGCGCGTGGCACACCATCTGGCGCACCCTGGCGAACCCTGGCGAATAGTCGCTCAGCAACTGACAGGGGGTTACTGTCAACACAGCCGAGAACCTGGGGGCTTGACGTGAGCAATGAACCCAACACCCGCCTACAAGATCTGTTCGGCCTGGCCGGCTGGTCCAAGGGCGAACTCGCGAGACTCGTGAACCGGCAGGCGGCGGCCATGGGCCACCCCCAGCTGGCGACCGACACCTCGCGGGTGCGGCGTTGGATCGACATGGGAGAGATCCCGCGCGATCCGGTGCCTCAGGTGTTGGCGGCGCTGTTCACCGAGCGACTCGGCCGTGTCGTGACCATCGAGGATCTCGGTCTGGTCCGGCACGGGCGCACGGGGAAACGGCAGCGCAGTGGGGAGCTCGACAACCCTGATTCCCTGCCGTGGGCGCCCGGTCGGACCGCTGCGGTCCTCACCGAATTCACGGGAATGGATCTCATGCTCAACCGACGCGGCTTGGTGGGCGCGGGTGCCGCGCTTGCCGCGGGAACCGCACTCACCAGCGCCATGCACGACTGGCTGCACTCCGATCCGGCCCTGACGGCCGACGCCCCCCGCATCGACGATCCCCTGCACGCCGACCCCGCTGGGTTCGACCGTTATGAGGCCGCCCCCATCGGGTCCCAGGAGATCGAGGAGCTGGAGCGTTCGGTCGAGGTGTTCCGCGCCTGGGACGCGTCCCGCGGTGGCGGGCTGCAACGCAAGGCAGTGGTCGGCCAACTCAACGAAGTGGGCGGCATGCTCGCCTACCGACACCCTGTCCATCTCCAGCGGCGCCTGTGGGGCGTCGCCGCCAACCTCGCCGTACTCGCCGGGTGGATGTCCCACGACGTCGGCCTCGAGCCCACGGCACAGAAGTACTTCGTCATCGCCGCACACGCCGCACGCGAGGGCGGCGACCGCCCTCGGGCCGGCGAGGCACTGTCCCGGGCCGCCCGGCAGATGGTCCACCTCGGCAAGCCCGACGACGCGCTGGACCTGATGAAGCTCGCCAAGTCCGGTTCGGGGGAACAGGTGCTGCCACGCACCCAGGCCATGCTGCACACCATCGAGGCCTGGGCACAGGCGTCGATGGGCAAGGGCCAGGCCATGCGGCGCACCCTCGGCGAGGCGGAGGACCTGTTCGTATCGGACAAGGGAGATATCCCGCCGCCCAGTTGGATGCAGATGTTCGACGAGGCCGATCTGCACGGGATGCAGGCCCTGGCCTACCGCACCCTCGCCGACCACGAGCCCGCGGCGGCGGCCACCGCCCAGCGGCATGCCAAGGAGGCCCTCGCCCTGCGGGAGCAGGGACGCCAGCGGTCGAAGATCTTCGACTACCTGTCGCTGGCGTCGGCGTGCTTCATCGCCGACGATCCGGAGCAGGCCGACCGGTACGCACGCCTGGCACTGGTGTCGATGGGGGAGACCTCCTCGCACCGCACCTGGGACCGGCTGCGCGAGATGTACCGGCTCACCGGACAGTACGCGGGCTATCCCCGGATTCAGGACCTGCGCGAGGAGATCCAACTCGCGCTGCCCAAGGCCCCGTCCCGGGGGAGGGGAGGGACGGCCAAGGCATGACCGAGACCGCCGTACCTGACGCAGGCTGTACGTGAGCACCTCACGTACAGCCTCCTGGACCTGCTAGATCACACCTACCTGCCGCATATCTCTAGATCACACCTGTCTGCTGCATATCTGCCGGCCACACCTGCGAGGCCTACGAGCCGATCCTCGCGATCAGCACACAGGCGTCGTCCTCACGCTCGGCCTCTCCGAACTCCTCGACCACCGTGCGCACACAGTCCTGCGCGGACCGGGCCTCGGCGAACCGGGGAGCGAGCGCGAGCAGTCGGCCCGCGGTGCTGCCTCCGGCACGCCCGGGCACCAGACCGTCGGTGTGCAGCAACAGCAGGTCGCCGGGCTCCAGTTGCTCAATGGCCTGGCCGTAGCTGGCCCCCGAGGTCGCCCCGAGCAGCACGCCGTCCGGCGGCGTCAGCGCGCGCCCCGTCCCGCCGCGGAACAGCAGCGGGACGGGGTGTCCCGCCTGCGCCCAGGTCAGCGTGTGGTCCTTGGGGTTGTAGCGGCAGCACACCGCGCTGCCGAGCGCGGGCTGCACCGAGGCGTCGAGGAGTTGGTTGAGCCACCCGAGCAGCGGTCCTGGCCGGGCACCTGCGACGGCCATCCCGCGCAGCGCACCGAGCAGCATCGCCATCCCGGATGTCGCGGTCACGCCGTGCCCGGTCAGATCGCCGACGCTCAACAGTGACTCGCCGTCCGGCAGTTCCAGCGCGTCGTACCAGTCGCCGCCGATGAGCGCGCTGCTGGAGGAGGGGAGGTAGTGCGCGGCCAGGTCCAGGGCGTGCGGACCGCCGTGCGGGAACCGCAGGGAGCCGCGCCACGGAGGCAGCACGGCCTCCTGCAGCTCGACCGCGAGCCGGTGCTCGGTCTGCGCGACATGCCGCTGCTGCTGCAGCGAGTCACGGCTCTCGCGCACCGCCAGTTGGCTGCGACGCAGTTCGCTGACGTCCCGCAGGACCGCCCACATCGAGGCGGTGGCACCGTCGGCGTCGAGCACGGGCTCGCCCATCATGTGCACCGTACGCACGGTGCCGTCGGGGCGTACGAGGCGGAACTCCCCGTCGATGGGTCTGCCGTCGATCAGGCAGTCCGTCACCATCGTGGTGAGTAAAGGCTGGTCTTCGGGGACGATCAGGGCGGGCAGCTCGTCCAGTGTCGGCGCCGCGCTCTCGGGGTCCCGTCCGAATATCTGGTAGAGCTCGGCCGACCAGCTGGCCTCGTCCGTGAGCAGGTTCCAGTCCGCGCTGCCCACCCGGCTGAGCAGCGATCCGCGCTGCTGCTCGCTCACGGCGGCGGGCCGGGTCCTGGCGGGGGGCTCGGCCTGGGTGTGCTGCGGGGGAAGTCCCTCGCGCAGCTGGCCGAGGTGGTCGTCCAGGTCGTCGAGCTGATGCATCGCCAGCTCGCATAGGGCGCGCTGCCACCGGACCTGCGGGTCACTGTCGTCCACCACGGCGTCCTGGCGTACGGCGTCGACGCCGCCGCGTAGCTGCCGGGTCTGCGAGATGAGCGCGTCGACCGTGCCGCGCTCCGGCGGCTGGGGTGCGGGGGGCTCCGCGAAACGGGGGGACGGCATGACGTACTCCGATACAGGCGCGGCACGACCAGCTAGGCATGGTCTGACGGAGGACCGGTTACGACTGTTGCACAGCCTGCGGAGCCCTGTAAGGGATTTGGCAACACACGATCCGGTGGTGCTTATGGCATATGACAGAGTCCTTACGGGGCAAGGTGCCCCCGCCCGGGCGGGCGGAGGCACCAGCTGCTGGTCTGCGGATCGCGTGCCGGGGTCAGTTACGCAGCGGTCCCTCGCAGCGATAGTCCGATGTCCCGCCCTGTCCGGAGGACCAGATGTCCACCGTGCCGAACGAGCAGTTCATGTCGGCGAGGTTGTTGCTGCCCTTCGCGGCTCGTTCGAGGAGGAAGTAGTCGACCGTATCGGACATGTCCTTGAAGACGGCGTCGGCGTTGCCCGCGTCGCTCAGGCGCGCGGTGATCCGCCCGGTGCAGACGAACCGCGGACGCTGCGGAGCCTTGGTGGAGCGGCAGTTGGGCCTGCTGCTGGTCGTCTCGACGAAGGAGTCACGGACCTGGGCGGCCGTGGAGTCGCGCAGCTGCGCGACGGGCGTGTACGTGGTGTCGGGGACGAACAGGTCGTCCGCGTTCGCGATCTGCTCGTCCAGGAAGGCGTCGTACGCGCGCTGCAGTCCGGCGTCCTTGCCGAGCCGGGCGCGCCAGGCGTCGAAGCCCGCCGGGTCGTCGGCCCGCAGATAGCCGTACATCTCCTGGATCAGCGAGGGGCGCTCACCCCACAGGAACTCGAAGAACGTGCCCGCGTAGGAGTAGAAGCGGAAGCCGTCCCCCTCGTAGGTGGCGTGCAGCAGCTGGTTCACGGTCATCCGCGGCCCGCCGTCCGCCGTGTCGGCGATGATGCTGTCGACCAGGGACTTGCGGACCTTGATGCCCTCGCCGCGGGTGGCGCCGTCGAAGAACTCCGCGGTGCCCTCGTCCATCGCCGTGGTCCGGTCGCCCTCGTACCAGGCGCCCTCACCGAAGAACCCGGGCACCGCCCACCGGCCGTTGAGGTAGTGCGTGTACTCGTGCCGGAACAGCTCCTCCAGCGTCAGCCGGGAGTCCTGCGGGACCCGGCGCTGGTAGGTGTAGAAGGTCGCGCCGCGCTCGATGTAGATGCCGCCGTTGTTGGTGTCCATTCCGGTCAGCAGCGGGTGGTAGTTCTCGTAGTCGGCGCGGGACGCGTACAGCACGGTGGTGAGGGTGGAGTTGGGGTCGCCCGCGAGCGGCTTCTGGGTGCCGATGACGCGGTGGAACTGCGCCTTGACCTGCTTGCTCGCGTAGTAGAGCTGGTCGACGGTGTCCCGGTCGAGCGCGGTGCGCACCTTGATGCCGCCGTTGTCGTACGTGTAGGTGTGCGGGAAGATGCGACGCTCGATGTCGTCCTTGCACACGTTGTACTGTGCGCAGGCGTCGAAGAAGCCCAGCCAGGTGGCGACCTTCGCCCAAGGGGCGCTGCCCTCGCCGAAGTTGCGGGTCGTGGTGTCCAGGAGCCCGCCGAGGCCCGCGATGATCTCGCTGCTGAGCCCGTCGATCTGGCCCATCCGGCCGTACTCGCTCAGCGCGTCGCGCACCACCCAGGCGTTGGCCGTGTCCTTGAGGTGGGTGTGGTCGGCGAAGGCCTTGAAGGCGGCGCGGTAGGAGGCGTCGGCCGCCACCGCGGCGTGGAAGGCGGTGTCCCGGTTGCCGGGGTAGATGCCCAGGTAGTTGAGCGAGAGGGCGGCGAGTGCGCTCCCGGCCCAGGACGCGTCCAGGGCGGTGTCCGGATGCGTGGCGTCCATGGTCGCCAGGACCCGTATGACCAGCGGGAGCTGGTGCTGGCGCAGCCCCGGCATGCTGCCGGTGTAGAGGGCCTCGCGGAGGGTCTCGGCGTTGGTCTTGGTGACGTCGAAGGTGCGGGCGGCCGAGCCGAACGCGTCGATGGCGCCGCGCAGGGCGGCCACGGTCCGCGGGTCGGTGAGGTCGATCTCGTCGCGCGAGAAGTCGTGGTACGCGACGGCGTGGAGGTAGGTGAACATCTCCAGCAGGTTGCTGCCGTTCTTGCCGTCGTGGGCGTCGGCGAGCTGGGAGACGCGCTGCGCGACGGCCTGGACGTGTGCCTTCGACATGACGGGGGCCAGGCGCTGGTCCCAGGTCCAGATCAGCTCGCGCAGACATCCGTCGGCGGTGACGGCCTGATCGGCGAGGAAGTCGGCGAACTGCTCGGGGGACAGGCCGGTGACGCCGTCGAGGGTGCAGGGCGCGACCGCCGCACGCTGGGCCTTGCCCGTGGCCTTCGCCTTGCCCTTCGGTGCGTCGGTGGGCGGGCCGGGCACGCGGCCGTTCGTCAGGCCGTCGGGCGCCGGTAGCCTCCAACTGCCGGGTTTCGGGGCCTTGGCCAGCCGGTCGACCTCCTCGGTGGGGTCGGGTGCCGATGGACCCCGTACCGCTGAAGCCGAAGTGGGCGCGGGCGAGGGTGGTGCGGCGGACGGGACCAGGGCCGAGGACGACGAGACGGCCGTGGCGCAGAGCGTCACCGATGCCGTCACCGTGACCAGGGATCTGAGCAGGGTTCTCGAAAGGAACACCAGAGACTCCGTGGGGGAAGTGGCGAAGGCGTCACCGGCCCTGCGGTGTGCGGTACTTGCGGGTCCAGGGCGACGCCATGTGATGCGTAACGTAGTAATGTGAAATTGCACTGACAAGGCGTCGTCCGCCCCGTTACCCATCTGTGTCCAAGGGGCGACTACGGACCAAGGAGGACCGCTCGTGCCGGAACCACGGACCACCGCACCCCGCGTCGTCAGCCATGACCTGCCCGTTTCGGGGGAGTTCGAGGCGTTCATGGCGGGCGGCTGGGCCGCGACCCCGCTGCCCGACGACATCCGGCTGCCTGTCGCGCGGCTGACCCCCGCGCGCCGCGCCCGGCTCTCCGCACGCTTCCCCGGTGAGCGACTGATCGTCCCGGCAGGGGAGTTGCGGGTCCGCTCCAACGACTGCGACCACCGCTTCAGGCCGCACAGCGCGTATGCCTGGCTCACCGGCCTGACCGGAGAGGACCAGGCCGGCCATGTACTCGTGCTGGAGCCCGACGGCCCGGTCCGGCATGAGGCCGTGCTGTACGTGAGGCCGCGCTCGCCGCGTACGGACGGCGCGTTTTATCGGGACCGGCGCTACGGCGAGTTCTGGGTCGGCCGTCGCGCCGACCTCCCCGAGGCCGAGCGGATGACCGGTATCCGCTGTGCGCACCTGGACGACCTGCCGCCCGAGGGTCGTAGCGCCTCCACCGACACCGAACTCGCCACCGCACTGAGCGAGTTGCGGATGGTGAAGGACGCCTGGGAGGTCGGTCAGCTCCAGCTCGCCGTGGACCACACCACCGCGGGGTTCGAGGATGTCGTCCGCGCGCTGCCCCGCGCCCTCGCGCACCCACGCGGTGAGCGGTGGATCGAGGGCGTCTTCGGGCTGCGCGCCCGCGCCGAGGGCAACGGCACCGGCTACGAGACCATCGCGGCATCCGGCGCCCACGCCTGCGTCCTGCACTGGATACGCAACGACGGGCCGCTGGACCCCGGTCACCTGCTGCTCCTGGACGCGGGCGTCGAGACGGACAGCCTCTACACCGCCGACATCACCCGCACCCTGCCGCTGTCCGGACGGTTCACCTCGGTCCAGCGGCAGGTGTACGAACTCGTCCTGGCGGCCCAGGAGGCCGGGATCGGCGCCCTCAAACCAGGCGCGAGCTTCCGGGACTTCCACCGCGCCGCGATGCGGGTCATCGCCGAGGGCCTCACGGAATGGGGGGTCCTGGCGAACGCGGAGGGCGACTCGCACCGGCGCTACACGCTGTGCAGCAGCGGCCACATGCTCGGCCTGGACGTTCACGACTGCGCCCAGGCGCGGGCGGACGTCTACCTCGACGGCGTCCTGGAGGAAGGCCAGGTCCTCACGGTGGAGCCGGGTCTGTATCTGCAGCCCGACGACGAGACGCTCCCGCCCGAACTGCGCGGCATCGGCGTCCGCATCGAGGACGACCTGGTGATCACCCCCGAGGGCGCCCAGCTGATGTCGGGAGCGCTGCCGCGTACGCCGGACGCCATCGAGGCGTGGATGGGGGAGCTCGCCGAGGGTGCTGTCGCCCGCTGAGAGGTCGCACCTTCAGGCGCGCCCTCAGGCGCAACCTCAGGGTTGCGCCTGAGGGGTCGACGTGCAACTCTGGAGTTGCACAGAGCGGCATTCGATGGCGGCGCTGAAGGAGTCCCCTGATGAGCGAGGACCGGATTGAACGCGAAACCCTGATCGAGGCACCCTTGGATCGGGTCTGGTCGCTGGTGGCCGAACCGGGGTTCTGGGTGGGCGACCCGGAGAGCCTGCCCGGCACCGTGGCCAGGGAAGGCGAGTCGATGGTGGCTCGGAACGCCGAGTACGGCGACTTCCCGGTGCGGGTGGAGAAGGTCCAGCCGCCGACGTATCTGGCGTACCGCTGGGCCAGTGCCTTCCCTGGACAGGAGCTGCGCGACGACAACAGCACGCTCGTGGAGTTCACGCTGACCCCGGAAGGCGACACGACACGGCTGCGCGTCGTCGAGAGCGGGTTCGCGGCGCTGGCCGGGTCCGAAGAGCTGCGCGGCAAGGCGGTGGAGGACAACAGCGGCGGCTGGCCCCAGGTGCTCGACGCGCTCAAGAAGCGCGCCGAACAACCCTCCGCGTGACGGACGAACCCCGCGACGCCGGCGACGAACCCCGCGACACCGGCGAGGCGGTCGACAGTGTCCTTGCCGCGCTGGCCGACCCGACCCGGCGTCAGCTGCTCGACCTGCTCGCCGACCAGGGCGAGGCCACCGCCACGACGCTCGCCGCACGGCTTCCCGTCTCGCGGCAGGCCGTGGTCAAGCACCTTGCTGTCCTGGACGCCGCCGGGCTGGTGTCCGGCAGCCGGGTCGGACGCGAGGTGCGGTACGCGGTACGACCCGCGCCGCTGGACGCGACGGCGCGGTGGATGGCCACGCTCGCGACCGACTGGGATCGGCGGCTGGCGCGCATCAAGTGCGTCGCGGAGGCGGCGGAGCGGGATCAGCGCGCGCAACCACCACCCGACTGAAAGGAAGTGCCTGATGGACACGACAGCACTGCGCGGCGCCTACGACAGGCTGCTCGACGCGGCGGCCGGCCCCGACCTCGGCGATGCGGGCGACGGAGGATGGAACGCCGACCAGATCCTGGCGCATCTCCTCAGCGTCGACGCCGCGATCGCGGCGGTCGCCCTGGGTGTCGTCTCGGGCTCACGCCCCACCTTCGACAACCGGATCTCGCTCGACACCTGGAACCTCGACCGCATCATCGCCGAGCACTCAGGCCGGGCGGACCTGACCGACCATGTCCGCGGCCAGGCCACCGTCCTGTGCGACATCGCCGATCAGCTCAACGAGCAAGCCGCCTCGGTCCTGGTGCCGACGTTCATCCTGTCCAACGGTGCACTCGTGCTGGACCAGCCCGTCCCGCTCGCCGGGCTCATCGACGGCCTCGCCGACGACCACGTACCGGTGCACACGCAGCAGCTCCTCGACCTGCGCGTCACCGCACCCGCGCGCATCTGAAGGCGGACGCGGGCGTCGTCGCCGTCAGTCCTCCTGCGCCGGAAGGCTGTCCATGAACGAGCTGACCGAGAACACGGCCCGCCCCGGCCCCGCGGGCCCGTACCCCGGCGGCGACGTCAGCCCGTACTCGTCCAGCGTCGCGCGGTAGGTCTCCAGCAGCCGGATGTGGTACTCCAGCGGCGCGCCCTGTGGATTGGCCTTGCCCAGCGGGGTCGTGGGCTCTGGGCACCAGGTGGTGAACCGGGGCACCACGCCGTGGGACATGAAGTACCGCAGCCCCTCGGCGGTCGAGTCGATCGCCTCCTTCACCGTCGTGAAGCCGAACGGCTCGGCCATCTCCACGCCCGCCACGAAGTTGGGGATCACATTGCGTGCGCCGAAGACCTCGGTGGAGTCCAGGATCCGCCGGTGCCACTCGTCCCGGCCGACATAGCGCTCCTTGCCGGGGCAGTACAGCTCGAACAGACGGCGGTCCCACACCTCGAAGTTGGGGTGGTAGATCTTGATGCCGTAGTCGTGGAAGCGCTGGACGTCGTCCCGAGGGAGTGCCTGGGCGACGACCTTGCCGGTCCAGCGGCCGGGGAAGGTCTCCTCGATGGCCTTGGCGTAACTGCCGTAGAAGTCCGCCTCGTCGCGGCCGCCGACGTGCGAGGTGATGGAGCCGCCGGTGAGCGTGTAGGCCTGCGACACGCCCTCGGTGTCGTACCGGTTGATGATGTCCAGCGCCTCCAGAACCTCGTCGGAGGGCTTCACGCCGGTGTACGGACGCCCCGCCGCCTTGTGCTGGCGCCAGTTGTGGTTGATGTCGCAGTACTGGCACTCCTCCTTGGCGCCGAAGTACTGGCACACCCGGAACACCGTCAGATAGACGAGGTAGCCCCACTGGATCGTCGGCGCGACCTCCATCACCGACTTGCCGTTGGACAGCTTGTGGCGGTAGTACTCCGGCATCGGCGGCAGCCCCACGTCCGCGATGCGCGCGCCGTCCAGGTACAGCCCCAGCGCCCCGTCCTCCGCGGCCCGCACCCGGTACGGCGACTCCGGATTCACGCGTACGGACACGACCGTGCGGCGCAGGTCGTACGGGCCCCCGGTGAGGACGATCTCCTCGGGCGGCCGGTTCAGCGCCGCGGCGCCCAGCTCCGGCAGGGTGCGGTGGTCAAAGGAGAAGATGAAGTACGACTTGGGCTTGATATCGCCCTCGCCGGACGCGCCTTCCGTGGTGCCGCTGAGCGCCGACTCGTCGAAGGCCATGCCGCCGCGCAGCAGGTCCTCCTTGATCACGGCCTCGCGGGGCACGTGAGCGAAGCGCTCCATCAGCTCTTCGACCAGCGCGGTACGGCTCCGGCTCTCCATGTGCTGCTCCATCCGTAGCTTGGCAGGCACCCTTACGGCATTGCATCACAGCCGCCGGACCGCGCTGACCGCGCCCCTGTCACGCCACCACGGTGTACGGGCGTACCGGCCTGCTCGGGTCGTCCGCGCGCTGGGCCGCGATGCCGCTGCGGCCCGGCGCGACCTCGGGCCGCAGCACCAGGTTCTCGTCGTAGTCGCCGCCGTTCTCGTGCCGGTACGGCAGGGGAGCGGTGCTCCGCAGCGTGCGCAGCCGCTCGCGCAGCGCCTCGGTGGTGCGCGGATAGTCCGCGTCGGTGAGCCGGTCCGCGCCGTACACCGCGAACGGCGGCAGGGCCGCCATGCCCGTGTACCAGGACACGCCGTGCAGCACCGGGAAGAGCACCTCGTCCAGCTGCCCGTGAATGCCGCGCGGCCCGAAGCTGGACTCCCGTGCGCCGACCGAGGTGACGATGAGCGCGCGCTTGCCCGCCAGACCCCCGTCCCCGTAACGCGGGGTGCGTCCTTCGGCGTCCTTGAGGCCGAAGGCGAAGCCCTGGACCAGGACCCGGTCGAACCAGCCCTTGAGGATCGCGGGCGGCCCGAACCACCACAGCGGGAACTGCAGGACCAGCACATCGGCCCAGGCGATCTTCGCCTGCTCGGCCAGGATGTCCTGGCTCAACTGCCCGCCGCGGAAGGCGCGTTCCTGCTCGGAGCCCACCAGCAGCCGCTCTGGGTCGGCGCCGTGCACGTCGTCGGCGTCCAGTACGGCCTTGAAGTTCATCGCGTACAGGTCGGACACCTGGTGCTCGTGCCCCAGCTCCTCGAGCGTGCTCAGGCCCTCGGTGAGCAGTGAGCCGTTGAGGGAGTTCCGGTCGGGGTGCGCGAAGATCCAAAGAATTCTCATGCCCTCGATCCTGCGCGGCCGGGCCCGGGGCAACCAGTGGCCAGATAGACGCGAAACGAAAGCATCTGGCCAGGCGTTCGCTACCGGGGTGGCGAAGGCGGCTCCGGGGGCGGAGGCTCGGGCTGCTCCAGGGGCTCGGGCTGCTCCAGCGGAGGGGCCGCCGCCGCGCAGTTCGTATGGCACTGCGGTTGGGGCTTCTCGGCCGCGGGTATGCGTACGGTCGCCCAGGCGATCACCGCACCCAGCACCAGCACCCCCGCACACAGCGGCATCGCGCGCCGGAAGGCCGTACCGAACGCGTCGGCCGAGCGGTACGCGTCCGGGCCCATGCCGACCAGCAGCGGCAGCGCGGCCACCGCGATCAGACCGGCCGCGCGGGCGGCCGCGTTGTTGATGCCGCTGGCCAGACCCGCCCGCGCGGTCTCCACGGAGGCCAGCACGGTCGCGGTCAGCGGCGCGACCAGCGTCACCATGCCCAACCCGAGCACCAGCACCGCGGGCAGCACACCGGACAGATACGAGGCGCCCTCGCCCACCCGCAGCATCAGCAGCATTCCGGCCGCGCACAGCAGCGGCCCCACCGTGAGGGGGATACGGGGGCCGATGCGCTGCCCCAGCTCCCCGGAGCGCGCGGACAGCAGCAGCATCAGCACCGTGATCGGCAGCAGCGCGGTACCGGCGCCGAGCGCCGAGTAGCCCACGACGACCTGGAGCTGGAGCGCGGAGAGGAAGAAGAAGCCGCCGAAGGCCCCGTAGACGCAGAGCGTCACCACATTCACGGAGGTGAACTGCCGCGAGGCGAACACCGACGGCGGCACCATCGGTTCCGGCCGCCGCCGCTCCACGTACCCGAACAGCACCCCGGCCCCGACCCCCGCGAGGCCGGACGCGACCACCGTGGCGGAGGCACCCTGGTCGGGGGCGGCGATCAGTGCGTAGGTCACAAGGCCGAGCGACAGCGCGCCGAGCACCGCGCCCAGCACGTCGAACCGGCCGTGCGCCCGTGGGTCCCTGGACTCCGGTACGTGCTTGAGGGCCACCGGCACACAGACCGCCGCCAGCGGCACATTGAGCAGGAACACCCAGCGCCAGCCAGGACCGTCGACCAGCCACCCGCCGAGGAACGGGCCGATCGCCGCACCCACCCCGCCGAGCCCCGACCACACGCCGACCGCCCTGGCCCGGTCGTCGGGGTGGAAGGACGCCTGGATCAGGGCGAGCGAACCGGGCGTCAGCAGCGCGCCGCCGACCCCCTGCAAAGCGCGCGCCGCGATCAGCACCCCGGCGTTCGGGGCGAGCCCGCACAGCAGCGAGGCCCCGGCGAACCACAGCACCCCGACCAGGAAGACCCGGCGGCGCCCGAACCGGTCACCGAGCGCACCGCCGAGCAGGATCAGCCCCGCCAGGGCCAGCATGTACGCGTTGACCGTCCACTGCAGGGCCGCCAGGTCCGCGTCGAGATCCGCGCCGATCCGGCGCAGCGCCACATTGACGACCGTGGAGTCCAGTAGCGCCATGCTGGAGCCGAGCACGGTCGTCAGCAGGACCCAGCGACCGGCCGGGGACGTGGTCCGCAACGTGCCGGGAGCGGCCGGTGGGGGAGCGGTGGTGCCCATACGGGGATCATCCTCGCGGTCCCCGCACGCGGCCAGTGGGGCGCCGAGCGGCCTCGGGGAGACTGCTCAGGCCTGGTGGGCCCGGCCCGCCGCCCGGCGCTGGCGGGCGGCCTCGTAGAGCACCACGGTCGCGGCGTTGGCCGCGTTGAGGGAGCTGGCGGTGCCGGTCATCGGGATGCTGACCGTGTGGTCGCACAGGTCGCGCCAGGCGGTGCTGAGCCCGGAGGTCTCGTTTCCGATCAGGAGCAGCACGGGCCCGGTCAGGTCGAAGTCCGAGACGTCGGCCTCGCCGTGCTCGTCCGTTCCCACCAGCGTCACCCCACGCCCCTGGGCCCGCTCCTTCGCCAGCCACTCGACGACCTCGTGGTGCGACCGGGTGCGGACGGTCGGCAGCGCGAACAGTGACCCGGTGGTGGCGCGGACCGTCTTGGGGTCGTACACATCGGCCGCGTGCCCGGTGACGATCAGACCGTCGGCGCCGAAGGAGTCGGCCGAGCGGATCAGGGTGCCGATGTTCCCGGGGCTGGTGGGGCGGTCGAAGAGGACACCCAGAAACGCCGGATGGACGCTGATCCGGGACAGCTCGTCCGGTGGCATCCCGACGACGGCGAGCACCTCGGGCGCGCCGTCGGTCTTCTCGCTCAGCTCGGCCAGCAGCGCCGGTGCCATGGCGACCCGGTCGGCGCTGGTGGCGCGCAGCAGGTCCTCGGCCCAGCGGGACAGCGGGCGGTCCGCGTCGTAGAGCAGGGCGTGGATCGGCCAGCCGTGCTCGGCCGCGAGCGTGATCGGCCGTACGCCCTGGACCAGGAATTCCTGGGCCCGCTGCCGCTTGTTGCGGTTGCCGAGCAGGGCCTGCCACTGCTGGAAGCGGGCATTGCGGGTCGTGATCCGCTGAAGCGCCACCCGTCCTCCAAGCCGAATCGCGAACTGTCCGATGCCACGGCCGGCACCCGGAAGGCCCGGCCGACCTGCAGGTTACCGCCTCCACGGCAGAGCACTGACCCGGCGTCGCGCTGATCCGGCGTCGCGCGCCGGGGGCGGGTTCCGCCCGCCCCCGGGATGGATGGTTACGGCTGCTCGGCCTCGGGCTGCGCCGCGGTCCACGTGTAGTGGAACGTGCCCCAGGTGAGGTGGCCGTGGTTGCCGCCGTCGACCCAGTGGCCGAGGCCCTTCTTCATCTGGGCCAGGTAGTCGTGGCTGACCTGCCTGGCGAGCCCGTCGGCCTCCTGCCGCTCGGTCTCCTCAAGCACCCGCGTGTAGTGGGCGACCAGCTGCTCGCGGTGCTCCTCGAAGCCGTCCCCAACGGCGGTGAACCCGAGCTCGGCCAGCTCGCCGGTGTAGAAGCCGGGCGAGCCCATGGTGTCGAGGTGGATGCGGTCCAGGATGGGCTGCAGCACCCCGCTGGGGCAGTCGTCGGCCGCCATCGGGTCGGTGAAGATCAGCTGGCCGCCGGGACGCAGCACCCGGGCGACCTCCTTGAGGACCTTGGGGCGGTCGCCGCTGTGCAGGAAGGCGTCCTGCGACCAGACGACGTCGACCTGCCCGTCCGGGTAGGGGATGTCCTCGAACGAGCCGTCCACGACCTCGATCCGGTCGGTCAGTCCGCGGGCCGCGTTGAGCTCCCGGTGGCGCTGGTTCTCCACCTCGCTGAGATTGAGCGCCAGGACCCGGCAGCCGTAGGTCTCGGCGAGGTAGCGCGCCGAACCGCCGTACCCGGAGCCGAGGTCGAGGACCACCGAGTCCTCGGTGAGCCCCAGCTTGGCGGCCATGTGCTCAACGGTACGGCGGCTCGCGTCGGCGATGGGCTCGGCCGGGTGCTCGTACAGGCCGATGTGGATGTCCTCGCCACCCCAGACGGCGGCGTAGAAGCTGTCGGCGTCGGCGGAGTTGTAGTAGCTGCGGGCGGTGCTGGTCGCGCCCGAGTACGGTCCCGACGCGTCGTCGCTCGGCAGGTACTCCTTCTCCGCGACATGGACGAAGAAGTCGGGCTGCTCGCCGCGGTAGGTGTGCTGGAAGTCCCCGTAGGTCTGGATGCGCTGGAAGCCCACGTCGGACATCAGTCTGCGGGTGTAGTCCTTCCGCAGTGGGAACATGTTGAGGTGGTACACCGACTTGTCGGCGAAGCTGTACCGCATCCGGCACAGCCCCTCGTCCACGTACTCCGGCTCCACGGTGACGTCCTCACCGCAGTAGTAGTACGTGTGCTTGCTGGTGTACCCGTCGTCGAGGATCGCGTCGTAGTTGCGCTGGTCCAGGACGAGGATGCCGTCGTGCTTGAGCATCGCGTAGAACTCGGCGAGCGCCTTGCGCCGGTCGCGCTCGGAGAACAGGTGCGTGAACGAGTTGCCGAGGCAGACGATCGCGTCGTACTCGCCGTGCACGTCCCGGTTGAGGTAGCGCCAGTCCGCCTGGACGACGCGCAGGATGTGGTCGCCCTTCTTCATACCGTTCTTGAAGGCCATCGCGAGCATGTCCGCACTGCCGTCGGCGCTGACGGTCTCGAATCCGGCGGACAGCAGCCGTACCGAGTGGAACCCGGTTCCGGTCGCGACGTCGAGGACGCTTTTCACCCCCCACTTGCGCAGCAGGTCGATGAAGAAGTTTCCCTCGCTCTCTGCCCTCTTCTCCCAGTCGATCAGTGAATCCCATTTCTCCACGAAGCTGGGTACATACTCCTCGGTGTAGTGGCCGGTTTCCCGTACGTCGACGGGGTTGTCTCCGAATTCCTGGGCCGGCTGCACGGTGATGAAGAACCCTTCAGTCGTGACGGATCGTGCCCTTGCCGCGGCAGCCCGGGGCGGCGTGGCCCCGGGCCTCGGGAGCCGCGAGGTCTGTGCGCATCGCTATCCAGACTGGGGGCTCGTATGCCTCCACAGGTTGTATACAACGCTGTACGCAGCGACAACAGCCGCTCTGGCCAGGCCCTTTGCCGTCTGAAGAATCTTCTATCTGGTGGCGGTGATCAGCGGGGACGGGGCGAGGATGTCGTGCGTGGTGACGGTGTGGAAGCCGGCCTCGGTGAGCCAGGCCTCGTATTCGCGCTGGGTGTAGGTGTCGCCGTCCTGGGTGAAAAGCAGCAGGTCGGTGGCGGCGAAGGTGAGCGGGATGTGCGGTCCGGTGCGGGAGTTGTCGGGGATCATGTCGGCGATGAGGAGGGTGCCGCCTGGGCGGAGCGCCGCGTACGCCTTCCTGATGAGTTCGGGCCCCCAGTGGGGTCCTTCGGTGTGCACGATGTAGCCGAGCGTGACCAGGTCGTATCCGGTGCCGAATTCGGTCGTGCGAATGTTTCCGCCGATGTGCCGATAGCGCTCGGCGACGCCGTATCGCTCGGTGAAGGAGCGGGTGACGTCCGTGACTTCGGGATGGTCGATGGTGGTCACCCGGGCCTGCGGCAGGTCGAGGGCGAAGGCGATCGACCAGGCACCGCTGCCCGCCGCCACGTCGAGGATGCGGTGGATACCGGCGCGGGTGTCCTCGGGCAGGGCGGCGACCGCGGCGCGTGCCGCGGCGAAGCTGAGCGGGAACCAGGCGGAGACCAGCGCGGGGAACTGCTCACGCCCGGTGGCCTCCTCCTCCCAGCGCGCCGTCGGCTCTCCGGTGCGTACGACCTCGGTCAGGTGGGGCCACTGCTGCCACAGGGCACGCGTCTCATGGCACATGTCGCCGAGGTAGCCGGGGGAGTCCCGGACCAGGTAGCGGCGGGACGCGAGGGTGAGCTCGTATCCGCCGTCCCGCTTCTCCAGATAGCCGAGCGCGGTGAGCGCGTCCAGGACGTGCCGGGTGCCGCGCGGTGCCGTACCGGCCGCGGCGGCGGTCTGCTCGGCGGTACGGGCCCCGGCCGCGAGGTGCGAGAACAGGTCCAACTCGACGGCGGTCAACAGGACTTGGGTGGCGCGCGGGGCCCACAGGTCGTCGATGATCTGCTCGGGGGTGACGAAGGACCCCGGCTCGGAGGGCGTCGTGGGCTCGGTGGGCACGGCGGTGGTCCTCTTCTGTCGGGTGGTGAGACTGGTGTTCGGGCCACGAAACAAGGTCCGTATGATACGGGCCGGTCTCCTTTGCCCTTGGGGAAAGGCGCTGGTGACGTCGTGTCAGGGCGGGCATCGGGAGCGGTGGGAGCTGCTGGACCGAGGTGTGATTTCCGGCCGCTCGAGATGGGATGACAGGACATGACCCCGCACGCTCCGCACGGCGCCCCGCTCCCCTCCGACGCCCCGCTTGCCTCCGAGAGCCTGCTCGACATCCTGCGGCAGCGGGCGGAACACGAGCCGGAGGAAACGGCCTTCACCTTCCTGTCGTTTGACGAGCGCACCGGCGACGAGCGGCCCGCCATCCGGCTGACCCGGAGTCAACTCGACACCAGAGCACGGGCGGTGGCGGCGGAACTGCAGGCGCGGGGCGCGGGCGGCGGACGGGTCCTGCTGCTGATGCGGCCCGGCACGGACTTCGTCGCGGGACTGTTCGGGTGCCTGTACGCGGGGGCCTGCGCGGTCGCCTGCGCGCCGCCCGTGGCCGGATCACGTGCCCAGATCGCGGATCGGTTTGTGCAGATCGGCGGGGACGCCGAGGTCGCCGCGGTGATCACGCACCGGGAGGGCGCGGCGGAGCTGCACAGCGCGTGGGCGGACGGAGGCGCCCCGGCGGCGGCCTGGATCGAGATCGACGGTATCGGCGGCAGCGGAGACATCGGCGGCGTTGGCGCGCGTGACAGCGAGGCCGCGGACCTGTGGGTCCCGCCCACGGTCGACGGCGGCGACCTCGCCCTGATGCAGTACACGTCCGGATCGACCGGAGCCCCCAAGGGCGTCATGGTCTCGTACGAGGCCCTGCTGGAGCAGCTCCGTGTCTTCCGCGATCTGGCCGAACTCCCCGACGGCGCCGACGTGGTCACCTGGATGCCGGTCTACCACGCGCTGGGCATCGCCGGGACGGTCCTGCTGTCGCAGTTCATCGGCGGCCGCTGCACCCTCCTGACACCCGACGACTTCGTCGCCGAGCCGTTCCGCTGGCTGAAAGCGATATCCGACGCCCCGGGCCCGGTGTTCAGCTGCGGGCCCAACTTCGCCTACGACCGCTGCGTGGAGCGCGTCACCCCCGAGCAGCGGGCCCGGCTCGACCTCAGCGGCTGGCACAGCGCGTTCAACGCCGCCGAACGCGTCCAGCACCAGACCATCGAGGCGTTCACCCGCACCTTCGCGCCGCACGGCTTCCGCCGCGAGGCCTGGTTTCCCGGGTACGGACTCACCGAGGTCACCCTCGGCATCAGCGGTCGCCGCGGCCCGGACCCGCTGTCCCTCACCGTCGACGCGGCCGACCTGGAGCGGGGCAAGGTCACCGAGTCCGACGCCACCGCCCCCGACACACCGGCCCGCGTCGTCGAGTTGGTCGGCTGCGGTGTGCCGCATCCGCGGGTGCGGATGCTCATCGTCGACCCGGCGTCCCGTACGGAGTGCGGCCCCGGCGAGGTCGGCGAGATCTGGATCAGCTCCGCCGTGGTCAACCAGGGCTACTGGCGGCGCCCCGACCAGACCGATGAGGCCTTCGCCGGACGCCTGGCCGACGGGCAGGGTCCCTTCCTGCGCTCTGGCGACCTCGCCTTCCGCCACGGCGAGGAGATCGTCGTGTGCGGCCGCCTCAAGGAACTGATCATCATCCGGGGGCGCAACATCCACCCCCAGGACGTGGAGGCCGCCGCCCGACGCGCCCATCCGGCGCTGGCGGCAGCCCCGGCCGCCGCGTTCTCCGTCGACGCGCCGGGCGGCGAGCGGCTGGTGCTGGTCCAGTCCGTCGAGCACTCCGACGACCTCGACCTCGCCGCGCTGGGCGCCGAGGTGCGCGCCGCCGTCGCCGCGGAGCAGGAAGTGGAGCCGTACGCCGTGGTGTTCGTCCGGCCCGCCGACCTGCCGATGACCGGGAGCGGCAAGATCCGCCGTACGGCCTGTCGGCAGGCGTGGCTCGACGGCACGCTCACCACGCTGCGCACCACGTCCGCCGGCACCCCGCCCCCGTCGGAACGCCCGGCCGCCGCCACGCCCCAAGCGGCCACCCCGCTACGGGACATGGTCCTGGCGCTGCCCGCCGAGCTGCGCGGCCAGGTCCTGACCGCGGAGGTGACCCGGCGGATCGCCGCACTGCTGGGTGTGGCCGCCAGCGCCGTGCCCGCCGACCGTCCGTTGATCGGCCTGGGCCTGGAGTCGCTGCGTACGGTCGAACTCCGGCACGGACTGGCCCGCGACTTCCGGGTCGCCCTGCCGATGGCCGGATTCCTGCGCGGTGGTGTCACCGACGTGGCGGCGCTGCTGCTGTCCGGGCTCGACGGCGACCGAGACGGTGACCGGGACGGCGACGGATCGGGGGCCGCGTACGAGGACGTCGCCTGGCCCGCGCTGACCGCCGACCCGGCCCGCCGCCACGAGCCCTTCCCGCTGACCGAGATCCAACACGCCTATCTCGTCGGCCGGAGCTCCGCGTACGAGCTCGGTGACACCTCGGTGCACCTCTACACCGAGTACGACTGCGCCGAGTTGGACCCGCTGCGGCTGCGGCGGGCGCTGAACGCGCTGGTGCGGCGGCACGAGATGCTCCGGGCCGTGGTCGCAGGCGACGGCACCCAGCGCATCCTGCCCGATGTCGGCGAGATCCCGATCCCCGAGTACGACCTCCGCGGCGCCGACCGGGCCCGCCGCGACACCCACCTCAACGACCTCCGCGACCAGCTCAGCCACCAGGTGCTCCCGCTGGACACCTGGCCGATGTTCGACCTCCGCATCACCTGGCTCGACGACGCCGGGCCGGGAGGACCAAGTGCCCGTGTCCACATCGGCATCGACCTGCTGGTCGCCGATGTGGCCAGCATCCGGCTGTTCTTCCTGGAACTCGGCGACCTCTACGCCGCCCCGGACGCCGAACTGCCCGCGCTCCAGGTCTCGTTCCGCGACTACGTGCTCGCGGCCCGGCAGCTGACCGAGACCAGCGCCTACGAGACGTCACGGGCGTACTGGCTCGACCGAATCGACACGCTGCCCCCGAACCCGCACCTGCCGTCATCCGCGGCAGCCCCTGCCCCCGGCACGGCCGGACTGCGCAGGCGCCGCCAGGACCGCCTGGACGCCCCCGACTGGGCGCGGGTCAAGAAGTGGGCGGCGGCCCGGGGACTCACCCCGTCGGCCGTCCAGCTCGCCGCGTACGCGACCGTACTCGGCACCTGGAGCCGCACCGGTCACTTCACCCTCAACGTCCCCCTCTTCAACCGGCATCCCCTGCACCCGGACATCGACCAGATCATCGGCGACTTCACCTCGGTGACCCTCCTGGAGGTCGACCTGCGCCCCGGCGGCGGCCTCACCGCCCTGGCCGAGCGGATCCAGCGCCGGCTGTGGCAGGACCTGGACCACCGCTTCTTCAGCGGCGTCGAGGTCGTCCGGGAGATCGCCCGCGAACGCGGCCTGCCCGCCGCGGCCTACTCGGCCACCGTCTTCGCCAGCGCCCGCGAGCAGGGCCGCGACCAGGAGTTCACCCAGGGCGACGTGGGCGCGAACTGGCTGGGCGAGACGGTGTACGCGGTCTCTCAGACCCCGCAGGTACGGCTCGACCACCAGGTCTACGAGGACCGCGGCGCCCTCACCTTCAAGTGGGACGCCGTCGAGGCGGCGTTCCAGCCCGACGTCCTGGACGAGATGTTCGGCGCCTACAGCCGCCTGCTGCACACCCTCGCGCGCGACGAGGCAGCCTGGGGACCGGACGGCGTCCAGGTACTCCCCGAGGCGCAGCGGCAACTCATCGACCAGGCCAACGACACCGCGGGTGAACTCCCCGACGGGCTGCTGTGCACCGCGTTCACCGCACAGGCCGCGGCACACCCGGGCCGTACGGCCGTTGTCACCCCGACCGGCAGCATCGGCTACGGAGACCTGTACGGGCACGCCTGCCGACTCGCCCGGCGGCTGCGCGCCCTCGGGGCGGGGCCGAACCAACTCGTCGCCGTAGCCCTGGACAAGAGCGTCGAGCAGATCGCCGCGGTCCTCGCCGTCCACCTGTCCGGCGCCGCCTATCTGCCGCTCGACCCGGGCCTGCCGCAGGCCCGGCAGGACTGGATGCTCCAGCACTCCGGCGCCGCCCTGGTCCTCACCCCGGCCGGGGACACCCCGGCGCGCGACTGGCCCACCGACGTCACCGCGCTCCCGGTCGACCTGACCGCGACCGACGGCGACACCGGCCCGCTCACCCCCGTACAACAGCCCACCGACCTCGCCTACGTGCTCTACACCTCCGGGTCCACCGGCACCCCGAAGGGCGTCGCCGTCTCGCACCGGGCGGCCCTCAACACCCTCGCCGACTTCGCCGATCGCTGCGCGCTGACCCCCGACGACCGCGTCCTCGGCCTCTCCGCCCTCGGCTTCGACCTGTCCGTCGCCGACGTCTTCGCCGTACTCGGCAGCGGCGGCGCCCTGGTGCTCCCGGAACCCGCCGCCACCGCGGACCCGGCCCGCTGGCTGGAGCTCATGGCCGAGCACCGCGTCACCCTGTGGAACTCGGTGCCCGCCCTGCTGCAGATGCTCATCGAGTACCTGGGCGACGCGGCGGACGACACTGCCCTGGCCGGTCTCCGGGAGGTCTGGCTGTCCGGCGACTGGATACCCGTCGACCTGCCGGGCCGGATCCGCGCCGCCGCCCCCGGCGCCCGGATCACCGCCGCGGGCGGGGCCACCGAGGCAGGGATCTGGTCGGTGGCCCACGAGGTCACCGACGCCGACGCGGCCCGGCCCTCGATCCCGTACGGCACGGCCCTGCGCAACCAGACCATGGACGTACTCAACGACCGCCTGGAACCCTGCCCCGTGGGCGTCACCGGCGAGATCTGCGTCGGCGGCGGCTCACTGGCCGACGGCTACTGGCGGGACCCCGAGCGCACCGCCGAGTCCTTCGTCACGCACCCGCGCAGCGGGCGACGGCTGTACCGGACCGGCGACCTCGGCCGGTGGCTGCCGGACGGCGAGATCGAGATCATCGGCCGCGAGGACTTCCAGGTGAAGATCCGCGGGCACCGCATCGAACTCGGCGAGATCGAGGCGGCGTTGCTACGGCAGGACGAGGTCCGCGCGGCCGCGGTCACGGTCATCGGCGGTGCCCGTGAGGGCCGCCGCCTGGCCGCGGTCGTCGTACCGCAGACGGGAGCGACCCCCGAGGGGGCGACCTCCGACGCGGGGACTCCTGACGCCGGGACTCTTGATGAGGCGGCCGTGGACGATGACCGTGGTTACCGGGAGGCATTCGGAGACGTACTGACGGACCCGATGGAGCGGCTCGCCTTCACCTCGCGCCGTTTGGGCCTGCGTACGGATCTAGAAGGCGCCACCCGCCAACTCCCGGCCGCCGCGGCGACACCTGAGGTGCCGAGGAGAGCGAGCCGCCGGACCTACGGCGCGGCGCCGGTACCGCTGACCGCGCTCGCCCGCCTGCTGGAGCCACTGCGCGCGGACGCGAGCGCAGCCCCGAGCGCAGCCCCGGGCGCGGACGGTGACGCGTCGCCCCGCCGCTACGGCTCGGCCGGTGGCCTGTACCCCGTACAGACCTACCTGCACATCGCCCCTGGACGGGTCGACGGCCTTGAGGGCGGCACCTACTACTACGACCCGCGCCATCACCAGTTGGTGACGGTGCTTGCGGACGCGCACCTGGACACCGCGCTCCATGTCCCCGACAACCAGGCGATGTTCGAGGGCGCGGCGTTCTCCGTCTTCTTCGTCGCGCGGCGCGGAGCCGTCGAGCCGATGTACGGGACGCGGGCGCGCGACTTCTGCCTGCTGGAGACGGGCCTGATGACCCAGCTCCTGGACGACGCGGGGCCCGCCAGCGGCATCGGCCTCTGCCAGGTGGGCGTCATCCGGGTGTCGGACGAACTGCGCCGTGCGCTGGCCCTGGGCGAGGACAGCGAGCTGCTGCACGGCCTGCTTGGCGGCTCTCTGGACGACACCGACCGAGGCGGCGCCACGACGGCGACTACGACGGCGACCGCGAGGGCGACCACGACGGCCGCTACGGCCACGGCCCCGGACTCACTCGGGGAGTTGCTCCGGCAGCGGCTCGGCGCCGTACTGCCCGGCTATCTCGTCCCGGCCACGTTCACCGAGGTGGACCGGCTGCCGCTGACGGCCCGCGGCAAGCTGGACCGCGAGGCGCTGCGGACCCTGGCCGAAGAGGCGACCCAAGCGGGGTCCGGCGACACGGACGGCGGCGCCGGGACCGCGACGGAGGCGAGCATCCTGGCCGTGCTCCGCACCGAGCTGAGCCTGGACGGCATCACCGTCGACGACCATCTCTTCGATCTCGGCGTGGACTCGGTGACCATGGTCAGGCTGCACCGCACCCTGCAGACCGCGCTCGGCCGTGACTTCCCGCTCACCGTGATGTTCGACCAGCCGACGGTCCGGCGCCTGGCCGACCACGTCACCGGGCTCCCCGCACAAGACGATGCCACGGAAGCCGGGACGGCAACGCCCCGAGGACGGGGCCGCGGACGGACCGGTCACCGCCGTACTCCCGGAGGCCGATCATGAGCGAGCATCGCATCCGGCTCTTCTGCCTGCCCTACGCGGGCGGTTCCGCACGGCTGTACCAGCAGTGGCAGCAGGCACTGCCCGACACCGTAGAGGTGTGGCCTTTGGAACTGCCCGGCCGCGGCAGCCGGTTCGGCGAGCCCCCGTACGAGCGGCTCGAACCCCTGGTCGACGATGTGGTGGCCGCCGTACAGGACGCGCAGCAACGGAGCGACCTGCCGTTCGCGCTGTTCGGCTACAGCTTCGGGTCGGTGGCGGCGTACGAGGCGGCGCTCCGCCTTGAGGCCGTCGGGCGGCCCCCGGTCTCCCTGACGGTGGCCGCGTTCCGCTCCCCGGCCGCCGCGCCGCCCGCGACGTCACGGGCGTCCCTGCCCGACGCGGAGTTCCGCGCGGTCGTGGGGAAGTTGGGCGGTACCCCGCGCGAACTCCTCGACAACGACGCCTTCATGGCGATGGCGCTCCCGGTCATCAGGGCCGATCTTCGGATCGCTGACACCTACGGGCACCGCTCGGGGCCGCCGCTCGGCTGCCCCGTCGCGGCCTTCGCCGGTGCGGACGACCCGCTGTTCGCGGTCGCGGACGTGGCCGGGTGGGCCCGGCACACCACCGAGCCGTTCACGCTCCATGTCGTACCCGGAGACCACTTCTTCTTCCACTCCCACCAGGAGCAGCTGTGCAAGACCCTGGGGGCCGCGCTCACCGCGCACTGCTGAGAGCCTGTTTCTGACGCCGGACGCTCACATGGTGACGACGACCTTGCCGCACGCCTGGCCCTCTCCCAGATACCGGATGGCCTCGGGGACCTCGCTGAGCGGGAACGTCCGATCGACGAGGGGCGTGAGTTCTCCGGATTCGAGGAAGCCGCTGAGGACGGACATGGCCTCCTTCTTGGTCAGGATCGAGAGGCTCGGTCTCGGCAGCTGACGCACGAACGGCGAGAGCACGGCCAGCCTCAGGAAGCGAGGCAGGCTGCCCAGCAGGCGGTGGCCCCGTTCTCCGAAGTGATCGTGCCCGATCAGCAGATACGTGCCCTGCGGGGTGAGGGCACGCCGGCAGGCCGAGAACGAGTGGTTCCCCGGAACGTCGAAGACGAGGTCGTAGCGCTCGCCGCCTCGGGTGAAGTCCTCCTGGGTGTAGTCGATGACATGGTCGGTGCCGAGCGAGCGGATGGCGTCCAGCTTCGTCGTGCTGTCCACGCCCGTCACCTCCGCGCCATACGCCTTGGCGAGCTGCACCGCGAGGGTGCCCACACCGCCGCCCGCGCCGTTCACCAACACCCGCTGCCCCGCCTTCACCTGGCCTGCGGCACGGAGGTTCTGCAGGACGATGAACCCGGAGCTGGGGACCGCGGCGGCCTGCTCGAAGGTGACGTTCCCGGGCTTCGGCGCCAAGCTGTCCTGCGCGACGGCGGCGTACTCGGCGAAGGCGCCGCCGTTGGCCCAGGAGTAGCCCGTGACGCTCTCACCGAACACCTCGTCACCCGGCGCGAACCGCGTCACCCGCTTGCCCACCGCCTCGACGCGTCCCGCCACGTCCGTGCCCGGAACCGGGTTCTTCGGCCTGCGCAACCCCGCCCCCATGAGGCGCAGGACATACGGCAGACCGCGCACCACATGCCAGACATCCGGATGGACGGAAGCCGCGTGCACCCGTACCAGCACCTCGTACTCTCCGACCACCGGCTGGTCGATCTCCCTGAGCTCCAGGGCATCCGCTGAACCGTATGCGTCCTGGACGATGGCCTTCATCGAGCGTTTCCCCTCATTGCGCGGATACGTGATTGCGCGGATACGTGTCGAGCGGGCTGGGCCTCACACCGTGACGACGACCTGTCCCCGGGCGTGGTGCCCCAGCATGCGGGCGACCGCGGTCCCGGCCTCGCTGAGCGTGTGGACCGAGTCGAGGGCCACCTTGACGTCGCCGGACGCGAGGAGTGCGGCGAGGGCGTCCAGGTTCTCGCGGTTCACCACACAGGTGGCGAACCGTACGTCGGTCGAGCCGCGCCCCAGCAGGGCCGCCCGCGCCGTCCTCGGCAGGCCCGCGAAGAAACCCCCGGTGTTCCCCACGCTGTTGGGGATGAGGATCCCGGTCGGGGTCAGGACACGGGCCGTCGGGGTGGGGGAGTGGTTCATGACGTTGTCGAGGATGACGTCGTATCGCTGTTTGCCGCGGGTGAAGTTCTCCCGCGTGTAGTCGATGACGTGGTCCGCGCCGAGTGACCGGACCAGTTCGAGGTTCCGGGTGCCGCATACGCCCGTGACGTCATCCGCGCCGAGTGCCTTGGCGATCTGCACGGCAAGTGTCCCGACGCCTCCTGACGCGCCGTTGATCAGCACCCGCGTCCCCGGCCCGACCCCGCCCACGTCGCGGAGGGCGATCAGCGCGCTGAGCCCCGACATGACGGATGCCGCGGCCTCTTCGAAGGATAGGCCGACGGGCTTCCTGACGAGCTGGGACGCCGGAGCGACCGCGAACTCGGCGAAGGTGCCGCTGGTGGTGAGCGTGCCGTCCCACAGCGACCCGAACACCTCGTCGCCGGGCCCGAGTTCGGTCACCTTCCCGCCGACGGCCGCCACGATCCCGGCGACATCCGTGCCCCGCACCGGGTTCGACGGTTTCCGCAGCCCGGACTTCAGGCGCAGGACATACGGGACTCCGGCCACCGTGATCCAGTCCGGGGTGTTCACGCTGGTGGCCCGCACCTGAACCAGTACGTCGTTGTCACCGACCGCGGGCCGGTCCACCTCGTCGAGCTTGAGCACCTGCTCCGGCGCCCCGTACTGGTACTGGACGATCGCCTTCATCGCACCTCCATGCCCCACCGAGAAGTCTTACGTTGTAAGGCTTAGGGTGCAAGCTAGGTCTTACGCTGTAAGGCGTCAACCCTTACCTCGTAAGGCTGCGCTCGTGGAGCCGCTCCAGACCGTCCAGGATCAGATCGAGCCCGAACTCGAACTCGGCCTGGTCGTCGCACCACCCCAGCGTCGATTCCGGGTCGCTGTGGGAGACCTCTGCCACCATCTCCACCAGGTAGGGGAGCTGGTCCGCCATCTGCTCCAGCATCTCAGCGGCCGCCTTGTCGCCGCTCTCCTTGTTGTCCGGCTCGAAGAGCTCCTGGTTGAAGCCCAAGGCCCGGCTCCCCAGGGCGTGCAGCGCGTGATGGGTCAGGTCGTAGCCGAAGCCGCCGCGCCGGAACACCCCGACCACGGCGTCGTAGTAGCGCACCACCGCGAGGCTGGTGGTGGTGCGCGTCTCGAAGACGCCAGGCGCCCAGGGGTGGCGCAGCAGGACCCCGCGCGCCGCGAGGATCCGCTGTCGCAGCGCCGTCTTCCAGTCCTCATCGGCCGACGGCGCGGCGGTGGCTTTCACGGCCGTGTCGATCTCGCTCATGATGACGTCGACGACCCCGTCCAGGATCGCTTCCTTGTTGGCCACGTGGTGGTACAGCGACATCGCCTCGACGCCGAGTGCCTCCGCGAGATGGCGCATGGTGAGTGACTCGATCCCACCCGCGTCGGCCACGCCGACGGCGGCGCGGAGCACCCGCTCCCTGCTCAACGGGACCTGGGACTCGGCTCCGGACACGGTACGTGCACCCACTGCTTCCACTCCTGCCACCCAGACATTGCCGTACCCGGTAAGTCTGGATCAGGTCCGCCCGATGCGGAACACGGGGCGTGGGCGCGCGGGAGTCGGTCCCAAGTCGGGGTCTTCAGGAACCCGCCACGGACGCCGGGTCCAGGGGCATCGCGCGCGTCGACACACGCACGCCGTGCCGGGCCAGGTAGGACAAGGGGTTGATGTCCGAGCCGTAGCCCCGCCGGGCGCGCACCTCGAAGTGCAGATGAGGGCCGGTCACCCGACCGGTGGCCCCGCTGCGCCCGACGCGGGTCTTGGCCCGTACCCGCTGGCCGACCCGGACGGAGATGCGCGACAGATGGGTGTAGAGGGTGTAGCGGCCGTCCGTCATGCGGATGGTCACGGCCTTGCCGTAGTTCCCGGACCGGGCGGCGAGCACCACCCTGCCGGGTCCGACGGCGCGAACGGGCGTCCCGGTGCGTACGGCGAAGTCGACACCGGTGTGGCGACCGGCGTACCCGCCGCTGCGGCCCCCGTACGGCGCGGAGATCTTGGCGCGGACGGTGATCGGGCTGGTCCAGCTGCTGGCGGATTCGGCTACGGCACCCGGGGGCGCCGTCAGGACGCACGCGGTCCCGACGGCGATGGCGGTTATTCCGTAGAGCTGTCTGCGAAACAATGTCATAGAGGTGAGAACACGCCATGCGGCCGTCTGCCGCATCCGGGGCAGCGGGCCCGGTCAGCCGAATGGTGGAACACCATCCCCCAGCGGCGTCAGCAGCAGGCGGCACCCGAGTCGTCCACGGACGCGGCCGTACCGACCGGCGCGCACGGGAACGGGCCGAAGTGGGTGGACTGGTCACCGGTGACGGTGAAGTGCGCGGCGTAACGCGTGGCGCTCAGCATGTCGGCGGTGTTGCCGCACACCAGCATCGGCCTGCGGGTGTGGAAGCGGTGGTGATCGTCCAGGTCGAAGGCGTGCGGGTGCTCGGCGAGTGTGCCCCGGTAGACGGCGACCTGCCCGAAGTCCTCGCAGCGGTCCTCCAGTTCCAACTTGAAGGCGCGGACCGTACGGGACGTGAACGCGGCGAAGCCGATCTTGCGCTCGATGTCCGGGCTGCCCAGGGCGATGGACGCGGTGGCGACCGTACGGGCGTCCGCGCAGCCGGAGTCGGCCATCAGGCGGCGGAAGTCCTCCGTGTAGAGGGCCCCGGCCAGGCACTCGCCGACCAGCACCGGGTCGTCAAGGAGCGCGGCGGGGATACGGCGGTCGGCGAAGACGTCGGAGAAGTACAGCTCGCCACCGGGCTTCAGTACCCGGAAGATCTCCGCGAAGACGCGCGGCTTGTCGGGGGACAGGTTCACCACGCAGTTGGAGACCACCAGGTCAACGGACGCGTCCGGGACGCCGGCCGTGGCCAGGTCCTCGATGTAGCCGTGCCGGAAGTCCGTGTTGGCGTAGCCGAACCGCCGTGCGTGCCAGCCCTGGTGGCGGCGTGCCACGGCCAGCTGCTCCTCGGTCATGTCGACCCCGATCACCCGCCCGGTGGGCCCGACGAGCTGCGCGAGCACATACGCGTCGCGTCCGCTGCCGCAGCCCAGGTCCAAGACGGTGCTGCCCTCCAGCGCGGCCGGAATCGGCGAACCGCAGCCGTAGAAACGGTCCTTGACCTCGTCGTGCACCCGCGCGAGCGCGGCGGCGATGTGCGGGGGCGGCGCCTCGGCGCTACAGCAGGCCGAGGTCTGCAGATCCTTGGACGAGGACAGCACCCTGCTGTAGTAGTCCCTGACCGCCTCGTTGACGGACGAGGCAGACACGTCGACGGTCATCTGTCTCCTTTGCGGGGGCCTTCTCTGGGCGCGTGCGCGGGCCTTCTGTGGGCGCCGGGTGGCGGGCCAACGCCGCGCCTCGCGCGACGGGAACCCGTTGTGCCGAGGGACCATTCCCCCGTGACGAGTCCGGTCGTCACGGGTTTGGCGGCGGGCGTACGGCCACGACCCGGCGCAGCGGCAGTTCGACGCGCCGGCCGGGGCGTGCCCAGTCCGCGAGCGCCCGTCGCGCGGCCTGTGCGCGGTGCGGGGTGAGGCCGGGCAGATAGAGGGCGTCCACCAGGAGGGCCGCGGCCTCGGGCGACTCCAGGGCGAGCGTGAAGACGCGCCGCTCGTCGCCGCGCACCACGAACCCCGACTCGCGCAGCAGCGCGGCCGCCCCGTCGCGGGCTTCCGGGTTGGGCCAGGGCTGACGTACGGACCGCAGTGCGGCCATCACCCGGACCCAGCCGAACACGCCGGACCGCGAGAGCCCTGACTGGGCGGGTACCAGGGCCGCGAGCATCCCACCGGGGCGAAGCACCCGCTGGATCTCGCCGAGAACCTGCGGCAGCGGGGTGAGAACCGGCAGGCACATCGACGCGCAGACGGCCCCGACGGACCCGGAGCGCACGGGCAGCGCCTCCGCGGACGCCCGCACCAGCGGCACCCGGCCACGCCGGGCCGCTTCGGCCAGCTCCCCCGCGGAGGAGTCGACGCCGAGCCACTCCGTGTCCGGGAACAGCGCACGGGTGGGCGCCGAACCACAGGCCAGATCCAGCACCGGCCCCCGCACACCGCGCAGGGGTTCGGCCAGCCAGGCGTGCGGTGAGGCGTCGGCCAGCCGGAAGAGCCGTTCCGTGATGCCGGGCTGGGTGTCGTGGTAGTGCCGGAGAAAGCGCCGCCAGTGCTGTTCGTCCACCGATCCTCCCTGGCTCGACTCTGCTCGTAGGGCATGGATCCAGTACACGAACCACTGGATTCACAATTTCCTGAATTCAGGATACCGTGTACTCTCGAAGCATGCTGACTCTGGCCACTGACATCGAGGTGCTGGCGCGGTTCGGGCGCGCGCTCGCCGACCCCATACGCTGCCGCATCCTGCTCACCCTGCGCGAGGCGCCGGCGTACCCCGCCGACCTCGCCGACGCCCTGGGAGTCTCGCGCACCCGGCTGTCGAACCACCTGGCGTGCCTGCGCGACTGCGGCCTGGTGGTCACCGTGCCCGACGGCCGACGTACGCGCTACGAACTCGCCGACGCGCGCTTCGGGCACGCGCTGGACAGTCTGCGCACCGCGGTGGTCGCCGTCGAGGCGGACCGCAACTGCTCCGACGCCGACCAGAAGGACTGCTGCTGACATGGCTGCACTGTCCATCGGCCCCAGCCCGGCCCGCCGTGACGCGCTGGCCCGGCGCATACGCCTGCTGGTCGCCGCGACCATCACCTACAACGTCATCGAGGCGGTCGTCGCCCTCACCGCGGGTGCCATGGCCTCCTCCCGAGCCCTGATCGGCTTCGGGCTCGACTCCCTGGTCGAGGTCCTCTCGGCCGCGGCCGTCGCCTGGCAGTTCTCCGCCCGTGACCACGCCGTACGCGAAGCCCGCGAGCAGCGCACGCTGCGGATCGTCGCCGTCTCCTTCTACGCCCTGGCGCTCTACGTCACGGTCGACTCCGTACGCGCCCTGACCGGCACCGGAGCCGCCGACCACTCGGTGCCGGGCGTCGTACTCGCCGCCCTCTCGCTGGCGATCATGCCGTTCCTGTCCGCCGCCCAGCGCCGAGCCGGGCGCGAACTCGGCTCCGCCTCCGCCGTCGCGGACTCCCGCCAGACCCTGCTGTGCACCTACCTCTCCGCGGTCCTCCTGCTCGGCCTGCTGGCCAACCTGGCCCTCGGCTGGTCCTGGGCCGACCCGGCCGCCGCCCTCGTCATCGCCGCCATCGCGGTCAAGGAAGGCCGCGCGGCCTGGCAGGGCAAGGGGTGCTGCGCCCCAGGCCACGCCTGTAAGGACTGAGCGCGCCGAACCCGACCTCAGGGTCTGCTTCTGACCCCCCGACTGCGCCCCGCGTGGACGACGGGGTTCAGAAACAGGCTCTCAGGCGGGGCGGCGACGTTGTCGTACTCGTGCCGGGCCCGCTCGACGCTGCCGAGGTGGTCGGTGGCCCACTCGGCGAGCTGAGCGAAGAGCGGGCCGAGGCTGCTGCCGAGCTCGGTGATCCGCCGCTGCGCGGCGCGGCGCGGATCCGGTTCCGCCTCCTCGGCCAGGGCCAGGAAGTACTCGGCGTGGGCGCGGCGGAAGCGCTCCTGTCCGCCGGCGTCCGCGAGCCGCCGCGCACCGTACACACGGACCGTCCCGGACATCTTCACGCGCCCGTCTCGGGATTCGACCAGCGACTTGCTCACCAGCGAGTCAAGGAGCTCCGCCGTGCCGGACAGTACGCACACCGCCTCGGCCGCCGCCAGCGTCGCGCCACCGGAGAACACCGTCAGCCGCCGGGCCAGGGCCTGCTCCTCCTCGTCGAGCAGCTCCCAGCTCCAGTCGATCACCGCGCGCAGCGGCCGGTGGCGCGGGGCCGCCGTACGGTCGCCGCGCGAGAGCAGCCGGAACCGGTCGTCCAGCCGGTCGGCCACCTCCTCGGCCGACAGGGCGCGCAACCGGGCCGCGGCCAGCTCCAAGCCGTGGCGGCAGCGGAACAAGCGCCTCGCCCGTCAGCTCCACGAAGCACACGCCGCCGCCGTGCCGGGCGGCCGCTTCGACCGCGAGCCGGGTCTTGCCCACGCCTCCGGGTCCGGTGAGGGTGGCCAGCCTCGTACGCGAGAGCGGCGTGGCGACCCGCTCCAACTCGCTGCCCCGGCCCACGAAGCTGGTGAACGGCGTGGGTACGCCGCGGGGGCACGGCCTCGGCGGGTGAGGACTCCGCCCGCAGCAGGGCCAGGTGGATCTCCGCGAGATCGGCCGCAGGGTCGACCCCCAGCTCATCGGCGAGGAGTGTCCGCGTCCGCGCGTACGCGGCCAGGGCCTCGGCCTGCCGCCCGCTGCCGTGCAGGGCACGCATCAACTGCCCGCACAGCCGCTCCCCCAGTGGATGCTCGCCGACCAGCTGCTCCACCTCGGGCACCAGCGCCTGCCGCCCTTCCAGAGCCAGTCGTTCGAAGCGCTGGGCGCACCCGTGGGAGGGTCCTCGCCGTAGATTCCGTCCAGGAGCCGCTCGGTGCTCACCACCCGCCCCGGCTTCGCCAACAGCAGCCCGAGCAGGGCGCGTTGCCGCGGCCCACCGGTGTCGAGCGCCCTTCCCTCGGCATCGCGTACTTCCAACGGCCCAAGAACTGCGAACATCACCGACAGCTTGTGTCGCGCCGACGGTGCCACGGCCAATCACCCCCGGCGAACAATCACCCGTCGGCGAACAATCACTTCCCGGCGAACCACCGCCCGCCCTCACCAACCGGACGGCTTCGCCGTGCCCATCGCCCTGGTGACCGTGATCTCGATGACGACCCGCTCCGGGTTGGGGCGCGGGGGCTTGTACCGCTGGGTGTAGCGCTGTTCGGCGTCGGCCACGGACTCCGGGTCGTCCTTGACGACGGCGGTGCCCTCCAGCGTGGACCATCGGCGCCCCTCGACCTGGCTCACGGCGACGACCGTACCGGGAGCAGCGGCACGCAGGTTGCGGACCTTCTTGCTGCTCGCGCTGCTGATGACGCGGGCGATACGCGTGGTCGGGTCGTAGGTGACGCCGACGGGCACGAGGTGCGGGGTGCCGTCAGGGCGCGGGGTGGTGAGGAAGCAGGTGCGGCGCTCCTGCCAGAAGTCCGGCCCGGGGGTGGAGTGGTCGGTGTTCTCGGTGTGCTCAGCAGACATGTGGCTCACTGTGCCAGCGTCTTGCGGCGCCACCCGTACCGGGTCATGCCCCGGGGCTTGAACACCGACAGGGCGACGACGAGAAGCAGCACCAGCAGACCGCCTATGGAGTGCGCCAGCGTGCCGGGCAGCTCGCGGGGATCGGCGGCCGATACCGCCCTGTCCGCCAGGCGACTCACGGTCTGTGCCTCGATCAGCAGGATGGTCGCGGCGAAGACGGTGAGCAGCAGCTTCACCAGCACCCAGTAGTAGCGGAAAAGGCCCCAAGGGGTGCCCAGCGCGTTGACGATCCCGACCAGCGCCGAGGCGAGGGCCAGCGGAACGATGACCACCTGGACCAGCACCTCCATCGCCGCGTACGCGCCGCGCACGGTCGCTGTGTCCTGGCTGGTCACCGCGGTGACATCGAGCGCGAGATAGCCGACGAGCGCGCCGAGCCAGCCGACCGAGGTGGCGATGTGCGTGGTCAGCACGGTCTTGCGGAGGCGAGGGGGCATGATCACCAGTTGCCGTCCCCGGGCGCGGGTACAGGTGCGGGCGCCGCGGGTGCGGGCGCCGGGAACGCCGTGACGCCGATCTGCCGCGTACCGCCGGAACCGGAGTGCCTACCGGGGCCGTGATCGCCGCCCAGACCGGTGAGCTTCAGGACCAGGACCAGCAGGATCAGGGTGCCGACCACGAGTCCGGACACCTTCACCCAGCGCGGCGCCTTCGGCGGCTCGGTCATGAGGTTCCTCCTCTCTGCGGTGGTACGCGGTCGACGGGTCACACCGACCACCACCAGTTTACGAGACACTCTGTCTGGAGGGAATCAAAGTGTCACAGTGTCATACGTCACGTATACTACTGGGGTGCCGAAACTGTGGGACGAGACCATCGAGGCGCACCGTCACGCGGTGCGCGAGGCGATCCTGGAAACCACCTGGGCGCTGGTGCGTGAACACGGGCTGATGTCCGTGACGATGACGCAGATCGCCGAGCGGGCCGGCATCGGACGCGCGACGCTCTACAAGTACTTCCCGGACGTCGAAGCGATCCTGGCCGCCCATCACGAACGCCACGTCACCCGCCACCTCGCACACCTCACCGAACTCCGGGACCAGCCAGGCGACCCCGCAGCCAGGCTCGAAGCGGTCCTTGAGCGCTACGCCCTCATCTGCCACCACCGCGCGCGCCACGGCACCGAGGAACTCTCGGCGCTCCTGCACCGGGGCGAGCATGTCGCCCAGGCACAGCAGCAGCTCATCGACCTGTTCCGGGACCTGCTGGCCGAGGTCGCCGCTGCCGGAGGCCTACGGGACGACGTCGCCCCCGAAGAGCTCGCGCGCTACTGCCTGCACGCCCTCACCGCGGCCGGCGACCTGCCCTCCGAAGCCTCCGTCCACCGCCTGGTCGCGGTCACCCTGGCCGGTCTGCTGCCCCCGCGCTGATCCGCTCACGGAGCGGTCGTACAGACCGCGGCGCGCCACCCGGTTGGCGCATCCTCGGGAAATAGCCCTGCCGGACTGTTGGTTGCAGCCAGCAGGCGGCACCCGGCCGCACAGAACCAGGAGGGCACCCCATGAAGATCGGCATCATCGGCGCGGGCAACATCGGCGGCAACCTCACCCGACGCCTCACCGCCCTGGGACACCAGGTGTCCGTCGCCAACTCGCGCGGCCCCCACACCCTGACCGCGCTCGCCGATGAGACCGGCGCCACCGCCGTCACCGTGGCCGATGCGGCGCGCGGCGCCGAGGTCGTCGTGGTGACCATCCCGCTGAAGAACGTCCCCGACCTGCCCTCCGGACTCTTCGACGAGGCCGCGGATGGCTTTGTCGTGATCGACACCGGCAACTACTACCCGAAGGAGCGGGACGGAAGGATCGCCGCCATCGAGGACGGCCTGACCGAGAGCCGCTGGACCGAGCAGCACATCGGCCACCCGGTCATCAAGGCGTTCAACGGCACCTACGCCCAGGACATCCTGGAAAGGCCGCGCCCCCAGGGCGACCCGGAGCGCATCGCCCTGCCCGTGGCCGGTGACGATGCCGCCGCCAAGAAGACGGTTCGCGACCTGATCGACGAGCTCGGCTTCGACTCGGTCGACGCGGGCGGCATCGACGACTCGTGGCGCCAGCAGCCCGACACCCCCGTCTACGGTCTGCGGGCAGGCGTCGCGGAGGTCACCGACGCCCTGGCCGCGGCCTCCCCAGAGCGGCCGGGGGCGTTCCGGGCCTGACCCATGTCGCCCAGTCGCCCATGTCGCCCAGTCGCCCATGCCGCCCGGTCACCCATGTCGCCCGGTCGCCCATGCCGCCCGGTCGCTCATGTCGTCTGCGTCCCCGCCGCCGGGCGTACGCGCCGCCGCTGGGCGTAGGCACCGCTACCTCTGCCCGCCCACCTCGACCAGCCCCGACTCGTACGCGGCGATCACCGCCTGAGCCCGGTCGCGGACGCTGAGCTTCCCGAAGACGCTGGTGATGTGGTTCTTCACGGTCGACACACTGATGTCCATCGCCTCCGCGATCTCCCCGTTGTCGAGCCCCGTGGCCATCAGCCGCCACACCTCCAGCTCACGCGGTGTGAGCTCGCCGGTGTTCGCGACGGGCGTCTCCCGGCGGTGCGGGGCCCTGACGTACGCGGAGATCAGCCGGGTCAGCAGCCGGGGCGCGACCGCGGCCTCCCCGGTGTGCACCACCCGGACCGCCGCGACCAGTTCCTCCGGTGAGATGTCCTTGGGCAGGAAGCCGCAGGCGCCCGCGCGCAGCGCGGCCACCACGTACTCGTCCATGTCGAAGGTGCTCAGCGCCAGCACCCGGCACCCGGGCAGCTCCCGCGCGAGCTGCCCGGTGGCGGCGACCCCGTCCAGTACCGGCATCCGGATGTCCATCACGACGACGTCGGGCCGCAGTTGGTGCGCGAGGGCCACCGCCTCCGCGCCGTCCTCCGCCTCGCCGACCACATCGAAGGCCGGGTCGGGCGCGAGGATCAGCGCGAGCCCGCGCCGTACCAGCGGCTGGTCGTCCGCGATCAGCACCCTGATCGCCCGCCCGGCCGTCGCGTCCCCCTCCGCGTCGCGCATTGCGTCACCCTTCGCGTCGCCCTTCGCGTCACTCATCGAAGCGCCCCCGCGTCGGCCTTCAGCGGCAGCCGGGCCGACACCCGGAACCCGCCCCCGTCCACCGGACCGACCTGCAGCGTCCCGCCGTGCAGCACGACCCGCTCGCGCATCCCGACCAGCCCGTAACCGGACCCCGACCCCGACCCCGACCCGGAACCGGACCCGAAACCCGCGCCGTCATCCGACACTTCCACCGCCAGCCCGTCCGGCTCGTACGTCAGACGTACGGACGCCCGAGCCTCGCCGGCGTACTTGCGCGCGTTCGTCAGCGCCTCCTGCACGATCCGGAACACGGTCAGGCCCACACTCGGCGGCAGCGGACGCTCCTCGCCCCCCACGTCGAGTGCGGTGGGCAACCCGGCCCGGCACGACTCGGCGACGATCCGCTCCAGGTCCCCGACCCCGGGCTGCGGCGCGGCCGGTGCGTCCGTCTCCTCTGGCGCGTCCCCTGCCCGCAGGACGTCAAGGAGCTGTCGCATCTCGCGCAGCGCCATCCGCCCGGACCCCTCCAGGGTGACCAGCGCGTCCCTGGCCACTTCCGGGTCACGAGCCAGGTTGGCCCGGGCGCCCCCGGCCATCAGCTGCATGGTCGTGATGTGGTGCGCCACGATGTCGTGCAACTCCCGTGCGATGCGCCGCCGTTCGTCGGCCACCGCACGGTCGGCGAGCAGCTGACGGTTGGCCTCGGCGTCCCGTTGCCAGTGGTTCACCACGGCCCCGGCGACCACCACGAGCACCCCCGCCGACCCGCTGCCCAGCACCTCCACCAGGCTCGGCCACGACAGCGCCCCCGCCAGCGGCACCGTCACGGCCGCGAGTAGGGCCACGGCCGCCACGGCCGCGCTCCGCAACCGTACGACCGTGTACAGCGCGACCACGGCCGTGGCGTTGAAGCCCGGCGTCACCGGCACGACCAGGCACAGCACCAGGACGAACAGCAGTACGACAGCGAGCGTCAGCACTGGGGCGCGGCGCCGGGCGAGCAGCGGCAGCGCGGACACCACCAGCAGCACGCACCCGGCCATCGGGACGTACCCCTGCTCGACATGGCTGCCGAGCGTGAAGCTGATCAGGTCCACCACCGCCGCCCCGACCGCGACCAGCGCGTCATTGCGCGACCAGGGCAGCGCCTCACCGCTCGGCAGAGCCCCGAACCCCCCGGAAACCGTGCGCGTCGTCGACATCCCGATTCTCCCCCCAGCCACCCCAGCTACGTCAG
>NZ_JAZGRL010000002.1:0-210080 GCF_046540415.1 Streptomyces sp. E11-3 | reverse complement strand
CCCAGCCACCCCAGCTACGTCAGCCACCCCTGCCGCCCCGACCAACTCCTGCCGGTGTGCCACGACTGTCTGTTCGTGATCCATTCTGGCACCGGCCTCGAGCCCCACCCCAGGCCTCTGAGCTGATCCCAAGCTAGGACCACGGTCCTGGTCGGCAGTTTCGCCCGGCCCCGACTCCCAGCCCCTTTCTCGTTCCGCACTCGGACGATTCGCGTGTTCCCCGCTGATGAGCTGGACACCGGCCGGGAGCACCCGGCTCCGCACCCACTGCCGGAGGACCACGTGATCCGCGCTCTGACCGGATTCTCCACCCGCAATCCATGGAAGGTGATCGCCCTCTGGGCGGTCGTCGGCATCTTCCTGACCCTGGTCGGCCAAGTGCTGATCTACCGCGTCACCGAGACCCAGACGGGCGACTTCCTGCCCGCGAAATACGACTCGGCCGCCGCACTGAAGATCGCCGAGGAGCGGTTCGGGGAGAAGCCCGACGCCAACGCGGTAACCCTGCTGGTCGCCCGCGAGGACGGTGAGCCGCTCACCGGACCCGACCACCGCCGCGTCGGAGCCGTCGCCGGGCAATTGGGCGCTCGGCATGTCGAGATGCCCGAGCCCGACGAGGACGAGCCCTCCTTCCTGACCGAGGACCACTCCCAGACGCCGACGGTCAGCCCCGTCATGGTCGCGCCCGACCGCAGCTTCGAGCTGCTCTCCGTACAACTGACCGGCAACTCCACGGACCCCGGTCTGCACGACCTCTACCGTGCCTTCCGCGACCAGGCGAAGGACGAGTTCGCCGAGGCGGGGATGCGCACCGGCTTCACCGGCGGCCTGGCCGACCTCGTCGACACGACCGACGCCGAGGAGTCCACCGAGCAGCTCGTCGGCGTCCTCATGGTCGGCCTGATCGTGCTGATCAACATCCTGGTGTTCCGCAGCGTGCTGGCCGCCCTGCTGCCCCTGCTGGCGGTCGTCATCATCGGCGGCGCGGCGTCGGGCGCGGTCGTCGGCGCCGCGATACTCACCGGCATCAAGCTCGACACCAGCACCCCCGGCATGATCAACGTGGTGCTGATCGGCATCGGCGTCGACTACTTCCTCTTCCTTCTCTTCCGCTTCCGCGAACAGCTGCGGGCCCGCCCCGACCTGCCCGCGCGTGCCGTGTCGGCGGAGGTCAGCGCCCGTGTGGGCACCGCGATCACCTCGGCCGCCCTGACCATCGTGGCCGCCTTCGCCACCCTCGGCATCGCGACCTTCGGACAGTTCCGGGTGCTCGGCCCCGCCATCGCCGTCTCGGTGCTCGTCATGCTGGTCGGCAGCCTCACCCTGATGCCCGCGCTGCTCGCGGTCACCGGACGCAGGATGTTCTGGCCCTCCCGCGCCCTCAGGGGGGAGCCCCGTCCCGGCACGGCCGGGCGCCTGGGCGACCTGGTCGCCCGCCGTCCGCTCACCCTCGTACTGGCCTCCGTCGCCGTGCTCGGCGCGCTGGCGGCCGGAGTGGTCGGCATCCGGATGGACTACGGCCAGGACAGCGGAGCCCACGACACTCCGGCCGCCCTCACCTCGGCCGAGATCTCCCGCGCCCTGCCCGCCGGCGTGTCCGATCCGGCCACCGTCTATGTCACCGCCGAGGACGGCCGTACCCTCACCGCCGAAGGACTGGGCGCCCTGCCCAAGGCCCTCAGCAAGGTCGACGGTATCGGCCAGGTCGGCGAGACCACACTCAACGACGACAGCACCGCCGCCCGCATCGACTTCTACCTCACCGTGGACACGCAGAGCCAGCAGGCCCGTGACCTCGTGTCAGGACCGGTGCGTGACACGGTCGCCCGTAGCGCCCCCGCCGGGACCGAGGCCCACGTCGGCGGCACGACCGCGATCTTCGCGGACATCTCCACCGCCGTCGACCACGACCTGAAGATCGTGTTCCCGGTCGCCGCCGCGCTGATCGCCCTCATCCTGCTGGTCCTGCTCCGCAGCCTGCTCGCTCCGGCCATCCTCATGATCGCCGTCGGCCTCGGCTTCGCCGCCACCCTCGGCGCCTCCGCGCTGTTCTTCCAGCACCTGCTCGACAAGCCGGGCGTCAACTTCGTCCTGCCGCTGGTGCTGTTCCTCTTCGTCGTCGCCCTCGGCACCGACTACAACATCCTGATCAGCGACCGCATCCGCGAGGAGATGGCACGCCCAGGGCCGGCCCGCGCGGCCGTCGCCCGTGCCGTACGACACACCGCACCCGCCATTGCCACGGCGGGCGTTGTCCTCGCCGCGTCCTTCGGCAGCCTCGCCGTCACCGTGAACCCGTCCACCCAGCAGGTCGGCTTCGCGACGGCGCTCGGCATCATGCTCTCCGCCTTCGTCCTCGCCATCGTGCTGGTGCCCGCGCTCGCCGCGCTCCTCGGCCGGGGCACCTGGTGGCCGTTCCGCCCGGGCCGCGCCCAGCGCGGTCACCACGGCGGGGCCCCGGTCCCTGAGCCGCACCACGAGCGCATGCCTGTGCACTAGGACGTGTTCGAGGTGACGTGCCCGAGTACGTCCGCGGGCCAGAAGCGGAGCCCGGGGACTCGCGTCAGCTCTCAGCGCTTCGCCGCCCGGCCACGCCGTGCGGCGAAGCGCTGCGGGGAGAAGGGACGGGCTGTACCGGCTGTGTCGGTTCCCTGCCCGCCTCCCCGTACGTTCGCGGAGATGATGTCCGCGGTCACCGGTGCGAGGGTCACACCGAGCATGCCGTGTCCGCTCGCGACGAGGACGTTCTCCTTGCCTGGCAGCGGTCCGATGACCGGCAGTCCGTCGGGTGTCATCGGACGCAGTCCGGTCCAGCCGTACGGCTGTGACGCCGGGGGAAGTCCGGCAGGTACGCGTGGGCGGAGTGGGCGATGCCCCGCAGGCGATGCGGATCGATGGCCGCGTCCCAGCTACCGAACTCCATGTGCCGCTCCTGCGGGCAGTGAAGCCCGGTCAGCACCTGCTTGCCGAGAGCGGTTGAGGGAGGTGAGCGCTTCGACGCCGTGCTCGAAGTCCCGGGAATTGCAGTGTCGCAGCATGCCGATCATGAAGCGCACGTGCTCGCGCCGCGGGGAGGGGCGGACGTACAGGGGGCTGTCCTTGCGGGCCGTCCACCGCAGGGCCTTTCCGAGCATCCCGGGCGCGGGCACGGGAGCCGACATGATCGGCACGATCCACCCGGCGTTGTGGGCAGAGGCTCCGGCTGCTCCGTCGCGTCGCAGACCGGTTTCCCTGCCGGGTCAGGGGAGGAGCCTGTCAGCCAGGAGGCGGGCGATGGCCCAGTCCTGTACGGCGACACCGACGGACTTGAACACGGTCCGCTTGCCGTACTCGGCGCCGGGGGCGGTCAGCGCGGTGCCGAGCTCCGTCAGGGTGTCCCTGGCGATGGCACCGGCTTCCAGGGCGTGGATGATCTCACCGGACTCCTCCAGGACCGCATCGAGTTGGTCGATGACGACGGTGCTGCCGGCGAGCAGTTCGTCGGGCAGCTCGCGCATGGTGGGGCGGTACGCGCCGATGGCGTTGACGTGCACCCGTGCGGGCAGCGCCGACTCAGGGAAGAGCGGGCTGGTCGCGTTGGTCGCGCAGCAGACGATCTCGGCCGTACGTACGGCAGCCGCCGCGTCGGTCGCCGTGCGCAGTTCCACTCCCGGCAGTTCGGGTTCCAGTGTCTCGACGACGGCCTGTGCGCGGCTCAGGTCGGCGTTGACCACGGTCAGTTGGCGCAGGGGCCGGACCGCGTGGACGGCGCGGACCTGGTCGGGAGCCTGTGCACCGGCGCCGATCAGGGTCAGCCGGGCGGCCTCGGGAGGGGCGAGGAGATCGGTGGCGACGCCGACCACCGCACCGGTACGCAGGGCCGTCACCGCTCCGGCGTCGGCGACCAGGTGGTCCAGGCGGCCGGTCTCGCTCCACACGACGGTGCCCGCGATGGCGGGCTTGCGCTCGAAGTTCACGCTCAGCGTCTTGAACATGGCGGACGCGGTCGACCGGTGATGAGCCGACATCACCAGGAACTGCCCGTCCCGCAGCGCGGTGCGGGTGGGCATCTCGAACTCCCCGCCGGCGAGATCGACGAAGCCGCGCCGTACGGCCTCGATCGCCTCGTGCATGGTCACGGCCTCGCGGATCTCGCGCTCACCGACGGTGATCGTGTTCATGGGCCCCGCTTCCTCGTTGCGCGCTTCCGCCACCGCCCCGTGGGACAGGAAGGCGAGAGTAAGGTATTCCGCCTTACTCCTCGCAGAGAGCGTCATCAACGTGGCTTCGGAGCTGGGGGTCTCCATCACGCCGGTCCGTGAGGCAGTCATGGATCTGGCCAATCTCGGAATGGTGGAGATTATCCGCAACCGGGGCTTCAGGGTTCCCGTGCTCACGGACCACGATCTCGAAGAGATCTTCCGCCTGCGCACCATGCTGGAGGTCCCGGCCATGACCGAGCTCGCCGGGCTCGCGGACCGGGCGCCCGTGGCCGCTTTCCGGCAACTCGCCGAGCAGCTCACCGACGCCGCACGCGCGGGAGACCTCATGCCTTTCCTGGACCTGGACCGCCAGTTCCACCTCGGCCTGCTGGAACTGCTGGGCAACCGCCGCCTGGTGGCGATGGTCGGCCAGTTGCGCGACCAGGCGCGCATGGAGGGCCTGCAGAAGCTGGCGGACCAAGGCGAGCTGACCCGGTCCGGTGAGGAGCACGTCGCCATCGTGGACGCCATCATCGCGGGCGATGAGGAACTGACCGCGGAACTCGTGCGCAAGCACCTCACTCACAGCCGCGGCATCTGGGCCGGCCGGACAGAACGCGGCGCCTGACACCGCCGAGAGCTGGTCGAGGGGTCCGGCTGAGCGGACTCCGGCCGAGCGGGGTCGGCCTGGCGGGCGGGCAGGTGACTCGTTGTCCGCTGACCAACATCTGAGGACCCCACCCTCGGACCCACGTCTAGGGGCTCTCGTCAGACCCCCGCCCACTGCGCCCCTGGTGCCCCAGATGCCCCAGATGCCCCAGGCGCTCCCCAAGGCGTCCGCGCACCCACCGAGTCAGCGCGGTCGCCGCGGCGGTCAGGAAGACGAAGCTGTACAGGATCTGCAGGATGGTGACCAGTCGCGCGGTCTGACCGTGCGGGGTGATGTCGCCGTAGCCGACCGTCGCCAGCGTGACCACGGTGAAGTACAGCGCGTCGACGCGGGTCCGCAGACCGCTGAACTCGCCCGGTTGCTCCGAGAGACTGAAGTATCCGGCGGAGAAGACCAGGATGGTCAGGCACATCAGCAGCGGGATCTGCAGTCCCGGGCGGGTGCCCGGCCGGTCCACGAGCACATCCCTGATCTGCCGCAGCAACAGGACGGCGATGAGCACGAGGGCGAGGACGAAGACGGTCCAGCTGAACCCGGGGCGGCGGGGACCCAACTGGTCGAGGGGAAGCAGGAAGTAGCCCGCCACCATGGCGATGGCGAGACAGGCCGCCCACACCCAAGGCCGCCGCCAGACCGGCCCCGCGGCATCGCCGTGTCCTGGCGTGCTCACTCGACCGGCCCAAGGGGGCGGTCCCCAGCGCTGGAAGGGGGCTTGCGCAGGGCGCCGAGGTAGACGCCGAGGAGGATGAGCGGGGCGCCGAACAGCAGACCCGCGGTGAGTGGCTCGTCGTCGAGCCACGAGGAGAGGACGATCGTGACCACGGGAATGACGACGAAGATATACGCGGCCCGCGACGGGCCCCAGTTCCTGATGACGAAGAGATAGAGCACGAAGGTCGCCACCGAGCCGCCCAAGGCCAGGTAGCCGAGCGCCCACCACGTCACGGCGCGCTCCGGGAACACCCAGTCGTCCCCGGCGACGAGGGACCCCGTGAACAGCAGTACGGCCGCGCCCGTCATCCCCACCGCGTTCATCGTCACCGGGTGGACCGCGGGCAGCCGGTGGACCAGCACTGCCGCCTCGGCGAAGCTGAACACGGCGCCGAGTACGGCGAGAAAGGACAGCAGCGGCACCGAACCCTGGAGGGGGCCGCGGGTCACCACGGCGACCCCGGCCAGCGCGCACACGGTCCCGACCGCCGCCAGGGCCCGGAACTTCTCCTGCCGCTGGGCCACGGAGAGCAGCAGCGCCACGAGCGGCACCAGCGCGAGCACTGTTTGGCCCAGTCCGGCGTGGATACGCACCAGCGCGTAGTACGCCAGCGCGAAGGTGACGCCGAAGTTGAGCGCGCCGAAGAGCAGCGCCCCAGCCAGCGCCCGCCCCCGAGGCCACTCGAGCCGCATTACGGCCATGATCACGAGCAGCACCACCGCTGCCGCCCCGAACCGCAGCGCGGCCCCCCACAGCGGATCCAGCTCCCGGTTGCTGAACCTGATCCCGACCGCGTTCCCCCCGGCAAGCAGGCAGACCCCGGCGAACGCGCCGATGACGACGCGCTCGCCCGGCCGAGGGTCCGTTCCTCCGTCCGCGCGCTGCATGATCGCACCGTAGACCGGGACGGAGACCGTCTCGCTCTATGACACTCCGGCCCAACCACCCAGCCCTACTACGCCGCCAACCCGCCGTCGACCGCGAACTCCGCACCTGTCACATACCTGCGGCGATCACCGGTGTGCCGATCACGCCGGAGTGTACGGAGTTGACGCGGATGTCCTCGGCAGTGACTTCCAACGATCCGCCCGTATAACGCCTGGGCGAGGGCGACAAGCCGTTCCCAGCCCTCGGCACGCGATACGTCGTGGCGTACGAACAACGCCGCGTCCCCCCGTTTGTCACGGATCTTGTGAGCCGTCGCCGCATTTCAGAGGCACACCGGCGCTGTTCTGCCAGCGGTGAACACCGGCCGGACCGGGCTCGACGATCAATACAGTCCAGTCTCATGACGACAGTCACAACGCGCACGGTCGAATACCCGGCCGACGGCCTGACGATGACCGGGCACCTCGCGCTCCCGGCCGGTGTCGACCGCCGGCCCGCGGTGCTGCTCGGACCAGAGGGCATGGGGCTCAGCGACGTCGAGCGCCGCCGGGCCGATGCGCTCGCCGAGCTGGGATATGTAGCGCTGGCCTTCGACCTTCACGGCGGGCGCTATTTGGGTGACCCCGAGGAGATGCTGGCCCGTTGCCTGCCGCTGCTCGCTGATCCCGACCGGATGCGGGGCATCGGCCATGCGGCGCTCGACGTGTTGCGCGCCGAACCGCGAACCGACCCCGACCGGATCGCCGCCGTCGGCTACGGCACCGGGGGCGCCGTCGGGCTGGAACTCGGGCGAGGCGGCGTCAACCTGCGCGCGATCGGGACAGTCAACGCAACTACCACGGGCCGACCGGGCGAGGCGGCGCGCATTCGCTGCCCGGTGTGGGCCGGGGTCGGGTCGGAAGACCCGATCATGCCGCCCGCGCAACGAAACGCGTTCACCGCCGAGATGCAGGCTGCGGGCGTCGACTGGCGCCTCGCGGTCTACGGCGGCGCCTTGCACGCCTTCCACCACCCGCCGGTCGACCATCCCACGGTCCCCGGCGTCGGCTACCACCCACAGCACGCGCAGCGAGCCTGGCGCGACGTCGTCGACCTGCTCGCCGAGTGCCTGCCCGTGACGGAGTGATCTGGTCGGCAACCGAGTTTCCGGGCCGCGAACCAGGCCGGTCGACCGCCACCGGCTCCGGCCTTCGGAGCCGCTTCTCGTGGCCCGGGATCTGGACACGTACGCAGATCCGGTCCATGGCTGCGCGAATACGTGCGCGTTCGTCGGGAGCCGGGCTCATGAGGCGCTCTCGCAGCCGGTGACGCGGTCACGATTGTGGGCGTCGGCCTGTTGGCGGTGCCCCAGTGCGCGACGAGCGGGTTGAGGTCGCGGCGAAGGTTTAGCCAGCCGGCGTCGTCGACAACGGCGGCGACCAGATGCAGCACCCGGTCACCATCTGCCGTGCTGAACCGCTTGGGCAGCCACTCCGGTGCCGGCAGCGCATGCAGCCGGTCGTGCAGGCGACCCAGCTCCCGGCCGAGAGAACCCACCCGCCACGGGCACCGGGCCCCCTGCCGGTATCGCCGCAGCACCCTGGACTCATCCAGGGCATACACGGCGTGCAGCAGCCCGCTCCCGAACCCGCGCAGCAACGACGGTGGCTCCTCCACGGGGCGGGCCACCCGCTCCTCGTGCCGCTGCCCGGCCAACCACAGGAGTACTCCGGCCACGAGGCAGGTCACGGCCGGGACCACTCAGTGGGCGGACAGGAGGAGGATCAGCCCGTAGAAGCACCCGTAGCGGAACGACATGGGCCGGGAGACGACCCCGTCCCCGGGCCTTAAGCCGAACAGCGGCGGGTCCAACAGCCCCGAGGCCACCGCCAGGAGCGCGGTCGCTGAGATGAGCGTCACCGCCGAGCGCGCCAGTCGGCGCACAGAAGCATGACGGCGGGTTCGAGTGACCCCCGCTGCGTCCACGGAACCGAAGGAGCACAGCGACAAGATCGATAACGGCGTTGAGAAGGCGAAGGACCTTCGTCGAGGACCTTGGCGACGGCAAGCAGCCCGGTGACCCGGCCAAGGCCGCCGCCGCGATCCTCACCGCACTGGAGGCCGAGCGGACCCCGCCGCGGCTGCCCCTGGGCAACGATGCCGTCGACGCTCTCGTCGGCCATCTGGACGGCGTCCGTACAGAGATCTCCACCTGGGAAAAGGTCGCCCGGGACACGGAGTTCAGCGCGTAACCTGCGGCGGTCCGTTGGTGACGCGCAGAGCCGTCGCGTCGGGAACACGCTCCAGGACCCCGCCCGCGAACACGTCGTACAACGGCAGCGTCTCCAAGTGGACATAGCCGATGTGGCAGTCGCAGACGGCCAGCGGGCACGGGCGCGGCATGAGGGCGCGGCGGTACGAACCGTCGTAGAGGTTGCCCAGTTCGGCACGGACGAAGTGGCAGCGGCGGACCGTGCCGTCGCCGTCGACCGAGATCACCGACCGGCCGGTCCTGCAGGGCAGACCGGCGGAGCGGTGCGGATGGCGGCTGTACGGGAACAGCGGGTCGAGCGTGGCCCATTGGGCGGCCTCATCGTCCGTGTAGCGGTACCCCTCGGCGGCGTTCACCCAGAGATAGACCTCGGAGGGCAGGGCGGCGCGCAGTCGCCTCGCCTCGTCGAGATGGTCGGGCAGGCCCACGACACCGACGCTGAACCGCACGCCCAACTCAGCGAGTTGGCGTGTCTTGGCGAGGAAGCGGTCGTACGGTGTCTGACCGGGGTGGTACGTGCACCACAGGGCGACCGTGTCGAGGTCGGCCTCGCGAAGCCAGTCGGTGCGGCAGCTGAGGTTGGTCTGGATGGCGACACGGTCGATGTGCCGCTGGTGGGAGAGTTCGACGAGCGCGCGCCGGTACCAGGAGCGGACCAGGCCCTCACCCCACGGAGTGAACAGCACGGAGAGCCGGTCCCCGTCCTGCTGCCGCGCCCAGCCGGTGAACCGCTCCAGGGCCGCCCGGTCGGCACGCAACTGCCCGGGACTGTCCCGCCGCTTGGCGAACGGACAGTACGGACAGTCATAGTCGCAGGACGCCAGCGGTCCGCGGTACAGGATCGTCAAGTCCATGGTCGACGAGCTCACTTCAGCTCGTACGCGGCCATCGCGGCCCGCACCTCGGCGGAGAACAGCTCGGGGCCGATCGCGTCCGAGTGCGCCAGGCCCTCCGGGGTCAGGCGCAGCACCTCTGGCGATGACAGGTGCTCCAGCCAGCCTCGGTCCGCGAAGTCCGCGAGCTCGGCGGGGAAGTCGTCGCTGGGATCGCTGCCGAACCGCGTGCGGTACTCCGCGAGCGGCATGCCGTCGGCCTGCAGCAGCGACTGGAGCAGATGCCGACGCCGGGCCTCCCAGCCGTCTACGCGGCGGCCGTGCACGGCGCGGGTGAAGTCCTCGGTGGCGGCGTACTCGTCGATGATCGTACGTATCTCGCGCGGCTCGACCGCGTAGTCGAAGGAATAGTGCAGCGCGGAGGTGTACGAGCGGGCGCCACAGCCCAGGCCGATCATCCCGTCGGTCTGGCAGGCGTAGTCGTCCGCGCCCTGTGGCGACGCGTCAGCGCGGCGGAACATACGCATCGACACCTGGACGTATCCCCGCGCCAGGAGGTGGTCGCGGCCCTGCCGGTACAGCCGCAACCGCTGTTCGTCCCAGTCCTGGTCACTGAGCGCCGACCCGTGCCGGTGCCTGCCAAGACCGGTCAATGGTCTTACGTAGAGCGGGTAGAGATAGAGCTCCTCGGGTTGCCAGGCGAGCGCGGCGTCCAGGGAGGTGCGCCAGCTGTCCTCGGTCTGGCCGTCGATGCCGTAGATGAGGTCGATGTTGAGGACCGGGATCCGGGCATCGCGGACCCGGCCGAGCGCGGCCTCGACCTCCGCGCGCCGCTGGGGCCGCACGGCCGCCCGGGCCTCCGCATCGATGAAGCTCTGCACGCCGAGGCTGAGCCGGGTCGTACCGCGCTCGGCGAGTACGGCGAGCCGGTCGGCCGTGGCGGTGGTGGGGGAGGCCTCGACGGAGAGCGGTATCGCCCGCAGGTCAGCGCCCATGCGCCGCTCCGCGATGTCGCAGAGCCGCTCCAGCTCGGCGGCTTCGAGATAGGTGGGGGTGCCGCCGCCGAAGGCCGCGCTGGCGAATCGGACCGGCATCGCCCCACCGTGCTCACCGAGACCGTGCGCCCCGAGCGCGTCACGTACCGCCGTCGCCTGGCGCTCGAGTGCGTCGAGATAGCGGGTGGTCAGATCGCCGGGGGCGCCGATCCGGGTGAAGAGATTGCAGAAGCCGCAGCGGACCTCGCAGAACGGCAGATGCAGATAGAGCGAGAGCGCGCCCTTGGGCTCCGCCGCCCACAGCGTCCGCAGCTCGGGCCGGTCGGGCAGCGGACGGTAGGCCGTCTTGTGCGGGTAGGCGTAGACATAGCTCTGGTACGGGCGCGTGGCGGGGAAGTCGAGCAGGTGCGGTGTGGTCATGCGGACGGCTCCAGGAAGAAGTGGGCGTAGGGCACCGTCCACACGGACGCGTGCCCGAGACGGTGGCCCGTGTAGCCGTCGTCGCCGTAGGCCGTGCCGTGGTCCGAGCAGACGATGGCGAAGCAGCGACGGCGTGAACTCAGCGCGGCGAACAGCCGCCCTATATGCCCGTCGATGTACTCCAGGGCGGCCGTGTGGGTCGCGCGGCTGTCGCCTGCCTCGCGGGTGGCGCCCGGCAGATGGAACCAGTTGGGCTGGTGCAGCGCGCCCGCGTTCAGGAAGAGGAACAGCCGCTGGTCGTCCGGCAGTTCCGCGACCACCTTCACCACGCGCTCCACCTGCGCCTCGAACGACGTGGGCGAGGCCACGCCGAACTCCGGCTCCCAGTGGCTGTCCTGGAAATACCCGGGCAGTACGCTCCCCAGCGCGCCCTGCTTGTTGAAGAACCCCACGCCTCCGATGCACACCGTGCGGTATCCGACGCCGGCGAGCGCGGACACCAGGTCCGGGGCGTCGAAGACGAAGGTGTGCCCGGCGGTCGTCTCACTGCCCGCGAAGCGCGCGGCGAACAGCCGCGGATGCGGCCCCGGAGAAGCGGGCGTGGGCAGGAACCCGGCGAACATCGCCTGATGCGAGGCAAAGGTGAAACTCCCCGGTGCGTGCCGCTCCTCCCAGACACCGCCCGGCAGATGCCGGGCGAGGTTCGGGATACGGCCCGCCGCGGCGAGTTCGACGGCGACGTCGTAGCGGAGGGTGTCCAGGGTGAGCAGGAGCAGGTCGTCGCGGCCGACGACCGCGTTCATATCGGGAATGCCGTGGGCGTCAGGTGCGTGCATGGTGCTTCCTCGCGTGCTCCGGTACGTGCTGCCTTGCGTGGCTCGGCGCCTGGTCTCTCGTGCTGGGTGACTGCTGCTGCTGTCGCACGGCGGCGATCTGCGCCGCATAGGTGTCCAGGCCCTCGGCCCCGCTGCCGGGCAGCCCGGTCAGGCCCGGCAGCAGATCACCGAAGGCGTTCACCTCGCCGACGGCGAACCGCCGCCAGCCGGGCGCCGGAAGGAGGTCGACACCGACGCAGAGCGTGCCGGGGAAGCAGGCGGCGGCGCGCTCGCAGATGTCCAGGGCGTCGGCCCAGCGGCCCCCCGCCGCTTCGACCGCGGCGGCCAGTTCGCCGCGCGCGCCGCCCAGATGGAGGTTCGTCAGCGGTGAGCGGCTGGTCCGTACGACCGCGTGCGTGGCCCGTCCGCCGACCACCACGATCCGCAGATCGGCCACGCGCCCGTGCAGCGACGCCTTCGGCAGCCAGCGCTCGATGTGCAGGCCGTCGGGGGCGAGGCCGTCGACGATCGCGGCGATCTCCCGCTCGTCCCGATAACGGCGCACCCGCAGCGAGTTGTGCAACCGCCCGTGCGACAGTTCGACGGACGTGGTCGCCTGGATACGGCCGCGCCCCGCCGTCTCGACGGCCAGCACCCCGGACGCCGACGACCCATGGGCCAGCTTCACGAACGCGCGCGGTATCCGGTGCGCACGCATCAGCGCCGCCACGTCGTCCCAGCCGCGCACCACCGCCGTCGCCCCCGACGTGGGCGAGGGCGGCACCGGCACCCCCGCCCGGGAGAGCACGTCATGGCAGCGCCGCTTGTCGAAGAGCACCCCGAGCTCGCCCGCGTCGTCCAGCCGCACGCCACCACTCAAGGACCGCACGGCCGAGGTGAACCGCCGATACCAGCGCGCGCTGCCCTCCACCCGCGTGGGATCGTCCACGGCCCGCAGCGCCCGGTCGACTTCGGCGTTCTCTCCAGGCGACTCGAGCCGTACGAGCTCATCCGGGCCGAAGTCCGCCCCGCCGTCCCGGAGCACATCCAGCCAGGGCACGACCCGCGGCGCGGGCAGCCCGGCCTCCTGTACGGCCGCCGCGAACAGGCCGACCCTGCGGTTCTCCGGATTGCCGACGACCGCGAAACGGTACGCCGTGCGACACCCCATGACGCCCCCCACTCTCCGCTGGCCGCTACTCGCCCACAGCCACGTAGCGCCAGACCGTGCCGTCGCCCTCGTCGTCCTCATCGGCGTTGCCCTGAGCGACGTCGACCTCCACGCCCACCGGCTCCAGGGTCTGCTTGACGCGGGTACGCAGCCCGCCGCTCAGATAGTTGTGGTGCAGGTCGAGCTGCTTGAGGTGCGTCAGCGGCTGCCGGCCAGCAGCGCCGTGGCGCCCTCGTCGGTCAGTACGCCCAGGGACAGATCCAGCACCTTGAGGCGGGCCACGACAGGGGCGGACCCCACGGCCGCGGCGATCTCGTCCTGGATCTCGCTGTTACGCAGGGCCAGATGGCGCAACCGGGGCAGCCGGGTGCCGGTGAAGAACGGCTCCAGGTCGGACACCGACGCGTCGGCCCCGTACTCGGACGTGCCCAGCCACAGCTCGAGACGCTCGAGCGCGGGCAGTTCGCTCGCGGCGATCCCGCGCACCACCTCGACCGGCAGGCCACCTGTCTCCACGGTCAACGACCGCAACCGCTCGTGCCGCACGGCGGGAAACGCGAGGCCGTTGCCACCGCGCACACCGAACTCCGCCAACTCGGGAAAGCCGTCCAGGAGCGGGGTGACACACGCCTGCGTGATCCAGGAGATCTCGCACTCCTCGCTGAGCATGTCGCCGAGGAACAGGGCCCGCAGCGCGGGCATGCGCTCGCTCGCGTCGACCAGCGCGGCGATCACCGGGCCCGGGCCGCTCTCGTACGCGTCGCTCCACGCACCCACGATGATCGCCCGCACCCGCGAGATGTCGACGGTCGCGGCGAACCGCGCGAAGGCGTCCTCCCACTTCTCGTCGCTCTCATACGAATCGACGGCGATCCGCCAGGCCACGGCATCGGCCTCAGGCAGCGCGTCGACGGACTTCTCCTCGGCCTGCGGAAAGTGGTACGCGGGCAGGCCGTACAGCTCTTCCAGATGACTACCGATCATGTCCGCCCGTTCCCCTGTCCAAGGCGCCGCTCGCGACGCTCAACTGCGGCGATCTCGCCCTCACGCAGATCGACCGATGTGCAGTATGTGTACCAAGCCCCACTGACACCGCCCGCAGCAGGCCGCCTGATCGCCGCCGTCACGCCGCTCGACGGCCGATGTCAGACCCGCCCCGTACGGTCGATCCCAGATGTGGCGCACACCGCGCCGCGGGAGGGGGAGACCCATGTACCGGCAGGGAGACGCACTCATCGTGCCCGTCGCGGAGGCGGCGATTCCGCCGCATATCGACGACGCGCCGAGGGAGCCGCGGGACGCCCGCGGCAGGCTCGTACTCGCACTCGGCGAGGTGACGGGACACGCGCACGCCGTAGTCGGACCGGGGCAACTGATCCGCGAACCAGGCCCGTTCGGCCCGCTGCTGCTCCATCTGCCCGACGGCGGGCGGGTGGTGCACGAGGAGCACGCGGCGATACCGCTGCCGAAGGGCTGGTACCGAGTGGTGCGCCAGCGCGAGTACGTGCCGGGCTCCGTCCGCCTCGTCGCCGACTGAACCCGCGTCAGGCCGCGTCATCCGAGATAGGCCGAGACAGCCGGAGAACAACCGGGAAAGCCCGGACCGGGACGCTAGGAGACCCTCCGAAGGGGGAGCGCACGACATGACGACCGTGACAGAGACACAGGCCGGGCAGACGGCCCAGACACAGTGGAGAGAGGTGGCGGCGGCCACCGGCCCGGCCGACCGGAAGGCGGCCGAGGCGGCGGTCCGCCTCGCCTACCAGCGGGCCGGACTCCGCGAGCCGGAGCGCATCAGCTGGGTGGCATCGCCGCGCGAGGCCGTGGTCCGGCTGACAGCGGAGCCGGACGCAGAGGGCTCACGAGGCCAGAGCGTGCGCAACGCGATACGCAACCGCCCCTGGGCAGCTGAGCGCGCCCGCCTGCACGCGGAACTGGGCCCGGCCGGGTGGGCCGCGCACTGGCACGCGACCGGAGCCCCGCTCTGGGACACCGCCCACTCCCTCACGACCCGTATCCGCACGGCAGTGGTCGAGGAACTCGCCCAGGGCACCCGGGCCGAGGCGAACATCCGACTCCTCCTGCTCGACGCGGTCCTCGGCCAGCACGAGGCGGCCTGGCTCTGCGCCTTCGACACCTCTCCGGGCAGCCTCCTCGACGGCCTGGCGGCCGTCGCCCGTACGACCGGCTGGTGGTGGCCCTACGAACGAGAGGCGATCCTCTGCGAGCGCCCCACCGAACTGCACCGCGACGAGACCGGCCGCCTGGACCACGCCGACGGCCCAGCACTCGCGTTCTCCGACGGCTTCGCCCTGTACGCGTGGCGCGGCATGCCCGTACCCGAGGAGTTCCTGAGCGAACTCGCCACCCTCACCCCCGAACGCATCCGCGCCGAGAGCAACGCCGAGCTGCGCCGCGTCATGCTGGAGCACTACGGCTACGACCGCTACCTGTCGGAGTCCGACGCGCGCCCTGTACACCGCGACGAGACCGGCGTGCTCTGGCGCATCCCGCTGCTCGGCGACGAGGACGTGGTGACGGTGGAGGTCGTCAACTCCACCCCCGAACCCGACGGCACACACCGTACGTACTGGCTCCGCGTCCCACCCACCACCCGCACCGCCAAGGAGGGCGTCGCCTGGACCTTCGGCCTACACCCGGACGCCTACGACCCGGTGCGCCAGACCTGAGAACCGGCGTCGGCGGGTTCCGGCACGGGTGTCTTCACCGTGAGTGCTCGGGCGCCGTGCCAGGATTCGGCGCTGGCGGGAGAGGGCGGCGATGGCGGTGTAGGCCGCGGCGCGACGCCGGACCAGGCGGCCCTGGAACAGCCGCCCGGTCAGTCCGGCTGTGGCCATCCATTCCGCCGGTTCATGTCGAGTACGAGCGCGCCGATGTTCCACGCATCGTCCGCGCCGCTGTGATGGCGCCCCTCCAGCGGCAGTCCCGCGACCGTCAGCGCGTGCGCCATGCCGGGCCGCTTCCTCAGGTCATACGCGTCAGTGAACGCCGCCTTGGCATTGATATGCCGCCCCGAGAACGGGTACCGCGCAGGTCCGCGCTCGCACTGGCGGGCGAACTGCTTACGGTCGTAGTCGCCCCAGCTCGCCCAGACCCGGGAGGCGGCCTGGTGCTCCCGCGCCAGGAGCGCGCAGGCCTCGGCGAAGGACACACCGGTGTCCACTTCGGACTGGGTGAGCCCGGTCAGCTCCGTGCAGAACGCGCTGACCTTCGACCTCGCCGGGCGCACGAGGATCCGGTGCTTGGCGACACGCTCGCCGGCGACGACATCGACTACGCACAGGCCGATCTCGATGATCTCGTTCACCTGCCCCGGCGGTGCCTGCCCGGCCCAGCAAGTGGCCTCCACATCAACGACGTTCAGCAGCCGCCCGCGCTCCTCATCCATGGCGTAGACCCTACTGACCACGGCCGGGCGCTAAGGCCTGGCGCGTATCTCGCTGAAGTCGAAGTCCGCCTCAAGGCTGCGCATCGTCTCCTCGGCCGCTTCGCGGACCGAGTTGGGAACGTCGCCGCGTTCCTCGATGAGGCCGTCGTAGATCGGTGCGTCCGCGTGGGTGATACTCACGTTGCTTCCTGTTTTCGGGTCGTGACCGTCAGTGCTTCGTCTCTGGGAGAGCCTGGGCGAGTGTACGGGGGAGTGACCCGAAGGGACACAAGGGGTCCATTTGGCGGGAAGCTACTGGTGGGTGTGGTGACGGGGCGGCCGTGGCGGCGCTGCGCGGGGTACACCGCCGCCCCCGCTCTCTCGTATCCGGCCGAACCTCCTCAGCCGACTCGTGGAACTCCCCGCCCGATTGGCGACACCGGGCACGCCGGTCCGCGCCCCCGGGACTGACCGGCGCTCACACGGGGCGCGCCGCGGGCCGGGGATAGGTCCTGGACTGCTTGACGCTGCCGAACGCGAAGCTGGACTCGATCGAGGCGATGCCCGGGATCGCGTGGATGCGGGTGCGGACCAGGACTTCGTACGCTTCGAGGCTCTCGATGACGACCCGCAGTAGATAGTCGCTGCTGCCGGCCATCAGGTAGCAGTCCTGGATGTGCTCGATGAGCCCGACGTGCTCCTCGAACACGTTGACCGCCTCGGCGGTGTGGCGATCCAGGCGGATGCGTACGAACACGGTGATGGGAAGCCCGAAGGCCACCTGGTCGACCATCGCGGTATAGCCGCGGATGAGGCCCGCCTGCTCAAGCCGGCGTACCCGTCGCAGGCAGGGCGAGGGAGACAGGCGCACCCGGTCGGCGAGGTCCTGGTTGGACAGCCGCCCGTCCGCCTGCAACTCACGGATGATCCCCAGATCGACAGCGTCCATCGTCACTCCTTGGCAGATTCTGCCCCGAAGGTAGCTGTGAGAGGCAGAAGACGCAATCGTGTGCCCCGGCTATTGGCCTAGCGTTGCTCACGGGCAGGACGGCCTTCCGGTCGAGCGCGGCGTGGCCGTGACCTGTCCCGTGGAACAGGTCAACAGTGGGAGGAAGAGCGCGTTGGTCGCGACGAACACCATGGGGGCGGCACCGCCCGCCGCGGCCCAGGCCCCGGAGGTCTCCGAGCCCGGCGCCGCGGGCCGCGGGATCTCACCGAACGCGGTTGCCGTACTGGCCCTGGGGCTGACCGTGGCGATCTGGGCCGGGTTCGCGCTCAGCGCCCGGGCGCTGAGCGCCTCGACCCTGCTGCCCGCCGACGCGGCGCTGCTGCGCTTCGGCACCCCCTTGGTCATCCTGGCGCCCGCGCTGTGGCGGCGTCGGCGGAGACTGGCCGCCGTGCGTCCCGGCCCCGCGGCAAAGATCATCTGCGGTGCCGGGGTGCCGTTCTTCCTGGCCGCCATGTACGGCGGTTCCCTCACCTCCGCCGCGTTCGTCGGCTCGCTCATACCGGGCATGGTCCCGCTGTTCGTCTCCGCCCTGATGGTCGCGAACGGGCGCGGCGCTCCGCGCGGCACCCAGGCGGCCGGGCTCGTCCTGATCGCCGTCGGTGTCCTGGCGCTGGTCTGGCGCTACACGGTCGCCCTGGACAGCGACGTCCTGGTCGGTTCCGGCGTGCTCCTGGTCGCCAGCGGCCTGTGGGCCCTGTACACGGTGGGCCTGAAGGAAGTGGACCTCGACCCCATCGGATCGATCGGCCTGCTCTGCCTGCCCTCGTTCGCCGTCATCGCACTCCTCGCGCTGACCGGTGTACTGCCCACCGGTCTCGCGGACGCCGCGGGCAGCGACATCGCCCTGTTCCTCGGCGTACAGGGGATCGGCGTCGGCCTGTGCGCCGGACTGCTGTACGCGTTCGCGATCCGCCGCCTGGGCGCGGAGCGCAGCTCCGTCCTGGGCAGCCTCAGCCCGGTCGCCGTCGTCCTGCTCGCCATCCCGCTGCTCGACGAGTCACCCACGCTCGCCGTGCTGGTGGGCGTCCCCCTCATCACCACCGGCGTCGTGCTGTCCAACCGACGCCCCCGACCCAAGGTTCCCGCCGATGCTTGAGCTCCTCCCCACCCCGCCCGCCGACCCGCTGTGGGACCTGGCGGCCGCGTACGCCCATGACACCCGCCCCGACCGCCTGAACCTCGTCGTCGGCGTCTACCGGGACCACACCGGAGTCACCCCCGTCATGACGGCCGTCCGCGAGGCCGAGATACGCCTCGCGGAGCGCTCCGTATCCAAGGAGTACCGGGGCCTGTCGGGCAATCTCGCCTTCAACCGCGCGATGGTGTCGACGGTCCTGGGAGCCGACGGACCGGCCGACCGGGCCGCCGCGGTCCAGACCGTCGCCGGCACCGGCGCGCTGCGGCTCCTGGCCGACCTGGTGCGCCTGACCCGCCCCGGCGCGACGGTGTGGATCAGCGACCCCGCCTACGTCAACCACCGCCCCATCCTGGAGGCCGCCGGACTGACCGTACGGACCTACAGCTGGCTCGACGCCGAGGGGCGCTCGGACGCGGCGGGCATGCTGCGGGACCTGCGGGACGCGCGGCGCGACGACGTCGTCCTGCTGCAGGGCTGCTGCCACAACCCCTCCGGCGTCGACCTCTCCTTCGAGGCCTGGCAGGCAGTGGCCGAACTGGCCGAGTCGAGCGGCTGGGTGCCGTTCGTCGACGTCGCCTACCACGGCCTCGGCGACGGCCTGGAGGCGGACCTGCGGGCCACGCGCATGCTGGCGGCGCGGGTTCCGGAAATGCTGATCTCCGTCAGCTGCTCGAAGAACTTCGGCCTCTACAGCGACCGTACGGGCTGCGCCATCGTCCTCAGCCCGTCCCGCCGGACCCTGGGTCACGTCGAGACGTCGCTGCAGAACATCGCCCGTACGCTCTACTCCATGCCACCGGAGCACGGTGCCGCCGTGGTGACGACCATCCTGGAGGACGAGGAGCTACGGTCCGCCTGGCGATCCGAACTGGACGTCATGCGAGGCCGGATCACCGCCAACCGAGACGACCTGGTCGCCCATCTCAACGGCCTGGGCCACGCCGACCAGGCGGAGACCATCTCCCGGCAGAAGGGCATGTTCTCCACCCTGCCGCTGACCGCCGATCAGATGCGCGTCCTGCGCGAGCAGTTCGCCATCTACGGCACGGTCTCGGGCCGCATCAACATCGCGGGTGTCGCCGCGCACCGCATCCCCTATCTCGCGCGGGGCATCGCGTCGGTCCTCGGCACGGTGGACGCGGCACGGCCCACCCCGTCGGCGGTCTCGTGAACTGACCCCCGCACACTCACGATGCGCGGCACAGGGCGTGGTCGATGAGTTCGTGCAGCAGGTCCGCCTGGCGGGCCGCGGTACGCGGATCCGCCGGGCGGCTGTGCGTGGAGACGGTGAGGGTGCGTTGCCCGTCCGTGGTGGCGGCGGCCTCGACGACGTACCCGAAGCCGCTTCCCCCGTGCCCGACGTAACTGCCGCCGCAGGACAGGGGGGTGGAGAACAGCCCCAGTCCGGCCCCGGTGCCCGCCGGTTGGCCGCTGTCCCGCGGCACCGGCACGGTGGTCCGCATGGCGGCGAGCTCACGGGGCTCCAGGAGCCGTCCGCCGGCCAGGGCGGCGAAGAAGCGGTTGAGGTCGCGCGCCGTACCGGTCATCGAGCCGTCGGCCCCACTGTCGAAGGGCCGGTAGGGGAGTGTGGTGTCGACCATCGGCCCGTCCACGGCGAACTGCTGGTAGTTGGCCGCGTGCGGCTGCGGAAGGAAGGGCCAGGTGCCGGGTGTGTCCGTATCCCGCAGCCCAAGGGGGCGCAGGATACGGTCGTTGACCTGTCGCTCCCAAGTCTGGCCGGTGACCTTCTCGATCACCATCCCGGCCAGCACGTAGTTCGTGTTGGAGTACGCCCAGTCAGTGCCGGCCGGGAAGTCGGGCGCATGGCGCATCGCCAGGGCGACCAGCTCGTCGGGGCGGTAGGCGCGCCACCGATTGGCGTAGTACGTACGGGCGCTGGGGTCCGTGAAGACGGTAGGGGTGTAGTCGTACAGGCCGCTGGTGTGCTGGAGTAGATCGCGCACCGTGATGGTCCGGCCGTCGTTGCCCGCCCCGGAGACGACCCCGGGCAGCAGCTGTTCCACCGTCTGGTCGAGTGACAGCCGCCCCTCGCCCACCAGTTGCAGCACGACCGTGGCGACGAACGTCTTGGTCGTACTGCCCAGCCGCAGATACCCGTCCTGGGGGACCGGACGCCGGGTCGCCAGATCCCCCACACCGGACCGGGCCGTCACCGTCCCGCTCGGAGTCTGCAGACGCACCGACACCCCCGTGACCCCGGCATCGCGCAACGCGTCTGCGGCACGCTGCACAGCGGAAGGACCTGGCTCAGCCGCTGCCGCGGCGGGCGGCAGAGCCACCACAGCCAGCACCAGCACCACAACCGGCACGACAACGGATAGCCACAAGCGGCGGAAGACCATGCCCTGAGGCTAGGAACAGCCCAGGCCACCGGCCATCCTGACCACCCCCGGACCGAACGGGGGCCAGCCGGATGGACACCGCCTACATGGACCGGGCACCGACCTACATGGACCGGGCACCGACGCCGGCGCTCACGTCGCTCCCAGTGGTGCGGAAACGAGCGACGTACGCGGACGGCGTGGTGCCCAGCCGGCGCGCGAACACCCTGCGCAGAGTCTCGTCGCTGCCCAGCCCGCTGCGCCGCGCCGCCGCGGTGACACTCTCGCCGCGCTCGAGCAGGATGCGCGCGGCTTCCAGACGCATGACCTCCACATGGGCAGCAGGCGTACTGCCGATCTGCTCCTTGAAGAGCCGCGTCATGTGCCGCGCGCTCAGGCCACCCTGCCGGGCGAGCGCACGCGGGCTGTGATCGGCCGCAGGGTCGGCGGCGATCCGGTCGAGTATCGGGCGCAGCACCGGATGGCGTGTGGTGGGAGTACGGGAAGCAGCCGAGAACTGTGACTGGCCGCCCGGCCGTTGAAGGAAGACGACCAGGTCCCGAGCCACACGTCGGGCCTCTTGCGGCCCGTGGTCCGCCTCCACCACGGCCAGGCACAGGTCGATCCCGGCCGTGACCCCAGCGGAGGTGAAGAACCGCCCGTCCGCTACGTGGATGGCGTCAGGCACGACGGTGATGTCGGGGTGGCGGTGGGCCAGCTCCGCGGCGTGCTCCCAGTGGGTCGTCGCCCTGCGGCCGTGCAGCAGCCCCGCAGCGGCGAGCACAAAGGCCCCTGTGCACACCGACATCACCCGCTGAGACCTGGCGGCCAGTTGGGCGACGTGATTGACGAGCACGGGCTGCTCCGCGGTCTCCAGGCAGGTGGAACCGGGCACGACCAGAATGTCCGTACGCTCTACCCGCTCGGCGGGGAGATCGGCCTCGACACGCAGCCCGGCCGAGGTGCGCGCAGCCCGCCCGTCGGGCGTGCACACCCGTACTGCGTAGGCGCCCGGGGCCGCGGTCGTGAAGACCTCGAGGGGAGCGGACACATCCATCAGCCGTACGCCGTCGAAGGCGAAGACGGTCACATTCTGGGGGCCGGAGTAACGGGCCGGTCGGTCAACCATGCCAGCACGCTAGCTGCCGCGCCTAGCGAGCATGTCCGCATCTGTGGGTTTCCTGTCCTCACAGACATGGCTACGGGGCGGCGTCCCGACGCACGGTAGGGGCACACCGGGGCCGACACCGACCCTCCGTTCCCAACCGAGGAGAGCACCGCCGTGACCGTTTCCGAGTCCTTCGCCGCCGGGGTGGGCGTACCGGACACCAAGCTCGCCGCCGAGGCCACCGAACTCGTCCGCGACACGACCAGTGAGCTGATCTACCACCACTCCCGGCGCGTCTTCTGGTTCGGCAGCCTGCAGGGCCGCAACCGGGACCTGAGCTTCGACCCGGAACTGCTGTACATCGGCGCGATGTTCCACGACCTGGGCCTGGGCGCGATGTTCCACCCCAGCGGCCGACGCTTCGAGGTGGACGGCGCCGATGAGGCCCGCCGCTTCCTGCACAGCCATGCGGTGCCCGAGGACAGAATCCGACGGGTGTGGACGGCGATCGCCCTGCACACCACCCCCGGCATCACGGAGTTCATGGAGCCGGACGTCGCTCTCGTCACCGCCGGTGTCGAGTACGACGTCCTGGGCATCGGGTACCACGACATCAGTGACAGCGACCGGGCCGAGATCACCGCGCTGCACCCACGCCCCGACTTCAAGCGCCGCATCCTGCAGGCCTTCACCGAAGGCGTCGCCCCCAAACCGGAGAGCACGTTCGGCAACGTCAAGGCCGACGTCCTACGGCACTTCACTCGCGGCTTCGTACCCGGTGACTTCGTCGAGGTGATCCAGAACTCCCCCTGGCCGGAATAGCCGCCTATCCCGCGGCCCCGACCGCGACCACCACCGCCCAGGCAAGATAGGCGACGTTGACCACCAGCCGCGCCAGCACGCCGCCCGGCCGGTCCAGGAAGCGGGCCCGGGACGGGTGCGCCTGGCGCACCGCGTCGATATGCGACGTCAGATAGCCGCCGATCAAGACGGCGGCCAGCCAGCCACCCGCCGCCCGGGACCCGGGCACCACAAGCAGCCCGCCCGCCACGAGGTTTGCCAGTCCACTGGCGGCGACCAGGGCGGCGGGTGCCGGTAGCCAGGAAGGCACTAGGGTGCGGAAGTAGACGGGCAGGACGAAGTGGGCGAGGCCGGAACCAGCCATGAGGACGGCAAGCACGAGAGCTCCGAGAGTGGACATGCGCTGATGATCGAACCGCACCGGGCCTGGAGTATTGAACAGAACGATCGCCGCCTGTCCTTTGCCCTGGGCCACGACATCACGGCGTACGCCGAGACCGCGGCGGCCGCGGTCGCCTGCCACCGGCACCCCGCATGGAAGGTGGTCCTGCCGGTCGGCGGCCACACCACCATCGGCACGACTGCCGCGGCAGGGCTGCTGGTCCCACCGCAACTCGCCCACACCTGCGCCACGTCGTCGGCGTTCGTCGCCATCTACGTCGAACCCTGGTGCGTACGGCCCGGACACGGCCCGGCCCGACTGCGGCCGTCGACGGTACGACGCCTGCTCGACGCCCTGGGCCAGGATATGGACCTCGCCTCCGTCCAACAGGAACTGACCACCCTCACCGGGCCGGCCCCCGTACTCGACCCGCGCCTCGCCCACGCCGTCCGGGTGTGCGGACAGGCCGACCGGCTGGACACCGTGTCCGCGGAGGTGGGCCTCTCACCGCCGAGACTGCGTGCCCTGGTCCGCTCGACGCTCGGCGTACCGCTGGTCCGCCTGCGCCAGTGGCAGCGCCTGCGGACCGCGGTGGCCGCTCTGCCCGACAGTCCCGTGGCCGTGGCCGCAGCGACGGCAGGCTTCGCGGACCAGGCCCATCTCACCCGCGTAGCCCGCGACTTGTCGGGCCGCACACCCCGCTCACTCACCGGCGCCGTCTGCCGACAGCCATGCGGGCGACCCGCCGCCCGGGGTGTCCCTAGCACCACCCTGGGCACGGTGGCTGCCCGGCTGCCCAGCTGATCCTCAAGTTCATACGCTCGTTTGCATGTTGAAGCGGACAGCACTCGCAGCCATCGCCCTCGCCCTCGCCGCCGGCACCCTCACCACCGCGGCCACCGCCGTCGCGGCGGACCACGGTGACCCCTCGCTCGTACGGACCGACAAGGGCGCCGTACGCGGCACGGCGACCGACACCGCGCGTACCTTCGAAGGCATCCCGTATGCCGCCCCGCCCACCGGCAAGCGCCGCTGGGCACCGACCGCGCCCGCCAAGCGCTGGCGGGGCGTCCTGGACGCCACCAAGCCTGGCTCCGCCTGCCCCCAGACCGGTATCGACCCCCCGGCAGGTTCCTTCTCCAACGACGAGGACTGTCTCTTCGTCAACGTCACCACCCCGCGCGCCGCATCCACCAAGCCCCGCCCCGTGATGGTGTACCTGCACGGCGGCTCCCACACGGACGGCGAAGGCGCCATGCACGGCGCGCAGCGGCTCGCCGCCCAGGGCGACGTGATCGTCGTGACGGTCAACTACCGCCTCGGCACCCTGGGCTACCTCACCCACCCGGACCTGGAGAAACGCGGCGAGTCCGGCAACTACGGCTTCCTCGACCAGCAGGCGGCCCTGCGCTGGGTACAGCGCAACGCCGCCGCCTTCGGTGGCGACCCGGACAACGTCACGCTTTTCGGCCAGTCCGCCGGCTCCTACAGCACCTGTGCCCACATGGTCGCCCCGTCATCGGCCGGACTCTTCCACCGGGTCATCTCGCAGAGCGGCCCGTGCGCGGGGACCGCGGGCCGACGCGACCGCGAACAGGCCCTACGCCAGGGCGAGAAGACCGCCATCGCGATCGCGGCGAAGCCCGGAGTGAAGGACTGGCGCACGGCATCACCCGAGCACCTGATCGAGCGGCACGGCCAGGGCCCGGAATCCAGCCCCGTCTACGGCGGCAAGCTGCTGCCGCGCACCCCGCGGGAAGCCTTCGCCACCGGACAGTTCAACAAGGTCCCGGTGCTGCAGGGCATCAACCACGACGAGGAGAGGATGATGGTGTTCGGCCTGGAGCTCTTCAAGAAGAGGACCACCGGCGACCCGGAAGCACAGATCGACCAGGCCGACTACCACGACCGTCTGGAGGGGGAGTTCGGCACGGAGCAGGCAGCCGCCATCGCCGACCGCTATCCCGTCAGCGCCTACGACAACACGCCGGCACTGGCCCTCGCCGCGGCCCTGACCGACGGCAACTTCGCCCGCCACACCCTCGCCACCGGGCGCGCACTGTCCCGCCAAACACCCGTCTACACCTACGAGTTCGCCGACCACGAGGCCCCCTGGTACCAGGATGGCGTGGCCTACCCGAAGCCCGACTTTCCGGTAGGCGCCGCACACACCCTTGAGCTCCCGTACCTCTTCGACCTCACCGAGCACGAGCCGCTCACCCCGGCCCAGCAGAGCCTGTCCGACGCGATGATCCGTATCTGGACGGACTTCGCCCGCACAGGCAAGGCGGGGTGGAAGCCCACCACCCCGACGGCACCGAACGTGCAGTCCCTCGCCTCAGGGCCGGGCGGCATCCACCCGGTGGACTTCGCCAAGGACCACCAACACGACTTCTGGAAGACCCTGCGCTGACCGCGGCCACAAGGTGACCCCGTGGTCAACTGCGTTGCTAGCCTGGCCTCTTCAACCCGCCGAAGGGGCGGATGGCGAAGGGGTGGCTGCGGCAGATGGGTTCGACCACGTTTCGTATCGGCGGGGATCTGGAGGTACGGCGGCTGGGGTTCGGAGCCATGCAACTGCCGACCGGGCCCGGACCCGCCCGCGAGGCGTCAGTCAGGATCGCCCAGCGGGCCGTCGAGCTCGGTGTCACGCTGATCGACACCGCCTACCTGTACGGCGGCGGGGCCAACGAGAAGCTCCTGGCAGAGGCTCTGTTCCCGTACCCGGACGATCTGCTCGTCACCACCAAGGTCGGTGTCGCGCACACCACCGGCGAGTGGAAGCTCGACGGGCGGCCGGAGGTGCTGCGCGAGCAGGTCGAGAATGCCCTGCGCCGGCTGCGCGTCGAGCGGATCGAGCTGCTCCAGCTGCACCGCATCGACCCGGAGACGCCACTCGCCGACCAGGTCGGCACGCTGCGGGACCTCCAAGGCGAGGGCAAGATCGGCCGGATCGGCCTCTCCGAGGTCACCGCCGCCGAACTCGACGAGGCGCGGAAGACCGTCGACATCGCGAGCGTGCAGAACCGCTACAGCCTGCTCGACCGCGAGCACGAGCCGGTGCTCGCGGCCTGCGCTGCGGCGGGGACCGCGTTCCTGCCGTGGCGGCCCGTCGCCGGAGCGGCCACGGGCGCACCGGACGGGCTCACCGCCGTGGCGAGCGAACTCGACGCCACCCCCGCACAAGTCGCACTCGCGTGGCTCCTCGAGCACTCCCCGGCCATCCTCCCGATCCCGGGCACCGCCCGACTCGCCCACCTGGAGGAAAACGTCGCCGCGGCCGACCTCCGGCTGACCCCGGCCCAGCGCGAGCGCCTCGACCGTCTGACTGCCCCGGCCTGAGGATGGGTGTGTGCTCGCCTCAGGGATCGATCTCCTCGCAGCCGTGTTGGTCACGTCGGTCGAAGCCGGGTTCTGATCCTGTTGTGGCTTGCCGAGGAGCTCAGACAGTGGGCCGCGCAGGGCCAGCGTCCCGGATGGCGTACGTCGGGTCATCGTGGCGCTGGCGACTGGCTCGGCACTGACCTCGGCAGCGGTCTTCGGATTCCTCCGGGCGGGTCTGCTTGTCGCCGCACTCTCCCAGGCCCTGGTGGCCGCCTTCCTGGGTCTGCTGCTGACGCTCGGGCCGGCCAGGGAGCTGCGCAGGTGGGCCTCCCGCCGCAGGACCCGCCGAGCGTGGCGCAGGGAGAGGTTCGGGCGTTCTCGAGAGGTTGACCGGCGTGCCCTGTCGCCTACGTTCGGATCATGGTGCAAAGCCGGGCGGACGATGTCGACAGCTACCTCACCGAGGTCCCGCAGGAACGCAGGGAGGCTCTGACCCGGCTGTGTGAGCTCTGCCGCGCGGAGTTGCGGGGCTTCACCGAGGTGATGGCGTATGGCATGCCCGCGTACCAGCGCGACGGAGTCACCGAGATCGCTTTCGCGAGCCAGAAGCGGTACATCTCCTTCTCCCTCATGCGCAGCGACATCCGGGACGCCGTGGCGGAACGGCTCGCCGGGCACGACATGGGCAAGGGCTGTCTGCGCGTCCGCCGCCCGGCGCTGATCGACTTCACCCTCGTACGGGATCTATTGCGGGCCACAGCGGCCAGGCCGGGCAAGATCTGTTGACTGCCGTGTCCGTGGAACCGCGCCGTGCGCCTGACCACGGTCGAGCGCCGGACAACCGCAGCCGTGAGGGGAAGCGGAGGTGGTTGATGTTACCGTCGGCCATAGGGTCAAGAACGCGGCTGGCGGGATTGACCGGCGCGCTCCGCGTTCTTCTCCTTGATGCGCGCCGCTTCCTTGCGGACCTCGGCCTGGGTGGCGCGTTCCTGCCGCAGCCACTCCGGACTCTCCGCCTTCAACGCCTCGATCTGCTCCGTCGTGAGGGCGTCGGTGACCCCGCCACGCGCGAGACCCGAGATGGAGATGCCCAGCTTCGCCGCGACCACGGGCCGGGGGTGCGGGCCGTTTTGTCGCAGGTCGAGCAGCCACTGGGGCGGATCCGCCTGCAGTGCGCTGAGCTCGGTGCGCGAGACGACACCCTCCTGGAACTCTGCGGGGGTGGCCTCGAGGTACACACCCAGCTTCTTCGCCGCGGTCGCGGGCTTCATGGTCTGGGCGGTCTTGTGCGACGTCATGGTGTCAAGGGTATCGAGCATGTGCGCTACCTCTGACCACGACCGGTAACCTGGCGGAGTGACAGGCTCGGAAGTACCCCCCTCGTTTCGGCTCGCGTACGTCCTGGGGGTGACGCCCACCAAATGGGTGCGGATCTGGAACGAGCGGTTGCCAGACGTCCCACTGACCCTCGTCCAGGTGTCCGCCGCCGAAGCATCCGATGTGCTTCGGGGCGGCGGCGCCGACGCGGGTTTCGTACGCCTGCCGATCGACCGGACCGACCTCAGCGCGATCCCCCTCTACACCGAGGCGACCGTGGTCGTGGTCCCGAAAGACCACATTGTCGCGGCCGTCGACGAGGTATCCGCCGAGGATCTGGCCGATGAGATCGTGCTGCATCCCCTCGACGACACCCTTGACTGGGAGCGTCGGCCCGGACGGCCCGCGATCGAGCGGCCCGCCACGACGGCTGACGCCATCGAACTGGTGGCGGCAGGCGTGGGGTTGCTCGTCGTCCCGCAGTCACTGGCCCGCCTGCACCACCGCAAGGACCTCACGTACCGGCCGGTGACGGACGCCCCCGGGTCGCGCATCGCGCTGTCGTGGCCGGAGGAGAAGACCACCGAGCACGTCGAGGACTTCATCGGGATCGTCCGCGGCCGCACCGTCAACAGCTCACGGGGTCGCGCTCCGGCCCCCGCCCAGCCGAAGAGCACCCCCGCGCAGCCGAAGGGCAAGCGCCCCGACACGAGCGGCACACGGCGCAAGCCTGCGGCAGGCAAGCCGACCCGCAAGAGCCCACGCGGCGGTTCAGGCGGCCCGAAGAGCGCCAAGCGCGGCAAACCTCGCCGTCGGTCATGAGTGACGCCTGGCGGAGGGACCGGATCGGCAGCGCACTCCGGGGTGAGAATCCTGCGGTGCTCCGACGGCTGGACGCGGGGTTCGCGGTGATCGGAGACGTCCAGTTCCTGCCCGGGTACTCGGTCCTTCTGACGGACGATCCCGCGGTGCAGCGGCTGTCGGACCTGCCGAAGCGCAGGCGACTGGCCTTTCTGTCCGACATGGACCGGCTGGGGGAGGCCGTTGAACGCGCGTGCACACGGCTGGACGGGGCTTTTCGACGGGTGAACCTGGAGATCCTCGGGAACACCGACGGGTTTCTGCACGCGCATGTGTGGCCGCGGTTCGCGTGGGAGCCCGCCGAGCTCGTGGGTCTGCCGGTGTGGCTGTATCCGCGAGAGCGGTGGAGTGACGAGCAGTACGGGCTCGGGCCGCAGCACAACGCGGTGCGGGCGGCCATCGGCGAGGAACTGGACCGTTTGGCGGCCTGAGGGACGCGGGCCGTCGCCCGTGCGTGCGCTGGTCCGGCCCGAACCGCTTGCGTGCGGTGGGCCGCCCGAACTGCCGAGGACTTGCTCAGCGCGGTCCGTACTGCCTGAGCGCGGCCAGTGCCAGGGACAGTTCGACCAGGTGAGCGGGGTCGTTGAGGGCCCGGCCGGTGAGGTGTTCGAGGCGGCGGAGCCGGTTGGAGACGGTGTTGCGGTGGCAGTACAGGTGCTCCGCGGCAGACGCGGCCGCGCCTCCGGCTCTCAGCCAGGCCTCCAACGTGCTCAGCAGGACTTCGCACTCCTCGGGCGGCAGCGCCAGGACGCGTCCGAGTACGGTGCTGCGCAGCCGGGCGCCGAGGTCGGCCTGGGCGGCGACCAGCGCGTCGGGCAGTCTCTCGTCGAGCAGGACGGGTTCGCGCTCGTCGGCACGACAGGTGCGCAGCGCCAGTTCGGCCAGCCAGCGCGCCCGCCCGAGGTCGGCGACGGAGTCCACGACCGGGCTGATCCCGGCCCGTACCGCGTACCCGGTGAGCATGTCCCGGAGCGTGTCCAGGGAGTGGTCCGCGAGATGGACGAGGCCGGTCTCGCCGTCCGCCCGGATACGCCAGAGAATCCGGGGACCGGAACCGTTCTCGGCCGCTGAGGCTGCAGCGGGCATGGGGGCCGCAGAAGGCGTGGCGGCCGCAGCAGGCCTGGAAGGCGACAGCGCTGCCGGACCGGGCCGCAGCACGACCACCGCATAGCGGCCGTGCTCCGGCAGCCCCAGGTGCGCGGCCGCTTCCGAGGCGAGACCCGCGCCCACGCCGGAGCCGTCGAGGAGCGCGTCGAGCAGCGCGTGCCGACGCTCCTGATCGCGGGCGGCCCGCGAGCCCTCGGCCTGGCGGTAGGACTCGGTGACGGCGTCGGTGATCTGCTCCAATACGTCCCACACCACGCCGGCGGCGGGCAGCAGCGTGGGCAGCTCCTCGGGGGCCCGCTCCGAGACCACCTCACTGAGCGTCTGCCACAGCAGCCTGCCGCCCTGCCGATAGGTACGCAGCAAGGAAGGGAGCGGCAGGCCCTGCTCGGCGCGGCTGCTCCCGGTGCTCATCGCGTCGTCGAGGTCCACGGGCAGGCCCTGGGCGGCCTGGGTGACGCTGGCCAGGGCCTGGCAGAGGTTGCGATGGATACGTTCGCTCAGCTCGTGGTGGGTGAGCAGGGCGGCGTACGCGGGATCCGTACGGAGCGTTTCGGTGGCGAGCCGCGATGCCACCGTCGCGAACCGCGTCCGCAAGGGGTCCTCGACCTCCTTGATGAGGACCGGCACCCCACCGGTGAGTGCGCCCGGTGTGCCGGACGACAACGCGATCGGTTCCATGGCGCAGCAGCGTGGCACGAAGGCGGCGGGTTGACGAGGGGCGGTGCCGAATCGTGATCGGGCCCTTGTGCGCCGTGCACAACGCGACGGGGTCCGCTTTGGGGCGCGGCATCGGATGCGGTGCCGCCCCTGGTCCGGACGGAGACGGCCCTGCTGCGATGAGTGCCAGCCCGGAGCCACCGGGTTTCGACCCGGAGCCGCCGGGTCCACCTCTCTCCAGGAGGACGCCATGTCCATCCGCCTCCGGCTACGGCGAACGGGACGCGCCGCAGCCCTGCTCGTGGCGGGAACTCTCCTCGCCGCCGGGCTGACCGGCACTGCCACCGCCACCGCCAGTACTCGCGCCGACGACGCCGACTCACGTCGGACCTCGATTGAGTCCGCCAAGGCTCTCCAGGCGAGCGGACTGCCCGGCGCCAACGACTGGGACTGCACCCCGAGCGCCGCACACCCCCGCCCCGTCGTCCTCGTCCACGGCACCTTCGTGACCGGCACCGTGAACTGGATCGCACTCGCGCCGCTGCTCAAGGCCAAGGGCTACTGCGTCTTCGCACCCACCTACGGCCGCATGCCGAACGTGCCGGTGATGGCCGCGATCGCCCCCGTCGAGCAGTCCGCGGGCGAGCTGAAGACCTTCGTCGACGGCGTACTGGCCGCCACCGGAGCGGCCGAGGTCGACATGGTCGGCCACTCCCAGGGCGGTCTCATGCCGCGCTACTACCAGAAGTTCCTGGGCGGCGCCGAGAAGACCGGCCGGTTCGTCGCCCTCGGGCCGACCAGCCACGGCACCACACTCTCCGGCCTGGCAACCCTCCTCCAAGCCATCGACGGGGCACCCGATGCGCTCCTTGAGGACTGGTGCCCGGCCTGCCTCGACCAGGCGAAGGGCTCCGACCTGCTGGCCAAGGTCAACGCGGGCGGTGACACCGTGCCCGGCGTCGAGTACACGGTGATCGCCACCAAGCTCGACTTCATCGTGACCCCGGTCCGCTCGCAGTTCCTCGAAGGGCCGCGGGTACGCAACCTGTATACGCAGGACCTGTGCTGGTACGACGCCGCCCAGCACGCCACCTTGCAGGTCGACTCCGAGGTCCTGCACGAGGTGATGAACGTCCTCGACCCGGCAGGCGCGACCCCGACCGGCTGCCGCATCCTCCCGTAGCGCCGACGCGACCCCGGCCGTCCCCACCAGCCTCCGCCCCTCCCCATCCACCAGGAGCCCCCTGTGCTCAGCACCATGCAGCGCCATCCCCTGACCGTGACCACCCTGCTGCGGCACGGCGCGACCGTGCACGGCCGCAGCGAGGTGGTCACCTGGGAGGGAGGGGCGGCCAGGCGCGCCACGTACGCCGAAGTCGCCGCGCGCGCCACGCGGTTGGCCGCCGCGTTGCGCGGCCTCGGTATCGAGGGCGACCAGCGCGTCGCCACCCTGATGTGGAACAACCAGGAACACCTGGAGGCCTATCTCGCGGTGCCCGCCATGGGCGCCGTCCTGCACACCCTCAACCTGCGGTTGCCCGCCGAGCAGCTCCGGCACATCGCCCACCACGCCGAGGACCGCGTCGTCCTCGTGGACGCGAGTCTGCTGCCCTTGCTCTCGCCGCTGCTGCCGGACCTGCCCGCCGTCGAGCACGTCATCGTGGTGGGCGATGTGCCGCTGCCCGACCTCCCGCTGGTCCACGTGCACGGCTACGAAGAACTCCTGGCCGCGGCCCCCAGCCACGTCGACTGGCCCGACCTCGACGAGGACGCGGCCGCGGCGATGTGCTACACCTCGGGAACCACCGGCGACCCCAAGGGAGTTGTCTACTCCCACCGCTCGATCTACCTGCACTCGATGCAGGTGTGCATGCCGGAGTCGCTCGGCCTCGACGACTCGGTGCGCGCGCTCGCGGTCGTCCCGATGTTCCACGCCATGGCCTGGGGCCTGCCGTACGCCGCCTTCATGGTCGGTACCTCGCTCCTGCTGCCGGGGCCGCACCTGCAGGCCGCCCCGCTCGCCGAGTTCATCGCCGCCCACCGGCCGCACACCGCGGCCGCCGTCCCGACCGTGTGGTCGGCGCTCCTGGCCCACCTCGATACCCACGGCGGCGATGTCGCCTCGCTGCGGGAGGTCCTGGTCGGCGGTGCCGCGTGCCCTGCGGCGCTGATGACCGGCTTCGAGGAGCGCCACGATGTACGTGTCATCGCCGCCTGGGGGATGACGGAGACCTCCCCGCTCGGAACGGTCGCCAGGACACCGCACCACGCGCGCTCCGGGGAAGCGGAAGCGGAAGCGGATTCGGAATCGGAATCGGAATCGGAATCGGAACCGGCCATGGAGTACCGGACCACCGCGGGTCGTCCACCAGCCGGAGTGGAACTCCGCCTGGTGTCCCAGGACGACGGTTCCGTACTGCCCCAAGACGGCGTCGCGGTAGGGGAGGTGGAGGTACGCGGCCCCTGGGTCACCGGCTCCTACCACCTCATCGGCCGCCCGGCCGACAAGTTCCACGACGGCTGGCTGCGCACCGGCGACCTCGGCACCCTCACACCCGACGGCTACCTCCGCCTGACCGACCGCGCCAAGGACGTCATCAAGTCCGGCGGCGAGTGGATCTCCTCGGTGGAACTGGAGAACCACCTGATGGCCCACCCGGCCGTACGTGAGGCCGCGGTGATCGGCGTCCCCGACGACCGCTGGGACGAACGCCCCCTCGCGGTGATCGCCGGGCACCCCACCCCGGTCGACTACCCCTGCCTCCACGCCTACCTGGCCGAACACCTGGCCCGCTGGCAGCTGCCAGAGCGCTGGACGACGGTGCGGGAGATCCCGAAGACGAGCGTGGGGAAGTTCGACAAGAAGGAGCTGCGGCGCCAGTACGCGCAAGGGGAGCTCACTGTCACGGACATCCGGGCCGCGGGGGTCGCGCCGTAGCGTCGCGCCGGTCGGATCACCCCGTGACCGACCGGCGACGTCGCCTCCCGGCGAGACCCGAGAGCGGGCCGAGGCGCGCCGTCAGGCCTCCCTCTCCGGCTGGTTCTCCTCGGCCGTGTCCGGTCGGTGGTCGGGCAGCGACGAGCGGGCGGTGGCCTCCCCGTGCAGCCGCAGGAACTCCACGTGCCGCTCGTACTGGTCGAGAATGTCGCCGATGAGCTGGTCCTTGCTGTAGCCCATCACGTCGTAGCCCTGGCTTCCGTCGGCGAGGTGCACTTCGAAGCGCACGTACGTGTCGTGGGCGGTGACCACTCGGGTGGCGAACGCCGGGGTGGGCACCTCGACCGGCCGCACCTCGTACATGAACACCTCGATCCCGCCCATCGGGATACGGAGTTCGATGTGCGGGATGCCGACCTCGTCGTCGGACCCCTCCACGACCGATGCCTCGGCACCCCGCTGGCTCAGCTCCGCCGCGACTTCCTGGAACGCCGCACGGCACACCTCGTCCACGAACCGGGTCGCCGTTCGCTTGCTGGGGAAACTCATCGCCCGCGCGAGGCGTTGTCGCCAGTTCCACTCCGCGGTCTGGCCGCGGTTGACGGTCCGTCCGGACAGCGACGAGGGCAGGGTGGTGGTCAGCGCGTCCTCCCGCATCCGTTCGACGCGCAGCGCCTTGTACAGGCCCCAGATGATGAGGAACATCACGAACGAGAACGGCAGGCCCATGATGATCGTCGCGTTGGTTAGTGCCTCCACGCCACCGACGAGAAGCATGGCGAGGGTGAGCAGGCCGGTCGCCGCCGCCCAGAAGATGCGCACCCAGGGGCGGGCGTCGGTGCGCGGGGTGGGCAGATGCGAGCTGAGGTTGCTCATCACCAGCGCACCGGAGTCCGCCGATGTCACATAGAGCAGCAGCCCGACGAAGGTGGCGAGACCGGCGCTGAAGGTGGCCCCGGGGAACTGCCCGAGCAACTCGTAGAAGCCCTGTTCGGGGGCGTTCGCGGCGGTCTCGCCGAACTCGGTGTTGCCGGACCGCACCAGCCCCAGCGCACTGTTTCCGAAGACCGACAGGAACATCAGCGTGAACAGGAACGGGATGACCAGCGTCGCCGCGACGAACTGCCGGATGGTGCGGCCGCGCGAGATCCTCGCCAGGAACAGCCCGACGAACGGCGCCCAGGCGATCCACCAGGCCCAGAAGAACAGCGTCCAGGCATTGAGCCAGTCGGTCGGCTGGTCGTAGGCGAAGGTGTTCATCGACATCGACGGGAAGCGGCTCACGTAGTCGCCGATGTTGAGGATCAGGCCGTTGAGGAGCCGGATAGGGCTGTCGACGAACAGCATGTAGAGCATCAGGACGATGGCGAGGACGACGTTGAGTTCGGACAGCCGCCTGATGCCCCGGTCGACACCCGCCACGGCGGACACCGTGGCCAGGAGCACGGCGACGCCGATCAGGGCGATCTGCGCGCCTGTCCCCTGCGGCACGTCGAAGAGGAAGGTCAGCCCGTAGTTCAACTGCACGACGCCGATGCCGAGCGACACCGAGATACCGAAGACCGTACCGAGGATCGCCGCGAGGTCGACCGCGTCACCGATGCGGCCGTGGACGCGCTTGCCGATGATCGGGTACAGCGCCGACCGGATCGCCAGCGGGAGGCGGTAGCGGAAGGCGAAGTAGCCGAGGGCCATACCCATCAGCGCGTACATCGCCCAGCCGGTGATGCCGTAGTGGAACAGGGTCCACACGATCGCCTGCCGCGCTGCCTCGACGGTCTCCGGGTCGCCCTCGGGCGGGGCGAGGTAGTGGCTGACCGGCTCGGCGACGGAGAAGAACATCAGGTCGATGCCGATGCCCGCCGCGAAGAGCATGGTGGCCCAGGCGAACAACCCGAAGTCGGGAGTGGAGTGCTGCGGCCCCAGTTTGATGCTCCCGTACCGGGACGCGGCCACGAACACGACGAACAGCAGATACAGCGTCGCGGCCAGGAAGTAGTACCAGCCGAACCCGTCGGAGATCCACCCCACCAGCACGCCGATGGTGTCCTCGGCGCCTTCCGGTGTGAGGATCGCCCAGATCGAGATGGCGAGAATCAGGACGGACGACCCGTAGAAGACAACGGGCTTGAGTCTGATCTCCTTCTCCGGCCCCGTGTCCACTCCTGGCGGGCCCTGTTGCTCCGCTGTGCTGCCGCGCTCTCCATCGATCGACACGGTGCTAGTTCTCCTGGGTCTCGTGCCGGTAGAAGTCGACCGTGGCGGGCGCCAGAGGGGTGTTGCCGAGGATGAGGTCGGCGGACTTCTCGGCGAGCATCATCACCGGCGCGTAGATGTTTCCGTTGGTCAGGTAGGGCATCGCGGACGCGTCGACCACCCGCAGTCCCTCGACACCGTGTACGCGCATGGAGGTCGGGTCCAGCACGGACATCTCGTCGACGCCCATGCGGGCGGTGCAGGACGGGTGGTAGGCGGTCTCGGCGTCGCGCGCCACCCAGTCCAGGATCTCGTCGTCCGTGCTGACCCCGGGGCCTGGTGACAACTCGCCCGCGTCGTATTCGGCGAAGGCCGGCTGGGAGAGGATGTCCCGTGAGACGCGGATCGCCTCCACCCATTCCTTGCGGTCATTGGGCGTGGACAGATAGTTGAACCGCAGCGCCGGATGCGCCTTCGGATCACGGGACTTGATTTTCACCGACCCGCGCACATCCGAGTACATGGGCCCGATGTGCACCTGATAGCCGTGCTCGGCGCCCACCGGGGTTCCGTCGTAGCGCACCGCGATCGGCAGGAAATGGAACATCAGATTGGGGTACTTGACGACGTCGTTGCCGCGTACGAACCCACCCGCCTCGAAATGGTTGGTCGCCGCCGGTCCGGTGTGGAACAGCAGCCACTGGAGCCCGATCGCGGGCCGGCGAGTCCACTTGAGCGCCGGGTTGTACGAGATCGGCTGCTTGCAGGCGTGCTGCACATAAACCTCCAGATGGTCCTGGAGGTTCTCACCGACACCGCGCAGTTCGTGCACCATCTCGACGCCCAGCGGCCGCAGTTCGTCGGGATTGCCGATGCCGGACAGCTGCAGCAGCTGGGGCGTGTTGACCGCGCCTCCGCAGAGGATCACCTCGCCGCCGTAGACCTTCTGGCGCTGCCGGCCCCACCGGCGATAGGCCACCCCCACCGCCCGCTTGCCCCTGAACAGCACCTGGTCCGCCTGCGAGAAGCACTGCACCGTGAGGTTCGAGCGCTTCTTGACCGGGTGGACGTAGGCGCGCGCGGCCGACCAGCGCCGCCCCCGCCGGATGTTGCGGTCGAAGCGGGCGAATCCCTCCTGCCTAAAGCCGTTGACATCGGACGTCAGCGGGTAGCCGGCCTGCTGCGCCGCCTCCAGGAAAGCGCCGAACAGCGGGTTCTTGGCGGGACCGCGCTCCAGCCACAACGGGCCGCCCTGGCCACGCCACTCGTCGCCCCCGGCCGCGCAGTGCTCCATCCGTTTGAAATACGGCAGGCAGTGCGCGTAGTCCCAGGATTCCATGCCCGGGTCGGCCGCCCAGCGTTCCAGGTCCATGGGATTACCGCGCTGGAAAATCATTCCGTTGATGGAACTCGATCCGCCGAGCAGCCTTCCCCGGCCATGGCTGACGCGCCTGCCCTCCATGAAGGGTTCCGGTTCGGATTCGTAGCACCAGTCGTAGAAGCGATTACCGATGACCATCGTCAGCGCGGCGGGCATGTGCGTGAGGATGTCCCAGCTCCAGTCGGGACGGCCCGCCTCCAGGACGAGGACTTTGTTGGCCGGGTCCGCGCTGAGGCGATTGGCCAGTGCGCAACCTGCCGATCCGCCGCCGACGATGATGTAGTCGTACTCCGCCTGGCTCATGCTGCTCCTAGGATTCGCATTGCACCCCCGAGCGTGACGCGTTAAACATAAACAACGGGGAATTCCGGCGCACAACGGTGTAGCTGCATTCGGCTTAACCGGGGAAGGTCTGCCACGTCCAGTCTGTTGATCGGTGGAAGGTGGGTGGCCGCGTCGAGCGGCGCCACCCGCGAGATTCTCAATCCCTACGACCAGTCCGTGGTCCAGTCGGTGGACGAGGGCGACCAGACGGACGCGCTGGCCGCGGTGGCCGCGGCGAGAGCCGCGTTCGACGACGGGCCCTGGCCCTCCTGGACCCCGCGCCAGCGCTCCGACCTGCTGCGCCGAACGGCCGAGTACCTCCAGCGGGACCGGGCGGAGATCGCCCGTCTGGAGACCCTGGACACGGGTAAGACGCTTGTCGAGAGCGGTATCGACGTCGACGACGTGACCGCGGTGTTCCGCTACTACGCGGGCCAGGCCGAGGCCGACTCCGGACGGGTGGTGGACGCGGGCGACCCGAAGATCCGCAGCCGCGTCGTCCACGAGCCGGTCGGCGTGTGCGCGCTGATCACCCCCTGGAACTACCCGCTGCTGCAGGCGTCGTGGAAGGTGGCACCGGCGCTGGCCGCCGGAAACACCATGGTGCTGAAGCCCAGCGAGATCACCCCCCTGAGCACCGTCAAGATGGTGGAGCTGATCGAGGAGGCCGGTGCGCCGCCGGGTGTGGTCAACCTCGTGCTCGGGGCGGGTGCGACAGCCGGCGCGCCGCTCACGGAGAGCCCCGACGTCGATCTGGTGTCCTTCACCGGCGGCCTGTCGACCGGTCAGATGATCATGCGCACGGCGGCCGACACCGTGAAGAACATCGCGCTCGAACTCGGCGGCAAGAACCCCAACATCGTGTTCGCCGACGCCGACGTCGAGGCCGCGATCGACTACGCCCTGACCGCCGTGTTCTTCCACGCCGGGCAGGTGTGTTCGGCGGGCACCCGGCTCATCGTGGAGGACTCCCTGCACGACCGCTTCGTCGCCGAACTGGTCGAGAGGACCGAGCGGATCCGGCTCGGCAACGGGCTGGACGAGCACACCGAGAGCGGCCCCCTCGTCTCCGCCGAGCACCGCGACAAGGTCGAGTCCTATGTGCGGCTCGGCATCGAGGAGGGCGCGAAGCTGGTCGCGGGCGGCAAACGCCCGGACGAGCCCGAGCTGCAGGGCGGGTTCTTCTACCGGCCGACGGTGTTCGACGACTGCACACAGGACATGCGCATCGTGCAGGAGGAGACCTTCGGACCCATCCTGACCGTGGAGCGCTTCACCGACGAGGACCGCGCGGTCGAACTGGGCAACCACACCGACTACGGACTCGCCGGCGCCGTATGGACCACGGACACCGCGAGGGCCGAGCGGGTCGCGCGGCGGCTGCGCCACGGCACGGTGTGGATCAACGACTTCGGCCCGTACCTGCCGCAAGCGGAATGGGGCGGGTTCAAGCGCTCCGGCATCGGCAGGGAGCTCGGTCACGAGGGGCTCGCCGAGTACCGCCAGGCCAAGCACATCTACGAGAACACGGCTCCTGTGCCGCAGCGCTGGTTCGCGCGCTGACAGACGGCCCCGGCTTGTTCAACTGGCGGTCAAACCGGCCGTGTTGATCTAAGCTCACCCATACTCCCTATTCGCAAGGGAGTTCGGTGCGTCGGGGAGGGTTCAGTCGTCGTGGTTGTGGTGTGCAGGTTCGTCCGGTCGAATGCGCCGTGGTGAGCCGTCCGAGGAGCGGGCTTGTGGGGCGCGAGGCCGTCAGCTGGCTGACGGCCGTCGTGCTCGCGGCCGCTGGTGCGTTAGCTGTCGCGGTCTACGCGACGGCCGAGTGGCGGCAGATCCTGGCCGGTGGCTGCGCGGCGGCCGTGGTCCTGCTGCTCACCTGGGTGCTGTTACTCACCCGGCGGCTGTCCGCCGCGCGCGCCGGGTGGGCCCAGGAGGAGCGGCTGGCCGCCGCCCGGGGAGCCGAGGTGGCGCACCTCGCGGGCGTACGGCTGCCGGCGATCGCGGAGCGGGTACGCACCGGGCAGCGGCTGGACGGGGCGCCCGGGCCGCTGGCGTCACCGGGCGACACCGGTGAGGACTTCGCGCGGGCGCTGGGCGCGGTGGTCGTCGCACTGGGGTCGGGCGACGCGGTACGCCGCGAGCGCGGCCTGCGTGACTCGGTGCAGGCCGCCTTCGAGGCCGTCGCGCGCACCATGCACGCGATGGCCACGGTGCAGCAGCAGGTACTCGACCAGGTCGAGCGCTCCATCGAAGACCCCCGCCTGATGGCCGAGGTGATGAAGGCCGACCACGCGGCCGCCCAGATGACACGCAAGGCCCAGACTCTTCTGGTGATGTGCGGCATCTGGCCCGCCCGCCGCGAGACCCGGCCGGTCTCGCTGTACGACTGCGTACGCGGCGCACAGTCACGGATCGTGGAGTACGGCCGGATCGAGGTGCACGGCGGACAGACGCTGTACGCGGTGCCGCCCGCGGTGGAGGGACTGATGCACGCCATCGCCGAACTCCTCGAAAACGCCACGGTCTTCTCGCCCTCGCGCACCCAGGTCGTCGTCACTGTCCGCGAGGTGGGAGCCGGGGCGGTCATCGAGATCGACGACGCCGGACTCGGGATGCCTCCGGATGTGCTGCAGCAGGCGATGGGGCAACTCCGCGACGACCAGGACCTGGCCCGGCTGGGGGCGGTGCCCCGCCTCGGCCTGGCCTGCGTGGGCCGCTGGAGCCGCGAACTCGGCTTCCAGGTCGAGCTGAGCGGGGCCTCGGCCTATGGCGGCACGCGGGTGGTGGCGTTCGTACCGTTCCGGCTGCTGACCGAGCCCCAGTCCCACCTCACCGTGTCCCGGCGACCGGGGGCCCAGGCAGCGGCGCCGCAGCAGCGGCCCGCCGAGACCGCCCCCGAGCGGCAGCCGAGCGCGCCCGGCCAGTCGGCCCAGGACGCCGCCGTTCAGGTGCCCGAGCGGCACGAACCCGACCAGCCGTCTCCCCTGGCCGAACGGGGTGCGCCGCTCAAGGGCGACACAGCGAACGGCCTGCCCCGGCGGCGCAGTCGGCGGCAGGCGACCGGGGCGCCGGCCCGCCGGCCGATGGCGCATCAACAGCCCCCTCCGGCTCCCGTACCCGCGACCCCCTGGACGCCGGAGGCGGCGCGCGCGTCGATCGCCAGCGTGGTGTCCGGATCGCTGCGCGGCCGTGCGGCCCTCGACGCGGACGTACCGCCCCCGGCACCGGACCCGCACCCGTCGGCCGCGCCCCCGCCGCCGGGACAACCGTCCCTACCCAGTACCCCCGACGAAGACGACGGAGGCCGGCCGTGACCGGAATCATCACCCCCCTTCCCGACCTGGGCTGGATGCTCCGCCCGTTGATCGAGATCCCTGGTGTCCGGCACGCCGTCGTGGTCTCCGAGGACGGGCTGCGGCTCGGGCACGCGTCCGCGGAGAACCTCTCCGGACCGGTGGCCGCCCTGAGCCTCGGCGAGGCCGAGGCGCTCTCCGCGGCCTGCGCGGCGATGACCATGACAGGCCGGTCCACGACCGCGCTGCTGTTCGGCGACCGTGCCGGCGTGCGGCAGCTGATGCTGGAGTCCGACCACGGGTTCGTGCTGTTCACTCATGCCGGTGTGGGTGCGCACCTGGGCGTCGCCACCGACCTGGACGCTGATGTGGGCCTGGTGGCCCAGCAGATGCAGTTGCTGGTGGCGAAGATCGGCGCGCATCTGAGCAGCCAGCCGCGGGATCCGGCCACCGCGTCGTCATGACCGACCGGCCAGCGGAGCGGACGGCCTCGCCGATACGTCCGTACGTGATCACCCGCGGGCGGGCGGCATCCGACACCGAGCCGCTGGCCTGGGAGTCCCTGGTGATGGCGACGGAAGCGGCGTTTCCCGCGTCTCTCCAGCCCGAACACCGGGCCATCCTGGCGCACTGCCAGGGGCTCCTGTCGGTCGCCGAGGTGGCCGCCCACATCGGCCAGCCGTCCTCGGTCGTGCAGGTGCTGCTCTCGGATCTCCTCGGGTGGGGGCTGATCGTGACCCGCCCGCCCATACCCCCGGCCGAACGCGCCGATGTGACCATGCTCAGAAAGGTCCTCCATGGTCTCGAAAGCCGCCTCTGACGTGCCGACCCAGGCCCCGCCGCCGCCCGGCTCCGGAGCCGGGAAGTACCTCCACTCCAGCGTCGCGGGCGCCGCCAAGATCCTCGTCGTCGGCCCGCTGGGGGTCGGCAAGACCACCCTCATCGGCACCGTGTCAGAGATCAAACCCCTGTTCACCGAGGCCGTGATGACCCAGGCGGGTGCCCGCGTCGACACCGCAGCGGCCAGCGCCAAGACGACCACCACGGTCGCCCTCGACTTCGGCCGGATGACCATCGACGGCGAGCTGGTGCTCTATCTCTTCGGCACCCCCGGCCAGCCGCGGTTCCTGCCCGCCTGGCGGGACCTGGCCAAGGGCGCGCTCGGCGCCCTCGCCCTGGTGGACACCCGGGATCTGGCCGCGTCCTTCGACGCCCTGGGCAACCTGGAGGATCTCGGGCTGCCCTTCGCCGTCGCCGTCAACGTCTTCCCCGGCAGCCCCCAGCACCACACCGGCGACCTGCGCGCGGCACTCGACCTGCTCCCCGAGACCCCCTTGGTGGCCTGCGACGCACGCGACCGTACGTCATCGGTGCGGGCCCTGATCGCCCTCGTCAGCCACCTCATCCACCTTGCCACGGAGACCTCATGAGTCCGTCCCACTCCACGGCCGGCTCCGGCGCCCGCTGCCCGGTCACCGCGGACCCGACGTCGTCGACCGCGCTGTACGGACCCGACCTCGACGGCGACGCGATGCCGGCCCTGTACGAGCGACTGCGCCGCGCACACGGACCGGTGGCGCCGGTCTCCATCGCCCCCGGCATCGACGCCTGGCTCGTGCTCGGCCACCGCGAACTCCTCCAACTGACCCGCGACGAGCAGGACTTCTCACACGATCCGCGCCGCTGGGGCCTGCTGCGTGAGGGCCGCGTGCCCGCCGACTCGCCGATCCTGCCCATGGTCGGCTGGCGTCCCGCGCTGCTGTTCGCCGACGGGCAGCAGCACCGCCGGATGCGGGCCGCGGTCTCCGCCGCACTGGCCGGGATCAACGGCCACGAACTGCGGCGCACCGTACGGGCCACCGCCGAGCAGCTGATCGTGTCGTTCACCGAGCACGGCAGGGCCGACCTGGTGGCCGACTACGCGCGCAAGCTGCCGATGCGCGTCATCACCGGCCTGCTCGGCGTCGACGAGGAGACCGGTCGGCAACTGGTGGAGGCCGTCGCGGGTACGGTCGCCGCCAACAGCGCATCGGCGGACGCCAGCAGGCGCATGGGAGCCATCCTGCTCACGCTGATCGAACAGAAGCGCCGCCGGGGCGGCAACGACATCACCTCGGCCCTGCTGCGCCACCCGGCCCAGCTCACCGACGAGGAAGTCCTGCACAACCTGGTCGTCATGTTCGTCGCCGGCAACCAGACCACCGTCAACTGGATCGCCACCACGCTGCGCATCCTGCTCTGCGACCCGGCGTTCCGCTCCTCCCTGACCGGCGGCCACCTCAGCGTGGACGACGCACTCGACCTGGTCCTGTGGCGGTTCCCGCCCACGCAGAACTTCCCCGCCCGCTACGCCACCCGCGACATGAGCATCGGCGGGCAGAACATCCACACGGGCGACATGCTGATCCTCGGCCTGGCCGCCGCCAACGCGGACCCGGAGATCCTCCCGGACGACGGCACCCCGGTCGTCGGCAACCGCTCCCACCTGGCCTTCGGAGCGGGCCCGCACACCTGCCCCGCACAGGACCCGGCCCGGCTCATCACCCGGACCGCGGTGGACACGATCCGGCACCGGCTGCCCGACCTCGAACTGGCCGTTCCCGAGAATGAACTGGAGTGGGTCAAGTCGCCCTGGAGCAAGGGCCTCGCCGCGCTCCCGGTCCGCTTCACCACCCCACACCTGCCCCAGCACCCCACCCCTTCCACCAGGAGCGCCCTGTGAACACGACATCGGTGAACGCCTCCGCGGACCAGCCGCACCGCCTGGACCGGACCGGCGGCTGCCCGCACGCGGACAACGCCCGGCTGCTCGCACGGGGCGCCGTCACGCCGGTCGTCCTGCCCGGCGAAGTGGAGGGCATGGCGGTACTCGGCCATGACGCGCTCAAGGAGTTCCTCGCGCACCCTGATGTCGCCAAGAACGCACAGCACTTCGCCGCGCTGCAGGCCGGGGAGATAGCCGACGGCTGGCCCCTGAAAACGTTCGCCACCGTGCAGGGCATGACCACCGCCGACGGCGCCGACCACCGGCGGCTGCGCTCGCTGATGGGCAAGGCGTTCACCGTCGGCCGGGTGGCCGAACTGCGGCCGCGGATCGAGGCGTTGACCGCCTCCCTGCTCGACGGCCTCGACCAGGCCGCCGCCACCGCGGACGACGGCGTCGCGGACCTGCGCAAGCACTTCGCGATGCCGCTGCCGATGGGCGTCATCTGCGAACTCCTCGGTGTGGACCCCGAGTACCACGACCGGCTGCACCACCTGTCGAACCAGATCGTCGCCACCGACATCGGCCCCGAACAGGCGATGGCGGCCAACCGGGACATGGTGGAAGTTCTCGGCGCGGTCGCCGCGGCCCGCGCCAAGGAGCCGGGAGACGACCTCACCACCGCCCTGATCGCGGCCCGGGAGGAGAACGGCGACCGCCTCAGCCCGCACGAGCTGATCGGCACCCTGATGCTCACCATCATCGCCGGGCACGAGACCACCCTCAACCTGATCACCAACGCCGTACGCGCCCTGTGCACCCACCGCGACCAGCTCGCCCTGGTCCGGTCCGGCCAGGCGACCTGGGCGGCCGTGGTGGAGGAGACCCTGCGCTGGGACAGCCCGGTCAGCTACTTCCCCTTCCGCTACCCGACCCGCGACCTGACCCTGGACGGCACCGTCATCCCCAAGGGCACTCCGGTGCTGGCCGGATACTCCGCCGCGGGCCGCGACAAGCAGGCCCACGGCCACGACGCCGACCGCTTCGACATCACCCGCGACCACGCGGCCCGGCACCTGTCGCTCGGCCACGGCGCGCACTACTGCATGGGCGCCCCGCTGGCCCGCATGGAGGCCACCATCGCCCTGGAACAGCTCTTCGCCCGCTTCCCCGACCTCACCCTCGCCGTCCCCGAAGCCCAACTGCCCCGACACGCCTCCTTCGTGGGCAACAGCGTCCGGACGCTGCCGGTCCGGCTGCGCGACCAGACGCCATGAGACGCCGCGCGTCGGGAAGGCTCCTGACGGTACGTAAGCAGTAAGTATCCTGTGCGGTGTGCTCGGGGGAGATCGATGACACACAACGGCCTGGACGGCGAGCCGCTGGAGCGGCTGCGCGTCCTGACCGAGCGGAACGTCGTGAGCATTTGGGCTGACGGGGCCTTCCGCGGGACCGGGTTCCTGGTGACCGTCGACACCGCCCTCACGTGCGCGCACGTGGTGGCCGGAGGCAAGGAAGGCAGCCTGACCGCCACGGTCGAGGGGCGCACCGTCGCGATCGACGTCGTGCGCCTGATGCCCGAGGACAGGGGCGCGGGAAGCACCTACGGCTTTCCGGATCTCGCCGAACTACGCCTGAGCGAGCCCGCACACGACGTGCAGGGAGTATGGCTCGGCCATGCGGCCCCGACGCAGGCGGCGTCCGTGTCCGTCCACGGATTCAGCGGGCACACGTTGGAAGCGGGCGTCCAGCCCGACACCCTGTTCCTCACGGTGGCCGGTCGGAGCGGGCGTTTCGTACGGCTTCAATGGGACCAGGTGGTCCAGGGCTTCAGCGGCAGTCCGGTGCTCGACACGACAACAGGGCGGGTGTGCGGGGTCCTCAAGGCGTCACGGCACGAGAAGGGAATGTCGGGGGGCTGGCTGATTCCCGTCGACGCTGTGGAGGAGTGCTCGCCGGGGCTGCTGGAACGCAATCAGGCCGCGCACCGGCCCGGAACGGTCTGGTTCGACATCGCCCGTGACCGCAGGGGACGGCAGACGGATCTCTTCGGCCCTGAGCCCGGCGGCCCGCGTTCGGGGAACTCACCGGCGCAGATGCTGGCACGCGGGGCCATGCCGTTCGTGAACCGCCCCGAGCTCGGCGAACTCAAGGACTGGTGCTACGCACGCGAGGATCAGCTGCTCCGCCTGCTGTACGCGCCGGGCGGTTCGGGCAAGACCCGCCTGTCCGCCGAACTGTGCGACCAGCTGCGGAACATGGGCTGGATCGCCGGATTCGCGGACAGGGAGTCGTTCGGCAACCCGCTGCGCCTGGCTCAGTGGCTGGAAGGCCTGACCTCCGCGCTCAGCGCGGGGTTCCCCTGCCTGGTGGTGTTCGACTACGCGCAAGCACGGCTGGGCGACATCAGCGCGCTCATGGCGCATATCCACCGGCACCGACCCGACGGCATCACCCTGCGCGTACTGCTGCTGGCACGCTCCGAGGAGCCGTTGTGGCATGCGTTGCAGGACGAGTTCGAGGCGCAGTACATCGAGGACTGGGCTCTGCGCGGTGCGAGTTCACTGAGGCTGCCCAGCACGCTGAGCGCCAAGGAACCCGGCACCCTGGTCACCGAGGCGTTCGCAGAGTTCGCGCGCCTGCTGGAATGCCCGTGGGTGGTCATGCCGCCGTCCCTCGCCCGCCGAGCCGACCAGCAGGACTCGATTCTGGGCATGCTCGCGGCTGCCCTCGACGCCGTCCTCACCCTGCGCCAGGGCGAGGAGTGGAAGGAAAGCGACGATCCGCTGGCACGGATCTGCCGGCATGAGATCACGGGATGGTACGCGCTGCTGCAGGACCGACTCGGGACGGGCGGTGTCCTGGCGGGGCGCACCGGACGCCTGATGGCAGAGGGCCTGCTGCTGGTGCCCACGCTGGCCCAGCGGCGAGACCGGAGTGAGCTGACCGCACTGCTGATGTCCGTGCGCACGGCCGCCTTCCCCGGCCAACCGCCGGTCAACGCCGCCGCCGTGCAGTCCTGTTTACGCGCGCTGTACCCGGCGCCGGACGGCAACCACGTCGCACCCCTTGAGCCCGACCGGCTGGGCGAGATCCTGGTACGGCGGGTGCTGGCGGAGCCGGAGAGCTCGGGCGACGACGTCGCCTACCTCAGGGCCGCGCTGGACGTGTCCCCGCTGCGCGATGAGCAGACACGCACCCGGGCCACGTTGGAGACACTCGACGTCCTGGCTCGGGCCCGTGGCTGTACGGCCGTGGGCCGCGTCGTCGACCACGCCGCCCACGCGGTCCTCGACCGGGCGCTCGCGCGGGTCGTGCGCGAGAATCCTCGAACCCTGGTGCCGGCTCTGGTAACCGTCGGCGCCCGCGTGCCGCACGCCGAGCCCCTGGCCGACCTGATCCAGCCCGTACTGGAGACGTGCGAGACCGACCTTCTCTGTCTCGTCGAACCCCGTCTTCCCGCCTATCCGTCCGGCCTCTCCCCGTTGTCGGCGCTGGTGCTCCAGCGGCTGCTCCAATCGCCCGACGCGGGGAGCGACGACAGCAGCCGGCACGTCCGTCTGCGGCGCCTGCGCAGTTACAGTCTCCGGCTGGAAGAGAGCGGCCGCCGCGACGATGCCATCCGGGCAGCCGACGAGGCGGTCCTGCTCAGCCGCGATCTCGTCCGCGGGTCCGCACGGTATCGGTCCGACTACGCCGCGGCGCTGCACAACCTGGGCCTGCTGCGGCACCGGAACGGGGAGACGGAGTCCGCGCTGGAGCTCAGCAGCGAGGCGGTGCTCCTGTACCGGCAGCTCATGGACGGCCATCGGGACGTGCGGCACCGCACCCTGATGGACATGGCGGGCGCACTGAGCACGCTGGCCTTGCTGCGGCTGGGAGACGCGCAGGTCAACGGCGCGGCGCGGGACGCTGCCGAGGGCGTCATACGGTGCGAACAGGTGCCGGAGGGAGCACGCGATGACGAGGTGTATCTCGCCTGCCTGGAAACCCTGGCCGAGTGCCGCCATCGCACAGGCCGGAGCGAAGAGGCACTCACCTCCAGCAGACAGGCGGTCGAGCGACTGGAGGAGCTGGTCAGGCTACGGCCCGGCCGCTACCTTGCCCGGCTGCCCGACACCCTGCAGCGCCACGGCTTCGGGCTGATCAGGGCCGGGCGTTTCCGTGCGGCCTACCAGGTGCTGAGCCGGGCGGCGATGGAGCGCGCGGCGCTGTCGCCCGGAGTCTCGCCGGGACTGCGTGAGCAGCAGGCGCTGGTGCTCCAGGTGCTGCTCCAACTCAGTGACGAATTAGACGAATTCGCACACGAACGCTCATCATGGGTGCAGATGAGGAACGTGCTGGATGGTCGTGTGAGCTGAGAGGGGCCCGGCGTCGATGGACAACGAAGCGTGTGACCAAGCCAAACCCGCACCTATCCAGCGGGAACGGGCGGTGGAGGTCTTCCGCAACCGCTTCGGCGCGCTCTTCAACGACGAGGTGCTCTCGCCGTCGGGGGAGCAGGGCCGCTATCTGCGGTGGCAGTGGTCCCACGGCGGAGTGGTGATCGTCCCCATGGGGCGGGACGGGCTCGCCTTCGTTCCCACGTACCGCTACCCGATCAGCAAGGTCTCCCTGGAGTTCCCCCGGGGCGGTTGCGAAGCCGATGAGGACCCAGCCGTGGCGGCCGCGCGTGAACTACGGGAGGAGACCGGCTTCGAGTGCGCCCCGTCCGCACTGCGCCCCCTGGGCGTGATTCACGCCGAGACAGGACTGATCGAATCGGACGTGCACGTCTTCGCCGCCGACGTCCGCCCCACCGGCTCGGCACACGCCCAGCCGGTCGCCGAGCCAGAGGCCATGGAGTCGGTCGCCGAACCGGTCTGGGCCCCGCACGGCGAGGTGCTGAAGTGGCTGCAGAGCGGCAACGTCACCTGCGGCGTCACGCTGGCCGCCCTGGCACTTGCCATGGCCGACGGTTCCGGCTTCGGGCCGCCCAGGTGAGCAGCGTCCGACTCACCCTCCGTACGCACCCGTGATGACGCGCTGCCGCATCTGCCGTGCGCCGATCTCTCCGATGTCGGCGACGCCGTCGGCAGCCGGCACACTCCGGTCGACGACCTGCAGGCCGAGGTAGCCTCCGTCCTCGGTGGCCGTCGGCACATCGAGTCCGGCGCCGAGAGCGCCCGTCAAGGCGTCCTGGGAGATGCCGAAGCGCATCAAGTTGCGGTTGCCGTCCAGGACAGCCCGCGCGCGTTCGTCGGTATCGCGAAAGGCGCGGACGAAGGCCTCCCGCATCCACCCGCTGAACTCGGTCATGGCCTCCATCAGTTGGGACAGGTCCGGTTGGCCGCCCCGGCGCAGGAGGCCCAGTTGGTGGACGAGGACACTGCGGGACGGCTGCTCGACGGCCTCCAGGAACGCCTCGACAGGCAGTCTGCCCAGCAAGAAGCCGTCGAGAAGGTCGGCCGGTAGCGTAGTGCGCTTCAGGGTCGTGAGGCTGGCGGCGGCGGGCAGATCGACACTACGCGGGGCCGCGGTCCCGGCCCTCAGCACGTGGGGGAGCGCCTGGCGGTACGCCTCGCCCACGGCTCGGTTCACGGCGGCCAGAGCGAGCACGACCTCCGTGCTCCCCGACGCCCCGGCCCGGAAGGACTCATCCCAGTCCTTGACGGCCTTGAAGTACAGCGGCTCCTGCTCCCGCACGAACTCCAGCGCGGCGTCGAACGTTGTGCGCGTCTCCCCTTCAGCGTTCGGTGTCTGCTCCTCCAGAAGCCGGATCACTCCTGACTTGAAGGCGGCTGATACGGCGTCAAGGCGGTAGGCGACCGCGTGACCCTGCGTCATACGGTCCATCAGTTCGGCGTACGCGGCGCTGGGTACGTTCTCGACCCGCCGCAGTTCTTGGGCATCGCGGACGGTCGTCAGTGTCTGCCCGTCGCGGCACGCGACCCGGATACGGCCGCCGGCCAGGAGCGGTGCGAGATCCGACCGAACAGCTTGGCTGTCGCCTTCGGACGAGGACACCAGCGCACGGAAGAGCGGAGTGTTGAGCGACTGCGAATCGCCGATGAGCAGGGTGTCGGACAGCAGCACGTGGAACAGTACGCGTGCCCGGAGGTCCTCGGCGCTCACGATGGGGGACTGGCGATGGATCTCGACGTCCGAGAGGTAGATCCGCTCTGGCGACGACGGGGCTTGTTGGTCGGTCATGACCGCTCTCCCTCGGTGGCTGTGGTGATTTTATGGGTCCGGCCGCCGGGCGTCCCCGGAATCGGGCATCCTTGCCTCTTGGAATTGACCAGCTGAACAGGGGGAGGACGCGTGTCCGATGCGGTCGAGGCCGTCATGCCGGACGGAACGTCGATATGGGTGCGCGTCAATGACGATGACCAAGGCCCACGGGACACCGGCTTCGGTGACCGCCTGGTACAGCGGCTCGGCGACCTCCCTCAAACCCTGGAGGCCGTCACGCACAGTGTCAGCGCTGGACTGCGGCGCGCGGCCCCGGACGAAGCGACGCTGGAATTCGGCATCGAGATCGCGGCCAAGAGCGGCCAGCTGGTGAGCGTCGTGACGGAGGCCGGGGGCAAGGCGACGCTCAAGGTGACGGTTGTGTGGCGCAAGGGGCAGCCCGCGGTGAGCACGGTGAGGGAAACCCCCGGTGAGGATCCCGAGGAAGACCCCGCGTAGCCGCTGTCCCGCCGAGCAGGCTGTGGCCTGTACGGCCCGTACGAGCAGGCTGTGGCCTGTACGGCCGGTACGAGCAGGCCTGTACGGCCCGTAGCGGGTCAGCGAAGAAGGCTTCACCACACGTCCACACCCAGTTCTTCCCTTCTCCGGGACCCGGTGCTGGGATCGGCGGGTGCAGAAGACCAAGACGCTCAAGAAGCAGGCCCTCACCCGAAGCGCCCGCAGGATCCGGCGCGGCACCGTGGTGTTGGTGGCCGCCGTCGCCTCCGTCGTGCTGGGCGCACCGTCCGCCGTGCCCGCGCCCGGCCCCGCCGTCGAGGGCGAGTCCGTCCGCGTGCTGTCGTGGAACATCTACCACGGTGGCAGGAACGACGAGCTCGGCGGCGAGAAGAACTTCCCGCTGGTCCTCGACCAACTCGCCGACATCGCGCCCGACGTGTTCTTCTCCATCGAGACGTACGGCTCGGCCAAGGAGATCCAGGACGCCCTGACGGACCGGGTCGGCAAGGGCGTCTACCAGGCCGTCCAGGTGACCGACGGCAGCAGTGACAACCTGTGGATCTTCACCCGGTACGACGTGGTGAAGACGTTCCCCAAGCCGACCGGGAGCACTGTCAGCGACTTCAACATCGGCGGTGCGCGCGTCCAGTTGCCCAGCGGTCGGCAGCTGAATCTCTTCGACACCTGGACGTCGTACACGAACCCGTGGATCGGCGACATGATCGACACCAACGCCAAGGACGTGCAGGCGGGCCGCAAGCCCACCTACCACCCGCAGCGGGTCGCCCGGGCCGAGAAGGGCCAGCAGATCCCGCAGGTCACGGACATCGTGCACCAGCAGGTGCCGTACATGCTGGACGGCAACACCGACCCGGTGCTGCTGGCCGGAGACCTCAACACGGTTCCGGCCGCCGACTGGAGCGCGAAGTGGGCGGACTGCGCCCACCACTTCGGGCTCAGCTACGACCTGGCGGCGACCGACGTGCTCACGGACGCGGGCTTCCAGGACACCTACCGCGCGGCGAACCCGGACGTATGCGCGGATCCGGGGCGTACCTGGAGCCCGCACCCGGATTACGCGAACATGATCACCAAGGACCGGATCGACTTCATCTTCGCCCGGGGCTCGGGCATCGAGGTCAATGACGCGTACGTCGTCGACGAGCGGCTGCCCCAGCATGAGAGCGGAGCGTTCTACTCCGACCACGGGGCGGTCATCGCGGACCTGACCGTCAGCTGATCCGGCACGCCTCGCCTCGGTCCGCGGGGGTGTCGTCCTACTTGGTGTCGTCGAAGGTCCATACGGCGCGGGTGCCCGGGCCGACGGTGAGGGTCGACCGGCCGATGTGTTCCTGGTGCCGGTACGCGACGGGCCGGTTGAGCGACATCCCGACCTGCCGCAGGCCCACCCGGTCGTGCGGGACGGTGTCGAACCGGATGGTGGTGCCGCCGTCGTACGCGACGATGCCACCGCCCGGCACGGGCCGAACGACGAACCCGCCGGCCCGCAGCAACGGCACCGTGTTGGCGAGGTCGCGTGCGGTGACCGCGAGACGGACCGAGGTCACGTCGCGCATCAGATGGTCGCGGTAGTCGTCGGACAGGTAGCGCTCCCGTCCGACGTCACCGGGGTAGCTGGCCGGCTCGGTGTTGCTGCGCGGGTCAGCGAAGTACTCCGGCAGGTACTCCATGCCCCAGGCTCCGAAGGCGTCGTAGTCGACGGTGGTGAACACGCCGTCGAACCACGGCACCGGGACGCCGTCGCCGAAGTCACGGGTCTGCCGGAACTCGGTCGGGTTGGGCACCCCGTGATCCCGCAACCGCTCGGTCACCGTTGCGAGGTCACCGGTCCGCTCGGGCGAGACCCCCAACCCACCGGAGCCGAGAGCGCCGTCTTTGCCGGGCAGATCGCCGACCCCGAACAGTTCGAGGTAGGTCTCGCGGCCCATCAGATAGCGACCGGTCCAGGTCCGTCCGTCACTTGTCGTGGTGCGGACGTGGAAGTTGGCGAAGTCCCGCAGATAGTCGGAGTGCTCGATGGCATCGGCTGTCTCCCGGTCGAGCACACCGTAGGCATGGTTGTAGAACAGCAACCGCCGATCGGACGGCGGTCGGCTCCCCCCGGCCCATGCCGTGTTCGCACCTCCCTGGACCACTCCGGCGAAAACCACGGCGAGGACCATGACCATGCGCACCATCTGGCGAAGCAGCATACGAATGATCGTAGAACGCGGACCGCCGCACGCGCTGCCCGTTCGGGTATGAGGCGGTCGTCCGCCCGCTGTCACGCGGCCGCGCGGCGGCCCAGGACGGCGTTGCCGACGATCCTCGCCGGCGGGCAGAGGGTCTGACCATGCGCGGCGAACAGAGCGTCCCGCGACGGGTATCGGCCCAGGTCGCGCAGGACCGTGGCCGACAGGTCGTACGTGGAGCAGCTGTCCGTGCCGCACGTGGAACCGTCCCAGTCGACGGCGGTCGTGGCGAGTGCCTCGAACAAGGTCTGGGTGCCGGTGTTGGTGAAGCCGATCGGGCTGTTCGACGCGAGCGTGTCGAGGCTGCCGAACAGTTCGGACACGTTCACCCACCGGCCACCGAGCCGGAACTCCGGCCATGCGAGGACGACTTCGGCTGGTACGAGGCGGCGCAGCCGCGGAAAGCGCGGGTACCAGAACGACCCGTCCACGAGCAGGCCGCGGACCCGGGTGCGGACGCCCGCGGCGCGAGCCACCGCTTCGAGGACGGCCAGCCGCTGGCTGCACGAGCCGCGCCCCAGCGCCAGCGTGCGGGAGACGGGCTGCGCGTCGTCCATGGCGTAGACGGGGCGGATCCGCTCCTGTATCAGCCGGTGCGCCGCCGTCAGCAGCACACGCTCGTCCTCGTACTCGGCCTCATCCTGGTGCGCGGCGCCGATCCGGGCGTCGGCCAGCAGCGCGGCGACGCGGGGGTGGCGCCAGTCGAGGATCGGCGTGTCCGCGAGGGAGCCGGAGTCGTCGCCGCCGACGGTCGGCGCCGCGCCGCGCCGCCGCCACCAGGGAGTGAGCACCGTAGAGGTCATGGCCGGATGCTACGCGGAGCGCCCCGCGCGCACGACGACAGCCTCCCCGGACGGTGGTCAGCCCTCGACGAGGACCGCTTCGAGTGTGCGCGGGCCGTGCACACCCTCGACCCGGTCCAGTTCGATGTCGCTGGTCGCCGACGGGCCCGAGATCCACGTCAACGGACGCCGGGGATCGAGCCGTTCCAGCGCCTGAGGCACCGAGTCGACGACCTGCCCGGGCACCCGTACGACACAGATGTGGTGGTCGGGTACCAGGGTGATCCGCCGTCGGCCCTGCTCGGGGCCACCGTCCAGGACGATCGTGCCGGTCTCCGCGATCGCGACCGCACAGCCCGTGACCACACTGTCCACCGCGTCCAGCTCGTGCGCCGTACTGGCTTCCCGGTCCGCCACCCGCTCCTGGTCCGCGTCGGCGAGCCACCAGGCCGGGAGCCCCGGTGGTACGAGCACCGACCGCGAGCCGTGTTCGGTCAGCAGCCGCGCCAGCAGTCCCGGCAGTCCGGCCGCGTCCACCCGGTGCACGAGCGCGCGGTAGTCCGCCAGGTTCTCCGCCAGGAGCCCGGCCGTGTCCTCGGCGCTCCGGTCCCCGTGCACCCGCAGATAGCCGCGCTCCACGGGTACGTCCCGGGGCCGCTCCTCGCGCGGCACATCCACCAGCGCCCGGCGCACCCGCGCCAGCACCCGTTCCCTGCTGTCCACTCGGCCCCTCACTTGCCGCCGCCTTCGCGGGTACGCCGCCACCAGTCCCGGAACGACTCCGCCGGTACCTCCGGTACCGCCCGGGTATCGCTCCACGCCCTGCCAGGCCCCGGCAGCCGCTTCGGATGGATGCGGCGGGTACGGGACGCGAGCCGCTGCCCGGCCCGCAGCGCACCCGGATGGTCCAGGGTCCAGCGCGCGGCACGCATCGCCGCTCGCTCCGCCGCGTGCCCCTTCGCCGGCTTGAGCGTGACCTTCACACCGCCTCGGGTCACCTCGCCGCCCTCCACCACGCGTTCCCGCAGATGCACCAGCACCTCGGGGATGTCGATGGCGACTGGGCACACCTCGTAGCAGGCCCCGCACAGTGAGGACGCGTACGGCAGCGAGGCGTCCACCTCGCTGTCCGTGCCGCGCAGTTGGGGGCTGAGGATCGCGCCGATCGGCCCCGGGTACACCGAGCCGTACGCATGCCCGCCCGCCCGCTCGTAGACCGGGCACACGTTCAGACACGCCGAGCAGCGGATGCAGCGCAGCGCCTGCCGCCCCACCTCGTCGGCGAGGGTGTCGGTGCGGCCGTTGTCCAGCAGCACCAGATGGAAGGTGCGCGGCCCGTCGCCGTCCGCCGTACCCGTCCAGGTGCTGGTGTACGGGTTCATCCGCTCCGCCGTCGACGACCGGGGGAGGAGCTGCAGGTACACCTCCAGGTCCTGCCAGGTCGGCACCACCTTCTCGATGCCGACCACCGAGATCAGCGTCTCGGGTAGCGTCAGGCACATCCGGCCGTTGCCCTCGGACTCGACCACGACGAGTGTTCCCGTCTCGGCCACCATGAAGTTGGCGCCCGAGACGGCGACCTTCGCCCGCAGGAACTTCTCCCGCAGATGCAGCCGGGCCGCTTCGGCGAGCTCGGCAGGGGTGTCCGTGAGACCCTCCGGGGCGGCCCGTCCCCAACTGCCCATCTTCTCCGTGAAGATGTCGCGGATCTCGCCCCGGTTCTTGTGGATGGCGGGGACCAGGATGTGCGAGGGCCGGTCGTCGCCGAGCTGCACGATCAGCTCCGCGAGGTCGGTCTCGTACGCGCTGATGCCCTCGGCCTCCAGCGCCTCGTTCAGCCCGATCTCCTGCGTGGCCATCGACTTGACCTTGACGACCTCGCGCTCTCCGGTGGCCTTCACCAGAGAGGTCACGATCCGGTTGGCCTCGTTCGCGTCGGCGGCCCAGTGCACGACCCCGCCTGCCGCCGTGACGGCCTGCTCCAACTGGAGGAGATAGTGGTCGAGGTGACGCAGCGTCCGGTCCTTCACGTCCTTGCCCGCGGCCCGCAGCCGCGCCCAGTCGTCCAGCTCCGCCACGGCCTTGGCGCGCTTGTCGCGGATCGTGTGGGTGGCGTGCCGCAGATTCCCGCGCAGCGTCTCGTTCCGTACGGCGTCCCGGGCCGCGCTCGGAAAGGCGGGCATCCCCAGATACGTACCGCTCGTGGCGCTCATGCGAAGGGCTCCTTCTCGGTAGCGGCGAGGATCTCCGCGAGGTGCACGGGCCGTACCGTCGAACCCCGCTTGGCGAGCGTCCCGCCGATGTGCATCAGGCAGGAGTTGTCGACGGTGCACACCGTCTCCGCGCCCGTGCTCTCGACGGCCCGCACCTTGTCCGCGCCCATCGCGGCCGATACGGCGGCGTTCTTCACCGCGAACGTGCCGCCGAAGCCGCAGCACTCCTCCGTGCCCGGCAACTCCCGTAGCTCCAGGCCCTCGACGTGCTCCAGGAGCCGCCGTGGCCGGTCGCGCAGCCCGAGCATCCGCAGTCCGTGACAGGTGGGGTGGTAGGTGACGGTGTGCGGGAAGTACGCCCCGACGTCGGTCACGCCCAGCACGTCGACGAGGAACTCGGACAGCTCGTACGTCTTCGGCACCGACCGCGCCGCGGCGTCCGCGAGCGCCTGGCCGCGTCCCTCGGCGGCCGCCTTCGCCCCGATCCTCGGATAGTTGTCGCGGACCATCGCGGCGCACGAGCCGGACGGCGTGACGATGTACTCGTACTCCTTGAACGCCGCGTCGAAGCGTCGTACCAGCGGCTCGGTCTCATGCCGGTATCCGGTGTTGAACTGCGGCTGGCCGCAGCAGGACTGGGCCGCCGGAAAGTCCACGTCGACGCCCAGCCGCTCCAGCAGGCGCACGACCGCCTGCCCGGTACGCGGATAGAGCGTGTCGTTGACGCAGGTGACGAAGAGGGCTACGCGCACGCCCCGTCCTCCTTCCCTCGGCCGGTGGCGATCTCGTCCGCGGCCTTGTCCCAAGCCGCCCGGTCGCCTGCCGGATCGTAGCGGCGCAGCGGCTGCGTGGCGCGCAGCAGCGCCCGAAGCTCGGCCAGTCCGCCGGCGACCACGCCCGCCGCGCGGGCCTGGACCAGTACGTTGCCGAGCGCCGCGGCCTCGGCCGGTCCGGCGACGACCGGCAGGCCCGTCGCATCCGCCGTCAGTTGGCACAGCAGCGCGTTGTGCGCGCCGCCGCCCACGATATGCACCGTGCGCGCCGTGCGCCCGGACAGCGCCTGCGCCTCCTCGACGGTCCGGCGATGGGCCAGCGCGAGGGAGTCCAGCACACACCGGGCGACCTCCACGGGCGTACGCGGCTCCGGCTGCCCCGTACGGGCACACGCCTGCGCGACCCGCCGGGGCATGTCGTCCGGCGCGATGAACGCCGGGTCGCCCGCGTCCACGACGGACCGCAGCGGCATGGCGTCCGCCGCCCCGGCGAGGAGTGCGCCGAGGTCCTGTGGATCCCCCTGCGCCTCCCAGGCGCGCAGGCACTCCTGGAGGAGCCACAGCCCCATGATGTTGCGGAGGTACCGGACGGTGCCGTACACGCCGAGCTCGTTGGTGAAGTTCGCGGCCCGCGACTCCTCACCGAGTACGGGACGGTCGAGTTCGAGCCCGGCGAGGGACCAGGTGCCGGTGGCGATGTACGCGAAGTCATCGCCCTCGGCGGGAACGCCGACCACCGCCGACGCGGTGTCGTGCGACCCGACGGCGGTCACCGGGACCGGGCCCTGGAGCCCCGTCTCGGCGAGCACCTCGGGCCGCAGCACCCCGGCCGCTGCGCCGGGGCCGCGAAGCGGCGGAAACAACCCGAGGTCGATGCCGAGGCGTTCGGCGACGACCGGCGACCAGTCTCGGGTGCGGGGATCGACGAGCTGGGTGGTGGACGCGTTGGTCAGCTCGGTGCCTATTTCGCCGGTGAGCCAGTACGCGATGAGGTCGGGGATCATCAGCAGCCGCTCCGCCGCCGCGAGCTGGGCGGAACCCTGTGCGGCGACCAGCTGGTAGGCCGTGTTGAACGGCAGCCGCTGCAGACCCGTGGCCGCGTACAGCTCCCCGGGCGGCAGCACGGCGTCGACCTTCTCCGGCGCGCCCTCGGTCCTGGTGTCGCGGTAGTGCACCGGGTTGCCGAGCAGCGCCCCACTCGCGTCGAGCAGCCCGTAGTCCACGGCCCATCCGTCGATCCCGACCCCGTCGAGCCGCCCGTCGGCCGCGGCTCCCGCCGCCCGCAGCCCGTCCAGTACGCCCCGGTAGAGGGCGAGTACGTCCCAGTGCAGGGTGCCGTCGACCCGCACGGGCCGGTTCGGGAAGCGGTGCACCTCTTCGAGGTGGAGGGTGTCGGGCCCGACGCGGGCGACCATGACGCGTCCGCTGGAGGCGCCGAGGTCGACGGCGGCGAACGTGGAGGTGGAGGCGGAGGAGGCGGCGGAGGAGGCGGCGGTGGCGGTGGCTGGCATGGCTTCCTTGTGTGGTGCGGGTTGGGTGTGGCGGAGGCTGGGCAACTGCGGCGGGCTTGTTCCCTCGCCCCGCCGCATGCGCCACCGCTACCGCAGGAACGCCGCCGCGACGCCCGCGTCCACCGGAATGTGCAGCCCCGTCGTGTGTGTGAGGTCGCCGCCCGTCAGCGCGAACACCGCGTTCGCGACATGCTCCGGCAGCACCTCCCGCTTCAGCAGCGTCCGCTGCGCGTAGAACTCGCCCAGCGTCTCCTCCTCGACCCCGTACACCGCGGCCCGCTTCGCTCCCCACCCCGACGCGAAGATGCCGGACCCGCGCACCACCCCGTCCGGGTTGACGCCGTTGACGCGGATCCCGTACTCGCCGAGCTCCGCGGCGAGCAGCCGCACCTGATGGGCCTGGTCGGCCTTGGTGGCGCCGTAGGCGATGTTGTTCGGTCCGGCGAAGACGCCGTTCTTGGACGCGATGTAGACGACGTCGCCGCCCAGACCCTGCGCCATCATCACGCGGGCCGCCTCCCGGGACACCAGGAACGAGCCGCGGGCCATGATGTTGTGCTGGAGGTCCCAGTCCCGTGCGCTGGTTTCGAGCAGCGGCTTGGAGATGGAGATCCCGGCGTTGTTGACGACCAGGTCCACCCCGCCGAACGCGAGCAGCGCCGCGCGGAACGCCGTCGCGATCTGCTCCTCGCTGGTCACGTCGACCGTGACGGCGACCGCCTTGTCGGGGCCGCCCAGCTCGTCCGCGACCGCCGCCGCGGCGGCCGCGTCGAGGTCGGCGACCACGACGCACGCGCCGTCCGCGGCGAGCCGGTGCGCGATGGCCTTGCCGATGCCCGAGCCCGCGCCGGTGACCAGCGCCACGCGCGTGGCGAGCGCCTTCGGCTTCGGCATGCGCTGGAGCTTGGCCTCCTCCAGCGCCCAGTACTCGATACGGAACTTCTCGCGCTCGTCGATCGGCGCGTACGTCGACACCGCCTCGGCGCCGCGCATCACGTTGATCGCGTTGACGTAGAACTCGCCCGCCACGCGCGCGGTCTGCTTGTCCTTGCCGTACGAGAACATGCCGACGCCCGGGATGAGCACGATGGCCGGGTCGGCGCCGCGCATCGCGGGGGAGTCGGGATCCGCGTGCCGCGCGTAGTACGCGGCGTACTCCTCGCCGTAGGCGGTGTGCAGCTCCCGCAGCCGGGCGACCGCCTCGTCCAGCGGAACCGACGGCGGCAGGTCCAGGACCAGCGGCCGGACCTTCGTCCGCAGGAAGTGGTCAGGGCAGGAGGTGCCCAGCGCCGCGAGCCGCGGGTGTTCGGCGCGGGAGACGAAGTCGAGGACGGCGTCGGAGTCGTTGAAGTGCCCCACCTGCGGGCGGTCGGCACAGGCGATGGCCCGGAGGTGGGGGGCGAGGGCCGCCGCCCGGTCCCGGCGCTCGGTCTCGCCCAGCGGCTCGTACCCCTCCAGTACGGGGCCGAAGGGCTCGGGGCGGCCCCGCTCGGCGAGGAACGCCTCGGCGGTGCGGATGATGTGCAGCGAGTTGGCCTCGCACTCATCGGAGGTCGCGCCCCACGCGGTAATGCCGTGCCCGCCGAGCACACAGCCGACGGCCTGCGGGTTCGCTTCCTTGATGGCGGCGATGTCCAGGCCGAGCTGGAAGCCGGGGCGGCGCCAGGGAACCCACACCACCGTGTCGCCGAAGCACTCGGCGGTCAGCTTCTCGCCGTCGGCCGCGCAGGCCAGGGCGATGCCGGAGTCGGGGTGGAGGTGATCCACGTGGGCCGCGTCGACGAGTCCGTGCATCGCGGTGTCGATGGAGGGCGCGGCACCGCCCTTGCCGTGCAGGCAGTAGTCGAAGGCGGCGACCATCTCGTCCTCGCGGTCCACGCCCGGGTACACCCCGCTCAGCGCGCGCAGCCGGTCAAGACGCAGCGCCGCGAGGCCGGTGGCCTTGAGGGTGCCGAGGTCGCCGCCGGACCCCTTGACCCACATCAGCTCGATGTCGGCGCCGGTGACGGGATCGGCGGTGGTGCCCTTGGCGGACGTGTTGCCGCCGGCGTAGTTGGTGTTGCGGGGGTCGGCCCCGAGTCGGCGCGAACGCTCCAGGAGGGCGTCAACCGCTTCGTGCCGCTGTGCCGTGCCGGTCACAGCTGTTTCGTTCAACGCCATGTCGATCAAGCTCCCCATCCGGCCTGGGTCCCGCCCACGCGCTCATCGGTGATCTTCTTCGCCCAGCCCGAGCGGTGGTACGCCGCGACCGGGTCCGGGTCGATGCCCAGCTCCTCGCGCACTTCGGCGAGCAGCGGCCGGACATCGGTGTTGTAGGCGTCCATGAGGACCGCGTTGGCGGCGAGTACGTCGCCGGATGACTGCGCGGCGGCCAGCGCGTCACGGTCGACGAGCAGGGCCTTGGCCGTGGCCTCCTGCACGTTCATCACCGAGCGGATGATCGCCGGGATCTTCGCCTCGATGTTGTGGCACTGGTCGAGCATGAAGGCCACGTCGGAGGTGAGGCCGCCGCCCCGGATCACCTCGTACATGATGCGGAACAGCTGGAACGGGTCCGCCGCCCCGACCATCAGGTCGTCGTCCGCGTAGAAGCGGGAGTTGAAGTCGAAGCCGCCGAGCTTGTTCTCCCGCAGCAGCAGCGCCACGATGAACTCGATGTTGGTGCCCGGGGCGTGGTGCCCGGTGTCCACCACGACCTGGGCCTTGTCGCCGAGCTTCAGACAGTGCGCGTAGGCCGTGCCCCAGTCCGGCACGTCCGTCGTATAGAAGGCCGGCTCGAAGAACTTGTACTCCAGCAGCATCCGCTGGTCGTCGCCGAGCCGCTCGTATACGGCGGCCAGCGCTTCGGCGAGCCGGTCCTGGCGGGCCCGGATGTCGTCCTGTCCTGGGTAGTTGGTGCCGTCCGAGAACCACAGCTTGAGGTCCTTGGAGCCGGTCGCGTCCATGATGTCGACGCACTCCAGGAGATGGTCCAGGGCCTTGCGGCGCACAGCGGCGTCCGGGTGGCAGACGCTGCCCAGCTTGTAGTCGTCGTCCTGGAAGACGTTGGAGTTGATGGTGCCAAGACGCAGTCCGCGCTCCTTGGCGTACGTGGCGAGTGCCCCGTAGTCGTCGGTCCTGTCCCAGGGGATGTGCAGGGCGACGGTCGGGGCGGCGCCCGTGTGCGCGTGGACCCGCGCCGCGTCGTCCAGCTTCTCCTGAGGGGTGCGGGGGACTCCCTGTTGGGCGAAGACCTTGAAGCGGGTTCCCGAGTTCCCGTAGCCCCATGACGGCGTCTCGACGGCCTGGGTCTTGAGGGCTGCTTTCACGGCTGGGACGTCGGATCGGCTCGTCATCGTCAGCGCTCCTGTGTGCCACCTGGAGAAATGAATCGTTTCAGCACCGTGAAGCTAGAGTGGCGCTCCGGCCCTGTCAAGAACTGGAGAGAGAAACGCGCTGGTTCAGGTCGCGACTCGACCAGACTGGGAGGGTTTCCTGACGTGAACCATTGACGGCGCCAGGTTGGGCCCGCTAGGTTCTGAAACCTTTCACGACCGTCAGGAACACCATCGACGAGTTCGACTTCTGACCCAGGACAGGCGGTACGAGGACATGCAGCGCGTCTGCTTTCTGCTGAAGGTCCGGCGCGACCGCATCGCCGAGTACCGCGAACGGCACGCGGCGGTCTGGCCCGAGATGCTCGAAGCCCTCTCGGCCACCGGCTGGCACAACTACTCGCTCTTCCTGCGCGAGGACGGACTGCTGGTGGGCTACCTGGAGACCGAGGACTTCGCGCGGGCCCAGGCCGCCATGGCCGCCACCGACATCAACGCCCGGTGGCAGGCCGAGATGGGTGAGTTCTTCGAAGCGCTCGACGGAGAACGGCCGGACGAGGCGATGAAGCCGCTCACCGAGGTGTTCCACCTCGCCTGACCAGCCCTTACAAGGCAGTCACGAACGATGGAAGAAGACGGAAGACGGAGAGAGCCCTATGCGACGACCCCTGACCGTCGCGGTGCTGGGCACGTACTGTTCACCGCCATGTCCCTGTCCGGCACGGCAGCCCAAGCGGCCGACCCCGCTCCGGCGGTCAGCAAGGTCGCCGACACCCAACTCGACTCCCAGGCCCTGTACTTCGTCTCGTACAACGGCCTCGTCAACAACAACGCCTTCCAGAAGAACGGGCTGCTCACCTACCAGGGCTACCAGTACGCCACCTGGTACACCGCCGACCGCAGCGCCGTCGTCGCCCGCCGCGCCCTGGGCGCCACGAACTGGCAGACCGTCAAACTCCCGCACAAACTGCGCTACAACGACTCGCACAACGTGATCTCCATGGGCATCTCCCGCCTCGACGGGCGCCTGCACCTCACCATGGACTCGCACAGCGACGGCTTCTTCGACGTCAAGTCCGCCCCCGGCCTCCTCGACAACCCCTCCGAACGCGCCTGGACCGCAGGTGAGTTCGGCGGAGTGCAGACCACCCTCGACGGACTCGGGCTCACCTCCCAGTTCACCTACCCGCAGTTCGTCGCCACGCCGGAAGGCCGGCTCCAGCTCAGCTACCGCGTCGCCGTCTCCGGCAACGGCCGCAACGCGCTGGCCGAGTACGACGGCACGAAGTGGACGGCGCTGGGGGAGTGGACCAGCTCCACCGGCACCTACACCAGCGAGCACGGCTCCAGCACCGCCCGCAACATGTACCTGCACGGCATCGACTACAGCGGCGACGGCCGGCTGCACGCCTTCTTCACCTGGCGCGAGCAGAACGGCGCCGTCATGCGCGACGGCGGCGGCATCACCAACCACGACACCGGCTATGTCTACTCCACCGACCGGGGCCGCACCTGGCGCAACAACGACGGCACCGTCGTCGGCACCACCGGCGGCAGCGACAAGGTCGCCGTCAACGACCCCGGACTGATCGCCGACCCGATCGACCCCGACCACTCCCTGATGAACCAGGAGAGCCAGGCCACCGACTCCGCGAACCGCCCGCACGCCCTGATCAGCTACGTCCCCGGCCGCTTCGGGCAGTGCACCACCGACTACGTCAACGACCGCACCGCCAACGGACGCGCCTTCCACATCCGCAAGGACCTCACCACCGGCGCCTGGAAGAAGACCGAGATCCCGGTGCCGCTGAACTCCAGCCAGCGCACCAAACTGGTCCTGGACACGTACGACAACGCCTACGCGATCTTCCCGTTCGGCCGTATCGCCGGTGCCTCCAAGGCCTCCGGCTACACGGACTGGAAGATCCTGTACGACGGCGACGGCCTGGGCGCGTTCGGCGAGGTCGTCATCGACGAAACCCGCCTCAAGCAGGACAACGTTCTGTCGATCATGTACCAGCGGAAGTCCAGCGGTACGACCCCCTCGCCGATCCGCGTCGCCGACTTCGCCCTGCCGCGGTGACGGGCCTGACTGGCTGCCACCGCCCGACAGGGAGCAGCATGGAGTAGGAGCACAAAGCGCGGCACACCCTGGCGGGTCCCCGCGTATGGAGGCGGTGCGATCTTTTGACCGGGCAGATCTTTGCTTCCTGCGGGGTCGGGCTCGCCGCTGTCTACGTGCTGACGGAGAGCGGCCGTGAGCTCCAGCTCGCCGAGGTGGTCGAAGACGCCGACGGGACGCACAAAACGGCGACGGCGTACGCCCTCACCGACCGCTCACCCGTCGCCGACGCCTGCCGCGCCGGCCGCCCCCTGTGGCTGACCGCAGAGGACGTCGCCCGGTACGGCACGGACAGTTCCGAAATTCCCGCCCGCGCGCCCATCGAGAGCCGGGGTGACGCCACCGCGGTTCACCCCACCCATCGAGAGCCGGGGTGACGCCACCGCGGTTCACCCCATCTCGATGGGCGCGCTGCCGTTGGGCGGGGAGTCCAACCTGCTGGGCTGCCTGCTCGTGGTGGGCCAGGCCGCGGACGGCGGCTTCAGCGCCGACCAGCGCACGCTCCTGGAGCTCTACGCCGACCAGACGGCCGCGGGGCTGGAAGCGGTCGCGGCCCGCGTCACCGAGACGCCACCCCAGACGGGACCGACCCTGCTACCCCTGCGCGGCGGCTCCTTCGCCCTCACCCTGAGGACCGGGCGGATGGACGTGGACGCGGCGGTCCTGGACCTGCTCGGCATCCCCCCACAGGACTTCGACGGCGACGTCGCGACGCTGCTGGAATGCGCCGTCCCGGACGACATGCCCGCGCTGCTGTCGGTCGTGGAGCCCCGCCAGATGGACGGCGACCAGCAGCTCGCGTTCCGGATTCGCCGCCCCGGCGGCGAGCTGCGCTGGCTGGGCCTGCGCTGCCGCGTGCTGCCAGGACCCGACGGCCGGCCGCAGCGCATGCTGGGCGTGGTGGGCGACGCCTCGTATCTGCGCCCCAGCGTCGACGACGTGTCCCTCGTACAGCGGCTGTCCGCCGCGCTGGCCGGCGCGACCACCATCCGCGATGTCAGCAGGGTGGTGGTCGAGTCCCTGCGCGCCCCGCTGGACGCCGACCGGGTGGCGGTGGCAGAGCTTGAGGGGGACCGTTTCGTGGTCACCGTCCTCGACCCTCCGGAGCCGGCCGCCTGGCCCGACTCGTGGCGCTCGGAATGGCGCTCGGAGTGGCCCGACGCGTCCAGCCACACCCTGCCGACCCTGGAGAACGTCCTGCGCGAGGGCCACGTCAGCCTGTGGCAGGCGGGCGCCGATCTCGAATCCGGCCTCGCGGGCGTCGGTCCCGGCGGCCTGGCCGTGCTGCCGCTGCCCGCGGACGGCCGGATGGTCGGGGTGTGCCTGGTGGGGTGGGACGGTGAGCACCACTTCGGGCCCGAGGAGCGCTCGCTGCTGACCGCGACCGCGGGCATGGTCGGCCAGGCCCTGACCCGCGCGCACGCCCTGGACGCCGGGCACGAGCTCGCCGCGATGCTGCAGCGCAGCCTGCTGCCCCGCAAACTGCCCGACCTGCCCGGCGGGGTGGCCGTCGCCCGGTATCTGCCCGCGACCGTGGGCCTCGAAGTGGGCGGCGACTGGTACGACGTGATCCCGCTCTCCGACGGCCACGTCGCGCTGGTCATCGGCGATGTGCAGGGGCACAGCGCCGGAGCCGCCACGATCATGGGACAGATGTGCACCGCCATCCGCGCCTACGCGGTCGAGGGCCATCCGCCCGACGTCGTGGTGGCCCACGCCAACCGGCTGCTGGTCGGCATGGAGACCGACCTCTTCGCCACCTGCTGCTACGTCGAACTGGACATGGAGGAGGGCATCGCCTGGGCCGTCCGGGCGGGACATCTGCCGCCGCTGCTGCGCCTCCCCGACGGCACGACCGAGGAGCCGGAGATCGAAGGAGGACCCCCGCTCGGCGTCATCGCCGACGGCGAGTTCCCGATGACCGAGCTCAGCCTCGCCCCCGGCACCCTGATCACCCTCCTGACGGACGGACTGGTGGAATCGGCGACCCTCCACCTGGAGGACGGCATGCGCGGCGTGCGCGAGGTGCTCGCCGGCGCCGACCCGGCCGATCCCGGGCGGGTGGCCGACGAGCTCGTCGCCAGCACGCACCGGAGGGACGACGACGTGGCCGTGCTGATCCTGCGCTACGACGGTATGCGGGTGCGGCCGATCCGGGCCCGGTGGGCGGTCTGGCGGCTCCCTGACGCCGTCATGCACGCGCGCCGCTTCACCGCCCGTACCCTGCGCTCCTGGTCCGTGGTGGAGGAGGTCGACGTCGCCCTGCTGGTCGTCTCCGAGTTGGTCACCAACGCCACCGCGCACACCCGCGGCGAGGTACGCCTCGACCTGACGCTGGCCGGCGACCGCCTGCGCGTCGCCGTGAACGACGCCTCGCCCCGCGCGCCCGTCAAGGCCACGAGCGTCGACTGGGAGGCGACCGGCGGCCGCGGCCTGCTGCTCGTCGAGGCGATGTCCGAGTCATGGGGCTCGGTGCCCCTCAGCGGCGGCAAACAGGTGTGGAGCGAGATCGCGCTGTCGCCACGCGAGGTGCCCGCGCCCGGCACCGTACCGACTACGGGCAGGAGGTGAGCGCAGTGCCCATACCCACACACCGTCGCCGGGCCACCGCCGTCATGGCCGGGCTCGCTCTGGCGGCCACCCTCGCGGCCTGCGGAAAGGCCGCCCAGGTGGAGCAGCCGGGCAGCGCCGCCACCGGCGACGGCCTGGAGATCGGTCTGCTGCTCCCGGGCGCCACCGATCGCTGGGAGCGGTTCGACCGGCCCCTGATCGAGAAGAAGATCCGTGAGCTGTGCGCCGCCTGCACCGTGGAGTCCGTGAGCGCGAACCACGATGTCGCGACCCAGCAGCGGCAGGTCTCCGCGGCGATCACCCAGGGCGTCAAGGTGATCGTCATCGGCGCCGTCGACTCCAAGTCGATGCGTTCCTCGGTCGAGAGGGCGCGGAAGGCGGGCATCGAGGTCGTCTCCTACGACCGGCTCGTGGAGGGCCCGGTCTCCGCGTACGTCTCCTTCGACGGCGAGCGGGTGGGCCGGCTCCAGGGCGAAGCGCTCCTGGAAGCCCTCGGTGCCAAGGCGGACGGCGGCCAGATCGTGATGATGAACGGTGCCGCGACCGACCCCAACTCCGCCTCGTTCAAGAAGGGCGCGCTGTCGGCCCTCCAGGGCGAGGTGAAGATCGGGAAGGCCTACGACACCACCGAGTGGCGGCCGCTGAACGCCAACCGCAACATGTCCGGAGCCATCGCCGCCCTGGGCGCCGACAACATCGACGGCGTCTACTCGGCCAACGACGGCCTCGCCTCGGGCGTCATCTCCGCCCTCAAGGCCGCCAAGATCCGGCCGCTGCCCCCCGTGACCGGGCAGGACGCCGAACTCGGCGGGATCCAGCGGATCGTCGCCGGCGAGCAGTACATGACCGTCTACAAGCCGTTCACCCTGGAGGCGGATGCCGGCGCCCGGATGGCCGTCGCACTCGCCCACGGCGAGAGCGTGGACCAGATCGCCGACACCACGGTGAACAGCCCCTCCACCGACGGCATCCCCGCCGTGCTGCTCACCCCGATCTCCGTCACCGTCGACAACATCAGGGAGACCGTGGTCAAGGACGGGATGCACACCGTCGATGAGATCTGCACGCAGAAGTACGCGGCCGACTGCGCGAGAGCGGGACTCACCTAACGGACCGGCGAAGGAGGAGCAGATGGTTCACACGTCAGCACCACCCCTGCTGGCGCTGCGGGGAATCTCCAAGCGCTTCGGCGCGGTGCAGGCGCTCGCGGACATCGAGCTCGAGATCCACGCCGGCGAGGTCGTCGCCCTGGTGGGCGACAACGGCGCGGGGAAATCCACGCTGGTCAAGGTGATCGCGGGGGTCGCCCCCGCCGACCGGGGCGTCATCGAGTGGGACGGCCAGCCCATCCATATCGTGCGCCCCCACGACGCCCAGATCCTGGGCGTCGCGACCGTCTACCAGGACCTGGCGCTGTGCGACAACCTCGACGTCGTCGGCAACCTCTTCCTCGGCCGCGAGATCCACCGGCTGGGCATCCTGGACGAGGTGGAGATGGAGCGCCGTACGCTCGGCCTGCTGCACACCTTCTCCATCCATATGCCGAGCGTGCGCCTCCCCGTCGCCGCTTTGTCCGGCGGGCAGCGGCAGACCGTCGCCATCTCCCGCTCACTGCTCGGCGAACCGAGGCTGGTGCTGCTCGACGAGCCCACCGCCGCGCTCGGCATCGAACAGACCGCCCAAGTCCTCAAGCTGGTCGATCAGCTGCGTGAAAGGGGCCTGGGGGTGCTCCTCATCAGCCACAACATGGGTGACGTCAAAGCCGTCGCCGACTCCGTCGCCGTCCTGCGCCTCGGCCGGAACAACGGCTTCTTCGACGTGCCGACCACGTCCCACGAACAGATCATCTCCTCCATCACCGGGGCCACCGACAACGCCGTGACACGCCGCACGTCACGCGAGTGGGAGGCGGACCTGTGAGCAGCACACCGACGACGAAACAGCGCCGGGGCGCGAGACCGCACCTGGCCGGGCGTCTCACCGAGGCGATCAAGGAACGGCTCCGCAGCGGTGAGCTCGGTTCCCTGCCGGTCATGCTCAGCCTGGCCTCGATCTGGATCATCTTCGTCAGCCTCAACGGGAACTTCCTCTCACCGCGCAACCTGTCCAATCTGAGCGTGGACATCGTCGGCACGGGACTGATCTCCGTCGGCATCGTCTTCGTGCTCCTGCTGGGGCAGATCGACCTGTCGGTCGGCTCGGTGAGCGGGCTCGCCGCCGCCGCGTTCGCCGTACTCAACGTCCGCCAGGGCATGGCGGAGGTCCCCGCCGTCGTGATCGCGGTGGCCATGGGCACCGCCATCGGATTCATCCACGGGTTCGTCTTCGCGAAAGTGGGCGTCCCCGCGTTCGTGGTCACCCTGGCGGGACTGCTCGGCTGGAACGGCCTCATGCTCTACATCCTGGGCGCGAGCGGCACGATCAACATCGACGACGAGGGCCCCGTCGCCATGCTGACCAACTTCTACTTCCACTACGTCGCCGTCGCCTACGGCGTGGCAGCGCTCGGTACCCTCGGCTACTTCCTCGTCTCCCTTCAGGACGCCAGGCGTCGCAGAGCCGCGGGAGTGCCGTCCCGGTCGCTGGGCGAGATCGGCGTCCGTACGGCAGCCCTGGCCGTGATCGTCTTCGCCGCCGCCATCGTGCTCAACCGGTTCCAGGGCCTGCCGCTCGCCCTGTTGATCTTCATCGCGGTACTCGTCACCCTCGACTACGTCCTGCGCCGCACCACGTACGGAAGGATGATCTTCGCGCTCGGCGGTGGCGTCGAAGCCGCCCGCCGAGCCGGCGTCAACGTCGACTGGATCCGTATCTCGGTGTTCATGATGTCCGGAACGATGGCCGCGGTCGGCGGCCTCTTCCTGGCCTCCCGGGTCACCTCGGCCAGTACGTCATCGGGATCCGGGAACCTCCTGATGAACGCCATCGCCGCAGCCGTCATCGGCGGCACCAGCATGTTCGGCGGGCGCGGCAGGGTCTGGTCCGCCCTGCTCGGCGTCCTGGTCATCCAGTCGATCGCCTCGGGCGTGGCCCTCCTGGGCATCCAGGCAGCCGTCCAGTTCATGATCACGGGCGGTGTGCTGCTGGTCGCCGTGGTCATCGACTCCCTGTCGCGCCGCGCCCAGAAGGCACACGGACGGGTCTGAGCCGGGTGCCACGGAACCGGTGGACAGGTCCTGGGGACTCCCATACGCCACGTCCTTGAAGGTGCGCCGGTGAGTCGTGGGGCCCACGCCGCGCCGGGCGGAGAAGTGATGGCGCAGCGCGTCGGCGCTGTGGAAGCCGGCCCTGGCGGCCACCGCCTCGACCGGTAGGTCGGTGCGCTCCAGGAGTTCCTCGGCGCGCTGCAGCCGCTGGTCGAGCAGCCAGCGCAGGGGAGTGGTCCCGGTCGCCGCCTTGAACCGTCTGGCGAAGGTACGCGGCGACATCAGGGCCCGGTCGGCGAGCACCCGCACGGTCAGCGGACGGTCCAGGTGCGCCTGCATCCAGTCGATCAGCCCGGACAGCCCGTAGTCGGCCGCGGCCGTCGGGACGGGCATCTCGATGAACTGTGCCTGCCCGCCGGACCGGTGAGCCGGTACGACCATACGGCGGGCCAGCGCGTTGGCCGTGGCCGAGCCGTGCGCCTGGCGCACCACATGGAGACAGGCGTCGATACCGGCGGCCGCTCCGGCGCTGGTGAGGATCGGCCCGTCCTCGACGTACAGGACCTCGCGGTCGACCTGGACCTGGGGATACCGCTCGGCCAGCCGGTCGGCGAACTGCCAGTGGGTCGCGGCGCGCCGCCCGTCCAACAGCCCCGCCGCGGCGAGCGGAAAGGCGCCCGTGCACACGGAGAGCACCCGGGCGCCACCGGCGACGGCAGCGCGCAGTGCGTCGACGACCGCGGGCGGCACCGAGTGGTCCAGGTCCGGCCAGGCCGGAATGGTCACCAGGTCGGCAGTCGCGATGCGGTCCAGCGCGTGGTCGACATGGATCGCGAACCCCGCTGTGGTGGCGACCAGTCCGGGATTCGGCGCGCACACCGCGAAGTCGTAGACCGGCAGCCGGTCTTCGGACCGGTCGAGTCCGAAGACCTGACACACCACACCCAGCTCGAACGGCGCGACCCGCTCGCCGACCAGCGCGACCACCTGACGTATCACGCCGCCAGTCTGCCAGGAGTCGTGGCAGAAACTTCCCGCACCCTGACTGCCCTGCCAGTACCGTGTGGGCCCTCGGCCCGGCAAAGCTGTGATCATGGCACTGAACGCAACCAGCGACGGCTTCCCGCTCCCCGGTCCCGGCCGCTCAGCAGTCGTCGCCCCAGCACCCGGTCCGGGGCCGCACCGGTGGGCGGGCGCACCGAGCGCCGCCCTCGACACGGACGGGTCCGTCGTCCTGGCCTACCGCGTGCGCGACGGGTTCGGCGCGGACCACAACGTCATCGCGCGGTCGGCCGACGGGGAGTCGTTCACCACGGTCGGCACGCTCACCTCGCACGGCCTCGGCGCCCAGATGGTTGAGCGCCCTGCCCTGGTGCGTACGGGCTCGGGCCGCTGGCGGCTCTACGTCAGCTGCGCCACGCCCGGCAGCCCGCACTGGTGGATCGGTGTGCTTGAGGCGGCCACGCCGGAGGGACTCGCCGACGCGCCGGTGCGCCGAGTGTTAGACGGGGACGAGCACACGCTCGCGGTCAAGGACCCGGTGATCCGCTGCGATGGCCACCGCTGGCAGGCATGGATCTGCTGCCACCCCCTGGACCGGCCAGGCGAGGACGACGACCGGATGAGCACGGCCTACGCCACCAGCGACGACGGGCTGACGTGGCAGTGGCACGGGACGGTCCTGGCCCCTCGCCCCGGCACCTGGGACGCCCGCGGTGCGCGTCTGTCCGCCGTCCTGCCCGACGGCCGCGCCTGCTACGACGGGCGGGCCTCGCGGGAGGAGAGTTGGTTCGAACGCACCGGCCTGGCCGCACCGGCCCCCGGCGACGGCGGCGCGCCCGTACTGGCCGCGCTCGCGGACTCCCCGGTCGTGGACGTCCGCTACCTGGACGTCCTCGCGCTGCCCGACGGCGCCCACCGGCTCTACTACGAGGCTCGGCTGCCCGACGAAAGCCACGAGCTGCGGACCGAACTGATCCCCCGTCATGTCTCCGAGGCGCTCGCCCTGGGCCATGGGGATCAAGGGCCGCGAATCGTAACCTATATGGATGGAGGGGGACACCTACCGCTTCGGGGACTATGAGCTGGACACGGCTCGTCACCAGCTCCGCCGGGCGGGTGAGCCGGTCCACGTCGAGCCCCGGGCCCTCGACCTGCTGCGCCATCTGGTCGAGCACCGGGACCGGGTGGTGCCCAAGAACGAGTTGCTCGACGAGGTGTGGGGCGACCGCTTCGTCAGCGAGGCCGCCCTCACCACGGGGCTGCGGACCGCGCGCCTGGCCGTGGGCGACACCGGCAGCCAGCAGCGACTGATCCGTACGGTGTACCGGCGGGGCTACCAGTTCGTGGCCCCGGCGACGGTGGTCGGGGCTGGCCCGCCCGCCGCCGACCGGGGCTCCGGCGTTGAGGCGACGGCACCGCGAGGACCGAGCGGCGCGGACCGCCAGACCATCCGGTTCTGCCGGGCCGGCGACGGTGTCCGTATCGCCTATGCCACCGTCGGGTCGGGCCCGCCCTTACTCAAGGCGGCCAACTGGATGACCCACCTCGACCTGGAGTGGACGACCCCGGTGTGGTCGCATTGGCTCCACGGCCTTGGCCGCAACCGTCGGCTGGTCCGCTATGACGAGCGGGGTTGCGGCCTCTCGGACTGGGCGGTGCCCAGCTTCTCGTTCGACGACTGGGTCGATGACCTGGAGAGCGTGGTCGAGGCCGTGGGGCTCGATCGCTTCCCCCTGCTCGGGGTGTCGCAGGGCGGTGCGGTGGCGGTGGCGTACGCCATGCGTCGTCCCGAGCGGGTCAGCCGGCTGATCCTCGCCGGGGCCTACGCCCGAGGACGGCAGGTTCGGGCCCGGGACAAGGCCGAGCGCGATGCGGCGGCCCTCGACCTGGATCTGGCCCGGGTAGGGTGGATCCACCAGGACCCCAGCTTCCTGAGGGTCTTCGCCTCCCAGTTCCTGCCCGAGGGCACGGCGGAGGAGCGGGACGAGTTCACCAGGTTCCAGCGGCGGACGACCTCGCCGGCCAACGGGGTCCGTTTCCTGGAGGAGTTCGCCCGGATCGACGTGTCCGACATCGCCCATCGGGTGAACTGCCCGACACTGATCATCCACTCGCGCGACGACGCGCGGGTGCCGGCCTCGCAGGCCAGCGAGCTGGCCGCCCTCATTCCCGACAGCCGGCTGGTCCTGCTTGAGAGCCGCAATCACCTCCTCACCGCGTCCGAACCGGCCTGGGCCGAATTCCTGTCCCACATCGACGATTTCCTGGCCGAGTGACCTCAAGTGGCTGAAACAGCACGCCAGTTGAGATCTCCCTCAGCTCGTCCTCAGGAAAGCCTCAGACTCCCACCAAGCCGTGCCGTGCTGGCAGGCCCGATGCTCGAACGGTAGCGGGCCGAGGAGCAGCCGCACGAACACCGCCCCCAGCCCCGCGTTCATTCCCGACGCACGACACGAGAGAGAAGGACCCACGCATGGGGCTCGACACCACCAGGACATCCGGCCCGATCCGGACTCGGCGTAGCCTGGCGCTACTGATCGCCACGGGAGCCGGGCTGGGTTCCCTGCTGCTGGGAACGGTTCCCGCGCACGCCAACGCCACCACCAAGCACGTCGCGTCAGACGGCCAGTCGGTCGCGTTCAAGACGAGCGACAGCAGCAAGCGAGTACGGGGAAAGATCACGTTCACCGTGAAGGCGGACGGCAACTGGTCGATCAACGCGGACGCGCACAACCCGCGCCCCGCGGGCCGAAACGTCCGCTGGACCTGTGACCTGTCGTGGGACGCATCAAGCGTCAGGAACTCGACCGGGAAGACGTGGGTGCCCCGCAAGAAGACCCGCACCCTCACCGCGGCGGCGTACGACCCCTACATCCAGGCGGACTTCGCCAAAATCGTCGACCGCGGGACGGCCGACTGCGACATCGTCATCGGCTAGCGGGGCGGGTGCCCGCCCGGCGTGCCGCGAGCAGCAGCGCGATGTCATCCGGCCGTTCGGTCGCTGTCCGCGCCTCGCTGATCAACTTGTCCGCGATGCCTACCAGCGAGGAGAACTCGCTGGTAGCGAGCGCACTCCGCAGCCGCTCGACGCCCTCATCGATATCGATACCTGGTTGTTCCACCAGACCGTCGGTGTAGAGGGCGAGGATGGCGCCGGGCGCCAGCCGCAGTTCGGTGAGGCCGTACGTAGCCTCCAAGTCCACGCCGAGGACGACACCGCCCGCCAGGTCCAGGACTTCGGTCTGTCCGTCCGGGTGCCGCAGCAGGGGCTGCGGATGTCCCGCGCGTACTGCCTGGGCCACACCGGACACCGGGTCGAGGACGATGTAGCAGCAACTGGCGATCTGGTCGTGGTCCAGGTCGATGAGCAGCCGGTTCGTGCCGAGCATCACCTCCTGCGGAGCACGGCCGGCGAGCGCGAACGCGCGCACCGCGCTGCGGAGTTGACCCATCGTCGCGGCGGCCGCGACGCCGTGCCCCTGTACGTCGCCGATGACCAGAGCGAGTCCCCGCTCGGTCTCCACCACGTCGTACCAGTCGCCTCCCACCTCCATGCCCTGGGTGCCCGGGAGATAGCGCCCGACCGTATCCACATCGTCGCGGACAGGCAGCCGGTGCGGCAGCAACGCGTCCTGAAGCCCCCGGGCCAGAGCGGCCTCCGAGTCATAGCGCCGGGCCCGCTCCAGGGCCTGTGCGATCAGTCCGGCGAGGGCCGTGAGAACCGTACGGTCTTCGGGGCTGAAACCCCGTGGCTCATCGAAGCCGAGGATGCACGAACCGACCGGCCGTCCGGAGGCGATCAGCGGCAGGAAGGCTCGGGCCCCGGTATGAGCGTCCAGCGGGATGCCCGGATAGGTCGCGGCCAGGTGCTCCATCGACTCGAAGAAGATCGGCCGCCCGGTGGTGAGGGTCTCCACCCCCGGCAAACGGGCGTCGAGCGCTACGCCGTCGAACCGGTCAAGGAAGCCACGCGGAAAGCCGGTTTCCCAGGCCAGGTAGAGATGTCCCTCTCTGAGCAGGTAGATGGCCAGCTGGCGTCCCCCGAAGGCGGGCAGCAGCTCCTCCGTCACCACGGCGGACACCTGGCGGGCGGTGACGGCCTCCGTCAGCGCGATGGCCAGGGCGACCGGGCGGTACATCGCGGAGGCGCGATCGGCCGGGGAGCCAAGACCCAGGCCCGGCTGAACCGTGGACGGGGGCGTGTACTCGGGCTCCTCCGCCGCGGTGAAGGTGACGGTGAGCCCGCCGCGGTGGGGATGCAGCGATACCGACAGCCACTGTCCCGGGGCCCGGCAGGCAGGGAAGCGAACGGGCTGCAGGGACAGCATCGCGGACCGGTAGTGGTCTTCGTAGGCCGCAGGGGCCAGCCAGGGAACGGCTTCCCACAGCACCTGTCCGGCCAGCTCCTCCTGGCTGCGGCCGAGCAGGGCCTCGGCACGGTCGTTGGCGTGGGCGATCCGGCCAAGACGGTCGAGCGAGACGAGACCTGTCGGGATCTGATCGGGAGCCCCGGCAGATGACGCCCCGGTGCCGAGATCTACGAGGAGCCCGCTCAGCCGACCTCTCCTACGAGCATGTTCCCGACCACCTACCCCGCCATCTTCACTACTGCCAGGGTGCGGGCTGGCGCGGTGCGCGGTCAGTTCCACCAGGTGCGGGCGTCCGGCCGCGTCCAGAAGCCGCATCCTGCGCGCGAGTGGCCGGTCCTGCTCGGACGCCTGGCGGGCGGCGATCCAGAGCCCGTACGCGTCCCCCCGCGGAAGCCGCTTGACCAGTGCCCCCAAGGTGCCGGGAAGCTCGGCGGGGTCGAGACCGAGGATCGTGCACAGCTCCGCGTCTCCGGCAAGCAGGCCGCTGTCGAGATCCCAGTCGAGCTGCCCGATCCGCGCCGGCTGATCAGTGACCTCCGGCAGCTGAACGGACACCGGATCACGGTCCCACAGGGTGGACACCCCCTCAGCGGCCAGCTCCGACAGGGTGCCGCCAAGGCGCTGTGCGGCACCGAGCATCTGACGCCGGTCCGCGCTCGTCACGGGAACGCCGGGCGTGGCTGGACGTACAGCCACCAGCACGCCGTACCTCTCAAGACCAGCGGCGACAGGCGCGTACAGCGACCCGAAATCGAACGGAAGACCCGCCATGAGCTGCGGGTACCGGCGCATGGCTTCCTGGGGGTCGGCGAGGTTGATGGGTCTGCCGGAGCGATGGACGTGAGCGACGGGGAAGGGCCTGTTCACATGCATCTGCCGCCACGGGTGGAAGAGGTGGATCGGCAGCCCGACGATGACGGCCAGCCTCAGCAGACCAGGGGTCCGGGAGCGCAGATAGAGGCTTCCGGCATGGCCGCCGACGGCGTCGATCGCCTGCACGCTGGCATGGGCGAGCAGCAGACCGAGCTCATCCGCACCTGCGGCCTCGCTGTTCCGCGTGCCAGGCGTCGCTCCGTCCTCACTCCGTGAGGCACGCGCGGCCGCACGCTTCCTGGTCACCCTGCCAGGATGCGCCTTGACCGAGGCACCGTGCACGTCGGTGAGGGCCGGACGGGCCGGACCGTGTGATCACGCCTGCCACGCGGTTCGGTGTCCGTGGTCAGTAGCCCGCGGCGGTGCGGATGGTCGAAATATCCCATATAGGCAAAAAATCCTTACCCTCTCTCGTGGTGCGGGCTGGGGTGTTGGCGACGATGACTCCAAGGCCGCGCCCGGCCGAGCCTGTGACGAGACGTACGCCTGGAGGAAGAGCGATGAGTGCCGTCGACGACGTGCTCGAGAACAACGCTGCGTTCGCGGCGGCGTACAAGGACCTCGATCCCCCGCGGCCACCGAGAAAACGCCTGGCCGTCATCGCCTGCATGGATTCTCGGCTCGACATCTACAAGATGCTCGGGCTCGAAGAGGGGGACGCGCACGTCATCAGGAACGCCGGAGGGGTGGTCACGCAGGACACGATCCGGTCGCTGGTCATCTCGCAGCGTGTCGGCGGGACACGAGAGATCATGCTCATGCACAACACTGAGTGCGGGATGCTCACGTTCAGGGACGAGGAGCTGAAACGGCAGGTAGAGAGCGAGACAGGTGCCGAGGTGCCCTTCGCGTTCCATGCTTTCAGCGACCTGGAGGAGCAGGTGCGTCGCTCCGTGGCCCGCATCCGGGAAAGCCCGCTCCTCGTCCACAAGGACACCATCCGCGGCTTCGTCTACGAAGTCCGCACCGGCAGGTTGCGCGAGATCCGCTGACGGCTTCGAGGCTGGCCACAACCCGTCCGGCCCGCCGGGACGCCGCTCAGGCGAGAGCGTCGGGGGCGGGGAGGATGTCGGCCGGTTCGGCGCGGACGGCGCGCGGGCCCCCGGCCGCCGCCCGGAAGCAATACCCGCCGGACCGGCCTAGCCTGGAGGAATGGACGGTGACCTTGTCACGCTGTTCCTGGCCGGTGATGTGATGCTCGGCCGCGGAGTCGACCAGATCCTTCCGAACCCCGGCGATCCGAAGCTGCCGGAGTCGTACATCAAGGACGCCCGCGCCTACGTGGAGCTGGCCGAGGAGGCGAACGGCCGGATTCCTCGGCCGGTCGATTTCTCCTGGCCTTGGGGCGACGCGCTGGACGTGCTCGCCGCTGCGGCGCCCGATGCCCGGATCCTCAATCTGGAGACCGCCGTCACGCAGAACGACGAGATCGCGCCCGGGAAGGCCGTCCACTACCGGATGCACCCGGCCAACCTGCCCGGCCTGGCCGTCGCCCGCCCGCACGTCTGCGCCCTGGCCAACAACCATGTGCTGGACTACGGCCGCCGCGGACTGGAGGAGACCCTCGACGCCCTGACGGACGCGGGTCTCCGCTCGGCAGGGGCGGGGTGGAACGCCGGCGAGGCCCGGCGTCCCGCGATCGTCCCCGTCACCGGCGGCCGGCGTGTCCTGGTCTTCTCCCTGGGGATGGCCTCCAGCGGCATACTCCACAGCTGGGCCGCCACGGCAGAGCGCAGCGGGGTCGACTTCGTCGCCGAGCCGTCGGACGCCGCCGCGGCCCGGATCGCCGCCCGGCTGCGGCGGGCCAAGCGACCGGGCGACATCGTGGTCGTCTCGGTCCACTGGGGGTCCAACTGGGGCTACCGCATCCCGCATGACCAGGTCCGCTTTCGGCCATGCGCTCATCGACGGCGGCGCGGACATCGTGCACGGCCACTCCTCGCACCATCCGCGGCCGTTGGAGTCGTACCGGGGAAAGCTGATCCTCCACGGCTGCGGCGACCTGATCAACGACTACGAGGGCATCGGCGGCCGGGAGGAGTACCGGGGCGAGCTCCGGCTGCTGTACTTCGCCACCGTGGACCCGCACGACGGCCTGTTCCACGATGTGCGCATCGCCCCGATGCGGTCCCGGCGGATGCGGCTGGTGCGCGCGGCGGTCGAGGACTCGAGGTGGGTACGGGACGTTCTTGGCCGGATCAGCCGGGCCTACGGCTCACACGTAGAACCGAACCCGGACGGCACCCTCACCGTCCGGCCGTCCCAGGGGCCGCGGACGTGAGGAGGACCGTACCCCCGACGGGGAGTGCGGCCCGCTCGGTGACGCGTACGCCCGGCCCGCACGGCGGACTTGACTCGGGACTCGAGGACCTCACCTCACCCGGGAGGCGATCATGTACTTCACCGATCGAATAGACGCGGGCCGGCGGCTCGCCGCCCTGCTGCACCACCTCAAGGGCCAGGACCTGGTGGTCGTGGGACTTCCCCGCGGTGGTGTCCCGGTCGCCGCACAGGTGGCCGAGGCACTCGACGCTCCGCTCGACGTCTGCCTCGTACGCAAGCTGGGCGTGCCCTTCCAGCCGGAGCTGGCCATGGGCGCCATCGGCGAGGAAGGCGTGCGCGTCATCAACGACGAGGTGGTACGCGCGACGGGCGTGACGGACCGTGACCTGGCGGCGGTGGAGGCACACGAGCGCGGCGTCCTGGAACAGCGCGCCCGCCGCTACCGGGGCGATCGGCAGCCGGCCCGGTACGAGGGACGGACGGTCCTGGTGGTGGACGACGGTCTGGCGACCGGCTCCACGGCACTGGCGGCCTGCCGGATCGCACGCGCCCGCGGCGCGTCACGGATCGTGCTGGCGGTACCCGTGGCGCCGCACGACTGGTCGTCCCGCCTCGGCGGCGAGGCGGACGAAGGCGTCTGCCTGCACACCCCCCGGCAGTTCTACGCGATCGGCCAGTTCTACGCGGACTTCGAGCAGACCAGCGACGAGGAGGTCAGCGCCTGCCTGGAGCGCAACCGCGCGGCGCACGCCACGTCCGACGCGCCGTCGGCATCGGGCAGCGCCTCCCCGCAGCACGACTCCCTGCCCTACGACAGGGCGGTCCGGATACCAGCCGGAAGCGCCGCGCTCGACGGGCGGCTGACGGTACCCCGAGGCGCTCCCGGGGTCGTCCTGTTCGCCCACGGCAGCGGCAGCAGCAGGAAGAGCCCGCGCAACCGCTTCGTCGCCACCGGGCTGAACCGCGCCGGTCTGGGCGCCCTTCTGTTCGACCTGCTCACCGAGGCCGAGGCGGTGAACCGGGACAACGTGTTCGACACGGAGCTGCTCGCCCGCCGCCTGACCCAGGCGACCGTATGGCTGCGTGAGCAGCCCGACACCCAGGGCCTGGAGTTCGGCTACTTCGGTGCCAGCACGGGCGCCGCCGCCGCGCTCTGGGCCGCGGCGGAGCCCGCCGCGGACATCGCGGCAGTCGTCTCCCGCGGCGGCAGGCCGGACCTGGCCGACCCCAGGCTGCCGGAGGTAAAGGCTCCGACGCTGCTCATCGTCGGGGGCCGCGACCACCAGGTGCTGGACCTCAACCGGCAGGCCGCGGCGCGCCTGAGCTGTGCGCATGAGGTGGCCGTCGTCCCTGGCGCGACGCATCTCTTCGAGGAACCCGGCACCCTGGAATCGGTGACCGAGCTGGCCACGGACTGGTTCAACAGGTACCTCACCTCCGCCGTTCCGCACGCGGGAGCCCGCGGGTGAACCGATCGCCGCCCGGCTGCCGGGACCTCGTCGGCGCCGTCCGAGCCCCTGGCTGCTTGGCCGGGGGAGCGATTACCACCAGGAGCCGCTCCTTCGGCAGGATGGGAGGCATGACCGAGATCCGCACCCCCCGCCTCATCCTGCGCCGCTGGCACGACGACGACCTCGCCCCCATGGCGGACATCAACGCCGACCCGGCGGTCATGCGCTGGACCGGCGACGGCTCGGTTCTCGACCTGGACCAGACGGCGGAGGCCATCGAGCGGTGGGAGGACGAGTGGGACGACGAGGGCTTCGGCCTCTTCGCCGTCGAACTGCTCGCCTCCGGCGAACTGGCCGGGTTCACGGGACTCACCGTGCCCGAGTTCCTGCCGGAGATCATGCCCGCCGTGTCGGTCGGCTGGCGGCTCGGTCGGCAGTTCTGGGGCCAGGGTTACGCGTCCGAGGCCGCGCACGCCACGCTGGAGTTCGCGCTGCAGGACCGCGGCCTTGACCGTGTCGTCAGCATCGCCCCGGTGGGCGATGCCGCCTCCGAGAACGTCGCGCGCAAGCTCGGCATGGTCCCGGAGCGCGAGACCGTACACCCGGTGCACGAGGTCGCGCTCCAGGTGCAGGCCATCGATCTCACGGAGTTCCAGGCGTAGCCCTTACGAGACCGAGGTGGTCGGGCCGTAGGGACCGGGCTGGGTGTCCGTCGCCGCTCCGTCCGTCCCCGCTCCGTCCGTCGGCGGGCCGGTCTCGTCCGTCGGTGACGTGTCCGTGGGTGAAGTGTCCGTGGGTGACGTGTCGGTCGGCGACGGCGAGGTGGGTGACGCGGTCACGGGCACACAGGTGGTCGTGGCGTCCGGGGTGGCTCCCGTGGTGGGCGACGGTGTCGTACCCGACGGGCACAGCGTCGGCGAGGGCGACGGAGACTGGGTGGTCGTCGTCGGCGAGGGCTCCGAGGTCGGGGGCGTGGTCGGCTTGTCCTTCTCGCCCGTGTCGCCCTTCTCCCGTTCGAACCACTTGCCGTTCCTGAGGTCCAGGATGACGAACACGTTCACCACCTGCGGCGCGGGAGCGACGGCGACCACGTTCGACGGCCGGTACTCGGGCCAGGAGTTGCCCTTGCGCTCCGCATCGCCCCGCAGAGCCACCGGGGGAGTCAGCGGATTGCCGCAGGCGCACCGCACCCGCGGCACGCCGTGCTCGTCGACGAGAACCGCGGTGCCCGCCTGCAACACCGCCTGGTAGCTGGTGGCCGCGCCGTTCTTGTAGCCGTGGTTGGTGACCCGGGTGTCCATCCGCAGCTGCAACGGAGTCAGCGACCGCAGATACGAGGGGACTTCGGAAGCCTCGATCTTCGGCACCGAGGCGAACGCCTTGTTCTTGTCCGGCTCGGCCGTGAGCGTGCTGATCTGCTGTTCCACGTCACAGCTGGCGATGTTGCGCGTCCCGCCGTACAGGCCAGGGGCCGAACCCTCCACGCTGCGCGTGACATTGGTGTCGGTCTCCGGAGCGCTGGGCAGCGTCGGCGGCGGTGCGGAAGGGCGGCTGTCAGGCTCCGAGGACTCGGTGAACGGGTCGACGCCGGTAGCGCTCGCGGCCTGGAGGAAGACCTCGCCCTCCGAGCCCGATGCGCCACCACCCTTGCCGCCATCGTCCGGACGGGTGAGGACGATGACCAGCACGGTGGCCGCAACGATCGCGGCGGCGATGCCGGCCACCTTGGGCACGGAGCGCCACCAGGGGGTTCCCGGACCCTCGCCGGGGCCCTCACCCGGGCCTTGAGCGGGACCTTCGGGGCCACCCCCCTTCCCGCCACCTGAGTCCCCGCCGCCTGTGCCGCCCCCACCGCTGCCTCCGCCACTGCCACCGCCACCGCCGCCGGTCGGCGGTTCCGGCGGGACAGAGCCGGGCGGAGGCGTGGGGCTCAGCTCGGTGGGCGCCTCTGGCGCCGGTCCCGGACGGCCGCCTGACAGCGGGCCGGAAGGAGGACCGGTAGGGCGGTCTGACGGCGGCGGCTGGGAACTCACGGGCCTCTTCTCCCCGGCATAGCGATGTCGGTGAACGCGGAATATCTAGTAATGTCCCGCTTTCTTCCATGCCGCCCCTATTGTGTGCCTCGCCATCGCCCTGCCCGCAAGCTGAATCGGTCGGCCCAGCCCAGGGAGCGCCCCCACCCCCAGGTGCTTAGCGTGGCAGCGTGAGCGCGCAGCAGACCAGCGACCGGAGCGGCGTGAGCCGCGCCGCCCACGGATGGCCACAGGCCCTCGCGGCGATGGTCGCCGCACTGGCCGTCATGGCCGTGACGGCGGCGCTAGGCCTGTGGGCGGCGGGAGCGACGGACCTGCCAGGCGCCTCCTTCTGGCGGGTGGCCGCGGCGGTCGTCCTGATGGCCGTCGGCGGATCCATCTCGCTCTCCGGCGACGCCAGCGCGATCGTCGGAGCGGACGCGGACCTGGCCGCACTGCCGCTCTCGGTCGCCCTCGCCGGGGCCCTGACCCTCGCGGCCGGCTTTCTGCGGCCGCTGCGGCACCGGGCCGTCGCGGGCGCCGACGAACTCGCCGGCTGGGCGGCGCGGCTGGCCGTGCTGTGGGCCGCCGCCCTCCTCGCACTGTGCGCCAGCGCCCGGTACACCTTCGAGATCCCCGTCGACGACCCCACGGGCGGCCTCGTCACCGACGTACTCGGCACCTCGTCGCCCAGCATCGGCTTCCGCGCCGACTACGCCCTCAGCCTCGTCTTCGGCCTTTTGTGGCTCGCGGGCGTGCTCATCCTGGCCCTGCTCGTCTCGCGCGGGGCGCCGCTCCCGGCCCGCCTCGTGCGCTTTCAGGAGTCGGTGCGCCCGGCCGCGTACGCCATGGTCGTCCTGCTCCTGGCCTACGTCGCCGTGGGGCTGGTCATCGGGCTGGTCGTCGCCGCGACCCGCGGTCACGCGGTGGAGACGTTCGCCGTCATCCTGCTGGGACTGCCCAACCTCGTCTGGCTCGCCCTGACCCTCGGCCTCGGTGCGTCCTGGGAAGGCCGGGTGGAGGGCCCCTTCGGCCTGCCCATGCCCCACGTACTGGACCAGGTGCTGCGGAGCTCGTCCGACGCGACCCTCAATCTGCGCACGCTGTCGGAGCACGACGGGCGGGTGTGGTGGCTGGCTGTCGTCGCGGGGGTGCTGTTGCTCGGGGCGGCCTTCTTGATGGCGGTCCGCTCACCCGCACGCGTGCGGCTCTGGCAGCACGCCGTCCACATGGCGGCGGCGCTCGCCCTCACCGTGCTGGCCGTCTGCCTGGTCGCCACCACCTCCGCACACCTCGGCCTGTCGCTCCTCGGCATCGGCGACCTCGGCGGCGCGCTCTCGGCCAAGGTGGCCCTGCGCCCCCACCTCTGGACGGCCGTCGGCATGGCCGCGGGCTGGGGCCTGCTCGCCGGCTTCCTCGGCGGCCTGCTGGCGCTGCCGGTCCACCGCCGCGGCGAGGTACGGTCCGACTCCGCGACGACGCCACCCGACTGACGTACCGTCGCCCGGGTTCAGAGCCTGTCTTTGAACCCCCGCCTGCGCCCCGACGCCCGGCACGCACTCTCGCCGCACGGCGCCACAGGACAGGTGGCTCCTTCCCCAAGCTCTCGGCTTCTCCCCCACTCTCGGCTCCGCTCGAGCGGGAGGTGCCCCCCTGAGCAGGGGAGACCCCATTCATGGCCTGTACCGCCGCACGCCGATGGCACGCACCAACCGCCGCTGCGCCCGCGCTCCGCGCGGACGACGGGGGTTCAAAGACAGGCTCTCAGCGGACCCGTCCGGGGAAGACCGGCATCGCCCAGCGGGGCGGCTCGGGCGGCGGATCCGGGGGAGCAGCGAGGCCGCCGAGGTGGGCGTCGACGCGGGTCGGCGCATGGCCGCCCGCGAGGTCGACCTGGGCGGTCCGGGGCTTCTGCGCCGCGGCCGAGCGCAGGTCGGACACGAACTCCAGACAGGACCCGTACCGCTCGTCCGGGGTCTTGGCGAGGGCTTTCGCCAGTACGTCGTCGAGCGCGGCGGGCAGATCGGGGCGCCGCGTGGTCAACGGCGGTGGCGGATCGTACTGGTGGGCCCAGAGCAGCGCCAGATCGTCGTCCCGCTGGAACGGCGGTGCCCCGGCCATCGTTTCGTAGACGACGCAGCCGAGGCTGTAGACGTCGCAGCGGCCGTCCACCGGGCGTCCGGAGATCTGCTCCGGAGCGACGTAGTCGAGTGTGCCGACGAACTGGCCCACCGTGGTCAGGCCGGTCAGCGACAGGGACTTCTTCGTCAGGCCGAAGTCGGTGAGGTAGACATGCTCCGGATGGTCGCTGTCCGTGCCCGCCGCGATCAGGATGTTGCCCGGCTTCACATCGCGGTGCACCAGCTCGTGGGCGTGCGCGGCGTCCAGCGCGGACGCCACCTGCGTGGCGATCCGCCCCGCCGTCTCGGCCGACAGCGGCCCCTGACGGTCGAGCAGGACGCGCAGGTCCTGCCCGGGGACATAGCGCATGGCGATGTAGAGGATGCCGTCGGTCTCGCCCGCCGCGAACACCGGCACGATGTGCGGATGGTCGATGGCGGCGGCCACCTGTGACTCATGCGTGAACCGCTTGCGGAAGGTGTCGTTGCGGGCGAGCTCGGGGGCGAGCAGCTTGAGGGCGACCGTCCGCTCCAGGCGCAGGTCACGGGCGCGGTAGACGACCGCCATGCCGCCGCGGCCGATCTCGCGCTCCACGAGGTAGCCCGCGATCCGCTGTCCGATCAGCTCCGAGGGCCGACCGTAGGCGATGCTCGGGTCCCGTGCCGCGCCGCCCGGCATCAGGGTTCACCCCTCAGGTCGGGCCCTGCGGGCGGGCGTGCCGGCTCGGCGTCGTCGCCAGGGGTGTCGGGGGAGCCCCGGGTATCAGGGGAGCCGGGGGTATCGGGGGAGCCCGGAGTGTCGGAGTCGCCGCCGGGTACGCCCGCTCCGCGCAGCCGCGCGGAGTCGACGATCCGCGTCGGCTCATGCCCGACACCGCCCGGACCACCCGGACCGCCCGGACCGCCCGGACCGCCCGAAGCACTCGAACCGCCCGGACTGGTCGGACCGCCCGAAGCGCCCGGACCGCCCGGCGCCGCATCCGGCGCGCCCGCCGCCGGGGCACCGGACCCACCCGGCGCCGGATTCTGGCTCGGAGCCGCAGCGGACGCGAAGGCCGTCAGGCGGGTGCCGTCGCAGTAGACCCAGCGCTCGTGCTCCGGGTCGTACAGCCACACCGACTCGCCGTCCACGACCATCCCCACGCGCAGCCCCTGTGTCCTGCGGTGGAACGCCTCTCCGTCCGCCTGCCCCTGCGACAGATCCTCCGCCGCGCTGCGGTACTGCCGCAGCGCCTCCTCGGCCCGCGCCATCAGCGGCCGCGGATCCGCCGTCCGGGTCAGGGGACGGCCGGCGTCCGGGGGCTGCTGCGGAACGGACACCAGGAGCCGCGCGTCGACCCAGGTCGCCCAGCCGTTCGCGCACTCCACCTGCCCCCAGTCGCCGCGCCGCTCCACCAGCCGCACCGGCAGCAGCGGATCGAGCGGCTCGGACGGGTGCGACGCATCGGGCTCCTCCCAGGAGGGCAACCCGTCCTGGGGGATCACATGCGTCGGGCGGAAGTCCCATGTGGTCATGGTCAAGCCCCTACTTCCGCATGATGGCGGGCTCATGCCGCCGCAGCAGCCGCGCGACGGCGAAGCAGAACAGGACCGACAGCGCGGCCAGCATTCCCATGTTGAGCAGCCACACCCCGGCGGCGTGCTCGAACAGGGGGTCCTGCGTCAGTGTGCCGGGGACGACCTTGGACAGGTCGACCGTGCCCGCCATCGCGCCCAGTGCCCAGCGCGAGGGCACCAGCCACGCCACCTGTTCGAGCACCGGCACGCCGTCCAGCTGCAGCAACGCTCCGCAGAACACCACCTGGACGATGGCGAGCAGCACCAGCAGCGGCATGGTGACTTCTTCCTTGCGTACGAGCGCGGAGACGAACAGACCGAGCGTCATCGCCGTGAACGACAGCAGTGCCACCGCCAGTGTGATCTCCAGGAGGGGAGGCAGCAGCACCCCCTGGCCGCCCGGTGCGTTCAGATCGACGCCGACCAGTGCGACCAGGGTCAGAACCACGGCCTGTACGACCGTCACCGCGCCGAGTACCGCCACCTTGGACATCAGATACGCGGATCTGGACAGCCCCACCGCGCGTTCCCGCTGGTAGATCACCCGTTCCTTGACCAGCTCCCGCACGGCGTTGGCCGCCCCGGTGAGCACACCGCCCACGCACAGGATGAGCAGGGCGTTCATCGCCGTCTCCTGGGTGAGACGGCTGCCTGCCAGCGCGCGGGCCATCGCGCCCATCACGAAGGGCAGCGCGATCATGATCGCCAGGAAGGTGCGGTCGGCGCTGAGGGCGGCCGCGTACCGCCGTACGAGTGTCCCGAACTGCGCACCCCAACTGCGGGTCCGCGGTGGCGGAGCGGCAACGGCCGTCCGTGTGGCGGGACTCTGGCTGCGCGGCTGAGCGCTGGAGCCGGCGATGTACTGGCGGTGGAACACCGAGGTCCGGTACTCGTCCGCCCAGTCGCGTACCCGGTCGTTCTCGAACGCCTCGAACGCCTCGGGCCACTGCTCGAAGCCGAAGAAGGCGAGGGTGTCGTCCGGCGGCCCGTAGTAGGCGATCCGGCCTCCGGGGGCCAGCACCAGCAGCCGGTCGCACATCGCCAGGCTGAGCACGCTGTGTGTGACGACGATGACGGTTCGTCCGTCGTCGGCGAGGCCGCGGAGCATATGCATGACCGAACGGTCCATGCCGGGATCGAGCCCCGAGGTCGGCTCGTCGAGGAAGAGCAGCGACGGCTTGGTCAGCAGCTCCAGCGCCACGCTCACCCGCTTGCGCTGGCCGCCCGACAGCCGGTGGATCGGCAGGTCCTCGCGTTGTTCCAGGCCCAGCTCCCGGACGACTTCACTCACCCGGGCACGCCGTTCCGCGCGGACCGTGTCCCGGGGGAACCGGAGCTCGGCGGCGTATTCCAGTGCGCGGCGCACGGTGAGCTGGGAGTGCAGGATGTCGTCCTGCGGTACGAGGCCGATGCGCTGGCGCAGCTCGGAGTAGTCGCGGTAGAGGTCGCGGCCGTCGTAGAGGACGGTCCCCTCGTCCGCCGGGCGGAGGCCGGTCAGCGCGTTCAGCAGCGTGGACTTGCCGGCGCCGCTGGGGCCGACCACGGCCAGCAGGCACTTCTGGCCGACGGGGAACGAGACATGGTCGAGCAGCACCTTGCGGCCGTGGTCGACGGCGACCGCCAGGTCCTGCACGTCGAGGGAGACCTCGCCGGTGTCGACGAACTCCTGGAGCTGGTCGCCGACCAGGCAGAACGCGGAGTGGCCGATGCCGACGATGTCACCGGGGGAGACCCGGGCGCGGCCGACCGGCTGGCCGTTGAGGAAGGTGCCGTTGTGGCTGCCGAGGTCGACGATCTCGTAGGTGCCGTCGGAGTGGACCTCAAGTTCTGCGTGGCGGCGTGAGACGACGAGGTCGTCGATGACCAGGTCGTTGTCGAGGCCGCGGCCGATGCGCACGGTGCGCGTCGGGAGCGGCCGTACCGTGGTGGGCTGGCTGAAGGTGCCGGTCGCCGAGGGCATCGAGACGGCGGACGGCCGCTCCGGCGCCGGGGCCCGCGCAGGCGTGGGGGGCGACGCCGGCGTCGGGGGCCGCTCCGGCGTCGAGCGCGGCTCTGGCTGTGGTGGTTGCGCGGCGGGCGTCGAGGGCGGCTCTGGCTGTGGTGGCCGTGCGGCGGGCGTCGAGGGCCGCGCGGGCGGCGTCGGCTCGCGGCTCACCAGCACCGCGCGCGGCCCGTCCAGGGGGCTCCCGAACCGGATCTCGCTCCCGGGGCCGACGCCCGACTCCTGGATGCGCCTGCCCTCGGCGTAGGTGCCGTTGGTGCTGCCCTCGTCCTCCAGGGTCCAGTGGTCGGCTACCGGCCGCAGCACCGCGTGGTGCCACGAGACCCGGGCATCGTCGATGACGATGTCGCTCAAGGGGTCGCGCCCGACGTGATAGTCCCGGCCGGGGATCATCACCGTGGCGCCCGTGTCGGTTTCGAGGACGAGCACGGGCGCGGAGGGCGTGTGCGACGGCTCTCCCATGACCGAATTCTATCGATTGATCCAGTTACGCGCCTGATTGCTTCGTCGGTACCGCAGTGCTGGGCCGACCGCCTGTCCGCCCGGGCCCCGTGACAGGGCCCGGGCGTCGTCACGGGGCCCGGGCCTCGCGATGGGGTCCGGGCGTCGTGCCTAGGCGGCCGTGTCGTAGGTGTAGTCCGGCGTGTGGTCGAGCATGTCGGCCGGTGTCACGTCGTTCCACGGGCGCATCGTGTCGTGCAGGTCCACGACGTTGCGCGTGCCCGCCTGAGGGAGGTAGGGGGAGTCGGGGTGGCGCTGTTGCCACTGGGACCACAGCTTGTCGACGAACGCGTGGTGCAGCCAGAACACCGGGTCGTTCGGGGAGGCGCCGGTCGCCATGTGGCCGCCGACCCAGACGTGGACGCGGTTGTGCAGATTGGCACCGCGCCAGCCTTCGAGATGGTTACGGAACCCGTCGGAGGCGCTGTTCCACGGGGGCGCGTCATAAGTGGACATCGCCAGAACGGCGTCGACCTCGGCCCTGCTGGGCAGGGACCCGCCCCTGGAACCCAGCGTGCGCCGGAGGTAGTTGCGCCCGTCGACGCGGACGTTGATGGGCCAGGAACCGGAGGCGGCCGCGAAGGCGCCGTCCGTGACCCGCCCGTCCCGGTCGCGTCCGGTGCCGCCGAGGAAGTCGACGGCCCAGAGCGAGGAGGCGGCGGTGCGGTCGGCGGTCCAGTCCCAGTACGGGAGGGCCACGGATGGGTCCACGGCCTGGAGGGCTTGTTCGAACTCGATGAGGAATCTGCGGTGCCAGGGCAGGAACGACGGCGAGCGGTGGCCCACCCGGTCGCCGTGGTCGGTGTCGCTCATGATGAAGCCGTTGTGCGTGGTGACGAAGGTGTCGTACTGCCCGTTGCTCTTGAGAGCGAGGAGGGCGTTGACGAAGCGTCGCTTCTCGTCAGCGGTGAGCTGGGCCTGGTTCTTGCGAATGGTCATGGCAGTGGTGCTCCGGATCAGACGAGGGAGAGCGGCACGAGAGACGCGCCCTGGAGATCGACGACGGCGGCGCGGGCGAGACCGAGCGGTGTGGCCCGCGGCTCGTAGTGGTTGATCACGCTGATCCAGGTGCCGTCGGTGTTGCGCATGACGTGCAGCTCCTCGCCGTCTATGTGGACGGTGTAGCCCCCGTGATGGCTGCCATGGCTCCCGTGGTGCGACGGCGCGCCCTGTATGCGACGGCCCTGGTAGACCTCGTCGAACGAACCGGGCGTGTCGTGCGCCTGTGCGTCGGCCGCCTGGGCCGTGCCCTGTGCGTAACCGGCCATGGCCATAGCTGCGGCGGCGCCGGCAGCAGCCCCCAAGGCCTGTCGGCGAGTAATTGCGGACATGACAAAACCCCCAAGTAGGTGCGGTGAACAGGCGGTTCCGCTGGTCGGGCAGGAACCGCGACCGCCATGCCTACAGGGCTCCCGGTCATTGTCCGTAGTCGCGACAGGCTGGTTGGCCTGCATTAGGACATGTCGCCATACGAAGTACAGAATCGAACAAAGTTGATCTTCTCGTCCGCGCACCCCCTCCGGAGCTCGGGGTGCAAGTCCTGCGTCCAGTAAGGGGGTTGTGCGAAGAATCTTCACCTCTTGCGCAACAAACGTTCCCGGGGTCACAGCGCAGATCTGTCTGGAACATATGCCAAAGGCAGTGCTCGCGGGGCTTCGCGGAGCGCGCGACGCACAGCCTCCCTGAGAGCGCTCTCACTCGGCGTCCGGTACGGATATCCTGTGCCCTGCCAGGTCCTCAGCCGCAGGCGCAGTCGCCACCGCGGCAGACGGGCAGACGCGCAGACACGCAGACACAAGGAGCGCTTGCCTTGTCCGAGCCGACCGTCGGGTCCCGCCCCACCCTGGAAGCCGTCGCCGCCCGTGCCGGTGTCTCCCGGGCCACGGCGTCCCGCGTCGTCAACGGAGGCACCGGTGTCCGTGCTCCGCTGGTCGACAAGGTCCGGCAGGCGGTCGACGAGCTCGGATACGTACCGAACCATGCCGCGCGCACCCTCGTCACCCGGCACAATGGCGCGGTCGGTGTGGTCATCGCCGAGCCCGAGTTCCGAATCTTCTCGGACCCCTTCTTCGAGCGGCAGGTCCGCGGGATCAGCCGTGAGCTCATCGCGTACGACTCCCAGTTGGTGCTGCTGTGGGTGGAGGGCCCCGGCGACCATGACCGGATTGCGCGCTATCTCGGCGGCGGCCATGTCGACGGCGCGCTCGCCTTCTCGCTGCACAATGACGACGAGCTGCCCGCGCTCATCGGCCACGCCAAGATCCCCGCCGTGTTCGGCGGCCGCCCACCCGCGGGCCGCGGCCTCAACATCCCCTACGTCGACTGCGACAACCGCGGCGGGGCACGGGAGGCCGTGCGCCATCTGGTCTCCCTGGGCCGGGAGAACATCGCGCTCATCGCGGGCCCGCGTGACCAGACGTCGGCACTCGACCGGATCGACGGCTACCACGACGTACTGGTGGATGCCGACCCCGCGCTGCTCTGCCAGGGCGACTTCACCGCACAGAGCGGCGCACGGGCGATGGCGGAGCTGCTGGACCGCCGCCCGGACCTCGACGGCGTCTTCGCCTCCAACGACCTGATGGCGTCCGGCGCCCTGCGCACCCTGCGCGAGCGCGGCCTGCGGGTGCCCGATGACGTGGCGCTCGTCGGCTTCGACGACGTGGGCTCGGTGGCCGAGACGAGCGAACCGCCGCTGACCACCGTACGGCAGGACATCGAGGGCATGGGCCGACTGATGGTGCGCCTGCTGATGCGGCTGCTGAACGACTCCGGAGGCGACGCGCCCGCCTCGGTGATCACGCCGACCACGCTGGTGCGGCGGGCATCGGCCTGACCTCCGACGCCCGCCGCCGCTCATGGGGTGGCACGACCGGTCAGTCGTAGGGGATGACCAGGACTGACGTGGCGGTGCCGGTCTGCAGCGTGGACGTGCCGTTGCCGATGGCGGACCAGACCTCCAGGCGTACCGTCCCGCCCTTTAGGTCACCGAGCGTGCCGGTGGCGGCCTTGAGTCCGCGCGACTGGGCGTACTCCTCCCATCCGTTCACCGGATCGGTCGCGAAGTAGGCGTAGGTCTCGGTCCGTTCGAAGTCGCCGTCACCGGTGAGGTCGTAGCTGACCCGGGCCTGCTGGCCGAGTCCGACCGTGCTGCCCGCGTCGAGCTGGAGCCGGAAAGCGGTCGAGCGGCCCGGCGCGAGCGTGCCGTTGACGCCCTTGGCCTCGTACACGAGCGGGTTGTGCGGGGTGCCGTCGTGGTTGGCGCCACCGGCCGACGCGATCGTGTCGCTGCCCGGTGTGCCGTCGGTGGCCGTGGTGAGGGCACCGCCGCCGCGCAGCTGGAAGGTGTCGCCCGTCGGTGGGTCCGGATCGGGGTCCGGGTCCGGGTCGGGCTCGGGGTCGCCGGTACCCGTACCGGTGGCCGTCGAACGAGCAGGCACGGACAGGGACTTGCCGTCGGAGAAGGTCACCGTGCGGGCGGTCGGACCGTGGTTGTGTGCGGCGTACGTGCGTACCCCGCCCTTGGTGAAGACGGCCGAGGTCGGGATGGACCCGGTCACGGTCGCATCGGGCGCACCGAACGTGTCCAGGGTGTTGATCCAGTGGTAGGTGTGGGCCTTGGACTCGCCCTGCTCGGGGGTGTACCCCGCGTGGCCCGCGTCCCACTTCGACTTGGCCTTCGCCGGGTCGGCGAGCGACTCGAACTCCCAGAGGATGTCCCGCCATTCGACGGCTGGGCCGCCGTTCTCGCGCTCCATCTCGGCGATATTGCGCCGGATGGCCGCCTTGTGGCCGCCCAGGTGCAGTGAACCGCCGGTCACCGGCAGGACGTTGATGCCGTGGATCTCCTCGGGGTTCGCGGTCCACCAGGTGGCGTACGCCGCGCCACTGCCCCACACCATGCCGACCGTGTCATGCCCGTAGGAGGACGGGAAGGCCTTCTCGTCGGCGTCGAACCAGTACTGGGCGATGGACTCGGACTCGGTGGTCAGCAGATAGGTGCCGAGGTCGCGCAGCGAGGTGTCTCCGGTGGCCGATCCCCACAGCACCAGAGCGGCACTGAGGTTGGTGGACTCCGACGACGACTCCTGGTTGTTTCCGGCGGCGAAGCCCTGGTGCCCGGAGGCCCAGCTGTGGCCCGCGTAGACGTCGAAGCCGCGTAGGAAGGGGAAGGCGGTGTCGGTGCGGCTGGGGTTGGCCGTGTCGCGGACGAGGGTCTTGACCATGCCGCCCCAGGCGGAGTCGGCGGCCCAACTCTGGTCGTACTGGGCGACGATGGCCGCCGCGTACACGTAGTAGCCGTAGTGGAAGTGGTGGTCGTTGAGCTCGGTGTCGCTGCCGTAGGAGGCCGGGTAGCCGGTGAGGGTCCGCCAGTCCTTGTCGTACGAGAACTCGTTGGCGCCGCCCGCGGTCAACCACTCCTGGAGCCTGCCCTTGATCAGCGCGAGGAGCTTGTCGCGGGTGGCGTCCTCGCCGATCTGCTCGGCGACGGGCACGAGTTGGGCGAGGCGGCCGAGCGCCTTGCCGGTCCAGTAGGTGTCCGTCGCACCGGAGAACGGGTCATCGGCGCTGACGACCTCGTTCAGATAGCCGCGCAGCCGGGCCGTGTCGACACCGTCCGACTTCGGCAGCGCGGGCAGCACGCCGGACGCCTTCTGGCTGGTGGTGAAGGAGGCCGCCGCGCGGACCTTCATCGTGCCGCGCGGGGAGACGTACGTGTACGGGGTGAGCGGGTCCGTGGTGTTCAGCCACTGGTGGCGGTACAGGGCCTGGAGCGTGCCGCGCTCGCTGCCTTCCTCGGCCCGCGTCGTCAGGGTGTAGGTGGCCTTCACCGTGCCGCCGCTGGAGCTCCAGGCCACCTTGGAGCCGGTGACGAAGCTGTAGGCGTACTTCTTGTAGGTGGCGAGCGCGTCCTTGGCGGGGAGTACGGCCACCGAGAAGTAGTCCCGGGAGCCGAGGCCCGCGCGGATGGTGGAGCCGGAGACGCTCCAGTCGCTGCCGGTGGGGGCGAACAGCGCGTAGTGGTGGCCGCCGACGGTGATGCCGAGGACGTTGCCCTGGTCGGCGAAGACGGTGGGGGCGCCGGCCGTGGTGATCTGCGCGTCGGCACCGGAGCCCTTGGCGTATACGAACGGCATGCCGTGGCCGATGGTGGTGCGCAGGGTACGGGCGCCGTCGGACCAGTAGGGGGTCACGGTCCAGTCGGACCAGCCGTCGGCCTTGGTGTCGGGGGAGTTGAGACCGGCGAGGCCGATGGTGAGGTCGCGCTTGTGGGCGAACTCGTACTGGCGGCCGTCGCCGACGATCGCCGGGCTGGTCGGATAGCCGACGTCGAGCCCGCCCGAGGTGGCCTGGTAGGTGAGCGGGTGGCCGTACATGGGGGTGGAGTACGGGTTGTCGTCATAGCGCTGGAAGGCGAGTGACGACCACCAGTCGTTGGTGGGTACGGGGCGGCTCCTGGCGGCGTCGGTGACCTTTGGGGTGACCGGTGTGCCGGTGTTGGTGGTGGGTCCTGACGTGCCGGCGGGGCGGGTGTCGGAGTAACTGCCGGAGCCGACGGGGACGGGGTCGGCCGCCGCCGGAGTCGCGGCCGGACCGAGTCCGACCGCGGCCACGGCGGTGGCCAGGACCAGCGCTGCGGCTGGTCTGGTGTGGGGGGCTGGCATGGACGGCACCTCGAGTCATCAGGGGACCGGGGGTCTCCGGGGTCCGGGTCCGGGGGTCCGGGAGCCCGGAGTTCTGAGAGCGCTCTCAGAGCCTCTCAGGTGCGGAACGTAAAACTCCTGAAATCAACTGTCAAGAGAACGGACGCACTTGGCACTTGGGGCCTGCGCTAAGCCGGAAAGCCTTCGACTCTTGAACCGGAGCTGCTTTCGTGAGGGCAAATAGATGTATTCGATGATGGATTAATGATGGATTCCACCCCTTCAGAAAGCCCTGGTGGCGCGCCTAGCGTTGCGCTCAGGTAATCGGCCTGGCCCACGGGCCGTGGCGCCCTCCCGACCAGGAGCCCGATCATGACCGACCCGACCAAGCGGCGCACCGTACGCCTCACCGTGGCCCAAGCCGTCGTCACCTATCTCTCCCGGCAGTACTCCGTCGCCGATGGCGAACGGCGCCGACTGATACCCGCTGCCCTGGGCATCTTCGGCCACGGCAATGTGGCCGGACTCGGCCAGGCACTGGACCAGCTCAGCGACGAACTGCCCTTCGTCCAGGGCCGCAACGAGCAGGCACTCGTCCACATCGCGACCGCCTACGCCAAGGCGTCCCAGCGGCACGCCACACTGGCGGTCACCGCGTCCATCGGGCCGGGCGCGCTGAACATGGTGACCGGCGCCGGCCTGGCGACCGTCAACCGGCTGCCCGTACTGCTGCTGCCCGGCGACACCTACGCGACGCGCCACCAGGGGCCTGTGCTCCAGCAGTTGCAGCACCCCGTCGACGCCGACGCCTCGGTCAACGACGCCTTCCGGCCCATCTCCCGGTTCTTCGACCGCATCACCCGGCCCGAGCAGCTGCTCACGGCGCTGCCCGCCGCGATGCGCACGCTCACCGACGTGGACACCGGCGCGGTCGTCGTCTCCCTTCCGCAGGACATCCAGTCCCATGCGTACGACTACCCCGTGGAGTTCTTCGCCGAGCGTGACTGGCCGATCCGGCGCCCGGCACCGGACGCCGACGAGGTCGCGGCGGTGGCACGGATGCTTGCCGAGGCGGAGAAGCCGCTGATCATCGCCGGTGGCGGTGTGGTGTACTCCGGTGCCACCAAGGAGCTGGAGTCGCTGGCCGACGCGGCAGGCATCCCTGTCGCGGAGACCTTCGCGGGCAAGGGCGCGGTCCAGTGCCGCGCCTGGTGGCAGCTGGGCGGTATCGGTCTGGAGGGGACCCCGGCCGTCAACACCCTGGCCGCGGAAGCCGACTTCGTACTGACGGTGGGCTCACGCCTGACCGACTTCGCCACCGCGTCACAGTCCGTCTTTGAGAACCCGGATGTGCGGTTCGCCAGTATCAACGTCAACGCGCATGACACGGGCCGCCTGGGCGCGACGGGCATCGTGGCCGACGCCAAGCGGGCCCTGGCCGCGCTGACGGAAGCCGTCCGCCGCGACGGCACCGTCACGTCCCCGGCGTGGCAGGCGAAGACACGTTCCCTGGACGACCAGTGGCAGGCCCGGCGAGCGGCCGCTCTCGACCCGAACACCCCCTTCGACCTCGCGGCGCTGCCCGCCGAATCCGACGTCGTGCCTGACACCGACGCGCTCCTCACCCAGGGCCAGCTGATCGGCCTGCTCCAGGAGCACGCCCAGCCCGGCGACACGATCATCGCGGCCGCCGGTGGCCCGCCAGGCGATCTGCAGAAGGTGTGGGACGCCACCGAAGGCCGCTTCGCACACCTGGAGTTCGGCTTCTCCTGCATGGGCTACGAACTGCCCGCAGCGATCGGTGTCCGCTTCGCGGTTCCCGACCCGTCGAAGCGGGTGCTGTCCCTCCTCGGCGACGGTACGTTCCTGATGGCCCCGACCGAACTCGTCACGGCCGCCCAGGAGAAGCTCCCGGTCACGATCGTTATCCCGGAGAACCACGGCTACCAGGTCATCCACCGCCTCCAAATGATGCGCAGCGGCCGCGAGTTCGGAAACGAGTTCCGCTACCGCGAGGGCGGCCTGCACCTCGCGGAAGCCGTCGGTCACCCCAAACCGGCCCGCCTGGAAGGCGAGTACCTCCAGGTGGACCTCGTCCGCACCGCGTCGGGACTCGGCGCACACGCCCTGCGGGCCACCACCGCCGACGAGGTACGGGCCGCGCTGGCCGACACCCGTGACCACGAGGGCCCGGTCGTGATCGTGGTACCCGTCATCCCGCACGCCGACCTGCCCGGTTCCGGAGTGTGGTGGGACGTGGCCCCGGCCGAGGTCTCCGAGCAGGAGTCGGTCGCCCGGCTGCGCCGCCAGTACGAAGACGGCCTGGCCTCCCAGCGGTGGTACGGATGAACCGCTCTCCCCTCGACCACGGCAACCTGCGCGCCCGGCCCACATCCGGCGACACCACCCACAGCCCGCCCCCAGCCTGAGGACCACGAGGAGAACCACCCAATGACCGCGAAAACCCCGGGCGCCGCTCGCGAGACAGGCGTCGGACTGATCAGCGTCGGCTGGATGGGCAAGCTCCACACCCGCGCCTACCAGGCCATGCCGTCCGTCTACCCCGAACTGGGCCTCAAACCACGCCTGGTGCACGCCGCGGACACGGCCGAGGACCGTGTGGCCTACGCCCGCGACGTACTCGGCTACGAGAAGGCGAGCACCGACTACCGCGCCGTCCTGGCGGACCCGGACGTCGACGTCGTATCCATCTGCGCGCCGAACGTGCTCCACCACGAGATCGGCATCGCCGCCGCCAAGGCCGGGAAGCCGTTCTGGATCGAGAAGCCCGTCGGACGCGGCGCCGAAGAGACCGCCGAAGTCGCCGCCGCCGCACGCTCGGCCGGCCTGGTCACCTCCATCGGCTACAACTACCGGCACGCACCCGCCGTCGAGCGGGCCAGGGAGCTGATCGCCGAAGGGAGGCTGGGCCGTATCACCAATGTGCGCGCCACCTTCTTCTCCGGCTACGCGGCCGAGCCCAAGGGCGCCCTGTCCTGGCGCTTCAAGCGGGACCTGGCGGGACACGGCGCGCTGAGCGACCTGATGAGCCATGTCGTGGACCTGGTCAGCTATGTCGTCGCCCCCATCAGCGAAGTGTCCGCGCTCACCAGCACCGTCTACACCGAACGGCCCATCCTCCCCATGGGGTCAGGTACGCACTTCGCGGTCATCGAGGACGGCGAGATGGCCAGGGTCGAGAACGACGACTACACCGCCGCGCTCGTCCGCTTCGCCCCAGGGGCACACAGCACGGGAGCGGTCGGCACCCTGGAGGCGTCGCGCACCATAGTCGGCCCGCAGTGCGGCTTCGGCTTCGAGATCTACGGCACCGACGGCTCGGTCACCTGGAACTTCGAACGCATGAACGAACTCCGCGTCGCCCTGGAGCGCAGCGGCCCCCACCAGGGCTACACCACCGTGCTCGGCAACGGCCACCTGGGCGACTACGCCCGCTTCCAGCCTGGACCGGGCAACAGCATGGGCTACGACGACCTGAAGGTGATCGAGGCCAAGAAGTTCCTGGCCGCCGTGGCCGGTATCGAACACCGCAACTCGACGATCGAGGACGCGCACGCCGTCGCCGAGATGATCTCCGCGGCGGCCGCCTCCGCCGAGAGCGGCGCCTGGCGGCGCGTGCCCGACGTACCCGGAGCGCACTTCGGTCACACGGCGCGGAGTTAATCCTCGTCCGCCTGACCTTCACCGACGCCGCCGGTGGCGTCGCGCACGTACGCGCCGGGCGGCCGCCCGCCGCAGTCGCCAACCCCGACCGGACCCACCGAAAGGCCACCGCATGAACACCACCCAGCCGCTGAACAGGATCGCCGGCGCGCCCATCTCCTGGGGAGTGTGTGAAGTCCCCGACTGGGGCTACCAGTTGACGCCGGACCGAGTGCTGAAGGATATGCAGGAGGTCGGCCTGGCCGCCACCGAACTCGGCCCCGAGGGCTTCCTGCCCAGCCAGCCGCAGGCCATGGCCGAAGTACTCGCCCACCACGACCTGCACGCCGTCGGCGGCTTCACACCGCTCCTGCTGCACGTACCCGAGCACGACCCGCTCCCGGAGGTGGAGCAGCTCCTGGAAGGCTACGCCGCCTCGCACGCGGAAGTCCTCGTCCTGTCCGCCGTCACCGGCCAGGACGGCTACGACTCCCGCCCCGAACTCGACGCGGACGGCTGGAAACTGCTCCTGGCCAACCTGGACCGCCTGACGTCACTGGCCGCCGAACGCGGCGTACGAGCCGTCCTGCACCCGCACGTCGGCACCATGATCGAGAACGGTGACGAGGTCCAGCGCGTCCTGGAGCACTCGGCCATCTCCCTCTGCCTCGACACCGGCCACCTCCTCATCGGCGGCACCGACCCGGCCGAGCTGACCCGCCAGGCACCCGAGCGGATCGCCCACACCCATATGAAGGACGTGGACGTGAAGCTCGCCGCGAAGGTCCAGTCGGGCCGCCTCACCTACACCGAAGCCGTACGCGAGGGCATGTACCGCCCCCTCGGCGCCGGCGACGTCGACGTCCGGGCCATCGTCACGCACCTGGGCGCACGCGGATACGACGGCTGGTACGTCCTGGAACAGGACACCGTCCTCACCGAGGAGCCCACCGGCAAGGGGCCGATCGAGGACGTGTGGGCCAGCGCCGAGCACCTGCGCTCCGCGCTGCGGGGCACCGCGTAGACCGCGCTACCGGGTTTCGCCGAAGGTCCGTCGGTAGGCGCCGGGTGTGGTGCCGAGATGCGCCCGGAATCGGCGGCGCAGGTTGACCGCCGAGGCGAGTCCGACCCGGGTGGCGATGGCTTCCACCGGAAGACCGGTCTGTTCCAGCAGTACCCGTGCCGCGTCGATGCGCTGGCCGAGCAGCCACTGTCCCGGGCTGGTGCCGAGCTGTTCGGTGAACCGCCGGGCGAGAGTCCGGCTGGACAGCCCCGCGCGTTCGGCGAGCCGGTCGAGGGTCAGCCGGGTGCCGAGCTGGGAGGTGGCCCACTCCAGCAGTGGCGCCAACGACTCGTCCGCCCTGGCCGGGGCGGGCTGTGAAGCGTACTGGAGTTGGCTGCCCTCCCGGTGTGGCGGCAGCACCATGTTCCGGGCGATCTGGGCGGCGTAGGCCGCGCCGTGATCGGAACGTACGAGGTGCAGGCACAGGTCGATGCCCGCGCCGGTCCCGGCGCTGGTCGCCACGTCGCCGTGGTCCACGTAGAGCACGTCCGGGTCCACCCGCACCTCGGGGAAGTCGGCGGCGAGTTGGGCGGTGCGGCGCCAGTGGGTGGCGGCGCTGCGGCCATCGAGCAGTCCGGCCTGAGCGAGGACGAACGCCCCTGTGCAGATGCCGACGATCCTCGCCCCGCGCTGGTGGGCGGCCCGCAGCGCCTCGGTGACGGTCGGTGCCACCGGTGCGCCGGGCGGCAGCCGACCGGGTACGACCACGGTGTCCGCCTCCCGCAGGGCTGCCAGCCCCGCGTCGACGAGCATCGCGTAGCCGACGGTGGTCTGCAGGGGGCCGGGGCGCTCGGCGCAGATCCGGAAGCTGTAGTGGGCCGGCACATCCTGCGGGACGGTGCCGAAGACCTCGGCGGCACAGGCGAGTTCGAAGGGCGACTGGGGCGGGTTGAGCAGGGCCACCACCCGATGAAGGCTCATGGCAAGAATATACCCATGAGTGTCTTTCTGGACTCTCGGCCGGGAGGTCGACCCCGGTCACAGTGGTCCCATGAGTGAAACCACCGAAACGAAGGTGCTGCGGACCGCAGTCGAGGTCAACGGCGAAACGGCCAGCTACCTGACCGTGGAGCAGGACGGCCCGGCCGTGTTGCTGCTGCACGGAACGTACTGGAGCCGGGTCTGGCTTCCGGTCCTTGCCCGCCTCGCCCAGGCGGGGCTACGCCCCATCGCGGTCGATCTCCCCGGACTGGGACGCTCGGGAGGCGAACTCACCCCGGAAACGGCCACGGTCCCGGCCCTCGCGGACTGGGTGGCGCACTTCGCGTCCACGTTGAAGCTCTCCGGGCCGATCGCCGTGGCAGGCCATGACATCGGCGGCGCCATCGCCCAGCACCTCTTCGCCCACGACCGGCTGGAGGTGCCCCGGCTGGCCTTGGTCAACTCGGTCACCTACGACTCCTGGCCCGTGCCTGGCGTGGCCCGGTTCCGGGACCCGGAGGTCGTCGCGGCAACCACCGCCGACGCATTTCTCGCCGCCCGCCGACAGGCCGTGACAACGGCGCTGGCCGGTGCCGCCACCAAGGAGCGGATCGCTGACTACCTGGATCCGTGGACCACTCAGCGGGTTCGCCGCTCCTGGATGACCCTGGCGGGCGCGGCCGACAGCCGCTACACCCTTGACCTCGTTCCCGCGCTGCAGCGGTCCACGAAGCCCAAGTTGCTGATCTGGGGCGAGGACGACGGCTTCCAGAAACTGGAGTACGCCGAGCGGTTCACCTCGGAGATCCCTCAAACCACACTCGTACGTATCCCAGATGCGGGGCACATCCCCACGGAGAACGCCCCCGACCAGGTCGCCCGCGCCCTCAGCGATTTCTTCACGGCATAGAGGTCGTGTTCGGGCCCCGGCCTTCCATTCCTTTCGTATGGCCGGTGGCCGGACGCAGTTCGTACAGCCGGACTCAGTCGGCGTCGTGACGGCTGCCGGGCGCGGTGTAGAGGGGGAGACGGTTGTCTATGGGGCGGCCGACCCAGCTGTCGCGGACGTCGGCGTGTTCGGGGTGGTCGCAGATCAGCCAGACGCGCTCGGCGCCGGGCCCGGCCATGACGTTGAGGAAGTACATGTCGTGTCCGGGCGCGGCGACCGAGGGGCCGTGCCAGCCGTCGGGCACGAGGACGACGTCGCCGTCGCGGACCTCGGCCAGGAGATCCGTGTTGCGGCCGTTGCCGGAGGGGGAGACCCGCTGGTAGCCGAGGCCCGGGGCACCGTCGCGGTCGGCGATCTCGAAGTAGTAGACCTCCTCCAGCCGGCTCTCGCCCACGCGGTCCTCGTCGTGCTTGTGCGGTGGGAAGGAGGACCAGTTGCCGCCCGGAGTGAGTACTTCCACGGCGATCAGCTTGTCGCACGCGAAACCCTGCTCACCGGAGCCGCCTCCGGGGCGGGCCGCGGCGGCGAAGTTGTTGACCTGCCTGCTGTACCGGCCGCTGCCGCGCAGTTCGACGGGGACGGCCGAGGCAGGCTGGTATCGGGCGGGCAGCCGCCGCGTACAGCGTGCTCCCGTGAGGGCGAAGCGCCCGCCGTCGCGCGTGGCCAGGGAGGCGTGGGCGTCGCGCGGTGCGTAGACGAAGTCGGTGACGCCGGTGAAGACGCTCTCCCGTCCCGTCAGCCGGAAGGTCTGGCCTTCGACGGCGACCGTGCAGGACCCGGAGAGCGGCAGGACGATCCACTCGCTGTCCCCGGTGTCGAAGTCGTGCCAACCGCCGGGCGGCAACTCGACGACGCGCAGGCTGGAGAACTCCCAGCCCGCGGTCTCGGGCGATACGTCAACGGTGTAGAGGCCGTTCGCGGCCTTGCCCGCAGGCAGGTGGCACTCGTGTTCCTGGCGCTGTGGCTCGGGCGTACGGGTCACGGTGTGAGCCTCCTCGGGGTGTGGTTCACAGCAGGCCCACGGCCGTGTCGACCGCGGTCTCCACGCTGCCGGTGGCGGGGTAGAGCAGGGAGCGGCCGACCACCAGGCCGTGCACAGTGGGGAGTTGGAGGGCCTTGCGCCACTTCTCGTAGGCGGCCTCCTGTTCCGCGGCGGAGGGACCGATGGCCCCGCCGAGGAGCACGGCGGGCAGTGTGGATGCCTCCACGGCCTGTGCCATGTCGTCGGGATCGTCGGTCACGGGCAGCTTGAGCCAGGTGTACGCGGAGGTGCCGCCCAGGCCCGAGGCGATGGCGATCGAGCGGGTGACCGCCTCGACGCTCAGATCGTTGTGGACGCTCTGGCCGACGCGTCGTGTGATGAACGGCTCGATGAAGAGCGGCAGTTGACGGTCGGCCATCGTGTGGACGGCCTGTGCGGTGGCCTCAAGCGTGTCGAGCGATCCGATGTCGTCGTAGTCGATGCGCAGCAGCAGTTTGCCGGCGTCGAAACGGAGTCTGGCCAGGTCCTCGGGCCGGTGCCCGGTGAAGCGGTCGTCCAGTTCGAAGGAGGCGCCCGCGAGGCCGCCGCGGTTCATGGAGCCCATGGCCACCTTGCCTTCGAGGGCGCCGAGCAGGAGCAGGTCCTCCAGGATGTCGGCGGTGCCGAGCACTCCGTCGACCCCCGGGCGCGCCAGTGCCGTGCACAGCCGCTCCAGCAGGTCGGCGCGCCGGGCCATGGCGTGCGGCTGTCCACCGGCGGCCAGTGCGCCGCGGGCGGGGTGGTCGGCGGCCACGATCATCAGCCGGCCGCTGTCCCCGACCAGGGGGCGGCGCGTGCGGCGGGCTGCGGCCTCGGCGATGGCTTCGGGGTGGCGGGCCCGGATGCCGGCGAGGTCGGAGATGCCGATGTTCAAGGGATGACTTCTTTCGGTGAGCGTGTGGAGATCAGTTGCGGGCGAGGAAGTCGCGCAGCTCGTCCGGGGTGGGCATCGCGGACGAGCAGGCGAGGCGGGTGGCGACGAGGGCTCCGGCCGCGTTCGCGTACTGCATGATCCGCTTGAGGTCCCAGTCGGCGAGGAGCCCGTGGCAGAGCGCGCCGCCGAAGGCGTCGCCGGCCCCCAGGCCGTTGACGACCTCGACCGGGGTCGGCGGGACCTCGGCGACGGTGCCGTCGCGGTGGACGGCGAGTACCCCCTTGGGGCCCTGCTTGACCACGGCCAGCTGCACGCCCATGTCGAGCAGGGCCTGGGCGCAGGCGCGTGGCTCGCGTACGCCCGTGGCGACCTCGCACTCGTCGAGGTTGCCGACGGCGACCGTCGTGTGGCGCAGCGCCTCGGCGTAGTAAGCGTGCGCCCGAGCGGGGTCGCTCCAGGCTGCGCTTTTCCAAAACGTGGGACGCCAGTCGAGGTCGAAGACGGTGATGCCCCGCTTGGCCCGCGCTTCGAGGGCGGCGAGCGTCGCCGCGCGGCTCGGCTCCTCGCTGAGTCCGGTGCCGGTGATCCAGAAGACGCGGGCGTCCCGGATGGCGTCCAGATCCAGCTCGTCGGTCTCGATTTCCAGGTCGGGTGCCTTGGGCTGCCGGTAGAAGTACAACGGGAAGTCGTCCGGCGGGAAGATCTCGCAGAAGGTGACGGGAGTCGGGTAGGCGGCCACCGGCGTCACCCAGCGGTCGTCGACGCCGAACTCCTTGAGCGCCTGATGTACATAGGTGCCGAAGGGGTCCTGACCGGTCCGGCTGATGAGGGCCACGGACCGGCCGAGTCGGGCAGCGGCGACGGCGACATTGGTGGCGGAACCGCCGAGGAACTTCCCGAAGCTTTCGACCCTTTCCAGCGGCACACCGGTCTGCAGCGGATAGATGTCCACTCCCGTCCGGCCCATGGTGATCAGATCGAAACGATCGTTCATTGGCGACTCTCCTGAGTACGGGCAGACGTCTTCCCACCGCGATGGGAAGGCGACGGGAAGGTGAGGGGAAGGCCGGGGAGCGCCCCGGCTCCTTCAGGTGTAGAGGGCACGCGTAACCGACGTCAAGCAAATGTAAGGACATCTTGGCTTGAGGGATAAATGATGTCTTTACAAACGTTGACCCCCGGCGTGCAGCGGGGTTCTATCTCGGCATAGGCAACAGCCGTGTTAACGGCACGTGACCCGCAGCGTCTGCTCGGTGTGACCCGCAGCGCCTGCTCGGTCGGTCGCCTCTCCCCTTCCCCCCTGTCACACAGTGAGGTGCAGGAAAGATGGACCGCTCGCTCCACCCTCGTACTCGCAGATTCGTCCCAGCCGCTGCCGCCGCAGCGGCGGCAGCAGTGCTGTTGGCCGCAGGCTGCTCAAGTAGCTCCGGCGGGAAGGCGGCTGAGGAAGCCGCGGAGAACGCCCCGGCAGGCAAGGCCAGCACTCCTCGCATGACCGTCGCGATGATCACGCACGCGGCCCCCGGCGACACGTTCTGGGACACCATACGAAAGGGCGCAGAGGCCGCCGCCGCCAAGGACAACGTCAAGCTGATCTACTCCAACGACCCCAGCGGACCCAACCAGGCCAACCTGGTGCAGAACGCGATCGACCAGAAGGTCGACGGCATCGCGGTCACCCTGGCCAAGCCGGACGCCATGAAGGGCGTCGTGGCCCAGGCGAAGAAGGCCGGTATCCCGGTGGTCGGCTTCAACGGCGGCATCGATGAGTGGAAGAAGCAGGGCCTCCTGGAGTACTTCGGGCAGGACGAGTACGTCGCGGGCAAGGCCTTCGGCAAGAAGCTCAACGAGACCGGCGCCAAGCACGACATCTGCGTGGTCCAGGAGCAGGGGCATGTGGCCCTGGAGGCCCGCTGTAAGGGCGTGAAGGACGGTTTCAACGGCAAGACGGAAGTCCTCTACGTCAACGGCGCCAACATGCCGTCGGTGCAGTCGACGATCGTCGCCAAGCTCAAGCAGGACTCGTCCATCGACCAGGTGGTCACGCTCGGTGCCCCGTTCGCGCTGACCGCGGTGAAGTCGATCGCTGACACGGGGAGCAAGGCCAAGGTGGCCACGTTCGACCTGAACAAGGACCTGATCGGCGCCGTCAAGGGCGGCGACATCGAGTTCGCGGTGGACCAGCAGCCCTACCTGCAGGGCTATTTGGCGGTCGACTCGCTGTGGCTGTACAAGACCAACGGCAACTACAGCGGCGGCGGTGAGGCGCCGGTGCTGACCGGTCCGGCCTTCGTCGACAAGTCCAACGTCGACACCGTCGCCAAGTTCGCCGCGAAGGGCACCCGGTGAGCAGCATGACTCAGACAACGGCACCGGCGACGAGCTCCTCGTCGCCGGCCCCGCCGGCCAGTCAGAACGACGGCCGCACCACCGAACGCTCCCTGGTGTTGCGTCTGTTGGCCCGGCCGGAGGTCGGTGTCTTCCTCGGCGCCGTCGCCGTCCTCGTGTTCTTCCTCGTCGCGGCGCCGCCGGTGCGTGACGGCGGTTCGATGGCGAACATCCTGTACCAGTCGTCGACCATCGGGATCATGGCGTTGCCGGTGGCCCTGTTGATGATCGGCGGCGAGTTCGATCTGTCGGCCGGTGTCGCGGTCGTCGCTTCGGCGCTGACCGCGAGCATGGTCAGCTACCAGCTGACGATGAACGTCTGGGTCGGCGTGATCGTGGCCCTGCTCGTCTCACTGGCGATCGGCTTCCTCAACGGCTGGCTGCTGGTCCGTACCGGTCTGCCGAGCTTCCTGGTCACCCTGGGCACCTTTCTGATCCTGCAGGGCGTGAACCTGGCGGTCACCAAGCTGATCACCGGCAATGTCGCCACCGATGACATCAGCGCCATGGACGGCTTCAGCCAGGCCAAGGCGCTCTTCGCCTCGTCCTTCGAGGTCGGCGGCGTGCAGGTGAAGATCACGGTGGTGTGGTGGCTGGTGTTCGCGGCGCTGGCGACGTGGGTGCTGCTGCGTACCAAGTACGGCAACTGGATCTTCGCGGTCGGCGGCAACAAGGAGTCCGCGCGGGCGGTGGGGGTGCCGGTGACCTTCACGAAGATCTCGTTGTTCATGCTGGTCGGCTTCGGTGCCTGGTTCGTGGGGATGCATCAGCTGTTCTCCTTCAACACCGTGCAGTCCGGTGAGGGCGTGGGCCAGGAGCTGATCTTCATCGCCGCGGCGGTGATCGGCGGCTGTCTGCTGACCGGCGGCTACGGCTCCGCGATCGGCCCGGTCTTCGGCGCCTTCATGTTCGGCATGGTGAACCAGGGCATCGTCTACGCCGGCTGGAACCCGGACTGGTTCAAGGCCTTCCTCGGCGTGATGCTCCTCGGCGCCACCCTCATCAATGTGTGGGTCCGCCGCCAGGCGACCCGGAGGTGATCGGAATGACAAGCACCCCCACGACAAGCACCCCAACGGACGCGACCCTCGTCGAACTGCGCAACGCGGGGAAGTCGTATGGCAACATCCGCGCCCTGCACGGCGTCGACCTCACCGTCCACCCAGGCAAAGTCACCTGCGTGCTGGGCGACAACGGCGCGGGCAAGTCAACCCTCATCAAGATCATATCGGGGTTGCACCGGCACACCGAGGGCGACTTCCTCGTCGACGGCGCCCCGGTCCGCTTCTCCACCCCGCGGGAGGCCCTCGACCAGGGCATCGCCACCGTCTACCAGGACCTGGCGACCGTCCCGCTGATGCCGGTCTGGCGCAACTTCTTCCTCGGCTCCGAACTCACCCGCGGCCCCTGGCCGCTGCGCCGCCTGGACATCGAGCGGATGAAGCAGACCGCGGACGAAGAGCTGCGCCACATGGGCATCATCCTGGACGACCTGGAACAGCCCATCGGCACCCTCTCCGGCGGCCAACGCCAGTGCGTGGCCATCGCCCGCGCCGTCCACTTCGGCGCCCGCGTCCTCATCCTCGACGAGCCCACCGCCGCCCTCGGCGTCAAACAATCCGGCGTGGTCCTCAAATACATCGCCGCCGCCCGCGACCGCGGCCTGGGCGTCATCTTCATCACCCACAACCCGCACCACGCCTACATGGTCGGCGACCACTTCAGCGTCCTACGCCTGGGCACCCTGGAACTGTCCGCCTCCCGCGACCAGGTCAGCCTCGAAGAACTCACCAACCACATGGCCGGCGGCGCCGAACTCGCCGCGCTCAAACACGAACTCGCCCAAGTCAACGGCGTCGACGTCGAGGAACTCCCCGAAGAGGATGAACTCCAAGTCAGTGGCGCGCTGTCCACCGACTGACCACCACCCAGAGGGAGACACATGCCACCCCAGCGAGTACTCGGCGTCGCCGTCGTCGGCACCGGCAAGATGGGCGCGGACCATGTACGCAGGCTTGAGCACGTCATCAGCGGGGCCCGAGTCACCGCTGTCGTCGACGTCGACGCGGGCCGGGCCGAGTCCCTCGCCGACGGGAGGGAGGGATGCACGGCGTACACCGAGGCGTCGGCCGCCATGGCCGCCGGGGACGTGGACGCCGTACTGATCGCCTCCCCGGGGCCCGCCCACGAGGCGGCCCTGCTCGAAGCACTCGGCCGGTGACCTGCCGGTCCTGTGCGAGAAGCCGCTCACCCCCGACGCGGCCTCCGCCACCCGCGTCCTGGCGGCGGAACAGAAGCTCGGCCACCGGCGTATCCAGGTGGGCTTCATGCGGCGCTACGACCCCGAGTACGCGGGGCTCAAACGCCTCCTCGACAGCAGGGAGTTGGGCCGCACCCTGATGCTGCACCACCGGCACCGCAACCTCTCGATGCCGCCGTGGTTCACCGAGGAGATGCTCATCAACGATTCGGTGGTCCACGAGATGGATGCGACCCGCTGGCTCCTCGATCAGGAGATCACGGCGGTCACCGTGCTCAAGCCGACCCCGTCGTCGCACGCACCCGAGGGGATGAGCGACCCCCAGTTCGTCCTCTTCGAGACCGCGTCGGGCGCCCTCGTCGACGTCGAGATCTTCGGCCACTGCGGATACGGCTACCAGGTGCAGGCCGAGGCGGTCGGCGAGCGGGGCACCGTACGCATCGGCGATGAGCACGGCCCCAGGGTCAGCGCCGACGGCCGATGGGGCGGCCCCATCACGCCGGACTATGTGGAGCGCTTCGAGGACGCGTACGACCGGCAGGTCCAGGCGTGGGTGGATGCCACCCGGCGCGGTGAGGTCACCGGGCCCAGCGCGTGGGACGGATACGCGGCCGCGGCGGTGTGCGAGGCCGGTGTGCTCGCCCAGCGGGAGGGGCGGCGCGTCGAGGTCGAGCTGAGGGAACGGCCAGCGCTCTATCGCTAGTGCTGTGACCGCGTAGGTTCGCCGGGTTGGTGGTCGTGACGGTTGGATGTGCGGTGACGTCCATTCGACCGCTGGAGGCGCGGTGGCTGAGCCTGTCCGTGTACGCAGCTTGACCGACAAGGAGGGGCAGAAGCTGAAGCAGATCGTGCGCCGGGGCAGCACGAGTTCGGTGCGTTACCGGCGGGCGATGATGCTGCTCGCTTCGGCGGGCGGAAACCGGGTGCCGGTGATCGCCCAGCTGGTCCAGGCCGATGAGGACACCGTGCGCGACGTGATCCACCGCTTCAACGAGATCGGCCTGGCCTGCCTGGCCCCTCAGTGGGCGGGAGACCGTCCCCGCCTGCTCACCCCTGACGACGAGGACTTCGTCATCCGGACGGCCACCACCCGCCCCACCAGGCTCGGCCAGCCCTTCACCCGCTGGTCGATCCGCAAACTCGCCGCCTACTTGTGGGAAGTGCACGGGCGTGTCATCCGCATCGGCTGTGAAGCCTTACGGTGCCTGCTGCGGCGCCGCGGCACCACCTTCCAGCGCACCAAGACATGGAAGGAATCACCCGACCCTCATCGCGACGCCAAGCTCGACCGGATCGAGCAGGTTCTGGACCGCTTCCCGGACCGGGTCCTCGCCTTCGACGAGTTCGGACCGTTGAGGATCCGGCCCACCGCAGGCTCCTGCTGGGCGAAGCAGGGCAAGCCAAACCGGCTGCCGGCGACCTACCGCCGCACCCACGGCGTCACCGACTTCCACGGCTGCTACTCCGTGGGCGACGACCGCCTGTGCGGCGTCAACCGCCGCCGCAAGGCCACCGCCAACACCCTGGCCGCGCTGAAGTCGATCCGTGCCGCCCGACCCGACAGCGCCCCGATCTACATCATCCTGGACAACCTCTCCGCCCACACCGGCGCCGACATCCGCCGCTGGGCGAAGAAGAACAAGGTCGAGCTGTGCTTCACCCCGACCTACGCATCCTGGGCCAATCCGATCGAGGCCCACTTCGGCCCGCTGCGGCAGTTCACCCTGGCCAACTCCCACCACCGCAGCCACCCCCCGCAAACCCAGGCACTGCACCGCTGCCTGCGCTGGCGCAACACCAACGCCCGCCACCCCGACGTACTTGCCGCCCAACGCAAGGAACGCGCCCGCATCCGCAGCGAGAAGGGCATCCGCTGGGGCGGACGCCGCCTCAACGCCGCAGCCTGACCGACCGCGAACCGCAGCCCCGGAGTGCCGAAAGGGACAAGTTCACGAGAAGGACAGCGACAGAAGGACGACTCAGGAGGCGGACGGCTCGATCTCCCCCGCAAAGACGATGACCTGGTCGATGAGGCTCCGCCGCAGATGGACGACGTCCGTTCCCGCCAGGCGGGGGCCTCCATCCGGCGTGGTGAAGACCCACTGGTACCGGGCCCACTCGTCAGGCATGTCCACCGCTGAGCAGCGCACCATCGTGCCGGTCCCCGCCGGGTGGCGCCGGATGTCCAGCACGAACCGCTCGACCGCCGCGATTCCTTCGCTGCGACCCAACGGCCCCCAGAAGACCACGTCTGAGGTCAGGGCCTGGGAGAGCAGGGCAGTCACATAGCTGTCGTCCGAGGCGTTAAACGCGGAGATGAACGTGTCGATCGCGGAGCGTGCCGTCTCTTCCTGCATGCCCCAGTAATACCAGCCGTTGCGCGTGCGCTCGTCCCGCGAGCCGCCTTCCGATCACGGTGGACCATCCCGGTCACAGCACTAGGGCGCACACGCGGGAGAGGGCGGTGCCATACAGGCACCGCCCTCTCCGTCATGCCGTGCGCACCTCTTCGATGCGTACGGGACGGTGCTCGTGCAGAGACAAGGCGCACGCCTCGGCGATCCAGCTCGCCTCGATGGCGTCGGCCACCGTGCACGGCGAGGGGCGCGTGCCCGCCACGACCTCGGTGAACGCGGTGAGTTCGGCGCGGTAGGCGGCGGCGAAGCGGTCCATGAAGAAGTCGTGCGGCGTGCCGCTGGGGAACACCACACCCGGCTCGACGGAGCGCAGCGGAAGCCTGTCCTCAAGACCGACGGCGATGCTGTCCCGCATGCCGTGCAGCTCTAGGCGTACGTCGTAACCACGGGCGTTGTGCCGGGAGTTGGAAATGACCGCGATCGTGCCGTCGTCGAGCGTGAGGAGCGCGGACGCGGTGTCGACGTCGCCGGCCGCCGCGATGTAGTCCGCGCCCCGGTTGCCACCGGTCGCGTACACCTCGGTGACCTCGCGGCCGGTGACCCAGCGCACGATGTCGAAGTCGTGCACGCCGCAGTCGCGGAAGATACCGCCGGAGACCGCCACATACGCCTCTGGCGGGGGCGCCGGGTCCAAGGTGGTGGACCGCACGGTGTGCAGAGCGCCGAGTTCCCCGCTCACCACGGCCTGTCGGGCGGCGACGCAGCCCGCGTCGAAACGCCGGTTGTAGCCGATGTGGACCTCGACGCCGCCCGCCTCGACCGCGTGCAGTACGTCGAGGCTCTCCGCGACGCCACGCGCGACGGGCTTCTCGCAGAAGGCCGGAATGCCCGCCTTGACCGCGGCGAGGATCAACTCGGGGTGTACGTCGGTGGCCGCGGCGATGACGACGCCGTCGACACCCGCGGCGAGCACGGCCTCGGGGGAGTCCACGGCGGTGGCCCCGAACCGCCGCGCCGCGGACGCGGTGGCGGCGGCGACCGGATCGGTGACGACCAGGGACTCCACCCCATCGAGTCCGGCGAGGGTTTCCGCGTGGAACGAGCCGATCCGGCCCAGCCCCAAGATGCCTATACGCATGAGAATGTTGCTCCTTCAGTCCAGAGGGCGGTGCAGCAGGGCGGTTCAGTCCTGCACGCCGAAAACGGTCTGGTCCCAGTCGATGACCGATCCGGTCACCACGCCGCTGCGGTCGCAGAGCAGGAAGACGACGAAGTCGGCGATCTCGTCGACCTGGCCGAGCTTGCCCATCGGCTGCGCCGCGGCCGCCTTCTCCCGCCAGTCGTCGCCCGCACCGTGGAAGGCGCGCTGGGTGGCGTCCTCGCCCTCGGTGTCGGTCCAGCCGATGTTGAGGCCGTTGATCCGGATGCGGTCCCAGCGGTGGGCGTGGGCCGCGTTGCGGGTCAGGCCCGCGAGACCCGCCTTCGCCGCGGAGTACGCCGCCAGATGGGGCGGGCCCCCGTGTGCGCAGTTGGAGATGATGTTGACGACCGTGCCCGGCGCCTCGCGGGCCGTCATGTCCGCGACGGCTGCCTGCATGGCGAAGAACGGCGCCCGCAGATTGATCGCCATGTGCGCGTCGAACAGCTCCGGTGTGGTGTCAAGGAGCGACCCACGCGAGGTGAGCCCGGCGGCGTTGACCAGACAGTCGACACGTCCGTGCGCGGCCACAGCCTGCTCGACGCTGCCGCGCGCCTCCTCCGGATCCGCGAGGTCCGCGCGTACGAACAGGGCGCCGGTGTCCCCGGCGAGCTTCTCGCCGATCTCGGCCCTGCGCCCCGTGAACACCACGGTCGCGCCCTCACGTGCGGCGGCCCGCACGATCCCCGCGCCGACGCCCTGGCTGCCGCCGTTGACGAGGACGACCTTGTCGTCAAGCAGTCCCATGATGGCCGTCTCTCCTTCAGCTCTGGCGGCGCTTGGCGCCGGCCTGCAGTTCCTGGCGCAGCCGGTCCGGGGCCCAGCCCTCGGCCACGGCCTGCCAGACGGTGTCCGCCTGGGAGGGCGGAGCGAGACCGCCGACCGGCGGATCGAGGTCCAGATTGGTGGGGAACGGGTAACCCTCGGCCGTGGCCGCGACCACGCGGCGCAGCCACGCTTCGGAGGCGCCGTCGCGCTTGCGGCGCAGCAGTACGGGGAAGAGCGCGTTGACCATCCCCTCCCGGTCGACGGACTCCATCGCCCGGCCGAAGGCGGAGGAGATCTGCAGCAGATTGGCCATGCGCCTGATCGCGGCGGACCGGTTGTGCCCGGCGGCGTGGAAGAGGGCCGGGTTGAAGAACACGGCGTCGCCCTTCTCCAGCGGCAGCTGGACGTGGTGCTCGTCGAAGTACGCGACGAACTCCGGGCGCCGCCAGGCCAGATAGCCGGGCACGTACTTGTGCGAGTGCGGCAGATACAGCGTCGGCCCCGACTCGACGGGCATGTCGCAGTGCGCCACCGCGCCCTGCAGCGTCAGCGCGGGTGACAGCCGGTGGACGTGCGCCGGGTAGGCGGCCGCCCGCTCCTGCGAGAGAAAGCCCAGGTGGTAGTCGCGATGCGCACGCTGCGCGGCACCACCGGGGTTGACCACGTTGATCTGCGAGGTCAACTGATAGGCCGGGCCGAGCCAGGCCTCGGAGATCAGCGCCAGCATGTCGTTGCCGTAGTAGTCCGCGAACACCTCCGGCGCTCGCAGGGCCGCCTTGTCCAACGCGTTCCAGACCCGGTCGTTGGCGCCGGGCTGCGCGAAGTGGTCACCACGCCCTCCGCCCGTCGCCCGCTCCTTCTCGATGAGGCCCTGGAACACCTCGGTGGCCCGGTCCACGACGGCCACGTCGGCGAACGCCCGCCTGAGCACCACGATGCCGGGTCCGTCGAGCAGCGCCCGTACGAACTCCTCCTGCACGGCCCGGCACGCCCGCGGAGTGACCGCGAGGCCACGGATCCGATCGCTCTCGTAGAGCAGGACGTTCTGCTCGACCGTCTCGGCCGTGGGGTAGTCGCGAGGGTCCGTGCGCTGCTCGACCAGCGACCGGAACGCGTCGAGATCGCAGGAGTCCTCGGCCAGCCACGTCCGTGATCCCGCATCGGTCGGCGACATCTCGGGTCCTTTCGCCGTGCTTGCGTTTCTGCCAGTCTTGGGACTCCCAGCCCATCATTCAATCCGCAGAGACCCATCAAAAGACCATCATCAGTCGGGAACAGTGATGCGACACCCCTATCCGATCAGGGAGATCGCCCGTCAGGCCGGTCTGAGTGAGGCCACCGTCGACCGGGTCCTCAACAACCGCGGCGGCGTACGGGAAAGCACGATCATGGAGGTGCACCAGGCGATCAAGGACCTGGACCGCCAGCGGACCCAGGTCCGCATCGGCGGGCGCACCTTCATGGTCGACATCGTGATGCAGACGCCCGAGCGGTTCTCGACGGCCGTACGCGGCGCGCTGGAGGCCGAACTGCCGTCCCTGCACCCCGCGGTCGTACGCTCACGCTTTCACTTCCGCGAGACCGGCCCCGCCTCGGAGCTGATCGCGACCATGGACAAGATCGCCAAGCGGGGTTCGCAGGGAGTGATCCTCAAGGCCCCGGACGTCCCGGAGATCGACGCGGCCGTCGGCCGCCTCGTAGCGGCCGGCATCCCCGTGGTCACCCTGGTGACCGACCTGCCCAGCAGCGCACGGCTGGCGTACGTCGGCATCGACAACCGCGCGGCCGGAGCCACCGCCGCCTACCTCATGGGACAGTGGCTCGGCGACCGGCCCGGCCATGTGCTCGCCACCATCAGCCGCGGTTCGTTCCGCGGTGAGGAGGAACGCGAGATGGGCTTCCGCAGCGCCATGCGGATCGCACACCCCCAGCGATCCCTCGTGGAGGTCACCGACAGCGACGGCCTGGACGCCACCCAGCGCGCCCTCGTCCTGGAAGCACTCAAGAGCGACGAGGACATCAACGCCGTCTACTCGATGGGCGGCGGCAACGCCGCGACCCTCGACGCCTTCGACGCCCTCGGACGCGAATGCGCCGTGTTCATCGCCCACGACCTGGACCACGACAACACCCGACTCCTGCGCCAACGACGCCTGTCCGCCGTGCTCCACCACGACCTGCGCCAGGACATGCGCCGCGCCTGCCAGACGATCATGCGGGCGCACAAGGCGCTGCCCGACGAAGGACCGCATCTGCCCTCGGTGATCCAGGTGGTCACGCCGTACAACATGCCGCCAGGGATGTCGTCCATGCCGTCCGCCGGCTGACCGTGGCCCCCGTACCCGGCAGGCGCGAAGGGACCACGAAGGGCCAAGGCCAGGCGACAATGAACTCAACGGCTGCTGGCGCCCTGCGGCACACGGTCCGGCAGTTCTCGGCGGGACTGCTGCAGCCCTTGGCCGCCATCCGCGCCGATCTCGGCGCCGACCGCGGCCAGTGCGGTGGTCACGGGCTGGAAGAACGTCTCACCGCCCGTGTTGCAGTCGCCGCTGCCACCCGAGGTGAGGCCGATCGCGCTCCCGTCGCGGGTGAACAGCGAGCCCCCGCTGTCTCCCGGTTCGGCACAGACATTGGTCTGGATGAGCCCGGTGACGGTGCCCTCCGGGTAGTTCACGGTGGCGTTGAGCCCGGTGACCACGCCATCTCGCAGCCCGGTGGTGCTGCCCATGCGGGAGACTTCGAGCCCGATCGTCGCATCGGCGGCCCGCACGATCTGTGTGGCCTGACCGTTGCCCGTGTCGACCGCGCTCGGGGCAGCAACGGCCGGGTCGTCGTAGGTGACAAGCGCGAAGTCGCCGTCCCCCGGGAAGGTCGAGGCCTGGGCGGTACCGATGGGCTGGCCGTTCGGGTCCTCCGACCACTGCTGCCCGGCGCCGCCGCAGTGCCCTGCGGTAAGGAAGCCCGGCCGCCCGTCGCTGACCGTCACATTGAAACCAAGCGAGCAGCGCGCACCGCCGCTGAAGATGGCATCGCCGCCTGCGGCGAAGAGCTTGAACTCTCCCGCGGACTTCTCGATGCGGGCCATGCCCGTGCCGAGCGAGGTGACGGCCGCCTCAAGCTTGTCCCACCGTTCGCCAGTGACCGTACGGTCAGCCGTGACCAGGACCTGATTGGTCCGGGGGTCGGTGGCCCACGCGGTTCCCGTCATGCTGCCCCGACGGGCCAGCGTCTGTGTGGCGGCCCTCAGTTCACCCGCACTGTTGCGCACGCTGCGCACCACCGCCCCGGCCCGCCTCACCTGCACGTTCACGTCGTTGTCGTTGCCCACGACGTTGACGACCAGCTGCTGTTTGCCCTTGTCGTAGTACGCCCCGCCGTAGGCATCGCCGAGCTGCGCGGCCAGCCGCTCGGCAAGCCTGGTGGCCGATGCTGCGCTGATCTTCGCGGCCGCGGGCCGTGGAGCGGACTGGTTTCCGGACTGCGAAGCGTTCGCGTTCGGGAGCAGTACGGCTGCTGCGGCTATGCCTATCGCAGCAGCCCCCGCCAGAACGGCCTGCCGCTTGGGTATTCGCTTGTGTCGCAACTCGTCGCCTCCTGGGCGGACTCGAGGTTCGGTCACCGACCGATGCCGGGGACGCGTTCAGCCTCTAGGTACGGGTGGGAGGGGAGTTGCGTTCATCAACATGACTGTGGATCGGCTCGGGTTGGACGCGACGGGCACACCTTTCCAAGTGCCGTGCGGTCTCCGCGGCGTTCGACAGCGCCGTGGGCGGTCAAAGGGTGAAGGCGGAGCGGAAGCGCACCAGAGTCAGCGTTTCGTCGTCGCGGGCCTGCAGGGGCAATCTCGCCGATTGGAGGGGGAAGTCGGGTGATGCGGCCGGAGCCGCAGACGCCTTCGCCGAGCTACTGGCCGACCAGGAGAAGGTCTTGGGCCCCGACCACCCCGACACCCTGGGCACCCGGAACCACCTCGCCAACTGGCGGGAGGAGCCGGGCGGAACCAACGTCGAATAACGACCGTCTGCCGACACTCGGCACCGTGATGGGGCGACACACTGAAGGTCGCCGGGCTCGACCGGCTCTCCCGCTCGGTGCTGCGCCTGGCGCCCTTCGGAGCCGACCTGCGCGAACCTGGCATCAGGTTGCACGTCGTCGAGCAGTGCATCGACCTCGCCACAGGGCGACGTTCGGGATGCCCAGTGTGCTTGGTGAGCTCCAGTGCGAGCTGATCGTGGCGCACAGGAACGACGGGCTCGCCTCCGCGCGGGCCTGCGGCCGGGTCTACGGGTACCGGCCGAAGCGTACAGCCGACCAGGCTGAGCTCGCCCAGCAGCTCTACGACGCCCGGGAGAAGACCGTCCAGCAGCTCGCCGTCATGTTCGACGTGCCCCGTTCCACGGTGTACGGACACCTCAACAAGACCAAGACGCGTGCCCCGCCAGCGGAAGAAGACCGTCGCCGCGAAGGGCTGAAAGCTAGCGGCGAGTTACCTGCTCCCTGGTGTCCAAGCTGCGACTAAGGGGCCGTATCCGGCTGCGATGCATACCTCTTACACGACTCACGAAAGTCGGCCGGGCACGCGAAGAACGGCACCCAGGCAACGCGGCTGCCTCCAGGAAGCAGGGTTACCAGAGCGGGAACGATTCCTTCTGCTGCCAGCGTGTTGCGTCGTGGACCTGAGGTCGACCGACGACACGCGGGTAGTGGCAGGAACCCGGCCGCGAAGGTGGGTCTCGACCGCTTCCAGCACATCATCGTCTTGCCCCTGGGCGATGGTCAGATGCGGGACGATATCGTCGAATTCATCAGTTCTGGCGCACCGCCGTGACCGGCCCTTCTCGCAGGCTTGGGTGTGCAGTCAGACGGCTCGCCTGGTTCTACAGGTCGGCTACGAGAAGCCGGTAGCCGGCATCGAGGGCTTGGCGGTCGAGCAGGTCGGCATGGCGCTGGTGCCACCTGCCGGAGGACAGGTCGTCTGACAGCCGGGCCAAGCCCGGCTGGACGACTTCGTCGCGGGTCTGGGCGAACATCGAGATACCGGCCCGGACCTGCGGATCGAGATATGCCTCGGGTCGGCGCCAGAAGGCGGCGAGGAATCCGTCAGTGCAGTCGTGCGGGATGGGGACGGTCTCGATGCGGGCGCCTCCCAACAGCGTGGCCAGACGGTCGACCGCGACCGCTCGTGTGTCGTCGACCGCGGCTGCCTCGGGCAGATACTCGTCCAGCAGCCAGAACCTGCGGTTGATGTCGTGGTCGAAGGTGAAGACGACGATCCGTTGCCGGGCGATTCGGAGGAGTTCCCTGACGCCGGCTTCCAGGTCGCTCCAGTGGTGCACGGTCAGGAGTGCCATCGCCGCATCGGCAGAGTCGTCAGCGAGAGGGATCGACTCCGCGGATGCTTCCAGAGCCCGCGCCGATCCGGCCGGACGCTGAGCGATCATCACTGAGCTGGGTTCAACGGCCAGCACCGTGTGTAACGGTTCGTAGGAGCCGGTGCCAGCCCCCACGTTGATCACGGTGGCGGCATCACCGAGGGCTTGATGGATCCTGGCGGCGATTCGGGGGTCGGGTCGGCGGGTGTAAGCGTAGGTCGCACCGATGCTGTTGTAAGTCGTCACACCACGCAGTATCCGCTTCCCGCTGGCGCCGGGAAGAGCCCTCAGCGGACTCTGGGAGCGCGGCGGGAAGTCCGGCCAGACGGCCATCGGCCCGGACGACCTGGTGATGGTGACCAACGGCTCGATGACCGCGAACTCCACCCTGAGCTCCACCGATACCGCCCCCGCCCTGGACACCACCTCCTCCAGCGGCTCCTGGCAGCCGTGGGAGACTTTCGCCGCCAAGCGCCCCGGACTGGGCGACCCCAAGGTGTTCGACTCCTCCGCCGAGGACTCCACCTGGGAGCCGCACTTCCGCGAGCAACCCGAGGAAGCGGCCTGGGCAAGAACCGCTGGGTCGTCGAAGCGACCTTCGCACTTCTGCGCTGGTTCTGCCGACTGCGTATCCGCTGGGAAATCCGCACCGACATCCACCAGGCCTTCCTCACCCTCGGCTGCGCAATCATCTGCTGGCGGCGCCTCAGAAAGCAGTGCTGATCTGAGCCCTCAGCCCGAACCGGCGACCAGTGCCTCGCCGAGCGGGGTGCGCCGGTAGAGCACCGACCGTCCGGACCGGGCGCGGACGAGCAGCCCCGCGCCTCGCAGGATGGCGAGGTGGTCTCCTACCGCGCCGGGTGCCATGGCGAGGCTTCGGGCGAGATGGCTGGTACTGGCCGGGGCGTCCAGCGCCAACAGCAGCCGGGCTCGGGCCTGGCCGACCAGAGCGGTCAGCGCGTCCGGTTGGGGGACGGTCTCCTGTTCGCCCCACAGGGCGGCGGTGCCGCGGGCACGATAGACCAAGGTCCTGGGCCAGGGGTCTTCCAGGTGGGCGGCGACATGCCCAGCGAAGACCGAAGGGATCAGCAGGAGCCCGTCGCCGGCGAGGCGGACCGTTCCGCCTCGGAAGAAGCCGATCTCGATACCGCCGGCGCGCCAGGCGATGCCCGGGTGCAGGCTCTCGATGGTCGTGGCCCAGCCGTGTTCGCCGATCACACCCACCCGGTGCACGACATCACGCTCACAGATCGCGCGCAGTTGCGGCCAGTCCGCGGCGAGCAGCTCGTGCCACGCCTGGTCCATCGCCTCGGCGATCCTGGAGACGGCGTCCGGCGAGTCCAGCACTGCGCGTACGCGGGGATCACGGGCGGACGGGCCGGTCGCGGTGGCGGCGAACTCGTGGCGGGCCGCTTCCAGCGGTGTGGCCCGGATCATGGCCAGGTCGTCTGCCCAGGTCTGGTTGAGGCCGCGCGGGGGCGGGGCGACGAAGTTCGGTCCGCCTTGCGGGGTGTGCAGGACGAGGGCGGCGTTCAGTTCGGTCTCGCGGCGAAGCCGTTCAAACCTCGGCAGGAGCCGGGTGGCCCAGGCTCGCGGCAGCGGCCGGTTTCGGCCGGCGAGCGAGCGAAGCAGTAGGACGAGGTCCATCGCGGGCGACAGTGCGAAGCGGCTGCGCAGCAGGTCCTCGACGGAGACTTCGAAGCGCAGCACCCTGCCAGGCTACCTCGGGACGTCTGATCCGATTCGTCCAGCGACGAATCATTAGTGGGTGGCGTCGGCGCACGGCGAGGCTGGGCGTCATGACCCCACCCGCCGAACCCGCGCAGGGCAACCACCGTGCCACCTACCGGAAGGTGCTGGCCGAGCCGCGATTCCGGCTGCTCTTCTCGACCCGCACTGTCGCGATCACCGCGGACTCGCTGCGGATCACCACGTTCTCGGTGCTGGTCTTCGCGACCACCGGCTCCGCGCTGTTGAGCGCACTGGCCTTCGGCATCGGCTTTCTCCCGCAGTTGTTCGGCTCGCTGCTGCTCGGCTCACTGGCCGACCGACTGCCGCCCCGCGCGCTCATCGCCGGCGGCTACGCCCTGGAATGCGCCGCCGCCCTGCTGCTCGCCCTGGTGCAGATGCCGATCGCGGCAAGCCTCGGTGTCGTGGCGCTGGTCGCCCTCGTCACACCGGTGTTTCACGGCGCGTCGAGTCGGCTGGTCGCGCAGTGGCTGGAGGGCGACGCCTATGTACTGGGCCGTTCACTGAACAACATCGCTGCCTCCGGCGCGCAATTGTTCGGTCTGGCGCTGGGAGGTGCGGCCGTCGCGGTACTCGGCCCGCACCGGGCACTCGCGGTCAGCGCCGCCCTCTACCTCGGCTGCGCGCTCGCCATCCGCATCCGGCTACCCCGACTGCAACCGGGACAGTTCGGCGGCACACCCGGCAGCGCTCGGGGCGATGGCGGGGCCGTCCGGGCAAGCCTGCACGGTGCCGGCCTGCTGCTGCGCGAACGTACGGTGCGACGACTGATGCTGGCCCAGTGGCTACCGCCCGCGTTCGTAGCGGGCGCGGAAGGCCTGATCGTCGCCTACGCGGGAGGACGCCACTTCGCGCCCGGCTGGTACGCGGTGCTGATGGGCTGTCTGCCGGTCGGCATGCTTGTCGGTGACCTGCTGGTGGGGCGACTGCTACGGCCAGCCACCCGGGAGCGACTGGTAGTCCCGTTGATCGCGCTGATGGGACTGCCGCTGGTCGGCTTCGCTGCCGAGCCCGGAGTGGGCGTCTCGTCCTGTCTGCTGCTGCTCTGCGGCTTCGGATTCGCCTACGGTCTCGGCCTGCAACGGCCGTTCCTGGACGCCCTGCCGCAGGATGGCCAGGGCCAGGCCTTCGGCCTGCTCGGCTCCGGCAGCATGACGCTGCAGGGCGTCGGGCCGGCCTGCTTCGGCTCGGTGGCCGCAGGCATCGGAACAGGCGGCGCAATCGCCCTGGCAGGCGCCGCGGCGGCGCTTACCGCCGGCTGGATTCTCACCTGGCAGCCGCCCACATCCCCGGTCCCCGTCCCGAACTGCTCAACGGGATCAGAGAACGGCACCGAACAGCATGCGTGTAGTTCTCCTGCGCAGTAACGGTCGCAGGTCGGGTCGGCCGCAAACCGTCACGCAACCCCACCCCCACCCCCACGTCTCTCTGACAGACAGTCATTCCCGGTAGCTCATTGTGTAAGGAGTCCTAAGCCTTGGCTCTGCCAGCCGTTGCGGACCAAGTACGGGATCTTGAGACCACGAACAACCCATGGAAGGTTCATGCCGCATGATCGATGAATTCGCGAAGGACAACCTGCACGGGAGACTGCGGCGGGACCGCGAGGTGCTGCTCTGGAAACTCGACGGCTTGTCCGAATACGACGCCCGCCGACCTTTGACAGCGACCGGGACCAACCTCCTCGGCCTGGTCAAACACGTGGCCACCGTCGAGGCCAGGTACTTCGGCGAGGTCTTCGACCGCCCTTCCCCGGAACCGCTGTCCCGGTGGCAGGACTCCGACGGCAGCGATCAGTGGGCGGCCCAGGACGAGACCCGCGATCACATCATCGGGTTCTACCGGCGCACGTGGGAACACGCGGACACGACGATCAACGAGCTTCCCCTCGACGCCCCCGGCCACGTGCCGTGGTGGCCGGAGCCTTATCCCAACACGAACCTGTTCGCCGTCATGGTCCATGTCCTCGGCGAGTCCATCCGGCATGCCGGGCACGCCGATATCCTGCGCGAGGGCCTCGACGGCCGGACCGGGCTGCGCGCCGAACACGAGAAGCAGATCGACGAGGAAGCCCGTGCCGCCTACCGCGCGAAGATCGAGCAGGCCGCCAGGTCGGCCGCATCAATCAAGGCTTAGTCGGACATACCAGGCAGCCTGACATCAGCTCCCCTACCGGCACTTGCGATTTCCGAGCACCCGGCCACCCGATATGCCCGCGTCACCCGATGTGAGCGTTCAGTCCACACCTTCGTCGTCCTCGTCCAGCTCGGGCGCGTCCGGGTTGCGCAGCGGGCGCAGGGCGCCGGCGGCCGAGGTCGAGCGGTGAAGCTGTAGCGGCCGAGCAGGTTCAGGTTGCGGTGCTTGAGCGGGGGAGAGCCGGGTGATGTCCTCCTCGCGGATCTCGTGGCCCTCGGTCTGGAGCTGGGCGACGGCGGCGTCGATGTAACGGGTCGTCCAGAGCACAATGGCGTTGAGGACCGGGCCGAGCGAGCCGAGCTGGTCCGGGTCGACCAGCGCAGCAGGTGCTCGGTCTTGGCGATCCGCCCGTACTCCGCGAACGCCGCACCCAGCGGAGTCGGGCGCCCCTCGCGTCCGAACATGCGCAGCAGGTCGTAGGCACGGACCTGGTTGGTGACCAGGGAACCGGCGACCTTCAGCATGTCCGGCCAGTGCGTGATCACCTTGTTCAGGTTCACGCGGTTGCGCGCCAGGTCCTCCACCGCGCCGTACGTGCCCGTTTCGACGCCGGGCATCGTGGCCCGCCAGAACCGCTGGTCGTCCAGGTCGCGGAACCGCGGGCTGAAGTTGTAGTCGAGGATCTTGAACAGGCCGAACACCATGTCGGAGTACGAGGCGTTGTCGGTCGCCGCCATCTCCGGCTTGACCCCGCCGTCCAGGTTCAGCAGCGCGTCCAGGATGTGCGAGGAGTCGCGCGGGGTGTCGGGGGCGACCATCTGCCCCCTGCCCGCGACCTGGTCCTTCACTGCGTTGAGCCAGGTGATGCCCCGCTTGAACCCGAAGCACTTCGGCGACGGCGCCGCGCTGACGGTCCGGACGGGGACGACGAACCGCAGGTTGACGGGCGCGCGCCGGGCCCGGGTCAGCGCCTCATGGGCGGGGTTCACCACCGGGGCCAGGCCGATGCCGCACGCCTCGGACACCAGCAGCGCGACCACCGAGCTGGACAGGTCCTTCATCCGGGTGGTGCCATCCCCGAGGTGCACGAAGGCGTCCAGGAAGCCGGTCCAGGCGTTCGGCGAGCCGCTTCCACCCGGAGTCCAGGCCCCGCACCAGCTCCGCCAGGTGCTCCTCGACGGGCACGTCCAGGCTCAGCCCGGCCAGCACGTCCTCCTCGACCGCATCCCAGTCGGGCCCGTCCAGCAGACGGGCCCGCGGGTTGGACCAGCGGTGCGAGGGCGAGGCGAACACGTCGCGGTTGTTCAGGGCCCGGTGCAGCTGCTCCAGCACGCACACCACGTACGCGTCCCGGTCCACCGCACCCTGCGGCAATCTGTCGGCCGCCCCGGCGATGAGCGCCCGTCAGTCGTCGAAGTGCGTCTTGGAACCGGCCGTCGAGGTCGTCGCACCGGCCGCCCGCAGCAGCGCCGGGTCACTGATCGCCGGCCGCCCGTCAGGCAGGACGTTCAACTGCCGTGCCGGGTCGTAGGCGTACCCGGTCACGACGGCCGGGTGCGCGGTCGGGCGGGCGTAATCCAAGGCGAACGGTCGCATGACGTCTCTCCTCCTGCTGCCGGGAGGGACGGCAGCTTCTCACCATGGCCTCCTTCCAACGCGCGACCGCGAAGGCTGCGCCTGCTCAAGACCCAACCGATCCGGACACCCGGCCGACCTCGCGCACATGACCATACGTACTAGTGAGTGAAGGGTTTCAGTGGTCGTCATCTCCACTGCCCGCGCACCGCCCGCGCACCGCACCGCATCGCACGGCGGGGACGGCGGCGGCCTCAACCCGCGGTGAACACCTCGGGGTTGGCGCAGTGTGCCAGCGGCTCGTCGCGCAGGTAACGGCCGACCTCCGCGGCCACGATGGCCGCGGCCTTGTGCGCGACCTGCTGGCTGCCGCCCGCGATATGCGGGGTCAGGATGACGCCAGGGGCGGTCAGTAGCCGGGAGTCGGCGGGCAGCGGCTCCTCGGGAAAGACGTCGAAGGCCGCGCCGCGGAGGTGGCCCGAGTCCAGTGCGTCGCAGACGGCTTCGTAGTCAAGCAGCGCGCCTCGGGCGCAGTTGACCAGGATCGACCCGCGCGGCATCGCGGCGATCTGCGCGCGGCCGATCATGCCCTTGGTCTCGTCGGTGACCCGGGCGTGCAGGGAGACGATGCGCGAGCGGCGGAGCAGTTCGTCCAGAGAAACCTGTTCCGCGATGCCGGCCAGTGCCTCGGGCCGTACGTACGGGTCGTGCACCAGGACCTCGGCGCCCATCGCGCGCAGGACCGTGGCGACCCGGCTGCCGATGGCCCCGTAGCCGACCAGACCGACGGTCGTGCCGTCGATCTCGATTCCGCAGGTGTCGTAGTCGTAGTAGTCGCCGCGCCAGGTGCCCTTGCGCAGGTCGGTGTGGGTGTCGCCGACGCCTCGGGCGGCGGCGAGCAGCAGGGTGAGGGTGTGTTCCGCGGTGGCGGTGGCATTGCGTCCGGGGGCGTAGCAGACGGCTACGCCGTGCCGGGTGGCGGCTTCGAGGTTGGCGTTGACCGGGCCGCCGCGGCTGGTGCAGAACAGCTTCAGGTCGGGGCAGTTGGCGAGGATGCGTTCGGTGAGCGGGCCGTGCTCGGTGATGCAGATCTGTACGCCCTGGAGGGCTTTGATCATCTGCTCTTCGCTGCCGGATGCCTCGATGACCTCGGCGACCGGGCCGAACGGAGTGTGCGGCCAGGGGAATTGGAGCTCGCGGACATCCAGCGGCAGGTCCCCGGCGGCGGTGCGCACGGCCTCGGTGAACAGGCTCGGGCGGATGAAGTGGTTGCCGGCGGCCAGGACGGTGGTGCTCATGGGCGGGTTACTCCTGAAGGACGGTGCGGGCAAGTGGCCGGGCGGTCAGTGGAAGGAGGGGGTCTGGGCCAGCGCGGGGGCGTTGAGCCGCAGCAGCGCGGTCTGCCCGTTCTCGACCCGGATCTCGGTGAGGGCGCCGTTGAGCAACTGCGGGAAGACCCGGCGGTAGTCGGCGAGCGGGATGCCCAGCAGATGGCAGAGCAGAAGCCGGACCAGGGTGGAGTGGGCTACCAGGAGGACTCGGCCGCGCGGCTGTTCGCGGGCGATGTCGGCCAGGCAGTCGGCGGCGCGTGCGGCGGCCTTGCGCGGATCCTCGCCACCGGGCAGATGGTTCGCGACCGGGTCGACGAGAAAGTCCGCCAGCTGCTGCGGGAAGCGCTGCCGCATCTCGTCTCTGGTCAGGCCCTCGCCCTGGCCGAAGTCGACCTCGTAGAGACGCTCGTCGATGCGCGGGACGAGGCCGCAGGCGTCGGCGGCGGGCGCGGCGGTGAGCCGGGCGCGGGAGAGCGGGGAGCTCCAGACGGCCGTGAGCCCCGCGGTGACGGCCCACTCGGCGAGCGCGGCGGCCTGCTCGCGACCGTGCTGGGTGAGCGGCACGTCGGTGCGTCCCGTGTAGCGGTTCTCCGCGTGCCAGACGGTTTCGCCATGGCGGACGAGGATGAAGTCGGTCACTGCGCTGCCCTCCTGCGGGCGTGGTCGGCCACGGTCTGGTCGAGCCAGCCACGGCGGGTGAGTTCGTCGATGAAGCGGAGGTAGACGGGGAGGTAGCGGGCGGTGCGGGCCGGCGACGGATGGATCTCCGCGCCGATCCGGACCATGGCGTCGGCGGCCTCGGGGAGGCTGGCGCCACTGGAGGTGGCGGCGAGCACCGCCATGCCGATGGCGCCCTCGGCCTGTTCCGGCAGGAGTACCGGGCGCCCGAGTACCTCGGCGCGCAGCCGGCACCAGTACCGGTTGCGGGCACCGCCACCGGTGAGGGTGAGTGGCCCGTCGACAGGGGCGCCGAGGTGGTCGAGATAGTCGAAGCACAGCCGTTCCAGGCAGGCGACGCCGAGCAGATACGCGTGGAACTCGGCGGCACGGGTGGGGACATGGCCAAGGACGAAGGGCTCGGCTTCGGGGGCACGGAAGGGGAAGCGTTCACCGCCGGTGGAGACCAGGGGGTAGGCGACCGCGTCCGGGCCGAGGGCTGCGGCCTGCTCGGTGAGCAGGTCCAGGTTCTCGCCGGGGAAGTGCTGGGAGAGGACTCCCGCGCCGCTGCTGGAGGCGCCGCCCGGCAGCCAGCTCTCGCCCGGCCCGCGGTGGCAGTACACGACGCCCGCCGGGTCCCGGACCAGATGGGGGCTACTGCCCTTGAAGACGAGGGTGGTGCCGAGCACCGAGTTCCAGGCGCCGGGTTCGAGGGCTCCGGCGCCGATCTGGGCGGCACAGCCGTCGGTCATACCGGCGACCAGGACGGTGCCCTCGGGGATGCCGGTGGCAGCCGCGGCCTCGGCGCATACGGTACCGAGCACACTGCCCGGGCGTACGACATCGGGCAACAGTCCCTCAGGGAGGCCGAGTTCGGCCATGACCTGGTGCGGCCAGCGCTCCTCGACCAGGTGGTAGCCGGTCTTGAGGGCATGGCTGGCGTCGGCGGCGACCTGCTGCCCGGCCAGCCGCCAGGTGATCAGGTCGACCTGGTGCAGCAGCCGGACCCCCGCGTCGGCCGCCGCGGCGTCATGGTCCAGGAGCCAGCGCACCTTCGGCAGCGCCCAGGACGGCTGCATGCTGCGGTAGCCCAACTCCCGCCAGACCGCTGAACCGGCCTCGTTGACGGTCGCCGCCTGGTCGGCGGCGCGCCCGTCGTCGTACATCAGGCCGGGCGTCAGCGGGCGGCCGGCGGCGTCGGCGAGCAGAATCGTCCCGGAGGTGCCGTCGATCGCCAGGCCGCGGATCCGCCGCGCGTCGAGTCCGTCCAGGGCCGTGCGGCAGGCGGCGGACAGCGCGGTCCACCACTGCTCGGGGTCCTGCTCATGGCGTACGCCATCGCGGTGGCTGGTCAGCGGCCGGGAGGCGGCGGCGAGAAGCTGTCCGGTGCCGTCGACGGCGACACAGCGGGCGCTCTGGGTACCGAGGTCGAGACCCAGCCAGATCCCGTCGAGCGAACCGGGGGAGTGGTCGGCGAACGGAGTGTCAGACATGGATGTCTCCCGGGGCAGTGCGGATGCGGTCGCCGTCACGTATGGGCCCGCCAGGGCCTGCGGCGCGGCTTCCCCGCCATTGCGCGCCGCCTCGCCAGCCGGCCTCGCGGGCGGTCGTCCGCCAGCTGATGAAGTCCTCGTACAGCGCGACGTAGAACTGCGCGCGTTCCGGGTCGGGTTCCCAACTACTGCGCATCCGGACGTACTTGGCGGCAGCGGTGTGCATGCTGCTCTCGGCGCCGGAGTGGACCAGGCCGGTGAGGAAGGCGCCCTTGGCGCCCAGTTCGGTATCGCCGGAGCGGGCGGTCGGCACGCCGGTCGCATCCGCGATCAGCGCGCACCAGGCGTCGCTGTTGGCGCCGCCACCGCACAGTCGCAGCTCACTCACCTCCGTACGGGCCGCGGCCAGCGAGTCGCGCAGGACCAGCGACAGTCCGTCGAACACGGCGCGGGCCAGGTCGGCGCGCGAGTGCTGCAGGGACAGGCCCCAGAACGAACCGCGGGCGCGCGGGTCGAGGAACGGCGCGCGTTCACCGGCCGGGGAGAGATAGGGCAGGAACATCAGCCCGTGGGCGCCGGGCTCCGATTCGAAGGCCAGCTGCGCCAGTTCCGGCGGCCCGGACAGTCCCAGTGTGCGCGCCGCCCAGCCGAGCACCTCGGCGCCGTTGAGCGTGGGGAAGGCGCGCAGCACCCGCTCGCGGCCGCGGTAGGCGATGTTGATGCCGGACGGTTCGCCGCTGGTGTCCACGTCCGTACGGACGATCTCCGTGCACAGGGTGGTGCCGAGGATGCTGCACGCCTGGCCGGGGTTGACCACGCCGACGCCGCGGGCGGTGGCGGCGATGTCGTACGGGGACATCACGACCGGCAGCCCGGCCGGCAGCCCCAGTTGGCCCGCGGCCTCGCCGGTGATCTCGGCGATCCGCTCCGACTCTCCCAGCACGGTCGGCAGCAGCCGGCGGTACGCGCTCAGGCCGAACAGGTCGAGGATCTGCGGGTCGTAGTCCCCGGTGGCGTGGTCGAGGAACGGGGCGGAAGCGTCGGATTCATCGCTCGCGCGGACGCCGGTGAGGCGCAGGAAGAGCCATCCCGCGGCGGTGAGCGAGGTGGTGGAGCGCGCCAGGCGGTCGGGGTCGTGGACGGCGAGCCAGCTGAAGAGCGCGTTGGGCATCCCGGCGCAGGTCAGCGAGCCGTTGCGGCGGAAGGCCGCTTCGAGGACGCCCTCGCGCTGCCAGGTGGTGAGCAGGTCCCCGGCCCGGCCGTCGGACCACAGGATCGCGGGTCCGGTGGGACGGCCGTGCTCGTCGACGAGCCAGGCGCCGTCGCCCTGGGCGGTGAAGGACACCAGCCAGACGGGGTCGGCCAGCCCGGACAGGGCGCTACGGACGGTGTGGACGACGGCGTTCCACACGGCGTCCATGTCCTGCTCCGCCCAGCCGGGGTGCGGCCGCAGCACTTCGGTGGCCAGCCGGGACACCGCGATCTCCTGGCCCTGGTCGTCGAAGACGACCGACTTGATCACCGTGGTGCCGACGTCAATGGTCAGTACGGACATCAGTGGGTCCTTTCACGCCGGGGCGGAGGCGGCGGTCGCGGAGCTTGGCGTGGCACTGTCCACGCCCGCCGCACTGTCCACCTCCGTCGCACTGTCCACGTCCGCCGCACCCGCGTCGTCCGGCAGCTTCAGGAAGAGCGCGAGTACGGTGCTCACCGCGTACATCCCCGCGAAGATCCAGACCACCCCTTCGACACCGAGCGGCCCGACGAAGATCGCGACGACCGCGGGGCCGACGAAGGTGCTGGCTCCCGCGCCCAGGTTGAGCGCGGCCAGCGCCTGTCCCTTGTGCCGCGGCTCCAGCGAGGGCACCAGCGCCGAAAGCGGTACATATCCCGCCAGCGTAGCGCCGTAAAGCGCGGCGGCGGCCAGCGCGAGCGGGAAGTTGGCGCCCGCCGCGTCGGGGACGTAGAAGAGCAGCAGGGTGCTGACGGTGCAGCCGGCGCCGCCGAACCAGGCGATGGTCCGACGCCAGCCGAACCGGTCGCCGACCACGCCGAACAGCAGGTTGGCGAAGATGTTGGTCGCGAACATCGCGCTGAGCAGATGCAGCCACTCGGTGAGGCTGAAGCCGACCGTCTTGGTGAAGTGGATCGGCATGATCACGAAGAAGCCGAACTGCGAGGCCGTGTTGATGACCCGTACGGCCGACCCGGCGCCGACCCGGGGATTGCGCCACAGGACCGTGACGCTGCCGAGGAGCGTGGCGAGCGGACCCTCGCCCTCACCCCGCGGCCGCTTGCCGCCCCGGTCGTCACGGACCAGCAGCAGGGCGACCAGCCCGCCCGCGGCCACCAGCACCAACGCGGACCACAGCGTGGCGTACGGGCCGATCTGCGGGATGAGTCCGCTGGCGACCAGCGAGCCGAGGGTGGGCAGACCGCCGGTGAAGGCGAACCAGAACCAGCCCATGGCCGTGCCGAGCCGGACGCGCGGCGCCACCGAGGCGATCCAGACCAGGAACCCGTAGGCGAACAGCGGGTAGCCCAGGCCGCGCAGACCGTACCCGAGCATCATCAGCGGATAGCTGGTCATGGGGATGGCCGCGACGAGGAAGAGGAGCTGGAAGACGCCCCAGATGCCCAGACCGGCCCACATGACACGGCGCGGGCCCCACAGGTCGGACAGCACTCCGGAGAGCCAGGCGGCGATGGCCGCGGCGACCCCGTAGACGGTGAACAGCAGCGCGACCCGGGGCTCCGAGATGCCCTGGTCGATCAGGTACGGCGAGAGATAGCCGGACTCGACCCCGTCTCCGATCATGAAGAGGAGCAGCCCGAGGTAGCCCCAGGCGAGGGTCGGCGGAATGCCCAGGCGTGTGATCAGTGAACGCGGCGGAGGGGTCGTCATCGACTCTCCCCTTTCTGCGGCGGGGGCAGGAGGGACGGACGAGCTGATGGAACAGCTGGCCGGAAAGGGGCGTCAATGGCGGCCGGAATCTTCCCATTGGCGCAGCGGCCTGCCGTGTTGCGTCGGACCGGAGCCGCACGCGGACACCGCACTCCTCGGGAGCGGTACGTTAAATCCGTGCGAACATAACGCGGCGAATTCACACGCGAGCCACGCACAGGACATGGCGCGACAGGTCACGGACACCAGAGGGAGCGCGGCGATGGACCGGATCGAGGCTCAGGAAGAGCGGCGGCGCCAGGTACGCGAGGCCGTCATCGGCCGCGGCTTCGTACGCACCGCGGACCTCGCCGAGGAGTTCGGCATCAGCCTGATGACCGCGCACCGCGATCTGGACGCCCTGCAGGCACAGGGCTGGCTGCGCAAGGTACGAGGTGGCGCGACAGGGCTGCCGTCGGCGCAGTTCCACGGCAGCGTCGCGGAGCGCATGGGCACCATGTCGCAGACCAAGCAGCTGCTGGCGCGGGCCGCCGCGACGCTGCTGGTGCCCGGCCAGACCATGCTGCTCGACGACAGCACGACCTGCCTGCTCCTGGCGCACCAGGCCACCGAGCACACCCCGCTGACCGTGATCACCAACTCACTGCCGGCCATCACCACGCTCGCGAAGGAACCCGGCATCTCGCTGATCACGCTCGGCGGCGCGTACTTCCCGGCATACGACGCGTTCATGGGACTGCACACCGCGGACGCGGTCCGTGCCTTTCGCGCCGATGTGCTGTTCATGTCCACGACGGCCGTCACCAACGGCCGCTGCTATCACACCTCGCCGGAGACGGTGCAGGTCAAGCGGGCGATGATGGAGTGCGCGGCGCGGCGGGTGCTGGTCGCGGACCACACCAAGTTCGCACACGGCGGGCTCTACGCGCTGGCGCCGCTGACCGACTTCGATCTGCTGATCGTGGACGACGGCCTGGCGGCGGAGCAGGTCCGGGCGATACGCGCGGCGGGCACCGAGGTGATGGTGGTGCCGGCCCGCGACCAGTGAACGACGGCTGACTGAGCCGCTGTTCAAGCGGCCCGGCTCCGCGCCCTACGAGCCGGTCGACGGGGGACGAGGCGCTCGGCCGCGTCGCGCTCAGCCCATCTGGTCCTGAGGCGAGAGGCGTTCGACCGTCACCCCGGTGTCGGCGAAGGTGCCGGTCACATGGGCCGAGCCGTAGACCCAGCACGACCGGAGGGATGAGCTTCGGTCGTACGGAGGTACGGTCCCCACCACCGCACGGCGAACCCCCAGGGACTACTGCACGGGGGGCTACTCCTCGGTGCCGACGAAGCGGTTGACCAGGAGTGTGAGACGGCTGGGGATCTGGTCGGCGGGAAGCCGGCCGGCGCGGGTGAGGGTGATCAGGCCGTGCAGCGCGGCCCAGAAGGTCTCGACGTAGACGCCGGGCTCCTCGTCCGGGCCCGCGTGCGCCTCCAGCGGGTCCAGCAGGGCCTGGAAGGCCTCGCGCAGGGGTGCGGGGGTGGCCTCGGAGGCGAAGGGGAGGCCGTTGTCGAGGCTGAACATCGCGTCGTACAGCGCCGGGCTGCCGGTGGCGAAGTCGGTGTAGGCGCGGGCCAGTGCGGCCGCAGCCGGCCGTCCGGCGGGCTGCTCGGCCACCGCCGCGCGCAGGGCAGCGGTCAGCTCGGCCATGCCCTCCAACGCGACCGCCCCGAGGATCTCGCGCTTGCCCCGGAAATGGCTGTAGAGGACGGGCTGGCTGTACTCGATCCGCTCGGCGAGCTTGCGCGTGGTGACCGCGTCCCAACCCTGGGCCTCGGCGAGTTCCCGGGCCGTGGAGACGATCAGCTGATGGCGGTTGGCCCGCTCTCGTTCCTTGCGTTCCTGTGTGGACATGCTCCGATTCTAGCGCCGCTAGACAATCGAGCAACGACATGCCTAGCATTGCATCAGAATCTAGCGCTGCTAGAACCAGCCCTGGGGAGGGGTCATGCAGAACGCATTGGCAGTCGTCACGGTCGTCGTGGTCGGAATGATGGTGGGCGTGGAGTTCGCGGTGGCGGTGTTCGTCAACCCGATCCTGAACCGGCTCCCCGACGGCAGCTGCATCGCCGCCCGCAGCGACGGGGGCCGGGTGCTCGGTCGGGTCATGCCGGTCTGGTACATCGGCGCGATGGCGCTCGGCGCGGTCTGGGCCGCTGTGGCCTGGGGAGGCGCGGGCGCCTCGCTGGCCACGGCGGCCACCGCGCTGCTGGCGGTGAGCGTGGTGATGTCGTTGCTGCTGCTGGTGCCGATCAACAACCGGGCCACGACCTGGACCGCGGAGAGCAGGCCCGCCGACTGGAAGGAACAGGCGGGTCGCTGGGACCGCTACCACTACGTCCGCGTGGGCGTGATCGTGCTCGCCTTCGCCCTGTTCGCGGTCGCCCTCAGCCGGTGACGGTGTCGGCGCCGTAGAACGGTCCGGGCGGACTCACGCGGCGGGCCGTCGATCTGGGCTGGGCGCCGTCACAGGTGCTGGTGATCGACGAGGACCTCGGGCAGTCGGCGTCCGGCCTGGTCGGAAGGCCAGAATCTCGGCGACTGGACCCCGAGGTCGGCCTGGACCACGTGGGCCTGGTCCTGGGGGTGGAGATGTCCCGGCTGGCTTGCAACGGACCCGAGTGGCATCAGCTCGTGGAGCTGTGTGAGCTGGCCATGCCCCTGCCGGTGCGCTATCTCCGGAGGCCCGTGCGACGTACCGGCGACGAACGGCTTGTGAGGTGTGTCAGACCCGTCTTGTTGTGGTCGGGCTTGGTCAGGTGAGTTCCAAGCCGCCGTCGAGAGTGAGGACTTGTCCGGTCAGCCAGGTTGTGGCCGGATCGGCGAGGCGCAGGATCCAGGTGGCGACCTCGTCGGGCTCGCCGCGGCGGCCGAGGGGGATGCGGGTGGCCTCCTGTTGCTTGATGTGTTCGACCGTCGCCTCGGGCAGTCCGGCAGCGGTGAGTGCCTGGCTTTCGGTGGGGCCAGGGGCCAGAGCGTTGACGCGGATACCATCGGCGGCCAGTTCCACTGCCCAGCTGCGGGTGAGTTGTTCCAGGGCTGCTTTGGAGGCGGCGTAGTGCGCGGCGCCGGGCATCGGCCGGTGGCCGTAGGTGCTGGAGACGTTCACGATCGAGCCCTTGGCCTGGCGCAGGTGCGGCAGGGCGGCGTGAGCGAGCAGGCTGGGTGCGGTGACGTTGAGGCCGAACAGGGCGGCGATGCCGTCGGCGGTGGTCTCGGCCAGCGGCATCAGCTTGGTGGCACCGGCGTTGTTGACCACCACGTCCAGGCGCCCCCACCGGCATACCGCGGCCTCGATCACCTCCTGGGGTGCGTCCGAAGCGCACAGGTCGGCCGCGTGGGCGACGATCCCGGCATGCTCGGCGGCGGTCTCGGCCAGGGCGTCCTTGCGCCGACCGACGCCGAGCACGTGGGCTCCGGCGCGGGCGAAGGCGTGGGCGGTGGCGCGGCCGATTCCCGATCCGGCGCCCGTGACCACGACGACCTTGCCGGTGAAGTCCTCGTACGGCTGAGTGGGCACCACATCTCTCCTTCGTTCGATGTTCGTGAAACATCGAATAAGCTAGCATGGACGTCATGAAACAAGCACGCCACCCCGAGCCGGGCGAGATGACCCTCATCGAGGTGATGGCAGCCCTCAGCGACCCGGTCCGTGTCGGGCTGGCGCGCGTACTTGCCGACGGTCGAGAGCGAGGATGGGGGGAGCTGCGTGCCCCCGTGGCGAAATCGACACTCAGTCACCATCTGCGCGTGCTGCGCGATGCCGGCGTCACCCGAACCCGCCAAGAAGGCACCCGCTGTTTCGTCAAACTGCGCCGCAACGACCTGGACGCCAGGTTCCCCGGACTGCTGGACGCCGTGCTCAGCGCCGCCCACCACGATGACGTCGGCGCCAGGGTGGGCCTCGCCGACGCTCCGGTCGCAGACTGACCCGGCACCCCACGTCGGGGGCGCCACGAGCGCAGTTCCTCTGTCGAACGCAGAGTGACATCGCAACTGGCCGTACGCGGGCTGCCTCTGCCTCTGCCGCTGTCCTCGCCGGGGCGCCCCGGCCCGCCGTGGGCACCGCGGCCGAGACCGGCACGCGCTCCTGTGTCAGCTCGCCGTGGTCGGCAGGCTCTCCGGCCCGTCGCGTCCTCGAAGTCTCGGGGCATGCTCGGCAGTTCCACCTCCGGCCTCGCCGACGCACTCGCGAACGACGCACCCCTGGCGCGAAGCCGACGCCCGGCTGATGACGCTGCTCCCGACACCTCGTGGCACCGGTGTCCGGTTTGCTGTCAGGCCGGGGTGCGCATCTGTTCCAGGCCGCCGAGGATCAGGGCGAGTCCGAACTCGAACGCGTCGCCGGCGCCCTGGTGGTCGAGGTGGTGGCGGATGTGCGCCGCCAGATCGGGGTACCGCTCGACCGGAAACGACCGCAGCAGGTCCGCGCCCATCTCCTCCATTTCGCCCTGGTCGAGAGAGAAGCCCAGCGTCTGCAGCGCGTGGCCGACGATGTGGTTCTCGATCGTGTGGAAGGCGCGGTCGAGCAGGTCCGGCGGGAATCCCGCCTCGCGCAGGCCGCGCAGCGCACTGTCCAGGTAGCTCATGCGCGCCGGTCCCAGGTTGATGCTGGCCGTCCACAGCGCGGCCGACCAGGGATGGCGAAGGAACGCGGCGTGCGCCGAGATCGCGCGCCGCCGCGCGTGGTCCCGCCAGTCCGCGCCGCTGTCCGGCAGCTCGATCTCGGTGGCGACACGGTCGAGCATGCCGTCGAGCAGGTCCTCCTTGTTGTCGACGTGGTTGTACAGCGCCATGCCCTCTACGCCGAGCTCCCGCCCGAGTCGGCGCATCGTCACGGCGCGGATGCCCTCGGCGTCGGCCAGGGCGATACCGGCGTCGAGCACCCGGTCGCGGTTCAACGGCGTACGGGGCCCGGTCGACGGGCCGTTCCGCGTCGGCACAGGTGACACTCCTCGTCCTCGTACCCCGTCCCCTTGACGGTCTGCGACCCGAAGCGTAACTTACGACGTAAATTTACAGCGTAAATATGCGGGATGAGTGGCATCGGGATGAGCGACGTCGGGATGGGTGACAGTGGGATGGGCGACATGCGAGCGATCGTGCAGCGCGGCTACGGCGATCCGGGTGAGGTGCTGGAACTGCGGGACGTCACCCGGCCGGAGCCCGGCGCCCACGAGGTCCTGGTGCGCGTGCGCGCCTCGTCGGTGAACCCGGCGGACTGGTTCCAGCTGGTCGGCCGTCCTTACGTGCTCCGGCTCGGGCTCGGCCTGGCGCGGCCGAAGCGGCGGGTCAGGGGCAAGGATGTGGCGGGGACCGTCGAGGCTGTCGGCTCCAAGGTCACGCGGTGGAGTCCCGGAGCCGAGGTGTTCGGCGAGCTGCCCGACGGCGCCTATGCCGAATACGCCGTAGTCGCCGAGGATGCCGCCCTGGCATCCAAACCGGCCAACCTGGGGTACCCGGAGGCGGCGGCCGTGCCGCTCGCAGGGATCACGGCGCTCCAGGGACTCCGCGACGCCGGCGGCGTGCGGGTCGGCCACCGCGTACTGGTCTGCGGAGCCTCCGGGGGCGTGGGCACGTTCGCGGTGCAGATCGCGAAGTCGCTCGGTGCGCACGTGACCGGCGTGTGCGGCACCGGCGCCCTCGATCTGGTGCGCTCGATCGGCGCCGACGAGGTCGTCGACTACACCAAAGAGGACTTCACGCGGGGCGACGTGCGCTACGACGTCATCTTCGACCTCGTCGGGAACCACGCCCCGTCGGCCTACCGGAGAGTGCTCGGCCGCGACGGGGTCTACGTCGCCGCCAGCGGCATGCCGGGCGGCAACATGCTCGGGCCCCTGCCCTACCTCCTGCGGGTCGCGCTCTCCTCCCCGCGCGGCCGCCCGACGATGAAGCCGTTCCTGGCGAAGTCGAACCCCGACGACCTCACCGCGCTCGCGAAGCTGATCGAGTCCGACGAGCTGCGGCCCGTCATCGGGCGCACCTACGGGTTCACGGAGATCGCGGCAGCCCTCTCTGGGCAGGGCGAGGGCCATGCGCGAGGCAAGACCGTGGTGACCATCGCGCCCTGAGCGCCGCCGCACCCTGAGCGCCGCCGCACTCTGAGCACCACGACGCCCGGAGCCCCACCACGCCACCGCACAGGGCGCATTACACCCCTCAGTTTACAACGTAAATACCTATAAGGAGCGAGCCATGGCCCGGTACGCGATCCACGCCGAGGGGCTGCACAAGCAGTTCGGCGACACCGTCGCCGTCGACGGTGTCGACCTGGCAGTCCCGGAAGGCAGCGTCTTCGGCTTTCTCGGGCCCAACGGGGCCGGCAAGACCACCACCATCCGGATGCTGGCGACCCTGATCAGGCCAACTGCCGGACAGGCGCGGGTCTTTGGCCACGACATCGTCGCCGAGGCTGAAGCGGTACGCGCTCGCGTCAGCCTGACCGGCCAGTACGCCTCGATCGACGAGGACCTCACCGGGATGGAGAACCTGGTGCTGATGGGGCGGCTCCTCGGCCACCGTCGCCGCGCCGCCGCCGAGCGGGCCCGTGAGCTCCTGGCCGCATTCGAGCTCGAACCCGCAGCGGACCGGCGGGTCAAGGGCTACTCCGGCGGTATGCGCCGCCGCCTGGACATCGCCGCGAGCCTCGTGGTGACGCCCCCGCTGCTGTTCCTCGACGAACCGACCACCGGGCTCGACCCGCGAAGCCCCGCGCAGGTGTGGCACGTTGTGCGGGAACTGACCGCCGGCGGCACCACGGTCCTGCTCACCACCCAGTACCTGGAGGAGGCCGACCGGCTGGCCAGTCGGCTGGCGGTCATCGACCGCGGCCGGGTCATCGCCGAGGGCACGACCGCCGAACTCAAGGAATCCGTCGGCGCCGGGGCGGTACGTGTACGGCTCCGGGACCCGGCCCGGCGAGCGGAGGCGGCGCGGATCCTGACCCAGGCGCTGACCGTGCCGGTCCACCGCGAGACGGACCCGGCGGCCCTGTCGGCCAGCCTGGACGATCCCGGCAGGGCCGGTGCGGCGCTGAGCCAACTCACCCACGCCGGTATCGAGGTCAGCGACTTCGGTGTCGGCCAGATCAGCCTCGACGAGGTCTTCCTGGCCCTCACCGGCCACAACGCCACCCCCGAACCCCTGGAGGAGACCGCCGCATGAGCACCGTCCCGGCCTCACCGGCCACCCACGCCGCCACCGCCAGCGACGCCGTCGCCGTGGCCGATCCGCTCCACTCGGCACTGTCGGCCCGGACCCCTCCGGCCCGCCCTGGCGCACCGGCGGCCGCACTCGCCTTCAGCTGGCGAGCGGTCGTCCGCATCAGGCATCTCCCGGACCAACTGTTCGATGTGACCGTGTTCCCGGTGATGATGCTGGTGCTGTTCGCCTATCTGTTCGGCGGAGCGCTGGCCGGTTCCACCGGCGAGTACCTGCAGGAAGTCCTGCCCGGCATCCTGGTCATGACGGTCACGATGACCACGCAGTCCACCGCTGTCGCGCTCAACACCGATATCGCCAAGGGGGTGTTCGACCGGTTCCGGTCGCTGCCGATCTGGCGGCCGGCCCCGTTGGTCGGGGCGCTGCTGGCCGACCTGGGCCGCTACGCGATCACGGCCACGATGATCGTGGGCCTCGGTACGGTGCTGGGCTTCCGCCCCGATGCGGGCCTGCCCGGTGTGCTGGCCGGAGTCGGCCTGGTGCTGGTGTTCGCCTGGAGCCTGTCGTGGGTCTGGACGACTCTCGGACTGCTGGCCCGCAGCCCCGAGTCGGTGATGTTCCTCGGCATCCTGGTGACGTTCCCGTTGAGCTTCGTCAGCAACGTCTTCGTCGACCCCGCCACGCTGCCCGGCTGGCTGGAGGCGTTCGTCGACATCAATCCCCTCACCCACCTGGTCACGGCCGTACGCGGCCTGATGCACGGGGATGCGGCCGCTGTCGAGATCGGCTGGGTGCTGATGATCTGCGCCGTCCTCGTGGCCGTGTTCGGCCCCTTGACCATGCGGCTCTACCGCCGGGAGCGGTGAGCCACACGCTTCCCGGTACGTCGCTCAAGCCTCGCCCCTGGGAAGGCCCCGTGACCTCCCCCACGCCCCAGCGGCTCGCGCTCGCCGGACTGCTCGTCCTCGCCGTCGTCCCCTCGCTCGCCGGTGCCTTCCGCCTCGCCGAACTGACCGGAGACACGGACGTCACACCAGAGAACGCCCGCCTTCCAGTTCGTCCCCTCCATCCGCCGTCGGCGCCCCGGCCTGCATCGAGCGGCCGGACGGTTCCCGGTCGCGTGCGGGCTCGCCGCGGCGCTCTCAGGTCTGTGGATGACCTGCTTCTCCCGACGTCCTGACCGCATGGGCGCGGGCCCGCAGACCCTGCTGTTCATCCCTTCGATCATGGCCTTCGGCCCACCAGGCGTGGCTGAACAAGGCCTGACTGGTTCTCTAACCGTCATGCCGACGGCAGCCGTATCAATCGTGCCCTGCGGATGATCCAGGGGCGCCAGAATGGCGCGATGGACCATCACTTCGTTGGCATCCCAGAGTTGACCAGCGTTCCCCGTGTCGCAGTCGTCGTCGACGTCATGCGTGCCTTCACCGTGGCTGCCTGGGCCTTCTCGCGTGGCGTCGAGAGGATCGTCCTAGCCTCAACGGAGAGTGAGGCACTTGCCTTGAAAGAGAGCCGCTCGGGTTGGCTGGCATTGAAGGACGGCGCTCCAGCAGCGGGCTTCGACGCGGTGAACTCACCTGGCTTGCTCAGGTCATGCGATTTCGCTGGTCGCACGCTGGTGCAGAAGACGACGGCAGGAACCGTGGGCGCACTGGCCGTCGCGGACGCGCCGCTGGTCTTGTGCGCGAGCTTCGTGGTGGCCGGCCCGACCGCGCGGTTTCTGCAGAGCCAGGATTCCGGTCCGGTGACGTTCGTCGTCACCGGCGAGGGAGGCCAGGCCGACGAGGACCTGGCCTGCGCTGAATACATTGGTCAATGTATGGCCGGAGGCGATGTCGAGGCGGCCCCGTATCTCCGCCGCGCGAGGACTTCTCGTGCCGCGGCAGACCTCGCCGGTGGGCTGCGGAGCGGATACCACCCAGACGATGTCGATCTCTGCTTGGAAATCGACAGGTTCTCCTTTGCGATGTTGGCTCGCCAGGAAGAGTCTCTAACGGTGCTCCGCCCCGTTGCGATGCCTGACGTCCCGTCCACTCTCCGCTGACCTGCTGGAACTTTGGACCTTCAGGCGGCAAAGCTCACCCGATCAGGGTGGGCCATGTCGCCCGCGCCCGGCGCTGGGAGCCGATGCCGGTGTCGATGATGCTGACTTGGCAATAGACCCAGCACTTCCCAAACCCATCAGCTTCGCTCCGGAAGGGAGGTTGAACATCACGCCAGGAAAGGGAAGTTCGGGGTGGCGGATGTGCTGGTGTGGGTGGCGGAGCGCCGTGTGGTGCTGGAGGCGCGGGCCGAGCAGTGGCGCGAGGAATGCGTCGTTGATGGCCCATGGAAGGACAGCCGAGTCGCCTCGTGGCGGACGGCAAACACTCGTACCTGGTGGCCGCGGCGCCGTCCCATCTGAGGCAGTCGATGCCGCACTCGACCACGTGACGTCCTTCCATCAGTCCGCCGGGTCGAAATTTCGACGGTGGTGGCCGAGGGAAAACCGCTACTTCCGCGGTCGGCGTGACGCGTACGGTGTGACTGTGGACCGGCGACCGCGCACAGCGGCGCCTGCGGAGACAGACGTGCGGAGACAGACGTGCGGACACAGACGTGCGAAGACGAGGGAGCGAAGGTGCCGGGTGCCGTACTGCGCGGGGTGACCCTGGACTGTGCCGACCCGAAGACGTTGGCGGGCTTCTACGGGAAGCTGACGGGTATGCGCGAGCTCTTCAGCTCGGATGAGTTCGTCGCTCTGACGGACGGCTCCGGCTGTGATCTGGGATTTCAGCGGGTCGACGGATACCGGGCCCCGCAGTGGCCGGGTCAGGACGTGCCACAGCAGTTCCACCTGGACTTCCGCGTCGACGACCTTGATGCGCTGGAGAAGCTGGCACTGGCGCTTGGCGCGGCAAAGCCTGACCATCAGCCCGGCGACGGACGTTGGCGGGTGCTCCTGGATCCGGCTGGCCACCCCTTCTGCCTGACATCGTCCTGACGTCGCCGATGTGACCGTTCACGGGCTACGGGACGGTCGCCCCGACGCGCTCTCAGCCGTCACCGGTTCGGGGTAGTGCCAGATCCGCCAGCACCACCAGACCCTGTCCACCGCCAGTGTTGGGATCGCGGGTGATGTCGACGACGTACAAGCCCGCCACGCTGAACAACTCATCGGTCCGAGCACACCGCGACGCGCCAGGACCGCACGTACAGTGACACACGCGAGGACAGCCTTGATTCGGCTGCTTGGTCACTGCTGATCTTGGAAGGCCTCGCTGCGTCTCGCCTGGCGCCGCGACGTGGCCCCGGGCACCGCGAGACGGCTCACCCGGGCTCATCCACGAGAGCCAAGAAAATCGTGCGGCGATGTCAAGAATCCGTGGCTGGCTCCGTCCCCGTAGTGAACGCGGCCAGAATGGGCCGCACCCGTACCGGGAGAGACACGATGGCCAAGTACTTGCTGCTCAAGCACTACCGCGGCGCTCCGGCTTCGGTCAACGACGTGCCGATGGACCGGTGGACGCCCGAGGAGATCGCCGCCCATGTCCAGTACATGCGCGACTTCGCGGACCGGCTGGAGAAGACCGGCGAGTTCGTCGACAGCCAGGCACTCGCGCCCGAGGGCACGTTCGTACGGTACGACGGTGAGGGGCGCCCGCCGGTCACCGACGGCCCGTTCGCCGAGACCAAGGACGTCATCGCCGGGTGGATGGTGATCGACGTCGACAGCTACGAGCGCGCCGTCGAGCTGGCCGGGGAGCTGTCCGCCGCCCCTGGGGCGGGCGGGAAGCCGATCCACGAGTGGCTCGAGCTGCGCCCCTTCCTCACCGAGCCGCCCACCATCACGGAGTGACCCTGGCGTGAACGAGGTACTGCTCCGGAGCCTCACACCGAGCGTGCTCGGGATCCTCGTCCGCCGCGGAGCCGACTTCGCGGCGGCCGAGGACGCCGTCCAGGACGCGCTGGTCGAGGCGGTCCGCGTCTGGCCGGCCGACCCACCGCGTGACCCGAAGGGCTGGCTGGTCACGGTGGCCTGGCGCCGGTTCCTCGACCAGGCCCGCGCGGACACCGCCCGCCGCCGGCGTGAGGACCTCGTCGACGAGGAGCCGGCGCCCGGACCCGCGCCCTCGGTGGACGACACCCTCCAGCCCTACTTCCTGTGCGCCCACCCGTCGCTGACGCCTTCGTCGGCCGTCGCGCTCACCCTGCGCGCCGTCGGCGGGCTGACCACGAGGCAGATCGCCCAGGCGTACCTGGTGCCCGAGGCGACCATGGCGCAGCGCATCAGCCGCGCCAAGCGCACCGTCTCCGGCGTGCGCTTCGACCAGCCCGGCGACGTCGCCACCGTGCTGCGCGTCCTCTACCTGGTCTTCAACGAGGGGTACTCCGGTGACGTCGACCTCGCCGCCGAGGCCATCCGGCTCACCCGGCAGCTCGCGGCCGCGATCGACCACCCCGAGGTGGCGGGGCTGCTCGCCCTCATGCTGCTCCACCACGCCCGGCGCGCCGCCCGGACCGACCCCGACGGCAGCCTGGTGCCGCTCGCCGAGCAGGACCGCGGCCGGTGGGACACCGACTCGATCGCCGAGGGCGTCAAGATCCTGCAGGCGGCCCTCGCCCGCGACCGGCTGGGCGAGTTCCAGGCCCAGGCCGCCATCGCGGCACTCCACGCTGACGCGCCCACCGCCGAGGAGACCGACTGGGTACAGATCGTCGAGTGGTACGACGAACTCGTCCGCCTCACCGACAGCCCGGTCGTCCGGCTCAACCGCGCGGTGGCCGTAGGTGAGGCCGACGGACCGCGCGCCGGTCTGGCGGCGCTCGCGGTGCTGGATGCCTCACTGCCCCGCCACACCGCGGTGGCGGCGTACCTCCACGAGCGCGACGGCGACCTGGCGACGGCGGCACAGCTGTACGCCGAGGCGGCCCAGAAGGCACCCAACCTCGCCGAGCGCGACCACCTGACGCGCCAGGCCGCCCGGCTCAACACCCGCCGGTATCGCTGACAGGCCGCGCTCGGAGTCGCCCGCGGCGCCTGGCGCGGTCCCGTCGCCAGAGCGGTCGCCTCAAAGTGAGCAGGCGGGTCGAGACCAGTTGCACGACGCGTTGCCAGCGGGGGAGGGACCCGCCCGCTGGAGTGCCCGGTGAAGGTGCCCCAGCTGCGACGCTTCGGCTGCCGCCGACGTACTGGAAGGCTGTGACTCCTTCAGCCAGACCGAATTGCCCACCGCCTGAAGCCAGGCAGCGGTGAACAGGTACGCGCATGCCCTGGCCTGTACGGGGCACTAGCCAGGGCATCGGCACCACCGGGTGCGCGGCCAACTGCCATGCTCAGGTGGCCAAATGGAGCACTCCCCACGTTGTTCAGTCACCATGACCAGGTGGAGGAAGCCTGGACATCTGCCGCTCACGGGGCATCCCAAGGCGTGTGTCATGGCAGAACGTTCGTCAGTACGCCCCGAACGACCAGAAGACTCCGACCTCGTCGTCGTTGACCGCGATGAGGCCCAAGTCGTCGAAGAGGTCGAGGCCGTTCAGGTACTCGGAGGTAAGGAAGCCATGGGAGCGGGTGCCCTGGAGGCCCGCCGCAACAAAGTCCGGGGCCGGATTCGAGGCGGCGGCTGTCGCGTTGGTCCAGTAGCGCGCGGTGGGGCCGTACCGGTCGAGCAGGGTTCGCGCGTCCGCCAGGACCGCGTCCTGGTCCGGGCGGGAGCGGACGGGCGCTGGTTCCGACTGCCACTCCTCAGTCATGATGGCGAGCGCGGCGACCGCCGCCTGGGGCTCCACGGGGTACAGGCTGTCGAGGAACCGTGATGCAGCCGGTGGGGCGAAGGGGTACGCAGGCACCGCGGTGCGCGAGGTGTTCCGGCGATCCCAGTCGAGCCGGACCCAGCCGCGGGGGTCACGAACGGTCCGGTGCAGAATGGCGAGGACGTCGTACGCCCAGTCCTCGTGGAGGCGGGGTCCGCTAGCCGCGAAGGTGTATACGTCCTCGAGCAGCCGCAGTGCCGCCGCGTTCCAAGGGCAGCGGCGGCTGCGGAACTCCACCAGCAGGCTGCCGACATCGCGCCTGAAGGCGTCCTCGGGGTCGCGCGGGAGCCGCCGCAGCCGGTCGAGGGCCCAGTGGACGAGTTCGCCCGGCCCGTCCGCGGCAAGGCCGACTGGATCCTGGGGGAGTAGCAGGTCCACTCCGTCCCACAGGGCTTCCAGGTGGACGTCGAGCAGGTCCAGGGTGGGCCGGTCAGCAGGCGGGAGCACCCCGCCACTCTAGTGTCCTGGTCTTGAGTTCTGCGGTCTGATGGGTGTGTGCCTGGACCGCGGTGAGACCCGCTCGTGTTGTCCGAGGGCGAGCGGAGGGTGCTGGAGGGATGGGCGAACCGCCGTAAGACCGCTCAGGGCTTGGCCAAGCGGGCGCGGATCGTCCTGGAGTGTGCCACGGGGCAGTCCAACAGTGCCGTGGCGCGGAAGTTGGGGGTGGCCCGCTCCACAGTGAACATGTGGCGGGCTAGGTTCCTGGCCGGCTGGCTGGACGGCCTGGCCGACGAGCCGCGTCCCGCGGTGCCGCGCACCATCACCGACGCCCAGGTGGAGGAGGTGGTGGTGCGCACCCTGGAAGAGGTGCCCGAGGGGGCCACGCACTGAAGCTCCGCCATCTTGAAGTGGCTGGTCAGCGGGGTGGCGTGACGTCGTTTCGGGGTGCTCGTGCTGGTCGTGGGCGGCAGTCTGCGTTGTAGATCGTCCGGCGGGGTGGTTTTGCCGATGAGTTCACCGTCCTCGAACGGTCTACCCAGCGACACGACCGTTCTCGACAGGAGTGCCATGTCCACAATCCAGCCAGTGATCGTGACTGCCGACCAGGACGTTCTGCTCGGCTTCTATACGAAATTGTTCGGCGCTGAGGAGATCTTCCGGGTACCGGCGGAAGGCCCCGCCTTCTACCTCGGCTTGCGCATCGGCGACACCGACCTCGGGCTGGTGGCCAAGGCGAACCCGGGGACTGGGGCAGCGCCGCGGATCCTGCTCAGCATCGGTGTCGACGACGTCGACGAGACCCTCGGCCGGGTGGAGGCGCTGGGCGGCTCGGTCCGCAGCGGCCCCAACGACATGCCGTGGGGACAGCGCGTCGCCCACATCCAGGACCCCGACGGCAATCCGGTGAACCTCACTCAGCCGATCCCGGCCCGGTGACGCTGTTCCGGGGGCATGCCAGTTCTTCAGGTGGGCAAAGCCGAGTTCGACGGGGACGCGTCCGGCGGCCAGGACCCGGTTGGCCTCCTTCTCGGCGGATGCGAGCCTGCGGGCGCGGGTGGCCTTGAAGCCGGTGACGACCACCGGATCGTCCCCGTCGTCGTCCAGGCCGAGGAAGCCCAGGTCGGCCAGGGCGCCGAGGCCAGCAGCACGCAGGTGGGCCAGGATACGGTCGCGGCGGGCGGCGGTGATGTCGTGGGTGCGGCCGGGCCGGGCGGCGGATATCCAGATCAGGCGGCCCTTCTCGTCGGTCAGGGCGAGGAAGTGCAGGCCATGGCTGCGGTGCTTGCCGGAATAGTTCCGTCGGTCGGCTCTCCCGCTACGACGCTGGGTGCGGATGAGGGTGCCGTCGATCAGGACGACCTCCCCGCCCTGCTTGGCGACCTTCATCAGGGCGCGGTCCAGGCGTGGCGCCCGGGCGGCGAGCAGTCCGATCAGCTCGTCGCGCCAGCGGCGGACCGTGGACTCGGACACGGCGTTGCCGCCGGCCATGTCGGCCAAGCGCTGGTCGTGACGCAGTACGGCCAGGACGATCACCGCGATCTTCCCCGGCGGCAGGATCCGCCACCGGGACCGAATCGCCTTCAGATGGCGGCGCAATAGATCGGCGAGGTGGTTGACGGTGCGCGTGGACAGCGACAGGCGGCACTGGTAGACAAGCTGGCAGGTGTCCTCGGTGTGTTCTTTGGCTCTCTTCACACAGTGCCCAACAGCCGCCGGGGACGCCCCGGTTAGGCCCCGCCCCACCGCCGCGGTGGCGCCCCCGGTCACAGGCGGGTGGTGAACCGACCGTCGGGCAGTTTCCGCAGCCAGCCGCGGTCGACCATCCTGATCAGCCTTCCGCGCAGCGGCTCCAGCTTGGCCCGCACGCTGACATCCACCCCCACCGTCTCGCCGACCTGCCGGGCCATGACCGGCCCGGCGGCCTGCCGCACGGCCGCGAGGATCCGCTGATAGTCCGGTGGGAGCGCAGTCTCCTCCACACCCGCCGCGCGGTGCGGGAGCATCATCACCGCCTGCCCACCCACATGCCCCGGCACCGGCGCGGTCTCAGCACGCTCCTGGGCGAGCTGCTCGCTCACCCGCTCAAGGACTCGCTCAGCGACGGCGAGTTCATCCCGCTCGACCCGTATCTCCGTCAACTGCTTGGCCAGTTGCTCTTCGAGTTCGTCCAGTTCCGCGCGCCGCGCGGTGATCCGTTCCAGCAGCTCGGGATCCAGCATGCACAGCATAAGCCTGTTGATGGGGTTTTCCGGAAAAGGGTGTGATCGAGTGGCTTGGTTCACGAGCCGACAGCACCAGTTTGGGCAGCACTCGAAGCTCTGCAGACGTCGAGCGATTCATGGCTTCGGGCAGCACAGGCCCCTGCCAAGAGTCTGGCAGGGGCCCGTGCTGCCGAGAGCCGAGGAGGGCCGGGACCTGTCCCTAGATGAGCAGCATCCTGGCCAACACGGCTACCGTCTGCTGGTGGACTGACGGCCCGGCGTCACTTCAGGTGTCGGGTGAAGAACTGGGCCGCGGCGTCCCCCGCGAACTGCGGGACGCCGGTGTGCCCGCCCATATTGGCGTGCAGCGTCTTCTCCTTGGAGCCGAAGGCGTCGAACAGGTCCAGGGCCGCCTGCCGGTCGTTCCCTTCGTCGTCCCACTGCAGCAGGACGTGCAGAGGAATGGTGACCTGGCGGGCCTCCTCGAACATGACGCGCGGCACGAAACTCCCGGCGAACAGAACGGCGGCCGAGATGCGCGGCTCGACCACCGCCAGCCGGGTCCCAATGGAAATCACTCCCCCCGAGTACCCGACCGGGCCGCCGATCTCGGACAGCGACAGGAGGGCGTCCAGGGCGGCCTGCCATTCCGGGACCGCCTTGTCGACCAGGGGGAGGATGAGGGCGTCGATGATCTCGTCACTGACCGGCTCGCCGGCCTCCATAGCCCGGCGCAGGTCGGCGAGAGCCTGCTCGGCGGCGGGCCAACGGGGCCGGTCGCCGCTTCCGGGGAGCTCGATGGTGGCCGTGGCGAAGCCGTCCGCCGCGGAGTGCCGGGCTCGGACCATCAGTCGGGGGTACGTCTTGCGCAGCCCGAGAGGAGGGGGGCTGAGCAGGATCAGCGGCGCCGGCGACGATGCGGATGCGGATCCGGGCGTCCACAGGATGCCGGGGATCTCGCCAAGGGTGAATTCGCGCTCGAGGACAGCGTCGTCGAGACGCTGTTCAGAAGTGAATTGCATGGTCGTGCCTTTCGGGAGTGCCATTGAACGGCGCTCCCGGACGACCTATCGCCCGACCGTGACCCCGGAGGAGAGCACCCATGTCGATACGTTCACGGGTACCACCTCCTCGCTCTCTCGCACGGCCTCCGGGAACGTAGCAGTGGCTGCCGTGGTTCCGCCAACGGGTTTTTGCGGAGGCTCTGTGGCCGAACACCACGGCGTCGGAGTCACGCCTGTCACTGGTCGGGAAGCGCACGTCCGCCACCGATTCGAGCACCGAAACACCGGCGATCAACCGCTGACGGACGATCTACTGCGCGGACAGCCGCCCATGACCAGCATGAGCACCGGCCACACCAGCCGTTTGACCTGTGACTTCAAGTTGGCGGAGGCCCACTGGTCGAAGCGGGACTGGCCAAGCGGGTGAGGATCTCGCCGACCAGTGTGCACCGCATCTGGCGGGCGTTGGGACTTCAGCCGTGGCGGGTGGAGGACTTCAAGATCTCCACCGATCCGCTGCTGATCGACAAGATCCGGGACGTGGTCGGACTGTATCGAAGGTGATCGGCAGGCGGTCGGCGACGCACCGCGCGGTGGACTTCCGCGACTTCCTGGACGAGATCGACAGCCAGACCGGTCGAGCGGTGGTTCGCCGAACTGGAACAACGCTGCCTCGCACGTGGCACCTTCTGCTCCCTCGACGAACTCAAGACCGCACTCGAAACCTGGATCGAGACCTGGAACAGCGATGCCCGGCCCTTGCACCGAACCAAAACCGCCGACCAGATCTTCGACCGCATCTGCCGCTACTGCTCGAGAGTCTCCGGACCATCTCACTAGTAGTGCTTCGTTAGGAGTGCCGATCTTGGCTGGTCGGGGGCATGCTGCGGGGTATGAGGCTCGGGGAGGTGGAACGGCTCCGGGGTGAGTTGGCGGAGTTCGTTGCCGAGGTGTTCGGTTCGCTGCCGCGGCGGGATCAGCGCCGGTGGGGCGAGTGTTATCTGCGTGGTCTGATGCTGGACGGTCGGCGTAAGTCGATCCAGCCGATGGCAGATCGGTTGCCAGACGGCAATATGCAGGCCCTGCAGCAGTTCGTGAACCAGTCGCCGTGGGACTGGTCCCCGGTGCGCCGACGGATCGCCGAACGGCTCGTCGAGGTGGTGCGGCCTGAGGTGTGGGTCATCGATGACGTGTCGTTTCCCAAGTGCGGGAAGGCGTCGGCGGGGGTGGCCCGGCAGTACTGCGGGGCGGTTGGCAAGCGGGCCAACTGTCAGGTCGCGGTCAGTGTGCATGCGGCCACCGATATGGCGTCCTGCCCGCTGGAGTGGGAGTTGTTCCTGCCCGAGGAATGGGCCGCGGACGATCCTCGGCGCAGGTCCGCCCAGATTCCCGACGAGGTCGGCCACGTCCCCAAGTCCCGTCTGGCTCTGGGCCTGTTGGACCGGCTGGCGTCCTGGTGGCTGGATGTCCCGGTGATCGTCGCCGATTCCGGCTATGGCCGCAGCGTCAGCTTCCGGCTGGCCCTGGAAGCCCGCGCTTGGACTTATGTGATGGCTGTCCAGCCCAAGGAGATCGCCCGACCGGCCGATGCTGAGCCGTGTCTGGCGGCCTACGGCGGGCTGGGACCGCCCACCCTGCCCCGCTATCGGGCAGCGGCCCGGCCGCGGCCCGACCTCATTGCTGCGGACACTTTGTTCGAGGAGGTCGCATGGCGTAAGGGCAGCAAAGGGGAGATGGCCTCGTACTTTGCCGTCCTTGAGGTCAGGCCCTCCGGCAAGGAAGCCTCCCGCACCGCCCAGGAACAAGGCGGCGGCCGCAACCGGTGGGACGGAGTACTCCCGCTGCGAACCCTGCTGGTCGAACGGGCCGACCCGGGCCAGGAACCGACCAATTACTGGATCTCCAACCTGCCCGCCACCACCCCGATCGCGCACCTGGTGAGGCTCGCCAAAATGCGCTGGCGGATCGAACACGACTACCGCGAACTCAAACACGGCCTGGGTCTCGATCACTTCGAAGGCCGCACCTGGCGCGGCTGGCACCACCACGTCACCCTCGTCACCGCCGCCCAGGCCTTCCTCACCCTGAGGCGGCTCGACCCAAAAGCCCGCACACCGGCCTGACCCTCTACCAGACCCTCGACGCCCTCCAGAACCTACTCCGCTGCTGGACCGGAACCTGCACCACCTGCGGCAAACCCCTAACACGAGCCAGAACCTAACGAAGCACTACTAGGGTCTGCCGTTCGGATCTTCGCTGGGCTCGCGGTGTCTGACACGCGTATCTGCGGCGTTGTCGTCAGTCGCCGCTGCTCCGCGGGGACTCCCTCCTCCGCCTCGCAGCCGCACGCACCAGACCCGCTCCCTGGTCCAGCAAGATCCACACGACAGACCCTAGACGTATTGACCTGCAGGGTTGTTGACGCGGGTGATGGGTGGCTGGCCGCCGAGTGCTGTGTGGCTGCGGTGGTGGTTGTAGGTGCGCAGGAAGGGTCTGTGTAGTGAACGGCTCTGTCCCGTAATCGGTGGTAACGAGGGGTGACGGTCGTCGTTGACGATGCATGGAAGATGTCAACACCCTTGTGTCAATGGTGTTTTCGGGACTTGCATCGCTCATCGTTGAGGATGTGGCGGACGAGGGCGAGTTCATCCGGGTGCGGGCCCGGACGCGGAACGATCCGGTGCAGTGCCCGGTGTGCGGGCAGCCGACAGGGCGGGTGCACGGCATCCACCGACGTACGATCGCGGATGTGCCGGCGGACGGCAGGCGGGTCGTGGTATCGGTGCAGGTCCGGCGCCTGGTCTGCCCAGCCCTGGGCTGCCCTCGGCAGACGTTCCGTGAACAGGTCCCGGGCTTGATCGAACGCTATCAGCGGCGCACATGCCGGCTCGCCCGCCAGCTCGGCTCTGTGGTGAAGGAGTTAGCGGGCCGGGCGGGCGCCCGCCTCTCCCGTGTCCTGGCTGCGGCGATATCCCGCTCGACAGCGCTCAGGCTTCTGGCCCGCCTTCCCTTGCCCATGGTGCAGGTGCCGCGCGTCCTCGGCGTCGATGACCTCGCGCTCAAGCGCCGCCACCGCTAACGCGACTGTCCTGATCGATGCCGAAACCGGCGAACGCATCGACGTACTCCCGGGCCGCGGCGCCGACGCCCTGGAGCGGTGGCTGCGCGAGCACCCCGGCGTCGAGGTCGTCTGCCGCGATGGCTCCGGCGCATACGGGGAGGCCGTGCGCCGGGCCCTGCCGGCTGCGGTGCAGGTCAGCGACCGCTGGCACCTGTGGAAGAACCTGTGCGAGAAGACCCTGGCCGAGGTCCGCTCCCACAGTGCCTGCTGGGCCACCGCGAACACGCCCCGCCCGGCCGGTGTCCACGAGCAGACCACCCGCGAGCGCTGGCACCAGATCCACGACTTCCTCGGCAAGGGCGTCGGCCCGCTCGAATGCGCCCGCCGCCTGAACCTGTCCCTCAACACCGTCAAGCGCTACGTGCGCACCCGCGAACCTGAAGCCCTACGTCGGGCGCCGCGTTACCGGCCCACGCTGGTCGACCCCTACCGCGACCACCTGCGCGAACGCCGTGCAGCCGACCCCGCTGTCCCCGTCAAACAGCTGTTCCGGGAGATCCAGGAGCAGGGCTACACGGGCAGCTTCAACCTCCTCTACCGCTACATCACCCAGGGCCGGGCCGAAGGCGACCGGCCCGTGACCACCCCGCGATGGCTGGCCCGCCTCCTACTCACCCATCCCGACCACCTCCGGGACAAGGACACAACTCTCCTCGCCGAGCTCACCGCGTCCTGCCCAGAGATGACCCAACTAGCCTCATTTATCCGTGAGTTCACACAGCTCCTCACGCCGGCCGCAGGCAATGACAAGAAACTCGCCGCGTGGATCGTCGGCGTCCGCGCGGCCCAGCTGCCCTACCTCCACGCCTTTGCGAACGGTCTCGAACTCGACCGTGCAGCCGTCAACGCTGACCTCACCCTCCCGCACCACAATGGGCGGACCGAAGGCGTCAACACCCGCACCAGCCTGCTGAAACCGCGCAGCTTCCTTGGGACGGCCCCAAGGTGCGGATCATTGAGCATGCGGCGCATGCCCCGGGCCATGCGGCGCTGTTGATCGAAGAACGCCGAGTTCTCGTCGCCGGCGACATGCTCTCCGATGTCTTCGTTCCGATGTTCGACGACACCGATGACCCGATGGAGGACTACCTCGTCGGGCTGGGGCTGCTCGAGGGCGTAGCGGACGACGTCGATGTCCTCATCCCCGGACACGGGTCCGTCGCCAGGGCTGATGAGGTACGCGCAAGGATCAAACTGGATCGCGCGTACGTGGAGGACCTGCGGGACGCCCGGTTTTCCAGCGACCCACGGGTCGAATCGCCCAAGCCCGGCTGGGAGTGGGCGAGCGCCATTCACGAAGGGCAGGCCCGGAGCCTCGCCCGAGGAAGCGAGCGCGAAGGGACGCCTGACTAAAGATCCGCTGCCGGCACAAGACGACCCTGCCCGTTCGCTGACGCTCGTCAGTCCCGGGATCGAAGGACGACTGCCTCGGGCCCCGCTCTCAGCGAGGCCGGTGGTGGTGCCACGGCTGCTTCGCCGACACCACCGGAGAGTCGAGGCCGCTACTGACGGCGGGGTGCCTGAGCGGGCATCTCGCTGGTTCAGATAATCATCGCCGACCGGCTGGACATCTCCGGGGCCCGCTGGGGCCTGGACGGCGCTGAGGCCGTCCTCAAACTCCGCGCGGTGTCCAGCAACGGCGACTTCGACGCCTACTGGCGCTATCACCTCGCTCGCGAGCACCAACGCCTCTACTCAGCCTCCGACCAGAAACGAGACGATGCCAGAGACCGCACACGACTATTTGTCCGGGGTTTTCAACCTGATCCAGGAGAACGCCCTCAACCGTCGGAAGGTGGATTGGGAAGGGCTTCGGCGGGAAGCGTACGAGGCCATCGCGGGCGCGACATCCCCGCCAGACACCTACGGTCAGATCCGCAAGGCGATCGCCGCGCTGGCCGACCCCCACACGCTCTTCCTCACGCCGGATGACGTGGCCGCAGCCTTCGGCGAGGAAGCGACGACCGCGGCACCCCTGCCCAGCGGGCGGCTGGTCGACGGGCACCCGCTTGTCGTCGTCCCGGAGGCCACGGGGGTTGAAGAGGCCGACCGGCGCTACGTCGACACGGGCGCCGCGCTCATACGAGAACTGGACGCGCACCGGCCAGGTGGCTGGATCGTCGACCTGCGCGGTAACACCGGCGGCAACATGTACCCCATGATGACCGTGCTCGCACCACTGCTCGGCGACGGGCCACTCGGCTCCTTCGTGGATGGGGACGGGCAGACCACGGGCCGGTGGAACCTGCGCGACGGCATCATCCACCTCGACGAGGAAGCAATGTCGCCGGTGCCTAATCCCTACCAACTCGCCGTCCCGCAGGCACGCGTCGCGGTGCTCATCGACGGCAAAACGATGAGCGCCGCGGAGGCCACGCTCATCGCCTTCCTGGGAGGGAAGAACGTACGGACCTTCGGAGAGCCGACCGCCGGGCTGGCGACCGGCAACGCCGCGATTGAACTGAGCGACGGTGCGATGCTCGTGCTCACCGCCGTCCGGGAGGCCGACCGGTTGGGGCGCGAGTACGGCAACGCTCCCATCCGGCCGGACGAAATCGTGCAGGCACGGGACGCTCTCGCCCCCGCCGTGGCATGGCTCCAGACTTGAGCAACAAAACTCCTCCACCCAGACGGGCACCGACTCCTCACTGTTCCAACTCCTTGATCAACGAACCCGTCCTCGCCCCACGCCGTCCCGAGTCAAGCGGTCCTCAGAAGAGCTACACCCAAAGCCGACACCGATCCCAGGCCCGTGCGCCTGGTCGGATCTGCTCAGCGCGCGGGCCAAGCCGGTGCGGCGTGGATGTGACCGTGTGGTCCCGACACCTCCGATCGATCCGATGCTTGCCGAAGCCCGGCGAGCGCTGCCGCCCGACGGCGCGGTGCCCGTCTCGCTCCAGTACGAACAGAAACCGGATGAGTTCAGGGTCATCGTCTTCGCACGCACCAACTGGGTCCGGGTGCAGTCCCGACAGGGTTCGGACCTGACACCCGCGGTCCCGGAGATCGCCCAGGCCGCCGCACAGGTTGGCGAAGACCTGTTCTGGACTGCGAGCTCGTCGTGCCAGACGAAGGGAGGCGGCATTTCGGCGAGCTGCAGCGTCGCGCACGCCAACGCGGCCAGAATGCCGTCCGGGCTGCCGCCGAACGCCCCGCCTGTCTGATCGTTTTCGACGTTCTGGGAGCCGCCGGCACCGAACTCATGGCACGGCCGTACCGCGAGCGCCGCGCGAGTCTCAAGGCTCTCTTCGCCCGCAGCGTGCTCACCGGTCCGTTCACGTGCCCCGCCACCGCCGACCGGGCAACCGCCCTGGACTGGCTTGACCCCGCCTGGGGCCACGCTGCTGCTGGCCCGGGCCGACGCTTCCGGGAGACTCCGGCTGGTCGCCCGCACCACCCTGCTCCCCACCGCCGTCCGGCGCGATCTGGGAACCCAGCTGCGCCCCCCGGTCCGGGCCATCCTTGGCACGGACGCCACTTCAGCGCAGGCTGGGGCACCCGTGGCGAGCTGGAGTTCCACCCCGTACACCCCGAGGTCGTGGTGGAGTTCCTCACGGACACTGCGGTTGACGGCGGCCGCTACCGCCGCCCGTGCGGTTCCTGCGAGTACGCGAAGATCTCACCGTCGGCCGACCGCCCCTCTTCGACGCCTGACCTCTGCCGTGGGATCCGGAGCACGCCCGGCCTTGCTGGTGGCCCTCGTCGTCAGCGCGGTGCCGGTTCGGCTCAGTCGGCGGCCTCGTCGGCCGGGGACGTCTCCGGCCCGACGGCTGTCAGGATCAGGTCGCGGACGGGCGGCGGCAGCACACCCGGCATCTCCAGGACGCGCCACTGGCAGCCAGGCACCAGCCCATCGAGCCGTGCGTACATCTGGCGCTGGAACAGCAACAACAGTGCCGAGAGGGCGCCGCTGGAGGGCGGCCATCGGCGATCGCGAAGGGTCTCCAGGACAGCCACGCCGAACGGCAGGCCCCTCCCGTGCAACCACTCGGTGACGGCTTCCCCGGGCTGTCCGGCATCCAGCTCTGCCTCGACCCGCTCGCAGAGGCCAGGGGCCCACGCACGCACCTGCTGGGCCGTGCGCCAGCCGACGGTGAGGTCTTCCAGCGTTGCCGTGTCGGCCAGGACCCGCAGCTGGTCGCGGGCGTCGCCTTCGGGGAGGAAGGTGAGCGAGCCGTCGTCGGCCATCACCAGGTCCGCGGCCTCCGGGACGTCCTGCTGGGTGGTCTCGACGAGGGAGGCGACCGGATGAGCCGCCATGCCCGGGTTCATCCCGCGCAGCAAGTCCCCGATCTCCTGCACGGACATGGTGCCGCCGAGGGTGGCCGTTACGGCGGCCAGCGAGGCGTCTTGCGGAGTCATCGGCGTCGGCTCGGTGTTCTTGTCCAGCTCAGCCAGTTCCGCGGGAAGTTCGCCCAGGATGCGGGCGATGCGCTCGTCGATACGCCGCGCCCGGGCCGGAACGAGGGTGAAGGCCTGTCCGGCCTCGGTAAGGCGGTCCATGACATGGTCCACATGCTCTTCCAGCTCCCGAGCGTTGCCCGGGCTGTCGTCCTCACCGGGCAGGTTGGCGGAGTCCACTGCGGCGCGGAAGGCGGCCCGCACCGTCGCCTCCGGTACCGGGTGTCCGTCGGCGAACAGGAGCAGCGCCAGGTCTGTGGGCCGTTTGCCCCGGCCGGCGCGGCGGGCGAGAGCGAGCACCAGGTCGAGGCTCTCGGGTGGCGGGGTGGAAGTGCTGCCCCTGCCGCGGCCGAGGCCTCCGCCGGGGATGTTGCCCGGCAGCAGTCCGGCACGCCGCCAGCCTGCGAGCTGCTTCGCCGTGACTGTGAGGCCGTGACGCGCCGCGTGGTCGATGAGCTGTTGGTCGGCCGCGCTGGGGCCGTCGCTGGGAGGCATGACGCGAAGGTAGCGGCACCCGCACCGGCTACAGACCGGATTTACAGACCCCCCACCTTCGTCCGGTCAGTTCTGCTACCGGCGTCTGAAATGGCGGGGAAGCGGCGTCGGTTGGGCGTACTCCCTGCCGTCGCCTGCCAGCCACGTTGGGAATCGCCTGAACTGCTGCAGAAGCAGGGCCCGCTCCCGGGCACCGCTGCTGCACGCCCGAACCGCAAAGGAACTCACGCTGATGACCACAGACACGGACGCACCCCGCCCTCAGGACCGCGACCACCGGGAACTGCGCCTGGTGCTCCTCCTTCTCACCCTCCTGGTGGGGCTGCTGATCACCATGGCGGCCATCTACGTGGCCCGGGTGCATCCGACCCTCGCGCAACCTCTGGGTGTAGGAGCCGCCGTCATGAGCGCGCTCGCCGCCATCGCCGGTGTCGTCGCTCGCACCATCCGGAGGTGATCGACTCTGGTTAGACGCGCCGCACCGGTCCAGCGGTCGTCGCAGGTCTCGACGTTGGGCTCGCTACTTCTGCCGAGCGGTGCGGCGAGGGCCCTTCGGAGGCGGAGCCGGACAACGCGCGCAAAACGTCGGGCCCGCCACCACCCGGGCCCGACCTGAATCCACGGTGCCGTACCCGTCCTCGGCGCGCTCGGTCCTCGAAGGACGCCGCGAGTTCGTTTTCGTTCGTCCAGGGGGCTACACGCGGGCCCGCGGCAGGGCGAGAACGGCGGCCGTGTACGCGCGGGCTCGGTCCCAGGCGGCGAAGTAATCGGTCTGTAGCTGGTCGAACTCCTCATCCCGGCCGGGCTGGACACGGATGCCACTGCCGCTGCCGAGCAGAAGGTTGGCACGGCGGCTCGCCTCCGGGCTCAAGCCTCGGATCGGGGGAAGCGACCGACCTCCGAAGAGCGTGCCGTCGGGAATGTACGCCTCATACAGGCTGCCACGTCTGCGGCATCCCACCCGGCTGGCCTGGAGGAGCCGCGCCTGCTTGGCGACTTCCTGCACCAGCGGGTCTTCCGGGCTACCGAGCCGGAGCTCGGGCCCGGGCGACGGGATCACCCGCCAGATGCCGGCATACGTGGTGTTGATGGTGTTCATCCCACCACTGGGGCACGTGGCCGATGGGCAGGATGCGCGGCTGCGGCAAGCGAAGGGGCGCCCGCTTCCCGCCCGCGCGCCGGGCAAGCAATTTGCGGGCCACGCGCAGCACGGCGGCATCGTGCGCCTTGCTCAGGACCACAGCGACCCGGAGTTCGCGGCCCGCAGCCTCGTACTCGGCTGTCTGCACGTACGCGCGGAGCTGACGCTGGTACGCGGCGGGCTCGAGATCCTCACTGGTTGGCCTCGTGGGTCCGCCAGACCTCTTCGCCTCGTCCACGCACCGGTCGGCCGCCTGGGCTTGGTCGAGCTGATGCGTGAGTCGTTCGATGGCCTCCTGCCACGAGCGCCCCACCACCCACGGTCTCCCTTCCCGCTCATCCCCGACTGCCGGGGGCCAGGCTATCGGTTCGCCGTCCGCGTCCGCATGGCCACGGCACACCTCGCCCCCAGCGTAGGCTCGTCGGACAGGTTGCGTGAGCCACACCGGCTCTTGCCAACGCGGCCTTGGCGGTGGCCTCGTGGTCCAGGAGCGCGGCGACGGGGCCCGCTGTGTTCGGCGCTGTCCTCCTGGCGTTGCACGGTCACGATGTCGCCGTCGCAGACCACCGCGTCGATCATGGGGTCCGGCCATGGGGATCTGCGTGCCCAGCATCAAGACGACCGCAGCCCGCACAGTCATCAGAGCATCCACGCACGAGCACATCGGGAGCAACCTGTTGGCCAGAGCCTCGGCACGAGCATGGGTGCGGACTCTCGTCTTCGTGGAATCCGCCTCTGAGCTGGAGTGCTTGCTGGGAGCATGAAGGCATGAGCGAGGCCAAAGACGTTGTTGCCAGGCTGCGCGAGGAGCTCGCCGGGGCGGAGAGCAACCTCGGCGGCGCGATGATGGGGATCGCGGACTCGTATATAGAGCTCGCCTACGGTGCTGGCCGCGGTTACAACGTCCACGCCCAGTACCGCGCGAGCAACCTCCATACGGGCAAGCCGATCTCGGCCGCCCAGGCCGCCAGTTCCACGGCCAGGTCCGTGATCGCCGCGAGGGCCGGGGCCTTGGATGCCAGGCGTGCCCTGCTCAGGCAGCTCGAAGACGAAGACTGACCGGCCGCCGAGAAGGGGAGCCGCCATGGGCCTGGAGAACGTCACCCCGATCTCGATCGACCAGATGCTCAGGGCACTCGCGGCCGTGGGCCAAGAGCACGTCGTCGACCCTGAACCACGCCCTGACGGCCTCATCGAGCAGGACATCCGGAGCTGCTCGGTGCCCTGCTGGGCCTGGTCGAGACGGAGAGCGCCACCCTGGTCGACCCGAAGGAGGTGCCGCCCCTGGCCTTCCACGGCCTCCAGCAGGGGTGGCGTCACACGAGCGCTGAGCGGGACGTTCATCGCGCCGTCCTCGCCAACCGGCTGAACCGCACGGCGTTCGACGTCCCCATGCTCCTCGCGGACGTCGACCTCGCCAGCGGGGAAGCACCCGAGCCACCCGGAATCGCCGGCGCCTCGGCGAGCGCGCTGGCTGCTGCGAGCCTCATCGACGCCCAGGAACACTTCGACAACGGCCGCATTGAGTACGCCCACCTCGCCCTGGACTCCGCCGAGGGCTCCCTCGCGCAGGCCCAGCTCACTCTGTACCTCCTGCGTCTCCAACTCCGCGAGACCAGGCCGAAAGACTAAGAAGTCGGGTCGCCCTGGGGTGAGATTCCCCCGGGCGACCCAACCTCTAACCGGCCTCTCGGCTTCGTACACCACGCACTCAACGAGCGGTCCGCCAACCCGAGACGCTCGGCGAGGCGAAGCCGCATGTGACCCCCTTGCCGAATGAGCTGTAGGCGAGAGGAGTACCGACTGGTGTCACCTACCGGCCCTGACCGAGCCCCGACGTAAGCAGCGGGATGCCTGGTGTGGCGTGCACTGCTTCTTCGCCCGAGTGTGCGGCGCGGCGGGTGCGGATCGGGTTGGCTAAGGGGGATGCGGTCGGGAGGTACAGGTGATGGCGGACATCCGTATGAGTGCTGCCGTGCGTGCCGTCCTCGGTCCGGACGGGGTGTCCCAGGCGGCGTCGGTCACGCTTGCCACTGGGGTCTGTGTGGTGTGTGAGCAGAACCTGGATCCTGAGGAGCCTGCCAACGTGGTGGTGGCGGTGGGATGTTCTGTGGCTCATGTGCGCTACAGCCATCTGGCGTGCGCGGATTCTGCGGTCGTGGAGGTGCCCGCACAGGATCTGCGGCCGACCCCGGGGGACGGCGGCGTGACGATGCGGATGTCCGCGGGACTGGTCGAGCACCGGGGTACGGTCCTGCCGGTGCTGATGGCCGAGTTGCAGACGCCGGTCTTCCTCCGTGACGGTGCGGGCTCGGAACTCGTCGACGTCCTGTCCTCTGGACTGCTACAGGGCGGGTTCTCCCTGATCGGCCGGCTGCGGCAGGCGCCCGCTCCCGCGGCGCAGTGGGTTGCCGCTTTTGGAGATCCCTGTGGTTCTGAGGGGGCGGCTCCGCTCCATGTTCTGGAGCCGGACGGCACCATCTTCTACACCGGCACGTTCGTCCCGTCCGCAGCGTGGGTGCGGGAGGTGGAGCGGTACCGCTGGTGTGTGTTGTATGCGGGGCGGATCGGGCTGGCTGACGTTCCCGGCCAGGACCAGCGGGCTACGACGCGGGCGTTGCGGACCGCGGCGGCCGCGGGGCGGCTCGTTGGCGCCCGCCTTTCTGCCGGTCAGCTGGACGTGTTCGCGCCGTAGGTGCAGGCACGCGGTCTCCGGGGGGCGGTGGCGCACGGCCTGCGGGGTGTCCGGAGCGTGATCCCTACTTGACGGTCAGTCAATGTGCCTGTTGTGGTGGGCAGTAGATGACTAGGTGGGGTTGCTGCGTGTCACGATCGGATCTGCGTGCGCTGTTTCGTACGAACAGCCGCGAGCTGAAGGCGGTCGACTTCTTCGCCGACCGGCGCGATGAGTGGGGGACGGTGGCCGACAGCCTCACGGTGCATGCCCGGCGCCAGCGCGACCCCTCCTTTGACGTGCAGGATTTAGAGTCCCCCGGCACAACGTGCTCGTCTTCTACGGCCTGGGCGGGATCGGCAAGACGACGCTCTCGCGCGGCATCGTCGAACACCTGGTGGACAGCGAACCGCACAGCGGCCAGTGGCCGCCGCTCGATCCGCAGATTGGCCCGGTCATACCCGTGCGGGTGGATCTGTCCCGCAATGCGGGCAGTGACTTCGAGTCGGTGATGCTCGCACTCCGGCTGGCCGTCACCGAAATGGGGCGGCCGATGCCCGCGTTCGATATCGCGCTGCAGCGCTACTGGGAGCGCAACCACGCCGGCGAGCCGCTGGAGGAATATCTGCGCCGCCGGACCTGGTTCAGCCGCTTTCCCGGGGTGCGGTCGCTGTCGGGGCAGATGCAGTCCGCGCTCGCCGACGTCGCCCAGGCCGTCGCTCTGCCGGGGACGGCGGGCTCGCTGGTCGGTCAGGCGGTCGGGTCGTTCACCCGGGCGCTGCGGGAGCGCCGCCACCGGGTGCGGGCGCTGGCCGGGTGCCACCGGCTGGCCGATCTGCTGGAGGCCGAGCCGGATCTGGAGGCCTTGAGCTACTACGCGCATCTGCTGGCCTGGGATCTGAGTCAGGTGCCGGCCAAGGACCGGGCGACGCTCGTGGTGTTACTGGACACCTTCGAGGATGTCGGGGAGCGGGTCCACCGGGATCTGGAGCGGCTGATCCAGCGCATGGTGTGGCTGATGCCCAATGTGCTGTTCGTGATCACCGGGCGGAACCGGCTGCAGTGGGACGATCCGAAGCTGGAGGGCCAGCTGGACTGGGCGGGGCCGGAGTTCTGGCCGCTGTTGGCCGGCGGCGCGGACCAGGAGCCGCGCCAGCACACCGTGGGGTATCTGTCCGCGGAGGACTGCGAGCGGTACCTGTGTGAGCGGCTCACCTTTGGTGAGCGGCCGGTGGTGGACGACCGCACCCGCCATCTGATCACCGCGAACTCGCATGGTCTGCCGTTGTATCTGGATCTCGCGGTGATGCGGTTTCTGGACCTGCACCGGCGCCAGGGACGGCCGCCCGCGCCGCACGAGTTCAACCTCGACTTCTCTGCCCTGGTCGCGCGGACGTTCCGCGATCTCAGTCCCGAGGTGCGGCGGGTCCTGCGGGCGGTGAGCCTGCTGGATTCGTTCTCCGTCGACCTGGCCGCGGCCGCCGCGGGTCTCGAGCACGACTCCCCGGCGCTGGAGCTGATAGAGCGGCCGTTCGTCGACGGCGATCCGGGCGCGCCGTGGCCCTACCGGGTGCACAACTTGGTGCGGGACACTGTCCGGGAGGCGGATTCCACCAGCGAGGACCGGTGGAGTGAAGCGGACTGGCAGCGGGCCGCGCAGCGGACCTTTGACGCGCTGGGCCGCGAGGCGGCCGGTGACCGGGCCCGGCTGGTGGGGGCCCTGCGGCAGGGGTTGCGGCTGGCGCGAGACTACGGGCTGGAGCTGGGCTGGCTGGCCGACGCCGCGTTCTCGTATGTCGAGGACTTCGTGTGGGGGCCGATCGAGATCCCGGCGGCCGGCGCCAGCGCCCCAGCGGGCGGTATCGGCAGCGCGGCGGAGGCGCTGGGCATCGCCCTGGCGGCGATCGCCGAGCGGCAGCGCCGCCACCGCTCCCAGACCGCGGAGCAGCTGCGCACCGTGGTGGCCTCGGGGCACCTGCCCGCGGAGCTGCTGGAGCTGCCCCGGTACTTCCTCGCGGAGTGCGACCGCGACCTCGGCAACTTCCGTGCCTCGCTGGAGGGCATGCAGCAGGTCGCGGACGCGGGTGGGCGGCTGGCGGCGACCGCGGGCCGCGGTCTGGTGCACCTCGCGCGGCGTACCGGCCGTTTTCCCCAGGTGCGGGCCGCCGCCGAGGCGCTCGGCGTGGAGGGTCGGCGGGACCGGGCCCTGGGGGATCTGTGGTGGACCCAGGGCAGCATGGCGCTGGCCTGCGCCGCGTACGCGGCCAGCCGCGATGAGGCGCTGGCCACCGGGCAGCCAGGGGAGGCGGCGCTGTCGCAGGCCTGCCTGGCGTTTGCGGCCGCCTTCCAGGACCGGCCGCGCGCCGCTGAGCAGATCACGCGGGCCCAGGACGCCCTGGGCGGGGTGTCGATCCGGTTCGCTGAGCTCCACACACAGATCGCCTCCCTGGCCCGGGACGCCGGCGTCGATGACCAGGTTCTGGTGCGGGCGGAAGGTCTCGTCGCGCAGGCGATGGAGGCCGGGCTGACCTCGTCGGTGTCGTACGTGCGGTTCGCCGAGTGCCTGCACGCCGCGGTGCTCGGCTCGGCCGACCTCCTCAACCAGGCCCGCACCCGGCTGCGGGCCTGCGTGCACGGCGAAGAGTTCGCCTACCTCGCCGAACTCACCTACCTGATGACCGGCCAGGAGGCACCCGGCGCCTGGCACGCGACTACGAGCGCCGCACTACCAGCGCCGAAGCGATGATCTACTGGTCGATGACCCTGCTCATGACCCGCCGCCTGGCCCGGCCACGCCCGCCGCAAGCGTGAAGCGGCCCGGCCGCTGCTCGGCCAGCCAGCCGTGGGCCACCAGTCGTTTCGCCTTCGACCGCAGCGCCTCCACCCGCGCCGGCACCACGTCCATACCGAACGCGGCGGCCATCTCCTGGCAGGTCAGCGGCCCTTGACCGAGCCGGGACCGGTCCGCGAGCACCATGAGGATGCGCTGGTAGTCCACCGACAGCACCGACCAGGCCAGCCCCTCACGCCACATGGGCACCTGCGACTTCGGCTTCGCCGCATCCCGGGGCGCCGACTGCGCGTCCGCATCCCGCAGGTCCGGGGTGGTCTCCGTGTCGGCGGTGTTTCCGCCGTCCGAGCCAGCACCACATCGACCCGCCTGCGGGCGATAGCCCACTCCTGCCATTCCTGCTCGGCCGCGGCCAGCTCGGCCTGAATACGGTCGACCTCCTCCCGCAGCCCGTCAACTCGACGGCGAGCGGCGAGCTCGTGCTGTTCCAGCAGTCCGACAACCGACGGCATCCACAACCTCCCAGGGAGCAACGACACGACAGGCCACAACTCCCAAGAAGCCACCGATCCTATGCCTGGCCTGCGAAAACACCGTCCTCAGGTTCGGTACGACAACAGCTACTGACAAATCCGCCTGACTGGCATCGTCGAAGGCCGAGCTTCCCCTTGAAGCGGTGGGGCTTCAGGTTGCGCAGCCACATCGAGACCTGTCCTCTCAGTGGAGGACCGGCCTGCTGGCTGTCCGTGTGGCCGGAAGGCTGGGAGGACACCATGAGGTGTGCCGCCGGGGTGAGGTGAGGGCGGAGCTGTCCCCTGCGTGACATCGGAGGCTGGTGGGTCACGATCGGACCGAAGCCGCTGTCACAGCTGTGCTGACGGCCACGCCGTTGCGCTCTCGAATCTCGTGATCGGCGAGGAACGGCAGGGCGACGGTCAGGGAGACGAGAACCAACCCGGCCGGTCCATGGGTCTGGAACCGCTCCAGCGTTTTCGACGCGACCGGAGACTGGTGCTCGCGCAGGTCTCGTACGACCGCCCGCTTCGCCAACCCGAGCCGCCTCACCTTCAGCTCGACTGCGTCTTCGTCGGGCTGAAGGTGAGGCGGATTCGAAAATTGCGAAGTTCCGTCACCGGCGGCAGAGCACACGGAGGAAGAACTCCCTGGCCGCAGGGGCAGAGACTCAGCAGGCCTCAGAGGAACACCCGATGTCGGGCATGCGGGAGCCCGCCCCCGACTTCTTCGCGGATGTGGTCGGCTCCCAGCACTCGACGTTCTTCAGGCCCGGGACGCGGTCCCGTGTGAAGACCGGGTCCAGGCCCGCGCGTCGCTGGGCCGTGTAGTCGTCCATTAGGCGGAAGGCGATCGCCGAGAGCGGCAGGATGGCCAGCAGGTTCACCAGCGCCATCGTGCCCATCGTGATGTCGGCGAGGTTCCACACGATGCTCACCGAGCCCATCGCGCCGAGCACGGTGCAGACCAGTACGACCGCTCGGTAACTGGTCATCGCGGACTTGCTCCGGGTGATGAACTCGATGTTGGACTCGCCGTAGTAGTAGTTACCGATCATGGAGCTGAAGGCGACCATGAAGACCACCAGCGTCAGGATGTGACCGGCCCAGTTGCCCAGGGCCCCGTTGAACGCGGACTGGGTGACGTCCGCGCCGCCGCGCTCGCCCAGCGTCGGGTTGGCGCTGAGGACGACGAAGGCGGTCATGGTGCAGATGACCAGCGTGTCGAAGTAGACGCCGACGGTCTGCACGAGGCCCTGCTTGACTGGGTGGGTGGTCTCCGCGGCGGCGGCGGCGTTGGGGGCGGAGCCCATGCCGGCCTCGTTGGAGAACATGCCTCGCCGCACGCCCTGCAGGATCGCCGTGCCGACCGCGCCGCCCGCGACCTCGCGGAAGCCGAAGGCGCCGCCGACGATGTCGCCGATCATCCGCGGGATCTCGGTGGCGTTGAGCAGCACCACGGCTATTCCGATCAGCAGGTAGGTGCCGGCCATCACCGGGACCAGCACCTGGGTGACCTTGGCGATCCGCTTCACGCCGTAGAACACGGACAGCACGAGCAGCACGGCCAGTGCGATGCCGACGACTGGGGCGAGCCAGGCGGTGTCCGCGCCGCCGAGCGAGCCCTCGACGGTGACTGCGATGGTGTTGGACTGCACCGCGGTGAGCACGAAGCCGAAGGTCAGCGTGATGAGCACGGCGAACAGGACGCCGAGCCAGCGCTTTCCGAGCGCGCGCTCCATATAGTAGGCAGGGCCACCGCGGTATGTACCGGGCTCCTTGCCGGGTGTCTTGTAGAGCTGGGCGAGCACGGCCTCGACGAAGGCGGAGGCACAGCCGACGAGGGCCATCATCCACATCCAGAAGACCGCGCCGGGCCCGCCGAGGGTGATGGCGGTGGCCACACCGGCGATGTTGCCGGTGCCGATCCGGGTGGCGGCGGAGATGGAGAAGGCGCCGAGGGGGCTGACACCGTCCGTCGGCTTCTCTTTGAGAACGCGGAACATCTCCGGGATGAGTCTCAGCTGTACGGCTCTGGAGCGGAAGGTGAAATAGAGGCCCGCGAAGGCCACCAGCGGGATCAGCAGGTAAGTCCAGAAGTGGTCGTTGATGTCAACGATCCAGGAGTCCAGCGTACTCATGCGTCGGCGTCCCGTTCTTGTGAGTCGGGGTGCGTGGCTCGAACGCGCGACGGCCGCTGAGGCGGGGGGCGCAGACCGCGGGCCACGCGGATTGACTCGTGAGTCTGCTGGAGACCCGAGGAGCATCCTTTGTGCCTCAGTACGAAGTCATGCCTCGCATTTAGTCGTCTGTGTGGAAGAAGGTCGTCGTCTTGCGCAGCTGCAGCCGCAGCTGCAGCTGCAGCTGCGCCAGCAGCATCTGGTCGGCGTCATGGAAGTCCAGGCCTGACACCTCCCTGATCCGGCGCAGCCGGTATCGCAAGGTGTTGACGTGCACCCGCAGTTGTACAGCGGTGTCCTCGGTCACGCCCCTCGCGGCCAGGAAGGTGGCGAGGGTCTCGGTGAGGACGCCGTCGGGGCCGTCGTGCGCGGCGAGGCGGCGCAGCGGGCCGGTGGCCGGCGGCAGGCCGAGCGACTGGGCGATGTCACCGAGGTGGTCGAGCAGCACCTGGAGCGCCGTGTCGTCGAGGGTGGCCACGGCGGGCGCCGAGTCCCCGGCGCCGCGCAGTGCGCGCAGCACGGCGTCGGCCTGGACCCGGACGGCGGGCACACGACCGGGCTCGGCGGTGGGCCCGGCGACCGCGGCCAGACAGCCCCCGCCGGGTCCGGCCGGCAACCGGGAGACGAAGTCCGCGGCCAGTGAGCGGGCCGCGGCCAGGACCTCATCCCTGGACGGCTTCGGCCAGGCCGCCAGCACGTACACGGCACGGTCACCGCGCACGGCCACCGCTGAGGGGCGCACTGCGGTGAGATAGAGCGTCAGGGCGTCCTCGAGTCGGCGAAGACCGGCGGCTGCGACGGCGGCCTCTACGGGGGCGGTGTCCGCGGCCGCGTCCGANCCGCTCCGGCCCCTCCCGACAGCCCGCTCCTGGATATCGGCGAGGCGGGAGGACCGGTGCGCCGCGCCAGGGATCCTCGGCCCGGCGAGGAGGTACGGCTACGCGTCCCGGTGCTGCTGCCTGATGACGCCTCCCTTGTCCTGGACTGGCGGTTTGCCCTGCGCGAGACGATGCGGCCGCTGCTGCAGTCCGGCTATCGATGGACAGGAGCCGACCGGAACGGCACATACGTCCTCACCGCTCCCTGATCGAACGACCCGATGAACCTGATGAACCTGATGAACCCGAGGAACCGATGAACCACATGAACATCGAAGCTGTGGAACTGCGGCGGGTCGCCATGCCGCTGGCGTCTCCGTTTCGTACCTCGTTCAGCACCCAGACAGAACGCGATGTGCTGCTGGTACGGGTGATCACCGATCAGGCCGACGGCTGGGCCGAGTGCGTCGCGATCGCCGACCCGCTGTACTCCAGCGAGTTCACCGACAGTGCGCACCGGATTGTCGCGGACCATCTGCTGCCCCGCCTGTTCGCCGCCGACCGGCTCAACGCCGATCTGGTCGCCCCGCTGCTGGAGCCAGTACGCGGGCACCGAATGGCCAAGGCGGCGGTGGAGACGGCCGTGCTCGACGCCCAACTGAAGGCCACCGCAGTTCCGCTGAACCGCCACCTGGGGGCGACTGCGACCCACGTGGACTCCGGCGTGTCGGTGAGCATCTACGACGCCGTACCGGAGCTGCTCGACGCGGTGGCGGGCTACCTGGACGCCGGATACCGGCGGATCAAGCTCAAGATCGAGCCGGGCTGGGACATCGAGCCGCTCGCCGCGGTGCGGGAGCGCTTCGGAGACGACGTGCTCCTCCAGGTGGACGCCAACTCCGCCTACACCCGCTCCGACGCCCGCCACCTCGCGCGCCTCGACGAGTTCGGGCTCCTCCTGATCGAGCAGCCACTCGACGAGGAGGACGTGGCCGGCCACGCCGAGCTCGCCCGCGTCGTGCAGACCCCGATCTGCCTCGACGAGTCGGTCGTCTCGGCCCAGGCCGCCTACGAGGCCATCCGCACCGGCGCCTGCACGATCGTCAACATAAAGCCGGGCCGGGTCGGCGGCTACCTGGAAGCACGGCGCGTGCACGACGTCTGCGCGGCCGCCGGGATCCCGGTCTGGGCCGGCGGCATGCTGGAGACCGGCATCGGCCGGGCGGCCAACCTCGCACTGGGCGGCCTGCCCAACTTCACCCTGCCCTCGGACATCTCGGCCTCCGACCGCTACTTCAAGCAGGACCTGACCGAGCCGATCACGATGACCGAGGACGGCCGCATCGAAATCCCGACCGGGCCCGGCATCGGCGTCGCCCCGATCCCCGAGGTACTGGCGGAACTCACCGTCTCCACGCAGGTGCTGAAGCCGTGACCCTCCTCGACGAACTGACCGCCCGCACCGAGGAGATGGCCCAGGCGACGCTCGACCTGTGCCTGATGGAGTCGCCGTCCGAGGATTTCGGCCGACTGGCCGAGGTCGCAGAGCACACCGCCGAGCTGGGCACCCGCCTGCTCAGCCGCAGGCCCGAGTGGATCATCGAGCAGGACCGGCCCGCGCTGTACTGGGAGCCGGCGCCGGGTGGCGTGCTGCTGCTCGGCCACCTCGACACGGTCTGGCCGATCGGCACCCTGGCCCGCTGGCCGAAGCCGCTGCGCACCCAGACCACCCTCAGCTGCCCCGGCGTCTTCGACATGAAGGCCGGCGTCGTGCAGGGCCTGTACGCGATGGCGTCGCTCGGCTCCCCGGCGGGCTGCGGCATGCTGCTCACCACCGACGAGGAGATCGGCTCACCGGTCTCCCGACCGCTGATCGAAAAGGCCGCCGCCCGTACTGGGGCAGTGCTGGTGCTGGAGGCCAGCGCGGACGGTGCACTCAAGACCGGCCGCAAGGGCGTCAGCCAGTATGTGGTACGGGTCTTGGGGCGGGCCGCGCACGCCGGCCTGGAACCCGAGAAGGGCGTGAACGCGCTCCTGGAGCTGGCCGCCCAAGCGCACACCGTCGCCTCATTCGGCTCCGGCGGACTCACCGTCACACCCACCCTCGCCGCCGCCGGCACCACGACCAACACCGTCCCGGCCGAGGCCCACTTCCACGTCGACGCCCGCGCCACCACCCGCGCCGAACAGGACGCCCTGCACGCCCGGATGGCCGCACTGTCCCCGGTGCTGCCCAGCGCCCGGGTCACCGTCGAGGGAGGCCCCAACCGCCCGCCGATGGAGGCAGGCCAGGCCCTACACCTGCTGCATCTCGCGCGCGTCACCGCCAGGGACCTCGGTCTCGGGGACATCCGCGCGGTCCGCGTCGGAGGCGCGTCCGACGGCAACTTCACCGCCGGGATCGGCATCCCCACCCTCGACGGCCTCGGCGCGGTCGGCGCGCACCCGCACGCCGAGGGCGAGTACGCCGTCATCGCCGAAATGCCCCGCCGGGCGGCCCTCGTCGCCGGCCTCATAGCCCGCCTGCTGCCACCTGCCTGAGGTCTCCACACCCGATCTTCCTCCATCGGCCCCGGGAACCCGCTCGTAGGTTCCCGGGGCGCGGCGTACCACGCACTACACGTCCGTACGTGGGCGCTGGCCTGTCGTCTCCAAAATACGGTCCTGATAACGACTCCTCAGATTACGAACTAAGGGGTACACCATTTTCGACGGAACGTTCCACCAAGTGCTTCTGGTGCGTGCCGTATTGAAGCGTGCCATCGGGAGCAGCATTGCTGAACCAAGTCGGCGTTGCCCTGGGCACTCGACCGGGCGTGATTCGTCAGCACGGGTCGAACAAGGAGGGTTTCATGTTCGCGCACGTCAACACAGAGGTGCACAAGGGCATCGTTACCGCAGCGATGACAGGTGCTATGAAGCATTGGATGTGAACACCGCGAACCAGCCGGGCAACAATGGTGCGGGAACGGCGGCGGACGAGTACACCCGAAGCTGCACGGCGATTGCGCTCTGCGCGCGACACCTTCTGACGCGGCGTACAACCGCCGGGGCAGACTCACTTAGCCCGGATCCACCGGCTGACGTCTGTGGACAACTTCTCCGGGAACGAGGAAGAGCCTTGTGACCTGCGATGATGGGAGTTCTTGAGGCTTCCAGCACGCAAGATGACAAGGCTCTTCCGAGATGCAATCTTCCCATGCCGCCGTCCATGTTTCCGCACTCTTCGATGAGCCGAATCTGATCGCGGATGCGGGGCTGTTGCCACTGGTCGCGCTCTCCGAGCGGGTCGGTCTGCCCGAGCTGGCCGCCCGGGTCCGCATCGAGGCGGCCGACAACAGCGGCGGCGTGCATCCGGCGGCCAAGGTGATGTCGCTGCTGGGCGCGATGTGCTCGGGGGCCGACTCCATCGATGATGCCGACCGGCTGCGGCACGGCGCGATGGACCGGGCCTTCGCCGGGATACGCGCCCCGTCCACGCTGGGCACCTTCCTGCGGTCCTTCACCCACGGCCACAACCGGCAACTCCACCGGGTGCACCGGGAGTTCCTGGCCCGCCTCGCGATCCACACCCCGCAGCTGCCCGGCGCCGGGCAGCTGATGTTCATCGATATCGACCCCACCCACCGCCGGGTCTACGGACGGGCCAAGCAAGGCGCCGAGCACGGGCGCCTGAAGGGGCAGCGCACCCTGCACCCGATCGTGGCCACCCTGTCCACCCCGCTCGCCCGGCCGGTGATCGGTGCGGTCCGCCTGCGCCGCGGCAAGTCCGCCGATGTCCGCGGCGCGAAAAGCTTCGCCGCCCAGGCCCTGGCCATCGCGAAGGACGCGGGCGGAACCGGAATCCGGATGGTGCGGGCGGACAGCAAGTTCTACACCGCCGATGTGGCCGCCGCCTGCCACAGGTCCGGTGCCCACTTCTCCCTGACCACGGGCATGAACCCCTCCATCGCCGCCGCGATCGGCCGCATCACCGAAGACGCCTGGGTCCCGATCCGCTACCCCGAGGCGTTCGTGGATCCCGACACCGGCGAGATGGTCTCCAGACGCCGAGGGCGCCGAGATCGAGTACACCGCGTTCACCGGACGCAAGAAGGCCGAGCAGGTCACCGCCCGTCTGATCGTGCGCCGGGTGCGACGCCTGAACCCGCGAGCAGCCACCGGGCAGGGCGAGTTGTTCGACTCTTGGCGCTACCACCCCATCTTCACCAACAGCCCCTTCGGCATGCTTCAGGCCGAACTGCACCACCGGCAACACGCTGTCGCGGAACAGGCGATCGCGGACGGAAAGTCCTCCGCGCTCGCCCACCTGCCCTCGGGAAACTTCCAGGTGAACGCTGCCTGGCTGACTCTGTGGGCCATGTCGCACAACCTGCTGCGGGCCGCCGGCGCCCTGGCCTCGGCCTTCCACGCCAAGGCCACCACCGCCACACTCCGCGCCCACCTGATCAGGGTCGATGAGGACGTGCATGTAGATCTCGAAGACCGCGACGCCGAACAGGTTGTGACCCCTCGGAGGGCCGATGAGGACATGCGGGAGTTACGTTGGGCAAGGGTGTCGTAGACGAGTTGTGACCCCTCGGAGGGTCGATAAGGACCCCAGGGTAAAGCCGCAGGTCACTGCTGCTTCTCCAACGGACCCGCAGCACGCTCTTGCAGCGGGCCTCCGGTCGTGCAGTTCGGCCCGGCGTGGCGCTGAAAAGTGGGGCTTCGATAGCCGGGTACTGGTCGGCCCGCCTGTCACAGGAGACGCCGCCGATGTCCTCCGCCTGGATCACAGGACCTCCCCGGCCCGGTGGGTCTGCTGGGATAGTCCGCGGACAGCGAGCAGGCCGCGGTCGGGGGCGTAATCGCCGTCGATGACGCGGACCTTGAGCTGTTTCTCGTAGCGGCTGGGCGGTCCGGCCCAGTGCGGCATGGGGATGAGGTACTCGTCGGCGAGGAGCCGTCCGGCAGCCTGGTGGTGGGAGCCAGCTTCGGTGAGAGCGGTGGCGTAGGCGTCGCGGTCCTCGGTGAGGATCGCCTCGGTGCCGTCGAAGAGTTCGTCGAAGGTCTCGGACAGGGTGGTGCGGTCTTCGAAGGGGTAGCGGAACTGCTGGAAGGCGCTGTCGAAGCTTTCGCGTCGCTCCACGACTTCCTCGCGCCAGCGTTGGCCCCAGTCGGTGGCGTACACCGTGTCCAGCCAGTGGGTGGCGTCTGCTTCGTCGATGGCCTGGTCCTGGTGGGGGTGAGCAGGTGCCAGGTGGTTTCGACCGGTTCGCGTGGGTAGATGCCGTCGGCGTAGTGGCCGGGGTGTCCGCAGCGGGTGGTCCAGGCAGGGTGGTGGATGATCACGTCGGCCGCTGGGCGGGCGCCGATGCGGTTGATCCGGCCGAAGCGCTGCAGCAGTGCCTCCAGCGGGGCTGCTGCGGTGAACAGGGTGTCGAAGTCGACCTCGAGGCTGACCTCGACGACCTGGGTGGCGACCAACAGGCCCGGTTTACGGGCGTGCTGGGCGTCTGGTGCGACGGTGCCGAACCGGGCGGCGATCTTCTTCTCGATTCGGGAGCGGTCCGTTCCGCGGAAACGTGAGTGCAGCAAGAGCGCGGCGTCGTCGCCGTGGCGGGCGCGGACGGCGGGGGCGAGCTGCTCGTAGAGGTCCAGGGCATGGGCGACGTTGTTGGCGATCACCAGGACGGATTCGTCCTGGTCCAGCCGCTGGCGGATCTCGTGCAGGGCGTCGGGGTCGGTGAGGTGGTGGCCGCGGGTGCGCAGGAGGTGGCGCGGTGGCAGGTCGAGGTCGGGGGCGTCCAGGAGGGTGGTGGGTTGGGCGAGGGTGTCTTCGAAGAGGCTGGCCAGGACGGCGGGGAGGGTCGCGGACAGGACGGCGATCCGTCCGCCGAGGCGCTCCCAGAGCTGGGCGCTGGCCAGGATGTAGCCGAGTCGGCGGGCGTCGTAGGCGTGCAGCTCGTCCAGGATGAAGACGGAGTTCGCGGCGTCGATGAGGATGCTGGAGTGGACCGGTCCGGCCAGGGCCGCGCGCAGGAGTTGGTAGGGGGTGGCGATGCGGACGCTCTCGTGGAACAGCTTGGTGGCCGCTGCCCGGGAGAGGGCTTTGGTCGCGGCGTCGGCGCGGCAGGGGGAGTCGTGGTCGTCGCCATCTTCCGGGGTGATCGCGGTGGCGAGGTGGTAGGAGGCGGCGCGGGAGTGGGCGACGCCCACGGTGTCGGGGTCGGCCGAGTGTCGTGGCAAGGCGCCGGGCCATCGCGTTGATGGAGGAGAGGTAGGGGAGGGTGAAGAAGACGCGGGGTGTGCCGCCGCTTTCGGCGCTGAGGGCTTCTACTTGGTGCGCGGCCCATAGCAGCGCTGCTTCGGTTTTTCCGCTGCCGGTCGGGGCGCGCAGGAGCAGGTGGCCCGCCGTTTCGGCGGCCTGGAGTTGATGGGCTCGGAGCGTCTTGCCTTGATCGGTGAGCTGCTGTTCCAGCCGGGCGCGGAAGGCTGCCACTCGCTTCCCTACACCTCAACGTCAACTGATAACGCGATCCCGGACGGCCTGCTGTCCGTGGACAGGGCGAAATCCGCTCCCCAGGGGATTCGCTATCGATCACTGAAGTTGCCGTTCTTCAGCACCACGCCGGTCCTCATCGACCCTCCGAGGGGTCACAACGCGCCGTGGCGAGCCGGTATCCGTACAGGTGCGCGTCCTCATCGCCCCCCCCGAGGGGTCACAACCGGTAGAGAGATGCCATGTCGCGCCCCTGAGATCCGCGGAGTGAACACCATCCTGCGTGCCAGCACGGGCCCGCGGCTGTCCGACTCGTGCTACCGAATGGGGGTATCGGCGCCAGCAGCTCGCACAGCGGGATGACCCCGTCGCCCTTTGAGCGGCGTGAGGTCGACGCTGAGTGGTCCGCGCCGTGCCGTCCGGCACGGCGGTGCTGGTCACGAACGCGCCGTTCACCTTGAATCGCACGACCAGGCCCACGATCGCGAGCCTGGCCTCACCAGCAGCGGCGGCAGCCGGGGCTCCAGCCCTAACCGGGCCATGCTCTCCCGGCACAGCAGCTCATGATCCGCATCCGTCGGCAGGCTCGTCTTGCCACCTACTGGTCGGGATGGACGGCTTGGACGCCGGTGCCTTCGTACTGTTCGGGCGTGAGAGTGAGCAGGAAGCGGCCGGCGGGGAAGTCTGCGGAGGGGCGGGCGGCGTAGATGGCGTGGACGGCCGCCCAGGAGTGCCCGGCGTGCAGCAGTTCGGTGGCGGACAGTGCGGCCTCGGTATCGAAAGGCTCGATCGTGATGAACCGCAGCCCGTGGATGCAGGCGAGGAGACCGGGCCGTTCGGTGTCGCCGGCGGTGAGGGACAGGACTGGGGCGTACAGGGTACCCAGACCGCCGGAGGCTTGGACGTAGAACGCGGCGACGGCCTCGTTGTGCGGGTCTTTGGGGTCGTGGAGGGCGGTGGCGGTGGTGTGGTCCAGGACGACCGCGATCGGCCCCACTACGCGGCTGCCGCGTCCTGGCGGCCGCCGAGGCGCTCCAGCAGGTCGCGGGCCTTCGCCTCGGCCTGCTCACTGGGTGCCGTGCCCAGGACGGAGGCGAGTTCGGCGCGGGCTTGTTCAGCGCGTTCCGCGTATTCGGCCTGGGTCGGGCGGCCTTCGGCGAGCTCTTCGACGAGCTGCCGGATCGTGGTGTTGTGATCGGCGGCCAGGGCGGCCAGCCGGTCGCGGGTGGCCGCGCTCACCTTGATGCTCGTCTCGTCTGCCATGCTCCATACTCTACTGCGAGTAGAGGAGCTGTGCGGGGTTTCGGCAGCACTGCATCCTGCCCGATGTACGTGGCTACGCCTGCAGGAGGCCCGCGGCCCTGTCGGCGTGACACACGCAAGGTGCCTGGCGCAGCGCGCTGCCCCAGGCACCCATCCCGGGCTTCGGGCCTCAGCCGGTCCCAAGGCACTCGATCACGGCAGTCTTGACGCCGCTCTCGCCCTGGCGGCGGCCGCTCGGTCTCCTGGACTTGAGCTGGCGGAGCGGACATCAACGGGCCAGCGCGACCGTGATCGGCACGTTCGGGCAGCGGCCCAGCGTCTGGGAGAGCGCGGCTTCCTCGGCCAGGTCGATGGCCTGCTGGTAGCGGGTCTTGGTCGCGACCCAGTCGCTGACGTACTGGCAGTGGTACCCCTGAAGGGACGGCATCCACGTACTGGGGTCCTGGTCGGCTTTGCTGCGGTTGCTTGCCGCGGACACCGCGATCAGCGCGCGGGCGTCATCGAGGTCGTTGGCGTACGCCTCGCGCTCCTTCGCCGTCCATGTGGACGCGCCGACTGGCGGGGAGCGTCATTCCAACCGTGCTGTATTCGAAACTGCTAGTGGTATCGGCGCGATGTCAGAGGTCGGCGCTATGGTGCGTGGCCGTGGACTCTGCTGATCTTGACTATCGGGCCCGGACGCAGTCCGGCTGCATCCCGCCGGAACTGGTCTCCCGGCTGCTCCACCGCGGCCATGCAGCCGTGGTGGAGGAGTGGGCCGGACGTGGGGAGTGGTTCTGCGCACTTGTGTGGGCGCGGCTGCTGGGCGAGCGGGGCCGACAGGCCGACGCACTGGAGGTGCTCGGCCCGTACGCCGCTACGGGCTGGTGGACGGCCGTCGCAGCGACCGCCGAGCTGCTGGAGGGCTGGGGCCGAATCGAGGAAGCGATCGAGACCGTCCGGGCCCGGATGGCCGTCGGGCACCCGATGGCGTTGGAGGCCTACACGCGGCTGCTTGCCCGACACGGCCGCCCCGCGGAGGCGTTCACCATGCTCCTGCCGCACGCCGACGACTGGGCGCTCGCCACCGCCCTGGTCGACGTGGCCGCCGTCGCCGGCCGCGACGAGGAGGCCGCCGCGCTGCTCGCCGCCCGGATCCGGGCCGACCACCGCTGCGACGGCCCGTGGTGCTGCCGCGGCCTCGACAACGACACGGCGATCGGCCTACTCGCGACAATCCGCGAGCGCCAGGGCCACATCGCCGAGGCCGTCGCCCTGCTCAGGCACCGTCAGACCACTTCGATCAACAGCCGCGACCAACTCGCCGACCTGCTGGCTCGGCACGGCCGAACCGAGGAACTGCGCGCCTACGCGGCGACCGACGGACATGAGGAGGCCGTACATCGGCTGGCGGAGCTGCTCGAGGAGTGTGGCGACGTTGAGGGCGCGATCGCTGCATACGGGCGGACCGACGGACCCTCGGCCTGGAACCCGAACTCGGCCTACGAGCTCGCGCAGCTCCTGGCCCGGCATGGCCGGGGCGACGAGGCGATCGCCGTGATGCGCGCCCAGGCCGATGCCCGCCACGGCGACGACTGGATTCTCCACACCCTGTCCGAGCTGTGTCTCGACCATGGTCGCCCCTCCGATGGCCTGGCCCACCTCGACGCCCTCGCCGCCCAGTGCGGGGGCGAGGTTGAGTGGGAGCTGTTCTGGATGCGGCTGCCGCTGATCGCCGCCTGCAGCGGGGTCGACGAGGCGGTTGAACGGGCCCGAGCCCACCCCGAAGGCACCACTTGGTACGCGGCGGAACACATCGCTCGGCTTCTCGCCGACGCCGGGCGCACCGAAGAAGCCATCGCCATCCTTCAGCAACATGACCACAGGAACAGCCACGACATGGCCAGCTACCTCATCGACCTCGGCCGTATCGGCGAAGCCCTGGCCGTCCTTCAGCAGCCCCGCCCCCAAGCGCCCGCTATACCGACGACACACCCATGGTCGGAAGATCCCCCGTTCTGAGACCCTGCCTGGTTCGGACCTGTTGTATGGCGGCCCGTCACCTAGAGGGCGGCATGCCGGTTGCTGGGACCAGGCCACCGACCCCGACAACGGCGAGACCTACCACGTCTGTCTGCTGCACATTCCGGCGAACAAGACGACGGCGGCATTCTCCAAGCCGGTCGACCCCATCGTCGGTGAGCTCATCGATGCCTGGAAGGACGTTCGCCCTGCCCAGCCGGACATCACCGATCGCAAGACCGGACAGCGACGCCAGCACCTGTTCTGCTACCGCGCCCAGCTCATCGGCATCGAAATTGTCGGATTCCCACTCGTTCTCGTTCGCGCTGTCGGATTCTCATTCGTGTCGATCTGAATGGCTGGCCGTCCCCATCCACACGAGGTGACTCCTCAGCCAACCGGCTGTCCTGGGTGATCACGCCGTGGCTCCGGCGGATCGAAATCCAGGTGCGTATGCACTGGTTTGCGCTCGTATACTCGTGCGAGCTCAAGGATGACGGGAGGTGGGGGCAGTGAAGCTTGCCGAGGCACTGGCGGAACGTGCGGAGGCCACACGGCGTGTGGAGCAGTTGCGAGCGCGGGTCGTCAGCAACGCACGGTATCAAGAGGGAGAGGCGCCCTCAGAGGATGCAGCTCAGCTGTTGGCCGAGTCCAGTGAGGTGCTGGACACCCTCGAGACGCTGATCCGGCGTATCAACCGGACCAATGCCACAGTGGAGATGGGCCCCGACGGTACGCTCACCGACGCGCTTGCGCGCCGGGACGTCTTGCGGTTGCGTCACTCGGTGGTCACCGCGGCGGCGGATGCGGCAGCGGGTACGGGCGATCGCGGATACGGTCGGCAACTGCGATCCGAGCTGATGATGCTCTCCGCGCTTCCAGTCGCGGAACTGCGCACCCAGGCGGATGTCCTCGCCAGGGAGATCCGGGAAGTCGATGTGCGGATTCAGCGGACGAACTGGGAAGTCGACTTGCTGGACTGACCAGTCCGGCAAGTCAGGACGGTGTGGAGCAGGTAGCTGCTTCGGAGGCGTGCACACCCCGAGGGCCGGCGGATTTCCGGTCCACCTGTGGCGCGTGAAGAGCAACGCGGGGGTTCAACTCCCCATCAACAGTGCAGCTCAGCACGGTGTACAGGTAAAGGTGCACATCGCACAGCAGATCACCACGTGCAGATCCGGAGCGGTGAGGGCGGGTTCGGGGTCTTCCACATCACAGACCGCAAAGAACGGCATGCTCCGGCGGACGCCGTCAGCGATTTCGGCGGCAGCGTTTCCGTCTCGGCCGCGAACGAGACTTCCGCGAAAGCCAGGTTGTTCGAGAAAACCGGGCTACGGCATTCTCGAACGACCTGGCCCCCACGCAGGTCACCGGACCGCGGCCTGCCAGATGTGCTGCGAGGGGACACTCGACCGTCCTATCGCAGCGCAGCCAGTAGAGCCCCGCGAGGTTATTGCTGATGGGCGGCTGGTCGCGCGCGAGTGAGTCCGCTCCACCGCTCCAGTTCGTCCGCGTGACTGCCGGCCGCTGTTGCCTGGGCGACCTCTTCGGCTTCCTTCGGTGTCGGCTCACCATCGCGGACGAGCAATTTCAGCGGCCAGGTCGGAGTGCCCGACTGCTCACCGTCGAAGGGGTGCCAGTCCCAGGCCGCATCGAACCGCCAGGCGCGCCCGTTCCGGTCGGCAACCTCATCACCCAGTTCGAGGAAGGCGTACGGACGGAACAACAGCTCGATGCGTATTGGTTCGCCGTCGGCCGGATCGATCGTGTAGCCCTGGTCCTCAAGGGAAGGATCATGGGTCTCACCCTGCTGCAGGACCTCAAGGTAGGACGCGGGCCGGGGCAGCATGCCGGTGACCAGTGGCGGATCGAAGCGGTGGACCGCCTGGACGTGCACCACGGTTGCGGGGATACCCACCAGGCAGGTATCGCCCGGCTTCAGTGTGGTCTCCGCCGGTTTCGTTCGGAAGATCTCCCACTCGCGGGCCGCGGGCGTTGGAAGCGCCCTCTGGCCGTTCCACCTGATGTTCTCAGCCTGCAGGTCCACTTCCAGCCACGGGCACCGCACGGACACGTAGTAACGGGTGACCCCGGTGACAGCGGTCTCAGTGAACGGGCACTCCAGCAACAGCACGTCACCGGCCCTGTAGTCGTGACTCATGAACGCATTGTGCATGCCGTCACTGACGGTGGTCGATCGCCTTGGCCAGTTGCTCTGCGTGGCCTTCAAGCAGCGGCTTGAGGGCGCTGTGGTAGGGCTGGTGGTCAGCTTTGTGGAGCCAGTGGAAGACGTTGTGTCGCTCCCGAGTCCAGACGGCGCGTAGTTCGGTGACGCGGGTCCAGATGTAGGCCCTGCCGGCCAGGCGCCTGCGGTCGTCGCTGATGGGCTTTCGGTGACTCGTGAGGACCGGGAGCTGGGCGAGCATGTGCTGCCAGCTCTGGGGTTCCGCGTTCCCGCTCGCGCCGATGAGGCTCTGGCGGCCGCAGGCGGCCATCCCGCACCCGCTCTGACCCGCTACCTGTCGAATGTCTACCGCCGCCCCCCCATGACGAGGACCACGCCTCCGCGCCCGCTCGATGTCGAGGCGCTCTTCCCCGAGCTGGCCGCCTACCGGGGCACAACGACCCGGCTGCACCCACGACCGGGAAGGCCCGACGTGTCGGCCAGTTCCGTGGGCGGGCCGAGACCTGTCCATCCCTCTCAACTGGCGCCAGCGGATTCGCGTCCTGGCACGACCGACCCACACGCAATGCACTGCAACCTGCACGACCCCGATGCAACTCCTGGTGACCCTCGACAGCTCCGAGTACCGCAGCCCGTTGCCCGGGTGCTGCCACTGCTCGGTGACCATCGAACGCGGCCTCGGCCGGGTACCCGTCAAAGAGGTGGCCCACTGCTGTCGAATCCGGAGTTCTGGCTCAATTTCTGTGGCGGCGCAGGCGGAAGCGCCAGCGGTCTCGCTTGGTGGCAAAGAGCGGTGCTGGTGCCTGTGACGCCGCAATCCCTCTTGAGGGAACGACACCGAGATCCGGTCCGTGGGGACACAGTGGTGAGTGGGGGGTGTCCTGCGGCCGTGTGGCACCGCGTAGCAGGACGCAGCGAGTGTGGCGGTCGTGGAAGTTGCCGCTTCCCACCAGGCCCTCCAGGTTGTCCGCGAAGTGCCAGGCGGTCGCGTACTCCCGGCCTTGGTTATGCCACTCCGTGCGGCTGACCGGCCTGCTCAGGATGGCCTCGAACCATTGCGCGCACCGCTCGGCCAGCTCTTGTGCCGTCCCGGTCGCCCGGAAGAACCCCCGCTCGGGTCGTCGATCAATGTTGAAGAGCTGGTCGCGGACCTTGCCTGCCAGTACGTGCGTGCCGTGGAAGTGCACGGCCCACTCCCCCAGGGAGATCGACCGGTCGGAGTCGACGAGGGAGACGTGGACAAGGAGTGACGAATCATCCTCGGGACGACCGACGTCACTGGGAGCCCGCTGCACACGCCATGACGCGGCCCGACCCTGCAGCGCCGAGATGAAGGTGAGCTCGTCGGCGTCGAAGTTCCAGGGCTCCTCGCCGTCGGCCTCAGGGTCTTCGACCACGAACCAAGTGCTGTCCACTGAGCCACTCTAGAACGCGACCACAAAGGCTGTGCCAGAGCCGAAACCGGTGAGCGGAGCTACTCACGGCACGCCTGCGTTCCGTCCGCCGTCCGGAGAGCGCAGCTCTCCCCCGCTTCGGGCTCTCGCAGGGGCGGGGCAACGCGGCGTTCCCTCCGTCCGCGGCAGGCCCGCGCCCGGCTCTCCGGCGCGCTGTCAGGACCGGCGAGGAGAGGTGCCGGACGGTTCCGGCGGCAGGTCGGTGCTCGAGTCGGCGCCAGGAACGGGCGAGGCGAGACCGGTCACCGGGGCTGTGGTGAGGGATGGCAGGCAGGCGGCCGCGGACCGGTGCGGCTGCGATGTCGCCCCACACGTTGATCACCCTGGCCAGGACGTGCGGAGGCAGCAACTGGTCATCGACCAGGACTGGCGTGCGCTCGCGCCGAGCTCACCAGCCCCCGCCTCGCGGCGACCGGCCACGCCTGGCCGGTCGCCGCGAAGTTCTCCGACTACCAAGGGGCTCTGCCGTTCCACATCCACCTGACCGACACCCACGCGGCGGCCATCGGGCAGCGAGGCGGAGCCGGAGCTCTCCTTCCCGCCGGAACTCAACCCGCACATTGGGAAACGGCCCATCATGTTCCTGGGCCTGCGCCCCGACGCCACACCTGAGGAGTTCCTCGCCTGCATCGCCGACTTCTCCGGCGACAATCACAACACCGAACTCTCCCAGGCATTCCGGGTACGCCCGGGTCCCGGCTGGAACATCCCACCCGGCGTTCCGCACGCCGCAGGCAGCCGGTGCACCTATGAAGTCGGGCAGGCCTCCGACACCTACGCCATGTGCGAGAGCTTCGCCGACGACCAGCCCGTACTCGACGACCTGCGCTGGAAGGACGTCCCCGCCGAACACCGCGGAAACCACCAGTACATCGTCGACATGCTGGACTGGCAGGCCAACACCGACCCCGCCACCCAGCGCACCCTCCACAACCCGCCTCTCCCGATCACCCCACCCCGGCACGACGGGCTGTCCGAGCGCTGGATCGCCGACAGCAGTACGCGCTTCTCGGCCAAAGAGGTCACCATCGCGCCCACTGTCACCGCCGCCCTCACCGACCAAGCCGCATACGGCGCCATCGCCGTCCAGGGACGCGGCCGGTTCGGCACCCACCCCGTCACCGCTCCCACCCTGATCCGCTACGAACACCCCACCCAGGACGAACACTTCGTCTCCGAGAACGCAGCCACGGCCGGCGTACCCATCACCAACCACAGCGCCACCGAACCACTCGCCCTCCTCCAGGCCCGGCCAACTCCGGCCTGCCCGTGCCCTGAGAGCCTGTCTTCTGACCCCCGTCGTCCGCGCGAAGGGCGGGCGCAGCGGCGTTCGGTGCGTGCTCTCGGCGTGCGGCGTCGGGGCGCAGGCGGGGGTTCAAAGACAGGCTCTGAGCCCCCTGAGCCCCGGCGAAGCACTCCGGTTCCCTCCCCGGAGGGTCACGGGAGCAGTTGGCGTACGAGGGTGTCCGCCGCCCAGTGTTCCCAGCGGGTGGGGGTCCAGCCGCGGGCGTAAACCAGCAGGCCGTAGGTCTCGGGACCGAGGACGGTCAGCGCGATGTCCGCGGCCGACGCCGCATCGTGACCGTCGCGCAGCGTGCCGCCGGCCTTGGCCACCAGCGCCTGCGCGAAGCGCAGTTGCACGGTGTGCCGCTGCTCCTGGTTGGTCCGCCACAGCGTGGCGAGTTCCGGGTCCGCGGCGGCCGCACCCCGTACGACCTCCAGGACCGGAGCGGCACGCCGCAGGATGGCACGGGCGCCTGCGGCCTGGTGGGCGAGCTGGGCGGCGCAGTCCGGCTCGTCGATGACCTCGCGGGCCCAGGGGCGGTCGAGTGTCGCGACCGGGTCCGAGTCACCGGCGATCACGGTGTCCAGCAGTTCCTTGAGCAGCGCGCGCTTGTTGCCGAAGGTGAAGTACACGGTCTGCACACCGACTTCGGCGGCGCGGGCGATGTCCTCGACGGTGGTTCCGGCCCAGCCGCGCTCGACGAAGAGCCGGGCCGCGGCATCGAGCATGCGCTGCCGGGTGTGACGGGCTTTCTCCGCGCGGGTCAGGGCCACGGACTTCTCCAGGGGTTCGCACGAAACTTTGACTGTAGTGACACTACAGTGCTATTCCATTGGAGTATGACTACAGCGAAACCTGGAGCCCGGGACGGGCGGGTACTGGTTGTCGGCGGCTACGGAGCCGTGGGCACGACCGTGACGTCCACGCTCGCCGGATGGCTGCCCAACCGTGTCCTGCCCGCCGGGCGCAGCGCGGCCCGGGCCCGCCAGGACGGGGGCGTACGCGTCGACGTGGCCGACCCGGACGGCTTCCGCCAGGTGCTGGACCGGCTGGGGGATGTGACCGCGGTGGTGTTGTGTGTCGAGCCCTCGGACACGGGCCTCGCACGTGCGTGCCTGGAGCGCGGCATCCACCTGGTCGACATCGGCGCCACCCGGCGGCTGCTCGACGGCGTGGCGGAGCTGCACGATGTGGCGGCCGCCGCGGGAGCCACGGCGGTGCTCAGCGTCGGCGTCGCACCGGGCCTGACGAACCTGCTCGCACGCCGTGCGCACGACGCCGTCGGCGGCGCCGAACGCCTCGACCTCGCCGTGTTCCTCGGCTCCGGCGAACGGCACGGCGGCGACGCGGTGCGCTGGACCGTCCAGGGGCTCGCCGAGCCCCTCACCGCCCGCCCGCTGCGGACGGTCCTGCCCGGTTACGGTGCCAGGACCGTCCACCCGTTCCCGTTCTCCGACCAGCACACCCTGCGCCGTACCCTCGGCGTCCCCGAGGCGACCACCCGGCTGTGTCTGGACTCCCGGCCGCTGACCGCGGCGCTGTTCGCTCTGCGGCGTGCCGGGCTGCTCCGGGCCGTCCGCCGACCGGTCGCGCGACGGATGCTGATCGAGGCCTTCCGCCGGGTGCACATCGGCGGCGACGGCTTCGCGGTGCGGGCCGACGCCTGGCGCGGCGACCGGCACGCGGCGTACGCGCTGACGGGGCACGCCCAGAGCCGCGTCACCGGACTGGCGGCGGCGTATGTCGCGCGGGAGTTGCTCACTGGCGCCCCGCCACCCGGGGTGCACCACATCGAACAGCTCCCGATGCTGGCCGGGCTCCCGGAGGCACTGGCCGAGCACGGGGTCACGCTCCACCGTCCCGGCGGCTGGGGTCAGGAGTGAGCAGCACGACCGGCGGCGCCTGGCTCGGTGGTGACTACGCTGCCGCGGGTGACGCCTGGGCCCATGCCGCGAACGAGGTGGCCGCACTGGCCCTGGCCGAGCTGGGGCATGTGCCGGGCCGCACCGCGGACACACCCGCGCCGCGCGTGCTCGACGTGGGAACCGGCACCGGACCCGCCGCACTGGCCGCCGCCGCGGCGGGTGCCAGGGTGGTCGGCCTGGACCGGGAGCCGGACCTCCTGCGGATCGCCGCGCGGCGTGCGCGCCCTGCGCACCGGGCACGGCACGCCGGACGCGCGGCGGCGGCGTGGTTCGTCGCGGGGGACGCGCTGGCCCTGCCGTTCCCGGCGGATTCCTTCGACGCCGTCCTGTCGACCTTCGGCGTGATGTTCGCGCCCAGCCCGGACCGGGCCGCCGCCGAACTGGCCCGGGTCTGCAGCCCCGGAGGGCTGATCGCCGTCGCCTCCTGGACCCCGGACGGGGTACTGGGCCGCATCGCCCCGACAGTCACCCGGCACCTCGACCACCCGCCGACCGGGCCGTCCCCGACCCGCTGGGGAGACCCCGGACACGTACACGCATGGTTCGCGCCGCTCCCGGTGACCCTGCGCACCCGCATCGCCCACGTCCGCATCGCCTACCCGTCTGTGGCCCACGCCGTCGCCGTCTTCGAGAACAAGCCGGGCCCCCTGCGCGCGCACCGCGCCACCCTGGCGGCCACGGGACGCTGGGAACAGGCCCGCGCCGATCTCGCCGCGCTGTTCGAGACCCACAACCAGACCTCGGACGGCACCCTCGTCCTGGACGCCCCCTATCTGCTCGCCCTCGGCCGGATGAGGATCTGACCGGCTCGTACGCGATCCGGCTGTCACCACCGGCCGCGAAGGTGCCCGCCGCTCTGCCCGAGCAGGCGGAAGAGATCGTGTGGGACGTGCTGGACGCCGGGCCTGGCTCGGGCGGTTCGATCTGGGCTCTGTCACAGATCTTCTGGAGCGGTCGCGGAGGGTTACTGAAGCAGTATCAGCTTGCGGAGTAGTTCGAATCCGGCCCGCCCGTACAGCTGCCTTTTGATCTTTTTCACCCTATTTACGGCGCCCTCGGTGCCGCCAGAGCTCCAGTGCACGGTGAGTCCGGCGATCACCGCTTCCAGGTCGGCGGTGAGTCCGTGGGCGAAGCTGGTGATGCCGGGCAGCTGCGCGGTGCGGGCCGTGCTGATCCAGTCCGGCAGGGCGGCACCAGTGCGGTGGGCGAGCATCTGGGCGAAGTCACGTACGAGTTCGTGGGTTTGATGCAGCTCGGGGCAGGTGTCGAGGACTGCTTTGAGCTGGGTGGTGTCGTCTTCGGCGAGGGTGTCGGGATGCCGGGTGATCCAGCCGACGACGGTCCGTACCGACGGCGCCGCGGCGGCCGGAGCGGGGGCGTCAGGCCACGTCAGGCGACTGCGGGTCCAGTCGCGCAGGCTGCTGTAGGGCACCCGGTGGCCGCAGGCCGCAAGTTCTTCGCGCAGTTGTGTGGTGGTGATCGCGCCGTCGGTCTCGTCGATGCGTCGTTGCAGGTAGGGCTGGTGTATGTCGAGCCGACTGGGGCGGGTTCGGTGTCCGGTGACCATGTCCTGCCAGCGAGCAGTCCGCGCGTATCGCTGCACGGTGTGCCGTCCCCAGCCGAGGTGCCGGGCGATGGCCCGCAACCCCATGCCCTCGCTCAACAGGCCGTGGACCAGGGCGTGATGGGCTCGCATCCGCTCGGCCCGTCAGCCGGTGAGCACCGGGACGACGGACGGATCGGCCTCGGTCTGGCTCTCCGCGGACGGCGCGACGATGGCTTGATCGTCCGCTGGCGGAACGATGGTGCGCAGGCAGTCACGATGCGCCGCGACGCACTTCTCGACGGCCTGGTTGAGGTTCTGGAGAATGTGAAACCGGTCCGCGACCTGCAGTGCGTCAGGTGCGCCGAGCGCGGCAGCCTCGGCATACGCCCCCGCGCGGTCCCGAGTGATCACTTCTGCTCCCGGGTGCGTCTTCAGCCAGGCCACCAGCGGTGCTGCTTCGCGGCCGGGCAGGACGTCGATGGGGTGGTGGCGTTCGCCGTCTGTGATCACAGTGGCGTACGAATGACCGTGGCGGGTCGCGAAATCGTCGACGCCGATCACCCGTGGCGTGCTGAACTGCGGGTCCGGCAAGGCCATGACCCGACGCAGGAGCGTCATCCGCCCGGCACCGAGGCCGAGTTGGGCCGCCATCCGTGCGTCGGCCCGTCCGGCCAGCGCGAGCCCGATGGCGTCCAAGAGGTGGCCGAGCCGGGCGCAGTCTGCGCTGGTAGGAACCGTGCACGCACTCCGAGTTGCAGCCGCAGTCCGGGCAGGCCGCCCCGGCGGCACGTCCGCTGGCCACGATGTCGATCGTCCCGAAGGCAGCGGTCACCTTGTCGACGTCCACGTCTTCGATGCCGTCGAACACGAGCGTCTTCCACAACGGTGTGCCGGTCTCCATGACCGGCACCGTCACCGGCCGCCACCCCGGAACGCGGAGCTCCACCCCAACGTGATGGAGCGTCAGTAACTACGGTTCAGAGCCACGGCGCACGCGGTCTCACGGAACCGCAGACGACCATAATCGAACGCCGCAGTAACCCTCCGCGACCGCTCCACAAGATCCGTGACAGAGCCCAGCTCGAACCGCCCGAGCCAGTCATGGGTGCACTCGGCGATGTGAGCGCACTCGACGATGCCCGCGATGTGTACGGGGATCGCGGCGAATCATCCGGACCGGGCTCAGTGATGCGCGGTCTTGGGCCGGTAGACGAAACGCCGGGCCCGGTAGCGGTGTTCGGCCAGGACCGGCAGCACGATCGTGTCCCCGGTGACCGCCACCAGCCGGGAGATCTCCCGGGAGCCCAGGCCCGTGCGGAAGGCGACGTTGTCGCCGTCATCGCTGTCGGCGATCACCAGCGGTTGGGGCATTCTCCAGGCGGTGAGTTCGTCGATCAGGTCCAGGGCAAAGGTCTGCCCGGTGCGGTGCCTCGGGTACCCCGGCGCTGGTGCAACGGTCGCGGTCCCCGGCTCAGACCTTGGGCAGGAACAGCCGCCAGTACAGGGGCAAGGAACCGCGCGCCGAGACGGCGTGCACCGCGACGCCTACTGGCACAGGTGCTGGCCGCGCTCGCGGCAGTGCTGAAAGTGCGCGCCGGCGGTGTGATGCCCGTAGCGGACGAGCGTGGTCATCGATGAGCCAGGCTGACCGTTGCAGCACACGGTGTGCCCGGGACGCGACCCGGCGCATCACCTCGCGACAGTCCCACGGCGACTGCCCGATGTAATGCCCCAGATACCGACGGAACGTCCCCAGCCGCTTCGGCCAAGTGCTCCACCGACTTGCGCCTGCCGCCGAGCATCAGGCTGCGCAGGTACTGCCGACCATGGCCACGCTGCCCCTCTGGGACTAGGTACTTGAAGACATCACTCGTGAACTCGGCCAGATCCAAGTCGAGTTCATCGACTACCTGTCTTGTCCGCACGGCCAGGACCGTCCAGGTCGACCTCCCGGCACGCGGGTTCGGGCCCGCTGGGACGACCATCTCGGCACCGCCCGCGTCATCCAGCAGGTCGGGGAACGCTGGGAGCCTGCGGACTTCCTCCTGGGATTCGCCTGCTGCGTGCCGACCTTCCTCCTCGTCCTCGGCGCGAGCACCACCGCCGCCATCCTGCCGGTCCTGATCCCGCTGCGCCCTGCCCCCTCCCCCTTGCCGACGGGCTCCGGGCGCAGCCGACCAGCCCCGCCGTCCATCCAGCGGCACACATACCAGGTCCCTCTACGGTGTGAACGCGCGCTCGGACTCCACGGCGCACGGCTGTGCTCCCCGCCCATGTCCTGGGCGCCGACGGTGTCTTCAGCGCACATGGGGCAGCGCAGTTGCCGGGCGGACGCGAGGGCTTGTGGGGCGGGGGATGTGGGGTTTCCAAGGTCTCGGTTGAGGGCGGCCAAGTAGCGGTGCCGGTGGCCGGGTCACGGGCCGAGTTCTGCGGTGATGGCGCCGCGTAGGAGGTGGCGGGCGCGTTCGAGGGTGAGGGTGTCGCTGAGCCAGCGTTTGCTGAGTCCTTCGACGAGGGCGGTGAGCCGGTCCGCGGCGTCGTCCGGTGAGATATCAGGTGCTGCGCGGCCGGTCTGCTGGGCGCGGTGGATGAGGTCGCTGGTGTAGTCGTTCCAGCTGCCGGTGGTGGTGCGGAGCTGGTCGCGCAGTTCGGGCTGGAAGACGGCGGTGGAGCGCAGTTCGCCCCAGGCGGTGCTGTTCTCGACGACGGCGGGGGTGTCCTGGAGTTCGAGGAGCAGCATTTCTTCCAGGTGGCCACGAGGGTCGGCGTCGGGGTCGGCGGTGGGGTGGGTGTAGTGCTCGGCGCGGGTGTTGATGAAGTCGAGTGTGCGGGCGAGGAGTCCGGCCCGGTCGCGGAAGTGGTAGTAGATCAGCGAGGTCGACACGCCGGCCTCCTCGGCCAGTTCCTCGACTCGCAGGCCCCTGATGCCACGTTGCGCGATGACGCGGGCAGCGGCTTCCAGGATGGCGGTGCGGCGGGCGGACACGAGTTCGGCTCCCTCGAAGCATTCGAAGTGGTGACGGAGGTGATGTTACCTTCCCACCCTGACTGAAATTTCAGTCAGGAATCGTCTCCGTCGAGGAATGGGATCCGTGTCATGAGGAGACCGAACCGCCGCAGTGTGCTGAGGGGCGGCACGGCTGCCGCACTGGCCGCCACTGGTCTGGCAGCCTGCGCCTCCGGACAGGAGAAGCAGGCCGGCAGTGAGCCATCCGGGGCCAAGGAGCCGAGGTTGCCCCGTCAGAAGCAGGCCGGGCTGTTCATGCCCGCGGAGACCCGCGAACACGTCCGTACGTTCATGTCCTGGCCGCCACTGGACTCGGTGTGGGAGGACATGGCGAAAGACGTCCAGGGCGACATCGCGGGCATCGCCCGGGCACTGGCCGAGTTCGAGCCGGTGGTCATGCTGGCCGCCCCAGAGGAGGCCAAGGCCGCCCGCCGGGCCTGCGGCTCCGGAGTCGACGTGATCGCCGTGCCCACCGACGATCTGTGGATGCGCGACAGCGGCCCGACCTTCGTCCAGGGCCCCAAGGGCCTTCAGGGCATCGACCTGCACTTCAACGGCTGGGGCGGCAAACAGGAACACGAACACGACGCGAAGGTCGCCCGCGCCGTCCTTAAGTACGCGGGCGTCCCCCGCATCGACGCGCCCCTGGTGGGAGAGGGCGGCTCACTGGAGGTGGACGGGCACGGCACGCTCCTGGTCACCGAGAGCTCCCTGGTCAACCCCAACCGCAACCCCGACCTGAGCCGCGACGAGATCGAGAACCACCTCAAGCAGCTGGTCGGTGCGGAGAAGGTGATCTGGTTCAAGGGCGTCAAGGGGCAGGACATCACCGACTACCACGTCGACTCCCTGGCCCGCTGCGGCGAGAACAACGTCGTCCTGCTCAGCCGCACCTGGGACGGCGACGGACCCGATGTGTGGACCCGCGCCTACGATCAGGCCCGTGGCGCCCTGGAGAACACGACCGACGCCCGGGGCGGGAAGTTCGAGATCATCGACCTCCCCGAGCCCGACCCCGCCAGGCTCGGCCGCCGCGGCGAGGACTTCCTCGGCTCCTACGCCAACTTCTACATCGCCAACGGCGCCGTCCTCATCCCCCGCTTCGGCGACCGCAGAGCCGACCGACAGGCCGCCGCGATCATCGGCGACCTCTACCCCGATCACGAGGTCGTCCAGCTGGAGATCCACACCATCGCCGAAGGCGGCGGCGGCATCCACTGCGCCACCCAACAACAACCCAAAGCCTGACAACGGCTACCGCGACACACGGCGTTCGGCCCACTGGCGGACCGCGGCCAGAGACACGGCGACGGTCGCCTCCCACCGTGCAGCGACCACCACTGCCCACCCCTGACAGATCCGTCGCCAGATCGCCTCCGTACACCAGTCGCTTGCGACCCGTGCTCGTCTCGGCTGCTCAACGAGCTCGGACGGATCGTCCATGGTCGCTGCGGCGCGCGGAGCGGCCTCCTCGCTCTCATCGACCCGCAGCACGCTGAGCACTTGGCGCAGCTCGTCAAAGGACTGTCGGCCGATTGCCGCCGATGCCGCCGATGAGCCGACCGGTCTCGGTAGCCTGGCCCCCGCCGTCGGCGCCCACTTCCGGCGCGCGCCGGAGTGGATGACCATCAGGCTGACGCGGTGGGCTGCCACGTTGTGCCCCACATCGCATTCGTACCCGGCGACTACACCCACACCCTCGCGGAACTACCCGCGGCCGAGTGGGATCTGGTGATCTCCCTGTACGCGGGCCCCGTCTCCGAACACGCCGCCCGCTGCCTGCTCCCGGGAGGCTGGCTCCTGGCCAACACAGCCACGCCGACGCCGGCCTCACCCACCTCGACCCCCGCTACCGGCTCGCCGCCGTCCTCCACCACCGCTCCGGTCGCTACCACCTCACCACCGACGACCTCGACCGCTACCTGCAGCCCAGACGCCCACCCCACCCCACCCGCGAACAACTCCACACCACCGCCGCGAACAACTCCACACCACCGGCAGAGGCACCGCCTACACCCACCCGGCCACCGCCTACCTGTTCCGCCTCCACCCCGCACGCGCGCGAACGGTAGACGCGACCCGGAATCCCATCAGAACCCGGCAGGCCAGCGCCCCTGACCGGGCCCGTACGCGCCAGGCGCCCGGGCGGGGAGAAGTGACGAACCCGTCCGGGCGGCGCCCGGGAAGTGGTCTACGTTCAGGCGGATCAACGTGTCCTCGATGAAGAGGAGTTCACCGTCGTGGCCGATCCACGCGCTGCGGGTGGTGAGGCGGGGGGATGCGGTCCCAGGTCATGGCCTGCGTGGTGCCGTACCGGTCGGTGGCTTGGGCCGTTGCCGCGTCGTGCTCGCTCCGGGTGTCGGGCTTGGCGAGGCGGGAACTCCTTGCCGTGCTTGGGCGGGCGTCCGCCCTGGGGCGGCGGGATCCACGGCACCGGGACGGGCTTGCGCATCACCCGGTCCGAGCGCAGCCGCCCCAGAACCTTGACCGGGAGGCCGTCGATTGTCCACGTGCACAACCAGAACGTCGTAGCTGTCGACGACCTCGGAGACGCCTCGTGTCTGGATGGCATCCCGCCGGGCTTCCGCGTTCCGGCCGAACCGCTCCGGCAGTCCGCAAGGCTCAGTCAGGGCGTCCCAGTTGAAGGATGCCCGAAGTTCTCATCGTGGCGGGTCGTCCCGGCGAGGACCTCAACCACCAGCCCGGGCACGGCGGTGGTGTAGGCCTCCCCCGCTCTGGTGCGTCCACTTCGCGGCGGACCGCTGGCTGCGAAATGCACCGCGACCTGGGCAGCGAGCGGTGCCGTCCACCAATCCCTCTCCCTGGAGAACGCCGCCCACACCGACCGCGAGCCTGCCGCCCGCATCATCCCCATGCCTCGAACACAGGGCAGCCCTCTCTGTCAGTGTCCCAGTCCACACTGGCGGGCACAGAGCGGCGAGCGACTGCTCTGACGGAGGGGGAGCTGATGCAATCGGCCGCCGAGAAGATGCGCGTGGGCGAGCAAGCTGAAGCGGCAGCGGAGGCCGCTCTCACTGCTGCGGGCTGGGAAGTGATCAACCTCAACGAGCTGGCGAAGAACTTTCGGTTCGCTGACCTTCTCGCGAAAAAGGGTTCCACACGGCTCTTTGTCCAGGTAAAAGGTACAACGACTAGCGAGGGGATGTTCGGTGCCCTGCCCGAACGCGCGCAGGGCTTGGACAGCCTCGCTGAGAACCTCGACGCCATCGCGCTCTACGCACTCGTCCATCTGACGCCACACGGGCCGGTCATCCGCTTCGGCCACGCTCAGCAAGTCGCCTTGCTCGCGGCCGAACGGATCGCCGCCTACCACGGCAAACTCCGCTACCACCTCTACATCACAGACTTCATCTTCGAGGCTGCGCATCTTGCGGAACTCGTTGAGTAACCGTTGGGTCAGGCGGCGGCAGGCACTTTGAGCTGTTGCCTCCACAGGGGGCATCTGCCTGCAGCTCTACTTCCTGGGGCAAGAAGGCTGACAACAGGTAAAGAAGGCGCGATGTACCACGGTCTCGAGGTGTGCCTGATCTTGTGGCTGACCACAGAAGGTGGCCCCGCCGCTCGACGGAGAGGCCCTTTCCCGTGCATCAGCGAGGACACTCTGTCCGTCCGGGTGATCCGTGCTCGATGACGTGACCTTGCGTGCCGCCGGAGCAGTTGAGCTGATCATCCGCAAAGCGATGATGCCGGCCCTCACGGCCGCGATGACGGTTCCGGCACTCGTCCTGTCGGCTGAGACAGCCCCGGCGAAGGTGGCCATCGTCGGTACCTCTTCCTGCGGGATGTCGTACGCCAAGGGGTACTGATGGACCTACCCAGCCGCCAACGTCAAGATCCGGTCCGGCCCGGGTACGAGCCACCCCGCACTCGGCCTTCTGGCCACGGGCACCGGCGTTGAGGTGAAGTGCAAGGCCAAGAAGGCCGGATGGATGCGGGTCCATGTGCTCAACGGCAAGCTGGACGGCCGCACCGGCCGGGTGGCCAGCAGGTACATCCGTCCGTCATGGGAACGGCCTGGATCGGCGGCTGAACGTCGTGCTTCTGGAACAGGACCAGGAGCAGCGCGGCGTACGTCGCAGGGACGGGCTCGGATGTCGCCGTGGCCGGGGTGGACAAGGATGTCCCATGCCGAAGCCCGCGGGTTCGCGGAGTCCTGACGCTCGAACGAGTGGAACCCGTACCGAGCTTCGGCGTCGTGCTGGCCCGGCGGGCGGGTTCTCACCCTGAAAGGCGTCTGTGAACGAACCCCCTCACTCCGCCGATCGAAGGCAACGAGCACCATGACCTGACCGAGGCTGTTCGTGGTCGGAGCCCCTGCTCGTGAAGGGCACGGGCAAGCCCGTCGCAACGAAGCTCCCACCCCAACCGTGTCGCGCTGAGAGGAAACAGCACGCAGTCCAGGATGAGGGACATACGTACAAGAGCCCGCCGAGGCTTGGTCACCTGATCGGCCGAGAGCGGGGACGGCACGCTGCGGCTGATCGTCTTCATGAGAGCGGCCACCTGCGCCGCACTCACCCTCGGCGGTGGCGCCTGGCTCGCGGGGCTGCTGTAGCGGTGCTGAGGCGCGATCCAGATTTTTCGGAGTTCGGCGGCCTGCGAATGTCGAGAACGTGCCACCGGCTCCGTCCCAGGGACATCAGCGGCCACCACCGGCCGCACGAGGAAGAAGGAGAAAGCAGCATGGCGATTCAGCGGATGGACAACGTCGGCATCGTCGTCGAGGACATGGATGCCGCCATCGCGTTCTTCGTGGAACTCGGTATGGAGCTGGAGGGCAGGGCGGAGGTCAAGGGCCGCGTCGCCGACCAGTGCACCGGACTCGAAGGCGTCCGCTGTGACATCGCGATGGTCCGGACCCCGGACGGTCACAGCCGGCTCGAGCTGGCGAAGTACCGCAGCCCGGCGGCGATCAGCGCCGGGCCACGCAACCGGCCGCACAACATTGTGGGCACGCACCGCGTCATGTTCGCGGTCGACGACATCGAGGACACCGTGGCCCGCCTGCGCCCTCACGGCGCCGAACTCGTCGGCGAGATCGCACGGTTCGAGGACCGCTATCTGCTCTGCTACCTCCGCGGCCCGGAGGGCATCATCGTCGGACTGGCCGAGCAACTGCGCTGAGAAGGACCGGCCGCGCGTGGGGCTATCTGCCGCACGACCTGCCTCCGCGCGGCCCGGTGTACTACGACTTCGCCAAGTGACGCGACGACGGCACCGACCAGGTCATCCACGACCTGCTGCGCTGGCAGGTCCGCGAAAGCAAGGGCCGCCTCGCCGATCCCGGCCTGGTGGTGCTGGATACCCAGAGCCTGCACGCGGCCGCCGGGGTGCCCGAGGACACGACAGGACGAGACGCGGCGAAGAGTGCCAGGCCGCAAGCGTGGCCCGGCCGTTGATGTGTTGGGCCTGGTGACCGCGGTGGTGGCACTGGCCACCTCCGGCCACGACAACGCCCCCGGCACCGCCCTGCTGGACGAGGTCGCCGCCGGGACCGACACGGTCAGAGCACCGTCCCGTCACCGCCGAATCACGGGTGTACTGGGCCCATAAGCGATGTGACGGGCCCGTCGGTTCACCGGCACCCCCACCTCCTGGCGCGGCGCATGAGCGAGGTCCCGCGGCACACCCTCGGCGCGCTGCTGGCCCGCCTGGAAGCCCGCGAACAGCAGAGCGCCGAGCAAGCGGGGCCACTCACGAGAAGATCGCGGAACTGACCGCGCTGCTGAGCGAGCTCGACCAGGCCACCGAATACATCAAGATCACACGCAGGACGCTCCTGGAACTGCCCGACGAGGCGTCCCCGCCGACGCCCGCGCCGACCACCACCGTGCCGGACAACGTGGCCTACCGGCAGATTCTGGCGGTGTTCGCCGAGGCCGACGGTCCGTTGCGGGCACGGCACGTCTGCGAGGCGATGGACCCGGAGATCGTGCCGAACAAGGTCAACAACTTCCACACCAAGCTCAAGCGCCTGGTCCGCCGCGGCGTCCTGATCGAGACCGATCCAGGACTGTTCCACCCAGCCACGACCGTAACCCCTCGACGAGTCCCCCGGTCAGTCCGCTCGCCTCAATCGCAACGACGAACCAGACACCCCGCCCTGATAGCGCCACTCGGTGAACATGAAGCGCAGCAGCATCACCATGACTTCTGCCGCGTAGGAGCCCAGCAACTGCCCTTCCCTGAAGAGGCTGGTTCGAGGCGGCCGTCGTGTGCTCGCCTCCCTGCTACGCAACCGATCCGCACGCGGCCCATGCCAGGCACCCCCATATCCTCGGTACCGCCGTACCCGCCACCCCGGAGGTATCCGATGACCAGCTCAGGCACACCGGACCAGAGTCCCGCAGGCCGACACGACCGCAGCACTGATGGAACGTCTGGCCGAACAGCTCGGTAGCCGGGCCTCGGTGACAGCCGTCTTCGGCGAACCGGTCACCAGCGGCAGGATCACCGTCATTCCAGTCGCCGAAATCGCCTTCGGATTCGCCGTGGGCACGGGCCCCGAAGCCGGAGCCGGCAACACCGGCGAAGGAGGGGGCGGAGGGGCGGAGCCGGCGCCCGCCCCCGCGGCTACATCGAGATCAAAGACGGCACCGCCACCTACAAACCCCTCCGAGCCCCCTGGGTAAACGTCGCCGTACCGCTCGCCGCCCTCCTGGCAGGAACCGTCGTCCCCCTGCTCGTTCGCCGCCTCGCCAAGCGCCGCCCTCGCTGAACAACTGAGGTTCTCGGTTGCCTCAACCGCAACGACGAACCAGACATCAACTCAGGCACCACCCTCCCGTATGCGATCGCTTCCGTACGTCCATAGCCCCCATATGCCGCCCTGAACGGTGAGCACATGCGACGCGCGAGATGCGTGCACTGGACACGCGTGCACCGTGCACGCTACGTTGATCGCGTGGAATACGACACCTTCGGTGCGGATGTGGCGGAAGCACTCGGCGTGCTTCTGCGGCGCGAGATGCGAGTGCAGGTCTACGGCGAACTGACGCGGGACGTCGCAGAGGGGGTCGACGAGGTCTCCTACCCGGTGATAAGCGGGTTGGCCCGTCGCGGCCGGTGCACCGCCGCCGAGCTGGCGGGAGACGTGGGACTGGACCGTTCGGTGGTCAGCCGCCGGGCGACCGCACTCCAGAACGCCGGCCTCCTCACCCGAGCCCCGGATCCTCGCGACAGCCGAGGCACACTGCTGATGCTCACCCCGAAGGGGCAGGAGGCAGTGCGGACGATGCGCGACCGCCTCGCACAGCTGATCGGGGAGCACCTCTCGGAGTGGCCGCCCGAAGAGGTCGCCGTCTTCGTGAAAATCTTCCGACATTTCGTCGAGTGCGGACTCTTCACGCAGCGAGACAATTCCTAGGTAATACCTGAAACCTTTATTTGAAGGACGAGACCGGATCTCGCCCGGTGGATCAGTGCTGCCTGAAACAGGCGCACTTCCAGAGTGGGAGAACAAAAGATGACAGCCACATCAGCCCCCGTGCGCGCGTGCGAGTTCGCCGCTACACCAGCCACGGGAAACTGCGCGGAGATATACGTGCGCAGAAAACACGTCCTCATCGGCATAAGCCCGTTCAACAGCCGGTTCTCGGACGAGTACGTCACCCGGCTCATCCGCTGGGCAGCCACCAGTTTCGACAGCTTCGATGTGCTACTGGCCGGCGACGAGTCCGCACTGCAACTGGAGGCCATGGGTACGCCGGAGGGCAAGGCCCGCTACAAGGCGAGGCGTGCAGTCAAGCGGAACCGGCGCTCCGTCGAGGACGCCTCCAGCGCGCTGGGCCTGACCGAGGCGGACACCAGAGTCGTTTCGATATCCGAGTTCACCAACCATTCCACCTACCGGAAGTGCAAGGCGGAGAGCGAAGCCGCCTTCCAGACTAATGCGTTGTTCCGTTCGGCCTGCCTGGAGATGGCGGAGAAGGCCATTCTGGGGCGCCTGCGGACCGTATACGGAATAGTCGAGCCCATTACCGCCGAGCAGGCCGAACATGCCGCCGCCTATGTGATGGCGGAACTTCCCTTCTTCTTGGAAACCCCGGCCGTACTCGACGTCGAGGAATCCCTGCTCGCCTATCACCAGCCCTGGGAGCTGGGAGAGAAGATCTTCGCGGGAGATTTCACGCTCTTGGCCAACCCCGCGCAGGGATATCTCGCTCTCACCGAAGCGACCTGAAGCACACCCCCTTCGAGAAAGGCCGTTCCATGACCACTGTTGCCCCGAAGTTCAGCATCCTGTCCGAGGACTTCGCCCGTAACCCCTACCCGTACTTCCCGATGCTCCGCCAAGAGACCCCGGTCCACTACGAGCCGGACATCGACAGCTACTTCCTCTCCCGCTATCAGGATGTGCGCCGGGTCCTGACCGAGCACGAGGCGTTCACTAGCAAGACGCTCACGGTGCGGGCCGAGCCGGTGATGCGCGGACCGGTGCTGGCGCAGATGACCGGGGCGGAGCACACCGCGAAGCGGAAGATCGTGGTGCGTGGGTTCACCGGCGCCGCGCTCAAGGACCAGGTCCGGGCAATCCACGCGAATGCCGAGGAACTCATAGCGCCCTTCCTCGGGCGGGGTCAGGTCGACCTGGTCAACGACTTCGGCAAGCCGTTCGCCGTCTACGTGACGCTCGACGTGCTCGGCCTGGACAAGAACGACTGGCGGCAAGTCGCCGCCTGGCACCACGGGGTCGCAGAGTTCATCACCAGCATCACCCTCACCGACGAGCGCCGTCGGCACTGCCTTCAGTGCGCCGAGCAGCTGGAGGCGTACCTGGTGCCCATCATCGAGCAGCGCCGCACGGAGCCCGGGGACGATCTCATCTCCCGGCTGCGCACAGCGGAGTTCGACGGCATCGCCATGAGCACACGGGACGTCACCGCACTGATCATCAACATCCTGGCAGCCGCGACCGAACCGGCCGACAAGACCCTCGCGATGCTCTTCCACCACCTCATCGACCGGCCCGAGACGATGGCCCAGGTCCGCAAGGACCCCGAGCTGCTGCCCGCGGCGATCGCCGAGACGCTGCGCTTCACACCGCCGGTCCACCTCATTCCCCGTCAGGTGAAGCAGGACACGGAGTTCTCCGGGACCGTCGTCCCGGCCGGGTCGACGGTGTTCTGCATGATCGGTGCGGCCAACCGTGACCCGGAGGCGTTCACCGACCCCGACACCTTCGACATCCACCGCGCCGACCTGGGAACAGCCCGCTCGTTCACCGCCGCCGCCCAGCACCTGGCCTTCGGCACCGGCCTACACCAGTGTGTCGGCGCCGCGTTCGCCCGCGCGGAGATCGAGACGGTCGCCGCGATGCTCCTCCCCTTGCTGCAGGACGCACGCTACTCGGCCGGTTACACCTACCAGGAGAGCGGCCTGTACACACGCGGGCCTCTCTCCCTGGATCTGGACTTCACCCCGGTGGCCGGGGGTGTGCCGGGCCGTGACTGACGTACGCGGACTTCCTGCCGTGACGTCGGACCGGCTGGATGCCCACACTCGGAGCATGGTGGTGGTACTGCTGTTCGGGGCGGTCCTGCCGCTCCTGGACACCACCGTCGTCAACGTCGCCCTCGATGACCTGTCGAAGGCCTTCGACGCCCCGGTCTCTACGGTGCAGTGGGTAGCCACCGGCTACGCCCTGGCCTCGGCCGTGGCCATCCCGGTCAGCGGCTGGGCCACCCACCGCTACGGCGGCAAGCGCATCTGGCTGACGGCACTGACCCTGTTCCTGATCGGTTCGATAGCCTGCGGTCTGGCGTGGAACATCACCAGCCTGATCGTCTTCCGCATCGTGCAGGGCATCGGCGGCGGTCTGTCCATGCCCATCCTGCAGACCCTGCTTGTGCAGAGCGCGGGCAAGCGGCAAGCCGCTCGGGCCATGGGTGCGGTCGGCCTGCCCGCTGTCCTGGCCCCGATCCTCGGCCCGATTCTCGGCGGTCTGCTCCTGGACTCGGCGGGCTGGCGCTGGATCTTCTTCATCAACGTGCCGATCTGCCTGGCCGGCATCACCCTCGCCGCCCGCCGCCTGCCCGCCTCCCCGACCGATCACGACCGGGCGCTCGACGTTCCAGGGCTGCTGCTGCTCTCACCGGGACTGGCCTTGTTCGTCTTCGGTCTGTCCCAGCTCGGTGACGGAACCGGCCGCAGCTGGACTACTCCTGTGGCGATCGGTGCCGGGGTCGTACTCATCGGCGGTTTCGCGGTGCGAGCACTGGGAGCTGCCACGCCGCTGGTCGATATACGGCTCTTCGCTCGTGCCCACTTCCTGGGCGCCTGGTCCGCGCTGTTGCTGACCAGCCTTGCCTTCTACGGGGCACTGCTCCTGCTGCCGCTGTACTACCAGCGGGCCTGGGGCTACACGCCGCTCCAAGCGGGTCTTGTCCTCGCGCTGCAGGGCATCGGAGCCTTCGCCGCCCGCTCGGTGGCCAACCGGGTCACCGCACACATCGGCACCCGTGGCACAGTCCTGGCCGCCCTCGCCCTGGCCGTCGCCGGCACCGTGCCGTTCGCGGCCGCCCCCGGCACGGGCAACGGCTGGCTGCTGGGGGCCGGGCTCGTCCTGCGGGGCGCAGGCGTCGGCGCGGTGACCATCCTGACCATGGGCGCCTGCTACCACCACATCGAGCGCACGGACATCGCGCATGCCAGCACCACCAGCCGCATCGCCACCCAGCTCGGTGGCGCCTTCGGCTCGGTAGTCGTCGCCACCGTCCTCACCGCCCAGACCGACACCCACCAGACAGCAGCTGGGCAGTTCGCGCCGAGCTTCTGGTGGCTGATGGCCCTCACCGCCTGTACCGCGCTGCCCGCCCTGCTCCTTCCGCGCGGAGTGGTCGAACGTCGCTGAAAATCAGGGCCGGGCCTTCTCGTTACATGAGGAAGGCCCGCTCCCGTCCACCGACCGCATGCCGAGGAAAGACCATCGTGGACCCTACGAACATCAACGCCACACTCACCGACCTGCTCTTCACCACGGGGCTTGCCCTGGAAGAGGCAGTCGAGCGGCACTTCGCCCCTGATTATCGGCAGCGTACCGATGGGGTGTGGACCAACCGCGCACAGTTCACGGAGCACATCGCCTGTCTGAAGCAGCTCATCACCAGCGGCAGCATCGAGGTCCATGAGGAACTCCGTCACGGACACCTCTACGCGGACCGGCACACCGTCACCCTCCGAAAACGCGACGGAACCACCGCCCGCTCCGAGGTCTACCTCTTCGGTGAGTACGCCCCTGATGGCCGCTTCCTGCGCATTGAGGAGACCACTCTCCTACTCGACGGCACGACTGCCGATCGTACGCTGGGCGCCATCCGCTGACCTCGCCGAGGCTCGTACCAGGCCGGGCCGGCCTTTTCGCTCTATGGGCGGCCCCACTTCTTTGGCCATCGGTAGCTCCGGCAGGCGTTCGAACAACCACAGAACCTGGACGCCCCTGTTGGCCGAGGAAACGGGCGTAGGAGAGGCGGGTGCCACAGGCGGTGCAGCGGAAGAGCATGGCAGTGGCCCCCTCACCGAGGTGGGGCAGGAACTGCTCGAGTTGGGCCGCGTCGTGCCGGCCGTCCATGCGCAGGTCCTGCCTGAGCCGGTCGAGGGCCTCAGAGTGGGTCGCCAGTTCGCCGTATCTGTCAATCCCCGAGTCGGACTCCGTTAGGTCTTCACGTTCGGCACGTTCAGGGGCACGTGGGATCCGTGGACGTAGGGCAACCTCAGGGTCTGCGGGCAGACTTGATGGAAACGAGCAGAACCTCCAGCAATTCGTGAACCAGTCTCCGTGGGATCCGCTGCCGGTCCGGCGTCGCATCGCCGCGCGCGTGGCGAGATCTCTCGCCCCCGACGCGTGGGCGATCGATGGCGTGTCGGTGCCCAAGGACGGCCGGACGGCGGTCGGGGTGGCGCCGCAGTACTGCGGCGCGCTTAGCAAACGTGCGAACTGCCAGGTCGCGGTGAGCGTCCACGCGTTCACCGCCACGGCATCCTGCCCGCTGCAGTGGCGGCTGTTCCTGCCCACCGAGTGGGCGGATGACACCGAGCGACGGGCCAGTACGCACGTCCCCGCCGATGTCGGGCATCGGGAGAAGCGACTGCTCGCCCTGGACATCCTTGACGAGCTCACCACCTGGGGACTGACCCCGCAGGTGATCGCGGCCGATGCCGCTTACGGGACCAACGCCCGATTCCGGGGGGGCACTGACCGACCGCGCAACGCGGGCCGATGCGGTCCCGCTTCGCCGCCGTGCGGGTCCGCCCGGCCGGCAAGGCCCTCGAGCGCCCCCCTCAAAGCGGCCGCCTCCGCCGAACAGGTCTGGTGGGACGGCAGACTGCCCGATCTATGGCTGCTCGCCGAGTGACCCGCCGCCGCGGCTCCCACTGACTACCGGCTCTCCAACCTGCCCGACGACACACCCATCGACTACCTGCACCACCTGCCACCGTCCCCTACCAGCCCCCCACCTGGCCAGACACGTGAGAGCCCCGCAGACCTCACGGAGACCTACTAGTGTGTTCGACTCCTTGAGGGAAGGTACCCGCATGACGGATCCGGCCGCTCCACAGGAGCACCCGCACACACCCGAAGTCCCGGATTCGGCAAGTGCGGTGTGGCTGAAGGGACAGCTGCTGGGGGTCGCCACCGCCCTGTACCCGGACCGCCGGCCTGTCGTGGTCCGCGGGTGGAGCGACCCGGTACGGCTTGCCGCCCCGGCGCCGGTCGGTCACCGTCACCTGTTCCTCATCGGTGTCGGTGGCGACGATCGACCGTCCTCCCCCGATTTCGCCAACGCCATGGACGCCTTCACCGAGGCCGGCTGGACCGTGCGACGGCGAGATCGCGGCCGCCCCGGGGAGAGTTGGGCGACGGTCCGACGTGAGGACTTCGAGGTCAAGGTCTACGAGGGCGCGGGGCCCGGAATTCTGACTTTCACCGGTTGGACGCCGGTCGTGTTCACCGAACAGCGGCTGGCTCAGCCGCTGTTCACGCCCAGCACGATCGACATCGATGGGGTGGTGTGCGAGGACTGCCAGGGCTGGGGGGTGTGTCTGCTGTGTGAAGGCAGGCCCTACACCGGTGGCAGCGGTGGCTATGGGCGATGCTGGTGTGCCGGGAACAACGCGGGTCCAGGCAACTGCGTGGAGTGCGCCGGGCGAGGCTACGACCCCGGGCAGGATGTGGCGTGGAAGCGCAGACAACACGGGCTTCCCGATCCCGCGGGCGGCAACCCGTTCGCTGCCTTCGGTCCCTTCGACATCCCCGACGCGCCCACCCGGATACCCGCCGAGGAGGGGCACGACTCCAACACCGCCGCGTTCGTCGACGTAAGCCAACGGCATTGCGCGTGTGGGGAGTTCCGCTGCTTCTGGCGCAACATCCTGTCCGATGAAGGTGATCACCGGCTCTCCCGGTTCGCCGCCGTCTGTCAGGGATGCGCTGCCCACCGCGCCTACGCGTTCCGGCTCCCGCCACGCTCGCGCGCAGGAAGGGACAGCCTGTCATGAGCCCGCGTGACCTGCCGTCGGAGCCCGGCCCCGACGCGAAGACCTGGGATGCGGTTCCTTTCGACCCCGAGCTGGGTGCGGCCCTCGCGGCCCGGGGAAACGGGGCGAGGGAGCCGCTGACCCTGGCCAATCTCGCGGCCCGGCAGGAGCGGGACGCCGCGGCCCGGCCCAGGCCGACGCTTGAGGAACTCCGGGCCGACGGCCTCTTCGAGGTCGAGGATCTGCGGGTGCCGGGAGCGGCGGACGGCCAAGGCCTCACGCTCGTGAGCGCACGGCCCGCCGGCATCACGGGATCGCTCCCCCTCCTTTACTACCTGCACGGCGGCGGCATGATCATGGGCAACGCGTGGTCCGTGCTTCCACGCCTGCTGCACGACTGGGCTCTCCCCCTCGGGTTGGCCGTGATCTCCGTCGAGTACCCGTTGGCGCCGCAGGCGCGCTACCCCACAGCGGTGGAGGGCTGCCACACCGGACTGGTCTGGGTGGCCGAACACGCGACCGACCTGGGCATCGACGCGCACCGCGTCGTCATCGGGGGAAAGAGCGCCGGCGGTGGACTCGCCGCGGCACTCAGCCTCCTCACCCGTGACCGAGGCGGGCCCACACCGATCGGGCAACTGCTCATGTCCCCGATGCTGGACGACCGCGACACCACCATCTCCAGCCATCAGATGGACGGCGTCGACACCTTGGACCGCGCCTCGCTCGCGACCGTCTGGCAGGCCTACCTCGGCGACCGCCACGGCGCCGCGGACCTGCCGTCCTACGCGGCCCCCGCCCGCGCTACGAACCTGTCCGCACTCCCTGCGACATACGTCGATGTCGGGTCGGCCGAGATGTTCCGGGACGCGGGTGTGGCGTACGCGAACGCCATCTGGCAGGCCGGCGGCCAAGCCGAACTACACGTATGGCCCGGGGCATTTCACGGCTTCGACACCTTCGCACCACGGGCGGCGCTCAGCCGGGACGCCCGGGACGCCCGCACCCGCTGGCTTCGCCGCATCGTCGTGTCACCCGAGGCCGGCGTACAGTGATTCCTAATGCTGTTTGTCAAGCCGCGTGAGCGGTGGGAGGCACGGCCTCGTAGGTCCGTCCGTCGCGTAGGAGTGCCCAGAGGACGTTGACGCGGCGACCGTCCACACGCCACGGCCTGGACCGCGACTCATGGTTGGCGGGTGGGACGGAAGTTCTCTTACAGGAACGCCGAAACCGCCTCGGTGAACAGCTCCGGCGCTGCCCGGTGGATCAGATGTCCAACCGGGATGGTGACGCCTCGCCCGCCGGGGATGCGGCGGGCCAGCTCGGCGACGCCGTCCTGGGGAACATGGCTGTGTGGGCCACCAGCGAGCACGAGGGTCTTGGCGGTGATCTGGCTGAGTCGCTCCAGCCACCTGGGGTCAGGCACATCGATCTGCCGCCTGACGGCCAGCACCATCTCCCAGTCAAAGGTCAGGACGCCGCCCGGCCTGGTCAGGGTGGTCTGCTCCCGGGGACGCGGGATTGGAACGTCCTCCAGGATGAGCCTGCTCACCCGCTGCGGATGGTCCTCCGCGAGCAGGTAGGCCACGATCCCGCCCATGGAGTGCCCAATCAGATCCACTGGGCCAAGTCCCAGTGCGTCCAGGACCTGGAGCACATCAGCCTGCATGAGTTCGAGCGAGTAGTCCCCCGGCCAGTCGCTTCGGCCGTGACCGCGAAGATCGAGGGCATACACCCGCCGACTCCGGGCGAGGGCGGGCACAACCGCCTCCCAGTCAGTGGCATCTTCACCCAGCGCGTGCAACAGGACCAGCGGCGGAGCATCCGGCGGACCCGATATCCGATAGGCCAGTCTTCCGGGTAGCCGCACTCGCGGGCCAGGTCCGCCCAGTTGTTGGCCTTGATGAGCCGACGGCAGCGTTCGCACGCCTTCCAGAGCATCGTGGCGATGGGCAGGCCGATCCGGATGCCCGAGTCCGGGACCAGCTCGGCGGGCTGCCCGGCCTGCCCGGCCGGAAGGCCCACACCACCGGCGGCGATTCGACGCCGACCATCGGCCCGTTCGGGGAGAAGTCGCACGCGGCTCCCGCGTTCTCCATGTTCATTGGCTCGGCGGTGGCGGCTTCCTCCCGCGGGGCGGGGATGCCAGTGATCGCCTCGAAGACGGTGTTGGGCTGCTCCCCCATGTTGATCACAGCGTCCGGGGCTTCCACATGTTGATCACTCTGGCCAACATGTGGAACTCCGGGCCGTCCCGGTGCCGTTCCGAGCGCCGGAACGGGTGGGGGCTTATGAGTACCCGTCGTTCGGAGGGACCGATTCGGACCGGCGCCGGGCGGTCGGGCACCCCGGGGAGATCAAGCTGTGGTTCGCTCTGTACCCACGCAACGGATGTCCGGGGAGAGGAACGTGATGGCGCGCAAACTAGCGGCGGCGGCAGCGGCGGTGTTGGCGTTGGTGGTGGTGTCCGGATGCGGCAACGGTCAGGCAGGCAGGCCGCCTTCTCCCCCGGCATCAGCCTCTTCGGCCCCGGCACCGCCGCCGGTCGGAGCGGACGGCATACCGATAGTGGACAGCCACACGGACGCGGAGCGGCTACCCGCCCTGCCACTGGACGATCCGAAGTGGTCGCCCGCCGAGCTGGAGCCCTGGGGGCAAGTCGACGAGGCCAAGGCCAGGTTGACGCAAGAGTGCATGCGCCGTAGAGGCTTCGACGACTTCCCCCTGCACCCCGCCCCCGCCGAGCCGATCGGCGATGACCCCGCACCTGCTGTGGCGACGGGTATGAGCTTCAGCAGCCGCTTCCACCCCACCGATCCGGGATACGCGAAACGCTGGGGATACGGCTACGACCCCGACGCCAGCCGTAAGAGCATGGAGAGGTACCTGCGCGAGGAGAAGGCCAAGAACACGGGCCGCCCGCTGACTCCGGCCGAAGACGACGCCGAATACTCCTGCCGCCCGGAAAGCTCCGACTCCAGCCGCCTCACCAAGGGTGTCTCCGGAACCGGCCCCTACCACCTGCGCGACTTCCTGTCGTATATCGACACCCGGAAGATGACGGTAGCGGAGCAGGCGGAGAAGGACCCGGAGCTGAAGGAGGCCTTCGCCTCCTGGTCGGTCTGCATGACGGACAAGGGGCAAAAAGCGTACGAGTCGCCGGGCGCCGCCGGAAAGTACTGGCGGGACAAGCAGTCCAAGGACATGAAGCAGGGCGCGTTGGCGACCTCAACGGCGATTGCGGACGTGGAGTGCAAGTTCGAACACAACACGATCGGTATCTGGTGGCACGTCCTGAAACGGCATGAGGAGGCCGACCTCAAGCGTCACAAAGACCGCTACGGCCAGGTACGGAAGGACATGGACGCATACCTCTCCAACGCCCGCGCTGTGCTGGAGAAGAGCTGAGCTTGACTCTGTCGGCAATCTTGGGGCCGTCGAGGTCAGCTGCCCAGGGTTCGCCAGGACTTCGACCGGGGTGTTTCGCGCTGGTCAGGGTAGTTCTGGGAGGCAGTCGGTCAGCGGGGGGGTGGGGGCTTCCTCGGTTGGCGGCAGTCCGCTGAGGCGCTCGATGCTGACGGTGATGGCCGTCAGGACGTGAGCAGGCGCGAGACCCGGACGCCCATCCCGCGGGTACCAATCGGCGAAGTCCCCGTCACACCACAGCCCGTCCAGCCGGTCGCGCGCCCATATCGCGGTTGCGCCGCCCGGGTTGCTGGCCCGCGCGACCTGCGCGGTCAGAGAGAGACTTGCTCGCCGGAACGCGGGCGGAGCGTCAACGGGTTTCCGAACCGTGATCTACGTGCATACAACTCCAGGTGGATCTCATCTGTCTGCTCAGATGCCGGAGGGTGCACCCTCCGGCATCTGACAGTGCGCATGTGCGTATGCCGTAGGAGAGATCGAGGATCAGGTGGGGAAGAAGGCGTGGAGAGTCGCGGTGGCCGGTGGGGCGGCCGCAGTGCTCACGGCGGTCGCGACGGTGCCGGCCGGGGCCGCTGAGAACGGGGTCGCGTTCACTCGGGTCAAGGTGAACGGCGGCAAGCCGATCGTGGTCGGGATATCGAAGGAGGTCGCGGTGCCCGCGTCCTTCCGTATGTCGACCACCCTGAGGTGGGAAGGTCCGATGGTGTTCCCGTACCGCGGGAAGCTCGGCTCGGGCGACGAACTGTGGCACGCCATCGAGACCAGCGACTGCATCACCGTGAGCAGGGGTGTCTGCGACTTCAACGAGACGCTGTACCTCGACCCGAGTGAGTACAGCATGCGGAACAAGGACGCCGGCGCCTGGAAGACCGCGGCCCGTGTGTATTTCGTGGGCGACGGCCACGACGCCGACGACGAGGACCTCACGGTCTACGTCAAGCGGAACACCCGCCTGAAGGTCAACGCGTCCCCCGAACCGGTGACCAAGGGGAAGACCATCACCGTGACGGGCAAGGTCACGCGGGCGAACTGGGAGACCCGCAAGTACGCCTCGTACGGCGGCCGGAAGGTGAGCCTGCAGTTCAAGCCCGTGGGCGCCACGTCCTACACCACGGTGAAGAAGGTGTACGCGGACGGCTCGGGTGTGCTCAAGACGACGGTGACGGCCGGAACGTCGGGCACGTGGCGCTGGCGCTACTACGGCAACACCACAAGCGGACCCTCGACTTCGACCGGGGACCGCGTCGTGGTGCAGTGAGCCCGGCGACAGACCGCGACGAGTGGCAAACCGTCCTGTAGTGAACGCGCAGGACGTCCCCGGTGGGTTGTGAGAGCTGGGCCGTATCGTGCAGTTCGTCGACTGCGTCGAGCAGTGCCGCATGGTGTGGCGACCATGCGGCACTGGCTGCGACGCCGGTTGGCCGGGGCGGTATTTGCGCCGGTGGTACTCCGGTGTCCGTGTGTCCGGCGGAGGCCTGTTCGACCCAGGATTCAGCGGAGACGCGACGCTCTGCCGTGACGAGAATCAACGTTACGAATGTGCTGCGCTGCCCGGACATTACCTTCGGGTCTCAGGTTCGGAGATCAGCATGTCGCGCGTCGACGTGGCTCATGACTACGAATCGCTCTTCGAGACTATCCTCTTCGAGCGGAATGCCTGTCGCTGTCGTTGTTCCCTTATCGGCCAGGAACATCGTCGGATGTTGAGGAGGACACGGTTCGGGAACTCTGCGGGTCTTGTACCGGCCTGACCCCCTGGTTCGGTTCGCCGCGTATCAGCCGGATCAGTTTCCTCTTTTGCCACGGCCTTGCCCTCTGCTTGGTAGACCCTTAAGCGCGGTGCAGTCGACCGGCCCGAAGAAACTGCCTCACCGGGTCGGCTCCCGCGGACGCGCGCGTCGGTGCCGGCTCGGTCCGCCTTCCCTCCTGGGTCGCCTCGGCGGACTGCAAACGCCGCACCGACTCGGTGTGGAGGGCGAAGTCCTGCAAACCCTGGTGGAGCGATGGATTGCCGTCGACATCGGTGGGACACTCGTTCGGTGGAATCGGGTAGGCACTGCTCTCTGGACGGCCGGGCCTGGACAGACCTGATCACCAACGCCGCGGCCATCACCACGGAGGACGAGGACGACCCTCGTCCGTGGTTAGGACTGACGGCTGGTGGAGCACGAAACGTGTCTGCCTACATCCATGAGTGGACCCACCACTGGTGCTTCCATTCGGCGGTGGGAAACGCGCTCGTCGCCCTGGCCGTCCGCGCCGACGGCAACGCTCAGGTGTGCCTGCTACGCCGGGTGGTGTCCGAGTCGGCAGCGGAATCCGCAGAACTCGACGTGATGGCGCGGTCGTTCGCGGAGTTGGCCGAGGAGTTCGGTGGTCTGGGTCGGCGGGTGCCGCCCTTGCCACCCGCCGAGCTGAGTGAGGCCGAGTGGGCGGTGCTGGACGCCATGGTCCGGTTCCACATTGCCGTACGCCTGTTGAGGCCGCTTGCCGAGGGCCTGGCACTGTTCGCCGAGCACGACGCGGTATCCAGACTCCAGAGTCGAGCAGCCAGCTCGCTCACCTGGAACCTGGCCTTCCACTTCAGCGACCGCAGGATACTGGCAACGAACGACACGGTGGTCGAACCGTTCGCCTCCATGGCAGCTGCTGCCTCGGTCCTGCATGACGCCAGACTCAGTCCGGACGGGCTGGCAGCGAAAGCAAGCCTGCTCGCTTCTCCGTTGAGCGCCGCTGGGCAGGGCTACCTTCCCGGCTATCTGGCCATCAAGAGCCTGTGGTGGCACCTGTGCAAGCAGGACTCCCGGCTCGCCACCGAGACGGACCTGGCACTCACATACCTGCGCGCCTACTTCTACGACGACCCTGAGCTGGTCACGCTACTCCTCTCCCCCGACCACGCAGATCCTCTGGTCAGCGCACGCCGCATCGCCCTCCGCCTGCAGCAACGCCTCATCGACTTCGAGCGAATAACGGCAGGTGACATCAGGGCGTTCGAAGACCATCTGATCAGCTACGGCGAGACCGGCGAGCGGAACGGGACTCCCGGCATTCTTGCTGATGGCGCCTCAGATCTCACTGCGACCGTTGTCGCCGAGGTGCTCAGTTCCCTGCACGAAGGCCGACTTCGGGAACTGCTCGGCGAGAAATTCTCGTTGGCTCAGCACCAGATTCTCGTACGGACGCTGAATCGGCGCCCCTACCTCACCGTGAGCCATGTTCCGGTGGAGACGTATACCCATGGCGGGGGCGCGGGCATGGATGTCTCCTGGCAAGGACAACACCTGTTCACCGCCCCAGCGTCGGACCTGCAGCCCGGGACCCGGCCCGGCGTTCGCAAGGCCCGGCTAGAGGTACTGGCGGCCCAGACGATGAGCCCGGAGGGCTCCCTGGGGCGAGGCGCCTTCGTCACAGACGGAGACCGCCTCCTCTCCTTCACCATGATCGAGGAAAGCGATGTGAGGTTACGAGAGAAGATGCTGGAGCACTACTGGGAACGCGGCGCGCTCACGGCCGCGCCACTGCACGCCGTCGCTGACGCTCTGGTGACGGCCTCGCCCGAACTGAAGATCCCCTTCGACCACATCATGGACCAGGCCGACCAGGAAGCCGACAGCCTGTACCGCGACACTGCTCTGTGGACGGCACGTGACCACACAGCAGCCGACCGGAGCGCCGAAGTGATGCGGGAGGACGGCATGTTGCCCCTGCTCGGCTCGGTCCGGCTGCTGAACTGCCTGGCCCTGCTGGGCCTTGCCACCGGACTGCACCCGCTCCGCGAGCAGACTGCCGACGTGTTCCGTGCATTCGGATTCGACCTCGACTGGACGCTGAATCAGCTGGACAGTTGTTGGAACACCCACGGCTATCCACCCCGCGTCGGGCAGTCGGCCCCCCTCCTGCTCAGTTGGGTGTGACCATCGTGAACCGGATGCGCCCCACCAACGAGGAGCAGCCGCATGTCCGACACGCAACACCAACCCTCCCTGATCGTCGAGGGACTTCGGCTCATCGAATTCCACGAACTGAGCGAGAACCTCCCCGAAGGGGCCATCCGGAAGCAACCGCCCCCGGCCACCACAGACACGCATGGCGAGCTCGGCACCATCATCGCGATACTCACACTCACCACCGCCACGCTCCAGACCCTCGCCGCATGGCTGCAGACCCGACAGGCACGCAGCGGCCGACGAGCCGGCCCGACAGACCCGGAACAGAGTTCCGCGTACACGATTGAACGGCGGGCCGACGGGACGGTCGTACTTCGGGTCCCGCGTCTGACTGACACCCAACGCCCTGCCTCCAGTGAACCGGCAGGGACGTCCCAGGCCCCGACAGACCTCCTCCGGGACCTACAGGCACACATCGAGTCCCTCTTCGGCCCGAGCACGCCTGAATGACCCCACCCGACCGGGACATTTAAGGCTCTTCACGGACCCGTTCTTCATCGACCAGGCCGCCATGTCGTCGGTCCCTACCTCGCCCCGCCGGGGAATGCCCCGCCCCTGGCCGTCCTGCGGGTTGGTGGTGACCAACAGCCTGGTGCCGGGCTCCTCGGCGTGTTCCACTGCGTAGGTGAGCGAGGTCCAGCTCACTGCCTGGTCGTAGGGCGGCCTGCCCGGAGCCTCCAGCTGTAGGTGGGGTGGTGAGCGCGTGCGGAGACGACCTGTTCGAGTTTACGGACGCACTGCTATGCGCGGATGGCCTGGTGCCCGCGCCCGTTGACGTGTCGTCAGTGGCCGGGCACTGTCGGGGCCACGGTGGCGTGTACGACGCGTTGAGCTGCGGGAACGTCGATGTGCCCCGGCTGCGCCACGTGCTGGCCCTTCGGCCTGGCCTGCCTGGCCGCTCGCTGGGCGGGCGGCCGTCCTCCGCCTGCTCAGTCGTGATGACGAGGACTTCGTCGTCGATACGGCCACCACCCGCCCCACCAAGCTTGGTCAGCCCTTTCACCCGCTGGTCGCTGCGAAAACTCGTCGCCTAGGGTGATCCGCCGCTCCGTCCTGCCCCTGGAGATACGCGACCAGAAAAATCGCGGCAGGAACTGCGGTGGGCTCCGGCGCGTCGAGGCGGGTATGGACGATGTGGATCACCAGACCCGTGGATGCGCCGGACTTCTGATCGCAGGTGCGGGCGGCGCCTCGACAGCCGTGCTGGCCTGGGCGCCGCACGCCCGCGTCAGCGTCACCGGTGGATTCGAAGAGATCCACCGGGACCTCAGTGTGCTGTACGTCGACCTTCCGCTCATCGCGCTCGGCGGCGCGCTCGTACCGGTCGTCGCCTGGTCGCTGACCCTGCGCCTGCTGGGCCGGCCGTGGGCCGCGGCGCTCGTCGCCGTGGCCGCGCTCGGCATCGGAGTGTGGGGGCTGACCACGTGGTGGACGCCGTACGAGCGGCCGGAGTTCACGGGCTAGGTGCCGAGCGAGGTGGGAGCGGACCCATCTCCTGTCAGCGGACCGCTGCCTCGCTGACCCGCTGACCGTACAGGCCCGCTGGCGACAGCTGGCCACCCAGCGCAGCGACACATGGAAGCGACCCGGCAGGCGCGCCCGGACCCGCCGCACTCCGCGGTACGCGAGGTACCGTGATGCCGCTCCGCCCGCCCGGTCGGCCGACGGCCATGCCGCGCTCTGTCCCGTACGGGCAGGTCGTACGCTCGCTGTGCAACGTACGGCGTCCGAGGAGAGACCAGTGAAGATCGTGCTGCCGGGAGGGACCGGCCAGGTAGGCGGCGTGCTGCGCCGGGCGCTGACCGCTGCGGGCCACGAGGTCGTGGTCCTGACCAGACGCCCGGTGCGGGACGGCGAGATCCACTGGGACGGCCGGACGCTCGGCCGCTGGGCGGAGGTGATCGATGGCAGTGACGTCGTGATCAATCTCGCGGGCCGCAGCGTCAGCTGCCGCTACACCGACGAGAACCTCCGCGCCATGATGGACTCGCGCGTGGACTCCGCACGGGTCGTGGGCGAGGCGATCGCCGCCGCCCACAAGCCGCCCCGGGTCTGGCTCCAGATGAGCACCGCCACCATCTACGCCCACCGCTTCGACGCGCCGAACAACGAGGCCACCGGGGTGATCGGCGGCGATGAGCCCAGTGTCCCCGGCTACTGGGCCTACAGCGTGGAGATCGCGCAGAACTGGGAGCGGGAGCAGGAGCGGGCCGCGACGCCGCAGACGCGCAAGGTGGCCCTGCGGTCGGCGATGGTGATGAGCCCTGACCGTGGCGGCGTCTTCGACTACATGCTGTGGCTGGCGCGGCTAGGCCTCGGCGGCCCGGTCGCGGGCGGTGCCCAGTACGTGTCCTGGATCCACGACCGTGACTTCGTACGCGCCGTGGAGTTCCTGATCGGCCGGGACGACATCACTGGGGCGGTCAATCTCGCGGCTCCTGGTCCGCTGCCGCAGCGGGAGTTCGCGCGTGCGCTGCGCGGCGCCTGGGGCATGCCGGTCGGACTGCCCGCAACGCGGTGGATGGCCGAGATCGGTGCCTTTGTTCTCCGTTCCGACACCGAACTCCTCCTGAAGAGCCGGCGGGTGGTGCCCGGGCGGCTGAGCAGCGCCGGGTTCACCTTCGACCACGGTTCCTGGCCGCAAGCAGCCGCCGACCTCGTGCGACGGGCGCGTCGTGAGCGGTCCGGCTCCCGACGGACGGCAGCACGTTCCTGACCGCGCTCATCGCGGCAGCCGCACTCGACCCGGTGGCCATCTCCAGCAACGGCTATCACAGCGGCGGCTTCCATCGAGTCGAGTACGAGGGCGCATGGACCCAGAACATGAAGTTCGATCAGCCGGTGCAGCACGTGTGGATCGTCCATGGACGGCGAGAACAAGCGGAAGAACCGTGAACCCCGCCCGCCCTGGTAGCCCTCGATGACCAGTTCGGAGCCGTCGGCGTCGCAGATATCGGCATAACTGTGACGGAGAACCGGTCGGGATGCACCGCGACAGAGCCGGTCCCACCATGGCGCCATGGACATAGCGACGGTCCGCGCGGCCGCCTCCCGGGTGAGGTGTGCGCTGGAGGAAGCGAAGGCACGCGGCGAGCTGGAGGTGTACGAGGCGGACTTCCGCGCGGTTCCTGCGGCGAGGCGACCCGGCTCTTGAGTGAGTACCTCTCCGACCAGGGGCTCGGGGAGTGGATCTACGTGCGGTCGAGCCGACCAGGGGCTCGCGAAAGGGACACAGAAGAACACGCCTGGGCGGAACGGGACGGCGTGATCGTGGATGGGCCCGCTGACGACTGGTACCGCACGCTGGGCCGCATGAGCGCTCGCTGAGAACCCGAACGCCGGACATGGGGAGCCTATCCGGGGTCCAGACCTGGCGCGGACTCGACGGTGTCGCGGGGTGGGCGCTTCACCCCCGCCCCCGAGGGGGTGCAGGAGCCCGCTGGACGGACCGGCGGCCTGGAGGGAGGGGCGAGGATGCCGAGCCAGGGCGTGTGAGGCGACTACGCGGAAAGCCGGGCGGCCGAGCGGGAGCGCGAGGAGAATCAGACCGACGCGATCGGGGAGGGCCTGGCGGCCGTCGCGTACGCGCTGCTGGACGTCGCTGCCGCGATCCGGGAGCACACCGAGGCCCGCAAGCGGGCCCCCTTGGCGCCTGACCTCACTCTGCACCATCCGCGGCCTGTGTCAGTCGATGTACCTACTGGCCACCCGGCCGGTGCGGCCGTCGAGCTTGCCGTTGTGAACGTAGACCCGCATCCTTCCGGCCTTCTTGGCCTTGCACTTCACGAGGGCCGTCATCATCGCGCTACGCATGATCGGCTCAACCACTCCAGCGGCCCGCGGGGTCACTTCATCGAGCACAGATCACCCCGGACGGGGTCTCCTCCCCGGTGCGCGGGAAGGGGTCCCGTCGCCGAGCGGTGGGGCCCCGGCCTTGGGACTGGTAGGCCCGCGTGTTCAGGAGTCGCGTATTCGCCGTAGCCGTCGGCCGACCGTCACCCTGTGTCGGTGCTCTGCGGCATGATGACCACCGTGAACACCGAGATGCTGATAGACGTCTGGCAGCGGCTTCTTGCCGACCCTCACAAGTCGTGGGTGCTGTTCGAGCATGGCACTTGTGTCGTGCTGACCGCCCCGGATGGAGAGCTGGCTGAACAGGCCACCGAGATCCTGAAGGAGTTCGGCCCGGTGCATGCCGGATCTTCGGCAGGAGACTTCGGGGTGATCGACCTCAAGGATGCCGAGGGATGGGTCGTCACGGGGCACCACAGCGACGTCCTTACCTATGTCGGCACCGATGAGCCTAGGGATGAGTCGGAGATCGCTGTCGGGCTGTTTGGACGTTCCAAGCGCCACCGGGACGGCACCGAACTTCACGTCGTCCACGTTGAGGACAAGCGAGGCTCAGCGGACCCAGCGTGAGTTCCCGCGCTTCACCGCCGGTGGTCGCCGGGGGCGTATCGGCTCCAGGATCGCCTCATGGTGAGGCATCCGTGCCTGTAGGCGTCATCGCCTCGTGGAGATGGGCTTCGACCGGGCCCAGGTGCTGGTCAAGGGCCACGACGATTTCGTCCGGAGGTTGAGAACGCGGATGCTTCCACTCTCGAACTGCAGGGTGATCCGACGGCCAAGTCGAGGTTGTCGTGCCGGTAGCGGAACCGAGGTCGTCCAAGTGCGGCCACCTGTGCAGGAGGGACGACCAGGCAGGACATAACCGTCGACGAGGTCGTTCAGCGCGGTCAGCGGTTCCATGCCGATGCTGCCGCGGCGGATCATCAGGTAGGTGTCCACGTCGGGGCAGACTCCCCGGCCGCGGTGGCAGGTTTCCCAAGCCAGGCCGGAGAACAGGGTCTGCATACCGCAGACCCAACGCTGGGACTGTTCGTACGTCGCGCAGGCGTCGACGCGCCGGCGCAGGTCGCGCAGTGCGCGGGCCCAGGGATTGGCGGGGAGCAGCGGCGCCCAGGGAGCCTCGACGACGCGGCTCATGGTGCCCAGGAACTCGATCGCTTCCCCGGGACGGTCGCCCAGCGCACCCTCCTCGAAGTGGCAGTCGTCGAAGGTGAATCCCCAGTACATGAAGTCGGCCGCGATCTGGAGACGGTCGGGGAACGCGTGAGGCATCGCTTGCGGGATGACGATGCCTGCCTGGGCAGCTGCGAGCGCGTCGAGCCGTCGGCCGTCCGCGTACGCGCCCATCTCGGTGATCCACTCCAGAGCCTTCTGCTCGACATCCTGTGCGTCGGGCCGGTTCGCAGGGGGGATGGGGCAGTAGAACACGGGGATCGTCAGCGCAGTGCCGGTGCTCATACAACCTCGTCTCGTACAGCGGGTTCCACGCTCTTGGTTCAGTGGTCGCGGTGGATCGCCTCGGCGGCCAGAGCCCTCAGGGCCACTCGTCCCCGTGAGGTGATGCCCTCGCATTCCAGGCAACGCAACGCCAGGTCGACCTGCCGCCCGGCTTCGGCCTCAGCGGCCGACCCGCCCTCCGGCGTTCTCGATCGCCTCCATGAGCTCTTGCAGCCACACGGGGCCGAGGCCGCCGTCCCCGTACAGGCGCTCGACCTGCCGGGCTGGTTTCCCGCCGGCCTCCAAGGCGGCGAGGACCGGCAGAGTCCTCCTCCGCGCCAGCAGATCGGCGCCGACCGGCTTGCCCGTCAGGGCAGCATCACCCCAGATGCCCAGCATGTCGTCCACGCACTGGAAGGCCACGCCAAGGTGGCGTCCGAAACAGCCGAGAGCCCCCACTGCTTCGGGGGTGGCTTGAGCGAGGATCGCGCCCAGGACACACGCGGTCGATGCGAGCGATCCAGACTTGCCCGCCGCCATCACCAAGTAGTCATCCCTTGAGACGTCACCGCCCCGCTGGAAGGCCATGTCGGCGCTTTGACCATGCATCAGGTCCTGCAGAGACCGCACGACCGCTTCTCCTGCCGCCGGATGCCCTGGTCTGTCACCACGCGCAAGGCCAGCACCAGCAGCGCGTCACCCGTCAGCAGCGCGGTCGGCACGCCGAACTCCACCCAGGCCGCCGAACGGTGACGCCGCGTGCGATCGCCGTCCATGATGTCGTCGTGCAGCAAGGTGAAGTTGTGCAGCAGTTCCACAGCGACGGCCCCCGCCACCGCGTCGGCCTCCCGCCCACCACCGGCTAGCTGTATTGATCATGAGCGTTGTTGACACTCGCGGGTCTTGATCATGGCGAAGACCT
>NZ_JAZGRL010000001.1:3883868-4044208 GCF_046540415.1 Streptomyces sp. E11-3 | reverse complement strand
TCCGCCCCGACCGCGACCGCCCGATGCTCAAGCTGCGCCCGCGAAGTCACCAACGAGTAGCCCGTGTCGAGGAGTTCGAGTTCGGGCCGCTCCTCCACATGGGTCAGCAGCCGGGCTGCCTGCTGGCGCAGTGCTCCACGGCTGCCTGCCGAGACCACCAGGGGAAGAGCGGGCGGGGCAGCCACATCAGGCGCGTCCGCAGCGTCCGGAACCGGCGCCGTCGGTGCCTCCTCGATGATCACGTGGGCATTGGTGCCGCTGATCCCGAAGGACGACACACCCGCCCGCCGAGGTTCCTTGCCGCGCGCCCACGGCTGGGCCTCCGTCAGCAGCCTGACCTGGCCGGATGACCAGTCCACATGCGCGTTGGGCTGGTCCGCGTGCAGGGTCTTGGGCAGGACCCCATGGCGCATCGACTCGACCATCTTGATGATCCCGGCGACACCGGCGGCGGCCTGCGTATGCCCCATGTTCGACTTGATCGACCCCAGCCACAGCGGCCGGCCATCCGGCCGGTTCCGGCCGTACGTAGCAAGCAGCGCCTGCGCCTCCACAGGGTCGCCCAACGTCGTACCCGTGCCATGCGCCTCCACCACGTCGACCCGGTCGCTGGCCACCTGGGCGTTGGTCAACGCCTGCTGGATGACACGGCGTTGGGCCGGTCCGTTGGGTGCGGTCAGGGCGCTGCTCGCGCCGTCCTGGTTGACGGCGCTGCCGCGTACGACGGCCAGGATGGGGTGGCCGTTGCGCTGGGCGTCGGACAGGCGCTCCACCAGCAGGACGCCCGCGCCCTCGCCCCAGCCCGTACCATCCGCGGTCGCCGCGAAGGACTTGCAGCGGCCGTCGGGGGCCAAGCCGCGCTGCTCGCTGAAGGCAATGAAGGTCCCCAGCGTGCCCATCACGGTGACGCCGCCGACCAGGGCCAGCGAGCACTCGCCCGCCCTGAGCGCCCGCCCGGCCAGGTGCAGGGCGACCAGCGACGACGAGCAGGCCGTGTCCACCGTCACGGCCGGCCCCTCCAGGCCCAGCGTGTAGGAGACCCGTCCTGACACGATGGAGCCGGTGGCCCCGCCCGCCGCGTAGTCGTGGTACATCACTCCGGCGAAGACGCCGGTACGGCTGCCACGCAACGACAGCGGGTCGATGCCCGCGCGTTCCAGCGCCTCCCAGGAGGTCTCCAGGAGCAGCCGCTGCTGCGGGTCCATCTCCCGCGCCTCACGCGGGCTGATCTTGAACAGTTCGGCGTCGAACTCGGCCGCGTCGTAGAGGAATCCGCCTTCGCGCGAGTACGTCTTGCCCGGCTTCCCCGGTTCCGGGTCGTACACCTCTTCGGTGTCCCAGCCCCGGTCGGTGGGGAATCCGGAGACGACATCCGTGCCGTCCGCGACCAGCCGCCAGAGTTCGTCGGGCGAGGTCACGTTTCCCGGGAATCGGCAGCCCATACCCACGATCGCCAGCGGCTCGTGTTCGCGCTGCTCATTCTCGGTAATCTGTTTACGGGCCTCACGCAGCTCAGTTGTCGCGCGCTTGAGATAGCCAAGAAGTTTTTCCTCGCTACTCACAGAGGTCACCCCGCCATTTCTTCAACTGCGCAGACTCAGCAACAGGACCGAATTCGCTACAGGATCGAATTCCTGAAATGACGCTACTCGGCTTCGACAGGCGGGCCAACCCCTGCCCCTCCTGACCCCACCCCTAAGCATCGGGGCAGGCCGGGTGACCAGTGGAGACGCAGGGGTTCTGCGGCTGCTACGCGGGGTTGTCCAGCTCCGCGTCGAGGATGTCGAAGAGTTCATCGGCGGTCGCCGAACCAATTTCGGGGCCCGATTCCCCGGACTCCGCGTCCAGCTCGCCCCGGAAGCTTTCCATCCACTCTGCCGTCAGGGCGCGAAGTCGCTTTCCGATGCGGGTGTGTTCTTCCTCATCCGGTGCGGCGGACGCCAGCAGGGATTCCAGCTTCGACAGCTCTTCCTCCAAGGGGCTCGCGGGCGCGTTCTCCGCCTCTTCGGCCAGCACCTCGGCTACGTATCCGGCGACGGCGACGGAAGTCGGATAGTCGAAGATGAGCGTGGCCGGAAGTCGGCGGCCGAGCAGGTCGCCCAGCCGGTTTCGGAGTTCGAGCGCCGACAGCGAGTCGAATCCCATGTCCATCAGGCCCCGGTCGGCCTGCACGGCATCGGGCCGCGCATGGCCGAGCACCTCGGCGATATGGCCGCGGACCAGGGTCAGCAGCGCCTTGTCGAGCTCGGCCCCGGCCAGCCCCGCGACGCGCTGCCGCAGGGCCGCGATTCCGGACGGTCCGGCTGCCGTACCGCCGCCGTCGGCGCGCGCGGCGGGGCGGACCAGCGTGCGGAACATAGCGGGCAGCGAGGCCGCCTGGGCGCGGAGCGCCTTGAAGTCCAGGTGGACGGGCACGAGTTGGTGAGGTCCCGGCAGGGTCGCGTCCAGCAGCGACAGGCCTTCGTCCGCCGTCAGCGCGGCGACACCGACCCGTGCCAGCCGTGCCGCGTCGGCCTCGGCCATCCCGCCCGCCATGCCGCCTTGCTGCTGCCACAGGCCCCAGGCCAGGGAGGTCGCCGCGAGGCCTGCTGTCCTGCGATGCGCGGCCAGCGCGTCCAGGAAGGCGTTCGCCGCGGCGTAGTTGCCCTGCCCGGCGCCGCCGAGCGTTCCCGCGATCGAGGAGAAGAGGACAAAGGCCTTGAGGTCCAGGCCCAGTTCGCTGGTGAGCTCGTGCAGATGCCAGGCGGCATCTGCCTTCGGGCGGAGTACGGCGTCGATCCGCTCCGGGGTGAGCGAGGAGACCACACCGTCGTCCAGGACTCCGGCTGTGTGGACGATGCCGGTCAGGGGGTGCTCGGGCGGGATCTCCGCGAGGAGTGCGGCCAGCGCGGCTCGGTCGGAGACGTCGCAGGCGGCCACTCGGGCTTCAGCACCCAACTTGGCCAGCTCTGCCTGGAGTTCTCCGGCGCCTGGAGCCTCCAGACCCCGACGGCTCACCAGCACCAGATGCCGTACGCCATGCTCTTCCACGAGATGCCGGGCCACCAGCGCGCCCAGGCCACCCGTGCCGCCCGTGATCAGCACCGAGCCCTCGGCGCCCCACACACCAGCACCATCGGGGGCCGCTGCGGCCCGTACGAGCCGAGGCACGAGCACCTCACCACCCCGTACCGCCACCTCAGGCTCACCCGAAGCCAAAGCGGCCCGTACCGCATCGGGCGAGTCCTGGTCGTCGGGCAGGTCCACCAGCGCGATCCGGCCGGGGTTCTCCTCGTGTGCCGCCCGCACCAGGCCCCAGACCGGCGCCTGGGTGACGTCCACGGCATCCCCCGGCACAGCGGCGACCGCCCGCCTGGTGACGACCGCGAGCCGGGTCTCGGCGGACTGTTCGTCGGCCAGCCAGTTCCGTACGGACTCCAGCACATCCCGCGTCACCGCACGTACGGCGGCCAGCGTCTCGCCCTCTGCGGGCTGGACGTTCAGCAGTTCCACCTCACCGGGCCGGGGCTCGCCGACCGCTCCGGCCGGAGTCCACTCCACCCGGAACAGCGAATCCCGATGCGCGTTGCCCGCCGCGCTCAGCTGCGCGGGGGACACCTCCCGGGAGTCCAGCGACTCCACCATCAGCACCGGCTCGCCAAACGAGTCGGCCGCCTCGATGACCGAAGCGTCGCCGCCCTTCAGCCGCTGGATACGCACCCGCAGCGCCGTCGTGCCCTCCGTACGCAGGGAGACCCCGTTCCAGGCGAACGGGAGAACGGTCCGCTCGGCCTTCCCCTGGCCCGCCTCGCCCGCCTCGCCCGCCTGGTCCGCCTGTTCGTCGGCGAGCAGCTCCGCGTGGAGTGCCGCGTCCAGCAGCGCGGGGTGCAGGGCGAACCGGGCAGCGTCCGCGTGCGCCTCCTCCGGCAGCGCGACCTCGGCGAAGATCTCATCGCCGCGTCGCCACACCGCCCTCAGGCCCTGGAACACCGGGCCATAGGCGTAACCCCGCTCGAAGAACCGCTCGTACGCGCCCGTCACATCGACCGCTTCGGCCCGCGCGGGCGGCCACTCGGCGAGGCTGCCGCCCATCTGCCCGGTGACGGCTGCGACGGAAGCGAGGACTCCGTCCGCGTGTCGGGTCCAGGGGGCGTCCTCACCGTCGTCGAGGCGCGAGTAGATCCGTACCGACCGCACACCGGCGTCATCCGGCTCGCCCACGACCACCTGAAGCGCCACGGCACCCTGTTCGGGCAGCACCAGCGGCGCCTCAAGCGTCAGCTCCTCCAGCCGCCCGCATCCGACCTCGTCCCCGGCCCGAAGCGCCAGCTCCACAAAGGCCGTGCCCGGCAGCAGCACACTGCCCAGGACGTCGTGATCGGCCACCCAGCCATGCGACTCGGCCGACAACCGCCCGGTCAGCACCACCCCGTCCCCTGCGGGCGAGGCCACGGCCGCGCCCAGCAGCGGATGGTCGACGACCCTCTGCCCCACCCGGGACACATCACCACTCGGCGTCGGACCATCCTGCCAGTACCGCTCCCGCTGGAACGCATACGTCGGCAACTCCACCCGCCGCGCACCCCGCCCGGCGAAGAACGCCGCCCAGTCCACATCCACACCCTGTGCATGAAGCGCGGCGACACCCGCCACCAGCTCCCGCTCCTCGGAGCGGTCACGGCGGAGTACGGGAACGAAGGCACCCTCGGCGGACTCCTGCCCCATGGCCGTCAGTACGGCGTCAGGCCCCAGCTCCAGGAACGTGGTCACCCCGCGCCCGGCCAACTCCCGGACCCCGTCGGCGAACCGGACGGCCTTGCGTACGTGGCGAACCCAGTACTCCGGGTCGGCCAGCTCGGCTGAGGCCAGTGCTCCGGTCACGTTGGAGACGATCGGGATGGACGGCTCGGAGTACGACAGCGACCGGGCGACGTCCCGGAACTCGGCCAGCATCGGCTCCATCAACGGCGAGTGGAAGGNCATCCAGCACGGCATCAAAAGCCTCAGCGAACACCGGAAACGCGCCGTACAACTCCCGGCCCATCCCCAGCCGCTGCGCCCCCTGCCCCGTAAAGAGAAAGGCCGTCAGCCCACCAGACCGAACGCCCCCACCCGCCGACCTGCCCTCCGCCACCGCCGCCAGCCCAGCCAGCAACTCCGCCCGATCCGTACCGACCACAGCCGCCCGCTCGTCGAGCGCCGCCCGCGTCGTAGCCAGCGAGAACGCCACATCGCCCACAGCGAGTTCAGCCCGCTCACTCACATACGCGTGCAACCGAGCGGCCTGCGCCCGCAGCGCCGCGCTCCCCTTCCCCGAGACCACCCACGGCACCACCGACCCATCCGTGGCCGCAGGCGGCTCAACCGACGCCTCCGGAGGAGCCTGCTCCACGATCACATGCGCGTTGGTCCCACTGATCCCGAACGACGACACCGCGGCCCGCCGCGGATGATCCGTCTCCGGCCAGTCCCGCGCCTCCATGAGCACCTCGGCCGCCCCCGCCGTCCAGTCCACCTGCGGCGACAGCTCATCCACATGCAGCGTCCCGGGCAGCACCCCGTGCCGCATGGCCTGCACCATCTTGATGATCCCGGCGACCCCGGCCGCGGCCTGCGTATGCCCGATGTTCGACTTGATCGACCCCAGCCAGACCGGCTGGCCCTCCGGCCGGCCCTGCCCGTACGTGGCCAGCAGCGCCTGCGCCTCGATCGGGTCGCCGAGCGTCGTCCCCGTACCGTGCGCCTCCACCGCGTCCACCAGGTCGGCCGACAGCCGCGCGCTGCTCAGCGCCTGCTGGATGACCCGCTGTTGCGCGGGGCCGTTGGGCGCGGTGATGCCGTTGCTGGCCCCGTCCTGGTTGACCGCGCTGCCGCGCACGACGGCCAGTACGTCGTGACCGTTGCGCAGCGCGTCCGAGAGCCGCTCCACCAGCAGGACGCCGGCGCCCTCGCCCCAGCCGACACCGTCGGCGGCCGCGGCGAAGGCCTTGCAGCGCCCGTCGGGCGCCAGGCCGCGCTGCAGACCGAACTCCACGAACGTGTCCGGAGTGGCCAGTACGGTCACCCCGCCGGCCAGCGCCAGCGAGCACTCGCCGCGCCGCAGCGCCTGGATGGCCAGATGCAGGGCGACCAGCGAGGAGGAACAGGCGGTGTTCACCGAGAGGGTCGGGCCCTCCAGGCCCAGCGTGTAGGCGACCCGGCCGCTGACCAGGCTGCCGTCGGCGCCGCCCGCGTAGTCGTGGTACATCACGCCCGCGAAGGCGCCGACGCGCTGGCCCTTCAGCGTCGTCGGGTCGATGCCCGCCCGCTCGACCGCCTCCCAGGAGATCTCCAGGAGCAGCCGCTGCTGCGGGTCCATCTCGCGGGCGCGCCTCCCAGGAGATCTCCAGGAGCAGCCGCTGCTGCGGGTCCATCTCGCGGGCGTCGCGCGGCGGAGATCTCCAGGAGCAGCCGCTGCTGCGGGTCCATCTCGCGGGCGTCGCGCGGCGCGATCCCGAAGAAATCGGGGTCGAAGTCGGCCACGTCGTGGAGGAAGGCACCGCCGCGCGCATACGTCTTTCCAGGGGTTCCGGGCTCCGGATCGTAGAGGTTGGCCAGATCCCAGCCGCGGTCCGACGGGAAGGACGACACGGTGTCCCTCCCGTCCCGTACGAGGTTCCACAGCTCGTCCGGCGAGGTCACGCCACCCGGGTAGCGGCAGGCCATGGCGACGATGGCGACGGGCTCGTGCTCCCGCTGCTCATAGTCGGCGATCTGCTTACGGGCCTCGCGCAGATCCACCGTTGCCCGCTTGAGGTATTCGAGAAGCTTTTCCTCGTTTTCGCTCACCGTTGCCACGCCTCTCCCACCCGACTTCGCTTGCTTGCTCTGTTCGTCCGACCACGTACACCGACTGCCGCCGCCTATCGGCTCTCGAGTTGTCGACTTCGAGTTATCGGCTTTCGAGTTCGTCGTCGAGCAGGCTGAAGATCTCGTCGGCGGTAGCCGACTTCACATCAGCGCTGTCGTCGCCGCCCCCAGCGGGACGGTTCCGCTCGGTCCAGGCGGCGACCAGCGCCCGGAGTTGGCCCGCGATACGGGCGTGCTCGTCCTCGTCCGGGGTGAGCGAGGCCAGCCCCGACTCCAGGCGGGCGATGTCCGCTTCCAGCGACCCCACACCCGCCGGTCCGCCGTCGCCCGTACCGCCGATCGCGCCCCTGATGTGCTGGGCCACGGCCTGCGCGTTGGGGTAGTCGAAGACGAGCGTGGCGGGCAGCCGCAGTCCGGTGACCCCGTTCAGGACGTTCCGCAGTTCGACGGCGGCGAGCGAGTCGAAGCCGAGGTCCTTGAACGCCCGGTCCGCTCCCACCGCTGCGGTCGTCGTATGGCCCAGTACGGCGGCGACATGCGTCCGTACCAGCTCCCGTACGTGCCGGTCCTGCTCCTCGTCGGACAGCCCGGCGAGCTGCTGCTCCAGCGCGGCACGGCCGGAGTCCGCGCCGCCTGCCGACGCCGCCCGGCGGGCCGCCGACCGCACCAAGCCGCGGAGCACTGGGGGGATGTCGTCCGTACGGGCCTTGAGCGCGGCCGCGTTCACCCGGATGGGAACCCGCATGGCATCGGCGCCACCGTCGGCCAGGGCCGCGTCGAGCGACTCCAGGCTCTCCTCGGGCGTCAGCGCTTGGAGACCCTGCCGGGCGAGGCGCTGCAGCACGCCGTCGCCGAGCTCGGCTCCCATGCCGACATCCCCGGCCCAGAGGCCCCAGGCGAGCGAGGTGGCGGCCAGGCCTTCGGCGCGGCGCCGCTCGGCCAGCGCGTTGAGGAACGCGTTGGCGGCCGCGTAGTTGCCCTGTCCCGGGCCGTCCAGGAGGCTCGCGGTGGAGGAGAAGAGGATGAAGGTCTTGAGGTCCAGGCCCAGTTCACGGGTGAGCTCGTGCAGATGCCAGGCCGCGTCCGCCTTCGGGCGGAGTACGGCGTCGATCCGCTCGGGGGTGAGCGAGGAGATGAGTCCGTCGTCGACCACGCCAGCGGTGTGGACGATGCCGGTCAGGGGCTGCTCGGGCGGGATCTCCGCCAGGAGGGCGGCCAGGGCGTCCCGGTCGGACACGTCACAGGCAGCCACTCGCGCTTCGGCGCCCAACTCACCCAGTTCGGCTCGTAGTTCTGCGGCACCTGGAGCGTCCAGTCCTCGACGGCTCACCAGCACCAGATGCCGTACGCCATGCTCCGCCACGAGGTGTCGGGCCACCAGCGCGCCCAGGCCACCCGTGCCGCCCGTGACCAGCACCGAGCCCTCGGCGCCCCACACACCAGCACCATCGGGGGCTGCTGCGGCCCGTACGAGCCGAGGCACGAGCACCTCGCCACCCCGCACCGCCACCTCAGGCTCACCCGAAGCCAACGCGGCCGACAGCACCTGCTCCGAAGCCTCGGAACCATCCGTGTCGATCACCACGAACCGGCCCGGGTTCTCGGCCTGCGCGGACCGCAGCAGACCCCACACCGGCGCCTGGGTGACGTCCACGGCGTCCCCCGGCACCGCGGCGACCGCCCGCCTGGTGACGACCGCCAGCCGGGCATCGGCAGACTGCTCGTCGGCCAGCCAGTTCCGTATGGACTCCAGTACGCCATCGGCCACTTCACGTACGGCGGCCAGCGTCTCGCCCGCGACGGGTTCGACCCGCAGCAGCTCCGGCAGCGGCCCGGCGTCAGCGGCCGGAGCGGCGGCCAGGGCGGTCCAGTCCAGGCGGTAGAGCGAGTTCGCCCCCGCCTGCCCTGCGGCGCCAAGCTGCTCCGGGGAGACCGGGCGGGAGACCAGCTCCTCCACGGTGAGCACCGGCTGTCCCGCGGAGTCGGCCACCGCCAGGCTCAGGGCGTCCGCGCCCTTGGTGCGGCGCAGCCGCACGCGGAGTGCGCTGGCGCCTGCGGCGTGCAGGGTGACTCCGTTCCAGGCGAACGGAAGCTGCGTGGCGCCCTCGTCCTCACCCTCCTCCGAGAGCAGTTCCGCATGCAGCGCCGCGTCAAGCAGCGCGGGATGCAGCCCGAAGCGGGCCGCATCGGACTCGGCCTGTTCGGGCAGGGCGACCTCCGCGAACACCTCACCGTCGCGGCGCCACACCCCCCTGAGCCCCTGGAACACCGGCCCGTAGTCGTACCCCTGGTCAGCCAGGCGCTCGTACGCACCCTCCAGCGGGACCTGAACGGCGTCCTCCGGTGGCCACATCCCGAGGTCGAAGTCGGGCGCCGAGGCGTTCGGAGTGAGGGTTCCGTCGGCGTGCCGGGTCCAGGGGCCGTCCTCGCTGTCGTCGGGGCGCGAGTAGATGCGTACCGACCGCACACCGGAGTCATCCGGCTCACCCACGACCACCCGCAGCGCCAGACCGCCCCGCTCGGGCAGCACCAGCGGCGCCTCAAGGGTCAACTCCTCCAGCCGACCGCAGCCGACCTCGTCCCCGGCCCGTACCGCCAGCTCCACAAACCCGGTCCCCGGCAGCAGCACACTGCCCAGGACGTCGTGATCCGCCACCCAGCCGTGCGACTGAGCCGACAGCCGCCCGGTCAGTACGACCCCGTCCGACTCCGGCGACACCACACTGGCACTCAGCACCGGGTGATCCACCGCGGCCAGCCCGGCCGAGCTCACATCCCCGACACCGGCATCCACCGGCTCCAGCCAGAACCGCTCCCGCTGGAACGCATACGTCGGCAGCTCCACCCGCCGNACCCCGTGCTCGGCCACCAGGTGCCGGGCCACCAGCGCGCCCAGACCACCCGTACCACCGGTGATCAGCACCGTGCCCTCGCCGTCCCAGGGTGCGGGCCGCGTCTCAGCGGGGGCGGTCTCGCGCGTCAGCCGGGGCGCGAGCATCCGGCCGCCCCTGACCGCGAGTTCGGGCTCGTCGGTGGCGAGTACGCGGGTGAGCAGACCGGTGTCCAGCTCCTCGGTCCGCGCGTCCAGGTCGACCAGGACGACACGGCCCGGGTGTTCCGCCTGGGCCGAGCGCACCAGCCCCCACACCGGGGCCTGGGCGAGGTCGACCGTGTCCTCGTCGGTGGCGACGACCGCGCCCCGGGTCACCAGGACGAGCCGCGCTTCGGGGTCGTCCTCGGCGAGGTGGGACTGGAGCAGCGTCAGCGCCCGGCCGGTGGTGTTCCGTACGGCGGCGGGAACGGCCTGCGTGGTGTCCCCGCTCGCGTGAAGCGCGACGACGGTCAGGCCCGCGAGGTCATCGGCACGGGAGGAGCCGGGTTCCACCGGGCCCCAGGCGATCCGCAGCGGCGTATCGGCGGCCTGCCCCTGTGCGGCCCGCAGCTGGTCCGCCGCGACCGGACGTACGAGGAAGTTCTCGATGCTGGCCACGGGTGCGCCGGTGGTGTCCGCGAGCTCGATGGCCACGGCGTCAGGACCGGTGTGCGTGATCCGCACCCGCAGGGCCGCGGCCCCGGTGGAGTGCAGGGCAACCCCGGTCCAGGCGAAGGGCAGCCGGGTCTCCTCGGAGACCGGCTGCGGGGAGGCGAAGTCGGTAGCGTGCAGTACGGCGTCCAGGAGCGCGGGGTGCAGGGCGAACGCGGCGGCGTCCGGGGCGATCTCGGCGGGCAGCGCGACCTCGGCGTACGCCTGGCCCTCGCCCTGCCAGACGGCGCGCAGGCCCTGGAAGGCCGGGCCGTATCCGTACCCCTGGCCGGTCATCTCCTCGTAGAGGCTGCTGATGTCGACCGGCTGCGCTCCTGGAGGCGGCCACTGGGTGAGGGTGTCGGTGGCGGGCGCGTCGGCGGCGGCCAGCACACCGCTGGCGTGCTGGGTCCACGGGGCGTCGTCGTAGGCGGACTCCGGGCGCGAGTGGAAGGTGATCTCCCGGTGTCCGCTGGCGTCGGGCGCGGAGACGACGACCTGGAGCGCCACGCCGCCGGTCTGCGGGATCACCAGCGGGGTCTGCAGGTTCAGCTCTTCGAGCAGTGCGCAGCGGACCTGGTCACCGGCCTGGACGGCGAGCTCGACGAAGGCCGTGCCGGGTAGCAGGGTCACCCCGGAGATCCGGTGGTCGCCCAGCCAGGGCTGCGAGCGCAGCGAGATCCGGCCGGTGAGCACCGCGCTGCCGTCGTCGGCCAGCGGTACGGCGGCGCTGAGCAGCGGATGCCGTACGGCGACCTGGCCGAGCGCGGTGGCGTCGGTGGCGGTGGCCGGGGCGTGGAGCCAGTAGTGGCGGCGCTGGAAGGGGTAGGTGGGCAGGTCGACGCGGGGGTGGTCGCCGGGCGTGAGGGCGGCCCAGTCGACGCGGGTGCCGTGGGTGTGAGCGGTGGCCAGGGCGGAGAGCAGCTCGCGCCGCCCGTCCCGGTCGCGACGCTGCGCGGCGACCAGCACGACGTCCTCCGCGCTGTCTCCTGCGCTGTCTTCCGCTGGCTGGTCGATGACCTCGCGGGCCATCGCGGTCAGTACGGCGTCCGGACCGAGCTCGACGTACGTGCTCACGCCGGCAGCGCGCAGCGCGCTCACCCCGTCGGCGAACCGGACGGCGGCCCGGACATGGCGGACCCAGTACTCCGGGTCGCGCAGCTCGTCCGAGGTGGCGATCCGCCCGGTCACGTTGGAGACGACGGGGATCGTGGGCGGCCGGTAGTCGAGGATCTGGGCGATCTTGCGGAACTCCGCGAGCATGGGCTCCATCAGCGGAGAGTGGAAGGCGTGCGACACCCTGAGCCTGCTGGTCCTGCGCCCTTCGGCCGCGAAGTGCTCCTTGAGGGCGAGTACGGGCTCCTCGTCACCGGAGACGACCACGGAGCGCGGCCCGTTGACCGCGGCGATGTCCACGCGGTAGGTGAGGTGCGGCCGTACCTCGTCCTCGGTGGCTTCTACGGCCACCATGGCGCCGGTCGCGGGCAGTTCCTGCATCAGCCGTCCGCGGGCGCCTACCAGGGTCGCCGCGTCCTCCAGGGAGAGCACCCCGGCCACATGGGCGGCGGTGAGCTCGCCGACGGAGTGTCCGGCGACGAAGTCGGGCCGTACGCCCCAGGATTCGAGCAGCCGATAGAGAGCGACCTCGATCGCGAAGAGTGCCCCCTGCGCGTAGGCGGTCCGGTGCAGGAGTTCGGCTTCGGGTGAGCCCTCGGGGGCGAACAGCACGTCCCACAGGGAGTGTTCGAGCTGGAGGTCCAGGTGGCCGATGGCGTCGGCGAGGGTGTCCGCGAAGACGGGGTACGCGTCGTGCAGCTCCTTGCCCATGGCCAGGCGCTGGCTGCCCTGCCCGGTGAACAGGAAGGCGAGTCGGCCACTGGTGGCCAGGGACTGGTTGAGGCCGCGTCCGGTGCCGCCACCGGCGGCGGTGCGCAGCGCCCGGACCAGGTCCATGCGGTCGTCGGCGAGCACGACCGCGCGGTGGCGGTGGACGGAGCGGGTGGTGGCCAGGGCGTGGCCGAGCGCGGCGGGGGTGACGTCGGGTCGGGCGTCGAGCAGGTCAGCAAGCCGCTGGGCCTGGGCACGCAGAGCAGGTTCACTCCGCGCGGAGAACGCGACCGGGGTGGGGCCCTGGTGGGACGCGAACACCGCACCCATGCCCTGCCGGGAACCTTCGCCGCCCTGCCGGGCGCCCTCCCTCGACACCGCTCCGGTCGGTGCCGCGCCCGCCGAGGTCGCACCCGTCGGCGCCGGTGTCGACGAGGCCGCTCCCGCCGGGTCTTCCTCGGCCGGGGCCTCCTCGATGACCACGTGCGCGTTGGTGCCGCTGACGCCGAAGGATGAGACCCCCGCCCGGCGCGTCCCGTGCGGGTTGTCCCAGGCCAGAGTCTCGGTGAGCAGCTCGACCGCACCGGCCGACCAGTCGACGTTCGGGGACGCCTCGTCCACGTGCAGGGTCCTGGGCAGGACGCCTTCCCGTAGCGCCATCACCATCTTGATCACGCCTGCCGCGCCCGAAGCGGCCTGGGTGTGCCCGATGTTGGACTTGATCGACCCCAGCCTGAGCGGCCGGTCGGCGGGCCGGTCCTGGCCGTACGTGGCGATCAGGGCCTGGGCCTCGATGGGGTCGCCAAGCGTGGTGCCCGTGCCGTGCGCCTCCACCGCGTCCACGTCGGCCGCGGTGAGCCCCGCGTCGGCGAGCGCCTGGCGCACCACCCGCTGCTGGGCCGGTCCGCTGGGTGCGGTGATGCCGTTGCTGGCGCCGTCCTGGTTGATGGCGGAGCCGCGGACGAGCGCGAGGACCGGGTGGCCGTTGCGCCGGGCGTCAGAGAGGCGTTCCAGGACGAACATCCCCGCGCCTTCGGAGAATCCGGTGCCGTCGGCCGCCGCAGCGAAGGGTTTGCAGACGCCGTCGGGAGCGAGGCCGCGCTGGCGGCTGAAGGCGGTGAGGGTGCCGGGGCTGCCCATCACGGCGACCCCGCCGGCCAGGGCGAGGGTGCTCTCGCCCAGGCGCAGGGACTGGACGGCCAGGTGCAGGGCGACCAGGGAGCCCGAGCAGGCGGTGTCGACGGTGAGGGTCGGCCCTTCGAGGCCGAGCGTGTAGGCGACGCGCCCGGAGACGACGCTGGGCGCGTTACCGGTGAGCAGATAGCCGTCGAGCCCGTCGGGCGCCTCGTGCAGCCTGGTCCCGTATTCCTGCGGTTCGGTGCCGATGAACACGCCGCAGCGGCTGCCGCGGAGCGCGTCGGGGTCGATGCCGGACCGCTCCAGGGCCTCCCACGAGGTCTCCAGGGCGAGCCGCTGCTGCGGGTCCGTGGCCAGGGCCTCGCGCGGGGCGATGCCGAAGAAGTCCGCGTCGAAGTCACCGGCGTCGGGCAGGAAGCCGCCGTGCTGGACGTACGTGGTGCCGGGGGTCTCGGGGTCGGGGTCGTAGAGGGCATCCAGATCCCAGCCGCGGTCGGTGGGGAAAGGCTCGATCACATGAGCCTCGCCGGCCACCAACTTCCAGAGTTCTTCAGGTGAGTTGACCTGTCCGGGGTAGCGGCAGCCGATGCCGACGACGGCGATCGGGTCGTCCGCGGCGGCCGGGCGGGCCGCGAGGGGCTCCACGGCCCGGCCGTGCGGCAGGCCAAGCGCCTCGGTGCGCAGATACTCGGCCAGCGCGGCGGGAGTGGGGTGGTCGAAGCCGACGGTGGGCGGCAGGCTCAGCCCGGTCGCCTCGTTCAGCCGCTGCTGAAGCGCGACCAGGCCCAGCGAGTCCAGGCCCTGCTCCTTGAACGGCCGGTCCGCGTCGATCGGGCTCGACGCCGCGTCAGGCCTGATATCCCGGAGTACCGCCGACGTCCGGGCGCACACCAGGTCGAGCAGGAGGCGGAGTTGCTCCCCGGTCGGCAGGGTCTCAAGTCGGGCACGCTCCATGTCAGAAACAACGCTTCCGGACCCGCTCATCTGCATACTCCACACCTTTTGCGATTTGCGCGGCAAGAAATCGGTGAACTCCCAGGGACAGAGCCTGGGTTGTGACTCTAAGCCGGGCGCGAAGCGCACCCATACCCCTAACCGCCCCCTACCAGGGAACGGTTAACCGTGAACCAGCTCGCCTTCCTGGGCCCCACCGAGTTCCTGGGGCGGTTCGTCGAACTTGCGCCGCACATAGAAGAGGTCGTTCAGCAGATCAGCGGAACCGATCTTCTTCGCCGGACCGCGTTCGGCTATTCCGGCGAGCGGGAGTGATCCGATATCGGACCAGCGGAGTCTGCCGTCGGAGTCGATATAACTGCGCGCCCGTCCCGCGTTGTCCGGATGCACGCAGTACGGGACATCGAGATATCCGCACTGGAATGCGGTGCGCAGGGCCCGCCCGATGTCCTGGTCGACATGGAGTACGGCGTCGACGAGGGCCCGCGCTTCTTGGTAGACCGCCGAATCCGCGCCATCGGGGGCATCGGGGCCATCGGGGGCGGTGGCCTTCGCCGCGGTCTGGCTCGCGTACTCCAGGGCCAGCACGTTCTCCGCGATCGTGGGGATACGGCGGGCCTCGGCGGCCGTCTTGACGATCAGCCGCTCGGCGCCGGTGGTGACCGCGAGCCGGGCGGCCTGCCCGAGCAGCCGGTAGGCGCCCCCGAACGTCTCGGGGTACACCCCCATGTAGGCGTAGATCACCACGTGCCAGTCAGGCGTGGGCAGCAGCTCGCGGCAGAGCCTGCGCAGCGCGGCGACGGCCTCCTGGTCCTGCGTCGGGTCGGTCTGCTGCGCATAGCTCAGCGACAGCGAGCGGATGCCGTGCTGGGCGAAGAACATCGCCTCCAGGAAGCTGATGGCGACCAGCTGGCTCGGCGGGCAGAGCTGGCCCATCATGCAGCCGCCGAAGGTCTCCAGATGCGGCTCGACCCCGACCTCGCGCATGCGCGTGTACAGCTCGCAGCAGGCCTCCCAGTTGCGGATGCCGTCGGCGAGCGGGGTGCGGCCGTAGGGCAGGCAGTACGAGACCGGGCCGCCCTCGGTGGCGCCGAGGCGCAGCCGCATCAGCGCCCAGAAGATGTCGATCGGGGTCGCGGAGCCGTGCCGGACCTGGACCGGGAAGTCCGGCCCTCGGACGCCGTCGAGCACCGCCGCGGTGGTGGCGGGCGGGTGCGTGACGACCGGGTAGCCGTTGAGGTCGGTGCCCTCGCGCAAGGCGGTCGCGGCGGCGTCGAGATCACCGACGCGGGTGTAGCTGTCCAGGGTGAGGGTGCCGACCGTGACGGCGTGCGCGGCCTTGGTGGCGGCAAGGCCCTCGCGCATCCGCTCGGGGGCGCCGAACCCCATGCGCGGCTGGACGACGAGGTGCCCCTGGTCCGCTGCCCGTCGTACGAATTCCCCGAAATCCACGGTCATGCGGATATCCGATCCTGGTCCTGATCCGTGCCGTTCGGGCCGTTCGGCGACCGCAGCAACGCGGACATGAAGAAGTGGAACGCGGCGAGCGGGTCCCGGCCGTCCTCGAATACGGCGTCGAATCCCGCCGCCATGAGTTCTTCCGCGCAGGTGGCGCTCTCGCCGCCGTCGGTGCCGAGTTTCCCGCCGATCACCACGGGTGTCGCGGCCAGCGGCGTACTCCCACGGAGCTGGCCGATGACGCGCATGCCGTCCTGGAATCCATGGCCGTTGACACTGCTGATGACGATCAGTTCGGGGTCGAGGGTGCGGCATTCGTCGACCAGGAGCGCGTCCGGGACGCAGGGCCCGAGGTTGACCACGTCATAGCCGAGCTCCTCGAGCAGCAGCTGCAGGAAGACGAGGTTCCAGGTGTGCGAGTCGGAGGCCATCGAGGTGACGATCACTGTTCCCTTGGGGCTGTCCCCGTACCCCGGCGTGGTCTCGGCGCGCGGCATCAACTGATCACTCACCGGTGTCCTCCTGCCGCAGCGAGGTGCGCACATGCGCGATCCGGGTGACCGAGACCAGCTCGCCCGCGCTGACCACCGCCTCGGCGGGCGCCGGCCTGCCGAGGAACATCAGCAGGCTGGAGGTGGGCCCGTACGCCCCGGTGTTGGGGATACGGACGAGATCACCGGCCTCCAGGACCGGCACCTCGATCTGCCGTCCCAGGACGTCGCCGGGCGTGCACAGCGGCCCGACCAGGCTCGCCTTCTCGGTCTCGGCACCCGCCTCGACCGAGACGGTCACCGGCAGCAGCCGCCCCAGCCCGGACATCCCGCCGAAGGTGTTGATCCCGGCGTCCGCGATGACGAACTTCCGGCCCCTGCTGACCTTGACGTTGCTGACCCGCGCCACCAGCGTGCCGCTGTCCCCGACCAGATAGCGCCCGGACTCGACGGCCAGGCGGGGCGCGCCCTGTCGCCACCGGGGGAAGTGCACATCGAGCGCGGCCTCCAGCTCGGCCTTCAGCTTGGGGTAGGCGGCCCGCTCGCCGTGCTGGGCGTAGGGCACCGAGAAGCCGCCGCCGATGTCGAGGAGCCGCAGCTCGACGCCCAGGTCGTCCTGGATCGCGGCGGCCACCTCGATGGTGTGGGTGAGCTCCCCGATCAGCGCCTCCTCGTCGCGGGCGTTGCTCTGCGAGAACAGGTGCAGCCCGGCGATCGCGGTGCCGGGCACCTCGCGCAGCTTCGGCGCCAGCTCGGCGACGGTCTCGCTGTCGATGCCGAACTGGGTGGGGGCGCCGGTCATCCGGATGCTGGTGGTGGCGCTGGCCTGGGCGCTGTTGATGCGCAGCAGGCAGTCGGCGACGGTGCCGTGCCGGGTGGCTGCCGCGCCGATGTGCTCCAAGTCGGTGAGCGACTCGGCCGAGAAGGTGCGTACGCCGCTGCCGATCGCCGTGTTCAGTTCCTCGGGGGTCTTGCCGGGCCCGGTGTAGAGGATGTCGGCGCCCGGGTATCCGGCCTCAAGCGCTGCGGCCAGCTCGCCGGTGGAGCTGATCTCCGCCTTGCAGGCCGGGCCCTCGCCCTCGCGCAGCGCCCGTACGAGATCGACGTGCGGGTTGGCCTTGAAGGCGTAGAACACCTCGAAGCCGTCGGGCAGCCAGCCGAACAGGTCGCGCCGGGCCGCCCGCAGCCGGTCCAGGTCGTACACGTACAGCGGAGTGCCGTAGCGCCGGGCCAGGTCCTCCGGATCGGTGGTGGTGGTCCTGTCACTCATGTCGCACTCCCGGAATCAAGCAGCAGGGCCAGCTCGCGGCGGGCGTTCTTGCCGTGCTGGGTGAGCGGGAACTGAGCGAGCACCCGGCAGACGGCGGGGACCTTGGCGGGCTCCAGGCGCCGGGTCAGCTCCTTGAGCACCGCGCCCGGTGCCAGGTCGCTCTCTACGAACAGGGCGAGGTCATGGCGCCCGCTGGGCGGCAGTGCGGCGGCCGCCCTGACCCCGGGGATGTCCATAGCGGCGCCTTCGATCTCCAGGGTGCTCATCCGGAAGCCCTTGCGTTTGAACATGTCGTCGCGTCGGCCTTCGAAATAGAGGTAGCCGTCGGCGTCGACGCTGCCGTAGTCACCGGTGTGCAGCCGGAGTTCGCCGCTGTCCGGGTCGGTCTTGAAGGCCTTCCCGGTCAGATCGGGGCTGTTCCAGTAGCCCGGCATCACATGCGGCCCCACGGCGACGATCTCGCCCACCTCGCCGGTGGGTACCGCCTTGCCGTCCGGGTCCAGGATCAGCACCCGGGTGCCCGGCAGCGGCAGGCCGACCGCGCCGGGGCGCTCCCGGTCCTCGGCGGGCGGCATCACGGTGATCCGCTTGGCCTCGGTCTGGCCGTACTGGCGGACCACGGCCGTGCCGGGGAAGTGCTCCCGCAGCGCGTCGATGGTGGCCGGCGGCAGCGCGGCGCCGGTGTTGGTGAACATCCGTACCGGGGCCGGGGCATCACGGTCGCGGCGGGCCAGGCTGACGATCATCGAGGCGAGCGAGGGCACGATGGGCACCACCGTCGCCCCGGTCTCCCGCATCCGGCGCAGCAGCAGCAGATCGGACTCGCCGTCGGCCAGCACGATCTCGCAGCGGGCGACACAGGTCATCAGGACCTTGTAGAGGCCGTAGTCCCAGGACATCGGGAAGCGGCAGAACACCACGTCGTCGGCGCGGTAGCCGAGCGCCTCGGTCAGTGCTCGGGAGGCGAAGGTGACCTGGGCGTGCGGGCAGACGACCGCCTTGGGCGCGGCGGTGGATCCTGAGGTGTAGATCAGGGTCGCCACATCGCCGGGGTCGACCCGCTCCGGCTCGATGCGGCGGCCCTGGGCGCGCAGTTCCTCCACCTCTGCCCACAGGTCGGCCAGTTGGTGCACCGGACCGGCGATCTCGCCGAGTATGTCGCCGGTCACCGTGTCGCCGATCAGCAGCTTGGGTCCGGCGTTGTCGATCACCTTGCGCAGGTGGTACGGCTTCATCGCCGGATTGAGCGGTACGAAGACCGCGCCGCACCGGGACGCGCCGTAGAACATGGCCGCCAGGGCCCGCCCGGTGGGCAGCTGGAGCACCACCCGGTCGCCCCGGCCGACACCCCGCTCGCGCAGCCAGAGCGCGAACGCCTGGCTGTACTCGGCCAGTTGCCGGTAGCTCCAGGCGCCGGCCGCGTCACGGACCGCGGGCGCGTCCGGCACCTCGGCGACGGCATCGTCAAGAAGACCGTGGACGAGTTCGGATTCTTCGTCCGTCGAATACGAGTGGCTGGCCAATGCCGCGCTCCCGCCTCGAGTCAAGGAACAGTTCGTCATTACGGATCGAATACTTCGACCACCACGCTAGGTTCGCCGCAAGAGCAGCCAAACCCCTAGCTCCCCCTACGAATTCCGCCCGACCACTGAAGAACGGAACATCCGTTGCCGGGCCGCGGGCGCGCTCATAGCGTCACGTCGGACACCCAGAGAAGTGGAGTCGCCATGTGGGACCAGAACTTCGAGTTCCTGCTGCGCGGGCAGCTGCCGTTCCCCGACGCCGACGTGGAATTCGAGGAGGACACCGACCTGCGTGACCTGGGCCTCGACTCACTGGGCGTGGTCGAGCTCCTGGAGGAGCTGGAGAAGGTCTACGGCGTGGAGTGCGTAAACGTGCTCCTGGGCGCCGAGAACTTCACCACCGTGGGATATCTGTGGCAGACCGTCCGCGCGGCAAACCCGACGGACGCCTACGCCCGGACGGGGCGCCGCCCCCTGGACGCCCGTTTTCAGGGCACGGCCCACCCTCTGCTACGCTGATCCAGCGACGTCACCCCTGGTGACAGCTCTTAACGGAGCCGATCTCCTTCCAGCTCAGGAAGGCGGCCGGAATCCCGTTGGGAACATGCCAGAGCGTGTGCGAGACTAGTCCCGCACACACGCTTGGTCCTGTGGAGCAGTTTGGAGTGCTCGCCACCCTGTCAAGGTGGAGGCCGCGGNTCTCCTTCCAGCTCAGGAAGGCGGCCGGAATCCCGTTGGGAACATGCCAGAGCGTGTGCGAGACTAGTCCCGCACACACGCTTGGTCCTGTGGAGCAGTTTGGAGTGCTCGCCACCCTGTCAAGGTGGAGGCCGCGGGTTCAAATCCCGTCAGGACCGCTGTGATCCCTTGTGGATCGCGTGGCTGGGTAGCTCAGTTGGTACGAGCGATCGCCTGAAAAGCGATAGGTCGCCGGTTCGACCCCGGCCCCAGCCACAACCCGAAGGCCCCGTCCAGTGGACGGGGCCTTCGCCGTGTCTACCGTTCCACCGCCTCCCGCGCGGCCGCGTCCCGCCGCGCACGCCGCCGCGCCCTGAGCTCCCGCATCACAAAGACCGACGCGACCACGGCCACCACGCCCAACAGCAGCACGGCATCCGGTACCTGGTCCCCCACATCCCGGGCCCACCGCTCGGCCGCGAACGACTCATCCGCTCCCAGCAGCCCCGGCAGCGCCGCAGCCCCGTCGTACACCAGGAACATCGCCCCCAGAACGACGAAGAAGACGCCGGACAGCAGCGACGTCGTATGCAACTCGAGCCGCCCGCCGATACGCAGCGTCCGGCCCCGCAGCCACCCCCGCCGCCCCAGCTCAAACCGCTCCCACAGCAGCGCCAGCACAAACAACGGCACCGCCATCCCCAACGCGTACACCGCGAGCAGCGCCCCGCCGTACCCCGGATTGCCACCCAGCGCGGCCACCGTCAGCACACTGCCGAGGATCGGGCCCGCGCAGAACCCGGCCAGCCCGTAGACGGCGCCCAGCGCGTACACGGACAGCGCGGTGGTCGGCCGGATACGGCCCGACAGTTCCGCCATCCGCCGCGAGGCGAAGCCCATGCCCAGGATCTGCAGCACCCCGAGCACGATGATCAGCCAGCCCCCGACCAGCACCAGCAGATCCCGGTTGCCGTAGAAGAAGCGGCTCGCATACGACCCCGCCGCGCCCAGCGGAACCAGCGTCGTCGCAAGACCGAGATAGAAGATCCCGGTCCGGGCCAGCAACCGCGACGAGCTGTCGATCGAGTACGCGAAGAACGCCGGAAGCAGCAGCGCACTGCACGGGCTGAGCAACGCCAGCAGTCCACCGAGAAACGCGGCGAGATACCCGATGTCACTCACTCGGCGGCCTGCTTCGCCGCCTCGATCGCCTGCGTGAAGGTCTCCTCAGGCTGGGCGCCCGCCAGCGGCCGTCCGTTGACCAGGAAGGACGGGGTCGAGGTGGCACCGAGCCCGTACGCCTCCTCGCGGTCCTTGTCGACGGCCCGCTTCGCCGCGTCGGACTCCCGGTCCTTACGGAACCGGGCGAGATCCTCGACGCCGGCCGTACGGGCCAGCTCGTCGAGCCGCCCGGCACCGAAGCCCTTCTCCTTCGCACCCGGCGCGAACGCCGCCTCGTGGAACTCCCAGAACCGGCCCTGCCGCCCGGCGGCCCAGGCGGCCCGGGCCGCGGCCTCGGACTTCGCGCCGAAGATCGGGAAGTTGCGCCACTCGATCCGCAGCGTGCCGTCGTCGACGTACTTCTTCACCAGAGCGGGCTCGGTGTCCCGGGCGAACTTGCCGCAGTAGGAGCACTGGAAGTCGGCGTACTCGATGAGCACCACGGGCGCGTCGGCCCGGCCCTGCGCGAGCGGGTCCTTGGCGTCGCGCCTGGCCAGCTTCTCCAGCTCGGCGTAAGCGCCCTCCTGCGGGTCGGAGGACACCTCGGCGGCCGGCTTGTCACCCGACGCGGCGGACGAGGTGGAGGAGCTGGACGAGGCGCCGTCCGGCTTGGTCGCCGTGTACGAGAAGACGCCGAGCAGTACGGCGGCGGTGAGGACGCCCGCGCCGAGCGCGATTCCGCGGCGCCGGGAGGTCTGGGCAGAGTTCTTTGCAGGGGTGACGGACACGGGGGTTCGGTACTCCTAAGAGAAATGAAGAAGAGGGGAAGAAGGGGAAGAACGGGAAGAAGGGGACGACGCTCAGCGAGTGACGCCAGCGCCAGCGCCACCAGCACCAGGAGCAGGAGCAGGAGCAGCCGGACAGGCCACCTCACCCGAGAGTCGCCGCACCGTGGCCACCGCGAGCAGCAGCAGCGAGACCACGGCCAGCGCGGGCTGCAGCGGCGCCCAGATGCTCAGCGCGCCCGATGTGCCCAGCGCGAGCAGCACCAGCTTGTTGCAGACCGGGCAGCCCACGGCGAGAAAGGACAGCAGTCCGCCGACCGAGCCGAGCCGCGACGCACGCCCCGCACGGCCCGCTGCCCCCGCACGGTCCACCGCTCCCGTACGGACGTACGTCGCAAGCAGCACCCCCGCGAGCAGCGCGGAGGCCACCAGTACGGGGTAGCTCCACGGCTCCGGCGGGATCTCGCGGCCGAAGACGGGGTTGGGGATCAGGTCCGTCGGCAGCCCGATCAGCAGCGCGCAGCCCACGGCGGAGCCGAGCGCGACGGCCCAGCGGGCGAGCGGCCAGGCGGCGGGGGCGCGCAGCGCGAGCCGCACGCTGGCGCCGCAGGCGCGCAGCAGAGCGCCCGCGCGGCGCGGGGCGGCAGTGGTCACTTCAGGTGTCTCCTGTCCTGAGCGTGGTGGTAGGGGGCCCGGAGGGCGGCCTACACGCGCAGGACGGAGAGTTCGACGGGGGTGGGCGGGTCGAGCGGCGGCGCCCGGTCGGCGAGCGCGTCGCCATGGGTGGTGTCGGCCAGCCAGGCGCCGTCGTACCCGCCGTGCCCGTGGGCGAGTGCCGTGAGCAGTTCGGAGGCGGCGGCCCCGCGCGGCGGCGTGGCCGGGTTCCCGTCGGGATCGGACGGGTCCCGCTGGCCGCAGCCCTGGCCGTCGTCCGTGGACGCGGCCCGGGCGGCATCGACGGCCGCCCGCTCCGCGGCTGTGTCACCGATGTCCGCCGTGGCAGCCGAGCCCGCCGTAACACCAGAGCCCGCCCTGACGGCCGGTGCCGCACTCGCGGCCCCGCAGAACACCCCCAGGGTCAACGCCACGAACACCACGCTGAGCAGCGCGTTCACCGCGGCGCGGCGGCGGGGGCAGGGGTGGGACATGGGTCCATACTGCACCACCGAAGCGGAGGGGGTGGTAATGCGTTCGCCAGCGATCCGGCACGAGTGAGATCCTGGGGTTCGTATGTCTACTTCCTTCGCCGACCTCCAGCAGCTGCTCGACGAGGTCTCACTCCGCGACGCGCACCGGCTGGGGCGCCGCCTCGAGGGCGCCCGCCGCATCCGCAAGCCCGAGGCCCGCCAGGCCGTCCTGGACGAGATCGCGGCCGAGGCCGGGAAGTCCGCTGCCCGGATACAGGACCGGCGCTCGGCCCTACCCGAGATCACCTACCCCGAGCAGCTCCCGGTCAGCCAGAAGCGGGACGAGATCCTGGAGGCGATCCGCGACCATCAGGTCGTGATCGTCGCGGGTGAGACGGGGTCCGGCAAGACGACCCAGATCCCGAAGATCTGCCTGGAGCTCGGCCGCGGCGTACGCGGCATGATCGGCCATACGCAGCCGCGCCGGATCGCCGCCCGCACGGTCGCCGAACGCGTCGCGGAGGAGCTGGACACTCCGCTCGGCGAGGCGGTCGGCTGGAAGGTCCGCTTCACCGACCAGGTGAAAGCGGAGTCCACCTTCATCAAGCTGATGACGGACGGCATCCTGCTCGCCGAGATCCAGACCGACCGCGAGCTGCGCGCCTACGACACGATCATCATCGACGAGGCGCACGAGCGGTCCCTGAACATCGACTTCCTGCTCGGCTATCTCGCCCAGCTGCTGCCCAAGCGCCCGGATCTGAAGGTCGTCATCACCTCGGCGACCATCGACCCGGAGCGTTTCTCGCGGCACTTCGGCGCCGCCCCGATCGTCGAGGTCAGCGGCCGCACGTACCCCGTGGAGGTCCGCTACCGCCCGCTGCTCGAAGAGGACAGCGAAGAGTCCGACCGCGACCAGATCACCGCGATCTGCGACGCCGTCGACGAGCTCCAGACCGAGGGTCCGGGCGACGTCCTGGTCTTCCTCTCCGGCGAGCGCGAGATCCGCGACACCGCGGACGCGCTCACCAAGCGCAGACTCAAGGCCACCGAGATCCTCCCGCTCTACGCCCGCCTCTCGCACGCCGAGCAGCATCGCGTCTTCCAGCGGCACAGCGGCCGCAGGATCGTTCTGGCGACGAACGTCGCCGAGACCTCGCTGACCGTTCCCGGCATCAAGTACGTCATCGACCCGGGCACTGCCCGTATCTCCCGCTACAGCCACCGCACCAAGGTCCAGCGGCTGCCGATCGAGCAGGTCAGCCAGGCCAGCGCCAACCAGCGCAAGGGCCGCTGCGGCCGTACGTCGGACGGCATCTGTATCCGCCTGTACTCGGAGGACGACTTCGAGGCCCGCCCGGAGTTCACGGACGCCGAGATCCTCCGGACGAACCTGGCGAGCGTCATCCTCCAGATGACCGCGGCCGGGCTCGGCGACATCGAGAAGTTCCCCTTCATCGACCCGCCGGACCACCGCAACATCCGCGACGGCGTCCAACTCCTGCAGGAACTGGGCGCACTCGACCCCACCCAGAAGGACGCCCGCAAGCGCCTGACCCAACTGGGCCGCAAACTCGCCCAGCTGCCCGTCGACCCCCGCCTGGCCCGCATGGTCATCGAGGCCGACAAGAACGGCTGCGTACGCGAGGTGATGGTGATCGCCGCGGCGCTCTCCATCCAGGACCCGCGCGAGCGGCCCGCCGAGAAGCAGGCCCAGGCCGACCAGCAGCACGCCCGCTTCAAGGACGAGACCTCCGACTTCCTGGCCTATCTCAACCTGTGGCGGTACGTCCGCGAGCAGCAGCGGGAGCGGGGCTCGTCCTCGTTCCGCCGGATGTGCAAGGCCGAGTACCTCAACTTCCTGCGTATCCGCGAGTGGCAGGACATCTACACGCAACTGCGTACGGTCGCCAAGCAGATGGGCATCCACCTCAACGAGGACGATGCCGCGGACCAGCAGGTCCACATCTCGCTCCTCTCCGGCCTGCTCTCCCACATCGGCATGAAGGACGTGAAGGAGAGCGCGCAGAAGGACGGCGCGAAGAGGGACGGCGGCCGGAACGACTACCTCGGCGCCCGTGGCGCCAAGTTCGCCGTCTTCCCCGGCTCCGCGCTCTTCAAGAAGCCGCCGCGCTTCCTGATGTCCGCCGAGCTGGTCGAAACGTCACGCCTGTGGGCCCGGGTCAACGCGAAGATCGAGCCGGAGTGGGTCGAGCCGCTCGCCCAGCACCTCATCAAGCGGACGTACTCCGAACCCCACTGGGAAAAGGACATGGCGGCCGTGATGGCGTACGAGAAGGTGACGCTGTACGGCGTCCCGATCGTCGCCCAGCGCAAGGTGAACTACGGCCGGATCGACGCGGAGGTCTCCCGCGAGCTGTTCATCAGGAACGCCCTGGTGGAGGGCGACTGGCGCACCCACCACAAGTTCTTCGCGGACAACCGCAGGCTGCTGACCGAGGTCGAGGAGCTGGAGCACCGCGCCCGGCGCCGGGACATCCTGGTCGACGACGACACGCTCTTCGACTTCTACGACGAGCGGGTCCCCGACCATGTCGTCTCCGGCGCCCACTTCGACTCCTGGTGGAAGCACAAGCACAAGGAGGAGCCCGAACTCCTGGACTTCGAGCGCTCGATGCTCATCCGGGAGTCCGCGGAGGCCGTCACCAAGGCGGACTACCCCGACTCCTGGCGCCAGGGCGCGCTGAAGTTCAGGGTCACCTACCAGTTCGAGCCGGGTACGGACGCCGACGGTGTCACGGTGCACATTCCGCTCCAGGTGCTCAACCAGGTCACGGACGAGGGCTTTGACTGGCAGATCCCAGGGCTGCGCGAGGATGTGGTCACCGAGTTGATCCGCTCCCTGCCGAAGCCGATCCGCCGCCACTACGTCCCGGCCCCCAACTACGCGAAGGCGTTCCTGGAACGGGCCGTGCCGCTGCAGGAGCCGCTGCCGGTGACCCTGGCCCGCGAGCTGAAGGGCATGGTCGGAGTCCCGGTCACGGCCGACGACTTCGACCTGGGCCGGGTGCCCGACCACCTCAAGGTCACCTTCCGGGTCGTGGACGAGCGGCGCCGCACGGTCGCCGAGGACAAGGACCTGGAGGCGCTCAGGCTCCAGTTGAAGCCCAAGGCCCGTAAGGCGCTCTCGCAGGCCGCCGCGGCCACCGCCGAGCGCTCGGGCGGCGCGGCCATCGAGCGCACGGGGCTCACGGACTGGACGATCGGCACGCTCAGCCGGGTCTTCGAGACCCGGCGGGCCGGTCAGCCGGTGAAGGCGTACCCGGCGCTGGTGGCGGGTGCCGACAGTGTCTCCGTACGCCTCTTCGACACCGAGGCCGAGCAGACGCAGGCGATGTGGCAGGGCACCCGGAGGCTGATCCTGCTGAACATCCCGGTGAACCCGGCGAAGTTCGCGTCCGAGAAGCTCACCAACCAGCAGAAGATCAGCCTGTCCGCGAACCCGCACGGCTCGGTTCAGGCGCTGTTCGAGGACTGCGCGACGGCCGCGGCGGACAAGCTGATCGCCGACCACGGCGGGCCCGCCTGGGACGAGGAGTCGTACCGCAAGCTCTTCGACCAGGTGCGCGCCGACATCGTCGACGTGACCGTCAAGGCGGTCGGCCAGGTGCAGCAGGTGCTGGCCGCCTGGTCGGCCTGTGAGCGCCGGCTGAAGGCGTCGCGGAGCCCCGCGCTGCTGCCCAACCTCGCGGACGTACGCGGCCAGCTGGACGCGCTCGTCAAGCCGGGCTTCGTGACGGCGACGGGTCTGCGCAGGCTGCCGGATCTGATGCGCTATCTGATCGCCGCCGACCGGCGGCTCCAGCAGATGCCGACCAACGTCCAGCGGGACACCACCCGGATGGCGAAGGTCCACGAGATGGCGGACGAATACGCCTGGCTGCTCGAACAGCTGCCGCAGGGCCGCCCCGTACCGCAGGAGGTCCTGGACATCCGCTGGATGCTGGAGGAGCTCCGGGTCAGCTACTTCGCGCATGCGCTGGGCACGGCGTATCCGGTCTCGGACAAGCGGATCGTGAAGGCGATCGACGCGGCCGCGCCGTAGGGGGTTTTCCGTAGCCGCGTCGTCACGGGCAGCGAGTTCGACCCACGGGATCCGCTGCTGTAGAGTCTCTTTTCGCAGCACAGCGCACGAATCGGTTGCTGCGAAACCTGGTCCTGTGGAGCAGTTTGGAGTGCTCGCCACCCTGTCAAGGTGGAGGCCGCGGNGGGCAGCGAGTTCGACCCACGGGATCCGCTGCTGTAGAGTCTCTTTTCGCAGCACAGCGCACGAATCGGTTGCTGCGAAACCTGGTCCTGTGGAGCAGTTTGGAGTGCTCGCCACCCTGTCAAGGTGGAGGCCGCGGGTTCAAATCCCGTCAGGACCGCAAGAGATAGCGTCAGATACGGAAGCCCGGATCATCAGATCCGGGCTTCCGCGCGTCTTGACGGGGTCAACTGCCGCCGGTACTCACACATCAAGGGATGAGTGACCCGAAGGGGGCGGCGGATGGCCAAGGCTGGACGGCACGAGACACGCGCCTTGTTACGGGCCCATCTGTCGGCCGCGTCCGGCTATCGCCACGTGACGCGCCACTGTCCGATCTGCCATCAGCTTCTGCGGCTCGCCCTGGAGCCCGCGCCGCGCCGCATGCCCCGCCCCTCGGAGGACCGGGAGCCGGTCGAGGAGGAAAGCCCCGCAGACGCGTGACCCGGGCGAGGGGCACTTCACCCCATCGCTGGGTCATCGACTGGGTCACCGACCCACGACCGGCCCACCGCTGGCCCGCCACTGGCCCATGACCGGCCCGCACTTGGCCTGTGACTGGCATCACAGAACAAGTTTTTGGAACCCCTGCACTTACACCACCCCTACAACGCCTCGATTTAATATGTGCAATTGCACGATCATGCTGAGGGCCGCAAAACGACCAGCCGGAGCGCCGGACCAGGAGCTGTCGCCCTGAGCGGACACCCCGCACCGGAGTCCGACGCGACCCACCCAAGAGCCGCCCAGCGACCCGCTCATGGGCCCGTCGAGCGCATAAAAAAATCGCGCTGGACCCGGCGGAGTCCAGCGCGATCAACGACATGCCCCCCACTAGGCGGGGTGGGACCTGTTGGGGCAGGACCCGTCGGGTAGAGCTACAGCCGGACGCGGTCCGAGTTGGGGGACCCGGACTTGCCCGATTGTGTACTGCTATGGAGTTGTTGAGGCTGTGCAGGTCAGGCCTCGCTACGCTGCTGCGGAATACCCGCAAGCAGCGCGCGGACCTCAGCCTCGCGATAACGGCGATGCCCACCCAGCGTGCGGATGGACGTCAGCTTGCCGGCCTTGGCCCAGCGCGTGACCGTCTTCGGGTCCACGCGGAACATCGTGGCGACCTCAGCCGGGGTCAGCAGCGGCTCGGCATCAGGGGTGCGAGCGGTCATGAGCGGCCTCCTCGGGAGAACCGAACCTTCTCGGTTCTTTCCTCTAAATTCTGCACCTTGGCCCGCGTTGCCCGAAATGGCGGACGCGAGTCGAGTCGGTTATAGGACGAACGGCTTGTCCTCGGCACTACAACTACACCATCTGTCCAGCCGCGTCGGCCAAACCGATGGAATTGCCCTCTCAGGTGTCCATCAACGACGGAACCCGATGGACCGTGCCATAGCGGACAGTCACGCCACTGTGACGATCAGTCACAGTGTGATCAGAAGTCATCAGGCCCCCCATAGAGTGCAATGCCGAGCAATCCGCCCACACTTGGACGGAAGGAGCCCTCCCCGGACTCCTTGTCCTATTTTGGCATGAGGGTGGGGGATCAGGGCAAGGGCACCGTAAGTGCGGTCCGTCACGCTTGAGGCAAAAGCCCGGATCGGGACCTACGTCCCCGGGTGCCCTTGACCCTAGCCTCGTCGCGGTCGCGGCAAAAGGCCTGAGGTGTCGGATATGTCACGCGCGGGTCAGCTTGCGAACTGTCGCTCGCGTACCGCACGCCACCGCTCCACCAGCCGCGCGTACGCCTCGGCCGCCGCGGCACCGTCCCCGGACCTGAGCGCCTCGATGCCCTCGGCGACATCCGCCGCCGAGTGGTCCGCGTCGAGCTGGCCCGCCGCAAGAGTGTGCACCAGGCCGCCGTAGTCCAGCTCGACCAGCGACCGGGGGTGGAACTCCTCCAGCCACCGCCCCACATCTACCAGGCCGTCGATCAGCGGACCCTCCTCGATGGTGTCCCGCAGCGCCTTCAGGGCACGCGCCACGCGCCGCCTGGCCTGCACCATCGGTGTGCGGTAGCGCAGCACCGGGGCCTGGTCGCCGTCGGCCGCCGAGCCCCCCTTGGCGTACCGCCGCTCCCCGTCGGAGACCAGCACGAACCAGCTCAGCGGAATCTGCCAGACCGAGGTGCGAATCCAGGGCCGCGCGTCCGGGTTGCGCTCGCGCCAGCGCTCGTAGTCCGCGGCCGCCTGACCGCGCACCACCGGGGGCAGCACCGCGTCCAGGACCGGCGCCGGCAGCTGCTCGGCGAGCTCGCCCAGCGCCTGCCAGCCGCGCAGCCGGGTCCGCCAGGGGCACACGCACAGCACCCCGTCGACATGGGCCACAAACGCGTCGGCGCTCTCGTGCACCGGCACCGGCACCGGTGGCGTCGGCAGTAAGTCCCGCAGGGACCGTCGCAGTTCGTCCTGGTACGAGGGATGCTCGGGCCGCCGCGCATAGCGCTCCCAGTGGCCGCGCTCCGGCTCGGGGAACGCCGCCAGCGGCTCGTACACCCGCAGATAGGACGCGTACGGGACAGCTGGCGAGGACACCTTGGGCACGACTGCTCCCTCCCCTGTAGCCCTTGCGGCAAACCGCCCGCGAAAGTCTGTGAACTCCGCGAATCGTCCCACCCCCCTCGGCCGGGAGAGGGTGATCCTCAGCACTGGACGGATCGCGAGGGCCCGGAGGTCTTACTCTCTTGCCCACGGCACTCGCCACCCGTACGAGCGCCGCCTCATCCGCCGCAACACACATGGGAGTCACCACCGTGACCGAAGTGACCGGCGCCCCTGCCGATGTACTGCACACCTTGTTCCACTCGGACCAGGGGGGACATGAGCAGGTCGTGCTCTGTCAGGACCGGGCCAGCGGCCTCAAGGCCGTGATCGCCATCCACTCCACCGCCCTGGGCCCCGCCCTCGGCGGCACCCGCTTCTACCCGTACGCGAGCGAGGCGGAGGCCGTCGCCGACGCGCTCAACCTCTCCCGCGGCATGTCGTACAAGAACGCCCTGGCCGGGCTCGACCACGGCGGCGGCAAGGCCGTCATCATCGGCGACCCGGACAAGATCAAGAGCGAGGAGCTGCTGCTCGCCTACGGCCGGTTCGTGGCCTCGCTCGGCGGGCGCTACGTCACCGCCTGCGACGTCGGCACCTACGTCGCCGACATGGACATCGTCGCCCGCGAGTGCCGCTGGACCACCGGCCGCTCCCCCGAGAACGGCGGCGCGGGCGACTCCTCCGTACTGACCGCCTTCGGCGTCTTCCAGGGCATGCGCGCCTCGGCCCAGCACCTGTGGGGCGACCCCTCACTGCGCGGCCGCAAGGTCGGTGTCGCCGGGGTCGGCAAGGTCGGCCACCACCTGGTCGAGCACCTCGTCGAGGACGGCGCCCAGGTCGTGATCACCGATGTCCGCGCGGAGTCCGTCCAGCGGATTCTCGACAGGCACCCCGGTGGCGAGGTCACCGCGGTCGCCGACACCGAGGCGCTGATCCGGGTCGAGGGCCTCGATGTGTACGCCCCGTGCGCGCTCGGCGGCGCGCTGAACGACGACTCGGTGCCGGTCCTCACCGCCAAGGTGGTGTGCGGTGCGGCCAACAACCAGCTGGAGCACCCGGGTGTGGAGAAGGACCTCGCCGACCGGGGCATCCTCTACGCGCCCGACTACGTGGTGAACGCGGGCGGCGTGATCCAGGTCGCCGACGAGCTGCACGGCTTCGACTTCGACCGCTGCAAGGCCAAGGCGTCGAAGATCTACGACACCACCCTCGCCATATTCGCACGTGCGAAGCGTGACGGGATTCCGCCGGCCGCGGCAGCCGACCGGCTGGCCGAGCAGCGGATGGCGGAGGCCCGCCGTAGCTGACTGAGGGGGCGGCTCGCCGACGGGTAGCGGACGCGTCGGAGAGACGAGACTCACGCTCGTCGGCGGGTCGCCCGCGAATAAGAGGTTAAAATCGGTGTTGACCAGCGGGGACAAGGGTTCCTGAGGGTCTCGGGGCGAGGCGTGTCCTGTGGGCGGCGTACCGTATGGCCGCCGAAGCAGGTACCGTTGAAGCCCTACGGACCGGTCTCTCCGAGGAGAGTCCGTTCTGAACCATGAACGCGTGTCAAGACTCTGGGGCCATCGAGCCTCATATCCAAGGGGGTCGAGCCATGGGGCGCGGCCGGGCAAAGGCCAAGCAGACGAAGGTCGCCCGCCAGCTGAAGTACAGCAGCGGCGGGACTGACCTGTCGCGTCTGGCCAATGAGCTGGGCGCATCGACTTCGAGCCAACCGCCGAATGGCGAGCCGTTCGAAGACGACGAGGACGAAGACCCGTACGCCCAGTACGCGGATCGGTACAACGACGAGGACGAGGACTCTTCAGACGAGTCCGGGCCCTCGTCGCGGCGCCGCGGCGCTTGACCTCGTTGCAGCAGCACCAGCTCGCTGGTCAGTCAGAGCCAGCGGCATAGATATTCACAGCACCCGGTCCGGGGCCTCAGCGCCGGACCGGGTTCTGTGCTGCCCTTTTCCGCGGCCTTTTCCGGTGTGCCGCGCCCGCCTCTCCGGCCGCGGCGGCAGGGCTTCCCCCGCCGCCGCGATGCGGCGTCAGCTCGCGTAGTCGCCGGTCAGCTCGGCGCCCGTGGTGTGGTCCCCGCGCTCGGCGATCTCGCCGGCGACCCAGGCGTCCACGCCCCGGTCCGCCAGCGTCGTCAGCGCCACGTCCACCGACTCCTGCGGCACGACCGCGATCATGCCGACGCCCATGTTCAGCGTCTTCTCCAGCTCCAGGCGCTCGACCTGGCCGGCCTTGCCGACGAGGTCGAAGATCACGCCCGGGGTCCAGGTCGAGCGGTCGACCGTGGCGTGCAGCCCGTCCGGGATGACCCGCGCCAGGTTGTTGGCGAGCCCGCCACCGGTGACATGGCTGAAGCCGTGCACCTCGGTGGTGCGGGTGAGGGCCAGGCAGTCCAGCGAGTAGATCTTGGTGGGCTCCAGGAGCTCCTCGCCGAGGGTCCGGCCGAGCTCCGGGATCTCCCGGTTCAGGGTCCAGCCCGCGCGGTCGAAGACGACGTGACGGACGAGCGAGTACCCGTTCGAGTGAAGACCGGAGGACGCCATCGCGATGACCGCGTCCCCCTTACGGATACGATCCGGGCCGAGCAGCTGGTCGGCCTCGACCACGCCCGTACCGGCGCCCGCTACGTCGAAGTCGTCCGGGCCGAGCAGCCCCGGGTGCTCGGCGGTCTCGCCGCCGACCAGGGCGCAGCCCGCCAGGACACAGCCTTCGGCGATGCCCTTCACGATGGCCGCGACGCGCTCCGGGTGCACCTTGCCGACACAGATGTAGTCGGTCATGAAGAGCGGCTCGGCGCCGCAGACGACCAGGTCGTCGACGACCATGCCGACCAGGTCGTGGCCGATGGTGTCGTAGACGCCCATCTTGCGGGCGAGGTCGACCTTGGTGCCGACGCCGTCGGTCGCCGAGGCCAGCAGCGGGCGCTCGTAGCGCTTGAGTGCGGAGGCGTCGAAGAGCCCGGCGAAGCCGCCGAGGCCGCCGAGGCCCGCGACCTCGGGGCGCTGGGTCTTCTTCACCCACTCCTTCATCAGCTCGACGGCGCGGTCGCCCGCTTCGATGTCGACGCCCGCGCTTGCGTAGCTGGCACCTGTGGTCTGAGACATGGCTGCAGAACTTTCGTGTCGTGTGCGACGGGGGTCTTACGGGCGACGGAGCGCGTCGGCGGCCGCCGGGCCGCCCGCAAGCTCGGTCTCCAGCAGCTGCTTGCCGAGCAGCTCCGGGTCCGGGAGGTCCATCGGGTACTCACCGTCGAAGCAGGCACGGCAGAGGTTCGGCTTGGCGATGGTGGTCGCCTCGATCATGCCGTCGATGGAGATGTACGAGAGGGAGTCCGCGCCCAGCGACTTGCCGATCTCGTCGATCGACATGCCGTTGGCGATCAGCTCGGCGCGGGTGGCGAAGTCGATGCCGAAGAAGCACGGCCACTTCACGGGCGGCGACGAGATCCGGATGTGGACCTCGGCGGCCCCGGCCTCGCGGAGCATCTTGACCAGGGCCCGCTGGGTGTTGCCGCGGACGATCGAGTCGTCCACGACCACCAGGCGCTTGCCCTGGATGACTTCCTTGAGCGGGTTCAGCTTGAGGCGGATGCCGAGCTGGCGAATGGTCTGCGAGGGCTGGATGAACGTACGGCCGACGTACGCGTTCTTCACCAGGCCCGCGCCGAACGGGATGCCGCTGGCCTCCGCGTAGCCGATCGCGGCGGGGGTGCCGGACTCCGGAGTCGCTATCACCAGATCGGCGTCGACCGGAGCTTCCTTCGCCAGTTTTCGGCCCATCTCCACGCGGGAGAGGTAGACGTTCCGGCCCGCGATGTCGGTGTCGGGGCGGGCCAGATAGACGTACTCGAAGACACAGCCCTTGGGCTTTGCTTCGGCGAATCGGGAGCTTCGCAGTCCGTTCTCGTCGATGGCGATCAGCTCGCCGGGCTCGACCTCGCGGACGAAGGTGGCGCCGCAGATGTCCAGCGCCGCCGACTCGGACGCGACCACCCAGCCGCGCTCCAGGCGGCCGAGTACCAGCGGGCGGATGCCCTGCGGGTCGCGGGCCGCGTACAGCGTCTGCTCGTCCATGAAGACCAGCGAGAAGGCGCCCATGACTTCCGGGAGGACCTGGGGCGCGGCCTCTTCTATGGTCAGCGGCTTGCCGTCGCTGTCCGTCTGGCCCGCGAGCAGAGCGGTGACCAGGTCGGTGTCGTTGGTGGCGGCCACCTGGGTGGCGCGGCCGTTCTCCTTGGGGAGGTCCGCGACCATCTCGGCGAGCTGCGCGGTGTTCACCAGGTTGCCGTTGTGGCCGAGCGCGATCGAGCCGTGCGCGGTGGCCCGGAACGTCGGCTGGGCGTTCTCCCACACCGAGGCTCCGGTGGTGGAGTAGCGGGCATGGCCCACCGCGATATGGCCCTGGAGGGAGCCGAGGGAGGTTTCGTCGAAGACCTGCGAGACCAGACCCATGTCCTTGAAGACCAGGATCTGGGACCCGTTGCTCACTGCGATGCCCGCGGACTCCTGTCCACGGTGCTGCAGGGCATACAGTCCGAAATAGGTGAGCTTGGCGACCTCTTCGCCGGGAGCCCAGACACCGAAGACGCCGCAAGCGTCCTGGGGGCCCTTCTCGCCGGGGAGCAGGTCGTGGTTGAGTCGTCCATCACCACGAGGCACGACACCGAGTGTAGGCGAGATCGACCACTGGTCCGAATTGGTGATACACCCGGTACACACAGAGTGAACGGCGGAGTGAGCGCCGGGGTGCGCCGCTCCTACTCCTGGTCCGGGTCTCCGGGTGCGCTGGCGTGCAGGCCCTCGCCGTCCTTGGTGAGGACCAGGGCGCGGTGCCGCACCTCGTATTCGGCGGTCCCTTCGAAGACCTTCCGCAGCCTGTCCTCGGCCTTCATCTGGCCTTTCTCGCACATCTTGCGGGTGGTGGTGGCGGGCGCCTCGAAGGTGATCCGGCCGTCGGTGATCCTGGCCTTGCTGGTGAAGTCGTTGCAGCCGAGGTTGCCGCGGACCGCGCCGTCATCGGCGATCTTGAAGTGCGGCTTGCCCTGTGCCGACTGCGGGAGTGAGACATGGGTCTCGCCGTCGTCCTCCGCGTATCCGGAGACCGACCACCTGGTGCCCTTCAGCGGTGCGGGCTTCTCCTCGGCCAGCTCGACGGTGTCGCCCTTCTTCGTGGTGAGGGTGAGGCGGTCGCCGCTGACCTCGGCGGTGAGGGCGCCGGTCAGGGCGCGGGCGAAGGCGTCCTCGAACTTCTGGATGTCCTTGCCGCAGCCGATCTCGGTCATTTCGCTCGGCTGTACGGTCAGCGTCTCGCCCTCGGCGGTGTAGTCGGCGCCGAAGCGGTTGCAGCCGTAGTTGCCTCCGACCCGCCCTTTGGTGTCGAACGTGACGTAGGCGCGCTGCGGCGCGTCCAGCTTCTCGCCCCCGGTGGTGAGGCTGGTGACACTCCAGTGGACGCCGGTCACCGGAACCTCGGGCTCGACGGTGCGGCTGCCGCCCGCCCCGGACCCGTCGCCGCCGTTCGCCGACTCGGTGCCACAGGCCGCGAGCAGCCCCAGGGCGGCCACGGCGGCGAGGGTGCTGAGGGTCGATCGCTGCTTGTCCATGCCGCTCTGACGGGGCAAGAGGGGTTTCTGGTTCCCCTTCTCCGCTCGCTTCCCCCTTCTCCGCTCGCTCCCCCTCCCCCGTTCGCTGTCGTTCTCTCCGCTCGCTGTCGTTCAGGACATCAAGGGCAGCAGCGCGGACAGGTCGGCCCGCTCCCCGCTCGCGGCGACCTTCGCCTCGTCGAGCGCGGTCTTCCACTCCGTACGCCCGGTGGCGAGCCGGATCCAGGTCAGCGGGTCGGTCTCCACCACGTTCGGCGGCGTGCCTCGGGTGTGCCGCGGCCCCTCGACGCACTGCACCACGGCATACGGCGGAACCCGCACCTCCGTAGAGGCACCGGGCGCCTTGACGGCCAGCGCGTCGGCGAGCAGCCGCGTACAGGCAGCCAGCGCCTGGCGCTCGTAGGGGATGTCCAGCCCGGCGGCGCGGTTCAGGTCGTCGGTGTGGACGACCAGCTCGACGGTACGGGTGACCAGGTAGTCGGTGAGCGTCATGGCCCCCGGCGGAGTCCACACCAGCCGCTCGCCGGGCACGGCGGCGATGCGCTCGGCAAGCCGCTCCGCCGTCCGCGTGAAGAACGCGTCCAGGTCGGGCTCCCGCTCGGCGAGCCGCTGCATGCCGTCGGCGACCTGCTCGGCGACCCCGGCCGAGGCGAACAGCAGGCCGTGCGGGTCGGCCTCCTGCCGCGCGGGCTCGTCCAGGTCGACGAACTGGCTGACGGACTCGACCGTCATGGCGATATGCGCCACCAGCTCACGGACCGTCCAGTCCCCCAGGTGCGTGGGACGCGCGAGCTGCTCGTCCGTCAGGGTGCGCACGGCCGCGTGCACATGATCGAACTGCCCGGTGACGGCGGCACGGATCTTGGCGGGGTCATAGGTACGGGCTCGGCGCTTGGCAGGTGGCATGGGTCCGAGCGTAGTTCCGGGCACCGACAACGCGGCCCGGCTCTACGACAACAGCAGCACGACCGCCGCCCACACGACGCTCGCCACCACCGCCACCGGACCGAGCGGCATCCCGTGCTCACCCGGCACGCTGTCCTCGGTGGGCCGCAGACCCGGATAGCGGTGCAGGGCCCGGATCTCCTCCACGGCCCGTACGGAGACGGCCTCGGCGCCGAGCTTCCGCTCCAGCCAGGGCCAGCCTGCGTGCCGCAGCGCGATGCGCACCCCGCTGTCGCCGTCCCCGGGCGCGCGTCCCCGTACGAAGATGGCGTCCTCGCTGCGGTCGATCCCCTCGAACTCGTCCCAGGTGACCTGCCTGACCCGCCAGGCACCGGCGATCCACAGGCCGGAACGGTCGGCGGTGATCCGCCAGTTGAGGGCGGTCCCGATCGCGCTGACGGCGGACGGCAGGAACGCGAGCAGCACGAACCAGCTCAGACCGAAGCCGTCGGAGCGGCTCAGGAGCCCCCAGATGACGCCGACCTCGACGGCCAGCATCAAGGCGCCGCCCGTGCGACCGGCCGGGCCCGCCGACCAGCGCCGCGGCCGGTCGGTGGGGGTCATCAGGACGGCGGTCTCCTCGGGTGGCCGCAGCCCGCTGTCGCCCGTGCCGCGCTTGGTTCCGGTGGGGCTCGGGAGAAGTCCGGTGCCCTCGGTGCGGACCGGTGCCACGGAGCACTCGACCACCACCTCGTCATCGTCGACGGCCACCGAGATCACCTCGCCGCCGGCGTGCGGGGCCCCGTAGAGCACGGCCTCGCGCAGCGGCGGCTCCTCTTCGGTGTCCCGGAAGACGGCGGCAATGCTCGCCATCGCCTCGCCGAGCGCCTGCTGGGCGGCGTCCTGATCCTCGGGGGCCTGCCCGCGGTCACCTCCGTCCGCGCCGTCGTGCTCGTCCCCATCCTCGTCCCCGTCCTCGTTCTCGTACTGCTCGGACGAGTAGAAGCGCAGGATCGGCCGCTCACCGGCGAGGTCGTCCGCCGCGTACACCAGCGTGTCGGCGCCGTCCTTCTCCTCCCGCACCAGCACGCTCAAGGCGGGCACGGGACCCGCCCGCAGCCGGGCGTGGCGACGGCGGCCGTCGATGCCGTTCCCGACGAGCGCGAGACCCGGCAGCGCCGCCGCGAGCAGGACCAACTGCCAGCCGGAGGCGTCGTACGGCTCCGAGACCAGCCGCGCCCAGCCGTCGTCCGCGTCCTTGCCCACCAGGACGGCGGTCTCGCCGCCGACGGGGTGGTGCTCGGGGTAGTGCGCTTCGAGCTTCAGCTCCTTCGCACCGGGCAGGGCGACGGTGACACTCTCCTCGCCCCGCTGGATGACTTCGGCGCGCACCAGGTCCGCACGGGCCGCCCGCTCCTCGTCCCGCGCGACCCCGTCGACGCCCTGCCAGGCGGCGTACGCGGCGACGGCCAGCAGCGGAACAGCGAGGGTCAGCGAGGCCCGCCCGCGCCTGAACCTCATGGCGCGTGCGGGCAGCGGATGCCGGACGGGACCCGCCGCGCGCTCGGCGAGCACCCGCTGCCGGTGACGTGCCGAGAGCCGCTCCAGCAGCGTGACGGCGGTGAAGCCGACGGCCGCGAGTACGCCCAGCCGCGCCACACCGGGCGCCGTGCCGAGCGCCTCCGACGACAGGAGCACCATCGCGCTGAGCGGCCCGATGACCAGCAGCGCCAGACCCGGCTGCCGCCAGACCCAGTACAGCTCAAGCAGCGCGAGCCCGGCGAGGGTCGTCCCCCACCACTCGGGCCCGCACGGCGCGGCCGTCGTACAGACCACGGTGTCATCCGCCACGATCGCCCAGATCGTGGCGGCGAGCAGCGCCAGGCACGCCCACAGCGGATGGGTGTGGCGACCGGGCACGGCGGCGGCCCACTGGCGGGCGTCGGCCGACTGCCAGGGCCGGGTGCCCGCGGGTATGTGCTCGGGCGGCAGGGGCACGGGGAGGGCGTTCACTTGCGCATTATGACCTTGGGATCGGTCGGAACCGTGAACTTTTCGCCGCCGCGCGGGACGCCGACGCCACGCCAACTGAAGGGAATGCCACGCGCTTTGTCCACGTCGGGGCTGTCCATCAGCTGGAAGTGCAGATGCGGCTCGGTGGTGTTGCCCGAGTTGCCGCAGTGGCCGACGAGCTGCCCGGCCGTGACCCGGTCACCGGGTCGCACCGCGAGCGAACCCCGCCGCAGATGGGCGTAGGCGGCGTACACCCCGTCACCGAGATCGAGTACGACGTGGTTGCCGAGCACCCGGTGGGTGCCGACCAGGCCGCGCAGCTCTCCCTCGGCGAGCAGCACCCACAGCGCCCCGAGCAGCGAGTTGCGGCTGAGGTGGTCGCGCTGCTGGTCGGTGGCGGCCACCACGGTCGCGTCGGCGACGGCGTACAACGGAGCACCGAAGGCCGGGAAGGCGCGCGGGCTCCGGGCGAGCGGCCACAGCCAGGCGAAGGCGGGGCGCTCGGTGCCCTCCGGCTCGCCCACGATGTCGATGGCGTATGTCTGCCCGAGCTGGTGGGTGCCGTGGCTCGGGGTGCGGTCGGCGGGGCTGTTCACGGCGGACCAGCGGCCGGTGACCGGCGGGTCGACCTCGACCGGTTCGCGCGGGGCGACCTTGTGGTGGTGCGCGGCCAGCCGACCGCTCGCGATCACACAGACGACCCCCAGCAGCAGCGGCGTGAACTGCCACCAGACAACGCCGTAGCCGAGGGCGATACGCGCTGTGGTCAGCGCGAGGAAGGCCACCGTGAACAGCCGGTAAAGGCTCTCGAACAGCTTGGTCAAAGACATGCTTTCCCCCTGAATCGGGCCCTGGTCAGGGCCTGGTCGTGGCGATGGCCACCAGCAGCGGTACGACCCGGGTGACGGGCACCTCGTACTTGCCGCGTCCGGTGCTGTGCAGCCAGCCCGCGCTGGTCAGTTGCCGCAGGTGGTGGTAGATCTGGCCGCTGGTGCCGACCCCGTCGATGTCGGTCAGCTCGGCGACCGTGCGGCGGCCGCCGACGATCTCCCGCAGCAGCCTCATCCGTACGGGATGGCCGAGTGCGGCGAACGACTCGGCGGCCTCGGTCCACTCGCCCTCGACCAGGTCGTCGGTGGTGAAGGCCCGCTGCCACCCGTACTGCTCCTCGGTCGGAAGCCGTACGGACCCGGTGAACAGCACCCCGCCGTCCGGCTCTTCCTGGAGGTCCTCTTTGAGACCTTCGAGCGCCCAGAACTTCTCCCCGAGCGGGCTGGACCGCTCGCTCGGGCGGCCTTCGGCAGCCGCGAGCGCCGCCAACCGCCGCTCCAGCTCCGCTACACGCTCTTCAAGCTCCATCGTCGAACTCCATACATCGAAGATACGTAATTACGTAATTGCCGACAAGGGGAAGGGTCGGCCAGAACGCGCTTCGGCCCCGCCCGGAGTGAGTCCGAGCGGGGCCGAAGTGGCACAGGTGCCGCGTACGCGGCGGCGATCAGGCGAACAGCCCCGGCAGGGTCCGCTCGTGTGCCGTCCGAAGCTCGGCCAGCTCGATGCCGAACTCGCCCTGGATCTCCACCGCGTCGCCGTCCACGACGCCGATGCGGGTCACGGGCAGCCCCCGCGCCCCGCACATGTCGGTGAAGCGGAGCTCCTCGCTGCGCGGGACGGCGACGACCGCGCGGGACGCCGACTCGCTGAACAGGAAGGTGAAGGCGTCCAGGCCGTCGGGGACGACCAGGCGCGCGCCCTTCCCGCCCCGCAGGCAGGACTCGGTGACCGCCTGGATCAGGCCGCCGTCCGAGAGGTCGTGCGCCGCGTCGATCATGCCGTCGCGGGAGGCCGAGATCAGGATCTCGGCCAGCAGCCGCTCCCGCTCCAGGTCCAGCTTCGGCGGTAGGCCGCCGAGGTGGTCGTGGACAACCTGGGACCAGGCCGAACCGCCGAACTCCTCGTGGGTCTCACCCAGCAGATAGAGGAGCTGCCCCTCTTCCGCGAAGGCGATCGGCGTACGGCGCGCGACGTCGTCGATCACGCCGAGCACCGAGACGACCGGCGTCGGGTGGATCGCCGCCTCGCCCGTCTGGTTGTAGAGCGAGACATTGCCGCCGGTGACCGGGGTGCCCATGACCAGGCAGGCGTCGGCCAGACCACGGGTGGTCTCGGCGAACTGCCACATGACGTCCGGGTCCTCGGGCGAGCCGAAGTTCAGGCAGTCGGAGACCGCGAGCGGCTTCGCGCCGGTGGCGGCGACGTTGCGGTACGCCTCGGCCAGGGCCAGCTGCGCACCCGCGTACGGGTCGAGCTTGGCGTACCGGCCGTTGCCGTCGTTGGCGAGGGCCACGCCGAGGCCGGTCTCCTCGTCGATCCGGACCATGCCGGAGTCCTCGGGCTGCGCGAGCACCGTGTTGCCCTGGACGAAGCGGTCGTACTGGTCCGTGACCCAGGACTTGGACGCCTGGTTGGGCGAGGCGACCAGGGCCAGCACCTGCTCGCGCAGCTCGGCCGAAGTGGCCGGGCGCGGGAGCTTGTTCGCGTCGTCCGCCTGGAGGGCGTCCTGCCAGGACGGCCGGGCGTACGGGCGCTCGTAGACCGGGCCGTCGTGGGCGACGGTGCGCGGGTCCAGGTCGACGATCTTCTCGCCGTGCCAGAAGATCTCCAGCCGGTCGCCGTCCGTCACCTCACCGACGACGGTGGCGGTGACGTCCCACTTCTCGCAGATGGCGAGGAAGCGCTCGACCTTCGCCGGCTCGACGACCGCGCACATGCGTTCCTGCGACTCACTCATGAGGATTTCCTCGGGAGTGAGCGTGGAGTCGCGCAGCGGTACGTCGTCGAGCTCGACGCGCATCCCGCCGGAGCCGTTGGAGGCCAGCTCGGAGGTCGCGCACGAGAGCCCCGCCGCGCCGAGGTCCTGGATGCCGACGACCAGCTTCTCGGCGAAGGCTTCCAGGGTGCACTCGATGAGCAGCTTCTCCTGGAAGGGGTCGCCGACCTGGACCGCGGGACGCTTCGACGGCTTGGCGTCATCGAAGGTCTCGGAGGCCAGGATCGAGGCGCCGCCGATGCCGTCGCCGCCCGTGCGGGCGCCGTACAGGATGACCTTGTTGCCGGGGCCCGACGCCTTGGCGAGGTGGATGTCCTCGTGCCGCATGACGCCGATGGAGCCCGCGTTGACCAGCGGGTTGCCCTGGTAGCAGGCGTCGAAGACCAGCTCGCCACCGATGTTCGGCAGGCCGAGGCAGTTGCCGTAGCCGCCGATGCCCGCGACCACGCCCGGCAGGACGCGCTTGGTGTCGGGGTGGTCGGCGGCGCCCATCCGCAGCGGGTCGACGACCGCGACCGGGCGGGCGCCCATCGCGATGATGTCGCGGACGATGCCGCCGACGCCGGTGGCCGCGCCCTGGTAGGGCTCGACGTACGAGGGGTGGTTGTGCGACTCGACCTTGAAGGTGACCGCGTAGCCGTGGCCGACGTCGACGACGCCCGCGTTCTCGCCGATGCCGACGAGCATGGCGTCGGACTCCGGCGCCTTCTCGCCGAACTGCCGCAGATGGACCTTGCTGCTCTTGTACGAGCAGTGCTCGGACCACATCACGGAGTACATCGCGAGCTCGGCGCCGGTCGGGCGGCGACCGAGGATCTCGCGGACGCGCGCGTACTCGTCTTCCTTGAGGCCGAGTTCGGCCCACGGCAGCTTGGTGTCCGGGGTCTCGGCCGCGTGCTTGACCGTGTCCAGCGTCATGCGGTGACCAACTTCTTCAGGATCGAGGTGAAGAACCCGAGGCCGTCGGTGCCGCCCGAGCCGATCAGCGGCTCGACGGCGTGCTCGGGGTGCGGCATGAGGCCGACGACGTTGCCCGCCTCGTTGGTGATGCCGGCGATGTCGCGCAGCGAGCCGTTGGGGTTGCCGTCCAGGTACCGGAAGGCCACCCGGCCCTCGGCCTCCAGCATGTCCAGGGTCCGCTCGTCGGCGACGTACTGGCCGTCGATGTTCTTGAGCGGGATCGAGATCTCCTGGCCGGCCGTGTAGTCGGCGGTCCAGGCGGTCTTGTCCGTCTCCACCCGCAGCTTCTGGTCGCGGCAGATGAAGTGCAGGTGATTGTTGCGGAGCATCGCGCCGGGCAGCAGATGGCTCTCGGTGAGCACCTGGAAGCCGTTGCAGATACCGAGGACCGGCATTCCGGCCTTCGCCTGCTCGATGACCGACTCCATCACCGGCGAGAACCGGGAGATCGCGCCGGCCCGCAGATAGTCGCCGTAGGAGAAGCCGCCGGGCAGCACCACGGCGTCGACCTGCTTGAGGTCCTTGTCGCGGTGCCACAGCGGCACGGCCTCGGCGCCGGCGACGCGGACGGCGCGCTGGGTGTCGCGGTCGTCGAGCGTTCCGGGGAAGGTGACGACTCCGATGCGGGCTGTCACTTCGGCCCCTCGGGCGTCTCGACCTTCACTTCGAAGTCCTCGATGACGGTGTTGGCGAGGAAGGTTTCGGCCATCTCGTGGATGCGGGCGAGGGCGGCGTCGTCGACCGGTCCCTCCACCTCGAGCTCGAAGCGCTTCCCTTGGCGGACGTCCGCGATTCCCTCGAAACCGAGGCGCGGCAGTGCACGCTGCACCGCCTGTCCCTGGGGGTCGAGGATCTCCGGCTTGAGCATGACGTCGACTACGACGCGTGCCACTGGCACTCCCGGTGTGTGGTGCGTGAGCAGGTCAGTTCAGACTACCCGGACAAAATTTCTACGCGAGTAGATTCGTAGTTACATACGTGATGGCCATCACGTTCGGGTATCGGGTCCGGCACCTTGGGGAAAAATTCCGGGAAAACCTGGGACCCACACCTAAATCGCCCGGGATCAACATTGCGCCGCGGACACGCTGAGAGATTTAACGGGACTTCACAATGCAATGCCGGGCACTGTACAAAGGAAACACAAGGAAACACGAGGAAAATCGCAAAGGCACCAACGCTTCCTCGAAACAGCTTGACAGTCGGGCATTGCCGCAGGTCAGCAGGGTGATGCCACATGAAGGGACCGATATTCGTGGCGCAACGTGTCGTGGTCACTCTCTCTGACGACATCGACGGCGGAGAAGCGTCGGAAACGATCGCCTTCGGCCTGGACGGCAAGTCGTACGAGATCGACCTCAATCCAGCCAATGCCAAGAAACTACGCAAGGCGCTGGCTCCGTACCTGCACGCGGGACGCAAGCAGACCGGGAAGCCGGGTAAAGCGGGTAAGCCGGGCAGGGTCTTCAAGCACACCACCGTGACGGCCAACCCGGCGGCCGTCCGCGCCTGGGCGCGCTCACACAAGATGGACGTACCGGCACGTGGCCGGATTCCGAAGAAGGTCTACGAGGCGTTCGAGGCGGCGAACTGAGCGGTGGGGTTCGCTGCGGCGTTCCTGCGGGGTTCCTTGCGGGGTTGGCCGCGGGCCCGGACGCGGTACGCGCCGCGGCGTGGTGCGGTGGCGCCCCGCGCGGGTGTGGTGGCGCCGGGGCCGCCTCCCTCCGTCGCGGAGGGAGGCGGCCCGCGAGGGAGGCGGCCCGCGCCATCGCGGAGCCGCAGCTCGGACCCTCCGCCAACCCCCGTACGCAGCCGACTTGCGCTGCACCCCCGTTGATCNCCGCCCCCCGCGGGGGGGGGGGGGGGCGCCCCGCGAGGGAGGCGGCCCGCGCCATCGCGGAGCCGCAGCTCGGACCCTCCGCCAACCCCCGTACGCAGCCGACTTGCGCTGCACCCCCGTTGATCAGCTAAAGTCTGGAGCACGCCGCAGGGCACGGGCCGAAAGGCCGGGCCACGCGGAGTACATGCGGGTGTAGTTCAGTAGCAGAACACCCCCCTTCCAGGGGGGAGGCGCAGTGTGCAATTCCTGTCACCCGCTCTGCATCGCTTACCAATCACGCAAGTCGATCAGGTAAGCTGGTGCCTGCGCCGGCCGGTGAGAGCCGATCGGATGCGATGCGGACGTAGCTCAGTTGGTAGAGCGCAACCTTGCCAAGGTTGAGGTCGCCAGTTGCGGACGTAGCTCAGTTGGTAGAGCGCAACCTTGCCAAGGTTGAGGTCGCCAGTTCGAACCTGGTCGTCCGCTCGGGAGCGCAACCTTGCCAAGGTTGAGGTCGCCAGTTCGAACCTGGTCGTCCGCTCGGGAAAGAAGCCCCGGTGCCTCAGGTACCGGGGCTTCTTCGTGTGCCGTGTGCACTGCCGCCGCTCACCGCTGCCGCGCACGGCTGTGTGAGCGTGGCCACATCTGGAAGGTCGGTGCCGAGAACCGTCACGCGGAGGTGTGTCTCAGACGCTCACGAGGTTGGTTATAGTGGAGGGGCACCAAGCGGTGCGCGTGCGAACGTAGCTCAGTTGGTAGAGCGCAACCTTGCCAAGGTTGAGGTCGCGAGTTCGAACCTCGTCGTTCGCTCCACGGGAGAAGCCCCCGATGTCATCGACATCGGGGGCTTCTTCGTGTGCCGCGTCAGGACCAGGCGGTACCGGTCAGCAGCTCGTACGCCTCCAGGTACTTGGCGCGCGTACGGTCCACGACCTCCTGCGGCAGCGCGGGCGGCGGCTGCTCGCTGCGGCGGTCCCAGCCGGAGGCCGGCGAGGTGAGCCAGTCCCGTACGAACTGCTTGTCGTAGGACGGCTGGGCTCGGCCCGGCTGCCAGCTGCTCGCGGGCCAGAAGCGCGAGGAGTCCGGGGTGAGCACCTCGTCCGCGAGGGTGAGTTGGGTGCCGTTCGCGCCGTCGGCGGCGAAGCCGAACTCGAACTTGGTGTCCGCGAGGATGATGCCGCGCTCCCGCGCCACGTCCCGCGCCCTGCCGTACACGGCGAGGGTGGCCTGGCGCAGCTGCGCAGCGGTGTCGGCGCCGACCTGGCGGGCGACCTCCTCGTACGACACGTTCTCGTCGTGCTCGCCGACCTCGGCCTTGGTGGCGGGCGTGAAGATCGGCGCGGGCAGCTCGGAGCCGTCGGACAGGCCCTCGGGCAGGGCGAGTCCGCAGACGGTGCGGGACTGTTCGTACTCGACCAGGCCCGAGCCCGTGAGGTAGCCGCGCGCGACGCACTCGACGGGGACCATCTGCAGGGACTTGCAGATCAGGGTGCGGCCCGCCCAGTCGGCGGGGGCGCCCGGCGGGAGGTCGGTGGAGATGACGTGGTTGGGGACCAGGTCGACCAGGCGCTCGAACCACCACAGCGAGAGCTGGGTCAGTACCCGGCCCTTGTCGGGGATCTCGCTGGGCAGCACCCAGTCGTAGGCGGAGATACGGTCACTGGCGACCATGACGAGGTCGCCCGCGTCGTTCTGGTACAGGTCGCGCACCTTGCCGGTGTGCAGATGCACCAGACCCGGGACCTCGATGGGCTCGGGCTTTTCAACGAATCCGGACACGGTTCCTCCCCGTGGTTTCGGCCAATGATCCGATTCTCCCGTATCGATCGGAGATCTTTGGCCAGGGGTGGTGGGCGGAGGTGATGTGGCTCAGTCGCTGCTCAGTCTCATGTACTCAGTCGCGCTTGCAGATGCGGTCCAGGAGGTTGGCGGTCGCTCGCTGGATACGGGCGTCCACATGGCCGGGGCGGTCCAGCGCGGGTGACCAGGCGAAGGTGCCGGACGCGAAGACCAGGGCGCCGGACGGGGCGCGGTAGAGCGAGGTCTCCTGGTGGCGGCGGGCGCCGTCGCCGTCCTCGTACGGGGAGTGGGCGAGCAGGATGCGGCCCTGGTGCTCGGGGAGCGCGGTGCGCGGGTAGTACCGGTCCGCCTCGCCCGCGACCATTCCGGCCAGTTCGTCGCCCTCGTACGCGCCGGTCGCCTCCCAGAGCCAGTGCTCGGAGTTCCGTACGACCAGGGGGCGCGGCTCGGGGACCCGGCCCGCGTACTGGATGCCGAGGAGTTGCTGCTCGGGGCGGTCGATCTCGCGCCAGAGCGCGGGGCGGCCGGGGCCGTGGCGCTTGCGGCAGGTGAGCAGCCGGTCGGCGACGCCGGAGGGCGAGGGGCCGAGCTCCACCTGCCAGTACATGGTGTTGGCGGAGAGGAAGACCAGCGAGGTGCCGTGGTCTCTGGCGAGTTCGGCCGTACGGCGCATGGGCACCGACCAGTACTCGTCGTGGCCGGGGAAGACCAGGCCCCGGTAGCGCGTCGGGTCGACGCGGCCCGCGTGCAGGTCGCGGGTGTCGGCGTAGGCGATGTCGTAGCCGTACCGCTCGGCCCAGCGGATGAAGTCGTAGGCGTGGCCGACGTGCAGTGGCAGGCCCGCGCCCGCGTACGGGCGGTCGAAGGAGACCGTGATGGCGGCGTCGCTCTCGCCGAGCAGACGGCCCTGCTCGTCCCAGGCGTGGTAGAGGCTGGCGCCGGTGCGGCCGTCCTCGGGGTAGAGGTTGTACGCCTGCCAGGTGATGTCCGGCATGAGCAACAGCAGGTCGGCCGGGTGGCTGTCGCGGACCGTGAACGGGATGTGGGAGCGGTAGCCGTCGGCGGTGGTGAGGACGGCGACGTACGCGCCGATGCTCCAGTAGCTGGGGATCTGCAGCCGCCAGGACAGCCACCAGTGGTGACAGGAGACCGTGCGGTCGGCGGTGAGTGGCGGCGGCTGGACGATGCCGGAGAGGCGGGGACTGGTGGTGATCTTCGAGGCACCGTCGCCGCCGTAGTGCCCGATGCGGTAGATGTCGACGCCGAACTGCTGCGGCGGGTCCACGGTGACATGGAAGTCGATCGCCTCGCCGGGTGCCGCGGCGCCGGTGGTGGTGAAGCCCTTGATCTGCCGGTGTACGTCGTCCGCGCTGCGGGGGCCGCTGGTGCGGGGCTTGGGGATCCCCGCGCCGGGGGCCTGGGCGTGGTCGACGTACCAGGGGACGACCTTCCCGGTGTCGTCGAAGTAGTACTCACCGTCGCGCAGCCAGGGCAGGGGGCCCTGCCCGAAGGGGTCTGACACGGCGTGCGCCAGCGCCCCTGACTCCCACCGGCGGATCTGCTCCGCGCTCATGTCGCTCCCCTCCCTCGCTCCCCCGAGGCCCGCGCGCCGACTGGCTGAATCAGCGACCGATCCCAGCACATCACATTACGCACTCACTCCGTCACCGTTCGTCGCGAATTGGCGAAAACGGAACTATGGGCTCCGCCTTCGGTCCACGCGTGCTTCGCGCGGTCTTCGGGCGGGCTTCGGGCTCGGGCCCGGTCCGCCAGGTCCGGCGTGCTGGTCCGCCAGACCCTGCCGACCGGTTGTCAGACCAGGCGCACCGGCTTCTCCGGTCGTACGCCCCGCTGGGCCAGCCAGTCCCGCAGGGGGTCGGGGTCACCGTCCTCGACCAGGCTCATGACCCGTGGGCCGAGGTCCGTGGCCCGCTCACCCGCGACCAGCAGGGCGGGGCCGTCCAGCCAGTCCAAGCCGGGGGCCGCGCCCGCGGTGTCGATCGCCGCGCAGCAGACCATCGCGGTGACGTGGTCGGCGAGCAGCTCCCGTCCCGTGCGGGGCGGCTGGAGCGGGAACAGCGGCAGCTGTCCGTCGTCCCAGAGCCCGTCGTCAGGACCCAGGCCGGGCGGTGTCGGCGGGGGAGCGGCTGCTTCCTCGCGGGCCACCTCGGCGGTGAGCCGCGCGGCCAGGATCTCTCCGGGATCACTCTCCGTGTCCGTCACGGGTCGCGTGACGGGCTCGGACGCGGCCTCCGCGGGGTTCTCCGAAGCCGGATCCGGCTTGGCCCCTGGCCTGATCTGGGGCGTCGGCCCCGGCGTGATCTCGGACGTCGCCCCTGCCGTCGGCTCGGGCACGGGTGTGCCGGTGAGGTGGTCGATGACCCGGTTCAGAGTCGGGACCTCGGGGTCGGCTATGCCCTCGGGATCAGCTATGAGCTCGGGGTCGGCTACGGGCTCGGGGTTGGCTATGAGCTCGGCCGTCGGGTCATGCGTCGGGGAAGCCGTCGGGTCAGCCGTCGGTTCGGTGTCTGGCCTCGCGACCAGATCGGCGCCGGCGCCGGTGCCGGAGCCGGGGCCCGCGGCGGGCTTGAGGCCGGGGTCCGCGCCGCGTCCGGTGCCGGGGTCCGCGCCGCGTCCGGTGCCGGGGTCCGCGCCGCGTCCGGTGCCGGGGTCCGCGCCGCGTCCGGTGCCGAGATCCGCGCCGCGCCCGGTGCCGAGATCCGCGCCGCGCCCGGTGCCGAGATCCGCGCCGCGCCCGGTGCCGAGATCCGGGCCGCGCCCGGCGCTTGGCGCCCGGACCCGGTCGCCCGCGCCTCGCCCGCTCGCGCCTCGCCCACCCGCGCCTCGTCCGCCCAGCGTGTCCAGGACGCGGTGCAGCCTCGCGGCGTCCATGCGCCACTTGCGGTCGACGACCTCTTCCGGGTACTCCTGCCAGCCCACAGGGGACCAGTCCGGAGTCTGCTCCGCCGGTCCGCCGTGGAACAGCCGGGCGGCCAGCAACGATGCGGCCTCGTCCACGCTCCCCGGCTCCTCAAGCAGGTCGCAGGCGGGGCGCTCGCCGAGCCGGGAGGCGAAGCCGTCGGCCAGCCGGTCGCGCCGGGAGAGCTCGGTGAGGGCGGAGACCACGCCCGCGTCCAGCCGCGAGGGCCAGCGGCCCATCCGCCAGGCGGGCAGCGCGACCCGGGTGAGTAGCCGGTCCCAGCCCGCGTACGCGAGGCCGACCTGCTCCTGGGCGACGATCCGCGGACCGTAGTCCACAGTCTGTGCACGCTCGGCGGCGGCGGCCGCGACCCCGCGCTCCATCTCGGCGGCATGGCCACGGCAGGCCCGCAGCAGCAGCCGGGAGATCCAGCCGACACCGGACAGGACGGCACGGGACACCGGACCGCGCCCGGGACGGGACGCGACGGCCACCGCGGCGTCCAGGCCGCGGACGAAGCGCCGGGCCGCCGCTATGTCGGGGTGCGCCGACGGGCCCGTACCGGCGACGACCGGGGCGAGCACCGCCCGTAGCTCACCGACGCGCATCCACCACATGAAGGGAGAGCCGACGACCAACACAGGAGCCACCGAGCGCGCCCGGTCACCCGGGCCGCGCGGAACTCGTGGTCCCGGCTGGCCCTGGGCCGGATGGGTGCGGTCCTCCAGCCAGCTGTCGCAGTCCGGGGTGAGCGCTATGGCCGACGGCGCGGGCACTTCCAGGCGGTCGGCGAGGTCCCGCACCAGGCGGTACAGATCGGGGGCCGACTCCTCGGTGATCGGGACGGTGGGGCTGAGCGCGGGCCGCGCGCGGGCGACGACCAGCGCCACCCCGGCAGCGGCGAGCAACACCAGCAGCGCCCCGACAGTCAGCAGCCACAGCGCGAGGTCCAGGCCGCCTCCACCGCCTCCGCCGCCGATCCGCCCCGTACCGGCGGCGACGAGCAGCACCACGGCGACCGCCGCGGGCAGCAGCGCGACCGCCAGCGCCCTGCTGCGAATACGCAGCACGGCGAGCGCCCGGGAGCGCGCTGCCCGCGCTCCCGCCTCGCCACTGAAACTGGTTCCGGACACGACCCGACGTCACCCCCTCTGCCCTGCGACGGCTTTGCTCACTCCCCCACTGTGACACCCACCACTGACATCGCAATGCCGGTGGGCCAAGTGCCGGAATGCTTGCGCCGCACCCTAGTTGGGGCGTTGGGGCACGTCAGCCGTATTCGGGAGCGCTCACTCGATGGAATGGCCTTGGGTAAAGCTGTAGACGCGTGGGGCCCGGATCAGGTGTCAGATCCGGGNATCGGGGTGGGATCGAGTTCGCGAGCACTCCTCAACGTCTTGTATTGTTTGCGGCGGAGGATTCGCCTAGTGGCCTAGGGCGCACGCTTGGAAAGCGTGTTGGGGGCAACCCCTCACGAGTTCGAATCTCGTATCCTCCGCCAGTGCCTCACCGGGCACGACTCGAAGGGCCCCACCGTTCGCGGTGGGGCCCTTCGACGTGCTTGCTCCCAGTTGCGGTGATCGGACGGGGTCGGATCTCGGCGAGCGTCCGGTGACCGGCCTTCACCGCCTCTTCTTGCCACCACTGGCTCCCGCCCGCGCACGAGCCGATCCGTACGCCACAGCCACCAGGCAGTCGCCGCGACTCCGCCAAGGATCAACACCCCGACGCGGTACGGCCACAGGTCGCCTGTCTCAGCAATCGCCAGTCGCACGCGGTATCGCGCAACTACTGTGGGTCACATGCGCCCCTCCGACGTGCCTATGCCTCCTGCAATTGCCGCTCGTCCTCGTGACCCTCGTGGCTACCCCATCCCGGCGATCACACCGTGGGAAGGAGGCATGCCCCAGTTCGCCTCGCTGAGCATGAGACGTGTGTTCCTTTGTCTGACGCAGCGCAGATGCACCGTATGCGGCCGGGAGATGCCGCCCGGCCCGGTGTGGCGGGTTGTGGATACCGAGGAAACCGAGATGTTGGCGGAAGTGCTCTCACGCGGAGTCGGTGACAAGTTCCGCAACATGGCACCAACCCAGGAGGGCCCGGGGCACCGGTCATGCATGATCTACAGCGCGATGGTCTGCCCCTTCCTCGGAGGGCCGGAAGCCCGCCGCGGGCAAGGCGCCAACTCCTACGGCGAAGAGATACCGCCTGGCGAAGCCCGCGGGCATAAGGGCGGCGTCGTCGCTTACGACTCCTGCGAGTTCCGGGAGACGCCGGTCGGTTCCGGCTGCGTGTACGGCCATCCCCTCGAACTGCTGGAGTACGAACGCGGCGAGGACCTGCTGAACGCATTGAAGGAAGCCGTGGACGCAGACACCGAAGCCCTGACCGGCACGTGTCCTCCGTGGCTACTGGACGACGAGACAGCGGTGGAGGCTGCGTTCCTCCTCGCGATGCGCACTCCCGAAGACACTGCAAGGCTCAAAGCCCAGCGGCGGATGGCGGAAGCGCGGCGCAAGCGGCAGAAGCAAGCCAAGGCATCCCGCCGACGCAACCGCTGATTTTGTGAAGCAACCTAGAACCCGAAAGCACGCGCCCTGACCGTGCCCTTCAGGAGCCGTCAGCGGCCGAACTAGGCAAAGCGCAAAGTGCCGTTGCCAGTCGGTCACTGTCACTGCTCACCCTTACCCTCAACTGCACACACGCGACGACGCGCGAGAGGCCGCCTGGCATGGCTAACGACAACGACATGTCCCCTGAAGTGCAGCGCATGATTCAAGAAGCGCAGGCCATGATGACCGACGAGGTCATGGAGGAGACCCTTCGCAGCAAGGCCGGCGTTGACCCCAGCCACCTGGCCACGTTGCTGGATCTCGTGGCGATCGGCATCACCAACGGTGCCTGGCGGAACGGCTGCGTCGAGAATTGGCACGCCGAAGGCCGACTGTCGGACGGCGACATGATGCGCATCAACAGCTACACCACGGATGCCGTACGTCGACGTCTGAAGGGTTGGTGTATCGAGTCCGGAATCATTTCGGCGAGCAGCAGCGCGCTGGAAGAGACCGACGTGGAGGATGTGGACGTCCTTGTCGGTCGTATCTTCCGATGGCTGACGCATGCTGAGCGCAGGCTCCCCACCGGCATGACTCTCGGCGAGTTGGCTCGTTCCAGGGAAGACCTCGAAGAGTACGAGGACCAAGCGGATCGGGCCCTCGGCGGCTTTACCGGACAGATGGAGGACAAGGGCGTCCGATTCGGCCTCCTCCGCACCGCCTGCCACGGTGCCCTGGCCTGCTCCCAGTGGTGGGCGCATCCCACATGGCCCGACCGCGTCGAACGCTTCATTCGCGTCCTTGACGATGCGACCGAGCCTCATTGGGGTTCTAAGGGGGAGCGAAGGGAGAGACTGGGCGTCGAGCCGACCTCCGTGGAGGACCGCGATGTTCTGCGCTCCACGCTGCTGGGGAGCCCGTGGAAACTCGATCCCACAGCTGCCGAGTGGATCGTGGATGCCGGGATCGGCTACCTGACGCCCGAAGCAGGGCTCTCGGCCGCAAACGCGTCCGATCAGAAGTAGCCAATAGGCATTGAGGCAAGACTCCACCCGAGCTCATGCACGCCCCTCCCCGCTCACAGTTCGGGGAGGGCCGGGGGCATCGGAGGACACGACAGCCGCGGCGGGAGCGGCCACAAGGCCGGTCAGCTCCGTACGGGCCGGCCGTGCCATAACACTCGCGGCGTGGCCGACACGACAACGCACACTCCCCGTGGCTCCAGTCCGCCTCGGCAAGATGAAACGACACTGGCGGGGAGGATGGCAGGCAGCCCCAGCCGCGTGCGGTTCCCACCCGTACGCTGGGTCTCGCGCCTCGGACGACGTGCCAGGCCCGCCGCCCGGCGACTGAGTTCGGGCCGGGCATGTACGCCTATCCCACCAGGGCGATGGAGGAGAACGCCGGCTGAACGTCGCCCCGACACCCCTTGCTGATGCGGTCCTCACACCAACACTGGCCGTGGCTGATCACGGGCAACCTGACTCTCTCTGGTCTCAGTTTTGGTCTCGTTTACCCCCGTCCGGCGCCGTTCGAAACCCCCCACGATCACCCGCTCCGCCGCAGGCCAGCACGCTCCCGGCCCTCGCCGAACCCCGCTGCCACGGCACGGCCGTTGTCCCGCGACCGGCCATGGAGCCGCAGACCAAGGAACGACTGGACGCCTCTGGACCCGACAAGAGGAAACCCGCAGTGCGGCGGCCTCGCAAGGCATGGATTTCGGTGCGGAACCGAGACGCCCAGAGTCACAATCTCGTCGCCCCTCGACTGCTTTGGACCTTCGAACCGCCCTGTCACCCTATGCTTCAGAAGCATCAGCTGAGTGTTACGAGGCACTGTTCTCGGACGACGCCCAGAGGCACCATAGTTCTATGGACAGTGGCGCCAGAGTCCCGTCGTCGCCTCCGCCTTTGGCCCGGCCGAAGCGGCGCAACGCGGTGCTCGGACTGTTCGACGCCCCCGTGTACCGGGACTGGGCGTTCTGGATGACCATCAGCTGGGGACTTCTCGCGGCTGCCTCAATTCCGTCCAGTAAAGAACCGAGCGCTCTACCGACATGGCTGGACACCCTCCTCGCCATCGTCGTGTTCATCGCGCTGTTCGGCATATTCCCAGCTTGGCTGCGGCTGCTCTTCCGCCGATGGCGGAGGCATCGACGGGAGGAGCCACCCAGCGCGGCGCCACGGGTGCCGGCCCAAACCGCTGGGCCAACAACCGTACGGCCGCCTCGGCCCGGTGGGCCGGCGCCGCCCTCCAGGCACGCCCCACAACGCCCGGTTACCCCCGCGCCGACTCCCCAGCCGTCGCCGACTGTGCCGACCAGCAGCGTGCACCGGGAAGACGGCCGTCAACCTCCGCGCTCCTCGCAAGCACTCGTGACCGCCCGGGAATCGCTGCCACACCCCCTCGCCCGCGCCGTACGAGCACTCCAACGGGCACACGCCCCGAAGGACCAGTACGAGGCAATGCTCGAGGCTGCCGAGATTCTCGCCATCACCCTCACGGTCACCGGGGCGGCGCTGCTTCAAGGACAGATCGATGGCCGTGTCACCGGCGACAGTGATCAGCGAGATCGAGCGCGGCGGGGGCTGGCTGCGCTGCGAAACGGCCTCCAGCGCACTACGTTCGGGACGTGGACGAATTGGCTCGACCAGCACCTCGGACCGATCGCCCACACCCAGCCCGACCTGATCCCCGGCCTCCGGAACGCTCTCCAGGACGACGGCGAAACCCCGGGGATCCTCACAGATCTCCGGGCCCTGCAGAACGAACGCAACCGCACATCGCACGGCGACAAGCCCCGGAGCCCGCAGGAATCCGCTCTACGCGTGGTCGAGTTCAGACCGCAGCTCGAACGGGCCCTGGTAAAGGCCGAATTCCTCAGCGGCGCCCCGTGGCTTCTCACCCTTTCGTGCAGCTATCGGCCGAGACCACGAGCCTTTGAAGTAGTCATGCAGCGCGTAACGGGAGACCACCCCGATTTCGAGTGTCAGTCCTTCACATGGGCCGAGCCTGTCGCCAACGACACGTTCTACGTGCTGAGTTCAGAGGGTCCACTCGCCCTGGCGCCCCTCGTGGCCAGCCTCCTGTGCGATCAATGCGAGCAAATGGAGATCTGCTACCCCTCCTCGGTCGATCGACGCACCGGGCCTGCAGTGTTCAAGAGCTTCGCCCGGGGTCATGAGGTCTACGCCCCCGAGCTGGGCGACGAGATCCGCACGCTGCCCGATTGCCGACCGGACGACGGCTCACCGTAGGCACCCTTCTCTGCGACTCACGCTTGCGGCACCTCGCGAGATATACTCAGAGACACATTGGATATCTATGGAGGTGCATCGATGACCCGGACTGTGATCGATCTCGACGACGGCCTGGTCGCCGACGTGGCCAAGGCTCTGGGCACCAGCACCAAGAAGGAAACCGTCAACACCGCCCTGCGCGAGGTTCTGGAGAACCGGCGGCGCGCGCTCGCGCTCGCGCGGCTGCGGGCAGCGGCCGACGAAGGCGCCTTCGACCTGGATCTCTTCGAAGACAAGCGGAACTACCGCAGGTGAACGCGGCACAGTTTCTGATCGACACCAGCGCGCTCGCACGGTTTATGCGCGCTGACGCCGAGCAGTACGGCTGGGACCAGGCCGCAGCGGCTGGGCTGATCGCGACCTGCCCCATCACGGAGCTCGAATTCTTCTACAGCGCCCGGTCCGCCGCGGACCGGGCGCAGGGCATCGAGGACATACGGCTGCTTTTCGGCTGGGTGCCCGTCGACGACCGCGCGCACGACCGTGCATGGCAGGTCCAGGAGGTACTCACCAAGCGCGGGCAGCACCGTAGCGCCGGAGCGGTTGACCTCATCGTGGCGGCCACCGCAGAGCTTCAGGGACTGACTCTGCTGCACCGCGACCGTGACTTCGACTGCATCGCCGCCGTCACCGGTCAGGCACTGCAGTGGTACGGGCCCGAACCGGGCAAGTAGCCGATGCGCAGTTGCAGTTCTGGTTGCATTCACCGACGTACAGAACCGTTCAGAAACCCCATCTGGGTCGGCGGAGCTGCAGGTCAGGACGTTCTTGTACCGTCCAGAACGGCCAGGCGAAGACTTGGAAAGCATGTTGGGGCAACCCCTCACGAGTTCGAATCTCGTATCCTCCGCCAGTGCCTCACCGGGCNCGTACAGAACCGTTCAGAAACCCCATCTGGGTCGGCGGAGCTGCAGGTCAGGACGTTCTTGTACCGTCCAGAACGGCCAGGCGAAGACTTGGAAAGCATGTTGGGGCAACCCCTCACGAGTTCGAATCTCGTATCCTCCGCCAGTGCCTCACCGGGCACTTGAAGACCCCGGACCGCTTCAGCGGCCGGGGTCTTCAGCATGCTCTGGTCTCAGTTTCAGTCTCACTAACTTATGACATTCCCGACATTCTTTGCGATGTGCCGCGACGCCTTCCCGACGAGCCCCGAACGCCCGGACCGGCAGACGCATGCTGCTAGCACCACCAGGAGATAGGAGTATGTTTTATGTAGGCGTACTTCTATATCTGGAGCTAGCTCGTGGACAAGCCTGCCGAGATGTTCGACCGGGATTACGAGTGGTCAGCGCTGAGCCGGTTCATCGCCGATCCTCAGCCAGGAGCGACCCTGGGTGTGGTCTCCGGGCGTCGCCGCCAAGGCAAGACGTTCCTGCTGGATGCCGCCTGCCGTGCCGCCGGAGGGTTCTATTTCGGTGCGACCGAGGCCGCCGATGCCGAGTCGCTACGGCGGATCAGCACAGCGCTGACCGCCCACGTCCATCCCGCCAGCCCGTTCCACTTCGCCAACTGGGCAGAGGCCGTCGACGCACTGCTCGCGCTCGGCGCCGAGCGGCCCGTCCCCGTGGTGATCGACGAGTTTCCGTGCCTCGCCAAGGCCAACCCGGAGCTGCCCTCGATCATCCAAGAAGCGTTGCGGCCTCTGCGTGACCAGCGCGCCGGCTCCCGTACCCGGCTGCTGCTGTGCGGCTCTGCGCTGTCCTTCATGGGCCGGCTGCTGTCGGGCAACGCCCCACTGCGCGGACGGGCGGGGCTGGAACTGGTCGTCCGCCCCCTCGACCACCGCCTCGCCGCCGAGTTCTGGGGCATCGCCGACCCTCGCCTGGCCATGAAGGTGAACGCGATCGTGGGCGGCACTCCCGCCTACCGGCGCGAATTCGCACGCGGCGACACGCCCAGGGGTCCGGATGACTTCGACGACTGGGTCGTCCGCACCGTCCTCAATCCCGAAACCCCCCTCTTCCGCGAGGCCCGCTATCTACTGGCCGAGGAACCCGACCTTCGCGACACCGCCCTGTACCTGTCCGTTCTGGCCGCCGTCGCCGACGGCAACGCCACCCGCGGGGGCATGGCCGGCTACCTGGAACGCAAGGCCACCGACATCGCCCATCCCATCAACGTCCTCGAAGACGCGGGTCTTCTGCACCGGGACGCGGACGCCTTCCGCGACAACCGGCCCACCTATCGCATCGCCGAACCACTGATCGGCTTCTACCACGCGATCATGCGACCCGTCTGGGACCAACTCGAACGCCCCGGCAGTGCGACACGGGTCTGGCAGGCCAGCCGTCGCCGCTTCGTCAGCAATGTCCTCGGGCCTCATTTCGAACAGGTCTGCCGCGACTGGGCGCTGCATCACGCCGACCCCGAGCTTCTGGGCGGTCTGCCCGCCCGCGTCGGACAGGGCGTCGTCCGCGACCCCAAGGCCCGCACCGGCCACGAGGTCGACGTGGCGGTCATCGGAATCGCGGATGGCGCCAAGCCGCCACTGCTGGCCATCGGAGAGGCCAAGTGGAACGACAACATGGGCGCTGCCCACATCGAACGTCTCCGGCACATCCGCGACCTCGTCACCCTGGCGGGCCGCTACGACACCACCAACACCCGGCTCGTCTGCTTCAGCGGATACGGCTTCAACGACAAGGCGCACGCCGCAGCGGCGGCCGACCCGGACATCCGACTGATCGACCTGGCAGTCCTGTACGGCCAGGTCACATAGAGGGCCCTTCGAACGTGCTCGGGCGCCGGGCGCCGTCAAGCCACGCCCCTCGCCCTGTTGATGGACGTGCACGCGCCGTAGCCGCCTAGTACTCCAGCTGTAGATCGCGATCTTCAAGCCTGAGTGGCTTGTCGCTGGTAGTGGCTGTCCTGGGATCGGGCCTGGTGGCGGCGTCGCCAGTGGGACCAGTCGAGTCGGTGGGCCGTGTCGTGGACGCGTTGGACGACGAGCGCGATGAACAGGCGTTGGATCTCGTTGCAGGTGAGCGGTATCAGTCTGTTTGGCCTGGGGTGGCGGGCGTGTTCGTCGGCACGGACGATCGTGAGGAAGGCGTGGGCGAGCATCGCGAGGGTGACCCAGCGGTGCCAGGACGTCCAGCGCCTGACCTGGTGTTCGTCCAGTCCAGCCAGGCCCTTGCCGGACTGGAAGGTCTCCTCGATCGTCCATCTGCGTCCGGCAACCCGCACCAGGGTGGACAGCGGAACCCGGGTGGCTGAGTAACAGCGGTAGAAGGCGAGTTCGCCGGTGCGCCGGTTGCGGCGGACGAGCAGTTGGTGGTGGCCGGGCCGGTCGTCGGCGATGTCGGCCAGGGCCCAGTCGTGGAAGCGGTGCCCCTTGGCTCCGGCGCCGGCGGAGAGTTTTTGCCAGGCTCGCTTCGGCAGCTTCTTGACCAGGGCGTCAGCGCGGAGCTTGCCCGCGCGGGTGGTGATCTGGTGGTCGTGGGCGACGGCGAGTACGTAGCCGATCTCGCGTCTTTCCAGCTCGGTTCGCAGGTGCGGATTGCCTCCGTAGACCTCATCGCCTGCGACCCAGGAAGCGGTGACACCGGCGTCCAGTGCGCGGCCGATCATGCGGGCGGCGAGTGCGGGTTTCGTAGTGAAGCCGACGGTGTCGGGTATTCCGGCGGCCCGGCAGCGGGCAGGGTCCTGGGTCCAGGAGCGCGGGACATACAGCTCCCGGTCGATCGCCGCATGGCCCCGCGGGGTGGAGTAGGCGAGATAGACAGCGACCTGGCTGTTCTCGGTGCGTCCGGCGGTGCCGGTGTACTGGCGCTGCACGCCCACCGTGGCGGCGCCCTTCTTGCGATCACCGGTCTCGTCGACGACCAGGACTGCCGCGTCGTCGTGCCGTTGCTCGACGACGAAGCCACGGATGTCGTCGCGCACTGCGTCGGCGTCCCACTTGGCCCTCGACAGCGGATGCTGCAGACCGTACGGGGTCGCGTCCCCGGCATACTCGGCGAGCGTCCAGCAGTTCTTGCGCGGCAGGTCCGACAGCAAGCCTTGCACGAACGCCCGTGCCCGCCGCCGTGGTTCCACCCTGACGAACCGTCCCGCGATACGGCCCATCAGGACCTCGAACGCCTCCTGCCACCGGGCAGGATCTATGCTGTGACCTGCGGCCACCGTCTGATCTTCTGTCTTCACACACCGATGATCACCGGTGGCCGTACCCGTTCCCGGACCGGCCCTGACGAGCAGGATCACGGTCGGGCCGAAGCACCAGCTCTGGAGTTGAGTCGGCCGATGGACATGTCCTCCCGAGAGATCCGCATACCCCTCAACGAGGTCGTCGCAGTCTTGCAGGACCTGAACGAGTTCGTGGTTTCCCTCGACCAACTTGGATCCCGCATGGCATTCGGAACCGCCGACGAGCACACCATCGGCAAGTTCATCGTCGACTGGGATGTCGCCCGACGCTTGTCCCGAGCCCGACGCGTCATCAGTGTCGCGCTGGACGGGCAACTGAGCGAGGAAGACAACGCCGAGATCGACGCCCTGTGTGAACAGGGCCGCTTCTATGGCACGGACAGCACCATCAGCCCCTCCACTGACCAGTCCAGCTGAGACAGCAAGCACATCGGACCGGACCAATCGAGACGGGGATCAATTCGGCCCAAGACCTGGCACCGGGCCAGCAAGATCGCGATCTACAGCTGGAGTACTAGGGCAACCGGATCTTCTGATCAGGTACAGCGAGGGAAAACGGGGCAAGTCTGCATCTGCCGTACTCATCACATTCACGATGCTCACCGAGGGCCGGAGGGCCGTAGCTGAGCAGGGCGCGGAGTAGTCCGTCGCGCCGTAGATGCCAAGGGATCAGATTGAGGCGGCACCGTCGAGTCGAGACCTGCACGGCCTCGATACTGGCGGAGCCCGCGAGCACGCCCACATGGAGAGGAAAACGATCAGAAAGAGTCAAATTGCTGCCACCAAGGAGCATCTACTGATCCCATTGGGCGGGATTCGGACATCGCATGTGCCTCACGGCGCCGCTCTCTAGCCTTCGCAAGGAGCGAGACAAGCATCTCGCCTTGGTTGGGCGACCGGAATGATCTGAGCGCGAGGGGACAACAACATGTCCGGGGAAATCGGAAACAATCCGCCGGTGTACACCGAAATCATCAAGGTGACGCCCGAGGAGTGCTCGGGCTGGATGACCAGGAGGACATGCAATCGAGTCCCCTTGAAGCGCTCGAATGTAGATAAGTTTAAGAACATTCTCCGCAGCGGGGAATTTCGCACAACGCATCAGGGGTTCGCGCTCGACTGGCATGGCTGCCTCATCGACGGACAGCACCGCGCCGCGGCGATCATCGAGACCGGTACGTCGGTAACCGCACAGGTCACGTACAACCTCAGCCCCGAGACTTTCACCGCGATTGATGGTGGCCGTGTCCGCACTGCGGGCGACTTCGTTGCGCAGATCACCGAAATGAAACAGGCCAACGCCAACGTGTACGCGGCCACGCTGAAGATTCTCGCCAACCGCTCAGCAGGATCCTCCTGGACCCGCTGGACGAACGGCCGACTCACTGCCGAGGAGCTGCAGGAACTGGTGGTGAAGTGGCCCGTAGACGAGGAGCACATCCTCCGCCTAGTGAACAAGGGAAAACAGTGCCATGCGAGTGCAACGGGCTTGATCGTGGCCTTCAAAATCATCACGGAAGCATGGCCGGACGAGGTCGCCGACTTGTTTTTTGATGGCATCGGCGATGCCAGCCGCGAATTCATCGGGCGAGATCCCCGAGCCATGTACACGAACACCATGCTCAGCGTGAACCGGGGGATGGTCAGCCGGGACAGTGTGCAACAGTCAGCCCAGGCGGTCAAAGCCTTCAACGCTCTTATCTCCGGCGAGTCCATCGGCACCCTGAAGAAGATGAAGTTGGGCGGCATTAAGACCGTTCTTGATCGAACGACCGGTGAGGAGATCCAACAGGAATACCTGGCGGATCGTTATCCGGAAGTCATTTCGCATACAGCCATCCCCAATGACAAGTGGCTCGGGAGAGATAGTGTGAGGCTCTTCGGATAGGACGACCCGGACCGCGCCACAATGTGCGGGCAGTAGGCCCCATATCGTGCTGCACTACTGCAGGCTCCCTACCTCACAGCCCGCGCGGCCCCGAGTTCCCACGGCGGGCGCCCCAGCGCGGCGGAGGGGGCGGCGCGTTCTACGGCGGTGATCCGCGCTGGGTCACGGGACTGCTGGACCGGCAAGCGGGGAAGCGGGAAGCCGCCGGTCGGATGCGTGAAACTGCCGGCCACCGTCACGATGCCCAGCACTGCTGGGCATCGTGACCGCTGCTGGCCCGCCGCGTACCCGCTGGCAACGGTGGCCGCGAACATCTCGAACCAGGGCGGTCCCTCGCTCTCGACCACGATGAGATCCAGGCAGCGGTACAGCCCTGATGCCAGCAAGTGAGTGCAGAGGGTGCCCTCTGATATCGCACTCAGCTGTTCGGCGACAGGGGATCTCAGTCCCGCGACCTCGCGAAGTCGGCTCCGGCGAGCAGGTCGGCGGAACGCAGGACAGGGTCTTCAATCCCCATGGCCTCCATAACATCCGCCACAGAAGCCACGTACCTGCCCTTCACCTTGCGGACACGGCAGGGGAATCGATCCGCTCTCACCAACCCAGCCGCCTTCGATGCATCAAGGCCAAGGAGTTCTGCCACGATACGAATGGGCAGGGAGCCGGAGAGCCACTGTGACATCGGCCGCTCGGTTGAACTCACTCTGCCTCCTCCTGAGTTCCGTCTGGTTCGCCAGAATCACCTTCGGGCAACTGATCCCTCTCCAGAGCGAGCAACTCGTGCAAGATCCCCAGGTGGTGCAGGGTCGCACCCATGCGTTCGCCGCTGATCCGCTTTCTCAGCGCTGCGTCCATACTGCCGATAACTTCGACGCCCGACTCACCCCGTGTGGGTGAGTAGCCGTCATCTCTTCCGCCCCCGTAGGCGGCAAGGCTGTACGGATCCGTAGTCCGCTCCGCCGGATCTGCTCGCGGAACCGCCCATCCCGCAGCATTGGCGGCTCGAACGACCTCGCCGCGGACATCGTTACCATGGGTCACCATTGCCAGCCCATGTAGTGCACCGAACACCATCGCGGACCTCACATCCGCCACGTCGACGCAGAACGTAGCCGACACTCTCGCGGCCGACTTCCGCAGGTAGGGGGTGATGAAGTACAAAGCAAGCAACTGACTGCGGCGAGCCAGGTTCGGCACATCGCTGTGGGCATCGCGCCCCACACCTCGCCACAAGGCATCGCGCAGCGCGACATCGACGGCGTCTCGCGCCGCCGCTGCCTTAGCCTCAGAGAGCGTGAGGTGCTCACTCGCCGAGCATCTCTGCCCCGGCGCGTGCGGACAGACCAGCTGTCCACGAAGGAGCTGCGAGACCTGCAGCTCGATCGACTTGAAGATGTCTGCCGAAGGCAGCAAGGACACGGGCTCGCTCCTGTTCATTCCAGTGGCGACGACAGGCTCACCGGCATGAAGCGCTGCCATCCCCGCTCGGACGTCGGTCCGCCGATATGGATGAATGACGCGAGACGACTGAATGGAAAGTAGTCACCCCGACTGCTCTGCCCGAGACGCCTCATCGACCACTCGCGTGCAATGAGCTGCCGGTGTCGGCTGGAACGTTCATTCCACGCAAGCAGCGGTAGCGACGCAATCGGTCAACACAGCGTTCGACCTGCGGGCGCCCAGCCCCGAAGGTTGACCGATATGTCGGCGCCCCTCTTGTGGGCCGTTAGCCGCACCCGCTACGACGGTCCCTATGTACCGATGGTCGCCGCTCAACGATCGACAGCTGGCCTTGCTCACCCGCATCGGAGAAGGAACGGATCCCGTTACCTCTGAGAGCCCGGAACTTGCCTGCACCGCGCGTGCCCTCAAGGGCCGGGGCCTCATCACCATGCCCAAGCATGGTGGGAAGTGGCAGGCGGCGATCACCGATGACGGTCGCTTCTACCTGGAACACGGCCACCATCCGGACCGGCCAGAGCCAGCCCCACGCAGACAACGGCCGGCAGCAGCCGAGTCGAAGCCGGAGGATGCGGCACCTCCCCGCCGGCAAGCGACGCCCCAGCCCGGGGCGAAGCCGACGCCAGCGCGGCCCCTCAGGCCGCCACGACAGTCACCAGCGGACATCGGAGCGGCTTTGATCGCGGAGGTGCAGAAGGCCGGTCGGTTCCTTCGGATCCCGGACCCGAGCAACGAGGAGCGGGCCCGCTATCGCCGGGCGTTCGACGCCGCGCGGCAGTGTGCACCGGAGGGCTACCACCTGAAGTACAGCGGGCGGGCGAAGGGGGATTTCTTCCTCAGCCTGCTCCGGGTGACAGGCGAGGACGACACCGAGTGGAACCGGATCCGCCTGGCACGCAGCCGAGTGTTCACCGACGTCGAGGACGTGATCACGGCGGTCACCGCGGACCACAGCGCCTTTGAGATCTCGGACGAGGTACTGCCGCGAGTGCTCTCTCTCCTTCGACACCTCGCCGAGCAGGCCCTCGCGCGGCACGGCGAGATCGCGGTGTCGAAGAAGCGCAGGCAGCCGCGGCCGTTGCTCACGGTCCACGGCAGGACGTACGAGATCAGCTTCAAGGAACGGCAGAAGCAGGTCCGATACGTGCCCAGGCAGCCAGGCCGGCGGACGTACGACTGGCAGCGGGTCACCCCGGCCCACCGGTTCGAGCCGTCCGGCGAACTGGAACTGCAGGTGACCCAGCAATCGGGGTACAGCTACGGCTACCGCTACGGCTGGAAGAAGGAGTGGGCTGACACCGCCAAGAAGCCGTTGGAGGACCAGATCGACTCCGTCCTGCGGGCGCTGAAGGCCCGCGCGGAGGAAGAGGAGCAGGCCCGGCTGGCGCGGGAGGCGGAACAGCAGCGTCAGCGTGAGGGGCGGGAACGGCAGGAGGAGGAACGCCGCCTGCGAGAGGCCAAGGAAGAAGAGGAGCACCGCCAGCGGGAGGCGGAGAAGAAGGAGCGCGCGCGGCAAGAATGGGAAACGGCGGTCAGCGTCGCGACGATCAAGGCGGTGGACGCCGTACGGGTCGACCGGTTCGGCATCGCCCTGGCGCGGTGGCGGGCCGCAGGGGAGATGCGGGCCTTCTGCGCCGTGCTCGATGAGGCCGCCTCCGCTGCGGACGACGCCCACGAAGCCGAGCGGCTTCGCGAGTGGTCTATGTGGGGGAAGGCAGAAGCCGACCGGCTCGACCCGACCGTAGCCGGCAAGAGCCTGACCGCCCACAGCCTCCACGCGGAGCCCACGGGCGACCAGCTGCGGCCCTTCCTCGACGGATGGCATCCGCAGCGGCCGGAGAAAGAGAAGCCTCCGAAGACGGAAGAGCCCGAGGCGGAAGCCGAACCACCCGTGCCGGAGCCCGAGCGGTGGCGTAGCTTCACCGACGAACGTCTGGACCAAGGCTGGAGATATGGACCCCGAGGTCGCGCTCAATGGTGGAGGCGATGACACCGTGCCCGCGGTCACGTAGGGCCTTCACCGATTTCTCCACAAGTTTCCCGAGCCGGACGACCTCGTCCCGAAGGGCGACCAGCTCGTCGTAGCGCTCGGCCTTGTCCTGGCCACACCACTCCCGGACGGTCCGTAGGACGGCCGCTTCCGCGTCCAGCTTGCGGTCGTCCCGGCGGCTGTAGGAGTACCAGGAGGACTGCGTGCGCTCCTGATCGATGGCCTGCTGCCTGCGGTCCACCTCCGGAAGGATGTCGTCGGCACGACGGCCGGCCACGAGTCGTGCGATGCGCTCAGTGACCGGCCACCCGGCCAGGCTCATGGCGTCACGCTTCTCGTAGACCATCGGATCGCATCGCAGCTCCGAGGGGTCCATCCCGACAAGAGGGGCGCTGTCGTCGAGACGGCCCATCTCCAGGATCCCGGCGTCTCCAACACTGCGCCGCAGACGCAACTTGCTCTTCGGGCGGACGAACCCGAGGACCAGCCGCGCGGCCTCGAAGTCGGCACTCCCCCGCGCGTGCCGCGACGCCTCGGCCAGGGCTAGTTCGCTCGCGTCGTCCGCGCGGAACGCCTCGACGTCCTCCCAGCGCGCCGCGAGGGAAGTCGCGTCGACCCACTCCTGCAGTCCGGCATCGTCACCGTCGAGGAACCGCACGTGGAGCCAATCAGCCCGGCCGCGACCGCCTACCCTTACGACCTCGACGCGACGAACCGCGCTGCCCAGCTCCTTCGGCCTCGCTCGGTAGGCCCAGTGTTCACCCATCTCCATGTGTCCATTGAGCCAGCTCTGTTGATCCCGCTGCCCAGGCGATTGCCAAAATCCAGCAGATAGAAGTCGAAGGCCCCGACGGCGGCCGACCCGCTCGTCCAACTGATCGGCGTGACGACCCTTGGCCACCAAGTCTGAGCATGCCCCCCGCATTGCCGCCCGGCGGGAGAACAATGGTGAACGCCGCACCGCCGTCGGCGTTGCAGCACGCAAGGCGAGCCACTCTTCAGGGCACGGGCTGCCGCCTTGTCCACACTCCGCTCCACCGAGGATCCCGAATGACGAAGAGCACGACCGTCCGAGTCGGTCGCTTCCACACAGGACGTTTAACCGAGGGACGCCCTCAGGCTCTGGACGCCTGGCGTGTCACCACCGACGATGCCGATGTAGCCGCCCGTGTCGCCGGCTTCCTGGGTGGCGAACCCCGACCAAACGATGGGACAGGAGGACCTGGCCGTGCCTACGAAGTGCTGACGAGCCGAGAGAGCGTACGCGTTCTCCTGGATGGGCCCGAGGCGGTGGCGGCTGTGGTTGCCGTGCGGGGGCGGGAGCACACGTTCAGCGTCGAGCTGGCTCGCCAGACGGCTCGGGAGGCGCATCAGAGATTCTTGGAGCCGGGCGAGGTGAACGCGCGCCGGGCAGACCTCGCCGGGCAGACGGTGATCCTTGTCGACGACGTCTACGGGACAGGCCGGTCTTGGACGGCTGAGGCATGCTCGCTGACTCGGCTGGGGGTGCGGCGCACTCTGGGCCTTACCGCGACCTGCACGCTGAGCGATCGGTCCGGCCCATGCCGAGATGACGATGCGGAGGATCCGCTGGCAGGCGGAGGACAGCCCCGCTGAGCCCGTTGGCGGTCCCGGCCCGCTGGCTGAGACTGCGGGCGGGCGCGCCGGTGCCCGGCCTGTTCAGTCTGTGGCCGCCGCGGGCGCCTTGCCCTCGACCGTCACCACGGAGCCCGGACTCAGTTGCCCGTGCAGCCACTTGGCGTCGGACCCGCGCAGGCCGATGGAGCCGTGGGTGACGTCCTTCTTGCCGGGTGCCTGCTCGTCGTACGTCATGGCGAAGATGTAGGTGGTGCGGTCGTCCGGGCCGCGCAGTTCGATGACCCAGGAGAGCGAGAGGTCGTACTCGCCGCCGCCGAATCCGACGGACTCGCTGGTGAGCCGCTTCGTACGGTACTTGGCGACGACCGTCATCCGGCCCGGCTTCGTGGGGTTGTCCGCGGAGCCCGACGACACGGGCAGGTCCCGGCCCCGCAGGGTCAGCGTGCGCTGCCCGAGGTCGACGGTGACGGCCGGCGCGGCCGGAGTGGAGGCGGCGGGCGGGGCCGGGCGCCGTTCGGAATCCGAGCCGCCGAGGGCCGTGGTCAGGCCGAACGCGAGGGCTGCGGCCACGACGGCGGTGCCGCCCGCGACGGCGGTGTGGCGGCGGCGTCTGCGGGATACGGCCCGGCGGCGGACCTCCGCGCCCGTCGTGGGGGCGGGCCCCCTGCCGCTGGCGGCCAACTCGCGCAGGGCGGAGGAGAGTTCATCGGACACGGTCGCCCTCCTCCCTCTCGCCGCTCCCGCCCAGTACGCCGGTCTCACTTGTCTCACTTGCGGACAGCAGCTTGGCGAGGGCCGCCCGGCCACGGGAAAGGCGGGCCTTGACCGTACCGGCCGGTGCGCCGGTTTCGGAGGCTACCTGCTCCACGCTGAGGTCACACAGGTGGTGCAGCACGATCGCCAGGCGCTGGGCTTCCGGAAGCTGCCGCAACGCCGCGACGAGAGCGACGTGTTCGAGGGCGACGTGTTCGAGGGCGGGGCCCGGGGCCTGACCAGGCGGCGGGGTGCGGCGTACCAGCTCCAGCCACCGCCGGGCCCGCCGCCAGTTGCTGACCGCGAGCCGCATCGCGACGGTGCGGATCCAGGCTTCCGGGGCCTCGCTGGCGAGGAAGTCCCGCCGCCGGTCCCAGGCGCGCACGAAGGCCTCCTGGACAACGTCCTGGGCCTGGCCGTAGTCACCGGTGAAGGCGTACACCTGGCCGACGACCCGCGGGAACGCCGACGCGTAGAACGTGTCGAACTCGTCCTCCGTCATGCCGCCCCCGTCATGCCGCCCTTGTGATCCCAGAAGTTCTTTCTTCTGCGTGCAACCCGGCGCCTTCCGGCGTGCGTACAGGTCGCGTACATCGAAGCACACCACCCAGGGGGCTCAGTTGACCAGGAGAAACAAGATGACCAGGGGAGCGGCGGCCGTGGCCGCTCTCGGCGCGCTGCTGCTCGTGGGCTGCACGGGCGGCGGACAGGGGACCGGGGAGGACACCGCGGGCGGTGCCGGTGGCGGCACCGGGGACCGGCCCGCCAAGACCGCCACGGTGGACAAGGACACCCCGCGCACGGAGAAGCGGTCCGACCCGCAGCCCGGGCCGCTGCCCGCGGCGCTGCGCGAGGGCGCCAAGGTCAATGTCCACAACGGCCAGACGGTCGGCGTCGGCATGCCGGTGTCGGTGACGTTCGCCCGGCCCGTTCCGGCGTCCGAACGCGCCGCGGTGGAACGGCGTCTGAAGGTGACGACGAACAACGGCACCACGGGCTCCTGGAGTTGGGTCAAGGACCGCAACCTGCATGACGGCCAGCGGATCGACTACCGCCCGAGGGCCTTCTGGAAGCCCGGCACGAAGATCACCGTCCGGGCGGGCTCGGCCATCGACAGGACCGTCGTGGTGGGCCGCTCCCTGGTGGCCACGGTCGACGTGCGCACCCACACCATGACCGTGGTGAAGGCCGGGACGACCCGCCGCGTCCCCATCACGGCGGGCGCCCCGGGAATGGACACCTGGAACGGCACGATGGTCGTCTCCGACAAACAGCGCCGCGTCCTGATGGACTCCCGGACCGTCGGCTACGGAGACGCGTACAAGGACTACTACGACTACGCGGTGCACATGACGACGTCCGGCACCTATCTCCACCAGAACCCGAAGGCCAACACCTACGCGGGGCGCAGCAACGTGACGCACGGGTGCATAGGTCTCGCCACGGACGGCACGGCACGCCGCTTCTACGAAGAGGTGATACCCGGCGACGTCATCCGCGTCACCGGCTCCAAGGAGACGGTCGCCCCCGGGAACGGGTACGGCGACTGGAACGTGCCGTGGGACCAGTGGAAGGAGGGCAGTGCCCTGTAGCCACTGAAGGCTCACCGCACCCACCGAAGGCGTGGATCCACGAACGTTGGGTCGACCATCACCGGCGAACCAGCCCTCTTCTCCCGCTCGGCAGGTGCGGTCGAGCCGTGTTCGCAGCGCGGCGGCCTGTCTCGCTCGCGGTGCAGAGGTCGCCCACGCTGACGTGTCCGGAGACGGGCGGCCAGGCTTCTCCCTTCCTGGCCGGTCCGGTCGGGCACTCGTTCCACCGATAATTGGCCCAGTTCTTTGGTGCTGAAGTGGCCTGGTCAGTGGTGCACTTCGGACCGTAGAGTCATGATCATGAATGACGAAACCACCCCCGCCATCACGCCTGACACCGCCCTCCCGGCCGTGCTGACCCGCCATGTGGACGCCGAGATCTGCGCCGATCCGAGCAGCGTGATGACCCTGCTGGCCGACTCGGACGCCGCTGGCGCCGACGGCGGCTTCACGAGCTACCGATCCACCTTCAGCAAGGGGGCCGTCGGAGCTCCGGCGCACTTTCACACCAAGGCGACGGAGCTGTTCTTCGTGATCAGCGGGTCTCTGCAGGTGCTGGTGGGCGACGAGGTCACCGTCCTGAACGCGGGCGACTTCCTGGCGGTGCCGCCGCACACCCCGCACGCCTTCGCCGCGGCGCCCGGCGCCGAGGCGGACGTCCTGTTCGTGTTCACCCCTGGCATGGGCCGGTTCGACTACCTGCGCCTGCTCGGCCGGGTGATGCGCGGCGAGGCCGACCCGAAGGAGATCGCCGAGTCCGCGGAGCGCTTCGACAACCACTACGTCGACAGCCCCGCATGGCGGGCCGCCCTGGAGCGCTCGGCATGATCGACTCCACCGTTCACGTCCGGGTGGCCCGCCCCTCGCGGGACCTCGCCGCCGCGGAACGCTTCTACGTGGACGGCCTCGGGCTCACAGTCCTGTGGCGCACCACCGAGCGCACCCCGGGCGAGCACGACCTCCTCATGGTCGGCCCGCCCGGCGGGTCCTGGCACTTCGAGTTGACGCACGACCCCGAGCGTCCGCTGGAACCCACCCCGACCGTGGACGACCTGTTCGTGGTCTACCTGGGGACCCCGGTGGACGAGGCCCTGATCACCCAACTGATCGCCGCCGGCGGCACCCAGGTCCCCGCGCACAACCCGTACTGGGACGAGCACGGCGCGACGATCACCGACCCGGACGGCTACCGCCTCGTCCTGTGCACCCGCACCTGGGGCTAGGGGGCGTCTCCCCACGGGCGACTTGAAGGACACCGTGCGGCGTGCCCGGGAGAAGGGGTTGTACGTCGGGTCTGGGAAGTCTGGACAGCCCCTCGGCGGGGCGGGTCCTGGTCGACGGCCGGCTCGGGTGCGGGTGAGCCGCTGGTGCTGCTGCACGGCGGGATGGGGGCGGGCGAGCTGTTCGCGCCACTGCTGCCGGGGCTGACCGAGGGGCGGCGGGTGATCCTGGTCGACCTGCAGGGGCACGGCCGTACGGTGGACACCGACCGCCCGCTGCGTGTGGAGTCGATGGGGATGACGTCGCCGCCCTGCTCAAGCACCTCGGCCTGGCCCGGGCGGACGCGCTGAGCTGCCTCGCCCGGGTGCTCGTGCTGTACGGACGAACCGTGCGCCAGACGTCGGCGTACTCGGCGGCGGCGTACTCGGCGTCGGCCGCCGGATCCAGCGCCAGCCGGTAGCCGGGTCGATCACCGTCTGCTGCCACCGCCGTGATCACCCCAGCGGAGCGGGGTGGCTAACCTACTCGCTATGACGCCCCAGTTGACCCTGCTGTCACGCGTGGCCTACGACGGGCGGGAGATCACCGCTCCCCGGCTCCGGGGGCTGCTCGCACTGCTCGCGGGCGATCTGCGGGTGGGGTGCAGTACCGCGCAACTGGTGGAGGGGCTCTGGCCCGATGAGCAGCCTGGGAATCCGGTGAACGCGCTGCGGATTCTGGTTTCTCGGGCTCGTTCCCAGTTGGGCGTGGATGTCATCGCCAGCACGCCCACCGGCTATCGGCTCGCCCTCGGGGAGGAGCAGGTCGACAGTTCGGTGGTGTTGCGGTGTGCCGCCGACAGTGCCCGGCACGGCCGGGGTGGCGACCATGTCGCGGCTCTCGCCAGTGCGGAGGCGGGGCTCGTGTGGTGGGACGGCGTGCCGGGCGGCNCGGCGCCGCATGCCGCCGGAGTAGGTGGAGGCGGGCTTCTTCGCCGCGTCGGCGAGGTCGAAGCGCTCCAGGAGTTCGGCGGCGATGCGGCGGCCCTCGCGGCGGGAGAGGTGGTGCAGGTCCGCCATGAGGAGCATGTTCTCCTCGCCGGTGATCAGGTTGTCGACCGCGGAGAACTGACCCGTGACACCGATCGCGGCGCGTACGCCTGCGGGGTTCTCGGCCAGATCGTGCCCGCCGACCCGGAGCCCGCCCGCGTCGGCGGTGATCAGGGTGGAGAGGATCTGGACGGCGGTGGTCTTGCCGGCGCCGTTCGGGCCGAGCAGCGAGTAGATCGTGCCGGCGGGGACGAGGAGATCGATGCCGTCGAGGACGAGCTTGTCTCCGTAGGACTTGCGGAGTCCCGTTACGTTGATCGCTTGCTGTCGTGAGGTCATGTCCCAGAGCGTGCGGGGCGCCGCGCTCAACGACATTTCACGGCGATTTCAGCGTGCCCGGCGTACGGCCACGACCGTGTCGTTGACCTGCTGAAATCGTTGCCCTTGTCGTGCGAGTTCTCGTGGTGACGGCGGGGTCGACCGGGGACGTCCTGCCCTATACGGGGCTCGGGGTGCGGCTGCTGGAAGCCGGCCACGAGGTGGCCCTCGCGACCCACGCGGGGTTCGAGGCCACCGTGCGTGCTCGCGGTCTTGACTTCCGCCCGCTGCCCGCGGACCCGCGCGCCGAACTGGCCTCGGCCACGGGTCAGCGGCTGGCCCGTGCGAGCACCGGGCCGCTGGCGCTGGCCCACCTCATGCGGATGGGGCGGGCGCTCATGCCCGAGCTGGGGCGCGGGGTGCTGGCCGCGGTGGAGCAGGGGGCGGATGTCGTGGTGCTGTCCACGCCTGTGGCGCGGCTCGGGCATCTGATCGCCGAGGGCCTGCGGCTGCCCAGCATGGGCGTGTACCTCCAGCCCTGGACCCCCACCGGGGAGTTCCCCCCTCCCTCCTTCGGCGGGGCCCGCTCGCTCGGCGGGGCGGGCAACCGGGTCGCCGCGCGGGCCGTCCTGGCGGCGACCGACCGCATGTACGCCTCCACGGCGCGCGAGTTGCGCGCCCGCCTCGGCCTGCCGAAGCGGGCCGACAGCAGCTCCCCGCGCCGGGAGAGCGGAGGCTGGCCGGTCCGCTACGCCTACAGCCCGACCGTGCTCCCGCGCCCCGCGGACTGGCGGCCCGAGGCACAGGTCGCCGGGTACCTGTGGCCCGCCCGGCCCCACGGCTGGCGCCCGGACCCGCTGCTGTCCGACTTCCTCGACGCGGGCCCGCCCCCGGTGTTCGTTGGTTTCGGCAGCGTCGTCGCCGCCGATCCCGAACGCCTGGCCCGTACCGCCGTGCGGGCGCTGCGAGCCGCGGGCGTACGCGGAGTCGTGCAGGCCGGGTGGAGCGCGCTGGCGGTCCAGGGGGATGACGTACTGACCGTGGGGGAGGTGCCGCACGACTGGCTGTTCCCGCGGATGGCGGCGCTCGTCCATGCCGCGGGCGCCGGGACGACCGCGGCCGGACTGCGCGCCGGGGTACCGGCCGTCCCGGTGCCGGTCCAGCTCGACCAGCCGTTCTGGGCCGCCCGGTTGACCGCGCTGGGCGTGAGCCCGGGACCGGTGCCTTTTCGGCAGCTGACCGCCGAGCGGCTCGCCTCGGCGGTGCGTCGGGCCGTCGAGGACCCCGTCTATCGGGTACGCGCGCGACGGGTCGCCGAGCGCATCGCCGCCGAGGACGGAGCCGGCCACGTGGTGGCGGCCGTGCGGCGCCTGGCACGCGACGGGCGCGACCACGCGGGCTAAGTGCCCGTACTCATGCGTCCGCGTCACCGGCCCCGGCAGGGTGGCGACAGCAGCGAATGCGCACAGTACGGCGCGTGATCCAGCCAAACCCCTGCGTCCCCCTGCGCTCAGTGGGCACACTCGCCAAGGATCGACAGGCTGTGTCCCACTCCCCTCACCTCTTGGAGCAAGCGGTGTCGCCGCAGGAATACCCCACGCCAGCTCCCAAGTCCGGCCGCACCGGGTGCCTGGTGGCGCTCGGAGTCGTCGGGGCCGTGATCGTCGGCCTCGTACTGCTGAACAACGGGGAGGATGACACGCCCGCCTCATCCTCGTCCTCGTCCCCGTCGTCATCGCCTTCCTTCTCCTTGTCGCAGTCGCAGTCGCCGTCGCCGTCGGTCAGTTCGCCGTACGACGACCCGTACGACTCCACCACCGACCCCGCCGCCGCTCCGTCGAGCGAGGCCCCCGACCCGTTCGACAAGGGCACCTGCCTCAACGGCACACTGCCGGACTCGACGACCGCGCAGAGCGTCAGCGGTGTCGAGGAGGTCTCCTGCTCGGCGTCCGACGCGCACTACCGGGTGATCCAGACGATCCCCCTGACCTCGGACCTGAGCCGCTGCAACAGCAACTCCCGCACTCAGTACGCGTTTTCCCACCGCTACACCCTCAACGGATCGACCATCAACGAGTACGTGTACTGCCTGGTCGGCATCGGCTCATACGCGCGCTGAGACCGGCCAGCGCCCGCAGCAGATGGGGGCGTCGGCGGTGCGGCCACCTCGTAGAACACAGCCGGGGAGGTGTGACAGGTCGCCGTGTCAGCCCTCGCCGATCTCGGCCAGCAGTTCGGCCCGGAGCTCCTGCGGCAGGTTCCGCCAGTCGATGTCGAGAAGTGCGCCTTCCATCGCCCACAGCAGGTTCCGGCTCAGCCCCGGCGTCCCCGCGCCCCGCAGCCGCCGGTACGCCTCGGCGGAGCCCGCGGCCTCCAGGTCGGCGACGGTGTGGATGCCGACGGCCGCGAGCATGCGGGCGCTGGCCGGTCCGAGGTTCCGCAGTTCCGTGATGCGCATGTCACCCAATCAACGTCGGTCGGCCCGGCAAACGCCCACACAGCCGCGTCGCGGCCGACCTTAGCGCCCGTACGCGGCGACGAGTTGGCCGACCAGCGTCGCGAAGGGCATGTCGAGGTCGGCGTAGACGTCCGCCGCCTTGGGGTGGGCGTTGTCGGCGAGGATCTCGACGACCAGGCTGGCGTAGTCGCTCACGATGACGCCCGCCTGCTGAAGCCGTAGCAGTCCCGTCTCCCGCTTGGTGGCGGAGAAGGTGCCGGAGGCGTCGACCGCGACGTAGGCGGTGTAGCCCGCGGCTGTCGCGGCGATCGCGGGGAGGGCCGCGCAGACCTCGAGCGAGACCCCGGCGATCAGGAGCTTGTCGCGTCCGGTCGCCTCGACGGCCCGGCGGACGCGGTCGTCGTGCCACGCGTTGACGGTGCTCCGGTCGATCACCTCAAGACCGTGCGGCAGTGCGGACCGCAGCTCGGGGACGAGAGGACCCCACATGCTGTCCGCCGCCGTCGTGGTGGCGACGATGGGGAGGTCCAGGCGCGCCGCCGCCCTGGTGAGACCGGCGACGTTGTGCTTGAGCTCGCCCACGTTCATGTCGCGGACGCCGGTGAACAGCCCGATCTGGTGATCCACCAGCAGGAGGGCGGTGTTGTCAGCGGTGAGGGTGTCGTGGAAGCGCTTCTGCATGATTCGTTCTCCCGTGTTCTGTGTGTTCTGTGTGTTCTGTGTGTTCTGTGTGTTGTGTGTGTTGTGTGTGTTGTCTTATGGGTTGGGTTGCGTACGTTGGCGGACGCGTCCCGCGATGAGAAGTGCGCCCAGCGCCGAGGCCGCGCCGATCAGGCCGGTGGTCGCCCACAGCACCCGCGCCCCCAGCGGGAGCAGCGTCGTACCGAGTACCGGGGCCAGGGCCGCACCCGCGGACCAGCTCATCCCGGAGAACCCGGCGTAGGTGCCCTGGAGTTCACGGGATGCCAGCGCGGCCACGATGGTGGGCAGGGTGCCCGCGACGACGATCTCGCCCGCGGTCCACACCGCCACCGTGAGCGCGAGCCCGCGGGCGTCGTGCACGAACGCGGTGAGGGCGAAGCCCGTCGCCACGACGGCGGTTCCCGCGGCGAGTACCCGCGTGGGGTCGTGCCGGGCCACCCACGGGCCGGTCAGCGGCTGTACGACGATGATCAGGACCCCGTTGAGTGCCATGGCTAGGCCGAAGTGCGCCCGGCTGATGCCCTGTTCGGCCATGGCCAGCGGAAGTGTGGTGAAGGCCTGGGCGTACAGCGCGCCGTACGCCGCCGTGATGGCGCAGACGGCGAGCATCAGCCGGTCCCGCAGCACCTTCCGCAGCCGCCCTCCGGGGAGGGAGCCGCCAACCGGGCGGGACTCGGGCACCGTCGTCCACACGACCGCGGCGAAGGCCACCGCGACGGCCGCGTTCACACCGAACATCGCGCGGGCGCCGTGGTCGGCGAGCCAGCCACCGGCCACCATCGCGACCGAGTAGCCGAGGTTCATGCCCCAGAAGAGCAGCCCGTACGCCCTTGGGCGCAGTGCGGGCGGTACGAGGTCGGCGACCATCGCCTGGGAGGCGGGCCGGTAGGACTCGATGGTGAGCCCGAGCAGGAACGCGGTCGCCGCCATCGCGCCGAACCCGCTCACCGCGCCGAGTACGACCATCGCGGCGGAAGTGGCGAGCATCCCGCCGGTGAGGGTCGCCCGGCGGCCGATTCGGTCGGCCAGCCACCCGGAGATGACCTGCGAGCACAGGGATCCGACACCGAAGGCGGTCATGACGGCCCCGGCCTGCGCGAGGGTGAAACCCTGGACCCGCACCAGGTACACGGACAGGAACGGCTGGACGATGGCGCCGGTGCGGTTGATGACGGTGCCGAGCCAGAGCATCCAGAAGGGACGCGGCAGGGTCGGCGGACCAGGGGCGGTCGCGGCGGGGCGGGACGTGAGGACGGCCATGCGGTCATGGTTGACCGGCGATCCGCCGACCCGTAAATGTTTCAGCTGTGACTGAATCCTCGAAGGCCGAGCCAAGCACCGAGCCGAGCGCCGAGCCGAGCGCCGAGCCAACTGGCAGGCCCTACGCCGAGTTCGACTTCACCTCGGCCGACCTGGCCCGCCTGAGGTTCGCCTTCTCCCCGGCCTCCGAGGCGGTGGCCAGCCTGCGCCTGCTCCAGGACCCCGGCCGCCACGCCCTGCACCTCCCGTGGATTCGCGCCGTACGCCCCCGGCTGGCCTCGCTCGACCTCCGGCTGCTGTGCGAACTGGCCCCGCTCGGCGCCTACATCGTCGACTTCCTGACCCCGCCGCCCACCAGCCCGCTGCCGGACATCACCGCCGAGCTGGAGCTGATCGCCGCGGCGGACGTGGACAGCGCGGTGTCCGAGGTGTCCCGGGTGCCGGGCGCCGACACCCCGGTCGTACGGGAGTTCCTCGCCGACCCGGCCGCGGGCGTCGCGCGCGTGGCCGACGAACTGCGCCGGTACTGGGACACCGCGCTGGCGCCCTTCTGGCCGCAGATCCGCGGCCTGTTCGACACGGAAGTGCTGCGCCGCTCCCGTCAGTTGACCCGTGACGGAGCGGGAGCGATGTTCAACGACCTCCACCCGAACATCACGTGGCACGACGGCCGCCTGCGCGTACGGACCCGTGCCTGGCGGCGCACCGGCCCGCTCGGCGGCGACGGAATGATCCTCATCCCCAGCGTCTTCCACTGGCCGGACACCACCGTGATGGCCGAGCCGTACCAGCCGAACCTGGTCTACCCCGTACCCGGCGTGGCCACCGTCTGGTCGCACGGCGTCGTCCCCACCCCCGACGCGCTCGACGCCCTGATCGGGAAGACCCGCGCCCGTATCCTCGTCACCCTCACCGAGGCGGCCACCACGACCATCCTGGCGCGGCGGCTCACCATGGCGCCCGGCGCGATCAGCCAGCACCTGAAGGTCCTGTGCGGGAGTGGCCTGGTCACCCGGCGCCGCAGCGGGCGCGAAGTGTTCTACGAGCGCTCCCAGTTGGGCGACTCCCTGAGCGCGGCCCCATAAGACGGGCCCGGGCTCGTAAGGCGGGCCCGGGCTCATAGGGCGTGCCCGGTCTGCGAGGTGGGCTCAGGCCGCCCGCAGCCGCTCGGTGATCGTGGCCAGCCGCTCGCCCTGGTAGCGGGCCGCCGCCAGGACGTCGTCCCCGACCGGGCCGCCCGCGCCGGAGGCGTGCGAGGTGCCGTACGGGTTGCCGCCGGCGGCGCCGACCAGGGGGCTGGTGAAGCCGGGCGGGACGATCAGCGAACCCCAGTGGTGCAGGGTGTTGTAGAGGGCCAGCAGAGTGGACTCGTTGCCGCCGTGCGCGTTGGCCGCGCTGGTGAAGCCGGTGGCGGGCTTGTCCGCGAAGACGCCCTGCTGCCACAGGCCGCTGGTCGTGTCGATGAACTGCTTCAGCTGGCTGGCGACGTTGCCGAAGCGGGTCGGGGTGCCGAAGGCGTAGGCGTCCGCCCAGGCCAGGTCGTCCAGGGTGGCCTCGTCGACCTCCTTGGTGGCCTCCACGTGCTCACGCCAGGCCGGTACGGAGTCGATGACCGCGGCCGGGGCGAGTTCCGCCACCCGTCGCAGCCGCACCTCGGCGCCCGCGTTCTCGGCGCCCTCGGCGACGGCCTGCGCCAGCTCGTGCACGTTTCCGGTGGCGGAGTAGTAGACAACCGCGATCTTGGCAGACATTTCGGGCCCCTTCCCAAGGCTGACGTAGAAGCGGATGGCTATCCGGTTCGACAGTGCCCAGTTAAACGGATAGCCATCCACTTGCGCAAGAGCTTCCTGGAGAAAAGTGGATAGCTATCCGATACGCTGCGGGTATGCCAGGTATCCCCGCCGACGAGCCCCGCCGCATCGACCTCCCCCTGGCCGGAGAGGCGCCCCCCGAGCGCGCCGACGCCGCCCGCAACCGGCACAGGATCCTCGACGCGGCGGCCGCGCTGGTCGCCGAGAAGGGCCCCGACGCGCTCACCATGAACGCGGTGGCGCACGCCAGCGGGATCGGGGTCGGCACGGTCTACCGACGGTTCGGCGACGTCGCCTCACTGCTGATCGCGCTCCTCGACGACCGCGAACGTCAGTTCCAGGAGGGGTTTCTAAGCGGGCCGCCGCCACTGGGCCCCGGCGCCCCGCCAGCCGAGCGGCTGCGCGCCTTCCTGCACCGGCTGGCCGACTACACCGACGAGCAGCAGGCGCTGCTGATGGCCGTGGAGTCCGCCGACCACAGCGCCCGGTTCAACAACAGCCCCTACGCGACGATCCACACCCATGTCGCGATGCTCGTCGCCCAGCTCCGCCCCGACGCCGACGCACAGGTCCTGGCCCACCTGCTGCTCGCCCCGTGCGCCCCCGTCCTGGTGCACCATCTGCGTCACCAGCGCGGCCTGTCCGCGGCCCGCCTCAAGAACGGCATCGACGAACTCCTCGGGCTGAGCGGCCTCAGCGGCGCCAGTGGCGTCAGCGGCGTCAGCGACCCCGGCTGACCGTCGACTTCGACGGCCGCCCCGCCAGGGTCACCGCACGCAGCACCCACTCCACCGGACCCATCCGGAAGCGCCTCAGCAGCCGCACACTCAGGGCGAGTTGCGCCGCGTACACCACGAGAGCTCCGCACACCGCCGCCGCGGCGCCGGCCTTCCCGTACAGACCGAACCCGTACCCGGTGAAGACGAGAGCCATCACCAGCGACTGCGTCAGGTAGTTGGTCAGGGACATCCGCCCGGCGCCCGCGAGGAGAGCGCCCAGCCCGGTGGTACGGGGGCCGCGCCCGGCGCGGGTGACCCAGAGCAGGAACCCGGCCCCGTACGCGGCACTCAGCGCCGGTGCCATGGCCATGCCGACGATCATCGCCGGAAACTCCCATACGGCCACCGGCAACGGCCCGACCGAACCCACCGCCATGAACAGCGCCCCCGGCACCCCGACGACCGCCCCCACCACACAGATCCGCCGCAGCCGCTCCGGGTGCTCGGCAGCACGGGCGAGCAACTCCCGCTTACCTGCGGCGAGTCCGACGAGGAAGGCGGCGACGACATACCCGCCGGTCAACACCGTCGCCAGCAGAATCTCCGCCCACTGCCCGACGTTGGCGCCGATCACGTCGGCCGCGCTGCCCCGGTACGCCTCCGTCAACTCGGCCGCCTCGGCCAGCAGCGCACTGTCCGGCTCGGGCCCGTCCAGCATCGCACCAAGTCCGATGAACAGCAGTACGGCGGTGGCCGTCAGGTAGATCCGGCGGGCGATCCGCCAGGCCTTCTCCGGCGACACCCGCCGGGCGGCCAGCAGAATCAGACCGAACAGTGCGTACGCCATCAGGATGTCGCCGGTGTAGAGCAGCGCGGCATGCAGCATCCCGAGCACCAACAGCCCGGCCAGCCGCCGCACCATCCGCGGCCCGAAGCGGGCACCGGCACGCTCGGCCGAGGTCATCTGGAGCGTGAAGCTGTACCCGAAGAGAAACGAGAACAGCAGATAGAACTTCGCCTGCGCGAAGGCCACGACCAACCAGGTGGCCACCGTGTCCGCACCACTGGCCCCGGGGTCGCCCAGCCCGCCGTAGTAAGGCCCGGCCATCGCCAGCACATTGACGACGAAGATTCCCCCGAGCGCGAACCCGCGCAACGCGTCGACCTCCAGGACGCGGGGCGTCACGCGGCCTGCCGGTTGGGGCGTGGCGTATGACGCGGTCCCTTGCTCCATGTGCGATCCCCGAGGTCCGTGCGGTCGTGTGGTCAAGCGGTCGTGTGGTCAAGCGGCCATGCGGTGAAGCGGTCGTGTGGTCAAGCGGCGCGGTCAAACGGCCAGAGACCGAGCCTGCCAGCCGACGGCGGCCACCTCGTCGCTCCACAGCAGGAGGCTCCGGCCGTCTCCTCGCTCCCCAGCAGGAGATCCGGGTCCTCCCCCAGGCCGCCGGTCGATATCCCTCGCTCCGGCGAGGCCCCCGCCACCGGCCAGCCGGGATACTGACACGGCCTCTGCCCCGAGGAGCCGCCGCATGGTCCCGCAGTTCCCGAAGTTTCCGCAGTTCCGTCAGTTCCCGCAGTTCCCGCGCCTCAGGGCGCGGCTCGTCGACCGGCTCCGTACGGCCAATCCGTACGCCGTCGACATCCCGCTCGCCGCCCTGGTGCTGCTCGCCGTCTCGCTCCAGTTCGTCCTCCCGGAGCGCGGCACCCGGATGGACTGGCTCGGCGTGTTGCTGGGCCTCGGCACCGTGCTGCCGCTGGTCTGGCGGCGGCGGGCGCCGTTCATCGCCGCCTGCGCGGTGTCCGGGTTCACCACGGCCATGGCGCTGCACGACCGCCCCGCGCCGGACGTGTCGTACGGCGGCATGGTGATGCTGTACACCCTGGCCGCGATCGCCCGGCCGTGGCAGCGGCGGATGATGCTGGTGGGCTGGCTCATCGGCACCACCTGGACGATGACGGTCAAGGAGGGCACGCAGCCGTTCGAGCACGCCTTCCATGTGCTGGTCCTCTTCTTCTCGTACGGACTCGGCGCGCTCAGCCGGGTCCAACGCGCCTACACCTCCGCCCTGGAGGACCGCGCCCGGCGCCTGGAACGGGAGAGGGCGAGCGAGACCGCGCGGGCCGTCGCCGAGGAGCGGTCCAGGATCGCGCGGGAGATGCACGACATCCTGGCGCACGCGGTCAGCCTGATGGTGGTCCAGGCGGAGGCCGGGCCGGTCGTCGTGCGCAGCGACCCGAAGCGCGCCGAGGCCGCGTTCGACGCGATCGCCGGGGCGGGGCGGGACGCGATGGTGCAGCTGCGGCGCATCCTGGGCGTGCTGCGGGAGGCGGAGGCACCGGGCGAGCGGGTGCCGCAGCCCACTCTGGACGCCGTGCCGGGCCTGCTGGCTCAGGTCGAACAGACCGGCCTGCGCGTGGAGTTGACGACCACTGGAGTGCCTCGGGCGCTACGTCCGGACACCGAGGTCTCGGCGTACCGCGTGATCCAGGAGGCGCTGACGAACGTGCTGAAGCACGCGGACACGGCCTCCCTGGTGCGGATTCACCTGGACTGGGGTGAGGGCGAGTTGGTGTTGTCCGTCCAGGACGACGGGGTGGCCGCCGCGGCCCCGCGCCCGCTGCACCCCCCGAACCGCCCAGGTCACGGACTGATCGGCATCCGGGAGCGCGCCGCGGCCGGCGGCGGTACCGCGGCGGCCGGACCAGGACCGGATGGAGGGTTCCGCGTCGTCGTACGGCTGCCCACGGCATCCTTGGAGCATGAGCATCCGGGTAGTGGTCGCCGATGACCAGGAGTTGGTGCGCAGCGGATTCTCCATGATCCTCGATGCGCAGTCGGATATCGAGGTGGTGTCGGAGGCGGGGGACGGGGCGGAGGCGGTGGCCGCCGTCCATCGGCACGCGCCCGACGTCCTCCTCCTGGACATCCGGATGCCGGGCATGGACGGCCTCGAAGCGGCGCGCCTGGTGTGCGCGCAGTCCAGTTGCCGGGTGGTCATGCTCACCACCTTCGACCTGGACGAATACGTCTACGACGCGCTGTACGCGGGGGCCAGCGGCTTCCTCCTCAAGGACGTCCGCCGAGACGACCTGGTGCACGCGGTACGGGTCGTGGCGGCGGGTGACTCGCTGCTCGCGCCCTCGGTGACCCGGCGCCTGGTCGCCGACCTCGTCAAGCGCCGCCGCACCGAGGCGGCCGCCGAGCCGGTGTCCGCGGCCACCCGCCTCGCGGTGCTCACCGCCCGCGAGGAGGAGACGCTGCGGCTGCTGGCCCGTGGGCTGACCAACGCGGAGATCGCGGCGTCCTTCACGGTGAGCGAGCACACGGTGAAGACCCATGTCAGCAATGTGCTGAGCAAGTTGGGGCTACGGGATCGGATACAGGCGGTGATCTGCGCGTATGAGGTGGGGTTGGTGACACCGGGCGAGGGCTGACGCCCGAGTGCAGGTGCGCTGTGGCGCGCGTCAGGGATTGCTCCCCCACCCCGCCGGGCTGAAATTCAGCCCGTCCGGCGTTTGAGGACCGGGGTCTGGGGCGACCCACACCCCCCGCTCAGGACTTGGTCAGCTCGAAGGACNCCCGCACGAGGGAGACCTAGCCCGCCCGACGGAGCCCCACAGACCGCGCGGACCGGCGATGCCCCCCGCACCCCCTCACCGCAACGCTGAGTGGCGACAACCCACCAGCCCCCGGAGGGACCCGTGCTAGCCGTACTCGCCCGGACGGCCACGCGCCGCCCACTCACCGTGATCTTCGCCTGGCTGCTGCTGATCGCCCTCGGCTTCGGCGTCGGCACGGGCGTATTCGGCCGCCTCTCGGACTCGGTCCCCGAGGTCAAGGCCACCGAGTCCGACCGCGCCGCCGAGCGCCTGGCCGACCTCGACCCGGCCGGGGAGTCCATCTCCGCGGTCATCGAGGGCGAAGTGGCCCGCGCCGACGTCGAAAGCGCCGTCGCCGACGTCCGCCGCATCCCCGGTGTCGCCGAAGTCCCCGACCCCTATACGACACCGGGCCTGGCCGCCGAGGACGGCCGCGCGCTGCTGATCCCGGTCACCCTCGACGGCGACCTCACCGACGACGCCGAGTCCGACGCCGTGAACGCGGCCGCCGACCGCATCCGTACGATCGACGCCGACCAGGTCGCGGTCAGCGGCGGGCCGCTGCTCGGCGAGCAGTTCGGCGAGCGGGCCCAGAAGGACGTCATGCAGGCCGAGTTGATCTCGCTGCCGGTCGTCCTGGTTCTGCTGCTCGTCATCTTCGGCGGGCTGCGGGCGGCGGGCCTGCCGCTGGTGATCGCGGTCACCGGCGTCGCCGGAGCCTTCGCCGCGCTGTTCGCCTTCAGCCTGGTGACCGACGTCTCCGTGTACGCCGTGCAGGTCACCACGATGCTCGGTCTCGGACTCGCGGTCGACTACGCCCTGTTGATGGTGGTCCGCTTCCGCGAGGAACGCGCCGGTACGGACGATGTCGCCGAGGCCGTCCACCGCACCGTCGCCCGCGCCGGACGCACCGTGCTCTTCTCCGGCGTCACGGTGGCGGTCAGCCTGGCCGGACTGCTCGTCTTCCCCAACACCTTCCTACGCAGCATGGGCCTGGCCGTGGCCGCGGTCGTGGTGGTCGACATGCTGGCCGCGCTGACCCTGCTGCCCGCGCTGCTCACGCGCTTCGGCAGCAAGATAGCCCCTTCCCGTACGAAGCCGAAGAAGTCCGAGTCGCCTGAGTCGTCCGAGTCGGGGGAACCCGGGCAGGTCTTCGCCCGGCTCGCCCGGATCTCCGCCGCCCGCCCCGTACTCGTCACGGTCACCGTGGTCGCGGGCCTGGTCGTCCTGGCCCTCCCCGCCCTCGGCATGAAGCTCGCGGTGGGCGACGCCCGTTCGCTGCCGACCAGCACCGAGGCCCGGCAGCTGTACGACGGCATGCAGGAGCACTACCCGACGGGTACCGGAGTCGACCCGGTGACCGTCCTCATCGCCAAGGACGCCGACCCGGCCCTCGCCGACCGCTTCAGCACGCTCCCCGGCGCGGCCTCGTCCGCCACCCGTACGCTCCCCGACGGCACCACTGTCCTCAGCCTGACCCCGACCGGCACGGTCGACGGACCGGCCGCGACCGGCCTGGTCGAGAAGGTGCGCGAACTCCGCGCCGACGAACCGGTCGAGGTGACCGGAGTCGCCGCCCGGCTGGTCGACTTCCGCTCCATGCTGGCCGCGGGCGCGCCCTGGGCCGCGGCGATCGTCCTCCTCGGCATCTTCGCCCTCCTCTTCGCCTTCACCGGCTCGGTCCTGATCCCGCTGCGCACGATCGTGACCACCCTGCTCAGCCTGGGCGCGGCACTGGGCATCGTGACCTGGGTCTTCCAGGACGGGCACCTGGCGGGCTGGCTCGGCGCGGAGGGCCTGGGCCAACTGAGCATCACCGCACCACCGTTGATCGTCGCGATCGCCTTCGGCCTGGCCATGGACTACGAACTGTTCATCCTGGCCCGGATGCGCGAATCCTGGCTGGACTCGGGTGATGCGCGCGAGTCGGTCGTCGTCGGCCTGCAGCGCTCGGGCCGGGTGGTCACCTGCGCGGCGCTGCTCCTCGCGGTCGTCTTCGCCGCGTTCATGACGGGCGGCTTCTCGCCGATCCTGCAGATCGGGCTCGGCCTGACGATGGCGATCCTCATCGACGCGACGGTGGTCCGGATGTTCCTGGTCCCGGCGATGATGACCCTGCTGGGCCACCGGGCGTGGTGGTCCCCGGCACCGCTGCGGCGCGTCCATGCGCGGTACGGCCTGCGGGAGGAGGCCCCGGAGCTGGTGAAGCGCTAGCTACGGCCGACGAGCACCGGCCGCCCACGAACCTCTCGTGGGCGGCCGTACGCCCTGTCGCCTCAGCCGCGCAGAACCCAGCCGCGCCGCATCAGGCCCCGGCCTCGGCCCCCGCCCCGGCGCCGCCCGGCGCGGGAATCGATTCCGTGTCGAAGGTCCCCTCCACGATCTGCCGCGCCAGGTCGGACATCCGCACCTGGCGGGACCGCGCGAAGCTCCTCAGTGCCCCGAACGCGTCGTCCACCGAGGCCCCCCACCGCTCCGCCAGCAGTCCCTTGACCTGCTCGATGACGACGCGGTTGTTGAGCGCGGCCTGCAACTGGCCGCGTTCCACATAGCTCTGCTCCAGCGTGCGCTGCTGGAGGATCGCGATGGTCGCGACATCGGCCAGCGCCTGGCCGAGCGCGAGTGCGTCCGGCGTGAGCCTGACGGTCTCGGTGTGGAAGAGGTTCAGCGCCCCCACCACCCGGTCGCGCAGCCGCAGCGGCAGCGCGTGCGTCAGCGCGAAGCCCGTCTCGCGGGACCGGGCCGCGAACACCGGCCAGCCCATCGTCGCGGCCGGGTTCGTCAGTTCGATGTTGGTACGCGGCGTTCCGGTGCGGTAGCACTCCACACACGGACCCTGCTCGTGCTGGAGCGCGAACAGCTCAAGCAGCCGGGTGTTCTCGTCCGATGCCGCGATGATCTGCAGCTCACCGTACTCGTCCGCGAGCATGATCCCGGCGGCCGAGACGTCGAGCAGCTCCACACAGCGGTTGGACAGCCGGTGCAGCAGGTCGATCACGTCGAAGTCGACGATCAGCGAGTCCGCCACCTCTACGAATACCTCTGCCAGTCGTTCCTCGCGGGCCATGTCGCTCATCCCCTCTCGCCTCTGGGCGCGAGTGGCCCGTTCCCATCGTCCTGGAATCTGAGGCGTCTGGCCACCACGTCTTCGGCGACCGCGCCGACCTCACGCTCACTGCCGTACGCGAAGGCCCGCAGCCGCAGCAGCGCCTCGGCCAGCGGTACGCCGAGCTGGGCGCTGACCATCCCGGTGGCCTGGTGGACGACGGCGCGGCGCAGGGTCTGACTGCTGTCCCCGCCACCGCCGCTCAGGAACAGCGCGGTCAGCGCGTGGGCGAGCACCAGGGCGTCATCCGTCTGCTGTCTGGTCAGCATCAGCGGTCTGGCCCGTACGGCCGTCATCACCCCGACCTGGATCGCCCCGACGGCCAGCGGAAAGCTGAACACCGCGCCGACCTTGATCCCGTCGAGCGCTGACCGCAGCGGCGGCCAGCGCATCTCGGCCAGCGCCTGGAAATCCGGTACCTGCACCACACCACCCGTGCGAATCGCGTCGGGCCCCGGCCCCACGCCCAACGTGAACTGCATGTCCTCGAACCGCGCGCTCATCAGACCCGAACACCACACCAGCTCGGTGCTCCCCCGCTCCAGCGTCAGTGACACGGCCAGCCCGTCGACGCGCAGCGCCTCCGCGCACGCGGCGGAGCGGTCGGCTCCGAGGCCGGTCGAGTCTCCGGCCACCGGACGCAGCACCCGCAGGACTTCCGCCATCCGGTTACTGACCACCAGTGCTCGCCCGCCTTCCGATCACCAGGGTCCACAGGGCTCCCGTGAGGAAGCTTCACGGTGCCTCTGCCATTCTCCCCTGCCAGGCGTCCGACACCGTGGCGTAGCGGGGGAACCGGGCCGTGAGTCCGGCGGCCCGCAGCAGCATCGTGATACCTCGGTGCCGGTAGACGACCCTGGTCCAGCCGCCCCGCTCGTGCGAGCGCCGGTGCGTGGCGCAGAGCACGGGCAGCGCGCTGCCGTCCATGAAGGTCACCGCACTGAGGTCCACTATCAGCGGAGCACCGCCCCACGGTCCGGCCGCAGCGCCGTCCAGGCTCGCGCCGAAGGCCACCGCCGTCACGAGATCGAGTTCGCCGTCGGCGCTGACCAGGCAGTATGCGATATGGGCCCCGGCTGGGCCCGCTGAGGCCACTGGGTCCAGGTGTACGGAGTAGTCGGTAGCCATCGGCCCCATCTCCTGAAGGTGGGCACTGCCTGTATCGGCCTGTGCGGAAGGAGGGGAACCGGGGTCACGGGCGCCGTAGCGGCAGGCTAGTCCGTTCGGGCCGTACCCGCACCAATCCTGGACATGTGCACGAATAACGTACACATGCACGTCACCGGGCATGGCGCGATCATCGAGACATGAGCACATCCAGCACCAAGCGCACCATCCACCTCGCCCAGCAGCCCGAAGCCGACGAGCTGCTCGGCCGCAGTCCGCTGGCCGCCCTGGTCGGCATGCTGCTCGACCAGCAGGTTCCGATGGAGTGGGCGTTCGCGGGTCCGTACACCATCGCCCAGCGGCTGGGCGCCGACGACCTCGACGCGCACGAGATCGCGGCGTACGACCCCGACGCCTTCGCCGAACTCCTCTCCACCAAACCGGCCGTCCACCGCTACCCCGGCTCGATGGCCAAGCGCGTCCAGCAGCTCTGCCAGTTCCTGGTCCACGAGTACGACGGCGACCCCGAGGCCGTCTGGCGGGACGTCGCCACCGGCAAGGAACTGCTGACCCGCCTCAAGGCCCTGCCCGGCTACGGCGACCAGAAGGCCAAGATCTTCCTGGCCCTGCTCGGCAAGCAGTACGGCGTACGCCCGAAGGGCTGGCGGGAGGCCGCGGGGGCGTACGGCGAGCAGGGCTCGTACCGCTCGGCGGCGGACATCACAGGCCCGCAGACGCTGGCGAAGGTCCGCGCGTACAAGCAGGAGATGAAGGCGGCGGCCAAGGCGGCGAAGGCCGCGAAGTAGTCACGGGGGAAGTAGTCACTTGGCGGTGTGCGTCTCCGCCCACACCGTCTTGCGGGGCGCCGGGCCCTCCGTGACACCCCACCGCTCCGCAAGCGCGGCCACCAGCAGCAGGCCGCGCCCCGACTCCTCGTCAGCGGGCGGGGGTTGGGCGGCGGGCTCGCGCACCGGACGGTCGTGCCGGGTGTCGGTGACCTCGATGCGGAGTACGCCGTCCTCGCGCAGCGTCAGGCGCAGCTCGAAGCCGCGGCCCGCCACGCGCGCGTGGAGCACGGCGTTCGACGCGAGTTCGGCGACCAGGGCGGCGGCCGTGTCGGACAGTTCGCTGTCGTACGGGATGCCCCAGGCGTCGAGCTGGTGGAGCGCGAGCAGCCGGGCCAGGCGGGCGCCGCGACGGGTCGCGGAGAAGCACTGACGGAACGTGAACACGGCTGTGGCGGCGATTTCGGTACGCATGAGGCCCACGTTCGCGGGACGGTCGGGCGTGTCACCAGGAGCGGGCCGCGTACGGAGCGCCACCGTACGCGCACGCGTTGTAGACAGTACCGCCGATGTGCCGTAACCCTGGGTGAGTTGATCGCGGGGAGATCCAACCCACCGGGAGGTGGCCGCGTTATGGCATGGGAGCACGAGGAACCAGAGTCCTCGGACAGCCTGAAGACCTTCGGCGCGGTGGTACAGGCCCTGCGCGAACACGCCGGAATCAGCCGGGAGGACTTCGGCGAGCTGGTCCGGTTCTCGAAACACACGGTGGCGTCCATCGAGTTGGGGCGCCGGATGCCGGACGACTCGTTCGTGGAGCTGGCGGAGCCAGCGCTCGGCAACACGGGGGCGCTGCGGAAGGCGCTGAAACACCTGGCGCGGCAGCCGGGGTTGGCGGCCTGGTTCCGGCTGTGGGCGAAGCTGGAGCAGACGGCGCTGGCCCTCTACACGTACGAATGCCGTCTGATTCCGGGCTTGTTGCAGACGCCCGCGTACGCGCGGACGTTGTTCGCCAACCAGTTGCCGCCGCTGGGGGACGAGCAGATCGAGGCGCAGTTGGCGGCTCGGTTGGAGCGGCAACGGCTGTTGCGGGAGCGGCCGAACACCGCGTACAGCTTCATCCTGGAGGAGCATCTGTTCCTGCGGCGGACGGGTGGCGTGGAGGTGACTCGGGAGCTGATCGACCACGTGCTCGACGTCGCCACCATCCGGAACGTCAGGATTCAGGTGATGCCGCAGGTGCGGGAGGGCCATGCCGGGCTGGACGGCCCAATGCAGCTCCTGGAGACCCCGGAGAATAGGTGGCACGCCTACTGCGAGGGGCAGCGGAGCGGCCTGTTGATCTCCGATCCGAAAGAAATCAGCGTGCTCCAGATGCGGTATGCCACCATGCGCTCACAGGCTCTCGCTCTCGAAGACTCCGTGAGCCTGTTGCAGCGGATGCGAGGAGCACTATGAGCGCCACCACGGAACTGGCCTGGTTCAAGAGCAGCTACAGCAGCAGCGGCGACGGCGACTGCGTGGAAGTCGCCCTCTCCTGGCACAAGTCCAGCTACAGCAGCGGGGGTGACGGCGACTGCGTAGAAGTCGCCACCTGCCCCACCACCATCCACGTCCGCGACTCCAAGGACAAGCAGGGCCCCCAGCTCGCCCTCACTGCACTCGCCTGGGAGGAGTTCGTCACCTACGCACGTTCTTGACGCCGAAGCGTTCGCCGCCGATCCAACCGGAGGATCTGGCTCCACTGGCCCACATGGCAGGAACATGATGGGCCAATCCGGCGAAATCGAACACGAGTTGCGGGAACCTCTTCTCCCCAGGCCCTGAGATCGCTACCGTCCCTCCCACCTCATTCGCCTGACCTGGGGAAGGACTTCTGTGAGCGCATCACCCCGTTCGCGCAGAACCGTGGCGGCTCTTGCCGCCGCCGCCCTCGCCACCCCGCTTCTGCTGGCCGCCTCCGGCCCGGTCGCCGCCGCCGATCGCGGCCACGACAGGCCGGCCCACGACGCCAAGAAGCTCGCCCACCAGCTGGTCAAGCGGTCGTCGGCCGACGGCGCGTACCGGCACCTGGAGAAGTTCCAGGAGATAGCGGACGCCAACGGCGGGCACCGCGGGGCCGGTTCGCCCGGGCATGACGCCTCGGCCGAGTACGTCTACAAGCTGCTCAAGAAGGCCGGCTACAAGGTCTCGTACGACACCTTCGACTTCACGTACATCGAGACGCTCGCCGAGTCGATGTCCGTCGTGTCGCCCGAGCAGCGCGACGTCGACATCTTCGCGATGTCGTACACCAAGTCCACGCCGGAGGGCGGGATCGAGGCCGAGGTCGCGGCCGTCCCGGTCGACGAGGACGGCACGACCGGCTGCGAGGCCGATGACTTCGCGTCCGGCACGTACACCGACAAGATCGCGCTGATCAAGCGCGGTGGCTGCACCTTCGCGCAGAAGCAGGAGATGGCGGCGGACGCGGGCGCCGTCGCCGCCGTCATCTACAACAACGGCGAGGGCAACCTCAACGGCACCCTCGGCGGCCCCGACGCCGGGAAGATCCCGACCGGTGGCATCACGCTGGCCGAGGGCGAGGCGCTGGCCGCCGACGTCGAGGCGGGCGGGGCCACGGTCAGCCTGGAGATCCGCCAGCTCCAGGAGGAGCGGGAGACCAGCAACGTCATCGCGGAGACGCCCGGCGGCGACGCCGACAACACCGTGATGCTCGGCGCGCACCTGGACTCGGTCACGGCGGGCCCCGGCATCAACGACAACGGCTCGGGCTCGGCCGGCATCCTCGACGTCGCGCTCAAGCTCGCGGACCGGACCAAGATGGGGAAGAAGGGCTACGGCCACCACAAGAAGGCGCCGCGCAACAAGGTCCGCTTCGCCTGGTGGTCGGCCGAGGAGCTCGGTCTGCTCGGCGCCGAGCACTACGTCGGGAGCCGCACCGAGAAGCAGCTGTCGGAGATCAAGGCGTATCTGAACTTCGACATGATCGCCTCGCCGAACTACGGCCTGTTCGTGTACGACGGCGACGACTCGGACGGCGTGGGCGCGGGCCCGGGGCCTGAGGGCTCGGCCCAGCTTGAGCGCGGCATCACGGACTTCATGGACAAGAAGAACATCCCGCACGAGGGCACGGACTTCACCGGGCGCTCCGACTACGGCCCGTTCATCGAGGTCGGCATCCCCTCGGGCGGCACCTTCACCGGCGCCGAGGGCGTCAAGACCGAGGCGCAGGCGGAGAAGTTCGGCGGCGAGGCGGGTGTCGCGTACGACTCCTGCTACCACGCCGAGTGCGACGACCTGAAGAACATCGACATGAAGGCCCTCGACGTCAACATCGACGTCATCGCCAACGCGGTCGGCCACTACGCCCACGACCTGCGCCCGCTCAGCGAGCCGGTCGACTTCGTCCCCACCGAGGGTGACGCGGGCAGCGGCGGCGGTCTGCACGAGGACCACGGCCACGAGCCCGTGACGGAGTAGGCAGAGTAGGCAGAGCAGGCACACCGGTAGAACAGGCGGAACAGGCGGAAGACACTCGATAGGTGGACCTTCCATGACTTTGCCCGGCCCTTTACAAGGGGCCGGGCAGAGTTGTACGACTCCGAGGCTGCGCCCAGGGGCAGTTGCCCGGTAGGCTTTCCGTGTGATCTTCAAGCGCATCGGAAACGGCCGGCCGTACCCCGACCATGGCCGGGAAAGCACCCGCCAGTGGGCGGATGTCGCACCGCGCCCGGTCCGCCTCGATCAGCTCGTCACGACGAAGCAGCAGCTGGACCTTGAGACGCTGCTCGCCGAGGACTCGACGTTCTACGGCGACCTCTTCGCCCATGTCGTGAAATGGCAGGGCGACCTCTATCTGGAGGACGGCCTGCACCGCGCCGTGCGCGCCGCGCTCCAGCAGCGCCAGGTACTGCACGCACGCGTGCTTGAGCTGGGATAACAGCGGCGACCACCCCCGAGGGCAGATCCGGGATTGCCCCGTTTGGGTAGCGTCGTACGCCGTCCGCTGATCATTTAGTAGGCATAGACACCAGGTCGGATTACGCTGCGCCCATGAGCATGCTCACTCCCCCCGGCATGGGCGGCGAATACCGCATCACGGGGGACAAGTACCCCCGGATGCATCGAAACCGCAAGCGCCGCAGGATCGTGCTCGCGTTGGTCGCCTCGGTCGCCGCGCTCGGTCTGGCGGGCTGGGGGACACTCCAGCTCGTCGATGTGTTCTCGGGTGACGACAAGGATCAGACGGTCGCCGCGAACAAGCCGGACTGCGGGCCCGCGGCGGCCGCCTCCGCCTCGCCTTCCAAGGCGGCGACCCGAAAGGCCCTCCCCGAGCCGGGCCAGATCACGGTCAACGTCTTCAACGCCACGCCCCGCGGCGGCCTCGCCAAGAAGACCGCCGACGAGCTGAAGAAGCGCGGCTTCGCCATCGGCGAGGTCGACAACGCGGGCAAGGAGTTCGACAAGAAGATCAAGGGCACCGGGATACTGCTCGGCGCGAAGTCCGCCAAGGACGGCGCCCTGCCGGTCCTGGGCACCCAGCTCTCCGGTGCCGAGCACCGGACGGACGACCGCAAGGGCAAGGACGTCGACCTGATCATCGGCACCGGCTTCAAGAAGCTGGCCACGAAGAAGGACGCCGCCGACGCCCTGGTCACCCTGACCAAGCCGTCCCCGGCGCCCTCCGCGAAACCTTCCTGCTGACGCGGAACCGTTCGTTCGGTGCTACTCGGCGGCGCCGTACATCCGGTCGCCCGCGTCACCCAGGCCCGGCACGATGTACCCGTGCTCGTTGAGCCGCTCGTCGACGGCCGCGGTCACCACGGTCACCGGCGTCCCCGCCAGGTCGCGCTCCATGACCTCGACACCCTCGGGGGCGGCGAGCAGCACCACGGCGGTCACGTCGTCGGCGCCCCGCTTGATCAGCTCCTGTACGGCGGCGACCAGCGTGCCCCCGGTGGCCAGCATCGGGTCGACCACGTACACCTGACGCCCGGAGAGGTCCTCCGGCATCCGGGTCGCGTACGTCGACGCCTGGAGCGTCTCCTCGTTGCGCACCATGCCGAGGAAGCCGACCTCGGCGGTCGGCAGCAGCCGGACCATGCCGTCGAGCATGCCGAGGCCCGCGCGCAGGATCGGCACCACCAGCGGGCGCGGGTGGGAGAGCTTCACGCCCGTGGTCGGCGAGACCGGCGTCTCGATGTCGACCTGCTCGGTCCGTACGTCCCTGGTGGCCTCGTACGCGAGCAGGGTGACCAGCTCGTCGGCGAGGCGCCTGAAGGTCGGGGAGTCGGTGCGCTTGTCGCGCAGGGTGGTGAGCTTGTGCGCTACCAGCGGGTGGTCGACGACGTGCAGGCGCACGGTTTCCTCCAGGGGGGTCTGGCACTCTGTCCAGGGGGGCTGATCTGCAACAACGGCCGCAGGAGCGAACCGGCACCCAAGGCTACCGGGATGCCGTGGGGGTCGGCCCCGGCGCATGCGGCCGCAGCGGTGGCATGACTCGCCGCGTCGGAGGGAAAGTGGTGGGGACGAACCAGGCCGGGTGGTGAAGCCGATGCCAGACCTCAACGACGAGGAACCGGACCAGCGAGACGCCGAGCAGCGCGAGAGCGACGCCGAGCGCAGGCGGCGGCGCGCCCGGTTCCTGCACGAACTGCACGAGGCCAAGGAGCTGCGCGCCAGGGTGCAGCCGCGCCGGGTGCGGGCCGCCCGGATGCGGCAGGCCATGCGGATGCGCACGTTCCGCTGGTAGTGCGGCGGACGAGTCGCACAGGGGGCGCAGTGCGGCGCGTACAAACACAGCGGCGGAAGACCTCTCGCGAACGCCTGGTTTCTGCCACGATTCCGATGGGCGGGTCGCCTTTCGCACACCCGCCCAGCCAACTCCGCCGGGGGGACCCCCAACCGGCACGCCTACGACCAGTGGGAGAGTCACGGTGTACTTCGCCGCACTGCTCGCGCGCACCGAAGACGGGTGGGAAGCGAGCGATACAGAGCTCGACGATGTGGAGACCCTGTCGGATCTGGCCGACCTGGCACGGGAGGCCTCGCCCGGGGCCGATGACGAGACGGTCCTCGTGTTCATCGAGCAGGAGGACGTCTGGTTCGGCGTCATCCGCGTGGACGGCGAGGAGGACCCTCGTATCTACGTCTCCGACGCGGCCGCGGCCGCACGCTCCTCGTACGGGGAGATCCTGACCAGCGCCCTGATCGGCGGGGACGACGACGACCCGGACGACGACCTGGACGCCCTGGACCTGGACGGCACCGAGGAGGGTGAGCCGGACGGCGGCTCGGACGACCTCGAAGCCGACTCCGCCGAAACCGCCAGCGGTCACCCGGCCCCGCCGCCGGGTCCGCTCGGCGAGGTCGGGGTCCTGTCCGACCTCGGCCTGTCCGACAAGGAGCTGCTGTCGCTGACGTCAGACGCCCTGTCGGAGATCGCCGACGCCCTGGGGGCGGCCGAGATCCTGGAGGCCGTCCGCTAGTGCCGACCCAGCACGACCCCGTACCCGACGTGCCCGACGTGCCCGAGGCATCCGAGGCACCCGAGGTGGGGGACCCCGTACGAGATCCCTGGACGGACGCGATGCGCACCGCCCTGGGCGAGGCCGCGCGAGCCGCGTCGGCCGGCGATGTGCCGGTCGGCGCGCTGGTGCTGTCCCCGGCCGGTGCGGTCATCGCCACCGGCCACAACGAACGCGAGGCGACCGGCGACCCCACGGCGCACGCCGAGGTGCTCGCCATCCGGCGCGCCGCCACGGTGCTCGGCGAGTGGCGGCTGTCGGACTGCACACTGGTCGTCACGCTGGAGCCGTGCACGATGTGCGCGGGCGCGATCGTGCAGTCGCGGGTCGGCCGGGTGGTCTACGGCGCCCGCGACGAGAAGGCGGGCGCGGTCGGCTCCCTCTGGGACGTCGTACGCGACCGCCGCCTCAACCATCGCCCCGAGGTCGTCCAGGGCGTCCTCGCCGACGCGTGCGCCGACCAGCTCACCCGCTTCTTCCGCGACCGCTGAGGATCATCCGAGAAGCGGTTGTGGAGCCCCGGCACCGCACGCGCCGATACCGATTTCGGCGCACGGGCACACTTGGGCTAAGCTCTCTCTCGGTAGCGTGTCCGAGCGGCCGAAGGAGCTCGCCTCGAAAGCGAGTGTGGCGCAAGTCACCGTGGGTTCAAATCCCACCGCTACCGCCGCCCCCCCCCCCCCCCCCCCCCCCCCCCCGCCTCTCTGGCTTCCGTCTCAGTTTCCGTCTCAGTTGGTCACCTTGAGCGGTAAATCGGCTGTTGATCCATCCGCCCACCTCTACGCTGCTTGCGTGGATCGTGACTGGATGCGGCAACGCCTAGAAGCGTTTGATGCGCTCGTGACCAAGTACCTGGCAGCGAAGGGGGCCACTTCATCCGTGTTCTCCGATCGGCCACGCCCGGTCAACCCTGAACTTCCGGCACTTCGCAGCGAGATGATCAAGGCGGAGCCCACGATCAGGAAGATCCTTAGTTGCCTCGACCCCGAGCTAACGAAGGACATTGACCTCGACAAGGGGCACGGACAGCACGTGGCCGTGAACCAGGCTCGCCGTGCCCTCGGAATGCTCTCTGACATGGACGAGTGGGCGGTCCACCTGACGCCAGACGCCCCCGCTCTTCGCGCCGATCAGCTCCACCCGTGGGTTTGGGACGCCGCTCGTACCTTCTGGGAATCGAAGCATTTCCGAGCAGCAGTCCACGCCGCTGCTACTTCGATCAATGCCCACCTTCAGGACAAGCTCAGCCGGAGAGACCTCTCCGACGCCAAGCTGGTCCAGGAAGCACTGACAGACAAAGCGCCAGAGCCCGGCAAGCCTCGTCTCCGAGTGCCAGGAGACCAGACAGACGCTAGCGTCCAGAGCCGCCAGCGTGGAGCCATGAATCTTGGAGCAGGTGCGTACTTCGCCCTGCGGAACCCCGCCGCACACACAGAAGGCGATTTGCCGGAACAAGAGGCGTTGGAGCAGTTGGCCACATTCAGCATGGTCGCGCGGCTCATCGACGAGTGCCAGGTGGTGACCTAGCAAAGCGGGGGGCAGGCTCGAAAGCCTGCCCCCCGCTGATTCAGTGGGCCCGCACGAAGGTCCCGGCGAGGCCATCGTCATCCGGACCGTCCGTGTCCGGCTTCCAGATAAGCCCGTCGACCTGCTCGGCAACGCTGGTACGCACGGTGTCGACCATGTGCTGATACCGCGCGGCCATGGACGTGGACGACCAACCCATGAGCCCCATCACGGCGCGCTCCGGGACACCGAGGATCAGCAGCACGGTAGCCGCGGTGTGCCGCGCGTCATGCAGTCGGCCGTCCCGCACCTTCGCGTCCTGCAGCAGCTCCTTCCACTCGTCGTAGTCCGTGCGCGGCGGGGAACCGCGGCCGACCTCGGTCGCGAAGAGCCAGCCCTCTTCCTGCCACTTGTCGCCCGCTGCCGTTCGCTCAACGTCCTGCCGAACCCTGTGCGTACGGAGCAGATCCACAAGCTGTGGAGGAAGCCCCACCGCCCGGCGTCCGGCCCGCGATTTCGTCTCGGCAGTCTCCGGATTGGTCCGCTGCCGCTGCGGGCAGTACCCGGCCTTGCGCCCGCAGGTGTCCCCACAGCCGTGGGCGTATCGGGGGCGCCGCCTACTCCGACGGACCCACAGAACCCCGTTGTCCAGGTCGACATCAGCCCACCTGAGGCCGAGCGCCTCCCCTTGCCTCAGGCCGAGGGAGAGAGCCACGGCCCAGCGAGCGGAGTTCCGGCGCCGGTCGGCCGCACGTAGGAGGCGCTGAACCTCCTCGACCGTGTACGGCTCGACCTCCTCTTCCCGCACCCGCGGGGCCTTGGCCAGCCTCACGGGGTTCTGCCCGAGGTGACCGCGCCGGACTGCTTCGTTCAGCGCGGTCCGGAAGGTGCGGTGCACTTGGTGGGCGGTCCCGGCCTTGCTCCCACGCTCCTGCATCCGAACGTAGAAACGCTCGATGTGCTCGGGGCGCAGCCGGTCGAGCCGGTGCGCTCCCAGCGCCGGAATCAGGTGCTTCCGGACGGCGACGCCGTACCCGACCATGGTGTTCTCGTTGACCGCGAGCGGAGCGATGTTCTCCACCCAGTGGGTGAGCCAGGTCTTGACCGTCCAGGGCTTACCCGGCTTGCGCACGGTCCCAGCGTCGCGTTCGCGCTCCAGCTTGCGAACCTCATAGATGACCTCGGCTTGGGTCTTCCGCTCGACATGGCGCCGGTCGGGCTTCCCGTTGTCCCGGACGCCGACGGTGACGCGGCCGTGCCACTTCCCATCCTTGCCGAGATAGATGGATGACGCTCCGTTCGGCTTGCGGGTGCGCTTCTTCTTGTCGTCGTTCACGGTGCTCCTCAGACGGTCGTGTTCGAGCGGTGGGCCTTACGGAGACGAGCGACGTACTCGGGAACAGCGTCCGCGGGCACCCTGCGCAGGCGCCCGACGGTCACGGACTCCAGATCGCCAGAGGCGATGAGTCGAAAGCAGACGGTCCGCCCAACACCCAGGCGGCGGGCGGCCTCTTCGACCGTCAGCAGTGCGAGCGTGGGATCACTGGGCAGTTGGCGTTCATCGATGGCGCCGATCACAGCTCGGTCCTCGTGCTGGGGCCCGCTGCCGGAACTCGATACGGAAGTACGCATCGGGACGTGCCTCCTCTGCGGGGTGGGGCCGCTGCCCCCTCCTGTCAGGTCCGCGACTTCCGCTACCTCCGCTACCGCCCTGGTCAGGGACGTGATCGAGGTAGCGGATAGGGGTAGCGGTAGCGGATAGGTAGCGGTGCGGTAGCGGACGGCATGTCGCCATCCGCTACCGCATCACTGCTGGTCAGACCGCGTTCTCACCCTCGGGTAGCGGAAGTAGCGGACTTTCCGGGAGAGGGGGGCAGTACCGCTGCCACGCGTCGTACAGATCGGCCGCGTAGTAGCCCTTGAGGACCCCGCCACCGGTCTTGATGTTCCGGGAAGTCACGGGGGCGCCGTCGGCGGTGACGTACTCGCTGAGCATCCGCGACAAGCGGCGCGAGTCGAGAGGTTTGCCGTTGAAGTCGGCCCACGGGGCATCGTCAAGGGCGTTGAGCCGATCCAAGATGGCGATCGTGGGCAGTCGGTCGATACCCGTCATGACGTGGTCGCGGAGGTCGGTGAGCAGCCGGATACCGATGCTGCCCTTGTCGTTGACCTGGGAGGCCTTGACCAGTTCGAGGCAGGCGTCGCGGGCTCTGCGCGGCCAGTGCCCGCCGACCGCGTCGGCGACGGCGAGCAGCGGTTCCCACACATCGGCGGGCCGGTCGGTGACGCCCTCGGGCATCTCCGGCCACGCGCCCGAGACCTGCTCGCTGACCTGCTCGGCCCATGCGGCGAGACGGTCGCGCAGGGCGAACCCCTCCTTCTCGTGCAGGCGCGAGCGGTACGGTTCGGCCTTCTCGTTCCTGGCCCGTCGGCGCATGCGGATGATGACGGAGCGGGTCAGGATGGTGTCCGGCAGGGAGCCGAGTCCGGCGACCGCGACGGCGGTGTAGGACGGGAAGGCCTGCACGGTCTGGTTGGCGCCGTCGCCCACGCACCGGTACATCACCTTGCCGCGGCGGTGGCCTGCGTTGATGAACCCGCGGAGCTGCTCATTGTCCCCGGCCTTGGGGCCGAAGATGGTGTCGATTTCGTCGAAGAGGATGGTGGGCCGCTGGCCGTCGACCCCGGACACAGCGCGGAACAGCGCGGCGGCGGACGCGTCGACCGCGGCCATCGGATGCGGGACCAGGGTTTCCACGATCTCCAGGGCCCGCGACTTGCCCGACCCCGGCTCGGGGGACAGGAACGCTAGGCGCGGCGTGGACTCGAAGCAGTCCAGCAGGTGAGCGTGGGCGTCCCACAGAACCACGGCGACATGTGCGGCCTCGGTGGGGAAGACGTTGAAGCGCCGGTGGAACGCCTCCACCTCATCGAGCAGCGCCGCGCCGTCGATGGGCGACGCGGGCGGGGTAGTGCTGGTCATGCGGCGGCCCTCCCTTCCTGGGGGGTACGCAGCGGGCAGGTGTCGCGGTGGGCGGTGTGGTCGTCGATCAGGTCGACCACGCGGCGGTGGCCGACGGCGGACCGGTCCCGGCCGCACGCGCACTTCGAGGTCGCGGTGGGCACCGCGCCGCGGGGTGCGGTGATGTGGAGCCAGGCCACGGGGTGCCGTCCGTCGCTGCGTGGCGGGTTCGGGCGACAAGCTAAAAGGACGCCTTCGGCGCCGCCCTTCGGGGCGCCCACGGCCGCGCCTTCGACCTGTGGCGCGGCGGCGCGGGGGCCGGACGGGGTGCGGGTAAGGCTCTTAGGGGCAGGGCGGGNGCTATGTGGCGGTCGGCGCGGGCTCCGCCGAGCGGGTACCGGGGGACGCGGTGGCGCCTACGGGTGACGTGGTGCTGGTGCCACTGGGCGGCGAGGGGGCCAAAGGCGCGAAGAAGGGTTCCAAGGGCGGGGGCGGGGCGTCTGACCCGGACGGGACGGACGGCAAGGTTGGGACGGGCGGCGAGGTTGGGACGGGCGGCGAGGGCTCGGAGGACGGCTCCGGCTCCGACGCCGAGTCCAGCCCGGGCTCGGGGTCCGGCTCGGGGTCCGGCTCCGGCTCCGGTGACTTGGAGGGGAAGTCGCCAGGCGGCAGCGGGAGTTCCGGGCCGTCCGCCCCGTCCAGCTCGTCGAGCCCGGCCAGTCCGTCGAGCCCCTCCAGTCCGTCCGGCCCGAACACCGACCCCGCCCCGCCAGCCGGGCCCGCCGTACTCAAGGTCGGTGACCCGGCGCGGGCACCCGCCGACCAACGCTGGTGCGAGAAGGTCACCGTGAAGTTCACCAACACCGGTGGTACGGCGGTACGTTCGGGCACGATCACCTTCGGAACGCACATCATCGGCGCGCTCGGCGTCGACTGGGCGACGATCGAGTCGACCGAGGCGCTACCGACGCCGATCGCCCCCGGCACCTCCAAGACGAAGTCCTGGACCGTGTGCGTCGCCAGCTGGCGCGTCCCGCTGGGCATGCATGTGGAGACCCAGGACGTGTCGGTGAAGTGGCAGTAGCGGAGTAGTCGGAGCAGCGCCCTAGCTGAGGGCCAGCCAGGCGACCCCCGCCACGATCGCTACGGCGAGCACCACACCGACGATCAGCCCGATACGCGGTCCGGCCGGAGCCGCCACCTGCTGCTGCCGCTGCGGAGCACCCTCGTCGACGAAGGCGCGGAACATCTGCGTACTGCCCGCGGGGTCGTGCTGGCCCTCGGGGCCCTGGGGCGCGTGGGGGTTGTGTGCCATGCGCCAGGAGCCTAGCGAACCGGCGACGTGCGCCCAACCCCGGGCGCCGCCCCAGAACCCGACGGCGACATTGCCTGCCCTTTACACACTTTGCCCACTTTTCATTTGCCTGCAGCAACTAAATAGCTCTATGGTTGCCCTAAGCAACGAATGGAGGGGGTGTCGAGCCATGGCCGAGCAGGGCCAGTACGAGGAACTCGCCCGCCAGCTGAGCGCCATCGGCGCCGTGAAGCGTGACCTGGCCCGCGTACTTCCGCACGAGTGCCCGCCGGGCGCGGCCGCCGTACTCGTCGTGCTCGACCGGCACGGCGAGATGCGGATCGGCCGACTCGCCGAACTGCTCGCCATCGACATGTCGGTGACGAGCCGTCATGTGGCGCATGTGGCGGAGCGCGGCTGGATCGACCGGTCCCCCGCCCCCGAGGACCGGCGCTCCCGCATCCTGCGGCTGACGCCCGCGGGCCGCGAGCTGATCACCGAGCTCAGCGACCGCTACAGCCGCGCGCTCGCCGACCACCTGCGGGACTGGTCGGACGACGACGTACGTCAGCTGAGCTCGCTGCTCGCCCGGATGCGCGCCGACTTCGGCGACTGCCGGGCCTCGACCACCCGTATACCCGCGTGACTGGCATGACCCGCGTGACCCGTAAGAAAAGGAACCCCATGGGCGGCACCGCAGACACCGAAGACGCAGAGACAGCGACAGAGGCAGAGACCAAACCGATGACCCACCGGCAGATCATGGAGGCGCTGTCCGGGCTGCTGCTCGGTATGTTCGTCGCGATCCTGTCGTCGACCATCGTGTCCAACGCCCTGCCCCAGATCATCTCCGACCTCGGCGGCGGCCAGTCCGCGTACACCTGGGTGGTGACCGCGTCCCTGCTGGCGATGACGGCGACCACCCCGCTGTGGGGCAAGCTCTCCGACCTCTTCAGCAAGAAGCTGCTGGTCCAGATCGCCCTGATCATCTACGTGCTGGGCTCGGCGGCGGCCGGACTCTCGCAGAGCGCGGGCATGCTGATCGCCTGCCGGGTGGTCCAGGGCATCGGCGTCGGCGGGCTCTCCGCCCTCGCGCAGATCGTGATGGCCGCGATGATCTCGCCGCGCGAGCGCGGCCGGTACAGCGGCTATCTGGGCGCCACCTTCGCCGTCGCGACGGTCGGCGGACCGCTGCTCGGCGGTGTCATCACGGACGCCGACTGGCTGGGCTGGCGCTGGTGCTTCTACGTCGGCGTGCCGTTCGCGGTGATCGCGCTGATCGTGCTGCAGAAGACGCTGAAACTGCCGGTGGTGCGACGTGAGGTGAAGGTCGACTGGAGCGGTGCCTTCTTCATCACGGCGGCGGTCTCGCTGCTCCTGGTGTGGGTGACCTTCGCCGGGGACAAGTACGACTGGGTCTCCTGGCAGACCGGCGTCATGGTCGGCGGCGCGTTCGCCCTGGCCGCGCTCTTCCTGCTCGTCGAGTCCCGGGCGAGCGAGCCGATCATCCCGCTGCGGCTCTTCCGCAACCGTACGATCGCGCTGTCGTCGCTGGCCTCGCTCTTCGTCGGGGTCGCGATGTTCGGTGGCACGGTGTTCTTCAGCCAGTACTTCCAGCTGGCGCGCGGCGAGTCGCCGACGATGTCCGGGGTGCTGACCATCCCGATGATCGCCGGTCTGTTCGTCTCCTCCACGGCCTCCGGCCTGATCATCACCAGGACGGGCCGCTGGAAGGCGTGGCTGGTCGCCGGGGGCGCGCTGCTGACGGCGGGCCTGGGGTTGCTGGGCACCATCCGGTACGACACCGACTACTGGCGGGTCGCGCTCTTCATGGCGCTGCTGGGCCTCGGCATCGGCATGATGATGCAGAACCTGGTCCTGTGCACCCAGAACCAGGTGGCCCCCGAAGACCTGGGCGCCGCGTCGTCGGTCGTCACCTTCTTCCGGTCGCTGGGCGGCGCGATGGGCGTCTCCGCGCTGGGGGCGATCCTGGGCACGCGGGTCACGGGTTACGTCGAGGACGGCCTGGCCGAACTCGGCCCCGAGGGCGCGGCGATGGGGCACGCGGGTACGGGTGGCGGGGGCATCCCGGACCTGGACTCACTGCCGGGGCCGCTGCGGACGGTGATCGAGGGGGCGTACGGGCACGGGATCGCGGATGTGTTCCTGTACGCGGCGCCGTTGGCGATGGTGGCGTTGGTGGTGACCCTGTTCATCAAGGAGGTGCCGCTGCGGACGGCGGGGGCGTTGGCCTCGGCCTCGGCCTCGGAGCCGCGTCCGGCCGAGGCGGCTCCGGTCCCGGCGGGGACGGTATCGGACCGTGGGGGCCAGGGCCGGAGCTGACAACCCCACCGTGGCGAGCCAGAGCGCCTGAAGGGCCGCATTGCTTGGTGGACGAGGAGTACCGTGAATGCCGGAACCGGAGGCCAGCGACCTTCCCGAGCGCCGGGCTTCTGCCGGGCCTGGCGGCCGGGCGCCTTCGCCCATATCCTCGGCACCTCCGTACGCGCCGAGCAGGGAAGCGAAACGATGACCGCCGAGGACAACGACCACACGCTCTCCACTCCGTTGACGGACATGACCCCCGCTCACGCCTCCGTCGCCCTGCTGGAGTGCCTGGCCGACAAGCTCGGCAGCCGGGCCTCGGTCACGGTTGTCTACGGTGACCCCGTCACCAGTGATGGCGTCACGGTGATCCCGGTTGCCGAAGTCGCCTTCGGATTCGGTGGCGGCACAGGCGGCGAAACCGGTACCGCCAAGAACGGCGAGGGCGCAGGGGGCGGCGGGGGAGCAGCCGCCCGACCCCGCGGCTTCATCGAGATCAAGAACGGCACGGCCACCTACAAACCCCTGCGGGATCCCTGGGTAGACGTCGCCGTCCCCCTAGCCGCTCTCCTCGTAGGCATGGTCATCCCACGACTCACCCGCCGCCTCGCCAAGCGCCGCTCTCGCTGATCCCGTAGCCGTGCCCCGCCGCTCCGCGCTGCCGTTGCCTCCGGGGCCGACGCGTGTGAGTACGCGTACTCACGCGGAGTACGCGGCGTTGGCCAGACACTGTGTCCATGACACGCGTACCTGCTTCCACCAACACGGTCGCCCGCCTCCGGCACGCCCTCGCGGCGACCGCCCTCGCTGCCCTGGTGCTTACCGGTTGCGGCAGCGAGGGGGTGGGTGACGGTGAGCCGCTGGGCAAGCCGGGCGGCAGCGGCGCCGCCACGGCGCGTGCCACACCGCCGAGCACCGAGCAGGCGGCGTTCATGGCGATGCTCGACAAGTTCGCACGGCCGTGTCCCTTGGCCGACGAGACCGGGCCGGGTCCGGTCGGCAAGAAGCCGACTGCCCCGGAGGAAAGGGACAGTCTCGCCCCCGGCGAGACGCCTCCGACCGACCCGATCGAACCCGGCGCTCCCACCGGCCCCGAGGCGGAGTTGAACGACCGCGACTGGTGCGCGAGCGTGCGGCACGAACAGCGCATCGTCCAGGCGCTGCAGGCGGTGGCGGAGCCCACCCCCGCCAAGGTCAGGAAGGTCCTGAACGGCCTCGGCTACATCGACGAGCGCATCCACGGCCTCAAGCAGGACGGCAAGGCCACACGGTTCTACCTCGACCTTCGTGAGCATGGCGGCCGGCTCTGCGAGGAGGGCTCGGCGGCGGGCCCGGAAACGGACGTCGTCGCGTGTATCGCCCCTGCCACTGGAGCGTTCACAGTTGAGATGGTTGAGATGACGGAAGAGTAACCCCCACCTCCACGTGCCCCCGCCGCCTCGTGCCCCCACCGCTTCGCGCTCTGCCTTCAGCTTGTCGGCTGGGTGAGGTCGTACAGGGTGGTGCCGTCCACCGTCACCTCCTTGAACGTGGACTCGACCCAGGAGGTGATCTCCGAGCTGCCGTTGCCGCCGGGGCCACCGATGCGCATGCCGCCTTCGCCGCCTGCGCCGCCGCTTCCGATGAAGTAGTGGATCTGGCCCTCGGCGACGTACTGCTTGAACTGGGCGAGCGTCGGGGACGGGTCGCTGCCGTTGAAGCCGCCGATCGGCATCACGGGGTCCCCGGTGGCGAGCTGGTAACTGGCCGCGTTCTGCGCGCCGATGGCCGCGGCGACCCAGGTGTAGTCGGCGGAGTCGGCCGCCAGCTTGGCCTGGACCTCGTCGCTGACGTTCGCGCCGTCGAGGAGGCCGCCCATGCCGCCCCCACCGCCGCCGCGAACGCGGCCGTCGTCGGCGCCGCCACCGGCGCCGCCCGGCATGCCGTCGCCGTTCGGCCGCTGGTTCTGGCCAGTGCCGTCCTGGCGCGGGCGCTGCCCCGGACCCTGATTCTGTCCCTGGCCTCCCTGGCCTCCCTGCTGACCGCCGTCACCCTGCTGGCCGGGCGGCTGCATGCCGGTGCCACCACCAGGACCGCCACCACCGGGACCACCTCCGCCACCGGTGCCACCACCAGGACCGCCACCACCGGGACCACCTCCGCCACCGGGACCGCCCCGGCCCCCCGCCACCGTCGGCCCAGCCGTCACGATCGACCCGGCGTGGCCCTCGTTCACCGTAGTGAGGGTGTACGCGAGCGGCCCGGCCAGTGACGCCGCGAGCCCGAGTCCGGCGACCGCCAGCACCAACCGGCGCCCGAGCCGCCCCGCGAGCAGCAGCCCGAGCCCGGCCGCCAGGCCCGCGCCGAGCACCGCCCAGCGCAGCCACGGCAGATAGTCCGGGGAGCGGGAGAGCAGGACGTACCCCCAGTACCCGGTCACCGCGACGGTCAGCCCGAGCGCGGCCGACGCGAGCAACCTGGCCCGCTCCTCCCAGAGCATGGCCGCACCCATGCCGACCAGCGCCGCGATGTACGGCGCCAGCGCCACCGTGTAGTACTCGTGGAAGATGCCCCGCATGAAGCTGAAGACCGCGGCGGTCATCAGCAGCGAGCCGCCCCACGCGAGGAACGCGGCCCGGGCGGTGTCCGTGCGCGGCGCGCGCCAGGTCAGCACGAGACCCGCGACCAGCAGCATCAGAGCGGCCGGGAGCAGCCAGGAAATCTGCCCGCCGATGTTGGAGCCGACCAGCCGGTCGATGCCGGTCTCGCCCCAGCCGCGGCCGCCCCCTCCGACGCTCCCGGGCTCGTCACCGTTGATACGGCCGAGGCCGTTGTAGCCGAAGGTGAGCTCCAGGAAGGAGTTGGTCTGCGAGCCGCCGACGTACGGGCGCGAGGACGCCGGCCACAGCTCGACGATCGCGACCCACCAGCCGCCCGCGACGATCATCGCGAGCCCGGACAGGGCGAGTTGGCCGAGCCGTCGGAGCGGCCGGGTCGGGGCGCACACCCCGTACACGAGAGCCAGCGGCGGCAGGATCAGGAAGGCCTGAAGTGTCTTGGTGAGGAAGGCGAGGCCGACCGCGACGCCCGCCCACACCAGCCACTTGGTCCGCGCGTCCTCCAGCGCGCGCAGCACGCAGTAGACGGTGACGGTCATCAGCAAGGTCAGCAGCGCGTCCGGGTTGTTGAACCGGAACATCAGCGCCGCGACGGGCGTCAGCGCGAAGACCGCCACCGCGATCAGCCCGGCCGCGGCCGGGAAACGGCGCCGTACGGCCGCGTACAGCACACCGGCCGTGGCCACGCCCATCAGCACCTCGGGCACCAGGATCTGCCAGGAGCCGAGGCCGAAGAGGCGTACGGACAGCGCCATCGGCCAGAGCGCGGCCGGGGGCTTGTCGACGGTGATGGAGTTCGCGGCGTCCGATGAGCCGAAGAAGAACGCCTTCCAGCTCTCGCTGCCCGCCTGAACGGCCGCCGAGTAGAAGGAGTTGGCGTAGCCGGATGCGCTCAGGTTCCAGAGGTAGAGCACGGCGACGGCCAGCAGGAGGCAGAGGAACGCGGGCCGCACCCAGCGGCCGTCCTCGGGCCTGCCGCGCCAGACACGCCACGGCAGGCCGAGCCTTGGCGGGACGCCCGCCGCGGCCGGCGGCGATGGCGGAACGGGCGGAACGGGCGGGGCTGCGGGCAGAGTCATCGGAGGGTCCTCGGGTCGTTCGGGGCGTTCAGGTGGTCGTTCGGATCGTTCAGGTGGTCGTTCGGGTCGTTCGGGGTGGGAAGGTCCGACGGATCGGAGGCGCCGGGCACGGCAACCGCGCCCCGGTCCGGGAACACCCAGGCCCGGAAGAGCAGGAAGCGCAGCACCGTCGCCGCCAGGTTCGCGGCGATCAGCACGGTCAACTCCGTACCGTGCGAGGGGTTCACGGCGGCCGCGTCCAGCGCCGCCAACGAACCGCTGGTCAGCGCGAGCCCGACCGCGAACACCACTAGTCCCTGCGCCTGGTGGCGTACGGCGCGGTCCCGACCCCGTACGCCGAAGGTCAGCCGCCGATTGGCTGCCGTGTTGCCCACCGCCGAGACCAGCAGCGCCGCCGCGTTGGCGGCCTGCGCGCCAAGCCCGAACCGGAAGACGGAGTACAGCACCAGGTAGAACAGCGTGGACAGCGCGCCCACGACGCAGAACCCGACCAGCTGCCGGGCAAGACCACCCGGCACACCGGACAGCCGACGGTCCCTGGGGTCGTCCCCGAAGGGGCGTGCGAGCCGGTCCAGAGGGAGCGCGCCGACGGCCAGCGCCCGCCCCACGCGCCACACGCCCTTCAGGTCCTCGGTCGCGGTCCGCACGATGTGCACCCGTGAGTCCGGGTCGTCGACCCAGTCCACCGGCACCTCGTGGATACGCAGCCCGGCCCGTTCGGCGAGCACCAGCATCTCGGTGTCGAAGAACCACCCGGTGTCCTCGACCATCGGCAGCAGCCGCTCGGCGACCTCGCCCCGGATGGCCTTGAAGCCGCACTGCGCGTCACTGAAGCGGGCAGCCAGCGAGCCCCGCAGGATGAGGTTGTACGTACGCGAGATGAACTCCCGCTTGGGACCGCGCACCACCCGCGCGGAACGGGCAAGACGCGAGCCGATCGCCAGGTCCGAGTGCCCCGAGATCAGCGGGGCGACCAACGGCAGCAGCGCGTTGAGGTCGGTGGACAAGTCGACGTCCATGTACGCGAGTACGGGCGCGTCCGACTGCGACCACACAGCACGCAGCGCCCGCCCGCGCCCCTTCAGGTCCAGGCGGTACGCGGCGACCTCGGGGAGCGCCGCGCCGAGCCGCGCCGCGACCTCGGGTGTGCCGTCCGTACTCGCGTTGTCGGCGACGGTGATCCGGAAGGCGTACGGGAAGGTGCGCACCAGGTGGCTGTGCAGCCGCCGTACGCACGGCTCGAGATCCTTCTCCTCGTTGTGCACGGGAATCACGACATCGAGGACCGGCGGACCCGGCGGACCCGGCGGACCCGGCGGACCCGGCGGACCCGGTACGTGCCTCGGTCCGGCGGGCAGATGTTCCCGCCCCGGAAGGGATTCGCTTCGCATGACAGCTCGCATGACGGCGACACTCGCGAAGTGCCCTGTCACAGCCGTGTGGTGAGCCTGTGCCCCGCCTGTGAGTCCATCTTCGGGTCCGTCTGTGAATCCGTCCGTGAGTCCGTCTCATCTGAGAAGCGGAGGGCCGGGAGCAGCACCACGAAGGCCGTACGCCCCGGAACACTCCGCACCGCCACATCCCCACCGTGCGCCGCGACCACGGCCGCCACGATCGCGAGCCCGAGCCCGGTCGACCCGGCGCCGCCCGCACCCCGCGACCGCGAGGCGTCCCCCCGCGCGAACCGCTCGAAGACATGCGGCAGCAACTCCGGCGCGATCCCGGGCCCGTCGTCCTCGACCTCCACCCGCACGCGCGCCCCCTCACCCCGCACCCGTGCCGTAACGGTCGTCCCCGATGGCGTGTGCGTACGCGCGTTGGCCAGCAGATTGACGAGCACCTGGTGCAGCCGCGCGACATCGCCCCGCACCACCACGGGCTCATCGGGGAGTTCAAGCCGCCACTTGTGGTCCTGCCCGGCCGCGCGGGCGTCGCTGACCGCGTCCACCACCAGAGGTGACAGATCCGTACTCTCCCGCTCAAGCGGCCGCCCCGAGTCCAGCCGGGCGAGCAGCAACAGGTCCTCCACCAACCCCGTCATCCGCCCCGCCTCGGACTCGATACGTCCCATTGCGTGCCGCGTGTCAGGACCGGTCTCCTCCCGCCCACGCCGGGTCAGTTCGGCATAGCCACGGATCGAGGCCAGCGGCGTACGCAACTCATGGCTGGCGTCCGCGACGAACTGCCGTACCCGCGTCTCGCTCTCCTGACGGGCGCTGAGCGCGGAGTGCACATGGTCCAGCATGCGGTTGAACGCGGCGCCGACCTGCCCGACTTCGGTACGCGGATCGGCGTCCATGTTGGGAACGCGCTCGTGGAGCGCGGGTTCGCCGCTGTGCAGCGGGAGTTCGGAGACGCGGGTGGCCGTGGCGGCGACCCTGCGGAGCGGCCGCAGCGCGACGCCGACCATGGCGGCGCCGGCGATCCCGGCGGCCACCAACCCAGCCCCGGCAACACACAGTTCGACCACGATCAGGGTGCTGATCGCGTCGTCCACGTCACTGGTCGAGATGCCGACGAGTAGCTGCCCGCCCGGGGTGGACTGCACCCGGTACTGGCCATGCCCCGGAATGTCGACGTTGTGCGGCTTTCCGTCCAAGGCCACCGTGTCCAGCGCCGCTTCCACCTCATCGCCGAGGTCGGTCACCTTGGCTGAGCGCGGGCCGCTGTCGGTGTCCGACGCCTCACTGATCGCCGCGCGGGTCACCTGCCCGTCCCGCACGGTGGCTCCGACCGTCCCCAGGTTCTGCCCACCGAAGCCGAGAAACCGCAGCGGATCGTCCCGTACGTCCTGATCAACCTTGACGTCGGCGGGCGGCTTCGGGCCGTCGGGCCCGACGCGCTTCGGGGTCGCCAGCCCGGCGGCATCGGACAACTTCGTGTCCAACTGCTCGTACAGGTAGGAGTGCAGCGCCACCGTCGTCACTGTGCCGATCACCGCACACACCAGCGCGATCAGCGTCACCGCCGAGACGACCAGCCGGGTACGCAACGACCGTGTTCGCAACGACCGGGTACGCAGCGACCGGGAGCTGCGGGAACGCCTCATCCCGCGGCCGACCCCGCCGACTCCGCGGCCTTGATCAGATACCCGGCGCCGCGCCGCGTGTGGATCATCGGCTCCCGCCCGGCGTCGATCTTCCGCCGCAGATAGGAGATATACAGCTCTACGACGTTGGCCTGACCCCCGAAGTCGTAGCTCCACACCCGATCGAGGATCTGCGCCTTGCTGAGCACTCGCCGCGGATTGCGCATCAGATACCGCAGCAGCTCGAACTCGGTGGCGGTGAGATGGATGTCCCGACCCGCACGGGTCACCTCGTGGCTGTCCTCGTCCAACGTCAGGTCGCCCACGACCAGCATCGACTCACTGCGCTTGGCGGCGGCCCCGTTCCTCCGCAGCAGGCCGCGCAGCCGTGCCACGACCTCCTCCAGGCTGAACGGCTTGGTGACGTAGTCGTCGCCACCCGCCGTGAGCCCGGCGATCCGGTCCTCCACGGCGTCCTTGGCCGTCAGGAACAGCACCGGCACCTCCGGCAGCTCATGCCGCAGCCGCCCCAGCACGGCGAGCCCGTGCATGTCGGGCAGCATCACGTCCAGTACGACGGCATCGGGCCGAAACTCCCGCCCGGCCCGCACCGCACCCGCGCCGTCGGCAGCACTGCGCACCTCCCAGCCCTCGTAGCGCAGGGCCATGGACAGCAGCTCGGACAGCGCGGCCTCGTCGTCCACGACGAGCACCCGGACGGGGGTACCGTCCGGCCTGAGCAGTTCTTCAGCGCGTCCCTGGGGCGAAGTGGTGGTCATGCGACCACCGTGTGCGGCACCTCTGAGAGCTTCCTGTCCCCAACCTGTGAATTACCTGAGAATCGCCAGGGGCGGGCTATGCGGCGCCGCCGTCGGGGGTCTCGGGGGTCTCGGCGGGCGGCTGGGCCACGAACGAGCCGAGGCCGGGCTCGGTGTAGATCAGCCCGTCCTCGCGCAGACCCTTGTGCACCTTCTGCGCAGTCGCCGTGGCGATCCCGAACTCATCGATGATCTGGACGACCGAGGGCACACGCGTCCGCGGCGGATACGTCCCGTCAGCGATCCGGGCACGGATGATGTCGGCGACCTGGCGCCAGCGCGGGATATCAGGGGCGAACTGCATCACTACAGCATCATCGCCATGCTAGGTACACCTGTGCGATCCCTGGTAGACCCTAGTACACTAGACCTCACTATTGGTACGGTGCGTGCACGAGACCCGGTCCACGACCTGGAGGTCGTCCGATGGAACCGCCCCACCACGCCCGCCTCCTGCCCTGGTCAGGCCCCGAGGGCAAGCCCTGCTACCTGATCGGCGACGGCGACGGCCCGGTGTCCCGTACCGCCGACGCCATGGAGTCCGTACAACTCGGCATGGGCGCCGAACTCCTCGCCTACTCCCGCGAGATGCTGGCCACCACCCAGCCCCCGCCACACGAGCTCCGCTTCCTCGTCCAGCACCTGACCGAGGCCCTGCACAACGCCCTGCGCGTAGCCGAGAGCCGGGGCGACCGCCTCAACTAGCCGGGGCGACCGCCTCAACTAGGGGGTGTCTCCCCGCTCCAACCCGAACAGCCGCGCCCCGTTCCCGTAACAGACCGCCCTCAGCCAGTCGTCCCCCAGCCCCAGCCGCTCCAGGGCGTGGAGCTGATGGCTGTACGGATACGGGATGTTCGGGAAGTCCGTCCCGAGGAGCACCCGGTCACCCAGGTCCGCGAGCCGCGCCAGCTCCTGCCGGGGAAACGGCGTGAGCCCCTCGCTGAAGTCCGTGAAGGCCATGGTCGTGTCCAGCCTGACCTCGCCGTACCGCTCCGCCAGGTCGAGGAAGTCGGTGTACTCCGGCATCCCCATGTGCGCCACGACCAGCCGCAGCCGAGGATGCCGGGCGAGCAGCCGCGCGACCGGCTCGGGCCCGGTGTACTTGCCCGGCTGGGGCCCGGAGCCGCAGTGCGTCACCACCGGAATCCCGGCCTCGGCCAGCAGCCCCCAGGCCGGGTCGAGCAGCTCGTGGCCAGGGTCGTACGCCCCGACCTGGAGGTGCGACTTGAAGACGCGCGCCCCGGACTCGACCGCCTCGCGGACGTACGTGTCGACGCCCTCCTCGGGGAAGAGCGTGGCCGTGTGCAGACAGTCGGGCGTACGGGCGGCGAACTCGGCGGCCCAGGTGTTCAGCCACGCCGCCATCCCCGGCTTGTGCGGGTAGAGCATCGCGGTGAAGGCCCGCACCCCGAACTCCCGGAGCAGCGCGACCCGTTCATCCTCATCGCGCCGGTAGGTGATGGGCCACTCCATGCCGGTCAGCGGCCCCACGGCGTCGAAGTACGCCCAGACCTTGCGGAGCACCCGCTCGGGCATGAAGTGGGTGTGGACGTCGACGAGCCCGGCCAGCCCGAGGCGCTCCTGGAACTGCCGCACCTCCACTGCCTCATCGACCCCACCAACCTCCGCTGCCTCGCCGTCCCGGCTAACCCCGCTAACCCCGCTAACCCCGCTCAAAACCGTGACTCCGCTCGACCTTGGCGATGTGGACCGAGTAACTCTCGTACCACTCGGCCTTGCCGCGCTGCTGCGCCGCCTGGTGCTCCATGTTCGTCCGCCACTGCTCGATGGCGTCCTTGTCCCGGAAGTAGCCGACGCTGATCCCGAGTCCGCCCGGTGTGCGGGCCGAGTCAAGACCGAGGAAGCCGGGGATCTCCCGTACCAGCTCGTCCATACGGTCGGCGGTCTCGCCGTAGCCGTTGTCTCCCTCCGTACGGACGGAGGTGAAGACGACCGTGTAGTAGGGAGGTACGGGTGGGCGAACGGGGTGAGTGGTCATGACACCCACCTTGAGCGCCTCAGGCGACTGATGTCCACGGATCTCGTCGCACGGTCAACAAACCTTGACCTTGCGGACAGATCAGAGCGGCCCGGTCAGCGCGGCCCGATCAGAACAGTCCACCCTGCACCGCCCCCACCTCCGTGACCGGCACACTCACCACGGCCCCCGGCTCCGCCGCGACCAGCCGCCACCCACTCATCACCCGGCTGTCGACAATCACCTGGTCCGCGCCCCCAGCCTCACCTCCACCCCCAACCTCCAGATGCAGATCCGGCCCGGCCGCCCCGATCAGCACCCCCGCGACCACCCCACCGTCCACCAGCTCCCGCACCACCCCGGACGCGTCCCGCAGCCCATCGAGCNCCAGCTACAACCCCGTCCCCCACCCCCTCTCCCTCTCCCCTCACCGAGCGCGAGGAACAGATCGCCCGCCTGGTGGCCCGCGGACTCACCAACGCCGAGATCGCCGCCGAACTCTTCATCTCCCCCGGCACCGCCAAGACCCATATCGCCAACGTCCAGTCCAAGCTGAAGGCCCGCAACCGGGTCGGCATCGCCGCGTGGGCCTGGGAGACGGGCCTGGCAGGCACCAACCCCACGGCAGTCACACGCCGCGAGAGCTAGGATCCGGGCCATGCCCCTGACCATGAGCGACGTGGACCGGTTCCAGGCCTCCATACCCCGCCTGGAGGCGATCGCGTACCGCCTCCTCGGCTCGGCGAGCGAGGCCGAGGACGCCGTACAGGAGACGTTCCTGCGCTGGCAGGCGGCCGACGTCGACCGCATCGAGGTCCCCGAGGCCTGGCTGACGAAGGTCCTCACCAACCTGTGCCTCAACCAGCTCACTTCGGCCCGCGCGCGGCGCGAGACCTATGTGGGCCAATGGCTCCCCGAGCCGCTGCTCGCCGGGGACTCGATGCTCGGCCCCGCCGACACCGCCGAGCAGCGCGAATCGGTGTCGTACGCGGTCCTCACCCTCATGGAGCGCCTCTCCCCCAACGAGCGGGCGGTGTACGTGCTGCGGGAGGCCTTCGGCTACCCGCACCGGGAGATCGCCGAGATCCTCGACATCACCGAGGCCGCCAGCCAGCAGATCTTCCACCGCGCCAAGAAGCACATCGCGGACGGCAAGGCCCGCACCGAGATCGACGAGGCCGCCGCCCGGCGGGTCGTCGAGGAGTTCCTCGCGGCCGCCACCAGCGGCCAGACCGAGCCGCTCGTGCGGCTGCTCACCGAAGACGCCATCGCGATCGGCGACGGCGGCGGGAAGGTCCCGGCCCGCACCAAGGCGTTCGAGGGCGCGCTCGCGGTCGCGAAGTTCATGCGGGGCATGTTCAAGCCCAGCAAGGCCAAGCGTGCCCTGGTCGGCGGCTCACCCGAGGTCTACGCCACGACCGCCAACGGCGCCCCCGCCGTCGTGGTGGTCGTCGACGGCCGCGTCATCGGCGTCATGTGCCTGGAGGTCACCGCCGAGGGCATCGCCGCGTTCCGTAGCCAGGCCAACCCCGACAAGCTCGAACGCGCGACCCGCCGGTGGGCGGCCACCGACCACGGGAACCCCCTGCTCCACGCCTTCTGACGCCTTCCGCCCCTTCCAGCCACGACGTGACGTGCTTCACACCACACTCCTGTCAGGAAACGGCGGGCCGCCCGGTTCAAGTGGCGAACCCGCGCGAGACAGGAGCAAGAAATGCAGCACCGCATCATCGTCCTGGGAGCCGGATACACCGGAGCCATCGCCGCCGGGCGCCTCGCCAAGCGGCTGCGCCGCGAGGACGTCGCCATCACGCTCGTCAACGCCGAGCCCGACTTCGTCGAGCGCGTCCGGATGCACCAACTGGCGGTCGGCCAGGACCTCAAGCCCCGGCCCTTCAGCGAGATGTTCGCGGGCACCGGCGTCGAACTGAAGCTCGCGAAGGTCACCAGCGTCGACGTCGACCGCAAGACGGTCGCCGTCACCGACGCGAACGGCGCCGACGAGCTGGAGTACGACAGCCTCGTGTACGCCCTCGGCAGCGGCTGGAACACGCAGGGCGTCCCCGGCACCGCCGAGCACGCCCACCAGATCGCCGGCCGCCCCGGAGCGCTCCGGCTGCGCGAGCGCCTGGCCCGCCTGGACGCCGGAGAGCCCGTGGTCGTCGTCGGCGGCGGCCTCACCGGCCTGGAGGCCGCGACCGAGATCGCCGAGGCCCGCCCGGACCTCGACGTCGCCCTCGCCGCCCGCGGCGCGCTCGGCGACTGGCTCTCGCCCAAGGGCCGCCAGCACCTGCGGAAGGTCTGCGACAAGCTCGGCATCACCGTGCACGAGCACACCGCCGTCACCGGCGTCGAGGCCGACCGCGTCGCCACCGCCGACGGCAAGCCCATCCCGGCCGCGGTCACCCTGTGGACCACCGGCTTCGCGGTCCACCCGATCGCGCAGGCCACCGCCCTGGAGGTCACCGACACAGGCCAGATCGTGGTCGACAAGACCATGCGCTCGGTCTCACACCCGGACGTGTACGCCATCGGCGACGCGGCCATGGCAATGGGCCCCGCCGACAAGCCGCTGCGGATGTCGTGCGCCTCGGGCGTCCCCACCGCATGGCAGGCCGCCGACGCCATCGCGGCGCGCCTGACTGGCAGGAAGGTCCCCAACGCACCACTGCGCTACTTCAACCAGTGCATCTCGCTGGGCCGCAGGGAAGGTCTGATCCAGTACGTCACCGCCGACGACCGCGCCGTCCGTGCGGCCCTGACAGGACGGCTCGCCGCCCTCTACAAGGAACTGGTCTGCAAGGGCGCGGCCTGGGGCGTCGCCAACCCGACAGCCGGGATGCCGACCCGACGCCACCGCGTCCTACGCGAGCGAGCCCAGACGAACTCGGCCGCCAAGGCCCTGGCCTGACTCACGCGACGAGGCGGGCGCCCCGATGCGAGGACGCCCGCCTCGGTCACCGCTCTCAGCACACGAAGCAGGGGCCCTATCGATTACTCGATAGGGCCCCTGCTCTGCTGTGCACTCGGCAGGATTCGAACCTGCAACCTTCTGATCCGTAGTCAGATGCTCTATCCGTTAAGCTACGAGTGCTTGGCGTCTTGGGCTTTTCTGCCCCGTCGGCGTTGCGGGAACAACATTACATGACCTGCGCCGAGAGGCGAAATCCGTTTCCCCCACCCCTTCTGACCTGCGAAAACGAGCTGTGGGGACCTACGGAAACACCGAAGCCCCGGTCTTGGTGACCGGGGCTTCGGTGATCAACGTGCGGAGGCGGAGGGATTTGAACCCTCGATGGGGGGTAAACCCCAAACCGCATTAGCAGTGCGGCGCCATAGACCGGACTAGGCGACGCCTCCAGCACACCCGCGCGAACGCGTGGTGCGTTGCAGATGATGGCACAGCCACATGGCGTGCCACCAATCGCCACCCACGGTACTAGGCAGGTGGGCGGCTGAGCAAAGGGCATTACGGGGTGTCCGGGCGCGCTCGGCCGCAACGTCCGGGGGCTCTGGGCGTTGGGCAGGGCGGGCCTACCGCCAACCGCGCCCGTCCTCACCCCGTTCCCCCGTTCCTCACCCCCGTGGAGCCCGACATGCTGCGCCGCCTCGCCCTCACCGCCACCGTCTCGCTCGCCGCCCTGGTCGCGGCCCCGTCCGCGTACGCATGCCATCAGCACCCGACGGCGCCCCAACCCCCGGACCGGCTCACGGTGACCGGGACCGGCGCGGATGGCACAACGACGGCGTACGAGCTGGAGTGTGCGCCGGCCGGTGGTACGCATCCGAGCGCCGATGAGGCCTGCGAGGTGCTTGAGCAGGCCTCGGCCGAGGGGCGGGACCTGTTCGCGCCGGTGCCCGAGGACGCCCTGTGCACCATGCAGTACGGCGGCCCCGAGACCGCCCGCGTCACCGGGACCTGGCACGGCCGCCCGGTCGGCGCCACGTACGACCGGACCAACGGATGCGAGATCAGCCGCTGGGACAGCCTCGGCGCGGTGCTGCCCGCGGCCGGGGCGTGAGTCCTCGCTCGCGGGTGCCGTCGGCTCATCCGGCGTCGCGGGCGCAACCGGTGCCCGTAGACTCCCTCCCGTGACACGCCAGGGGCCGAGGGGCAAGATGGCCCGGTGTCCGGCAGGCACGCTAAGCGGTAAAGGGAGGACCCGTCGTCGTGAGCAGCAGGCCATCCCGAGGCGCTGCTCGCCTCGCAGCCATACTTGACGCCCTTCCTGACGCCCTGCTGCTCGTCAACACCAACGGCACGGTCGTCAACGCCAACACCATCGCGCTCGAGACGTTCGAGACCTCGGGCTGGGCGCTGGTGGGGCGGGGGCTCCTTGATCTGCTGCCCGAGTTCGACTCCCGGCTGATCCCGGGATCCATGCGGCGGCCGGACGTCACGGACGAGCTCGGCCGCACCAAGCCGCGGCGGATGACGGCCCGGCGTACGGACGGCAGCGAGTTCCCGGTCGAGGTCACCAGCGCGAATCTGGAAGACGCCCGGGACGCGTACGAGAGCCATGGCTTCGGGGACGAGTTGCTGATGCTCGTGGTCCGGGACCTGTCCGGGACCATGGACACCGAGGCGGAGCTGGCCCGTTCGCAGCGGCAGACCGAGATGATCCTGCGCGCGGCCGCCGAGGGTGTCGTCGGAACCGACACCGAGGGCCGCGTGGTGCTCGTCAACCCCGCCGCCGCACAGATACTCGGATACCGGGCCAGCGATCTGGGCGGCCAGCAGCTGCACCCCCTGGTCCAGCACTCGCGGGCGGACGGCACGCCCTTCCCGTACGAGGAGACCGCCCTCGCGGACACCCTCAAGTCGGGGCGCAAGCACCGGGTGCGCGGGCAGGTGCTGTGGACCAAGAGCGGCAGTCCGGTCCCGGTCGACCTGACGACCGCGCCGGTACGGGACGGGGACCAGCTGGTCGGCGCGGTGCTCGCGTTCACCGACCGGCGGGCGTACGACGAAGTGGTCGCCCAGCAGGCCGAGGAGGCCACGCGGCACGCCGAGGAGATCGCGGCGGCCGAGGAGCGGTACACGGCGCTTGCCGAGCGTGAGAAGGAGCGCCACGCCGCGCTCGCCGAGCGCGAGAAGGACCGGTACGAGGCCCTCGCGGAGCGGGAGAACGAGCGGTACGAGGCCCTTTCCGCGCGGCACGCCCAGCTGCTCGCCGTACTCGGCGAGTCGCTGCGCGGCCCACTGGAGGAACTGCGGCGCGAGCTGGGCACGCTGGCCGCCGACCCGGCCGGACAGCTCTGGCCCGAGGCCAACCAGGTACTGCACCACCTGACCGCGGGGTACGCCCGGATGTCGACCCTCGTCGACAACGTCCTCGGCTTCCAGCGCCTGGACACCGGCGCGGAGGGGCTGCGCAAGGAACTCGCCCTGTTGGACGGCGTGGTCGCCGCCGGTGTCGAGGGCGCCGTCGAGCTGATCGGCCCTGGTCGGGCGCAGTTCGCGGTGCACGCGCCGCCGATCGAGGCCGAGGTCGACCCGGCCCGGCTGGCGACGGCGTTGGCGCACCTGGTGGCGGATGTGGCCGGGATCGACTCGACCGGGCACGCGCGGGTGCCGGCCGGTGGCGGGTACGTCGACTCGACGATCGTGGTCGCGGCGGCGCAGCGCGGTGATGTCGTACGGATCGAGGTACGCGGGCCGTACGCCGGTGGGGACCCGGTCCATGAGCCGATCGTGCGCGGGATCGTGCGGGCGCACGGCGGGGTGCTGCAGACGCACGAAGTGCCCGGTATGGCCGGTAACGCGTATGTGCTTGAGGTGCCGATCGGGGCTGGGGCGGGGGCGGTTGCCGCGCCCGCTTCGATACCTGATGCGGCTTCGGGACCTGATGCGGCTTCGGGGTCGGCTTCGGCTGAGTTGGCGTTGCCTGAGCAGCAGCGGACCGAGGGCGGCGGGCGGCGTCGGGCCCGGCGCGCTTCGGTGGACGCGTTCCTGGCGAACGGCGAGACGGAGTCCCGCGATTCGGGCGCTTCGGGTGATTCGGGCTCGGGCGCCCACATGCCGGGCCCGAGTTCCGGCGAGGCACCCACGGGGCGGCGTCGGCGGCGCGCGGTCGCCGCTCCGGAGCCGGAGCCGGGTGCGGCCCAGGCCGAGTGGCTGCCCGCGCAGAACATGGGCGAGAACGACACCTCGGGCGGCGGCGGCACAGGCGGTAGCGGTGGTACGGGGCGCAGGCGCCGACGTGCCCTGGCGCAGGAGGCCGCTGCCACGCCCGCACAGGGCTCCGTGGTGACCGCGGCCGAGCACGCCGCGGGTGGCGTCGACTCCACGGGTCTCGGTGACACGGTTCCGCCGCAGGGCATGCCGACGGCAGGACCCGTTCCGGCCGCACCGACGGGTCGCCGGGCCCGCCGAAACCCCGATGGCGCGCAGGCCGCGCTCCCCGCCGCAAGCCCGATGCCGCACCAGCCCCGCGCCCTTGAGGCCCCGAGCGCCGGAACCCCGGGCGCCCAGCCCCTGCCAGGCGCCCTCGGCGGCACCACGGCTCCGGGCGCCGTGCCCGCACCAGACACCCTCGGCGGCACCGCAGGCACCGGCCCAGCCGCCCCGACCACCGAAACCCCAGGCGCCCAACCCCTGCCAGGACTCCCCGGCACGACCGCGCCCGACCCGCGCGGCACCACGGACGGCACCACACACCCTGCCGCCGCAGCCGCCTCGGCCACCCCGACCACCGATGCTCTCGGCACCCAGCCCGTGTCGGGCCTCCCGGGCGGCGCCCCCGCACCCGACCCGCGTGCCATCCCGGGCGCCCAGCCTCTGCCGGGCACCCAAGGCGGCACCCCGGCTCCGGGCACCATGCCCGCACCAGACACCCTCGGCNAGCCGTCGACCCGACGCACGGCACCCGGCACGACACCGCGCCGCACGACCTCACCGCCGACCACACCCCGCCGCAGCCCCACCCTGCCCCGGCCCCGACGGGCCGCCGCCGGGCGGTACGCCCGCCGGACCCCGCGTCGCAGACCCCGGACGACACGGCCGGCGCCCCGGCTGCTCCGGCCGCCGCTCCCACCTGGCCGACCCCCGCCGCGGGCACCGCCGGTACGCAGCAGCGCCTCGCGCAGCCGCTGCCCGCCGAGGCATCGGCCGAGGACGCGAGCAACTCCACGCAGGGCAGGTCGATCAGCGTGCGCACCCTGGGGCAGGGCGTCCCGTTCGCGCAGCAGCTCACGGATCAGCAACGCGGCCAGCTCCCCGGCGCGGCCGACGACCGCACCGGGGGCCAGTCCACCGGCGGCTCGGGGCGCCGCCGCAAGCTGGGTACGCCGCCCGAGACCGGGCACTCGGAAGCCGCACGCCCCGAGGCCACCGCGGAGCAGCCCCCGGCAGTCCAGGCCCAGACCCAGGCACCGGAGCAGGCGCAGGCCAAGCCCGGCGCGCTGCCGCTCCCGCAGCCTCAGCCCGACCCCGGGCCCCGGGCCGCGGGCCGCGCCTACGCCATCGGCGCGCCCGACGCGGGTGCCGAGGGCCCCGAGCCCCTGGACGGCCCGAACGGCGCCGTCGAGGTGGCCAACCGCCCCCAGCCGCAGCCGATGGACGACGAGCTGCCGCCCGAGCCGCTGGACAACCCGCGCCGCCTGCTCGTCTGGCCCGCGCCCGACGTCTCGACCCAACAGGCGCTCTGCGACCGCGGCTACCGCCCGGTGACCGTGAACTCCCGCGACGAGGTGGACGCGCAGATCGCCGCGTTCCCGGCCGCCCTCTTCGTGGACCCGCTGACCGGACCGATCACCCGCACCGCGCTCCAGTCACTGCGCCGCGCGGCCGTCGCCGCCGAGGTGCCCGTACTGGTGACGGCCGGACTCGGTCAGGCCACCCGCGAGGCGGCGTACGGTGCCGACCCCGCCGTACTCCTGAAGGCGCTGGCGCCGCGCGACAGCGAGCAGCACCCGTCGCGCGTCCTGCTGATCGAGGAGCACGAGGAGATCGCGCAGGCGCTGACCGCGACCCTGGAGCGCCGCGGTATGCAGGTCGCACGGGCCGGTGCCGACACGGACGCGGTGACGCTGGCGACCCAGATGCGGCCGAACCTGGTGGTGATGGACCTGATGCAGGTACGCCGCCGACGCGCCGGGATCGTCGACTGGCTGCGTGCCAACGGGCAGCTGAACCGCACCCCGCTGGTCGTCTACACCGCGGCCGTCGACCAGTCGGAGCTGCCGAAGCTCGCCTCGGGGGAGACCGTGCTGTTCCTCGCGGAACGCTCCACGAGCTCCGAGGTGCAGAGCCGCATCGTCGACCTGCTGGCGAAGATCGGCACCAACTGACACCCAGCCGCCCGGCAACGCGCGGCCCGACATCGCACACAGGCTCAACCGCACAACTGCCGCTCGCGGGCGCTGTTTCACGTGGAACACGCGGGTGCCGTTTCACGTGAAACAAGGAGTGACCCGACCCGTGAGCCCCGACCCCATCGAGCACCCCACCGTCCCCGCCGACAACGGCGAGGTCACCCTGCTGATCGCCCGTCGGGTCGAGCCGGGCTACGAGGAGTCCTTCGAGAAGTGGGCCCGCGGCATTCTGGACGCCGCCACGGCCATCCCCGGGCATCTCGGCCACGGTCTCTTCCGGCCGTCGGCCGAAGGCGCTCCGTGGTTCCTGGTCCACCGGTTCCGGGACGCGGACGCGCTGCGGCGGTGGCAGGAGTCTCCAGAGCGGGCCGAGTGGTTCGCCCACTGCGAGGGGCACTTCCACTCCGAGATAGCCCGGCGTGAACTGACCGGCATGGAGACCTGGTTCGCCAAGCCGGGCTCGTCCCGGCCCGCGCCGCCGCGCTGGAAGATGGCCATCAGTTCCGGACTGGCCATCTTCCCGATCTCGCTGCTCGGCAACGCGGCGCTCGGGCCGTTCCTCACGGATCTTCCGCTGGTGCTGCGGACGGCGGTGTTCGCCGTACTCTTCAGCACCCTCATGACCTATGTGGCCATGCCGAACATCAGCAGGCTGCTGCGCCGCTGGCTGAACGGCTGACCACCAGGCCCGTACCCGCGTACGTACTCACTCGCCGAGCTTGGTCACATCCAGCTCGCCGTCCGCGTACTGCCTGCGGATCACCTTCTTGTCGAACTTGCCGACGCTGGTCTTCGGTACGGCCGGGATGATCGCCCAGCGCTCCGGCAGCTGCCACTTGGCGATCTTCTCGGCGAGGAAGGCCTTCAGCGACGCGTAGTCCGCGCTTGAGCCCTCCTGCAGCACCACGGTGGCCAGCGGGCGCTCGCCCCACTTGTCGTCGGGGACGGCGACCACCGCGGCCTCGGCGACCTCGGGGTGGGCCATCAGCGCGTTCTCCAGCTCGACCGAGGAGATCCACTCGCCACCGGACTTGATGACGTCCTTGGCGCGGTCGGTGAGCGTGAGATAGCCGTCGGGGGTGATCACGCCGACGTCGCCGGTCTTCAGCCAGCCGTCTTCGCTGAACTTGTCGGCGGGGCGGAAGTCCGCACCGGCCGCGCCGCCGTAGTAGGCGCCCGCGATCCAGGGGCCGCGTACCTCCAGTTCCCCGGCCGACTCGCCGTTCCAGGGCAGCTGTTCGCCGCCGGGGCCGACCAGCCTGGCCTCGACACCGGCCGGGAAGCGGCCCTGGGTGAGGCGGTAGCCCATCTCGTCTTCCTCGCTCACCCCGGCCGGGACCCGGGCGACCGTGCCGAGCGGCGAGGTCTCCGTCATGCCCCAGGCGTGGCAGACCTGGACGCCGAGCTTGTCGTACGCCTCCATCAGCGAAGGCGGGCAGGCCGAGCCGCCGATGGTGACCTGGCTGAGGCAGCTGATGTCGCGCGGCTTGGCGGTGAGTTCGGCGAGCAGGCCCTGCCAGATGGTGGGGACGGCGGCCGCGTGCGCGGGGCGCTCGCTCTCGATCATCTCGGCGAGCGGCTCTGGCTGCAGAAAGCGGTCCGGCATCAGCATGTTCACGCCGGTCATAAAGGACGCGTGGGGGAGTCCCCAGGCATTGACATGGAACTGGGGGACGACCAGGAGGGTGGTGTCGTGGTCCGTGAGCCCCATCGACTGGGCCATGTTGACCTGCATGGAGTGCAGATAGATGGAGCGGTGCGAGTAGACGACGCCCTTGGGGTCGCCGGTCGTGCCGGAGGTGTAGCACATCGCGGCGGCCTGGCGTTCGTCCAGCTCGGGCCAGTCGTAGGTCTCCGGCTTCTGGGCGATCAGGTCCTCGTACTCGTGCACCTGGACGCTCGCGCCGTCGAGGAGCGAACGGTCGCCGGGGCCGCTGACCACCACGTGCTCGACGGGCTTGAGATGCGGCAGGAGCGGCGCGAGCAGCGGCAGCAGCGAGCCGTTGACGATGACCACGCGGTCGTCGGCGTGGTTGACGACCCACGCCAGCTGCTCCGGGGGCAGCCGGAGGTTCAGGGTGTGCAGCACGGCGCCCATGGCGGGAATCGCGAAGTACGCCTCGACATGCTCGGCGTTGTTCCACATGAGGGTGGCGACCCGCTGGTCGCCGTCGATTCCAAGATCGTCGCGCAGGGCGTGTGCGAGCTGGGCGGCGCGGCCGCCGATCTCGGCATAGCTGCGGCGGTGTGGCTCGCTCTCTCCGGTCCACGTCGTGACCTGCGACGTGCCGTGGATGGTCGACCCGTGCCTGAGCAGGCGGGTCACGGTCAGCGGTACGTCCTGCATGGTGCTCAGCACGGCGTCCTCCCGGTGGGCGCTACGGAGCAGTAAGGGTGCCGCTGATTCTCACCGCATACCACGCGGTATGTCACTAGTAGGAGCAGCCGAGAAAGGGAGCGGTTAACTCTGGCCCGACCGGGAAAACGGGTCAAACCACCGCAAGGTCAGCGAACGGGCCGCAGCTCCGGGTCGTCACGCAGCTTGCCGAGCGCCCGGGACACCGCGCTCTTGACCGTACCGATGGAGACTCCGAGCACCTCGGCGGTCTGCGCCTCGCTCAGATCCTCGTAGTACCTGAGGACGACCATCGCCCGCTGCCGGGCGGGCAGCTTCATGATCGCGCGCCACATGGCGTCCCTGAGCACCTGCTGCTCGGCCGGGTCGGCCACCGGCACCGGGTCGGGCTCCGGCAGTTCGTCGCAGGTGAACTCGTCGACCTTGCGCTTGCGCCACTGCGAGGTGCGCGTGTTGAGCAGGGCGCGGCGCACATAGCCGTCGAGCGCCCGGTGGTCCTCGATCCGCTCCCATGCGACATAGGTCTTGGTGAGGGCCGTCTGCAGCAGGTCCTCGGCGTCGCAGGGATTGGCGGTCAGCGAGCGCGCGGTACGCAGCAGCACGGGCTGGCGGGCCCGCATATACGAGGCGAACGAGGGGTAGGCGGGGGAGTTCACGGCACTCGAAGCGGCCCCCGAAGCGGTCCCCGCAGCCCTGGTCACTGCCCCCGAAGCGGTCCCCGCAGCCCTGGTCACGGCCCCCGTCGCGGCCCCCGCAGCCCTGGTCACGGCCCCCGTCGCGGCCTTGGTCGTGGCTCCCGACGCGACCCCCGTCGCGGCCCCCGTAGCGGCCTTCGATGCGCTGGTACAGACAAGCGTGGTCATAGCTCTACGCTAGGAGCGCCCCCTACGTCAGCGGATCGGCCGCAGGTCCTGAAGCGGTGTCCGCCTCAGGTTGTAGGAGAGGTACCGGCTCCACCTCCCAAGGGTGGAGGAGACGGGGCGCAACCCCCAGGGGAGTCACCTGATACCAGTGAGCCGTCGGCTGGTACCGGTCAGCCGTCCGCCCCCAGGATGAGCCCCGACGTAGGGACCCCGGTGCCCGCGGTGACCAGCACGGCGGACGTGTCGGGGATCTGGTTCACCGCGCTCCCGCGCAGCTGGCGTACGGCTTCCGCGACGCCGTTCATCCCGTGCAGATACGCCTCGCCGAGCTGTCCCCCGTGAGTGTTGAGCGGCAGCCCCTCGGCCGCCACGAAGTCCGCGGCCTCGCCGCGCCCGCAGAAGCCGTACTCCTCCAGTTGCATCAGAACGAACGGAGTGAAGTGGTCGTAGAGGATCCCGACGTCGATCTCGCCGGGCGTCAGCCCCGAGGTCCGCCACAGCTGCCGCGCGACCACGCCCATCTCCGGCAACCCGCTGAGATCGTCCCGGTAGAAGCTGGTCATCTGCTCCTGGGCCCGGCCCGCGCCCTGGGCCGCCGCGGTGATCACGGCGGGGCGGTGCGGCAGATCCCGGGCCCGCTCCAGCGAGGTGACCACCAGGGCCTGCCCGCCGTCCGTCTCCTGGCAGCAGTCCAGCAGCCGCAGCGGCTCGGCGATCCAGCGGGACGCCGCGTGGTCGGCGAGGGTGATCGGCTTGCCGTGGAAGTACGCCGCCGGGTTGGTCGCCGCGTACTTCCGGTCCAGGACGGCGACCTGCCCGAACGCCTCGGGCGTCAGACCGTACGTGTGCAGATAGCGCTGCGCCGCCATGGCCACCCAGGACGCCGGGGTGAGCAGCCCGAACGGCAGCACCCAGCCGAGCGCCGCGCCCTCGGCCGACGGCTCGCGGCGCTGCACTCCGGAACCGAAGCGGCGCCCCGAACGTTCGTTGAACGCCCGGTAGCAGACCACGACTTCGGCGACCCCGGAGGCGACGGCGAGGGCGGCCTGCTGGACGGTGGCGCAGGCCGCGCCGCCGCCGTAGTGGACCCGTGAGAAGAAGGAGAGCTCGCCCATTCCGGCCGCCTGGGCGACGGTGATCTCCGGGCTGGTGTCCATCGTGAAGGTCACCATGCCGTCCACGTCGGCCGGGGTGAGCCCCGCGTCGTCCAGGGCGGCCCGCACCGCCTCGACGGCGAGTTTCAGCTCACTGCGGCCCGAGTCCTTGGAGAAGTCGGTGGCCCCGATCCCGACGATGGCGGCCTTGCCGCCGAGGGAGTCCCGCCCGCGCACGCTCATGCCGCCGCCTCCCCGCTGTCGGCCGTTGCGACGGCGACCGTGACCGTGACCGTGCCGGTGACGTGCCGTCCGATGCCGTTGGTTCCGGTGACCTTCACCTGAACCGTGTCCCCTTCGACCTGGCTGACCGTGCCGGTCAACACCATCGTGTCGCCGGGGTAGTTGGGTGCTCCCAGGCGGATGGCCACCTTCCGGAGTACGGCGCCGGGCCCGAAGTGGTCGGTGATGTACCGGCCGACCAGGCCGTTGGTGGTGAGGATGTTCATGAAGATGTCGGGCGAGCCCTTCTCGACGGCCGCCACCGCGTCGTGGTGCACGTCCTGGTAGTCGCGCGAGGCGATGGCCCCCGAGACGATCAGCAGCCGGGTGATCGGAAGGGTGAGCGGCGGCAACTCGTCCCCGACGCGCACCGGCACGCCGCTCTCGACGGGACTCATGCGACCTCCCCCTTCGCGATCAACTCACCCAGCTCCTCCAGCACTTCGGAACCGCACCCGAGATACGCGTCCAGCTGCCGCCCCCACAGGAAGTGCCGGTGGACGGGGTGATCCAGATCGGCCCCCGTACCGCCGTGCAGATGCTGCCCCGTGTGCACCACGCGCTTGCCCGCCTCCGACGCCCACCAGGCGGCGGTCAGCGCCGCGCCCCCGTACTCCAGGCCCTCGTCCCTGCGCCAGGCGGCCTCGTACGCCGTGACCCGTATCGCCTCGGTGTCCATATGGGCATCGGCGGCGCGCAGCAGGACGGCCTGCCGGGCGGCGAGCGGCTTGCCGAACTGCTCGCGGGTCGAGGTGTGTTCGACGGCGCGGGCCAGCGACCCCGCGCAGACCCCGGCCTGCAAACCGGCGAAGGCGATACGCGCGTCGGCGAGCACACTCCCGTACGCGCCCCCGCACGCACCCTCGTACGCGCCCGCGTCCCCAGGCTCGCCCAGCCGCTCGCCCGGTGTCCCCGCCAGCACCAGCCGCCCGCCCGACCAGGGCGCCGTCAGCTCCACCGGCTCCCTCTCGGCGTCGGCGACCCGCACCATCCACAGGCTGTGGTCGGCCGCCGCCACCAGCACATGGGTGGCATCCCGCAGCCAGGGCACCCAACCCACGGCGCCGGTCAACCGCCCCGCCCCGTCGGCCCGTACGCCATCCACCCGTACGCCACCACCGCCACCACCACGCGCCGGAAACGCCCCGGTGGCGACCGCCGTACCGTCGAGGAACCCCGGCAGCAGCCGCTCCCGCTGCTCCGCCGAGCCCCAGGCACCGACCGCCAGCACCCCGTACACACAGCTCACCGCGAACGGCACCTGCGCCGTGGTCCGCCCCTGCTCCTCCAGCATCAGCACCAGCCCGAGCAGCCCGACCTCCGCCACCGCACCCGGCAGCCCCGCCGCGCACAGCTCCTTCCACAGCTCGGCGTCGGTGCCCGCCCCGGCCTCCGTCAGCCGCCCCGGCGTCGAGAGGTCGCCGAAGATCTGGGCCGCGAGCTCCCGCGCCGCCGCCTGCTCCTGTGTAGGCGTGAAGTCCATGTCACCCCTCACCCCCTCGGAAGACCGGTATCTCCAAGTCGGCATCCACCCGCTGGAATTCAAGTCGTACGGGCATGCCGATCCGCACCTTGTCGTGCGGCACCCCGACCACGTTGCTGACCATCCGCACGCCCTCGGCAAGCTCGATCAGCCCGACCGCGTACGGAGGATCGAACGCCGGAAACGGCGGATGGTGCATGACCACATACGAATAGACCGTGCCCTCCCCACTCGCCTCGACCGTGTCCCACGCGTCCGAGCCGCACGCGTTGCATCCGGGCAGCCAGGGAAACCTCAGGACCTCGCACTCCCCGCACCGCTGGATCAGCAGCGTGTGCTCCCGTACGCCCGCCCAGAACCCTTCGTTGTCCCGGTTGATGACAGGCCGCGGCCGCTCGCCCCGCGGTTTCCGCTGCACGGGCGCGTACTTGAGAATCCGGAACCGATGCGTCCCCGCCAACTCCCCGTTCGTCCGGACATCCATCCGCGTCGTGACGAAGTGCCCCGTCCCCAGCTTGGTGGTCTTCTCCTCCGACACCGACTCGATCACCGCGTCGAAGGTGATCTCGTCCCCGACCCGCAGCGGCCGCAGGTACTCCTGCTCGCAGTCGGTCGCGACCACCGAGGTGTACCCGGCGCCGTCCAGCAGCGCGGTCAGTTCGTCGTACGCGGCCGAGCGTGCCGTATGGCCCGCGAGGCCGCCCATGGTCCAGGCCTGCAGCATGGTCGGCGGCGCGACCGCGTCCGGGCCCGTGTACGCGGGGTGCGCGTCGCCCATCGCCTCGCACCAGTGCCTGATCATCGGCTCGTTGACCGGGTCCTTGCCGCGCCCCGCCTCGGCCGCGGCCTTGCCCTCGTACGCCCGCAGCCGCTCGTAGAAGTCTCCGGTCGACTGAGGCAACCCGTCGCTCACCTGCAATCCGTCGCTCACCGCCGTACCCTCCGCATCCCGAGCCGAGCCGTGGCCACGATCTCCCGCTGCACCTCGCTCACCCCGCCCCCGAAGGTGTTGATCTGCGCCGCCCTGTTCAGCCGCTCCAGCTCCCCGTCCCCGAAGCCCCCCGGCGANGTCAACGACCGGGCACAGGCGGGAAACCGCGAGACAGTTAAACAGGTCAGGGGTGCCGCGATCACAGCGGCACCCCTTCTGACCTGGCCCTTAGCGGACCTGCTGCGGTGGGTGTGGGATTTGAACCCACGGTGACTCGCGCCACGACGGTTTTCAAGAGCGTCGCGCCCTGAGTCTCCGCAGCGCTCTGACCTGCCTCGATACGCAGCCAAGCGGCTCAACTGCCCGCGCTGGCCCATACATGGCCCACAGCCTTCTGCACGGCGAGACGAAATGAAGAACGCCGCGTGGATCGACACCCGCTTCAGGAGTTCGATCGGATGCCCGTCACGAACGAGCTACCTGATGTCGACGCTGTTGTGGCGGTTATCCAGCGGCTGCTGGCATCCACCGCCGTTGATGTCAGCAGTGGATGTCAGGCACTCCTGATCTGGAGCTCCAGAGGGAACGGTCCGTGGTGGTCAGACTGGCCGCTTTGAGCCGGGCAATGCTGTACCTGTGATGCCGTTCAGCGGGAGACTGCTCAGCCTTCAGCTACCCTTTTAGAGACATCGTCTATTATCGCGTGCGCGGTTTCGAGCATTTCTGTGACATGTTTCTTTACATCCTCCGCTTTGCGCGTCTTGCGTATCTTCTCAAGCTTTTCCCTGACGTCTGCTTTTGGCTTAGTAATGTCCAATTCGTGAGCGATCTCGTTTCGCGCGGCGAAGGCGTCACGTAGAGTTGAGCGCCGGTTAGACGGATCTATCCTTTTGCGAATCGTGGTGTCGGTCACCCCAAGGGCTGCCGCTATCTCATCCACTCTTTCGACGGACTGAGCGCTACCATCAGTCAATTCCTTAATCCAGCGTTTCCTTAGAACGTCTCTAGGGCTATCTCCGGACGCCAAAAACATCTCCACTAGAGTAGCTGGATCAACCACGTCTTCCCCTTTGCGGGAAATGGCTCCGGCAGCGAATGACTTGAATTTCTTCAGGGTCTGCTCGTCGTGCTCTACCAGGACGGGAATCGCGTCCTGCATCAGGACCTTCAAAGCTCGATCCAGTCCGGCTCCAGCGAACAGAACCGCCGCCCTCAGGGAGTCCTGGGCTTGCACACTCCAATTGCCGCGCACAGTAACGCCTTGCGAAATCTTCAGGACTCTGTTTATCACACTGCCGAAGATTATTGCACTGTCGGCTGATTCCCTCGCCGCACGAAGTGCGTTTTGCGCCTCTTTGCAGGCAGCGGGTATATCTGAAGGCTCCAGGTCGGCTTCCGTCAACGGAAGCGCCTTCCCTCTAGCCGCCGTGATGATCTCCAGCGCTGCTTCCCTACGGTGCGCATCATTAAGATCGTTCATCGCCTGATGCCTTTGGGGTGATTTGCCGCGTAGGATCTATTGCACCTGAGCCATCTCGAAACGGCAACTTCAACCCACGGCCGGTGGAGCGGCTTTGGGCTGGATCGGCTTTGGGGCGAGTGATCATGGCCCCGTAAGCTTCCGGCGAGTCGGGCAGTCTGTTGACCTGCCCGTTAAAGCACGACGTTGGGGCCATGATCTTAGAGGCTCGCCCCAAAGTGGCTACCTAAAGCCGTGGAGCCGACCGCCCCAGCCACAGCGGGTCTTCCCTGACCTTCGCCCGCTGCACGCGGCGTGCCGCCGGGCGCTGCCAGCCTGGGCGGAGACAGGAGGCAGGCCGCGCCGCAGAGGCGGCGCGCCCGCGCCGTGCGCGGGCCTTGATGAAGTGGGGAAAGTATTACCGCGCGCGGACAGGGACGGTCCGCAAGAGCGTTGTGCTGTGCGCACCTACACCACGCTGACCTGCTGGAACGTCGCCTCAACCCTTCCTCGTGGTGCTGCTGGCCTACACATGGCCCATGAGACCCTGAAAGCCGTCATCGGTGCGGCGTGAGCCCCCCTCATACTGTGGCGCGGGGGTACAGGCGACGATCCTGACCGGAGGATGGCGAAGGCGGCTCAAGTCACGCCGATTCTCGCCGGGGAGCCTCGGGAGCGAGGCGGCTCGTGAACCCGCGGGAAGCGAGCCGTTCGTACGCGCGGACCACGTCAGTGGGCACGTCCTGCGCAACCATGAACCCCTGAGCCGGGTAGATCAGCAGCCGTTGCAGGGAGCCAACGAGCATGTCAATCACACGGCGTGCGTCCTGGATCGAGTCGACATACTCGGCGAGCGTCATGGGGGTGGACGCGCTGACGAACTCGACCTCGGGCCAGAGCTTGCGCGCGGTGGCGTGGGCCCGTCGCTCCTCGTACGGCTTGCTGATAAGCAGCACCGACGACACGTCGACCCCGTGTTCTTCGAGCAGGTCGCGCGACAGGGTGATGTTCTGGCCGGTGTTCCGAGCGTTGGGCTCCACGAGGATGACGTTTGGCGGTACTCCCAGCTCAAGGGCGCGATCCCTGTAGTGCTCAGCCTCGCCGCGGGGCATGCGTTCCGCGGTCGTCCGGCTCGTGGCACCCGTGAAGACGATCAGCGGCATCATCCCGCGCTGGTACAGGTCGACGGTCGTGTCGGCGACGCCGAGGTCGTGACTGCCTAGGCCGATACCAACCGAGCAGGGGCGCGGCTCGTAGCCCATCTGCTGGTAGTCCCACAAGAGGCGGGTGTCTGCCCAGTCCTGTTCCGAGATCACGCTTGACCCTCCTTGTCTGTGGCCCTGTCACGGCCGGAGTCGGGCACCTGGAACTCGTACTCCCACGCAAAGCGCGAGGCCGCGTGGATGCCGACGGCGAACTCAACCACCGTGCCATCCGCCGTGTACGTGGTCCTGTGAAGCTCGACCACGGGTTCACTGGCGGGGAGTTGGAGAAGGTGTACCTCATCCGCGGTGGGCACCCGAGCGAACACCGTTTCCTTCATGTGATCGATCTCGTACCCGGCGTCGTACAAGACGCGGTACCCGCCGCCACGCCCGGCAGGGCCGGGCGAGGGGTCGACGATGCGGGTCCCCTCGACGTGCTCGGGCCGGTAGTAGCTGGTGAGGGTGTGGGTCGGCTGCGCGCCTTCCTTCACGAGTCGGGCCCGTGCGTACACCTCGGAGCTGACAGGAACGCCAAGCCCCCCGGCGACAAGGGCGGTCGCCTCGACACGGCTCACGGTCTGGGTCTGCTCGTTGCGCTTGTAGGCCCGCCCCGATGCCACGCGGTCCGCGATGAACGCCACCTCGTCACCGTCACGCCACTTCGCCTTGTCGTACCGGGCGATGCCGAGTCGCTTGAGAGGTGCGCGCGGACGCACGACTGTGCCGTGGCCGCGCGATGAGGTCACGAGCCCTTCGGCTTCCAGCGCCTTGTACGCCGCGTGGACGGTGGACTTAGAGCCCTCGCCTGCCTCCACCAGCTCTCTGATCTGGGGCAACTGGTCGCCCGGCGCGTAGTCGCCGTTCCTGATCTGTTCGGCGAACCGGTCCGCCAGCTCCCGCCACTTGGGTGCCACGCAGAACTCCTCTCGACATGCCCAGTGAAACACAGTCCCAGGACTGTTGACAGTCCCAGGACTGCGGGTGCATTGTCATCTCAAGCCGCTCGCAGTCCTAGGACAGTGAGCCGGAAGAGCCCTCCTTGGGGCTGCTTCACGCCGCACAGAAGCGCAGGGCGGGGACGCTGCAATCCCGCTAAAGGCCAGGCAGAACAGGGTTTCGGCCCGTACTGGCGAGGTGGCCCGGTGACCGCGAGCAACGGCCGGAGCGTGGGGACACAGGTCCCCCTTGCAGTGCGAAACCCCTGATCAGCGACCTGAAGGAGTGCCAGTGAACCGACGAAGTTGATGGGCGCGGCCGTGGCCGACCGGCATGGCGGCGCCGTTCCATCTCTGGCCCGTGAGCACCGCGAGGTGCTGCGGGCAACCGGTCGAGTCTCACCGATTCCGCAGCGGCTAGCGCTGCGGCCGGTTGCCTCCCTCGCCCGTCCGGGCCCGTGTACTGCGCGGGGCTCGTACGGGCGGGGTGGCAGGGAGCCGGAAGCCCCTGGTTCCACAACGGCGCGCGCCCCCGGAGCGGCAACTCCGGGGGCGCTTTCGGGCCGTTCCACCGACTAAGGAGCCACGACCCATGGTGCACATCGTCACTGTTCGGGCGGTTGTTACCGCCGCTGAGTTCGACCGCGAGCCGACGGCTGCGGAGCTGGACGCGATCGAGCTGGAGATGCCTCTCATCACGGCGGGCATCGAGCTGCTGGACGCGCAGATCACCACCTTGGAGCGCACGCCGACGGAGCTGGACGCGCGGCGCATCCGCCGGGCTAGGCGCAGGGTTTTGGCCGCGCGTCGGGAGCTGGCCAACCAGGTCGACGGCTCGGCCCTGGCGGGGGGTGCGGCATGAGCCACAACCTCTCCCCGCAGGGCCTGGCCCTGGCGCTGGTCTGGGTCGGCATCGTCCTCGCGGTCACGGCCACAGCGAGCAGCCTCATCACGGGTGAGTCGCGGCTGATGGGTATCGCCGCGGTCGGCTTCTTCGTGCAGTTCGCCGGTTGGGTGCGGCACGGGCGCCGGACGGGCGGTGCGGCATGAACCGCTTCGCCAAGACTCTGCTGGTGCTCGCCCTGGTCGGCGTGGTCGCCATGGCTTTTCGGGTGTCGTGGAACGCGCTGCGGGACGTGGCCCGCACGGTGGGTGCGGACGATACGGCCGCGCTGCTGTACCCGTTCGTGGTCGACGGCCTGATGGCCCTGGCGCTGGTCGCCACGCTCGCGCTGACCGGTCGGGACCGCAGGTTCGCGCTGCGGGTACTGGCCGGGTACACCATCGCCTCACTGGTCCTCAACTATGTGCACGGGCTGATGCCCGCGATGCACGACGGGGGCGAGCGGATGCAGCTGGCCGCCTGGGGCCCGGCCAACTGGGTGCTGGTGCTGCTGGCCACTTCACTGCCGGTCGGGTCGATTTTCTTCGGCTCGGACCTAGTCGCCAAGGTGCTGCACCACCGGTCCGCCCCGATCGAACCACTCTCCGTGAATGCGGAGGAATCTACCGAGACTGTAAGGAATCGGTCTACGGCTGACCTGCCGGAATCCACCCCGACACCGGTGGCCGCGAACCCGGCACAGATGCCGCTTCCGGTGCCGGTCGGGTTCGTGAAGTCGACTCTGCCGCTCAAGCCCGTCCCGGCCGCTCCCGCGCCGCGTGAGCGGGTCCTGAGCGCACTCGGGTTGCCGATCGACCCGCCGATCGAACCGGGCACGGCGGCCGCGGAATCGAGTCGGCCGCGGCGGGCGACCGGTCGGGTTCCCGAGGTTGCCCGATCGAGTCGACCCCGCCGCACAGCGGCACAGTTGCTCGATGAGGCCCGTGCGGTGACGGCTGATTGGCCGGACGCGAAGCTGACCGCGGAGGGCATCCGCCTCGCGGTGCACACCTCGCCGAAGAACGCCCGCACCCTGCGCGACACGCTGCGGGCCGAACGCGCCGAGAGCGCCCCGTCCGCTGAGGCGGTGGCGGCGTGATGTCCGGTGTGTTCGGCAAGTGCTTCGACCCCACCGGCGCCACCTGGGGCGTGCCAACCTTCCCGTGGAAGTTCGCCCCGGAGGGCTATGCCACCCGCCGCCAACTGCGCGCCAAGGGCTTACGCCCTGGTGGTCAGCCGGTCGCGGCGCAGGTGATGCGCCGCTCCCGGCGCCGCAAGTCCGGGGTGTCGGTGGCCTACCTGTACCGGATCGAGCTGGCCAAGCCGGTGCGGCCTATGACCTCCCGCAGGGTGGGCGCGCTCGCGCTGGCGATGCTCGCCCGGCGCACCTGCCCCGTCTGCCGGGTGGTTTACAGCTGCTGCCTGCCGACCTCGCTCGGCATGTGCCTGCTCTGCCATGAATCCGCCTCTGCCCGTGCCCTGCACCTGGGAGGTCAGCCGTGAAGCGTTCTGTGTGTGAGTCCCCGGGCGACGACAGCGCCCGCACCGTGCGGCTGCTGGACGCGGCCGACATCGCGTTCGAGTGCGACCCGGCCACCGCCCTGCACGAAGACTTCGAAGCGGTCGTGATGGAGGGCCTGCTGTCGGACCGGTCCGCTCCCGTGTACCCGCCCGCCGGCCACAGCTATCCGAGGAGGGGTTGACCATGGCCAAGCCCGACACGCGCCGCCTGGATCGCGCGATCCAGCAGAGCACCCGCGACCTCGCCGCCGTGCAGAAGCGCGAGATGGGGCCGCTCACCGGCCGCGAAAGGCGCGCACTCCTCGCGGCCCTGGCCGGTGGCTCGGTCAAGGTCGCCCGGCACAAGAGCACCAAGCGCGCCGACCAGCAGGTCGAGACCGCGTGGGAGGCGGCCGAGATCCGGATCAACGCGGAAATCCTCGCGTTGCAGACCGAGCGGCAGCGGGTCGTGAACGAGGCCGCCGCCACCAAGGCCGCCAAGAAGTCCTCGGGGTGGTGGTGACCATGGCCGCCCAACCCGCGCCTCCGGGTGAGTGCCCGCAGTGCTGGCAGCACGCCTACGACAAGAGCATCCACCGCCGCCTCAACGCGGGTGAGGACTGCCCGCAGTGCGTGTCCCACATGGTCAACGGCTGCCCCGCCCTCGTGCCCAAGAAGCCGTCCCGCTGGTGGTGACCGCACCCGCCCGCGCACTCCCCACCGCGTGACACACGCTCGCACGTCTCGGCTGCTCGGGGTGGCCGTCCGCCACGGACCGGCCACCCCGGCACCCCCTCGCCTTCCCGCCCCCGTGGGGCAGTCAGGAGCTCTATCCTCATGAGCGGCAACGTCGTTCACCTGCACAAGAACCCCGACCCGCCCGCCGTCGATACCCGCCCGGACCTGACCGTGGTGCCGGACGCCCCGCCCGTACCGGTGGTGCCGTTGTGGGTGCGCTCCGGTCGCGCGCTGAAGACGGCCGTCACGCACGAGCACACCAAGACCGCCGCCCGCACGGTCGCCCGCCACGGCCTCTACGTGGCCGGGGGCGCCCGGATCGTGGCCCGCCGCACCTGGGACGGCCGCACCGCCGCCCGCTACGAACGCCTGCTCCGTGCCGCCGAAGCCGCGGGCAACTACGAGGTCGCGGCCGAGTGGGAAGAGCGCGGGCAGCGCTTCCGCGACGCGCGCCACCGCCGCCGCATGGACCTGCTCCACTCACCCGTGGACGCGGCCAAGGGGGTGCTGGTCGGCACCGGCATGAGCATCGGGACGCTGGTCACGCTCGGGGTGGTGCTGGCCATCGCCAACAAGGACATCACCGACGTCATCACCCCGCTGATGGCGGTCATCGAGTTCATCCGCCTGCTCATCACCATCATCACCATCGTGTGGGGACCGCTGCTCACACTCGGCCCGTTCCTGGCCCTGCTCGGGCTGTGGGCCGTGGGCCAGCACCAGCAGGCCGCACCCCAGTGGGCCCTGCCCGCCAACGCCCGCACCGGGGAGGGTGAGCCGATCACCCCGTCAATCGTCGTCAAGGCCCTGCGGGACCTGGGCATCCCCGCCATGCGCACCGCCGTCAAGGAGATGGGCGACGCCGGGGCGGCCATGCTGTCCCCGATCACGATCGCCGGATGCGGCGTCGAAGTCGACGTCACCCTCCCCTCCGGGGTGTCGACGATCGAGGTACAGAACCGGCGCCGCAAGCTGGCAGAGAACCTCTCCCGGCACGAGCACGAGGTGTTCATCACCATCCCGACCGCCGCCCGCACGGTCCGGCTGTGGATCGCCGACTCCGGGGCCCTGGATGAGCCGATCGGCCCCTCACCGCTGGTCACCGACGAGACCCTGACCGCGAGCTACGCCAAGGGACGCGCGCCATGGGGCCAGGATCTGCGCGGCGACGCCGCAGCGCTGAGCCTGTACCAGCGCCACCTACTCATCACGGGCCTGTCCAACCAGGGCAAGACCGCCGCCCTGCGCGCGCTCGCCCTGTGGGCCGCGCTGGACCGCACGGTGGAGTTCCGCATCGCCGACCTCAAGGGCGCCGGGGACTGGGCCATGTTCGACGGCCTCGCCATGGTGCTGATCCAGGGCCCGACTGATGACCACGTCATCGAGGCCACCGAGATGGTTGAGGGCCTGGTCGCGGAGATGGAACGCCGCATGGAGCAGCGTCGGCGTGATCCCGGCATCGTGTTCGCGCCGCTGGTCGGCGTCGTGGATGAGGCCCAGGTGGCGTTCATGTGCCCGGCCGTCGACGAGGACAAGCGGCCCTACGGCGGGTCCAAGGCCACGTCCCGGTACTTCATGGCCGTCCGCAAGGTCCACAACCAGGGCCGCGTGGTCGACGTGGTCCTGTGGGAGGGCACCCAGGACCCCACCGACCAGAACCTTCCCAAACTGGTCCGCGAGGGCGCCCACACCCGCGCCTCCCTCGTGGTGGGCACCGAATCCCAAGCCCGCATGGCGCTCGGCGACAAGGCCGTCAACGGCGGCGCCGCCCCGCACCTGCTGCGCCAGGGCCTGGACAAGGGCACCCTCGTGGTCGCGTCCGACGGCATCGAGATCCCCGTCGGCCAGTCCTCGATCACCGTGCGCACCCACTTCATCGACGACGACCAGGCGACCGCGATCGCCGACCGCGCCAAGGCCCTGCGCGACGAGGTCACCACCCTTCACGTCACCGACCGCGGCGAGCAGCGCGACCCACTCGCGGACATCGCGAGCGTGGTCGGCACCGCGGCGCGGGTGCGCACGATGGACGTCCTCAACCGGCTCGCCGCCCTGAACGAGGACGCCTACGGCAAGTGGTCGTTCATCGACCTCAAGCGCGTGCTGGACGGCACCGGAGCCGAGCCGTACAAGTCCGACGGCGTCATGGTCGTCGGACGCGATCGCGTCTCTCGCGCCCTCACCAACCGCGACGCCGACGGTTCCGCTTCTGCCACGGAGTAGAGGGAGCCACACCCCGCCCGGCCAGGGAGACAGGGAGAACTCCCTGACCACCTCCCTGACCCGCCTCCCTGGCTCTGACCTGCGCGAATGATCTCTGAGGGAGGCAGGGAGGCGCCGCAGGTCAGGCCCCCGAAACCCCCTCTACAGCGCCCCCGGAAGGGGGTGTCTCTGCCTCCCTGAACGCTTTGAGATGGGATTCCACATGCACCCCGACACCACCCCGCAAACGGCCCCCGTGGGTACCGGGCTCAGCGAGGTTCAGGCTGACGTTGAGGCTCGCCGGATCATCGCCGACGCCTACCGGCCCACCGCCTACCGCGACGACACCCCCGTGCCCGCCCACGGCGACGCACCGGCCGTCGCTCAGCCCGGACGGCCCCCGATGAGCCAGGGCGCCACCGACGCCAGCGTGCTCATGCTCGCTGGCGGCACCACCACCGTCATGGTCGGCGGCACGGCCGCCGTGCTCATGTACGTGTCGCAGTTCGCCGACCCGATCGTCTGCGGCCTCGTGTTCGGCGCCCCCACCGCCCTCGTGCTCGCCCTCGCCCAGCTCGCCAAACGCGCGAAGCCCGCCCCGGACATCCACCACCACTACCAGGGCCCCGTGTACCAGGACCGGCGCACCGTCAACACCCGCACGACCGGTGTGTGGGCCAAGACCAACAACCAGCCGTAACGCCAAGGGCGGCCCCCGTCTCGCCAAAGTCCGGGGCCGCCCTTGTCCACCAGCCACCTACCGACCTGTGGAGGTCTTCAGCATGACGCAACCCACCGACATCCGACGAGATGGCCACCGGCCGTTACTGCTGCACCTGCACACCGCGCTCGAACTCGCAGCCTCTCAGATCCCGGTCATGCCGCTGCGGGCGGGAAAGATCCCGTTCGGCAACTGCCGCCACTGCGCGGACAACGCCTGCGGCGGCCGACCCAACATGAAGAACCCTGGCCCCTGCACCTGCCCCGGCCCCTGCCACGGATGGGCCGCCGCAACCACCGACCCGGACGCCATCAGCTCCGAGCTTTGGCGGCGCGCATGGATGCGCGCGAGCGCGGTCGCCTACCACCCCGGCGGGGCGGGGCTGACGGTCGTGGACCTGGACAACACCGACGCGATCACATGGGCCCGCGAGAACCTGCCCGCCACCCAGACCGTGCCCACCACCCGCGGGGAGCACTGGCTCTACCTCGGTGCGATGCAGTCCGCCAACGCGGTCCGCCCCGGCGTAGACATCAAGTCCACGATGGCCTACGCCCGCTGGCTCGGGCCCGGCACCGGCACCATGACCACCCTGCCGGACGCCGTGCGTGAGCTTGCCGTGAGTAAGCCCGAAACGGTTCAGACCGCACCGCAGGCCATCACCATGCCCGGACCGGCCAGAGATGCCGAGTGCCGCCACCGCACCCCGGCCTATCTGGACCGTGGCATCGCCATGGCGGAGCAGCGCATCACCCAGGCCACCAGCGGCGTGCACAGCACCGTCTACCGCACCTTCTTGGCCGTGCTGTCCACACACGGCCGGTGCGGCTGCCTCACCGAGGCCCACATTGCGCGGCTGTTCACCGCCGCGCAGGCCAAGGGCGAAACCCTGCGGCACTGCACCGACGCGTGGACCAACGCCCGCACCAGGTTGGGACTCTGAACATGGCTGACGACGACAAGACCCCGGCCCGCGAGGTCATCACCGACTACGCACAGCAGCACTTCCGGTACTTCCGCACCCCCGACGGCACCGTGTACGCGCAGCGGAAGAGCCACCCCGTGGCCCGGCCGATCCGTTCCCAGGGCACTTCGGGCAGCCATCGCCAGGAACTCATGGTCGGCCTGTTCAGGGACGGGTGTGGCGTGTTCAACGGGACCGCGCTCAAGGAGGCGTTGGACCTGATCGAAGCGCTCGCGCTGAGCGAAGACGTGCAGCCCGTCCATATCCGCGTCGCGCCAGGCTTTGACGGGGCGACCTGGCTGGACCTGGGCCGCGACGACGGGCAGTCCGTCCGCATCCACCCCACCGGCTGGGACATCACCGCCCCCGACCCGCGGGAGGTGTGCTGGCGGCGCACCCAGCTCACCGGGGAACTGCCCCTGCCCGCCAAGGACACCAACGGCAAGGGCATCGACCTCCTGCTCAGGCTCTGCAACTTCGCCACCGCCGAGACCGAGTGCCTGGCCATCGCCTGGCTCATCGGCTGCCTCGGTCCGTCCGTGCCTGTCCCCGCGCCGTTCCTCACCGGGCCGCAGGGCGCGGGCAAGTCCTCCGGGGGCCGCATGCTCATCAGGATCGTTGAGGGCATGAGCGGCGACCTGCGCCGGGCGCCGAAGGACGAGGAGAACCTGATCGCGGCGGTGGCGGCCGGGTGGGTCACCGCGCTGGACAACCTGTCCCACATGACCCCGGAGCTGTCCGATGCAATGTGCTGCATCGTGACCGGTGCCGAGAACGTCAAGCGCGCTCTGTTCACCGACGGGGACGTGTTCCGTGTCGGCTACCGGCGCCCTCTGCTCATGACCGGCATCGACGTCGGCGTGATCCGGCCCGACCTCGCCGAACGCCTCCTGCCGCTGCGGCTGGAGCGCCCCAAGGTCCGGCGCACCGAGGCAGAACTGTGGGCGGAGTACGCCGAGATCCTGCCCGTCGTGCTCGGCTCGCTCCTGGACCTCACGGTGAAGGTCCGCGCGGCCGAGGCAGAGACCCCCACCGACCTGCGGATGGCGGACTTCGCGCACCTGTGCGCGCAGTTGGACGCGGCGACCGGCCTGGGGGCACTCGCGGCGTACCGGGCCAGCCTGGACGACCTCAACGACGACGTGATCGAAGGCGATCTGCTCGCCCAGACCGTTCTGCGCCATGCCGACACGATCGCCCCGGGCGCGGACCAGCGGATGACGTCCACCGAGTGGCTGCACCTGCTCAGCACCCTCTACAGCGACGACGGGCTACGGCCCCTGCCCAAGGGGTGGCCGACCACGGGCAAAGTCCTCTCCGACCGGCTCAAGCGCCTCCAACCGACCCTGGCCGCCCGTGGCGTCCTCATCGACTCCGGTCGCACAAGCGCGGGCCGCTACCTCGAAATGACCCGCCTGGCCGCCCCGCCCCCGAACGAGCAGACCCGGCTGCTCTGACCCGCGACCGCGTTCGCCCGGACAAGCAAGAAGAGCACCCGGGCCCAGCCCAGCGGCCGCGCGTGCTCCTCTTGCAGTTCGGCGCAACGCGCCGCCCCAAGGACGCGCCGCGAAGCGGCTCCTTCTTCCCGACGTAACGCGCGCACGACAACAGACACCACCCCCTCTCTTGTCCTAAGAGGAAAGACGCTGCGTCATCTGCGTCACGCGGGCCAGAAAACAGCCCCTGACCTGCCTCTACAGCCATGACGCAGACACCGCGCGCTGCGTCATCCCGCGTCATCCGCGTCACCCGATGACGCACCCCATGACGAGCCGATGACGCACGCCCTCACCACCGCGTCACAGAAAACCCCAGGTCAGAACCACAAGTGACGCCGATGACGCAATGACGCAGAAACCCGCACCTCGGACAGGAACGAGCCCCCAAGCGGGCCAAGAGCCCGTGCTGACCGAAGCCTCGAAGGAGTCGACCGTGGCACGCCCCAAGAAGCTCAAACTCGCCGAAGTCCTCGAAGAGATCGACATGAGTCGCGCCGCCTTCTACCGGATGCGTGCCCGCGGCCAAGCCCCCCGCCTCCACAAGCTCCCGAACGGTCAACTTCGCGTTAACCGCGCTGACCTGGACGCCTGGTGGGCGCGCTGCGAAGAGAACACCGCGTAGATCAGTCCGCTTCACCGGGGCCCGCGCTCAGCGCGGGCCCCTCGTTCTGTCTGGAGAGACATGCTCACGTACGACGTCGATATTTGGTCCATCCGCAAGCGCGCGGGCCGCCCGAAGCCGTGGGAGCTGCGTTGGCGGGTGGGCGAGCGGCCACACTCGCGCAGTTTCAAGCTCAAGCCGCAAGCTGACGGTCGCCGGGCGGAGTTGATGACCGCGCTGCGCGACCGTCAACAATTCGACGAGGAGACAGGGCTCCCCGCGAGCGAGTTGGCGTCGCGCACTTCCCCTTCCTGGTACGACCACGTCACGGGTTACGTCCTCATGAAGTGGCCGCGTGCCGCCGCCAAGCACCGCGCGAGCATCGCGGAGTCACTCGCCGTTGTCACCCCCACGCTCGTCACCAGCAAGAGGGGAGCGCCACGCCCCGCGATTCTGCGCGCTGCTCTGTACCAGTGGGCTTTCCGAGCGGTCCGCTCCCCCGAGGGGGCTTGGGTACAGCGCCACACGGTGGAGACACCGCCGGAAGATGTCCGCGCCGCTCTGGAGTGGATCGCCTCGCGCTCCATCAAGGTCAAGGACCTGGAGGACCCCGCGCTACTGCGGCCCGCGTTGGAGGCTCTGTCGCTCCGTCTGGACGGGGGCAAGGCTGCTGAGAACACGGCCAGGCGCAAGCGCATGGTGCTGAGCAACGTTCTGCGCTACACCGTCGAAGAGAAGGGGCTACTCACGGCCAACCCCCTTCCGCGTGTGGACTGGACGGCTCCCGAGAGCGATGACGAGATTGATTTCCGGTACGTCCCGGACCCGGCCCTGGCTCGATCCTTGCTCGGAGCTGTCCGTGACTCCGGTAGACGCGGTGAGCATCTGCACGCGTTCTTCGGGTGCCTCTACTACGCGGCTATGCGACCCGGCGAGATCGTCGCGCTCAAGGAATCGGACTGCACTTTGCCTCCCAACTCACCCGAGACCGTGAAGGATTGGGGCGAGCTGCTGCTTGGGGAGAGTCGCCCGGAGGTGGGCGGCGGGTGGACGGATGACGGGACGTCGTACGAGACACGCGGACTCAAGCGGCGAAAGCGCGGTGCGACGCGGACAGTGCCCATCCCGCCCGTCCTCGTGCACCTGCTCCGGGAGCACATCGCGCGCTACGGCACGGCCGATGACGGTCGGCTGTTCCGGGCCGCTCGGGGTGGACGGGCCCCATCCACCGAGTACTGCGACATCTGGGAGCGTGCGCGGAAGTCAGTGCTGTCTCCGCGAGAGGTCGAGTCCGACCTTGCGGCCGTGCCGTACTCCCTGCGCCACGCGGGCGTTTCCCTCTGGATCAAGTCGGGAGTGGACCCGGCGGAGGTCGCCGCTCGCGCTGGCCACAGCATCGCCGTGCTGTACCGCTTCTACGCGAAGATCCTCAAGGGCGGTCAGGAGCACTCCAACGACCTGATCTCTCGCGCGCTCGACGAGGGGGACAAGCCCTGATCCTGGCCCACAGATGGCCCATACGCACTGGTCAGAACTGGGATACCGGCGAGCCGGGGTGAGACAGGGTGAGCAGAGAAGGGGTGCCCCTCGCTGAGGGGCACCCCTTCTGACCTGGCCCTTAGCGGACCTGCCGCGGTGGGTGTGGGATTTGAACCCACGGTGACTCGCGCCACGACGGTTTTCAAGANGTCAACGACCGGGCACAGGCGGGAAACCGCGAGACAGTTAAACAGGTCAGGGGTGCCGCGATCACAGCGGCACCCCTTCTGACCTGGCCCTTAGCGGACCTGCCGCGGTGGGTGTGGGATTTGAACCCACGGTGACTCGCGCCACGACGGTTTTCAAGACCGTTCCCTTAGGCCGCTCGGGCAACCCACCAGCGCCCCGCCGACCTGCGGCAGAGCGGGCTACAGCCTACCGGGCCGGTCCGGCTCCGTGGGCCTTGGTCCGTCGCCGGTCCGTGAGCTCCGGAATCCGGGGCGGGGCGCCGGCTGCGTCGGCGCCCCCTCCCCCGGCTCAGTCGCCGAGCTTCGGCAGCAGCGAGAAGGCCCTGCCGCCGTCCCGGGCGATCAGCGCGTCCCCGTAGAGGAAGAGCTGCGGCATCGACCCGTACCCTGGGCCCACCTGCGGCCATTTGGTGTCGACGTGGACGCGCCAGAGCTGCTCGCCGGTGCGTGCGTCGAGGCCGGACAGGTCTCCGGTCGGGCTGAAGAAGTACACGACGTCCTGGCTGGCCGCCACCAGGTTGTATCCGACCGTTGGGACGTAGTCGCCTCCGGGCTTGGGCCATTCGACCCCCGTCGGGGCGCTCCACAGTGTCTTGCCTGTGGTCAGCGACGTGGCGGAGGCAACGCCCTTCTGGGATACGGCGATCAACTGATCAGCGACGACCTCTACGGCCCTCATGGGCCCTGGGAGGTGCAGGGAATGTGCGGTCTGCTTCCCGGAGCTGGTGATGGTGGTGAGCGACATCTCCCACGGGTCGTCGCTGTCCGGTTCGGGTGCGCCCTTCCTCGCGCCCACGACGATGCTGTCCCGCGAGGTCCCCATCAGCGCCTGCTTGCCGGGGAGGGTCGTCACCTTCTGGGCTTCGCCCGTGGCGGCGTCGAGCCGGAAGACGTCCGTGTCGTCCTTGTCGTCGCGCTCCACCGTGCACAGCTGATACGGCGTGCCGCTGAGCACGGTCCCCTGGCACCAGAGGCCCTTCTCCCAGGTGTGGCTCCACTTCTCCGCACCGGTCCGCGGGTCCAGGGCTGCCCACACGCGGCTCGGGGTGTTCACCAGAACCGCGCCGTCGATCAGCATGGCGCGCTCGTCGCTGCGGGCGTCGTCGTACATCTCGAAGTCCCACAGCTCACGGCCGGTGTCGGCGTCCACCGCCACCAGATCGGTGCCCGCGCGGTAGTCGCCGTTCTCTTCCTTCTCCGCGGTGTGGTTCCGGTAGATGTAGAGCACACCGTCGCGCGCGGCGAGCGGGCGGCCGACACTGCTGCCGCCTTCACCCTTGACCTTGAGCGTCCACAGTTGCTCGCCGGTCCTGGCGTCGAACTTCACCGCGTCGTACTTATATCCCTTGCAGTACAGCGCGTCGCCGTCCGGCAAGCACCCGTTCCCCGCGGTGTCCACGCTGTCCAGCTTCCACGGCTGCCAGCCATCCGGCACCGCGGCCGGCGGCACCGGACGCTCCGACTCGTCCCCGCCGCCCCCGAGGCCGAACACCGCCCCGAAGGCCATCGCCGCTACAGCCAGCGCGGCCCCGGCGGACTGCTGGAACCGGCGCCGGCCGCGCCGTCTGACCACCCGCTCGGCCAGATCATCGGGCGCCCGCACCCCGTCCAGGCGGACCGCGCGCAGCGTCTCCCGGACCTTCTCCTCCACGAGCTCCGTGGTCATCCCTGGACCTCCTTCGGTGCATAGCTGAGCGACCGTGCCTGCTCCCGGGACTCCTCGGGACCCAGCTCCGGGACGAGCTTCCGCAGCCTGGCGAGCGACCGGTGGGCCGTGCTGCGCACCGTGCCGACCGCGCAGCCGAGCAGCGCCGCCACCTCGGTCTCCGACAGATCCTCGAAGTAGCGCAGCACGACCACGGTCCGCTGCCGCTTGGTGAGCCGGCCGAGCGCGGCCCAGAGGGCGATCCGCAGTGCGGAGTCCTCCGCGGTGTCGGCGGTCCCGCCGGACTCGGGCAGTACGGACACGGTCGTCTCGGCCCGGTGCCGGCGCAGCCGCCATCGGTTGACCTGCTGGCGGTACATGACCTGGCGGATATACGCCTCGGGCTGCTCGATGCGCCCCCAGCGGCCGTAGACCTTCATCAGCGCGATCTGCAGCAGGTCCTCCGCGGCATGACGGTCGCCGCCGGTGAGGAGCATGGCGAGCTGCAGCAGCGCGGTGGACCGCATCGCCACGAACTCGCCGAACTCATCGTGTCTAGAGGCCTCCATAGGACCCTCCCCTTCTCTAGCCCCCATCACGACGTGATGGACCCGCCGCATCTATGCCTCTGCCTGCGAGTTCGTGTGTTCCTACCAGAGCAGCACCGTGAGCACGAAAAGAGGCGGGGTGCCGGAATCAGTCCGACACCCCGCCTCACCAGGCCATATGAGAGCTGGCCAAAGCTCAGGAAGCGAAACAGCCCACCGGGTCAGCTCTCGTCCTTGCTGTCCAGGATCAGTTCGACCGTGCGCTCCTTGCCGTCGCGCTCGTAGGTGAGGTCGACCTTGTCGCCGGGCTGGTAGGTCCAGATCTCGCTGATCAGGGTGGGGCCGCTGTCGATGGGGCGGTCGCCCAGTTTGGTGATCAGGTCGCCGGGCTCCAGGCCTGCCTTGTCCGCGGGGCCGCCGTTGAGGACCGGGTCGCTGTTGTCCACTCCCCGTTCGGGGATGCGGGCGCCGTCGCGGGTGTTCTCCTCGGTGGAGACCGAGGCGCCGATCATCGGGTAGACGGCCTTGCCGGTCTTGATCAGCTGTTCGGCGACGTTCTTCGCCTGGTTGATCGGGATCGCGAAGCCCAGGCCGATCGAGCCCGCCTGGCCGGTGCCGAGGCCGCCGCCGCTGGTGGACTGGATGGCGGAGTTGACGCCGATCACCGCGCCGCGGGCGTCCAGGAGCGGGCCGCCGGAGTTGCCCGGGTTGATGGAGGCGTCGGTCTGCAGGGCGCTCATGTAGGAGCTCTTGCTGGTGCCCGTGCCGTCGCTGGAGGACACCGGGCGGTTCTTGGCGCTGACGATGCCGGTGGTGACGGTGTTGGAGAGCCCGAAGGGGGCGCCGATCGCGATGGACGAGTCGCCGACGGCCACCTTGTCGGAGTCGCCGAGCGGGAGCGGGGTCAGGCCCTTGGCGTTCTTCAGTTTCAGTACGGCGACGTCGTAGCCCTGGGCGCGGCCGATCACCTCGGCGTCGTACTTCTTGCCGTCGGAGAACGTCGCGGAGACCTTGCCGCTGTCGGCCGCCGATGCCACCACGTGGTTGTTGGTGAGGATGTGGCCTTCCTTGTCGTACACGAAGCCGGTGCCCGTGCCGCCCTCGCCACGGCCGCCCTCCGCGTCGATGGTGACGACGCTCGGCAGCGCCTTCGCCGCGATGTCCGCGACCGAGCCCTCCTCGCGCTTGAGGTCGGCCGGGGTCTGCGAGGCGGAGACGGTCGTGGACGTACCGGTGTCGCTGTCGTTGCGCTCGGCCGCCCAGTAGCCGATGCCGCCACCGACGCCGCCCGCGAGCAGGGCGGCGGCCAGCACCGCGGCGACCAGGCCGCCCTTGGCCTTGGCGGGGCCGGATGGCTGGGGCGGCTGGTAGGAGGCGCCCCACTCGTGGCCGCCGCCTCCGCCGCTGGAGTAGGTGGGGACGGTCGGCGGGGCGGGGGGCCAGGTCGCGCCCGCTCCGACGCCGGCCGCGTTGGGCACCTCGGCCGCCCCCGGCACCTCGGCTGCCCCCGGCACCTCGGCCGCGGGTCCCGCGTCGGCAGGGGCTGCCCCCTCAGGCGCCACCGGCGGCACCTCGGGCGCCGCCGGGGTCGCGTCGGGAGCGGCCGCGGGAGGCACGGGAGGTGTGGACGGGGCGGGCGGTACCGCGTTGTCCTTGTCCTCGTTCTCGGGGCTCACAGCTCTCTCCTCGGTCCACGACGCCGGTTAGCGGTCAGCGGGTCACAGTCAGTGCGTGCGTGTTTGCCATCAGCTTTTCCCACCGGGCGTCAGAGCACCATAAGCGGCACCTGTGCGTCCGCCGCCTGGGCTACGCCCCGCACCACCGCACACCCCCCAAGGGTGACACCATGACGCCGTGACTTCCGCTCCACAGACCCCGGCCGCGGGCCCGGGTCCGCACCTGCCCCAAGTCGTCGCCCACCGAGGCGCGTCCGAGGACGCGCCCGAGCACACACTCGCCGCGTACAAGAAGGCGATCGAGGACGGCGCCGACGCCCTTGAATGCGATGTACGGCTGACGGCTGACGGCCATCTGGTCTGCGTGCACGACCGTCGCGTCAACCGTACGTCGAACGGCCGCGGCGCCGTCTCGGCCCTGGAGCTCGCCGATCTCGCCGCCCTGGACTTCGGCTCCTGGAAGAACCGCGAGGACGGCCCGGAGTGGGAGGACACCTCCGTTCTCACCCTGGAGCGGCTGCTCGAACTCGTCGCCGACGCCGGCCGCCGGGTCGAGCTGGCCATCGAGACCAAGCACCCCACCCGCTGGGCGGGACAGGTCGAGGAACGGCTGCTGCACCTGCTCAAGCGCTTCGGTCTGGACGCCCCGGAGACCGCCGCCGAGTCGCCCGTACGGATCATGAGCTTCTCGGCGCGGTCGCTGCAGCGGGTCCGAGCCGCGGCCCCGACCATCCCCACCGTCTATCTGATGCAGTTCGTCACTCCGCGGCTGCGCGACGGCCGACTTCCCGAAGGGGTCGGTATCGCGGGTCCCGGCATGCGGATCGTACGCAGCCACCCCGCCTACATCGAGAAGCTCCAGCGCGCCGGCAACCAGGTCCATGTGTGGACCGTCAACGATCCCGCGGACGTGGAGCTCTGCGCCCGGCTCGGCATCGACGCGATCATCACCAACCGCCCACGCGAGGTTCTGCACCAGCTCGGCCGGTAGGGGGCGACACCTACCCCTGTGACCGCCACCACCCCCGCGACCGCCACTACCCTGTGACCGCCGCCACACCTCAACCTCCCGTCACTCACGCAGAGTGCCCCGGCGCGTTCGGTGCGTGTTCGATCGTTACGAGTGCGTCACCAGGCATGTATGGGGCGGTTTCCGGCCCAGTCCAATGGGGCATTCACACCGTGGCGTGGGGCGAAGGAGGTCTCGGGGGTGGCGTTGGTGGTGGCACAGGAGGTGCCCGCGTCTTCGAGCATGGCCGTACTCCATGGCCCTGCGGGCGTCGGGCAGGCAAGACACCGGATGCGTGATCAGTTGCGTGTCACCGGGGTGTCGGATTCGGTCATTGACGATGCCGTTCTCATCCTTTCCGAACTGCTCAGCAACGCCTGTCGACACGGCAGGCCGCTGAGCAACGGGAGCAACGGCTCGGCGACCGGGGAAGGCGATGTGCGAGCCGCCTGGCGGGTCGACGCGGCGGGCCGGCTGACCGTGGAAGTGACGGACGGCGGTGGACCCACCCGTCCGGTTCCGGCCACGCCCTCGGTCACCGCGCGCGGCGGCCGTGGGCTCAACATCATCTCCGCGCTGGCCGAGGACTGGGGTGTACGCGACGACGCCCCCGGCGAAGTCACCGTCTGGGTGGTCATCGCGAACGGGCACCGGCATGACGATTTCGCTACGCGCGTCGCGAGCCCCTCGGCCATCGCCGCCGCCGAGCTGGAGTTCGCCGACCCCTTCGACGATCTGAGCTGAGAGCCGGCGGGAGTCGCGAACTGCGGCCCGCCCGCGCCCCGGTGCCGCGCTCGCACCGCCCCCGGCAATGCCTGTTCACCGTGTACGAGCGGATAGGCTCGCGCCCGTACGCAGTGAGCGGAAACCGGGAGACAGCCACCATGGCCAAGAAGCGCCCCCAGACCAAGGGCAGCAAGGGCAAGCCGCAGAGCGCGCCGCAGATCAACAGCGGCGAGATCCCGGTCGTCGGCGCCCGTGAACCCTGCCCCTGCGGCTCCGGCCGCCGGTACAAGGCCTGCCACGGGCGCGCCGCGGCGCACGCCGTGACCGAGCTGGTGCACCGCCCCTTCGAGGGCCTGGCGGGCGAGTGCGACTGGGTCGCGCTGCGCGAGCTGGTGCCGGCCGCCACGGTGGAGCTCCCGCTGAAGGACAAGCTGCCCGACGGCGTCCCCTCGGTCACCCTCGCCACGGTGCTGCCGATGGCCTGGCCCGCCCTGCGCCGCGACGACGGCTCGGTGCTGATCGGTTTGCAGAACGACACCGCGTCCGGCGACCTCAGCCGCGACCTGGCCGACACGCTGCGGCGCGCGCTGGAGGCCGAGCCCGGCAACCCGGTCGCGGCCCGCCGCGCCCCGGCCGACGGGCCGCGGCTGCAGGATCTGCTCGACCCGAAGGGCGTTTTCGAGCCGGTCGTCCATGACGGTTTCGAGTTCTGGGTGCCCGACTCGGAGAACAGCACCCCTGAGGTTTCGGCCTCTTTGGAGCGGGCGAACGCCGCCGCCATCCCGACCGTCAAGCTGTCCGGTGTCGACGCCGCGTACTGGTGCGAGACCCCGGAGAAGAACCATTTGCGCTGGGTTATGCCGCACCCCGAGGAGCAGCTCCTCGACGCGCTGGCCCGACTGCACGCGGCGGGCGAGTCGAGCCTCGGCGAGGGCACCCGGCTGGTCGGCTCCTTCCGGGCGCACGGGCTGATGGTCCCCGTCTGGGACCTGCCGAGCGAGGTACGCGCCGCGGACGTCGAGCAGCCCGCCGTGGCCTTCGCCGAGCGCCTCGCGGTGGCCCTCACCAGCGAGGCCCCGCTCACCGCCGACGAGCGGCGGGCCCGTGGCGGACTCACCAACCGCCAGGTGACTCTCAGCTGACACCCTCCTGGGACAGGTCCGTCCGCGAGGACGGACCTGTTGTGAGCCTCCTGCGAGAAGCCGGACAGGCCCGGCAGGACCGGCAAGACCGGCAGGAGGAACAGGACAGACACAGTGGGACGTATGACTCCGGTCACAACTCCCCGCGTCCGCAGGTAAATCCGTGTCCGAATAGCCGAGATCGAATTTGCGAACTGCCGATCTCTTGTTACCGTTCAGATAGCCCGGTCGCTGGTGCATCCCCCGTCGCCAGCGACCGGGCCCTTGTTTTTTCTTGATCCTTTGAGATCTTTCCTGATCCTCAACGCCCGGTCCCTCAGGCGGGGTTGCTCCCCACCCGGAGCAGAAGCTCCGGGTGACCGAGTTCCGCCCCGGATTCGGAAGCAGCCCGTTCCGGCGCCGCGAACTCCGCCATCGCCGTATAAGCGGACCGCTTCCCCGCGGCCCTTTCCCGGGGCGTGTCACAGGCCCCCGGCTCGTCTCCGGCCGCCACCGCACAGTGCATCTGCACAGTGCGTCCGCCGGGCCCCATCAGGGCCAGCACGGCGCGCAGCTCGCCACCCGTCGCATTGCGGTAGTACGTACGCGCCCAGGCCTGCTCGCCCTGGAACAGGACGCAGGTCTGCGCCTCGATCCCATCGGGCGAGATGAGCTCGGGTCCGCACCGTTCGGCGCTCCCAGGGGCGTCGGCCTCCCTGGGACGCGCACGGTCATCAGCGCCCCTGAGGCCATCAGCTCCCCTGAGGGCATCAGCACCCTTGGGGTCATCGACGCCCCTGGAGGCATCGGCACCCCGGGGGTCATCGGCGCGCACCACCTCGGGCGCGTCGTCCGCCGGCTGCCCCGCGAACGCCCCGGCCAGCGGGAGCAGGACGGCGAGCGCCACGACGGCCGTCAGTGCCGCCATGCGAACTCGCTCCAAGGGACCCACCTGCTCAACCGTCGGAGACCGACAAAGACGACGAATACGACGAATACGACGAAGGTGTCGAAGATGTCGAAGGTGAGCCCGAAGATATCGGTGGATGACGGGGCCAGGGCGCGGCGCGCGCCCACAGCCCCTAGAACTCGGGCGCGCTCACACCCGTATGAGTGAGCGTCTCGACCAGAACGTCCACCACGGCCTCCACATCGGGCAGCCAGGGCGTGGCGGACCCGGGCAGCGGTGCGAGCTCCCAGCGGACCTGCCCCTGCCCGATCTCGGACGGCGGCAGCACCACATAGCCGCCCTCGCTGTGGAAGCGCAGTGAGCTGGGCACCCAGTCCTTGGCGTACAGCAGCTCGCCGAGCTGCTCCATGGAGTACGGGGCCACCAGCAGGAACCAGCGGTCGGGGGTCGCGACGACCGGGCCGAGCCGGACGCCGGCGCGGCGCAGTTCGGCCAGCGCACCGGCCGCCGCGACGGCGGGGAGGCTGATCGCGCACGGGCCCGGCCCGCCGGTCGCCAGGACGATCGGCGCGGTGGGGCGGTTGGTCCACCACCAGCGCACCATGCGCGCGTCGGTGGTCGCGGCCAGCAGCCCGGGGTCGAAGGGGTGGCCACCGGGGATCGCGCACTCGGCGTCCGGGCAGGCGCAGCCGGGGGAACCGGTTCGCCGCCGACCCGTGCCGGGGAGCTGACCCACGCCGGGGAGTACGGGCCACTGCCACGCGGTTGCGAAGGTCAGGGCCGCGCCGATCAGATCAGGCCTCCCGCTGCCTCGCTTCGACAGGAGCCTGCGTCGCCTTCCGGGGATCTCGCGCATGAGCGCTCGTTCCTTTCCGTTGAACGCCGAGGGCCACAACACACCCTGTGTGCATCAGTTCACTGTGCGTACAAGTCAGCGGATCACACTCCCACCCTTGAGGCGCGCGGAGCCGGAACTGGAGCCGGAGCCTCTATGGGACGAGCTTGCGGTACGAGCTTGGGCGGTACGAGCTTGGCTTGGTACCTCTTGCAGCATGGCGGTGGGTGGCGCGCGGCTGGCGCTTGCCGTCCCGCTTGCGAAATCCCGCCGTGGCGGCTGGAGCACGGCCGTCGTCTTCTAAGACGTTCGGGTTCGCCTTCTGGTTCAGGGCCAGCGTCAACTGCCCCTGGCCTTCAACCAGTACGTACCCAACACGGCCGCCGTGACGCGCTGTCGAACGGTGCCAGTCGACCGCAACGCGTAGTTACCGTGGGCCATTTTCCGCCAGATTCAGTTTCTTGCCCAGTGCCCACTCACGCATCTTTCACACCCCTTGACACCAGGAATCCCCGCAGGACAATGCTGGACATCCCCTCTCCAGTCCGTGTAGATGTGGAGCCATTGCCAGCGGCGCAGAAGACATGGGGGTTTGCGATGCTTTTGGGCAGTACGAGCAATACGCACCGGTCGGAAAGCCGGTCATCATGAACGCCCCGCACCTTCCGAAAGTGGCTGGAATCGATTCAACGGTTCCACCCCCCGCACACACTGTGGCGCCGGCATCGGAAACCGCCGCCCCACCCGTCCCAGCCGCCCCGGTGGCTCCCGCGGTCGCGATCCTTCAGGACCGGCTCGCCGGCTGGGTCTCCGATCTCACCACCCTGCACGAACTGACCGAGCGGGTCGCCCGTACCGCGGACCGGGACGACGCGCTCAGGGAAATCGTGCGCGCCGGGGCCGCCCTGGTCGGCGCCCGCCGCGGCCTGATCGTCCTGGAACCCGCCGACGGACAGGGCCCGGACACCACGATCGGCCTGGGTCTCGCGCACGCCGACCTCGGGCACATCGAGACGGTCCCGCGCAGCGTCACCTCCTACGGCCGCATCCTGGACGGCCTGCCGGACGCCGACAGCGAGATCGCCAGCCCCGACCTGCTCTCCGAGGACGGCCTCGACCCGCGCCACCGCGAGGTCGCCGCCCGCCTCGGCTACGCCGCGAGCTACGCCGTACCGCTGGCCACATCGGCGGCGGGGCGGCTCGGCGCCGCGGTCTGGCTGTACGACGAACCCGCCGAGCCCGGCGAGCGCCAGCGCCATCTCATCGGCCTCTATGTGCGGTACGCCACCGAGCACCTGGCCCGGCTGACCGAACTGGAGCGGGCCCGCTGCAAGGTCGCCACCATCACCGAGGAGCTGCTGCCCAGCCGTCTGCCCCGGGTCGCCGGGGTGCAGCTCGCCGCCCGGCACCGCACCGGGCCGCGCGGCGGCGGCGACTGGTACGACGCGCTGCCGCTGCCGGAGGGCGCCCTGGGCCTCGCGGTCGGCTCGGTGACCGGCGCGGGCCCCAGCGCGGTCGCCGCGATGGGACGGCTGCGGGCGTCCCTGCGGGCGTACGCCGTGATGGAGGGCGAGGACCCCGTCGCCGTACTGTCCGATCTGGAGCTGCTGCTGCGGCTGACCGAGCCCGCGCGCAGTGCCACCGCGCTCTTCGCGTACTGCGAACCCGCGCTGCGCAAGATCGTGCTGGCCGGTGCGGGCCACGCGCCGCCGCTGGTGATCGGCGAGCGGCGCACCGAGTTCGTGGAGACCTCGCTCTCGGCGCCGCTGGGGATGCTCGCCTGCTGGGAGGCTCCCAGCGTGGAGTTCTCGCCAGAGCCTGGAGAAACGGTGCTGCTGTATACGGACGGGCTGCTGCACCGTACCGGCGACGCCATGGACCGGGCCTTCGCGCGGCTGCACGCGGCGGCCGCGAGCGTGCCCAAGTCGATCAGGGACGACCCCGGTTCGATCGCCGACCACGTCCTGCGCACGGTGCTGCCGGACGGCCTCGACGCGGTCGACAGCAGAGAGGACGTCGTCCTGCTCGCCGCCCGGTTTGACTGATACGTCACTTGCAAGAGCCTGTCTCTGAACCCCCGTCGTTCGCGCGGAGCGCGGGCGCAGCGCCCGCCGCGAAGCGGCTGATGTCCCGGCGGTGCGTGGCCTCGGCGTGTGGCGGTACAGGTCATGAATGGGGTCTCCCCTGCTCAGGGGGGCACCTCCCGCTCGAGCGGAACCGAGAGTGGGGGAGAAGCCGAGAGCTNCGGGGCGGGGTCCGTGGCCGGATTGGGGGCCGGGTCCCCTGCCCTTGAGCCGCACTCGAGCGAGGCGCCATGTCCGGCTGGCTAGATCAGTTGGTGACGCTGATTCAGGTGCTGGTGGACTCTCCGTGGTTCTGGCCGGTGATCTTCGTCCTGGCGGGGCTGGACGCCGTGTTCCCCTTTATGCCCAGCGAGACGGCGGTGGTGACCGCGGCCGTACTCATCGGACCCGACGCCGATCGGCTCGGCCTGCTCACGGTGCTCGCGGCGCTGGGCGCGCTCACGGGTGACGTGGGCGGCCATCTGCTCGGGCGGCGCACCGGGCCCCGGCTGGCCGCCCGGTTGCTGCCGGGTGAGCGGGGCCGCGAGCGCCTGGAGCGTGCCCGCGGCCTGGTCGAGCGGCACGCGGCGACGCTGATCGTGGCCGGGCGCTTCGTGCCCGCGGGGCGCGCGGTGTCGGCGCTCGCCACGGGTGGTACCGGATTCCCGCTGCGCCGGTTCGCGGCGCTGGACGCGATCGGTACCTCGGTCTCGGCGGTGCTCGCGGTCGCGCTGGGCGCGCTGGGCGGCGCGGCCTTCACCGAACGGCCGGTGTACGGGCTGCTCGCGTCGTTCGGCGCGGCCACGCTGATCTCGGTCGCGGTCGGGTACGTACGCCGCTCGCGGGCACGGTGGCCCAAGGACGGCCGACGGGAGCTCGTCGACTGCACGTTTGTACCAGACCCGTGACAGAACAAAGAACAATTCAGTACGCACTCGGCCCCTTGGCGGATCAGTGCGCGGCGAAACCGTCCCGAGTGATGACGACGAAACGGGATTCCGGGCACTCCATCGGACGGAGAACGCGGCTCACGACGGTGATTTCGGCATCGCCGTGAACGGGTAGGCGCAGCCCGAAGCGATGGCCGGACAGATGCTCGATGACATCGTGATCCTCGGCCCATATTCGTCGGCAGTCGGCGTCCGTGGCGAGAATATCGCGGGTCAGTGACCGTACCGGAGAATTCCCCGGGTCACGATTGTTCGCAAGCCGCAGCATCGCCAGAAAGGCCCGCGCATTCTTTTCCCAGTCCACCAGCTGGGTCCGGGCCTCGGGCGCCAGGAGCGCCCAACGCAGAATATTTGCTCGCGGGGCAGCAGACCAGGGGAACCATGTGGCCATTGCGGAGTTCGTGGCCACGATGTTCCACGCGCCATCGGAAATGTAGGCGGGGTTCGGTGCCTGGTGCTCCAGGAGTCGCAGGACCTCAGGGGCGATGTCCGCCAGCTGCCGGGCGGGGTCCGCCGGCGGTTGGCGGCCGGTCGCGCCGAGGAACAGGGTGAGCTCCTCCGCCTCGCTGAGCTGCAGGGCTTCGGTGACGCGGAGCAGAAAGGAGTCGGAGAAGTCCCGCCGCGTACCGCGCTCCAGCGAGCGGTACCAGCCTTCGCTCACCCCGACCAGCCGCGCCACTTCGGCCTGCGAAAGGCCGGTTGTGGAATTGCGGACCGCATAGAGTCCGACATTTCGCCGTACCACCCGCCCGCGCCAGGCGCGGAGCAGTCGGCCGACGGATTCCCCCTCGGCGACTCCTTCCGCGCCCGCACGGAAGGAGTCACCTGAATCACTGTGCGATGCATAGGCATGGCTTTGAATTGTGTTGAAAATTATAGCCCCCGTTTCACAGACCTAAGGAAAGTGCTAGCCCCACGGTCATCCTGCGATTGTAACAGAGTTGATCACTGAGGCGGAGGGTTCGACGCTCCCTCGGAAACTGTCCGTGACTTGCAGTACCGACACTGCAAGTCACGGACGGTTTCCGGCATGCTGTGGCCACGGCGGCGCCAATCCGCAGGTTATTCAAGCTGCAACTTATTGGAATACGGGGGAACGGGGACTTCATGAGCGGACAGATGGTGGCCTTGGTGGCTCATGACGCGAAGAAGGCGGAGCTGCTGGACTGGGCGGCCCGGCACCAGGAGGCACTGCGCGGCTGCCGGCTGCTCGCCACCCGCACCACCGGCGAGCTGCTGGCCCGTCGGCTCGGCCTGCGGGCGGAGCTGGTGGCGAGCGGGCCGATGGGCGGCGACCAGCAGATCGGCGCAAAGATCGTCGAAAAGCGCATCGCCCTGCTGGTGTTCTTCACCGATCCGCTGGGGACGCAGCCCCACGAAAGCGATGTGCGGGCACTTCACCGGCTCGCGGTCGTCCACGACGTGCCCCTCGCTTCGAACCCCGCGTCCGCCGACGTGCTGCTCGCCGATGCCTGCCTGCGGACCGCCGCTCCGGCGCCGGTCGAGGCCGACGCCGCGTGACACGAGCAGTCCGTACGGAACAACAGTGACGTACCGGACACGCGGGACGTGCCGGAGACCCGGGACGCGCCGGACACACACGGAAACAATCTGGAGGGACGACACGATGTCGTACTGGCTGATAGCCGGTGGCGCCGGATTCATCGGCGGCCACGTGGTCAAGGCGATGCGGGACGCCGGCGAGCGGGTCGTCGTCGTGGACGATCTGTCGACGGGGTCGAGGAAGGCCGTACCCGACGACGTGCCCCTGGTCGTGGGCAGCGTCCTGGACGGCGAGTTCCTCGCCCGGGTCTTCCGCGAGCACCCCGTGGAGGGGGTGGTCAACCTGGTGGCACGCACGCAGGTCGGCGAGTCGGTGGAGCTCCCGTTGCTGCACTACCGCCAGAACGTCGAGGGGTTCCGCAGCCTGCTCGCCGCCATGGAGAACGCGAACGTACGGAAGCTGGTGTACTCCTCCAGCGCCTCCGTCTACGGCATGCCGGACGTGGACCTGGTCACCGAGGACACCGCCTGCGAGCCGCTGAGCCCTTACGGCCAGACCAAGTTGATCGGGGAGTGGCTGGCGCAGGCCGCGCACCGGGCGGGGCAGGTGGACTTCATCAACCTGCGGTACTTCAACGTCGCCGGGGCCGCCGCGCCGAACCTGGCCGACGAGCGGGTCCTCAACCTGGTGCCGATGGTCTTCGAGCGGCTGACCGCCGGGGAGGCTCCCCGCGTGTTCGGCGACGACTACGCGACCCCGGACGGCACCTGCGTACGCGACTACATCCACGTCGCCGACATCGCCTCCGCGCACCTGGCGGCCACCCGCTTCCTGCGCGAGCACGACGACGTCGCCCGCACCTTCAACGTGGGCCGTGGCGAGGGCCTTTCGGTGCGTGAGCTGATCTCCGTCATCCTGCGCGTCACCGGCTACGACACCGCCCCGGTCGTCGTGGAGCGACGGCCGGGCGACCCGGCCAGGGTCGTCGCCGACGCCTCGCCGATCCAGCGGGAGCTCGGCTGGAGTGCCCGCCACAGCGTCGTCGACATGGTCGCCTCCGCCTGGGAGGGCTGGTGCCGGCGCCATCCCGGCGCCCGGCGACCGCTGTGAGCCACCGGCTCCTGCCCCGCACACCGTAGGAGCCGGTTTCCGAACCGGCTCCAAGAACCGATAAGACAGGACTTTCATGAGCACGCTGTTCTCCCCGCTGAAGCTGCGCGAGCTGACCATCCCCAACCGCGCCTGGATGGCGCCGATGTGCCAGTACCAGGCAGAGCCGACCGGCCCGCAGGCCGGTGTGGTCAACGACTGGCATCTGGGCCACCTGTTCTCGCGCGCGGCCGGCGGCGCCGGTCTGATCCTTCTTGAGGCCACCGCCGTGGCGCCGGAGGGGCGCATCACCCCCGGCTGCCTGGGCCTGTGGAACGAGACGCAGCAGCGGGCGCTGACCCGGGTGACCCGCTTCCTTGAGGACCACGGTGTGGTGCCGGCCATCCAGCTCGCGCACTCCGGCCGCAAGGGCTCGGCCGCCGCACCGTGGCTGGGCGGCGGGCCCGTCTCCCCGGAGCAGGGCGGCTGGGGCACGGTGGCGCCCAGCGCGGTTCCGTTCGGCGACTTCCCCACCCCGCACGAGCTGTCCGTCGACGAGATCCAGCGCCTGGTCGGCAACTTCGCCGAGGCCGCCCAGCGGGCCCTGGACGCGGGTTTCAAGGTCGCCGAGGTGCACGGCGCACACGGCTTCCTGATCAATTCCTTCCTCTCGCCGCACAGCAACCACCGCACCGACGCCTACGGCGGCAGCTTCGAGCGCCGGGCGCGCTTCGCCCTGGAGGTCGTCGACGCGGTCCGCGCGGTGTGGCCGGACGAACTGCCCGTCTTCTTCCGCACGTCGGCCACCGACTGGCTGGCGGCGGAGAACCCGGACGACAACCGCCAGGGCTGGACCGGCGACGACACGGTGCGGCTGGCCAAGGAGCTGCTGGCCCACGGCGTCGACCTGCTCGACGTCTCGTCCGGTGGCATCGCCCACGACGCCAAGATCACCACGGGCCCCGGCTACCAGGTCCCCTACGCGGCGGCCGTCCGGGCCCAGACCGACATGCCCGTCGGCGCCGTCGGCCTGATCACCGAGGCCGACCAGGCCGAGGAGATCCTCACCTCAGGACAGGCCGACGCCGTCCTGCTGGGCCGCGAGCTGCTGCGCGACCCGCACTGGCCGCACCGCGCCGCGCGCCGGCTCGGCGACACGGCCCGCTGGCCCGACTCGTACGGCTACGCCGTCTGACGGAGTCGCAGGCCCGCACGATCCCGGGGGCCGGCCGTCTCGTCGGCCCCCGGTCCGGCGGTCCGGCGATCCCTCAGAGCCTGTCTTTCACCTGACAACCGACAAGGATCCAGCAGTGAGTCGTTCCGTCCTGATCACCGGGGGCAACCGGGGCATCGGACTTGCCATCGCCCGCGCCTTCGCCGCGGAGGGCGACAAGGTGGCCATCACCTACCGCAGCAGCCCGCCGCCCGACGCCGGTCTGCTCTGCCTGCCGTGCGATGTGACCAGCACCGACCAGGTCGACGCCGCCTTCACCGCCGCCGAGGCCGCGCACGGACCGGTGGAGGTCCTGGTCGCCAACGCCGGGATCACCCAGGACACGCTGCTGCCGCTGATGAGCGACGAGGCGTTCGCATCCGTCATCGACACCAACCTCGGCGGAGCCTTCCGCGTGGCCCGCCGCGCCTCACGGCAGATGCTGCGCGCCCGCCGCGGACGCCTCGTCTTCATCTCCTCCGTCGTCGGCGCCACCGGCGGCGCGGGGCAGGCGAACTACGCCGCGTCCAAGGCCGGTCTGGTGGGCCTTGCCCGGTCCATCGCCCGGGAGCTGGGCCCGCGCGGCATCACCGCGAATGTCGTCGCCCCCGGCCTTGTCACCTCGGACATGACGGCCGTGCTGTCCGATGAGCGCCAGGCCGCGATCCTCGCCCGTACCCCGAGCGGCCGCGCCACCGAGCCGGACGAGATCGCGAGGACGGTCGTGTATCTCGCGAGCGAAGCCGCCGCGACCGTCAACGGCTCGGTGCTGACCATCGACGGCGGGCTGAGCGCGGGCATCTGAGCATCCCTGCCCTGCCCGAACCGCACCGCACCGCACTGGGCCGGGCCTGCCCTGCCCGGCCCGGTGCGGGCGTCACCGACCCCACCCCAGGAACGCCCCCCGTATGTACTCGCCCACCATCCTCTTCGTGCTCACCAGCCACGGTCGCCTGGGCAACACCGGTCGGCCCACCGGCTATTACGTGTCCGACCTGGCCCACGCCGCCGCCGTCTTCCGGGACGCCGGCTACGGCATGGACTTCCTGTCGGTCCGTGGCGGCGACGCCCCGCGGGAGGAGGGCGTCAACCTCGCCGACCCGGTCGTGGCCGGGTTCCTCGGGGATCCCGGAACCGCCGAGCGGCTGCGCGCCACCCTCGCGCCGCGCGACGTACGGCCCGATGAGTACGCGGCCGTGTACTTCGCCGGTGGTCACGGCACGATGTGGGACTTCCCGTACGACGAGGCCCTGGCCGCCCTGACCCGTGGCGTCTACGAAAGCGGCGGCATCGTCGCCGCGGTGTGCCACGGCTCGGCGGCCCTGGTCAACGTGACCCTCGGCGACGGAAGCCACCTCGTGGCGGGCAGACGGGTGGCGTGCTTCACCGACGCCGAAGAGGCGTCCATCGGCCTCGACGAAGTGGTGCCGTTCCCGTTGGAAAGCACACTCGCCGGGCTTGGCGCCCTCCTCTCCACCGCGCCGGACTTCCAGGAACACGCCGTGCTGGACGAGCGGCTGGTGACCGGTCAGAACCCGGCATCGGCCACGAAGGTCGCTCAGCTGGTCACGGCCGCACTGCGCGCCCAAGCCCGCCCTCTCGAAAGGTGAACCCCATGTCCGAGCTCCTGAGGCCCGAACCACTGCTCCCCGAGCCGCTGACGCCCGCTCCCCGTAACGCCTGTGTGATCACCGTCGGCGACGAACTGCTCCGTGGCGAGATCACCGACACCAACGGCACCGAGGCCAGCCGCACGCTCACCGCGTACGGCATCTCCACCCACTCCCGGTACACGGTCGCCGACGACGAGAAGGCCATCAGCGACGCCGTCGCCCACGGACTCGGCCAGGCGTGGCTCGTCATCGTGATCGGCGGCCTGGGCCCGACGTCGGACGACGTCACGCGGTTCGCGGTCGCCCAAGCGCTCGGACTCGGCATCGAGGAGCGCCAGGAGGCATGGGACGCGGTGTGCCGCCGCCTGGAGGGGCTGCGGATCGAGGTCCATCCCGACAACCGCCGACAGGCCCAGTTCCCCTCGGGCAGCGTGCTGCTGCCCAACGCCAACGGCACCGCCTGGGGCGCCCGGGTGACCGTCGGCGGCCGTCATGTCGTCCTGCTCCCGGGGCCGCCCAAGGAGTGTCTGCCGATGCTCACCGCGGCGCTGGACGGCCTCGGCGCGACGCCCGCCACCGCGACCGGCCTGCGGTGGCGCAGCATGGGTCTGCCCGAGCCCGAGGTCGCCGCCCGTATCGACGCGGCCCTGAGCGCCGCGCCCGGGGCCCGCGCGACGGCGGGCTACTGCTGGCGCTATCCGTACGTCGACGTCACCCTGCACGCCACCGAACGGGAGACGGGCGCGCTCGCGGCCCTCATCGACGACGCCTTGGCCGGCCATGTGGTCAGCCGCGACGGCAGGAGCGCGCGGGACCACCTGGCCGACACCATCACCAGCACCGGTCCCGGCACCGGGACCGGGACCGGGACCGGGACCGGCCTGACGATCGAGGACGGGCTCACGCACGGGCGCTTCCAGCAGTGGCTGGACGGGCTCGCCCCGAAAGCCGACGGCCGCGTCGCCCGCGTCGGCCGCGTCGGGATCGCGGTCGTGGCGACCGGCACCTGGCACACCGGTTCGCCGACGGACCACCGCGGCTTCGTCGCCATGCGCTGCCGGGTGACGGTCGGCGAGGCCACACACACCTACACGCTCGACGAGCCCAACCTCGGCCCGGAGGTGCTCGACGGCGCCACCGAGTTCGTGGCCTGGTCCGTACTCCGCGCACTCGACGCCGAATCCGGCACGGAGGAGTAGGGCCTCGCCGCCCTCTGCGCTCACACCGCGGCGAGCGGTGCGCTCTCCGTCCACTTGAGGATCTTGTCGAAGCTGACCACCGCCCCGCCCCGCCCCGGATCGTTGCCGAAGGAGACGTGGTCGGCGAGCTCCTCGATCAGGAACAGGCCCCGGCCGTGCTCGTCCGCCGCGTCCGAACGGGGAACTTCGACGCCGGGGAAGCCGGGGCCCGAGTCGGTGACCTCGATACGGCACCTGTGGTCGTCGAGATAGGCGGTCACGCGGTACGCGTCGGCCGCCCCGTCGGGAGCGCCCCGTCCGCCGCCGTGCTCCACCGCGTTCGCGCAGGCCTCGCTGAGGGCAAGGGAGAGGTCGTAGGAGATGTCGGGATCGACGCCCGCGGTCTCCATCGTGCCGAGCAGCAGGCGGCGGGCCAGCGGGACGCTCGCGGCCTCGCACCGCAAGTGGAGTGACCACCAGATGCTCATGCTGCAGCCTCCCGGCCGTGGCTCGACATACCGATACGTATTGCCCCAAGAGGCAGGGTGTAAGCCCCGGGCGAACGTGATACCGCCCATACGGCGGACGCGCGAACCAGACGCGTCGGTGTAGCGAGTCAAAAGCGAGCGGAACACGACCTTCCCGACGTTGCGGACCTGCCGTATGGACGGGGTAAGGCCAGTGCGATGATGAGCCGGTCATGCCTGCCCCCCACGCGCGCGACATGCGTACCGGACTCGGACTCCGGCTGCTGCGGGCCGCGGTGTTCGCCGCGGTCTGTGTCGCGCTGTCCGCGGGGGGACACACACTCGCCTCCAACGCCACCGTCCCGTTGTGGACGCTCGGCGTGGGCTTCGCCGCCGTGTTCGCGGTGGCGGCGCCGCTCGCGGGGCGGGACCGCGCGCTGCCGGGTATCGCCGCCGCACTCGCGGTCGGCCAGGTCGGACTGCACGGGCTCTTCGGGGCCGGGCAGCAGCACACCGCACACGTCGCCACCGCGGACGCCGCGCTGGTGGAGCGCGCCGCGCGCCTGGTCTGCGGAGCCGGTACTGCGGCGCTCAGCCCCACCCAGGCCTACCAGATCCTGGTGGCCGCCAGACTCGAACCGGGCGGCGCACCGCACGCGTACCCGCACGCCGCACCGGCAACGGGTGGGGACACGGCCCTGGAGTCGCTGCGCCACTGCGCGGCGATGCTGCCCGATCTGCCCATGCTGCTCGGCCATCTGCTCGCGGCGCTGGCCGCCGGCTGGCTGCTGCGCCGGGGCGATCTGGCCCTGCTGCGGCTGTCCGAGCTCCCGTTGTACGGGGTCGCCGAGGGGGCGCTCGTACGGTCGCTGCGCGCCGCGCTGTCCCTCGTACGGGCGCTGACCGCCGGGCTTCCCGGAGCGCCCGCGCCGGGTCCGCGTACGCCGCGCACCGCGCTGGTGGCACCGCCGTCGCTCCGTACGACCGCACTCCAGCACACGGTGATCAGACGCGGGCCGCCGCACGCCGAGCTCGTTCTCGCTGCCTGACGCGGCACTTCCCCGAACACAACTCCGTAGCGGTACGTAGAAGTACGTAGCCGTGTGGAGCGCTATCGCGCAGTTCGGACAGGTGACGCGTCGTGCTCGCGCGTGCCCCGCAGGCCGCGCACCCCGACATCGCTCACCACCGCTCACTGTGGAGTGTTTCTGCCATGGCTCTTCCTCTTCCGACTCCTCCGGCTCTTTCGACTCCTCCGGCTCTTCCGAAGACGAACTCCCGCGCCCGGACGGTCTCGCGGCTCGCCGCCGTCAGCGCCGCCGCCACCGGTGCCGTCGTCCTGCTGGCCGGACCCGCCCTCGCGCACGTCAGCGTCCAGCCGCAGGGCGAGGCCAACAAGGGCTCGTACGCCACCGTCAACTTCAAGGTGCCCAACGAGCGCGACGACGCCTCGACCGTGAAGCTCGAGGTCTCCTTCCCGACCGACCACCCGCTCGCCTCCGTGATGCCGCAGCCGGTGCCCGGCTGGGACGCCAAGGTCACCAAGTCCGAGCTGGACAAGCCGCTGGAGATGCACGGCAAGAAGATCGACGAGGTCGTCTCCAAGGTCACCTGGACCGCCACCGGCAAGGGCAAGGGCTCGGGCATCCAGCCGGGCACCTTCCAGCAGTTCCCGCTCTCGATGGGACAGCTGCCCGAGAAGGCCGACCAGATGGTGTTCAAGGCGCTCCAGACGTATTCGAACGACGAGATCGTGCGCTGGATCGAGGAGCCGAAGGAGGGCGGCGAAGAGCCCGACTCGCCCGCTCCCGTACTCAAGCTCACCGATGGCGGTGACGGGCACGGCGCCGCCGCCGACACCGCGTCCGACAAGGGCGCCGACGACGGGGCGGACGACGCCACGTCCGGTGCCGAGTCCGATGCCGAGTCCGGTGCGAAGGACAGCACCGAGAAGACCGCGTCGGCCGACAGCAGTGACGGCCTCGCCCGCGGTCTGGGCATCGCGGGCATCCTCGTCGGTGCCGCCGGTGTCGCCTTCGGTGTGCTGGCCGGGCGTCGGCGCACCACCAACTGACCCGCCCTGATCTCCCGCCCGGGGCCCCCCCCACGCCCG
>NZ_JAZGRL010000001.1:3836813-3883768 GCF_046540415.1 Streptomyces sp. E11-3 | reverse complement strand
CACCCCGAGGGCCGGACCCACCGGCCCGGTGTGCGCCGGGTCCACCGCCCCCTATTTGGGAATATGTCTCATGCGCAAGAAGACCCTCATCGCCGCCGCGGTGCTCGCGGCGGCCACCCTCACCCTCTCCGCCTGCGGCAGTGGCGGCGGCGGTGACGACACCGAGAAGCCGCTGGCCGATGTCTCCACCGAGCAGGACACCAAGGCCGCGACCGTCCTCGACCAGCCCTTCACCAAGCCGGACCTGGTCCTGAAGGACACCAAGGGCGAGAAGTTCGATCTGCGGGAGCAGACCAAGGGCAAGCCGACGCTGATCTACTTCGGCTACACCAACTGCCCCGACGCCTGCCCGCTGATCATGAGCAACATCGCGATCGCCAGGAAGTCCCTGTCCAAGGCGGAGCAGGAGCAGCTCCAGGTCGTCCTGGTCACCACCGACCCGGAACGCGACACCCCGGAGCACCTCGGCAAGTGGCTGAAGGGGCAGGACCCGTCGTTCATCGGTGTGACCGGTGACTTCCCGACCATCCAGGCGAGCGCCCGCACCCTGGGCATCACCATCGAGGAGCCGGTCAAGGAGAAGGACGGCACGATCACCTCGATGCACAGCAAGCAGGTCATCGCGTTCTCGCCGAAGACGGACAAGGGGTACGTCTTCTACAACGCCGAGACGGTCAGCGACGCCGACCTCGCCAAGGACCTGCCGAAGATCATCAAGGGAGAGAACCCGTGATCCGCCGCCGCGGTGCCCTGATCGCCGCCATAGCCGTCGCCGGCAGCCTCGCCCTCGCGGGCTGCGGGGGCGACACCGACACGTCGTCGAAGTCGCAGGCGAAGGCGGAGTCGAAGTCGGACGCCAAGCCGGAGTTGAAGATCAGCGGGGGATTCGTCCCCGAGCCCGCCATGGCCGACATGGCCGCGGGTTTCCTCACCGTCACCAACGCGGGTGCGGGTGCGGACCAGCTGACCTCGGTCACCAGCGACATCGGTGAGGTCACCATGCACTCCACCAAGGACCAGTCCATGAAGCCGGTGAAGTCCTTCGACGTACCGGCGAACGGCGCGCTGAAGCTGGAGCGCGGCGGCAACCACCTGATGCTCCAGAAGCTGAAGCACAAGCCGAAGCTCGGCGAGAAGGTGTCGGTGGAGCTGCACTTCGCCAAGTCCGGCACCGTCAAGGCCGAACTGGACGTCAAGGCAGCCAACCACAACCCGAAGACCCAGTAAGGGACTGACCGTTGATGAAGGCCACCGCTCGTCCCCGGCCGACGGCCGCCCCGCGTCTGACAGCCGCTCCCCGTCTGACGGCCGCCCCCCGTCAGATCGGGCAGCTGCTGCTCCTGCTGTGCGCCGTACTCGGCTCGCTGCTGGTCACCGCGGCGCCCGCGTCCGCGCATGCCGCGCTGACCGCGAGCGACCCGGCGCAGGGCTCCGTCGTCGAGAAGGCACCCACCGAGGTGACGCTCACCTTCTCGGAGAAGGTCGCGCTCTCGGACGACGCGATCCGGGTGCTCGACCCGGCGGGCAAGCGGGCCGACAACGGGAAGATCAGCGACCTGAGCGGTGACGGTGTCGTCCGGTACGGCGTGAAGCTGCGCGCGGGGCAGCCGGACGGCACGTTCACGGTGGCCTGGCAGGCGGTGTCCGCCGACAGCCATCCGATCTCGGGGGCCTTCACCTTCTCCATCGGCGCGCCGTCCGCCACCACGGTCGCCCTGCCGGACCAGGCGGCGGGCGGCGGCGTCGTCGGCACCCTCTACGGGCTCGCACGCTATGTGTCGTACGCGGGTTTCATCCTGCTGATCGGCGGGGCGGCCTTCGTCCTGCTGTGCAGTCCGCGGGCGGCCGAGCAGCGCCCGGTGCAGCGCCTGGTCGTACGGGGCTGGCTGGCGCTGACCGCGGCGACGTTGGCGATGCTGCTGTTGCGCGGCCCGTACACCGGGTCGGGGAAGCTCGCCGACGCGCTCGATCTGGCCGGGATCGGCGACGTACTGAACACCAAGACGGGGGCGGCGCTGGTCTCGCGGCTGCTGCTGCTCGCGGCGGCCGCGCTCTTCGTCGCCGTGCTCTTCGGGGCGTACGCGCGGCGTGCGGAAGCCCAGGAGGAAGCCCAGGCCCAAGCCCAGAAGTCCCAGGAGGCCCAGGCCCAAGCTCAGGAGAAGAAGGACCTCGCCTTCGGGCTCGGCATCGGCGGCACGGTCGTCGCGGCCGGTCTCGCCGCGACCTGGGCGCTGGCCGAGCACGCGTCGACCGGCATCCAGACACAGCTGGCGATGCCACTCGACGTGCTGCACATGCTGGCCGTGGCGACCTGGCTGGGCGGTCTCGCCGCGCTGCTCGTCTCGCTCTACCGCACTCCGGCGATCGAGCGGACGGCGGTACGCCGCTTCTCGCGGGTCGCCTTCTGGTCGGTGGCGGTGCTGGCCACGACCGGCGTGTACCAGTCGTGGCGGCAGGTCGGGTCCTGGTCGGCGCTGACGGGTACGTCGTACGGTCAGCTGCTGCTGCTCAAGATCGGGCTGGTGGTGGTGCTGGTCGGGATCGCCGGGATCTCGCGGCGCTGGACGGCGCGGCTGCTTGAGGCGAAGGCCACGGCGGACACCCGGGCGGACGGCAAGGCAGCCAGCAAGGCGGACACCAAGGTCGTCAAGCAGCGGGTGACCGTACCGGCAAAGGCTGAGGCGAAGGCTCAGACGGCAGCCAAGGCCGAGGGGGCCACCGACGCCGACCCCGCCCCCGACCCGGAGCGCGACCCCGACCCGGAGCGCGCCGCCCAGTTGGCCCGCCAGCAGGCCGTCATGGCCACCGCGCGCGCCAAGCGCGACCGCGACGCCGACCAGGAGCGCTCGGGCCTGCGGCGTTCGGTGCTCGCCGAGGCCGCGGTCGCGGTGGTCGTACTGGCCGTGACCACCGTGCTGACCAGCACCGAGCCGGGCCGCACCGAGGTCGAGGCCGCGTCCCAGAGCGCCGCGTCGAGCGCCGCCCGGCCGACCGGACCCGTACAGCTGTCGATCCCCTTCGACACCGGCGGTGAGAACGGCAAGGGGACCGTGCAGATCGAGCTGGCGCCAGGGCGGGTCGGCACCAACGAGGTGCACGTCTACGCCCTCGACCCGAAGAGCAAGCCGCTCGACCTGGAGGAGATCAGGATCGCCTTCACGCTTGAGTCCCAGGACATCGGTCCGCTGCCGGTCACGCCCGACCGCGTCAGCACGGGACACTGGAGCGCGAGCGGAGTGCAGATCCCGATGGCGGGCGACTGGCGGGTCGAGGCGACCGTGCGTACCTCCGACATCGACCAAGTGACTGTGGACAAGAACGCGAAGATCGGCTGAAGCAGCATGTCGAACACCTCGGACACCTCCGTGTCGGACACGTCCTCCGAGCCGAGCTCCACACCGCGCTCCAAGCAGGACGGGCAGATCTCCCGGCGCCGGCTGCTCGGCACCGCGGGCGCCACCGGCATCGCCCTGGGCGCCGTGGGCGCCGGAGCCGGGTACGCGGCCGGGCACGCCGCCGCCTCGCCCGCATCGCAGACCCCGCTGAGCTCCGTCGGCTCGACGGGCGTCGCCTTCGAGGGGGAGCGCCAGCCCGGCATCACCACCCCCGCGCAGGCGTGCGGCCACCTGATCGCCTTCGACCTGGCGCCCGGAGCCGGCCGCAAGGAGGCGGCGGCCCTGCTGCGCCGCTGGTCGACGACGGCCAGGCGGCTGATGGACGGCGAGAGCGGCGGCGGCGACACCGCGATCGCCCTGGACGCGGGCCCCTCGTCGCTGACCGTCACCTTCGGCTTCGGGCGCAGCTTCTTCTCCCGTACGGGGATGGAGAAGCAGCGCCCCGGTGCCCTGGACCCGCTGCCCGACTTCTCGTCCGACCGCCTTGACCCGGCCCGCAGCAACGGCGACCTGTGGGTGCAGATCGGCGCGAACGACGCCCTGGTCGCCTTCGACGCGCTGCGGGCGATCCAGAAGGAGGCCGGGGACGCGGCCCGGGTGCGCTGGCAGATGAACGGCTTCAACCGCTCGCCCGGCGCGACCGCGCGGCCGATGACCGCCCGCAATCTGATGGGGCAGGTCGACGGCACCAACAACCCGAAGGAGTCCGACGACGACTTCGCGCAGCGGATCTTCGTCCCGACCGACGCGGCCGACCCGAGCGACCCGGACGTCCCGAGCGCGGGCGATCCCGCCTGGATGGCGGGTGGCTCGTATGCCGTCGTACGGCGTATCCGGATGCTGCTCGACGACTGGGAGGGGCTCTCGCTGACCGACCAGGAGGCGGTCATCGGCCGCCGCAAGAAGGACGGCGCCCCGCTCTCAGCAGGTCCTGACGGCACCGAGACCACCGAGATGGAGCTCGACAAGACCGGCAAGGACGGCAAGGTGCTGGTCGCGGCCAACGCCCACGCCCGGATCTCCCGGCCGGACCAGAATGGCGGCGCCGCCATGCTCCGCCGCGCGTTCTCCTTCCACGACGGCTACGACGCGGACGGGAAGCCGGACGCGGGGCTGCTCTTCGTGTGCTGGCAGGCCGATCCGCTGCGTGGCTTCGTGCCGGTGCAGCGCAAGCTCGACCGGGGTGACGCGCTGTCGGCGTTCATCCGGCACGAGTCGAGCGGGCTGTTCGCGGTGCCCGGCGGGGCGCGGCGCGGGGAGTACGTGGGGCAACGGTTGTTCGAGTCGTGAGCGGCCCGCCCGTGTGCTGAGCCGGGGTGTCCGAGTCGTGAGACGGCACTCCGGGCCTGGAGCGCGCGGAGCCCATTAGGGTGACCGTATGTCGGCTACGCGCTACACCTATCTCGGCCCTGAAGGCACCTTCACCGAAGCCGCGCTGCGTACGCTCCCGGAGGCGGCCACCCGCGAGCTCGTCCCGATGGTGTCCGTGCCCGCGGCCCTGGACGCGGTGCGGAACGGCGAGGCCGCCGCCGCCCTCGTCCCCATCGAGAACTCGGTGGAGGGCGGCGTCACCACGACCCTCGACCAGCTCGCCACCGGTGAGCCGCTGATGATCTACCGCGAGGTGGTGCTGCCGATCGCCTTCGCGCTGCTGGTACGCCCGGGTACCTCGCTGTCCGACATCAAGACGGTCACCGGCCACCCGGTCGCCCAGCCGCAGGTGCGCAACTGGCTGGCGGCGAACCTGCCGGACGCGCTGTGGGAGTCCTCCGCGTCCAACGCGGACGGTGCGCGCCTTGTGCAGGAGGGGAAGTTCGACGCCGCCTTCGCGGGTGAGTTCGCGGCGGCGACGTACGGCCTTGAGGCGCTGGTCACCGACATCCACGACGCGCAGAAGGCCGCGACCCGCTTTGTGCTGGTCGGCCGTCCCGCGCGGCCCGCGGCGCCGACCGGGGCCGACCGTACCTCGGTGGTCATCTGGCTGGGTGACGACCACCCCGGTGCGCTGCTCGAACTGCTGCAGGAGTTCGCGGTGCGCGGGGTCAACCTGGTGCGCCTCGAGTCGCGGCCGACGGGCGAGGGCATCGGTACGTACTGCTTCTCGGTGGACGCCGAGGGGCACATCACGGACCGCAGGGTCGGCGAGGCGCTGATGGGGCTCAAGCGGATCTGTCCCCAGGTCCGGTTCCTGGGGTCGTATCCGCGGGCCGGGGTCTCGCGCGGGGATGTGCGACCGCTGCGGCCTGGGACGTCGGACCGTGAGTTCCTGGAGGCGTCGGACTGGCTGACGCGCTGCCAGGACGGTCGCTTCTGACGACCGTCTTTCACAGGTGCCGAAAGTTATCCACAGGTTCGGTTCTCGACCTGGGGATAAGTCGACAGCCGAGTCGGGCGTAGTCGACAAATCGCCCTAGAGGCCACGACTACCCCCACAGGGGCACAGGTCGCCGTTCGTCACCCCAATTCCTTTGATCAACTCTTTGGGGTGGGTGATTTCCACTCGAAAGTGGGTGTGAGTCGGGTTTGAAGCGGGAATCCTTCGGCTCGCATTCCCCCCGGTCAGGACAGGGATCGGGAATCCACAGATCTTGAACACAGCCTGTGGATAACTTTCCCGGGCTGTGCGTTTCTGTGGACAAGAGGCCGCCACGGGGTCACCAACTCCCGCCACGGGCAAGGAGAATCGGTCAAGAGGCCGCATCCGCTCTGCCCCGATTCAGGGAATGGTGCCCCCTTTTATTGACGACCCCGAACGATCACGTCGCGAGGAAATCAACAGCCTCACCAACCCCCTCAATTAGGACATAACGCCACGCAGGGGAATATCGAGTCGAAGGTCGGAACCCCACACCGGTAGCCTTGAGGGGTGATTGACCTTCGCCAGCTCCGTGAGGACCCCGACCGTGTCCGCGCCTCGCAGCGCGCCCGTGGAGAGGACGTCGCCCTGGTCGACGCCCTGCTCTCCGCCGACGAGCGGCGCAGGTCGTCCGGCGTCAGCTTCGACGAGCTCCGCGCCGAGCAGAAGGCGCTCGGCAAGCTCGTCCCCAAGGCCACCGGGGACGAGAAGACCGAGCTCCTGAAGAAGGCCGGTGAGCTCTCCGCCGCCGTCAAGGCCGCCAGCGCCGCGCAGGACGAGGCCGAGGAAGAGACCAAGCGGCTGCTGAGCCGGCTCGGCAACCTCGTCCACCCGGACGTCCCGGTCGGCGGCGAGGAGGACTTCACCGTCCTGGAGACGCACGGCACCATCCGCGACTTCGGTGCCGAGGGCTTCACGCCCAAGGACCACCTGGAGCTCGGCGAGGCGCTGGGCGCCATCGACGTCGAGCGCGGCGCCAAGGTGTCGGGCTCGCGCTTCTACTACCTGACGGGCATCGGCGCGCTCCTTGAGCTCGCCCTGGTGAACGCCGCGATCGCGCAGGCCACCGAGGCCGGTTTCATCCCGATGCTGACCCCGGCGCTGGTCCGCCCGCGCGCCATGGAGGGCACCGGCTTCCTCGGCCAGGCCGCCGAGGACGTCTACCACCTCGACAAGGACGACCTCTACCTGGTCGGCACCTCCGAGGTACCGCTCGCGGCGTACCACATGGACGAGATCATCGAGGCCGACAAGCTGCCGCTGCGGTACGCCGGCTTCTCGCCCTGCTTCCGCCGCGAGGCGGGCTCGCACGGCAAGGACACCCGGGGCATCATCCGTGTGCACCAGTTCGACAAGGTCGAGATGTTCTCGTACGTCGCACCGGAGGACGCGGAGGCCGAGCACCTGCGCCTCCTCGAGTGGGAGAAGCAGTGGCTGACCAGCCTCGGGCTGGCCTTCCAGGTGATCGACGTCGCCAGCGGTGACCTGGGCTCCTCGGCCTCGCGGAAGTACGACTGCGAGGCCTGGATTCCGACGCAGGGCAAATACCGCGAGCTGACCTCCGCGTCGAACTGCAATGAGTTCCAGGCACGTCGGCTGTCGGTGCGGATGCGCGACGGCAAGAAGGCCCGGCCGCTCGCCACGCTGAACGGCACGCTGTGCGCCGTACCGCGCACGATCGTGGCCATCCTGGAGAACCACCAGCTGCCCGACGGGTCGGTACGGGTACCCGAGGTGCTCCGTCCCTACCTGGGCGGGCGCGAGCTGCTTGAGCCGGTCGCCAAGTGACGCTCCCCGCCGAGGCCGCCGAGGCCGCCGGGAGCTCCCCGTTCCCGTACAAGCTGGTCGCGACCGACCTGGACGGGACGCTGCTGCGCTCCGACGAGACGGTCTCGCCGCGCACCCGTGACGCGCTGACCGCCGCCTGTGCGGCGGGCGCGGCGCATATCGTCGTGACCGGCCGGGCGGTGCCCTGGACCCGGCACATCCTCGACGACCTCGGCTACGAGGGGCTCGCGGTGTGCGGCCAGGGCGCGCAGCTCTACCACGCGGGGGAGCACCGGCTGCTGACCTCGGTGACCCTGGACCGCCAGCTGGCCGGGCTCGCCGTGTCGAAGATCGAGGCCGAGGTCGGCCCGCTGGCCCTGGCCGCGAGCCGCGACGGCCTGGCGGGCGAGGTGCTGGTCGGCCCCGGCTACCGGGTGCAGGAAGGCCCGCTGCCGGTGGTGGAGCTCACCGAGACCGCCGAGCTGTGGTCGGCACCGGTGAACAAGGTCTACCTCCAGCACCCCGGCCTGACCGACGACGAACTGGCCTCGGTCGCGCGGCAGGTCGCCGGGGACCTGGTGGGCGTGACGATGGCCGGTGCGGGCATCGTCGAACTGCTCCCGCTGGGCCTCTCCAAGGCCACCGGGCTGTCGCTGGCCGCACGGCGGCTCGGCCTCAAGGCCGCGGACACGATCGCGTTCGGCGATATGCCCAACGACATCCCGATGTTCGGCTGGGCGGCCTGCGGCGTGGCCATGGCCAACGCCCACGCCGAACTGAAGGCGGTGGCCGACGAGGTGACGACGTCCAACGAGGACGACGGCATCGCGCGGGTCCTGGAGCAGCTGCTCTAAGGCCCGCTCCAGGAGCCGCGCCGCTGTCGTCTCAGCGGGTCGGAGTGACCAGCCGCAGGTTGAAGACGTGGTCGCCGAGAGCGCCCGCGACGGCGATGAACATCAGGGCCAGGTGCTCCTGGCCCCGCGCGGTGGCGATGCCGCCCAGGTCGAGCCGGGCCTCGGGCGGCCAGCCGAGGTCTTCGAGCAGCCCGGCGACCTGTGCCTTGGCCGCCGCGTCGTCGCCGGAGAGGAAGACCGTGCTGGGGCCGCTCAGGGTCTTCTCGGGGTGGGCCATCACCACGCTGTCCATGGTGCAGAGCGTCTTGACGACCCGGGTCCGCGGAAGCGCCCGCTGAAGCTGCTCGCCGAGGCTGGCGTCGAGATGGGAGAGCCCCAGGTCCGGGGTGAGGTCGATGGCGATGTCCAGGAGGACCTTTCCGGCCAGCTGGGTCCGTACGGTGGGCAGCAGGTCGAGCGAGGCGTTGCCTCCCGTGGCGTTGACGACGATCTCGCCGTGCGCCGCCGCGTCGGCCACCGGGACCACCGGCAGCTCCAGGTCCCGCCCGGTGGTCTCCGGGTCGCGTGACCCGAAGACCACCTCGTGGCCCGCCGCGGCCGCTCCCGCCGCAACTGCCTTGCCTACATTGCCTGTTCCAAGGATTCCGATACGCATGGGAACGACGCTAGGCGCCGTACGCGGCCCGGGTATCGGGACAAGGGACCAGATGCGGCCGAGGTGGGACTAGGGCGTGTGTCGGAAGTCCCTCCGTCCGCCCGGAGGGCGGGCCCTGCGGCGTCTGGTGCGTGCTCTCGGCGTGCCGGGCGCTGGCCCTCGTACTGGATGTACTTGGGCCTGTGCCCGGTGCGGCGAGAGTGCGTGCCAGGCGTCGCGGGGCAGGAGGGACCTCCGACACACGCCCTAGGCCGCAGGGCCTCGTCCCACCTCGGGGTGCGGACCGCTCAGCGGGTCACTCCTCGCCCGCCAGCGTCAGCGTGCGCAGCTTCTGGCCCGCGTACCAGGTCGCGGCGACCGTGACCGCGGCCAGCAGGATCGCGGCGGTCGGGAGGGCGACGGCGGAGCTGACCAGCTGGCCGCCCGCGACCTTCTCGGCGAGGGCCAGGGACCACTGCTGGACGCTGAGGGTCTTGGCGCCCTCGATCAGCGAGCCGAACAGCGTCTCCCAGACCAGTGCGTAGACCAGCCCGATGACCACCGCGTGCCTGCTGACGGTGCCCAGGAGCAGGAAGACCGCGGCGTACGCGATCGAGGCGACCAGCGCGGCGACGGTGTAGGCCACCGCGATCTGCTGGCCGTTGCCGTTCAGGATCATTCCGGCGATGAAGGTGGGGATCGCCGAGAAGGCCATGGTCACGGCGATCGCGACAGTCAGCTTGGTGAGGATGATCGTCGGCCGCTTGATGGGCTTGGCCAGCAGATACACCACCGAGCCGTCGTCGATCTCCGGACCGATCGCGCCGGTGCCCGCGATGACGCCGATCAGCGGCACCATCGTGGCGAGCGCGAACCCGCCGAGCACATCGGCGGCGATCTGGTCGTCGGCGCCGCTGAAGCCGCGTACCGCACCGGCGATCACCAGCAGCAGGGCGGGCAGCAGGAACAGGATCAGGGCCCGGCGGCGGCCGAGCAGGGCCCGGTAGGTGAGCCGGGCGACCGTGGGGTCGTACATTTTCGTCAAGCTCCCTTCAGGCCGCGACGAGGTAGGAGAAGACCGACTCAAGGGACTCGTCGGACGGCGAGACCGTGAGCAGTCTGATGTGGTGCTCCTTGGCGACCTTCGGGAGCAGCTCGGTGAACCGCCCGAAGTCCACGGCCTGTACGCGCAGCGCGCCCTCGGCCAGGTCCACCTCGATGCCCGCCGTCGACGGGTCCGCGATCAGTGCGGCGGCCAGCGCGCGGTCGTCGCTGGAGCGCACCAGATAGCGGTGCGGGCGGTCGGTCATCAGGCGGCGGATACGGCGGAAGTCGCCGCTGGCCGCGTGCCGTCCGGCCACGATCACCTCGATGTGCGAGGCGAGTTGCTCGACCTCCTCCAGGATGTGCGAGGAGAACAGCACGGTGCGGCCGTCGGCGCCCATCCGGCGCAGCAGGTCCATCAGGTGCATGCGCTGGCGCGGGTCCATGCCGTTGAAGGGCTCGTCGAGCAGCAGCACGGACGGGTCGTGGACCAGTGCGGACGCCATCTTCACGCGCTGCCGCATGCCCTTGCTGTACGTGGAGATCTTGCGGTCCTCGGCGTACTCCATCTCGACCGTGGCGAGCGCCTGTTGGGCGGCCTTCTTGCCGAGACCGTGCAGTTCGGCGTTGGCGAGGACGAACTCCTTGCCGGTGAGGAAGTCGTACATCGCCTCGCGTTCGGGGACGATGCCGATCTCGCGGTAGATCTGTTCGTTGCGCCAGATCGTCTTGCCGTCGAGGGTGACCGTGCCGGTGGAGGGGGCGAGGAAGCCGCCCATCATGTTGATCAGGGTGGACTTGCCGGCACCGTTGGGGCCGAGCAGGCCGGTGACGCCCGGGCCGATCGTCATCTGGATGTCGTTTACGGCTACGACATTTCCGAACCAGCGGGATGCGTGGTCGATGTTGAGGGTTGTCACAGCCCGACCTTTCGGTAGCGGCGCATCAGGGCTCCGTACGAGCCCGCGACGAGTGCGAGGACGACCAGCAGGTAGACGACGCCCGTTCCGGTGCTCGGTCCTTCCCCTCCGGGGAAGGCGGACGCGGCGCCGAGGAACGCGGTCTGCACACCGTCGATCAGCGTGACGGGCGAGAACAGCCCGAGCCAGGAGACCGCGCCGGTGGAGCCCTGCTCCCAGGCGATGGCCTGCACGGTGGACACCGCGCCGTAGGAGACGGTCATGACGGCGATCACGGCGGCGACGCCGAAGCCGCGGCGCGGGGTCAGCGCGGCCATCACCAGCCCGAGGCCGGCGAAGAGCAGCGAGAGCAGGCCGACGGAGAGCAGGCCCTGTGCGAAGCCCTTGGTCTGGTCGGTGAAGTCCATCTTGGCGAGCAGTGATCCGATGTAGAGGATGGCGACGGGTGCGGCGGTCAGCGCGAAGAGGGCCGAGGCCATCGCCGCGTACTTGGCGAGTACGTAGTCGATCCGCTCGATCGGGCGCGAGAAGTACAGCGGTACGGACTTGAAGCGCAGGTCGCGGGAGACCGACTGCGGCGCCTGGGCGGCCAGGAAGAGCGCGATGACGGCCTGCAGGTAGATCGCGTAGCGCGTGTAGTCGAGCGGCAGGTCGTTGAGGTCGGTGGCGACGGCGACCGCGACGATGATCGCCGCGGGCAGGCACATCACGGCCAGGAGCAGCATCGGCAGCACCTTGGACTTGGCGCTGCGGCCAAGGCCGTAGGCGCCGCGCAGGGACTGCGAGTAGAGGGACCTGCGGGCGTACGCGCGGCCCAGGCGCTGGCCGTCGTACTTGCGGTAGCCGATGTTGTGGATCTGGGTGGTCTCGGTGCTCATCGGACCTGTACCTCCGGTGCCTGGACCTGTCCCTCTGGGGCCTGCGTCGCCGTCGCCGGGGCTGCCGCGTCCGCGGCATCCGCCTCTGAGTGGAAGACCTCCGCGATGTGGTGGCGGCGCTGTTCCATGCGGACGAGTCCGAGGCCGAGGTCCGCGACGGTGTCGCGCACGATGTCGTACGTCTGCTCGCCGGTGGCCTCGATCAGCAGGATGTGCCCGGCGCCGGGCAGACCGTCCTCCACGCGCGCGTGGAGTGTGACGCCCGCGGCGGCGAGTGCCTCGCGTACCGCGCGGCTGCCGTCCGGGTGGGCGTCGGTGTCGGTGACCTCGATCGCCAGGGTGCCCATGGTCTGGGTGAAGTCGCTGGTGGAGCTGGACCGCAGCAGGGAGCCGCCGTCGATGACGACCACGTGGTCGCAGGTGCGCTCCAGCTCGCCGAGCAGGTGCGAGGTGACCAGGACCGAGATGCCGAAGTCGGTGTGGACGCGGCGGATCAGGTCGAGCATGTCGTCCCGGCCGACCGGGTCGAGGCCGTTGGTGGGCTCGTCCAGGAAGACCAGCTCGGGGTCGTGGACCAGCGCCTGGGCCAGCTTGACCCGCTGCTTCATACCGGTCGAGTAGCCGCCGATGGGGCGGTACCGCTCTTCGTAGAGGCCGACATGGCGCAGGGTGTCGGCGGTCCGTTCGCGCGCCGCGGTGGGCGGCAGTCCGGACATCCGGGCCATGTGGACGACGAACTCGGTGGCCGAGACATCGGGCGGCAGGCAGTCGTGCTCCGGCATGTAGCCGACCTTCTCGCGGATGTCACCGCCCTGGGTGGCGACGTCCAGGCCGAGCACGTGGGCACGGCCTTCGGTCGCCGGGGACAGACCAAGAAGGATCTTGATCAGCGTGGACTTGCCGGCCCCGTTGGCACCGACGAGTCCGGTCACACCGGGGCCGATATCCACGGAGAGCCGGTCAAGAGCGGTCACCCGGGGGAACCGCTTGCTCAGGCTTTCGGTCGCGATCACAGTCACGTTTTCGAAGGTAGTGGCGCGGGCCACACCAGGCGTCAGACCAGGCGGCTGCTTCGGTCTCCGACTTCGGGCGTACGCGCCCGTAGGGGTCATCCCAAAGGCCTGTGCCCGTGTGTCAGGGGCAGGCGCGCACGGTTGACAGGGGCAGGCGCGCACGGTTGACAGGGGCAGGCGCGCACAGTTCCGGGCAGCGGGGTTTTCCACAGGTCTGCGACAGGCCTCTTGACGCAGCCGCTGAGCATTGTCACATTCATCAGTGTCAAGTTACGAGCACGTACCGCACACGGGACGGACCGGTGGCATGGCCTCAGCAGTGATGTCTGAACTCAGCGCGGAGCTGCGGGGGTTCAGGGAAGTGCAGACCCTGGCATACGAGTGCGCGGAAGCGGTCGCGGCGCAGCTCAGGCCGGGGGTGACCGAGCGCGAGGCGGCGCGGATGCAGCGCGAGTGGCTGCGTGAGCGCGGGGTGCGCGACTGGTTCCATCTGCCGTTCGCCTGGTTCGGGGACCGTACGGCCTTCGTGGGCTTCAAGGTGCCGCTGCAGTTCTTCCCGACCAACCGGAAGCTGGAGCCGGGGATGCCCTTCATCCTCGACATGGCCCCGGTCTACCGGGGCTACACCTCGGACATCGGGTACTCGGGGTGCCTGGGCCTCAATCCCGTACACAACAAACTCCTCGCGGACCTCCAGGCCCACCGCGAGCTGATCCTGCGCGAGGTCCGCGAGCGGCGGCCGCTGCGGGAGATCTACGAGAACGTGGACCGGCTGATGGTCCGCCAGGGCTATGCCAACCGGCACCGCGCCTACCCCTTTGGGGTCATCGCGCACAAGGTCGACCGGATCAGGGAGCGCCGCTGGTCGCCGACCGTCTTCGGGTTCGGCACCCAGGCGCTCAAGGGCCTGGCGGGGGACGCGATCCACGGCCACCGCGACGGCTGGTCGCCGCTGTGGAGTCCGTACAGGTTCTCCGACCACCCACCCCAGCCGGGCCTGTGGGCGGTCGAACCGCACCTCGGATTCCGGGGTACGGGCGCGAAGTTCGAGGAGCTCCTGGTGGTCACCGACTCGCGTAATCCTGAGGAGAGCGCGTTCTGGCTGGACGACGATCTGCCGCATGTGCGGCGCTGGGCGGAGGACGCGGCATGAGCATGGACGGTCTGCGGGGGGCGCGGGAGCGCTGGGTCCGTACGGGCGGCGTGGAGCTGTGCGTCGCCGAGCTGGGGGACACGGCGCAGCCGACGGTCCTGCTGGTGCACGGCTATCCGGACTCCAAGGAGGTCTGGTCCGAGGTCGCCCAGCAGCTGGCCGAGCACTTCCATGTGGTGCTGTACGACGTACGGGGCCACGGCAGGTCGACGGCGCCGACCCCGCTGCGCGGCGGTTTCACCCTGGAGAAGCTGACGGACGACTTCCTGGCGGTCGCGGACGCGGTCAGCCCGGACCGGCCGGTGCATCTGGTGGGGCACGACTGGGGCTCGGTGCAGTCCTGGGAGTTCGTCACGGTCCGGCGCACCGAGGGCCGGATCGCGTCCTTCACCTCGATGTCGGGTCCGTCCCTCGACCACTTCGGGCACTGGATCAAGAAGCGGATGGCGCGGCCGACTCCGCGCCGGGTCGGCCAACTGCTCGGCCAGGGCGCCAAGTCCTGGTACGTGTACCTGCTGCACACCCCGGTGCTGCCGGAGCTGGCCTGGCGTGGCCCGCTCGGCAGCCGGTGGCCGAAGATCCTGCAGCGCGTGGAGAAGGTCCCGGCCGGTGACTACCCGACGTCGTCGCTGCCGTCGGACGCCGCGCACGGCGCCTGGCTCTACCGGGACAACATCCGCGCCCGGCTGCGCAGGCCGCGCGCCGACGCGTACGCCCACGCGCCCGTGCAGCTGATCACCCCGACCGGCGACATGTTCCTGTCCCCGAAGCTGTACGAGGAGCTGGAGCTCTGGGCGCCCCAGCTGACCCGCAGGGTGCTGCCGGCCAAGCACTGGGTGCCGCGTACCCGCCCGGACCAACTGGCCGCCTGGATCACGGACTTCGTGCACACACAGGAAGACCTCGGACTGACCTCGGTGAAGGGGGCCGCGGTGGCGGCGCGGAGCACGGCGGCCACCGGACGGCACGCGGACCGGTTCGGCGGCCAGCTGGTACTGGTCACCGGAGCGGCCAGCGGGATAGGGCGAGCCACCGCGTTCGCGTTCGCCGAGGCGGGGGCCAGGGTGGTGGCCGTGGACCGGGACGCCGAAGGCGCGGCCCGTACGGCGGAGCTGTCGCGGCTGATCGGCGCTCCCGACGCCTGGGCCGAGACGGTGGACGTCAGCGACGAGCAGGCCATGGAGAAGCTCGCCGAGAAGGTCGCCACGGAGTACGGCGTGCTGGACGTCCTGGTGAACAACGCCGGGATCGGGCTCTCCGGCTCCTTCTTCGACACCACCGCGGACGACTGGAAGAAGGTCCTGGACGTCAACCTCTGGGGCGTCATCCACGGCTGCCGGATATTCGGCAAGCAGATGGCGGACCGCGGCCAGGGCGGCCATATCGTCAACACCGCGTCGGCGGCCGCCTATCAGCCGTCCCGGGCGTTGCCCGCGTACTCCACGTCGAAGGCGGCGGTGCTGATGCTCAGCGAGTGCCTGCGCGCCGAGCTGGCGGGCCAGGACATCGGGGTCTCCGCGATCTGCCCCGGCTTCGTCAACACCAACATCACCGCGACCGCCCGCTTCGCCGGGGTCGACGCGGCGGAGGAGCAGCGCCGCCAGAAGAAGTCATCCCGGCTGTACGGGCTGCGCAACTACCCCCCGGAGAAGGTCGCGGACGCGGTCCTCGACGCGGTGGTGAAGAACCAGGCCGTGGTCCCGGTCACCCCCGAGTCGCGCGGCGCCTATCTGATGTCCCGCTTCACGCCCAGGACGCTGCGCGCGATCGCCCGATTGGAGCCGCCGTTGTGAGCACGGAAGGACACTGTCCGCCGGAAGCGCACTATGCGATCGTCCCGCGCCGGGTCTCCTTCGACTGGGAGCGGACGCCGCTGCACTGGATACCCGGCGAGCCCACCGCCACCCATGTCATCAATGTGCTGCACCTGCTGCTGCCCGCGGGGGAGCGGTGGTTCGTCAAGGTCTTCAAGGAGGGCCTGCCGCTGGTCGACGACCCGGAGCTGCTGCGGGACGTCAAGGGCTTCATGGGCCAGGAGGCCACCCACAGCGTGCAGCACGCCCATGTGCTGGACCACCTGGCGGCGCAGCACCTCGACACCCGCCCGTACACCCGGTACGTCGACTTCCTCTTCGAGAAGCTCCTCGGCGAGCAGCCGCCGCTCGGCGCGCCGGTACCGACGCAGGAGTGGCTGCGCTTCCGGCTCGCGGTGATCGCCGCGATCGAGCAGTTCACGGCCGTCCTGGGCGACTGGGTGCTGCGGGCCGGCGCGCTGGACGAGACCGGCGCGGACGAGGTCATGCTGGATCTGCTGCGCTGGCACGGCGCGGAGGAGGTCGAGCACCGCGCGGTCGCCTTCGACATGTACCAGCACTGCGGCGGCGCGGGGCTGCCCCGCTATGCGCGGCGGGTTTGCGGGATGGCAGTCACCGCGCCGGTGATGCTGTACCTCTGGGTCTGGGGCGCCGCGTATCTCATCCGGCACGACCCCCGGCTCGCCGGGCGGCTGCGCTACTCGCTGCGCGAGCACAACCGCGCCGTACGCCGCGGGCTGCTCCCCACCTGGCGGGAGATCGGTGCGGCCGTTCCCCGCTATCTGCGGCGGTCGTACCATCCCTCGCAGGAAGGCTCGCTGCGCCGGGCCGTCGAGTATCTGGCGACCTCGCCGGCGGCGCGGGCCGCGGCGGGAGCCGTCGGCAGAGCGGCCATCGCGTGAGACGCGCCGCAGGGTGAGAGGGGTGGGGAGCGTGGACGAGCAGTCTGCCGCCGGGCACCGGGCCGAGTACCGGATCGAGGACCTGGCGCACCACAGCGGTGCCACGGTCCGTACGATCCGGGCCTACCAGGACCGCGGTCTGCTCCCCCGCCCGGAGCGGCGCGGCCGGTCGAACGTGTACGGGGACACCCATCTGGCCCGGCTGCGGCAGATCGCCGATCTGCTCGACCGCGGCTACACCCTGGCCTCCATCAAGGAGCTGCTCGAGGCCTGGGACTCGGGTCGCGGTCTCGGCGGCGTACTGGGCCTGGTCGCCGAGGTGGACGGGCCGTGGACCGACGAGGAGGCCGACCGCATCACCCGCGCCGAGCTGGACGCCAGGTTCGGCGGCCGGCCGAACGACGCGGCGGTCGAGGAGGCCATCGCCCTCGGCGTCCTGGAGCGCATCCCCGGCCGGGACGACGAGTTCCTGGTGCCGAGCCCTCAGGAGCTGGCGGTGGCCGCCGAGTTGCACGAGGCGGGGGTGCCGCTGGCCGCGATCGCCGCGCATCTGCGGGAGTTGCGCGGCCAGGTCGAGCACATCGCCTCCCGTTTCCTGGAGTTCACCACCGAGCATGTCTTCGCCCGCTATCTGGGCCACACCCCGCCGACCGACGCCGACGCGGCCGAGGCGGCTGTCCTGGTACGCCGGCTGCGGCCACTCGCCCAGCAGTCCGTGGACGCCGAACTCGCCCGCGCGATGCGGACGTTCGCCACCCGCCACCTCCAGCACCACCTCGGCGCCGCGAAGCCGGCACCCGAGCCGAGCGGCGACGTCTCCGTATCCCTTCCAGCCCATACGGTTCAGGCTGTGCACAGGCTTGTTGGGCAGGACAACGCCGCGGAGTTCATCGCGGTGGCGGCGGAACGCGAGGTGCAGTCCAGGGCGTTGGACGCCCTTGCCGCAAACCCCCTGAGCTCCCCGGATGTTGGCGAACCCCACTAATCGGGCCGCCACTTGTCCACAGCTTCACCAACTCGCCTGTGGAAAACCAGTGTTGCCTGTGGATCATGCATGGCTGGGTCGACATCGACACGCTCGTCGCGGCCGACCGCGAGACCGCGACCCGTGTCGGCGCCCGCCGCGGCCGTCCCGTCGTCCTGTCCGTGGACGCCGGAGCCATGCACCGCGACGGCCACGAGTTCCGGGTCAGCGACAACGGCGTCTGGCTCACCGCCGCCGTCCCCGCGAGCTATCTGCGCACGGCAAAATAGGGCGCATGGAACAACTGGGAAGCACCGAAGCCGTCGTCCAGGCCGTACGCGAGATCGCCGCGCAGTACGACCGCGAGTGTCACGCCACTCATGACATAGGCGCCGACCAGACCTCGCGCCGTACCGCCGCGGGCATCACCGTCACCACCGACCCTGACGGCTCGCTGCCGCACGAGGCGCATCTGGAACTCAGCGGCACCCCGGCGATCGAGGTGCGGGTCTTCCCCGAGGGCGACGCCAAGATCACCGTCGACAACGTGGAGTTCCACGACCTGCCACGCGACGACGTACCCCCCTTCCTGCACTCGGTGTACGGCGGCCTCGCCTACGTCAAAGGCCGGTTCTTCCCGCCCGGCTGGCGCCTCGTGGTGCCGCTGCCCGGCGACCGTACGTACAAGGAGATAACCCACGGCGTCGGCCTCACCCCCTGGCTGAGCAGCAAGGTCCGCTAGGGGGGCTCCCCGATCTCCGTGGGCCCGCGGCGGCGGATCACGAGGGCTCAGCCGAGTTGGGCCAGGGCCTCCGTGGCGATCCGCTCGAAGACCGCCTGGTCGGCGGCGAAGTCCGAGTCCGGGATCGGCGCGCGGATGGCGATCTCCGTGAAGCCCAGCTCTCGGTGCTTGCCCGCGAAGTCGACGAACGCGTCCAGCGACTCCATCGGACGTCCGCGGTCCGGTGTGAACCCGGTGAGCAGGATCTTGTCCAGCTCGGCCACGTCCCGGCCGATGTCCACGCACGCCTTGCCGAGCTTCTCGAACTGCCCGCGAATCGCGTCCCGCGACTGCCCCGGGGTGCCTGTCTCGAAAAGCTTCGGGTCGCCCGTGGTCACCCACGCCTGCCCGTGCCTGGCCGCGAGCTTCAGCCCGCGCGGCCCGGTCGCGGCGACGGCGAAGGGCAGCCGGGGCCGCTGGACGCAGCCGGGGATATTGCGGGCCTCGTCAGCGGAGTAGTGGGTCCCCTGGTGGGTGACCGCGTCCTCGGTCAGCAGCCGGTCAAGGAGCGGGACGAACTCCCCGAACCTGTCGGCGCGCTCGCGCGGGGTCCACGCCTCCTGGCCCAGCGCGGTCGCGTCGAAGCCGTTGCCACCGGCGCCTATGCCCAGGGTGACCCGCCCGCCGGAGATGTCGTCCAGCGAGATCAGCTCCTTGGCGAGCGTCACCGGATGCCGGAAGTTGGGCGACGTGAACTTGCGGGCCGAGGCAGCCGGTTGGCGGGGCCCGCGTACGCGTTACTCCCCGTTCTGCTGCCAGACGGAGGTGAGCGCGGCGACCGGGTCGGTGTCGGCCGGTGCGGCGGGCCACCATTCGCCGTCGTCCTCCCTGAGGTAGGGGTACCAGCGGGTGTCGGGGCCCAGGCGAAGTTGGATGCCGTGGTTGGTGAGAGTGAGGCGGTTGCGCCAGGCCCGGAGAGGGGCGGGCGCGGCGGTCATATCGGCGAGGGCCTCGGCCAGGGCGGTACGGGCGGCCGTCATCATCGTCGGGTCGGGGGTGTGGGCCTGTTCGGCGACGGTGATGGCGGTGGGGCCGCCGTGGCGCCAGGCGCGGGTGAGACGGGCGAACGCGGTCGGTTTGGTACCGGTGTTCTGGATCAGGTGGTGGAACCACTCGGGTCCGGGACTGCTCGCGGCGATGCGGACCGCGTCCTGGTGCTGGGACAGGTGCAGGCTGGTGGTGTCGCCCGCGAAAATCCGCGCGGCGCGTGTCGCAACGTCGGCCATGAGGTGCTCCAGGTCCGGGGTGGCCAGGCCGGTGCCGGGTGGTGGGGCCACGGGCAGCGCGGCTGTGTGGGCGGCTGGTTCCGGGAGTTCGGGCAGCAGAGGGGCGTGCTCGGCCCAGCGGCAGTACGCGGCGGCGGCCGGAATACCGGTCGGGGCGGGTGGAGCGGCGGTCTGCCGGGGTGCCGTACGGCGGGCGCGCAGCTGGGCGAAGACCTCCTCGCGGCCGCGCCCGCGCAGCGCGAAGAGTACGAACGGGTCGGCGTCGGCGGTTCCATCCGGCGTCGCTTGGCGCGGGCCACCAGCTTCGGGTCGGCGACCACCCATTGGTCGCGCAGCCGGACCAGGGGGCGGCGTGCCTCGGCGAGGGCGTCCAGCTCAGCCTCGGTGAGCGGCTCACCGCCGAGTGAGATCCGCCAGCGGAAGTCGAGCAGGGCATCGGTGTCGAGGAGGCCGCCCACGGCGGACCCGGGGGCGGTGCGCTGCTCGATCTGAGCGGTCGCGGTGAGCGCCTTGACCAGTTCGCGCGGCCAGTGCACGTCGATACCGGCCGCGCGCAACGTGTCGGTGGCGTCCCCCAGCAGGTCGAAGGCTTCGTCGTCGGTCAGCCGGAGCTGATCGGGCGTGGCGTCCTTGAGTAGACGTGCGAGAGGGGGCCAGACGCGGGCGCCGCGGCGCAGTGCGAGCAGCGTCTCGGTCTCGGCACGCGGGCCGAGCAGCCGCGCCGTCTCGGTCGGCTCGCTCCACAGTCGGCTGGCCTCGATGACGAGCGCCGGGTCCGCCGCGGTGTGCAGCTGCAGGCTGGCCCGGAACTGTCGGCGCCGCCCCTCGGGAACGTCGACACGCAGCGAGACGCCGACCTCGGCGGCGAACGCGGCGGCGGTCTCCTCGGCCCACTCGCGCAGGACGGGTACGGCCCGCGCCTCCCGCCAGGCGTACGGCAGCGCTCCCATGGCGAGCGGAGCGGCCGGAGTACGGACCAGATCGTCAGCGACCGCGTCGCAGAACTGGCCTACCAGTGCGGCCGGTTCGGCGATCCGCAGCGGGGGTGGTCCGGGCTCGGGCAGGCAGTGGGCGTGGGGCGGAAAGTTCGCGGCCAGGGTGTCCAGCGCCTGACGCTGAGCGGCGGTGAAGGGGCCCGCCTGCCAACTGTCGTAGCCGGCGGGGGTGAGGCCCGGGTGGAGACGGCCGTCGGCGAGTAGCCGCAGCGCGAAGCGGGCGGCGGTCTGCCACGCGGCAGCGGAGGGATGCGGCGCCGTGGCTCCGGTAAGAGCGGCAACGGCCACGGCGACAGGGAGCGCGTAACCCTCCACCCTGCGCCGCCTGACCGAGCGGCCGTGCGGCAGCACCAACTCCACTGACTCGGTTTCGATGCCTGCAGGTGCCACGCTGTTCCCGGCGGCCGCTCCGGCGGGTTTCCACAGCAGCATCCGCCCGAGGCGGGCGGGCTCGCCGGGCAGGAACATTGCCGCCCAGCCGCCTTCGAGTAGCCCCCTCGCGAAGGCGGCTGCCTCCGGCGTGGCCAGCGGCGGCGCACTCCTCATGCCCATACCCGGCTCTCGTGCAACGACCCGTGCCACTCCCGACCGCCTTACCGCTTTCGGAGGGCCTTCTTCGTAGCTCGCCCACCACCGAACTCCACCAAGCACTGTCATCCACTGGCAAGTTCGGGCCTGGCCTTCACTGCCGGAAATGAGCCAGAACGCAGGGGCTTCTGCCTCTACGGCGCAGCGCTACGGTGAGGTCATGAGCCCCTTGGACCCCGCCACGCTGGAGAAGCTGATCGAAGACGCCACCGTGGACGCCTACGGCGAGGAGGAGCAGCTCATCGGCCTCTTCACAATGATCGAGGAGAACCTCGCCGTACCGTTCACCACCACTGTTCTCGGCGTCGAGGTGGACGTGATCGGTATCGATCTGACCAGGGACGGACGCGTGGTCGCCCGCTGTGCTCGGGGAGCGGTCCGGCAGAACATCGGCGTTCTGGACCTGCCGCTGCCCGACCCCGCCCCAGAGGGTTCGCCCTGGATCGAGGCATACCGCCACTGGGCCCGGTGAAACGAACAGAGAGCACGCAACGCGCATACCGCGATATGCTCGCTCTCATGGCTGACACCACGCGCATCACGGTGACGCTCCCCACCGACCAGGTGGCGGAGCTGAAGAAGCTCACAGATAACGTCTCCGGCTACGTGGCCGACGCGGTCGCCCGACAGATCCGGCACCAGCTCCTCGGAGCCGACCTGCGCAGCCACACAGACGAGCACGGGGCGTTCACCGAGGAGGAGCTGAGCGAGGCCCGAGCGCGGATCTTCGGTACGACGCACACCGCGGGCGACGCGAGCGCCGCGTGAGCGGCCACATCGAGACCGTCGTCCTGGACAGCGAGGGGCTGTCAGCCTGGGTTGCCCAGGACCGGAAGATTCTGGCGATGTTCCAGGTGTTCCACGAGATGGGATCCGATCTCGTCGTCAGCGCCAACACCATCGTGGAGGTGAGCCACACCCGGGTGAACCTGCCCCGGCTGCGATGGGCCCTCTCCCGGGTCAAGGTGGAGCCGGTCACGGAGGAAGCGGCCAAGGCCGCGGCACAACTACTCAAGGACGCCGGGCTGCACGGGCACAAGTACGCGATCGACGCCACCGTCGCGGAAGCGGCCCTGCGCCAGCCCGGCCCGGTCGCCATCCTCACCTCAGACGTCGACGACATGACCCGGTTGTGCGGCAACAAAGCCCAGATGATCGGGCTTTGACCGGCCCGCCGTCCCACTCCACCTGAGCTGTCTGGAGGGGCGGGGGATGTCATGGGGCGCGGACGTGCGCACCGAGAGGCCGTCTTGCTGGATGCCCACCGTGTCAGCCTGGACGTCGGCGTATCGCCGTAAGCTCTGAGCCATGAGTCTGCGCCTGAGCACCGTGATCCTGCCCGTACGCCGCTGGCACGACGGCGGCCGCGCCCAGTGGCAGCGCGCCGAGGAGCTCGGCTTCCACACCGCGTACACGTACGACCATCTGTCCTGGCGCACCTTCCGCGACGGCCCGTGGTTCGGGGCGGTGCCCACCCTGACCGCCGCGGCGGCCGCCACCAAACGGCTGCGTTTGGGAACGCTCGTAACGTCGCCGAACTTCCGCCACCCCGTGACGCTCGCCAAGGAACTCATCTCGCTCGACGACATCTCCGGCGGGCGGATCACACTCGGCATAGGCGCCGGCGGCAACGGCTTCGACGCCACGACGCTCCTCAAGGCAGACACGGAGCCGTGGACTCCGCGCGAGCGTGCCGACCGGTTCGGGGGGTTCCTGCCGCTGCTCGACCGGCTGCTGACCGAGGAGTCGGTGACGTACGAGGGGACCTTCTACTCGGCGACCGAGGCGCGGAACATCCCCGGGTGCCTACAGCGGCCGAGGCTGCCCTTCGCCGTCGCGGCCACCGGCCCGCGCGGTCTGAAGCTCGCGGCCCGGCACGGGCAGGCGTGGGTCACGACCGGCGACCCGAAGCTCTTCGAGACAGGCACGCCCGAGCAGTCGCGCGACGCGATCCGGGGACAGATCGAGAAGCTCGCCGCGGCGTGTGCGGAGATCGGCCGGGACGTCGCTGAGCTGGACAAGGTCCTGCTGACGGGCTTCACCCCGGACCGCAACCGGCCCCTGGAATCCCTCGATGCCTTCGTGGACTTCGCGGGTCAGCACGCGGAGCTCGGCTTCACCGAGATCGTCCTGCACGCTCCGATCCCGGACTCGGACTTCGCCACCGACCAGGCCGCCTTCGAGGAGATCGCGACCGAGGCACTCGCGCAGCTGCGCTGATCATCCGCACGGTGCGGGTCAGGTCAGGTCAGGACCGCATTTGCCCTGATCAGCGCGCGATAGGCGAAAAAGCCTTGACTGAGGTGACGAGGGTCCCGAGCCGCAGCCGTTCGGTGGCGGCCGCCGCGGCGGTCAGGGTGGGCAGCACGCCGAACCACGGGCCGTCGCGGAAGGTGCGCCAGGACAGATGGTCGTACGTGTACGCCGAACCACGGGCCGTCGCGGAAGGTGCGCCAGGACAGATGGTCGTACGTGTACGCGGTGTGGAAGCCGAGCTCCTCGGCGCGCTGCCACTGGGCGCGGCCACGTGTACGCGGTGTGGAAGCCGAGCTCCTCGGCGCGCTGCCACTGGGCGCGGCCCCCGCCGTCGAGCCAGCGGCGTACGGGCAGGATCACGGTACTCAGACGCAGACTCGTGAGACAGAGCCTACGTGGGGCCGAGCAGCCCCTCGGCTCGGAGCTCAGCGCAGGGCGCTGAGCTCCCGCCACTCAGCGGTACGGAGACGCAGTCAGCGGTAGAGCTTGTGCACCGCGACACGCGTGGTCCACCTGAAGTCGTTCACCGGGGCATCCTTGAGCCAGCCCAGCTGCCCCCACTTGACGTAGGTGACGGTCCGTCCGTCGCGGCCCACCGACATCAGGTGGATGTCCTTGCTGCCGACCTCGCGGTTCACGGTGTCCAGGCTGTAGACGTACGCGCCGTCCTCCACCCGCAGCTTGCCGTGCGGGCGGCTGGTCGCGTCCCAGTCGGGGTACTCGCGTTCGATGCGGTCACCGCAGCTGAGGAGCGCCCGGCGCAGGGTGGTGACAAGCGCGGCGGCCTCGGCCTCGGTCGCGGCGACCGTGGTGACCTGCTCGCCGCCGGTGTCCAGCTCGGTGCGGAAGGTGCGGTGCCTGGTGCCCTCGGCCTTGAAGGCATCCGGGGCGCAGAGCACCCCGAACTCCGGCAGCCCGTCGGCGACCGGTTCGGCCGTCCACGGCGTGGACGACGGCGGCATCTCGTCGGCGGAGAGGAACGCGGGCTCCGGGGTCTCGGTGGCCGCGGCGGTCGTGCTGAGCGGGACGACGGCCAGCGCGAGACCGAAGGCGGCGGTGGAGGCGGTGAGCGCGGCGCGGAGTGTGTTCATAACGGCATCCCTCGATAGGTGATCGACTGCGGTGAAGACGCTCACTAGCCTCGGCAGCGAAGGGAGTTGGCACAATGGATTGGCCTCCGCACGGCGAGATGGAACGATTCCACCCCCGTTGACGTGGACATATGTGAGTGGGGTGGAACACGGTCCGGAATGGCGACAGAGCGGGGGCGGGGCGGATGGCCAGAGCGAGGGAAGCCGCGGTCGAGGAGTTCGCGGAGCAGGTGCGCGCGCTCAAGGAGCGTTCCGGCCGCAGTTACGGGTCCCTCGCGCGACGGCTGAACATCAGCGCGTCGACGCTGTACCGCTACTGCTCGGGCGAGGCGGTACCGGCGCAGTTCACTCCGGTCGAGCGGCTGGCACGGATGTGCGGCGCCTCGGCCGAGGAGCGACTCCACCTCCAGCGGCTGTGGATTCTCGCGGACGCGGTCCGACGGCCACCGGCCACCGCGGGTACCGCGTCCGCCGTACCGGAGGAGGCGCGGGGCGATCGGTTTCACGTGAAACAGACTCTGCCGCCCGAGCCCGAGACTCCGGAATCTGCCCCGGCGCCGGAACAACCGGAGCAGGCGGAGTTGCCCGGCGACGGCACCCCGTCCACCGCGTCCACACCCCCACACGGACGCCCCACGTCCCGTACGCGCCACCGCCGCTGGGCTGTGCTCGTCGCGGCTGCCATCGCGGTCGCAGGGATGGGGCTGGGTGCCCTGGCGGCCTCCGGCTCCCCCTCCAGCCCGGGCTCCAGCCCCAGCCCAGGTTCCAGCCCCAGCCCGGATTCCGCCTCCAGCCTAGGTTCCAGCTCCAGCCCGAGTTCCAGCTCCAGCCCGAGTTCCAGGTCCAGCCAGAGTTCCAGCTCCAGCCCAGGTCCCGGCTCCAGCCCGAGTTCCAGCTCCAGCGCAGGCCCCAGCCCCGCCCCTGCCTCCGGGGCCACTCCGGCCAAAGGCCGGGAGACACCCGCCGCCGCTGCCGAAGTGCCGTTCACCTGGAGCGTGAAGCCCGATCTCGCGCCGGACGGGTGCGGGCACTTCTATCTGGCCGACCGCGATCCGGACCAGGTCCCCGCACCGCCGCCACCGCAGGACACCGCCGACTGGATGGACCCCCTGGACGCCGTGAGCGGAGGCAGCACCCAGCTCCGTATCAACCTCCAGGGCACCTCCGAGAAGCCGGTGGTGCTCGAAGCCCTGCGCGTACGGGTCACCGACCGCGCGGCGCCCGTGAAGTGGAACCTCTACCAGACGACCGCCGGGTGCGGCGGAGCCCTCAGCCCCCGCTACTTCGACGTGGACCTCGACCAGCCCCGTCCCCGTGCCCGGTCCGTCGCGGGCTTCGACGGCGAGGCCGAGCGGGAGATCCCCGCGGTGTCGTTCCCGTACACCGTGACCTCAACGGACCCCGAGGAACTGGTGGTGAAGGCCGAAACGGCCGCCTGCGACTGCCGCTGGCGCCTGGAGCTGGAGTGGAGCAGCGAGGGCCGCTCGGGCACGGTCGAGATCACCGACGACGGGCGCTCGTTCCGCACCAGCGGCATGAAGGGACGGCCGCTCCACTGGTACGACGACGAGGGCAGCCGCTGGGTCAGCGACGGCACGGGCTGAGGAGTCGGCGCCTCCACAGCCCGTCGGCATCAAATGTGCGCCCTCCCGCACGCCTGTGGGGCATATGCGGCACCATAGGGAAGTGACTGAACAATCCGGCCGCCCCGGACCCCCTCAGGCCCCCACCAGCCCGATCCGGCTGATCGCCACGGACCTGGACGGCACGCTGCTGCACGACGACAAGTCGGTGTCCGAGCGGACGATCGCCGCGCTCGCCGCCGCCGAAGAGGCCGGGATCGAGGTCTTCTTCGTGACGGGGCGCCCGGCCCGCTGGATGGACGTCGTCAGCGCCCATGTGCACGGCCACGGCCTGGCCATCTGCGGGAACGGCGCGGCCGTCGTCGATCTGCACGGCGGCCCCGGCACGCACCGCTTCGTCAAGCTCCGCCCGTTGGAGCGCGCGGCCGCGCTCGGCGTCATCGACATCCTGCGCACCGCCGCCCCCGGCACGTCGTTCGCCATCGAGCGCACCGGCGGCATACACCACGAGCTCGCCTACCCACCGCTGCACCTCGACCCCGCCGTGACCATCGCCCCGGCCGAGAAGCTGCTCGCGGAGAACTCCGACGTCGCCGACCAGCCGGTGCTCAAGATCCTCGCCCACCACACCGAGCTGTCCCCGGACGCGTTCCTCGCCCTGGCCCGTACCGCCATCGGCGACCACGCGTCGGTCACCCGCTCCAGCCCGACCGCGCTCCTGGAGATCAGCGCATCCGGCGTCTCCAAGGCCAGCACCCTCGCGCTGTGCTGCGCCGAGCGCGGCATCCCACCGGAGGAGGTCGTGGCCTTCGGCGACATGCCGAACGACGTGGAGATGCTGACCTGGGCGGGCACCTCGTACGCCATGGGCAACGCCCACGCGGACGTGATCGCCGCGGCCTCCGGCAGGACCGTCGCCAACAACGAGGACGGCGTCGCGGTGATCATCGAGCAGATCCTCCAGAACTAGGGCCCATCCCGGGGATCAGGCCTGGACGCGGCGCCCTGGCTGGCCGACTGACTGGCTGACTGGCTGACTGGCTGGCTGGCTGACTGGCTGACTGGCTGACTGCCTGAGGCTCAGAGCTCGACTCCCCGCTCGGCCAGCCACTCCCTCGGATCGACTCCCGACCCCAGCTGTGGAGTGAGCCGCACCTCGAAGTGCAGGTGCGGCCCGGTCGAGTTGCCGGTCGTGCCCGCCTGCCCGACCCACTGCCCCGGACGCACCCGTTCCCCCTGGTCGACGGTGACCGCCGCCAGATGTGCGTACTGCGAGTAGTAGCCGCCGGAGTGCTTCACCAGGACCTCCATTCCGAAGCCCGCACCGCACTTCACCCGCACCACCCGTCCCGCGCCGACCGCCCGCACCGGCGCCCCGATGCCCACCGCGAAGTCCTGCCCGGTGTGCCGGTTTGCCCACCGCGCGCCGGTGCCGCCGAAGCCCGCCGACAGCTCGTATGTCTCCACCGGCGCGACCCACTTCCGCCCGGTGACCGGTGGCGGCTGGTCAAGGCGTACGGCGCCACGGCAGCGACCCGCCGTGACCTGGCGGTCCGCCTCGCCCTGCAGCGTCCACTGCGCCTCGTCCAACTTCGCCTCGATACCGCGCTTCAGCCCGGCCAGCTGCGCGGTGCGCTTCTCCAGTGCGTGCCAGGCCGCCTTCGCCTTCTGCTCGTCGGCGTCCAGGCGGCGCGCGGCCCGCTGCGTCCTGGCGATCGCGTTGTCGACGGCCAGATCGGCCTGCCAGGCGGCTCGCTGACCGCGCATCAGTTCATCGGGGTCGGCGGCCAGGAGCAGTTGGGCGGTGTACGGGATGCCGCCACCGCTGCGGTACTGGGCGCGGGCGATCCGGCCGAGGTCGGTCTGCAGCATCCGTACTTCGTTCCGCTGCCGGTCGAGCAGCCGCCGCAGCCGCTTGGCGTCGGCGCGCTGCAGATCGGCGGCCCGGCGGCCCTGCTCGTACTCCTGCGTCGCCTTCGCCGCCTCCTTGTACAGCCGCGCCACCTTGGCGCTGGTGCCGGGCTCTTCGGCGGCCCTGTCCGACTCTTCGGCGGCCGTCGCGGGCGTGGCGAGCGCACCCAACGTGGTGAGCACCAGGGCGAAGAGCGGACAGCGGCGGCGGTGTCGGTGGCGCATCTACGGATCGTCGCCCGGCCACGCCGACGGCGCCCGTACGAGGCGTGCAACGGGGTGACCCGTGCCCCGTACGGTCCAGGCGCACTGCGCCGAACAGGGGCCTCCGCCGTACGGGCTCACGGGATCACAGCGGCGCCTGCCAGACCAGCGTCGTCCCACCCCCGCCCGTGCCGATCCCGGGCCCGTACCAGCTGTCCCCGCCCAACTCGTCGGCCCGCCGCCTGAGGTTCTTCAGGCCGCTGCGCCGACCGCCCTCCGGGATGCCGACACCGTCGTCGGCGACCGTGAGGCGTACTCCCCGCCGTCCGTCCGCGAGTTCGACGCCCGCGTCGACGACGACCTCGATCCGCGAGGCCTGCGCGTGCCGGAAGGCGTTGGACAGCGCCTCCCGCAGGGCCGCGATGAGGTTCTTGCTGGTCAGCTCGCCGACCAGGCTGTCCACCGGGCCGATAAAGCGGTGCGCGGGCGTGAAATCCAGTGGCACGGCCGCCATGTTGATCTCCCGCAGCACCCGGGTACGCAGCCCGGCCGGTACCTCGGTGGGGCCCTGCTGAAGGGCGAAGATCGCGGTGCGGATCTCCTGGATCGTCACATCCAGCTCGTCGACCGCCGTACTCACGCCGTCCCGCACCTCGGGGACGACCGCCCTGCGCTGTGCGCTCTCCAGCATCATCCCGGTGGCGAACAGCCGCTGGACGACCAGGTCATGGAGGTCCCTGGCGATCCGGTCGCGGTCCTCGAAAACGGCGAGCCGCTCCCGGTCGCGCTGCGCCTCGGCCATCATCAGCGCCAGCGCGGCCTGCGCGGCGAACTGGGCGGCGAGGTTCTTCTCGGCCTCGGTGAACGGCTGCGCGCCGGGCAGCCGCGGCGTGGCGAGCGCGCCGAGCACCCGCCCGTCACTCCGCAGCGGCAGCATCATGCACGGGCCGAACTCCCAGTCCAGCTCGCTGAGCAGGCGGACGCCGGTGGCCGGTTCGTCCACGAAGACCGGCTCGCCCCCGAGCAGGTCGTCCACCACGGGGGACTCCGGAGGGATCACCATGCCCAGCGCGCCCGAGGGCGCGCCCACGGCGTCCGTGGCGACCGCGGCGATCTCCAGACCGCCCTCGGCCGCGGGCAGCAGCACCAGGCCCACCGCCGAGTCGGCCAGTCTGCGCGCCTGTTCGGCGACGACGGAGAGGGCTTCGTCCGCGTCGGCGCCCGCCAGCAGCGCGGTGGTCACGGCCACCGAGCCGTCGATCCACCGCTCGCTCTGCCGGGTGATCTCGTACAGCCGCGCATTGCCGATCTGGATTCCGGCCTCGGTCGCGAGCACCTTCACCATGTGCAGGTCGTAGGCGGTGAATCCACCGGGTTCCCGCTTCTCGGTCAGGTAGAGGTTGCCGAACACCTCGTCGCCGACCCGGATCGGAACGCCCAGGAAGGTCCGCATCGGGGGGTGGTGCGGCGGGACGCCGACGGACCGCGGATCGGCGGTCAGATCGTCGAGCCGCAGCGGGACGGGGTCCTTGATGAGCGCGCCGAGCAACCCGCTGCGGCCGTCCGGCAGGGTGCCGATCCGGTCCCGCTGCTCCAGGGAGATCCCGTACGTGACGAAGTCGGAGAGCCCGTCGCCCTCGTCGTTGATGACACCGATCGCGGCGAACTCGGCACCGGTGAGGGAGGCCGCGGTCTCCGCGATGCGGTCCAGGATCGAGTGCAGCCGCAGTCCGCTGCCGACCGAGACCATCGCCTCAAGCAGCTGCGGCAGCCGCGCGGCCAGTTCCTCGGGGAGTGCCTGCAGGCTTCGGGCCGCCTGCGCGGCGGCGTGGGAGCCGGTCACGTCACGGTCCGGGAAGGGAGGCGGCTCGTCGGGGACCGCGGCGTCTGACATGCCTTGAGCCTAATGAGACGATTTTGGGAGGGAAAGTCGACTTCAGACACTCACGAGCCTTCAGGCGTTCAGGACCCTTCAGGCGTGCAGGGACCCTCAGGCGCGCAGGGACCCTCAGGCGCGCAGGGACCCTCAGGCGCGCAGGGCCCCTCAGGCGCGCAGGGCCCCTCAGCCACCTATGAACTCCGTACGGCGAGCAGCTCGGTCTCCCGCTCGCGCTCCCGCATCCGCCTCAGCGGCCCGTCCGCCCCGGCCAGCTCCTCGTACCGGCCGCGCTGCACCACCCGGCCCTCGTCCAGGACGATCACCTCGTCCACCGCCTCCACCCCGGCGAGCCGGTGCGTGATCAGCACGGTCGTCCGCCCTTCGGTCGCGGCCAGCAGGTCGGCGGTCAGCGCGTCGGCCGTCGCCAGGTCGAGGTGCTCGGCCGGTTCGTCCAGGACCAGTACGGGGAAGTCGGCGAGCAGCGCGCGGGCCAGCGCGAGCCGCTGCCGCTGCCCGCCGGAGAGCTTGGCGCCGTGCTCGCCCACCAGAGTGTCCAGGCCGTCGGGCAGTGACTCGGCCCAGTCCAGGAGCCGGGCCCGGCGCAGGGCGTCGCGCAGGTCGTCGTCGCTGGCGGTGGTGCGGGCCAGCCGCAGGTTCTCGCGTACGGAGCTGTCGAAGAGGTGCGCGTCCTGGGCGCACAGGCCGACCAGGCGGCGTACGTCGTCCCCGTCCATGGCGGCGGACTCGACCCCGCCGAGCGTGTAGCTGCCCTGCTCCGTGTCCAGGAAGCGGAGCAGCACCTGGGCGAGCGTGGTCTTGCCGGAGCCGCTGGGCCCGACGACCGCGACGCGTTGGCCCGCGGTGAGGGTGAGATCGACTCCGGCCAGCGCCGCGCGGTCTTGTCCCGGGTGCCGGGCGGTGAGGCCTCGCACCGCCAGCGGGAAGGGGTCGGCCGGTGCCTCCGCGGGACGCGCGGGCTCCCGTACGGGCTCCGGCGCGTCCAGTACGTCGTACACCCGCTCCGCGCTCTTCTTGACGCGCTGCCGGTACTGCACGGCCAGCGGCAGCCCGGTCACCGCTTCGAACGCGGCAAGCGGGGTGAGCACGACGACGGCGAGCGCCACACCGTCGAGCCGCCCTTCGCGTACGCCCTGCACCCCGACCAGCGCGGCCGCCGCGACGGTGAGCCCGCAGGCGAGCGCGGAGAGCCCGGCGCCGAGTGCGGTGGCGGTGGCGGCTCGGGAGGCGAGCGAGGTGAGCTCGGTGTCGGCCTGCCTGGTCTGCCTGGTCCGTGCGGTGAGCGCCCCGGCCACGGTGAGTTCGGCGGTGCCGGTGAGCAGGTCGGCCACCCGGGTGGCGAGCACCCCTCGGGCGGGCGCCAGGCGGCGCTCCGTACGGCGGGCCAGCGCGCCGCTCAGCAGCGGCACGCCCACCCCGGCGACCAGCAGCCCCACGGCGAGCAGGGCGCCGGCCTCCGGCAGCAACCAGGCCGTGAACCCGACGGCGCCCGCGCCGACAACAGCCGCCGCGCCGACCGGCAACAGCCAGCGCAGCCAGTAGTCCTGGAGCGCGTCCACATCGCCGACCAGCCGGGACAGCAGATCGCCGCGCCGGGCCGAACGCAGCCCGGCGGGCGCGAGGCGCTCCAGCCTGCGGTAGACGGAGACCCGCGTGTCGGCCAGCATCCGCAGCACGGCGTCGTGCGTCACGAGGCGCTCGGCGTACCGGAAGACGGCGCGCCCGATCCCGAACGCCCGCGTCGCGGTGACCGCGACCATCAGATAGAGCACGGGCGGCTGCTCGGACGCCCGCGAGATCAGCCACCCGGAGGTGGCCATCAGCCCCACCGCACTGCCGAGCGCAAGACTCCCCAGCAGCAGCCCGAGCCCCAACCGCCCCCACCGCTCCCGAGCCGTGTCCCGTACGCGCGCCAGAACCCCGCGTGCCCCCGATGTGGCCAACACCCGACCACGGGCCACGGCCTCGGCTGCTGCCGGGGCTTCGCTCACCACAGCGGCTTCGCCCGTCCCGCCCGCGGCACCGGTCGCCGACGTTCGCGGCTCCGCTCCCGCACGTACGCTCGCCCCCACCTGACCGCCCCCGGGCACCGCCTCGACCCGCACCACCCGATCGGCCACGGCGAGCAACGCGGGCCGGTGCACCACCAGCAGCACCGTCCGCCCGACGGAAAGCCGCCGGACCGCGTCCACGACCTCCGCCTCGGTCGCCCCGTCCAGCGCGGCCGTCGGCTCGTCAAGCAGCAGCACCGGCCGGTCGGCCAGGAACGCCCGCGCCAGCGCGAGCCGCTGCCGCTGTCCCGCGGACAACCCGGCCCCGTCCTCACCGAGTACGGTGTCGACCCCGTCCGGCAGGGCGTCCACAAAAGCCAGCGCCCCCGCATCCCGCAGCGCCTCCCGCACCGCCGAAGCACCCGCGTCCGGCCGCGCGAGCCGTACGTTCTCCGCGATCGACCCGGCGAAGAGGTGCGGCCGCTGCGGCACCCACGCGATCCGCTCGCGCCACTCCTGAAGGGACACCGTGGCGAGGTCGGTCCCCCCGACACACACCCGCCCCGCGTCCGGCCGGACGAACCCCAGCACCGCGCTCAGCAGCGTCGACTTGCCCGCACCGCTCGGCCCGACGAGCGCCACCGTCTCTCCGGGCTCGACCGTGAACGACGCTCCGGAGACGGCCGCGGTATCCCGCCCGGGATAGCGGACCGTCACCCCCTCCACGCTCAACGCCCCCGCGGGCACGGCCCCGGACCCACTCACCGGCACCGGCGTCTCCAGCACCGTGAAGATCTCCTCGGCCGCCGCAAGACCCTCCGCCGCCGCGTGGAACTGCGCCCCGACCTGCCGCAGCGGCAGATACGCCTCGGGCGCCAGGATGAGCACCACAAGCCCGATATACAGGTCCATCTCGCCGTGCACCAGCCGCATGCCGATGGTCACCGCCACCAGCGCGACCGACAGCGTCGCAAGGAGCTCCAGGGCGAACGACGACAGGAAGGCGATCCGCAGCGTCCGCATGGTCGCCTGCCGGTACTCGGCGGTGATCTTCCGGATCGACTCGGCCTGCGCCTTGGCCCGCCCGAACACCTTCAGCGTCGGGAGCCCGGCGACCACGTCGAGGAAGTGCCCGGACAGCCGGGACAGCAGCCGCCACTGACGGTCCATCCGGGCCTGGGTCGCCCAGCCGATCAGCACCATGAAGACCGGAATCAGCGGCAGTGTCACCACGATGATCGCCGCGGAGACCCAGTCCTCGGTCACGATCCGGGCCAGTACAGCGACCGGCACCACGACCGCCAGGCCCAACTGCGGCAGATAGCGCGCGAAGTAGTCGTCGAGCGCGTCGACTCCCCGCGTGGCCAGCGCGACCAGGGACCCGGTCCGCTGACCGCTCAGCCACCCCGGACCGAGTTCCGCGGACCGCTCAAGCAGCCGCCCGCGCAGTTCCGACTTGACCGCCGCGCTGGCCCGGTGCGCCGCCAGCTCGGTGAGCCAGCCGACGACCCCACGCCCCACCGCGACGGCGGCCAGCAACAGCAGCGGCGTACGCAACGAGGCCACATCGAGGCCCTGTTGGAATCCGCCTACCACCACCTCGGCGATCAGCATCGCCTGGGCGACGACCAGTCCCGCCCCGACGAGCCCGAGGAGCACCACCGCGACCAGGAAGAAACGGGTGGCTCGGGCGTACCGGAGCAGGCGCGGGTCGATCGGTTTCACGTGAAACAGTCCCTACTCAGTGCACGTCACTGAAGTGCACCGCACTCAGTGGACATCGGCGGCGATGTGCTGGGTACCGATCCGCTTGCGGAACACCCAGTACGTCCAGCCCTGGTAGAGCAGCACCAGCGGAGTCGCGATGGCCGCGCACCAGGTCATGATCTTCAGGGTGTACGGACTGGACGAGGCGTTGGTGACCGTGAGGTTCCACTCCTCGTTCAGCGAGGATGGCATGACGTTCGGGAAGAGCGTCAGGAACAGCATCGCCACCGCGGCCGCGATCGTGACGCCGGAAAGCGCGAACGACCAGCCCTCGCGGCCCACCTTGATCGCCCCAATGGCCCCGACCAGCGCCACCACGGCGACCAGCATCGCGACCAGGCTCTTGCCGTTGCCCGTGTCGGCCTGCGTCCAGAGCAGGAAGACCAGGGCCAGAACCGCCGTCGCCAGACCCAGCCCGAGCCCGAGCTTGCGTGCCCGTACCCGGATGTCGCCGTCCGTCTTCAGCGCCGCGAACACCGCGCCGTGGAAGGTGAACAGGAAGAGCGTGACCAGACCGCCGAGGATCGCGTACGGGTTGAGCAGATCCCAGAAGTTGCCGACGTACTCCATGTCCTGATCGATCTTCACCCCGCGCACGATGTTGCCGAAGGCCACGCCCCACAGCACTGCGGGCAGCAGCGAGGTCCAGAAGATCGCGTGCTCCCAGTTGGTCTGCCAGCGCTCCTCATTGCGCTTGTGCCGGTACTCGAACGCGACTCCGCGCACGATCAGGCAGACGAGGATGAACAGCAGCGGCAGGTAGAAGCCGGAGAACAGCGTCGCGTACCACTCGGGGAAGGCGGCGAAGGTCGCGCCGCCCGCCGTGAGCAGCCACACCTCGTTCCCGTCCCAGACGGGCCCGATGGTGTTGATCAGGACCCGCCGCTCGGTGCGGTCGCGGGCCAGCACCTTGGTCAGGACCCCGATCCCGAAGTCGAAGCCCTCCAGGAAGAAGTAGCCGGTCCAGAGAACGGCGATCAGAACGAACCAGACGTCGTGGAGTTCCATACCTCAGCTCCTCAGTACGAGAAGGCCATCGGCCGGTCGGTGTCGGGGTCGTCGCCACCGATCTTGGTGGGCGGGTTGAGGTCGGCCTCGGTGAGCTCCGGCGGTCCGGCCTTGACGTACTTGATGATCAACTTGACCTCGATGAAGGCGAGCACCGCGTAGAGCAGGGTGTAGACGACCATCGACGTGATGACCTCCCCCTGCGAGACATTGGGGGAGACGGCGGAAGCGGTCTTCATCACGCCGAACACGACCCAGGGCTGACGGCCCATCTCGGTGAAGATCCAGCCCCAGGAGTTGGCGATCAGCGGGAAGAGCAGGGTCCACAGCGCCAGAATCCAGTAGAGCTTGGTGAACTTCGGGCTGAGCGCCTTGTTCTTGAAGAGCACGAGATGCGGCACCTCGTCCTCACCGACCCGCATCGACTGCGGCAGCATGAACTTCTTGCGGGTGAGCCACAGTCCGAGCACACCGATGGCGAGGGACGCCATCCCGAAGCCGATCATCCAGCGGAAGCCCCAGTACGCGACGGGGATTATCGGCCGGTAGTCCCCGGGGCCGTACTCCTCCTGCATCTGCTCGTTGAGCTCGTTGATGCCGGGGACATGCTCGTTGAAGTCGTCGTGGGCGAGGAAGGACAGCAGTCCCGGAATCTCGACCGCGACCTTGTTGTGGCCCTTGTCCACATCGCCGTACGCGAAGATCGAGAACGGCGCGGAGTCCTCGCCGTCCCACAGCGCCTCGGCGGCGGCCATCTTCATCGGCTGCTGCTCGAACATGATCTTGCCGAGGATGTCGCCGCTGATGGCGACGAGCAGACCGCTGATCGCGACCGTGACCAGGCCGAGCCGCAGCGAGGTCTTCATCACCGGCACATGCTTCTTACGGGCCAGGTGGTAGGCGGCGATGCCGACCATGAACGCCCCGCCGACCAGGAAGGCGGCGGTGATGGTGTGGAAGAACTGGGCCAGGGCCGTGTTCTGGGTGAGCACCGAGAGGAAGTCGGTGAGCTCGGCACGCCCCTTCTCCTCATTGATCCGGTAGCCGACCGGGTGCTGCATCCAGGAGTTGGCCGCCAGGATGAAGTACGCCGAGAGGACCGTGCCGATCGACACCATCCAGATGGTGGCGAGGTGGAGCTTCTTCGGCAGCTTGTCCCAGCCGAAGATCCAGAGCCCGATGAAGGTGGACTCGAAGAAGAAGGCGATCAGGGCCTCGAAGGCAAGCGGGGCGCCGAAGATGTCCCCGACGAAGCGCGAGTAGTCGGACCAGTTCATACCGAACTGGAACTCCTGCAGGATGCCGGTGACGACACCCATCGCGATGTTGATCAGGAAGAGCTTGCCCCAAAACTTGGTGGCCTTAAGGTACTTCTCCTTCTCGGTCCGCACCCACGCGGTCTGCAGGCCGGCCACGAGCGCCGCCAGCGAGATCGTGAGCGGGACGAAGAGGAAGTGGTAGACGGTGGTGATACCGAACTGCCAGCGCGCCAGGGTCTCTGGCGCCAGAGCCAAGTCCACGTCGTCACTCTCCTTACGTCGGCGTGGTCACTGCGGCAGTCTGCCCCTTTGATATCCGGCATCTAGGGACCAACCAGGACACGCTTGTGAACGCGTTCACATTCACAAGCATTATGTCGTACCAGGTTCGGGGATCTTTCGGCGGGGGGGGCCTTTTCGCGACCCCTTCCCAATCACTTCAACATATTGTTGAATCCGCGGCATGCAGATCCGAATCTCCTGGCCCGCCGGGCACCTCACCGCGACCCTCGACGACACCCCGACCGCCCAGGCGCTGCGCACGGTCCTCCCCCTGTCCGCCACCGCCAACACCTGGGGCGAGGAGGTCTACTTCGACACCGGCGTCAGCGTCGCCGGCGAGCCCGGCGCCCAGCAGGTCGTGGACCCGGGCACGGTCGCCTTCTGGACGGACGGCGACGCCCTGGCGCTGCCGTACGGGCCCACACCGATCTCGCGAGGCGACGAATGCCGCCTCGCGAGCCCGTGCAACCTGCTCGGCGCACTCGACGGGGACCCGCGTCAGCTGGCCACTGTCCGCAGCGGCGACCCGATACGCGTGGAGCTGGTCGGCGAGTAAGCCGCCGCCGACCAGCCCTGAGACGTCCGAGACTGCTCAGCTCCGAGATGGCTCAGAGCCGAGACCGCTCAGCCCGAGACGGCTCAGAGTTCCTTGCGGAAGGCCGCGGCCGTGTGCAGGAAGAGGTCGTTGGCCTCCGGCTCACCGATCGAGGCCCGCATGCCCTCGCCCGGGAACGGCCGCACCACCACACCGGCCTTCTCGCAGGCGGCCGCGAAGTCGGCCGTGCGCTCCCCGAGGCGCAGCCAGACGAAGTTGGCCTGTGTCTCGGGCACCGTCCAGCCCTGGCTCCGCAGCGTCTCGACCATCCGGGTGCGCTCGCCGACCAGGGTGCCGACCCGGCCGAGCAGTTCGTCCTCGGCACGCAGGCTCGCCACGGCCGCGTCCTGCGCGAGCTGGCTGACCCCGAACGGCACCGCGGTCTTGCGCAGCGCGGCCGCCACCGGCTCATGGGCGATCGCGAAGCCGACCCGCAGCCCGGCCAGTCCGTACGCCTTGGAGAAGGTGCGCAGCACGCAGACGTTCGGCCGGTCGCGGTAGAGCTCGACGCCGTCCGGCACCTCGGCGTCCCGGATGAACTCGCGGTACGCCTCGTCGAGCACCACCAGCACATCGCTCGGCACCCGGTCCAGGAACCGCTCAAGCTCGGCCCTGCGCACCACCGTGCCGGTCGGGTTGTTGGGGTTGCAGACGAAGATCAGCCGGGTCCGGTCGGTGATCGCCGCCGCCATCGCGTCCAGGTCGTGCACCTCCCCCGGCGTCAGCGGCACCTGCACCGACTTCGCCCCGCTGACCTGCGTGATGATCGGGTACGCCTCGAAGGACCGCCAGGCGTAGATCACCTCGTCGCCCGGGCCCGATGTGGCCTGCAGCAGCTGCTGGGCGACACCGACCGAGCCGGTGCCGGTCGCCAGGTGCGAGGCGGGCACCCCAAAGCGTTCCGACAGCTCGTTCATCAGGCCCGTGCACGCCATGTCCGGGTAGCGGTTGAAGGACCCGGCGGCCGCGGTCACCTGCTCCATCACCCCGGGCAGCGGCGGGTAGGGGTTCTCGTTGGAGGACAGCTTGTACGCCACCGGTCCTCCGGCCGCCGCCGGCTTGCCCGGCTTGTAGGTCGGGATGCCGTCCAGCTCGGCGCGCAGCTTCGGGCTTGTCTCGCTCACCGCAGGTCCTCCTCGTGCCACCCAGGTTCGAATACTGCTCACCTTATGAGGATTCGGCGTCGGTGCGAATGGCCTGTGGAAAACCGCGAGGGGGGAGCGCTCAGATCCATGGCGTACGCCCGTGGCTCACGCCGTGGCGCGCATCACCCGTGAGGGTGAGTTGAGACCTCTTCGAGACATAGACCAGTCAGCAGACCTCTGCGGGTAGACGACCACCAGGCGAGCCCTCGACCCCGTAACTCCCTTGGGTTCCAAGGTCATTCAGGCGATCACCCCATGCAGAAACGTGCCTGTCAACGAGTGAATATGCGCGCCCGCCGAGCACCCTCATGAGCCCTACTATCGGCTCGCCATGACAGCAGCAGGGAAGCACCAGGTGAGCCGGGCGCAGACTCGGGGAAGCCGGCAAGGTCGAGCGGGCATCCGGGACGTGGCCGCCGCAGCCGGGGTCTCCATCACGACCGTCTCCGACGCGCTCAACGGCAAGGGCCGACTCCCCGACGCCACCCGCCGACATGTCCGCGAGGTCGCGGAGCGGCTGGGCTATCGCCCGTCCGCGGCGGCCCGAACGCTCCGTACCGGGAAGTCGGGCCTGATCGGCCTGACGGTGACGACGTACGGGGATGAACCTTTCACCTTCACCGAGTTCGCGTACTTCGCCGAGATGGCGAGAGCCGCCACATCCGCGGCCCTGGACCGCGGCTACGCCCTGGTCATCCTCCCCGCCACCTCACGCCACAGCTCCGTCGACATCTGGTCGAACGTCGCCCTGGACGGCACCGTCGTCATCGACCCCTCCGACCACGACCCGGTCGTCAGCGAACTGATCCGGCACGGCCTGCCGGTCGTCTCAGACGGCCGCCCGGCCGGCTCGCTGCCGGTCACCGCCTGGGTCGACAACGACCACGAGGCCGCCGTCCTCGGCATCCTCGACCACTTCGCCGCGGCCGGCGCCCGCCGTATCGGCCTGCTCACCGGCACCACCACGGACACCTACACCCGGCTCTCCACCCAGGCGTATCTGCGCTGGTGCCGACGGATCGGGCAGGACCCGGTGTACGAGGCCTATCCCGCCCACGACCCGTGTGCCGGGGCGGTGGCCGCCGACCGGCTGCTGGCCCGGCCCGACCGACCGGACGCCGTCTACGGCCTCTTCGACCCGAACGGCACCGACCTGCTCGCGGCCGCCCGGCGCTATGGACTGCGGGTGCCCGACGACCTGCTCCTGGTGTGCTGCAGCGAATCCCTGGTGTACGCCACCACCGAGCCGCCCATCACCACACTTTCACTGAAGCCGCGCCGGATCGGCACCGCCGTCGTGCAGCTGCTCATCGACGCGATCGAGGGCGTGGACGCCGGCCGTCCCGTCGAGCAGGTAATACCGACCGAACTGATCGTGCGGACCTCCTCACAGCGCCGCCCGCCACGCACCACCGTCAGCCCTCCGCGTACGCCCGGGCCGGGCTAGCAAGGAGAGTTACCCCTCAATTCGGGAGAAATCCCGATGAACTGTGGGTCCGACATCGATTCACCACCCCTGGTGCATCACACAGTGCGAGCGGCATTCCTATGATGGGCGCACGACACTGCGGACCACTGCGACCAGGCGGTCCGATCCGGTGGAGGAATGCGGCGCGACGGTGGTGGAGGGGTCGATGACTCAGGGGGCCGGTCAGGGACCCACGGTGCGTACGGACACGGTCCGCGATTTTCGCGTACCCGCGTATGTGCACCAGACCGGCCAGGAGCCTGCCCAGCGCGAGGAGCCCGACGGGTACACGCCGACGCAGCGCGACCTGCCCGTCATCAACCGCGGTGACACGGTTCAGGTACAGGTCACCGAGACCCCCGTACCGGCCTCGAACCCGAACGGCCTCGGCCCGCTGTACGTCGTCGGCGATGTGCACGGCTATCTCGACGAGCTGGTCGTCGCCCTGCGCGAGAAGCAGCTCATCGACGACGAGGGCAACTGGGCCGCGGGCAACACCCGCCTGTGGTTCCTGGGCGACTTCACCGACCGCGGCCCCGACGGCATCGGGGTGATCGACCTCGTCATGCGGCTCTCCGCCCAGGCCGCGGCCTCCGGCGGCTACTGCAAGGCCCTGATGGGCAACCACGAGCTGCTGCTGCTCGGCGCCAAGCGCTTCGGCGACACCCCGGTCAACTCCGGTGCGGGCACCGCCACCTTCCAGGCGGCCTGGCTGCTCAACGGCGGCCAGAAGACCGATATGGACCGGCTCCAGGACGTCCATCTGCAGTGGATGTCCCGGCTCGACGCCATCGAGCTGGTGGACGACCACCTCCTGGTGCACTCCGACGCCACGGCCTATCTCGACTACGGCGACTCGATCGAGGCGGTCAACGACACCATCCGCGAGGCCCTCACCCGGAACGACGCCGACGAGTACTGGGACCTCTTCAGGAAGTTCACCAAGCGCTTCGCCTTCCGCGACGAGGGCGGCCCGCAGGCCGTACGCGAACTCCTCGGGGTGTACGGCGGCACCCGCATCGTGCACGGCCACAGCCCCATCCCGTACCTCCTCGGCGAGGTCGGCAACGAACACGCGGGGGACGGCGAGGACAGCGCGGGCCCCCGCGTGGAAGGGCCGCATGTGTACGCCGACGGGCTGGCCATCGCCATGGACGGCGGCGTGACCATGGCCGGAAAGCTGCTGGTCTGCCAGCTCCCGTTGGATAACTGAGCGTTACACGGGCAGGCGTAAGAAAACCGGTACGTCGCTGACCAGGGGCCCAATTTCCGGAAACACCCTGTCACGCCGTGCCGTAACCCCTCTACCATCGGCATATCCGTAGCAGGCTCTCCTCCGTTTCCGCCCGACTGCCCGCACCTACGCGAGTATCCAGGCCCTACGGAGCATCGGGGGATGCACATGAACAGCGCTCCACACCTGCTGAACGAGGACCGCCAGGACTATGAGCGGGTCCTCGACGAGGCGCTGCGCTCCGCACCACAGCGACCGGATCTCGCCGCGATCGGCGAGCGACTCAATCCCGAACAGCTGCGCACCATGGCGTTGAACGCGACCGCTCTGATCACCACCGCGGCGGCGGCCGAATACCAGCACTACGTAGAGGTCCGCGAGGAACTGCGCGCGCCCGCTTCGAGCTCGACCCGCGAGTCGTCCACCAGTGAATCCAACCCCGGCACCGTGGGGCTGGCCACCGCCACCGGCGAGGTCACCGAGACCGCCGGTGCGGGCCTGGTCGCGGTCCTCGCGGTGCTCGCCCCCGTCCTGGCGGGCGCCGCCGCGGCGATCTTCCTGCTGGTCGGCTACATCCTGAAGATGCTCAGCCCCGAGCCGGCGTTCGCCGACACCCTGCTGACCGCCGGGTGGGTGTTCGGCGCGCTCACCGCCGCCGGCATCCTGGTGGCCGCCATAGGGCTGCTCCTGACGGCCCTGCGCAACGGCTCCACCTCGGTCCAGGCAGGCGCCCGGGGTGAGCTGACAGAACAGGTGGCCCAGGCCAGGGAGGCCTGGCATACGGCCCTGCTCGAGCGCGGCATACTGCCCTTCCTGCGCGACGCCCTCGCCACCCCGGGCATCCCGGAGGCCCGCCCTGAGCCCCCCGACGGCCGCATGCCCCACCTCGGTTACCACCGCCCGGGGTTCAGCAGCCCCGACAACGGCCCCGCGGCCGGGCACCGACCGACGTACAGCAGACCGGACTTCTCCAGCCCGGACTACGGCGGCCCGGACCACCAGCCCGAGTAGGGCGGGCCGTCCGGGCCGACCACCGCGTGTTTCACGTGAAACACGCGTTCGACGAGACGCGCACTCAGGGCCGAGTCAGTCCGCGATCGGCAGGTAGACGCGGTTGCCCGCGGCCGCGAACTCCTTGGACTTCTGCGCCATGCCCTCCTCGACCTCGTCCTGCGTACCGCCGTGCTCCCGGCGGATGTCATGCGAGATCTTCATGCTGCAGAACTTCGGCCCGCACATCGAGCAGAAGTGCGCGGTCTTGGCGGGCTCGGCCGGCAGGGTCTCGTCGTGGAACTCCCGTGCCGTGTCCGGGTCGAGGGCCAGGTTGAACTGGTCCTCCCAGCGGAACTCGAAGCGCGCGTCGGACAGCGCGTCGTCCCAGTCCTGCGCGCCCGGGTGCCCCTTGGCGAGGTCCGCCGCGTGGGCCGCGATCTTGTAGGTGATGACGCCGGTCTTCACGTCGTCGCGGTTGGGCAGGCCCAGGTGCTCCTTGGGCGTGACGTAGCAGAGCATCGCGGTGCCCCACCAGCCGATCATCGCGGCGCCGATGCCCGAGGTGATGTGGTCGTAGGCGGGCGCGATGTCGGTGGTCAGCGGGCCGAGCGTGTAGAACGGCGCCTCCTCGCAGATCTCCTGCTGGAGGTCGATGTTCTCCTTGATCTTGTGCATCGGGACATGGCCCGGGCCCTCGATCATGGTCTGTACGTTGTGCCGCTTGGCGATCGTGTTGAGCTCGCCCAGCGTGCGCAGCTCGGCGAACTGCGCCTCGTCGTTGGCGTCCGCGATGCAGCCGGGCCGCAGGCCGTCGCCGAGCGAGTACGTCACGTCGTACGCGGCGAGGATCTCGCAGAGCTCCTCGAAGTGCTCGTAGAGGAAGCTCTCCTTGTGGTGCGCCAGGCACCAGGCCGCCATGATCGAGCCGCCGCGCGAGACGATGCCGGTCTTGCGGTTGGCGGTGAGCGGGACGTACGGCAGCCGCACACCCGCGTGCACGGTCATGTAGTCGACGCCCTGCTCGGCCTGCTCGATGACCGTGTCCTTGTAGATCTCCCAGGTCAGGTCCTCGGCGCGGCCGTCCACCTTCTCCAGCGCCTGGTAGAGCGGCACGGTGCCGATCGGGACGGGGGAGTTGCGCAGCACCCACTCGCGGGTGGTGTGGATGTTGCGGCCGGTGGAGAGGTCCATGACCGTGTCGGCGCCCCACTTGGTGGCCCAGGTCATCTTGTCCACCTCCTCCTCGATGGAGGAGGTGACCGCGGAGTTGCCGATGTTGGCGTTGACCTTCACCAGGAACCGCTTGCCGATGATCATCGGCTCGATCTCCGGGTGGTTGACGTTCGCCGGGATGACCGCCCGGCCCTGGGCGACCTCCTCGCGGACGATCTCCGGGTCGATGTTCTCGCGGATGCCGATGAACTCCATCTCGGGAGTGATCTCACCGCGGCGGGCGTACGCGAGCTGGGTCACGGCCTGGCCGTCCCGGCCGCGGCGCGGCTGGCGGGGGCGGCCGGGGAAGACCGCGTCCAGGTTCTTCAGGCCGCCGCGCGGCGAGGTGTGCTTGAGGCCGTCGTCCTCGGGGCGGGCGGGGCGGCCCGCGTACTCCTCGGTGTCGCCCCTGGCGATGATCCAGTTCTCCCGCAGCGGGGGCAGACCGCGGCGGACGTCGGTATCCGCGTTCGGATCGGTGTACGGCCCTGACGTGTCGTACAGGGTCACGGCCTTGCCGTTGGTGAGGTGCACTTGGCGGACCGGGACCTGCAGGTCAGGGCGGGAGCCCGTGACGTATGCCTTGTGCCAGCCGATGGACGTCCCGGCCTCCGTGTCGTTCGAGTTCACAGTCGCGTCCGTGTTCACGGTGGCGTCCGCGTTCTCGTTCGAGTTGGAGGCAGGCGTGCGAATGTCCGATGTGGTCATGAGACCTACTCCCTACGCCGGCATTACCCGGTAACAGGTTCGGCGGTCGACGCAGCGAGTTCCGTATGTCCCATACGGAGGTCAGCGCCCTCTCAGCCCGGTGCTCCGAGCTCCCGCGATTGCAAAGGTGCCCCCACGCTAGCGCCCCGTCGGCCACGCTGAACAGAGGGCCCCTGCCGTTCTTGCGATGATCGGTCGGTGACCTCCTCGCAGCAGCCGCCTCCCGAGCCCTCCGAACCGCCGCACCAGCACGGTCCCGGACGTGTCCCCGGGCACGCTCCCGACCACGGCCACGGGCACTCCCACAGCCATGGCCCGGCCGCCCCCGTTTCCCAGCATCTGCGCAAGGTGATCGCCGCTGTACTGATCCCCTTCGCCGCGGCGGTCGTCGTCGGTCTGGCAGTGTTCTGGCCGGGCGGCGCACCCGCGCACGAACGCACCGGGGTCGGTTTCGACCGCCAGACCCAGCAGGCCAAGGTGGTGAAGGTCGAGCAGGTCGACTGCAAGGACGTGAACGCCTCGCAGGTGCCGCCGACAGGTGATACCTCGACCCCGGAGGGGTCGTCCGCGCAGCAGCAGGCGACCGGCGACTGCGACCGGGCGACGGTCGAGGTGACCACCGGCAAGGACAAGGGCCGCACCTTCGTCGAGATCGTCCAGCCTGACCAGACGCGGAAGCTGAAGGAGGGCCAGGGGGTGGTGGTGGCGTACGCCCCCGACGCGCCCAGGGAACTGCAGTACTCGGTGACCGATGTGGACCGGCAGGTCCCGATGGTGCTGCTTGCCGCGATCTTCGCAGTGGTGGTGGTCCTGGTGGGGCGTATGCGCGGCCTGATGGCTCTGGTCTCGCTGGCCATCAGCTTCGCGGTGCTGACGCTGTTCATCCTGCCCGCGATCCTCCAGGGGTCGAATCCGCTGATGGTGGCGGTGATCGGGTCGAGCGCGATCATGCTGGCCGCGCTCTATCTGTGCCACGGTCTGACGGCCCGTACGTCGGTGGCGGTGCTCGGCACACTGATCTCGCTGGTGTTGATCGGACTGCTCGGCTCGGTGTTCATCGACTGGGCGGAGCTCTCTGGCAACACCGACGACAACACCGGGCTGATCCACGGGCTCTACCCGGACATCGACATGAGCGGCCTGCTGCTGGCCGGCGTCATCATCGGCTCGCTCGGTGTGCTCGACGATGTGACGGTCACCCAGACATCGGCGGTCTGGGAGCTGCACGCCGCCGATCCGACGATGGGGGCGCGGAAGCTGTACCGCGCGGGCCTCAGGATCGGCCGCGACCACATCGCCTCGGTGGTGAACACGCTGGTCCTCGCTTACGCGGGCGCGGCGCTGCCGCTGCTCCTGCTGTTCTCGATCGCACAGAGCAGTGTGGGCACGGTCGCGGGCAGCGAGCTGATCGCCGAGGAGATCGTGCGCACGCTGGTGGGTTCGATCGGCCTGGTCGCCTCGGTGCCGGTGACGACCGCGCTCGCGGCGCTGGTGGTCTCGGCCGACAAGGCCGGTGGTCCGGCGCCCGCCGCCGCGGGGCGGGCTCAGCCGCGTGGCGGGCGGGGTCGGCGTCGTAAGCGCTGAATCGTCCGGCGTAGGTGCTGAATCGTTCCGCGAGATCGAGGCGGCGCGGCGCAGCTCGCGTTCCGGCTCAGCTCACGCTCCGGCTCAGCCCGCGTTCCAGCTCAGCCCGCGTTCCGCTCCTGCGCCAGGATGCGGTCGAGTGCGTCGTCGAGGTGGCGTTCGAAGTCGGCGAGCGCCCGCTCCTGGCCCAGCGGAACCAGCTTGTCGGTCCGGTCCAGGAAGGCGATCAGCGGCGCGATTCCGGACCGGAACAGTGCCTGGTCCGCGCCGACCTGGAGCCGGATGACGGCATCGGCCAGGGGCTCGGGGCCGTCGGGCGCGATGCGCACATCGCCGTCGCCGCACGGCTCGTTGATCCCGTCGACCAGGAGTTCCCGGCTGAACGCCCAGGTCACGGGGGCGTCGCCGGGCAAGTGGAAGGTCAGTCGCACGGCATAGGGGTCGCCCGTGTCGTAGCGCAGCTCGACCGGGATGCGGAACGAGAGCTCCTCGGATACGAGGAAGCTCATCATGACCTCTGCCTGTACGGACTCGCGCATCGCCTACCCCGTTGCTGTGCTGTCGAATGGCCCTGGGACGGTCTTCCCGACCTTTACGGCATCTTGCTCAACGTGTCCAATGGATCACAAGGAGTGAGTTTTCAGATGCTGATAGAGAACGCCAGCGTGGCGAGCTTCCTCCCCACGTCACTCTGCAGTTCACGCACCGCGGGCAGCAGCCGGTCGGCCTGGTGCACGGGCAGCGAGATGGCCAGCGTGGCGGCGGTGGTTCCGGCCGTGATCGGTACGGCCGCGCAGACGGTCCCCAGGGCGTACTCCTGACGCTCGATGACGGGCTGCATCCGGCCCGTCGCCGCGAGCCTGCGCAGCAGTACGCGGTCGTCGCCGACGGTGTACGGGGTGATGGACTGCACGGGGTAGCGGGCGAGGTGGTCCCGCCGCGACTCCTCGTCCAGTTGGGAGAGCAGGCACTGGCCGATCGCATGCGCGTGCGCGGTCTGGCGGAAGTCCGCCCACTCCTCCACGGCGGGGCTGCCAGGGGTGTCCGCGACGGCCACCACCCGGACCTCACCCTCGCGGTAGACGGCGAAGTAGACGGGGACACCGATGGCATCACGCCAGTGCTCCAGCACGTCGCCGATCATGCCGCGACGTTTCTGCTGGGCGCCGCTGTCGGCCATCATCTCGGCCGCGGGACCGAGCGCGAACACGCCCCTCTCGCGACGCAGATAGCCCTCGTGGGTCAGCGTGCGGAGCAGGTGGTACGCGGTCGGCAGCGCGAGCCCGGCCTCGCGCGCGAGCTGTTTCGCAGGCGCCCCTTCCTCATGGGCGGCCACGGCCTCCAAGAGCCGCATCGCCCGCTGCACCGAACCGATCAGGGTCGGAGCGGCGGTGGTGCCGACTGCCGTGGTGGTGGTGCTCACTGCCGTGGCCAAGGTGCACTCCCGAGGCGCGTGGGGGGGTCCCCCGTACGGAGCCACGGG
>NZ_JAZGRL010000001.1:3827965-3836713 GCF_046540415.1 Streptomyces sp. E11-3 | reverse complement strand
CCGTACGGAGCCACGGGGGTGGGCGGGGCGCTCGCCCGCGGGGGCCATCCCGCGTCGGTTTCCGGACTGTAGCCCTCCACCCCGGGTCGGTGGAGGCGATGGCCGAAACATTCCCCCGGCCGGGCGAACCTGGTTCCCCCGGCTTACCCGGTCACCAGTCGCTGCGTGAGGACGAGGAGGAGGTGAACTTCCGTACGACGAAGATGAGTCCGGCGACGAGCGCGGCGAAGATCAGCACCTTGAACAGCAGGCTGACGATGATGCTGACGAACCACCCGATCACACCACCGAAGACGACCAGGGCGATGACCGGCACGGCGACCCACTTCACCCACCACGGCATCCCCGCGAATATCTGCTGCACGGCCATCGCCCTACACCTCTTTCTCCAGATCTCTCCGGATTCCCGAGCTCTTCGAGTCCTTCTCCGAGCCTCTGCTTCGATGTTAGAGCGCGCACGGTGGCGATTGGGGCCCGCGATCCCTTGTCCTTCCCTGACCCTTCCCTTAGGGAACCCTGGGGTTCCAGGCAGCCTTCCGGGTGAGGGATCAGCCCCGTACAGGGTGCGAAATCAGCTCTCCGGCGGCGAGAAGACCACCAGAACCCGCAGGTCCTCGCTGATGTGGTGGAACTTGTGCGGCACCCCCGCGGGTACGTAGACGACGCTCCCCCGGCCCACGGTCGTGGTCTCCGTGCCCACCGTCACCGAGGCCCGGCCGCTGGCGATGAAGTACACCTCGTCCTGGCGGTGCGGCTGCTGCGGGTCGGTCTGCCCCGCGTCCAGGGCGTACAGCCCGACCGACATGTGCCGTTCGCGCAGAAACTGCAGATATGCCCCGTCGTTCGCGACGCGTTCCGCCTCGAGCTCGTCCAGCCGGAATACCTTCATCGCCTTGCCCGCCCTCACTCCCACCGCAGATCACGTCTGCCACGATCAGACACATGAAGAATTTCGTAGTCAAGACGATCGCCAACTCGGCCGCACTCGCGGTCGCCATCTGGCTGCTGGACAAGATCACCCTCACCGGGGACAGCACCCCGCGCAAGGTCCTCACGCTGGTCCTGGTCGCCCTGGTGTTCGGCGTGGTGAACTTCCTGGTCAAGCCGATTGTGAAGGTGCTGACCTTCCCGCTGTTCATCCTGACCCTCGGGCTGATCACGCTGGTGATCAACGCACTGATGCTGCTGCTCACCTCGTGGCTCGCCGACAAGCTGGAGCTGAGCTTCCACGTCGACGGCTTCTGGACGGCAGTGCTCGGTGGCCTGATCATCAGCATCGTCTCCTGGGCGATGAACGTGGTCCTGCCCGACGACAAGAACTGAGCGACGCCCATGAGCGACCCCTTTCGCGTCTGCTTCGTCTGCACCGGCAACATCTGCCGGTCCCCGATGGCCGAGTCCGTATTCCGCGCACGGGTCGAGGAGGCCGGCCTCACCGGTCTGGTCGAGGTCGACAGCGCGGGCACCGGAGGCTGGCACGAGGGCCACGGGGCCGACCCGCGCACCGTCTCCGTACTGGAGGCGAACGGCTACGACGGCGGCCATACGGCACGGCAGTTCCACGCCGAGTGGTTCGCCCGGCTCGACCTGGTGATCGCGCTCGACTCCGGGCATCTGCGGGCGCTGCGGCGCCTCGCGCCGACACCGGCGGACGCCGAGAAGGTGCGGCTGCTGCGGTCGTACGACGCTGCCGCCGGTACGGAGCGGGACGTGCCCGACCCGTACTACGGGGAGATGGACGGCTTCGAGGAGTGCCTGGAGATGGTGGAGGCCGCGAGCCCCGGACTGCTGGACGCGGTACGGGACGCGGCGGTGCGACGGAGGGCCGCGTGAGCGAACTCGACGACAGCGGCTTCTTCGAGGTGGGGGACGGCACGCGCGCGGTGCGGGCCGGGCTGCCCGAGGCGGCCAAGAACGAGCCGACGCTCCCGGGGCCGACGTTCGCCGCCCACTTCCATCTGCCGGGTGACCCGACCGGTCCGTACACCTACGGCCGCGACGAGAACCCGACCTGGACCCACCTCGAACGCGCCATCGGCGAGCTGGAGGCACCGGGCGAGGACGTCGAGACACTGGTCTTCGCCTCCGGGATGGCGGCGATCTCCGCGGTGCTGTTCTCGCAGCTGCGCAGCGGCGATGTGGTGGTCCTGCCGGACGACGGGTACCAGGCGCTGCCGCTGGTGCGCGAGCAGTTGACGGCGTACGGCATCGAGGTGCGCACCGCGCCCACCGCGGGCGATGCGCAGCTCGACGTGCTGGACGGCGCCCGGCTGCTGTGGCTCGAGACTCCCTCGAACCCGGGGCTCGACGTCTGCGATGTGCGCCGCCTCGCCGACGCGGCGCACGCGCGCGGCGCGCTGGTCGCGGTCGACAACACGCTGGCCACCCCGCTCGGGCAGCGGCCGCTCGAACTGGGCGCGGACTTCTCGGTGGCCAGTGGCACCAAGCAGCTGACCGGGCACGGGGACATCCTGCTGGGCTATGTGACCTGCGCGGACAGTGAGTTGGCTGCGGGCGTACGACGCTGGCGCAAGATCGTCGGGGCGATTCCGGGACCGATGGAGGCCTGGCTCGCGCACCGTTCGCTGGCCACCCTCCAGCTGCGGGCCGACCGCGGCTGTGTGAACGCCCTGGCCGTCGCCGAGGCGCTGCGCGGTCGCGCCGAGGTGTCCGGGCTGCGCTATCCGGGGCTCGCAGATGATCCCTCGCACAAGCTCGCCGCGCGGCAGATGCGGCGCCATGGGTGCGTGGTCTCCTTCACGCTGCCGACCCGCGAGCGCGCCGAGCGCTTTCTTACGGCGCTGCGGCTGGTGGAGGAGGCGACCAGTTTCGGCGGCGTACGCTCCACCGCCGAGCGGCGTGGCCGCTGGGGCGGGGACGCCGTTGAGGAGGGCTTCGTCCGGTTCTCGGCCGGAGCCGAGGACACCGGGGATCTGGTGGCGGATGTGCTGCGTGCGCTGGACGAGTCGGCGGCGCGGTAGCGCGGCTACGCACAACGAACGGTCCGAGCCTCCCCCCTCGTGGCTCGGACCGTCCCGGTTCTGCGCGCGAAGAACCGCGCGAACAAGGCTAGTTGACTCTGTGTCAGTGTCCAATCACGGTAGCGACAGAGACCTATCGACTTATTTATAGTTGGGCGCGAGCGGGGTTCCGGCGGAGCGGGGATACAGGCGGGGTCACAGGGAGGGGGAGGAGCTTCCGATGGACCTGGCCCTGCTGCGCACATTCGTCACGGTGCACCGAGCCGGCTCCTTCACCAGGGCCGCCGCGCTGCTCGGCCTCTCACAGCCCGCCGTCACCGCGCAGATCCGCACGCTGGAGCGGCAGCTGGGCCGCCCGCTCTTCCTGCGCCAGGCCCGCGGGGTGACCCCCACGACCATCGGCGACGAGCTCGCCCACAAGGCGGCCCCGCATCTGGACGCGCTGGTGGAGATCGTGGAGAGCGGTCCCGACGAGGAGTCGTCTGTACGCACCCTGCATCTCGCGGGGCCCCCGGAGTTCACGGCGGAGCGCGCCTTACCCGCGCTGACCACCCTCACGGGTGAGGACGGCCAGGCGTTCGCGCTACGCGCCTCCTTCGGCAACGCCGAGGAGACCCTGGAAGGGCTGGCGGCCGGACACCACGATCTGGCCATCTCCACGGCTCAGCCGCGCGGCGGGCTGCTCACCGCGACTCCGCTCTGCGACGAGGAGCACGTCCTGGTGGCGGCCCCCGGATGGGCCACCAAGGTCGGTCCCGGCAAGGTGCGGCATCCGGTGACGCCCGTACTGGAAGTCCTGCCGACGCTGGAGGATGTGCCGGTGGTGGAGGTCCATGAGTCGCTGCCGTTCGTCTCCCGCTACTGGGCCGCCGTCTTCGACTCCCGCCCCGCGGCCGCGGGTACCGTCGTGGTCCCCGATCTGCGGGCCGTGCTGGCCTGCGTGGTGGCCGGAGCGGGGCTCGCGGTGCTGCCGCGCTATCTCTGCGCCGATGCGCTGGCACGCGGCGATGTGATGGCGCTGCTGGAGCCCGCGGTGCCGCCGCTGCGCACGTACTTCCTGGTGGTACGCACCGGCACACTCGCGATGCCGCATATCGCGCGGGCGCATGAGTGGCTGCTGCGTGCCGGCGTCGACTGGAGCTGACCGGGGCTCAAAGCTTCCCGTTGTGTTTCACGTGGAACAGGACGGGCCACATTCCTTGCATGACCGTCCGACCCGTGGTCAAGCGCACCGCACGAGCCGTTCTCCTCGACGGCGACGACCTGATCCTGATCAAGCGCACCAAGCCAGGTGTGGACCCGTACTGGGTCACGCCCGGCGGGGGAGTCGAGACGGAGGACACCACCGTCGTCGACGCGCTGCATCGCGAGGTGTACGAGGAACTCGGAGCGAAGATCACCGACGTGGTGCCCTGCTTTGTCGACACCGTCGAGCACATCGGCGCGGACGGCGGAGCCACCGGCGTCAAGGTCCAGCACTTCTTCGTCTGCCGCCTGGAGTCCATGGACCCCGCGCTGCGGCACGGCCCCGAGGTCGAGGAGCCCGCGGGCGAGTACGAGATCGTCCGTATCCCCTTCACCCGGGTCGGAATCGCCTCGGTCCATCTCGTACCGCTGTCGCTGCGCCACTACCTGGACGGAAACATCGAGGGCGTACGCGCGATGCACGCTCCCGACCTGGGCTGATCCCTCCTGATCCCTCTTGGGCGCTCAGTCCTCCGCGGCGACGAGCTCCTCGACGGAGTCATGGCGGATGCGGTCCGAGGGGATGCCGACGTCCCGCAGCACATGGACACCGCTGCGGATCATCCCCGGCGGCCCCGAGAGAAACGCGTCGTACTCGTCCCACGGTCCGGACGCGCGTACGGCGTCGGGCAGTTGGATGTGGTGGCTCTGCCGGTCGACCACCGGGCGCACCGAGAGCCAGGGGTGGGACCGCTGCAGCCGCAGCATGGTGTCGATGTCGTACAGAGCGAGGTCGCTGCGGGCGCCGTAGAAGACCTCGACCGGCCGCCGCTCGCCATGCTCGGCGACGTCTTCGACGAGTGCCTTGATGGGCGCGATGCCGGTGCCGCCGCCCAGGCACAGCATGCCGTTCTCGGTGGAGTGGTCGACGGTCATCGAACCAGCGGGCGGGCCGAGCCGGAGGGTGTCGCCGGGGCGGGCGCGATGGACCAGGGCGTTGGAGACCCAGCCGGCCGGGACCGCCTTGACGTGGAAGGTCAGCAGCCCGTCGGGGCGTGACGTTCCGGCAAAGGAGTAGTGCCGCCAGATCCGCGGCCACCAGGGAGTCTCCAGGCTGGTGTACTGACCGGCCAGGAAGGGATACGGCTGGTCCGGGCGGACGGTGATGACCGCGATGTCGGGGGTACGCAGATCGTGCGTGACGACCTCGGCCACCCACCAGGGAGGGCTCCTGCGCTCGTCGTCGGCGGCCGCGTCGATCATGATCTGGGAGATCGTGGTGTAGGTGCGCACCCAGGCGGCCTCGGTCTCCTTGTCCCAGGAGGCGGTCGCGAACCGGATGAGCGCGCCGAGTAGGCACTCGCCGACGGCGGGGTAGTGCGCGGGCCGGGTGCCGTACTTGCGATGGCCACGGCCCAGGTTCCTGAGGTACCCGACCAGGACGTCGGTGTGGTCGATGTTCTCGGCAGCGGTCAGCAGCGCCTTGAGGAGGCGGTCGCGCTGGGTGTCCATCGCGGCGGGAAAGAGCGCGCGCAGTTCGGGGTTGCGGACGAACAGCAGGGCGTAGAAGTACGAGGTGACCTTGTCGGCGACCGGGGCGATCTCGTGCAGGGTGCGCCGGACCCGGACGGCGTCGGGGGAGGCCGGGGGTCTGCCATCGGCCGACGGGGTGGTCGGAGCGTTCATTCGGTGCCTCGCCTCGAACAGCTTTCGGTTCGGTTCCCCACGTATGCAGATGGCTGGGCCGAGAACATGACATTGGGCGCAGCCCCGTCAGCGCAGGATGGCACCACGCGTTATCGCCACGGACAATTAGCGGAAAGCCTGAGTAACCGAACTCGCATGCCGTTAGGCTGCGTTGCCCCGTGTGTTCCCTACCGGGCGTCCGGCATGGAGCGGACCATGGCGTAGGCCTCCCGCAGATCCCGCCCCGCGTAGGCGTGCGTCGCCAGGTGCGCCACATGGTGGTCCGCGTTCACCGCGACCGAGACCGGCACCGCACCGAACAGCTCGGCATCCGACAGCGAATCCCCGTACGCGACACAGTCGGCCCGCGTCACCCCGAAGGACCCACAGAGCTGGTCCGCGACGCGCACCTTGGCCGCGGCGTCCAGAATCCCCGCTGGATCGACCGGCTCGGTGAAGGGCACCGCCGGGAAGCGTGACCCGTGCGCGGCATGCGCGCCCCACCCGAGAAGCCGCTCCACGAAGAACGACGGCGAGAGCGAGACCACCGCGCAGTAGTCCCCGCGCCCCCGGATCTCCGCCCAGGTGTCCCGAATCCCGGCCAGCCAGGGCGCGCCCTCGAACGCCGCCGTCACATGGTCTCGGGTGAGCCCTGCCCACAGCGCGTGCACCCGCACCGCGTACTCCCGCGAGTCGATACGCCGCGCGACGAAGTCGCGCTCAAGCTCCCCGATCTCGTCTTCCAGGCCGAGCTGACGGGAGATCTCCACGGGTGCCGCCGAGCCGTGCAGCAGGGTCCCGTCCAGGTCAAAGAGGTGAAGGCGTGGCATGAGGGCCGAGCCTACGGCCTGTCCCACGGGTCGGGCCCGCGTACGCCGAGGCTAGTAGCCGGGGTTACTCCCCCTGTCAGACGTCGTGCTGAGAGTTTCGCGGCACCGTGTTTCACGTGAAACTCAACCGCCCCGCACGCCGGGCCACCCTCGTTGTCCATGTCGCCTCCGCCGCCTGCTGGCTCGGGCTCACCCTCGGGCTGCTCGCACTCGCCCTCACGGCGCTCACCACCGACTCCGCGGGGACCGCTGAGGCCGCCGCGCGCTCAATGAAGATCTTCGCGGACTGGCTGGTGATCCCCCTCGCCCTGTTCACACTGCTGAGCGGCCTGGTACTCGCCCTCGGCACACCCTGGGGACTTGCCAGGCACCGCTGGGTCTACACGAAGTTCTGGCTGACCCTCGGCACCACCGTGGCCTCCGTCTTCGCGCTACGCCCCGGAATCAACGACACCGTCGTCACTCTGGCCGCGGGAGCACCTGTGGCCGATCCGGCCGACCTGGTGGCGGGCCCGATCGTCTCGCTGTCCGCCTATCTCTTCATGACGGTGATCTCGGTCCTCAAGCCGTGGGGCCTGACCAAGCGTGGCCGAAAGCACCGCGCCACCTCACGTAAAGCGGTGGACGGCAAAGGCGTACGTCAGCCAGCCTGACCAGCGTGTCGACACCTTCCCTCTCCGCACTGCCTATCCGCCGACTCACGCCCCGCGATGTGATCGCCTGCGCGGACCTCTCCGAAGACCGCGGCTGGCCCCGCGAGGAACACAAGTGGGGCCTGCTCCTGGCAGCCGGAACGGGCTACGGCATCGATGCCCCGGACGGCGGTCTCCTCACCGCCTGTGTCACCACCGACTACGGCCCTCGGGAGCACCCTGACCTGACGGCGATCGGCATGGTGCTGGTCGCCGAGCGGTACGCCCGGCAGGGCGTCGGCCGCCGCCTGATGCGGCAGGTACTGGCCGACGCGGCGCCCACCCCGCTCACGCTGCACGCCACGGCGAACGGCGCTCCGCTGTATGAGGAGCTCGGTTTCAAGACAATCGGCCGCGCCGAGATGGTCCGTGGCCACTTCCGACCCACCGCGGCCGCCGCGCCCGGCGTACGCACCCGGCCGGCGACCGCCGAGGACCTGCCGCCGCTCCTACGCCTGGACGCCGAAGTGTTCGGCACCGACCGGACTCACATGATCACGCGGCTGCCGGCCTTCGCCGATCAACTCCGGGTCGCCGAGGTCGACGGGGAGATCACCGGCTACGCCGCCGCCTGGCCGAACATGGACACCCATGTCATCGGCCCGCTGATCGCCCGGGACACCGAGACGGCGAAGGCTCTGGTCGCCTCGCTGGCCGAGGGCACGGACCGTGTACTGCGTACCGATATCGACGTACGCCACGAGGAACTGCTGACCTGGATCAAGGCACAGGGCGTGGAGTCCCGGGGCTTCAACGCGGTGATGGTCCACGGCATCTCGGACCTGCCCGGCGACTGGACCCGCCGCTTCGCGCCGCTGACTGTGGCGGCGGGCTGAGCACTCCGGGGGGAGGCCCGGCGTACGCTGCGCGACATGAGCGATCTTGAGATACGCCCAGCGTCCGTTGCGGACCTCCCCGACCTCGTGGCCATGCTCGCCGACGACCCACTGGGCGCCCAGCGCGAGTCACCCGATGACCTCACGCCGTACCGCATCGCCTTCGAGCGGCTGGCCCAGGACCCGAACCAGCACCTGGTCGTCGCCGTCCGCGAGAGCCGCGTGGTCGGCACCCTGCAGCTCACGATCGTGCCCGGCCTCTCCCGGCGCGGCGCGACCCGCTCGATCATCGAAGGTGTACGTGTCCACGGCGCCGAGCGCGGCAGCGGCCTTGGCACCCAGCTCATTCAGTGGGCGGTCGACGCATCCCGGAGTCAGGGCTGCCAGCTGGTGCAGCTGACCTCCGACGCCACCCGCACCGACGCCCACCGCTTCTATGAGCGGCTCGGCTTCGCGGCCTCGCATGTGGGCTTCAAGCTCCAGCTCTGAGCCATCGCCTGCCCCGGCAGCCATGCAGTCGCGTCGTGTTTCACGTGAA
>NZ_JAZGRL010000001.1:3819767-3827875 GCF_046540415.1 Streptomyces sp. E11-3 | reverse complement strand
CCCCCACCCCCCCCCCCCCGCCCCCGGTCGGCTCTGGTTACCCGAGCCCGCGCCATCCGGCCGGGTCCACCCCGCCCGGCACCGGCGCCCCTTCCTCGTACGGATGACGCGTGAACACGAACGACCCCAGGTCGAGATGGCTGACCGCACCGTCCTGCCCCCGGACCACCCGCAGAGTCTCCCCCGCGTGGTAGCCGTCGAGCCCGGTCCAGGTGCCGTCCTGCTCGGCCCGGAAACGGGAGCTGCGGCCGCTGCCCTCCAGGGGCCCCAGTTCGAGGCCCTGGTCCGCGGCCAGCCGCAGGGCGTGGGCGCGTGTCCCCCAGTACCAGGGTCCGGTCAGCGCCAGCAGCTCCTGATCGACCTCCGGGAGGGGGCGCCACGGCTCGGGCAGCCGCGGCTCGGCCTCGGCCACCGTCCGTACGAGCTCGGCGGCCAGCGTCACCACCGCAGGCCCCGAGGTGCAGTTGGCCAGCACGACGGCAGCCAGGCCTTCTTCCTCATCCAGCACCAGACCGGCGAGGAAGCCGGGCAGCGATCCGCTGTGCCCCGCCAGCGTCCGCCCCTCGTGACGCAGGAGCTGCACGCCCAGGCCGTAGCCCCCGTCCCCTGACTCGGGCGGCGCGGCCGGCGTACGCATCTCGCGCACCGACTCCGCGCTCAGCACCCGCCCGTCCCCCTGCGCCAGGAAGACCGCGAAGCGCGCCAGGTCACCAGCCGTCGACCACAGCTGCCCTGCCGGTGCCATCAGCCCCAGATCCTCGACGGGCTCCGGAAGCAGCACATCCGCCCAGGGGTGTACCGCCCAGCCGCCCGCGTGCGGAGCCTGCGGCTGGGAGCTCGTCCGGTGCAGGCCGAGCGGCTCCAGCACCTCGCGGCGCAGTACCTCGTCCCAGGACGCTCCCCGCAGCCGCTCGACGACCGAACCGAGCAGTGTGTAGCCGGGGTTGGAGTAGTGGTGGCGCCGTCCTGCCGGGTGCCGGAACGGCTCGTCGCCGAGTACGTCACCGAGCCCTGGACGCAGCGTGCCGGGCGTCCGCTCCCACCAGGGCGAAGGGGGCTCCGCGGTCAGCCCTCCGGTGTGCGCGAGCAGTTGACCGATCGTCACCTCGCCGGCGGCCGTTCCGGGAAGGTGCTTCTCCAACGGGTCGGCGAGGTCCAGCAGACCCTCGTCACGCAACCGCATGACCAGTACGGCGGTGAAGGTCTTGGTGATCGACCCGATCCGGTACTGCGTCTCCACGTCCGGGGCATGCCCGTCCACACAGGTCCGGCCCTCGCTCCAGACCAGCCGCCCCTCCCGGACGACGGCGGCGACGAGCGAGGGAGCCCGCCCCTTCGCCTGTGCGGTGGCCGTGCGGTGCAGCAGGGCCCTGCGCGTCGTGGGGAGCAGCTCGTGATGGCCGTCGGGCAGGCGGTCTTCGCTGGGTGGTGTCATGGGCCCAGTCCACCGGCAGACAGACCCCCGGTCGAGCCGTTTTCGCCGACTCGGTTCAGTTCGGCCATCTGCTGGATGCCGGACACAGCTCTAGGTGCGGGCATGTGATTGAGCGTCAAACGCCGTTGTCAGTGCCTCCCCATAGAGTGAAGACATCACTCGGGGAACCTCGGAGGGGGAACACAAACGTGTCCGCAAACAAGATCCAGCACAAGGTGAATCACGTCGCGCTGGTGGTGGACTGTTCGGGTTCAATGCGTCCGCACCAGAGTCAACTCATTCGAGTTGTGGACGAGTTCGTGGCGGGGTTGAAGGCAGAGTCGGACAGCCTCGGCCATGAGACACGGATCAGCCTCTACTCCTTCGATCACAGGGTGGAGAACCTCGTCTGGGACATGGACGTGAAGCATCTGCCGTCTATGCGGGGGCTGTACCAGGTCAACAATGGCGCCACGGCCCTCATTGAGGCTTCTCTGAAGTCCCTGGATGACCTGGGCCATATTTGGGAGGAATACGGCGAGCACAGCTTCCTCCAGATCGTCGTGACGGACGGTGAGGAGAACGCCTCCGGCGGCGACAGGCGGCACGACGGCGACATGGCCATCCTTGGCCCCTGGCTCGACAGGATCGCGGCGAAGATGGGCGGGCTTCCGGGCCACTGGACGTCCGCGATCCTCGTTCCGAACTCGCTGGCCAAGCGCACCGCCCAGAACTACGGTTTCCCGGCCGGGAACATCGCCATCTGGGATGCGGATTCCCAGAAGGGCGTCGAGGAGGCGATCGGCACCGTGCGCGCTGCCGCCACCAGCTTCCTCCGCGGGCGAGAGCAGGGGGTGCGCGGCACGAAGAACCTTTTCGCTGTCGGTCAGGACATATCGGTTGACGAGGTGAGGGCGAACCTCGAACCGATTCCGGCTGACAAGTACCGGCTCCTGAAAGTCGACGAGGAGGTCGAGATTCGCCCCTTCGTCAACTCGCATCCGGGCGTGACGTACGAACGTGGTTCGTGTTACTACCAGCTGGGCGCTCGCGCTCAGGTTCAGCAGAACAAGGAAGTCATCGTGGTCGAGAAGGACACCGACCGCGCCTATACGGGCGACGCGGCGCGCAGCCTGTTGTTCGGTACGAATGTCCAGGGGACCGTCTCCGTGAAGGCGGGGAACAACCCCAAGTTGGAGGTGTACGTACAGAGTCGTTCGGTGAATAGGAAGCTGAAGCCGAAGACGCGTCTGCTCATCATGCTCTGAAATCCAAGAGCGAAGAGCGGGGTGGTCCGGCGGCGGGCCTGCAGAAGGCGACGACTCTCAGGGTGTCACCCCGTAGCAGGTGGCGATCGCGGCGGCGCGGTCGCGCAGGGAGTCGCGCAACCACTGCGGGGCCAGGGCCTCCGCGTTCGTGGCGAGCTGCCACAGCGCCCATTCGGCGTGTCTCGAATCTTGGAAGGTCACTTCCAGCCGCAGCCAGCCGTCTGCGTCGGATTCCTCGGCTTCTTCGGCGCGGACGGCCAGCGCGGTGCCCACCAAGTCCTGCCGCCGCGCCGGGTTCACCCGTACCAGCGCGGTGACTTGGTCGCCGCTGGTCCGAAACTGCGTGCTGCGTTCCTGCCAGGCCCGGTCCAGATCGACCCGGTCTGGTCGCTGTGCCGGTTCGGCGAGTTCCTCGGCGGCCAAGACCTGGGACAGCCGGTAGGTACGGTCCGCGCCAGACCTCGTGGCCAGCAAGTAGCCCTGGCCGCGTACGGTGACCAGGCCGATCGGGTCCACCGTCCGCCACTTCGGGGTCTGGTCCACGGCCGCGTAGCGGATGCGCAACTTGTGTCCGGCGAATACCGCGCGCCGGACCTCGGCCACGACGATGTCAGGCACCTCCTCGGCAACCAGCCGACGCGAGAGGAGGTCGGTCTCCGGGTCGATGAGCAATCGCTGAGCCGCGCCGGCCGCGGTGGCCCGATAGCTCTCGGGTAGCGCGTCAACCACCTTGCGCATGGCCGAAGCGAGCGCCGCGCCGAGGCCGAATGCCTGCGCGCCGCGCCGCGATCCGGCGACCAGCAGGGCGAGCGCCTCGTCGTGGTTCAGTCCGGTGAGCTCGGTCTGGAAACCGGGCAGCAACGCGAACCCGCCCTGCCGACCGCGTTCGGCGTAGACCGGGACACCGGCTGCGGACAGCGCCTCGATGTCGCGCAGCACGGTGCGAGTGGAGACCTCCAACTCGCGGGCGAGCGCGGCCGCGGACAGCCGACCGTGCTGCCGCAGCAGCAGCACCAGCGATACCAACCGATCGGCGCGCACAGGAAGACTCTACAGAAATACATGACACACGGTGTCGTGTATTGCTTGGGAGGCTGATCAGCATGACAAACAACAAAGCGGCCACTGAACCGAATGACCTGGGCAGGTATTTCATCGAGCGCGCCAACGCGGGCGATGTCGACGGGCTGGTGGCGTTGTACGAGCCGGACGCCGTGCTGGCGTTCCCACCGGGCAACCTCGCGACCGGACATGAGGAAATCCGCAAGGTGTACGAGCAGTTCGTCGCGGCCGCGCCGGTGCTCTCGCCGGGCAGGCAGCACCCCGCGCTGGTCACCGGCGACCTGGCACTGACCGCGTCCACTCTGACCAACGGCGACGTGACCGTCGAGATCGCCCGTCGCCAGCCGGACGGGTCGTGGCTGTGGGCCGCGGACCAGCCGACACTCGCGCCGTAGCGGGGCGGCGGTGGGCCGGCACGACCGAGCCCACCGCCGCTCAGAACCGGCGTTCGCGGCCCCTCAGTCGAGACAGAACTCGTTGCCCTCGATGTCCTGCATCGGGATGCACGCGTGATTGCCGTCATACAGCGTTCGCACGTGTACCGCGCCGAGAGGGACCAGTCGTGCGCATTCGGCCTCAAGTGCGGCGAGGCGCTCTTCACCCACGAGTCCGGTGCCGACCCGCACATCAAGATGCAGCCGGTTCTTGGCGGCCTTCCCTTCGGGGACGCGCTGGAAGTACAGCCGCGGGCCCACCCCTGAGGGATCACTGCAGGCGAACCATGAATCCCGCTGTTCAGGTGGCTCCGAGCGCTTGAAGTCGTCCCAACTGGCAAACCCCTTCGGTGGCGGCGGTACGACGTACCCCAACACCTCGCACCAGAAGCGAGCGAGGCGCTCAGGTTCCGCGCAGTCGAAGGTGACTTGGAACTGCTTGATCGACGCCATCGGTCCACCGTATTGACGCATGCTGTTCAGCGAGACCCTAGGGTGTCATCGCCGGATCTGGGCACCTGCAAGACGGGTGATCAGGTCTGCGCCATGTCCACAAAGCGCGAGTAGTGCCCCTGGAAGGCGACCGTGATCGTGGCCGTAGGACCGTTACGGTGCTTTGCCACGATCATGTCCGCCTCACCCGCACGGGGTGACTCCTTCTCGTACGCGTCCTCGCGGTGCAGCAGGATCACCATGTCGGCGTCCTGCTCGATCGAGCCCGACTCACGCAGGTCGGAGACCATCGGCTTCTTGTCCGTACGCTGCTCGGGACCACGGTTCAGCTGGGAGAGCGCGATCACCGGGAGTTCCAGCTCCTTGGCCAGCAGCTTGAGGTTTCGGGACATGTCCGAGACCTCCTGCTGACGGCTCTCGGCCCGTTTGGAGCCGCCGGACTGCATCAGCTGCAGATAGTCGATCACCACAAGCCGCAGGTCGTTGCGCTGCTTGAGGCGGCGGCACTTGGCCCGGATCTCCATCATCGACAGGTTCGGAGAGTCGTCGATGTACAGCGGGGCGGCCGACACATCCGGCATCCGGCGCGCGAGGCGGGTCCAGTCCTCGTCCGTCATCGTGCCGGAGCGCATATGGTGCAGCGCGACGCGGGCCTCGGCGGACAGCAGGCGCATCGCGATCTCGTTGCGCCCCATCTCCAGCGAGAAGATCACGCTCGGCAGGTTGTTCTTGATCGAGGCGGCGCGGGCGAAGTCCAGCGCCAACGTCGACTTACCCATGGCGGGACGAGCCGCGATGATGACCATCTGCCCGGGGTGCAGCCCGTTGGTCAGCGAGTCGAAGTCCGTGAAGCCGGTCGGTACACCAGTCATCTCACCGCTGCGGGAGCCGATCGCTTCGATCTCGTCGAGCGCGCCCTCCATGATGTCGCCGAGCGGCAGGTAGTCCTCGCTGGTGCGCTGCTCGGTGACGGCGTAGATCTCGGCCTGGGCGCTGTTGACGATCTCGTCGACGTCACCGTCGGCGGCATAGCCCATCTGGGTGATGCGCGTCCCAGCCTCGACCAGGCGGCGCAGCACCGCCCGCTCATGGACGATCTCCGCGTAGTACTCGGCGTTGGCCGCGGTCGGAACGGACTGGACCAGGGTGTGCAGATACGATGCGCCGCCCACCTTGGTGATCTCGCCGCGCTTGGTCAGCTCGGCGGCGACCGTGATCGGGTCGGCCGGCTCACCCTTGGCGTAGAGGTCGAGGACCGCCTGGTAGATGGTCTCGTGCGCCGGACGGTAGAAGTCGTTGCCCTTGAGGACCTCTACGACGTCGGCGATGGCGTCCTTGGACAGGAGCATGCCGCCGAGCACCGACTGCTCGGCATCCAGGTCCTGGGGCGGTACACGCTCAAAGGTGGAGCCGCCGTCCCAACCGCCGCTGTCCCGGCCGCGGTCGTGTTGCTCCTCCCGGCCCCGGCCACCGTCGCGGCGCTGACGGGAGACGGGCAGACGGTCGCTGGGACCGCCATCGGCCCAGGGCTCGTCCAAGGGCTCGGAAATACTCACCGGGCCACCTCCTCCCGTCCGCCACGCGGACCTCACCGTGCACCACATTCCTACGGCACGGCACTGACAAAGCGAGAAGCCCAACTCCGTTTCTGACGCATCGGTTCTGCCGGGTCCGGAGACCGGGAAACGGGGGTGGGCGCCGGTCCACGGTAGGCCCGCGGGCACCGTCAGCCAATCTGGTTATCCACAGGCTCTGTGGATGACGGACCGGTTGCTGTGGAGAACCCGCCCAATCCTGTGCACAGCCCGGTGGACAGTTCTGTGAACAAGCCCTCAGCCGCTCCAGAAAACCATCTCTGACCTGCAGTTTCCCTACCTGCCCGCTGTGCATAAGAAAAACTTCCCCAGTCGGCCCAAGATCCTGGCAAACCGCGCGGTGTCGAGCGCCCATCCCACAACGAGGTAAGGGTCACAATGCCATTGCATCTCTTACCTGTGGAAGATTAGATTGGTGCCCATGACACAGGCTCCCCCGACCCCCAAGACGGTTCGCCGTCAGCACGACCGAGAGATCGTCGCGCTGGCCGTCCCGGCCTTCGGGGCACTCGTCGCCGAGCCGCTCTTCGTGATGGCCGACACCGCCATCATCGGCCATCTCGGCACCGCCCAGCTGGCCGGCCTGGGCGTGGCCTCGGCCCTCCTGATGACGGGGGTCAGTGTCTTTGTCTTCCTCGCCTACGCCACCACGGCCGCCGTCGCGCGCCGGGTCGGCGCGGGAGATCTCCCGTCCGCCATCCGCCAGGGCATGGACGGCATCTGGCTCGCCCTCCTGCTCGGCACCCTGGTCGTCGCCGTCGCGCTGCCCACCGCCCCGGCCATCGTCGACCTCATCGGAGCCTCGGACACCGCCGCACCCTACGCCATCACCTATCTGCGGATCTCCGCCCTCGGCATCCCGGCGATGCTCGTCGTGCTGGCGGCCACCGGAGTCCTCCGCGGACTGCAGGACACCAAGACGCCGCTCTACGTGGCCCTCGCGGGTTTCGCCGCCAACGTCGCACTGAACTTCGGCCTGGTGTACGGGGCCGGCCTCGGCATCGCCGGGTCCGCCTGGGGCACCGTCATCGCCCAGATCGGCATGGCCGGTGCCTACCTCGCCGTCGTCGCCCGCGGGGCACGGCGGCACGGCGCTTCACTACGGCCCGACGCGGCCGGTATCCGGGCCTGCGCCCAGGCCGGTGCTCCGCTGCTGGTCCGTACGCTCTCGCTGCGGGCGATTCTGATGATCGCCACCGCCGTCGCCGCCCGGCTGGGTGACGCCGAGATCGCCGCCCACCAGATCATCCTGACGCTGTGGAGCCTCCTGGCGTTCGCCCTCGATGCCATCGCCATCGCCGGACAGGCCATCATCGGGCGCTATCTGGGGGCGGGAGACGCCCAGGGGGCACGAGACGCCTGCCGCAGGATGGTTCAGTGGGGGATCGCCGCCGGAGTCGTTCTGGGGCTCCTCGTGGTCGCGTCCCGGCCGGTCTTCCTGCCGCTGTTCACCAGCGACCCCGGTGTACAGGACGCCGCGTTTGTCGCCTTGCTGGTGGTGGCTGTCTCCCAGCCGATCTCAGGCATCGTCTTCGTCCTCGACGGGGTACTGATGGGGGCCGGGGACGGTCCGTATCTCGCCTGGGCGATGCTGGCCACCCTGGCCGCCTTCACCCCGGCCGCGCTCCTGGTCCCCGTGCTCGGCGGCGGCCTGGCAGCGCTCTGGGGGGCCATGACCCTCATGATGACGGTCCGCATGCTGACGCTCTGGCTACGGACCCGCTCGGGCCGCTGGATCGTCACCGGTGCCACCCGCTGACCATCGAGCCGCCCCGCGCTCCGCGTTCCACGCCCTGTTTCACGTGAAACAGGGCGATAGCGCAGGCGGTTTCACGTGAAACATCCAGAACAGAGCAGAAGGGCCGCACCCAAGGGGTGCGGC
>NZ_JAZGRL010000001.1:3771373-3819672 GCF_046540415.1 Streptomyces sp. E11-3 | reverse complement strand
ACCCCCGCCGCGGGCCCCCCCCCCGGGGGGGCGCCCCTTCTCACGCTCAACCGAGCGCAGCGCTTACGCGGCGACGACCTCGATGTTGACCTTGGCGGCCACCTCGGGGTGCAGACGCACGGACGCCTCGTGGGCGCCCAGCGACTTGATCGGCGCGCCCAGCTCGATGCGGCGCTTGTCGACCTCGGGGCCACCGGCAACCTTGATCGCGGAAGCGATGTCGGCAGCGGTCACGGCACCGAAGAGGCGGCCGGCGTCGCCGGAGCGGGTCGCCAGACGCACCTTGACGGCCTCGAGCTGGCCCTTGATCTGGTTGGCCTGCTCGATCGTCTGGATCTCGTGGATCTTGCGAGCACGACGGATCTGCTCGACGTCCTTCTCGCCACCCTTGGTCCAGCGGATCGCGAAACCACGCGGGACCAGGTAGTTGCGAGCGTAGCCGTCCTTGACGTCAACGACGTCGCCAGCGGCACCGAGGCCGGAGACCTCGTGGGTGAGGATGATCTTCATGATTCGGTCACCCTTCCCTTATCGCGCGGTGGACGTGTAGGGCAGCAGCGCCATCTCACGGCTGTTCTTGACGGCCGTGGCGACGTCACGCTGGTGCTGCGTGCAGTTGCCGGTCACGCGGCGGGCACGGATCTTGCCGCGGTCGGAAATGAACTTCCGCAGCATGTTCGTGTCCTTGTAGTCCACGTAGACGGTCTTGTCCTTGCAGAATGCGCAGACCTTCTTCTTCGGCTTGCGCACAGGCGGCTTCGCCATGGTGTATCTCCTGTGTGATCAAGAAGTGTGGGTGCGAGCCCGCCCTTAGAAGGGGGGCTCGTCCGAGTAGCCGCCGCCGGAGCCGCCGGAGCTTCCGCCCCAGCCGCCACCGCCGCCGCCCTGCTGGCCGCCGCCAGCCGCCGGCGCACCGGTCGCCCAGGGGTCACCGGCGGGAGCGCCGCCGCCCTGCTGCTGACCGCCACCGGAGCTTCCGCCCCAGTTGCCGCCGCCCTGCTGGCCGCCACCGCCGCCGTAACCACCCTGGCCACCGCGACCGGTGGTCTTGGTGACCTTGGCCGTGGCGTTCTTCAGGCTGGCGCCGACTTCCTCGACGTCCAGTTCGTAGACCGTGCGCTTGACGCCCTCACGGTCCTCGTAGGACCGCTGCTTCAGTCGGCCCTGCACGATGACGCGCATGCCTCGCTGGAGCGACTCCGCGACGTTCTCCGCCGCCTGTCGCCAGACCGAGCAGGTGAGGAAGAGGCTTTCGCCGTCCTTCCACTCATTGGTCTGACGGTCAAAGGTGCGGGGAGTGGACGCGACACGGAACTTCGCGACCGCCGCACCGGAGGGGGTGAAGCGCAGCTCGGGGTCATCGACAAGGTTGCCGACGACCGTGATGACGGTCTCGCCTGCCATGGGGGAACCTCTCGGCGGGTTGCTGCTGGCTGCTTGCTGCTACTCGATTCCCGAACTCCGCTGAGCTGGGAAAGCTCAGTGGGTCTCGGGACGGAGGACCTTGGTCCGGAGGACCGACTCGTTCAGGTTCATCTGGCGGTCGAGCTCCTTGACGACTGCAGGCTCGGCCTGCAGGTCGATGACCGAGTAGATGCCCTCGGGCTTCTTCTTGATCTCGTACGAGAGACGACGACGGCCCCAGGTGTCGACCTTCTCGACCTTTCCGTTGCCCTCACGGACGACGGAGAGGAAGTTCTCGATCAGGGGAGAGACAGCACGCTCTTCCAGATCGGGGTCGAGGATGACCATCACCTCGTAGTGACGCATGTGGAACCCACCTCCTTTGGACTCAGCGGCCACGGTCGTTCCGTGGCAGGAGGGTTGTTATGCGTACGCAACGGTATCGGCCACCACTGACAGTCGACCCTCGCGAGCGAGAGCTGATGCTGTGGCCTGGGCAGACACCGGTGCAGACGGTACAGACTACCCGCATGGCGGCTTCCGGTTGAAATCCGGTGGTCAGAGGACGCAATCTGGACACATCGGGTGTCGATGGCGCTACGATGCGCCTCTTCCGCCAGGAGGTGCCACTGATGGCACACGCAATGCGACCCAACACCGCCTCCCATCTTCTCGCCACAGACGGCAAGCCCCATCCGCTGCAGGACGCGCTGCTCGCCGTGACGCTGGTGCTCGGCGCGACAGCACTGGTCTCGGCGATGTTTCACAGCCTCCACCTGCTCAGCTCCTGGGCGGGCCTCATCGGCATCCTCACGGGCGGCTACGGCCAGTTCATCTCCGCGACGACCCGCGAGCGCTTCGGGCTGATCCTCGGCCTTGGTGCGTCCGCCGTCGGCTTCTATCTCGGCATGGCCCACGGCGGCCTCTTCGGCGGCTTGATCGGCTTCTAGGTTCAGAGGCAGGTCAGGGCCAACCTTGCGGGGGCCCGTCAGGGTGTTCCCCAGGCGCAGTAGGCTTCGGCGCGAGAGCCGGAGCCCCTGCCCCATGGGGACACACCTGCCGAGGAGCCCCCCGCATGAGCCTGACCCTGAGGACCATCAGTCAAGAGCAGCATCTGGCGTACATCCAGAGTCTGCCCTCGGCTAGCCATTGCCAGGTCCCAGCGTGGGCGAACGTCAAGAACGAATGGCGTTCCGAGAGCCTCGGCTGGTTCGACAAGAACGGTGAGTTGGTCGGCGCCGGCCTGGTGCTCTACCGCCAGCTGCCCAAGATCAAGCGCTATCTCGCCTATCTTCCCGAGGGCCCGGTCATCAACTGGCACGCGCCGAACCTCGACGACTGGCTGCAGCCGATGCTGGCGCATCTGAAGCAGCAGGGCGCCTTCTCCGTGAAGATGGGCCCGCCGGTGGTCATCCGCCGCTGGAAGGCCCCGACGATCAAGAAGGGCATCCAGGACCCGGACGTCAAGCGGCTGCGGGACATCGAGGCGGATGTCATCGAGCCGCGCGCCTTCGAGGTGGCCGACCGGCTCCGCAAGATGGGCTGGCAGCAGGGCGAGGACGGCGGGGCCGGCTTCGGCGACGTACAGCCGCGCTATGTGTTCCAGGTACCGCTCGCGGGCCGCGCGCTCGACGACGTCCAAAAGGGCTTCAACCAGCTGTGGCGCCGCAACATCAAGAAGGCCGAGAAGTCCGGCGTAGAGGTCGTCCAGGGCGGCTACGACGACCTTCCGGTCTGGCAGGAGCTGTACGAGGTCACCGCCGAGCGCGACCGGTTCCGGCCGCGTCCCCTCAGCTACTTCCAGCGGCAGTGGACGGCGCTCAACGCCGAGGACCCCAACCGGATGCGGCTGTACATCGCCAAGCACGAGGGCGAGCCACTGGCCGCCGCCACGATGATCACCGTCGGTAGCCATGTCTGGTACTCCTACGGCGCATCGGTCAACCACAAGCGCGAGGTGCGGCCCTCCAACGCCATGCAGTGGCGCATGCTCCGCGATGCCTACGCACTCGGCGCGAGCGTCTACGACCTGCGGGGCATCTCCGACTCGCTGGACGAGACCGACCACCTCTTCGGCCTGATCCAGTTCAAGGTCGGCACCGGCGGCGAGGCCGTCGAGTACGTCGGCGAGTGGGACTTCCCGCTCAACAAGGTGCTGCACAAGGCGCTCGACATCTACATGTCGCGCCGCTGACCCGCCCAGATTCCCTTCCTACCTTCGATACACCGCAGAGACGAGAAAGGTTCCGGGACCGGCCATGGCGCTCACGCTTTACGTCGACACCGCGCGCTGGCGAGCACATCACAAGCATGTGTTCGAACAGTTCCCGGGGATCATCCCCGTCTGCAAGGGCAACGGGTACGGCTTCGGCCACGAGCGGCTGGCCGATGAGGCGACCCGGCTCGGTGCCGACACGCTCGCCGTCGGCACCACGTACGAAGCCGCCCGCATCAAGGACTGGTTCGGCGGCGATCTGCTGGTGCTGACCCCGTTCCGGCGGGGTGAGGAGCCGGTGCCGCTGCCCGACCGCGTGATCCGCTCGGTGTCCTCCGTGGACGGCGTGCACGGTCTGGTCGGCGCGCGGGTGGTCATCGAGGTCATGAGCTCGATGAAGCGGCACGGCGTCAGTGAGCAGGACCTGCCCGAACTGCTGTCGGCCATCGAGGACGTACGCCTGGAGGGCTTCGGCATCCATCTGCCGCTGGACCGGGCCGACGGCTCGGACGCCGTCGAGGAGGTCATCGGCTGGATGGACCGGCTGCGCGCGGCCCGGCTGCCGCTGCACACCATGTTCGTCAGCCACCTCTCCGCCGAGGAACTCGGCCGTCTCCAGCAGCAGTTCCCGCAGACCCGGTTCCGGGTGCGGATCGGTACCCGGCTATGGCTGGGCGACCACGACGCGACCCAGTACCGCGGCTCGGTCCTCGACGTCACCCGTGTCACCAAGGGCGAGCGCTTCGGCTACCGCCAGCAGAAGGTCGCATCCGACGGCTATCTGGTGGTGGTCGCGGGCGGTACGTCGCACGGCGTCGGCCTGGAGGCCCCCAAGGCGCTGCACGGGGTGATGCCGCGGGCCAAGGGCGTGGCCCGGGCGGGCCTGGCGACCGTCAACCGCAATCTGGCGCCGTTCGTCTGGGCCGACAAGCAGCGCTGGTTCGCGGAACCACCGCATATGCAGGTGTCGATCCTCTTCGTACCCTCGGACGCTCCGGAACCGAAGGTCGGCGACGAGCTGGTGGCCCATCTGCGGCACACCACCACCCAGTTCGACCGCCTCGTCGACCACTGAGCCGAGCGGCGCCCGCCGCTCTCTCAGCGTGAGCCGTCGTCCGACGTCCCCCGCTGGACCTCCCCCGTGCCCCACACGACAGGGGGCGCGAGGGAGGTCTGCGCCTCGGCGTAGTCCGGCTGCGGGGTGTGCCTGAGGGTGAAGACATCCTCCGCCCCGTCCAGTGCGCCGCCCGACGGGTCATCGGAGCCGTCCCGTCGCACCGCGTCCCGCTCCGGCATCAGGATGTCGCGCACGACGACGGCGCACAGGTAGAGCGTGCCCAGCAGATGCACCATGATCACCAGGTGGTAGCCCTCCTGCGGCAGGCCCTGGTGCTTGTCCCCGCTCGTCGTGTACCCGAGGTACATCCAGATGCCCAGGAAGTACATGACCTCGCAGGCCTGCCAGATCAGGAAGTCCCGCCAGCGCGGCCTGGCGAGCGCCGCGAGCGGGATCAGCCACAGTACGTACTGCGGTGAGTAGACCTTGTTGGTGAGGATGAAGGCCGCCACAACCAGCAGGGCCAACTGAGCGAAACGCGGCCTGCGCGGGGCGGCCAGCGCGAGCGCTCCGATGCCGAGGCAGGCCAGCAGCATCAGCGCGGTGGCGAGATTGTTCACCGTGTCCGTGGTGAGGGGGGTGTCCATGCGCTGCTGGAGGATGAGCCAGAAGGAGCCGAAGTCGGCCCCGCGTTCCTGGCTGTACACGTAGAACCGCTTCCACCCGTCCGGAGCGAGCGCCATCACCGGCAGGTTCACCACCAGCCAGGCGCCGACCGCGCCGCCCGCGGCGAGCCCGAACTCCCGCCACTTCCCCGCCCTCCAGCACAGCACCAGGAGAGGGCCGAGCAGGAGGACGGGATAGAGCTTGGCCGCGGTCGCCAGTCCGAGCAGCACGCCAAAGGCGAGGGCACGCCCACGCGACCACATCAGCATCGCGGCGGACGTGAGCGCGAGGGCCAGCAGATCCCAGTTGATGGTGGCGGTGAGCGCGAGGGCGGGCGCGAGAGCGACCAGCAGGCCGTCCCAGGGGCGACGACGGTGGGTACGTACGACAGAGACCGCGATGACCACCGCGCAGACCATCAGCATGCCGGAGTTCACCAGCCAGTAGATCTGCTCGCGGTGCTGGATGGTTCCGCCGTCCGGGATGAACCAGGAGGCGACCTCCATGAAGACACCGGTCAGCACCGGGTACTCGAGGTACTGGTGATCGCCGGCCAACTCGTCGAAGTACGGCACCAGGCCATCGGCGAAGCCGCGGCCCGCGAAGAGATGCGGGATGTCGGAGTAGCAGGCGTGCGTGTACTGCGAACCGGCGCCGAAGAACCACGCCCCGTTGTAGCAGGGCAGCTTCTGCACCATGCCAAGGGCGAACATGCCGATGGCTACCAGAGCGATGACGCGTACGGGGGTCCACCAGCTCCTGCCGAGCAGCGCCCGCTTCCCGACCGGTCCACCGATCAGCTCGCTGCCCGCCGCGGCGACCTCGTCCTGCCGCGTCGGCGGCACCGGGTCTGTGTGCGGTGCGCCCGGGCTCGTCCTGCTCGTCGTCATGGGCTCATCCTGCCGCATCCGTCTGAGGACACGGCGAGGGCCGCCGCACCGTGTGGTGCGGCGGCCCTTGTTTCACGTGAAACGCGCAATCGGAGCGCGGCTAGCCCTCTCTGCCTGCGATCCAGCCGCCGCCGTTGCCATTGCCGTTGCCACCGCTGTCCGTGGTCCCACCGTCGTCGGTCCCGCCGTCGGTGGTCCCACCGTCGGTTGTCCCGCCATCGGTGGTCCCACCGTCCGTCGTGCCACCGTCGGTGAACCCGCCGTCGGTGGTCCCGTCCGTCGTCCCGCCGTCGTCAGTCCCGCCGTCCGTGGTCCCACCGTCCGTCGTCCCACCGTCGTTCTGGCACTTCCAGTCGTTCGGCTTGCAGGACTCATTCGGGTCCGGCTTGTCCGAGGGTTCCTCGGTGGGCTCGGTCTCCTCCGGCGTCGCGCTGGGCTCCTCGGTCTCCTCCGGCTCCTCGGTGATGGTCGGCGTCGGGCTGGGGCTCTCCGCGCCACCTCCGTAGACCTTCTTGCCGATCGGCTCAGGCGGCGAGAACCGGAGTACCTTCTCGCCCTTCAGCGCCGTCTCCATGTAGTCCTTCCAGATCTTGGACGGGAAGGAGGCACCGTGGATCTTCTTCTCACCACCAGTCCCGAACATCTCGAGGAACTGCCGGTTCTTGGCCTTCTCGTCGTCGTTGAGCCGGTACATGCTGACGGCCGTGGACAGCTGCGGTGTGTAGCCGACGAACCAGGCCGACTTGTTGCCGTCGGTGGTGCCGGTCTTGCCCGCCACGTCACGGCCCGGAAGCTTGGCGTTGGTACCGGTGCCCGCATCCACGACGTTCTTCAGCACGTCGGTGACGTTGTCCGCCACGGCCGAGTCAAAGGGGCTGCGCGTCTCGGCCTTGTGTGTGTAGACCGGCTTTCCCCCGTGCTTGACCTCTTTGACCGAGTAGGGGTCGTTCTGCTTGCCACTCGCCGCGAAGGTGCCATAGGCGCCGGCCATCCGGATCGCGCTGGGGGAGTCGATACCGAGCGCCACCGACGGCACCTCGCCCTTGGTCAGGCTGTCCTCGTGGAGCCCCGCGTCGGCCGCTGCCTTACGCACCTTGGAGATGCCGACGTCCATGCCGAGCTGCACATACGGCGAGTTCACGGAGTGCTGCATGGCTTCGCGCAGGCTGACGCTCCACGTCGGGGCCTCGCCATACGACTGCTTGCCGTCGTTCTCCTGGCGCCACTGCTCGCCGTTCTCGTCCTGCCAGACCGAGCCGTCGTAGTTCTTGATCTTCAGGTCGTTCTTGCCGCTGTACAGGCTCTTCGGTGAGACCGGGGTCCGCTCGGACTCGGGCTGATCCGCCGCGCCCTCAGGGTCCCGCACGCCGTCCCGCATCGCGGCCGCCAGCACGAAGGGCTTGAAGGTCGAACCGACCTGGGCACCTGTGACGTCGGCGTTGTTGGTGAAGTGCTTGCCGTAGTCCTCGCCACCGTAGGTGGCCACGATCGCACCGGTCCTCGGGTCCACCGAAGCACCGCCGAACTGGACATGGGTGTCCAGATCCGGACGGGCCTTCTCGTCGATGTTCTTCTTGATGACCTTCGACACGGCCTTCTCGAGCTCGTCGACCTTCTTCTTTTCGAAGGTCGTGTGAATCTCGTAGCCGCCCTGCCTCAGTTCGGCTTCAGTAATGCCCGTGTTGTTGATGACGTAGGACTTGGCGAGGTTTACGAGATAGCCGATCTGGCCGCTCAGCTGGGTGTTGCTCCGGCCGTTCTCCACCTTCGGGAACTTCTTGTACTTGTCCCTGTCGGAGGGCGAGAGGTGGCCGTCCTTGACCTGCTCGTCAAGGATCCACTTCCAGCGCTTCTCTGCCCGGGCCTGGTTCTTCTCCCGAGTGGCCTCAGCCGGATCGATCTCCGGGTTGCCGGCGGGATCGAAGTAGGTGGCGCCCTTGAGGACCGCGGCGAGCAGGGCGCACTCGCTCGCGTTCAGCTCGACGGCGGGCTTGTCGAAGTAGGCACGGGAGGCCGCCTGGATACCGTAAGCACCGCGTCCGTAATACGCGGTGTTCAGATATCCGGCCATGATGTCCTTCTTCTCCATCTTCGCGCCGACCTTTATGGAGATGAAGAGCTCCTGGAACTTCCGCGTGAGCGTCTGGTCCTGGGAGAGCCTCGAGTTCTTGACGTACTGCTGGGTGATCGTGGAACCGCCCTGGGTGTTCCCACCCTTTGCCATGTTGTAGACGGCACGGCCGATCCCCATGGGGTCGATGCCCTTGTCCTGCTCGAACGTCTTGTTCTCGGCCGAGATGACGGCGTACCGCATCTCCTTGGGGATCTTGGAGTAGGGGATGATCTGGCGGTTGTATTCACCACCCGTGGCGACCATCTGCTTGCCGTCGGCCCAGTAGAAGACGTTGTTCTGCGCGGTGGCCGTCTCTTGCACCTTCGGAACTTCCACCATCGCGTACCCGATGCCCGCGGCGGCGACCAGCAAGCCGAGGAAGCCGATGACGGTGCCCGTCACCTGCTTCCACGACGGAACGAGCTTGCGCCAGCCGTACTTGCCCGCGCGCGGGTAGTCGATGAACCGCTTCTTCGGCGGTTCAGCGCCTCCGCGTCCTCTGCCGCGCCCGGGCCCGGGCGGCCCACCTCCGCGACGGCCTCCGCCGCCACCCTCGGGCGGACGGCGCCGACCGCCTCCGCCTGTGCTGCGCTGCGCGGCGCGGCGGGCCTCGGCCCGGCCGCCGTACGTGCGGTCATCGCCAGGCGAACCGTACGAGCCGGAGGGCTCATACGAACCGGACGGCGATCCTGTAGCGCTCCGCGGTGCGGCACGTCGGCCGGATGACGCCCCTGGGGCGCCGCGCCTGGCCGCGGCACGTCCGCCGCCCTGCGGCGGCGGCGGTTTGCGACGGTGCTCGCTCATCGAACGACTACTCCTCGGGCAGGCGCAGAAATGCGCGCCTGGAAGCGGCAGGTGGTTTCCGGTCCCCCCGATGTACGCGTGTGCCCTTCCCCTGGCTCACCCGTACGGCATCCCGTACGTCAGCGCACGGCCGCCCTCTGGCGTCACATGGCTCCCGATGGTCTGCATGGAGCACAGACTACGCACGGTCAAAACCCCCCTAGGGTCGAAGGTCACCCCAAAACAGGCAACTTGCCCGCTATGAATCCGTGATGTGACGCCGTTCACCGTGCCCCCTCTTGTCGCAACCGTGACTCGGCTCTATCGTGCTGATGTATCGAGTCGATACATCAGCACGGCATAACGGCCATCGGGACACCGACGCAGAGGGGTGGCGAAGGATGAGCAGACGCTCCGGCATCCTTGAGTTCGCTGTCCTCGGCCTGCTCCGCGAATCTCCGATGCACGGCTATGAGCTGCGGAAACGTCTCAATACATCACTGGGAGTGTTCCGCGCCTTCAGCTACGGGACGCTCTACCCCTGCCTCAAGACACTGGTCGCCAACGGCTGGTTGATCGAGGAACCGAGCAGCACACCAGACGAAGCCCTCGCCACGCCCCTCACCGGCCGCCGCGCCAAGATCGTCTACAGGTTGACGGCGGAAGGTAAGGAGCGTTTCGAGGAGCTGCTCTCGCAGACCGGCCCGGACGCGTACGAGGACGAGCACTTCGCCGCGCGCTTCGCCTTCTTCGGACAGACGTCGCGCGACGTACGGATGCGGGTGCTCGAGGGCCGAAGGAGCCGGCTCGAGGAGCGCCTTGAGAAGATGCGCGCCTCGTTGGCCAGGACCCGGGAGCGTCTGGACGACTACACGCTTGAGCTGCAGCGGCACGGTATGGAGTCCGTGGAGCGCGAAGTGCGCTGGCTGAACGAGCTCATCGAGAGCGAGCGCACCGGGCGGGATCAGCGACAATCCCCCGCCACGGACGCTGCTGAGCAGGACACATCTGCAGACGCGGGCGGCCTGCCCCGGCACCGGGACAACACCCGGCCGGATCCGTCCGACGACACCGCCAAGTGAGGTCCAGCGATCAATGCTGGACCTCGTCGAGAACAAACAGGGAGCAACCGGAATGGGTTCGGTTCGTGTAGCCATCGTCGGCGTGGGCAACTGCGCCGCCTCGCTGGTGCAGGGCGTCGAGTACTACAAGGACGCCGACCCGGACGGCAAGGTCCCGGGCCTCATGCACGTCCAGTTCGGCGACTACCACGTGCGCGACGTCGAGTTCGTCGCTGCCTTCGATGTCGACGCGAAGAAGGTCGGCCTCGACCTCGCGGACGCCATCGGCGCGAGCGAGAACAACACCATCAAGATCTGCGACGTCCCGAACACCGGCGTGCAGGTCCAGCGTGGTCACACTCACGACGGCCTGGGCAAGTACTACCGCCAGACCATCGAGGAGTCCGCCGAGACCCCGGTCGACATCGTCCAGGTCCTCAAGGACAAGCAGGTCGACGTTCTCGTCTGCTACCTGCCGGTCGGCTCCGAGGACGCCGCCAAGTTCTACGCGCAGTGCGCCATCGACGCCAAGGTCGCCTTCGTCAACGCCCTCCCGGTCTTCATCGCCGGCACCAAGGAGTGGGCGGACAAGTTCACCGAGGCGGGCGTCCCGATCGTCGGTGACGACATCAAGTCGCAGGTCGGCGCCACCATCACGCACCGCGTCATGGCGAAGCTGTTCGAGGACCGCGGTGTCCGTCTTGAGCGCACCATGCAGCTGAACGTCGGCGGCAACATGGACTTCAAGAACATGCTCGAGCGCGACCGCCTCGAGTCCAAGAAGATCTCGAAGACGCAGGCCGTCACCTCGCAGATCCCCGACCGCGACCTGGGCGAGAACAACGTCCACATCGGTCCGTCGGACTACGTGGCCTGGCTGGACGACCGCAAGTGGGCGTACGTCCGCCTTGAGGGCCGCGCCTTCGGTGATGTCCCGCTGAACCTGGAGTACAAGCTCGAGGTGTGGGACTCGCCGAACTCCGCGGGTGTCATCATCGACGCGCTGCGCGCCGCGAAGATCGCCAAGGACCGCGGCATCGGCGGCCCGATCCTCTCCGCGTCCTCGTACTTCATGAAGTCCCCGCCGGTCCAGTACTTCGACGACGAGGCCTACGAGAACGTCGAGAAGTTCATCAAGGGCGAGGTCGAGCGCTAAGCGCCGTCACTTCGTGAGCGCGGGCCCCTGGGTAAATGCACCCAGGGGCCCGTGCGTTGTGTGAGGCTTTGCCTCATGCCTGTCGTCCGTGATCTGCGCGTTCTGCTGCGGTTTCGCGACTTCCGGCGGCTGCTCGCGGTCCGGCTGCTGTCCCAGTCGGCGGACGGGGTCTACCAGGTCGCGCTCGCCACGTACGTCGTCTTCTCACCCGAGAAGCAGACCTCGCCCACGGCCATCGCCTCCGCCATGGCCGTACTGCTCCTCCCGTACTCCTTTATCGGCCCCTTCGCGGGCGTTCTCCTCGACCGCTGGCCGCGGCGGCAGGTCTTCCTGTACGGGAATCTGCTGCGGGCGCTGCTCGCGGGCGCGACCGCCCTGCTGATCCTGAGCAACGTGCCGGACTGGCTCTTCTACACCTCGGCCCTGTGTGTCACGGCCGTCAACCGCTTCGTCCTGGCCGGGCTCTCGGCCGCGCTGCCGCGGGTGGTCGACCCGGACCGGCTGGTCATGGCCAACTCCTTGTCGCCGACCGCCGGGACACTGGCCGCGACCGCGGGCGGCGGCCTCGCGTTCGCCGTGCAACTGGTGGCCTCGGGCTCCAACACCGCGGTGGTACTGCTCGGGGCGACGCTCTACCTCTGCTCGGCGCTCGCCTCGCTGCGCATCCCGCGCGGACTGCTCGGCCCGGACCCCGAGTTGATGCAACCCCGGCTGTGGACCGCGGTGGCCTCCACAGCGCAGGGCCTGGCAGCCGGGGTGCGGCACCTCACGGAGCGCCGCCGCGCGGCCCGGGCGCTCGCGGCCATGACGGCGATGCGGTTCTGCTACGGCGCGCTGACGGTCATGGTGCTGATGCTGTGTCGGTACGCCTGGTCATCCACCGAGTCCGAGGGTCTTGCGCTGCTCGGCCTCGCGGTCGGGGTCTCGGGGGCGGGGTTCTTCGCGGCGGCCGTGGTGACGCCCTGGGCGGTCGGGCGGTTCGGGCCCAGCGGGTGGATGGCCGTGTGCGCGGCCGCCGCGGCCGTCCTGGAACCGGCCCTCGGGCTGTCCTTCGCCCCGGCCCCGATGCTGATCGCCGCCTTCGTCCTCGGGCTCGTCACCCAGGGCGCGAAGATCGCCACGGACACGACGGTGCAGTCCGCGATCGACGACGGCTTCCGTGGCCGGATCTTCTCCCTCTACGACGTGCTCTTCAACGTCGCCTTCGTGAGCGCCGCCGCAGTGGCCGCACTGATACTGCCCGCTGACGGACGCTCGGCTCCGCTGGTGGTAGCAGTCGCGGTGCTCTACGCAGCAATTGCTGTCGGTATGGCCCGATCTGACCTGCAGTAAGTGTCACATCAGTGCCACAGAGCCTCTTCTGGCTTCAATGATGCCCCTGAGGGCCGGTAGCTTACGGGCGTCAATTACGCGCCATCGCACCTACGTTCCAGGGGGAACCCAGTGACTACTCCGCCGCCGCAGGGCCAGAACCCGTTCAACCAGCAGGCCCCGCAGGGCGACCCTCAGCAGCCCGGGGGCCCGCAGCAGTCCCCGTACTTCAACCAGGGTGCGCCGGTTCCGCCCCCGGCCGCTCCTGCTCGCGGTGGAGTGAAGAAGTACCTGCGATTCGTCGTTCCCGTCCTCGGCCTGGCCGTCGCTGCCGGCGCCTACTTCTTCGGTGGTGACGACGCCACCAAGCTCAAGGCCGGTGACTGCCTGCAGAACACGGGCTCGGACAGCAACGCCTCCATCGAGAAGCTCGACTGCGCCGACTCGAAGGCAACCCACAAGGTCCTGGAGAAGAAGGACGGCTCCAGCCTGGCGTCACTCGCCTGTCAGTCCGTCGAGGGCACCACCGCTGCCCTCACGTGGAAGGAAGGCTCCGACTCCTTCGTCCTCTGCCTGGCGGAGAACAAGTAGGGCCTGGCAAATAAGACCTGGCAAAGACGGAGGGTCCGGTGTGTTTCACGTGAAACACACCGGACCCTCCGTCTTTGCCAGGTCTTATTTGCCAGGCCCTACTTGTTCTCCGCCAGGCAGAGGACGAAGGAGTCGGAGCCTTCNCAACCCCCCCCCCCACCGCTGCACGGTCAGCTCTGTGCCGCCCACCACTCCTTGAGCGCGGCGACCGCCGCGTCGCGCTCCATCGGACCGTTCTCCAGGCGAAGCTCCAACAGGAACTTGTACGCCTGACCGATCACCGGGCCCGGGCCGACATTGAGCACCTTCATGATCTCGTTGCCGTCCAGGTCGGGGCGGATGGAGTCCAGCTCCTCCTGCTCCTGGAGCCGTTCGATGCGCTCTTCCAGGCCGTCGTAGGCACGTGACAGTGCACCGGCCTTCCGCTTGTTGCGCGTCGTGCAGTCGGAACGGGTGAGCTTGTGCAGCCGGGTCAGCAGCGGGCCCGCGTCACGGACGTAGCGGCGTACCGCGGAGTCCGTCCACTCGCCGGTCCCATAGCCGTGGAAGCGCAGATGGAGTTCGACGAGGCGTGAGACGTCCTTCACGAGCTCGTTGGAGTACTTGAGCGCGAGCATCCGCTTCTTGGTCATCTTGGCGCCCACCACTTCGTGGTGGTGGAAGGAGACCCGGCCGTCCTTCTCGAAGCGTCGTGTCTTCGGCTTGCCGATGTCGTGCAGCAGCGCGGCGAGCCGCAGCGTGAGATCCGGGCCGTCCTCCTCCAGATCGATCGCCTGCTCCAGAACCGTCAACGAGTGCTCGTAGACGTCCTTGTGCCGGTGATGCTCATCGCTCTCCAGGCGCAGCGCCGGAAGCTCCGGCAGCACCCGGTCGGCGAGACCGGTGTCGACGAGCAGAGCGAGGCCCTTACGCGGGTGGGCGGAGAGAACCAGCTTGTTCAGCTCGTCGCGGACCCGCTCGGCCGAGACGATCTCGATGCGCTCCGCCATCGCCTTCATCGCGGCGACAACACCCGGGTCCAGCTCGAAGTCGAGCTGCGCGGCGAACCGCGCGGCCCGCATCATCCGCAGCGGGTCGTCCGAGAAAGACTCCTCAGGAGTGCTGGGCGTCCGCAGCACGCCCGCTTCAAGATCCCCAAGGCCGCCGTGCGGGTCGATGAAGTGCTTCTCCGGAAGTGCCACAGCCATCGCGTTGACGGTGAAGTCCCGGCGGACGAGATCGTCCTCGATCGAGTCGCCATACGACACCTCGGGTTTGCGTGAGGTCCTGTCGTACGCCTCCGAGCGGTACGTCGTGACCTCAAGCAAGTAGCCGTCCTTCTGGCAACCAACCGTGCCGAAGGCAATCCCGACCTCCCACACCGCGTCCGCCCACGGCCGGACGATCTTCAGTACGTCCTCGGGGCGGGCGTCGGTCGTGAAGTCCAGATCGTTGCCGAGCCGGCCGAGCAGCGCGTCCCTGACGGAGCCGCCGACCAGGGCAAGAGTGAACCCGGCCTCCTGGAAGCGGCGGGCAAGATCGTCGGCGACAGGGGACACGCGTAGCAGTTCGCTCACCGCTCGGCGCTGCACCTGACTCAGGGCACTGGGGTTGACTTCGTTGGCGTTCGGCACAACAGAAAAGGGTACGTGCCCGCGACCGCCCGAGCTTCCTCGTTTCCTGGCGGTCATGTGGAGCAGTCCGCGGCACTTCGCCCGAGCGGGGGTCGTTACCATGCGGGGACGCGAAAACAGCGACCACTCACGACGACCACTGACGGCAAGGGACGGGCGAACGCGTGGCCGAGGCGCCAGACTTCCAGGGGATGGCTCCCTCAGCTGCCCGCCGACGGCTGCGGCGCACGGCGACACTGCTCGTCGGAGCACCCTTGCTGGCCGGTCTGATGCAGGCACCGACCGCCCCGTCGGCCCACGCGGCAGGCGCCGTCGCCGCGACCGCCCATGGCAGCGTCGACGTCTCCGTGGACTCGCTCAGCCCCAGCGTCCCCTCGGAGGGCGACACCCTCACCATCTCCGGCCGGATCACCAACGAGGGCAAGCAGGACGTCACCGGCGCCGAGGCCGCCCTGCGAGTGGGGCCGGTCATGACGGCCCCCAGCGACATCGACCAGGCTGCGAAGAACAGCGACTCCCCGCAGCAGGTCACCGGGACGAAGATCGGCGGCAAGTACGCCGAGAAGTTCGACAAGCTCGCCCCCGGCGTCTCGCACACGTTCTCCCTCTCGATCCCCGTCGATGAGCTGGACCTCGGCAGCGACGGCGTCTACCAGCTCGGCGTCGCACTCTCCGGAAAGCCGGCAAACCAGCAGTACGGCCAGGTGCTGGGGATCGAGCGGACCTTCCTGCCGTGGCAGCAGAAGGACGCGAGCGAGAAGACCAGCACCACCTACCTCTGGCCGCTCATCTCCCAGACCCACCTCACCGCGGAGAGCGGCCCCGGAGAACAGCAGGCCCCGGTCTTCGCGGACGACACCCTGCTCAAGGAGATCTCCCCCGGCGGACGGCTCGAGCAGCTGCTCAACCTGGGCCGTGATCTTCCCGTCACCTGGGTCATCGACCCGGACCTGATCGCCTCCGTCGACGCGATGCGGGAGAGCTACCAGGTCATGGGCCCGGACGACACCCCGGTCGCGGGGAAGGGTCAGGCTGTCGCCAAGCGGTGGCTGAACACCCTCGAAGAGGCCGTCCAGGACAAGCAGGTCGTGGCGCTGCCCTTCGCCGACCCCGATCTGGCCTCACTGGCCCACCAGGGCAAGCGGGTCTCGGGCTCACTCAGCCATCTCAAGGACGCCACCGACGCGGCCGAGATCACCATGGAGACGGTGCTGCACGTGAAGCCGAGCACCGACTTCGCCTGGCCGGTGGATGGTGCGGTCGACCCCTCGATCGTCGATGTCGCCACCTCGGCGGGCGCCCACACCGTCATCGCCCGCAGCGACAGCCTGCGCGAGAGAGGCGGCCTGCAGTACACGCCCACGGCCGCCCGGCCGATCGGCGGCGGCACGACGGCCGTGGTCGCCGACGCCCGGCTGTCGACTGCGTTCCAGGGCGATATGACCACGGCCGAGAACTCAGCGCTGGCCGTGCAGAAGTTCCTCGCCCAGAGCCAGATGATCAACCTGCAGGACCCGGAGAAGCAGCGCAGCATCGTCGTCGCCCCCCAGCGCATGCCTTCCGTCAGCCAGGCCCAGACGATGGCCAGGGCCCTGCGCGCACTCGACGACGGCAACTGGTCCGAAGCCGAGGACCTGGTCTCGGCGGCCAAGGCCAAGCCGGACCCCCGCGCCACGACCCGGGTACCGGGCACCCGCTCCTACCCGTCCGGCCTGCGCAAGCAGGAGCTGCCGGAGGACGCCTTCCTCGGCATCCAGCGCACCAAGAAGACCCTCGACAGGTTCAAGGTCATCCTCAGCAAGCCGGAACGTGTGGTCACCCCCTTCGGCCGGGCGATCGACCGCGAGATGTCCACGTCCTGGCGCGGGCGGGCCAAGGAGGCCGGACGGTACCGCTCGGGCGTACAGGACTATCTCGTCGGGCTCACCGAGCAGGTGAAGCTGATCGAGAAGTCGGAGGCGAAGCTCTCCGGCCGCAGCGCGACCATCCCGGTGACGGTGCAGAACAACCTGGTGCAGGGCGTCGAGAACCTGACGCTGCGCCTCACCTCGACCAAGCCGAACCGTCTCAAGATCAGTGGTGCCCCCTACTACGAGCAGCCGATCAAGGTCTCCGGGGAGCACAGCCAGTCGGTGAAGTTCACCACGACGGCCAACGCCAACGGCCCGGTGCCGGTGACCGCCCAGCTCTTCACCGCGGACGGCGAGCCCTACGGTCCCGAGATCCGCTTCGATGTGAATGTCACCGAGGTGACCCTGACGGTCATGCTGGTCATCGCGGGCGGTGTGCTGCTGCTTGTCCTCGCCGGATTCCGGATGTACACCCAGCGCAAGCGCGCGGCGGCCCGTGAGGCCGCTGACGAGGCGGATGGGGACAACGGAGACGAGGGGAACACGACGCCGGACACCACTCCGGAAAACACCGACCCGTCCGGCACGGGTGAGAGAGTGGACCGTTGAGCGACGACATGGCCGGTGGGCCGTGGGACCCGATGAGGTGGGGTAAGCATGAACGCGCCGTACGACGGTGACCGCGGCCAGGGCGCGACCGGTGGCGATCCGGCGGGACAGCAGGTCCCGCCGCAGCAGCCCGCCCCGGATATGTACGTCCAGGACGCCTACGACCAGGACCCGTACCGCGCCCAGGACCTCGCCGCCCAGGACCCGGTGGCCGAGGCCCTCTACGACCGCGCCTCGCACCCGCCTCCGCCCCCGGGCACCTATGCGGAGCCCCGGCCGACGTACGGCCAGCCACCCGCGCCACCGCACGCGCCCGACCCGCGCCTGTGGGCCCAGACCCCGCCGCCCGAGCCCGACGGCCCATCCCGCCACCTGCCGTACGGCGACGACGCCCGCACGACGCAGTTCGTCGGCGTGGACGACCTGGTCACCCAGGCCAGCGAGGAGCGCCACGAGCCGGACGCGTTCGCGCATCTCTTCCGGGACCAGCAGGGCAACGGCACCCGCCCGCCCAGTGAGCCCCCGGTGGTTCCCGCACCGTCCCCGCCACCGCCGCCGCCCGCCTCGAAGAGCTCGGGCGGCCGCGCCTCCAGCCTGCTGAAGTCCAGCGCGGTGATGGCGGCGGGCACGATGGTCTCCCGCCTCACCGGCTTCATCCGCTCCGCGCTGATCGTCGCGGCGCTGGGTCTCGGCCTCCTGGGTGACAGCTTCCAGGTCGCCTACCAGCTACCGACGATGATCTACATCCTGACCGTCGGCGGCGGTCTGAACTCGGTCTTCGTACCGCAGCTCGTACGCGCCATGAAGGAAGACGGCGACGGCGGTCAGGCCTATGCCAACCGGCTGCTGACGGTCGTCATGGTGGTGCTCGGCGCGCTCACAGTGGCGGCGATGTTCGCGGCGCCGCTGCTCGTCCGCATGCTGTCCGTGCCGGTGGCGAACGACGCCGCGGCCAATGAGGTCGCAGTCACCTTCGTCCGCTACTTCCTGCCCTCCATCTTCTTCATGGGCGTCCATGTGGTGATGGGGCAGATCCTCAACGCCCGCGGATCGTTCGGCCCGATGATGTGGACCCCGGTCCTCAACAACATCGTCATCATCTTCACCCTGGGCACGTTCATCTGGGTGTACGGCACCGTCGAGAGCTCGAACCTGACGGCCGGGACCCTGCCGCCGGAGGCCAAACAGCTGCTCGGCATCGGCATCCTGCTCGGCATCGTCGTGCAGGGCCTGGCGATGATCCCGTATCTGCGGGAGTCCGGGTTCAAGATCCGGCTGCGCTTCGACTGGAAGGGCCACGGCCTCGGCAAGGCCGCGAAGCTCGCCAAGTGGACCGTGCTGTTCGTCCTGGCCAACCAGGCGGGCGTCCTCTTCGTCACTCAGCTGTCCACCGCTGCGGGCATCAACTCCGACGTCAAGGGCACCGGCTTCGCCGCCTACGCCAACGCCCAGCTCATCTGGGGTCTGCCACAGGCCATCATCACCGTCTCGCTGATGGCCGCCCTGCTGCCCCGGCTGTCGCGCTCGGCCCACGATGGTGACACCGGCGCCGTCCGCGACGACATCTCGCAGGGACTGCGCAACACGGCCGTCGCCATCGTCCCGATCTCCTTCGGGTTCATCGCACTCGGTATCCCGATGTGCACCCTGATCTTCGGCGGCTCGGGGGCCGACAGCGCCACGAACATGGGCTTCATGCTGATGGCCTTCAGCCTCGGCCTGATCCCGTACTCCGTGCAGTACGTCGTGCTGCGTGCCTTCTACGCGTACGAAGACACCCGCACGCCCTTCTACAACACGGTCATCGTGGCCGCGGTGAACGCCGCGGCCGCCGTGCTCTGCTTCTACCTGCTCCCGGCCCGCTGGGCCGTGGCCGGTATGGCCGCGTCCTACGGTCTCGCCTACGCGATCGGCGTGGGGGTCGCCTGGCGGCGGCTGCGCAAGCGGCTGGACGGCAACCTGGACGGCGCTCATGTCCTGCGTACGTACGCCCGGCTGGGCATCGCCTCGGTCCCCGCAGCGCTCCTCGCCGGCGGTGTCGCGTACGCGATCACCCAGGGGCTCGGCCAGGGGGTCCTCGGCTCTCTCGCCGCGCTGATCGGTGGAGGAATCGTGCTGCTCGGTGTCTTCTTCGTCGCCGCGCGGCGGATGCGGATCGAGGAGATGAACGCCTTGGTCGGAATGGTCCGCGGACGTCTCGGCCGCTGAACAGAGCGGCAGTCCGGCTGAGCCAGTGCAACCATCACCGGCCTCCGCGTGTCGTGCAGACCGGCAGAGTGTGGGCACAATTGGCTTTGGCGTCGTACAGAGCGCAACGGATGGGGAGGCAGGAACGACGGTGGCGGAACGGAGCACGGCTGCCGTCGACGTGGCAGCAGGGAGCAATGGTGAGTCAATGACCGCCAAAGCGGACCAGCCCACGGCCGACGGGGCGCCCCAGAGCCGGGACACGGCAACGGGCCAAGGGGATCAGCAGGCCGATGGCGGCACGGAAACGGGCAGGCCACAGGTACAACCGCCCGAGCTGCACAGCGGGCACAAGCTCGCCAGACGCTATCGGCTCGAAGAGTGCGTCACCCGTCTGGACGGATTCAGCAGCTGGCGCGCGGTAGACGAGAAGCTCCGCCGCGCCGTCGGCGTCCATCTGCTGCCCGCCGACCACCCGCGCGCCCGCTCGGTGCTCTCCGCGGCCCGCTCGTCCGCCCTGCTCGGCGATCCCCGCTTTGTCCAGGTCCTCGACGCCGTCGAGGAGAACGACCTGGTCTACGTGGTGCACGAGTGGCTGCCGGACGCCACCGAACTGACTTCCGTGCTCGCCTCAGGACCGCTTGAGGCGCACGACGCGTATCAGCTCGTCAGCCAGGTCTCGCAGGCCATGGCGGCCGCGCACCGCGAAGGTCTGGCCCATCTGCGACTCACCCCAAGCGCCGTACTGCGCACCTCGTCGGGCCAGTACCGCATCCGTGGCCTGGCCGTGAACGCCGCCCTGCGCGGCATCAGCTCCGACACACCGCAGCGCACCGACACCGAGGCGATCGGCGCGCTGCTGTACGCCTCACTGACCCAGCGCTGGCCCTATCAGGACGATGCGTACGGCATGGCCGGGCTCCCCAAGGACATCGGCCTGATCGCCCCCGACCAGGTGCGTGCGGGGGTCCACCGAGGACTGTCCGAGCTTGCCATGCGCGCGCTGGCCAATGACGGCGCCACCGCCTCCCGGCAGGAGCCGCCGTGCACCACCCCCGAGGAGCTGGCCAGGGCCGTCGGGGAGATGCCCCGAATCCGCCGCCCGGAACCCGCCTTCACGGCCCCGCCCGAGTACCAGCGCACCACGTACCAGCAGGGCACCTACCGGCGGCAGCCGACCTCCGCGGAAATGACCCAGCCGGTGCCTCCCGCCCCGCTCCAGGGCCGTACGGGCAAGGCTCTGAAGTGGGCCGTGTCCGCCCTGCTCATCGCTGCCCTCGGCCTGGGCAGCTGGCAGCTGGCAGACGCCCTCATGGACCGCGACAAGCCCGGCGACGACCCCGGCACCAGCACGCAGCCGAACGAGGCCGAGAACGACAAGCCCGGTGACGGCGAGGGCAAGGGCGACGACAGCCCTCAGCCGCTCACCATCAAGGGCGCCCAGGAGTACGCCCCGGACGGCTCCGCGCAGAACCCCGGGAACGTCGACAAGACCTACGACTCCGACGGCAACACGTACTGGCGCACCAAGAGCTTCGTGGACGGCCCCAAGCTGGCGCCCTACAAGCAGGGGGTCGGTATCGTCTACGACCTCGGCTCCGAACAGGACGTCTCGGCCGCGTCGATAGCGCTCCGCTACGGCGGGGACCGCACCACCGTCTCGCTCTACGCCGTGGACTCGCTGTCGCCGGCAGCGGCGGTGACGTCGATGAAGGCGATCGGGACCGGCACGACCTCCGCGACCACCGTGAAGGTCAACGCCAAGGACGTGGTCGCCACCCGCTATGTGCTGGTCTGGCTCACTGAGGTGCCGCGTTCGCCCAAGGACCAGTACAGCGGTGCGGGATACAAGCAGGCCATCACGGACGTGAAGCTCAAGGGCTGATCGGCGCACTGGGGGAGGGGCGCGGCGGTGGACGACGCCAGAAACGGCGAGAGAAGCGACCAGGACCTCCTGGCCGACCACGTCGCCGGAGACCCGGACGCCTTCGGCGAGCTGGTACGGCGCCACCGCGACCGCCTGTGGGCGGTGGCGCTACGCACCCTGGGAGACCGGGAAGAGGCCGCGGACGCGGTGCAGGACGCGCTCGTCTCCGCGTACCGGGCCGCCCATACCTTCCGTGGGCAGTCCGCCGTCACCACCTGGCTGCACCGGATCACCGTCAACGCCTGTCTTGACCGGGCCCGTAAGGCCGCCTCACGGAAGACCTCGCCGGTCGACGACCCGGAGCGCCTGGAGCAGCTCCTGGAACCGCATGAGTCGGCCTCTGCCCCGGCTGAGCGTCACGATCTGCACCGTGAGCTGATCGAGGCGCTGAGCACCCTGCCCGCCGACCAGCGGGCCGCCCTCGTGCTGGTGGACATGCAGGGCTACCCCGTGGCCGAGGCCGCCCGTGTACTCGACGTGCCCACCGGCACGGTGAAAAGCCGCTGTGCTCGCGGCAGAGCCCGGCTGCTGCCCCTCCTCCGCCACCTGCGTCCGGACGGCGGGGAGAGCAACCGGGGCAGTACTGGCGTAAGCAGATCCGGCACGGGAAGGAACCGGACGCAGGGGACGTCCGTCCCACCCGCAGCAGGCCCACGCGATACCGGGCCACAGGACACCGGACCAAGCGATTCAACTGCCGTGAAGGGCGGAGGTGGGCGAGCGTGACATCCACGCCCGACGCGGCCGAGCACCCCGAGGTATCGGAACTCTCCGACCTCACCGAGGATCTGCTCTCCCCGTCCCGTGCCGTCGATGTACGTCACCATCTCGACGGCTGCGCACTGTGTGCTGATGTCCACAGTTCGCTGGAGGAGATCCGCGGCCTGCTCGGTACGCTTCCCGGCCCGCCCCGGATGCCCGCCGAGATCGCCGGCCGCATCGACGCCGCCCTGGCCGCGGAGGCGCTGCTGGATGCCACCGCGCCAGAGGCCACAGCGCCGGACAGCACACGGAGCACCCAGAAGACCGCGCTCCGTGTTTCACGTGAAACACCGACCGCTCCACCCCGTGCGGCATCGACTGACACTTCCTCGGACGGCCCGCCGAACCGGCCCACGGGACGCCCGCGAGCCGCCACCGGCCCCGGTCGGCAGAGCTCCGGGCCGCGCCGACGCCGCCGCACCGTGGCCACCGCCGTACTCGGCGCTGTCGCTACCGTGGCGGCCATCGGCCTGGGCGCGCTGCTGATCCAGCCCGGCGAGGGCAGTGACGCGCGGGACAGCGCCAGCGCCCGGGCGTCGAAACAGGCGGAGTCGGCATCAGGAGCAGATACCTTCTCCGGAAACGATCTGAGTGATCAGGTGTCGGCTCTGCTCGCCACGGAGATCAACCGGGAAGCAGACTCCGCTCCCTCCACCACATCCGGTCTCGCCACCGAGCCTGGTGCCCGCACCCCGAACTCGCCGATGCGGGAGTCCGGGCCCGAGGTGCCGGAGTGCGTCGAGCGCGGTATCGACAGTGCGGCCCCTCCGCTCGCGGCGAAGCGAGGCACCTACGAGGGCACCAAGGCCTACCTCGTCGTGCTGCCTCATGCGTCCGACGGCTCACGTGTCTCGGCCTATGTCGTCGACGCTTCCTGTGCCGAGCGGGACTCCTCCGTCAAGGGCGAAGTACTGCTGACTCGCTCCTACCCTCGCCGCTGACAGCTCCGGGAATGCACGCCCCGTAGTATCCGTTGGGTGGGGTGAGAGTCCTGAGAGGGGCTCTCCCGAGGCAGTAGGCAGTCCGCAGAGACGAGGAATCAACCCGTGAGCGACGTCCGTAACGTGATCATCATCGGCTCCGGGCCGGCCGGCTACACGGCGGCGCTGTACACCGCGCGCGCGTCGCTGAAGCCGCTGGTGTTCGAGGGTGCCGTGACCGCCGGCGGTGCGCTGATGAACACCACCGACGTGGAGAACTTCCCCGGTTTCCAGGACGGCGTGATGGGCCCCGAGCTCATGGACAACATGCGTGCCCAGGCGGAGCGGTTCGGCGCCGAGCTGATCCCCGACGATGTCGTCACGGTCGACCTGACCGGTGACATCAAGATCGTCACCGACACTGCGGGCACCGTCCACCGTGCCAAGTCCGTGATCGTCACCACCGGCTCGCAGCACCGCAAGCTCGGCCTGCCCAACGAGGACGCGCTCTCCGGACGCGGTGTCTCCTGGTGCGCGACCTGCGACGGGTTCTTCTTCAAGGACCAGGACATCGCTGTGGTCGGCGGCGGTGACACCGCTATGGAGGAGGCCACCTTCCTCTCCCGCTTCGCCAAGTCCGTGACGATCATTCACCGCCGCGACAGCCTGCGCGCGTCCAAAGCGATGCAGGACCGCGCCTTCGCCGACCCGAAGATCAAGTTCGCCTGGGACAGTGAGGTCGCTACGATCCACGGTGAGCAGAAGCTCACAGGGCTGACCCTCCGCAACACCAAGACGAGCGAGACCTCCGAGCTGGCGGTCACCGGTCTGTTCATCGCAGTCGGGCACGACCCGCGTACGGAGCTCTTCAAGGGCCAGCTCGAGCTGGACGACGAGGGCTACCTCCAGGTCGACGCTCCCTCGACCCGGACGAACCTGACAGGTGTCTTCGGCGCAGGCGACGTCGTCGACCACACCTACCGGCAGGCCGTCACCGCGGCCGGCACCGGCTGCTCCGCCGCCCTGGACGCCGAGCGATTCCTCGCTGCCCTGGCCGACAGCGAGACCGCTGCCGCAGCCACTGCCTGACCCCCCGCTCCCCCTGATCCCGTTAATTCATGAAGGAGAAAGCCATGGCCGGTGCCACGATCACCGTGACGGACGCCAACTTCGACGAGCTGGTCCTGAAGAGCGACAAGCCCGTGCTCGTCGACTTCTGGGCCGCCTGGTGCGGACCGTGCCGCCAGATCGCGCCCTCGCTGGAGGCCATCGCGGCCGAGCACGACGAGATCATCGTCGCCAAGCTCAACATCGATGAGAACCCCGGCATCGCCGCGAAGTACGGCGTCATGTCCATCCCGACCCTGAACGTCTACCAGGGTGGCGAGGTCGCCAAGACGATCGTCGGTGCCAAGCCGAAGGCCGCGATCGTCAAGGACCTCGACGGCTTCATCGGCGCCAAGTAAGCACCATGCTCCGCAGGGAGCGGATGCGTTGTTTCACGTGAAACGGGCCTGACCCCACTGAGGGTCAGGCCCGTTTCCCGTGCGTGCGTCCCTTGGCCGCCGCCCACTAGAGGGGCCGCGGCACCGGTTCCTTCTGCACCGCTCCCAGCAACCGGTCGATCGCCAGCTCGACGTCCTCCTTCCAGGAGAGCGCCGTACGCAGCTCAAGCCGCAGCCGCGGATAGACCGGATGCGGGCGGACCGTCTTAAAGCCCACCGCCAACAGATGGTCGGCGGGCAGCACACACGCCGGTTCCTTCCAGCGGGCGTCGCCGAAGGCCTCCATCGCCTTGAAGCCTCGACGCAGCAGATCCTTCGCGACGGTCTGCACCATCACGCGGCCCAGCCCCTGCCCCTGATACTCCGGGTCGATCCACGCCGTCATCAGCTGCACCGCGTCCGGAGCGACCGGGCTGGTGGGAAAGGCGAGGGAGCGCGGCACATACGCCGGAGGCGCGTACAGCACATAGCCGACCGGGACCTCATCGACATAGACGACCCGGCCGCACGACCCCCAGTCCAGCAGCACCGCGGAGATCCAGGCTTCCTTCTCCAGCTCCCGGGTACCCGCCTTTATCGCGGCCTCCCCGCTGACCGGGTCCAGTTCCCAGAAGACGCACGCACGGCAGCGCTGGGGAAGGTCCGGGAGGTTGTCCAGCGTGAGCGGTACGAGCCGACGCCCCATAAAGGCGATTCCTCACTTCCTTCGCCCGCCGCACCGCGGGCGGCGGCCAGCGCGCCCCGTTCCCTGATCAGGCTGCCGACGAATCCCCCGACCGCCCCCAGTCCCAGACCCGCAGTCACCAACCCGGTGCGGCTCACCGATCGCATGGCCCCCGCCTCCCTCTCCTGAGGTGCCGTCAGGTGGATGCGCCATACCCGAACGCATCGTATCCACCATGCGATTCCCTCGATACCGCCAGAAAGCAAAGAGCGGGCTGTTTTCCGGCACACACCGGACACAACCCGCTCTCCACGCCGTTCGCGGCTCAGCTCTCCTGGTCCGCGTCGTCCGCGGCGAGACCCTTGTCCAGGACCGGACCCTCACCGGGTGCCAGGCTGTCCAGAATGCGCTCCAGATCATCCATCGAGGCGAACTCGACGACGATCTTTCCCTTCTTCTGCCCCAGGTCCACCTTCACTCGGGTCTCGAAACGGTCCGAGAGACGAGAGGCCAGATCGGTCAGAGCCGGTGACACCCGCGTGCCAGCGCGGGGCCCCTTGCTCTTCGGGGGGCTCCCCGGACGCGACCCCATCAAGGTCACGATCTCCTCGACCGCCCGCACCGAAAGCCCTTCGGCAACGATGCGGTGTGCGAGACGCTCCTGCTCCTCCGAGTCCTCGACGGAGAGCAGAGCCCGCGCATGTCCGGCCGACAGCACCCCGGCGGCGACCCTTCGCTGGACCGCCGGAGACAGCTTCAGCAGTCGCAGGGTGTTGGAGACCTGCGGGCGGGAACGGCCGATCCGGTCTGCCAGCTGGTCGTGGGTGCAGCTGAAGTCCTTCAGCAACTGATCGTATGCCGCGGCTTCTTCGAGAGGGTTCAGCTGAGCGCGGTGCAGGTTCTCCAGCAGGGCGTCCAGGAGGAGCTTGTCGTCGTCCGTGGCCCGCACGATCGCGGGGATGCGCTCCAGGCCCGCTTCCCGGCACGCCCGCCAGCGGCGTTCGCCCATGATGAGCTCATACCGGGAGGCTCCCAGCTGTCGCACGACGACAGGTTGGAGCAGCCCCACCTCCTTGATGGAGGTGATGAGTTCGGCCAGCGCGTCCTCGTCGAAGACCTCGCGCGGCTGCCGCGGGTTGGGGGTGATGAAGTCCAAAGGCAGTTCGGCGAAGTGTGCCCCGGCAGGGCTCGCCATCGCCTCGCCCGGCGCGGCGGCCTCCCCTGTCGGCTCATCCGTTTCACGTGAAACGGTTCCCGGCCCGAGGTTGGCCACCTTCGCGGCCGCCACACCACGCTCCGCGGTAAGCACCGGCACCGCTGTCGGAGAGGTTGTCGCACCGCCCACCGCGGGCTTCTCTCCGGTCGGGGCCGCGGGAATCAGCGCACCGAGTCCACGCCCCAGCCCTCTACGTCGCTCGCTCACTGAATGCCCTCCGCCATGTTCCGCTGATCGTTCTGGGGCACTGCCGGGGCGTGCTGTGCGTCGTAGCGCACACCGACCCCGCGCAGCGCCATTTCACGCGCCGCCTCGAAGTACGAGAGCGCACCACTGGACCCGGGATCGTAGGTCAGTACGGTCTGCCCGTAGCTGGGAGCCTCCGAGATACGCACCGAGCGGGGAATGCTCGTCCGCAGGACCTCTTCGCCGAAGTGACTCCGCACCTCGTCCGCCACCTGCGAGGCCAGCCGGGTCCGGCCGTCGTACATGGTCAGCAGGATGGTGGACACATGCAGCGCAGGGTTGAGGTGCCCGCGTACCAGGTCGACATTGCGCAGCAGCTGCCCAAGGCCCTCCAGCGCGTAGTACTCGCACTGGATGGGGATCAGTACCTCGGCACCCGCGACCAGCGCGTTGACGGTGAGGAGCCCCAGGGAGGGCGGGCAGTCGATCAGGATGTAGTCGAGGGGCTGGTCATAGGCCTGGATGGCGCGCTGCAGCCTGCTCTCTCGCGCGACCAGAGACACCAGCTCGATCTCCGCACCCGCGAGATCGATGGTGGCGGGCGCACAGAACAGCCCCTCGACATCGGGGACCGGCTGGACGACCTCGGCGAGCGGCCTACTCTCCACCAGCACGTCGTAGATCGAAGGGACCTCGGCGTGATGGTCGATCCCCAGCGCCGTGGAGGCATTGCCCTGGGGGTCAAGGTCGACCACCAGGACGCGCGCACCGTGCAGCGCCAGGGAAGCAGCCAGATTGACCGTGGTCGTGGTCTTGCCGACCCCGCCCTTCTGGTTGGCGACCACCATGATCCGGGTCTGCTCGGGTCGTGGCAGACCCTCACCGGCGCGGCCTAGCGCCTGTACCGCCAGTTGGGCAGCGCGACCGATAGGGGTGTCATCCATCGGGGTCGGTGTTTCACGTGAAACATCCTCCCCCGCCGATTCGGTACGGGGACCGGGGACCGGATCGGTCATCGGCCCCGCGATGTTGGCGTCGGACCGCAAGGGTTCGCCCTCCTCGACTTCAGGCTCGCAATGAACAGAGCCTCCCATGTCTTCGGGGTCGTGAACCAGCGAGGCCCGGTCTTCTGTGGACGAATCCGCCTCTGTGGACAACTCTGTCCCCCTCGTGGGGGATGTGCGATCACGCGGGGCCGCTGCGCGACCGCGGCTGATGATCCCTTGCAGCAGTGAGCGACGTTTCACGTGAAACACGATGCATAGCCGTCGCGGCCACAGCCGTACGACACTCCGGAATGCATACGTTTGACAGCTTGTGTGGCCTACGGCTGGTCATCAGGACGGATCAGCGCCCCCGATTCACCAGCCCGATTCACCAGCCCAGCTCACCAGCCCATTTCAGCGGCCCAGTTCAACTGCGTCGATTCAGCGGCGTCGGCGTGCCCGCCCGGCTCGGGCCGCCTTGGCCCGCTTGGCCGCGAAGCGCACGCCGCCAGGGCTCTCCCCGACCTCGACCCGCACCACGGTCGAGAGCGGGTCCACAACGCCCTCACCGACATGCAGCACGGAGGTCTCCACGGCGCCCAGCTTGCTCAGCGCGGCGGCAGCCGCCTTGACCTCTTCTTCGGCCGTGTCGCCCTTGAGTGCCAGCATCTCCCCGTACGGGCGCAGCAGCGGCACACCCCACCCCGCGAGCCGGTCCAGCGGAGCCACGGCTCGTGCGGTGACCACATGGACCGGCGTCAGCGTGCCCAGGACCTCCTCGGCACGGCCGCGGACGACCGTCACATGGTCCAGGCCGAGCAGCTCGACCACTTCGGTGAGGAAGGTGGTCCGCCTGAGCAGCGGCTCAAGGAGGGTGATCTTCAGGTCGGGGCGGACCAGCGCCAGCGGAATGCCGGGCAGCCCGGCCCCGGAGCCGACATCGCACACCGTCACGCCCTCGGGCACGACCTCGGAGAGCACCGCGCAGTTCAGCAGATGCCGCTCCCAGAGCCGAGGGACCTCACGAGGGCCGATCAGGCCACGCCTGACTCCCGCGTCGGCCAGCAGCTCCGCGTACCGGACCGCGTCCGCGAAGCGCTCACCGAATACCGCTCGGGCCTGTTCCGGCGCCGGGGGGAGCTCTACTGCCTCCGTCACGGGGACCGTCCTTCCGTACCGCACTGAGTGCTGGCTATCAGGCTGACAAAGACCGGCCCCGCCTGCGGACAGACGGGGCCGGGAAGAGTACCTGTCGATCAGGCGGGGAGCACGACGACGAAGCGCTGCGGCTCCTCGCCCTCGGACTCGCTGCGCAGGCCCGCGCTCTTGATCGCGTCGTGCACGACCTTGCGCTCGAAGGGCGTCATCGGCTTGAGCTTCATCGGCTCACCGGAGCTCTTCACCTCGGCCGCGGCCTTGGCACCCAGCTCGGAGAGTTCCTGGCGCTTCTTGGCGCGGTAGCCGGCGATGTCCAGCATCAGTCGGCTGCGGTCACCGGTCTCGCGGTGCACCGCGAGCCGCGTGAGCTCCTGAAGCGCCTCAAGCACCTCGCCGTCGCGTCCGACCAGCTTCTGCAGGTCACGACCGCCCGAGTCGCTGATGATCGAGACAGCTGCCCGGTCTGCCTCGACGTCCATGTCGATGTCGCCGTCCAGGTCGGCGATGTCCAGCAGACCCTCAAGGTAGTCCGCCGCGATCTCACCCTCCTGCTCAAGGCTGGTCAGGGTGTCGCCGGCCTCGGCGGCTGCCGAGGTGGTGGTGCCTTCCGTCACGGGATGGACTCCTTCTTACTTCTTGGACGGGTGCTTGGGCCGCTGCTGGCCCTTGCGCTGTCCGGACTTGGCTTGGCGTGCGGAACCGGAGGCCGACTTGCCGCCCGCCGGCTCACCCTCGGGCTTGGCGTCCTGCGGCTTGTCTCCCGACTTCTCCAGCGAGGTCTTCTCCGACCCGCTCTTGGCGCCAGACTGACCGCCAGACTGGGCGCCGGACTGACCGCCAGGCTGACCGCCGGACTGGGCGCCGCCGGAGTGGCGCCGGGACTTGCTCTGGCGCTTGGGCTGCTGGCGCTTGGGAGTGCCACCGGTCGAGCCGTCGCCCTCGGCTTCGGGCTCGGGCGTCTCGCTCTTCACCACATACCCGTCGGCCTGGGCCGCGAGCCCCGCCTTGCTCAGCGTGGTGATGAACTTCCGCTCGTTGTCGTTGCGGTCACGGCCCTTGGCGACGATCGCCTTGACGTTGTTGCGCTGGCCGCGGCTCAGCCTGCCGCCCTCGTGCCGTACGAGCTTCTCGCCCAGCCGCTCCAGGAACGCGCCCTGCGCCTTGCTGCCCGGGGTGGGGTTCTGGCGGATGACGTACATCTGCTGACCCATGGTCCAGACGTTGGTGGTCAGCCAGTAGACGAGGACACCGACGGGGAAGTTGATGCCGAAGACGGCGAAGATGACCGGGAAGACGTACATCAGCATCTTCTGCTGCTGCATGAACGGCGTCTTCACCGTGGTGTCGACGTTCTTCGTCATCAGCTGACGCTGCGTGTAGAACTGCGAGAACGACATCAGCGCGATCATGACCGCGGTGACGATGCGCACATCGAGCAGAGAAGCGTCGAGACCGTCGAGCTTGGCCTGGGTGTCCATGAACTTCGCGGCCAGCGGGGCGCCGAAGATGTGGGCGCTACGGGCGCTTTCGAGGAGCGGCCCGTCAATGGCGCCGATCTCCTTGCCCGTGGCGATGCTGTTCAGCACGTGGTACAGGGCGAAGAAGAACGGCGACTGCGCCAGGATGGGAAGACACGAGGAGAGCGGGTTGGTGCCCGTCTCCTTGTACAGCTTCATCATCTCTTCGGACTGACGCTGCTTGTCGTTCTTGTAGCGCTCCTGGATCTTCTTCATCTCAGGCTGGAGCGTCTGCATGCCCCGGGTCGCCTTGATCTGCTTCACAAAGAGCGGGATCAGACAGATCCGGATCAGGATCACCAGCGACACGATGGACAGTCCCCAGGCCCAGCCCGTGTCGGCGCCGAAGATCGCGCCGTACAGCGTGTGGAACTGGACGATGATCCAGGAGACGGGTGTGGTGATAAAGCTGAAGAGACTGGCAATCGTGTCCACTAATCAGGCTCCTTGAGCATGGGGCGAGGTCTCGGCGGCCGGGCTGGACTGCTTGTCCTCAGCAGCGGAGTGCCCGCCTTTGTTGCGCCAGGCGTCGCGCAGCATTTCGTGCCACCGCGGACGCTTGCGCGGCGGTACGTGATCGACACCGCCGTGCGACCACGGGTTGCACCGCAGAATGCGCCAGGCGGTGAGCGCCGTTCCCTTGATCGCACCGTGCCGGTCGATGGCCTGGAAGCCGTAGTGGGAACACGACGGGTAGTACTTGCACACCGGCCCCAGCAACGGGCTGATGGTCCACTGATACAGCTTGATCAAAGCCAGCAGCGGGTACTTCATCGCGCGCCCCCTCCCAGCAGCCGCCCCAGGGCGGCATCCAGGTCTCGGGCCAGCTGTGCATGGTCAGCGTCGCCCGCACCGGGCAGCGCTCGTACGACTACCAGGCTACCGGGGGGCAGCAGGGCCAGCCGTTCTCGCATCAAGTGGCGCAGTCTGCGCTTCACCGCGTTGCGTACGACCGCTACGCCAACGGCCTTGCTCACGACGAAACCCGCACGCGTCGGGGGAACGCTCTCCCCAGGCGCGTGCGGGTCCGTTGCACCGCTGCGTAGATGGACAACGAGTAGCGGGCGTCCAGCCCGACGTCCTCGTCGTACCGCGGTCGCGAAGTCTTCGCGCCGCCTCAGCCGGTTCTCGGTAGGCAGCACGACGTCATGACCTGTTTGCGATCAGGCAGACAGGCGGGCGCGACCCTTGCCACGGCGGGACGCCAGGACGGCGCGGCCGGCACGGGTGCGCATGCGCAGCCGGAAGCCGTGGGTCTTCGCGCGACGACGGTTGTTCGGCTGGAAGGTGCGCTTGCTCACTCGGGGGCTCCAGAAATGATGTGTGTGGTGGCGGGACATCGCCTGGCTGTCACCGTGCGCCCACGAGTAGCTCGCAATACGCCCGATTGCACCGCTTCCAGATCCTGAGATCCATGCCCATCGGAGGCAGGCGGCAGCAGCCATCGACAACTCGACCTGGTCACGGTACGCGCGGCTACGCCATCCGGTCAAACCGACCTTACCCGGGGAGACACTGTGCACAGCCTGTGGACAACAACTTGAACCGCAGCGGTCGCCCTGACTACCTTGGCTGAACTCCGATTCGTTCCCTTCCCGCAGCGTCACCCGATTTCCGTTGCGCCCCGTCCCGACCCGTCCCGAGAACCACACCTTCGTGGGACCCATGAGAGAGCGTGCCCTGTGGCTGACGTACCTGCCGATCTTGCCGCAGTGTGGCCACGAGTGCTGGAACAACTCCTCGGTGAGGGGCGCGGCCAGGGGGTCGAGGCGAAGGACGAGCACTGGATCAAGCGCTGCCAGCCGCTGGCCCTGGTCGCCGACACCGCGCTGCTCGCCGTGCCGAACGAATTCGCCAAGGGCGTCCTGGAGGGCCGCCTCGCGCCGATCGTCAGCGACACCCTGAGCCGGGAGTGCGGCCGCCCGATCCGGATCGCCATCACCGTCGACGACTCCGCGGCCGAGCCCGCGGCGCCCGCCCCGCAGCAGTACCAGGACCAGCGGTACGAGGACCCACAGCAGCAGCGCTACGAGGACCAGCAGCAGTACCAGGACCAGCAACAGCAGCGGTACGACGAGCCCGAGCCCGGCCAGGCCCGCGAGTCGTACGACGGCTACGGCCGCCGCGACGACCTGGGACCCGGCCACCCGGAGCAGAACCCGCCCAGCCGCCCCGAGCAGCACCAGGGCGGCCACGACGACCAGCTCCCGACCGCACGCCCCGCCTACCCGGACTACCAGCGGCCGGAGCGCGGCGCCTGGCCCCGGCCGTCACAGGACGAGTACGGCTGGCAGCAGCAGCGCCTCGGCTTCCCTGAGCGGGACCCGTACGCGTCGCCCCCGCAGCAGCACGACTACCGGCAACAGCAGCCGGAGCGCCCGCAGTACGAGCAGCAGCGCCCCGAGCACCGGGAGCGCCCCGAGTCGCCGTCGGGCCGCGGCCCCGGTGTACAGGGCAGGCACGGAGCCCCCAGCGGCCGCCCAGGCCCCGGCAACTACGGCGTGCACGGCGGCGGCCCGGGTGGCTCCGCGCTGCCCGCCTCAAGCGGCGCCCCGGGACCGCTGGCCGCGCAGCCCGCGCCCGCGACCGGCCCCGGTGAGCCGACCGCGCGGCTGAATCCGAAGTACCTCTTCGACACCTTCGTCATCGGTGCGTCGAACCGCTTCGCGCACGCGGCGGCGGTCGCCGTCGCCGAGGCACCGGCGAAGGCGTACAACCCCTTGTTCATCTACGGCGAGTCGGGCCTGGGCAAGACCCACCTGCTGCACGCCATCGGGCACTACGCGCGCAGCCTCTACCCCGGCACGCGGGTGCGCTATGTGAGCTCCGAGGAGTTCACCAACGAGTTCATCAACTCGATCCGCGACGGCAAGGGCGACAGCTTCCGCAAGCGCTACCGCGAGATGGACATCCTGCTCGTCGACGACATCCAGTTCCTGGCGGACAAGGAGTCGACGCAGGAGGAGTTCTTCCACACCTTCAACACGCTCCACAACGCCAACAAGCAGATCGTGCTGTCCTCGGACCGGCCGCCCAAGCAGCTGGTCACCCTGGAGGACCGGCTGCGGAACCGCTTCGAGTGGGGTCTGATCACCGACGTACAGCCGCCCGAGCTGGAGACGCGGATCGCGATCCTCCGCAAGAAGGCGGTGCAGGAGCAGCTCAACGCGCCCCCGGAGGTACTGGAGTTCATCGCATCCCGGATCTCGCGCAACATCCGCGAGCTCGAGGGTGCGCTGATCCGGGTCACGGCCTTCGCGTCGCTCAACAGGCAGCCGGTGGACCTGGGGCTGACCGAGATCGTCCTCAAGGACCTGATCCCCGGCGGCGAGGACGCGGCGCCGGAGATCACCGCGCCCGCCATCATGGCCGCCACCGCCGACTACTTCGGACTCACGGTGGACGACCTGTGCGGGTCCTCGCGCAGCCGGGTGCTGGTGACGGCCCGGCAGATCGCGATGTACCTCTGCCGGGAGCTCACGGATCTCTCGTTGCCCAAGATCGGCGCGCAGTTCGGCGGCCGCGACCATACGACGGTGATGCACGCCGACCGCAAGATCCGTGCGCTGATGGCCGAGCGACGCTCGATCTACAACCAGGTCACCGAGCTCACCAACCGCATCAAGAACGGCTGACAGCGGGGGCCGTACGCGCCCCTCAAGACCCCCACAGGGCTTCCGCAGGGCCCCGTCAAGGCACTCGCAGGCCCCCGCAAGGCCCCCCGCAGAGCCCGGCAAGGTCTCCTGCACGGCCAGGCAATGCCTCCCGAAGGCGCCTCCAGAGCACATCTGGGGGCGCCTTCCGCGTTCCACAGGGCGTGCGCGCTGTTCGAATACCCCCTGGTCACACCCGGTTCTCCACAGATCTGTGGCCAAGTCACCGTCCACACCCTGGGGACTGGAAAGTTGTCCAGACTGTGTCCACAGGGGACGCTGGTGACAAGCCATCAACCCAGCTCAAGGGGCTGTGGATTCGTGGATAAAAGATCTCCACAGCCTGTGGATGAAGAAGTCGCCCACAGACCGCCCACGAGGTTGTCCACCGGCCGCCCACAGGCTGAGGCCGGTTGTCCCCAGCTTTCCCCAGCTTCTCCACATGACTGTCCACTGTTCGGCAACGCAACGCGCGCGCTCACCGAGTCGAGTGAAAGGCGTCACACCAAGAGGCCCGGTTGGCCTGTGGGGAACCTGGGTAAAGCTGGGGACAGACTTGGGGAGAAGTCGCCCTGTCCTGTGCACGGGCTGTGCAGAACTTTCGCGCGTCCACAGATGACCGGGGTTATCCACCGCCTCCGCCCACAGGCGCGGTGGACAAAAAACGGGGCCTGACCTGCGAATACGCGGTTATCCACGGTTTCCACAGCCCCTACTACTACTCCCAGGTAGAGAGACCGGGGGATTTGCCTCGAAGACGGGGCTGTGCACAACTCGCGGTTCGTCGCCACCGGACCGCCGGAGCCGATTTGACCCCGAGCCGCACCGAGTGTCGGTGCCGTGCGTCAGACTGGTCCCCGGCGTTCTCCCCACCCTGGGGAGCAACCAAGCCCACAGACGAAGAGCAAGCAGCGCGAACAGCGCAAGCAGGGCGAGCAGCCAGCAACAGCAGGAGGCGGCGTACGGTGAAGATCCGGGTGGAGCGCGATGTACTCGCGGAGGCAGTGGCCTGGGCGGCTCGCAGCCTTCCGGCACGCCCGCCGGCGCCGGTCCTGGCGGGCCTGCTGCTGAAGGCGGAGGACGGCGCACTGAGCCTCTCCGGCTTCGACTACGAGGTGTCGGCGAGGGTCTCCGTGGAGGCGGAGGTCGAGGACGACGGCAGCGTGCTGGTCTCCGGCCGTCTGCTCGCGGACATCTGCCGGGCCCTCCCCAACCGGCCGGTGGAGATTTCCACAGACGGTGTACGAGCGACCGTGGTCTGCGGCTCCTCGCGGTTCACCCTCCACACCCTGCCTGTGGAGGAGTACCCGGCGCTGCCGCAGATGCCGACCGCCACCGGCACCGTCCCCGGTGAGGTCTTCGCCTCGGCCGCCGCCCAGGTGGCCATCGCCGCCGGGCGCGACGACACCCTGCCGGTGCTGACCGGTGTCCGGGTCGAGATCGAGGGCGACACCGTCACGCTGGCCTCCACCGACCGCTACCGCTTCGCGGTCCGCGAGTTCCTGTGGAAGCCCGAGGTGCCGGACGTCTCCGCCGTCGCGCTGGTCCCCGCGAAGACCCTGCTCGACACGGCCAAGTCGCTGACCAGCGGTGACAGCGTGACGATCGCGCTGTCCAGCTCGGGTGCGGGCGAGGGCCTGATCGGTTTCGAGGGCGCCGGGCGGCGTACCACCACGCGGCTGCTCGAGGGCGATCTGCCGAAGTACCGCACGCTCTTCCCCACCGAGTTCAACTCGGTGGCCGTGATCGAGACCGCGCCGTTCGTCGAGGCCGTCAAGCGCGTGGCCCTGGTGGCCGAGCGGAACACCCCGGTCCGGCTGAGCTTCGAGCAGGGCGTCCTGATCCTGGAGGCCGGTTCCAGCGACGACGCACAGGCTGTGGAAAGGGTCGACGCCCAGCTGGAGGGCGACGACATCTCGATCGCCTTCAACCCGACGTTCCTGCTCGACGGCCTGAGCGCGATCGACTCCCCGGCCGCGCAGCTGTCCTTCACGACCTCGACCAAGCCGGCGCTGCTCAGCGGCAAGCCCGCTGTGGACGCCGAGGCGGACGACGCGTACAAGTACCTGATCATGCCGGTCCGCCTCAGCGGCTGATCCGCAAGCGGCAGGTGCCGGGCGCCGGGCCTCCTCTCGCGGGGGCCCGGGGAGGCCCACAGGCCGGTGCGAAGGTCCCGGCGTAGGCTCGGACGCGGGTACGACCGCCCCACAGGTCTCGCGGCCCGTGGGGCTCGCCCCGCAGCAACCCGGCCTCACCGCCTCACCAAGCACGAAGGAACAGCACAGATGGAGCTCGGTCTCGTCGGCCTCGGCAAGATGGGCGGCAACATGCGCGAGCGCATTCGCCGCGCAGGCCACACCGTCATCGGATACGACCGCAACCCGGACCTCGCGGATGTCCACAGCCTGCGGGAGCTTGTGGGCAAGCTGAAGGGCCCGCGGGTCGTCTGGGTCATGGTCCCGGCCGGCGAAGCCACCCAGGCGACCATCGACGAGCTGGCCGGACTCCTGGAGCCCGGCGACGTCGTCGTGGACGGCGGGAACTCGCGCTGGACGGACGATGAGAAGCACGCCGCGGAGCTGGCGGCCAAGGGCATCGGCTTCGTCGACTGCGGAGTCTCCGGCGGCGTCTGGGGCCTGGAGAACGGCTACGCGCTGATGTACGGCGGCGACAAGGAGCACGTGGCCCGGGTGCAGCCGGTCTTCGACGCCCTGAAGCCGGCGGGCGACTTCGGCTCCGTACACGCGGGCAAGGTCGGCGCCGGGCACTTCGCCAAGATGGTCCACAACGGCATCGAGTACGCGATGATGCAGGCGTACGCCGAGGGCTGGGAGCTGCTTGAGGCGGCCGACTCGGTCACCGACGTCCGCGAGGTGTTCCGCAGCTGGCAGGAGGGCACGGTCATCCGCTCCTGGCTGCTCGACCTTGCGGTCAACGCCCTGGACGACGACGAGCACCTGGACCAGCTGCGCGGTTACGCACAGGACTCCGGCGAGGGCCGCTGGACGGTGGAGGCCGCGATCGACCACGCGGTGCCGCTGCCCGCGATCACCGCGTCGCTCTTCGCGCGCTTCGCGTCCCGCCAGGACGACTCGCCGCAGATGAAGATGATCGCGGCGCTCCGCAACCAGTTCGGCGGCCACGCGGTCGAGAAGAAGTAGCCGCCGAGAACGAAGCAGCAGAAACAGAAGAAGCAGCCGGGGGAGGTCGGCGTCATCCATGCATGTCACGCATCTGTCGCTGGCCGACTTCCGCTCGTACGCCCGGGTCGAGGTCCCGCTCGACCCGGGCGTCACCGCGTTCGTGGGGCCGAACGGCCAGGGCAAGACGAACCTGGTCGAGGCCGTCGGCTATCTCGCGACCCTCGGCAGCCACCGGGTCTCGTCGGACGCCCCGCTGGTCCGGATGGGAGCCGACCGCGCGATCATCAGGGCCGCCGTCCGCCAGGGCGAGCGCCAGCAGCTGATCGAGCTCGAGCTCAATCCGGGCCGCGCCAACCGCGCCCGCATCAACCGCTCCTCGCAGGTCAAGCCGCGGGACGTGCTCGGCATCGTCCGTACGGTCCTGTTCGCGCCCGAGGACCTCGCCCTGGTCAAGGGCGACCCCGGTGAGCGGCGCCGCTTCCTCGACGAGCTGATCACCGCACGCACCCCGCGGATGGCGGGCGTGCGCTCCGACTACGAGCGCGTGCTCAAGCAGCGCAACACCCTGCTGAAGTCCGCCGCGATGGCCCGCAGGCACGGCGGCCGGTCGATGGACATGTCCACGCTCGACGTCTGGGACCAGCATCTGGCCCGCGCGGGCGCCGAGCTGCTCGCCCAGCGCGTCGACCTGATCGCGACACTGCGGCCGCTGGCCGACAAGGCGTACGAGCAGCTGGCACCCGGCGGCGGCCCGCTGGCCCTGGAGTACCGGCCGTCCGCGCCGGGCCAGGGCCAGACCCGCGAGGAGCTGTACGAGCAGCTGATGGCGGCACTCGCCGACGCCCGCAAGCAGGAGATCGAGCGGGGCGTGACCTTGGTCGGTCCGCACCGCGACGACCTGCGGCTGCTGCTCGGGCAGCTGCCCGCCAAGGGGTACGCCAGCCACGGCGAGTCCTGGTCGTACGCGCTGGCCCTGCGCCTGGCCTCGTACGACCTGCTCAAGGCCGAGGGCAACGAACCGGTACTGGTACTGGACGACGTCTTCGCCGAGCTGGACACCCGGCGCAGGGAGCGCCTCGCGGAGCTGGTGGCCGGGGGCGAGCAGGTCCTGGTGACCGCGGCGGTGGAGGACGACGTACCGGAGGTGCTGCACGGCACGCGGTACGCGGTGGCCGAGGGCGAGGTGACCCGGACATGACCGAGCCCCCAGCAGAACCCCCCGCCGGTCAGCCTGGCCAGCCCGGGCAGCCTGCCCAGCCCGAGAAGAAGGCCCCCGAGCCCACCGGAGTGGACCTCGCCCGCGTGGCCCTGCGCGCCGCCAAGGAACAGGCACGCGCGCGTGGCGACGCTGCCCAGCAGAAGAAGCAGGCCAAACGCGGCGGCCTGCGCTCCGGCGCCCGCGCCGACGGCCGTGACCCGCTGCCGCTCGGCGCCGCCATCAACCGCCTGATCACCGAGCGCGGCTGGGAGACCCCGGCCGCGGTGGGCGGTGTGATGGGCCGCTGGCCGCAGATCGTCGGCGACGACCTGGCCAAGCACTGCGTCCCGCAGAAGTACGACGAGGACGACCGGGTACTGACCGTGCAGTGCGATTCCACGGCCTGGGCGACCCAGCTGCGGCTGCTCGCCCCGCAGCTGGTGGCACGGCTCAACCAGGACCTCGGCCACGGCACCGTGCGCCTCATCAAGGTCCATGGCCCCGGCGGGCCCGCCCGCCGCTTCGGCCCGCTGCGCGCGCCCGGCAGCACCGGCCCAGGCGACACGTACGGATAAGTGCGTCTCGGACCGTAGCGGTTGGTTGACAGCCCGAAGCGCTGAGTGCCGCTGTGAGCCCTCTGGAGCCCGGGTCTGCATATCGGGACTCGGGCGAGTCCGGTTCAGGGCGGCACATGCGGACTCAGGTACCGGCAAACCCCCATCACTGTCAGTGCTACCGGTAGACTGGAAGCTAATCTCGCCCCATCCGTGGGAGCGCTGATTGAGACACGGCTTACCGCACCGATTACCGCTGATCGATCGTCGACCAACACTGAACGACGCAGCCGCTCCGGACCCCACCGGAGCTGGGCTTGTGCTGTGCCAGAAAGGGCGCTTCGTGGCCGATTCCGGCAACCCCAACGAGAACATCCCGTCCACCGTCGCTGGCGAGAACGGCGAGGCCACAGCCTCGTACGACGCCACCGCCATCACCGTCCTCGAGGGTCTGGACGCGGTTCGCAAGCGACCCGGTATGTACATCGGCTCGACCGGTGAGCGTGGCCTGCACCACATGGTGCAGGAGGTCGTCGACAACTCCGTCGACGAGGCCATGGCCGGGCATGCGGACACCATCGACGTCACGATCCTTCCCGACGGCGGCGTCCGCGTGGTCGACAACGGCCGTGGCATCCCCGTAGGCATCGTCGCATCCGAGGGGAAGCCGGCCGTCGAGGTCGTGCTGACCGTGCTGCACGCGGGCGGCAAGTTCGGCGGCGGCGGTTACGCCGTCTCCGGCGGTCTGCACGGCGTCGGTGTCTCCGTCGTGAACGCGCTGTCCACGAAGGTCTCGGTCGAGATCAAGACGGACGGGCACCGCTGGACGCAGGACTACAAGATGGGCGTTCCCACGGCGCCTCTCGTCCAGCACGAAGCTACCCAGGAGACCGGCACCACGGTCACCTTCTGGGCCGACGGCGACATCTTCGAGACCACGGAGTACTCCTTCGAGACGCTCTCGCGGCGTTTCCAGGAGATGGCCTTCCTCAACAAGGGCCTGACGATCAAGCTCACGGACGAGCGTGAGTCGGCCAAGGCCACGACCGGCGCGGAGACCGCCGACCCGACCGAGGACGAGACGGCACGTACGGTCACGTACCACTACGAAGACGGCATCGTCGACTTCGTGAAGTACCTCAACTCCCGCAAGGGCGAGGTCATTCACCCGACGGTGATCGACATCGAGACCGAGGACAAGGAGCGGATGCTCTCGGTCGAGGTCGCGATGCAGTGGAACACGCAGTACACCGAGGGTGTGTACTCGTTCGCCAACGGCATCCACACCCACGAGGGCGGTACGCACGAAGAGGGCTTCCGCTCCGCGCTCACGGGTCTGATCAACCGCTACGCGCGCGACAAGAAGCTCCTTCGCGAGAAGGACGACAACCTCACCGGTGACGACATCCGCGAGGGTCTGACCGCGATCATCTCGGTCAAGCTGGGCGAGCCGCAGTTCGAGGGCCAGACCAAGACCAAGCTGGGCAACACCGAGGCGAAGACCTTCGTCCAGAAGGTCGTGCACGAGCACCTCACCGACTGGCTGGACCGCAACCCCAACGAGGCCGCGGACATCATCCGCAAGTCGATCCAGGCGGCCACCGCGCGCGTGGCGGCCCGCAAGGCGCGCGACCTGACACGCCGCAAGGGCCTGCTGGAGTCCGCCTCGCTGCCCGGCAAGCTGAGCGACTGCCAGTCCAACGACCCGACGAAGTGCGAGATCTTCATCGTCGAGGGCGACTCCGCCGGCGGCTCGGCGAAGTCCGGCCGTAACCCGCAGTACCAGGCGATCCTGCCCATCCGAGGCAAGATCCTCAACGTCGAGAAGGCCAGGATCGACAAGATCCTGCAGAACACCGAGGTCCAGGCGCTGATCTCGGCCTTCGGCACCGGAGTCCACGAGGACTTCGACATCGAGAAGCTCCGCTATCACAAGATCATCCTGATGGCGGACGCCGACGTCGACGGCCAGCACATCAACACCCTGCTGCTGACGTTCCTGTTCCGCTTCATGCGCCCGCTGGTCGAGGCCGGACATGTCTTCCTGTCCCGGCCGCCGCTGTACAAGATCAAGTGGGGCCGCGAGGACTTCGAGTACGCGTACTCGGACCGCGAGCGCGACGCCCTGATCGAGCTGGGCAAGCAGAACGGCAAGCGCATCCGCGAGGACTCCGTCCAGCGCTTCAAGGGTCTCGGCGAGATGAACGCCGAGGAACTGCGCATCACCACGATGGACGTCGAGCACCGGGTACTCGGCCAGGTCACCCTGGACGACGCCGCCCAGGCCGACGACCTCTTCTCGGTGCTGATGGGCGAGGACGTCGAGGCGCGCCGTTCGTTCATCCAGCGCAATGCCAAGGACGTCCGCTTCCTCGACATCTGAGTCGGTCTCAGCTGACCGCACGAAAGGACTGAAGACCAGCAATGGCCGACGAGATCACCCCCGTTCCCCCCCTCACGCCCGAAGAGGCCGAGGCGGCCGAGGACCAGACGCTGCGCATCGAGCCCGTCGGGCTCGAGACGGAGATGCAGCGCTCGTACCTCGACTACGCGATGTCCGTCATCGTGTCGCGCGCGCTGCCCGACGTACGGGACGGCCTCAAGCCCGTACACCGCCGTGTGCTGTACGCGATGTACGACGGCGGCTACCGGCCCGAGAAGGGCTTCTACAAGTGCGCCCGCGTCGTCGGCGACGTCATGGGCAACTACCACCCGCACGGCGACTCCTCGATCTACGACGCGCTGGTCCGCCTGGCGCAGCCGTGGTCGATGCGGATGCCGCTGGTGGACTCCAACGGAAACTTCGGCTCTCCGGGCAACGACCCCGCGGCCGCCATGCGCTACACCGAGTGCAAGATGGCGCCGCTGTCCATGGAGATGGTCCGGGACATCGACGAGGAGACCGTCGACTTCACGGACAACTACGACGGCCGCTCCCAGGAGCCGACCGTCCTGCCGGCCCGCTTCCCGAACCTGCTGATCAACGGCTCCGCGGGTATCGCGGTCGGCATGGCCACCAACATCCCGCCGCACAACCTGCGCGAGGTCGCCTCGGGTGCCCAGTGGTACCTGGAGAACCCCGAGGCCTCGCACGAGGAGCTGCTGGACGCGCTGATCGAGCGCATCAAGGGCCCGGACTTCCCGACCGGCGCCCTGGTGGTCGGCCGCAAGGGGATCGAGGAGGCGTACCGCACCGGGCGCGGCTCCATCACCATGCGCGCGGTCGTCGAGGTCGAGGAGATCCAGAACCGCCAGTGCCTGGTGGTCACCGAACTCCCGTACCAGGTCAACCCGGACAACCTCGCGCAGAAGATCGCCGACCTGGTGAAGGACGGCAAGGTCGGCGGCATCGCCGACGTCCGCGACGAGACCTCGTCGCGCACCGGCCAGCGCCTGGTCATCGTCCTCAAGCGGGACGCGGTCGCCAAGGTCGTCCTCAACAACCTCTACAAGCACACCGATCTGCAGACGAACTTCGGCGCCAACATGCTGGCGCTCGTCGATGGCGTGCCGCGCACCCTCTCGCTGGACGCGTTCATCCGCCACTGGGTGAACCACCAGGTCGAGGTCATCGTCCGGCGTACGAAGTTCCGGCTGCGCAAGGCCGAGGAGCGCGCCCACATCCTGCGTGGCCTGCTCAAGGCGCTGAACGCGATCGACGAGGTCATCGCGCTCATCCGGGCCAGCCAGACGGTCGAGATCGCGCGCGAGGGCCTGATGGGCCTGCTGGAGATCGACGAGATCCAGGCCAACGCCATCCTCGAGATGCAGCTGCGCCGACTGGCCGCCCTGGAGCACCAGAAGATCACCGCCGAGCACGACGAACTCCAGGCGAAGATCAACGAGTACAACGCGATCCTGGCCTCGCCGGAGCGGCAGCGGGCCATCATCAGCGAGGAACTGGCGGCGATCGTCGACAAGTTCGGCGACGACCGGCGCTCCAAGCTGGTGCCCTTCGACGGGGACATGTCCATCGAGGACCTGATCGCCGAAGAGGACATCGTCGTCACAATCACCCGTGGCGGCTACGTCAAGCGCACCAAGACGGACGACTACCGCTCGCAGAAGCGCGGCGGCAAGGGCGTACGCGGCACGAAGCTCAAGGAAGACGACATCGTCGACCACTTCTTCGTGTCGACGACGCACCACTGGCTGCTGTTCTTCACCAACAAGGGCCGGGTATACCGCGCGAAGGCGTACGAACTGCCCGATGCCGGACGTGACGCCCGCGGTCAGCACGTGGCGAATCTGCTGGCCTTCCAGCCGGACGAGAAGATCGCCGAGATCCTCGCGATCCGCGACTACGAAGCGGTGCCCTACCTGGTGCTCGCCACCAAGGCCGGGCTGGTCAAGAAGACGCCGCTGAAGGACTACGACTCGCCCCGCTCGGGCGGTGTCATCGCGATCAACCTCCGTGAGACGGACGACGGTTCGGACGACGAGCTGATCGGCGCCGAACTGGTCTCGGCCGAGGACGATCTGATCCTCGTCAGCAAGAAGGCTCAGTCGATCAGGTTCACCGCGACGGACGAGGCACTGCGCCCGATGGGCCGTGCGACCTCGGGCGTCAAGGGCATGAGCTTCCGCGAGGGCGACGAACTGCTCTCGATGAATGTCGTCAGGCCGGGTACGTTCGTGTTCACCGCAACCGACGGCGGGTACGCGAAGCGGACTCCCGTCGACGAGTACCGCGTCCAGGGTCGCGGTGGCCTCGGTATCAAGGCCGCCAAGATCGTGGAGGATCGGGGTTCACTCGTCGGTGCGTTGGTGGTCGAGGAGGACGACGAGATCCTCGCCATCACCCTCGGGGGCGGTGTAATTCGTACGCGCGTCAGCGGTGTCCGGGAGACAGGCCGTGACACCATGGGCGTTCAACTGATCAACCTGGGCAAGCGCGATGCCGTGGTCGGTATCGCTCGTAACGCCGAGGCCGGTCGCGAAGCCGAGGAAGTCGACGGAGACATCGACGAACCGGCCGAGGGCGAGGCGGCGGTCGGCACGGACGAGGGCACAGAGCCCGCGGCCGAGTAGCGCGAGGAGTGTAGGTCGTGAGTGGAGCCACGGGCGCCGGAGCAAGCAAGACCGGAGCGGACGGCGGCCGTGGCCCCGGGGGGGACCCACAGGGTGCAGCACAGGGGGGAACGGTGACGGATACCCGAGGGCCGCAGGCCAAGACGCACCCGAACGGAGACGAGTACGCGGCCGGGCCGCTGCCGGGTGAGCGCAGGCCGGCGGATCAGTCGGCTCAGCCGTACCACCCGCCGCAGGCGTACCCGGAGCCGACACAGGGCGGCGGCACGGCCCGCAAGCCTCGTACGGGGGCGCGCACGGCGCCGCGCACGCGCAAGGCGCGGCTGCGGGTGGCCAAGGCCGACCCGTGGTCGGTGATGAAGGTCAGCTTCCTGCTCTCCATCGCGCTCGGCATCTGCACGATCGTGGCGGCCGCGGTGCTCTGGATGGTCATGGACGCCATGGGTGTCTTCTCCACGGTCGGCGGCACGATCTCCGAGGCCACCGGCTCGAACGAGTCCAACGGCTTCGATCTCCAGTCGTTCCTGTCACTGCCCCGGGTCCTGACCTTCACCTCGATCATCGCGGTGATCGATGTGGTCCTGGCCACGGCTCTGGCCACGCTGGGGGCCTTCATCTACAACCTCTCGGCCGGATTCGTGGGCGGCATCGAGCTCACGCTCGCCGAGGACGAGTGACGCCGGGACTATCGATTTTGGGACTGGCCGCGTCGTGCGCTAATCTTCAGTGGTCAGCGCGCGAGCGCGAGGGGCTATAGCTCAGTTGGTTAGAGCGCATCCCTGATAAGGATGAGGCCACAGGTTCAAATCCTGTTAGCCCCACGTTTGACGTACACGTCGAGAGGGCGTCTCCCCAGGTGGGAGGCGCCCTTTTGGCATGTCTGTACGATGCGGCGGGTTTGACGGTACGGCGGGTGTGCCGTCTGCGGCCGTGGCGCCGCCGGGGGAGGGAGAGCGAGCCCATGGACGCGCTGACGTTGGGGTCCGCGGTGGTGGCCCTGGCCAGTGCCTCGGTGGCGGCCGTGCTGGGTTACTGGCAGCAGCGGCGGCTGCGCGCGATGGAGCAGCGCAACCTGATGGACGCGTACGGGGCCTCGCTCGCGTGGGCCGCCTTCGACCTGCAGAGCAGGCTGTTCAACATTCTGGACGGCCATGTCATCGACCAGCTGCCCCGGCTTCCCGAGCACGGGAAGGGGTTCCTGACCGCGTTTCTGACCGAGGGAACCGCGGACGAGCGCGCGTATGCGCGGCGCAGCACGGTCTTCGTGCTGGCCGAGTACCTCGGGTGGGTGGAGATCCTGCGCCGGGACGTCCAGTTCCTGGACATCGGCCGGTCTCGTACCAACCGGGAAGTCATGGTGAAGATCTCCGAGATCGGTTCGGCTCTCAACCGTACGTCGAAGGACGGCAACGAGCTGCGACTCTTCCGCGCTCAGCAGCGGGCGATCGGCGAGCTCATGGTCCATCCGGAGGGAGAGCCGGGGCGGCGGCGGTGCCTTGGGTACACGGAGTTCTCCGCGAAGCTTGATACGGACGACGGCTTCAGCCGTTGGTTCGAGCCGCTGCTGGCGGACATCGACCGGTTGGCCTCGGACGCGGACTCCGCGGGCCCCGCGCTTGCCCGTCTCGAGGTCGTCCAGCGGCGGTTGATCGATCTCATCGACCTGCTGGACCCGAAGGCCGAGCGGTTTCCGCAGTTCCGGTATGCCTTCGACCGTGAGCGGCAGATGAGGTTTCCCCGGGGGTGAGGGCGGGGTGCGAGGCCGCTCACTGCCGCGTGCCCGTCAGCCAGGGGGACGGCGCCGGCACGTTCTCGGTGGCCTCGAGGTTCACCTGGGCGGTGTCGTGGGAGTCGCCGACCGTGGTGCCGCGGACGCTGGGGGAGCTGCCGTGGGCCTCGGCGTGGATGCGCTGCTTCATCGTGGGGGGCTTGGACGGTGCGTACGGCCTCGGGGCGGTCGCCGGAGCGCTGATGGCGGTGGAGACCGTCGTGAGGTCCGTGCGGTTGCGGGTGGTGTCCTGCTGCGGTACCGCGGGGGCGGCGGTGGCGGTGGTGATGAGGCCCAGGGTGGTGAAGAACGCCAGGAGGGCGGTGACGAGGACGGACCACACGCGGGTGACCTTGTTGGCAGCCACGATGTTCTCCCTTTCGGGTCGGACGATTTGCGTACTTTCCTCATGATGTGTACGGGTGCCGGGATGTGCGGGAGCCGCCGCCGCGATTCGCGGATCTTCAGATGAACACCACTCGGATGGCGGCACGTGCCCGAGGGCGTCGAAGATCACAGCCTGCGCAGGTGGCTGGTGGTGCCGGGGAGGTGATCCGATTGTGGTGCTCCGGGCGGCAGTTGGGTCGGGAGCCGGGTCGGGCGCAGGTCACTGATCGGTATCGAACGGTGTGTATAGTCGGGCGCCAGAAGGTCCCCTACGTCAAGGAAAGACGAGGTAGCGCGGTGAAGAAGCTTCTCCTGGTCGCACTGGCCGCCATCGGCGGGCTCCTCGTGTACCGCCAGATCCAGGCGGATCGCGCCGAGCAGGATCTGTGGACGGAGGCGACTGACTCCGTGCCCACAGGTTCGTGAGCATCGACAGTCCTTTCACTGGCCCCGGTCGCTTGTAGCGGCCGGGGCTTTGTGCTGCCTTTCGCGTATGTGAAGTATTGAGTTGCGTGCGCAAATTGTTGCGGGTGGTCAGGAGCGGTCAGGAGGTGCGGTGGCAGTGCGGCGCGGCAGAGCGCGGGTGTCGACGGTCGTGGCGGCGGCGATGTGCGTGGTGGCGGCGCTGCCCGGGTGGGTGTCGGCGGCCGAGCCGAACCCCTACGAGTTCGCCCAGGGCGCGCGGCAGGTCAAGGGCGCGCCGAGCAGCACCGAAGCGACGACCGTGCTTCAGGCGGGTGCGACGTACCGCAGCTCGATCGGGCCGGACGACGACAAGCTCTACTACCGCGTCTCGCTCGACGCGGAGTCCGCCGCGTATGTCTCCGCCGTCGTCGTTCCCCAGCTCGGTACGAAGGTGGCGTACGGCGACGGGCTCTCGGCACGGCTGCTGGACGACAGAGGGCGCAACTGCGGCCGGGGCTCCGGTACGGCGGGATTCCGTAGCGCCGACTATCCGCGGCCGATCGTCGCGTCCGCCGAGCGGCTGGTGCGGTCGGGCGGCACGTGGTGCCAGGAGGCCGGGACGTACGACTTCGTCATCGAGCGCAAGGGCGCGGCCGACTCCGGCGGCGAACCCTGGGAGCTGGAGCTGACCTTCGCCGAGGAGCCTCCGCTGAAGTCCGGCGGGGAGGCGACTCGGGCGCCGGAGACCTGGAACTCCGCACCTGCCGAGCCGCCCGTCGGCACGGCGCGGGAGCGGGCGGGCGGGACGAGCTTCCATACCGCCGCGGACCTGGCGAGTGGGGTGTGGAAGGACCGCGTCAAGCCTGGTCAGACGCGCTTTTACCGGGTCCCGGTGGACTGGGGGCAGCGGCTGTCAGCCGAGGCGACGCTGGCCGGCACGACGGGCGGTAGCGGCTCGGTGTCCAGCGCGCTCCATCTGACGCTGCACAACCCTGCCAGGAGCGAGGTGACCTCGGATGGCACCTTGTTCCGGGGCGATCCCGCGCCCGCCGTGTTGGACCCGCTGCCGTCGGTGGCGTACGAGAACCGGTACGGCTCCCTCGGCCGGGTCCGCGAGATGCGCTCCCCCGGTTGGTACTACCTGAAGGTGAGCCTCAACCCGGCACTGCGGGAGCGCTACGGCGACCAGGGACTCGGCGTGACCCTGCGGGTCGGCGTCGATGGCCAGGCGAAGAGCGGTATCGAGTACGCCGGTGACCCGGGGGTCTTCCAGGTCGGCGCGGGGGGCCGGGCCGGGCCGGGCGGCACGTCCGGCCCGGCGTACGACCGCGGCACGATGCGGGTCGTCGCGGTCGCGGGGATCGGTACGGGCAGCGCGCTGGTGCTCGGGCTCGGGGTGTGGACGCTGGTGGCGCGGCGGCGGGCGGGGGACGGGCCACCCAGGGCCTGGTAGTCCAGGGCCTGGTGGTCTGGAGCCTGGTAGTCCAGGGCCTGGTGGTCTGGAGCTTGGTTGTCCGGGGTCTGGTGGTCGGGGCCCTCGTGGTCCGGGGCGGGCGCGCGGGTCAGGTCTGTGCCAGCGCCCAGAAGCCCACAGCGAAGCAGGCCAGCGCGAGCAGCAGCACCGGGACCGTCACCTTCGGGGGCGGCCCCGGCCGTTTCCTGCGCCGGGAGGGCCGCGCGATCGCCGATGCCGGACGGGGAACCTGGGCGTGCTGAGCGGTGTATTGACGCGTAGCGGCGTACGGATGCGGCTGATGCCGAGCCGCGGCGGTCGGGGCCTGATCCAGGGCGGCGGCGGTGGCGGCGGTGGCGG
>NZ_JAZGRL010000001.1:3744780-3771273 GCF_046540415.1 Streptomyces sp. E11-3 | reverse complement strand
TTCGGGCCGAAGCCCGGGGGAAGGGGGCCGAGTTGGTCGAAGACCTCTACCGGCTCTTCGGCCGGGCTGGGCTCGGGGAGGAGCTTGGCGGCCTCGGCCAGGGCCTTGCGGGCACCCGTCGCGGTGCGGAAACGGGCGTCCGGGTCGGGCTGCAACAGGGTGGCGACGACCTGCCACAGCGGCTCCGGGATACCCTGCGGCGCACCCGGCGTGCCGTGCTCGGCGAAGTGGTCGACCAGCGCTTCGGCGTCCGGCTTGGCGCCCTCCAGCAGATAGAGCGCGACGAGTCCGGTGGCGAACAGATCGGCGGCGGAGTGCGGCTCCGCGCCCAGGAGTTGCTCGGGGGCGAAGTAGCCGGGCGTGCCCATCACATAGTCGGTCTGGGTGAGCCGTGGCTCACCCCGGCGCATCGCGATACCGAAGTCGGACAGCCGCAGATGCGGCCGCCCGGTCCCGGTCGCCTCAAGGAGGATGTTGGCCGGTTTGATGTCGCGGTGCACGACACCCTCCGCGTGCACCGCGCTGAGCCCGGACAGCAGCTGGTCGAGCAGCGTGCACACATACCGCGGCGGCAGCGGCCCGTAGTCCCCGATCAGGTGGGCCAGCGAGCCGCCCGCGACCAGATCCATGGTGAACAGGACCTGGTCGTCGTCGGCGGCCCAGCTGGCCGGAGCCAGCAGGTGGGGGTGGTCGATCCGCAGCGCCTGCTCGCGCACGAAGCGCAGCAGGGAGTGTGCGTCGCGCTGCCGCAGCACCTTGGCGGCCACATAGCGCCGGCGCCGGCGGTCCCACACCCGCCATACGGCACCGGCGCCCCCGCTGCCGATCGGATCGACCAGCTCGTACCGGCCGGCGAACACCTCACCCATGGCCCCGGCTCCCCCGGCTGCGTCAGTTCTGATGAGCCTCGTAGTGGGCGACGGCGTCCGAGGTGCGTCCGGCGCCGTACACCTTGAGGAACTCTGCCAGTTCGGGGTGGGTCGGGGCGAGCTTGTCCGCGGCTTCGATGATGTCGCCGGCGGCCGAAACGGAGCGCAGCAGGGACTGGATCTCGCGGACCACCCGCTTGACGGTCGGCGCACCGGTGGTGCTCGGCGTCTGGGTGGTGCTGGTCAGGACCGAGCCGCCCTGGGACTTCTTGATCTCTTCCATCCGCTCGGTCGCCTCGGCGGCGCTGACACTGCCGTCCGCGACCTGGCCCGCCAGCTCCTGCAGGTGCTGGACCCGCTGCACCACGGCCGGGTTGCCGATCTTGGCTCGCTGGCCGCTCATCAGCTGCGACAGCATGGGCGCCGACAGGCCGAGCACCGCGGCCAGCCGGGCCTGGTTCAGCCCCAGGTCGTCGATCAGTCGACGGAAGAGCGCCCCCAACGGCTCCCCGTACCAGCTGCGCTGCAGTTCCCTGGCTCTCGCGGTCGCTTCCTGCTGTGCTGCATCCATGGCGTCTCCCCTTCGCTGCTGCGAACCTCGTCGAGCATCTTACGGAGAGTGGTGGTGAACCGGGACCCCCAATCCTTTTGTGAGAACCGGGGGGAGACCCGGTACTCTGGTCTGCGGCGGTCATCCGGCATGATGTGGGAGACCGGTGATCCGCCGATTCCGGGGCCTTAGCTCAGTTGGTAGAGCGCTGTCTTTGCATGGCAGATGTCAGGAGTTCGACTCTCCTAGGCTCCACTCATAAATGCCCTCTGACCTGTGGAAACGCAGTTCAGAGGGCATTTTTGTGCCCATCGGTGGGCACGATGTGCCCACCGGCCGAATCGCGGCCCTTGAACCGACAGGGGCGAGGGTCGGCTATCTCCCCCGTGAGTACCCCAGGCCTTCCAGAGTGTGGGAGGGGGTGAGCGCCGCGGGCCAGGTTTCCTACTCGTTTGATACAGTGCGGATATGTCCGAGACGACGTACAGCATCGGTGAGGGGCCGGCGACCCGGGTCAGTCTCTCTCTGCCCGAGGGGACAGCTGATGCGATCCGTGCCCGGGTCGGCAAGCGTGAGTTTTCCGCGTTCATTGCCGCGGCCGTCGAGCGGGAACTGCGTGGCCAGGTGCTGGACGAGTACTTGGCCGATTACGAGAGCCGCAAGGGGTCGGTCTCCGAGCAGGCGCGGCAGCGGGCGCGGCAGGTTTTCGACGAGGTGTTCGCCGAAGAGGGTCAGTGGCCCGCCGCAAGCTGAGCCACGAGGGGACGCTGGTCCTGGACAGCGAGGGGCTCTCCAAGCTGCTCGGCGATGACGAGACGGTGGTGGCCCTGGTCGCGGAGGCGCGGTCCCGTGGCATGGAGGTGGTGATCAGTGCGCTCACCATCATCGAGGCCGTGCATGCCCGTACGAACAGGGCGCGGCTGGGCTGGGTACTCTCCGGCCTGCGCGCCGTGCCGGTGGGGGATGAAGAGGCGAAGGCGGCCTCGGCGCTGTTGATGGGGGCTGGGCTGCGTGGTCACAAGTACGCCATCGATGCGGCTGTGGCTGAGGCCGCCCTGCGGCAGCAGCGTCCGGTTGTCATGCTGACGTCGGATGTCGACGACATGACCAAGCTGTGTGGCAACAGGGTCCGTGTCATCGCCGTGTGAGCTACCCCGGCGTTGTGACGCGTAGCCAGAAGGCAGCTGACAGACGGGCATCGCCGAGCCATGGACGCCCTTACTGGGGGCCGTGAGGGGGAGGGCCGCCGCCAACTGCGTTCACCCGCGGCGGCCTCTCGTGTGCTCAGGATTCGGTACCGGGCGGTGTGGACGGTCGGTGGTGCTGGAACCGTTGTTGGTGGCGCTGCCGAACGTGTCATGGATCGCGGTGTGTCCGGCCGTAAGCCGGGCGCGGGGAAAGCCCCGACCGGCGGGGGACGATGCGGTCGGGGCCTTCGTCGGGGCGAGTCAATGCTGCTTGGCGGTCGCGCGGGTCAGGCGGTGCAGGGCCAGGGCGATGCAGGCGGCGAGGGCCGCGCAGATCACCAGGGCCAGGAAGCCCGCGCCGACGCCGGTGGTCATGGCCTGGGGAGGGGCGATCCCGGTGTCGAGTTCGTTCCGCACGGAAGCCGTCAGGATGGTGCCGATCACCGCGATGCCCAGCGCGGCGCCGGACTCGTTGAAGGTGTTCAGCAAGCCGGAGCCGACGCCGGCCTCCTCCGGGCGGACGTGCGAGGTGCCGATGCCGTAGAGCGGGACGAAGACGGTGGGCAGGCCCGCGCCGATGACGGCCAGCGCGATGGTGGCTACGGCGGTGCTGGAGGGCCCGGAGGCGAGCACGGACGCCCCGGCGATCTGGGCGATCGCACCGACCAAGTACGCGCCGCCAGGGCCGACGCGGCCGATGAGGCTGGGCACCACGAGGGCGAAGACGAGGGAGGCAAGACCCATCGGCAGCAGCGCGAGGCCAGTGGCGAAGGCACTGAAGTCGTGGGAGCCCTGGAAGTAGTTGCTGGCCAGGTAGGAGCTGCCCATCATCACCATGGCGGCGAGCAACAGGCCGAGGCTGCTGAGCCAGTACGCCGGGATGCGCAGGAGGTGCAGCGGCAGCAGTGGGTCGTCCTCGCCGAGCTCCACGCGGGCTACGACCGTGAGTAGAACGGCCGACAGGGCCATGCTGCCCCAGGCTGTGCCGGAGCTCATGCCGTCGTGGAGGCGGATCAGGCCGAACGACAGGGCGGCCAGGCCGGTGGTGGCCAGGAAGGCGGAAGGGAACCGCAGGGAGCGCTTGCCGGTGGGCGCCATGGCGGGAACGCTGCGCAGTGCGATGACCCCGACGGCGAGGCTCACCGGAATGTTGATCAGGAAGGCCCAGCGCCAGCTGACGGCCGAGACGATGAAGCCGCCGAGCACGGCGCCGATGATCGCTCCGACTACGCCGAGGCCGCTCCATATGGCGAGGGCGGCCTTCTGCTGGCCCTCGTTGCGGTAGACGGTGATCACGAGCGAGAGCGCGGCTGCGGACAGGACCGCCGCACCCAGGCCCTGGAGCGCGCGGCCGGCGATGAGCAGTTCCTGGTTCGGGGCCAGGCCGCACAGGACGGACGCGACCGCGAAGGCGGTGAGTCCGCCAAGGAAGGCGCGGCGGCGGCCGATCACGTCGGCGACGCGTCCTCCGAACAGCAACAGGCTGCCGTACATGAGGATGTAGGCGCTGATTGTCCATTGCAGGGCCGTGGGAGTGGCGGGGAGCTGGGAACCGATCGAGGGGAGCGCCACGTTCACGACTGTCGCGTCCAGCATGACCATCAGCTGGGCAACGCCGACCGCGGCCATCGGCATCCAGGAGGCATTGGGTTCCTCTTGGAAGTGTTCCTGATCGTTTTCCTGCTTGGCATCCAGTAGCGGGGTCGCCTCAGACATGGGTGCTTCCTTTCCTTCGACGCGGCAAGATGCATGCGCATGAATCGAAAACGTAATGGGTGCGGACCTAGACTGCAAAGCGTGGTGACGACTCCGCTGACCGACCGGTGGCTGACCCTGGTGCGCATCTGTTCGCAGGTGAACCAGAGGATCGAGCGCACCCTGTCCGACGACTACGACCTCTGCGTGAGCGCCTACGAGATCATGGAGGTGCTCTGGCACGAACAGGAATGGGTGCGCCCCGGTGAGGTGAGCACACGTACCTCACGAAGCCAGCCGCAGGTCTCACGGCTGCTGGCGCAGATGGTCAACGAGGGGTACGTGGAGCGCGCACCGTCCCCCGGTGACGGCCGTGGCGCCCAGATCAAGCTCACCGCCTCGGGGCGGAAGGTCTTCGAGCAGGCTGCCGCGACGGTCGAGGGCCTCCTTGTGGAACTAACCGACGAGAACGCCGAGGCTCGTGCCGTGATGACCTAAGGCGGCACGTACTGAACCGTGCCGCGGTTTTTCGGTCAGGCGCCGCGGGCGGGGGATCGTGCGCTGGTCCCCGCCCGCGGCCCCGACTTCAGCGCGTCAGGACACAACCGGGGCGCGTGTACGGCCGGGCGCGTGCGTGGTGGCGGCCTGGCGGGCAGGACGCCGACCGCGGCCGGGAGTGACCGGTGCGTGGCTGCGGCCCTGCCCGAGGTGGCCGATAGCCGGACGCAGGCCGGTAACGACGAAGGAACCCCGCAGCCAGCGGTCCACTCCGTCGTAGCGCGGGGCGAAGTCAGTACGTCCGTGCACCGCACGGCGGTTGTCGAGGGCGATCGACTCGCCGGGCTGGAGCACCAGCCCCTTGAGCGATCGCAGCATGGCGCCCTCCAGCCGCTCCAGCGCGGCCTGGGCCCGCGTCGTCGTCGCGACCGTCGCGTGGAAGTCGACCTTGAGGTCGGGGAACTCATCGGTCCCGGACAGGACCGGCGTGGCGGGAGTCAGCAACCCCGTCGACTCGTCGTGGTCGGCCCGCCGGCAGATCAGGGTCGTAGCGCAGCAGGTTGGCCAGGAGCTCGGCGTCCGCCAGATCGTTGACGGCCACGATCTCGATGTCCGGCAGAGCGAGCGCGACGCGGGCGACCGTCCGTCCGATGCGGCCGAAGCCGTTGATGGCGATGCGGGTTGCCATGGTGGCGGTTCTCCTTGTTTCAGAAGGTCAGGCGGCGGCGCGCGCCTTTGCGTTCCGCCAGGAGGACAGGGCGAGCAGCGCCGCGGCGAAGAAGGCCGCCGAGGCGATGAGCGCCGAGATGTGCAGGCCGGGGACCAGCTCTCCCCGGCCCGCGATGAGGGAGGCGAACAGGGCGACGCCGAGCGAGTTGCCGATCTGGCGTGCCACGTTGAACACCGCCGAGGCCACACCGGCGTGCCCGGTGGGCGCGGCCTGCACGATGGCGGCGGTGGCCGCCGGGACCGTGCTCGGCGTGGCGAGGCCGGTCGCGATAAGGGCGGGGAGCAGCATCCAGTACGGGTGTCGGGACCGGCGAGCAACCAGCCGATGAACCCGACGCCGCCGAGTAGCAGAGCCCCGGTCATCGGTACGTACGGGCCGTATCGCGCGGTCAGCCGGCCGGACAGCGGAGCGGCGACGATGGCCATGCACACCGTCGGCAGCAGGGCGAGACCGGCACCCAGCGCGGAAAGCCGCTCCGGACAACGCCGCTCCGGACAACGCCGTCCCCGAGGGAGCCGAGGCCGCAGCCGCGGCCCGCAGGCCCGTCCGGGTGACAGCCCCTGAGCGGGACGCCGGCGGCGCGGAACCAATCCGCCAGGCCGTCGTTGTTGCTGGGATGGCCGTCGTTGCTGGGAGAGCCGTCGTTGTTGCGATGGCCGCAGGCCGAGGGCCAGCCGCCCCATGCCCAGCGACACCCAAGACCGCGGGAGTGTGTGTGAAGGTCGCCTGCGTCGGCGGAGGCCCCGCCGCGCTGTACTTTTCGATTCTGCTGAAACGGCACGCCTCGTCCCATGACATCACCGTCTACGAACGGAACCCGGCCGGGGCCACCTACGGCTGGGGGGTGACCTACTGGCCCGACATGCTGGAGAAGCTGCACCACCACGACCCCGAGTCCGCTCTCGCCATCAGGGAGAACTCGGTGCGCTGGCGGGACGGAGTGGCGCATGTGGGCGGGGCCACCACGGTCCACCACGGGGACGAGGGCTTCGCCATCGGACGGCACCGGCTCCTGGACCTCCTCGCCGCGCGCGCCGAGTCCCTGGGCGTCCGCATCGAGTACGGCCAGGAGATCGCCGGCAGAGACCAGGTGCGGGACAGCGACCTCGTCGTGGCCGCGGACGGCGCGGGCAGCAGGCTGCGCGAAGCCGATACCCAGCACTTCGGCACGCACACCGCCATGGGCCGCAACCCCTACCTCTGGCTCGGTACGACCAAGGTGTTCACCTCCTTCACCTTCGCCTTCGTCGAGACCGCCCACGGCTGGATCTGGTGCTACGCGTACGGATTCAGCGAGGAGCAGAGCACCTGCGTCGTCGAGTGCTCCCTCGAGACCTGGTCCGGCCTCGGCCTCGGCGAGATGAACCAGGACGACGCCCTGCGCCAACTGGAGAAGCTGTTCGCCGAGCTGCTCGACGGCCACCCGCTGATCGGCCGTACGGACGTCGCGGGCCGTGCCCTGTGGCAGACCTTCCGCACCCTCACCAACGAGACCTGGTCGCACGGCAATCTGGTCCTGCTCGGCGACGCCGCGCACACCACCCACTACTCGATCGGCGCCGGCACCACCCTCGCCATGCAGGACGCCATGACCCTGGCCCGCGTACTGCACGAGACGAGCGAACTCCGGCCCGCGCTCGTCCAGTACGAGGCAGAGCGCAAGGCCGCCCTGCTCTCCGTCCAGAGCGCCGCCCGGCACAGCGCCCAGTGGTACGAGAACCTGACCCGCTATATCGGCCTGGCGCCGCCCCGGATGTTCGCGCTGCTCGGCCAGCGGCACTCGCCGCTGCTCCCCTATGTCCCACCGCAGCTGTACTACCGGATCGACCAGGCCGCCAACCAGCTGACGGCACTGCGCGGCCTGAAGCAGTGGCTGGGCCCCCGGCTCGCCCGCGCGGTCCAGCGCCGCTCCCGGACTGGGACACGCCCGCCGACGGGCTGACTACGGCAGTCGCCCGCATGACCCCGGGCCCGGCACGTCCACGTCTACGCCTCCCGAGTGGGTGAACCCGGCTGCCCGTATCCCCCGGCCCCTGTGGGCCGTTGCTGATGACATGATCTCAACTCGACGAGTAATCGCCGCCGTAGCGCTCACCGCCGGTGCATCGGCCCTCGCCATGCCCGCGGCGAGCGCAGCCCCGTTGGGCGGCGCCGAGGCCGACAAGCTGTCCGCGACGTCCACCATCGACACCCTGTCCGCCATGTCGCTCCCGCCCGAGCAGCAGGGCCAGGTGCCGGACGTGCCCAGCCAGCTCGGCGGACTGAGCCAGCTGGACAAGCTGCACCAGGTGACCGACCTCGCCGCGCCGGTGATGGGGTTCGTCCCCGCCATCGAGTAGCGGCCGCGGGCATGACGAAGGGGCAGCCGCGTCAAGTGGCTGCCCCTTCGTGGTGTTCGGCTTCGGCCGTCAGTTGTTGCCGGCGCCGTTGCCGGACAGGACCGCGAGGTCGTCCAGGATGTGCGACAGCGGCTCGTCACCCTTGGCCTGGGTCGAGTTCTCGGTGCACTGCTGGTTCTGCGGGGACGACAGGACGTTGATGTCCTGGACGGAGACCGGCACCACGCCGACGATCGAACCGACGTTGAGCTTGGCGGGCAGGCCGACGCAGGGCTTGTTCAGCGAGCCCTGGACCAGCGCCATCTGCGGGCTCATGTCGCCGTACGTCTCGGAGTTGCCGTACGCCTGCATGGCGCCGTTGCCACTGGCCGACGTGGTGCCACCGTCGTTGCCGATGGCCAGGGCCTGAGGAGCGGTCACCGCTGCCATGCCGGCGACGGAGGCGGCGATCGTTGCGGTTGCCCACAGCTTCTTCATTCGTGTTCCCTTCAATGAGCGGGCTCCGGTCACGGAGCTGCGACTGGTCAACTAGGTGGCGGGCGTGCGGTTGCGGACTGCAACCCGATTGGCCTAATAACGGCCCGGGTCAGGAGCGGACGCGGAGCAGACGAGTGTGTCGCCGCGCACGGGGTACTGGACGTCCATCCGGGGCGGATCAAGCGGCCTGGCAGGGGAGTTCAGGGGCGTCAGGGCCTGATCCCTGTTGATCCTGGCGAACATCTCCGCGGCCTTGTCCTTGTCCCAGCGCAGGGTCGACCCGACGCCTTCGATCAAAGGGTTGAACCCGGCGAGCGGCACGGTGGTGAACTCGGTCTGGGACGCGGGGAGATAACTCAGCCTCCTGGTCAGGGAGATGAGTTCGGCGACGGTGAAGCCCTGGTCGACCCGTGTCGAACCGAGGACCTTCCTCGCCAGGTCGTCCGCCGTGAACGGATTGGCCAGCAGGTGTCTGCTGCCCAGCCTGCGCAGAACACCGACCAGGAACTTCTGCTGCCGCTGGACCCGCCCGAGGTCGGCGCTCGCGTCGACCTTGCGCGACCGTACGTACTGCAGCGAGGGACCGCCCCCGAGGCGATGGGTACCGGGGCTCAGATCGAGCTTCGTGGCAGGGTCCTTGAGCGGCCTCGGAGTGCAGACGTCCACTCCGTCGACGGCCTCGACGCTGTCGATGAAGCGCCGGAAGTCGATCTGCAGGTAGCGATCGATCCGTACGCCGGTCATCTGCTCCACCGTACGGACGGACAGCGCGGGGCCGCCCTTCGCGTACGCCGCGTTGATCTTGGCGGGGTGTGCCGGTTGCTGCGCGCCGGTGCGCTTGTCGATGTGCGCGGGGATGTCCGCGTACGAGTCACGGGGGAGGCTGACGACGCTGACGTGATCCCGCATCGCGGACACATGGATCAGCATCAGGGTGTCGGCGCAGTCGCAGGCCCTGCCCCCCGCGTGGAACGCCGCTTTCTCCTCACGGGTGATGGTGTCCCGGCCATCCGTGCCCATGAGGAGGATGTTCGTTCCCGGTCCGTCTGCCGGACGGCTCTCCGGGTCGCCGATTTCGTCGAACACGTCGACGCGCTGGACCTGATACGGCAGCGCCACGGCCGCGTGCCCCGCTGCCGCCGCGGACATCAGAAGGACGCCAAGGGCGGCCGAATACCGCACGGCCTTTCGCCGGTGACGCACTCGAGAAAAAGGGTTCTTCGGCATGCGGCACGCTCCACTGCGGGGGGACGTTTCTGCCGAGAAGATAAACCCACCGTTTTGCCCGGCCGAGCCGTCAGTGGTACGGCGCGCGAGAATAACTCTTTCGCTCTAAAATGCGCCCCGCCCCAGCCGAGCGGCACCGGCTCACTGGGGCGGACGCGCCACACGGCCGACGGCTCAGCTGTTGCCGACGCCGTTGCCGGCCAGGACCGAGATGTCGTCCAGGATGTGCGACAGCGGCTCGTCGCCCTTGGCCTGGGTCGAGTTCGATGTCGTCCAGGATGTGCGACAGCGGCTCGTCGCCCTTGGCCTGGGTCGAGTTCTCGGTCGTCCAGGATGTGCGACAGCGGCTCGTCGCCCTTGGCCTGGGTCGAGTTCTCGGTGCACTGCTGGTTCTGCGGGGAGGAGAGAACCGGGATGTCCTGCACGGTGACCGGCACGACGCCGACGATCGAACCGGCGTTGATCTTGGCGGGCAGGCCGATGCAGGGCTTGTTCAGCGAGCCCTGGATCAGCGCCATCTGTGGGCTCATGTCGCCGTACGTGGCCGAGTTGCCGTAGGCCTGCATGGCACCGTTGCCGCTGTGGGAGGTCGTGCCGCCGTCGTTGCCGATGGCCAGCGCGGGCGCGGCGGCGGCAGCCGACAAGCCGGCAACGGAAGCGGTGACCGCGGCAGCCGCCAGGACCTTCTTCATCATGAGAGATTTCCCTTTCGTTGGACTCCCTCCTGGGAGCTCCCTGCACAACTCCGCACCGATGAGTTGGTTGTCTGGGTTCACCCGGACGGGGCGTTTCGGATTGCTGCGTCCGAGTGAAGCGCCGGAACTATTCGCCGTGTTGCCAGTTGGCCAGATGGCAGTAAACGGCGTGCGTCAGAAAAGGAATGAAAATGCTCAAGAAGGCAATGGCAGCGGCAGCAGTCGCCGCGTCCGTCGTTGGTGCTTCGGCCGCGGCCGCCGCGCCCGCGCTGGCGATCGGCAACGACGGCGGCACGACGTCCGCCAGCGGCAACGGTGCCATGCAGGCGTTCGGCAACTCGTCGACGTACGGCGACATGAGCCCGCAGCTCGGTCTCGTGCAGGGCTCGCTCAACAAGCCCTGCATCGGTCTGCCGATCAAGGGCAACGCGGGCTCGATCGTCGGCATCGTGCCGGTCACCGTGCAGGACATCAACGTCCTGTCGTCCCCGCAGAACCAGCAGTGCGTCGAGAACTCGACCCAGGCCAAGGGCGACGAGCCGCTGTCGCACATCCTGGACGACCGAGAACTCGACCCAGGCCAAGGGCGACGAGCCGCTGTCGCACATCCTGGACGACATCGAACTCGACCCAGGCCAAGGGCGACGAGCCGCTGTCGCACATCCTGGACGACATCGCGCTCCTGTCCGGCAACGGCGCCGGCAACAGCTGATCAGTCAGGACACCAAACGGCTCGGGCTGCCCGCCTCTTCCAGCGCTGGCGGCCCGGGCTTTTTGTTCACCAGCCCGTTCTGGAAGGAGAGGGACAGCTATGGCTCTGAAGAAGAGCGCAACGTTCGTCGCTGGTGTCGTCATGGGACTTGGCGTGGCAGCACCGGCGCTCGCCGACTCCGACGCCGAGGGCGGGGCCTCCGACTCGCCGGGCATCCTGTCCGGGAACAGCGTGCAGGCACCCGTGACCGCGCCGGTCAACGCCTGCGGCAACAGCGTCGACGGCGCCGCCCTGCTGAACCCGTCCTTCGGCAACGCCTGCGCCCACACGTCCGACGCCGCGGAGGAGGAACCGCCGGGAGGGTACGGCGATGACACCGGGTACGGCGATGACATCGGCTACGGAGATGACACCGGGTACGGCGAAGAGGCCCCGCCCGAGAAGCCGCAGTCGCCCCCGCCGGCCAGTCCTGAGAAGCCCGCACCGGGCCCACCGGGCGAGCCCGTGTCCGTCTCCGTACCGCCCGCGCGCGGGCCGGACACCGAGGCCGCCGCACCCGCCCCGCACGCGGAGCTGGCCGAGACGGGGACGGACCCGCGCCTCATCGGGGCCGCTGCCGCCGCCGGCGCGGCACTGCTGGCCGGTGGCGGAGTCCTCTACCGCAGGGGACGCACCGCGGCTCGCTAGCGCGCGCGAGGGGTCGCCTGCCCGCGCCCGTACCCACCCTCTTCACTCGTTCGCCCGCGCTGTCACCCTCTCGGATGGCGCCTCTCATGTTCATGTGACTAAGTGTCAAGAATGGAGAGAGCGCGGCGCAGAGGAACAGAGGAGTAGCGGGTATGGCCCCACAACGTCGAACGACGAAGAGCCGACGTCCCCCGCTGGTCGCGGTGGGGATTCTCGCCGCGGCGGTGATGGCGTCCGGCGCCTTCTACATCGGGCAGGCCGGCGCGATCTCCCGCGCCGAACCGTCCCCGTCCCCCTCCCCCTCCTCTTCACTCTCCCCGACTCCCTCCCCGTCCCCGGCTTCTTCGGGGTCCGCGTCTCCGGCTCCCAGTACGAGTCCGAGTACGAGCCCGAGTTCGAGTACGAGCCCGGACGGGACCGAGGCGGAGCAGCGGTTCCCCGCGTTCGGTGCCTACCTGGACTACGGTCCGCGGGGCGTCACGCGGATGGCGGAGCTGTCCAAGTGGCTGGGGAAGGCCGACCTCCGGGTCGGCCACACCTATCTTCCGGGGGACCGCTGGAGCAACATCGCGGGCGCGCCGAACTTCCTCGAGAGCTGGGCCGAGTGGCGCCGTGAGCGCGACGACCGGCTCTTCGTGCTGAACGTTCCGATGATGGAGCGCAACGAGGAGGGGGTGTCGGACGCGGAGGTGCGCACACTGCTGCGCCGCGCCGCCAAGGGCGAGTTCGACCGGCACTTCCGTACGCTGGCCGAGCGGCTGGTCGACCTCCAGGTGCCGGACACGGTCATCGTGCTCGGCTGGGAGATGAACGGCGTCACGTACACCCACCGCTGCGGCCCCGACCCGGCGTCCTGGAAGACGTACTGGAAGCGGATCGTGACCGCGATGCGCTCGGTGGAGGGCCAGGAGTTCCAGTTCGACTTCGCGCCCAACCGTGGCCGGGACGCGGTCCCCTGGACGCAGTGCTACCCGGGCGACGACGTGGTGGACATCATCGGGATGGACTCCTACGACCAGCCGTCGGGCAAGAGCTTCGACGAGCAGGTCTCCGAGCCGTACGGGCTCCAGGCGCATGTCGACTTCGCGCGGAAGCACGGCAAGCCCATCTCGTACCCGGAGTGGGGCCTGTTCCGCAACGGCGACAACGCGGAGTACATGCGGCGGATGCTCGCCTGGATGGACGAGCACGAGCCGCTGTACAACACCATCACCGACTACTGCCCGCACGGTGTGTGGCGGTGCTCCGAGAACCCGCAGGCGTCCCGCGTCTACCAGTCGGTGCTCTCCGGCCGGGTCGACCCGACACCGGACGAGACTCCCGTCGAACCGACCCCCGTCGACCCGACGCCCGAGCCCTCGCAGCCGGTGCGCCCGCCGCGCTGCTCCTACCTCGACCTGGGCGACTGGGTGGAGTACTGGATCGGCGGCAAGCTGTGCATCCGCTTCGACTGGTGGGAGCGGCGCTCCTGATCAATACGCCTAGGGCGAGTGGCGGCCGGTCGGTTACGACGGGCCGTCACCGCGCTCCCGCCAGGCGCGCAGCGCCCGCTTCGCTCCGGAGCGGGCCGCCGCGGCCGTGAGCAACGCGGCCAGTTGGGGTGCGGTGCGGCGGCGCGCGAGGAGCAGGCGCTGGTTGACGAGGGTGTGCGGCCGCCAGTGGCGCTTGTAGGGCTCGTTACCGCGCAGCAGGCTCAGTACGCCGGGCGTGGCGCCGCCTGGGAGGGGCTCGGCGCGGAGCTGGTCGGCGCAGGAGCGCAGCAGCAGCGTGGCGACATCGGCCTTCTGCTCCCGCAGCCGCGGATGCGCGCCGTAGAGATAGCCGCCGGCGAGCTGGGGGGAGCGCAGGGTCAGGTCGGCGGCCACCACCGTGTCGTCGAGCCGGAACTCCGTGACCACCGCGTCGCCGGTCTCGGCCATCAGCGCGACCGACCGGGTGAGGTGCTCGGCGAAGCGCGGCCGGAGGTGTTCGGTGGTCACCTTGCGGCCCTGCCACTGCAGTTGGTGCAGTTCGAGCAGGCGGTGGACGGACCGTTCCACTTCGGGCGGCGGCACGACGCGCCGCTCGATGCCCAGCGCGTCGAGCTTGCGCATCTTGGCCCGCGCCCGCTGGGCACGCGGCTTGGCGAGACGGCGTACGAGGTCGTCCATCGGGAGGGCGGGCAACTCCAGGCAGAGCGAGTCGGCCAGGCGGCGCCGAGGGCCGCGCCATCGGGCGTAGACCCGTTCCACCGCGCTGTCCGGACGCGCCTCGCGGAAGTCGATCACGGCGGTACGGGCGAGGCTGCGGAGGCCTTCGGTCAGCGCGTCGGCGGCGCGGTCCGCCAGATCCGGGGACGCGTCGTCGATCAGTACGTCGCTGAAGTCGGACAGGGCGCTGCCCAGCGGCACCAGGGTCGGCAGCGGTCGCAGCCGGCGCATCAGCGGGGCCGCGGCGACGAGCCGGTCGCCGTCGCGGACGAGAACGATGCGCAGGCGCCCGGTCCTGCCGTACGAGAGCCACCAGGAGTGGAGCCAGGCGTGGCTCTGGAACGGTGTCGCCGCCCGGGAACGCCGATGCAGGAGGTTCCACTCGGCGCCGAGTCCGGCGAACTCGCTCGCGTCGGTGCACAGGCTGACGGTCAGGGCGTGGTCGGCCTCGGCCATCAGGCACCGCCCCGCAGTTCGGCGGCGGCGGCCGGGGCGGGCACCGTGGCGGTGGCCTCCTCGGGGGCGCGGCGCGGCCGGACGAGCAGCACGAGGCCGCCGAGCAGGCCCCCGGCGCTGGCGCCCACCAGGGTGGTGACGGTGGCCGACGCCGACGAGGGGGCGGACGGCTTCACGGCGCGGGAGAGCCGCTGGAGCTGGACGTGGGTGTCCTTCTTGGTCTGCCCGGCGTTGACGATCAGCGCCTGGGAGACGGCGTTGGCGATCCGTACCGCCTTGCCTGGCTCGTCGGCGGAGGCCGAGACGGCCACCATCGGCGCGTCGGGCGAGGTCTCCGCCCGCACGCTGGAGCGCAGGGTACGTACCGGCACGCCCGCGCTGACCTGGGCGTCGCCGAGCACCGCGAGCTGGGTGGCCACCCGGCCGTAGGCCTGCGCGAAGCCGAGCGCGGCGGACGGGTCGGACTTCTCGGTGGGGACCGCGATGACATAGCTGGTCGCCGTGTACTCGGGGGTGCTGGCCACGGAGTACAGGCCGCCGGTCAGTGCGCCGAGCAGGGCGCAGGCGGGCAGCGGCCACCACCGGGGCAGTCGCTTGGCCAGCGCGGTCGGCCGGGTGAGCAGGGTGCTCGGGCTGAACCGCCTGGTGGGGGCATCGGTCGTCATCACATACTCGCTCTCGGGGTCGATCCGCCCATGGCCGCCGCGTACACCCGCATGTGCTGTGCGGCGCTGTCGGTGATGCTGTAGTGCCGTGCGGCCCGTGACGGCGCTCTGGATCCTGCGCGCGCCGCCCGCACGCGCAGGGCGGCGCGGGCGAAGGACGCGGGGTCGCCGGGGATGCGGGTGGCCCCGGTGTCGATTCCGGGTGGCAGGTCGTCGACGGCCGGGCAGGCTACGTACAGGACGGGGAGACCGGCCGCCAGGGCCTCCACGACGGCGAGGCCGAACGCCTCGTCGGCGGACGGGGACGCCAGGACGTCCATCGCGGACAGCAGGGCGGGCAGCGCGGGGAGGCCGGACTCCTGGGCTGTGGCGGTGAGATAGGGCCGCTCTCCGGCGAGTACGACACGGTCGGGTACGCCGAGGTGCCGGGCCGCGTCCCGCAGCCGATCCTCCTCCGGGCCCGCGCCCACGAGCAGCAGCCGTACGTCGCCTGGCAGTTCGGCCAGCGCCCTGACCAGGACGTCGAAGCGCTTGCCCGGCACCAGGCGGCCGACGCCGCCGATGACGAACGCGTCCGACGGCAGCCCGAGCCGATCGCGTGCCGCCGCGCGGGCCGCGGCGTCGTAGGCGAAGTGCGCGGTGTCGACGCCGTTCGGCACGACGTGTACGCGCTGCGGCGGTACGCCCCAGCGGCACAGCCGGTCCGCGACGGAGGCGGAGACGGCGATCGTGGCCCGGCCGAGCCGCTCGCCCGCGAGATACAGCGAGCGTACGCCGGGGGACAGTCGGCGCCCCTCGATCTGTGTGTCGCCCAGCGAGTGCTCGGTGGCGACCACGGCGCGAACCCCCGCCAGGCGCGCGGCGATCCGGCCGTACAGGCACGCGCGGTACAGGTGGGTGTGCACCAGGTCGTAGCGGCCCTGCCGGATGAGGCCGGTCAGGCGGGGCAGGGCGCGCGGATCGCGGTTGCCCGCCATGCCGAGGTGGACGACGCGTACGCCGTCGGCGGCAAGACCCTGGGCGACCGGGCCCGGGTTGGTCAGCGTGACCACGTCGCAGTCGGCGGGCAGGTGCCGCAGCAGGGTACGGAGTTGCTGCTCGGCGCCGCCCACGCCGAGCCCGGTGATGATGTGCAGGGCCCTCATGCCGTGCGCTCCGGGCTCTCCTGGGCACCGCACGCGGACGTCCACGAGCGGCGGCGGAACTGGTACAGGCGCCGCTTGAGCTCCAGTCGGCTCGGGGTGTCGCTCTCGCCGATGTGCACGCGCGGCAGGGCGTACTCGCTGGTGAGCTCGCGGGGTGAGATGGCGCAGCCGTACCGGTAGCCCGCTTGCCGGACGGCGTCCATCAGTGGGCGGCTGACATCTCCGTACGGATAGCAGAAGCCCTGCGCCTCACGGCCGGTGAGCTCCTCGATCAGGGCCTTGCTGTCGCGGATCTCGGCCCGCAGCAGGTGCTCTTCGGCGTGGGTGAGGCTGATGTGTGTCAGACCGTGTGAGCCGATCTCCATTCCGGCGGCGGCGGCCGCCCGGATGCCCTGGGCGGTCAGCAGCGGCTTGCGCGGGCCCAGCGGGTCCCAGGCGTTCTCGCCGCCGAGGCGGCCCGGCAGCACGAAGACGGTGGCGTGGCAGCCGTAGTGGCGCAGCAGCGGCAGCGCGTTGTCGACGAAGTCGCTGTACCCGTCGTCGAAGGTCAGGCCGACCAGGCCGCGTCCGGTGCCGCGCGCCAGGGCGTCCAGGAGCTGGGAGACGCTGACGCCGCGCAGGCCCCGCTTGCGCAGCCAGAGCAGCTGCTGCTGGAGGCGTTCGGGCGAGACGGTGACCTTGTACGGGTCGTCCGAGCAGTCGTCGACCGAGTGGTACATCGCCACCCAGGGGGACTCGCCGGGCAGCCATCTCTGTGCGCGGTGACTGATCCCGGTCAGCGGAGGGACAACGGGTGGGACGGCGGGTGGGACGGCGGGAGGGACGGTTTCAACGGGCATGGCGCAGCTTTCTGGTCGCGGTTTGGACGGCAGGAAGAAGTGCCTGTGCTCTCAGGGCCCACAGCAGAAGAAGGAACACCGCCCCGACCGCCGCGAAGCCGACGGCCGCGGCGGCCAGGGGCTGCTCCACGCGTGCGGCGCACACCAGCCCGACGGCGGTCGCGCACACCGCGGCGAGCAGCGGCTTGGCCAGTTCGAGCAACACCTTGGGGATGCGTACGGGGATGCCGCGGGTGCCCATGGCGGCCAGCAGCAGTACGGCGGTCAGCGTGATGCCCAGGGCGTTCGCCGCGGCGATGCCCTGGACGCCCCAGGGGCCGACCGCGAAGGCCCCGACGCCCGCGGTGGCCGTCATGCCCGCCGCCATGGAGAGCACCGGATACCAGGTGGGGCGCCCGGCCGAGAAGTACGAGCGGACCAGCACGCCCACCAGGCAGTGGCCGAGGAGCCCCAGTGCGTAGACCCGCATCACGGCGGCCGTCGCGGCGGTGTCCTGGGCGGTGAACGCGCCCCGCTGGAACAGCAGCTGGATGATCTGCGGCGCGCAGGCGAAGACGGCCGCGGCGCCCAGCAGGACGATGCAGGCCGCCGCGGCGAGGTCCCGTTCGACACGCTCTCTGGCCCGCTCCAGGTCGCCACGGGCCATGGCCCGCGCGACGACCGGGAAGGTGACGGTGGCCAGCATCAGCGAGAGCACCATCGGCAGCTGGGCCACCTTCTGGGCGTAGTTGAGATGCGAGATGGCGCCCGCGGGCAGCGACGAGGCCAGGAAGCGCTCGATGAGCACCTGCGACTGGCGGCACAGCGCGAACAGGAGCACCGCGGCGATCAGCAGCAGGTTCATCGAGCGGTCCTTGACCGGCTCGGAGGCTGGGTTTTCGCTGTTGCCGCTGTTCGCGCTGGGCTGGACGTACGGCGCGGAGACCAGCCTGCGCCGCAGCGAGGGCGCCTGGATGGCCACCATGAGACAGCCGCCCACCGCGACGCCGACCGCGGCGGATCGCACGCCCCAGCGGTCGGCGAAGACCAGCATGGTGGTGATGATGCCGATGTTGTAGGCGAGGTAGATGGCGGCGGGTGCCAGATAGCTGCTGTGGGCCCGCAGCGCGGCGCTGCAGTACCCGGTCAGACCGAAGGTCAGTACGCAGGTGGCGGTCAGCCGGGTGCAGTCGACGGCGAGTTGCGGATCGGGCAGGCCGGGGGCGAGCAGCGCGACCAACTGGGGTGCCCCCAGCATCAGCAGCAGGGCCGCGGCCAGGCAGGCCAGCGCCAGCCGCGGCAGTGACGTCGCCACCAGGGCCCGTACCGGATCGGGGGCCGTGGTGGCAGCGCTGCGGCGGGCGAGCGCCGCGCTGAACGCGGGGACCAGGACGAACGCGAGACCGTCCTCGATGAGCAGGGTGGAGGCCACTTCGGGCACGGTCCAGGCGACCAGGAACGCGTCGGTCTCGCTGCCCGCGCCGAAGAGGTGGGCGAGTGCCTGGTCGCGGCCGAGGCCGAGCAGCGCGCCGGCCGCCGCGAGTACGGCGGTGAGCAGGGCCGCTCTGGCCAGGAACCGATTCGATGAGCGCGGCGGCTCCTGACCGGTCGTGCGCGTATGCGCGGGCACCGGCTTGGTGACGCGACGCGGCTGCGGCGGCACAGCGGGAATCCGCAGCGCCTTGGTGCCGCCGACGGCGGGGGTGAGCGGTCTCATGGCCTGGGCGCTTCTTTCAGGTGTGCCGCCGGCGCCAGGGCCCACCAGGCGGCCAGGCCGAAGACGAGGGAGGTCAGCACGGTGGAGGGGCCGCCGATGTCGGCGTACGCGAAGTCGATCAGCTGCCACAGGAGCAGTCCGCAGGCGACGAGCGCGCAGTCCGTCCCGTACGGAACAGATCGCGTCGTGCCGTACGGAACGGGTCGCGTCGTCCCGTACGCGGCGGTCCGCACCCGGTGCAGTCGGCGCAGCCCGAGCACCAGCAGGGCGGCCCAGCTGCCGGCCATGGCGCACAGGCCGAGCAGGCCCTGCTCGCTCAGGACGAGCAGATACATGTTGTGCGGGGACAGCAGGGGCTGGCGGCGGAATCCGGCGCCCGCACCGGCGGTGTCGCTGCCCGACGAGAGGGCCAGCGAGGCGTGGCTGTCGCGGTGGGCGGGGAAGTTCTTCAGCCCCACACCGGTCACCGGGCGCTCCTGCCACATGTCGATGGCCGCGGCCCACATGGTGTACCGGTCGGTGACGGACTGGTCGGGGGCGTCGGTGACCTGGGTGATGCTGCTCAGGCGCTCCTGGAGCATCGCGGTGCCGATCCCGAGGCCGCCCACCAGGACCACGCCGACCGCCGCGGCCACCACGATCAGCCGGACCGCCCGGCGCAGGCCCGCGAGCAGCACCTGAGCCGTACAGGCCAGGGCGGTGGCGATCCACGCGCCGCGGCTGAAGGACAGTGTCAGCGGCAGGACGAGCAGCAGGGCGCACAGGAGTGCGGGGGCGCGCTGGCGGGCGTTGTCGCTCCCGAGCGCCAGCGCCACCGCGCAGATCACTCCGTACGCCACCACCGTCGCCATGCCCATCACATCCGACGGGCCGAAGGTGCCGACGGCGCGGATGTCCGCGCCCGCGTACGAGGCGCCGGTCCCGGTCAGGTACTGATGGACGCCGATCGCCCCCTGCCACAGGGCAAGGCCGACGAGGGTCCAGGCCACCAGACGGAAGTCGCGCCGGTCGCGGACGAGCAGCACCACAGCCACCGGTACGAGCACGAAGACCTGGCAGTAGCGCACCATGCCGGTCACCGCGTCCGGCAGCGTGTTCGCCCCAACGGCTGCCACGGCGATACCGATGACGGGCAGTCCGAGTACGAGGGCGCCTGTCCGGGTCAGCGGCCGCTCCGCCCGCCGTACCGCCCGCACCACGCAGAAGACCACCACCCCCGCGGAGATCGCGTCGGCCGGTGTACCGCCGCCGCCCGCCTCCGCCGCGCCGGGTGCGACGGGCAGGCCCAGCGAGCAGATCAGCAGCAGGAGCGGCAGCACCGGGGCCGCATCCCGCAGCACGCGGGGCAGCGCGATCGCGTAGGCGGTGCGCGGGGCGGCTTTGGTGGCGGGGGCTGCGGGGGCTGCGGGGGCGCTCACCTGCCTCAACTCCCCGTCGGGCGGATGAGCGAGGCGACCGTACGCAGCAGGATGCCGATGTCCCGCCAGAGCGACCAGCTGTCGATGTACGCGTTGTCGAAGCGGCAGCGGTCCTCGATGGAGGTGTCTCCGCGCAGCCCGTGTACCTGGGCGAGCCCGGTGATCCCGGTCGGCATCCGGTGCCGGTCCGCGTAGCCGGGGTGGCTCTCGCTGAACTTGGCGACGAAGTACGGGCGTTCTGGGCGCGGGCCGACCAGGCTCATGTCACCCCGGAAGACGTTCCACAGCTGGGGCAGTTCGTCGAGCGAGCTCCGCCGCAGGAAGCGGCAGAACCACCGCATCTTCCGCTCGTCCGCGACGCTCCAGCGGGTGGCCGACTCCATGGGGTCGGCCGGGCGGTGGGTACGGAACTTCAGCAGGGTGAAGGGTTGCCCGCCCTTGCCGATGCGCTCCTGCCGGAAGACCACGCCGGGCCCTTCGCGGAGCCGCAGCCAGAGCGCGCACACCAGCAGCACCGGGCTGGTCAGGACCAGCAGGGCGCCGGAGACCACCAGGTCCAGGGCGCGTTTGCCGGGGTGGAAGCGGCGCGGCTCGACGGCCACCGGACAAAAGCGGTAGCCCGCCAGGTAACGGGGAGCGCCCCGGTCGGGGCGGGCGGTGTACGGCGAGGGCTGGGCGTCGATCTGCCATACCTCGCAGTGGAGTTCGCCCAGGGCGCGCAGCCAGGCCCTGTGCTCGGGCGCGCCGGGGCTGCCCATGAGGAGGGCGCGCTGTACGCCGTTCTGGATGACCGCGCGGCGGAGTTCGTCCACCGTGGTCAGCACCGGCAGCGTGGGCCCTTCGACGGCCGCGCCGCTGGGGCCGTCCACCGCCGCCGCACCGACGATGCCCACCAGCCGTACGCCGCTTGCGGGATGGCGCTGCAGCGCGGCGGCCACCCGTGTCGCCGCCGTCTGAGGGCCGATCAGCAGGGCCGCGATCGGGTGCCGTACGGCGGTGGCCCGGCGCCCCCCGTACACGAGTCCGCGCCCGGCGACCGCCAGCAGGAAGTGCAGTGCGCAGCCCGTGGCCAGCACGGTGACCGGGAGTGGCTCCAGGCGTGGCAGACCCGCCAGCAGGGCCGCCAGGGCGCACCAGACGACCGCGATCCGGCCGCCGACGGCCGGGCAGTCGTCGAGCAGAAGGCGCGGCTCGCCGCTGCGGTAGAGACCCGCCTGCCCGTTCAGTACGGCGAGCGCGACGACGAGGGCGGCGATCAGCACGGGGTGGCGCTGCGGCGGGGTCAGCACCAGGGTGCCGCCCAGCGCGGCCGCGCCGTCCACCAGCAGCAGGAACGTACGGGATGTGCGGTGGGCGGCCCGGCGCCTGCCGCTGAGGGTGAGGGTGCCGCCCGCCGCCGTACGAGGCGCGATGACCGAGACGAGCGAGATGGGCCGCGCCGCGGTGCGCGGCTGCCCGGCGGGGGACGCGGCGGTACGTTCCGGGCTCACGTGGCGATCGACTCCCTGTGCTTGGTGGGCTCCACACCCAGGAGCTCGCGGTACACCTCGGCCACCGCGCCGGTGGTGCGCCGGATGTCGTGCCGGGCGCGTACGTGGCGGTGTGCCTGGTCACCCAACGCGCTGCGGTGGCCGGGGTCACGCATCAGACCGACCAGCGCGCGGGCCAGCGCCTCGGAGTCACCGGGGGGAACCAGGCAGTGCGGGGCGAGCTCGGGCGGCAGGCTCTCGCGTGCGCCGTCCACGTCCGTGACGAGCGCCGGCCGCCCGCAGGCCATCGCCTCCAGCGGGGCGAGGGCCATGCCTTCCCACCGGGAGGGCAGGACGACGAGGTCGGCCGCGTGGTACCAGTCGACGGTCTCGTCCACGGCGCCGACGAACCGTACGGAGGCGGGGGCGCTTTCACGCAGCCGTGCCGCGTCGGGCCCGTCCCCGACCAGGGCCAGCCGGGCATCCGGCAGTTCGCGCAGCACGGCGGGCCAGGCCGCGAGCAGCACGTCCTGCCCCTTCTGCTGGCAGAGGCGGCCCACACACACCACCAGCGGGCCCGCGTCGGGCGTGACGCGGTCCGGCCGCGGTGGGCGGAAGCGTGCCAGGTCCACGCCGTTGGGGATGACCGTGCACTGCGCGCTGATGCCGCTTCGCCGCCCCGTGTCCCGCTCCGCCGCGCTGACGCAGATGACGCGCGCGGCCCAGCGGGCGGCGAAGCGCTCCCAGCGAAGCGCCAGTCGGGCGGCGGTGCCGCCGACGGCCTCGAACGACCAGGCGTGCGGCTGGAAGACGGTGGGCACCCGGCCCCGCACAGCGAGCCGCGCGGCCAGACCGGCCTTGGCGCTGTGCGCGTGGATGACGTCCGGACGGGTGGCGCTGACCACGGCCGCCAGGCTGCGCACCTCGCGCACCAGGCCGGGCCCGGGGGAGCGGGTCGCCTGCCAGGGCCGTACGCCACAGCCGAGACCGGCCAGCGCGTCGGTCAGTGCCCCGCCGGGCGGGCAGGCCACGGACACCTCCATACCGGCGGCGAGCTGGGCGTGCACGAGGTCGGTGAGTACCCGGGCCACGCCGCCGTCGACGGGTTGAGTCACGTGCAGTACGCGCATGGCACGGCCCAGGGATTGAGGCATGACCGATTTCCCCTTCAGTCAGTCAGGGATAAGGAGACTGCTGACGACGCATGACGAGAAATGTGAAAGTCGTATTTATTGCTCGTCTTCCCGTGCCCTGTACCGCTCGGGCGAGGGGAAAGCAACAATAGCCACCCGAGATCATCTGAACCGATGGATCGAGGCGTGTGTCGGATAAGTGAAATGTGTGACCTTCGGTCATCGTGGATGCCTGTCACCCGAACGGGTGCGCAACTCCTCGCCAGCTAGACCGTTGCTCCAAAGGCCGGGGCTAAGCCCTGGCACAACACATCAACCCCCGAGGAGTACTTTCCATGTCGCGTACCGTGAAGGCCATTGCCTTTTCCGCCGTGGCGGCCGCCGCCCTGGCCGGCTCTGCCGGTGTTGCCGTCGCTGACGCCGGCGCGCAGGGTTCCGCTGCCCACTCCCCCGGCGTGCTCTCGGGCAACGTCGTCCAGGTGCCCGTCCACATCCCCGTGAACGTCTGCGGCAACACCGTGAACGTCATCGGGCTGCTGAACCCGGCCTTCGGCAACACCTGCGTCAACGACTGATCCGACGCAGCCTGTCTCTTCCGCAGCCGCCCCCGCCAGGGGCGGCTGCTCCCTTTTTCCGGGGCGTTCGCCTGCCCCGAATGGGGGAGGGCGGGCTGACTGTCCGCCAAAGGGCTGATTCCACCCTCGACCTGGGAGGACGGCACGGGCGCCGCAGGTCGGTGAACGCGGACCGCCGTCACCCGGTTGCACTGCGTGGCCGCCACTCGCACGGTGATCTCAAGATCGGACAAAACACCGAAAAGGAGATCTCATGCCCGCTCTACCCGTACGGCGCCTAGCGACCTCAGCGCTCTGCGCGACACTCCTCTTTGGCGCCGCGGCACCAGCGATCGCGGCGGAGGACGGCGCGGACCGCGCCCGCCACGCGGCGGTGGCCGGCGAGCCGGTCCCGAACGCGGACGCGCTGCTGGCCCAGGTCACGGAGCTCGGCGACGTCGGCGGGGTGCTCGCCCCGACCACCGATCTGGTGGAGGCGGTCGTCAAGGCCGAGGACGGGCAACTGTCCGCGGAGGACGCGGAGAAGTACAGCGCCGCGGTCAAGGAGGCCATCGACGCGGTCAAGGAGCAGGCTCCGGCTCCGGAAGTGCCCGAGGTCCCCGCGGTGCCTGAGAACGGCACGGTGCCTGAGAACGGCACGGCGTCCAGCGACGGGAAGGCGAAGGCCCCGCTCGACCTGCAGGACGACGCGCTGGCGGCCCTGCAGTCCGCGGTCGACGCCCTGATCGCCGCGGCGACGTCCGGCGATGTCACCGCGGTCGCCACGCAGGTCCCGGTCGTGCTGACCGGCCTGGTCAACTTTGTCGTGGCCACGGTGCTCGGCGGCGGGCTGCCCGCCCCGGACCTGCCCGGCCTGCCCGAGCTGCCGGCGCTGCCGGAGCTCCCGGTGGACACGCCCGAGCTTCCGGTGGACACCCCGGAGCTTCCGGTGGACACCCCCGAGCTGCCCGTGGACACGCCTGAGCTGCCCGTGCCCAGCCTCCCGTAGCAGGTCAGCGCCTGCGCTGCAGCAGGCGCTGAGCTCGTGCCCGCCGCGTCGGCCGTCAGGCCCACGCGGCGGGCTTTTATATGAAAGTTCACTTCCTGTCACTCAAGCGCGGCCGAGAAATTCCGTGCCCTGGGGTTTCCGTAGCGGATGACGCTCGTTGAGCAGGAGGAAGCGAGACAGCGGGCATGCGAAATGCCCCGAACGGTGATTCCCCACACGGGTGACACATTGTCGCCGAAGAAAGGAAAATGATGAAGGCTCTGAAGGCCGCTGCCGTTGTTGCCGGTTCCCTGGTCATTTCCGGTGCCGCCGCCCCCGCCTTTGCCTCGGACCTCACGCCGACGAGCCTGAACGGCGCACTGGACACCCTCACCAGCCCGGCGGCCCTCGAAGAGGCGAAGCCGCTGCACACCGACGCGCTCGACCCGCAGGACGCGAACTCCCTGGTGAACACCGTCACGGGCGCCACGGGCGACCTGGACGTCGGCGGCCCCAACTCGCCTACCAGCCTCCTCGGCGGCCTGCCTCTCGCCAAGTAATTACCTCATCTCGGCTAATTGCGCCGAGTGAGCGAAGGAATCATCCGGGCGTGTTCCTGCGCCTCAGTGCGTAGCCCGGCCTCATAAGGTACGGAAAACCCCGTATGGAAACCCCCTAAGGAAGGTTTGAAATGAGCTCTGTCAAGAAGGCCGCCATGGTCGTCGTGGGTGCCGGTCTCGCCGCGGGTGCCGCTTCCGGCACCGCTTTCGCCGACGCGGGCGCGCAGGGTGCGGCCGCGCACTCCCCGGGTGTCGGCTCCGGCAACCTCGGCCAGGTTCCGGTCCACGTTCCGGTCAACGTGTGCGGCAACACCGCCAACCTCATCGGGGCCCTCAACCCGGCCTTCGGGAACACCTGCGTCAACGACTGAGACAGGTGCGCGATTTCCGCGCACCTGTAGCCGCGTAACGAAGGCTGGTCTGGCGGAACTCGTTCTGCCGAACCAGCCTTCGGCGTTTGCGCCAATCGGGTGACATTTTCACGAGCGGGCCGCACCGCATGGCTAGGCTGCCGACGTGACTTCAACGCCGAGCGCCGACACCGCATTTCAGCCCGCCGATCTGGGAACTCTCGCCGTCATTTCCTGGAGCGGTGAACATCCCGAAGAGGAAAAGGACATGCCCTTTCTCCTCGCCTACTCCCTGGGTGACGGCCCGGGAGGCCCCGACGCCTCGGCGCAAGCCGTCCGAGGACTGCTGGAGCAGACCGGACTGCCGGTCGGCGGAGACGTCCAGGACGGTGCGGGACAGCCCAGCTTCCCTGTATCGCTGCTGGTCCAGGCCGGTCAGGCCGTCATCAACATGCCGTATCTGAACGCCCAGTGCGTGGTTCCGCCCGAGTGGCTCAGCGCGGCCGAGGCGCGTGGCTACGCCTACTTCGTGTTCACCACGCGCCCCTGGCCCTCCGCGACGCCCGGCGAGCCGGTCACCGAAGAGGACCTCGCGGCGTTCGCGGGGGACGAGGAGACCCTCATCGCCGCGGCCCACTGCCGGCTCCCCGTACGGGAACTGCGCGGCTGACCGGGGCCTGGCCGCCCGCGCATTAGTGCCGTCGGGGGAATTCTGCACTGATGTCGTGCTTCGGGTCGTTAGCCCTGGTACGGCCACAACACGCAAAGCCGAAAGGGTCCGTGCCCGAGATGAAGATGACAGCCAAAGGGACGATCGCCGCACTGGTGGGCTCCGTCGCCGCAGCCACCGGAGCCGCCACCGCCGTCGCGGCGGAGCAGGTACCCGTCTCCGTTCCCCTGTCCGGAGTGGAGAACGCCCTGCACATGGAGGCTCCGAGGCTCAGCACCGGTGTGCCCATCCCGCTGCCGGGCGAACCCGAGGGTCCTCGGTATGTGGAGGGACAGCTGCTTCCGGACCAGATCCTGCCGCAGCTGCCGATCAGCAGTGAGCTGCCCGCGACTCAGGTGGTGACACCGCTGCCGCAGTTGGTACCGACCGAGACCGTGGACCACCTCGGGGTGGCCACCGACGGCTCCGACGTGGCGACCCGCACCCCGGGGGCTTCGGTGAACCCGCCGCTCACGGGGCCGCTGGCCAACCGCTTCGGCCTGCCGGACGTGACACTCCCGCAGGCGTCCCTGGAGACCCCGGCGGTGCAGTCCGAGCCGGGAGCCGAGCTGGGTCTCAGCTGAGCGACCCCAGGGGACCCGCTTTGACCAACCGCGGAGCCGGACACCCACAGGTGTCCGGCTCCGCGCCCGAAT
>NZ_JAZGRL010000001.1:3727471-3744681 GCF_046540415.1 Streptomyces sp. E11-3 | reverse complement strand
CCCCCCCGGGGGCCCGCCCCCGCGCCCGAATCCGGGTGAGGAGACCGTGCCGAACACCGACCGTCCCGTATCGCGTGCCGTCACCCGCCGCAGTGCGCTGCTCATCGCGCTCGGCGTCGTACCGACCGCTGCCGCGGTCACCGTGACGGCGCTGCGCTCACAGCCGCCAGACGCCGCTCGCGTCGATCTGGCGGGCCCAGAGCCCGAGGGATTCGACCAGATGTATCGAGGTCGCCACATCCGTGGCGTACGCGGCGCCGGCAGCGCGGCATCCGCCCCAGGCCCCTGGGAGGTCACCGTCGACGGCCGTCCGCTGCACCTCATGCGGCGCGCCGACGACACGTATATGAGCGGCGTCGACCACTACGCGACCTATCCCACCCCGCTGGAGGCCACCCGGGCAGCCGTCGACGAGCTCCGCGGCCAGCCCCTGCGCCTGCACACCAGCTGACGAACGAAGCCGAGACACCGAGGAGCGCGAGCGGCAGTGGCGTACTTACGGCAGAACCAGAGCACGCTCACCGCAGCGGAGAAGAAGCGGTTCGTGGCCGCGGTGCTCGCGCTCAAGCGCACGGGCCAGTACGACGAATTCGTGCGCATGCACATCGACTTCTATGTGAGCGACGGCGACGGCGGGCTGCGCGTGGCCCATATGACGCCCTCCTTCCTGCCCTGGCACCGCAAGTTCCTGCTGGAGTTCGAACGGGCTCTGCAGCGCGTGGACCCGGGGGTCTCGGTGCCGTACTGGGACTGGACGGTGGACCGTTCACGCACCGGGTCCCTGTGGGCCGACAACTTCCTCGGCGGCAACGGCCGCCTCTCCGACCGGCAGGTGATGACCGGCCCCTTCGCCTACCAGAACGGCGACTGGACCATCACCGAGGCGGTGTCCGAGGCCGAGTTCCTCACCCGCGACTTCGGCCGCCCGCGCGACCCCCTGGACCTGCCGACGCCGGCGGATCTGGCCTGGGCGATGAAGGACCCGCGCTATGACGCCGAGCCGTGGAACTCGCTGACCGACACCGGCTTCCGCAACAAGCTCGAAGGCTGGACATCGGGCCGGGGCAACGACCGGTGGCGCAACCACAACCGGGTCCACCGCTGGGTGGGCGGCCATATGCTCGGCGCCTCGTCGGTCAACGACCCGGTGTTCTGGCTGAACCATTCGTTCGTCGACCTGTGCTGGTCGCGCTGGCGTGAGCGGCACGGCGACGCCGAGCCCTACCTGCCGGCCAGGCACCCTCCGCGGGGCCGTCCGCAGCACGGGCGGATCATCGCCGCGCGGGAGCCGATGCCGCCGTGGGACGTACGCCCCGTCGACCTGCTCGAACACCGGACGCTGTACCGATACGCATGAACCGATACGCAGGACACCGATACGCATGACAAGGCCCCCCGGTGCACCAGCGCCGGGGGGCCTTGGGGGGCTGGTCAGCCGCCGTAGCCGACGTGGTCGCCGCCGTTGTCGTCGTGGCCACCGTTGTCGTGGTGGCCGTTGTCCATGCCGTCGCTGACGTTCGCGCAGGTGTTGCCGAAGGCCGGGTTGAGGCCCGCGATGCCGTTGACGGTGTTCCCGCACACGTTGATCGGGACGTGGACCGGAACCTGCAGCAGGTTGCCCGAGAGGACGCCGGGCGAGTGGACGGCCTTGCCCTCCGCGCCGGCGTCGGCCGTGGCCATACCAGCGCCGCTGAGCATCACAGCACCCGTGCCGAGAGTGACAGCGGCTGCCTTCGCGATGCGTGACATCACGTTCTCCTTTTGCTTGGCAGGTGCGGCTGCGTGATCGCGGCCGCGTCGGCTGTTCAACGGCATCGAATGCGGCAAGTAACGGCTGCGATAGGCATGCATGCCGCAAAGCGGTCGGATTTACCTCTATCAGCCGCCTCTGTCAGCCGCGCTCGTCCTGCTCCGCGGACTCTGCCTCGGCCTGTTTGGCCTGGACCTCGGGGTCGAGTGCGGTCTGGCCGCTGCCGTCCACCGAGGACAGCCGGGCGTTGTCGGACACCTCCGTGGGGGCGGGCGGCTCGACCAGCCAGTCCGGGTTGGCCTGCTTGTCCCACCACCGCCAGGCGGCGAGCGCGGCGGCGCCGAGCGCACCCAGGACGGCCAGCCGCTTGACCACCCGGCCGGCCTTGGCCCGGCGGTCGTGGCGCTTCACGAGCCGCTGGATCTCCTCGGCCGAGACCTGGCCGCGCAGGGCGGCCAGCGCGGCGGCGCTGCGGGCCGCCGCCTCAGTGGCGGCGGGCTGGGCGGCGGCCACCGCCTGCTCGACCCGTGGCCGGGTCGCGGCGGCCGCGCTGCGGGCCGCGTCCCGGGTCCGGGCCGCGGCGTGGTCCACCTTGGGCGGCACATGTGCGCGCGCCTGCTCCACACGGTGGGCGAGATGGGCGTCGTACTGGACGCGTGCCTGCTCGGCGGCCTGGTGCGCGGCGCTGGTCACCTTGGGCGTGAGCCGTACGCGTGCCTCGTGCGCGTAGTGCACCGCGGTGTCCTTGGCCGTGCCGGCATAGGGCGCCACCACCTCCGCGGCGTGGCGCACGCTGTCCTTCGCCGTACCGGTCGCGGCACGTGCGCTGTCCTTGCGGGTCACGGGATCACCTTCCTCGTCGGTGGTGTACGCGGGGGGCGTGGGCCGCGCTTGGGCGGGCGGCCCACGGAAGAACACGGTTCACCTTTCCACCCTTTTCTGGATCATGCGCGTCAGAGGACTCTGGTCGGTCAATCCTTGGGCAATGCGGCGCAAGGGGACTTGTGGACGACAATGCCATGGAACCGCTCGGTGCGCGCCTCTTAGGCGGCAACGGGTCCTTCGCTCGATGCGCCGTGATCCGTGCGAGGATTCGGGATGTCAGTCAAGACAACGGAAGGCAGACCGTGGCTGAGCAGCTTTACGCCACCCTGAAGACCAACCAGGGCGATATCGAGGTCCGGCTGCTGCCGAACCACGCGCCCAAGACGGTCAAGAACTTCGTCGAGCTCGCCAAGGGTGAGCGCGAGTGGACCAACCCGGCGACCGGGAAGAAGTCCACGGACAAGCTCTACGACGGCACCGTCTTCCACCGGGTGATCAGCGGTTTCATGATCCAGGGCGGCGACCCGCTGGGCAACGGCACGGGCGGCCCCGGCTACGAGTTCGCGGACGAGTTCCACCCGGAGCTGTCCTTCGGTAAGCCGTACCTGCTGGCGATGGCCAACGCGGGCCCCGGCACCAACGGCTCCCAGTTCTTCATCACGCTGGCCCCGACGCCGCACCTGAACCGACGCCACACCATCTTCGGTGAGGTCACCGCGGGCCAGAAGGTCGTGGACGCCATCGGCGGCGCCCAGACCAACCCGCGCACCGACCGCCCGGTCAACGACGTCGTCATCGAGTCGGTCGTGGTGGAGACCCGCGAGGGCTGATCTCGCACGGGTTCCCCCGAGGGAACCATTTCGCCCCGCTCATCCGTAAGGATGGGCGGGGCAGTGTGTTGTACGGAAGGCCGCTGACCGGCCGACCGGAGATCCGGAGATTCTGAGGGGACCGTGATGGAGCAGGCGCCAGATAGTCCGCAGGGTGCGCAGGGCCTGCCCGGCTGCTATCGGCATCCGGATCGTGAGACGGGCGTCCGCTGCACCCGATGTGAGCGGCCCATCTGCCCGGAGTGCATGGTGGACGCCGCGGTCGGTTTCCAGTGCCCCACGTGTGTGCGCGAGGGGTCGGGCACCGGGCACGCGCCGAGCGCGAACCAGCCGCGTACGCTCGCGGGCGGGACGGTGGCCGCGGATCCGCGGCTGGTCACGAAGATCCTGCTCGGCATGAATGTCGCGATGTTCTTCGCGATCCTCTCGGTCGCGCGCCTGGTCAACGATGTCGAGCTGATCGGTCTCGCGTGGGACCCCGAGGTGCAGTCCGTGGTCGGCGTCGCCGACGGCCAGTGGTACCGCCTGGTGACCTCGATGTTCGCGCACCAGGAGATCTGGCACATCGGCTTCAACATGCTGGCGCTGTGGTGGATCGGCGGCCCGCTGGAGGCGGCGCTCGGCCGGGCCCGCTATCTCGCGCTCTATCTGATCTCCGGCCTCGCGGGCAGCGGCCTGACCTATCTGGTCGCCGCCGCCAACCAGCCCTCACTCGGCGCCTCCGGCGCCATCTTCGGTCTCCTTGGCGCCACCGCCGTACTGATGCGCCGGCTCAGCTACGACATGCGCCCGGTGCTCGTGCTGCTCGCGATCAACCTGGTCTTCACCTTCACCATCCCCAACATCGCCTGGGAGGCGCATGTCGGGGGTCTGGTCGCCGGCGCGGCGATCGCGTACGGGATGGTGCACGCCCCGCGTGAGCGCCGGACCCTGGTGCAGGTCGGGACGTGTGCGGTGGTGCTGCTCGCGGCGGTGGCGACCGTCGTGCTGCGGACCGCCCAGCTCACCTGACGAGACGGCTGTCCACCGTCCGAGAGTCGGTTGTCCACAGCCTGTCCCCGAGCCTGTGCATGGCGTGGGGAACAGCTGTGCCCCTTGTCGCTGACCTGGGTTTGCGCAGGAAGGGCAAGGGGCGAACGGTTATCCGCAGTGCGGGCAGTCCGTCATACCGGCGTCAACAGCAGATGGGTTATCCACAGATCTTAGTAAGTTATCCACACTGTGCCTGTGGACTGTCTGTGGACAGCTACTTCCACTGGGTGGAGACGCCGAAGCCCGCCGCGATAAAGCCGAAACCGACCACGATGTTCCCGTTCCCGAACGCCTCGATGGGCAGGCGGGTGTCCGTGACGTAGAAGACGACAATCCACGCCAGCCCGATCAGGAAGAGCGTCAGCATGACCGGAGCCACCCAGCTGCGGTTGGTCAGCTTGACGGTGGTCGCCTGCTTGGACGACGGCGGAGGGGTGTAGTCGTCCTTCTTCTTGCGGATACGTGACTTCGGCACGAGGAGGCTCTCCTGTCGATGCGCTGCATGGCCGCGCGGGGAACGGTGTCGGTCGGGCGCCGGTCAGGGCGCAACGGGGGATCAGTACTCCCCCAGGCGTCCGTTAGCGTAGTACTTTCGCGGCGCCGTAAGGAGTAAGGGTACGTTGAGCAATTCTGCCGACTCCCCCGACCAGGACGCCAGGCCTGCCCGGCACTTCCGGTGGCGGCCGGTCCGGCTGCTCACCGCTGCTGTTTTCGCGCTCGCCGGCCTCATCTTTGTCACCAGTTTCAATACCGCCAAGGGTACTAATATCCGGACAGATGCCTCGATGCTGCGGCTTTCCGATCTGATCCAGGAGCGCAGCAACAAGAACGGCGAACTGGAAGAGTCCAACGGCACCCTGCGCGACAAGGTCGAATCACTCGCCGGGCGCGACAAAGGCGCCTCCCAGGCCGAGAAGGCCAAGCTCAAGGCGCTGGAGAAGGCCGCGGGCACCCAGCGCCTCAAGGGCCAGGCCGTCACCGTGACCCTCACCGACGCCCCACCGGACGCCACCGCCAAGATCCCCGGCTACCCCGAGCCGCAACCCAACGACCTGGTCATCCACCAGCAGGACCTCCAGGCCGTGGTGAATGCCCTGTGGCTGGGCGGCGCCAAGGGCATCAGGGTCATGGACCAGCGGCTGATCTCCACCAGCGCCGTCCGCTGCGTCGGCAACACCCTGATCCTCCAGGGCCGCGTCTACTCACCGCCGTACAAGGTCACCGCGGTCGGCGACCCCGGCAAGCTCAAGAAGGCACTCACCGCGTCATCCGCGATCCAGAACTACATGCTGTACGTGAACGCCTACGGGCTCGGCTGGAAAGTCGACGACCACAAGGCGATGACTCTTCCCGGCTACTCGGGCACAGTGGATCTCCACTACGCGGAGCCTGTGGAGTAAGTGGAGTAAGTGGAGTAAGCGGAGCGAGCGAGTAGGTAGCGAGTAGGTGGAGTAAGCGGGGGTGGCCGGTGTCGGTGCGAGCGGTCGTCAGGACCTTCAGCGAACTGTGCATCACCGGCGGCGCCGTGATCGTGCTGTTCGTCGTGTACGTCGTGTACTGGACCGGGGTGAAGGCCGACAGCGCGATGGACGGCCAGATCGACCAACTCCAGGACCGGTGGGCGCAGGGCAGCATCTCCGCCCCCACCGACGACCGGCCGTCCGACGACCAGCCGTCCGACGACCGGCCGTCCGACGCGGAGCGACCAGCCCCCGCGCCGCCCCCCGCCTACCAGGACGGCAAGCCGTTCGCCGTCATGTACATCCCCCGCTTCGGCTCCGGCTGGAGCAAGCCGGTCCTTGAGGGCACCAAGGCCGGGACCCTGAAGAAGGGCCTGGGCCACTACGACAAGACCGCACCACTCGGCGAGCGCGGCAACTTCTCGGTCGCGGGTCACCGCCGCACCTACGGCGACCCGTTCAAGGACTTCCCGAAGCTGCGCCCGGGGGACGCCATAGTGCTCACCGACGGCACCACCTGGTTCACGTACCGCATCGCGAACAAGCCGTACAAGACACTCCCGACCGATGTCGCGGTGGTCGACCCGGTGCCCGAGAAGTCGGGCTTCGACGGGCCCGGACGCTATCTCACCCTGACCACCTGCGAACCGGAGTGGGGCAGCAGCCACCGGCTGATCGTCTGGGCACACCTCGACGCGACCCAGCCGGTCGAGCGGGGCAAGCCGGCGGCATTGCGCAGCTGACCCACGGACATCAGCCGCAGCCCCGTACTCTGGTGAGCGGTACAGGCCGAGACAGGCCGAGACGGGCCGAGGGAAGGGGCTACGGACAGCATGTACGGCTGGATCTGGCGAAAGCTGCCGGGCAATGCGGCGATCAAGGCGTTCATCTCGCTGCTGCTCATCCTCGGCGTGGTCTACGCGCTCTTCCAATACGTCTTCCCGTGGGCGGAGCCGCTGCTCCCCTTCAACGATGTGACGGTGGACCAGTGAGCGCGCGCATCCTCGTCGTGGACAACTACGACAGCTTCGTCTTCAACCTGGTCCAGTACCTGTACCAACTGGGCGCCGAGTGCGAGGTCGTCCGCAACGACGAGGTCTCCACCGCCCACGCCCAGGACGGCTTCGACGGCGTGCTGCTCTCGCCGGGGCCCGGCGCACCCGAACAGGCCGGGGTCTGCATCGAGATGGTCAGGCACTGCGCCTCCACCGGGGTGCCGATCTTCGGAGTCTGCCTCGGCATGCAGTCGATGGCGGTGGCGTACGGCGGTGTGGTGGACCGCGCGCCCGAGCTGCTGCACGGCAAGACCTCCCTGGTCACGCACGACGGCACCGGTGTATTCGCCGGGCTCCCCTCGCCCTTCACGGCGACCCGCTACCACTCGCTCGCCGCCGAGCCGGGCACGGTACCCGCCGAGCTCGAGGTCACCGCGCGTACGGATGACGGCATCATCATGGGGCTGCGCCACCGTGAACTGCCGGTCGAAGGCGTCCAGTTCCACCCCGAGTCGGTGCTCACCGAGCACGGCCATCTGATGCTCGCCAACTGGTTGGTGGAGTGCGGCGACACGGGCGCGGTGGCGCGCTCGTCCGGGCTTGCCCCGGTGGTCGGTAGGGCCTCGGTGTGACGTCCGTCCGCCCCGAGAGTGACCCCGACTTCCCGTACGCGCACCGTGCGTACGGGGACCCCGGCACTTTCGAGGCGGCCGTCGAGCAGCTGGCCGACCCGCTGAACGATCCGCTGCCAGGACAGCAGCAGGCTCCGGTACCAGTGCCGGTGCCGGAGCCGGTCCAGCAGCCTCAGGAGGAGTGGTATGACCCGCAGGGCTACCAGCAGGAGTGGTACGGGTACGACCAACAGCCTCAGCAGGCACAGGAGTACCAGCAGCTACACGAGTACCAGCAGCCCCACCAGTACGAACCCCCTCAGCAGTACGAACAGCACCAGCAGACGTACCAGGAGTACCAGGAGTACGAGGAGTACCAGGAGCACCAGCAGTACTCGTACGACCCTGAAGCCCCTGAAGCCCCTGAAGCGCTGGTCGCCGACGACGAGACCGTAGGGCTGCGCCCCCGCGTCCCGGAACCCGTCCGTGAGCCCGTCCGGCGTGCCCCCGGCTCCCGCCTGGAGGCCCGCCGCGCGGAGCGCGCCAAGCGGCCGGGGCCCGCCGTGGTCGCGAGCCGCGTGATCGGGGAGCTGTTCATCACCTTCGGCGTGCTGATGCTGCTGTTCGTCACGTACCAGCTGTGGTGGACGAACATCGCGGCCGGTATCGAGGCCGACAAGGAGCGAAGCCGCATCGAGAAGAGCTGGGCGGACGGCAAGGGCAAGCCCGACGCCTTCGAACCCGGCCAGGGCTTCGCCATGCTGCACATACCCAAGCTGGACGTCGTCGTCCCCGTAGCCGAGGGCATCAGCAAGAAGAAGGTCCTGGACCGCGGCATGGTCGGCCACTACGCCGAGAAGGGGCTCAAGACCGCGATGCCCGAGGAGAAGGAGGGCAACTTCGCGGTCGCCGGACACCGCAACACCCACGGCGAGCCGTTCCGCTACATCAACCGGCTCAAGCCGGGCGACCCGATCATCGTTGAGACCCAGGACACGTACTACGTCTACGAGATGGCGAATATCCTTCCGCAGACGAGCCCCAGCAACATCGACGTCATCGCTCCGGTGCCCAAGGAGTCCGGCTTCGACGGGCCGGGTCGCTACATCACGCTGACGACCTGCACACCCGAGTTCACCAGTACGTACCGGATGATCGTCTGGGGCAAGATAGTCGACGAACGGCCCCGCAGCGAGGGCAAGCCCAAGGCGCTCGTACGCTGAGCGGCGGCGTCGGCACACGACGGCAACGGCAATGGCAGCGGGACAGTACGAGAACGGGGCGAGAAGCAGTGGTAGCGAGCACCGAGCAGGAGGAGCGGGCCGACGACGGTCCGGCGCCCGCACCAAGACGGCGCTCGCGCCGCGGCCCCATCCTCACGGCGATCAGCGTCTTCGGCGAGCTGCTCATCACCGGGGGCCTGGTGCTGGGCCTCTTCGTCGTCTACTCGCTGTGGTGGACCAACGTCCTGGCGGACCGCGAGGCGAAGAAGCAGGGCAACTCGGTGCGCGAGACCTGGGAGGAGTCCGGGCCCGGCGCCCTGGACACCAAGGACGGCATCGGCTTCCTGCACGTACCGGCCATGGGCGAGAGCGACATCCTCGTCAAGAAGGGCACCGGCACCAAGGACCTCAACGACGGTACCGCCGGGTACTACACCGAGCCGGTCAAGTCCGCGCTGCCGCAGGACGACAAGGGCAACTTCACGCTGGCCGCGCACCGCGACGGACACGGCGCGAAGTTCCACAACATCCACAAGCTCAAGAACGGCGACTCGATCGTCTTCGAGTCCAAGGACAAGTGGTACGTCTACAAGGTCTACGCGAAGCTGCCGTCGACCAGTAAGTACAACGTGAATGTGCTGAAGCCCATCCCCAAGGACTCGGGCAAGAAGAAGGCCGGGCGGTACATCACGCTCACCACCTGCACCCCGATCTACACGTCCAAGCACCGGTACATCGTGTGGGGCGAGCTGGAGCGGGTCGAGAAGGTCGACAGCGAGCGGACGCCACCGGCCGAGCTGGGCTGATCGATCCGGGACGTACGTGACGTACGAGCGAGCCCCGGCCCCCTCGGTGAGAGGGAGCCGGGGCTCTGTCGTACCCGTCGTACTCAGGGGCGTGCGGGGGTCAGCCGCCCACGCCGCCGATGAAGCCGCTCTCGTCCTCGCCGCCGCCGCCCTGCTGACCGCCGTCCTGCTGGCCGCCGATCGTACGGAGGTTGACCTTCTGGCCCGGCTTGACCTCGGCGCCCTCCTGCGGGTTGCTGCGCAGGACGAAGGAGTTGTCGTCCTGTGAGCCGTTGATGCCGCCCAGCTGCAGGTTGCTCTGCGCGAGCACCTGCTTGGCCTGACCGAGGGTCATGCCGGTGACCTTGGGCATCGCGAACTTCTCGTCGGCGGGCTCTTCCGGAGCCTTGGCGATCTTGATGTTGACCGTCGTTCCGGGGTCGACGTCCTGGCCGCCGGGGAGGCTCTGCTCGAAGACCTTGCCCTCTTCCTGCGCGTCGGACTCCTCCTGGGTCTGGGCGCCCAGGACCAGGCCCTTGGCCTCCAGTTCCGCCTTGGCCTCCTCGGGAGTCTTACCGAGCAGGTTGGGGACGGTGGCCAGCTCCTTCTCCTTGGCCACGGTCAGGGTGATCTCGGAGCCCCGCTCGACCTCGGTGCCGGAGCGCGGGTCCTGCTCGAGCACCTCGCCGGGAGTGACGGGGCTCTCCTTTGGCACGACCTTGACCGTGAGCCCGTACTTCTCGCCTTCGAGCTTCTTCTTGGCGTCGTCCTCGCTGTCGCCGATCACACTCGGCACCGCGACCTTCGGCGCCCCGGTGGAGACGACGACGTCGATCGTGCTGTTCTTCTCGACCTTGCCGCTCTTGGGGCTCTGGCTGCAGATGTTGCCCTCGGCCTGGTCCTTGCAGGGCTTGTCCGTGCGGGAGAGCTTCACCTCGCCGTTCACGGCCTGCCGCTGTGCCGCTTCGAACGTCTCGCCCACGAAGTTCGGTACCTGGACCCTGCTGTCGTTCTTGGTGTTGCCGCTGAACGCCCACATGCTGATGGCGATCGCACCGGCAAGCACCAGCACGGCCGCCGCGATCAGCAGCGCCGTGGAGCCGCCGCCGCCCTTCTTCTGGCGGCGGCGCGGCTGGTCGTCGTAGCCGTAGCCGCCGTCGTCCGGGTTGACCGGGGGCAGCATCGAGGTGGCCTGCTGGGCGTTCTGCTGGGGCAGCATCGCCGTCTGCTGGTCGTCCGGGTGGTGGCCGCCGTACGCGGCGGCGCCCATCACGCCCATCGCGGCGGTGGCCGCGACCGGCCGGCCGTCCAGGCAGGCCTCGATGTCGGCGCGCATCTCGTCCGCCGACTGGTAGCGGTACTCCGGCTCCTTGACCAGGGCCTTCAGGACGATGGCGTCCATCTCGGGCGTGATCTCGCCGTCGAAGGTGCTCGGCGGCTGGGCCTCTTCGCGTACATGCTGATACGCGACCGCGACCGGGGAGTCCCCGACGAACGGGGGACGCACGGTCAGCAGCTCGTAGAGCAGACAGCCGGTCGAGTAGAGGTCGGACCGCGCGTCGACCTGCTCGCCCTTGGCCTGCTCAGGGGAGAGGTACTGGGCGGTGCCGATGACGGCCGAGGTCTGGGTCATCGTCATACCGGAGTCGCCCATGGCGCGGGCGATGCCGAAGTCCATCACCTTGACCTGGCCGTTGCGCGTCAGCATGACGTTCGCCGGCTTGATGTCGCGGTGGACGATTCCGGCCCGGTGCGAGTACTCCAGCGCCTGCAGGATGCCGATGGTCATTTCCATCGCGCGCTCGGGGAGCAGCTTGCGCCCCGAGTGCAGCAGCTCGCGCAGCGTGGACCCGTCGACGTACTCCATCACGATGTACGGGATGGAGATCCCGCCACCCGCGCCGGACGCGGCGTCGTACACCATGTCCTCGCCGGTGTCGTAGACCGCGACGATCGCCGGATGGTTGAGCGAGGCGGCGGACTGGGCCTCACGGCGGAACCGGGCCTGGAACGACTCGTCACGGGCCAGGTCGACCCGGAGTGTCTTCACGGCGACGGTGCGGCCGAGGCGGGTGTCATGGGCGAGGTAGACCTCCGCCATGCCGCCGCGGCCGAGCACCTGGCCCAGCTCGTACCGGCCGCCGAGGCGACGCGGCTCTTCCATAGGTACCTACCAGCCCTCTCCGTCGGTCCCGACCGCACCCATGTGAGGTCCGGCGGTGTGCTGCCTCGGCATACCGTACCGGCCTCCTCCACCGTGATCCGGCCGCAATCGATACCTGATACAGGACCGGTACCGCCGTGACCGGCGTCACTTCGTGCCGCCGGGGCGGGGTCTCAGCCCTTGCTGTCGATGACCGCCTTCATCACGTCCTTGGCGATCGGGGCGGCCAGGCCGCCGCCCGTGACGTCCTCGGCGTCGCTGTCCTCGACGACCACGGCGACGGCGACCGGGGAGCCGCTGTCGGTCTTGGCGTACGAGATGAACCAGGCGAACGGGGTGCCCTCGTTGTTCTCGCCGGTCTCCGCCGTACCGGTCTTGCCGCCGACCGTGACGCCGTCGATCTTGGCGTTGCTGCCGGTGCCCTCGTTGACCGTGGTCTCCAGGGTCTCCTGGAGCTTCTGGGCGTTCGGCTTGGAGAGCGGCTCGCTCAGGGTCTTGGGCGAGGTCTTCTTGACCGTGTCCAGGTTGGGCGCCTTGAGCTCGCTGACCATGTACGGCTGCATCAGGGTGCCGTCGTTGGCGATCGCGGCGGTGACCATGGCCATCTGGAGCGGGGTGGCCCGGGTGTTGAACTGGCCGATCGAGGACAGCGCGGTCTGCGAGGGGTTCAGCTCGGTGGGGAAGACGGAGGCGTCGGCGCGGACCGGGGTGAACTGCTCCTCGTTGAAGCCGAACTTCTCCGCGGTCTCGATCATCTTGTCCTTGCCGAGATCCGAGCCGATCTTGCCGAACACGGTGTTGCAGGACACCCGCATGGCCTCGCGCAGGGGGGCGTTCTTGCAGTCCGCGGTGCCGTGGTTGGGCAGCTCGGTCCTGGTGCCCGGCATGGTCCAGGGGGAGGGCGTCTTGGTCTTGGCGTCCACGTCGTCGTACAGCCCGTGCTCCAGGGCGGCCGCGGCGGTGACCACCTTGAAGGTGGAGCCGGGGGCGTAGGTCTCGCGCAGCGCGCGGTTGAGCATCGGCTTCTCGGGGTCGTCCTTCAGCCGGTTCCAGGCCTCGCCATCCTTGTCGGAGCGGCCGGCGAACTCGGCCGGGTCGTACGACGGCGTGGAGGCGAGGGCGAGGATCGCGCCGGTCTCGGGGTCGATCGCGGCGACGGCGCCCTTCTTGTTGCCGAGGCCCTCGAACGCGGCCTTCTGGGCGGCGCCGTTGAGGGTGGTGACGACGTTGCCGCCCGCCTTCTTCTCGCCGGTGATCATGTCGATGGTGCGGCTGAAGAAGAGGCGGTCGTCGTTGCCGGTGAGGATGCCGTCCTCGAGGTTCTCGATCTGGCTGGAGCCGAAGACCTGCGAGGCGTATCCGGTGACGGGTGCCCACATGGGCCCGTTCTTCCAGGTGCGCTTGTACTTGTAGAAGGTGTCGTCGGTTTCCTTCGAGCCGGTGATGGCCGTGTCGCCGACGATGATGTCGCCGCGCTTGATGCTGTAGCGCTCGATGTCGACGCGCTTGTTCAGCTTGTGGGTGCTCAGCTCGTCGGCGTCGACGTACTGAATCCAGTTGGTGCGGACCAGCAGGGCGAGGATCAGGACACCGCAGAAGATGGCGATGCGGCGCAGGGGCTTGTTCATGGCCGTACCACCTGGGTCATCTCGGCGTCGGGGGATGGGGCGGGGGACGGCGCGGGGCGGCGCGCGGTGTCGCTGATGCGGATCAGGATGCCGATCAGGGCCCAGTTGGCGATCACGGATGAGCCACCGGCCGCGAGGAACGGCATGGTCATACCCGTCAGCGGGATGAGGCCCATGACGCCGCCGGCCACCACGAAGATCTGGATGGCGAAGGCGCCGGAGAGACCGATCGCGAACAGCTTGCCGAAGGGGTCGCGGGCGGCCAGCGCGGTACGCACACCCCGCTCGATGATCAGGCCGTAGAGAAGCAGGAACGCCATTACTCCGGCCAGGCCCAGCTCCTCGCCGACGGTGGCGAAGATGAAGTCGGAGTTGGCGGCGAAGCCGATGAGGTCGGAGTTGCCCTGGCCCCAGCCGGTGCCGAGCACGCCACCGGAGCCGAAGGACATCAGTGACTGGGCGACCTGGTCGCTCTGCGCCAGTGTCTTGTCGGCGAAGGGATGCAGCCAGGCCTGGACGCGGTCCTGTACGTGGGACGCGAAGCTGGCGACGCCGACCGCGCCTCCGGCTGACATCAGCAGGCCGATGACGATCCAGCTGGTGCGCTCGGTGGCGACGTACAGCATGACCACGAACATGCCGAAGAACAGCAGCGAGGTGCCGAGGTCGGTCTCGAAGACCAGGATCAGCAGGCTGACGAGCCAGATCGTGACGATCGGTCCGAGGTCGCGGCCGCGCGGCAGGTACAGGCCCATGAAGCGGCGGCTGGCCAGGGCGAGTGCGTCGCGCTTGACCATCAGGTAGCCGGAGAAGAAGACCGCGATGATGATCTTTACGAACTCGCCGGGCTGGATGGAGAAGGGGCCCAGGCTGATCCAGATCTTGGCGCCGTTCACCGCCGGGAAGAACACCGGCAGGACCAGCAGCACCAGCGCGACCACCATGGAGATGTAGGTGTAGCGCTGCAGGATGCGGTGGTCCTTCAGCAGGAGCAGAATGGCGACGAACAGGGCGATACCGATCGCCGAGTACATCAGCTGCTTGGGTGCGTCGGGGGTGAAGCTGCCGAAGAGGCTCTCAGCGCGTTGGATCAGCCGCTGGGACTGGTCCAGACGCCAGATCAGGACGAGTCCGAGGCCGTTGAGGAGCGTCGCGAGCGGCAGCAGCAAGGGGTCGGCGTACGGCGCGAACTTGCGCACCACGAGGTGGCCGACACCTGCCAGCAGGCCGAGCCCCGCCCCGTAGCCGAGCATGCCCGTAGGCACCTCGTCGTTGATGGCGAGGCCCACGTTGGCGTACGCGAAGATCGGGATGAGTACGGCGAACACCAGGAGCGCGAGCTCGGTGTTGCGTCGGCTCGGTGCGCCGATCGCGCCGATGGTGGACGTGTGTGTACTGCTCATGGTGTTGGTCAGCCCCCTGCGCCTAACGCTTACCGCAGTTGCCGACGAGCGGCTGCTCTTCCTCCGTGAAGGTGGAGCTCGGTACTGGTGTCGGGGACGGCGCCGTCTTGGCGTCGTCGCCGCTGGTCGCGAGGCCGCTGGAGCCGCCCGCCTCCCCCTCGCCGGTGTTCGCGTTGTTCTCGCGCTCGGCCTTTTCGTTCGCTTCCTGCTTCTTGCAGGCCGAGGCCTGCAGGAAGAGCTCCTTGATCTTCGCCTCGGCGCCCTTGCGGCTGCCTTCGGCGATCGCGCCGCCCTTGACCAGCTTCTGCTGGTACTGCGGGAGGTAGTCGAGCTCGATGTCGGGGCGGTCCTTCTCGACCTTGGAGAGCGAGACCCAGGCGAGGTCCTGGCTGATGCCCCGGTAGAGCGCGATGTGGTCGCCGTTGGCGCTCACGTAGTACTGGGTCTGGGTCCAGCGCCAGCCGCCGTACAGACCGCCGCCGAGCACGGCGAGCGCCAGCACGATGAAGAACGATCTCTTGAGCCACTTACGGCCGCCGGACCTGCCGTAGTTCTCGTCGGGGTACCCGCCGAAGCCGTCGTCGGGGGTGTACGCGTCGGGGGCGCCGCTGTCCGGCGGGCCGAAGGCTCCGCTGGGCTGCGGGGGGACCGGGCGGCCGAGTCCCGCCGCGCGGCCCGCCGGGGTCTGCATGGCGCCGTTGTCGTGCGACTGGAGCTGGTTCTCGGCGACCGCGCCCACCACGACGGGGGTGTCGACGAGCTGTCCGGCGAGGGTGTCGCCGGAGTCGATGTCCAGGACGTCGGCGACGATCACGGTGATGTTGTCCGGGCCGCCGCCGCGCAGCGCGAGCTGGATCAGCTCCTGCACGGTCTCCTGCGGGCCTTGGTAGCTGGCGAGTGCCTCTTCCATCGTCTGGTGCGAGACCACGCCGGAGAGGCCGTCCGAGCAGATCAAGTACCGGTCGCCGGCGCGGACTTCACGTACGGAGAGGTCCGCTTCGACGTGGTCGGCGCTGCCCAGCGCGCGCATCAGCAGCGAGCGCTGCGGGTGCGTGGTGGCTTCCTCTTCGGTGATCCGGCCCTCGTCGACGAGGCGCTGCACCCAGGTGTGGTCCTGGGTGATCTGGGTCAGTACGCCGTCCCGGAGCAGGTACGCGCGGGAGTCGCCGACGTGCACCAGGCCGAGCCGCTGGCCGGTCCACAGCAGGGCGGTGAGCGTGGTGCCCATGCCCTCCAGCTGCGGGTCCTCCTCGACCATGACGCGCAACTGGTCGTTGGCGCGCTGTACGGCCTCGCCGAGCGAGGTCAGGATGTCGGAGCCCGGGACGTCGTCGTCGAGCTGTACGAGAGTGGAGATCACCTCGGAACTGGCGACCTCGCCCGCGGCCTGGCCGCCCATGCCGTCGGCGATGGCGAGCAGCCGCGGGCCTGCGTAGCCCGAGTCCTCGTTGCCCTCGCGGATCATGCCTTTGTGCGATCCGGCGGCGAAGCGCAGTGACAGACTCATGCGCACCTCGCCCGTCGGCTCCGGGTACATCCGCACGGTGCCCACCCTCCGGTCGGGAGCGTGCCGGGGCCCATCGTGTAGGCCGCGCCGGCTCGCTCGCTCCGCTCGCTCATTGTCGTACTACTTCCGCAGCTCGATGACGGTCTTGCCGATGCGGATCGGCGCGCCCAGCGGAACAGGCGTCGGTGTGGTGAGTCGGGTCCGGTCGAGATACGTGCCGTTGGTGGACCCGAGATCCTCGACGATCCACTGGCCGTCACGGTCCGGGTAGATCCTGGCATGCCTGCTGGACGCGTAGTCGTCGTCCAGCACGATCGTTGAATCATGGGCCCGGCCAAGGGAGATGGTCTGGCCCTGCAACGCGACCGTGGTGCCGGTGAGGGTGCCTTCGGAGACGACCAGCTTGGAGGGGGCGCCGCGCCGCTGCCGCCCACCTCCGCCCTGCTGGCGCGGGGCGGCCGCCGGTTGGCGGTCCTGCGTCTGGCGTGCCTCTGCGTTACGGCGTCCTGCACGCTGTGTGACGCGCGTACCGAACAGGTCGCTGCGGATGACCTGTACGGCCACGATCACGAACAGCCACAGGACGGCCAGGAAACCCAGCCGCATGACCGTCAGGGTCAGCTCTGACATTGCCCCCGCTTCACCCTTCGGCTTGCCGGTAAATGATGGTCGTGTTGCCCACGACGATCCGCGAGCCGTCGCGGAGCGTAGCGCGGGTGGTGTGCTGCCCGTCTACCACGATGCCGTTGGTAGACCCGAGATCCTGGATCGTCGAGGGCGTTCCGGTCCGGATCTCGCAGTGCCGGCGGGATACGCCGGGGTCGTCGATCCGCACGTCGGCTTCGGTGCTGCGGCCCAGCACCAGCGTCGGGCGGGAGATCTGATGGCGGGTGCCGTTGATCTCGATCCAGCGCCGCGTCTGGGCGCCTGGCACGGGGCCCGCGCCAGGCGGGCCCGCCTGCGGGGCCCGGGGCGCTGCCCGGCCGCCTGGCGGCGG
>NZ_JAZGRL010000001.1:3655529-3727381 GCF_046540415.1 Streptomyces sp. E11-3 | reverse complement strand
TGGGGGGTGCCCTAGGGTGGGTGGGTGACGACCCCGCAAGCCGATGAACCCGCCTCGGACGAGCCGCGTGCCGACGCCCCTGAGGGGGCCAGCGAGGCTGCGGCCCCGCGGCCCGAGGAGCGGCTGGAACGGGCCGTACGGGCCGCCGAGCAGGCGCTGATCGAGTACGAGATCGCGATGGAGACGTTCCGGGTCGAAGTGGACAACTTCTCCCGGCTGCACCATCAGAAGCTCGGTCCCATGTACGCGCGTCTTGAGGAGCTGGACGCCCAGATCGCGGAGGCGCGGGCGGCCAGGACCGGGGACGCGGAGGATCTGCGGGTCGCGCAGGAGCTGCGGGCCCGGGTGCTGCCGATGCCGGATGTCGCCGAGCTCTTCCAGGACTGGATGGACTCGGACGGTCTCTCGCCCGAGGCCACGGCGATGCTGAACGAGATGCCGGTGCGCGCTCCGCAGCGGGTGCGGCCGAGCGACGAGGCGCGTCGGCTCTTCCGTGAACTGGTCCGCAAGGCTCACCCGGACCTGGCGCAGGACGACCGGGAGCGGGAGCGGCGGGACGCGTTCATCGTGCGGGTCAACGCCGCCTACTCGCTGGGCGACGAGGCGCAGCTGCGCGAGCTGTCCGAGGAGTGGGCCGCGGGGCCGGTGCCCGAGGAGCAGCGCCCGAGCAAGGCCGAGGAGCTCTACGCCCGGCTCGAATGGCTGGCCAAGCGCAAGGAACTGATCACGCTGGTCGCGCGGGAGCTGGAGGAGGGCGCGATCGGGTCGATGCTGCGGATGGCGCCCGACGACCCGGATCGGCTCCTGGAGGAGATCGCCGAGCAGCTGCTCGCGCAGGTCGCCGAGCGCGAGCGGGAGCTCGCGGAACTCGTCGCCTAGGCGGTACCTGGCGTCGGACAGCGGTCCGGTAGCGTCGGAGTATGGCTTTTGGATCTGGTGTGCCCACGGTCGGCGTCGACGTTCTGTCGGACGGTGACTTCCTGCTGGATGTCCGCGAGGACGACGAGTGGCAGGCGGGTCACGCCGCGGGGGCGTTGCACCTTCCGATGAGCGAATTCGTGGCCCGGTACGGAGAGCTGACCGAGGCGGCGCCGGATGCCGGCAAGGTCTATGTGCTGTGCCGCGTGGGGGGCCGTTCGGCGCAGGTCGCGCAGTACCTTCTGCAGCAGGGCGTGGACGCGGTGAACGTCGACGGCGGGATGCAGGCCTGGGAGGCGTCCGGCCGCCCTGTGGTGGACGACAAGGGTCAGCCAGGCGCCGTGGTCTGATCTGAGCGGACGCGTCCGGCTGTTCGCGGGCGGCGCGGCCTCAGCTGAGGGAGTGGGCGGCGAGTAGGTCGCCGAGTGCCTCCTCGTGGGCTGGGGCCGGGCCGAGTGAGAGCTCGAGTTGCTTGGCCCAGGCGTGGTAGCGGTGCAGCGGGTAGTCGACGTCGGAGCCGAAGCCGCCGTGCAGATGCTGGGCGGTCTGGACGACGCGGCGTACCCCTTCCGAGGCCCAGATCTTGGCCACGGCGATGTCCCCGGTCGCGGGCAGCGCGCCACTCGCGCCGGTGGAGATCCGCCAGGCCGCCTGCCAGAGGGTGACTTCCATCGCGCGCAGGTCGATATAGCGGTCGGCGGCCTGCACGGCCACCGCCTGGAAGGTGGCGATCGGGAAGCCGAACTGCTCCCGCTTGCCGGTGTACTCGCTGGTCATGGCGAGCACGGCCTCACCAAGCCCGAGCGCGAGCGCACAGGTGCCGGTGGTGAGCAGTTGGTGCAGCCGCTCCCATGCGCCGTCGGTGTCGATCAGCTCGCTCGACGGGATGCGTACGGCGTCGAGGTGGAGCTCGCCGAGGCGCTCCCCGCTGGTGGAGACCTGCTCCGCGATCCGGAGCCCGTCCTGGCCACGGGGGACCAGGGCGAGCACGGTACGGCCGTCGGGGGTGTGCGCGGGGACGACCACCAGATCGGCGTTCTGCGCCCAGGGCACGCCTGTCTGGACGCCGTCCAGCACCCAGGATGTGCCGTCGGAGCCGTCGGAGCCGTCGGAGCCGTCAGGGCTGTCAGCACCGGTCGCGCCGTCAGGGCTGGCCGCGCTGGCCGCGGCAGCCGTGGTGTCCTGGCGTGCGGTGACGGCCCGTTCGGCCGCGTCATGCCCGGTGCGGCCGTTCGCGGCGACGGTGAGGACGAGCTCGCCCCGGGCGGCCCCTGGCAGGACGCGCCGCTTCAACTCCTCGCTGCCGAAGGTCTGTACGGCATACGCGGCCGCGCTGCTCTCCAGGAGCGGAACGCGGGCCAGCACCCGCGCGGACTCCCGCAGCACCAGAGACAGCGCGACGGCGTCGAGCCCCGCCCCGTCGTACTCCGGTGCCAGCAGCAGGCTCAGCAGGTCCGCCTCGGCGAGCCGCCCCCACAGCGCGCGGTCGAAGTCCTCGGCCACGGCTCCCGGGGTGAGCGCGGGGCTGGGGACCCCGTCCGGTGCGACCGGGGCGAAGACCGCCTTGGCCGCCTCGACGGCTGCCTGCTGTTCCTCGGTGAAGGTGAAGTCCACGCCTGCCCCTCCCGCTGTCTGACCGCTAGCTGACGGGTCGTCAAGATAGAACAGGTTCTACGGGAAGGGAATGGCGAAGGAGGAGGCGAAGGGGGAGGCGAAGGAGGAGGCGAAGGGGGAACGGTCAGCGGTCGAAGTTGAGCTCCACTCTCTCGGTGGTCGGGTGGGACTGGCAGGCCAGGACGTAACCGGCGTCGGTCTCCTCGGGCTCCAGCGCGAAGTTCCGGTCCATCCGCACCTCGCCGTCGACCAGGAAGGCCCGGCAGGTCCCGCACACTCCGCCCTTGCAGGCATAGGGGGCGTCGGAGCGGTTGCGCAGGACCGTCTCCAGCAGGGACTCGCCGTCCCGCACGGGCCAGCTGCCGGAGCGGCCGTCCAGTGTGGCGGTCACCGTGCTGTGCGCCGGGGCCGTAGCCGCAGTGGTGGGCGCCTGGGCGGCGGCACCGTCATCCACATGGAAGATCTCCTCGTGGATGAGGGCACGCCGCACCCCGAGCGCGCGCAGCGCCCGCTCGGCTCCCTGCACCAGACCGAAGGGTCCGCACAGGAACCAGCCGGAGATCTCCGCGACCGGCAGCAGCGCGGGCAGCAGTGCCGTCAGCCGCCCCTCGTCGAGCCGCCCGGACGGCAGACCGGCCTGCTGCTCCTCGCGGGAGAGCACCGTCACCAGCTGGAGCCGGTCGGGGTAGCGGTCCTTGAGGTCGGCGACCTCCTCCAGGAACATCGTCGACGCGGTGGTGCGGTCGCTGCGTATCAGACAGAAACTCGCGCCGGGTTCCCGTGCCAGCAGGGTCGAGACGATCGACAGCACCGGTGTGATGCCGCTGCCGCCGACCACCGCGGCGTAGTGGCCCGGACGAGGCTGAAGGGTGAACCGTCCGGCCGGGGTCATCACCTCGAGCTCGTCGCCGACAGCGATCTCCTTGTGGGCGTACGTCGAGAACTCACCGCCCTCCACCAGCCGTACCCCCACCCGCAGCGTGCTCGGCCCTTCGGGGGCGAGCACCGGGGAACACACCGAGTACGTACGCCGGATCTCGGCGCCGTCGACCATGCGGCGTACGGCGAGGTGCTGGCCCGGTGCGTAGCGGTACTCCTCGCGCAGGTCCGCGGGGACCTCGAGGATCAGGGCGACGGAGTCGTCCGTGAGCCGGTCGAGGGCCGTGACCCGGAGCGGGTGGAAGCGGGCCGGGGTGCCGGCCATCACAACTCCTTGAAGTGGTCGAAGGGTTCACGGCAGCTGACGCAGCGCCGCAGTGCCTTGCAGGCGGTCGATGAGAAGCGGCTCAGCAGCTCGGTGTCGGTCGAGCCGCAGTGCGGGCAACGCACCGACAGCGTCAGGGGTATCGGCCCCTGGGCGGGATGCGGGCGGGGTGGTGCGATGCCGGACTCGGCGAGCTTGCGGCGGCCGGCGGGCGAGATGTCGTCCGTCGACCAGGGCGGCGAAAGCACCGTGCGGACGGTGACGTCGGCGATGCCGTCCTCGTGCAGCACCCGCTCGATGTCCGCGGACATGGTCTCGACGGCGGGGCAGCCGGTGTAGGTGGGGGTCAGCTCGACCTCCACGCGGCCGGGACCGAGCACCCGGACACCGCGCAGCACGCCCAGCTCCTGCAAGGACACCACCGGCAGCTCGGGGTCGGGCACCGCGCCGGCCAGCGCTCTCAGCCGCTCCTCCAGGGGCGTCGGCGCGAGCGGGGCCGCGGGTGAGGCTGAGGTCACCATGTCGCCCCCAGGTGGCTGCGGTGCAGATGCTGCATCTCGGCGAGCATCCGCCCGAAGGGCTCGGTGTGCAGCCCCTGGCGGCCCGCTCCGGCCGACCAGGCTCCGCTCTGCGGGCCTTCCGGCATGGTCAGGGTCGCCCGTCCGATGATCCCGGTCACCGACGCACGCCACCCCTCCTCCAGGGCCTGCCAGTCGATGCCCTCCAGGCCGTCGACGGGCCGGAACATTTCGCCGGTGAACCGCCACAGCGCGTCCAGGGCGCGCTGCATCCTGGTGTGGCTCTCGTCCGTGCCGTCGCCGAGGCGCAGGGTCCACTGCTCGGCGTGGTCCTGGTGGTACGTCACTTCCTTGACGGCCTTGGCCGCCAGAGGAGCGAAGGGCCCCGGTGAGCTCGCCAACTGCTCGTACAGCAGCCGCTGATAGGTGGAGAAGTACAGCTGGCGGGCGATGGTCTGCGCGAAGTCGCCGTTCGGCTGCTCGACCAGTTGGAGGTTGCGGAAGGCGCGCTCCTCGCGCAGATAGGCCAGTTCGTCCTCGTCCCCGACGAGGGACAACAGCACGCGTGCCTGGCCCAGCAGGTCCAGGGCGATGTTGGCCAGGGCGACGTCTTCCTCCAGGGCCGGGGCGTGCCCGGCCCACTCGCCCAGCCGCTGGGCGAGCACCAGCGCGTCGTCGCCGAGGGAGAGCGCGGCGGGGGTGGCCGCCGTAGGTGCCTGGGTCACAGGTGCTTCACCCCTTCCGGGATCTCGTAGAAGGTCGGGTGGCGGTACGGCTTGTCGGCGGAGGGCTCGAAGAACGGGTCCTTCTCGTCCGGTGAGGAGGCGGTGATCGAGGTGGACGGCACCACCCAGATGGAGACGCCTTCGCTGCGCCGGGTGTAGAGGTCGCGGGCATTGCGCAGGGCCAGCTCCGCGTCCGGTGCGTGCAGGCTTCCGGCGTGGGTGTGCGAGAGCCCGCGGCGCGAGCGTACGAACACCTCCCACAGGGGCCAGTCGGTGGAGCTGCTCATGCCGTCGCCTCTTCCTTCCGGGTGTGCTTCGCGGCGTACGCGACCGCCGCGTCCCGTACCCAGGCGCCCTCGTCGTGGGCCTGCCTGCGCTGGGTGATCCGCTGTTCGTTGCACGGGCCGTTGCCCTTGAGGACCGCCCAGAACTCGGTCCAGTCGATCGGGCCGAAGTCGTAGTGGCCCCGCTGTTCGTTCCACACCAGGTCGGGGTCGGGCAGCGTGAGCCCGAGCGACTCGGCCTGGGGGACGCAGATGTCCACGAAGCGCTGGCGCAGTTCGTCGTTCGAGTGGCGCTTGATCTTCCAGGTCATGGACTGCTCGGAGTGCGAGGACTCGTCGTCCGGCGGGCCGAACATCATCAGGGACGGCCACCACCAGCGGTTCACCGCGTCCTGGGCCATCTCGTGCTGGGCCGGTGTGCCGTGGCTCAGGGCGAGCAGCGCTTCGTACCCCTGGCGCTGGTGGAAGGACTCCTCCTTGCAGATCCGCACCATCGCCCGGGCGTAGGGGCCGTAGGAGCAGCGGCACAGCGGGACCTGGTTGGTGATCGCGGCGCCGTCCACCAGCCAGCCGATGGTGCCGACGTCCGCCCAGGTCAGCGTCGGGTAGTTGAAGATGGACGAGTACTTCTGGCGGCCGGTGTGGAGCTTGTCGAGCAGCTCGTCCCTGCTGGTGCCGAGGGTTTCGGCGGCGCTGTAGAGATACAGCCCGTGTCCCGCCTCGTCCTGGACCTTGGCCATCAGGATCGCCTTGCGGCGCAGCGAGGGCGCGCGGGTGATCCAGTTCGCCTCGGGCTGCATGCCGATGATCTCGGAGTGGGCGTGCTGCGCTATCTGTCGTACGAGCGTCGCGCGATAGGCGTCCGGCATCCAGTCGCGCGGTTCGATGCGCTCATCGGCAGCCACCGCGGCGTCGAACGCCGCCGCATGGCCCGCAGTCACCGTCGACATGCAGCCCCCTCGGTTCGAGATCGTGGCCGAGCGACCAGCCTACCGACCGATCGTTCGGTTCGTTGATTTCAATGGTGGGTCCAGCGGCCTTAAGCTGTCAACCCTGTGGATAACCTCACGGACGCTGTGCGAGAAGGCCGCGCCTGAGTACCGTTCCGGTGCGAAAGAGCAGGCGGAACGGGAACGGGGCGGGGCGCAATGGACTCGTACGACAAGGACGCGGGCGGCCGCGCCGGTGTCGCCGCGCTCTCTCCGCCGTACCAGGTGGTGGCCGCCCTGGCGCTGGCGCTGGTGGCGGTGTTCGCCTGCGCGCACCTCGCGATGGTCTTCCTGCATGTCGCGCCCGCGAACACCGTCACCAAGCAGCACGGCGAGGCGGTCGACAGCTGGGTCTACCCCGAGTTCGAGCAGAACTGGAAGCTCTTCGCCCCCAACCCGCTGCAGCAGAACATCGCGGTACAGGCCCGCGCCCAGATCCGTACCACCGACGGCGCCACCCGGCAGACCGGCTGGTACGAGCTCTCCGCCCAGGACGCCGAGGCGATAGACGGCAATCTGCTGCCCAGCCACACCCAGCAGAACGCACTGCGCCGCGCCTGGGACTTCTACACGGGCTCACACGACAACGAGAACCGTCCCAATGGGCTGCGCGGCGAGCTCTCCGAGCGCTACATCCGCCGCATCGTGCTGTTGCGCCTGGCGGACGAAGAGCTCGACGGCACCGTCCGGCGCGTGCAGCTGCGCGCCATGACCACCCGGGTGCAGCCGCCGTCCTGGAGCGACGAGAAGCTCGACAAGAAGCCCGTCTACCGTGAGCTTCCCTGGTGGCCGGTCACCTCCCGCGACCTGGAGGTACGCGCCCAGTGAGCCACTTCGACCGAGCGAGCGCCCGCGCCGCGCGCGGCCTCAGCCAAGTCACCGGCGCCGCGCTCGGGCCGTACCAGAGCGCCGTGGTCCGCATCGGGTTCGCCGCCACCTGGCTGTTCTTCCTGCTGCGCGAGATCCCGCACCGCCATGAGCTCTACGGGCCCGACGGGCCGTGGAGCTGGGACATGGCCGAGCTGCTGATCGCGAACAACCACGCCTTCACCGCGCTGATGTGGTCCGACAGCCACGGCTGGTTCGAGACCGTCTATGTCCTGGCGATCGTCTCCAGCGCGCTGCTGCTGCTCGGCTGGCGCACCCGGACCATGTCCGTGCTGTTCATGATCGGCGTGCTCTCGCTGCAGAACCGCAGTGTGTTCATGGGCGACGGCGGCGACAACGTGATCCACCTGATGGCCATCTACCTGGTCCTCACGCGCTGCGGACAGGTCTGGTCGCTGGATGCCCGCCGCGCGGCCCGCCGTGCGGCGCGCGAGGCGGAACAGGAGGCGGGACAGGAGGCGCCGGTACCTCCGGTACGCGACCGGGTGGGCCCCGCTCTGTGGTCCGTGCTCGGGGTGGTCCTCCTCGCGGTGACCGTCACCGACCGGCTGGGCGGGAAGCTCTGGCTGGCCCTGCTCTTCTGGGGCCTGTGGATCGCTCAGGGCCTGTGGTGGGCGGTCTGCCGTTACCGGCCGTACGGCCAGGGGCGCATCCTGCTCGACGTCATCGCCAACCTCGTCCACAATGCCGCACTGTTCGTGATCATGGCCGAGGCCTGTCTGATCTACGCGACGGCCGGCTGGTACAAGGTCCAGGGCAGCCGCTGGCAGGACGGCACCGCGGTGTACTACCCGCTGCACCTCGACTACTTCTCCCCCTGGCCGGCCCTCTCCGAGCTGCTCGTGGCCAACGGCACGCTGCTGCTCCTGGTCACCTACGGCACGGTGATCACCCAGGTCGCCTTCCCCTTCACGCTCTTCAACCGCCGGGTCAAGAACGTGCTCCTTGTGGCGATGATGACGGAGCACGCGGTGATCGCCATCGTCCTCGGGCTGCCCTTCTTCTCGCTCGCGATGATCGCCGCCGACGCCGTCTTCCTGCCGACCTCCTTCCTGAAGAAGGTCGGCGCACGCGTCTCCCGCGTACGCGGGCGACTGCTCGCCCGTACGCGGTTGCCACGGCAGCGCGGCGAGGACGAGCAGCATGAGCCGGAAGAGGCCGAGCACGCGCACGTAGGGTTCACGCCATGACGGCGGGCAAGACGGGCAGGGCGGACGAGACGGAGCGGGCGGCGGCGACGGCGGACGCGGTGGAGCAGGCGGGGACGGCGGACGCGGCGGAGCAGGTGGCGTCGGCGGACGAGGCGGTACGGCGCTGGGGCGAGCTCAGCGCGGCCTCCGTCCTGCTCGACGGCTTCCACGCCGTGAAGCACGCCCTGCGCTTCGACGCCCGCATCCCGCTGATCGTCACCAGCGACAAGGCGGCCGCCCTGGACCTGGCCGCCGAGCTCGCCCCGGATGTCGCCGCGCAGCTGGCCGCGCGCGCCGTCGAGATCCCCCGCGACACCCTGCGCGACCTGGTCCCGCGGGTGCACCCGACCGGGGTCGCCGCCCTGGCGGTACGCCCCGAACGCGCCGCCAACCTCGCCGCGTTGGCCCGTACGCCACGACAGGCGCCCATCGTCGTCCTCGACAACCCGCGCAACCTCGGCAACGCGGGCGCCGTGATCCGCCTGGCGGCGGGCTTCGGGGCCACCGGAGTCATCACCACCGGCACGCTGGACCCCTGGCACCCCAATGTCGTACGAGGAGCGGCCGGGCTGCACTTCGCGACGGCCGTGGAGGGGCTGACCGTGGACGAGCTGCCGGCCGGGCCGGTGTACGCCCTGGACCCGGAGGGCGCGGACATCCGCTCCCGCACCCTGCCCGACGACGCGCTGCTCGCCTTCGGTTCGGAGCGCAGCGGGATCTCTACGGAGCTGCGCGCGCGTGCCGATGAGCTGGTCTCGCTGCCGATGCGGCCGCAGGTGTCCAGCTACAACCTGGCGACGAGCGTGGGGATGGCCCTCTTCCACTGGTCGGCCGGGTCGCGCCTCTAAGAGCCTGTTCCCGAGAGCTCTGTTCCTGCCGGAGGCGCGACCCGTGACCCGGTCTCACGCCTCCCGGCGCACCTCCACCACCCGGAACCGGTTGGCCACGAACGCGCCGTCGCACAGCGCCGCGTTCGCCGCGGGGTTGCCGCCCGAGCCGTGGAAGTCCGAGAAGGCCGCGGTCTGGTTGACGTACACCCCTCCGGTCAGGTTCAGGGAGAGCTGGGCGCACTCCTCGAAGCAGACCTCCTCCACCGCGCGCTCGGTCTCCTCGGAGGTCGTGTACGCGCCGACCGTCATCGCGCCCTTGTCGCGCACCGTGCGCCGCAGCAGCTCCACCGCGTCCGCGGCCGAGTCCACGGCCACCGCGAACGACACCGGGCCGAAGCACTCGTTCAGATAGGCCGCTTCGGCGTCGGTCGACTCCCAGAACTTGCGCGCCCCGTCGAGCTTGACGATCACCGGGGTACGGACCACGGCGTCCGGGAACTCCGGGTTGCCGACCTCGCGCGAGGGCAGCGCGACCTCACCGAATCCAGGGGCCGCGTCGAGGCGGGTGCGCACATCGGGGTTGACCAGGGCGCCGAGCAGGGCGTTCGCCCGTGCGTCGTCGCCAAGGAGTCCGGAGACCGCGCCCGCGAGGTCGGAGACCACCTCGTCGTACGACTTGGCTCCGGCGTCGGTGGTGATGCCGTCGCGGGGGATCAGCAGGTTCTGCGGGGTGGTGCACATCTGGCCGCTGTAGAGGGAGAGCGAGAAGGCGAGGTTGGCCAGCATGCCCTGGTAGTCGTCGGTGGAGTCGATGACGACCGTGTTGACGCCCGCCTTCTCCGTGTAGACCTGCGCCTGGCGGGCGTTGGTCTCCAGCCAGTCGCCGAAGGCGGTGGACCCCGTGTAGTCGATGATCTTGATCTCGGGGCGTACGGCCAGGGTCTTGGCGATGCCCTCGCCGGGCTGCTCGGCGGCGAGCGCCACCAGGTTCGGGTCGAAGCCCGCTTCGGCGAGCACCTCGCGGGCGACCTGGACGGTCAGCGCCAGCGGCAGCACGGCGCGCGGGTGCGGCTTGACCAGGACCGGGTTTCCGGTGGCCAGGGAGGCGAAGAGGCCCGGGTAGCCGTTCCACGTCGGGAAGGTGTTGCAGCCGATCAGGAGGGCGATGCCGCGCGGGACCGGGGTGAACCGCTTGTTGAGGTTGAGCGGGTCGCGCTTGCCCTGGGGCTTGCTCCAGTCCGCCGCGTCCGGGGTGCGGGCCTGCTCGACGTAGGCGTACGCCACCGCTTCCAGGCCGCGGTCCTGGGCGTGCGGGCCACCGGCCTGGAAGGCCATCATGAAGGCCTGGCCGCTGGTGTGCATGACCGCGTGCGCGAACTCGTGGGTGCGCGCGCTGATCCGCGCGAGGATCTCCAGACAGGTCGCCGCACGCAGCTCCGCGCCCGCATCGCGCCAGGACGGGATTGCCGCGCGCATGGCGGGCAGCAGGGCGTCGATGTCCGGGTGCGGGTACTGGACGCCCAACTCGATGCCGTACGGCGAGACTTCGCCGCCCGTCCAGCCGTCCGTGCCGGGCTGGTCCAGGTCCAGGCGGTTGCCGAGCAGCGCGTCGAAGGCCGCCTTGCCGTCCGCCGCGCTCAGGCTGCCGTGCTCGCCGTACGCCTTCGGATGCTCGGGGTGCGGGGACCAGTACGCGCGGGTGCGGATGGTTTCGAGCGCCTGGTCGAGAGTGGGCCGGTGCTTCTCGATCAGTTGCTGCGCGGTGAGTTCGACGGCCATGGAGGACCAACTCCTTGTAGGGCTGACTCTTCTTCGAGTCGGCGAGCTGGGCAGGAACAGGCGGACACGGCTAGAGTAACCGAACGATCGGTCGGGACAAGGGGGCCGGGCGAACCTGTGGATAACTCGTGCGGAAGGATCGCGAGCATGACAGCCATCGATCGCAGCAGCCCCGTCTCCGTGGTGGGCACCGGCACCATGGGCCAGGGCATCGCCCAGGTCGCACTCGTCGCCGGTCATCCCGTGCGGCTGTACGACACCGTGCCCGGCCGTGCGAAGACGGCGGCCGACGCGATCACCGCGCGCCTGGACCGGCTCGTCGAGAAGGGCAGGCTCAGCGCCACCGACCGCGACGCCGCGACGGCCCGCCTCGGCGCGGCCGAGAGCCTCGCCGAGCTCGCCGGGTCCGGACTCGTCATCGAGGCGATCCTGGAGCAACTGGACGTCAAGCAGCGGCTCTTCAGCGAGCTTGAGGGCATCGTGTCCGATGACTGCCTGCTGGCCACCAACACCTCCTCGCTGTCCGTCACGGCGATCGGCGGCGCCCTCAGGGTGCCCGGCCGCTTCGTCGGGCTGCACTTCTTCAACCCCGCGCCGCTGCTCCCGCTGGTCGAGGTCATCAGCGGCTTCGCCACGGACGAATCCGCCGCCACGCGCGCGCAGGCGACCGCGAAGGCCTGGGGCAAGACCCCGGTGCGCTGCGCCGACACGCCGGGGTTCATCGTCAACCGCATCGCCCGCCCCTTCTACGCCGAGGCGCTGCGGGTGTACGAGGAGCGGGCCGCGGATCCCGCCACCATCGACGCCGTACTGCGCGAGTGCGGCGGCTTCCGGATGGGCCCGTTCGAACTGACCGACCTGATCGGCCAGGACGTCAACGAGGCCGTCACCCGCTCGGTGTGGGAGTCCTTCTTCCAGGACCCGAAGTTCACGCCGTCGCTGGCGCAGCGGCGGCTGGTGGAGTCCGGACGGCTGGGGCGGAAGTCGGGGCGGGGCTGGTACGCGTACGCCGACGGCGCCGAGCGTCCGGAACCGTCCACCGAGCCCGCCTGCGACGCCCCGGACACGGTGGCCATCCAGGGGGACCTCGGTCCCGCCGAGCCGCTGCGCGCGATGCTCACGGAGGCGGGGATCACGGTCCTGGACCACGAGTCCGACCAGCCGGACGACTTCATCGCCCTGCCGCACGGGGCCGCGCTGATCCTGACCGACGGGACGGTCGCCACCGGCCACCCGGTCGGCCAGTACATCCACTTCGACCTCGCCCTGGACTACCGGACCTGCACCCGGATCGCCCTCGCGCCCGGCGCGGACGTCGACCCACGGGACCTGCGGGCCGCTATCGGCCTCTTCCAGAGGCTGGGCAAACGGGTCAGCGTCATCGGCGACGTACCGGGCATGATCGTGGCGCGGACGGTCGCGATGCTCGTCGACTTCGCCGCTGACGCCGTCAGCCGGGGGGTGGCGAGCGCGGAGGACATCGACACGGCCATGAGGCTCGGCGTCAACTACCCCCGAGGGCCCTGGGAGTGGAGCGAGGAGCTCGGGCCCGACTGGGCCAGGAACCTCTTGCTGGCGATGGAGTTCATCCACCCCGGCGGCCGGTACGGCGCGTCCCTGGCGCTGCAGCGCCAGGCCAACCTCCACGAGAAGCGGTCCCGCCCATGACCACCCCCAAGCGCGACACCTACACCCCCGAGACGCTCCTCGCCGTCGCCGTACGGATCTTCAACGAGCGCGGATACGACGGCACCTCCATGGAGCACCTCTCCAAGGCCGCCGGGATCTCCAAGTCCTCGATCTACCACCATGTCGCGGGCAAGGAGGAGCTGCTGCGCCGCGCCGTCAGCCGCGCGCTGGACGGGCTCTTCGGGATTCTCGACGAGGAGCACGCGCGCGTGGGGCGTGCCGTGGAGCGTCTTGAGTACGTCACCCGGCGCATGGTCCAGGTGCTGACGGCCGAGCTCCCCTACGTCACGCTGCTGCTGCGGGTACGGGGCAACACCGCCACCGAGCAGTGGGCCATGGAGCGGCGCCGGGAGTTCGACCACCAGGTCGCCGAGTTGTTCAAGGCCGCGGTCGTGGACGGTGATCTGCGGGCGGATGTCGAGGTCAGGCTGGCGACCAGGCTGCTCTTCGGCATGATCAACTCGATCGCGGAGTGGTACCGCCCCGAGCACCAGGGCGCGGACAGCGAGGAAGTCGCCGACGCCGTCGTCCAGCTGGCCTTCGGCGGGCTGCGTACGGCTGCCTGAGCCGTACCGACAGCTCAGCCCCGGGTCGTCAGGCCTCGGGGTCCAGGTCGGTCTCCTCGAAGACCAGGAGCGTGCGGGTGCTCAGCACCTCGGGGATCGACTGCAGCCGGGTGAGCACCAGCTCGCGCAGGGTCCGGTTGTCCGGCGTGTGCACCAGCAGCAGTACGTCGAAGTCGCCGCTGACCAGCGCGATATGGGCGGCGCCCGGCAGGGCCCGCAGCTGCTCGCGGACCGTGCGCCAGGAGTTCTGCACGATCTTCAGCGTGATGTAGGCGGAGGCGCCCTGGCCCGCGCGCTCGTGGTTGATCCGGGCGCCGAATCCGCGGATCACGCCGTCCTCGATGAGGCGGTTGATACGTGCGTAGGCGTTGGCGCGCGAGACATGGACCCGCTCGGCCACGGAGCGTATCGAGGCGCGACCGTCTGTCTGCAGCATCCGCAGGATGTCGCGGTCGATGGAGTCCAGCGGGCGGGGCGGGTTCTCCCCAGGGGGGCCACCTGCGGAACCCGCCGCGGAGCCGGTGGTGCCGCCGTCGTCGGCCATTCGTTCAGATGCCATGTCCCCCCGCCTCTCTACCATGGACGTACTGCATCTATCCCAGGCTGTGGAGAACCGTTTGTCCACAGCCTGGAGGTGCCTGTAGCCAAAATGTGCTGACGACCGAACAATCGGTAGGTGAGGCGCATCACACACCGCGCCTCTCCCGATCGCTCCTACGAGGAGGTGCACGCGGTGAAGAAGCACAGCACGACGGTCGTGGCGGAGCGAGGGGCCTACCGGCCCACCCCGCCTCCCGCCTGGAAGCCCCGTACGGACCCCGCGCCGCTGCTGCCGGACGCCGAGCCGTACCGCGTCCTGGGCACACCGGCCGCGGCCGATGCCGACCCCGAGCTGCTGCTGAGGCTGCACCGGGAGCTGGTGCGCGGCCGCAGGTACAACGCGCAGGCGACCGCCCTCACCAAGCAGGGCCGCCTCGCCGTCTACCCGTCGAGCACCGGCCAGGAGGCCTGCCAGGTCGCCGCCGCGCTGGTGCTCGAAGAGCGCGACTGGCTGTTCCCCAGCTACCGCGACACCCTCGCCGCCGTCGCCCGCGGCCTCGACCCCGTACAGGCGCTGTCGCTGCTGCGCGGCGACTGGCACACCGGGTACGACCCCCGCGAGCACCGGATAGCGCCGCTGTGCACCCCGCTCGCCACCCAGCTCCCGCACGCCGTGGGGCTCGCGCACGCCGCCCGCCTCAAGGGTGACGACGTGGTCGCGCTCGCCCTGGTCGGTGACGGCGGCACCAGCGAGGGCGACTTCCACGAGGCGCTGAACTTCGCCGCCGTGTGGCAGGCGCCGGTGGTCTTCCTGGTGCAGAACAACGGCTTCGCGATCTCCGTGCCGCTCGCCAAGCAGACCGCGGCGCCCTCCCTCGCCCACAAGGCCGTCGGATACGGCATGCCGGGCCGCCTGGTCGACGGCAACGACGCGGCCGCGGTCCACCAGGTGCTGAGCGAAGCCACGCACCGCGCGCGTGTGGGCGGAGGCCCGACCCTCGTCGAGGCGGTGACCTACCGCATCGAGGCCCATACGAACGCCGACGACGCCACCCGCTACCGGGGCGACGGCGAGGTCGAGGCCTGGCGGGCGCACGACCCGATCACCCTCATCGAAGAGGAGCTGACCGGCCGCGGCCTGCTCGACGACGACCGGGCGCAGGCCGCGCGGGACTCCGCCGAGGAGCTCGCCGCCGGACTGCGTGCCCGGATGAACGAGGACGCGACCTTGGACCCGATGGACCTGTTCACGCACGTGTACGCCGAGCAGACCACGCAACTGCGCGAGCAGGCCGCCCAGCTGCGCGCCGAACTGGACGCGGAGGCCGACCGATGACCACCGTGGCCGACAGCGGCACCAAGCCCGCCACGATGGCGCAGGCGCTCCAGCGCGCCATGCGCGACGCGCTGGCCGACGACCCCGCCGTCCATGTGATGGGCGAGGACGTGGGCACTCTCGGCGGCGTCTTCAGAATCACCGACGGACTGGCCAAGGAGTTCGGCGAGGACCGTTGTACGGACACCCCGCTCGCCGAGGCGGGCATCCTGGGCACGGCGGTCGGCATGGCCATGTACGGGCTGCGGCCGGTCGTGGAGATGCAGTTCGACGCGTTCGCCTACCCCGCCTTCGAGCAGCTGATCTCGCATGTGTCGCGGATGCGGAACCGCACCAGGGGCGCGATGCCGCTGCCGATCACGATCCGGGTGCCGTACGGCGGCGGGATCGGCGGCGTCGAGCACCACAGCGACTCCTCCGAGGCGTACTACATGGCGACTCCGGGGCTCCATGTCGTCACGCCCGCCACGGTCGGCGACGCCTACGGGCTGCTGCGGGCCGCCATCGCGTCCGACGACCCCGTCGTCTTCCTGGAGCCGAAGCGCCTGTACTGGTCCAAGGACTCCTGGAACCCGGACGCACCGCCGTCCGTTGATCCCATAGGCCGGGCCGTGGTGCGGCGCACTGGACGCAGCGCGACCCTCGTCACGTACGGCCCGTCCGTGCCCGTCTGCCTGGAAGCGGCCGAGGCCGCGAAGGCCGAGGGGTGGGACCTGGAAGTCGTCGATCTGCGCTCGCTGGTGCCGTTCGACGACGAGACGGTCTGCGCCTCGGTGCGCAGGACGGGACGCGCGGTCGTGGTGCACGAGTCGGGCGGCTTCGGCGGTCCGGGTGGGGAGATCGCGGCTCGGGTCACCGAGCGCTGCTTCCACCACCTGGAGGCACCGGTGCTGCGGGTGGCCGGGTTCGACATCCCCTATCCGCCGCCGATGCTGGAGCGGCACCATCTGCCGGGAGTCGACCGCATCCTGGACGCGGTGGCCCGGTTGCAGTGGGAGGCGGAGAGCTGATGGCCCAGGTGTTGGAGTTCAAGCTGCCGGATCTCGGTGAGGGTCTCACCGAGGCGGAGATCGTCCGCTGGCTGGTGGCGGTGGGCGATGTGGTGGCGGTCGACCAGCCGGTGGTCGAGGTCGAGACGGCCAAGGCGATGGTCGAGGTGCCCTGCCCTTACGCGGGCGTGGTCACCGCGCGGTTCGGCGCGGAGGGTGAGGAACTCCCGGTGGGCGCGCCCCTGTTGACCGTTGCGGTGGGAGAACCCGCCGGGGCCGCGGACTCCGGCACGGGCTCAGCCGCGGATGCCGGCCGGGACTCCGAGGCGGCGGAGGCCGAGGGGTCGGGCAATGTCCTGGTCGGCTATGGCACGGGCGCGGCACCGGCGCGCAGGCGCCGGGTGCGGCCCGCCAGTGCGGTGGGCGTGCCGTCCGGCCCAGCCCGGCCGGGTGCTGGAGCGGACCCCGTCGACCAGGAGGGACCGGTGCCGGTCATCTCGCCGCTGGTGCGCAGGCTGGCCCGGGAAAACGGCCTCGACCTGCGGGAGCTGACGGGCTCCGGGCCCGACGGGCTGATCCTGCGCGCCGACGTCGAGTACGCGCTACGGGCCGCCCGGACTCCCCGGATGCCCGAAGCGCGGCGCGCCGCGCCTGTGGCCGCTGGGGCTGCTGGGACCGCTGTGGCCGCTGTGGCCGAGCCCGGCGTATCGGCTGTCGCCGCGCCCGGGGAGCGGGTTCCGCTGCGCGGGGTACGGGGTGCCGTTGCCGACAAGCTCTCCCGCAGCCGCCGCGAGATCCCCGACGCGACCTGCTGGGTGGACGCCGATGCCACGGAGCTCATGAACGCCCGCGCGGCCATGAACGCCTCGGGCGGCCCCAAGATCTCCGTACTCGCGCTGCTCGCACGGATCTGCACCGCGGCCCTGGCCCGGTACCCGGAGCTCAACTCCACGGTCGACACGGAGGCCCGTGAGGTCGTACTCCTCAGCGCGGTGCACCTCGGCTTCGCCGCGCAGACCGAGCGGGGTCTGGTCGTCCCCGTCGTACGCGACGCCCAGGCACGCGACGCGGAGTCCCTCAGCGCCGAGTTCGGGCGCCTGACCGAGGTGGCGAGGGAGGGGCGGCTGGCCCCGGCCGACCTGACCGGGGGGACCTTCACGCTGAACAACTACGGCGTGTTCGGCGTCGACGGCTCCACGCCGATCATCAACCACCCCGAGGCGGCCATGCTCGGTGTGGGACGCATAGTCGCCAAGCCCTGGGTGCACCAGGGGGAGTTGGCGGTGCGCCAGGTCGTGCAGCTCTCGCTCACCTTCGACCACCGGGTGTGCGACGGCGGGACGGCCGGCGGGTTCCTGCGCTATGTGGCGGACTGCGTCGAACAGCCCGCCGTGCTCTTGCGCACCCTGTAGGCACCGCGCCTGCCCTGTCACCCCTGCCCTGCCCGCAGGGGTGGCAATGATCCGCCGGGGACCCATACTCGGGGCATGACCTCACCTCGGGGGATGACCTCGTATGACGCCGTAGTGCTGGCAGGAGGTGCCGCCAGGCGGCTCGGCGGTGTGGACAAGCCCGGAGTGCGGGTCGGCGGCCGGTCCCTGCTGGACCGGGTGCTGGCCGCCTGCTCGGGCGCCGCCGCCACGGTCGTCGTGGCGGACCGCAGGCCCACCGCCCGGCCCGTGCGGTGGGTGCGCGAGGACCCGCCCGGCGGCGGGCCGCTCGCCGCGCTCGACGCCGGGCTGCGCGGGACGACCGCTCAGAGCGTGCTCGTCCTCTCCGCCGATCTGCCCTTCCTGGGCGAGCCGACCGTACGGAGCCTGCTGGCCGCGCTCTCCGCCGAGCCGGTGGACGGGGCGCTGCTCGTCGACCCCGACGGGCGGGACCAGCCGCTGGTCGCCGCGTACCGGAGCGAGCCGCTGCGCCGGGAGATCGCGCTGCTCGCCGCCAGGCACAATGGCCTGACCGGGCTGCCGCTGCGCCTGCTCACCGCCGAGCTCGCGCTCGCCAGGGTCACCGGACCCGATGACTCGCGTGCCGCATTCGACTGCGACACCTGGGAGGACATCGCCGAAGCCCGCGCGCGGATCAGGGAGCATGAGTACGTGCTGAATGAATGGGTTGCCGCAGTCAAGAACGAACTGGACATCGACCTCGACGTGGACACCGCTGGGCTGCTTGACCTGGCACGCGACGCGGCACACGGCGTGGCCAGGCCGGCCGCGCCGCTGACCACCTTCCTTGTGGGGTACGCGGCCGCACAGGCCAAGGGCGGGCCGGAGGCCGTCGCCGATGCGACCCGCAAGGCCGCGGCGCTCGCTGCGCGCTGGGCGGACGAGGCAAGGGCGGCCGAGACCAGGACGGGCGAGGTCGGCTCGGGCGGGGCCAGTTCGGGCGGTGCCGGGTCGGGCGAGGCCGGGTCGGGTGGGATTGGCACGGGCGAAGGCCGGTCCGCGACGGGGTCGGACGCCGGATGACCGGGCACGACGCGTCGGACGGCCGGGATAACCGGCACGTCTGGGGTGGCCATGACGCTCGGGACGGCTGGGACGTCTGGCACACCTGGGACGGACGGGACGGCCGCGCCAGCCAGGATGCTCTGCATGCCTGGGAGAGCCGCGCCAGCCAGGACGCCCTGCCTGTCTCGGACGGCCGCGACAGCCACGGCGCCCGGCAAGCCCAGGCCAGCCAGGACGGCCAGGACAGTCGGCACGCCTGGGACGGCCAGGCCCTGCAGAGCGCCCCAGAAGCCGAGGCCGAGACCGACGACGACCAGGATCTGGCCGTAGACGATGCCCTGGCCCTGGTCAGGGAGGCGCGTGCCGACGCAGAGCGGGGCCGCGCGGCGCACGCGCACCCTGGTCCGAGCCCGGCGCAAGGGCACCCCGGCCCCGGCCCCAGCTCCAGCCCAGCCGACCGGCAGGTTGCCGCCCAGCACACCAGCGCCAAGGGGCAGCCCGCCCCGAGCCCCACCGGGTCCGCCACCGTGCCCGCTCCCACCTCCGGCCATCAGCAAAAGCACCGCCCGCACGACACTCCCTGGCCCAAGGCCCGCAGCCGCGCCGAAGCGGCCGGACGAGCCGCCCGCGCCGCAGCCGAGAAAGCCGCAGCCGAGAGAGCCGCAACCGAGAAAGCCGCAGCCGGGAAGGCCATCGCCGAGAAAGCCACCGCCGGGCAGGCCGGGACCGAGAAGTTCGCCCCCTCCGTCCCCCTGGACCGCGCGCTCGGGCTGGTGCTCGCCGCCCCCCTCACCGCGCTCACCGACCTGCCCTCCTTCGACACCTCCGCGATGGACGGCTGGGCCGTCGCGGGCCCGGGCCCCTGGACCGTACGCGCCGAAGGCGTACTCGCCGGTCACGCGCTCCCCGAGCCCCTCGCCGACGGCGAAGCGGTCCGTATCGCCACGGGCGCCCGCATCCCCCGGGACGCCACCGGCGTACTCCGCAGCGAACACGGCCGCGCCGACGACAAGGGCAGGCTGCACGCCCAGCGCGAGGTCGTACCCGGGCAGGACATCCGCCCGCGCGGCCAGGAGTGCCGCAGCGGCGACCTGCTGCTCCCCGCGCGCACGCCGGTCACCCCCGCCGTACTCGGCCTCGCCGCGGCCGCGGGATATGACGCGCTGTCGGTCTTCCCCCGCCCCCGCGTCGAAGTACTCGTACTCGGCGACGAGTTGCTGACCGAGGGCCTCCCGCGCGACGGCCTGATCCGGGACGCGCTCGGCCCCATGCTGCCCTCCTGGCTGCGCGCACTGGGCGCCGAAGTCACCGCCGTACAAAGACTCGGCGACGACGCGCAGGCCCTGCACCAGGCGATCGCGGAATCCGCAGCCGACTTGGTGGTCACGACGGGCGGCACCGCCGCAGGCCCCGTCGACCACGTCCACCCCACGCTGCGCGCCCTGGGCGCCGAACTCCTGGTGGACGGCGTCCAGGTACGCCCCGGACACCCCATGCTGCTGGCCCGCCTCGACGGCAACCGGCACCTGGTCGGCCTGCCGGGCAACCCCCTCGCCGCCGTATCCGGCCTGCTGACGCTGGCGGAACCCTTGCTCCGTACGCTGTCAGGGGGCCTCGCACCAGAGCCGCTGCGCACCCCCACGCGAGACGAGATCCACGGGCATCCGTACGATACCCGGCTGGTGCCCGTGACCCTTCGTGCTGATGAGGCCGTACCTCTGCGTTTCAACGGCCCGGCGATGCTGCGCGGTGTCGCGGTGGCCGACGGCCTCGCGGTCGTACCACCCGGCGGGGCGCCGCAGGGTCAGGAGCTGGAGATTCTGGAACTGCCATGGGGGATGTGTTGAACGAGGGTGTGGCCGTGAGCGCCGTAGGTGAGGAGCGTTTCACGTGAAACTTCCCGGCCAGGATGCGATCGCGCGCCAGGCCGACGAGCACCTGACGACCTACAAGGTGAAGCTGCCGCGCCGCGTCGTGACGCATCCCCTGCGCCAGGTCCTCACCCGGCTGGCCATGGCGCTCCTGGTGCTGCTGACCGCGATGTTCGTCGTCTACCTCGACCGCGATGGATACCGAGACGGTAACGCCGAGGACGGCGAGGTCAGCCTGCTCGCCATCGCCTACTACGTCACCGTCAGCCTCTCCACGACGGGCTACGGCGACATCGTCCCGGTGAGCGACTCCGCCCGGCTGGTCAATATCCTGGTGATCACCCCACTGCGTGTGGTCTTCCTGATCATCCTGGTCGGAACGACGCTCGAGGTGCTCACTGAGCGCACTCGGGAAGAGTTCCGGCTCAAACGCTGGAGGTCCCAGTTGCGTGACCACACGGTCGTCGTCGGCTTCGGCACCAAGGGCCGTTCCGCCGTCCAGACCCTCCTGGCGACAGGGCTGAGCAAAGACAAGATCGTCGTTGTCGACCCCAACGCCAAGGTCGTCGACGCCGCCACGGCGGAGGGCTTCGCGGGCGTGGTGGGCGACGCCACCCGCAGCGATGTCCTGCTCCGCGCCGAGACGCAGAAGGCCCGTCAGATCGTCATCGCCACCCAACGCGACGACACCGCCGTGCTGGTGGCCCTGACCGCACGGCAGATGAACCGTCCCGCGAACATCGTGGCCGCCGTACGGGAGGAGGAGAACGCCCCGCTGCTGCGCCAGTCGGGCGCCGACGCCGTCATCACCAGCGCCAGCGCGGCCGGTCGACTGCTCGGCCTGTCGGTGCTGAGCCCGCGCGCGGGCAACGTGTTGGAGGACCTCATCCAGCACGGCAGCGGACTCGATCTCATCGAGCGGCCGGTGATAAAGGCCGAGGCGGGGAAGAGCGTCCGGGAGACCGAGGACCTCGTGGTGAGCGTGGTGCGCGGACACCGGCTGCTCGGATACGACGATCCGCTGGCCAGCCCGCTGCAGTTGACGGACCGTCTGATCACGATCGTACGGGTCACACCGACGCCCCCGGTTGCCCCGATCCGCCCGCCGAAGAACCTCTGAGGCCTGTACGGCGGCGGGGGCGACAGGACGAGTAGCCTCGCCGCCATGTATGCGATCACGATCCCGGAACCCGGTGGACCCGAGGCGCTCGTCTGGGCGGAGGTCCCCGACCCCGTACCCGGCGAGGGCGAGGTCCTGGTCGAGGTGGCGGCCAGCGCCGTCAACCGCGCCGACCTGCTCCAGCGGCAGGGCTTCTACGACCCGCCGCCCGGCTCCTCCCCCTATCCGGGGCTTGAGTGCTCGGGCCGGATCGCCGCGCTCGGCCCCGGTGTGAGCGGCTGGTCGGTCGGCGACGAGGTGTGCGCCCTGCTGGTCGGCGGCGGTTATGCCGAGAAGGTCGCTGTACCGGCCGGACAGCTGCTGCCGCTGCCCGAGAACACCGACCTGGTGACGGCGGCCGCGCTCCCCGAGGTCGCCTGTACGGTCTGGTCAAACATCTTCATGATTTCCCACCTGCGCCCCGGTGAGACGCTCCTCGTACACGGCGGATCGAGCGGCATCGGCACCATGGCGATCCAGCTGGCCAAGGCCGTCGGCGCCACGGTCGCGGTCACGGCGGGCGGCAAGGAGAAGCTGCGGCGCTGCGCGGAACTGGGCGCGGACATCCTCATCGACTACCGCGAGCAGGACTTCGTCGAGGAGATCCGCCGGGCCACGGACGGCGCGGGCGCCGACGTCATCCTCGACATCATGGGCGCGAAGTACCTGGACCGGAACGTGAAGGCCCTCGCCGTCAACGGCAGGCTCGCGATCATCGGCCTCCAGGGCGGCGTCAAGGGCGAACTGAACCTCGCCGCGCTGCTGGGCAAGCGGGCCGCGATCACCGCGACCTCGCTGCGCGGGCGGCCCCGCGAGGAGAAGGCCGCGATCGTCGCGGCGGTACGGGAGCACGTCTGGCCGCTGATCGGCGCGGGCCGGGTCCGCCCGGTCGTCGACCGTACGCTGCCGATGAGCGAGGCGGCCGAGGCCCATCGCGTACTGGAGGCGAGCGGGCACGTGGGCAAGGTGCTGCTCACGCGGTAGCCCGGCGGGCCCGGGGCGGTGGCCGGGATCATGGCCGGGATGCCGGAATTGTCGCCTCGTGTGACGCTGGCTGTACGGATCTCGGCGACTCGGCGACTCGGCACGGGAGGGGGCACCGGCGTGAACCCACCGCTCCGTTCTCTCCGCCCCGGGGGACCCGCGTCGCTCCTCGCGATGCCAGTCCTGGTCCTGCTCCTCCTGCTCCTGGGCCCCGCCCCGGCCGCCAACGCCGAGCGTCCTTCGCCCGCACCGGAGACGTCGCGGGCCGGCAGCCTCCCCGGCGCGGGGCGCGAGCGACCGGGGCGCCCCGACTCCGCACCCTCCGTGCCCCCAGGACGGGCGAGGGACAGCGGTACGGCTCCGACGGGCGCCCCGTCGTCCCGCCCCCGCGACACCGGACGGGGCTCGGGCGCGCCCACCGCGAGCCCGGACGCCCCCAGGGCCCCCGGGTCGCCGTCACTGTCGCCGTCCACCGACGCGTCCCCTTCCGGCGAGTCCTCGCGTACGAACGAGTCCGCCCGTACGAACGAGTCCGCCCGTACGAACCCGTCAGCGGAGCCGTCCCACACCGCACCGGACGCCGACACCGCCGAGTCCCCGGAAGCCGAAGCGCACCCGCGGCCACAGGACCAACAGCCACAGAAGCAACAGCCACACAATCCGCAGCGCGAGACGGCACCCACGCGCGCGCCCACTCCACCCCCCACACCCGAGACCGACGTCGACGCCGCGGCCGACGCCCCCGGACAGGCCGTGGCCGAGCCCGGCGAACCCGCCCTGCACGCCCTGCCCCTCGGCACCGGCCTGGTGCTGATCGGTCTCGGCCTGGCCTTCCTCGCCCTGCGGATGCGCCGCGGCCGATAAGTGCGCCCGCTGGACCCGTAGATGGTGGATCACCGGCGAACGGGGGCACCACCGTGGTGTGATGCAGGTGTGCGAGAGAATGGCGGCATGGAGATGCCGAGGAACGACAGGTCGGACAGGTCAGGCAGGTCGCAGGAGAACCCGCAGGTCTTGGTCGTGGGACAGGACGGAATGGCCCTCGGTGGCGGCGGAGACGACGATTCCCGCGAGGTTCCCGTGACGGACATGGTCGAGCAACCGGCCAAGGTCATGCGGATCGGAAGCATGATCAAGCAGTTGCTTGAGGAAGTACGCGCGGCTCCTCTGGACGAGGCCAGCCGGGTCCGGCTCAAGGAGATCCACGCCAGCTCGGTGAAGGAGCTGGAGGACGGCCTGGCCCCCGAGCTGGTCGAGGAGTTGGAGCGGCTCTCCCTCCCCTTCACGGAGGAGGCGACGCCCAGCGACGCCGAACTGCGGATCGCCCAGGCCCAGCTGGTCGGCTGGCTGGAGGGGCTGTTCCACGGCATCCAGACGACGTTGTTCGCCCAGCAGATGGCGGCACGCGCCCAGCTGGAGCAGATGCGCCGTGCGCTGCCGCCTGGCGTCGGCCACGACGAGGACGAGGAACACGGCCACGCGGCGGGCCGCACCGGAGGCCCGTACCTCTGACGAGTGCGAAGGGGGGCCCGGCACGCGGATGCGTGCCGGGCTCCCTGTTTTTTTACGAGGCTTCCGCCAAGGGCCTGAAGTCCGGCGTGATGACCGTCCTCGAAGGCGGCACGGTCAAGGCCGACTCCTCCGACGACGCCGTCCACAGTGACGGGCGGCCGTCCACCTCAACGGGGCCGCGACCACCGTGGCCAGCGGGGACGACGGCCTACACGCGGACGGCGACCTGGTGGTCGACGCGGGGAAGGTGAGGGTCACGGCCTCAGTGGAGGGCCTGGAAGGCGTCGACATCGCGATCAACGGCGTCAAGGTCGACATCGTCTCCAGCGATGACGGGATCAACGCGGCGGGCGGCACGTCGACGGACGACCCGGCGGCCGAAGACGGCGGGAACGGCGAGATGGGACAGGGCCCAGGCGGCGAAGGCGGTCCGGCCGCCGGCGGCGCCCCCGGCGGCGAGACCGCAGGCGCCTACTCCCTGGCCGTCACTGGCGGAACCGTCGTCATCGGTCTCAGCCGGAAGCTCCGGCATGGTCGTCGCCCCGGACACCGACTCCGCGCAGGGCTGGCTCTCGGCCACACTCGACGCGTCCGTGCCGGAGGGCACGACCCTGCAGGTCGTCGACTCCGACGGCGAGTTGGTCGCCACCTTCGTCACCTCGAAAGCGGTCCAGAACCTCGTCTACTCCTCCGCCGACATCAAGAGCGGCGAGCAGTACGAGATTTACGAGGTCGGAACGAGCAGGGGCTCCAGCGCTTCGGCGGTGGGCCGGGCGGGGCGCCCGGCGGCCGTCCTGGCCAGGAGTAACTCCCCGAGCCTCGGGCCAGAACGCGAAGCGGGGCTCGGGAACAGAGTGTTCCCGAGCCCCGCTCGCTGCGTTCTCAGTGCCTTGTGACCGCGAATACGACTACGCGGGCTCCCCGGTCGAGACGGTCAGGGTGAACCGCAGCTCCTTGGGGTCCACCTCGGTGCCAGCCGGCGGGTGCTGATACATCACCGTGTCCTGCCCGTAGGTGTTCTCGTCGATCGACTTCTTGTCGTAGTTCCATTTCCACTTGGTTGCCTGGAGGCACTCCTGCACGGAGTCGATGTTCTTGAGCCGGAAGTCCGGGACCTTGATCTTGTCCGCGTCGTCGCTTGCCACGTCGGGCTCTGAGCACTTCGTCGTCTCGATCGTCCGGGTCTCGTCCGGCCCCTTGTGCCCCGTCCCCGCCGTAGGCTCCTGCGACGTCTCGCCGCTGCCCCCGGCGTCGTCCTTGCCGCCATCGTCGTCACCGCTCAGCGAGATCGCCGTGACCACACCACCGATCGCGAGCAGCGCGACCACGATCGCCCCCACGATCACCGGCATGTTGCTCTTACGGCCGCCACCCGAGTGACCCGCCTGGGTCGCGGGCGACACGATGTACGGCGGCGGGGTCTGGGAGCCCTGCTGTGCGGGTGCGTAGGGGGCGGGAGTGGGCGCCGGGGTTTGGTACCCGGCCCCTGTCCCAGGCTGCTGCTGCGGGTAGCCGTACCCCTGTGCCGGCGTCGGGGCCGGGGTCGGGGCGCCGTACGCGTTCGGCTGGTACGGGGTCTGGACGCTGCCGGGGACGGGCGCCTGGCCGGACTGGTCGAGGGGCGGGAAGACGGTCGCCCCGACCGCGGCGCCGTTGGACGTCTGGGCGCCCGGCACGATGCTCGGCGCGGCCGCCTGGAAGGACTGGGCGACGCGCAGGCACTCGTCGCGCATCGCCTCGGCGGTGGGGAACCGTTCGTTCGGGTTCTTCTTCAGCGCGCGGGCGACGATCGCGTCGATGGCGGGCGGCAGCGAGCGGTTGACGGAGGACGGCGCGACCGGCTCCTCCTGGACGTGCGCGTACGCGATGGCCAGCGGCGAGTCGGCCTCGAACGGCAGCCGCCCGGTGACCAGCTGGAACAGCATGATGCCGACGGAGTAGAGGTCCGAGCGGGCGTCCACGCCACGGCCCAGGGCCTGCTCCGGCGAGAGGTACTGCGGGGTGCCGACGACCATGCCGGTCTGGGTCATCGAGGTGACGCCCGACTGCATCGCGCGGGCGATGCCGAAGTCCATCACCTTGACGACGTTGCGCTTGGTCATCATGACGTTGCCCGGCTTGATGTCCCGGTGGACCAGGCCCATCTCATGGCTGATCTCAAGCGCCGCCAGCACATCCGCGGTGATCTTGAGCGCCTTGTCGCTGGGCATCGCGCCGTACTGCTGCACGTCCTGGTCGAGGACGGAGCCGAGCGGATGGCCCTCGACGTACTCCATGACGATGTACGGCATGGTCGCGCCGTCGAGCGCTTCCTCACCGGTGTCGAAGACCGAGACGATGTTCGTGTGGGTGAGCTTGGCCACCGACTGGGCCTCGCGCCGGAAGCGCTCGCGGAAGGACTGCTCGCGGCCGAGCTCGGAGTGCAGGGTCTTGATGGCGACCTGCCGGTCGAGCACCGAGTCGTACGCAAGGTGGACGGAGGCCATACCGCCCTCGCCCAGGAGATCCCGCAGCTGGTAGCGGCCGCCAGCGAGCGTCTGCCCCGCGTAGCGGCCCTGTGCGCCGTCCTGGCTCATGTCTGTGCGTCCCCCATCGGCGCGATGATCCCGTGCGTAGGCTTGCGTAAGGTCTCGTAGGCCCGTACATCCACGGCCCTCAGGTCCCGTACATCCACAACATCCACAGGCCCTCAGGCCCGTAGATCCCGAGTATTCCCGGCCAAGTCTGCCCGAGGGCCCCGGCACGTCAAGCCAGGTGCCCGTTCCGTGACCGTACGCGCAACAAGCGTCTCGGAAGCGTTACGTCATGGGCACCTGATTTGCCTGTAACTCGCGGTAACGGGTTTGATGGCCGGTCCACCTCGAACCGGCCTGCCCCGCGGAGGCTGTAGCGTGGCCGGACGCTAGCAGTTACGACAGGAAACGACGGCGAGGACCGATGGACCAGCAGCGCGCTCAGGGCCCGTCCGACCCCGAGGCGACTGGCGGCGGGATGTCAGACGCGCCTGAGCTGTGGGGCAACGGCGGGCTGGTCGGAGACGGCCGGTACCGGCTGACCGGCAGACTCGGCCGGGGCGGTATGGCCGAGGTCTTCGCCGCGGAGGACGTACGACTCGGCCGTACGGTCGCGGTGAAGCTGCTGCGTACCGACCTCGCCGAGGACCCGATCTCCAAGGCCAGGTTCACCCGTGAGGCCCAGTCGGTCGCGGGTCTGAACCACCACGCGGTGGTCGCGGTCTACGACTCCGGTGAGGATGTCATCGGGGGCAACACCATCCCGTACATCGTGATGGAGCTGGTCGAGGGCCGTACGATCCGCGATCTGCTGATCAACGCGGAGGCCCCGGGCCCCGAGCAGGCGCTGATCATCGTCTCCGGTGTCCTGGAGGCCCTGGCCTACTCGCACCAGCACGGCATCGTGCACCGCGACATCAAGCCGGCGAACGTGATCATCACGCATGGCGGCGCGGTCAAGGTCATGGACTTCGGCATCGCCCGCGCGCTGCACGGCGCGTCCAACACGATGACCCAGACCGGAATGGTCATGGGCACCCCGCAGTACCTGTCTCCCGAGCAGGCGCTCGGCAAGGCGGTCGACCACCGCTCCGACCTGTACGCGACCGGCTGTCTGCTCTACGAGCTGCTCGCGCTGCGTCCGCCGTTCACCGGTGAGACCCCGCTGTCGGTGGTCTACCAGCACGTCCAGGACATGCCGATCCCGCCGTCCGAGATGTCCGACGGGGTGCCGCCCGAGCTGGACGGCCTGGCCATGCGCTCGCTGGCCAAGGACCCGGACGACCGGTTCCAGAGCGCCGAGGAGATGCGCGGCCTGGTCCAGTACGGCTTGCAGATGCTGCAGGAGCAGGGCGGCCACACCGGCACCTGGAACACCGGCCCGGTGGAGATGCACGAGGGCGGCAGCACGCCGGCGATGGGCGTCGGCGGTGCCGCGCTCGGTCACCCGGGCGAGGCCGGTACCGCGGCGCAGCCGATGCTCCGCCCGCCCGGCGACGACGGTGGCTTCGACGGCGGGTACGCGCACGGCGGCGGCAGTGGTGGCGGCCGCAGCAAGATGTGGATCGTCGCGTTGCTCGCGGTGCTCGCGATCGGAGCTGGTGTCGCCTGGGCGCTGCAGGGCGCCGGCGACGGCGGTGGTGGTACGACGACCGACAACTCGCCGACGATCCCCAAGACGCCGGACAAGGGCGACGAGGACAAGGACAAGGAGTCCAAGGAGCCGACGGACGAGCCGACCACGCACAGCCCGACGCAGCCGGGCAGCGTCACGGGAGGCGGTAACGGCGGCTGGACGCCACCCACGTCGTTGGACCCGACCACCCCGTCCACAGAGGAGCCGACGGACGAGCCGACGGACGAGCCGACGGACGACCCGACGGACGACCCGACGGACGAGCCGACGGACGACCCGACGGACGACCCGGTCGACCCGACGACGGGTGGCTCGGCCAACGGCGGTACAGATGCCGGTGGTACGGACGCCGGAGGTACGGACAGCGGTGGTACGGACGCCGGAGGTACGGACGCCGGTGGTGCGGACGCGGGCGGCGGCGAGGGCTGAGCCTACGGCTCGCAGCGGTGACCGCGGCGCTACGCCGTAGGCGCGGCTACCGCCGCGCGGAGCCGCCCTCCAGCCGGTGCACCGTGCTGACCTGCGGCTCGATGCGGAGATAGACCGGGTCGAAGGCCTCGCCGTCCGCGAAGTGCGGGGCGGGTCCGAAGAGCTCCAGCTCCTCGGTGGTCGGCTCGACAGCCTCGCAGGTTCCCACGCACTGCACCGACCAGAGTCCGTCGTCGCCCTGGTTCAGGTTGTCGGCGCCGTAGGCCACGACGCTGCCCTGGCACGCCAGGTGGTAGCCGAAGCCCCGGTGCATACGGAGCAGGACGTGGCCGTCGCGCACGATGTGCCGGGCGACGGCGAGGAACGGGAGCGCCCGCATGCTGGTCGCTACCCGGCCGTAGTCGACACGGCCGAGCAACTCGATCGCGCGGAGTGCGTCGGCGGACAGGCCGGAGGACATGTCGGGGGACGTGTCGGCGGATACGGAGGTGGACGCGGCGGCGGACGCGGTGGTGGACCTGTCGGGCGGCATGGCTCCCACTGTCGGCCACCGGCCCCGCGCCGAAACAGGGCCTGCCGTCCTCAGAACCCGGGACGTAAGTCCTGCGTAAAGGTCAGCGGTCCCGCGGTCCAGCGGTCCAGCGGTCCAGCGGTCCCGCACAGAAATTCAGCGCTTCTCCGCCTGCATCCGAGCCACATACGCGGCCGCCTGCGAGCGCCGCTCCATTCCCAGCTTGGACAGTAGGCTCGAGACATAGTTCTTGATCGTCTTCTCGGCGAGGTGCAGCCGCTCACCGATCGCGCGGTTGGTCAACCCCTCGCCGATCAGGTCGAGGATTCTGCGCTCCTGCTCGGTGAGCTTGGCCAGCCGGTCGTCGCTCTTGGGGCGGTTGCCGTCCCGCAGTCGCTCCAGGACCCGGGCGGTGGCCACCGGGTCGAGCAGCGACTTGCCCGCCGCCACATCCCGTACCGCCGCCAGCAGCTCGTTCCCCCGAATGGCCTTGAGGACATAACCGGAGGCACCGGCCATGATCGCGTCAAAGAGGGCCTCGTCGTCCGCGAAAGAGGTGAGCATCAGGCAATTGATGTCCTCGTTCTGCGAACGGATCTCCCGGCACACCTCGACCCCGCTGCCGTCCGGCAGCCGGACGTCGAGCACGGCCACATCCGGGCGGGTCGCGGGGATCCGGGCCAGCGCGTCCGCGGCCGTACCGGCCTCGCCGACGACCTGGATATCGGGCTCGCTGGAGAGCAGTTCATGGACGCCCCGGCGGACGACTTCGTGGTCATCCAACAGGAATACGGTGATATTTCCCTCTTCGCGCACGATGCCAGTCTCACACATTGGCTCTTCCCGTGCCGTGGGGGACCGGGATAACGTGCCGGTGTTCCGGCCCCCTGCAAGGCTGTGACCAGTACCTGTTCACGACTTTCTCGATTTACTTGGAAATCCAAGCAAAATCGCAGGTCAAATGGGGTTTCGCAGATATGTGCTGCACTGGGTAACGTGCTTTTTGCAGGGCGCTCGCCGGGACACCTGTCACGCCTGTTCCCGTACGAGTCGCACCCCACCCCCGTGCGCGGGCACGGATTCAGGCGAGCCGCACTGGTCTCCCGGTCGATCCCGGGGACCGGACCGACGGAGGAGCACACGTGACCGTGGAGAGCACCGCCCCGCGCAAACCTCGCCGCACCAGCGGCAGTAAGCGCGCGACCGCCAAGAAGACGGCGGCGAAGCCGGCGGACAACAGTGCACAGCCCGAGCTCGTACAGCTGCTGACCCCCGAGGGGAAGCGCGTCGAGCACCCCGAGTACTCCATCGACCTGACCCCGGACGAGCTGCGTGGCCTGTACCGGGACATGGTGCTGACCCGCCGCTTCGACGCCGAGGCGACCTCCCTGCAGCGCCAGGGCGAGCTGGGCCTGTGGGCCTCGCTGCTCGGCCAGGAGGCCGCCCAGATCGGCTCCGGACGGGCCACCCGCGAGGACGACTACGTCTTCCCGACCTACCGCGAGCACGGCGTCGCCTGGTGCCGCGGGGTCGACCCGGCGAACCTGCTGGGCATGTTCCGTGGTGTGAACCACGGCGGCTGGGACCCGAACAGCAACAACTTCCACCTCTACACCATCGTGATCGGCTCGCAGACGCTGCACGCCACCGGCTACGCCATGGGCGTCGCCAAGGACGGCGCGGACTCCGCGGTCATCGCCTATTTCGGTGACGGCGCGTCCAGCCAGGGTGACGTCGCCGAGTCCTTCACGTTCTCCGCGGTCTACAACGCCCCGGTCGTGTTCTTCTGCCAGAACAACCAGTGGGCGATCTCCGAGCCCACCGAGAAGCAGACCCGAGTGCCGCTCTACCAGCGCGCGCAAGGGTTCGGTTTCCCGGGTGTACGGGTCGACGGCAACGACGTACTGGCCTGTCTGGCCGTGACCAGGTCCGCCCTGGAGCGGGCCCGGCGCGGTGAGGGCCCGACCCTGGTCGAGGCGTTCACCTACCGGATGGGCGCGCACACCACGTCCGACGACCCGACCAAGTACCGCGCGGACGAGGAGCGGGAGGCCTGGGAGGCCAAGGACCCGATCCTGCGGCTGCGTACCTACCTGGAGGCCGAGGGGGCCGCTGACGAGGCCTTCTTCACGGATCTGGACGCCGAGAGCGAGGCGCTGGGCAAGCGGGTGCGGGAGGCCGTGCGGTCGATGCCGGACCCGGATCTGATGGCGATCTTCGAGAATGTCTACGCCGATGGAAGCGCGCTGGTCGACGAGGAGCGCGCGCAGTTCGCCGCCTACCAGGCGTCCTTCGCCGAGGAGGCCAAGTAACCATGGCTGTTGAGAAGATGGCGCTCGCGAAGGCGCTGAACGAATCCCTGCGCAAGGCCCTGGACACCGACCCCAAGGTCCTGATCATGGGTGAGGACGTCGGCAAGCTCGGTGGCGTCTTCCGCGTCACGGACGGTCTGCAGAAGGACTTCGGCGAGGGCCGGGTGATCGACACCCCGCTGGCCGAGTCCGGCATCGTCGGCACCGCGATCGGCCTCGCGCTGCGCGGCTACCGCCCGGTCGTGGAGATCCAGTTCGACGGGTTCGTGTTCCCCGCGTACGACCAGATCGTCACGCAGCTGGCGAAGATGCACGCCCGTGCGCTCGGCAAGGTCAAGATGCCGGTCGTCATCCGGATTCCGTACGGCGGTGGCATCGGCGCGGTCGAGCACCACTCGGAGTCGCCGGAGGCGCTGTTCGCGCATGTGGCGGGCCTGAAGGTGGTTTCGCCGTCGAACTCGTCGGACGCGTACTGGATGCTGCAGCAGGCCATCCAGAGCGACGACCCGGTGATCTTCTTCGAGCCGAAGCGCCGCTACTGGGACAAGGGCGAGGTCGACACCGAGGCCATCCCCGGACCGCTGCACAAGGCACGCACCGTCCGCGAGGGCTCCGACCTCACGCTGGTCGCCTACGGCCCGATGGTGAAGGTCTGCGTGGAGGCCGCCGCGGCCGCCGCCGAGGAGGGCAAGTCGGTGGAGGTCGTCGACATCCGCTCGATGTCGCCGATCGACTTCGACGCCATCCAGGCCTCGGTCGAGAAGACCCGCCGCCTGGTCGTCGTACACGAGGCGCCCGTCTTCTACGGCTCCGGCGCGGAGATCGCCGCGCGCATCACGGAGCGGTGCTTCTACCACCTGGAGGCGCCCGTGCTGCGGGTCGGCGGGTACCACGCGCCGTATCCCCCGGCGCGCCTGGAGGAGGAGTACCTGCCGGGCCTTGACCGGGTGCTCGACGCCGTCGACCGCTCGCTTGCGTACTGAGGAGTGCCGACCATGACTGACACTGCTACGCGCTTTCGCGAGTTCAAGATGCCCGACGTCGGTGAGGGACTCACCGAGGCCGAGATCCTCAAGTGGTACGTCCAGCCTGGCGACACGGTGACCGACGGCCAGGCGGTGTGCGAGGTCGAGACGGCCAAGGCGGCCGTCGAGCTGCCGATCCCGTTCGACGGCGTCGTACACGAGCTGCGCTTTCCCGAGGGGACCACGGTCGACGTCGGCCAGGTGATCATCTCGGTGGATGTGGCGCCGGGGTCCGGTGACGCGCCTGCCGCCGCCCCGGCTGCGGCTGCTGCTCCGGAGCCCGAGGCCGAGGCCGAGCCGGAGGGGCGCCAGCCGGTGCTCGTCGGGTACGGCGTGTCCCAGAGCTCGACCAAGCGCCGGGCCCGTAAGCCCGCGGAGGCCGCGGGGGCGCAGGGTGGCTCCCCGGCCGCCGCCGCGGTGCAGGCCGAGCTGAACGGCCACACCCCGGCGCCCGCACCCGCCCCGGCGCCGGTGGCCGAGGGCCCGGCCGCCGGGTCCGCCGCGGCCCTGGGCGAGCGGCCGCTGGCCAAGCCGCCGGTCCGCAAGCTGGCCAAGGACCTCGGTGTCGATCTGGCGCTGGTCGTCCCGACCGGCAAGGACGGCGTCATCACCCGCGAGGACGTACACGCGGCCGCGGCACCCGCGCCTGCCGAGGCACCCGCCCCGGCTGCCCCGGTCGCGCCGGTCGCCGAGCCCGTCGTACAGCCGCAGCCCGTCGCTGTCGCCGGTGAGGGTGCGCGCGAGACCCGGATCCCCGTCAAGGGCGTACGGAAGGCCACCGCTGCCGCGATGGTCGGGTCCGCCTTCTCCGCGCCGCATGTCACGGAGTTCGTGACCGTCGACGTGACACGGACGATGAAGCTGGTCGATGAGCTCAAGCAGGACAAGGAGATGGCGGGTGTGCGGGTCAACCCGCTGCTCCTCATCGCCAAGGCCCTGCTGGTCGCGATCAAGCGGAACCCCGACGTCAACGCCACCTGGGACGAGGCCAACCAGGAGATCGTCCAGAAGCACTACGTGAACCTGGGCATCGCGGCCGCGACACCACGCGGGCTGATCGTGCCGAACATCAAGGACGCCCACGCCAAGACGCTGCCCCAACTGGCCGCGTCGCTCGGCGAACTGGTGACCACGGCACGCGAGGGCAAGACGACCCCCGCCGCCATGCAGAACGGCACGGTCACCATCACCAACGTCGGCGTCTTCGGCGTCGACACCGGTACGCCGATCCTCAACTCCGGCGAGTCCGCGATCCTGGCGGTCGGCGCGATCAAGCTCCAGCCGTGGGTCCACAAGGGCAAGGTCAAGCCGCGCCAGGTCACCACGCTCGCGCTGTCCTTCGACCACCGCCTGGTCGATGGCGAGCTTGGCTCCAAGGTCCTCGCGGATGTCGCGGCGATCCTGGAACAGCCGAAGCGGCTGATGACCTGGGCCTGATGGCCTGATGGCCTGATGGCCTGATGGCCTGATGGCCTGATGGTCTGACGACGGCCTGATGGTCTGAACGGAGCCCGGTGGTGTCCCAGGGACACCACCGGGCTCCGTCCGTATCCCGGACGGCGCTTCTGTCGCACCCATCTTGTATCTAAGCTGTGCGCATGCCGCTCGCCCCCGCCTCCGCTTCCCCTGCCGCTTCCGCTTCCGTGAGGCAGCCGCCCGCCGCCGACCGCGTGTACCAGCACGTCAAGCAGGGCGTACTGGACCGCCGTTACGAGGGCGGCACGCTGCTCACCGAGGGGGAGCTGGCCGACGCGGTGGGGGTCTCCCGTACGCCCGTGCGCGAGGCACTGCTCAAGCTGGAGGTCGAGGGGCTGCTCAGGCTCTACCCGAAGAAGGGCGCCCTGGTCCTCGCCGTCTCCGCGCAGGAGATCGCCGACGTGGTGGAAACCCGGCTGCTGGTCGAGGAGTTCGCGGCCCGTAAGGCCGTCCCCGCGCCCGCCGCACTGCTCACCCGCCTCGAAGAGCTGGTCGCCGAGCAGCGGCGCCAGGCCGGGACCGGCGACCTGGCCGCGGTCGCCGTCACCGACCGCTGCTTCCACGCGGAGATCGTCCGCAACGGCGGCAACGAGATCCTGTCCCGCCTGTACGACCAGATGCGCGACCGGCAGCTGCGGATGGGCGTCGCCATGATGCACGCCCACCCGGACCGGGTCACCAAGAACATCGTGGAGCACACCGAGATCCTCGAAGCGATCAAGGCGGGGGACGTGGAGCTGGCGGCCGCCCGGGTGCGCGACCACCTGAGCTGGGTCAAGGTGCTGGTCCGGGGTGAGGCCCGGTGAGCGCACCATCGGCGCCACCGGCCGCGGCAGGGCCCGGCGACCCACCCGGCGGCCGACGCGCCATCGCCGTCTGGTCGATCGGCGTCTCGGTCTACTTCGTCGCCGTCATCTTCCGGACCTCGCTCGGTGTCGCCGGCCTGGACGCCGCCGACCGCTTCCAGGTCAACGCCTCGGCGCTGTCCACCTTCTCGATACTCCAGCTGCTGGTCTACGCGGGCATGCAGATACCCGTCGGCCTGCTGGTCGACCGGCTCGGCACCAAGCGGGTGCTGACCATCGGCATCGTCCTGTTCACGGCCGGGCAGCTCGGCTTCGCCCTCTCCCCCTCGTACGGCATGGCGCTGGCGTCCCGCGCGCTGCTCGGCTGTGGCGACGCGATGACGTTCATCAGCGTGCTGCGGCTCGGCAACCGCTGGTTCCCGGCCCGGCGCGGGCCGCTGGTCGCACAGTTGGCCGGGCTGATCGGGATGGGCGGCAATCTCGTCTCGACCCTGGTCCTGTCCCGGCTGCTGCACGAGGTCGGCTGGACGGCGGCGTTCGTCGGCAGCTCGGCGGCGGGTCTGCTCGTCCTCGTACTGACGCTGCTGTTCCTCAAGGACCACCCGGGCGGGCGGCACACACCGCCGCCCGCGTCGGCGCAGGAGCGCGGGGTGGCCTTCGTACGCCGTCAGATCGCGGACGCCTGGCGGGAGCCCGGGACCAGGGTGGGGCTGTGGGTGCACTTCACCACGCAGTTCCCGATGATGGTGTTCACGCTGCTGTGGGGGATGCCGTTCCTGGTGCAGGCCCAGGGTCTTTCCCGTACCGCCGCGGGTGAACTGCTCACGCTCACCGTGCTGTCCAGCATGACCATCGGCCTCGTGTACGGGCAGATCATCGCCCGGCACCACGCGGCGCGGACCCCGCTCGCGGTCGGCACGGTCGGGGTGACCGCGCTGGTGTGGGCGGCCACCATCGGTTACCCGGCGGACACCGCCCCGATGTGGCTGCTCGTCGCGCTGTGCGTGACGCTCGGGACCTGCGGCCCGGCCTCGATGATCGGCTTCGACTTCGCGCGTCCCGCCAATCCGCCCGAGCGGCAGGGCACGGCCTCGGGCATCGTCAACATGGGCGGTTTCACCGCCTCGATGACGACGCTCCTCGCCATCGGCCTGCTCCTGGACGCGACCGGCGACAACTACCGGATCGCGTTCTCCTCGGTCTTCGCCCTCCAGGCGCTCGGCATCACCCAGATCCTGCGGCTGCGGCGGCGGGCCGCGCTCCGGGAGCGGGAGCGCCTGGTGGCGAGTCGGGTCGAGACCGTGCACGTCCCGGCTTAGCTCCAGCTCCAGGTCCGGGTCCGGGTCCAGCTCCAGCTCCAGCTCCAGGTCCGGGTCCGGGTCCAGCTCCAGCTCCAGGTCCAGCTCCAGGTCCGGGTCCGGGCAGAGCAGCCCGGTGCGGCGGACGCGAGGGGGCGGCACCCGCGTACAGGTGCCGCCCCCGTTCCGGCGCTCAGCGTGGCGCGCGGCGTCGTGTTCCTCGGCGCCGACCTGCGGCCTCGGTCAGCACTCACCGCCCCAGCGGTGCGACTGACCGTCGTTGTTGGCGCCGCTGTTGGAGGAGACCTCGGTGCCCGGGCCGTAGTGCAGACAGAGCGTCATGCGCCCGGAGTAGCTGTTGTAGTCGTAGACGCGGACATGGTCGTAATCGGTCTGCGCGTAGCCGTTGTTGTACCAGGACGAGTCGTCGTTGGCGACCTTGCCGCTGCCGTTGTTCCAGTAGTTGTTGTGCCAGTTGGAGTCGTTGCCGGACCACGAGTAGCGCCCGCCGCGGAAGTTGGTGCCGTCCCAGACACAGACGGAACCCTTGGGACACGACGGAGCGGCGGCGGCCGGGGCCGCGTTGACCAGGGCGAAGCTGGCGGATGCGGCGAAGACCGCGAGTCCTGCGATTACCTTGCGCATAGGTGTTTCCTCCCGTTGGCAGTGCTTCACGGTGCGGTTCCCGGTGGTTTCCACTGGTTCCCGGTGGTTCCCGGTGTTCACCGGTCGACCGCGGGGCAGGCGTCATGCGGTGCTCCGCGGCGGCTTGGGTGGCGGGGGCTCAGTCCGCCCGCTGCTTGATCACCTCGCGGGCACGGGGCAGCGCCTCGTGAGCGAGGGTGAGGTGCTGGCGTATCTGCTTCTTCCGGGCCGCGCGGACCTCGGCCTTGTAGCGCTTCTCCAGCTGGTGCGCCGTGTCGGCCAGCCCGGACTGCCGGGCGCACCGGGCCTCGGCGGTCGCGGCCTTCTTCTCGCGGGCCAGCTCCTTGGCCGTCGGCTCCTTGGCCGTCGGCTCCTTGGCCGTCGGCTCCTTGGCGGTCGGCTCCCGCTCGGTCTCCGCGGCCTCCGTCTCGCGCAGCCTGCCGGGATGGGCGACCCGGTAGCCGCGGTCGGACATACAGTCTGACCAGCGGTCCAGCGCGGCGCGGTAGTCCCGGTGCCCGGTGACCTTAGCCTGGTACTCGGACGCCAGGCTGTCCACCGCCGTGGAGCTGCGGAACCAGCCCTCGAAGTCCCGGTAGAGGGCACGCTGGGCCTCGGGCGCACACCCCTTGGTGCTGCCGCTGACCGTGTAGCCGCCGGGCAGCTCCACCGAGACCCGCGCCGACTTCTTCTCGGCGAGCGCGTCCATGTAGGCCTGGCCGCGCTTCTCCGACAGGCTCCGCAGATAGCGCGGGTTGGGGTCCCTGGCCGCCTGCCGTTGCACCGTGCGCCGCAACTGGCTGCCGAAGCCGTGCCGCCGCGCCCAGGCGACGTCGTCGATCCCGTACGGGAAGTCGCGCACCGAGTCCGGATACGTGCTGGGCGGGAGCACCACATACCGGAATCCCCGCTCCCGCATGCACGCTCCGGTCAGCAGTGCCTCCGCATGGCTGAGCAGGTCCTTCTCTCGCTCGGTCAACTCACGGACCTGCCGCGGACCGTCGTCCGGGCCGTTCTGCGGACTCGCCGCGCCGAGCGTGCACCCGGCGACCGTGGCCGTACACAGGCCGAGGCCCGCCATGGCCCGCCATATGCGTCGTGTCCTGCGCACTGTGCCCCCCTCGGCCGCTTCCGCTGCGCGACTGCGTACAGCTTCGTCCTCCGCTGCCGGGCGGGGCGAAGCCTGTCGGGCATGGCCGAATCCGCGTGGCAGGGGGCCTGGGCGGCTGTGCACACTGGGAGCCGGGCGTCCAGGGGGAAGGACGCCCGGCGGGACGTGTCCGGCAGGACGCCCGGCGGGACGTGTCCGGCAGGACGCCCGACGGGACGTGTCCGGCAGGACGCCCGACGGGACGTGTCCGCAGGACGCCGACGGGACGCGTCCTGAACGGGGCGATTCGGGGGTGGCGCAGTGCTGCGCATTCACTTCACGGGGCAGGATCTCGCACGTCTGCGGCTGGCCCAGCAGCCGGACCCGCTGTGGGAGACCGTGCTCAGTTTTCACCGGCTGCGGGACCGGCGGGGCCGGGTCGCCTTCGACGCCTGGCGGGCGCACACCCGCTCCCGCCTGCGGTGCCGCGTGCGCATGCTGAACGCACTGGTGCCGGTGCGCGGGTACTTCCCGGACTTCATCACCCCGCTGCAGGGGCAGCGGGGCTGGCAGGACGGGACCGAGGCGATCCGCTCGACCCCGAGGCAGCGACTGCTGGACGAACTCCGGTTGGTGGACGCCGAACAGCGCCTGCCGTCGTGGGGACGGCCGCTGGCCGAGGGCAGCCTGGAGCTGCTCGACCGCTTGGTGACCACGCTGCACGACTACCACCGCGTCGCCGTCGCCCCGCACTGGCGGCACATCCGGGCGCACATCGACGCCGACCGCGCGCTGCGCACCAGGTCGCTGCTGAACGGCGGGGCGGAAGGGCTGCTGGACGGGCTGCGTCCGGTGCTGCGGTGGTCGTCACCGGTGCTGGAAGCCAGCTATCCCACCGACCGGGAGGTACATCTGGGCGGGCGTGGACTGCTGCTGGTGCCCTCCTTCTTCTGCTGGCGCTATCCGGTGACCCTGTTCGACGATCTGCTGCGGCCGGTGCTGGTGTACCCGGTGCGGCACCTGCCTGCCGCACCCCGGCGGGCCGACGGTCTCGGCCGACTGCTGGGCCGGACGCGGGCCGAAGTGCTCCGCTGCATCGACGGCGGGTGCACCACGGGCGAACTCGCCCGCAGGGCCGGCATCTCACCGGCGTCCGCGAGCGAGCATGCCGGTGCGTTACGCGAGGGCGGGCTGACGCTGACACAGCGGCAGGGCGGTTCCGTGCTGCACACCCTGACGCCGCTGGGCGGCGCACTGCTGGAGGACGGTACGGCTCACCGCGGCGCTGGTCTTATGGCGACACCGCGAAGTTCCGCACGATGGCCTCCGCCAGTGCCGAGTCCCCCTCGGTCTTGATCCGGTCCGCGACCGCGGCGGGCTTCACCCGGCCGCAGGCCAGCCGGAAGTACGTGTCCCAGTCCAGGCTGAGCGTCGCCGCGGGCCCCAGCGAGGGCGAGCCGTCGACCGAGCCCCGCCCCTCGTCGTTCACCCGCACCGTGCGCAGGAACTCCACCGGGCCGCTCACGTCGAAGACCACGGCCGAATTGGCGGGCGCCTTGGCCCGCTTGGCGACCACGATCGGCAGCGCCTGGATCAGCATGTCCCGGGTGACCAGGGCGCCGGGCGAGTCCAGGTTCCCCGGCTTGCCCAGCGTCGTACGCAGGTCCTGCTCGTGGACCCACACATCGAACGCCCGCTTCCGGGTGGCCTCTTCGAGCGACTCCTCCGTGCCCAGCGGGCCGCGCACCTTGGCCGACGGGTCCCGGCTCTCGTTCCGCAGCTGCCGCGAGCGCCGGATGATGGTGTACTCCAGCTCCGCGGTCATCTCCGGCGCGGTGTGGTGACGGCGTACGTCGACCTGGACCTCCATGTACCGCTGGAGCTCGTTGGTGACGTGGTAGAGGTCGCGCGGCAGGGTGTGGATGGGCCGCGGGTCGCCCAGCATCTCGCAGTCGAGGCCGATGACATGGGAGACGATGTCGCGTACGGACCAGCCGGGACAGGGGGTCGCCCAGTTCCACTCGCCCTCGGCGAGGGGCTGCACCAGCTCGGATATCGCCTCTACGGAATGGGTCCAGGCATCGGCGTAGGTTTGCAGGCTGGGATGGAGACTCACAGGACGGGACCCCTCGGGCGGTTCGTTGACGCGGGCGGTTCGTTGACACTGGCGGACGCTGGCGGATCAGCGGCCGGACAACCAGGCGGCGTGGGAGGCTCGTGGCCTAAGTTACGCTGCCCCGCGGTCCACCGGCAGTGCTTTCGTGTGACGATCGTAGGCCGTGATGACAGCTCGAATGCCAGGACGGTGGTAGTGTGCGCGCCTCGCTCATCCAGATCGACGTAAGCCCTGACGAAGCGGTCGATTCCCGTCGGGAACGGGTCGCTTCGCTGATCCGCGAGCAGTCGGCGGCCGACCTTGTGGTGCTGCCCGAGCTGTGGACGACGGGCGCGTGGGCGTACGAGTCGTTCGCCGCCGAGGCGGAGCCGCTGCGGGGTCCGACGCATGAGGCGATGAGCAAGGCGGCGCGGGACGCGGGGGTCTGGCTGCACGCGGGCTCGTTCGTGGAGCGCGGCGAACCGGACGGCAGCGAGGACGGCGCCCTCTACAACACCTCACTCGTCTTCGCACCGGACGGCGAACTCGCCGCCACCTACCGCAAGATCCACCGCTTCGGCTTCGACCAGGGCGAGGCCGTGCTGATGGGCGCGGGCACCAAGCCGGTCACAGTCTCACTCCCGGACACGACACTCGGCCTCGCCACCTGCTACGACCTGCGCTTCCCCGAACTGTTCCGCACCCTCGTCGACGCGGGCGCCGAGCTCCTGGTGGTGCCCGCGGGCTGGCCGGAGCGCCGCCGCGCGCACTGGACGCTGCTCGCGCAGGCACGTGCCGTGGAGAACCAGGCGTACGTCCTGGCCTGCGGCACGGCAGGGACCCACGCGGGCGTCGAGCAGGCGGGCCACAGCATCGTCGTGGACCCGTGGGGCGAGGTGCTCGCCGAGGCGGGCCCGGGCGATGAGGTGCTGACGGTCGACATCGACCCGGCGAAGGTCGCGACGACGCGGAAGCAGTTCCCCGTACTGAGGGACCGGGTACTGGGCCTGGAGACACCGACCCGCTGACCCGCTGCCGGTGGTGGTCAGTCGCCCTCCCGCTCCCGCTCGGCCAGCCGGATCACGCACACCGCCACGGCGATCAGCAGCGCCGGGTCGGCGTCCTCGCGTACGACATTGACGCCGTACGTCTCCCGGATGCGCAGCCAGCGGCGCGAGATCTCGGCCAGCAGCTCGCCGTCGTACTCGATGGCGAACTCGCGGTCGAGGATCTTGCCGCTCACATCCAGCTCGCTGCCGTCCTCCAAGGCCACCCGAAAGTGGTTGCGCAGCAGCGAGAAGCGTTTGCGTTTCACGGTGGCCAGGGGCTCGTCACCGCGCTCGATGACCATCGTGTCGCGCAGGCTGATCAGCTTCTTCCGGATATCGATCAGGACTTGCCCCTGCGGGTCCTTCAGCTCGAAGGTCTCGCGTAGCCGCATCGCCTTGCCGTCGACGAGGAAGGCCTTGCGACCCTGCTCGTCCTCGATCCAGTAGTCGTCTCCGATGCCGAAGACCCGGTCGCGTACGAGGTACCTCATGGGTGCCGCGTCCTCCTTCGTGCGGTGTGGTTCGAGCCATGTGGTTGGCTTGGGCTATGGCTAAGCGTGCACGTGTCCGGGCCCCCGAGCTGGTTGGCAAGGGCGGATGGATCAACACAGGCGGCGAGGAGCTGAGCCTTGAGAAGCTCCGCGGCCGCGTCGTTATCGTCGATTTCTGGACGTTCTGTTGCGTTAACTGCCTGCATGTCCTCGATGAGCTCCGCGAGCTGGAGGAGAAGCACCGCGACACCGTGGTGATCATCGGGGTCCACTCGCCCAAGTTCGTGCACGAGGCCGAGCACCAGGCCGTCGTGGACGCCGTCGAGCGGTACGAGGTCCACCACCCCGTGCTCGATGACCCCGAGCTTGCCACCTGGAAGCAGTACGCGGTACGGGCCTGGCCCACGCTGGTCGTCATCGACCCCGAGGGGTACGTCGTCGCCCAGCACGCGGGCGAGGGTCATGCGCACGCCATCGAGAAGCTGGTCGATGAGCTGGAGACCGAGCACGCGGCGAAGGGCACGCTGCGGCGCGGCGACGGCCCGTACGTACCGCCGGAGCCGGAGGCGACCGACCTGCGCTTCCCGGGCAAGGCGGTCGTACTCCCCTCGGGCACCTTCCTGGTCTCGGACTCGACCCGCCACCAGCTGGTGGAGCTGGCGGCGGACGGCGAGACGGTACTGCGCCGCGTGGGCACCGGCGAGCGCGGCTTCAGCCCCGAATCCTTCAGCGAGCCGCAGGGCCTGGCCCTGCTCCCGGACGGCCGGGTGGTGGTCGCCGACACCGTGAACCACGCGCTGCGGACGTACGACCCGGCCACGGGCGATGTGGAGACGATCGCGGGCACCGGCCGCCAGTGGTGGCAGGGCTCGCCGACGTCCGGACCGGCCCTGGAGGTCGACCTGTCCTCCCCCTGGGACGTGGCGTACTTCGACGGCCTGGTGTGGATCGCGATGGCGGGCGTCCACCAGCTGTGGACGTACGACCCGGAGGCGGGGACGGTCGAGGTCGCGGCCGGTACGACGAACGAGGGCCTGGTCGACGGACCGGCCGCCGAGGCGTGGTTCGCCCAGCCGTCGGGGCTCGCGGCCACCGCCGACCGCTTGTGGATCGCCGACTCGGAGACGTCGGCCCTGCGCTGGATCGACCGCGAGCGGGTGGTCCACACGGCGGTCGGAACCGGCCTCTTCGACTTCGGCCACCGCGACGGCGAGGCCGAACAGGCCCTGCTCCAGCACCCGTTGGGCGTCACGGCACTCCCCGACGGCTCGGTCGCGGTCAGCGACACGTACAACCACGCGCTGCGCCGTTACGACCCGGCGAGCGGCGAGGTCACCACGCTGGCGACGGATCTGCGGGAGCCGTCGGACGCGGTCCTGGTGGATGGCGACATCGTGGTCGTCGAGTCCGCCCGCCACCGGCTGACCCGACTGCGCCTCCCGGAGGACGCGGTACGCGTCGAGGCGGTCGCCCACCGCACCCAGCGCGCGGCGACGGAGGTCGCGCCGGGCGCGCTGCGGCTGGACGTGGTCTTCCAGGCCCCGGCGGGCCAGAAGCTGGACACCCGCTACGGCCCGTCGACCCGCCTGCTGGTGTCGTCCACGCCACCGGAGCTGCTGGCGTCAGGCGAGGGCGCGGGCACGGACCTGTCCCGCTCCCTGGAGCTGAACCCGGCGGTGCCGGAGGGCGTCCTGCATGTCTCGGCGATGGCGGCGTCCTGCGACGACGACCCGTCGAACGAGTACCCGGCGTGCCATGTCCATCAGCAGGACTGGGGGGTGCCGGTTCGCCTCACGGCGGGTGGCGACGCCCGGTTGGCGCTGGTTCTGGCGGGCCTCGACGTCAACGTCGCCTGACACCCTACGAAGGCGGAGACGATGACCACGCGGACCCACCACGTCGACCACGAACTCATCCAGGCCGCGGCGCACGTCGCGCGCACTCGTTGCCGGGGCGACAACCACACCATGGCGGCCGCGGCCCGCGCCCGGGACGGCCAGATCGTCAGCGCGGTGAACGCCTACCACTTCACCGGAGGCCCCTGCGCGGAGCTGGTCCTCATCGGCGCGGCAGCCGCCCAAGGCATCTACGAGCTGGACACGGTCGTCGCTGTGGGCGACCGCGACCGCGGGGTTGTTCCCCCGTGCGGCCGATGCCGCCAGGTCCTTCTCGACTACTTCCCCGCCCTCAAGGTCATCGTCGGCGGAGACGACCGCCGCGCTCGGACGGTCCTTATCACCGAGTTGCTCCCCGAGAGCTACGTCTGGGCTGACCACCAGCTCGACGCCGAGTAATACGCGGCACTAGTTGGGCGAGGTGCCCTCGGCGTATCCCGCCGCCCGCCCTTCCGCGTGGTCCGGGATGCACCTTTCCACCGTGCCGCGCAGGAACGCGATGTCCTCGGGACTGAGCGAGTCGCCTTGGCCGAGCTCCGTCAGCTGTCTGTGGAACTCGGCTTGCGCCTCCTCCACGGAGAGCCCCAGGGCGACGGAGAGCGCGGATGCAGCAGCAAGTCCCGATACCTTTTCCCGGAGTTCCGGGTTCACACCGTTGATCATGTGGTGAAGCTAGGTCAGTTGACCGAGGGTGGGCGTGCCCTTTTCGGCGCGATCACTCTTTCGGGGACAGCAGAAGCGTTCAGGCGCGGGCGGCTCAGTGTCCGGTGAGGTTGCGGGACTTGAGGGTGTGGAGGAGGTGGGTGAGGGGGGTTGGGGTGGTGGCCAGTTCCGAGGCCGGGGTGTCGCTCTCGCGGAGGCGGATGCCGCCTTCGGTAGCGGCCAGCTCCACACAGTCATTGCCTTCGCCGCCGCCAGAGAAGGATGACTTCTGCCATGTGGCTGGGGTGGTCATGGCTGTGCCTCACAGTTCCTTTGCCATCCGGTGGATGATGTCGCGAGACTGCTCGGGGTCTAGCGACGCTGCCTCCACCTTACGGAATAGTGTTCGAAAATGGTTCAGTTGGGCCTCGGCATCAATGAAGCCTGTTCCGTGCGGGGCGTCGCGCACCACGGTGTCCAGTTGGGGCACGGCTCCGCCCACGTAAGCCATAGCGCTTCCGGCTCCTGCGAAGTTGTCCAGGTCGAAGGGGATGACCCGCACGGTCATGTGGTCCATCTCGGACAGCTCCAGGATTCGGGTGAGTTGGGCCCTGGACTCCGAGCGACTGTTCACTCTGATGCGGAGCGCTGCCTCGTGGATCACGGCCTTGTACTCGATGGGATTCGGCTGCTCGATGACCCCGCGACGCCGCATCCGGTGGTTCACGCGCGGGTCCAGTTCGCTTGGGGGAAGTTCGGGTGCCATGTACGAGAAGAGGGCTCGGGCGTAAGGCTCGGTCTGTAGGAGTCCCGGTACATGGATCACTGCTACGTCTTGCCGGAACGTCGCATGGTGATCCAGCTCGGAGAGGTCGAGGAAGGGAGCGGGGAGCACCCCTCGGTACTCCTCCCACCAGCCCCGCGTCCGATCAGTGGCCATAGCGACCAGGCCGTTGATCAACGCCTCGTCCGTACAGGCGTAGTGGGCCGCCAAGCGGCGTAGGCGGACCTCGCTCACGCCGGACAGGCCGGTCTCGATGTGCGTCATCTGGGTTGAGTTCACGCCGAGGAGGGCGGCCGTCTCGCGCGCCGTCAAGCCTGCGGCCTCGCGGAGTTTGCGCAGCTCGGCGCCGAGGCGAAGCTGCCGAGCCGTGGGATGGCTTCTGGTGGCCATGTCTAGCTCCTCGGTCCAACTTGCGTGCGTGGGCGACCCGTTCGGGTACCAGATTACGGGAACGGCTTGCGGGACCTAAATGTAGAGGTCTACCGTCAGTGACGCGTCGCAAACGCTGCGAGACCGGGACCCCGGAAGCGCACCACGCCGTCGTGCCGTGACGGCCGTGAAACTGCCACCGCCCGCCGACCGCCGCGAACTCCCTCCAACCTTCCACCACTCGGAGTTCCGCCATGCCGAAAACCGACGACGAGCACGACGAACCCTGGGAATACACCCTCTACATCCCGCACGACCCGATCGCGGTGACGGTCTGCCGTCACACCCTGCGCCTGGTCCTGACCGCGCACGGCCTCGCCCACCTCACCGAACTGGCCGAACTCCTCGCCACCGAGCTGATCGGCAACGCCGTACGGCACACCAAGGGACCGGCTGCGCTGAGCGTGCACAGGACGGGCGGCACGCTGCGGATCTGCGCGTGGGACGCCGACCCCAACCCGCCCGCGCCCCCGCTCGCCCTGGCCCGCGCCCCCGCTCGCCCTGGCCCTCGCCCCGGACGCCGAGCAGGGCCGGGGGCTGGCCCTGGTGCGTACCTGCGCGGACGGCTGGGGCTGGCACCCGCTGACGTCGAGCGGGGACACCGGGAAGTACGTGTGGTGCGAACTGTGCGCGGCGTAGCGCCGCTGCCGGGCGCAACCCGGGCGACGTACCGTAGGAAGACGTCCCCGATCAGGCAGGAGGCCGTCGTGAGCGTCGTTGAGGAGCCGTCCCCGGTGCTGAACCAGGAGTCCTTCGAGGAGCTGGCCCGCCAGGCCATACGGATCGACGAGTCGCTGCGGCTGGAGTTCGTCAACGGAAAGATGGGGGTCAAGGCCGTGCCGGACGGCGATCACGGACGGATCATCGCGTGGCTGTCCCGCCTGTGCATTCAGGCCAACGCGGGCTGGTGGCTCTACCCCGAGCAGGGGCTGCGGGTCGAGACGTACCGCAAGGGCAACGCCCGTCCTGACGGCTCCCTGGTCCCCATCGACGCGTTCGTCGGCCAGGGCGAGTGGGCCGTCACCGACGACGTACTGATGGTCGTCGAGGTGACGTCCCGGGACTCCGACACCAACCAGCGCGACCGGGTCGACAAGCCGCGTGCGTACGCCGAGTCCGAGATCCCCGTGTACCTGCTGATCGACCGCGAACTGCACGAGGTCAAGGTCCACTCACAGCCCGACGGGCAGCGGTACGAGATGGTGGCCACCGTGCCGTTCGGGAAGTCCGTCTCGCTGCCTGATCCGGTCGGCATGGAGCTGGACACCGAGCCGCTCAAGGACTGGGCGGCTGGCTGAGGCCCGGAGCCGACGCGATGGCGACGCGCGGTCGGCTCCAGGGCCTCATCGGGCTCGGGTCAGCCCTCCAGGAACGCCGCCAGCGCGTTCGCCAGCAGGTACGGGTCCGCCGCGCCGCACAGTTCGCGGGCGCTGTGCATGGACAGGATCGCGACGCCGACGTCCACCGTCTTGATGCCGTGGCGGGCCGCGGTGATCGGGCCGATCGTCGTGCCGCAGGGCATCGCGTTGTTGGAGACGAAGGACTGGAAGGGGACTCCGGCCTTCTCGCACGCCGACGCGAACACCGCACGGCCCGAACCGTCCGTCGCGTAGCGGTTGTTGACGTTCACCTTGAGGATCGGGCCGCCGTCCGCGCGGGGGTGGTGCGTCGGGTCGTGGCGCTCCGTGTAGTTGGGGTGCACCGCGTGGCCGGTGTCGGAGGAGAGGCAGACCGTCCCCGCGAAGGCTCGGGCCTTGTCCTCGTACGAGCCGCCGCGGGCGAACACCGAACGCTCCAGGACCGAGCCGAGCAGCGGGCCGTCCGCGCCGGTGTCGGACTGGGAGCCGTTCTCCTCGTGGTCGAAGGCGGCGAGGACGGGGATATACGGCAGGTCGCCGCCGTCCGTCGCCACCGCCGCCAGGGCCGCCGTACCGGCGTGTACCGACAGGAGGTTGTCCATGCGGGGGCCCGCCAGCAGCTCCTTGTCGCGGCCCAGGTAGGCGGGCGGCTCGATGGAGTGCGTCATCAGGTCCCAGCCGGCGACCTCGCCGGTCGGGAGGTCGTACTCCTCCTCCAGGAAGCGGATCAGGTCGCCCTCGCGGGAGTCGCCGAGGCCCCAGATGGGCTGGAGGTGGCGCTGCTTGTCGAGCTTGAGGCCGTCCGAGCTCACGGTGCGATCCAGGTGGATGGCGAGTTGGGGGACTCGGAGGAGCGCGCGGTCGACGTTGACCAGGCGGGTCGAGCCGTCGCGCAGGGTGAGGCGTCCGGCCAGGCCGAGGTCGCGGTCCAGCCAGGAGTTGAGCAGCGGTCCGCCGTAGATCTCCACGGCCACCTGGCGCCAGCCCGCGCTGCCCGTGTCGGGGAGGGGCTTGACCCGCAGGTTCGGGGAGTCGGTGTGGGCGCCGACGATACGGAAGGGGGTGTGGGCGGCCGCGCCCTCCGGGACGTACCAGGCGATGATCGCGCCGCCGCGCAGCACGTACTTGCCGCCGCTGGTCCCCTCCCACGCGGAGGTTTCCTCGACCTGCTGGAAGCCCACCTTCTCCAAGCGCTCGGCGGCGTTGGCCACGGCGTGGTACGGCGACGGACTCGACGCCAGGAAGGGGATCAGGTCGTCGGTGTGGCCGCGGTCGAAGCGGGCGGCTGGAGTGCTCATGGGGTTCACCTTAACGAGGGATGGAGGTCCGTTCCTCGGCGATCTTTCGGCGATTTTCGGGTCGCTGGCGCGCCGGGTGTGACGCTGCGCACAACGGCCCGCCCCCGGTGCGGGAGCGGGCCGTTGGGAGGTACGGAGCGGACCTTAGAAGGCGGCCTCGTCGAGCTCCATCAGGTCGAGCTCGACGCCCTCGGCGAGCGAGCGCTGGACGGCCACGCCCGGCAGGATGTTGGCGGCGAAGAACTTCGCCGCGGCGATCTTGCCGGTGTAGAACGCCTTGTCCTTCGTGGAGGCGGTCTCCAGCTTCTCGGCCGCGACAGCGGCGCCGCGCAGCAGCAGGTAGGCGACGACCACGTCACCCGAGGCGAGCAGCAGGCGGGTGGTGTTCAGACCGACCTTGTAGATGGACTTGACGTCCTTCTCGGTGGCGGCGAGGTCGGTCAGCATCGCGCCGACGATCGCCTCCAGGTCGACGGCCGCCTTGGCGAGCGTCTCGCGGGCCTCGGCCAGGTCCTCGCCACCGGTGTTGACCGCGAGGAACTTCTTGATCTCCTCGGCGAGCTGGTTCAGCGCCGCGCCCTGGTTGCGGACGATCTTCCGGAAGAAGTAGTCCTGGCCCTGGATGGCGGTGGTGCCCTCGTAGAGGGTGTCGATCTTGGCGTCCCGGATGTACTGCTCGACCGGGTACTCCTGCAGGTAGCCGGAGCCGCCGAAGGTCTGCAGCGACTGCGCGAGCTGCTCGTAGGCCTTCTCGGAGCCGTAGCCCTTGACGATCGGGAGCAGGAGGTCGTTCATGGCCTCCAGCGCCTTGGCGTCCTCGCCCGCGGCCTCCTTGACGGCGATCTCGTCCTGGACGGAGGCGGTGTACATGACGAGGGCGCGCATGCCCTCGGCGTACGCCTTCTGCGTCATCAGCGAGCGGCGCACGTCCGGGTGGTGCGTGATGGTGACCTTGGGCGCGGTCTTGTCCATGAACTGCGCCAGGTCGGGGCCCTGGACGCGCTCCTTGGCGTACTCAAGGGCGTTCAGGTAGCCGGTGGAGAGGGTCGAGATGGCCTTCGTACCGACCATCATGCGAGCGAACTCGATGATGCGGAACATCTGGCGGATGCCGTCGTGCTTGTCGCCGATCAGCCAGCCCTTGGCGGGGTGCTGGTCGCCGAAGGTCATCTCGCACGTGTTGGAGGCCTTGAGGCCCATCTTGTGCTCGACGTTGGTGGCGTAGACGCCGTTGCGCTCGCCCAGCTCGCCGGTCTCCCAGTCGAAGTGGAACTTCGGGACCAGGAACAGGGACAGGCCCTTGGTGCCGGGGCCGTGGCCCTCGGGGCGGGCGAGAACGTAGTGGAGGATGTTCTCCTCCATGTCGTGCTCACCGGAGGTGATGAAGCGCTTCACGCCCTCGATGTGCCAGGAGCCGTCGTCCTGCTGCACGGCCTTGGCGCGGCCGGCGCCGACGTCCGAGCCGGCGTCCGGCTCGGTGAGCACCATGGTGGAGCCCCACTGCTTCTCGACCGCGATCTTCGCGATCTCCTTCTGCTTCTCGGTGCCCTCCTCGAAGAGGATGCGCGCGAACGCGGGGCCCGAGGAGTACATCCAGATCGCCGGGTTGGCGCCCAGGATCAGCTCCGCGTACGACCAGATGAGGGACGGCGGGGCAGTGGTGCCGCCGATCTCCTCGGGCAGGCCGAGGCGCCAGTACTCGGAGTCCATGAAGGCCTTGTAGCTCTTCTTGAAGCTCGCCGGGACCGGCGCGGTGTTGGTCTCCGGGTCGAACACCGGCGGGTTGCGGTCGGCGTCGGTGAAGGACTCGGCGAGGTCGTTCTCGGCGAGCTTGCAGAGCTCTTCGAGAATGGTCTTGGCGGTCTCGACGTCCATCTCCGCGAACGGGCCGGTGCCGTACAGCTTGTCGCGCCCGAGCACCTCGAAGAGGTTGAACTCGATGTCCCGGAGATTCGACTTGTAGTGCCCCATGGCAACGGCTCCGTATGAGATCGGGAGGCAGGGTCCTCGTAATGCTTACCAGCAGGTAGCTACGATGATGCTACCCGTCGGTAATAAGAATCAACCCCTACCGGCCATCTGTGACCGGTCTCGCCCCCGGCCGGGTGGGGGCGGGGGCGAGATGAGGCTGGCGAGGACCGGTCGAACGGCGCTCAGCGCCCGGTCGAGTACGGTGCGTCACATATCGGGGTGCGTGTCCGTGCACGGCGGGGAGCTCGCCGCCTCTCGGCTCTGGAGAGCTCGCTGCCTCTCAGGTCTGCGGGATCACCGCGACCGGGCACGGGGCGTGATGCAGCAGGGCGTGGCTGACCAGCCCCAGATGCAGGCCCACCGGCGTGGTCCGGCGGTGGGAGCCCACCACCAGCAGATCGGCCGTCTCGGCCTCGCGCAGCAGCAGCGACCGCTCCGGGGCCTCGACCGCCTCCTGGCGCAGCCGCACCTTCGGGTGCTCGGCCACGGCCGGCGCGAGCGCGTCGGCGAGCAGTCGCTCAGCGGCCTGCCGGCCGTCGGGCGCGTGCTGCCAGGCGTGCACGGCGCGCAGCTCGCAACCGCGGCTCTCGGCCTCGCGGAAGGCGAACCGCACCGCTTCGGCTCCCTGTTCCGTGCCGTCCACTCCGAGGACGATGCGCTCGAACCGCCCGTTCCGCTGCTGCTCGTCTCCCCGTACCACCACCGTCGGGCACGGCGCGCGCCCGGCCACCGCCAGGCTCACCGACCCCAGCAGCATCCGCTTCAGCGGCCCGCGGCCACGGCAGCCGACCACCAGCGCGAATGCCTCGTGGCCCGCCTGGAGAAGCGCCGGCACCGGTTCCTCGGGCAGTACGTCGAGCGACACCTTGACGTCCGGCTGGCGCCGGGCCACCCGTCGCTCGGCGTCGGCCAGGGCGCTGCGGGCCGACTCCTCCGGCTCCGGCTCCCCGAGGGTCTTCTCGCGCGCGACCACGTCGTATCGCTCCTGGGAGGTGGCGAACACCGCCCGCAGTCCCCGTCCATGGCGAGCCGCCTCGTCCGCCGCCCAGTCCAGTGCCTCGAACCCGGACTCGGAGCCATCGATCCCCACGACCAAGGGGAGCTGCATTGTCGCCACCGCCTTTCCGGCACGCTTGTCTCTCCTCAGCAGACCACCGGTGCGGCCGTCGCGCCAGACGAGCGATGGCGCTTCGCGATGCCGACGGCGTGCGGGGTCTCGCAGGCCGTGGTGATCAGCCCTTTCGGGATCTGCGGTCAGCTCTTACTGAGCCGTGGGCCGTCGCCGGTACGTCCGCGCAGGACGGTCAGGCGGCGGTGGTACTCGTCCTCGTCGATCTCGCCGCGGGCGAAGCGTTCGGCGAGCAGCTCCTCGGGGTCGGTCGACGGGGTGTGGGCCGACGGGGTGTCGGCCGTCGTCCCGGTGTTGCTCGTCCGGGTCAGGGCGCGGACGAACAGGACGCCGAGGGTGATGATCACACCCCAGAAGAGGATCATGCTGGCCGACATGGCGAACCAGCCCCATCCGCTGAGATTGTGGTCGTACCAGAACATCACGGTCACCCGCTTCCTCGCGGGCTGTGGGAAACGGGGCCTGATGCCCGCGTTTTCCCAATGCCTCACCCTCACCCTCGCCTCCGTACGGCAGCGCGTCGTGGGCCGATGGGGCCAGCACGCCGGGCCATTGGACCCTTACCCTCTGGGGGTATCTCGGTCAGTCTGGGGAGGCAGCCGGACAGCGCGACAGAGGGCACGCCAGAAGGCACGACAGAGAGCACGACAGAGAGAAGGTCTGTCATGGATACCTCCGACATCGTCGTGGTGGCCCTGGCCGTTGTGCTCGTCGCCGTGCTGGGCTGGTTCTTCTTCGGTCCGCGCCGCGCCCGCACCGCCCGTCTGGAGGGCGGGGTGCAGCGCGTGGAGGTGAGCGTGCGGGGCGGTTACAGCCCCGATGTGATCCGGGTGCGCCAGGGCGTGCCGGTGGAGCTGGTCTTCGACCGGCAGGAATCCGGCGAGTGCACCAACCGGGTCGTCTTCCCCGACCTGCGGGTCAGCGCCGGACTGCCCGCGTACCAGCGCACCACCGTGCGGTTGCGGCCGGAGCGGGCGGGTTCGTACGGGTTCGCGTGCGGGATGAACATGATCCACGGCACGCTCGTGGTCGATCCGGTCGATCCGGGCGAAGACTCCGGGGGTGGTGCGGCCGCCGAGAAGGACCGTGCTGCCACCACCGAGGACGAGGCGGCGCACGGTGGCCATGGCGAGCCACACGGTGGCCATGGCGAGCCGACGCCTGCCGCCGACGCCGAGGCGGCGGAGGTCGCCGAGCGCCGTGCCGAGATCGCCGACCTGAGCCGCCGGGTCGCCACCGGCGCGGTGCTGACGCTGCCGGTGGTGTTCGCGGTCATGGCCCACGAACTCTTCGGCGCCGACTGGGTACCGGGCTGGATGCTCAACCACTGGCTCCAACTGGCCCTGGTCACGCCGGTCATGTTCTACACGGGGTGGCCGATCCACCGCATCGGCTGGCTGACCCTGCGCCACCGCGGGGCCGACATGAACTCCCTGATCACCCTGGGCACCTCGGCGGCGTACGGCTACAGCCTGCTGGTGACCCTCGCCCCGTCGCTGCTGCCGGAGGACGTCCGCGAGGTCTACTTCGAGGCCGTCGGCGTCATCCTCACCCTGATCCTCCTCGGCCGGCTGCTCGAAGCCCGCGCCAAGGCCGGCACCGGTGAGGCCATCCGGGCCCTGCTGGGGCTGCAGGCACGTACCGCCCGGGTGATACGGGACGGGAACGAGGCCGAGATCCCGGTGGACGAGGTCGTGGTGGGCGACGAGATCGTCATCCGGCCCGGCGAGAAGATCCCCGTCGACGCCGAGGTCCTGTCCGGGTCGTCCGCGGTGGACGAGTCGATGGTCACTGGTGAGCCGATACCGGTCACCAAGCACGTCGGCGACACCGTCATCGGCGCCACCGTCAACACCACCGGCTCCCTGCGGGTACGCGCGGCGAAGGTCGGCGCGGACACCATGCTGGCGCAGATCATCCGCCTCGTGCAGCAGGCCCAGGCGTCCAAGGCGCCCATCCAGCGGCTCGCCGACGCGATCTCCGCGTACTTCGTGCCCGCCGTCATCGGCGTCGCCGTCGCGACCTTCGTCCTCTGGTACACCGTCGGCCCGTCCCCCGCCCTGACGCTGGCTCTGGTCTCCGGGGTGGCCGTGCTGATCATCGCCTGCCCGTGCGCGCTGGGCCTGGCCACACCGCTGTCGGTGATGGTCGGCACCGGCAAGGGCGCCCAGGCCGGGATCCTCATCCGCTCCGCCGAGGCCCTGGAGACCGCGCACAAGCTGGACACCGTCGTCTTCGACAAGACGGGCACCGTCACCGAGGGCAAGCCGGTCCTCACCGACATCCAGCCCGCGGACGGCTTCACCGAGGACGCACTACTGGCCCTCGTGGCCGCCGCCGAGGCCGACAGCGAACACCCGCTCGCCACCGCCATCAACGAAGGCGCCCGCGAACGCGACCTGACCGTGCCCCGCGCATCTGCCTTCGACTCCGTCACCGGCAAGGGCGTACGGGCCACCGTGGACGGCAGGGACCTGCTCGTCGGCACGGCGCGACTGCTCACGGACGTCGGCATCGACACCACGGGGCTCATCGCACGGGCCGAGGAGTTCTCCACCCAGGGCAAGACCCACATCCTGGCCGCCGTCGACGGACGCCCCGCCGGGGTCCTGGCGGTCGCCGACACCGTCAAGGACGACTCCGCCCAGGCCATCGCCGCACTGCACCGCCTCGGCATCGAGACGGTGATCCTCACCGGCGACAACGCCCGCACCGCCGCTGCCATCGCCGAACAGGTCGGCGTACGGCGGGTCCTGGCCGAGGTCCTGCCCGAGCACAAGGCCGACGAGATCCGCCGCCTCCAGGGCGAGGGTCACACGGTCGGCATGGTCGGAGACGGCATCAACGACGCCCCCGCTCTCGCCCAGGCAGACGTGGGCCTGGCGATCGGCACCGGCACCGACGTGGCCATCCAGGCCGCCGACACCACCCTCATCTCCGGCTCGCTGTCCGGTGTGGTCACCGCGATCCGGCTGTCGCGCGCGACCATGCGCAACATCAAGCAGAACCTGTTCTTCGCCCTCGTCTACAACGCCGTCGGCATCCCCATCGCGGCCGGCGCCCTCTACCCCCTGTGGGGCATCCGGCTCAGCCCGATCATCGCCGCCGCGGCCATGGCCCTGTCCTCCCTGTCGGTGGTCACCAACGCCTCCCGGCTCCGCCGCTGGCACCCCACGCCACTGCCGGACGCCGCAACGCCGGACGCCGCAACGCCGGACGCCGTACGCCCACGGGTGGAGACCGCGACGAGCTCCGCACCAGAAGCGCGCGCGGCCACCACGACCGACCCCGTGTGCGGTATGCCGGTCGACCCCGCCACCGCACCGGAACACCGCGACACCGCGGGCGGAACCGTCTACTTCTGCTCCGCCCACTGCGCGGCCGCCTACGACGCAGAGCCCGCCCGCTACAGCGCGCCAACGACGGAACACAGCGACGGGCACCACCGCGTAGACGAAAGCTGACCGAGCAGGCGCGAATCCGTCGAGGTCAGGCGGCGTCAGCGGGAATCGTCCCCAGGCGCCCCGCCTGGAAGTCGTCGAACGCCTGGGCCAGTTCGGCGTGACTGTTCATCACGAACGGCCCGTAGTGTGCCATCGGTTCGCGGATCGGCAGACCACCCAGCAGCACCACCTCGAAGTTCTCGCTACGCGAGTCCTGGCTCCCCGCGGCCCGGATGGTCACCGAGTCACCGTCGCCGAAGACGACCGACTGCCCCATGCCGAAGGGCCGCCGCTCGGCGCCGGCGAAGCCTTCACCAGCGAGCCCGTAGGCGAGGGCGTTGAAGTCCGTCCGCCAGGGCAGCGTGATCTCGGCGCCCGGGTTCACCGAGGCGTGGATCATCGTGATCGGGGTGTGGGTGACGCCAGGGCCGTCGTGGCCGTCCAGTTCACCCGCGATGATGCGAAGCAGTGCGCCACCGTCGCCCGACGTCAGCAGCTTGACGCTGCCGCCGCGGATGTCCTGGTAGCGGGGGTCGGTCATCTTGTCCTTGGCGGGGAGGTTCACCCACAGCTGCAGGCCGTGGAAGAGGCCGCCGGAGATGACCAGCTCCTCGGGCGGCGTCTCGATGTGGAGCAGGCCGGAGCCGGCCGTCATCCACTGGGTGTCGCCATTGGTGATGGTTCCGCCACCGCCGTGGGAGTCCTGGTGGATGAAGGTGCCGTCGATGATGTAGGTGACCGTCTCGAAGCCACGGTGTGGATGCCAGGGGGTCCCCTTCGGGTCCCCGGGCGCGTAGTCCACCTCGCCCATCTGGTCCATCATGATGAACGGGTCGAGGTGCTGGTAGTTGATGCCCGCGAACGCGCGGCGCACGGGGAAGCCCTCGCCTTCGAAGCCGCTGGGAGCGGTGGCCACGTGCAGGACGCGGCGCGACTGGGCGCCGACGGGGGCGGAGACGCGGGGGAGGACGAGCGGGTTCTCTACCGTCACGGCGGGCATGACGACTCCTTCAGAAGGTTCGGGCGGGGGCGCGGTTCAGCCGGGCGATTCAGGTCAGGCACGCGCGGCGGGCAGGGTCAGCGGGTTCTCGACGGTCACTGCAGGCATGGTCGATACCTCCTTGTGGTTCGAGTTTAGTTGAATCTCGAACTTCCTGCCAGGGGAACGCAAAGTGCCCGGGAGGGCATTCCCTCCCGGGCACGAGTGCGTCCGTCTTGGCTACCTAAGCGGCACCTGAGGCTCTAGCCGTACATACGACGCATCGCGAAGTCGACCATCTGCTCCACGGCCTTCGCGTCGAAGACCATCCGGTGCTCGCCCTCCATGTCGAGGACGAAGCCGTACCCGGTGGGCAGCAGGTCGATCACCTCGGCGCCGGTGATCACGAAGTACTTGGACTCCTTGCCCGCGTACCGGCGCAGCTCCTTGAGCGAGGTGAACATCGGGATCACCGGCTGCTGGGTGTTGTGCAGGGCGAGGAAGCCGGGGTTGTCGCCGCGCGGGCAGTAGACCTTCGAGGTGGCGAAGGTCTGCTGGAAGTCCTCCGGGGCCAACGAGCCGGTCGTGAAGGCGCGTACGGCGTCCGCGAGTGACGGGGGCGACGGCTCGGGGTAGAGGGGCGGCTGCTGGCCGTACCCGCCGGGCATCTGCTGCTGCGGCGGTGGCTGCGGTGGCGCGTACTGCTGCTGGGCGCCCGCGTTCTGGTCGTAGCCGTACATACCCGCAAGAGTACTGAGTGTCGCGGCCTCTCGTGGGCGATCCCCCCGCTCCTCGTACGCGATCCTCCCGGCCCGCCCGAACGATCCCGCTCACCCGGGCGGGCGCGATCAGCGGGACGGGATGCCGGGGGCGTGATCGGGTGGGGATGTGCCCTCGCCCGAGCCACCCCCGCAGGCGCCGCTCATCCCCACCGGAGCTCGTCGCCTCGCCGCCTGGTGCTGGGTCGTCCTGCTGGTCACCGGAGTCGCCGCGGTCGCGGTCTGGCTGTGCGTCGCCTTCCGTGCGGTGGTCACGCCCGTACTGCTCGCGGTACTCGGGGCCGCGCTGCTCGGGCCGCTGTACCGCAGGCTGGTCGCGCTCCGGGTGAACCGCTCGGCCGCCGCCGGGCTGACCTGCGCCGCCGTACTCGCCTTCGTCGGCGGCGCCGTCTACATCGTGGTCAGCGCGCTGATCGACACCGGGGACGAGATCATCGCCTCGCTCAAGGACGCCGCGGTCTCCCTCGCCGAGCACTTCGGCGCCGCCGGGACCTCGCTCGACGACCTGGCCTCCAACGCCAAGGGTCTGCTCGCCGAGTTCGGCGGCACCGCCGCGTCCGGGGTGATCAGCGGGATCAGCGTGGTCGGCGAGATGATCGCGATGGCCGTACTCGCGCTGCTGCTCATCTTCTTCTTCCTCCGCGACTCCGACCGCGCCGTCGCGTCCCTGCGGGCCCTCGCGCCCAGGGACACCGGCGACACCGTGGAGGCCATGGGGCGGCGGGCCTTCGAGGCCGTCGAGGGCTTTATGCGCGGGACGACCATCATCGCGCTCATCGACGCGACGTTCATCACCGTGGGGCTGCTGCTCCTGCGGGTGCCGGGTGCGCTCGGGCTCGGCGCGCTGGTCTTCGTCGGCGCGTACATCCCCTACCTCGGGGCGTTCATCTCGGGGGCGGTGGCCGTACTGGTGGCACTCGCGGACCGGGGGTTCGTGATCGCGCTGTGGGCGCTCGGGGTGGTCCTCGCGGTGCAGGTCCTGGAGGGCAACGTGCTCCAGCCGATGATCCAGAGCCGTACGGTCCAGATGCACCCCGCGGTGGTGCTCCTCGCGATCACCGCGGGGGCTTCGGTGGCGGGGGTGCTCGGGATGCTGCTTGCGGTGCCGGTGACGGCGGCGGCGTTCGGGGTGCTCTCGGAACTTCGGGCGCGCTATGGAGGGGGTGCGGCGTAGTGTGCGCCTGTTGTTTTTGCGTTCACGGTGCGGGGTGTCGGGGGTGAGGGTGCCCCTCGGGCTTGTGTTCACGGTGCTCCGTGGCGTGGGGGTGCGTTCTGTTTCGTTGTGGGGCGGGGGCGCGCTGGGGGGCACGTGCTCCCGCCGCGCGAGGTGACCCGGTAGCGGTATAGCGAGCCCGGTGGTGGGGTCAAGGTTGGGCGGTCCGCGCGCACCCCCCACCACGCCCCCTCACGCCGGTTCCGCGACTACCGGCCGGTGGGGCTGTCCCCGCCCACCCGCGCACATACTTTCTCGACTCCATCGCGCCTGCGCCCCGGTGGGCTGTCCCCGCCCACCCATCGGCTCGCTTCCGCCACCTGGCGCCTGCGAGTTGGTGGGGCCCCGCAGACGCGAAGCCGACCAGAGGGTGCCCGGTGGGGGCGAGCCCGCCCCACCGGCCGCAAGGCGCGCAACCGGCCGCAGGGGTCGGGGCGGGGGCGCGTCCGCCCCCTCCGGCCGGTAGTCGCGCTGCCGGCCGGAGGGGACGGGGCGGGGGGTGCGCGCGCAGCGCCGACGGTCCACACCGGGATCCCTGTGGCATCACCGGATCAGACGTCGGCGTGAGCACGTACCCCCCGACGCGGCCCCGCCCCACGACGAAACAGAGCGCACCACCCGCGGTGGAGGGAGCACGTACCCCACACCGCGTACGGACGGTCGCGGTACGGGTCAGCCCGGCTCGTGGAGTTCGAACCAGATGGACTTGCCCTCGCCGCGTGGGTCCACGCCCCACGCGTCCGCGAGGAGTTCCATCAGGACCAGGCCCCGCCCGGACGAGGCCAGCTCGCCGGGGTGGCGCTTGTGCGGGAGTTCGTCGCTGGCGTCGGTGACTTCGACGCGCAGCCGCCGCGCGCCCAACTCGCCCCGCGCGTTCGCGATGACCAGCGCGTCGCCGTCCGTGTGCACCAGTACGTTGGTGATCATCTCGGACACCATGAGCACCGCCGAGTCGACCTGGTCCGCATCGGCCCAGTCGTGCAGCAACTCGCGCAGATGCTGCCGAGCCCCCGCGATCCGCTCCGGCTCGGCCTGCGCCACGGTCAGCACGGTGCGCCGCGGCGGAGCGCCCGCAGCCCCCGCCGCGCCACGGGCCCCGGCACCCGATGGCGTCCGGCGCAGCAGCAGCACCGCGATGTCGTCCTCGCGGCGGTCGGCCAGCGGCCCGGTCGAGTGGTGCGAGGACGGGCCGTGCACCGCCTTGACCAACTCGTCGGCGAGCTGCTCAAGGCCGAACCCGGCGTCGTCACCGTCGTACTTCTCGTCGTACGCCTCAAGGATCTCGCGCAGCCGCGCCCAGCCGGTGTCCAGGTCGTGGCCACCGGTCTCGATCAGCCCGTCGGTGCAGATCATCATGGTCTCGCCGGGGTCGAGGACCAGCCGCGTCGTCGGATAGTCCGCGTCCGGGTCGATGCCCAGCGGCAGCCCGCCCGCCGTGGACGGCGTCACCACGGTGCCGTCGCCGAGGCGGATCACCGGGTCCGGGTGCCCCGCGCGGGCGATCTCCAGGGTTCCGGACTCCGGGTCGGCCTCGACGTACAGGCAGGTCGCGAAGCGCGGATCGGCGACGTCGGCGGAGGCGTCGGGCCCGCCGGTGGACCCGTAGGTGACGGAGTCGGTGATGCCGGACAGGAAGCGGGTGGCACGCGAGAGCACGGCATCGGGCCGGTGCCCCTCGGACGCGTACGCGCGCAGGGCGATCCGCAGTTGTCCCATCAGCCCCGCGGCCCGTACGTCATGGCCCTGGACGTCGCCGATGACGAACGCGTACCGCCCGGACGGCAGCGGGATCATGTCGTACCAGTCGCCGCCGACCTGGAGCCCGCCCCCGGTCGGTACGTACCGCGCGGCGACCGACATCCCGGGTATCTCGGGGCCGAGCGCGGGCATCATCGACCGCTGCAGCCCCTCGGTCAGCTCGCGCTCGGACTCGGCGACCCCGGCCCGCGAGAGGGCCTGCGCCAGCATCCGGGCCACCGTGGTCAGCACGGAGCGCTCGTCCGGGGTGAAGGAGACGGGATAGGTGAACGCCGCCATCCAGGCGCCGATAGTGCGGCCCGCGACGACCAGCGGCAGAAAGGCCCAGGACTGGCGGCCGAAGCGCTCGGCGAGCGGCCAGGTGGTGGGGTAGCGGAGCTTGTACTCCTCGGGGGTCGTCAGATAGACGGCCCGTCCGGTGCGTACCACGTCGGACGCCGGATAGGCGGTCTCCAGGGGCATGTCCAGGAACGGGTCCTCGTCGCCCGGCGAGTGCCCGTGGTGCCCGATGACGGTGAGCCGGTCGCCCTCGACCCCGAAGACGCCAAGACCGTCGGGTGAGAACCCGGGCATCGACAGACCGCTGGCGACCCGCAGCACCTCGGCCGTCGAGCGCGCCTCGGCCAGCGCCCGCCCCGCGTCCAGCAGGAACGCCTCGCGGGAGCGCCGCCAGTCGCCGGTCACCGGGGTGCGGGCGGCGGTGGCGGGGATCTCGCTGACTTCCTGCAGGGTGCCGATCAGCTCGTACTCGGTGCCGTTGATGACCGGCTTGGACCGGCTGCGGATGACCCGCAGCACCCGGCCCTGCTCGTCCATGACGCGCAGCCGGGCTTCGGCGAGGGTGCCCTCGGCGACGGCCAGCTGGACGATGCCGTGTATCTCGTTCCAGTCCACGGCGTGGAAACGGGAGCGGATCCCGGCCTCGGTGAGGGTGACGACGGTCTCGGGGGCACCGGGGGCACCGGAGGCGCTGGGGACACCGGAGGTACCGGAGGCACCGGAGGTACCGGGGGCCGCGGGCGCCGTGGGAATGCCGAGCAGCCTGGCCGCCTCGGCGTCGAGGGTGACCAGCCCTGTGGCGTTGTCCCAGCGCCACAGGCCGGTCGCGATGGCGGCCAGGATGTTCCCCACGGGGGGCAGGGAACCCCGGTCGTCGGTACGCATTGCTTCACTTTAGGAAGGTTCGCCGGAATGCCGCCACCGAGGCCGGTGTCGGTGGCCCGACGGAGGCCCGCAGCACGGCCCACAGCACGCCCGCAGCGCAGCCCATAGCGCGGCCCGCACCAAGCAACCGTAGTGACATGTTTGTGCCAACCAAGAGGGCAGGGGCCGGACGGTAACCTGGGGTGGTTGATTCCCGCCTGTCTCGCGAAGAATGACGCGAAGAATTGGATGAACGATGCACCGGTACAGGTCCCACACCTGCGGCGAGCTCCGCGCCTCCGCCCTCGGCGCCGAGGTCCGGCTGAGCGGCTGGCTGCACAATCGCCGAGACCTGGGCGGCATCCTCTTCATCGATCTCCGTGACCACCACGGCATCGTCCAGCTGGTCGCCCGCCCGAACACCGACGCGTTCGACGCCCTCGACAAGCTCTCCAAGGAGACGGTCGTCCGCATCGACGGCAAGGTGATCTCGCGCGGCGCCGAGAACGTCAACGCCGAGCTCGCCACCGGCGAGATCGAGGTCGAGGTCTCCGAGGTCGAGGTGCTCGGCGCGGCCCAGCAGCTGCCGTTCCAGATCAACCAGGATGACGGGGTCGGCGAGGAGCGCCGCCTGGAGTACCGCTTCCTGGACCTGCGCCGCGAGCGCATGCACCGCAACATCATGCTGCGTACGGCCGTCATCTCAGCGATCCGCCACAAGATGACCGCACTCGGCTTCAACGAGATGGCCACCCCGATCCTGACGGCGACGTCCCCCGAGGGCGCCCGCGACTTCGTGGTGCCGTCGCGCCTGAACCCCGGCAAGTTCTACGCGCTGCCGCAGGCCCCGCAGCAGTTCAAGCAGCTGCTGATGATCTCCGGCTTCGACCGGTACTTCCAGATCGCGCCCTGCTTCCGCGACGAGGACGCCCGCGCGGACCGCTCGCCGGGCGAGTTCTACCAGCTCGACGTCGAGATGAGCTTCGTCGAGCAGGAGGACGTCTTCCAGCCGATCGAGCAGCTGATGACCGAGCTGTTCGAGGAGTTCGGCGGCGGCCGCCACGTCACTTCACCCTTCCCGCGCATCCCGTTCCGCGAGTCGATGCTCAAGTACGGCAACGACAAGCCCGACCTGCGCGCCCAGCTCGAACTCGTCGACATCACCGACGTCTTCGCCGACTCGGAGTTCAAGGCCTTCGCGGGCAAGCACGTCCGTGCCCTGCCGGTCCCGGATGTGGCTGGGCAGTCCCGCAAGTTCTTCGACGGCCTCGGCGACTACGCGGTCGAGCAGGGCGCGAAGGGCCTGGCCTGGGTCCGCGTCGCCGAGGACGGCTCGCTCACCGGCCCGATCGCCAAGTTCCTTACGGATGAGAACGTCAAGGTGCTCACCAAGCGCCTCGGCCTCGCGGCCGGTCACGCGGTGTTCTTCGGAGCCGGTGACTTCGACGAGGTCTCCAAGATCATGGGCGCGGTCCGGGTCGAGGCCGCCAAGCGCTCCGGCCACTTCGAGGAAGGCGTCTTCCGCTTCTGCTGGATCGTGGACTTCCCGATGTACGAGAAGGACGAGGAGACCGGCAAGATCGACTTCTCGCACAACCCCTTCTCGATGCCTCAGGGCGGCATGGCCGACCTGGAGGAGAAGGACCCGCTGGACATCCTGGCCTGGCAGTACGACATCGTCTGCAACGGCATCGAGCTGTCGTCGGGCGCGATCCGGAACCACGAGCCCGAGATCATGCTCAAGGCCTTCGAGATCGCGGGCTACGACCGTGACACCGTCGAGCACGAGTTCGCGGGCATGCTCCGCGCGTTCCGCTTCGGCGCGCCGCCGCACGGCGGGATCGCCCCGGGCGTGGACCGCATCGTGATGCTGCTCGCCGACGAGCCGAACATCCGCGAGACCATCGCCTTCCCGCTCAACCAGAACGCGCAGGACCTGATGATGGGCGCGCCGACGGAGCTGGACGAGTCGCGGCTGCGGGAGCTGAACATCGCGCTGCGCAAGCCGGTGGCGAAGCCGTCGTCCGGCGAGTAGTCAGTACGTGAGGGAAGGGCCCGGAACCGAAGTACGGTTCCGGGCCCTTCTCGCGCGGTCAGGGCCACGCTGGGGAAGCGGCCGTATCCGGGGGTACGTCTTCATCTGGGGGTACGTCGTCAGGCGGTCCGGACCAGTGCGGGTTGAAGAGGTCGTCAACCGTGTCGCAGAGGACGGCGGTCTCCATCCAGCGGCCCTGCTCTTCAGGGTCCGCGCACTCGGTGATGCGCAGCAGTGCCCATGGGGGCACCGGGATGCGGCGCTGCCGAAGCACGTACAGCACCGCCTCAGCTCGCCACGCGGCGACAAGCCGTGGTGGGGCTCCGGCAGGAGTGCCCTTCTCCCAGCCTGCCAGCCAACCCTCAAGGTATGCCGTCTCACGTACGGTTCGGCGGCCGGGGAAGTAGGAGACGACCCCCATCAGTCACCGCCGAGTTCTACGTCGTCGGCGAAGACGTCGTCGATGCTCTGCGCGCGGACCGCTCGGCGGAGCCAGAGGTTGAGGACGTCAGGCTCGGTGCAGGTCAGAATGCGCTCCCGTGCGGCGTCGGGAACGGGGATGTCACGCTCTTCCAGGACGAGAAGGACGGACTCGGCCTCGCCTTCGACTTTGCCCTCGACTTTGCCCTCAGACTTGCCCTCAAGGTATGCGGTCTCGCGGACCGTGCCCTGGCCTGGGTAGTAGCTGACGAAGCTCATGATTCTCCTCCAGTTGTCTCCCGCTGGGGTCTTCCCCAGGTTGACTTCCAGGAACTCGTTGAAGTAGTCGGCGGCCTCTCCGTCGATCCCCTGAAGGGCGCGGCCCAAGGCTTCCAGTATGGCGTCGCTGTCCGGGCTGTTGGCGTGTGCCACAGCGGCGATCGCTGCCAGCCCAGGCTTCGCTGCCGCAGTCCGCTGATCGGTGATCACCGGAAGATTGTGCGGCCCTGCGACCAGGGGCGACGTACGTTGTGTCGTCCAGCCCCGGGTCCCGCAGTCGAAGGGCCCGGTCGCCCACTTCGCGGTGGACGGGTCCTGGCAGACCACGAGCAGCAGGACAGGCAGGCGGTACTTGGACTGGAGGTAGGCGACGTAGTACGGCCAGCTTGACTCCTTGTCCGGCTTACGGGCCGTCTGTGACTCGATCGCGAGTAAGAAGTCGTCTCCGTCGGACGGGCCAATGCGCATCACGGTGTCTACACGGCGCTCCAGAGGCTTGGTCTCCGTCACGTCGGGGGTAAGTACGGCAACAGTTGCCTTCTGGGGCAACTCGATGCCCAGCACCGCGAAGACGGGGGTGAGGATCTCGGGCCGCTCCTGGAAGATGCGGTGCAAGCCCTCGTGGGCTGATGTGACCATATTTGGAACCTATGCAGGTCGGCGGGCTGGAAGCCCGGATGTTCGAGCGGGATCACCCGTTCGAGGGGCGAAGAACCGTTCAGGCAGCCTGGGTCAGCTCGCACCAGACGAACTTGCCGACGGTGGGCTTGAGTTGGCCGCCCGGGGCGTACCAGCCCCAGTTATCCGTGCACTCCTCTACGAGGGCGAGGCCTCGACCCGAGGTCGGGGTGGGGATCGGCGCGGCGGCGGCCAGGGGCGGCGCCGGNAGACGAACTTGCCGACGGTGGGCTTGAGTTGGCCGCCCGGGGCGTACCAGCCCCAGTTATCCGTGCACTCCTCTACGAGGGCGAGGCCTCGACCCGAGGTCGGGGTGGGGATCGGCGCGGCGGCGGCCAGGGGCGGCGCCGGGGTCGGGGGTCTGGGGTCGTTGTCCCAGACCGCGATGCGCAGGATCGGCGCGGACCAGCGGAGGGTCAGGGTCGCCGGGCCCTTGGTGTGCCGCACGGCGTTCGTGACCAGCTCCGTTGCCACGAGCTCGGCGGCTTCTGTGAGCTGCGGCAGGCCGTGCAGGGTGAGGATCAGGCGGAGGATGCGGCGGGCGATGGTGACCGCGCGGGGGTCGTTGGGGATGGAGAGGGTGTACGTCCAGGGTTCGGCGGGGTCTCCGGTTCCGGGCATAGGCATGCGTGACTCCTGGTCAGGGAGGGGGAGTTGGGGTGCACTGCGGAGTTGTCGGGCGGTGGCAGTGTCGCGGCCGTCGTGGCGTGACGGGGCGGTGCGCTTCCGGGAGCCCGGCGTTTCGCAGCGTGTGCGTCGCGCTACTGAACGTAGAGGTAAATGTTTCGCCGACGCAAGGCGTTCGCGTAATCTGGCACCCGATCGGGTCGTTCAACTCGGTGCGACAAAAGATCTGTTGGAGAAGTGGGGGCGCATGGTTGCCAGGATTCAGCCGACCGCTCGCCAGGTGCGGCTAGGTGTCGAGCTGCGCAAACTGCGGGAGGCGGCAGGGCTCAGTTCCCGGCAGGCGGCCGCGTTCCTGGGAACGAGTCCGGCTCAGATGAGTCAGGTCGAAGCGGGCAACGCGGGGGTCAGTGGCGAACGCGTACGCAGACTTGCGGTGCACTACGCATGTGCCGACCCCGAGCTCGTCGACGCGCTGGTGGAGATGGCGACGGACCGTACGCAAGGGTGGTGGGAGGAGTACCGAAACGTGCTCCCGCCTGAGTTCATGGACTTGGCGGAACTGGAGCATCATGCGCGTGCCATTCAGGTGGTCGCGACTGCCCACGTACCGGGGCTGCTTCAGACCGAGGAGTACGCGCGGGCGGTGTTCGGGTACTGGGTTCCACCGCTCCCGGATGGCGAGCTGGATCTGTGGGTTGCGTGTCGCATGCATCGCCAGCAGGTCCTCTCGCGGGAAGACCTGGTTCCGTACGAGGCGGTCCTGCACGAGTCCGTTCTTCGTACCCGTGTCGCGGACCAACAGGTAGCCCGTGCCCAGCTCGACAAGCTGTTGCTTCAGTCGGAGCGCCCGAACGTCTCGCTGCGGGTGATCCCGTTCGATGTCGACGGATTTGCCGGAGCCAGTTCGTCACTGCTCTACGTGGGAGGTCCGGTGACTGCGTTGGACACCGTGCAGCGGGACACCCCGTATGGATCGGCCTTCCTGGATGCCTCGGCACAACTTCACGTCATGCGAACACTCTTCCGTAAGGTGGAGTCAGCGTCCCTTGACCCAGCCCGGTCGCGGGACTTTATCCACCGTCTGTCGAAGGAGCTGTAGGCGTGATCCGGTGGCAGAAATCCACGTTCTCCGGCGGTGCGGCAGGCAACGAATGCGTTGAAGTCGCAGGAAACGACAACGAGTTGCTCCTGCGCGAAAGCGAAAACCCGGACCAGGTCCTCTCGCCCACCCGGTCCGGGCTCGCCGCCCTCATACGCCACGTACGCGCGGTGGCCACGCCGACGCGCTGAGCGTGGCGTGGGCAGGAGTTTGGCGGTTGGCTGAAAGTGGGCGGGCGGTGGCACCGGGTGTCTTGCCGGGTGCGGCGGGCCGCTGCCAGGATTCGGGGCGCGCTCTGCGGCGGCCGAAGTACGGGTCAGACCTCCGGCCGGTCCCTCCACCCGTTGGTTCTGCCCGACGTCTGAAGGACGACCGACCCAAGGAGTGCCCCACCTATGCTGCGATCGAAGCTGCGTGCCCTGCTGCTCGGCGCCGGTACCGCCGCCCTCATGTCGGCCACCGCGCTCGTGCCCACCGCGAGCGCCGCGACCGCCGCCCCGGCAGCTGACAGCGGTACGACGTCCGCCTCGGCGGCCTTCTGGTCCTGCACCGTCCCGCCCGGCTACACGTACACCGGCACGCGTGCCACGTACAGCTGCAACTCCAGCGGCTACCGCAGCACCCAGTACTACGTCCAGCAGCCCTCGGACGGTCTGCGGGCGTGCACCGTTCCCGCTGGTTTCACGTACACGGGTACGCGTACGACGTACAGCTGCAACATCAACGGGTATCGCGGCACGGAGTACGCCCTGGCCACGCCCAGGGACGGTCTGCGGACGTGTACCGTCCCGGCCGGTTTCACGTACACGGGTACGCGCACGACGTACAGCTGCAACATCAACGGGTATCGCGGCACGGAGTACGCCCTGGCCACGCCCAGGGACGGTCTGCGGGCGTGCACCGTTCCGGCCGGCTTCACGTACACCAGCACGCGTGCCACGTACAGCTGCAACATCAACGGGTACCGCAGCAACCTGTACACCCTCCGCGCCCTCTGACAGAGCAGGGGCCCGGAGACCGTCGTCCCCGGGCCCCAGCTGGGCAACCTCTCTTAGGCCGCTCTTAGGCCGCGTTCTTCATCGCGGTCGCCAGGCCGTTGGCCCAGAGCTGCTCGACGCGGGAGCGCTCGGGGGCGTTCGGGTACGCGTTGGTGCAGGACGGGCCAGGGCCGCCGCCGGACATCAGCTCGCTGCACGGGCCCTGGTAGTGGTCGGGCAGGCCCAGGACATGGCCGGTCTCGTGCGCGGTGACGCGGGTGGAGTTGTAGATCTGGTTCTGCCTGTAGTCCAGGAAGATGTAGCCACGGCCGTGGCCGTCCGTGTAGGCGTACGAGCCCCGCGAGTCGTTCCCCTCGTAGTACCGGAAGTCGGGGTTCGAGCCTTCCTGGAGCTTGACGTTGGAGACGGAGCTGTTCCAGATCTGGGTGCTGCTGGCTATCTGCTGTCGGAAGCTGGGCGCATTGGCCGCGCTGTAGGTGACGGTGACCTGCTGGGCGCCGGGGTTCGCGGCGCGCTTCTCGGCCACGGACTTCAGGACGGCCTCGAAGAAGGCCTTGTTGGCGGCGGCGTCCTCGGCGGAGCCCGCGTACTGGGCGTACGTGGACGAGGATGAGGGCGAGGACGCCGGGTCTGCCAGCGGCGCCGTGGCGGCGGCGGCCGGGGCCGCGCTCAGTGCGCCGATGGCCAGACCCAGGCCGAGGACGGCGGGGAGCAGCGGTCGGGAAAGTCTCATGTGGGGGCTCCTACTCGTGTGGGGCGAGTGGTTAACCGAGAGTGTCGGGGAGCGGGAGTCCCGTGCGGAGATGGCAGATGCCGATAGCTCCGGGCTATCGGCTGGCCAACCGGCCTTGCTCTGGCGGGATTTCGGCGTCTGGTGTGATCGCTGGGCTGGTTCTACGCTCAACCGTCATGGAGCTTGAGGTGAGGCACCTCCGTGCGGTCTGCGCCATCGCCGACACCGGCAGCCTGCACAAGGCCGCGCGCCAACTGGGCGTCAGCCAGCCTACGTTGACCACCCAGCTCCGCCGTATCGAGGGGGCGCTCGGTGGCCGTCTGTTCGCCCGCGAGCGCACCGGGTGCCGACCGACACCGCTCGGCCTGGTGCTGCTCAGTCGGGCCCGCCCGCTGGTCACGGAGATGCGGGAGCTGGTGACCGAGGCCAGGGCGGCGGCCGCCAGGACCGGTGGGCCGCGGCTGCGGATCGGCTCCACGGCCAGCCGCGCGCTGCCGGGGTGGCTGCGGCGGCTGCGGATCCGGCTCGCGGACGCCGGGGGCGCGCCCAGGCCAGGCACGGACGTATCCCTGCAGATGGACGTCTCGGCGAACGCCCTGTTGCGGCAGGTCGCCGACGGTCACCTCGACGTCGCCTTCGTCCACCAGGTGGAGGGGTGCCCGCTGCGGACGCCGGAGGGCCTGCGGCTGCGGGTCCTGATGGACCGCGAACCGCAGTTCGTCTCGCTGCCCGTGGACCATCCGGCCGCCCGACGCCCTGCCGTACGGCTCGCGGAGCTGGCGGGCGAGCAGTGGATGGTCGACCCGACCGTGGACGGCGAACGGGACGGGCTGCTGCGGGTGCTGCGCGCCGCCGGGCTCAACCCCTGTGTGCTGCACGGGGATTACCTCACCGCGGCGACGCTGGTCGCCACCGGCGAGGTGGTCACGGTCTGCCAGCCGACCTCGCGCGCGCGTCCCGACATGGCGATCCGGCCGCTGGAGGGCGACCCGCTGGGCGTACGGCTGCTGCTCGCGGCCCGTACGGAGGCGGAGCTCGACGGGGTGTACGGGGATCTCGAAGCGGCGTACCGGGAGGCGGCTCAGCAGGCGACGGCGTATCGGGATTGGCTCTTGCGAACGAGGAGCGACAGGGCCGCCTGACCCGGCCGAGGCGGGACCTTAGTCCTCATTGGTCCGTTTACGTACTCGTGCGCGGCCCTGCCGGGAGCCGTTACGTCACCTACGTATGACCCCAACATGACCTCCGTAGCTTGATTGATGTCGCCGCTGCAAAGGGGCGCAGACAGGGAAAGTCCCGCTACCAGAAGGTCATCATCATGCGTGCCACCCGTCGTACCGTTCGTTCCGCCGCGATCGCCACCGGTGTCATCGCCGCCACGCTCGCCCTCCCGGTCGGCATAGCGTCGGCCGACTCGCCGACCGCCCCGGACACCCACCAGGACCAGGGCGAGACGGTCCGTGAGTCGGTCGGGCAGAAGAGCGGCGGCGAGAAGCCGGACACCAGCAAGCGCACGTACGTCCGCACGTACAAGAACCTCGGCGGTTCCGGCTTCGACGCCAAGGTCTTCAAGACCAAGAGCGGCTACGAGGCCGAGATGTGGGGCAAGGACACCGCGTCGAACAAGGTGATCCTCTGGGACACCCTCACGCAGTCGGGTATCAAGGCCGCCTACGGCCAGCACAACGGCGCCCACTTCGTGCTGAACCCCGACGGCACTATGAAGGGCTGGGTCGAGGGTGGCGGCAAGAAGCAGGACAACAAGAAGCAGAACAAGAAGACTCAGAGCAAGAAGACTCAGAGCAAGACGCACGACAAGGCCGGGAACAAGACCCCGCAGGGCCACGTCGTCCCGAAGGGCGGCGTCAAGGCCGGGGCCGAGGGAGTCGAGAAGGCGCCCGACACCGCAATGGTCGCCGCGGGTGGCGGCATGGCCGCAGCGGGCGCCGCGGGCCTCGGGTTCGCGATGCTGCGCCGACGTCGCACCGATGGCGAGGGCTGACGCGCCCCCGGGTCTGAGACGAGCGAGGGGCGGCACCCGTGCGGGGTGCCGCCCCTCAGTGCGTCGGTTCAGCGCGTCGGTCAGCAGCCGATGTTCCGGCCGTCCTTGCGCCAGACCGCGACCACCGACGGGCGGACGTGCTTCCCGGGTCCGTCCGGCCACGCCGACGCCGGGTTCTCCACCGTCGCCCCGTCGACCTCGCCCGGGTGCTGCACCGCGACCAGCACCCGGCGGTCCTGGACGATCGGGCCGCAGGTCTCGGCACCGGCCGGGACGGTCAGGAACTGCTTGAGCTCACCGCGCCGCGCGCCGTGCGTGGCGACGCCGAACAGGCCGTCGTGGCTGCCCAGCTTGTTGCCGTCGGTGGAGATCCACAGGTTGCCGTACGGGTCGAACGCCACGTTGTCCGGGCAGGAGATCGGGCTGACCTGGTCCTTCGGGAAGCCCGCGAAGTACGTGGACGGGTCCTCCGGGTCGCCCGCGACCAGGAACAGCGACCAGGCGAACTTGGTGCTGGCCGGGTTGTGCCAGTGCTCGGTGAGTTCGAGTACCTGCCCGTGCTTGTTCTGGTTGCGCGGGTTGGCCTCGTCGGCGGGGGCCTGGCCCTCGGTGCCGCGCTTGGTGTTGTTGGTCAGCGCGACGTACACCTTGCCGGTGCGCGGCGAGGGCTCGACGTCCTCGGGGCGGTCCATCTTGGTGGCGCCCGCCTTGTCACCGGCGAGCCGGGTGAAGACGAACACCTCCTCGGCGGTCATGCCCTCGACGTGCGAGACGGCGCCGTTCGGGCCCGCGGTGGCCAGCGGGATCCAGACGCCGCTGCCGTCGAACTCGCCGTCGCTGGGCAGGGCGCCGGTGCCGTCGATCTGCTCGGCCGGGGAGTCGCCGGTCAGCTTGGCGACGTAGAGCGTGCCCTCTTCGAGGAGCGTGAGGTTGTGCGCGCGGGCGTGCCGGCTCTTGCCGCGCTTCATCCGCTTCGAGGAGACGAACTTGTAGAAGTAGTCAAAGCGTTCGTCGTCGCCGCTGTAGAGGACCGGGCGGCCGTCGCGGGTCAGCGTCGCGGTCGCGCCCTCGTGCTTGAAGCGGCCGAGTGCGGTCTGCTTGACCGGGGTCGACTCCGGGTCGTACGGGTCGAGCTCGACGACATAGCCGAAGCGGTGCGGCTCGTTCGGCTCCTTGGCCACGTCGAAGCGGTCGTCGAACCGCTCCCACTTGCGGCCGGAGGCGCCGGTGGGCAGGCCGTAGCGCTTGTCCGTGTCACTGGAGCCGTTGGCAAAGTACTGGTTGAAGTTCTCCTCGCCGTGCAGCGTGGTGCCCCACGGGGTGGTGCCGCCCGCGCAGTTGTTGAGGGTGCCCAGCACCTTGGTGCCGGTCGGGTCGGCGGAGGTCTTCAGCAGGTCGCTGCCGGCGGCGGGGCCCGCGACGCGGAACTCGCTGGTGGCGGTGAGGCGGCGGTTGACGTGGTGGCGCTGTACGGGCGTGAGCTTGCCGGTCCTGCGCTCCTCCTGCACGGCGACGACCGACAGGCCGTGCGCGGCCCAGGCGATCTCGACCTGCTCGCGGGTCGGGTTGTCGGAGTCGTACCCGGCGAACATCAGCTCCTCGTCCGTGTACTCGTGGTTGGCGACGAGGAGCTGGCGGCCGTGGCCGTACGGCAGCAGTGCCAGGAAGTCGTTGTTGTAGCCGAACTGACCGGCCTGGGCCTTCGCGGTCTGGTTCTCCGGGTCGAAGGCGGGGGCGCCGCGCAGGATCGGTTCGCCCCAGCGGATCACGACGTTCTGCTCGTAGCCGGTGGGGATGGTGACCTGGTCGGCGGTGTTGGGGGCGACGGCGTCGAAGCGCAGGCCGCGGGCGGCCTTGGAGGTGGGGCGGCCGGGGCGGCCGGGGTGGTGGCGGTCCGCCGTGGCGGCTGCGGCCTGGGTGGCCATGCCGGGGGAGGCGAGCGCGGCGGTACCGGCCGCGGTGGCGACGGTCACCACGGCGGCGGCGCGCATCATCGACCTGCGGGACAGGGCGCCGGCCATGACATCGCCGACGTACTCGTTGTCGCTGGTGTTCGGCACTTCCTGGAAGCAGGCGTCTCCGCAGCGGTAGCGGCAGGTCAGGGCGGAGCGTCCACCCGGGTGCGAGCTGATGAGCGGCAGCAGTTTGCGCACGTTTCTCTCCATAAGGGATACGGGCCTTGCTGGGCCCCGTTGAGCCTTCTTCGGCGCACCCTGCGCCGACACCGTGTCGGAATGTTCCGGCGGTGACGTTAGAGGGGCATGTGTGCAGGTCGGCGGCTGGTGGGTGAACCCGAGGTGAACCCCCGGCGCACGGAGGTAAGTTGGCGCCGGTGCCGCGCGCGGTGTGCGCTGCGTCCGCGCCGGGTTGACGTTCGGGGCGGGCTGCTGGGGTGACGGGCGGCCGGGACCGGCCGACCCTCCCCAAGATCGCGGAACGCGGCGGCTAACCTTACGTGTCCGCCCTGGCCAGGGATTACGGAATCAACTCACGCGAAGGGTTGCGCACATGGGCATTCTGGATCTCCTGCGGAACGCGTTTGGGCGGTCCCGCAAGGGGCGCGACGAAGCGGGCGCCGCCGGGGCCGTGCCGGAGGCTCGGCAGGAGGCGGAGCCTTCGGCTTCGACGTCTGCCTCGGCTTCGACGTCTGGCTCGACGTCTGCCTCGGCCGTGACGTCGGATTCCGCGGCTGCGGAGTCCGTCTCGGTGCCGGGCCCCGCCAAGGAGTCACGCGGCGACGCGG
>NZ_JAZGRL010000001.1:3596975-3655458 GCF_046540415.1 Streptomyces sp. E11-3 | reverse complement strand
CTCTCCCTCCCCCGCCGCCCACTCCCTCGACAGTCTCCGGAGCGGAGCCCCCGGGCTCGTCGTCGCCTACGAAGCGGCCGGTGCCGTACTCGAGAAGCAGGGCCTGGCCGGGACCCGTGCCGCCGTGTACCTCGTACTCGACCGGTCCGGGTCGATGCGCCCGTACTACAAGGACGGCAGCGCGCAGAACCTGGGCGAGCAGGTACTCGCACTCGCCGCGCACACGGACGAGGACGCGACCGTCCAGGTCGTCTTCTTCTCGACCGAGGTCGACGGCACCGGCACCCTCACCCTCGCCGAGCACGAGGGCCGGATCGACGAGCTGCACGCCGGGCTCGGCCGGATGGGCCGTACCAACTACGACCGCGCCGTAGCCGAGGTCATCGCGCTGCACAAGAAGTCGGCCGACCCGAAGCGCCCGGCCCTGGTCGTCTTCCAGACGGACGGCGCCCCCGAGTCGAAGACGGCCGCGACCCAAGCCCTCACCGCCGCGGCGAAGGACCACAGCAGCATCTTCTGGCAGTTCGTGGCCTTCGGGGAGCACGAGGCCAAGGCCTTCGACTACCTCCGCAAGCTGCACACGGACGACAAGGCCGACAACGCCGCGTTCTTCCACGCGGGCCCGGTCCCAGGCGAGCTCACCGACACCGAGCTCTATGAGGGCCTCCTCGCGACCTGGCGCCCGTAAGGCGCACGGCGGCGCCTCCGTGCCACGCGGGGGCGCCGCCGTCCACCCACCGAAATGCCGAACAGGCTCCCCCGGTCAGTCGGATACGATATTGACGTTCCGTAGACCAATTGATCACTCCACGTAGCGACTTGGGAGCAGCCTGCAATGGCTCGACACCTCATCACCAGCGCCCTTCCGTACATCAACGGGATCAAGCACCTGGGCAACATGGTGGGGTCCATGCTCCCTGCGGACGTGTACGCCAGGTACCTCCGCCAGCGCGGCCAGGATGTGCTGTACATCTGCGCGACGGACGAGCACGGCACCCCCGCCGAGCTGGCCGCCAAGGAGGCGGGCCTGCCGGTCGACGCGTTCTGCGCCGAGCAGCACGACGCTCAGAAGGCCGTGTACGACGGCTTCGGGCTGCGCTTCGACTACTTCGGCCGCAGCTCGTCCCCGCAGAACGTCGAGCTGACCCAGCACTTCGCCCGCAAGCTGCACGAGAACGGCTTCATCGAGGAGCGGGCGATCCGCCAGGTCTACTCGAACGCCGACGCGCGCTTCCTGCCGGACCGCTACATCGTCGGTACGTGTCCGCACTGCGGCTACGACAAGGCCCGCGGCGACCAGTGCGAGAACTGCACCCGGGTCCTGGACCCGACCGACCTGATTGACGCCCGCTCGGCGATCAGCGGCAGCAGTGACCTGGAGGTCCGCGAGACCAAGCACCTCTTCCTCCTCCAGTCCAAGCTGCAGCACGAGGTCGAGGGCTTCATCGACGCCGTCGGCGAGGAGTGGCCGCACCTCGCGTCCTCGATCGCCCGCAAGTGGCTGACCGAGGGGCTGCACGACCGCGCGATCACCCGTGACCTGGACTGGGGCGTGCCGGTCCCGGCCGACGTATGGCCGGACCTGGCGGCCGATGGCAAGGTCTTCTACGTATGGTTCGACGCGCCGATCGAGTACATCGGCGCCACGAAGGAGTGGTCCGACCAGGACCCGGCCAGCCGCGACTGGAAGTCCTGGTGGGACGAGAGCGCGGGCGCGGCGGACGTCCGGTACACGGAGTTCATGGCCAAGGACAACGTCCCGTTCCACTCGGTGATGTTCCCGGCGACGCAGCTGGGCACCCGTGAGCCCTGGAAGAAGGTCGACTACCTCAAGGCCTTCAACTGGCTGACGTACTACGGCGGCAAGTTCTCCACGTCGCAGAAGCGCGGCGTCTTCACGGACGCGGCCCTGGAGCTGCTGCCCGCCGACTACTGGCGCTACTTCCTGGTGGCCAACGCCCCCGAGTCGGACGACTCGTCCTTCTCCTGGGAGCACTTCTCGGCCACGGTCAACAAGGACCTCGCCGACACCCTCGGCAACTTCGTCAACCGCGTCCTGTCCTTCTCCCGCAAGCGCTTCGGCGACGACGTACCGGCGGGCAAGGAAGCGGGCGAGGCGGAGCAGAAGCTGGGCACGGAGATCGCGACGCTGCTCGCCGAGTACGAGTCCCACATGGACGCCCTCCAGTTCCGCAAGGCCGCGGCGGCCCTGCGCGCGCTGTGGTCCGCGGGCAACTCGTACCTGGAGGAGAAGGCCCCCTGGCTGGAGATCAAGACCGACCCGGAGGCCGCGGCCCTCACCCTCCGCACGGCGATGAACCTCATCCACCTCTACGCGGTGGTCTCCGAGCCCTTCATCCCGGCCTCGGCCGCGGCGATGCGCTCGGCCTTCGCCCTGACCGACGACACGGCGACCTGGGTCACCCCGGCCGACGCGCGCGCCCTGTCCTCGGTCCCCGCGGGTACGGCCTTCACGGTCCCGCCGGTCCTCTTCGCGAAGATCACGGAAGAGGACCTGGAGTCGTACAAGGAGCGCTTCGGCGGCGAGGAGTAAGGGCGAGGAGTAAGCGCGTCCACCGGACTCCCATATCCGGACTCCCGTATAGGGGCGGTATGGCGGCTGGTTCGACACTCGTGTCGAGTCCGCTGCCTACGCCTACCCATAGGGAACGCACGATGCGCCTTGACCGTCGTACCGATGATCATCCCCATGTCGTGCTGCTGGTAGGTGAGTTCACTCCTGGCACGGTGGACGCGCTCGGGAGCGGTGCCGAGGTCCGGCACTGTGACGGCAGGGACCGTGGTGCGCTGCTGGCCGCGCTCGCCGACGCGGACGCCGTGCTGGTGGGCGACACACCGGTGCTCGACCGGCAGGCCATCGACGCCGCCCCGCGGCTGAAGGTCATCGCGCGGGCCGGTGCCGGTGTGGACCAGCTGGACACCCAAGCCGCGACCGAACGCGGAATCCAGGTGACCGATGCCCCCGAAGCGGAGGCCCTGAGCACCGCGGAGCTGACCGTGGGCATGCTCCTCGCCGTCGCCCGCAACATCCCACAGGCGAACGCGGCGCTGTCGGCGGGCGCCTGGCAGCGCAGCCGCTACTCCGGTGTGGAACTCTCCGGCAAGGTGCTCGGCGTCATCGGTCTCGGCCGGGTCGGCGCCCTGGTGGCGGAGCGCCTGGCGGCGTTCGGCCTGGACGTGGTGGCGTACGACCCGCATGCGGCGCCGGAGCGTGCTGCCGCCCTCGGGGTGCGACTCGTCCCGTGGGACCAGGTACTGGCCGAAGCCGACTTCCTCAGCGTTCATGTGCCCAGGACGGCCGAGACCGCGGGGCTGCTCGGCTTCGACGCCCTGAGCCGGGTCAAGCCCGGGGTACGCATCGTCAGTGTCTCGCACGAAGAGGTCGTCGACGCCGGTGAGCTGTACGCGGCCCTGAAGGAAGGGCGGGTGGCCGCGGCGGCCCTCGACCTCTCCGCGGCCGGGGCGTACGCGGACACTGCACTGACCGAGCTGGACAACGTGGTGGTCACTCCCGGCCTCGCGGCACGCAGTGAAGAGGCCGCGAACAGGGCTGGTGCGGTCGCCGCGGAGTCGGTACGGCTGGCGCTCGCGGGCGAGTACGGCCCGAATGTGGTGAACATGCATGGGCACGCGATCAGTGCCGAGGTCCAGCCGTGGCTGGCACTCGCGGAGCGCCTCGGTGCGGTCCTCACCGCCGCGGGGTCCGTGCCGAAGGTGCTGGAGGTTCAGCTCCGGGGCGATCTCGCTCAGGAGGAGGCCGCCGGGGTACTGGAGCTGGCCGCGCTGAAGGGAGTCCTCAGCGGCCCGTCGGGGCATCCGGTCGGTCTCGTCAACGCTCCGTCGCGGGCCCGTGAGCACGGTATGACGGTCCGGCTCACCCGCGCCGCTGATGCGGGGAGCTACCACAGTGTCCTCAGCCTGCGTGGCATCCACGCGGACGGTGCGGTGACGAGCCTCGCGGGCACTCTCTTGGGCAGGCGCCGACAGCACCGGCTCACCGAGGCGTTCGGGCACGATCTGGAGCTCGCCCTCGACGGCAACCTCGCGGTGTTCCGTTACCCCGACCGGCCGGGTGCGGTGGGTGAGATCGGGGGTGAACTCGCGGACGCCGATGTGGGGATCGAGTCCATGCGGGTGGCCCGCGACGACAGTACCGGCACCGCCGTCGCCGCGCTGGTCACCGAAGTCCCGGTACCGCCGCACACGCTGGCCGCGGCCGCGGCCAGCGTCGGCGCGTTCCACAGCTGCACGGTGCGGGCCGGCCGCGACTGAGCGATGCGCGGCTCCGCGCTCTGGCCGGAGCCGCGCATCGCATCCCGAGCAGTCCTCGCGTCCCGCCGGACGCCCCCTAGAGGCCGGGACGCGGTCTGCGTGGTGCTGGGGCCGTCCAGTCGGCGGGTGCCCGGTACCCGGACGGGTCGGGCCAGTAGGCGGGGCGGGGGGCGGTGCTGGTGGCAGTGGAGTCGGAAGCCGCGCGGGCGGCGCTGAAGTGGGCGAGTACCGCGGTCAGGGCCGCGATCTCGTCAGGTTCGGGGTTCCCGCGCACTACCCGCAGGGGTGCGGCGGTCTGCTCGGCCATGGCGTCTCCTCGGTTCGGTGGGAATGCCGTTACAGCGGGGGAATCCCGTGCTTGCGCTCGGGCAGCGGGGCCCGCTTGGCGCGCAGCATCGCCAGGGAGCGGATCAGTACGGACCTGGTCTCGGCCGGGTCGATGACGTCGTCGACCAGGCCGCGCTCGGCGGCGTAATAGGGGTGCATCAGCTCGGACTTGTACTCTTTGATGCGCTGCGCCCGGGCGGCCTCGGGATCGTCGGCGGCCGCGATCTCGCGGCGGAACACCACATTGGCGGCGCCCTCCGCTCCCATCACGGCGATCTCGTTGGCGGGCCAGGCGAAGGAGAGGTCCGCGCCGATGGAGCGGGAGTCCATCACGATGTACGCGCCGCCGTAGGCCTTGCGCAGGATCAGCTGAACGCGCGGGACCGTGGCGTTGCAGTAGGCGTACAGCAGCTTGGCGCCGTGCCGGATGATCCCACCGTGCTCCTGGTCGCGGCCCGGCAGAAAGCCCGGTACATCGAGCAGGGTGACCAGGGGGATGGAGAACGCGTCGCAGGTCTGCACGAATCGGGCCGCCTTCTCGGATGCGGCGATGTCCAGGACTCCGGCGAGCGCCGTCGGCTGGTTCGCGACGATGCCGACCACCTGTCCGTCAAGGCGGGCCAGGGCGCAGACGATGTTGGGCGCCCAGTCGGCGTGGACCTCCGTCCAGTCCCCGTCGTCGACGATCTCGGCGATGACCTGGGTGACGTCGTAGGCCCGGGTGGGGTCGGCCGGGACCAGGTCGAGAAGGGACGCGGTGCGCCGGTCCGCCGGGTCCGACGTGGGCTCGTGCGGGGGCAGTTCGCGGTTGTTGGACGGCAGCAGGGACAGCAGGTGGCGCACCTCGTCGAGGCAGCTCTCCTCGTCGTCGTGGACGAAGGCCGCGACGCCGGTGGTCGCGCCGTGTACATCCGCGCCGCCCAGTTCGTTCTGGGTGATGCTCTCGCCGGTCACCGCCTGGACCACGTCGGGGCCGGTGATGAACATCTGCGAGGTGCCGCGCACCATGAAGACGAAGTCGGTCAGGGCGGGGGAGTAGGCGGCGCCGCCCGCGCAGGGGCCGAGCATCACGGAGATCTGCGGGATCACCCCGGAGCAGCGGGTGTTGCGGCGGAAGATCCCGCCGTATCCGGCCAGCGCGGTGACCCCTTCCTGGATACGGGCGCCCGCTCCGTCGTTGAGGGAGACCAGGGGGGCGCCCGCCGACTCGGCGAGGTCCATCAGTTTGTGGATCTTCTCGGCGTGCGCTTCGCCCAGCGCGCCGCCGAAGATGCGGAAGTCATGGGCGTACGCGAAGACGGTGCGGCCCTCCACCGTTCCCCAGCCGGTGACGACCCCGTCGGTGTGGGGGCGGCGGTGCTCCAGGCCGAAGCCGGTGGCGCGATGTCTTCGCAGCGGCTCGACCTCGTTGAAGGAGCCGGGGTCGAAGAGCAGGGCGAGGCGTTCCCGGGCGGTCAGCTTTCCCTTGGCGTGCTGGCGCTCGGTGGCCTGCGGTCCTGGGCCCTCGCTGGCAGCTTCCTGCACGGCACGGAGTTCGTCGGTTCTGGAGCGTAGCGACGGCGGCGGAGCCGGGGGAGTGGCGGGCCGGGCGACTGGAGGATCCGAAAGCACGGTCATGGCGGAAAGGCTTAGTTCAGCGGCCTCTAGCGCTTCTACAGCGCCTTGTGAGGCGCCGAGTGACAGGGGAGCACTGTGCTGTCAGTTCCCTGCCAGCGCAGTTCCCTGACAATCCTGATCTGTGGTGAACAGGCTTGTGACCAGGCAGGATTCAGATCAGAAGGACGGCGGGGGAGCCGTCCGGCGGAATAGATCAATCCGCAGAGAATCAACTGCCGAAGGGTCAATTGTTCATGAAGAACAACGCACTGCGCTCCGCATTCGTCGGTCTCACGATGCTCGTCGCCGGTCTCACTGGCGCGGTCACGGCCAGCAGTGCGGTCACTGCGGGTGACGATGTCAACTCCGTTGCGGTGGACCCGATCTGGGATGCTCCGAGGCCGACCGGCAGCGAGCCCGACCCGATCGGGGACCCGATCTGGGACTAGCCGCACCTGGGCCAGGAGAGCTGACGGAACCCGCCCCGCATGAGGGGGGCGGGTTCTCGGCATGTGGACGGCCGATCCTGAATCTTGGCTGAAACCAGTCGTGTTACTTGCTGGTAAATCCGTAGGATCATCACTGCATCGGGCGGGGGGCGCTTTCGGTCAATTGGGGGGCGTGTGCTTGAACCATTGGGTATGGGATCTCAGGCCGCAGAGGTCTACCGAGTGATGTTCCATCACCCGGAATTCCGGGTCGAGGACCTGGCGGAGCACCTTGGCTGGTCACTGGAGCGCGTACATGCGGCACTCGACGAATGCGTCCGACTCGATCTGATCCGGCCAACATGGGACGACCCTGGGTGGATGCGCCCGGTGAACCCGGAAGTCGGCCTGCAGGCGCTGCTCGCCAAACAGGAGGCCGACCTGCTGGTGCGCCAGCAGCGCATCGCCGACAGCCGCGTCGAGGTGGCCAGGCTGGTCGACGAGTACACGACCGTCCGGCAGCGGCAGCGGCGCCTTGAGGTGGAGCGGCTCACCGGAATCGAGGAGATCCAGGCGCGGATCGAGGAACTGACCCAGGGCTGCGAGAGCGAGCTGCTCACCTTCGCCACCGGCGGCGGCCACTCGGAGGCCAGCCGCAAGGCCAGCAAGCCGCTGTGCGACATGCTCTACGAGCGCGGTGTCACGATGCGCAGCATCTACCTGGACAGCGTCTACAACGACCCGTCCACGGTGGAGCATCTGCGCTGGTTGTCCACCCATGGGGACCGGGTGCGCACCACCGCGTCGCTGCCCTCCCGGATGCTGCTCTTCGACCGCACGTACGCGGTGCTGCCGATGGACCCCGATGTCTCGGCCGCGGGGGCGCTGGTGCTGCGCGGACTGGGGGTCATCGCCACCCTCCGTGAACTCTTCGACCGGGTGTGGGAGGACGCCACACCTGTGGAGGACACCCGGCCGCAGCGCCGGGAGTCCGATGAACTCTCCAGCCAGGAGCGGGCGGTGCTGCGGCTGCTGGCGGAGGGGCTGACCGACGAGGTCGTCGCGCGCAAGCTGGGCATCTCCGTGCGCACCAGCCGCCGGATCACCGCGGACCTGATGCACAGCCTCGGCGCACGCAGCCGCTTCCAGGCCGGCACCCGTGCGGTGATGCTCGGTTGGCTGACCCTCGGCGCCCTGTAGGACCCGGCCGCCGGACAGGCCCTGGCCGCCGCGCGGCCCCAGGAGGCCCCGCGGTGCGGGGAGGAGCCGTATAGGGCTCGTATAGCAGGCGAATCCACGCTCGACCCATCGAACGGATGGCGGAGTCAGCAGGCTCCGACCCCGATCCCTCTTGGAGTCGAGATGACCAGCACCAACCTGACGGCCGGACTTGACGCTGCCCAGAAGCAGGAGATCAAGGAGGTCGTCTGCGACATTCTGGAGATCGACGAGGACGAGGTCACCGAGACCAGCCTCTTCAAGGAGGAGCACGACGCGGACTCGCTCCGCGCCATCGAGATCCTCGCCGCCCTGGAGCGCACCCAGAAGGTGACCATCGACCAGGCCGAGCTCAGCCGCATGGTCAACCTCGAGGGCGTCTACGTGGTGGTCGCCGAAGCCGCCCAGCGCTGATCCGGAGCTCCGACCGCCAGATGGGTGAGCTTTCGATGAACACAGACATGCGAGGACAGTCCGGGCGCCGTGTGGTCATCACCGGGCTCGGCGTAGTCACCAGTATCGGCATCGGTGTCGATGCGTTCGCCGCCGGCCTGCGTGCGGGCCGCAGCGGGGTCAAGCCGATCACCGCGTTCGACACGGAAGGGTTCGCCCACGCCAACGGCTGCGAGGTCACCGACTTCGACCCGGCGGACTGGATTCACCGGCAGGACCCGGAGGAGCTGGGCCGCGCCAGTCAGTTCTCGGTGGCCGCGGCCAGGATGGCGGTCTCGGACGCCGGATTCACCGCCGACGACGTACGCGCCCGTCGCTCCCTGGTGTCCGTGGGCACCACGGACGGCGAGTCCAGGGACCTCGACCAACTGGTCGCGGCGGGCCTTGAGCACGGCCCGGAGGAGTACGACCCGGTCGTCGCCCGTCGGGTGCCGGCCGGGCGGCTCTCGGCCGGCATCGTGCGCGAGCTGGAGCTCGAGGACGTGGAGGCGGTCACCATCCCGACCGCCTGCGCGGCGGGCAACTACGCCGTCGGCTACGGCTACGACGCCATCCGCAGCGGCGATGTCGACGTCGCCCTGTGCGGCGGTGCCGACGCCGCCTGCCGTAAGACCTTCACCGGCTTCTACCGCCTGGGCACCATCGCCCCCGAGGTCTGCCGTCCCTTCGACAAGGACCGTGAGGGCATCCTCACCGGCGAGGGCGCGGGCATCCTGTTGATGGAGAGCCTCGACTCGGCGCTCGCCCGGGGGGCCCGGATCTACGCCGAGGTGCTGGGGTACGGACTGGCCTGCGACGCGCTCCACCCGGTCGCCCCCGACCAGGGGAGCATCGCCCGGACGATCAGCATCGCGCACCGCAACTCCGGGGTGAGCCCGGACCAGATCGACTTCGTGTCGGCGCACGGCACCGGCACCAAGGCCAATGACATCACTGAGGCCGGCGCGATCCGCCAGGTCTTCGGCGAGCAGGGCATGCCGCCCACCGTCTCCATCAAGTCGATGATCGGCCACAGCATGGGCGCGGCCAGCGCCGTCTCGGCGGCCGCCTGCGCCCTCGCCCTCACCGAGGGCTTCATCCCACCGACCATCAACCACCGCGAGACCGACCCCGAGTGCGGGGTGGACTGCGTGCCCAACGAGGCGGTGGCGGCCGACCTGGACGTCGTCCAGAACAACGCCCTCGCCTTCGGCGGGAACAACGCCGTGCTCATCCTCGGCAAGGTCCGTGACCGGGTCCGCGAGCCCGCCTTGAGCGGGAGCGTGGCATGAGCTGGATCGTGACCGGTACGGGTGCCGTCGCCTCGGTGGGCGGCAGCGTCGAGGAGATCTTCACCTCCCTCTGCGAGGGCCGCAGCGGGCTGGCCGAACTGCGGGGCTACGACCGCGACAAGTTCCGCGCCCAGGTGGCGTACGAGATCGACGACCGCCCGGCACCCGGCCAGGACGAGCCGCTGCGGGCCACCCGCTGGCTGGAGCAGGCCGTCGCCGCCGCCGCGGCGGACGCCGGGCTCGGCGACGATCTGTCGCAGGTGCCGGTACTGGTCGGCACCACCCTGCGCGAGCTGCGCTCGGTCGAGCTGTCCTGGCGCGACGGTGTCCCGTTCGACCCGCGTGACCTGCACTTCGGCACCATGCTGCGGCGCAGGTTCGGCGCCACGGACACCCACACCGTCGCCAACGCCTGCTCCGCCTCGCTCTACGCCCTCGCACTCGGCACGGACCTGCTCGATCTCGGTGCCGCCGACACCGTCGTGGTGGCGGGCGTCGACACCATCACCGAGTCGACATACGGGCTGCTCGACCGCTGCTACCCCGAGGCGCCGGACCGGGTCCGGCCCTTCGACCGGGCCAGGCGGGGCATGCTGCAGGGCGAGGGCGCGGTAGCCCTCGTGCTGCGGCGCGCCGCGGACGGGCCGGGGGACGCGGCGCGGGTGCACGCCCGGGTGCGTTCCGTCGCCGTCAACTGCGACGCGTACCACCCGTCGGCGCCGGACGCCAAGAGCATCACCTCCGCCGTGCGCGAGGCGCACGACAGAGCCGGTGTGCGGCCCGCCGACATCGATCTGGTGATGCTCCACGGCACCGGCACGCCGCTCAATGACGAGGCGGAGTCGGCCGCGCTCAAGTCGGTGTTCACCGGGCTCGACCCGTCCCCGTACATGACCGCCATCAAGTCGATGACCGGCCATACGGCGGGCGCCTCCGGACTGCACAGCCTGGTCGTGGCCATCGACGCGCTGCGGACCGGGACCGTGCCGCCGACCGTGAACCTCGACGACCCCGTCGACGCGGTGGCCGGATTCCGGCTGGTGCGCGGCACCGCCGAGCGGCCGGCACAGCCGCTGCGGCTGGCCCAGATCGATTCGTTCGGCTTCGGCGGGCTCAACGCGGTCGCCGTGATCGAGCAGCCCGCCGAGGCGTCCACAGAGCCGCCACCGCCAGAAGGAAGGGGACCGGTCCAGTGACCGAACGTACCGTGATCACCGGCCTGGGTACCGCCGTGCGCGGCGTGGCCGGACCAGCGGACCTGCTCGCCCCGCTGCCCGAAGGCCACGAGGACGTCCCGCACCCCGTCACCCGGTTGACCGGCCGCGGCCTGCGCTACAAGGACCGGGCCACCAAGCTCGCCATGGTGGCGGCGCGGGACGCGCTGCACGCGGCCGGCCTGGTCGACGAGCAGGGGGAGCCGCTGCTGCCCGGCGAGTCCACCGGGGTCGTCGTCTCCACCAACTACGGGAATGTGGACACCGTCTGCGAGACCGTGCAGACCATCGCGGATGACACCTATCTGGGCACCAGCCCGATGCTGCTGCCCGCCACCTCCAGCAATGTCGTCGCCTCCTGGCTGGCCATCACCCACGGCCTGCGCGGCGCCAACCTGACGCTGTGCAACGGGCCGGCCTCCGGGATCGACGCCGTCGACTGGGCCAGACTGCTGGTCGCCGCCGGCCGCGTCGAGCGGGTGCTGGTGGTCGGCGTGGAACCCGACAACGCGGCGGTGCGCCATGTCGCCGAGTCGGAGACGCTCTTCGACGGGGCGGCGGCGCTGGTCGTCGAGTCGGCCCGGTCCGCCGCCGGACGCGGTGCGCCCATGCTGGCCGAACTCGGCCCGTACGCACGGCGGGGTGACCACACCGCGGCCGTCGCCTCGGTACGTGACCGCAGCGCCCAGGCCGTGGGCCTGTGGTGTGTGCCGGAGCATCCCGAGGGGATCGAGGCACCCGCCCCGGCGCTCGGAGTGTCGGTCGGTACCGCGCAGATCCAGGACCTCGCCGCCCGGTTCGGTCCGGCCTCCGGAGCTCTCGGAGTCCTGCAGACGGTCGCGGCCACGGCCTGGCTGGCGACGGCGGACGACGGGGCTGCCGCCCTGCTGAGTTCGGGCACCGGTGACGCGGGCGGCGACGACGCGGCCTCCGCCCTGATCCTGGCAGCGGCGTGAGCGCGGCCGCGGGACCCGGCGCCGCCAACACCCTGCGGCGCTTCGGCGAGACGCCGTTGCCCAGCAGAACCCCGCACTCGCCGGCCTCGGGAGCGGACTTCCGCCCGGGGGCGCCGGGCGGCGGGCCGGGGCAGCCGGGCGTCCAGACGGACGCGCCGCACCGCCCCGCCCTCGTCGACGTCACCTTGCGCCGCCCTGCCCGCCCGGGCGCCGCACCGGTCCGCGGGCTGGCCCTGCACGGACTGGCCGGGAGCGCCGCGGTCTGGCGCCCCTACGAGGAGCTCGCCCTGCCCGAAATGGAGTGGTGGGAGGCCGGGTTGCCCTGGGAGGCCGCTGGAGACCCGACCTGGAGCCACCGCCCCGACCCGGCGCGGTGGGTGGACGCGGCGCTGGACGCCATGCCCGGTGGCGTGGACGTCCTGTTCGCCCACTCCTTCGCCGCACCGCTCGCCCTGCAGGCGCTCGCCCGGCGCCCGGCCGCCACGCGCCCCCGTGCCGTGGTGGTGGTCGCGCCCTTCCACCGCAGGCGGCCCGAGCAGTTCTCCTGGGAAACCGCCACCCACTACCTGAACGGCTTCCACCGGATTCTCGAAGAGGGCCTGCGCATCGGGTCGCAGGGCAGGCTTGGCAAGGACCTGCGCCGCGACATGGCGCTGCGGGTCCGCGACCGGGTCGGCCCCTACGGCTGGCTGCGCTTCTTCGAGGCCTATCTGAACAGCCCCTTCCTGGATGTCGCCGCGCTCGGCCTCCCGGTGCTCGTGGTGGCCGGAGCGGACGACTTCTCCGCGCCGCCCGACGACGCCAGGGCGCTGGCCGCCGCGCTGCCCGACGCACGGCTGCGGATCTTCGAGGACTGCGGGCACTTCGCCATGGCGGAGCGCCCCCAGGACTTCGCGGACGCCGTGCACACGTTCGTGCACGCGTGCTTCCCGGCCATCCCTTCCCCCACCATCCCCTCAACACAACGGAGTTGACGTGACCACGAATACCGCTGCTGTCGAGGCCGCAGTCCTCGCCCTCCAGCAGCCGAGCTCCCTGGAGATACGCCCCCGCTACGAGGGCTCCAACATCTGCACCTGGATCGGCTTCAAGCACGTCAACTACCTCGTCGAGGAGGCCGTTCTCAACCATCTGCGCCAGGCGGGCATCGCCCCGGGCACGGTCTACGAGGTGTACGGCCTGTGCACCGACATCGTCGACATCGACACCCGCATCCTGCACGCCTTCCACATCGACGACACCGCGATCGCCGAGGTCAGGCCGCACCGCAAGGCCAAGGACGGCGAGCTGGTCTTCGCCGTCACCCTGCAGGTGCAGCGCGAGACCCTGCTCAAGGCCGTCACGTCGACCGTACGGGTCCAGCTGCGCCTGGACCCGCGCGGTGGCGGCGGGGAGCCGGTGCCGGCCGCGCTGGCGCCTTTCGCGGTGGACAAGCTGGCCGCCGTGCCCGGCTGGAAGCCGGAGCCGGTGGAGGCCGACCTGGCCGCGGACGACCTGCTCAAGGAGCTGACCGCGGGCCGCAACGCGTACGCCTGGAAGTTCCGTATCCCGTACTGGTACTGCCACTTCACCGAGCGCCAGCAGATGTCCGGCTATCTGCGCCTGATGGAGGAGGCCAAGGACCGGCTGGTCGCCGACCGCGGTGTCTCCATCAAGACCCTGCTGGACGAGCAGAACTGGATCCCGGTCGTTCCGCACTCCCGGATCACCGTCCTGGACGAGGCGAGGATGGAGGAGGACCTCTACATCGTCCTCACCGTCGAGAACGTCTTCAAGGGCTTCACCTACGACTCCCGGATGGACACCTATGTCGTACGGGACGGGGAGCTGGTGCAGACCGCGACCGGACGGATCACCCACGGCTACGCGGTGATCGAGAACCGACGCGACTGGAGCCTGGTCTCCTTCGACGACCGGATGAACGCGGCCCTGGAGGGCCGGGTGGCATGAGTTCCCAGGTCGTGGTCACCGGGGTCGGCGCCGTCACCTGCCACGGTGCGGGCGCGGACACACTGTGGCGGGCCATGTCGGCGGCCTCAGTCAGGCCGCCGGACCGGCCGGCGGACCCCGCCGCGAGGATGGAACTGCCGCTGATCAGCCTGGTGCCCGACCTGGAACCCGGTGCCGAGCGGGCGGTCGCCTTCGCCCGCTCGGCCGCCGTCGAGGCGCTCGCGGACGCGGGTCTCGCGGCCGCGTCACTGCCCGTGGGGCGTACGGCCGTGGTGGTCGGCAGCTGCATGGGCGAGCCGGGGCCCAACGAGCGCGGCCGCGGTGGTGCGCCGGGCGGAGCCGACGGCTGGGCGCCGCCGTTCCGGATCGCCGCCGAACTGGCCGGTGAGCTCGGGGTGTTCGGCGAGGCGCAGGACATCGGCAACGCCTGTGCCGCGGGCGGCTACGCACTGGGTCTTGGCGCCGATCTGGTGCGGTCCGGTGAGGCCGACGTGGTGCTGGCCGGCGGCTCGGACGCCTACTCGCGGGTCGCGCTCGGCTGCTTCAACCGGCTCGGCGCCGTCGATCCCGAGCGGTGCCGCCCCTTTGAACTCGACCGGGCCGGCACGGTGTTCTCCGAGGGGGCCGGGATGCTCGTCCTGGAGTCCGCGGAGCACGCGGCGGCCCGGGGCGCGGAGGACGGCGGACTGCGGCTGACCGGCTCCGGATGGAGCTGCGACGCGGGGCACCCGACGGCACCGGAGGAGAACGCCGAGCAGATCGTCCGGGCGATGCGTCGGGCCATCGGCGGGCGGCACGCCGCGCCCCTCGGCTGTGTCGTGCCGCACGGCACCGGCACCCGGATCAATGACGTACTGGAGAGCCGTGCCCTGCACCAGGTGCTCGGCGACGGCGCCGGGCAGGTTCCGCTCTACAGCCTGAAGGCCCTGGTCGGGCACGCGGGTGGAGCTTCCGCCGCGCTCGGTGCGGTGGCGGCGGCGCTGGTGCTGCGGCACGGCGAGATCCCGCCGAACGTGCCGCTCAAGGAGCAGGACCCCGAGTGCGCGGTGTGGCTGCCGCAGGACGCGTCCGTACCGCTTCCCGCCGACGCTCGGCGGGTGCTGGTCAACGCCTATGGATTCGGCGGCAACAACGCATCGATTCTGCTGGAGGCGGTGTGAACGGCGTGAGCGGCATGAACGGCTCGCTGGCGGTCACCGGTATCGGTGTCGTCACCCCCTGGGGAGACAGCCCTCAGGCCGGCGCGGCCGAGCGCGGACGGCCGCGGTCCGGTGCGTGGTTCGACCACCGGGAGCGGCTCGGGCGGCGCGGTTACAAGTACCTGCCGCCCGCGGCGCAGTACGCACTCGCCGCGGCGCGCACGGCGGCGGCCGACGGCGGCGGCAGTGCGCCCGGCGGTGTTCCCGACGACCGGCGCGGTCTGGTGTTCGCCACCAACGGCGGGCTGGCCGGGGTCCTCGACACGATGGACGAGACGGTCGTCGAAGGGCCCGGTGCCCATGGACTGTCTCCGGCTCTCGCCCCCTACTTCGCGGTGAACGTACTCGGCAACCGGGTGGCCGCCGAACTCGGCCTCAAGGGCCTCGCGTTGACGGTTGCCTCACCGGTCACCGCGTCCCTCGACGCGGTGACGACCGGTGCGCGGGCGCTGTCCGCCGACCGGGCGGGCAGCCTGCTGCTGACGGCGGCGGAGGAGCCGCTTCCGTCGGGCGCCGGAGAACAGGGCGCGGTGGCTCTGGCGCTGGAACCCGCCTCGGCCGCCCACGGGCGCGGCGCCCAGGTACATGGCACCCTCCGCTCCCGCTCGGGGTTCATCCCCCCGAAGGCCCTGACCACGGGGCCGGGCCGTGAACGGGCTGCCGCGCTGCTAGCGGGTCTGGTGGCGGAGCTGCTCCCGGAACCGGGCACGGGACCGGGCGCCGCGCCCGGCCCGCAGCCCGCGCCCCAGGTCCGCTTCGTCACTGACGGCTCGGCGGGTGCGCGGGCCGCGGCGGCGATGGTCGCCGATGTGCTCGGGACCGGACACCAGGAGCCCGGAGCGCCGCACGGCGGGACGCTCGCCGCGGCGCTTGAGGTCGCGCACGCCGTGACCGCGCGCCGGGGCCGCACCCTCGTCGTCGCCGCCGGGGCACACGGGCAGGTCGGCCTCGGCCTCGTCTCGTCGCCTGCCCCGCTTGTAGAGCTCGTATAGCTCACAGAACTACAGAAATAACAGAACTCGCAGAGCTCACAGAACTCACAGGAGTCACCGTGCTGAAGTCACTCGAGGGAAGCTGGTGCCTGGTACTCGGGGCGTCCAGTGGGATCGGGCGGGCCATCGCACTCGGACTGGCCCGCGAGGGCGTCAACGTCGTCGGTGTCCACTTCGACACCGCCGCCAGGTCCGAGGAGGTCGCCGGGCTCGTCGAGGAGATACGCGGCCTCGGGGTCGAGGCGCACTTCCACAACGCCAACGCCGCCGCCCGCGCCACCCGCGGCAGCCTGATACCCGAGATCGCCGAACTCACCGGCGCCACCGGCGGGATACGCATCCTGGTCCACTCGCTCGCCTTCGGCTCCCTGGTGCCGTTCCTGAGCCGCGAGGGCTGGGAGAAGCCCATCACCGGGCGGCAGCTGGAGATGACGCTCGACGTCATGGCCCACAGCCTCGTCTACTGGACCCAGGACCTTGTCGCCGCGGGCCTGCTGCGCAGCGGCTCCAAGGTGTACGCCATGACCAGCGCCGGCACGTCCCAGGCGCTGCCCAGCTATGGCGCGGTCTCGGCCGCCAAGAGCGCGCTGGAGTCCCACACCCGCCAGCTGGCCTGCGAGCTGGCGACCCGCGGCATCGCGGTGAACGCCCTGCGGGCCGGGACCACCGTCACCCCCGCGCTGCAGCGCATCCCCGAGCACGCGGGCTATATCGAGCGCGCCGCCGAGAACAACCCGCACGGCCGGCTCACCCGTCCCGACGACGTCGCCGAGGCCGTCGCTCTGCTCTCCCGCACCGACTCGTCGTGGATCAGCGGAAACACGATCGGCGTCGACGGAGCCGAACTGCACGCCGCCGCCGGAGCCTGGGGCCAGTGAGCCCGTACTCCGCTGACTTGGAGGAAGAGATGAATCTCGCCGCACCTTCCCGGGGCACCACGGCCCCTGGATCCCCGGCCGGAAACGAGCTGGTCGTCTCGGGCTGGTCGGTCACCTCGCCGTACGGACTGGGGGCCGGGGCCTTCGCCGACGGCGTACGGGGTGGCCGGGAGGCCGTGCACGTCGCCGAGGACGGGGCGGACCTCGGGCCCTATGAACGCGCGGGCCGTATCCCGGGGTTCGACATCCGTGCCGTGCTCGGCCGCAAGGGCACCCGGGCCATGGACCGGGCCACCGCGATCGCCGTCGCCACCGCCGGGATGCTCCTGGAGGAGGCCGGGCCCGGACTGTCCCAGGACAGCCCGGAGGACATCGGCATGGTGCTCGGCACCGGCCATGGCAGCGTCCAGTCGATCATGGACTTCACCCGGGACTCGCTCACCGGCGAGAAGCCCTTCCATGTCGACCCGGCGGCCTTCCCCAACACGGTGATGAACCGCGCGGCCGGCCAGAGCGCCATCTGGCACACCCTGCGCGGCCCCAACACCACCGTCGCGGGCGGCGCCGTCACCGGCCTGCTCGCCCTCAACTACGCCTCCCGGCTGCTGCGGCAGGGCCACTGCGAGGCCGTGCTGTGCGGCGCCGTCGAGGAGTTCTCGACGGAGCGCGCCTGGCTGGAGTACCGGGCCAGAACCGGTACCGGCAAGGGGCAGCCCGCGGGCCCGCTCGGCGAGGGCTGCGCGCTCTTCCTGCTGGAGCCCGCCCAGCGTGCGGCCGCCCATGGCCGCACGTCACTCGCCACACTTCTTGGCTCCCGCTTCCTGGCCTTCCAGGACCCGGAGAACGCCGATCGTGCCGTGCTGCGGTCCGTCACCGAGGCGCTCAAGGAGGCCGAGGTCGCCCCCGACGGGGTGGGGCTGCTGGTGCCGTCCGACAGCGGCGGCCACCTCGGCGCCCGCGAGGACGCCGCTCTCGCCGAGGTGTTCGGCGAGAGCAGGCCGCCCCGGCTGCGGATGCGCCGGCTCGTCGGCAACGCATCGGCCGCCTCCGCCTCGCTCCAACTGGCCGCCGCGGTCGCCGTGCCAGAGCCCGGCACCCCGGTCCTGGTCACCTCTGTGGACCCGGACGGCCAGGCCGGAGCCATGGTGCTGCGCACCGGCACACCGTGATCGCCGCAGCCCGCCGCAGGACGTACCGGCTGCGCCGCCGCGTCGCCCGCACATACATCGACCGGCTCGCCTCACCACCACCGTCACAGTCACCGTCACCGGAAGGACGTGTTACCACCATGGCCGAGACCACCGCCGTGTCCGTACTCGACAAGGAGCAGCTGCGCGAGCTCCTCGCCGACGTACTCGACCTGGACATCGCCGAGATCACCGACGACGCCCACTTCACCGAGGACCTGGACGTCGACTCTCTGATGGCGCTGGAGATCACCGTGCGCCTGGAGAAGGAGTACGGAGTCCGCCTCGCCGAAACCGAACTCACCATCATCACCACCCTGCAGGGCACCTACCAGCTGCTGGACAGCAAGCTGCGCGAGGTCGCTCGATGAGCGCCGCCTCGCCGCTGGCCGGACTGGAGCGGATGCGCAGCGGCCCTGACGGCACGGTCGTCGCGTTCACCGCCCCGGGCCGCGACGACCGGGTGATCGCCGGGCACTATCCCGGGTTCCCGGTGCTGCCCGGTGTGTATCTGATCGAGGCGGTGGACCGCTCGGTCCGTCAGTGGGCCGATGACGCCCCGGTGGAGCTGTCGGCGATGGACCGCTGCCGCTTCCACAGCCCGGTCTTCCCGGGTGACCGGATCACCGCCGACATCACCGTGCGGCAGGACGCCGAAGGGCTGCTGTGCGACGCGTCCGTCAGCACCGACCGCGGCCGGTCCGCCGACATCCGGCTGCGCTACCGCAAGGGAGAGCAGTGACCAGCACCGGCTACGGCCTCGAGCGCATCAAGAACACCATCCCGCACCGCGGTCCGATCCTGCTCGTGGAGCGGGTCGGCGAGGTGGTGCCGGGCGAGCGCATGACGACGTACAAGGCGATCTCGGCCAATGAGCCCGTGTACGCGGGACTCGGGCAGGACGCCGCGGCGACGGACTACGCCTACCCGACCTCCCTGGTCATCGAGTCCTGGGCGCAGTCCGCTGTGCTGCTCTCGGTCTGGGAGGACCCCAACCCCGACGTACTCGCCGGAAAGGTCGAGCTCGCGGGCGCCATCAACCAGGTGGCGATCGGCGGGCGTGCCTACCCGGGAGACGTACTGGAGCACCGGGTGCGGCTGATCAAGTCCGTGGACGACACGGCGATTCTCGCGGGCGAGACGCTCGTCGGCGGCCGCGAGGTGCTGAGTGTCGGCACCTTCGTGGTGGCGCTGCGCGATGTCACCGAGCTGCTGCCCGCCGCCAGCCCCGCCTCCGACTCCGCCCCCGAACCCGACCGCGTGCCGTCGGCCGTCTGAGGAGCCCCGCAATGACTGAACAGGCAGTGACTGACCAGGTTGTGGAAAACCCCAAGGTCGCGCTGGTGACGGGTGGTTCGCGAGGGATCGGCCGGGCGGTGGTGGCCCGCCTCGCCGAGGCCGGCTACGACATCGGCTTCTGCTACCGCTCGGACGACGCGGCGGCGGCCCTGGCCGAGAAGGACGTCCACGCCCACGGGCGCCGGGTGCTGTCGCGGCGGGTGGACGTCGCCGACCGCGCGCAGGTGCGGGAGTTCGTGGCGGAGGTCGAGGAGCGGCTGGGCCCGGTCTCGGCCGCGGTCACCTCCGCGGGCATCACGCGGGACAAGCCGCTGGTCCTCATGGAGGAGGACGAGTGGGACGCGGTGCTGCGGACCAATCTCGACGGCACCTACGCCGTGTGCCGCTCGGTGATCTTCCCGATGATCAAGCGGCAGGGCGGCTCGGTCGTCACGCTCTCCTCGATCGCGGGTGTCGCGGGCAACGCGGGCCAGACCAACTACTCCGCGTCCAAGGCCGGGATCATCGGCTTCACCCGCTCGCTGGCGAAGGAGGCGGGCCGCTACGGCATCCGTGCCAACACCGTGGCTCCGGGCTTCATCGACACCGACATGACCTCCGAACTGGACGACAAGACGGTCAAACTGATGCGCGGCCGGATTCCGCTCAAGCGGTTCGGCACCCCGCGGGACGTCGCCGACGCGGTGGCGTTCCTGGTCTCGGACGCTGCGGCGTACGTCACCGGGACGGTGCTCCAGGTCGACGGCGGTATCGAGCTGTGAGCGCAGCCAGGCGCCGGACCCGACGGCCGCCGCGCTTCTACTTCTCGCTGCGCAGCCCGTACTCCTGGCTGGCCTGGCGGGATCTGCGGGAGCGGTATCCGGGTGCGGCCGCCGCGGTGGAGTGGGTGCCGTTCTTCGAACCGGACGAGCAGAGCAGAAAACTCCTCGCCGAGGCCGGGGGATCCTTCCCCTACACCCCGATGTCCGCGGCCAAGCACCGCTACATCCTCCAGGATGTGCGCAGGCTCGCCAACGAACGTGGGCTGACCGTCAGTTGGCCGGTGGACCGGAAACCGGTCTGGGAGGTCCCGCACCTCGGCTATCTGGTCGCTGAGCGGTACGGCGAAGGCCCGAGGTACATCGAGCTCGCGGCCAGGGCGCGGTGGACCGAGGGCCTGGACATCTGCGATCCCGCGGTGATCGCCGGTTTCGGTTCTGAACTGGGACTGGACGGCGAGGAGTTGGCGGCCGCGGCCTGGGACGCCGGGATGCGGGCGCGGGGCGTCGAGGTACTCCTCGAGATCGAACGGGACGGGGTGTTCGGTGTCCCGTTCTTCACGGACCACTTCGACAAGTACTGGGGCGTGGACCGGCTGCCAGCGTTCGCGGCGGCGGTTCGGGCACGTACGGATGCGCGGGTCCCGGCCGATGACAGCCGTCCGGCCGACGACGTCCGCACACCCGACGACAGCCGCACGGTCGACGACGGCCATGCGGGCGGCTGCGGCTGAACCGGCCGCGGTTCGGCATATAGGTGCGCGATAGCGGACGCGGACACCGTGTCCAGTGAAAACGCTGGCAGAAGGTGCGGGAGGGTGGGGAGTTCGGGTGTCCGGCTTCGAGAGCTTCGTGGGTGCGCTGCGCCGCAGAGTGGCACAGGACCCCACGCGCAAGGCGATCCGCTACTGGACCGCGGACGGTGTGCGGGAACTGGACTACGCGGATCTCGACCTGGCCGCACGGACGCTCGCCGACCGGCTGCGGACAGGCGGCGCGGCCCCCGGGGACCGGGTGCTGCTCTCCTGCGGCCCCGGTACCACGTTCATCCAGGGCTTCCTGGGCTGTCTGTACGCGGGCACGGTGCCCGTGCCGGTGCCGGCCCCCGGCGGGTTCGGGGCGCAGGAGGCACGTACCACCGCGATCGCCGCGGACACCGGCGCGCAGCTGGTCCTCACCGACGGACCCACCGAGGCTGCGGTGGCCGCCGCGCTGCCGGAACTGGAGCGCCTCACGGTGGAGCGGGCCGGCGCCGAGGGCGACCCGGCGAACTGGTCCGAAATCGCCGTGCACCGCGGCGACCTGTGCTTTCTGCAGTACACCTCGGGATCCACCAGCGACCCGAAGGGCGTGATGGTCCCGCACGGCGCCCTGGTCCACAACCTGGGCCTGATGCGGGACGCACACGGCTGGGACGGGTCCATGACCTGGTGCAGCTGGCTTCCCCCGTACCACGACATGGGGCTCATCGCGATGATGCTCGCCCCGCTGTACCTGGGCGGCAGCGCGGTGCTCATGTCCGCGACCGACTTCCTCAAGCGGCCCGTCTCCTGGCTGCGGCTGATCGACCGGTACGGCGCCGAGGTCAGCTGCGCCCCGAACTTCGCCTACGAGCTGTGCGCCCGCCGGCTCGGCGAGGACCAGACCGCGTCGCTCGACCTCTCCCGGTGGCGGTACGCCTGCAACGGCGCCGAACCCGTGGACGCCGCGACGCTCGCGCGGTTCGCCGACCGCTTCGCGGGCAACGGCTTCAAGCCGCAGGCCCTGCTGCCGGGTTACGGTCTCGCCGAATCCACGCTCTACGTCTCCGGTACCCCGGCCGACGAGCTGCCCGCCGTACTGCTCGCGGACCCGGCGGCGCTGGACCGCGGCGAACTCCTTGAGGCCGCTGCGGGCGGGCCGGTACGGGAGCTGGCCGGCAGCGGGGTCGTACGCGGCCTGGACGTGCGGATCGTGGACCCGGACCAGGGCGTGGAACGGCCGGACGGGCAGGTCGGCGAGATCTGGATCCGCGGCGAGAGCGTGGCGCTGGGCTACTGGAACCGGCCCGATGACACCGCCCGCACATTCGGCGCGCACCTCGCGGACGATACGGACCGTACGGGCGGTACCGGCAGTACAGGCAGTACAGGCAGTACAGGTGACGCGGGCACCACGGGCGGATTCCTGCGGACCGGCGACCTGGGCGCCCTCCTCGACGGTCAGCTCTACGTCACCGGCCGCCTCAAGGAGATGATCATCTCCCACGGCCGTAACCTCTACCCGCACGACATCGAACGCACCGTGCGCGATCTCGAGGAGGCCTTCGACGGTCTGAACACGGCGGTGTTCTCGGTCCGCCCCGGCACCGCGGCGGAGGAGATCGTGGTGGTCCAGGAGGTCCGCGGCCGCGGCCTGACCGACGACGCGCTCGCCGCGCTGGCCCGCCGCACCCGCAGCCGCCTGGCGGCCCGGCTCGGCATCCGGGTCGGCGGCGTTGCCCTGGTCCGGATGGGCCGGGTACGGCGCACGACCAGCGGCAAGATCCGCCGCGCCGAGATGCGCAGACTCTTCGAGGCCGGCGAGCTGGAGCCGCTCTGCGCCGATCTGGCACCGGGACTGGAACCCCGGCCCGCCCGGCTCGGCGTGCCGGCCGGGGGCGACGGCCCTTGGGACCCGTACGCCCTCACCGCCGAGCTGGAGCGGCGGCTCGGCGACCCGCGCGACCCCGCCCGTGCCTTCTCCTTCGCGCGGTGCGCGGAGCTCGACCGGGCCGAGGAGTTCCCGGCCGAGATCTGCCGGGAACTGGACGGACTCGGGCTGCCGGGCTGGTTCGCGCCGGTCGAGCACGGCGGGGAACTCCGGTCCGCGGAGGACCTGTTGCAGATCATCCGGACCCTGGGGCGGCGTGACTTCACCGTGGCACTCGGCCACACCAAGACCTATCTCGGTGCCGTGTCCGCCTGGGTCGCGGGAACCCCGGCTCAGGCCGCCGCGCTCGCCGCCCGGGTCCGCGAGGGAGCCGTCGTCTCGCTCGCGCTCACCGAGCGGGCGCACGGCAGCGATCTACTCGCCGGTGAACTCACCGCCGTACGCACCGCGAACGGGTGGCGTCTTGACGGCGAGAAGTGGCTGATCAACAACGCCACCCGGGCCGACCTCGTCTGCGTCCTGGCCAGGACAGGACCTGAGGGCGGCACCCGCGGCTTCAGCCTGCTGCTGGTCGACAAGGCCCGTCTCACACCCGGTAGCTGGCGCCCACTGCCCGCCGTGTCCACACACGGCGTACGCGGCGCCGACATCAGCGGCATCGCCTTCGACGGCGCCGAGGTCCCGGCCGACGCGCTGATCGGTGCCGAGGGCGAGGGCCTGGAGATCATTCTCAAGGGCTTCCAGATCACCCGTACGCTCTGCTCCGCGATGTCGCTCGGCATGGCGGACCAGGCCCTTCGTACCGCCGTGGAGTTCGCCCGTACCCACCGGCTCTACAACCGGCCGCTCACCGAACTGCCCCATGCCGCCCGCACTCTGGCCGAGTCCTATGCCGATCTGCTCGCCATGGAGGCGGCCGGTCTGCTGGCCACCCGCTCGGTGCACACCCTCACCGAGGAGCAGAGCGCTGTCTCCGCCGTGGTCAAGTATCTGGTGCCGACCCTCGGCGACCAGCTGATCGGGGCGCTGCGCGGCCTGCTCGGGGCACGCGCGATGCTGGTCGACGACCACGCCCACGGCGTCTTCCAGAAGATCGAACGCGACCACCGCATCGTGGGCATCTTCGACGGCAGTACGGCCGTGAACCTGAACTCGCTGATCAACCAGTTCCCGGTGCTGGCGCGCGGCTGGCGCAAGGAGCTCGCCGACCTCGACGGCGTACGGGTGGCGGCCCGGCTGGACGGCCCGGTCCCCGCGCTCGACCACGACCGGCTCACGCTGTACTCCCGCAACGGCGGCAGCGTGGTGCAGTCGCTGCCCGAAGCGGTGCGCCGCCTGAGCGCCGTCGCCCCGCCCGGCCTCGTGGCCCTGGCCGAACGGCTGCTGGTCACCGCGGACGAGCTGCACCGCGAGCTGGCCGCGCAGCGGCCCGCCGCCCGTGCCGTGCCCGCGGCGGCCTTCGCCCTGGCCCGCCGGTACGCGCTGCTGTACGCGGCCGCCGCGATCCTGTGGCTCTGGCTGGAGAACCAGGACGGGCCGGCCGGGCAGGGCGGTCTCATCGCCGACCCCCGTGTGCCGGAAGCGGTCCTGACCAGGCTGCTGCGGCAGTTGTCCGGCGAACCGGACCTGGACGACAACGACGGCCCCGCCCTGGACGCGCTGCTGCCTCTGGTGCACCGGCAGTACGAGCGGGGGCACCTCTTCTCGCTCCTGCAGTGCTCGCTGGCCGACGCCGAGGGCGCGACCGCGGAAACGGAGGAATCGGCATGACGTACCCGGAGCGGATCGAGCGGCTCGAAGCGCTGCTCGGTGACCCACTGGACCCCACCAATCCGCTCGGCCACCAGGCCGTGGTCGCCGCCGACGAGCGCGGCGAGCTGCTCGCCGAAGGGGAGGCGGCACTCGCCTCCTACGGTCTGGGAGCCGAGTTCGTGCCGGTGGCACTCGGCGGCCGCTTCGACCGCGCCGACCACTTCGCCCGCCTGATGCGCTCAGTCTTCCGCCGCGACTGCGCCCTCGGCATCGGCCACGGTGTCACCAGCTTCATCGCGGGGCTGCCCGTCTGGGCGGCGGGCAACGAGGCCCAGCGGCGCAAGGCGGCCGACATCCTGCTCTCCGGCGGCCGGATCGTCGCCGCCTACACCGAACTCGCCCACGGCAGTGACTTCTCCCGTACGGCACTGACCGCACGGCCCGACCCCGGCGCCGCCCCGGGCGGTACCCCGGGTGCCACCCCGGGCGGCTATGTCCTCGACGGCGGGAAACAGCTGATCAACAACATCGGGCGGGCCGAGGCGGCGGTGCTGTTCGCCCGCACCGACGACCGGCCTGGCAGCCGCGGCCACTCCCACCTCCTGGTGGACCTCACCCAGGTGCCGCCCGAGCGCGCGGACCGCTCGGCCCGCTTCGCCACCTCCGGGGTCCGCGGCTGTCTGCTCGGTGGCGTGCGGTTCGACGGCTGCCCGGTGCCTGCCGACGCCCTGCTGGGTGCCGAGGGCGGGGCGATGGAGACCGTGCTGAAGGTCTTCCAGGTCACCCGGAGCGTGCTGCCGTCGATGGTGGTCGGCGTCGGGGACAGTCAGCTGCGCACCGTACTCGGCTTCGCCCGGGAACGTGTCCTGTACGGCGGTCCCGTCGCCGAACTCCCGCTGCCCCGAGCTGAACTGACCGGCGTCTTCGCGGACCTGCTGGCCTGCGACGCGCTCGCCACCACTGGCGCGCGGGCGCTGCATCTGCTGCCCGAGGAGACCAGTGTGCTGTCGGCGGCCGTGAAGTACCTGGTGCCCAAGGTCCTCCAGGACGCCTCCTACCGGCTCGGGGTGCTCCTCGGCGCCCGCGGCTATCTGCGGGAAGGCCCCTACGCCGCGTTCCAGAAGGCGGCCCGCGACCTGCCGGTGGTGGCGCTCGCCCACGCGGGCAGCGCCGTCTGCCAGGCCAGCATCGTGCCGCAGCTGCCCCGCATCGCCGAGCGGTCCTGGCGGCCCGCGCTGAGCGGGGACGTCAGGCGCCCCGTCCCGGCCGGTCTGTTCCGCCCGGACGAGGAGCTGCCGGCCCTGGACTACGACCGCCTCGCGCTGAACGGCCGGGGCGCCGACACCCTCGCCGCCGCACTGCCCGCGCTCGCCGCCCAGACCGAGCAGGAGCCCGAACTCGCCGCGCTGGCCCGGCTGTTCACCGCCGAGCTGGCCGCCCTGGCCGACCGCTGCGCGGCCCTGCCGCCGCGGGACCGCACGGCCGTCGCGGGCCGCCGCGCCTTCCTGCTCGCCGACCGGTACGCCCACCTGCTGGCGGCCACCGCCTGTCTGGGCATCTGGCGCGACGCCGCACCGGGCAGCTTCACCGCGGACCCGCGCTGGGTCACCGGGGCGCTGCACCGGCTCGCCGAGCGGCTCGCGCTGCGGCCCGCACCTCTGTCGGAGCCGGTCACCGCCTTCCTCTACGAGGAGGCCGTCGACCGGCACGACAACGCCCGCACCTTCGATCTGTTCCGCGGACGGCTCGCACAGCGGACCGTCCTCTCCCAGGGAGCCTCCAGATGACCGAGACCACCGTCACCCCCACTGCCGCCGCCCTTTCGGGTGATGTCTCGCCCGAGCAGATACGCGCCTGGCTCGTCGACCGCGTTGCCTACTACCTGGAGCGGCCGGCCGCCGAGATCGACGAGGGCGCCGAACTCGTCGGCATGGGGCTCGACTCGGTGTACGCGCTGACGCTCTGCGGCGACGTCGAGGACCGCTTCGGACTCGCCGTCGAACCGACCATGGCCTGGGACCACCCGTCCGTGGACGCCATCACCGCGTACCTCGCCGGAGAGCTCGCGCAGCGCTGACGCCCCGGCCCCGCGGCACCCCGACCACCCTCTGCCGGGCCGGGGTGCGTCCGATCCCCCCTTCGGACGCACCCCGGCCCCTTTCTCCTGCCTTCTTCCACCTTCTCCTGGTCTTTTCCTGCTTTCCCCGAAATTCCAGCTATAGGTGCGATATAGCAGGTCACACCACGCTCTCGACCATGACCCAGTACACGTTCCCAGGCATTCTGGCGACCGTAGGAAACACACCCCTCGTGGAACTGGAGCGACTGCTGCCGGGATTCGAATCCCGGGTCTTCGGAAAGATCGAGAGATTCAATCCGGGTGGCAGCATCAAGGACCGCTCGGCGCGCGGAATGCTGCTCGACGCCATCAACAGCGGCGCTGTCGTGCCCGGCCGTTCCGTCATCGTCGAGTCCAGCTCCGGCAACCTCGCGGTGGGACTCGCCCAGCTCTGCCGCTATTTCGGACTGCGCTTCATCTGTGTCGTCGACGGCAAGACCACCGAGCAGAACCTGTCCATCCTCGCCGCCTTCGGCGCCGAGGTCGAGGTGGTGACCGAACGGGACGAGCTGACCGGCGAGTTCCTGCCGGTGCGGCTGCGCCGGGTGCGTGAGCTGGTGGCCGCCACTCCGCACGCGTACTGGCCCAACCAGTACGCGAGCCTGCTCAACCCCAAGGCCCATGAGACCACCATGCGGGAGATCGCGGACGCCCTCGACGGCAAGGTCGACTATCTCTTCTGCTCCGTCTCCACCTTCGGCACCCTGCGCGGCTGCGCCGACCACATCCGCGCCGCCGGGCTCGGCACCAAGGTGGTGGCGGTGGACGCGCTGGGCAGCGCCATCTTCGGCCTGGAGTCCACCGCCCGCCTGATCCCCGGGCACGGCGCCTCGGTGGTGCCGCCGCTGATGGACCCGGAGGCCGCCGACGAGGTCGTCCACATCTCCGACCTGGAGTGCGTGGTCGCCTGCCGACGGCTCATCGACCGGGAGGCGATTCTCGCGGGCGGCTCGTCCGGCGCCACCGTGGCCGCACTGCGGAAGATCCAGCACCGGATCCCGGCGGGGTCGAACTGCGTGCTCGTCTTCCCGGACGGCGGCGACCGCTATCTCGACACCATCTACTCCGACGACTGGGTGAGCCGGAACTTCGGTGAAGTCGCCCACCTCTGGAAGGGCTGACCCACCGATGCTGATGTCCACCGGCCAGGAGGGGCTGTGGCTGGCCCACCAGCTCGACCCGGAGAGTCCGGCCTACAACGTGGTGCTCGCGGTACGGCTGCGCGACCCGGTGCGCACGGATGTGCTGCGCCGGGCCCTCGGTCGGCTGGTGGACCGGCACGAACTGCTGCGCTCCCGCTTTCCCGCCGACGGCGGCCGGCCCGTACGCGTCGTCGTCCCGCCCGACGCGGTACGACTCGACGTCCAGGAGGTCCCCGGCACCAGCGACGACGAGCTGTTCGCACTCGCCCGGCAGGCCGGTGACGCGCCCTTCCGGCTCGCGGACAGCGGCGCCTTCCGGGCCGTGCTGCTGCGCCGGGCCGCCGACGACGCGGTCCTGGTCACCGCCACGCACCACATCGTCAGCGACGCCACGTCGCAGTGGCTGCTGATGCGGGACCTGTTCGCCGAGTACGGGGTACTCGCGGCCCAGGAGGACGAGTCCGGAGCACCGGCGACCTCGTTCACCAAGCCCGTCCCCGGCTGGGACGAACAGGTCAGGGCCGAGCGGGACTTCACCGCCTCGCCCCGCGGCCGGCGGGCGGCGGCCTACTGGGAGCGGATGCGCGCCGGACTCTGTGCCGCCGTCCTGCCCGTCGACCGTCCCCGACCGCCCCGGCGCACCCTCAACGGCGCCACCCATGAACTCACCCTGCCGACCCGGACCGCCGAGCGACTGGCCGACGTCGCCGCCGCGCACCGGCTGACCCCCTTCGCCTGGCTGCTCGGCGCCTTCCAGGCCGCCCTGCACCGCTCGGGCGCCGGCGACGCCTTCCTCATCGGCTGCCCGGCCACCACCCGGTTCACCCCGGCCACCCGGGAGGCTGTCGGCTACTACGTCAACGCACTGCCCGTCGCCGCCGCCTTCGGTCCTGACACCACCCCACTGGAGTTGGCCGGGGCCGCCCAGCGCCAGCTGCGCGAGGGCATGGCCCATGCCCGCTACCCGGTCGAACTCCTGGACCCGGCAAGCGACCACGGCCCGCTCTTCAGGATCTCCTGCACCCTGGTCGCCGCGGACCGGCTGCCCGTCCCCGGCCTGTACGAGGGGCCGGTGCTGCTCGGCGGTCTGCGCGCCGAACTCTGCGACGTACCGCAGCAGGAGGGACAGCTGGACCTCACGGTGGAGGTTCTGCAGAGCGCCTCCGGTTGGAAGGCGGTCCTGCGCTACAACACCGATCTCTTCGACTCGGCCACCATCAGCCGGTTCTCCGGCACCTGGCTTCGGCTGCTCGAGGCCTCCCTCGACGCACCTGGCGGGCGGGTCGGCGACGTCGGTCTGGTCGACCAGGACGAGATGGCGCTCCTGCTGGCTATGGGGGCGGGTACCGCATGAGTGACGGCCCCAGACATCTCAGACTCCCGGACGGGCCCACCGTCTGGTGCACCAACGGCCCTGCCGCCGTGGTGATGTGGCGCGAGATGCAGCCGCCCGGCACCTACCACCGGGTGGCCGGGCGGCTGCGGGACGGCGACTGTGTCGTCGACATCGGCGCCAACATCGGGCTGATGTCGGTGATGTGCGCCCTGCGGCGGAAGGGCATCCGGATCATCGCCGCGGAGCCGGCGCCCGAGCTGTACGAGTGCCTGCGCCGCAACCTGGCCGCCCACGCGGGCGACGACGCCCACGCGGAGTGCGTCGCCGTCGCGGCCAAGCAGGGGGAACTCCGCTTCACCTACTATCCGCAGGCGCCCGGGAACTCCGGTCTGTACGCGGACCGTACGGCCGACGACGAGATCACTCTGGCCTATCTGCACAACAGCGGAGTCGACCCCGAGGACGCGTCGGAACTCGTCGAGGGGCTCCATGACGGCGTGGAGTTCACCGTTCCCGCCGTCACCGTCTCCGATCTGCTGCGCCGCCACGACCTTCGGCGGGTCGATCTGCTCAAGGTCGATGTGGAGCGTGCCGAGCTGGAGGTGCTGCTCGGTGTCGAGCCCGGTCACTGGCCGCGTATCGGCGCCGTGGTCGCCGAGGTCCACGACGAGAACGGCCGGCTGGACGCCGTGCGTGAGCTGCTCAGCGGCCATGGCTTCGAGGTCTCGGTGTGCCAGGACCCGCTGCTCAGCGGCACGGCGCTCTACGAAATCGAAGCGGAGCGCCGCGTATAGAAGCGGTATGGCGGGCCGCCGCACGATCGAAGTGACCACAGTCCCCCACCGGTTCAACGGTTCGGCAGTTCAACGCTTCGACTGAGAGGAATTCCCATGCTGGTGCTCCGGCGCGCGGATGTGACGGACGTACTGTCCGGCCGGGAGGCGGAGATCATCGACCTCGTCGCCGACACCTACCGGAGCCACGACGAGGGGAAGACCTCCCTCCCGCACTCCACCTTCCTTCGCTTTCCCGAGGAGCGGCACAGCCGCGACCGGATCATCGGGCTCCCGGCGTACACCGGCGGTGAGCACCCGGTGGCGGGGATGAAGTGGATCGCGTCCTTCCCGGGCAATGTGGCCGCCGGTACCGAGCGGGCCAGCGCCTCGATCCTGCTCAACTCCCTGTCGGACGGCCGCCCGATGGCCCTGGTGGAGGGCGCGGTGATCTCTGCCAAGCGCACCGCCGCGAGTGCCGCGCTCGCTGCCCGTGAGCTGACCCGGCAGTCGCCGACCTCCTCCGTGCTGCTGGTCGGCTGCGGCGTCATCAACCTGGAGATCCTGCGCTTCCTCTCCGTGGCCCTGCCCGACCTGAACGAGGCCGCGCTGTACGACACCGACCCGGCCCGCGCCGAGGCGTTCGCCGAGCGCTGCGCCCGGGAAGTGCCCTCGGTCAAGGCGCACCCCGTCGGCGAACTGGCCGGCGCGCTCGCCGAGCACCGGCTGATCTCGCTGGCCACCACGGCCGCCGAGCCGCACCTGGACCTCTCGGCCTGCGGACCCGACACCACCGTGCTGCATGTCTCGCTGCGCGACCTGACCGCGCAGACCGTGCTCGGCGCGACCAATGTCGTTGACGACACCGACCACGTCTGCCGTGAGCGGACCTCCCTGCACCTGGCCGAAATCGCCACCGGCGGCCGGGAGTTCGTCGACGCGGAGATCGGCGGGCTGCTGCGTGGCACCGCCGCCGTCACGCGGGAGCCCGGACGGCCGGTCGTCTACTCGCCGTTCGGCCTCGGAGTGCTCGATATCGCACTCGCCGAGTACGTGCGCCGGGAGGCGGGCCGCGACGGCCGCGGCATCCGGGTCGACGACTTCCTGCCGTAGTCCGTCCGCTCCCCGCTCGCCTCGCCCCCTCCTTTCCCTTTCTTCTTTCTCAGAGGAGTCAGCATGTCCGCCGAATCCACCTTCCGCGTCGTCCTCAACGACGAGGAGCAGTACTCGATCTGGGCCGCCGAGCGTGAGATCCCCGCCGGCTGGCGTGCCGAGGGAACCGAGGGCACCCGCGAGGAGTGCCTCACCCGCATCAGTGAGGTCTGGACCGACATGCGCCCGCGCTCGCTGCGCGAACGCATGGACGCGACCGCCGCCTGACCCCCTCGCCCACCCCCCGAACTCCCAGGTCTGTGACAGGAGCAATCGTGAACGCCGAACTGCTGTCGGAACGCTTCGCCGAGCAGGCGTTCCGCACTCCGCACGCCCTTGCCGTTCTCGACGGCGAGCACGCCGTGACGTACCAGGAACTGGACCGTGCCGTGCACCGCATGGCCCACTTCCTGCGAGGCCAGGGGGCGGGCCGTGAGTCCCTGGTCGGCGTGGGCCTGGAACGGGGCGTCGACCTGGTGGTCGCGCTGCTGGGCGTATGGCGGGCCGGTGCGGCCTATGTGCCGCTCGACCCGGGCCAGCCGCCGGCCCGGCTCTCCGGCCTGGTCCGCGAGTCCGGCGCCAGGCTGGTGCTCGCGGGCCCCGCGCTGGAGGGCGCGGTACGCGATGCGGGAGCCTGCCGCATCGGGCCCGAGGACGTTCCCGACACCGTGCCCGCCGACCTGCCCGACACCGCACCGTTCGGCCACCCCGGCCCCGACCCCGACGGCGCGGCCTATGCCGTCTTCACCTCCGGCTCCACCGGCAAGCCCAAGGCTGTCGTGGTCACCCACGCCGGTATCACGAACCGTGTCGGTTGGTCTGTCGAGCGCCATGGCCTCGGCCCCGGTGACCGGGTGCTGCAGAAGACCACCATCGGGTTCGACGCGGCGGGCTGGGAGTTCTTCGCGCCGCTGGTCTCCGGCGGCACCGTCGTGCTCGCCCCGGCAGGCGCCGAGCGCGACCCGGCCGAGCTGCTGCGTGCCGTCGCCCACCACGGCGTCACCGCCCTGCAGGTCGTACCGTCCGTGCTGCGGCTGCTCGTCGATGAGGGCGACTGGACGGGTTGCGGCTCGCTGCGGCTGCTCTTCTCCGCGGGCGAGGCGCTGCACGCCGAACTCGTCGCCCGGCTGCGCGAGCGCACTGGCCCCGGCCTGGAGGTGTGGAACACCTACGGCCCGACGGAGTGCTCCATCGACATCACCGCCCACCCCGTCGACCCCGAGCAGACCACGGGACCCGTTCCCATCGGCCGCCCGCTGCCCGGCATGCGGGTCCTGGTGCTGTCCCCGGCCGGTACCCCGGTGCCGGTCGGCGTGCCCGGTGAGCTGTACGCGGGCGGTGTGGGCGTGGCCCGCGGCTATGCCGGGCGCCCGGACCTGACCGCGGAGCGGTTCGTCCCCGACCCGTACGCGACGGAGCCCGGCGCCCGGCTCTACCGCACCGGCGACCAGGTCCGCTGGCGCTCCGACGGCACGCTGGAGTACCTGGGCCGCCTGGACCACCAGGTGAAGGTGAACGGCGTCCGGATCGAGCCCGGCGAGATCGAGGCCGCGCTGGCCGCGCACCCCGCGGTGACCGGCGCCGTCGTCACCCCCTACACCGTCGAGGACGGCGGCAAGCGGCTCGCCGCGCATCTGACGGTGAGCACCCCGGTGGACTCCGGTCAGCTGCGCGCCTTCCTGGCGGGGCGGCTCCCGGACAGCCACGTACCGTCCTTCTTCCATACGCTGGACGACTTTCCGCTCTCCGCCAGCGGCAAGATCGACCGGTCCATGCTGCCGACCCCCGACGAGATCGTCGCCGCCAAGCAGCCCGTCTTCACCGCCCCGCGCGGCGCCGCCGAGGAGCTCGTCGCGGGTGTCTGGGCCGAACTGCTCGGCCTGGAACGAGTCGGCGCGCTCGACGACTTCTTCGCCCTGGGCGGTACGTCGCTGCAGCTCACCCGGCTGGCGGCCCGGCTGCGCGCCACGTCCGGCGAGAAGATCTCGCTGCGCGGCCTGTTCGCGGCGACGACCGTCGAGGCGCAGGCGAAGCTGATCGGCACGCCCACCGGTACCACGGCCGCGCCCGAGGCCGACGAGGACGCGATCCGTCCCGTACCGCGTGACGGCGAGCTCCCGCTCTCCTCAGGCCAGCGGCGCCTGTGGTTCCTGGACCGGATGCACCCGGGCAGCCCCGAGTGGGTCGCCCCGCTCTTCCTCCGGCTGCCCGCCGGCACCGAGCCGGCCACCGTGCGCCACGCCCTGCGCGCGCTCACCGACCGCCATGAGGCACTGCGCACCCGGTACGCCGACACTGGCGGCGAGCCCCGCCAGACCATCGACGCACCTGGCACACCGGACGTGGACCTGCGCGTGGTGGACACCACCCGCCAGGAGCTGCCCGCCCACTTCGGCGAGCAGTTCCGGCGCGGCTTCGACCTGGCGCACGGCCCGCTGTGGCGGGCGCTGCTGGCCCGGATCGAGGGCGAGGACCAGGTCCTGCTGCTCACCTTGCACCACATCACCTGCGACGGCTCCTCCACGGTCATCCTGGAGCGCGAGCTGCGCGAGCTGTGCGCCGCCCAGCAGTCGGGCCGCGCGCCGCGGCTGCCCGAGGTCGCCGTGCAGTACGCGGACTACGCGGCCTGGCAACACGCCCAGCTCACCGACACCGAGATCGAGCGTGAGCTCGCCCACTGGCGCACCGCGCTCGACGGCATCGCCCCGCTGGACCTGCCCGCCGACCGCCCCCGCGGCGCGGAGCGTGACCCGAGCGGTGCCGTGGTGCCCTTCCGGGTGCCGGCGGAACTCTCGGCACGGCTACTCGATCTCGGCCGTGCCCACGGTGCCACCCCGTTCATGACCCTGCTCACCGCATACGCGACGCTGGTCGCCCGGTACAGCGGGCAGTGGGACGTTCCGGTCGGCACACCGGTCGCCGGCCGCGCCCGCCCCGAGGTCGCCAACACCGTCGGGTTCTTCCTCAACTCGCTGGTCGTGCGGTGCGGCCTGGACGCCTCGGTGAGCTTCGCCGACGCGCTGCGGCGGGTAGGCGAAGCGGCCCGGTCCGCCTTCGCCCATCAGGACCTGCCGTTCGAGCACCTGGTGGACGAGCTCCAGCCGGAGCGCGACCTGTCCCGCACTCCGCTCTACCAGGTCGCCTTCGACCTGCACAGCGAGGGCGTGACCAGCGTCGTCACCGAAGAAGAGGACATGGCGGCCTTTACAGCGGCCTGGCAGGTCGCCAAGACCGATCTGTCGCTGTTCATGCGCCAGTTGGCCGACGGCTCCCTGGACGGTGTGCTGGAGTACGCGACCGCGCTGTTCGACCAGGCCACCGTCGAGCGCATGGCCGCGCACTTCCTGACGCTGCTGGAGCGGGCCGCCGAGCGGCCGTCGGCGCCGCTGGGCGCGCTGGAACTGCTCTCGGCGCGGGAGCGCGAGCGCGAGCTGGTGGAGTGGAACGACACGGCGCAGGCGGCCGAGTCCCGCTCGGTGCTCGAGCTGTTCGAGCAGCGGGCGCGGCGCTCGCCCGACGCGACGGCGCTGATGTTCGAGACGGAGTCGCTCGGCTACGCGGAGCTGGACACCCGGGCGAACCGTCTCGCGCACGAGTTGCGTGCGCGGGGCGTCGGCGCGGAGTCGCGGGTGGCGGTGCTGCTCGACCGGGGCCCCGAGCTGCTGACGGCGTTCCTCGCGGTGTGGAAGGCGGGCGGTGCGTATGTGCCGGTCGACCCCTCGTATCCGGCGGAGCGGGTCGCCTCGATCGTGGAGAGCGCCGGTGTGCCGGTGGCGGTGACCTCGTCCTCGTACGAGAACCGGCTCTCCGGTGTGGACGCCGTACTGCTGGACCGGGTGTCCCTGGACGGCCACCCGGAGGGCGCGCCTGAGCGGGCGGACGATCTCGACACCCTGGCGTACGTCGTCTTCACCTCGGGTTCGACCGGCCGCCCCAAGGGCGTCGAGGTCTACCACCGCGGGCTGGTCAACCACGTCGCCTGGGCCGCCCGCGAACTGGCCGGACAGGACTACGGGGGAGCCGCGCTCTTCTCCTCCGTCGCCTTCGACCTGGTCGTGCCGAATCTGTGGGCACCGCTGGTCAGCGGGCAGCGGCTGCTCCTGCTGCCGCAGGACACCGACCTCGCCGAACTCGGCAAGCGGCTCTCGGCAGCGGCGCCCTTCAGCTTCCTCAAGCTGACACCGGGCCATCTGGACATCCTCGCCCACCAGTTGACCCCCGCCCAGGCCGGAGCGCTCGCGCCCGTCCTGGTGGTGGCCGGTGAGCCGTTCACCCGGGCGACGCTGGAGCGCTGGCGTGAACTCTGCGCCGACACCCGGATCGTCAACGAGTACGGCCCGACCGAGGCGTCCGTCGGCACCAGCGTCTTCCCGGTTCCGCAGGACATCGACGCGGATGTGCTGCCCATCGGCCGCCCGCTGCCGAACATGGCCATGTACGTACTCGGCACGGCCCTGGAGCCGGTGCCGGTCGGTGTGACCGGTGAGCTGTACGTCGGCGGTACGGGCGTGGCACGCGGCTACGCGGGCCGCGCGGACCTGACCGCCGAGCGGTTCGTCCCGGACCCGTACGGCCCGGCGGGCGCGCGGCTCTACCGCACCGGCGACCTGGTGCGCCGACTGCCCGACGGGAACGTGGAGTTCGTCGGGCGCGTCGACGACCAGGTCAAGATCCGCGGCTATCGGATCGAGCTGGGCGAGGTGCGGGCCGTGCTGGCCGAGCACCCCGAGGTGCGAGACGCCTTCGTCGCCGTCCACGACGACGAGCTGGCCGCCTATGTCACCCCGGCCGTCCCCGACGGCCTGGCCCAGCACCTGGCGGCCCGGCTTCCGGACTACATGATCCCGGCGACCTTCACGGCCCTGGACGCGCTGCCGCTGAACGCCAACGGCAAGGTCGACCGCAGGGCGCTGCCCGCCCCGGGCGGACCCGCCGGCGCCGACGACGGCCATGTCCCGCCGAGCGGCCCCGTCGAGGAGCGCATCGCCGAGATCTGGACGGAGCTGCTCGGTGTCCAGGCCGGCGCCCACGACAACTTCTTCCATGTCGGCGGCAATTCGATCCTCGCGATTCGGCTGATCTCGCGCATCCAGGAGGAGTTCGAGATCGCGCTCGCGGTCCGCACGGTCTTCGAAGGCCCTACGGTCGCCCGCCTCGCGGCCACCGTCGAGGAGCGCATCCGCGCGGAGATCGCGGCCCTCCCCGACACCGACCTCCTCAACGACGCATCGCTGACCAAGGAGCAGAACGCATGAGCACCGGTGAGATCGATCAGGCCGTGGTGCCCGACGCCGGAGCCGGTACCGGCGTCGACGCCGAGGCGATGCGTGCCGAGCTGCTGCGCCGTCGCCTGGCAGGCCGGGGCGGTGTGGCCCGCCGCACCGGGATCACTCGCGCCGACCGCACCGGGCCGCTGCCGCTGTCGTACGGACAACAGCAGATGTGGTTTCTGAACCGGCTGGAGCCGGAGTCCACCGAATACCTGGTCCCGCTGGTCCTGAGGCTGCGCGGCGCCCTGGACGCGGACGCGCTCGGCGACGCCTGGCAGCGGCTCGTCGACCGGCACGAGATCCTGCGCACCCGGTACGCCCTCGACGGTGAGCAGCCCGTCCAGGTGATCGACGACCCCGCCCCGCATCCGCTGCGGCACACCGACGCCGTCGGCGATGAGCAGGCCCGGGGCCTGATCGAGGCCGACCTCGGGCGCCCCTTCGACCTGGCCCACGACTGGCCGGTACGGGCCCGGCTGATCCGGCTCTCCGACGAGGAGCACATTCTGGCGGTGGTCTTCCACCACATCGCCTGCGACGCCTGGTCCACCGGCATCTTCGGCCAGGAGATCAGCGAGCTGTACGCGAACGGTACGCCCGACCCGCTGCCGGTCCAGTACGCCGACTATGCCGCCTGGCAGCGCACCGAGCTCACCGGCGACGTCATCGACCGCCACCTCGCCTACTGGAAGGAGCAGTTGGCCGACCTCGCCCCGCTGGAGCTGCCCGCCGACCGGCCGCGTCCCGCGGTGCGCGACGGCGCGGGCGACGCCGTGGCGTTCACCGTTCCCGGCGAGCTCGCCGAGCGGCTGCGCACCCTCGCCCACCAGCACGACGCCACGCTCTTCATGACCTTCCTCGCCGCCTGGCAGGGGCTGCTCTCGCGCTACACCGGGCGCAGCGACCTCGCCGTGGGCACCGTGGTCTCCGGCCGAGGCCGACCGGAGCTCCAGCAGCTCATCGGCTACGGCATCAACAGTCTGGTCATCCGCGGCCGCTGGGCCGGCGACCCCACCTTCGCCACCCTGCTGGCCGACACCCGCGCCACCGTGCTGGACGCCTATGACCACCAGGACGTGGCCTTCGCCCGGGTCGTGGAGGAGCTCCAGCCGGAGCGCGACCTGTCCCGCACCCCGCTCTTCCAGGTGGCCTTCACCCTGCACGGTGAGCGCTCGTCGGCCTTCGACCTGCCGGGTGTGCGGGTCACCCCGTACGAGGGCAGCGGCCGGGTCGCCAAGTTCGACCTGGACCTGCAGATCAAGGAGGCCGCGGACGGCACTCTCTCCGGCCACCTGGAGTACGCCACCTCGCTGTTCGACCGCGCCACGGTCGAGCGGATGGCGGGCCATCTGCTGCGGCTGCTGGAAGCCGTCGCCGCCGAGCCCACCGCCCGGCTGTCCCACCTGGAGATCGTCGGGCCGCGGGAGCGCGACCTGTTGCTCGGCTCGGCGGAGCACGCCCCCGTCACCCGCCGGGTCCACGAGGCGTTCGAGGAGCAGGCCGCCCGTACCCCCGACGCGGTGGCGCTCTCCTGCGAGGGCGCGCACCTCTCGTACGCCGAACTCAACGCCCGGGCCAACCGGATCGCCCATCTGCTGCGGTCCCAGGGCGTCGGTCCGGAGACGCTGGTCGGTCTGTGCCTGGACCGGCAGCCCGAGCTGATCCCGGCGCTGATCGGCATCCTCAAGTCGGGTGCGGCGTATCTGCCGCTGGACCCGGCCAACCCGGCCGACCGGCTGGAGTACATCGCGCGGGACGCCGCCGCACCCGTCGTGATCACCACCTCCGCGCAGGCGGGCATCCTGGCCGGCCGCTACGACGGCGAGCTGCTGCTCCTGGACACCGACGCGGACCGGATCGCGGCACAGCCCGACACTGACCCGCAGGTCCCGGGCGACCCGGAGAACCTGATCTACACGATCTACACCTCCGGTTCCACCGGCCGGCCCAAGGGCGTCGCCCTCACCCACGCCAATGTGCTGCGGCTGCTCACCACCGCCCAGCGCCATTACGGCTTCGGTACCGACGACGTCTGGCCGCTCTTCCACAGCTACGCCTTCGACGTCTCCGTCTGGGAGATGTGGGGCGCGCTCCTCAACGGCGGCCGACTGATCGTCGTCCCGTTCGCGGTCACCCGCTCCCCGGAGGAATTCCTCGACCTGCTGGTCGCGGAACGGGTCACCGTGCTCAACCAGACCCCGTCCGCCTTCCGTTCCCTGGTCGCCGCGGCCCGCGACGGCGATTCGCGCGTCGACCGGCTGGCGCTGCGCGCCGTGGTCTTCGCGGGCGAGAAGCTGGAGGTCGCCGAACTGCGGCCGTGGACCGACCGGACCGGCCTGGACCGCACCGCCCTGGTGAACATGTACGGGATCACCGAGACCACCGTGCACACCACCTACCACCGGCTCACCGGGCGCGACCTCGAGCCCGGCGCGGGCAACCCGGTCGGCCACCCGCTGGCCGACCTCACGGTGCGGCTCCTCGACGGGCACGGGCAGCTGGTGCCGGTCGGCGTGCCCGGGGAGATCCATGTCGGCGGTCCTGGCGTGGCCCGCGGCTACCTCGGCCGCCCCGAGCTGACCGCGGAGCGGTTCGTCCCCGACCCGTACGCCGCCGAGCCGGGCGCCCGGCTGTACAAGAGCGGCGACCTGGCCCGGCGGCTGCCGGACGGCAGCCTGGAGTTCCTCGGCCGGATCGACGACCAGGTCAAGATCCGCGGCTTCCGCATCGAACTCGGCGAGATCGAGAACGCGCTGGCGGGCCACCCCGAGGTCCGCGACGCCGTCGTCGTCGTCCGTGAGGACGAGCCGGGCGACAAGCGCCTGGCCGCCTATGTGACCGCCCGCGGCGAGGACGCCCCCGCCCCCGGCGAACTGCGCGCGCTGCTCGCCTCGGGCCTGCCCGAGTACATGGTCCCCTCGGCCTTCGTGGTCCTGGACCGGCTGCCGCTCACCACCAACGGCAAGCTCGACAAGCGAGCCCTGCCCGCGCCGGGACAGGACGCGCTCAGCGCCTCCGCCTATGTCGCCCCCCGCACCGTCACCGAGGAGCGGATCGCCGAGGTCTGGGCCGACGTGCTCGGTCTGGACCGGGTCGGCGTCGAGGACGGCTTCTTCGAGGTCGGCGGCCACTCCATCCGCGCCGTCACCCTGGTCGGCCGGCTCCGTGCGATCGGCTACGACCTCGCGGTGCGGGACGTCTTCGAATACCGCACGGTCGCCCGGATCGCCGAACTGGTCACCGGCCGCCCCGCACCGGCCGCCCCCGCCGCCGCGGTGGAGCCCTTCACCCTGCTTCCCGCCGAGGATCTGGCGCGGCTGCCCGAGGGCCTCGCCGACGCCTACCCGCTGTCGCAGGTGCAGCTCGGCATGGTCGTCGAGATGCTCACCGACGACGGCAAGCACCCGTACCACAACGTCACCTCCTTCCGGATCCGTGACGAGCGGCCGTTCGACCCGGACGCGCTGCGCGCCGCCGCCGCGGTGGTCGTCGCCCGCCACGAGGCGCTGCGCACCTCCATCCACCTCACCGGCTACTCGGTGCCGCTCCAGCTGGTGCACGCCGAGGCCGAGATGCCCGTCGGGTTCCGCGATCTGTCGCATCTCGGCGAGGAAGAACTGATCGCCTCACTGCGCGAGTTCACCGTCGTCGAGCGCGCCTCGCTCTTCGACCTGGCGCAGCCGCCGCTGCTGCGGCTGTACGCGCACGTCGCGGGCGACGGCAGCTGGTGGATCACCAACACCGAGTGCCACGCCATCCTGGACGGCTGGAGCCATCACACCCTGCTGATGGAGATCCTGGACGAGTACGGGCGCATCCGGGACGGCGGCCGGCCGGCCGAGTCCGGCCGCCCCGCCGTCCGCTTCGCCGACTTCATCGCCGCCGAGCTCGACGCACTCGGCTCTCAGGAGTCCCGCGACTACTGGCAGTCCGTCGTGGACGACCACGCCCGGCTCACCGTGCCCGAGCCGTGGCGCGGCGACCCCGACGACCAGGGCGAGCCCTACCGCGTGCCGGTGCCCTTCCACGACCTGGAGGACCAGCTGCGCGCGCTGGCCACCAAGGCCGGTGCCTCGCTGAAGAGCGTGCTGCACACCGCGTATCTGAAGACGCTGAGCCAGCTCACCGAGGAGGAGCGCTTCTTCTCCGGCCTGGTGTGCAACGCCCGCCCCGAGACGCTGGGCGCGGACCGCGTGTACGGCATGCACCTCAACACCCTGCCGTTCGCCTACGACCGCACGGCCGGCACCTGGCGCGAGCTGGTGGCCCAGGTCTTCGGCCGGGAGATCGAGCTGTGGCCGCACCGCACCTATCCCATGCCGGTCATCCAGCGTGAACTCGCCGACGGCGAGCGGCTGATCGACATGCGGTTCAGCTACCACGACTTCGACCAGGTCGACCGCGACCAGGTCGACTACCTGGTGAGCATCGACGACAGCCCCACCGAGTTCCCGCTCGGTGTCTCCGCCCGCGTCGGCCACCTGGTGCTCACCGCCGCCCCGCGCGCGCTGAGCCGCACGGGCACCGACCGGCTCGCGGCGACGCTGCGCCTGGTGCTGGAGGCCATGGCGGCGGACGCGGACGGCGACGCGCAGGCGTCCTATCTGCCCGCTGATGACCGTGAGCGGCAGCTGGTGGAGTGGAACGACACGGCCTACGCGGCCGAGTCCCGCTCGGTCCTCGAGCGGTTCGAGGCGCAGGCCGCCGCCACGCCGGAGGCGTCGGCCGTGGTCCTGGCCGGTGTATCGCTGTCGTACGCGGACCTGGAGGTACGGGCGAACCTCCTGGCCCATGAGCTGCGTGCGCGGGGCGTCGGTGCGGAGTCGCGGGTGGCGGTGCTGCTGGACCGGGGGCCTGAGCTGATCGCCTCGCTGCTCGCGGTGTGGAAGGCGGGCGGTGCGTATGTGCCGGTCGACCCTTCGTACCCGGCGGAGCGGGTCGCCTCGATCGTGGAGTCGGCCGGAGTGTCGGTGGCCGTGACGTCGGCGGCGTACACCGGCCGCTTCGGCGGGGTCGACACGCTGCTGGTGGACCGGGTGTCGCTGGACGGCCATCCGGTGAGCGCGCCGAAGCGGGTGGACGATCTCGACACGCTGGCGTACGTCGTCTTCACCTCGGGGTCGACGGGTCGGCCCAAGGGTGTTGAGGTTCCGCATCGCGGTCTGGTGAACCATGTGGCCTGGGCCTCACGGGAGTTGGCGTCGCAGGGTACGGGCGGTGCGCCGCTGTTCTCCTCGGTGGCCTTCGACCTGGTGGTGCCGAACCTGTGGGCACCGCTGGTCACCGGGCAGGCCGTACACACCATCCCCCAGGACACCGACATGGCCGACCTGGGCTCCCACCTGGTCGCCTCAGGGCCGTACAGCTTCATCAAGCTGACCCCCGGACACCTGGACGTCCTCGCCCACCAGCTCACCGCCGCCGAGGCCACGGACCTGGCCCCGCTGCTCGTGGTGGCAGGCGAGGCCTTCACCTCGGCCACCCTCACGCGCTGGCGCGAACTCGCCCCGCGTACCCGCCTGGTCAACGAGTACGGACCGACCGAGGCGTCCGTGGGCTCCACGGTCTTCCCGGTCCCGGACGACACCGACGCGGAGGTGCTCCCGATCGGCCGTCCGCTGCCGAACATGCGGACGTTTGTGCTGGATGCGGTGTTGCAGCCGGTGCCGGTCGGCGTGACCGGTGAGCTGTATGTCGGTGGTACGGGGGTGGCGCGTGGTTATGCGGGTCGTGCGGATCTGACGGCTGAGCGGTTCGTGCCCGATCCGTACGGTCCCGCGGGCGGGCGTCTGTATCGCACGGGTGACCTGGTGCGGCAGCTCCCGGACGGGAACGTGGAGTTCCTGGGCCGGATCGACGACCAGGTCAAGATCCGGGGCTACCGGATCGAGCTGGGCGAGGTCCAGGCCGTACTCGCCGAACACGCGGGCGTCCGGGACGCGTTCATCGCCGTCCACGAGCCGACCCCGGGTGACCGCAGGCTGGTCGCCTACTGGACGGCGGCCCCGGACGCGGAACCCGCCCCGGACGAGCTCGCCACCCACTGCGCGCTGCGGCTGCCCGAGTACATGGTGCCCTCGGCCTTCGTGGCCCTGGAGGCCATCCCGCTCAACGCGAACGGCAAGGTCGACCGCAAGGCACTGCCCGTTCCCGACCGCGGTGCCCTGCGCACCGGCACCGAGCATGTCGCCCCGCGCACCGGGACCGAGAAGGCGCTGGCAGCGATCTGGTCCGAGGTGCTCGACGTCGAGCAGATCGGTATCCACGACCGCTTCTTCGACCTGGGCGGCCACTCACTGCTGATGATCAAGGTGCTGGCAGCGGCGCGTAAGGCGGGCCTGGCGGTCTCCATCTACCGCATGTACCAGCACGACACCCTGATCGACCTGGCGGCCGCGGTGGACGAGGACACCGCGACGGCCGGCGCCGGAACCGGCGCATCGGCCACGGAGACCGCAGCGGCCGCGGACGCCCCGGCCCCCGTACCGGACGCCGACCTTGGGAGCGGCACGGCCACCGGCACGGTGGAGGTCTCCGCCGAGCTGCTGGCGAGCCTGCTGAAGCAGGCCGCCGACGGCGACCGCGAGCAGCCGACGAGCGGCCCGCTCGCGGAGGCCGCGGCCCTGCTGGCCGCGGCGGGCGGAGGCCGGCAGACTCCGGAGGCGGCGGCGTCCCGCCCCGCGGCCGGCCTCGCACCAGGACTCGCCGACGCCATGGCCGAGCACCAGGTGCCCGGCGTCGCCATCGCCGTGATCCGCGGCGGTGCGCTCGCCGACGTGCGGGGGCACGGGGTGCTCGGCGCCGGAGCCGAGGAGCCGGTCACCGGGCGGACCCTGTTCCAGGTCGGGTCGGTGAGCAAGCACATCACCGCGTTCGCCGTACTGCGACTGGTGGACCAGGGCCTGCTCGACCTCGACGCGGACATCGCCACGTACCTCACCTCCTGGCAGCTGGCGGACGACCCGGCCGCACCCGGGCCGGTCACCGTGCGCCACCTGCTCGGGCACCGGGCCGGACTCGCCCGGCACCGCAGCGTCGGCTTCCGGCCCGGAGAGCAACTGCCCACGCTGCTCGACCTGCTGGAGGGAAGCGGGCCGGTGAGCACCCCCCGGGTGCGCCGTGAGCTGCCCCCCGGAGAGGTCTTCCGTAAGAGCAGCACGCACTACTGGGTCCTTCAGCAGGTGCTTCAGGACGTGACCGGCGAGTCGTTCGAAACGCTGATGCGGCGCCTCGTACTGGACCCGCTCGCCATGGCCGACACCAGCTTCGACCAGACACACCCGGAGACCGCCGGACTGCCCGTGGCACTCGGCCACGACGCGCACGGCACCACCATGAAGGGAGGCTGGCGCAACCGGGCCCACCTCGCGGCGGCCGGACTGTGGACCACGGCGGGAGACACGGCGAAGGCCGTGCTCGCGGTGCGCGACGCGCTGCTCGGCGCCCCGGGCGCGCTCGTCCCGCAGGCCCTGGCCAGGGAGCTGCTGGCGGGCGAGCCCGGCACTTTCTACGGGCTCGGGACCATCGTCGACGAGGCCGGCGACGACCTGGAGTTCGGCCACGGCGGCGAGCCCTCCGGCTACTGGAACATGGCGATCAGCCGTCTCCACTCGGGCACCGGCTTCGTCGCGCTCACCAACGCCGACTCCGGCAAGGGCGTCGTCAAGTACCTGACCGCCGAACTGGGCCGCGAAGACGCCACGTTCGGCACCGGGCGGCTCGCCGCCGAGTGGCAGCGGGCGGGCCAGAGCGACAGCGGCCCTGCGGACGCCCCCGCCGTGCTCGCTCCGGTCGTCACCGACGAGGACCGCGCATGAACCGACGAGGACCGCGCAGGAACCACACCCCCTTGGAGGACACCGTGGACCACCGCCCCGTACGGCATCTCATCTCCATCGACGACCTCGACGACGCCGACCTGCACGCGCTGGTCGCCCGCGGTGCCGCCTTCTCGGCCGGTACCGCGGGCCGCCCGGCCCCCCTCGCCGGTGACGTCGTCGGCATCTACTTCAGCAAGACCTCGACCCGTACCCGTACCGCCTTCTCCAGCGGATCGCTTCGGCTGGGCGCTCAGCTCATCTCCTACGGGCCCGACGACCTCCAGCTCAACACGGGGGAGTCCAGCGAGGACACCGGCCGGGTCATGTCGGGCATGCTCGATGTGCTCGTCGCCCGGACCGCGGGCGACCCCGCCGAGATGCGGTCCTGGGCCGCCCAGGACCGGATGGCGGTCATCAACGCTATGAGCGCAGACGAGCACCCCACCCAGGCGCTCACCGACCTCACCACCCTGCAACGCCGGTTCGGCCGGATCGAAGGCCTGCGGGTGCTGTACCTGGGGGAGGGCAACAACACCGCGTCCGCGCTCGCCCTCGCCCTGACCCGCTTCCCCGGCGTCACCCTCGAACTGCGCACCCCGCCCGGCTACGGCCTCGCCGCGGCGTTCCGGGAGCGGGCCGCCGAGCAGGCCGCACGCTCTGGTGCGACCTTCCACGAGCGGCACGACATGCTGGACGTCCCGGCCGACCAGGACGTCGTCTACACCACCCGCTGGCAGACCACCGGCACCACCAAGCCCGACCCCAACTGGCGGCAGGTCTTCGCGCCGTTCCAGGTCACCACGGCACTCTGGGAGGCCAGCCCCAAGGCGGTCTTCATGCACGACCTGCCCGCCCACCGCGGGGACGAGGTCACCGCCGAGGTACTCGACGGCCCGGCGAGCATCGCCTTCGTCCAGGCCGAGAACAAGATGCACAGCGCCATGGCGGTCCTGGAGTGGTGCCGCCGCGGCCCGGTGCCCGCCGGGGAGCACCTGCCGTGACCATCACCGAGGAGGCCCAGGCCACGGCCGGCGCCCCGGACCGGCCACTGCGCAGGAACCGGGAGTTCCTGCTGCTCTGGTCCGGTGCGGCGATGTCGTTCCTGGCCACCCGGGTCACCACGGTCGCGTACCCGCTGATCGTCCTGTGGCACACCGGCTCGCCGCTGGCGATGTCCGTGGTGTCCATGGCCACCCTGCTGCCACTGCTGCTCGTCCAGCTGCCGGCCGGGGCGCTGGTGGACCGGTGGGACCGGCGTCGGCTGATGTTGTGCTGCGAGGCGGGCCGGCTGGTCGCGATGGGCAGCGTCGTGCTGTCCCTGGCGGCCGGCCGGGTGTCCGTCGCACAGCTGGCGGCCGTGGCGTTCGTCGAGGCGAGCCTGGCGGTCGTCTACCGGCTCGCGGAGCGCGGCGCGGTACGCAACGTGGTCCACCCGGCCCATCTGCCCACCGCGCTCTCGCAGAACGAGGCGCGCGGGCGGGGGGCCGGCCTCCTCGGTCAGCCAGGCGGTGTCCTGCTGTACTCGCTGGGCCGCTGGGCGCCGTTCGGCTTCGCGGCCGTCGGCTACCTCGCGTCCCTCGTCACCCTCCTGCTGATCAAGAAGGACTTCCAGGGCGAACGCCCGGCCGCGGGCGAGCGGGCGAGCCTGCGCAGGGAGGTCGCCGAAGGCATGCGCTGGCTGTGGCGGCAGCGGTTCCTGCGCGCGGCGCTCGGCTTCGTCGCCGGGAGCAACGTCCTGTTCCAGATGCTGGCGCTGGCCCTGATCCTGCGGATCAAGGAGGAGGGGCTGCCGTCCGCGACCCTCGCGATCGTCGTGGGCATCGGCGGAGTCGGCGGACTGCTCGGGGCGCTCGCGGGCGGCTGGTTCCAGCGGCGGCTGCGCCAGCGGACGCTGCTCATCGGGGGCGCCGCCGCCTGGACCGTGCTGATCGGCTCGATGTGCTTCACCGCCCAGCCGGTGCTGCTCGGCGCGCTGTACGCGGGCACCGGCTTCGTCGGCGCCGTCTTCAACGTGGCCGCGGCCGTCTACCAGGTACGCACCACACCCGACGCGCTCCAGGGCCGGGTCGCCGCGACCGCCGGACTGATCGGCTCCGGGACCAACGCGCTCGGTGCGTTCATCGGGGGCCTGCTGCTCGCGGCCTGGGGCGCCGAGCCCACCGTGCGCGCCATCGCTGCCGCCATGGCCGTACTGGCGCTCCTCGCCCTGCTGGCACCGGACCTCAAGAAAGAACGGACAGATGACCGCAACCACTGAAGGGCGCGCGGACAGCCGCTGGCTCAGGCGGTTCGGACCCGACCGCGCACGGCCCGCGCTGCGGCTGGTGTGCTTCCCGCACGCCGGCGGCAACGCTCAGCTCTTCCACGGCTGGTCCGCCCTGCTGCCGCCCGAGGTCGAGCTGCTCGCCGTCCGGTACCCGGGGCGGCAGGAGCGGCTCACGGATCCCTTCGCCGAGTCCATGGCGGACCTCGCCGACGAGGTCACCGCCGCCCTGGTACCCCGTCTCGATGTGCCCGTGGCGCTGTTCGGCCACAGCATGGGCTCATCGGTCGCCTACGAGACGGCACTCCGTCTCGAGGCCCGGCACGGAGTCGTACCCCGCCGGCTGATGGTCTCCGCCCGCTCCGCCCCGCACCGGGCCCGCCCCACCGGGCTGTACCGGCGCGCCGACGACGAGCTGGTGGCGGGCGTACGCCGGCTCGGCGACCTCGGTTCGGAGGCGTACGACATCCCCGAACTGCGGGAGCTACTGCTGCCCGCGCTGCGCGCCGACTACCGGCTCATCGAGAGCTACCGGCCCAAGGCGCCGCCCACCCCGGTGCGCGCGCCGATCACCGCCTACCTCGGCGACAGCGACCCGGGCTGTACCCGCGAAAACCTCGCCGCATGGGACGAGTTGACGACGTCCGGCGCTTTCTCGCTGCGCACCTACCCCGGTGACCACTTCTATCTCGTCCGGCAGGAAGCCGCGCTGGTCGCCGACATCACCAAGGATCTGGAGGCATGAACTCATGACCGACACACAGGCATGGTCCCCGCTGGAGCTCGAGGCCGAGGGGGTCGGCGGCGCCGAGGAGCTCATCGACCGGGTGACCGGCATGGGTGAGGCGTTCGGCAAGCTGCTGGTCGCGGAGAAGGGCCTGGTCTTCCGCGGATTCGACGTCACCCCCGACGCTCTCGACAAGGTGCTGGACGCGCTGCTGCCCAACCGGCTCGCCTATGTGCACGGCAACTCCCCGCGCACCAAGGTCGGCAGCAACGTCTACACCTCCACCGAGTACCCGCAGGAATTCACCATCTCGATGCACAACGAGATGAGCTACGCGCACGCCTGGCCGTCCCGGCTCGCCTTCTACTGCCAGGTGCAGCCCGGCAGCGGCGGTGCCACACCCGTCGTCGACGCGGCCCGGTGGCTGAACTCCCTCGACGACGAGGTGCGCCAGGCCTTCGCGGGCGGGGTGCGCTATGTGCAGAATCTGCACGACGGCTACGGCCTCGGCAAGAGCTGGCAGGACACCTTCGAGACCACCAGCCGCGAGGAGGTGGAGGCCTTCCTCGGTGGAACCGGCGCCACCTGGGAGTGGAAGGCCGACGGCGGCATCCGGGTCTCCTCGGTGCGACCGGCGACCACCCGGCACCCGGAGACCGGCGAGGAGGTCTGGTTCAACCAGGCCGACCAGTGGCACCCGGCCGGCCTCGGCGACGACACCGCGGCCGCCCTCGCGCAGATCCTGCCCGAGGACGAGCTGCCGCAGAACGTCACCTTCGCCGACGGCAGCCCGATCCCCGCCGAGCATGTGGTCCAGATCCGCGACCGCGGCCTGGAGAACGCCGTCAACGTGGACTGGCGCACCGGCGACCTGCTGCTGATCGACAACGTCCTGCTGGCCCACGGCCGGCGTCCGTTCACGGGCGACCGCCGGGTGCTGGTCGCCATGTCGGACTGAACGGGCAGCACCGAACTGATCGGACGGAATCCATGACCGCCGCATACGAGGACCTCAAGGACCATGGCAAGGTCCACATCTGGCGGGGGCGGGCACCCGACGAACTCGACCCGGCCGACGTCGCCCTGCTCTCCGAGGAAGAACTCGAAGTGGTCAGCCGCGGTTCACGCAAGGCCGCTGTCCGCTACACCGCTTCGCACGCCGCGCTGCGCCGGGTACTCGCCGAGTACCTCGGTGTCGCCCCGACGGCCATCGGCTTGGGACGCCGCCCCTGCCCGCGCTGCGAGCACCCGCGGCACGGCCGGCCGCGGGTCGACTGGCCCGTCACCGACCTGGACTTCAACTTCTCCCGGTCGGGGCCGCACTGGCTGCTGGCCGTCGGTGCCAGCGGGCAGCTGGGCGTGGATGTGGAGGACGGCCGCAACCTCGACGTCGAGGGGGCCTCGGCCCTGGTGATGAGCGACGCCGAACTCGCCTACGCACGAAGCAGCTCCGACACCGCCGACCGGCAGAGCACCTTCTTTCGCTGCTGGACGCGGAAGGAGGCCGTGGTCAAGGCGATCGGCGTCGGCATCATCGCCGATCTGAAGGCCATCGACATTCAGCCCGCGCGGTCCGGACCTGTCCTGGTCCGGCACACCGAACCGACTGGCCCCGACAGCTGGTTGGTGATGGACCTGCCGACCGTCGACGGGGCCTTCGCGGCCCTGGCCCGCGAGTCGGGCAGTACCGGACCGGTCGAGCTGCGCCACTACGACGAACTTGCCCTGGCGACCGCTTCCGGAAGCCGCATCGAGCAAGCGAGAGGAGCCCTGGTCGCATGACCGCGATCGAGTACACGGCACCGCCGGGCAGCACGGTGCCCGAGTATCTGGCCGAGAACCGGGACAAGCTGCGGCGCGTCCTCGGCGAGCGCGGCGCGATCCTGCTGCGTGGTTTCGACGTCGGCGGGGTCGACGGCTTCGACGGGGTGGTACGGGCCTTCTCCGGCTCCGAGCCGCTCACCTACGCCGAGCGCTCCTCACCGCGCTCCACCATCAAGGGGCAGGTCTACACCTCGACCGACTACCCGGCGGACGAGGAGATCTTCCTGCACAACGAGAACTCCTACCAAGCGGTCTGGCCGAACACCCTGTACTTCTACTGCATCGAACCCGCCCTCACCCAGGGCGCGACCCCGCTCGCCGACATCCGCGAGGTGTACCGGGCCATCGACCCGGCGGTGCGCGAGGAGTTCGAGCGGCGCGGCGGCTGGCGGGTGGTGCGCAACTTCCACGCGGACTTCGGGGTGCCCTGGCAGGAGGCGTTCGGCACCGAGGACCGGGCCGCGGTCGAGACGTACTGCCGGAGCAAGGGCATCGAGCCCGAGTGGCGGCCGGACGGCGGCCTGCGCACCACCACGGTGCGCGCCGTGGCGCCCACCCACCCCGTCTCCGGAGAGCGCGTCTGGTTCAACCACGCCACGTTCTGGCATGTCACCTCGCTCGCGCCCGAAGTCCAGGAAGGGCTGCGGGAGATCTTCACGGACGAGGACCTGCCCACCAACACGTACTACGGGGACGGCGTGCCCATTCCGGACGAGACCGTGGCCCATCTACGGGCCGCCTACCGGTCGGCTACCACCCGGTTCGACTGGCAGCGCGACGACGTGCTCATCGTCGACAACATGCTGGCCGCGCACGGCCGGGAGCCCTTCACCGGACCACGCAAGATCGCGGTCGCCATGGCCGAACCGTCCGCCTGACCGCTACCGGCCAGGCAAGGGGCCCGCAGCAGACCGCTGCGGGCCCCTGCCGCTCTCCGCGGGCCAACGGCAGATGTGGAAGCTGACCTACGCCGAACTCAAACGAAGCCGGGCCGCTTCCTCCACCTGGAGGAAGCGGCCCGGCCCCCCCCCCCCGGCCCTCGTCATGTCACTCGCGCGTACCCGCCAGCTCGACCGGCCTGCGCCGCAGCGACACCCCGGCCGGGGCCACCGCCGCCAGTACCGCCAGGACCGCACACGCACCGACCGTGAGGCCGAGGGTCTCCCACGGAACCACGATCGGGGTCCACACCTTGAGAAGGCCCAGGGCGCTCCACATCCCGAACAGGTTCAGCCCGGCGACCAGGGCCCCCAGCATCGCGCCGACGGCCACGACCAGCAGGGACTCGGCGGCCACCAGCCGCAGCACCTGCCAGTTGGTGGCACCGGCCAGCCGCAGCACCGCGAGGTCGCGGACCCGGTCGGAGGTCGCCATCACCAGGGTGTTGGCCAGGGCGATGCCGGTGTAGAGCAGAGCGATCCCGAGCACCAGCATGAAGCCGATCCGGGTCGTCCGGTTGGTCGTCGGGTAACTGTCCTGGATCCACTGGTCCTTGGCTACGACCTGCCCGCCGGACTCCTTGACCGCTGCCCGCAGTCCCGCCGCGACCGCGGCCGTGTCGGCACCCTCGGCGACCTTCACCTCGACCCGGTCGACCGTCGCACCCGGCGCGTTGCGCGGGGTGACGTAGACACCGTTGTTGCCGGTTCCGATATGCATCACCGCGGCGATCCGCAGCGACTTCTTGGTGCCGTCACCCAGCCACACGTTCACGGTCTGTCCGACGGAGCCCTTCTCCCACTCCTCGTTGACGATGATCGAGTCGTCGTCGAGATCGGACACCTTCCCGGCCGCCAGGGGCAGTCGGACGGTCTTGGCGAGCGCGTCGGGCTCGGCGGCCCGTGCGTCGGACCTGATCAGCGCGACGCCCTCCTCCAGGACGTAGACGGCGCTCTGCGCACTGGCCGAGACCTGCGCCCCGGGCACCTTCCGCATCCGTTCCATCGCCGCCTTGTCGAAGCCCGCGTCCTCGCTGCCCTGGACCAGGAAGTCGGCCGCGGTCTGCTCGCGCAGCTCGGTGGCCTTCGCCTCGTTCAGCGTCGCCGTCGCCCCCAGCAGGGAGCCCGCGAGGGCCACCGTGACCAGCACCGGGGCGGCCACGGCCGCGGTGCGCCGTACCCCCGCCGCGGCGTTCTCGCGCATCAGCATGCCGACCGCGCCCGGCAGTTGGGCGGGCAGCCAGGCGATCAGCCGGCTCAGCGGACGTACCAGGACCGGCGCGAGCAGCGCGAACGCCACGATCAGCAGCATCGGACGGCTGGTGTACGTCTTGCGGTGCAGCAGCTCGCCCGGCTCGGTCACCAGAGCGAAGACCAGCAGCCCGACCCCGGTCAGTAGCAGCCCGCCGCCGAAGATCCAGCGGCCCCAGGTCATCGCCCGGGTGTCCACGGAGGCCTCCCGCAGTGCCTCGGTCGGGCCGACCCGGCCCGCCCGCCAGGACGCGGCGACCACGCCGCAGAGCGCGACCAGCAGGCCCGTCCAGAAGGCCATGTGGTACGGCCAGGTGTAGTCGCCGATGGTGAACCAGGAGGGTGCCACCTCGCCGTCCACCATCCACTCGGCCAGCTTCGGCGCACCGTACGCGCCCAGTACACAGCCCGCGGCCGAGGCCAGCACACCCAGCAGCATCGCCTCGGCGAAGACCATCCGGCGGATCTGCCGGGGCGTGGCCCCGGCGGTGCGCAACAGGCCGAACTCGCGGCGCCGCTGGGCCACCGCGAACGCGAAGGTCGAGGCGACCACGAAGACCGAGACGAAGCCGGTGACCCCGGCCGCCGTACCGAGCATCGCGTTCACCGTGGTCAGCGCCTCGCTGTCGCGGTCCGGGTCGGCGTCCGCGAACCGGCGGTCGGTGCCGGTCAGGACGTCGACGCCGGCCGAGTCGCCCGCCTTCTCGCGTACCGCGTCGGCGTCCGCGTCCACCACCAGCTGGTCGATCCGCGGCGCCAGCCGTGCCGCGCGGTCGTCGGTGAAGAACACGGCCGTCTCGAAGCCGAGCCCGGGCACGGTGCCGACGACCTTGACGGTCCCCTGGCCGGTACGCAGTGACTGGCCCGGAGCGGCCCAGTCACCGGTGGTGACGACCTCGTCGGCGGCCCGCGGCGCACGGCCGTCGGAGAGCTCGTACGGGGCGAAGGCGGCGGTCGACCACGGGTGGCCGACCAGGTCCTTCGGCCCGCCGTCGGCCCGTACCGCGAACGAACGGTCTTCCACGGTCCGGCCCAGCTCGGCGAGTTCACCCGCCAGCTCGGGTGAGACGGCGCGCGGGTGCTCCAGCTCCTTGACCCGGTCGCCGATCCGGGTCGGCACCCGCAGGGTGTCCGTCCCCTTCACCACCACCGGGGCCGTGGCGAACCGTTCGGGCCCCCGCTCGGGTGCGTCCAGGCTGGACGCCAGGGCGAGCCCCATGGTGGCGATCAGGCCGACGCCGAGTCCCAGCGCCACGAAGCTGCCGACGAAGGTGACCCAGCGGGTGCGCAGGGTGCGCAGTGCGACGCTCAGCACGGCACGGCCTCCAGCTTGGTCATACGCCCGGCGATCTCGTCGGCGGACGGCCGGAGCAGCTCGTCGTTGACCCGGCCGTCGACCAGGAAGACGACGCGGTCGGCGTAGGAGGCCGCCACCGGGTCATGGGTCACCATGATGATCGTCTGGCCCGTCGCGTCGACCATGGTCCGCAGCATGGTCAGCACCTCGCGGCTGGTCTGCGAGTCCAGTGCGCCGGTCGGCTCGTCCCCGAAGAGCACCTCCGGGCGGGTGATCAGCGCGCGGGCCAGGGCGACCCGCTGTTGCTGGCCGCCGGACATCTCGGTGGGCCGGTGCCTGGCCCGCTCGCCGAGCCCCACCTGCGTCAGCACCTCACGCACCTGGGCCTTGGACGGGCGTCGGCCCGCCAGCCGCAGCGGCAGTGCCACATTCTGCTCGGCCGTGAGCGACGGCAGCAGGTTGAACGCTTGGAACACGAAGCCGATCCGGTCGCGGCGCAGCAGGGTCAGCTTGGTCTCGCTGAGCTTGGACAGCTCGGTGTCGCCGACCGTGACCGAGCCTGAGGTGGGCCGGTCGAGGCCCGCCGCGCACTGCAGCAACGTCGACTTGCCCGAGCCGGACGGTCCCATGACGGCGGTGAAGCTGCCCTTGGGGAAGGCGAGCGAGACCTGGTCGAGTGCGGTCACGGCACTGCCTCCCGCCCCATAGGTCCGGCTCACGGAGCGCAACTGGATCGCGTTGTTATTCATAACTCCACTCAATCGATCTCGGCCCTCCCGCACAGCACGGCGGGACAGACTCTTGGGGGTAGGGCTGGGCCTACCCGGCAGGTCGGCTCAGCCCGTACGGGTCGGGCCGCCGGCCGGTGTGGGCGCGGGCTGCGCAGCGGCCACCTGGCGCACCAGGCTGTGCAGCCGGTACTGCGGGCGGCCCGCGTCGTCGATGCCGGGCATGTCCAGGAGGGAGGCGTCCACCAGCCGTTCCAGGAACTCCTCCGCGGCCGCCGGGGGGAGCCCGAGTGCTCTCCCGGCCGTCGCGGGCAGGAAGTCGCGGCCGCCGAGTGCGCTCAACCGGCGCAGCAGCTCCCGCTCGTCGGCGCGCAGCCGCCGCAGCGAGACCAGCACCGCCTCGCCGACGTCGAGGCCGCCGTACACCAACTCCCGTATGCCGTACCCGGGGTTGGCCAGCCGCACCGCCAGGTGCGTCAGCGGACGGCGCGGCCGGGCGGCCAGCCGGGCACCGGCCGCGCGGATGGCGAGTGGCAGGCCGCCGCAGTGGGTGACGATGTCCAGCGCGGCCTCCGGCTCGGCCGCGAGCCTGGCTGAGCCCACCGTCGATGCCAGCAGGTCCAGCGCGGGGCGCCGGCCCAGCGGGTCCAGTTCGATGGTGTACGAGCCGTGCACCGTGGTCAGCCGGGAGCGGCTGGTGACCAGCACGGTGGAGCGGGAGCTGCCCGGCAGCAGCGCGTCCAGCTGGAGTTCGCCGACCGCGTTGTCCAGCAGGATCAGCAGCCGCCGGTTGGCGGTCCGGGTCCGGTAGCGGCGGATCAGCTCGCCCAGCGCGTCAGGCCCGGCGTCCGGCAGGTCCCGCGGCGTGGTGGGCTCGCCCAGCGCCTGCAGCAGCTCCACCAGCACGCTTGACGGGTCCTTCGCCGATCCGTCCGGGCGGCAGAGGTCGGCGTACAGCTGCCCGCCGGGGAAGCCGTCGGCGTGCGCGTGCGCCGTCCGCAGGGCGAGCGCCGTCTTGCCCACCCCGGGCATGCCGGTGATCAGCAGCCGGGTCGGCCGGAACACCCGCTGGTCGCCCTCGGGTGACGTCAGCAGCGAGTGCAGCTCGGCCAGTTGCTCCTCGCGCCCGACGAACCCCTCGGGGGCGGGCGGCAACAGGAGCGGCACGGACGGCAGTTGCTCTGCGGCGGGGGCGCCCGGCTGGGCCGGCACGGACAGCCGCACGGGCTGCGGGGCGAGGGTGAGTTCTCCGGTCAGCGCCTGCTGGTAGGTGCGGGTCAGATCGGGGCCCGGGTCGACGCCCAGCTCGGTGGCGAGCATCTCGCGGCCCTCGTGGAAGACGCGCAGTGCGTCCGACTGGCGCCCCGAGCGGTACAGCGCCGTCATCAGCTGGGCCCGCAGCCGCTCCCGGATGGGGTGCTCGGTGACCAGCCCGGTCAGCTCCTGCACCAGCTGCTGGTGGCGGCCGAGCGCCAGGTCGGCCTCGATCCGGTGCTCCAGCGTGGTCGCCCTGGCCTCCTCGAGGCGAGGCAGTTCCGCCTCGGCCAGCTGCGGGGTGACATTGGCCAGCGCGGGGCCCTGCCACAGGTCCAGCGCGGCGCCCAGCAGTCGACTGGCCTCCTGGGGGCGCCGGGCCGCCAGCTCCTGCCGGCCGACGCGGTCGAGGCGTTCGTACTCCACGAAGTCGACGCGGGCGCCTTCGGCGACCATCTGATAGCCGGGCTGACGGCGGATCAGCTGGACCGAAGGGCCCAGCAGCTTCCGCAGCCGCGAGATGTAGGTGTAGATCTGTGCGTGCATCGTCGCCGGCGGCTCCCACCCCCACAGCAGCATGCTCAGCCGTTCGTCCCCGACCAGCCGGCCACGCGCCAAGAGCAGCGCGGCGAGAACCGTATGTGCCTTGGTGCCCGATGTGGGGATACGGCGTGTGCCGTCTCTCGCCTCCACCGGACCGAGAATGCGGAAATCCATTTCTCCCCCACCTGAGTGCGGCGACCGCCGCGACCATGAATGCCGGAGCGCTTCCGGCCAAACCATTCTTGGCCCGGTGGGGTCGCTGGATCAGGGTGGTGAAATGGCAGGAGGCTGCGGTGGCAGGAGCCTGCGGATCGGTGGTCTGGCGCGGTCACCCCGGTCCGGCAGGCCCCAGGGCGTACCCGATCAGCACAAACGTCGGAGCCCACACCGCTGCGCTGACGACCGACCACCATACGTAGCGGCGCAGCGGCATCCCGGACGCGCCGCACAGCATCGGCACCAGCGTGCGCAGCACCGCCGTGAACCGGCCAACGAACACCGCGCTGCCGCCCCGGCGTTCGATCAGGCCGAGGGCGCGCTCGGTGTACCGGGGACGCAGCAGCCTGGGTGGCAGCCGTTCCAGCAGCCGGGTGTTCCAGCGCCGTCCGACCGCGTATCCGACCAGGTTGCCCAGGACCGCGCCGGCCAGCGCCGTCAACAGGGCTGCCAGAAAGGGGATATGGCCGTGCCAGGCGAGCAGACCGCCCATCACCACCGCGGTCTGCCCCGGGAGCAGCGTCCCCACCAGCGGCAGGGCGGCCTCGAGCGCGGGCAGCAGCAGGACCGTGGCGAGGATGCCGAGACTTCCGTACACCAGGGTGTGCTGAGCCAGCCAAGCCATCATCAGCGCGTCGCCTTTCTCGAACCCGTGCGGGGCGTCCGGACCGGCCCTGACCCCTGCCCCACAGCAAAGCCGTCCGGGTGGGCCATCCGCACGACTCCTGACCCGAGTCCGGGGGTAGGGCAGGCCCTACCCCCGTCCTTCGCCCTGCGGGTATGGGGTGGCCGCCGCCGTGGCTCTACGGTGATCGCATGCGTACTCGGAATGTGTGGCAGGCACTCGCCAGGCCCGGCTTCCTGCTCTCGGCCTGGCCCTGGCGGGCGGCCGGGTATCTGCTGGGCAGCATCCCGGCGGGGATCGCCGTGCTGGTGGCCCTGGTGGTCGGCGCCGCGGTCGGTGGGGCTCTGGCGATCGTCCTGGTCGGGCTTCCGCTGCTGGCCCTGCTGGCGCTCGGCGGAGTACCGGTTGGACGCCTCGAGCGGTGGCGGCTGCGCCTGGTCGACCACGACCCGGCCCCCGACCTGCATCGCGTTCCGGACGAGCCGGGCCTGTGGGTGTGGGCCCGCACCCGGTACCAGGAGCAGCTGACCTGGCGCGAGCTGGGGTACGCCGTGCTGTTCGCCCTGCTGCTGTGGCCGCTGGACGCCCTGGCAGTGGTCTTCGCCCTCTCCGTACCGCTCGGGCTGGTCGCCACGCCTGTACTGATGGCGACCGTGGGTGGAGGCCAGGAGGCCTCGGTCCTGAAGGAGTGGACGGTCACCAGCTGGCCCATGGCGTTCGCGGTCGCCGTCCTGGGCGTCCTGCTGTTCGCCTGCGGCCTGTACGCCACCGGCCTGCTCGCCGGGGCCCGCGCCGAGCTGACCCGGCTGCTGATCGCCCCCCGGGAGGCCGAGCTGGACCGCCAGGTCACCGAACTCACCCGGTCCCGCGTCCGGTTGGTCGACGCCTTCGAGACGGAGCGCCGCCGGATCGAGCGCGACCTCCACGACGGGGCGCAGCAACGGCTGGTCGCGCTGACCATGATGCTCGGGATGGCCCGCCTGGACGCGCCGCCGGACAGCCCGCTCGCCGGGCAGCTCGACGCGGCCCATCGCGAGGTCGGCCAGGCCCTGGAGGAACTACGCGAGCTGATCCGCGGCATCCACCCCAAGGTGCTCACCGACTTCGGCCTTGAGGCCGCGATCGACGACGTGGCCGAACGCTCCCAGGTCCCCGTGGACGTACGCCTCGACCTGTCGTCCGACCGCCTCCCTGACGCGGTGGAGGCCGCCGCGTACTTCGTGGTCAGCGAGGCGCTCGCGAACGTCGCCAAGCACAGTGGCGCGACCCGCGCCGAGGTCGTCGGCGCGCTGGCCGACGACCGGCTGGCCATCGAGATCTCGGACGACGGGCGGGGCGGCGCGGACGCGTCGGCGGGCTCGGGGCTGACCGGACTCGCCGACCGGGTCTCCGTCCTGGATGGCAAACTCTCCCTGTCCAGCCCGCCGGGTGGACCGACCCTGTTGCGGGTGGAGATCCCCCTGGCTCCCTTGGCCATGCCCTTGGAGACTTCTTGCGATCGGACCGCACGTTCCGTGTAGTACTCGCCGAAGACAGCGTCCTGTTGCGCGAGGGCCTGGTCGGCTTGCTCGCACGGTTCGGACACGAGGTGGTCGCGGCCGTCGGGGACGCCGACGCGCTGCTGGCCGCCGTGGCGGAACACCGCCCCGACCTCGTGGTCACGGACGTACGGATGCCACCGGGTTTGACGGACGAGGGCCTGCGGGCGGCGGTGACGCTCCGGAAACAGCGCCCCGACCTGCCGGTCCTGGTCCTCAGCCAGTACGTCCAACGCGCCTACGTCACCGACCTGCTGGACTCTGGGGACGGCACCGGCGTCGGCTATCTGCTCAAGGACCGGGTCGGCCATATCGAGCAGTTCCTGGCGGCGCTCCACGAGATCGCCGACGGCGGCACGGTCGTCGACCCGGAGGTCGTACGGCAGATGCTGCGCCGTCGCCGCGATCCGCTGGAGCGGCTGACCCCGCGGGAGCGCGAGGTGCTGGCGCTGGTGGCCGAGGGCAAGTCCAACGGCGCGATCGCCAGGGAACTGGTGGTCTCCGAGGCCGCGGTGGGCAAGCACATCGGCAACATCCTCACCAAGCTCGACCTTCCACCGGCCGACGAGACCCACCGCAGGGTCCTGGCGGTCCTGGCCTTCCTCCGGGCCTGAGTGGGTTGGCCGGGTCTGACGAGGGCTGAGGCCTCGCCCTCCGTACGGTGCGGGCGTAGGATCGCCTACGTGACTGCCGGGTCGGCCGTAGGCCAAGAGCGAGTGGGGCACCCGGCCTTGGCGTGAGGCCGAGGCGGGCGAGAGGCCCGCCCTCCCTTTTCCATGTACTGCGCGCGAGCCATCCATGGAAGATCACTCTGAGGGAGACGCACTCACAGCATGCCCGACACACCACACGTAGAGCTGAACCACACCGCCGTCCTTGCCACGGACAAGCGCGCGTCGGCCGAGTTCCTCGCCGGGATCCTCGGTCTGGAAGTCGGCGCGCCCTTCGGGCCGTTCCTCCCGGTGGACACCGGGAACGGCGTGACGCTGGACTTCTACCAGGTCGGCGAGGGGGAGGCGGTCGCGTCGCAGCACTACGCGTTCCTCGTCCCCGAGGACCACTTCGACGCCATGATCGGTCGGCTTGAGGCGGCGCGGGTCACGTACTACGCCGACCCGAGCCACACCGAACCCGGCCGGACCAACGACCTGTTCGGCGGTCGTGGTGCGTACTTCGACGACCTGGACGGTCACAACATGGAGATCATGACCCGTCCGTACGTCCGGCCCTGACCCCCTCCCGCTCCTCCTTCCGCTCCCCCTCCC
>NZ_JAZGRL010000001.1:3589770-3596875 GCF_046540415.1 Streptomyces sp. E11-3 | reverse complement strand
ACGGGGGGAGGGTGCTGGTTCGGGTGGGGGAGGCCGACTCCCGCAGGGCGCCCGCCAGTTGTTCCAGGGCCCGGCAGATCTCCGCCGACTCCGCGGGAGCCGGGCGCGGGGCGCCGTGGCGGATGTGGATGCGGGCCGCGGTGGTGGCGTCCACGACGCGTTCGACGGCGACGACCAGCGGCCACCAGGCCGCCGCCCGCGTCCCGGTGGGTGGCGGTTCGGTGAGGGCGCGTTGGAACTCTGTACGGAGGGCCGACAGGTCGCGGTAGAGGCGGCGGCGCATGCGGGCGCGTGCGGCGACGTCCGGGGTGCCGGGGGCGGCCGGGTCCAGGAAGGCGCACTCCACATAGCGCGCGGTGTCGGCGACGGCGTCCGCCAGGCGGTCGCCGATGCGGGTGTGCCAGCTCTCCGGCCAGAGCAGATAGCCCGCGATCAGGGCGATGGCGCAGCCGATCAGGCTGTCGTACAGGCGGGGGACGACCAGGCCTACGCCCGCCTTGTTGAGTACGTCGGACAGGATCAGGATCACCGGGGTGATGGCGGCTGTCTGGTAGCCGTAGCCGCGTGGTGTGAGGGCGGGGATCAGCGGAGCGAGCGCGAACAGCACCAGCACGTCCCACCAGCCGCGCGGCACCTCCGACAGCAGCGCCGCCGCCAGTACGAGCCCCGCCGCCGTGCCGAGCGCGCGCAGCACCGCCCGCGAGAACACCGAGCCGAAGTCGGGCTTCATGACGAAGGTGATGGTCAGCGCCACCCAGTACGAGCGGTCCACCTCGATGAGGGAGACCAGGGCCTGGGCGAGGCCGATGCACAGCGCCAGGCGCAGGCCGTAGCGCCAGGAGGCCGCCGAGAGGAGGACGGTGCGGGCTGTGCGGCGGGTGCGGTCGCGCAGTGCGGCCGGGCGGCCGAGGCGGTCGTGCACCTTGCCGGGGTCGGTGTCGGTCAGGGCGTCGGCGGCGTAGCGGATGGCGTGGTCCACGGCGTGCGCGCCCGCCCCCGTGGGCTCGGGCAGGCGCAGGTCGACGGGTCCGGTGAAGCCCGTTTCGACGGCGTGCGCGAGGGACCGTACGGCGGCGGGCGCCGCGTCCGGCAGGCGGCGCCCGGCCAGCTGCGCGGCGGGGGCCGCCTCGACGAGCGGGATCAGCGCGTTGAGCTGGCCGACCAGCCGGGCCAGCTCCTGGTTGCGGCCGTGGTGGCGGGCCCGCCGCGCGAGCATCAGGTCGTAGGACTGGTTGAGTGACTGGGTGACGGTGTGGCGGGCGGTGGCGTACGTCGCCGCGTCCTTGCCCGCGGCTTCGAGGAGCGTGGCCACCGCGCGATAGGTGTCGGCGACGGCCGTGCGCTCCGGCACTCCGGAGCGCATCGGCCAGGCGAGCAGCGCGAGGGCCAGGACGAGCAGCCCGCCGCCGCTGATCAGCAGTGGCGGTACCCACCATGCTCCCGGCATCGGCAGCCCCGCGCCGATCACCGAGTTGAGCAGGAGCAGCAGTCCGGAGACCGAGGCCACGGCTCCGATGGTCGAGATCATGCCGGAGGCGAGCGCCACGGCGGTGACGACGGCGACGGCCAGCCACCCGTGTCCGTACACCAGCGAGCCCAGCGTGATGCCGATCGCGCCGAAGAGCTGCGGTACGGCGATGTTGTAGACCCGCATCCGGTACGCGGTCGCGGTGTCGCCGATGACCCCGGAGAGGGCGCCCATTGAGGCGATCGCCCCGTAGTTCGGATAGCCGGTGGCCAGGCCGACGGCCAGCGGCAGCGACATGGCGACGGCGGCGCGGGCGACGGCGGGCCAGGGGGTGCGGGCCACCGGCTTCGTCTCAAGGGTTCTGACCAGCCACTCGGGCGGCGCGAGGCGGGGAGAGAACGCTCGGGACATACGCCCATTATGTGCTGGTTGCGTGCTATGCCTTCGGTGCGTGGGGGGTGTGGAGGGTCGCGTGAGGGGTGTGGAGGGTGAGGTCGGCCAGGAGGGAGCGGTGGTCGGTGTTCGGGAGGTCGAGGAAGCGTGTGGCGCGCGCCGAGAAGTCCTTGCTCACCAGCACATGGTCGATCTGCGCTCCGAGCGGCGGCGCGGAGGCGGACGGCCAGCTCGGCGTACGGCTTCCGCCCGCGAGCCGGGTGCTGTCGCGCAGGCCGGTGTCCAGGATGCGGCGGAACGCGGCGTGGTCCTGCGAGGCGTTGAAGTCGCCCGCGAGGATCGTCGGTGTGCGCCCGTCGCGCGCCGCGTAGTCCCGTAGCGCGGCCAGCTCGGAGCGCCAGATGCCGAGGTCGCCCGGCATCGGCGGCATCGGGTGCGCCAGCTGGAGCCGTACCTGGTGGCCCTCGATCTCGACCACGGCGCCCGGCATCGACAGGGTGCCGGGGACGCCTTCGGCGGTCTTCAGCGGGTAGCGGCTGAGGATCGCGGAGCCTTCGGCGCCGGTGGCCTGGACGATGTGGTGGTGCGGGTAGTCGGCGCGGTCCCGGAGCGCCTTGCCGCAGCCGAGGTCGCACTCCTGGACGAAGACGAGGTCGGGGCGCTCGCGGCGGATGGTGGCCAGCAACTCCTCGGTCGCCTGGCCGAATTCGACGTTGGAGGTCAGGACCCGGAGATGGGCGACGGGGGGTGCGGAAGGCGTGTCGGCGGCGCCGTAGGGCTGCATGAACCAGGCGGTGACGGCCACGGCGACCGCGCCCCAGGCCATGCCTACGCGCCAGCGCGCCAGTGCGGCGAGCAGCAGGGCGGTGCCTGCGGGGAGGAGCAGCCAGGGGAGGAAGGCGAGGAGCTGGGGTACGGGGGTGACGGCGTCGGTGTTCAGGGCGCGGCAGGCCAGTACGAGGGTGACGCCTGCGAGGCTGATGCCGGCGAGCCAGGCGGCCAGTTGGCGCCGGGCGCTTGGGCGGGCGCCGGTGGGGGCGGCCGTGGCGACGGCCGGTGCCGTGATGGTCTCCAAGGTGGCCCTTTCGCTGGACGTCACTGGACGTCACTCGACGCTCATCGTCTCCTGCGCGAGTCGGTACGCCGGGAGCATCTCCTCGTGTTCCTGGGTGTCCAGGCCGCCCAGGTCGAGGACGAGGGGGCCGGACGGGGTGGAGACGGCGAGGGCGCGTTCCTTCTTCGTCTCGTCCAGGGCCTCGCTGGCGTAGAGGTAGGTGACCTCGACGGCGGTGAGGTCGCCCGCCTTCGTGTCGCGGTACTTGACCTGCTTGGTGGTGCGCTTGTCCGCCACGAACGCCTCCAGGACCTCGCGCGGGGTGTCGTCCTTCGCGTCCGAGGTCCAGACCCTGAGGAAGCCGATGTTCCCCGCGGGCTTGGCGTCGATCTCGCAGGTCAGCTCGACGGTCCCCTGCTTGCCCAGCACGTCGAGCTCACTGCCTTCGAGCACGACGGCCTTCGGCTTCCACTTCTCCGCGAAGTCGAAGGTGACCGGCAGCGGGCAGGCGGAGTCCTTGGCGCCGACCGTGCCGCCCTTGGCGACGGCCTCCGGGCTCGCGGACGTACTGGCGGACGCGTTCGGGGACGACTTCTCTCCGTCCGACTTGGAGTCGTCCGAACCCGAGGAGCAGGCGGTCAGCAGCCCGGCCGCCGCCAGCGCGGCCACAACCGCCGAACATCTGCCCCGCACCCGCATCCGCACCCGCCCTGCCCGCATCGCTGAATTCCCCGCCCTGAGTCGCCGTCGTCGCAGGACGACGGTATACGAGACGAGCGCCAGGTCAGGACGTCAGTCGTCAGGGCCTCAGGACGCACGGCGCCAAGACGTCACTGCGCCAGGCGTCGGGGCGTCAGGAAGGCCCGCAGCGCCGCGGGGTCGGGCGACCGGCGTGGCCGGAGCCCCAGGCGTCAGGGGGCCGCGGGTGTGCCGCGGCCGTACGGGTGCCAGCTTGTGGTCTGCACGGTGAAGGCCAAGGGGGCGGGCAGGGTGATCGGCTGACCGAAGATCCCTTTGCCGGTCTCGACGTAGTGCCTGCCGTCGAGCTCAAGGAGGTGCCAGGTGGCGTCGTTCGGGTCAACGATCAGGTAGACCGGGATGCCGACGCCCGCGTATCGCTCCCGCTTGTCCTCCCAGTCGCGCTTGATCGCGGTGCGGGTGGTGGAGACGACCTCGACCACGGCGAGCGCGATCTGGGCGGGCCAGTCGGCTTCCGCGTCGTCGGCAGGCCGGTCCTCGGTACGGATGATCACCGCGTCGGCGCGCGGGCGGTAGTCGTCGGCCACCAGCAGGCCCCGCTCCGACCAGGCCTCGAAGGGTTCAGGCGTGTGCCGTACGAGGCTGCGGCCGGGGAGGTCGTGGACGTGTCCGGGGTTCGCCTGCATGACGAGTTCCCCGTCGAGCAGCTCGACGTGCAGGCCGTCGGGCACATCGAGGTCGTGCCACATCGCGATCAGCGCGTTGTTCTTCACCTGAGGGCCTCCTCCGCCTTGTGGCCGTCATCCCCAGCATAGGCAGCACGTACCGGCCACGACCGGCGCTCCCGTCCTACTTGCGGTTGTAGAGCCGCATCGTGATCGGGCCGAAGATCAGCACGAACAGGCCCGCCCAGCCCAGCGTCCACGCTATGTCCGCCGTCGGCCAGCCGCCCGACATCAGTTCGCGGACCGCCTTGGCGGTGTGGGTGACCGGGCTGTTGTTCACGAAGACCTGCAGCCAGCCCGGCATCGTCTGCGGCTTGACGAAGATGTCGCTCAGGAACGTCAGCGGGAACAGCACCATCATGCTCACGCCCATCACGGACTTCTCGCTGCGCAGCAGCAGGCCGAACATCGTCCACACCCAGGAGAAGGCGAAGGCGAAGACCAGCAGCAGGGCGACCCCGGCGAGTACGCCCATGGCGTTGTCCGGGCGGTAGCCGATGATGACGCCGACGGTCAGCATCACGGCCGAGGCGACCGTGTAGCGCATGACGTCGCCGAGCAGATAGCCGACCATCGGCGCCGGACGCCAGATCGGCAGGGTGCGGAAGCGGTCGAAGACACCCTTCTCGATGTCGGTGTTGACGGCGACACCCGTGTACATCGTGATCATCGTGACGCTCATGACGAGGATGCCGGGCAGCAGGTACTGGATGTACTCGCGCGGTGAGCCCTCGATCGCCCCGCCGAAGAGGTACGTGTACATCACGACCATCATGATCGGGAACATCGTCACGTCGAAGAGCTGCTCGGGGACATGCTTGATCTTCAGGATCGTCCGCCAGCCGAACGTCACGGAGGCGGACCACGCACTCGGCCGCGGCGGCCGGTCCTTGGTGACCAGCAACTCGGCCAGCGACTCGCCCTTGACCGGGGCCAGTTCATCGGACTCGGCGGTGGTGGTGCCGGTGGTGGTCGTCGCGGTGCTCATGCCGCTGCCTCCTGCTGGGTGTCGTTCTTGCGGTCGGTCAGGGCGAGGAAGACCTCGTCCAGGCTGGGCTGGCCCAGCGAGAAGTTGTCGACGGTGATGCCGGAGCGGGCGAGCTCCGACAGTGCGCGGGCGGCCTGTTCGGCCGCGCCCCTACCGTTGTCGCCGGTCCCCACGCGCGCGGTGAGCGCCACCGGGTCGGGCTCCAACTGGACCTGTGCGCCCATCACGGCCGTCAGCAGCTGCTCGGCCTCGCCCCGCTGGTGGGCGTCGCGCAGCCGCAGATGTACGGAGCCGGCGCCGACGGAGGCCTTCAGCTCGCCCTTGGTGCCCTCGGCGATCACCCGGCCCTTGTCGATGACGGCGATACGGGACGCCAACTGGTCGGCCTCGTCCAGGTACTGGGTGGTGAGCAGGACGGTCGTGCCCTGGGCGACGACGGCCCGCACGATGTCCCAGACCTGGTTGCGGCTGCGCGGGTCGAGACCGGTGGTCGGCTCGTCCAGGAAGAGCAGGTCGGGGGTGTTGAGGATGGAGGCGGCGATGTCGATTCGGCGCCGCATGCCGCCCGAGTAGTTCTTGACCTGGCGGCCCGCGGCCTCGGCCAGACCGAAGGCTTCGAGTAGCTGCCCGGCGCGGATGCGCGCGGCCTGCTTGGAGTGCCCCGTCAGGCGGCCGAGCAGGACCAGGTTCTCGGTGCCGGTGAGGTCCTCGTCGACGGAGGCGTACTGCCCGGTGAGGCTGACCATGCCGCGTACGGCGTCCGCCTCCCGTACGACGTCGTGGCCGAACACACGGGCCTCGCCCGCGTCCGGACGGAGCAGGGTCGCCAGCATCTTCACTGCGGTCGTCTTGCCCGCGCCGTTCGGTCCCAGGACGCCGTAGACCGTGCCCGCGGGGACGGACAGGTCCACGCCGTTCACGGCGCGGGTCTGGCCGAAGGTCTTCACCAGACCCGCGGTCTCGATCGCCAGGCCGGTCGTCTGCTTGCTCATGGTCCGGTCCCTTCCGGGGTGGGTCGTTTTCACGTGGTTAGTGCTCAGAAGTGGTCAGGAGGGTTAGGAAGGTTAGGAGGTGTACGGGCGTGTGGCGCGGGCCTCGCGGAGGGCCAGGCCCCACCACAGGAGCTGGTCGAGCAGCGTTTCGGCCGCCTGGTCGGCCGCGCTGCCGGGGTCCGCGTCGGGAGCGCCCGTGAACTCCTCGGCAAGGTTGAGACCGACGACGTCACGCAAACTCATCGCGTGCAGCTCGGTGAACACGCAGCGCAGTGCCTCCACCGCGTACAGTCCGCGGCTGCCGTGACCGTAGCTGACGAAGCCGACGGGCTTGGCGTGCCACTCGTCGTAGGCGTAGTCGATGGCCTGCTTGAGGGAGGCGGGGAAGCTGCGGTTGTACTCAGGGGTGACGATGACGAAGGCCTCCGCGCGGTCGACGCGGTGGGTGAAGCGGGCCATCGCGGTGGTCGCGGTGTGCGGGTAACGGGCCGGGAAGTCCGTGTAGTCGACGAGGTCGATCAGCTCGACGTCGAGGTCGCCGCGCTTGGCCGCCCGCTCGGTGAACCAGTGGGCCACGCCGTCGCCGACCCGGCCCTCGCGGGTCGAGCCGACGATCACGGCGACCTGGAGCGGCGGACCGCTGGGTGTCGTCATCGTCATCACGTCCTCCGTCATCACGTCCTCCGCCATCACGTCCTCCGTCACCACGTCCTCCGTCATCACGTCCTCCTCTCACCCTTTGGGCGCCAGAACGCGGCGCGCGGCCGCCAGATCGAATCTGGCGGC
>NZ_JAZGRL010000001.1:3548073-3589684 GCF_046540415.1 Streptomyces sp. E11-3 | reverse complement strand
CCCCGGCCCCGCCTCCCGTCGTGCCGTCCCCCTGCGTCCCGTCTCCCTTCGCCCCGTCCCGCAGCCGTGCGATCCGGCGCAACACCTGCCGCATCCCCAGGGCCTCCGCGTCGCGCTCCACTTCGGCGAGGAGCGCGGCGGAGTCCTCGCCGAGCGCGGTCAGGGCCTGGGCGAGGCGGGTGCGGGACTCGATGGACCAGGCCTGGGCGCCGAGCAGGTCGGCCGAGCGGTAGGCCGCGGTGAAGCCTTCGGCCGCCTGGGCCCAGCGGCCGAGTGCGGCGTCGCACAGGGCCGCCCAGTGGGCCATCGGGCCGCTGATGTCCCAGCCGAACATGGACACCGCCCACTGCCCAGCCCCCGCGTACGGCTCCAGCGCCGCGCGGGCCCGCGCGCACAGCTCCGGGTCGCCGGAGGCCGCCGCGGCCTGTGCCTGGAACCGCAGCCGCAGGGGCAGGAAGCCGCGGTCGGACGACGCCCCGCCCGCCAGGAGGGTCCGGGCGTACTCGACGGCCGCCTCGACGTCGCCGCCCGCACGCGCCGCGCGATCCGCACCGCCCGCACGCGCCACGCGGTCCGCGCCGCCCCAGTCCGCGTCGGCCCGCTCGATCGCCGTGATCCCGGCGAGCAGCCGTGGGCACGGATGGTCCCGGCCCAGCGTGCTGACCAGGTCGTCCAGGCCCTCGTACCGGCCCTGGAGCAGGGCGAGCGTCCAGCGGTGGTGTTCGAGCAGCGCGACCATGGGGTCGTGCGGCAGGGACCGCTCCGCGTAGCCGAACGCCTCCGTGAGGAAGCTCTCGGCCTGGGCGAAGCGCCCGGCGAGCGCGATGACGATGGACTGGTCGATCGCGGCGCTGACGCCCATCCGCGGCAGCCCGTACCGCTCCGCCATCGCCACATACGCGTGGTACTCGTCCAGATAGCGCGGGTCGCCGAGCTCGATCAGCGCCACCCAGTGCAGGGCCCGCGCGAAGCACTCGCCCTCGATGTCGCTGGTGCGGCGGGCGATCGTCGCCAACTCCTCGACCAGCGCGACCCGTTCCGGCGCGGTGCCCGGACCCCAGATGGCGTGGTGCCTGGCCCAGAGGCTGAACCCCAGTGCCTCGTCGTCCTCCTGATGCCGGGCCAGGACGGTGGTTCTGATGCTGAGTTCCTGGGCGAGTTCCTCCGCCGTACGGTCGGCGGCGGCTCCCTCGGGCCCGACCATCCGGTCGTAGGCCTCGCGCAGCAGGTCGTCGCTGGGCCGCTGCCCGTGCGTCGACCCATAGGTGGTGTACGAGGCGAGGGCGACCCGTGCCAGCAGGCCGGGGTCGTCCAGGCTGCGGGCCAGCCGGAGCGTGTCGTCGATGATGCCGTTCGCCTCGGTCTGGTCCCCGTGGTACTGCAGGCCGTGCGCGAGGCCCAGCATCGCGATGACGCGGCGGCCCTGGTCCTTCAGGCCCACGGCGCGCTCCACCGCCCGCCGCTGGTGCGCCAGTTCCTCCTCCACGGCGAGCCGTGACCCGGCGTCCTGCGCGGCCTCCTGCAGCAGCCGCACCGCCGTCTCGGGCTCGATCGCGTCACCCGCGGCGTACGCGTGCCGGGCGCGGTCGGCGGGGAAGACCTTCTCGGCGAGCGCCGGCACGGCCTCCAGGGTGCGCACCACCTCCGCGTGCCGCTCCCCGGCGCCGTCGGCCAGCTCCTCGTACAGCGTCTCCCGTACGAGGTCGTGCACGAAGGCGTACCGGCCGCCTCCCAGGGGCTTGACGAGGCGGGCCACGGCCGCCTGGCCGAGCAGCCGGTCGACATGGGCCACCGGCTCGCCCTCGACCGCGGCGAGCACCTGCCGGTGGAACTCCCTGCCGAGCACCGCGCCCGTGGTCAGCAGTTGCGCCACCGGGTCCGGCAGCAGGGCGAGCCGCCGCCGCACGGCCTCGCGCACGCCGGGCGCGATCGCGTCCACGGAGGCGCCGGACGCCCACAGCCGGGCTGTCTGTTCCACGAAGAAGGGGTTGCCGCCGGTCCATCGGTGTACTTCCGCGGTGAGCTCGGGGGCGGGCGCGCGCCCCGCCGTCCGCGTGATCAGCGCCCCGGTCTCCGCGCGGCCGAGACCGGACAGGGTCAGTGTGGTCGCCTTCGTGGCCAGGGGCAGTATCTGCTCGCGCAGCGGATGGCCCTCGGACTCCACCTCGGCGTCCCGATACGCCCCCACCAGCAGCAGCCGCTCGAACCAAGCGTGCCCGGCGGCGAACTCCAGCAGCTTCAGCGAGGCGCCGTCGGCCCAGTGCAGGTCGTCCAGGACTACCACGACGGGCCGCTTCTGGGAGACCGTGACCAGCGCGGTCGTCACGGCGTCGTACAGCCGGAAGGCCTCCGCCGAGTCCTCGCCCGGCCCCGCGTTCGCCCGCGCCTCGCCGAGTAGCACGCCGAGCGCGCCGCCCGCCGCCTCCTCGGCCGCCGCCAGCTCTGCCTCGTCGACCGCCCGCCGCAGGCCCCGTACGACCTGCACCCACGGCCAGTACCCCGGCGCGCTGTCCGACGCCCAGCAGGCGCCGGTCAGCACCAGCGCGCCCAGCCGCCGCGCCTCGTCGGCGGCCTCGCTCATCAGCGTCGTCTTGCCGATGCCCGCCTCGCCCGTGACGAGCAGCAGACCGCCGTGGCTCTCGGCGGCCCGGGCGATCTCGGTGCGCAGCACGGTGACGGGATGGTCGCGCCCGATGAGTTCGGGGGTCATGCTTCGAACGATAGGCCCACCCACTGACAGGGGGCCTATCGTTTTCCACAGGCCGTCTCCACAGGCCGTCTCCACAGGCCGTCTCCGCAGGCCGTCTCCGCAGGCCGTCTCCGCAGGCTGTCTCCGCAGGCTGTCTCTGTAGGCCGTTTCCACAGGTCGTCTCCGCAGGCCGTCTCCACAGACCGTCTCCTCGGGCGCTCGGCCCTGTCCGGCCAACTCGGTCTCAGGGCCGCCTCAGGGATAGCCTGGCTGGTCATGGGAGCAGGACAGCCCCGAGTGACAGACGGGACCGCGGGCGGAACGAGCGGCGGCGGACTCGCCCCCGCACCCCGCCGACGCGCGTCCCCCTTGCGCGGCCAGGCCCCCGTCATCGCCGCCGTCGCCCTCGGCGGTGCGCTCGGCGCGGCCGCCCGCTATGGCGCGGCCCAACTCTGGCCGACCACGCCCGGCACCTTCCCCTGGACGACCCTGACGGTGAACGCTGTCGGGTGTGCGGTCATGGGCGTCTTCATGGTGGTGATCACCGAGGGTCGTCAGGTGCACCGTCTGGTGCGGCCTTTCTTCGGCACCGGGGTACTCGGCGGCTTCACCACCTTCTCGGCGTACGCGGCCGACATCGAGCACCTGATGGACGTACGCGAGGCGCGCACCGCCCTCGCGTATCTGGCCCTGACCCTGCTGACCGCCCTCGCGGCGGTCTGGCTCGCGGCGGCGGCGACCCGCCGCGTCGTGGGGCGGGCGCGATGAGTCGTCACGCGGGCGAGATGGGCCGTGACGCGGGCGAGATGGGCCGTGACGCGGGCGCGACGACTAGTGACGCGGGCACGACGAAGGGACGACGCATGACGCGGCTGACCGGCACCGCACTGCGGGTGACCATCCTGATCGGCGAGAGCGACACCTGGCACCACCGCCCGCTGTACGCGGAGATCGTGCACCGCGCCCGTGCGGCGGGCCTCGCGGGGGCCAGCGTCTTCAAGGGCATCGAGGGCTTCGGCGCCTCGTCCCTGGTGCACACCCAGCGGCTGCTCTCGATGAGTGAGGACCTGCCGGTGGCGATCCTGATCGTCGACAAGGAGGAGCGGGTACGCGCCTTCCTGCCGCAGCTCGACGAGCTGGTCTCCGAGGGCCTGGTGATCCTCGACGACTGCGAGGTCATCCGGTACGTGGGGCGGGAAGGCCGGGACGGGTGAACTGGCTCCTGGTCATGGTCGGCGGCGCGGTCGGCGCCCCGCTGCGCTACCTCACCGACCGCGCCGTGCAGTCCCGGCACGACACCGTCTTCCCCTGGGGCACCTTCGCCGCCAATGTCACCGGGTGCCTGGCGCTTGGCCTGATCACCGGCGCGGTGGCCGCGGGCGCCGCGTCCTCGCAGGTACTTCTGTTGCTCGGCACGGGCCTGTGCGGGGCTTTGACCACGTACTCCACGTTCTCGTACGAGACCCTCCGGCTCGCCGAGTCGGGCGCCCGGCTGTTCGCCGTACTGAACGTGGCCGCGAGCGTGGTGGCCGGACTCGGTGCGGCGTTCGTCGGGATCGCGGTCGCCGAGGCGCTCTGGCCGTAAGAGCCAGGTTAAGGCGGCACTGAGTGCCGCGCCCCAGGGTCGCAAAACCCCTGGTCAGGGCCGTACATCGACCCTTACGACCAAAAGAGCGACACCCCTGGTGGGCCATGTCACATTCACCGAACACACCGGTTTCCGACAGATGGCCGGGAAGTTTCGAAGGGATTCCTCATGGCAACCACGGAGACGCGGGCAGCCGAGAGCCAGGTGCGGCAATCCGCGGGGCCACGACCCGGCGCCGACGACCAGCACCTGCCGGTCAAGCGCATCTGGATCGGACGGCTGCTCGGCCCGGCCCTCGGCCTGCTGGTCTACTTCCTGATCCCGGCCGACCCCGGTCTGTCGACCCCGGCCCGCACCTCGCTCGCCGTGGCGATCCTGGTCGCCGTCTGGTGGATGACCGAGGCGCTGCCGCTGGCGGCGACCTCGCTGGTGCCGCTGGTCGCGCTGCCGCTGCTCGGCATCTTCCCGATCGGTGACGCCACGGCCGCGTACGGCCATCCGATCGTCTTCCTCTTCCTGGGCGGCTTCGTCATCGCGCTGGCCATGCAGAAGTGGAACCTGCACAAGCGCATCGCGCTGCTGACCATGCGGGCCATCGGCACCAAGCCGCGGCAGCTGCTGCTCGGCGTGATGACCGCGACCTGGTTCCTGTCGATGTGGGTGAGCAACACCGCCACCACCATGATGATGCTGCCCATCGGCGTCAGCGTGCTGGCGATGGTCGCCGCGGCCCGGCGCGCACACGCCGCTCCGCAAGGAGGCGCATCCGATGCGGACCCCGAGGAGGACCCGGTGGCGGCGCTGGCCGCCGACAAGGACACCAAGAACTTCTCCGTCAGCATGATGCTGGGCATCGCCTTCGCCGCCACCATCGGCGGTCTGGCCACCCTGATCGGCAGCCCGCCGAACCTGATCATGACCGGCATCATGGAGGAGACCTACAACGTCCAGATCAGCTTCGCCGACTGGATGAAGCTCGGCGTGCCGCTGTCCGCCGTCTTCCTGCTCATCACCTGGCTGTTCCTGACCCGCGTCGCCTACCCGACCCGGATCGGCGACGTGATGGGCGGCAAGCAGGTCATCCAGGACGAGCTGGACAAGCTCGGCCCGATGTCCCGCGGCGAGTGGACCGTCCTCACCGTCTTCGTCTCCACCGCGCTGCTGTGGGTCTTCAAGGACCAGCTCAGCGGCTGGGACGCGCTGACCTCGGTGCTGCCGTTCATGGCGCAGCTCAACGACACCACCATCGCCCTCGGCGCCGCGCTCGCCCTCTTCCTCATCCCCGTGTCGGCGAAGAAGGGCGTGTCGGCCATGGACTGGCGGACCGCGCAGAACGGCGTCCCCTGGGGTGTGCTGCTGCTCTTCGGCGGCGGTCTCTGCCTGGCCAAGGCGGTACAGGACACCGGGCTCTCCACCTGGATCGGCGGCACCATGGACGGTCTGGGCTCGCTGCCCGTACTGCTGCTGGTCGCCACCGTCTGCCTGATCATCCTGATGCTCACCGAACTCACCAGCAACACCGCGACGGCCACCACCTTCCTGCCGGTGCTCGCCGCTGTGGCCGTCGGCATCGGCGTCGACCCGATGCTGCTGATGGTGCCCGCCGCGATGGCCGCCACCTGCAGCTTCATGCTCCCGGTCGGCACTCCGCCGAACGCGATCGTGTTCGGCTCCGGCTATGTGACGATGCCGCAGATGATGCGGGCCGGGCTCTGGCTGAACCTGATCGGCGTCGTCCTGATCACCGGGATGACGATGCTGCTCGGCGGCTGGGCGCTGGGCCTGTCGTTCTGACGCATCCCGCCGCTTCCCCCTGCGCCTCCGTCCTGACCTGCGAGAATGACCCCATGCGCAAGCGAATGAGCCTGGCCCGTCAGCTCTTCGCACTGCAGCTTGCGGTGATCCTCGCGCTGGTCGGGACGGCGGCGCTGCTGGTGTTCCTGGAAGTACGCCGGGACACCCGCGCGCACGCCGAGCTGGAGGTACGCACCCTCGCCTCCGCGCTGGCCGAGCTGCCCGAGGTCCGCACCGCCCTGGAGAGCCCCGACCCGGCGGCCGTACTGCAGCCGCTCGCCACCTCCGTACGCGAGGCGACCGGCACCGACTTCATCGTGTTCATGGCTCCCGACCGGACCCGCTACACCCACCCCAACCCGGAGCGCGTCGGCGAACCGTTCGTCGGCACCATCGGGCCCGCGCTCGAAGGCCGCGCCTTCACCGAGAGCTACGAGGGGACACTCGGCCCCTCGGTCCGCGCCGTGGTGCCCATCCGCGATGCCGACGGCGAGGTGGACGCCCTGCTCTCGATCGGGATTCTCCAGGAGCAGATCGGCAGCGAGCTCCAGCGCCGCCTGTACCCGGTCGTCTACCTCTCCGCGGCCGCGCTGCTGGTCGCCGCCGCCGGCTCGTACGCGATCAGCCGCCGCCTGGACCGGCAGACCCTCGGCCTCGGCGCCGAGGAGATCACTCGGCTGTACGAGCACCACGACGCCGTACTGCGCACGGTTCGCGAAGGTCTGCTGATCGTCAGCCCGCGCGGCGAACTGGTGCTCGCCAACGACCAGGCGCGCGCCCTGCTCGGGCTCACCGGCCACCCCGAAGGCCGCCAGGTCCGCGACCTGGGCCTGCGGCCCCCGCTGGACGGACTGCTCGCCTCCGGGGAGCCCGCCGACGACCGGTTGTGCGTCTACGGTGACCGGGTGCTCGTCGCCCACCAGGAACGCATCGAGAAGGACGGCCGCCCGCTGGGTACCGTCACCACCCTGCGCGACCACACGGAACTGGAGGCGCTGGCGGGCGAGTTGGACTCGGTCCGTGGTTTCACCGACGCGCTGCGCGCGCAGGCGCACGAGTCCGCGAACCGGCTGCACACCGTGATCACCATGGTCGAACTCGGCCAGCCGGAGCGCGCCGTGGAGTTCGCCACCGTGGAACTGGCCTCGGCGCAGCAGCTCGCGGACCGGCTGACCGAGTCGGTGGAGGAGCCCGCGCTGGCCGCCCTGCTGCTCGGCAAGGCGGCCCAGGCCGCCGAGAAGGGCGTGGAGTTGGTGGTGACGGAGGACACCGCCGTGGCCGAGTCCGCCGTCACGGCCCGCGATCTGGTCACCCTGGTCGGCAACCTGGTGGACAACGCGATCGACGCGGCACTGACCGCCGAACCACCCCGCAAGGTCACGGTGACCGCGCGCAGCGAGCCCGACGGCGGGCTGCTGGTCCGCGTGTCCGACAGCGGCCGCGGCGTGGACGGCGCGCACCTGGACTCCATCTTCACGCGGGGCTGGACCACCAAGTCCGCGGCCGGGGGGCGGGGGCAGGGCCTGGGCCTCGCCCTGGTCAAGCAGGTGATCAGCAGGTACGGGGGTGAGGCGGAGGTGGGTACGGGCAACGGCGGGGTGTTCACCGTACGACTGCACCCGCGCGAAGGCTCAGAAGAGCCGGACGAGCGAGGAGATCAGCCAACGCGAGATCAGCCGGACGAGCCAGGAGAGGAAGCATGACCAGCGGTAGAACCATGATCAGAACACTGGTCGTCGAGGACGATCCACGCATCGCCGACGCGCACGCGCAGTACGTCGAGCGGGTGCCCGGCTTCACCGCCACCGGCGTGGTGCACCGGGGCGCCGAGGCGCTGGACTTCCTGGACCGGCACCCCGTCGACCTCGTCCTGCTGGACTTCTACCTCCCCGACATGACCGGCCTGGACGTCTGCCGCACCCTGCGGGCCCGCGGCCACCTCACCGACATCATCGCGATCACCTCCGCGCGCGATGTGGGCACCGTCCGCTCGGTGTTGGTGTACGGCGTGGTGCAGTACCTACTGAAGCCGTTCAGCTTCGCCGCCTTCCGCGACAAGCTGGAGCGCTACGCCGAGTACCGGGGCCATCTGCTCGACCACGGCCCGGCCACCGCCCAGCAGGACCTGGACCGGGCGTTCGGGGCGCTGCGCGGCAGCGTCGGCGGCCCGCTCCCGAAGGGGATGAGCAACCCGACGCTGTCGGCCGTGGTGGACCTGCTCCGCGAACTCGACCCGCGCGGCATCACGGCCACCGAGGCGGGCCGCCGCCTGGGCATGGCCCGCGTCACCACTCGCCGCTACCTGGAACACCTCGCCGACCAGGACCTCGTGGAACGCCGCCCGCGCTACGGCAGTCAGGGCCGCCCGGAGAACGTCTACCACTGGAACGGCCCGTCGGCCTCGCCCAGTAGCGGGTCCTGAAGGTCGTCTCGGAGGCCGTCCTGGAGACCCTCTGAGAGGTCTCAGAGGTCCTTCGCGGGCCAGTCCAGCAGACGTGCTCCGATCACCGACGTCTGCAGCGTGTACCGGTGCAGCGGGTCGGCGGGGTTGGAGCCGGTGAGCTGGTGGATGCGTTCCAGGCGGTAGGTCAAGGCGCGTACACTCAGGGCCAGTTGGCGGGCCGCCGCGGCCGAAACGCAGCCGGCGTCGAAGTAGGCGACCAGCGTGTCCAGGAGCGGCTCCGCGCCGCCGCGTGCCTGCTGGAGCGGGCCGAGCACGGTCCGTACGAGATCGGCCATCGCCTCGCGGTCCCGGGTCAGTACGGGGTAGACCAGCAGGTCGGCGGCGAGCAGTACCGGCTCGTCGAGGCCGAGGCGCTCGGCCAGGTCCAGTGAGCCGAGCGCCTCCTCGTAGCTGCGGACGACGCCGCCCGCCCCCTGGTGCGCGCGGCCGATCGCCACCTGGCCGCCGTCCGTGGCCGCGTGGGCCTGCTTGGCGAAGTAGTTGAGGACGTTGCCCTGGTCGCCGGGGGCGATGCAGATCAGCCGGCCGTCCTTCGTGGTGAGCAGGATGGCGCGGTCCCCGAAACGGGCGATCAGCGCGGCCTCCACGCCGCGGGCCACCGGGTCGGTCTCGGTGTACGCGTCCGGGCCCGTGGCGACCGCGACCGCGTGCGCGTGCGAGAGCCGCAGACCGAACCGCTCCGCGCGCTCGGCGAGGCGGCCCAGGTCGCTGCGGCCGTGCAGCAGGTCGTCGATGAACTCGCGGCGGGCCGCTTCCTCGCGCCGTACGGCGATCCGCTGGGCCCGCTCGTACCCCTCGGCGAAGGCGTCAACGGCCTGCTCCACGGCGGCCAGCACGCTGTCGGCCGAGCCGGGGGCGCCGGGCCAGGTGGTGCGGGTCGCGGACAGGTGTTTGAGCAGCAGGGTGCGCAGCCCGTGGCCGTCCTCGGCGGCCTGTTCGCCGAGCTGCCGCCGGGAGTCGAGCTCGTCGCGGGTCAGCCGTCTGCCGGTGGCGGAGGCCTCGGCGAGTATCTGGGCGTACCCGTCGAGATAGCCGTCAAGAGAACCGTCGCGAGAGGGGCCGCGGGAGCCGTCGCGGGAGCCGTCACGCGCGTGGTCGCGGGAGCCGTCGCGGGAGCCGTCACGCGCGTGGTCGCGGGAGCCGTCGCGGGAGCCGTCACGCGCGTGGTCGCGGTCGCTCTCGGGCATCTGGTGTCTTGTCACGCACTCCCCCTAGGCACACCGGTGGCCTTGACTCCCGGCGTCAGTAACGCGTCAAGACTGCCGGGCTTCGGCAGTGCGGGCAAGTGGCGGGCCGCGGTGGCCGCGATCGGGGTGGTGGCGGACCGGTGCCGGGAAACGGCAGCCGAGTCTGCCCAACGGGAGTCCCGGTGCCGACACCGTTGCCGGTAGTCGACACCGGGACCCTCCCCCGTGTTCCCCCGCTTCCCCCGTTTCCCCCCNGACCGCATTGCCGGAACCCGGCAATGTTTAACGCCTTCCTAATGCCGGATCTTCAGCATCTGTGACACGAGGGCCTGTTGGGAGTGCGGGCAGGCGTCGGGGGTGTCGGGGGTGTCGGGGGTGGCCCTCAGGGACAAGTCGGGGGTTTCCCCCATGTCAGGGTGCGGCGGCCGTCCCTAGGCTCGTAACCCTCGGAGGTAACCACTGCCATACGTGGAGGAATTCATGCGTCAGCGCCGTGTGCTCTCAGCTCTAGCGCTCGCCGGGGCGGGCGTGATCGGTCTCGGCGCCTGCGGTGCGATCACGGGCAAGAGCTTCGATGACGAGGCCACCGTGTCCAGGAAGGACACCGCGAAGATCACCTCTGTGCTCCTGGACAACGGCGACGGCAGCGTCGAACTGCGCGGCGGGGACGACACCGACGAGGTGTCCATCCGTCGGGATGTCGACTACCGCGGCGACAAGCCGAAGGGTGCGTCCCACAAGATCGAGGACGGGGTGCTGGTGCTCGGCGGCTGCGGCGACAAGTGCACGGTGCGCTACACCGTGGACCTGCCGGACGGGCTTCCGGTGCGGGGCAAGACGGCGAACGGCAAGGTCAGCCTGTCCCGTATGGGCGCGGTGGGCGTCTCCACCACCAACGGCGCCATCGACCTGAAGTCGATCACCGGCGCGGTCGATGTGAAGACCAGCAACGGCAGGGTCACCGGACGCGGCCTCGCGGGCGAGTACACCCGCGTGCACACCAGCAACGGCAAGGTCGACCTCACCGCGACCAAGACGCAGGACGTCCGCGTCAAGACGTCCAACGGCGCCATCTCGCTCAGGGTCCCGAACGAGACCTACCGGGTGACCACCAAGACCAGCAACGGCAGCAAGGAAGTCGGCGTCGCGACCGCCCCGGACGCCACCCACGCGCTGGACCTGTCCACCAGCAACGGCGCCATATCCGTCAAGCCCTCGGGCTCCTGAGCCGCTACGCGGTACGAGGCGAGACCTCGCCCATCTGTCCCCAGCCGTCCATCTCCGGGATCTCGGTGCTGACGATCCGCGGAGTCTCGGCGACGGCGTACGACATGGCCTCCGTACCCGCCTTGAAGTGGTCGGCCTCGACGTGCGCCTTGCCCGCATCGCCGTCGCGGAACGCCTCTACGAGGACGAACTCATGCGGGTTGTCGACACTCTTGGACCACTCGAAGAAGAGGTTGCCCGGCTCGGCGCGGGTGGCGCGGGTGAAGTCGTCGACCAGGTCGAGCCACTTGTCCGCGTACTCGGGGCGGACGGTGAATTTCACGGTGATGAAGATCATGAGAGGTCCTGTTCCTGGCTTTCCTGCCTGATGTCCTGCGTTTTGTCCGTCATGGAATCGTAAGGCCGTTCGCGGTGCCGCCCGCGCCCGGCTCGTCCTACGGTGCCAACGTGACGACGACACGATCCCGAGCAACCGCCGCCTGCGCCCTGTTGGCCTCCGCTGTGCTGGTCCTGACCGCGTGCGGTACGGAGAGCGACAGCGGTACGGAGGACGACAGCGGTACGTCCTCGAAGGCGTCCTCGAATGCGTCCCCGAAGGCGTCCGCGGAGAAGTCCGCCTCCTCGCCCGCCGTGACCGAGGGCGGGGCGACACAGAACGTCTCGGAGACACTGCGCTTCACCGGAACGACCGTCGACGGCAAGCCCTTCGACGCCGCGACCCTGGCCGGCCGGCCCACCGTGCTCTGGTTCTGGGCGCCTTGGTGCCCCACATGCAAGGGCCAGGCGGCGGAGACCGCCAAGGTCGCCGAGGACTTCGACGGCAAGGCGCATGTCGTGGGCGTGGCGGGCCTCGACAAGCAGAAGGCGATGGCGGACTTCGTCTCCGACACCAAGGTCGACGGCTTCCCGCAGCTGAACGACGAGCGTGGCGACATCTGGAGGAAGTTCAAGATCACCGAGCAGAGTGTCTATGTGATCCTCGACGAGGACGGCAAGGAGACCTTCACCGGCGTGCTCCCGGCCGGAAAGGGCCTCGCCGACAAGCTCGACCAACTCGTGGGCTGACGCCCCGGTGTCCGATCTGCCTCTCGCCCTGGCCCTCACCGCCGGGATGCTCGCCGCGGTGAACCCGTGCGGCTTCGCCCTCCTCCCCGCCTACCTCTCGCTGCTCGTACTCGGCGACGACTCGCCCACCAGGGCGGTGGCCGTCGGCCGCGCGCTGGCCGCGACCGCCGCGATGACCGCGGGATTCACCGCCGTCTTCGCCCTGTTCGGCCTCGCCATCGCCCCGGTCACGAGCCAGGTGCAGCAGCATCTGCCCTGGTTCACCGTGGTGTTCGGGCTGCTGCTCGCGCTGATTGGCGGCTGGCTGCTGGCCGGGCGCGCCCTGCCCGCGCTGCTGCCCAAGCTGCGCCGCGCGCCCGCCGTCACCCGCTCGGTGTGGTCGATGGGGCTGTTCGGCGCGGCGTATGCGATCGCCTCGCTGGGCTGCACCATCGCCCCGTTCCTGGCCATCGTGGTCACCGCGTTCCGCAGCGGCTCGCTCGGCGAGGGCGTGGTGCTCTTCGGCGCGTACGCGGGCGGGATGGGCGCGGTCGTCGGCGCGGCCGCGCTCACCGTGGCCCTCACCCGTACCGCCAGGGTCTCCGGCATCCGACGGCTCGGCGCGAGTGCGTCGCGCGTTGGCGGGGCGCTGTTGCTGCTGGTCGGCGCCTATGTGGCGTACTACGGCTGGTACGAGATCCGGGTGCAGCGCGGCGGCTTGGTCGAGGATCCGGTGATCGAGGGCGCGGCGGTGGTGCAACGCTGGCTCGCGGACGGGCTGGACACGGTCGGCGTCGGGGCGGTGGCGGGCGTGCTCGCCGTACTGGTGGCGATTGGGCTTGTACGGGTACGGGGGCGGAGGCGTCGCCGTACTGGCCACCAGGCTGGGCTCAAGTGACCAGGCGGGGCTCATAGGGGCCAGGCTGGGCTCAAGTGACCAGGAACGCGCCCGCGGTGGCCGCACCGGCCGTCGCGCCCGCGACCGTCTGCGCGACCGTGTGGTACCGCAGCGCGACCCGCGACCAGCACACGGCGACGGCCAGGGTGTAGGCCGGCAGCCACCAGGGCGAGTGAACCGCGGCGAGCAGCGCGACCACGGCCGAGGCGACCGCCGAGTCCACCGAGATCTTCCAGACGGTGTTGACGGCAAGGAGGACGACGGTCATCGCCCAGAGCGCGAGCATCGCCAGCAGGATGCCGCTCGGGGCGTTCCCGATGACCATGACGAGTGAACCGGCGCCCAGCGAACCGAGGATGACGAAGAAGATCGGCGCCCGTTTGGTGCGGTCGACGACATGCCGGTCGCCCCAGGTGCCGCGGCCCCGCTCCCACTCGATATAGCCCGCGGGTATCAGCCCGGCGCAGAGCGCGCCGAGCAGACCCCAGGGCAGGCCGGTCCAGTCGCCCGCGGCGGCCAGGCCGATGCCGAGCATGCCGATGATGAGGACGTTGCGGGGTTGCAGGATGTCGGTGACGCGGCGGGCTGTTTTCGTGGTCGCTGTCGTCGGTGGTGTTGGTGACGTTGGTGTTGTCGGCGTCAGGACACTGTCCCGTCGTTGTCCCGCGTGTCTCGCTCGGCCTTGGCCTCCGCCAACAGCGAGAGGGCGAACTGCAGCAGTTCCGGTGGGAGTTTGTCGTCGCCCAGGCCACGCGCGGCCAGGCCGCTGATCTCCCCCGTACGACGCTTCGCGAGGAATCGCAGCCCGGCGACCACGTCGTCGACGACCTCGGACTCCTCCTTGAAGAAGCGCCAGTCCACGTCGAAGCCGAGCCCGAGCGCCTTGAGGATCTCCTCGGACGGGTCGGTGACCTTCCCGGCGAGGATGTTGGAGAAGTAGCTGTGCGACAGGGAGCCCCCGCGTTCCCTGACGAGCTCCGCGAACTGGCGCCCCGAGACGCGCTGGCCGGGGAAGGTCTTCTCGACCATGTACTCGACCTTCTGCCGCAGCGTCCTCAGCTCGGGTGTGCGCTCGCCGCCCTTGTCCTCGTAGTCGTCCATCCCCGGTCCCCATGTTCATAAAACGGGCTTGCGTAGGCACTCTACGTCACTGTTAACTCGAAAAAACACGGGCAAGGGGCCACGAGGGGAGTCCCTTGCCCGCCTTACTTATAGGTGTAGCCCTTCGCGACGGGGGATGCACGAAGGGCTACACCTCGCATTATGACAGCTCGTCAAGAGCCTCGCTCGATGCCTGACGACTGAGTTACTCGGTGATTACTCGACGCTGAGCACCTCGCTCACCTGGCGGCGTGGCGTGCCGGGTCCGGTGGGCCCGTAGCCGAGTCGTAGCACCAACTGGACCTGGCCCATCGCCGTCCGCGGATCGCGGACGGCCCACCGCAGGTCATCCCATTCGAGTGCCTGCGAGGTGAGGGACGTGGCCAGGCCGCGGGCGGTGGCCAGGAGCAGTACGCGCTGCAGGGCCTGGCCCGCGCGCAGCCAGTCGGGGCGGTGGTCTTCGGTCGTGCCCAGCAGGGCGAGCTGGGGTATGGCCTCGAACGGCACGGCACCCCGTTCGGAGGCGGAGCGGCGGCGGCCCGCGAAATCCCGCACCGGGGCGCCACCGCTGCGCTTGCGCGGCCCGAAGGCGTACTCGGGGACACCGTCGTCGGCCGCGTCGGCGTCGGCGCCCATCCGGGTCCAGTGGGCCAGGTCCGCGAGGCGCTCCTCGTCTTCGGAGTCGCGCCACTCCGCGTCCTGGACGAGGTTCATCAGGTGCTGCACATGCCAGGGGGAGGGGAAGAGGAGTGCGGCCCCTTCCTGCGTGGCGGCGTCGCACAGCGCGTCCCGGATGTCCGGGGGGATGGGTTTGTCGTCGAAGGGGACGCGGCTGGTGTGGCGGCGCCCGATGGCTGGGTAGAGCGCGCTGATCGTGTCAGGTGCGTCTGCTGTGCTGGGGGCCAGCCGTACGTTCGCGAGCAGGGACTCGTCCTTGCCGGTGTCGGGCAGCAGCTCGACCTCGGTCGTCAGGCCCGCGTGCGCGGCGGCCACCCGCAGGGTGAACAGGGCCGCACCACAGCCGAGGTGGAGGGCGCGGCCCGCCGGGTCGACATGCGGGACCGCCCGCCGCTCGTCCGCGTACAGCTGGAGCGTCGCGGTCGCGCTCAGGTAGCGGAAGCGCCAGGGCTGGGCGTTGTGCAGGGACGGTGACCTCGTCGCGTCCTCTACGAGGGATGTCACGGTCGTCGTGTCGATACCGTCTGCGCTGGCTGGGCTGGCTGGGCTGGCTGCGCTGGCTGGGCTGGCTGCGCTGGCTGCGCTGGCTGGGCTGGCTGCGCTGGCTGGGCTGGCTGGGCTGGTTGGGCTGCCCGGGCTGGCTGGGCTGTCTGGCCCGTCTGGGCTGGCTGGCCTGTCCGGGCTTTCTGGCACTTCTGGTGTCTGCGGCATGGACGTCCCCTCTCGGGGCCCAGGGTCCTGCGTGCGCGGCGTCCGCGACAGCGGCCGACCGGCCTCTCGGGCGGGCCGGGTGTCCCGATCTGTCCCGCCCCCGGATTCCACGGTAGGCGCTCGCCAGGGCCGGGACCACTCGGTGATCTCGGGTCTGCGGGCTGCTAAACCTACCCTTACGTCAAGGTAAGTTTGGGTGGGTGGGGAGACCCCGGCGGATGATCAGCCATCATGAGGAGTCGGCGTGGTCGCGCGCCGGTGGTGCGGGTTGGACGGACAGGTCGACGAGGGACGGGTGGCGAAGGTGCGGGAGTACAGGGTGCGGGCCGAGCTGTTGGCGGTCCGGTGAACGCGGCGAGCGCGGCGGCGGCCACGGAGGCGGCGCGGCGGCGCACGTTCGCGGTGATCAGTCACCCTGACGCGGGTAAGTCGACGCTGACCGAGGCGCTCGCCCTGCACGCGCGGGCGATCACCGAGGCGGGCGCGGTGCACGGGAAGTCCGGTCGGCGCGGGGTCGCGTCGGACTGGATGGAGATGGAGAAGGCGCGCGGGATCTCGGTCACGTCCGCGGTGCTGCAGTTCGAGCACCAGGAGTGTGTACTGAACCTGCTGGACACCCCCGGTCACGCGGACTTCTCCGAGGACACGTATCGCGTGCTGGCCGCCGTGGACTGCGCGGTGATGCTGATCGACGCGGCCAAGGGTCTTGAGGAGCAGACCCGGAAGCTCTTCGATGTGTGCCGACACCGGGGCATCCCGGTCATCACGTTCATCAACAAGTGGGACCGGCCGGGGCGTGAGGCCCTGGAGCTGCTCGACGAGATCGAGAGCGAGTTCCGGCTCAAGCCGACGCCGGTCACCTGGCCGGTGGGTGAGGCGGGGTATCTGAGCGGGCTGATCGACGCGCGTCGGCCGGAGCGGATGCTGCGCTACACCCGTACGCCCGGTGGCGCCCAGGCCGCGACCGAGGAAGTGCTCTCGGCCGAGCAGGCGGCGCTCGACCAGGGTGTCGACTGGGAGCGGGCCACCGAGGAGCTGGAGCTGCTCCAGGCGGACGGCGCCGAGTACGACGAGGAGTCGTTCCTGGCGGGCAAGTCCACGCCGGTCTTCTTCGGCGCGGCCGTCTCCAACATCGGCGTACGGCTGCTGCTTGACGCGGTGGTCGAGCTGGCTCCGGCGCCTGGTGCGCGGGAGTTGGAGGGTGGGGGTGAGCGGGCGGTCGACGCGCCGTTCTCCGGCCTGGTCTTCAAGGTCCAGGCGAACATGGACCCCTCGCACCGTGACCGGACCGCGTTCCTGCGGGTCTGCTCGGGTGTCTTCGAGCGGGGCTCGACCGTCACCCGTGCCGTGAACGGCAAGCCGTTCGCCACCAAGTACGCCAACAGTGTCTTCGGCCAGGACCGTTCGTCGGTCGATATCGCTTACCCGGGTGATGTGGTGGGCTTGGGCAACGCGGGTGCGCTGCGGGTCGGCGACACGTTGTACGCCGGTACTCCGGCTGTCTTCCCGCCCATGCCGACCTTCGCGCCCGAGCACTTCGCGGTGGTGCGGCCGGCCGACATCGGCCGGTCCAAGCAGTTCCGGCGCGGTATCGCGCAGCTGGATGAGGAGGGCGTGGTCCAGGTTCTGGTCTCGGATCTGCGGGGTGACCAGGCGCCGGTGCTGGCGGCTGTCGGGCCGATGCAGTTCGACGTGGTCAGCCACCGGATGGAGAACGAGTTCTCGGCGCCGGTGCGGTTGGAGATGCTGCCCTATCACCTGGCCCGCGCCACCGACGCGGCCGGGGCGGAGGGGCTTGGCCGCTCCAGGATCATCCGTGGCGAGGTTCTGACCCGGGTCCGTGACAAGGAGCTGCTCGCGGTGTTCCCGGACCGCTGGCAAGCGGCATCCTTCGAACGAGCCTTCCCGGACGCCCGCCTCGACCCGCTGCTGGCCGCGCACGAGTAGGAGCGGGGCGCGGCGGGGGTGCGCGCTCCGTGCCGTGCGGGGTGCGTCGCGGGGTGGCGGGTGCGCTCTGTTTCGTTGTGGGGCGGGNTGGCCGCACCCGGGCCGAGTACGGGAGGGGCTCGCCTCAGCCGGTGAACTCCCCGCCCTTGACGGCGGTCACGAAGGACGACCAGGCGGTCGACTCGAAGACGAGCGCGGGGTGGTGGGGGTTCTTGCTGTCGCGGACGGGGACGAGGGCGGGGTGGTCGTCGGAGACCTCGACGCACTGGCCGCCGTCCGAGTTGCTGTAGCTGGACTTGCGCCAGGTGGCGGAGCTCAGGAAGTCGTCGGAGACCTCGACGCACGCCCCGCCGTCCGGGTTGCTGTAGGAGCTCTTGCGCCAGGTGACGGAAGTCAGGTCGATGGTGCGCACGGTGCTTCCTCCAGGATCTGCCCGATGAACTTCCGCGACTCGGCAGGAGACAACGCCAGGTCGCGCACCGCATCGTAGACACGTTGCAGTCGCTCAACCGAGCTGTTTTCCTCGACCAGTTCGCCACGGTGGGTGTTCTCGGTGTAGGCCACGGTCCGCCCGTCTAGAAGCCGCAAGAACATCACGTCGGTGCTTACCAGGCCGTACAGACCAGCGGCCTGGGGGAGCACATGGAGTGTCACCTCCGGACGTTCGGCCGCCTCGACGAGGTGCTCTAGCTGGTTCCGCCACGCCTGCGCATGCCGCAGTGGGGTGCGCAGCACGGCCTCGGACAGGATCGTACGGAAGTGCGGTGCATCCGCCCCGGTGAGCAGCACCTGACGTCCGATCCGAGCTTCAACCTGCCGGTTCAGCTCATCGCCCTTGGTTCCACCCACCGTGAGCAGTTCACGCGCGTACTCCCTCGTCTGGAGCAGCCCGTGAACGGTGCTCACTCCGTAGTGCCAGAGACTGACCGCCTCCGCCTCCAGCGTCATGTACCGCCGGTATTGCTCCCGGAACTGCGTCGGGTCGCCGACCGCTAACTCCCACAGAGTGAGGAGGAGTCCGGACGTCCCGTAGTGCTGGTCAAGCGCCTCGACGACCTCCGGGCCGCCCAGCGTCTCCCCGCTCTCCATCTTGCCGAAGAGCGACCAGTCCCAGCCCAGCACCTCGCCGAGCTTGCGCAGGCTGTCGCCGCTCTGCGAGCGGAGTAACCGCAACTCCTCGGCGAACCGTTGGCGTGGTTCCTGGCTTCGACCCGTGACCACCCGTCTCGGCGGCATGGCGTGCTCCTCCGTGGAAGGTGTGGAACTACCGCCAAGTGGCCAGGAAGTACAGCCCGCTGACGTGGTCCGTTCCCTGTTCCGGGTCCATGCTCGTAGTGCCCGGAATACACAGAGTAGTCACGGAAGGGGGCTGATGACGAGGATTCAGGAAGCCGAGGAGGCCCGCGACGCACTGGCCGTCGCCCTGCGGCGGGCGGGCATCCAGTTCCCGGCGATGGACGTACGTACGCCTCTCGCGCTCGGCGAGAACGGGTACGCGCTGGTGAACCTCGGTGAGTGCTCCGCGCCGGTGATCCGCGAGTTGGCGGAGGTCATTGAGAAGGGGGCGTGCGAGCACCGCCAGACGGAGATGCGCGACGGCAAGACCCATTGCCGTACCTGCAAGAGACAGTTGTACCTGTGACCGAACGAAGGGAGAGCCCCGCCTGGCTCCTGGGAGTGACGGGGCTGGTTGGTTCCGCGAGTCGGCTAGTGCTCTGACCGCATAGGTTCGCCGGGTTGGCGGTCGTAGCGGTTGGATGTGCGGTGACATCCGATCCGACCGCTGGAGGCGCGGTGGCCGAGCCCGTCCGTGTGCGCAGACTGACCGACCAGGAGGGTCAGAAGCTGCAGCAGATCGTGCGCCGGGGCAGCGCCAGTTCGGTTCGCTACCGGCGGGCGATGATGCTGCTGGCCTCGGCCGGTGGGAACCGAGTGCCGGTGATCGCCCAGCTGGTGCAGGCCGACGAGGACACCGTCAGGGATGTGATCCACGCGTTCAATGAGAAGGGCCTGGCCTGCCTGGACCCTCAGTGGGCGGGAGGCCGTCCCCGCCGACTCAGCGATGACGACGAGGACTTCGTCATCGCGACGGCCACTACCCGCCCGGTCAAGCTCGGCCAGCCGTTCACCCGCTGGTCGCTGCGCAAGCTGGTCGCCTACCTGCGCAAAGTGCACGGCCGGGTGATCCGCATCGGCCGTGAGGCGTTACGGTGCCTGCTCGCCCGCCGCGGCGTCACCTTCCAGCGCACCAAGACCTGGAAGGAGTCCCCGGACCCCGAACGGGAGGCGAAGCTGGACCGTATCGAGCACGTCCTGGACCGCTTCCCGGACCGGATCTTCGCCTTCGACGAGTACGGCCCACTCGGGATCCGGCCCACCGCGGGCTCGGGCTGGGCCGAACAACGGCGTCCCGACCGGCTGCCGGCCACCTACCACCGCACCCACGGAGTCCGGTACTTCCACGGCTGCTACTCGGTGGGCGACGACCGGCTGTGGGGCGTGAACCGGCGAAAGAAGGGAGCCGTGAACACGCTGGCCGCGCTGAGATCGATCCGTGCCGCCCGGCCCGACGGCGCACCGATCTACGTGATCCTGGACAACCTGTCCGCCCACAAGGGCGCCGACATCCGTCGCTGGGCGAAGAAGCACAAGGTCGAGCTGTGCTTCACCCCGACCTACGCCTCGTGGGCGAACCCGATCGAAGCACACTTCGGACCGCTGCGGCAGTTCACCATCGCCAACTCGAACCACCCCAACCACACCGTGCAGACCCGGGCCCTGCACGGCTACCTCCGCTGGCGCAATGCCAATGCCCGCCACCATGACGTCCTGGTCGCCGAACGCAAGGAACGCGCCCGTATCCGCAGCGAGAAAGGCATCCGCTGGGGCGGCCGACCCGCTCTCGCCGCATGATCAGGCGACCTGGCGAACGTTCCAGGTCACAGCACCCCCTCCGCCGCGAATCTGTCTGGGCTACTTGACCAGCCGGAAGGCGGGGTGCCCAACCCAGGCCCGCAGGAACTCCGCCGATCCCAGCGCCATCCAGTCGTCGCCCGCGATCCCCAACACCCCCGGAAGGCCAGCGACGACCGACGCATGTCCATCCAGCAGCTCGACATTGGCCACGCCCCCGATGACGTCCATGACAGCGGCGGTCAGCAGGGCCGTGGTCACGTGATCGATCTCGCGATTGCAGCAGGCGCTGACATTGACGGCATGGGTCGGTCTGAAGCCGAGGATGGCCTCCACCTCGGGCTCGTCCGCGTGCTCAGCCTCGAAGGTGCTCTCGTCGCCGACGCCCGGCCCCATCAAGTAGACCAGGAAGGGCCGACACCAGTCCTCGCGCTGCGGATTGAATCCCACCAGGGCCGTGAGCTCCTCGTCCGCGGAGGTGTTGCCGAGGAGTGGCAGCGGGAAGGGCTGATCGGCTCCGCGACCGCTCGCATTGTTCCCACACCGAGTCCAGCCGATCCGAGCACCGACGCCGCCAACCCGGCGAACCTATGCGGTCAGAGCACTAGACGGAAATCGGAACGGCGTGGATCTCGTTCGCCGGGTGACCGGCGCGCTCGTGAACGCGCTTCACGGCGTCTGCGGAGGGGGCTTCGGACAGGCAGTACACGACTCCCGCGTCGGGGTCGGCCCAGGCCCGTTCGAAGTGCACGCCCTCTTCCGACTCGATCGCCAGATCCGCCTTGTGTGCCGCCGAGAGCTGCTCGGCCGTGATGCCCTGCATGTCGTGGTGGACGTCCATGAACATGGTCATAGCCCCGCCACCTCCGGTCTGGTTTATCGAGGTCGTGGGAGTCTTGCTCTCACCATCGTCCGCCTGGCATCGTCCCGGTGCAACCGGTCGACGGATGGGCGGACTTCGTCAATCTTGCCACCCGGACAGCGGTACAGTAACCGCGTCATCACGCTTCGTATGCAACTACGGAGCGGCCCCCAGCGGTGTGCAACCACCGACTGAGGGCCTTCACCAACGAGTGGCAAGGACCCCACCCGCGATGCTCAAGCATGCTATCTCGCCCACCCGTTTCTTCTCCCAGACGCCGAACGACATCATTCGGCATCCCCGCCTGAACGGTACCGCCGTACGCCTCCTTCAGTGGGCGCTGTCCCTCCCCGATGGGTCGAGGGACACCATCCAGTCCATCGGCGAGAAGATGCCCGAAGGGAGGATGGCGGTCAGGAAGGCGCGGCAGCAGCTGGAGCAGGAGGGGTACCTGCACACCCGTCGCGCCCAGGCTCCGGAGACCGGGCGCTGGACCACCCAAGTGCTGGTCTCCAACGTGGCGTTGACGACCGAGGATGAGATCGCCGCAGCCTTCAGGGACGGGCGCCGGGGCGGGCAGCTGCCCCCGAGTGACCACACCCCGTCCGCCGGGCGGCAGGGCGGCCAGGCCGTCGGCGCATCCCCCAAGGGGGAGAACATGGAGGAGAACACCACCAACCCGCCCGCCTCGGAAGGCGCGTTGGTCCGCGCGACCGCGTTCCTCGGCCGCATGGGCGACCGCGCGCCCGCTCTGCGGCTCGGGGCGCCCGAGATCGTACGGCTCGCGCCGCTGGCCGCCCGGTGGTTGGAGTCGGGGGCGACGGAGGCGGACCTGTGTCAGGCGCTCACCACCGATCTGCCCCAGCCCGTGCGCTCCCCGGCAGCCCTGCTCTCGTACCGCCTGACCAGCCGGACTCCCGTGCCCCGAGAGCCAGTTCAGCCGCTGGCCGAGTGCGCGGACTGCTGCGGTCCGCTCCCGCGCGGCCAGCTCACCGGTCTCTGCGCCACCTGCGCGGGCGTGCCCCCGCAGGCGCCGCCTCCGGCGCACGCCACGACCGCCGCCGTGGGAGCTGCCCGCGTACGGGAGGTCCTGGCGGTAAGGCCACGGGGCGGTGCGGGGTGGTGGCTGCCGGGACGGGCGTGACCGGCGCGGCTCAGGAGGAGGGGCTGCGGCTGCATATGATCGGCCGGTGGATACATCCGTCGTACTGCATGCGGCCGCGACGCCGACCGCGCCCGCTCTCGTGCTTCGGCCATGGCGCGTGGCGGACATCGGCGCACTCGTCGAGGTGTGCCGGGATCCCGTACTGCGTCGCTGGACGAGTCATCGTGTGGACAGCGAGGCGGACGGGGTGCGCTGGGTCGAGGAGCAGGAGCGGGCCTGGGCTGCGGGGGGCCGGTTCTCCTTCGCGGTTCTTGAGGTGCGATCCAGGGCAGGGCAAGAGGAACTGGCGGGGCAGGTGGTCCTCAAGGACGTCGCCCCCGGTGAACCCGGCGCCGAGGTGGGCTACTGGACCGCGGCACACGCTCGCGGGCGGGGAGTGGCACCCCGAGCTCTGGAGGCGCTGACCGGCTGGGCCTTCGACACCTTCGAGGGCGCGGGCCTCAAGCGTCTCGACCTCCTGCACCAGGTGGACAACGAGGCGTCGTGCCGGGTCGCGCGGAAGAGCCGGTACGCGTTCGACCACGTGCTGCCCGCATCGCCGCCCGACTATCCCCTCGATGGCCATGTGCACGTCCGGCGCCTGGGCGGCTCCTGAGTCACCCGGATGGCCCGCCTCCGGTCGCCCGGGCCTGCGTACGGCCGCAGGCTCGGTGCTCTCTGACCGAGAGATGGAGAAGGGCGGCGCGGCCATGAGTGACAAGGCGAGCGACGGCGGCGACGGTGGGGCGGCCTGGGCGTCCGGTGGGACCTTGTTCGCTGGTGTGCTGATGCTGGTGAACGGGGTGCTTGGGGTGCTCCATGGCATCGCGGGCATTGCCAAGGACGACGTGTACGCACGGCTGGGTGACTACGTCTACAAGTTCAACCTGACTGCCTGGGGGTGGATTCACCTCGTTTTCGGCGTCTTGGTCGCTGTTGCCGGGTGGGGCATCCTGAAGGGAGCGGACTGGGCGAAGGGCGTCGGCGTCGCCGTCGCGAGTGCCGTGGTGATCGTCAACTTCGTCTGGCTGCCGTACCAGCCGGTCTGGGCGTTCATCTCGGTGGCCATCGGTGTCTTCGTCATCTGGGCGTTGTGCACTGACACTTCGGACCCGGCGGATCGTTCGGACCGCGCCGACGCCGGATCGTCGCCCTCTCGCTGAGCTGAGAGGGCGAACAGGCATGCGGAGGTGTGCGATGCGGGACGTACGGCGTGAGGTGGCGGCGGTCGCGTTGGCGGCGGTCGTCGTCGTAGGGGCGGTCGGTTGCTCGGAGGAGGACGGGAGCAGCCCGTCGGACCTGGCGAGCAGGGTGGCGTCGGCCGCTTCGGACGCCGCGTCCACCGCCCAGCGGAAGCTGGACGACATCAAGGGCGGCGTCAACGCCAAGGACGCGGTACGGCTGGGCAGTACGGGCACCGACGGCGACGGGCGTACGACGGTGCCGGTGACGGCCGAGAACACCGAGGGGTCCCAGAAGTCCTTCGCGGTGCAGGTCAACTTCCGTGACGAGGGCGGAAATCTGCTCGACGCGGTCGTCGTGACCGTCTCCGACGTGCCCGCGGGGCAGTCCGGCGAGGCCACGGCGCGCAGCTCGCGGAAGCTGTCCGGCGAGGTGAAGGCCGAGGTGGGGGCGGCTCTGCGGCACTGACCCCGTGCTGGTGGGGGCCGGGGGATAGCCCCACCACTGGACACCGGCTCGCCGGATGGGAAGCAGGCGGCCGCTCAACCACCCTTGTCTCATGCGTACTTACACCTCAAAGGCCCTCCTTGTCGCTCTGTCCACCTCGGCCGTCGCCGCGACCCTGACCGCCGCCGCCCCGGCGCCTCGTGCCGCCGAAGGCACCACCACCCCGTCCCTCGCCTGGCGGGCGTGCGCCCAGCCGGGCGGGCCGGACGGTCAGGAGTGCGCCGAGTTGTCCGTACCGCTCGACTACCGCGATCCGGGCGGCCCGCAGGTCACCCTCGCCGCGACTCGGCTGCTGAGCGACCGGCCCGAGGCGCGCCGCGGGACGCTGCTGTTGATCCCTGGTGGGCCCGGTGGGTCGGGGGTGCGGATGCTGGGTCAGGAGGGCGCCGCGCTCCAGACGGAGACGGCGGGCGCGTACGACGTCGTCAGCCTTGACCCGCGCGGGGTGAGCGGCAACGGCAGTACGACGGCGAGCTGTGAGCTGGACGCGGATGACCGGCGGCTGGTGAACCTGCGGTCCTGGCCGGGTGCGGACGGTGAGATCGGCGCGAACGTTGCCCGGTCGCGGCGGCTCGCCGAGGCCTGCGACCGCCACGGAGGCGCCGTGCTGCGCAGCATCTCCACCGCGAACCAGGTGCGCGACATCGACCGTTTCCGGCAGGCGCTGGGCGAGGAGAAGCTGTCGGCCTGGGGGGTGTCGTACGGGACCTATGTGGGTGCCGTGTACGCGCAGAAGTACCCTCAGCACACCGACCGTTGGGTGCTGGACAGCAGCGGCGACCCCGACCCGAAGCGAGTGGCGCGGGGCTGGCTGGCGAACATGTCGGCGGGGGCGGAGGAGCGGTTCCCCGACTTCGCCGCGTGGGCGGCGGACCCGGCGCGGGAGGGGNGCCCCGCAGAAGTAGCACACCGACACGACCGTGATCCTCGCTGCCTGTGGGCCCGCTCGGCCTTCAACCGGGACGCGACGCGCTGAGAGCCTGTCTTTGAACCCCCGCCTGCGCCCCGACGCCCGGCACGCACCCTCGCCGCACGGCGCCGCAGGACAGCTCCGCCACATGACCTGCAACGCCGCGGGCCCGGCCGGTCGGATGGCGGCCCGGCGGCGTGCCGTCAGGTCAGCGCCAGCGGGACGTACTCGGAGAGCTCGCCCTGGTGCCGGGCCGCGTTCTGGGCCAGCCGGTGGGCGCCCAGTACGCCGGTGGCGCCGTCCAGGCCCACCCGGTGCACGGGGACGTTGATGTGGTCGCGGATGCGGACCGCGAGGCCCGGCAGCAGGGCACCGCGACCGCCGAGCAGCACCCCACGGTCCAGGACGTCGTGGGCGAGCTCGGCCGGGCTGTCCTCCAGCGCGGACTGGACCAGCCGGGCCACCTCGTCGCACACGGGTCCGGTCACCTCGGCGACCTCGTCGAGCGGCAGCCGCTGGGAGCGCGGCGACCGGTCGGTCAGGTCCTTGCCTCGTACGAGGATGTGGTCGTCGGCGCTGGTGAGAGCGCAGAGCCGGAGTTTGGCGGCCTCCGCGGCCTCGTCACCGGCGGTGAGGCCGTGCACGGTGCGCAGATGGCGGATCAGCGCCTGGTTCACGGACCGGCCGCCGCAGTCGCCGGTCCGGGCCAGCGTGGCGTGTCCCATGCTCATCATGCACACCGAGGTCCGCTCGACCCCCACGTCGACCAGCAGCGCCCCCGTGGGTTCGTGCACCGGAAGTCCCAGGCCCACCAGGTCGGCCAGGGACTTGGGTATCAGCCGCACCCGGCCCAGCCCGGCCTCGTGGCAGACCTCGGCCAGGGCCCGCCGCTCCAGGGGCGTCGCCTCGTCCGGGACGCACACGGCGGCGTAGCAGTCCTTGAGGGCGCGGAGCGGGCCGCTGTCGCAGAGGCTGGCGTACAGCAGCCGGGTGGCTATCTGCTGGTGGATCACGGCCCCGCGGGCGACGGGCTGCACGATGTCCACATGGGTGGGGGCGCGGCCGCGCATCGACAGGGCCGTGGTGCCCCGGGCCACCACGGTCCCCGAGCTGTTCACGGCGGCGACCGACGGCACCGAGGTCACCTGCTCCTCGTCGTCGACGCACAGGCGCAGGGCAGAGCTGCCCAGATCGAGTGCGAAGATCCGCTGTATTCGGCGCATGGGTCGCTCCCTTTGCTGCCTGCTCCCGCTGGTCAGGTCCCCGCCCGGATCGATCCTGGCACCCCGTGCGCACCTCGGCGAGCGCTGAGGTGCTTTGGGGTGGGTCCGGCGAGGGGCGGTACCGGCGGCCCCGCACCGATCGGCCGTACTCAGTCAGCGGGTCCGCCCGGTCCCGCCGAAGCTGGCCGTATGCGCATGTTCCTGGGAGAGATCAAGGACGCGGTACGGCCGCGGGCGGCCCTGCTGATGCTGGGCGTGCTGGCACTCGGGGTGCTGTTCATCGCCTCGTACGCCGGGGCTTTCCACAAGCCGCAGCCCAAGGACATCGCGTTCGGCGTGGTCGCTCCCGAGCAGGTGCGCGCGCAGGCGGTCGCCCGGTTGAAGCAACTGCCGGGTTCACCGCTCGACCCGCGCGCACTCGACTCCGAGCAGGCCGCCCGTGAGCAGCTGGAGGACCGGAAGATCTACGGTGCGCTGGTGGTCGACCCGACCGCCGACACCGACCGGCTGCTGCTCGCGAGCGGTGGCGGCGCGGCGGCGGCCGACGCGCTCACGGAGATCGTCGGGGAGGCGGAGGCGGCACAGCAGCGGACCGCCACGCCCGAGGACGTGTTCCCCGCGGACAACGGCGACGCGCGCGGCCTCTCGGCGTTCTACCTGGTGGTCGGCTGGTCCGTGGGCGGCTATCTGTGTGCCGCGATCCTCGCGGTCAGCTTCGGCGCGCGGCCCGCCAACCGGACGCGGGCGACGATCCGGCTGCTCGCCCTCGGTGTGTTCTCCGCGGCACTCGGCCTGCTCGGGTCCGTCGTCATCGGCCCGATCCTGGGCGCGCTGCCCGGCAGCGTGCTGGGGTTGTGGGGCCTGGGCGCGCTGGTGGTGTTCGCGGCCGGGGCCACCACCTTCGCCTTCCAGGGCATGGCCGGGATCGTCGGCATCGGCCTGACCGTGCTGGTCATCGTGATCGCGGGCAACCCCAGCGCGGGCGGCGCCTACCAGTACCCGCTGCTGCCACCGTTCTGGCGGGAGATCGGGCCCGCCCTGCCGCCGGGCGCTGGCACCTGGGCGGCGCGCTCCATCGCGTACTTCGACGGGCACGCGATGACCGGCCCGCTGCTGGTCCTGGCGGCCTGGTGCGCGGGTGGCGCGCTGGTGACCCTGCTGTTCTCGTCGCTGGGGAAGGGCCGGGACGCGGTCGAGGCCAGCGAGGTACGCCAGTGACGGCGCCGGGACCCGACACGCGCTGATGCGCCCCGGCGCGCGCTGACCGGGTCGGCGCGCGCTGACCGGGTCGGCTAGGCGACAGCCGTGACCGCCGTCAGCAGTACGGCGGAGTCCTCCAGGGCCGTCAGACCGTTCCGCTCCCTCGGCACGGGGCAGAGCTGCCCTGCCGAGAGCTCCGCGCCGTCGCCGTCGGCCGAGGTCAGCCGTACCCGGCCGCGCAGCACCTGCAGGCTCGCGGCCAGCGGGGTGTTGTGCTCGTCGAGCACGGTGCCCGCGGTCAGCGCGATCACGCTCTGGCGCAGGGCGCCGTCGTGTACGAGCAGGTGCGCACTGCGGCCGTGCTCGGCGGTCCGGGCCGCGGCGAGGTGCTCGTCGACGACAGCGGTGAGGTGTGCGACGGGGTCTCCCATGTGCTCGCTCCCTTGAACGATGAGGCGGCCGACTTACGGAACCAAGCCTTCCGCGTGTGCCGCAAGCCGCAACTCAGAGTTTGTCGTACAGGAGCCGTCAAGGGCGGCCAAACCGTCGTATGGGAGGCGTCAACGGCGATCGGAACAGGCCAGAAGTGGAGGTTTCCTCGGGGTGGCGGGTTCGCGTACCGGGGACCCGCCGGCGTGATCCCATTCCTTCACTTCATTCAGGAGCTCACGATGGCCGATGTGGCCTTCGTCGTCGCCACGGTCGCGGCATTCGCCCTGGTGGCCCTTATCGCCAAGGGGGTGGCGAGGCTGTGACCGTCGAGAACATCGTGGGCCTGATCGTCGCCGCCGCCCTGCTGGGCTACCTGGTCCTCGCCCTCGTCAACCCCGAGAGGTTCTGAGCGCCGACCATGAGCCCCGTACTTGCAGACGTGCTCCAGGTAGCCGCGCTCATCGCGGCGTTGGCCCTGGTGCATCGCCCACTCGGCGACTACATGGCGCGCGTCTACGCCTCCCCGAAGCACCTGCGCGTAGAGAAGCTGATGTACCGCGCGGTGGGCGCCAACCCCGACGCCCAGATGCGCTGGCCCGCCTATCTGCGGGCCGTCCTGGCGTTCTCTGCGGTGAGCGTCCTGTTCCTGTATCTGCTGATGCGGGTCCAGGACAAGCTGCCGCTGTCGCTGGGCTTCAAGCCGATCAGCCCGGACCAGGCGTTCAACACCGCGGTCTCCTTCACCTCCAACACCAACTGGCAGTCCTATTCGGGTGAGTCGGCGATGAGCCACGTCACCCAGACCATGGGCCTGGCCGTACAGAACTTCGTCTCGGCGGCGGTGGGCATCGCCGTCGCGGTCGCCCTGATCCGCGGCTTCGCCCGCACCCGTACCGGCGAACTGGGCAACTTCTGGGCCGACTTGGTGCGCGGTGTCGTACGCATCCTGATCCCGGTCTCGGTGATCGCGGCGATTCTGCTGGTCGCGGCCGGTGCCGTACAGAACTTCGGCGACATCCACCAGGTCACCACGCTCACCGGCGAGCAGCAGGCGATCAGTCCGGGCGCGGTCGCGTCCCAGGAGGCCATCAAGGACCTGGGAACCAACGGCGGCGGCTACTTCAACGCGAACTCCTCGCACCCCTTCGAGAACCCGAACGGCTTCTCCAACCTCCTGACGATCTTCCTGCTGCTGCTGATCCCGTTCTCGCTGCCGCGCACCTTCGGCACGATGGTCGGCAGCGTCCGGCAGGGGTACGCGATCGTCGCGGCCATGGGCGTCATCTGGTTCGCCGGAGTCGTCGCCGTGACCTGGGTCGAGTTCGCCCACCCCGGCTCGGTGTCGCAGCTGGCGGGCGGCGCGATGGAGGGCAAGGAGCAGCGCTTCGGCGAGGGCGGCTCGTCACTGTTCGCGGTCTCCACGACGATGACGTCGACCGGTTCGGTCAACTCCTTCCACGACTCTTACAGCGGGCTGTCCGGCGGCGTACTGCTGCTTGGCATGATGCTCGGCGAGATCGCGCCTGGCGGTGTCGGCTCCGGCCTCTACGGCATGCTGATCATGGCGGTCATCGCGGTGTTCATCGCGGGCCTGATGGTCGGCCGTACGCCCGAGTACCTGGGCAAGAAGATCGGCACCCGCGAGATCAAGCTCGCCGCCTGCTACATCCTCGTCACACCGGCGCTGGTGCTGATCGGCACGGCGGTGGCGATGGCGCTCGGCAAGGGCGAGTCGTCCATGACCAACGTGGGCGCGCACGGCTTCTCCGAGGTGCTGTACGCCTTCACCTCGGCGTCCAACAACAACGGCTCGGCGTTCGCGGGATTCGGCGCGGACACACCGTTCTTCAACACGGCGCTCGGGCTGTGTATGGCCGTCGGGCGGTTCCTGCCGATGGTGTTCGTCCTCGCGCTCGCGGGCTCGCTGGCCGAGCAGCGGCCGATCCCGGCGACCGCCGGCACTCTGCGGACCGAGAAGCCGCTGTTCACCGGGCTGTTGGTGGGGGCGATCCTGATCATCACCGGCCTGACGTTCTTCCCGGCGCTGGCGCTGGGCCCGCTCGCTGAAGGACTCGCGGCATGAGCACTGAGGTAACCGACGTACAGGTACAGCAGCCGTCCGACGGCGAACGGCGGGTCGGCTCCGGCCTCTTCGACCCGGGGCAGCTGATCAGATCACTCCCGGACGCGTTCCGGAAGCTGGACCCGCGGATCATGGTCAAGTCCCCGGTCATGTTCGTGGTGTTGACCGGTTCGGTCGCCACCACCGTGCTGGCGGTCGGCGACCCGGGCGACTGGTTCGGCTGGGCCATCGCGGCCTGGCTGTGGCTGACCGTACTCTTCGCCAACCTGGCGGAGGCGGTCGCCGAAGGCCGCGGCAAGGCGCAGGCCGACACCCTGCGCAAGGCCAGGACCGACACGGTGGCGCGGCGCCTGGTGGACGGCCGCGAGGAGCAGGTGCCCGGCACGGACCTGCGCGTCGGTGACCTGGTGGTGTGCGAGGCGGGCGATCTCATCCCCGGCGACGGAGACGTCGTCGAGGGCGTGGCCTCCGTCGACGAGTCGGCGATCACCGGCGAATCGGCCCCGGTCATCCGGGAGTCAGGCGGCGACCGCTCGGCCGTCACCGGCGGCACGAAGGTGCTGTCCGACCGCGTCACCATCAAGATCACCACCAAGCCCGGCGAGACCTTCATCGACCGGATGATCAACCTGGTGGAGGGCGCGTCCCGGCAGAAGACCCCCAACGAGATCGCGCTGAACATCCTCCTGGCCTCGCTCAGCATCGTCTTCCTCCTCGCGGTCGTCACCCTCAAGCCGTTCGCCGACTACGCGGGCGCGGGCGACCAGACGACCCTGGTCGTGCTGACCGCGCTGCTGGTCTGCCTGATCCCGACCACGATCGGCGCGCTGCTGTCCGCGATCGGTATCGCGGGCATGGACCGCCTGGTGCAGCGCAACGTCCTGGCCATGTCCGGCAGGGCGGTCGAGGCCGCCGGTGACGTCTCGACGCTCCTGCTCGACAAGACCGGCACCATCACCCTGGGCAACCGGCAGGCCGCCGAGTTCGTCCCGGTCAAGGGCACCACCGAGGCCGAACTCGCGGACGCCGCGCAGCTCTCCTCGCTGGCCGACGAGACGCCCGAGGGCCGCTCGATCGTCGTACTGGCGAAGGAGAAGTACGGCCTGCGCGAGCGCCACCAGGGCGAGTTGGCGCATGCGGAGTGGGTGCCCTTCACGGCCCAGACCCGTATGTCAGGGGTGGATGTGGACGGGCGCAAGGTCCGCAAGGGCGCGAGCGGTTCGGTCCTGGCCTGGGTGCGGGCGCGCGGCGGCACGGTCGCCGCCGACGCCGATGCGCTCGCCGACTCCATCGCCGAAGCGGGCGGTACGCCGCTGCTGGTCGCCGTCGACGACCACGAGGGCGCCCGCGTCCTGGGCGTCATCCACCTCAAGGACGTGGTGAAGCCGGGGATGCGCGAGCGGTTCGACGAACTGCGCCGGATGGGCATCAAGACCATCATGATCACCGGCGACAACCCGCTGACCGCCAAGGCGATCGCGCACGAGGCGGGGGTCGACGACTATCTGGCCGAGGCCACGCCCGAGGACAAGATGGCCCTGATCAAGCGTGAGCAGGCCGGGGGCAGGCTGGTCGCGATGACCGGCGACGGCACCAACGACGCCCCCGCGCTGGCCCAGGCGGACGTGGGTGTGGCCATGAACACCGGCACCTCGGCCGCCAAGGAGGCCGGGAACCTCGTGGACCTGGACTCCGACCCGACCAAGCTCATCGAGATCGTCGAGATCGGCAAACAACTCCTCATCACCCGAGGGGCGTTGACGACCTTCTCGATCGCCAACGACGTGGCGAAGTACTTCGCGATCATCCCGGCGATGTTCGCGGTGGCCTACCCGTCGCTGGACAAGCTCAACATCATGGGCCTTAGCTCGCCGGAGTCGGCGATCCTCTCCGCCGTCGTCTTCAACGCGCTGATCATCATCGCCCTGGTGCCGCTCGCCCTGAAGGGCGTCAGGTACCGGCCGATGAGCGCCGACCGGATGCTCCGGCGCAACCTCGCGGTCTACGGCCTGGGCGGCCTGATCGCCCCGTTCATCGGCATCAAGCTCATCGACCTGCTCATCTCCCTCTTCCCCGGGATCGGTTGACCCCCATGGCCCACTCCGCCGCATCGAACACCGGCCGACTCCTGCTGGCCGCGTTCCGAGCCCTGCTCGTCCTGACCGTGGTCACCGGCCTCGCCTACCCCCTGGCGGTGACCGGCATCGCCCAGGCGGCCTTCCCCGACCAGGCAGGCGGCTCGCTGGTCAAGGCCGACGGCAGGGAGGTCGGCTCCACGCTCGTCGGCCAGACCTTCAACCTCAAGGGCACGGACCGGCCGGACCCCAAGTGGTTCCAGCCGCGCCCGTCCGCGAGCGCCTACGACCCGCTGTCCACGGGTTCCAGCCAGCTCGGCGCCTCGGACCCGACCCTCCTCAAGACGGTCGCCAAGGCCAAGCGCCAGGTCGCGGCCTTCAACCAGGTGCCGGAGTCCGAGGTCCCCAAGGACGCGGTGACCGGCTCCGCGTCGGCCATCGACCCGCATATCTCACCGGAGTACGCGGCCATCCAGGTCAAGCGGGTAGCCCGCGAGAACGGCCTGACCGTGCCGCGGGTACGGAAGCTGGTCGACGCGCACACCGGCGGCCGTACGGCGGGCTTCCTGGGCGAGCCCCACGTGAACGTCCTGGAACTCAACATCGCCCTCCAGCGAGTGGCGGCGGCGGACTAGATCCCGGGCCTGGATCCCTGGACCAGGTCCCGGGACTGGATCCCGGGACCGGGTCCCCGGACTAGACCCCCCGGACCACCGCCACCGTGAACGGAGTCTCGGGCGTCCCCGGCCCCATCGGCCCACCCTTGTCGAACTGCGACCGTACGACGAGGGTGCGGCCGCGGTGCCGGACCAGGGTGGTCGGGATCTGCAGCGCCTCGTCGCCGACCCGGCGCTCCTGACGGGCCCGGGTCCCGTCGTACGAGAGCCGCCAACGGCTGATCTCCTGCGAGGCGTTGTGCGCCGCCCAGAGCCTGCCGTGCCGCAGTTCGAGGCCGTCGCCGTGGACCAGGTCGCCGCCGCTGAGGGCGACCCGGCGCACCTCGCGCGAGCGGAGATCGACACGTACGAGATCCCCGCCGGTCATGTCGACGGCCAGCAGGAAGCGCCCCGCGGGGTCGGCCACGATGCCGTTGAGCGTGAACGTGCCGACGGGCCGCGGATCGAGGTCGCCGCCGACGTCGACGTACGGGCGGAGCACGGAGCGCCCGCCACGGGCCAGCTGGTCAGGCGTGACGCGGTAGATCACCGCCCGGATCGAGTCGGTCAGATACGCGCTGCCGTCCGGCGCGATAGCGAGATCGTTGACGAAGAACGGCCGCTCCTGCTCCGCCCCCTCCGTCTCACCCTCCCCATCCTCCACATCAAAGCGAGCGAGCAGCCTGCGCGTGCGTACGTCGTACACCGCGACCCCCGCGGTGGAGTCGGTCACCCACAGCCGCCCCGCCCGGTCCACCTTCAGCCCGTTGGCGGTGTCCCGCCCGTCCGTGCCCGCGGGCAGGAACACGGTGGCGGTGCGCTGACCTGGGGTGATCCGGTAGACGGCGCCGGTGGTGTACGAGCCCACATAGAGGTCACCGGTCCGCTGATCGGCGGCGATGCCCTCGGGGTAGACGCGGTCGCCCGGCAGTTCGTGGGCGGTGGCGACGCGGTGGTGCGGTAATCCGGCTGGTTCTGCCACGGCGGGCGTCGCGGGCAGGGCGAGCCCGAGGGCCAGCAGGACCGCGGCCGGGCGGAGACGGAGGTGTGAGGCGAGCTGGGACACAGGTGCCTACCTTCTCTATAGCATGAGTCCTAACAATGAATCGACAACGAACACTAATTAGAACCCTAACTATCGTCAAGACCCTCACCTCCGTCATCGCCGTTACGATGCGCAGATGACGTCCATGCCCGCGTCCGAACGCCTCGGTGCCCATGTGAAGCGCGCCGAGCAGGCGCTCAACGCGACCAAGAACGCCGTGCTCAAGCCGGCGGGCGTGACCGTCGCCCAGTACGCGGCCCTGCTCTGCCTCGCCGAGAGCCCGGGCATCTCGGCCGCCGCACTGGCCCGCGCCTGCGGGGTCACCCCACCGACCATGAACACGGTCCTGAAGAACCTCCAGGAGCGCGGCCTGATCGCCCGCACCCCGCACGCCTGGCACAAGAACGTGCTGGAGACCCGGCTGACCGAAGAGGGCAAGGCCGTACTGTCCGACGCGGACGCCCGAGCGGTACGCGTCGAGCGCGCCTTGGCAGCCGAATTCACCGACGAGGAACGCGAGTCCCTGGTCGCCCTCCTGGGCCGCTGCACCACCCTGCTGGACGCCGTCCGCCCGGTCTAGCTCAAGCGTATTCTGGAGGACAACCCTCGCAATTCGACCTCCGGCGAGTGCTCGTACGGCAGGCGTGAGTTCGAGGGACGACCCCCGAGGGGCAGCGGGGATGCTGGCGGCCGCGCTCCGTCTGTGGCGCGGCCCCCCTGCTGTCGGATCTCGGCGACGCCGCCGTCCCGCCCCCGGCGACGGGGTACCCACTCACCAGGGTCAAGCGTCTGATCCGCCAACTCGCCACGGCACCCGCGAACCTTCATGTCGAGACACTCGTCGAAGGCCAAGGAGGAGGACCGCGAGGTACGTTGGAGCGGCTGCGGCCTGAACCGGCCGACATCCGGAAGGGGACGCATGTTCAACCCGCTCAAGGGTGGCCCGCCCCGGACCGCGCTGCGGCGCGTCGTGCTGCGGGCGCCCATCAGCCTCTACCGGATCGGACTCGGCGGCCTGCTGGGCCACCGGCTGGTGCTGCTCACGCACATCGGGCGCGTCAGTGGCCAGCCACGCAAGGTCGTACTGGAAGTGGTCGCCCAGGACGAACAACCCGGCAGCTATCTGATCGCCTCCGGATACGGCGAGCGCTCGCAGTGGCTCCGCAACGTCCTGGCGCAGCCCAGGGTTTGCTACCAGGTCGGCTGGCGGAAGTACGAGGGCACGGCGGTGCCGCTCCCGCCCGAGGAGTCGGGGCGCCGACTGGCCGAGTACGCCGAGCGGCACCCCCGGCTGGCCGCGAAACTGATGGACTCCCTCGGGCATGCGCCGCGGAGCAGCGCCGACTTCGCGGCCCTGGGCGCGGACCGGCGCGAGGGCGTACCGCTGATCAGGCTGAGCCCGCGCGGGCAGGCGCCCGACATGCCCTAGGCACGTATGCGGATGCCGCAGGTCAGCCGACCCGCCACAGGTCGCCAGCGGTCGCCTCGCCAGCGGTCGCAGAGGAGCGCGGAGCCTCCTAGGCTGGTTAGAGGGACCATCTGATCGGCGAGGCTGAGAGGAAGTGGTCGCACATGACTGGCCGAAGCCGCGGCGAAGTCGAGGCCGAGATCAAGGAAACCCTGGGTCTTGTGCCGCACTTCATGGCGGGCATCCCCGATGAACTGCTGGACGCCGAGTGGGAGATCTTCAAGAGGCTCGAACTCGGCGAGACGCTGATCCCGAACAAGTACAAGGAACTGATCGGGATCGCCCTGCATTCCGAGACGAAGTGCCGGTACTGCACGCTCTTCCACACCGAGGCGGCGAAGCTGTTCGGGGCCACGGACGAGGAGATCCAGGAAGCGGTCCACTACGCGAAGAACAGCCTCGGCTGGAGCGGCTATCTGAACGGCATGCGGGAGGACTACGACGGGTTCGCCCGGGAGCTGGAACAGATCAAGCAGTACCTGTCGTCAAAGGGTTGATGTCGAAGGGTTGAACATGCACCTGGAGTGGGCCCGGCCCGGTGTCCTGCGCGCCACCGCACACGCCTACGAGTTCGCCTCACTCGTCGCCGCCGGCCGCTACGTGGTCGAGTCCGCTCCCCCGGACATGCCCGAGGAGGCGCTGGCAGACCTGCGGCGGATTCTGGACGACTACGACGTACAGACGACGCGCCTGCAGAACGAGCACAAAGACCAGAACGACGTGGGTTGATGGCCTGCCCTACTCAGCGATGCGGATGAGCGCGAGCGTGATGTTGTCGGGGCCTCCGGCCTCGATGGCGGCGTGCCACAGTTCGAAGGCGGCTCGGCCGCCGTCGTGTACCCGCAGCAGACCGTCGATCGCCTCGTCGGGCACCGGGTCGGTCAGGCCGTCGCTGCACACCAGGTAGCGGTCGCCCGCGGACAGCTCGAAGGCCGCTATATGGGGGGTGACGGCGCTGAACAGGCGACTGCCGCCGAGCGTCTGCGTGACGAGGGACGTGGTGCGGTGTCCCGGCGCCGGCGGTGGGCTGTCGTCCACGCTCACCTGGCGCAACCCGTCCTGAGCCTCGTCCTGAGTCCCGTCCTGAGCCACGTAGAACACCTTGCTGTCACCGACGTTGAACACCAGCAGCGACTCCTCCCGCACGACGGCGCCCGCGACGGTGGTGCCCATCGAGGTCAGCTCCGGACGGCCGTCGGCGACCGAATACAGCGCGCGATTGCACAGGTCCAGAGCGTCGCCGAGGGCCTCCGTGTCACTCAGTGAGGGGCCGAGCGAGGCGAGCTGGCGTACGACCAGCGCACTGGCCACCTCGCCGGCCGGCTGCCCGCCGAGCCCGTCGGCGACCGCGACGACGAGCGGTCTGCCGAGGGGGAACAACAGCGTCTGGGGGTTCTCGGTCTCGGTCCCGCACATCGTCCATGGCCCGACGACCAGGCTGTCCTCGTTGTGCTCACGAACCAGCCCGACATGGCTCAGGGCAGTCACCGCTAGGTACGGCACCTCGATCTCCCGCCTCTCCGTGACGACAGGCGTGCCCCCTTGCCACCATTGTCGCGCGCCGGGGGCGAGGTCACCCTGGAGTAGGCGCGGGGCGGAACACACCGTCCGGGTCGTACCGGTGCCGTAGGCCGGTGAGGAGCGTGCGGGTGGCGGCGTCGTGCGCCTCGGGGAGCCGGTCGAGTGGGTGGAGGCGTTCCTGGGGGCCGCACCCCTCCCGGAGATCGCCGAGCCCGACCGGGAGCGGATCGCCTCAGAGGTCTCCGAGGAACTGACCCCCTGCGCGGCCAACGGGCTGGCGTTCCCCATCGCGGCGAATGTCGCGCTGGCCGCGGCGCGTTAGTCGTTGGCCGGTAGTCGCAGCCCCGTGCAGTTCCCGCGCCGCACCTGGTCCTTCGCGAACGCGGTCACGTACTCGCGCAGCAGCACGCGCCGCTCAGCGCGTTCGGCCGCCGTCGGGGGCTCGTACTTCTCGTGCTTCTCCCGGTGGGGGTAGTCGTAGCCCCAGTGCGCGGCGAATCCGGCCTTCTCGCCGTCGCACCGGGCGACGGCCCACGCCCTGTCCTCGGACAGCGCGGGCTTCCAGGCGGTGTCGCCCATCGGCAGCGGGTCGGGGCCCGAGCCCATCTCGCGCAGGTTCGTGCCCCAGTCACCCCGCCAGCTGGTGAGTTCGACGAGCAGTCTGCCCCGTCGCTTGCCGTCGACCCGGTACGCGTCTTCGCCGGACTCCCGCGGCGCGCGCAGGGTGCACCGTCCGACCACGCCGCCGTCGGCGATGGCGACGCGGACCTCCCCGTCGCGTGCTTCCGCCGGGACGCGGGCGGTGGCGAGAGCGTCGCAGGCGGTGCCCTTCGCCCGCGCGCGAGGCAGATACTCGCCCCTGTCGGGTACCGCCCCGTCCTTCGGCGCGGGCAGCGGCTCGCCACCGCAGCCGAGCTTCTCGGTCACCACGTTCGTCATGCGCACCGCGAGCCGCAGCATGGCCGCCTTCTCCTCGCGGCTCCTGGCCAAGTACGTCCAGGTGCCCACCAGCAGCCTGCGGTGTTCCGCAGCGGGTCCCTTGCCGCCGCGCGGGCACTTGGGCATGAGGAAGACGCGGCTGTTGTCGTCCTCGAAGCCGGGTAGCCCGCCCGGCAGCACGGCGCGCGGCGGATGGGACATGCCGACGAAGCGCAGCTCCTCGTCCCGGTCCGGCCCGTCCAGATAGGCGTCGACGGCGACCACGACCTTGCCCCGGTCGCTCGTCAGCACGCAGTGGTACTGGCCGAGGTCCTCGTCGAAGGACTCCCGCTCCTCGCCGAGCCGCGCGTCCGTCCGTACGGTCTCCAGATCGCCACCGGGCAGCTCGCCCCCGCACGCCTCACGCGCCAGCCACCAGTCCTTCACCGGCGCCCGGACCGAGAACCCGACAACGGCCAGCACCAGCACCGTACAGACGGAGCTCCACAGCAGCTTGCGATGCCGCCGCGCCCAGTCCTCCACCGGATCCCCCGCTCCCCCGTATGCCTCTTCATGTTCCTGCTTCTTCATGGCTGCCTAGCCCGCCCGCCAGACCGTCATCTCCCCGGTGACGAAGCTGATCCCGGCCTTCGGCAGCGCGGTCGACTTCACCTGGATCACGAACAGCGCGATGTCCCCGGAGGGGTGCTTGACGCAGATCTCGCTGCCGGCCGCCGCCGCGGCCAGCGGGAGGCGGCGGCTGTCGGCGCCGGTGAGGGCGAGACGGCACGAATCGAGGGTGGCCCCCGGCTTGCTGTACAGCAGGGTGATCACGCTGGTGTCGCTCTCCAGCGCGCAGCTGTGCTCCCCGCAGACGAAGCGGATGTCCCCCTTACGGTCCTTGCGTCTGACCGGCTCCTTGATGCTCAGCGAGTTCTTCTCGTCCAGCCACAGGACGGGGTACGGGGTCGCCTGAGGAGCCGTGGGCGCGGTCGCGGAGGGCCGTGACGCCTCCGGTGTCCGGCCACCGGACCCCGACTTCGGCGTGGATGCCGACGGGGATTCGGGTCCCGACCCCGACGACCGTGCGGACTCCGACGACCGTGTGGACCCCGACGACGGTGTGGGCGTCGCCGGACCAGGCGTCGACGACGCGTCCGCGGCCCAGTCGCTGAACCGGTCCGCCGCGTTCCTGACGCTCCACGTCAAGCCCGTCAGCAGCAGCGCCCCCGTCGTCACGACCGCGGCCGTGACCAGTGCGGTACGCCGCCTGCGCGCCCGCCGCTCGTCCGGCCCCGCGGGCAGCGGCCGTACGGGCGGCGACCATGCGGACCGCGGCCGTGCGACCAACGGCAGCGTGTGTACGGGGGTGGGGTCGGGGACCGGCGACGGGACCGTCACCTGCGGCCCCATGACCTCCCGCCAGACGGCCGGCCCCGCGCCCGCGTCGGCGTCCCCGCCCAGCCGCTGCCGACACCACGCGACGATCTCCGACAGGGTGGCCCGCTCCTCCGGGTCAGCGGCCAGGCACCGGGAGAGCAGCGGACGGAGCTGCTCGGGCAGCAGGGACAGGTCAGGGGCGGAGTGCACGATCCGGTAGAGCACGCTGACCGAGGGCCCGTCCCCGTACAGCGGCCTGCCCAGCGCCGCGAACGCCGCCGTCTGGCCCAGCGCGAAGACATCGGTCGCCGCGGTGATCTCACCCGCGGACGCCTGCTCGGGAGCCATGAACGAGGGCGTGCCGACGGCACTGCCGGTGGCGGTGTGCGAGGTGGCGTCAGAGGCCAGCGAGATGCCGAAGTCGATCACTCGCGGTCCGTCGGCGGCCAGCAGCACGTTCGACGGCTTCAGGTCCCGGTGCACGATTCCCGCACCGTGGATCGCCTGCAGCGCCTCGGCCACGCCCGCCACCAGCCACAGCACCGCGGGCACCGGCAGCGGTCCGCGCCGGGCGACGGCCTCCGCCAGGGACGGCCCGGGCACGTACAGCGTGGCCAGCCAGGGCGGTACGCCGTCCGCGTCGGCGTCGATCAGCTCGGCGGTGTACGCGCCCCTGACCCGCCGGGCCGCCTCCACCTCCCGGCGGAACCGCCGCCGGAAGTCCGGGTCGTCGGCCAGCTCCGGCCGTACCACCTTGATCGCCACAGGCCGGCCGCCCTGCGTGTGCGAGAGGTAGACCCGGCCCATGCCGCCCGCGCCGAGTCGCGCGGCGAGGCGGTATCCGCCCACCAGGAGCGGATCGTCCGCCTGCAGCGGCTGGAACACCTCAGTCGCGTGGTTCATCGGCCCGTTTCCCCCTGTTTTGCCGTCCCCCTGATCCCCTGGTCGACTGATGCGCTGACCAGCGGGAGCAGCAGCAGCCTAAGTGGCCGGGTCTGGGCGCCAGTCGGAGGGGGACGCGAGCAGCCGGGTGCGAGGATCCGGCGCGCGGACCCCGGGCGGCCGCTGCCGCGCTGGCACCGGCACCTGCCCGGTGGGAGGCTTGAAGGAGAGGTCGCCTGGGCGAGGAGTGACCTGTGAACGCAGCCGCCGCAGCCGTACCACTGGACGGGACAGCCTTCCAGGAGCTGGAGCGTTCCTTCTCCGGTCGGCTGGTCCGCTCCGGCGACCTGGCCTACGACGAGGCCCGGAAGATCTGGAACGGCTCGATCAGCAAGTTTCCCGCCCTCATCGCGTACTGCACCGGTGTCGCCGACGTCGTCGCGGCCTTGCGGTGTGCGGCGAACACTGGGCTGCCTGTCGCCGTGCGGAGCGGGGGCCACAGTTTCCCCGGGCAGTCGCTGTGTGAGGGCGGGCTCGTCATCGACCTGTCGGAGATGAACGGCATCCGCGTGGATCCGGAGAACCGCACGGTCAGGGCCCAGGCCGGGGTGCTGCTCGGGGCGCTCGACCGGGAGACGCAGCACTTCGGCATGGCCGTACCCTCCGGGATCGTGACGCACACCGGCCTCGCCGGGCTGACACTCGGCGGCGGTATCGGCTGGCTGATGCGCAAGTACGGGCTCACGGTCGACCAGCTGCTGTCGGTCGACATGGTCACCGCGGACGGCACCTTCGTCACGGCGAGCGAGGCCCGCGAACCCGAACTGTTCTGGGCCGTGCGCGGCGCGGGAAGTAACTTCGGCGTGGTCACGGAGTTCGAGTTCCGGCTCAACCCGGTAGGTCCCACGGTGGTCGCCGGACCGATCCTGTGGCCCATGGAGGAGGCGCCGAGCGTCCTGCGCTTCTACCGGGACTGGATCACCGACGTGCCGGACGAGCTGACGACGGTCGTCGTCCACCGCAAGGCCCCGCCACTCGCGGCCATCCCGCCGGAGCTGCACGGCACGCCCGTCGTCGCCGTGATCTGCTGCTACGCCGGGGACGTCGAGGCCGGTGAGGAGGTCCTACGGCCGCTGCGGGCCTTCGGGAAGCCGCTTCTCGACCTGTGTGCGCCCAAGCCCTTCGTACAGCATCAGTCCATGTTCGATCCGTCCTTCCGGCCCGGGTGGTGGTACTACTTCCGGGCCTGCGACATCGACCGGCTCACCGACGAGGTCATCGACATCACCGCAGAGCGCTCCCTGCGGATCGCCTCGCCGCTCTCGACCTGCGTGATCTTCCAGCTGGGCGGTGCCGTCGCCCGAGTCGGCGAGGACGAGACCGCGGTCGGTGGCCGCGGCACCGGCCACACCTTCAACATCAACGGCAACCGCGAGACCGCCGGCGGCTTTGCCGAGGAGCGCCAGTGGGTGCGCGACACCTGGTCCGCGCTGGAGCCCTACCACGCCGGTGTCTACGTCAACTTCCTCATGGACGAGGGCGCGGAGCGCGTCCAGCAGGCGTACGGGGCTGGCAAGCTCCGCCGGCTGCGCGAGCTCAAGCGGCGCTACGACCCCGCCAATGTCTTCCGCTCCAACCAGAACATCGCTCCGGCGGGCTGAAGGTCACCAGGTCATGCAGGTGGGCGGTTGCCGAGGGCGGCGGCGAGGAGGGCGCCCAGGTGGTCGGCTTCCGGCAGCAGCGTGGCTTCGATCTGGTCGTCGGTGCGGCCGGCCAGCGTGAGTTCCTGGATACGCCGGAACAGCAGACGGTCGGCCGCGGCGATCAGGGCGGCGTCGGCCCGCGGCGCGATGGCCAGGGCGGGGGCTGGGGCGGTGTCCGG
>NZ_JAZGRL010000001.1:3535045-3547991 GCF_046540415.1 Streptomyces sp. E11-3 | reverse complement strand
CTGGGGCGGTGTCCGGGGCGGGGTCCGAGGCCGGGTCCGCGGCGGCGTCGGCCAGTGCCGCGGCGAGCGCCTCCTCCCGCAGGTCGTGCAGTTCGCGCAGCCGGGCGGTGAGGGTGGGGCTGTCGGCGACCATACGGGCGAACGCGTGGCCGGTGAAGCCGACGACGGGGCTGTGTTCCAGCAGGGCGGTGCGGAACGTCCGCCCCAGGGCGGTGAGCGGCGCTTCGCCGGGTGCGCGCTCGGCGACGGCCTGGGCCAGGCCCTCGGTGAACGCCTCGTGGTGGTCGAGGGCCAGGTCTTCCTTGCGGGGGAAGTAGTTGGTCACCGTCTTCTTGGACACGCGGGCCGCGGCGGCGATCTCGGCGATGGTGGTCTGCTCGAAACCCTGCTCGATGAACAGCCTGGTGCCACAGTCGGAGATCAGCTGCCTGGTCTCCTGCTTCTTGGACTCACGGAGCCCCATCTCAGTAGTCATGGAGCAATCTTACATCCAGCATAAAAATATGCTTGACCGATCAGGTGGTCGTGGTTAAAGTTACGTCCGTTGCAAAATTCTACCGAGTGAACGGACAGGGATGCGCAAGCTCACCTACTTCATCGGCACCACCATCGACGGCTACATCGCCGCCCCCGACGGCGACTTCGACTTCTTCACGCCGCACGTCACCGAGGACTACCTGCCCCTGCTGACCACCGAGTTCGCGGAGACCCTCCCCACGCCGGGCCGCGCGGCGCTCGGCGTCGCGGACGCGCCCAACACGCGCTTCGACACGGTCGTGATGGGGCGCGGTACGTACGACCCGGGCCTGGCGGTAGGCCTCACCAGCCCGTACGCCCACCTGCGGCAGATCGTCTTCTCCCGCTCGCTCACCACCAGCCCGGACCCGGCGGTCGAGGTCACCGACGAGGACCCGCTCTCCGTGGTTCGCAAGCTCAAGCAGGAGGACGGGCTCGGGATCTGGCTCTGCGGCGGCGCCGACCTGGCGGGTCAACTCCTGCCCGAGGTCGACGAGTTGATCGTCAAGCAGTACCCGATCGTGGCCGGTACCGGCATCCCGCTCTTCCGTGCCGACTTCTCGGCGCGCACGTTCCGGCTCGCGGACAGCCGTGTGTTCGAGGGCGGCAACGTCGTCCTCACGTACGCCAAGACGTCCGACTAGAGCCGCAGGCCGCAGGCCGCACCCGCCCAGGACCCTCGCACGCGACGCACCGCCCGCACCTGCCACGCAGGCACGTGCCACGCCCACACCTGCCAGGAGTTGCCCTGAACGTCACCGCTTCCACCCTGTCCCTGACCGTCGCCGACGTAGACACCTCGTGTGAGTTCTTCCGCACCCACCTCGGCTACCAGGTCGCCATGGCCGCCGACGGCTTCGCGTCCCTGACCCGCGATGATGCCGCCGCCGACATCGTGCTGCTGCGCCGCGGCAACGAGGTGCTCCCGCCCGAGCAGCGCGACCAGCAGGCCACGGGCCTGATCCTCGCGTTCACCGTCACCGGTATCGAGGCGGAGGAACAGCGCCTGCGCGCTGCCGGCGCCCCGATCACCATGCCGCTGCGCGAAGAGCCCTGGGGCGAGCGGCTGTTCCAGCTCACCGACCCGAACGGCGTGGTCGTCCAGTTCGTCGAATGGGCCGCGTCTGACGAGCCCGCGTCCGACGAGCCCGGGCAGGGCGAGCACGCGCAGGGCGATCAGCCAGCGCAGGGTGAGGCACCCGCGCCGGGCGATCAGCCAGCGCAGGCCGAGGCACCCGCGCAGGGTGAGGCACCCGCGCAGGCTGAGGCGCCCGCCATGCCCGTGATCACCCCCACCGCGGAGAACGTCACCGAGTCCCCGAACGCCCGCATGACCGGTCTGGCCGCCCCCAGCCGGGGCAGCACGGAACTCAGCACCTGGACGGTCGCGATGGAGCCCGGCCAGACCGGCCCCGAGCACGACGTCAGCCGCGAACAGGTCTGGACGGTGACCACCGGCGCCCTCGACGTCACCTGCGACGGCCGCACCGAGAAGATCTCGGCCGGGCAGACCTTCGTCCTGCCACCCAACGTGCTCCGCCAGGTCCACGCCCCGCAGGCCGCCGAGGCCCATGTCGCCATGCGTGCGGACGGTGTGGTCTCGGTGCCCGGCACCGAGGGCACCCGCATCCTGCCCTGGGCGCAGTGACCGCCCCGGCGCGGAACCGACCCCACCCCATCCCTCGCAGTCCTTCCCCTGACGGAGACAGCTTGTCCGTACGCATCACCGCCCTGACCGACCCCGAGGAGACCTCCGCCGGCCGCCGCCTGGCCTGGCTGGCCTCCGGCCCCGACAGCAGGCCCGCCGGATACGCCTTCCTGCGCCTGTGTACGGGGGAGGGCCAGCGCCACCTCGCCGAACTGGACGTTCAGGTCCACCCCGCCGAACGGCGCGGGCGGGCGGGCACCCAGCTGCTCGACGCGGCCGTCGCCGCCGCCCGCCAGGACGGCCGGACCACCGTCATCGCCCAGGCCGGGGCCGGATCCCCCGGCGCCGCCTTCCTCACCGCCAGAGGCTTTCGCACCGCGCTGACCCTCACGTACGCCCGGCTGCCGCTGACCGAGGCGGACCTCCCCGCGCTCACCGCCGCCGTCGAGAAGCCGCACGCCGGCTACCGGCTGGAGCAGTGGGAGGGGACGGTGCCCGACGGACTCGCCGACACCTTCGTGGCGTCGCGCCGGGCCATGGACGACATGCCGATGGGCGCCGTCCACTACGGCACGGTGGTCTGGGACCTCGACCGGGTACGGGCGGCGGCCGCCGCCGTCGCCGCACGCGGCGACATCCTGCACACCGTGGCGGCCATCGACCGGTCGGACGGTGCCATCGTCGGCTTCACCGAACTGGTCGTCCCCGGCAACGGGACGGGCGACGCCCAGCACTACGGCACGGCAGTGCTGCCCGAGCACCGCGGCCGCGGCCTGGCCCGCTGGATGAAGGCCGCCTCGATCGTCCGGGCCCGCGAACGCCACCCCCGCCTCGGCGGCCTGCTGACCGACACCGCCGACAACAACCCGTACATGCGGCGCGTCAACGACGAACTCGGCTACCTGCCGACGCACACGGCCCACGAGTACCAGCTAGACCTGTAAGCCGCCCTCGCTCTGGCCCCTCATCACCGGGACAGAGAGCGACGAAGGCCCGGACCGTCCAACGGTCCGGGCCTCCGGTCGGCCGGTCGTACCGAAGGGCCGGCTCAGGCCTTCTTCACCACGCTGGACTTGAGCTGCATGGGGCCGAACCCCTCGACCTTGCAGTCGATGTCGTGCCCGTCCACACCCTCCACCAGGCGGATGTTGCGCACCTTCGTGCCTGCCTTGATGCCGGACGGGCTGCCCTTGACCTTCAGGGTCTTGACGACCGTCACGGTGTCGCCGTCAGCGAGGACATTGCCGACCGCGTCCCTGATCACACCGTCTTCGACCCCTCCCGCGGCGCCTGCCTCAGCGTCGGCGGAGGCGGGCGACCACTCATGGCCGCACTCGGGGCAGATCAGCAGCGCGCCCATCTCGTAGGTGTACGAGCCGGAGCATTCGGGGCACGGAGGCAGGGTGTCGGTCACCGGGAAAGTGTATTTCAGCCAAGGAGCCGACGCCGCAGCCGCTGCCCGGGGGCCGATCGCTCAGCGCCGGCCTGCGGAGCGGACCCCCTGGATCCGCCCGCGATCCTCGCATGCCAGTCCGCGCTGGACCGGACATGGATGAGGGTGGGCCCGTTCAGCCGGGCCTTGCCGTTGCAGGTGCCCTTCCCGGCGATCAGCCGCTCCGCCGACTCGAACCGGTCCGTCAGCTCTTCGAGCCAGAACGTCCCGCCATTGCGCTGGTCGACCGAGACCGTGGCCGGTCCGCCGAGGTAGCGGAAGACGTACGGGCCTCTGGAACTCAGCTTCGACTCCAGCACCGGCACGTGGTCGTCGAGTGTCTGCAGCCACATACGCCATGTCCCGCGCCCCTCCACCCGCACGCGTACCGTCTCGGCGCCGTTCGGGGGAGCGGTACGACCGTCCGCCGCGCGTTGCTGCCGCGCTTGATCAGGTGCCGCTTCCCCGGGTGGTCGAGGAGTTCGGCGGAACCGCCGGCGTCCAGCCGTACCACCAGGATCACCGGCCGCTCGGCGTCCGGCCGCACCAGCTCGACCTCCCGGCTTCCCGACGCCTCCGCGCGCTGGGCGGCGGGCGTGCCGGGAGGCCAGATCTTGTACGGCCGCCAGTTCGCACCCTTTCCCGGCAAGGGGGCGTGCCACGCGCGGCGCGCGGGTCGGCGCGGTACGCCTGAGCGGAGGGGGCTCGGGTCATGGCCACCGGAGTCCGGCCGGTGGCGATGGGCGCGTGCCCTTCCTTGAGCCGTACCGCGCCCGCCGCACACACGTCGACGAGACGTGGCGCCCCCTCGGGCGGCGTCCAGCGGACCTCGGTGGTCGATGGGCCGTGCCGCGGGTCGAAGAAGCACAGCGGACGGCGCGCCGGCAGCGGCTTTCCAGCGGCCCGTGCCTGCGCGCAGGCGAGCGCGTGCCGACCCTCCTCCAGGGCGCGCATCACGTCCTCGGCGTCCTCGCGGTCGCGGTCACCGACAAAGTCGCGCTTCGCCCGCTCGTAGGCCTCCAGGGCGCGCTCGTAGTCCCCGAGTACGTGCACGTCGGAGTCCTGTCCGGTCGGGACGAACACATGACGGGCGAGCTCTTCTCCGAACGCGGTGATGTCGGCGTCGATCAGGGCCAGTTCGTCCGCACGACGCCGCCGGAACAATCCACGCCAACCACGCCTGCCCACTGCCCACCCCGTTCGTCCCCGCGCACCCCACGCACCCCACGCACCCCACGGGCCTCGCGGACCCGCGCTGACGAGATCGTACGCACTGGCCTGTGGGCAGCCCCGGACGCGGGCCACCGCTGCGGAACCACGAGATGAAGGCGGGAGTTGGGCAAGCACCAGGGCCGAATCCGTCGACGTCCTCGGTCCGGCCGACGCGGTGTGTCAGCAGGCAGCCCCATCCACGTCATCGAGTCCCTCGGCCCACAGTGCGGTGATTTCGGAGACCGGTCCCGGTTTGCCGAGGGCGACCAGGGTCATGGCGTCCACGGGGAACAGTTCCGTGCACGCCGCGCCGACTTCCGCGGCCGTGGTCTGGCGGAGGAGGTCCGGCAGACACTCCGCCCAGTCGACCGGTCTGCCGGCGGACACGGAATCACGCAGCAGGTCGGCCTTGGCTGCCGGGGTGTCGAACGCTCCGAGCAGTTGGGCAGCGCAGAAGGTACGGATCGGTTCCAGCTCGGCCGTGGTGACGGGAGTGGTCTGGAACGTCCGCAGGGCCTGCCGGATGGCCGCGATGCCACCTGCCGCGTCCCGCTCCGGCAGAGTCGCCCTGATGGAGGCCCGGGGGAGGTCGAGGCAGACGTCGCGGGCGGCGTAGAGCGAGGGTTCAAGGCCGGTGCCGAGGGCGCGGGTCGACAGCCGGGACTGGTAGTGGGCACCGACCACCGCTGTGGCCAGGTATCGCGCCGCCGCGTCGATGTCACCGGCCGGTTCCGGCGCGCTCAGCGTCACTTGTACGTCTTCCGATGCGTGGTGGTGGAGTTCCAGGATGGCTCGCCCCGACCGGATGGCCCCGCGTTCGGGCGACGCGATCCCGGCCGAGTGGGATGACGGCAGGGGGGACCATGGGGACAGTGCCCGTTCGGCGTCGGCGGTGAAACGCTCGGGATCGAGATCTCCGACGGCGATCAGCCAGCCCCCGCCACGCCGCAGGATCGACTCGTGCACCGTGCCGAGGTCGCTGGGAACAGTCGCCGAAAGCGCACCCTCCAGCCAGTGACAGCGCAAGGCCGCGTCCATCACCGATTGGGGTTCGCGATGTCGCGAGGGTGAAGTCGCCAGGGGCATCGGGCCGTTCACCGGCGTGGCCAGTTCGGCAAGCCGCTCCAGCCATGCTCCGATCGTGCTCGATGTGGTGTAGCCGGTGACATCGAGCCACTGGCCGTCGGCGGCCAGGTGGAAGCTCCCGCCCGCGGCCTCCGTACGAGCTGTCGCCCGGTCGCGCCTGGCCAACAGCTGGACCAGGGCGTCGACGTCGTCCGGGCGCTGCCACCCCAACACACCCAGGGGGAGCCGCATGCGCAACTCCACCAGGGGGGAGCGGAGGTCCCGCACCGCCACGACGCCTGTTCCGCCCGCGAGCGTGGACTCGTACCGGGGGCCGTGGTGTGGCGGGAGCTGCACGCCCAGCGGCGGGATCGGGCGGACCGCGGCGGGCGCGGTGGCTGATGCCGCCGGTACGGCGACGGGGCGGGCGGGGCCTGTCGCGGCCGCTACGGAGCCCGGCTCGCGTACGGGCGCGGGGCGCGTCCGGGTGGCCCCTGGGGTCATGATGAGGATCCCCTTACGGGCGGTGCCGAGGTGCCGGGCGGCCGCGGCGACCTGCTCCGGGCCGACTTCGGCCAGCAGAGCGGGGTACTCGTCGAGCAGTTCGGCACGCCCGAAGAGCAGCTCCAGGCGGCCGAGGGCGCGGCTGCGCTGGTACGCCTCGGCATACTCGCGGTAGTGCCCGGTGACCAGGCGCTGTACGGCCTGACGCTGTGCCTGGCCGAAGTCAGGCGCGTCGGCCCAGAGAGCCCACCGCTCGGTTGTCGCCTCCACCGCGTGGTGGGGCGGAACCATGGGAGGCACCAGGGCGGTGACGACGAAGAGGTCGGGGTCCTTGGCGTCGAGTGGTCCGAAGACTCCGCAGCCGGCCGACGCGGCCTGGAGGCCCTCCAGACCGAGATGGCTGATCATTTCGGCCAGTACGGCATGGGCCAGGTAGCCCGTCATGTCCTGCCGGGGGCCGGGCAGCCGGTAGCCGAGCGCGATGGCCGCGGCGGTCACTCCCGGCTCCGTGCAGCTCTGCCACCGGTCTTCGGCGAGGCTGGGCTCGTGAAGCTCCGGCGCGGCGGCGAACGGGCGCGGCGGTATGTCCCCGAAGTGCCGTTCGACCAAGGTCAGTAGTTGCTCGGGGTCGTGGTCGCCGACCACGGTGAGTACCGCGTTGCCGGGTGCGTAGTGCGCGTGGAAGAACTCCTCGCACGCGGCGACGGTGGCCGTGCGGAGCTGGTCCATCCGCCCGTAGCCGTCATGGGCGTTGGCGAAGCGGTTGAAGACCGCGCCGGGCAGCAGCGGCCAGGGCAGCCCGCCGTAAGGCCGCGCCGTCACCGCCTGGTGGATCTCCTCCTCGATGCCGTTGAGCTGTTCGGCCAGCGACTCCTCGGTGAATACCGGCGCCCGCATCCGGTCGGCCTCGCTGAACAGCGCGCGTTCCAGCGCCGCTGCCGGGACCAGCTGGTGGTAGTCGGTGTAGTCCTGGTGCGTGGTTCCGTTGGCCTGACCCCCCACCGGGTGGATGTGCTCGAAGAAGCGGCCCGGCGCCAGGCTTGCGCTGCCACGGAACATCAGATGCTCGAAGAGATGGGCGAACCCCTCCCGCTCGGGCCCCTCGGACCGGTAGCCGACGCCGTAGTGGACGCAGACCGCGGTGCGCGGGGAGCCCGGTTGTCGTTCGAGAACCACCCGCAGCCCGTTGGGGAGGGTCGTCTTGTGGATTCTCCCTGTCATCACGGAACCCTCCTCCGCTACAGATCGATGAGAAATCGCAGAAAGTCGCAGTAGTGGTCGAACCCGCGGTCGAAGTCCTCCAGGTACGCGGCGATGTCGTGGACGTGGAGCAGGATCCGCAGCGCGGCGATCTGCTTCCATCGCTGACCGAGGTCGCGGCCGTACCCCTCGAACAACGCGTCGGTGAGGGACTGCCACGCTCCCTTGTCACCACCGACCTGCCACTGGAGCTCCACCAGCTCCCCGACCACCCAGCCCAGGTCGACGTACCAGGGCGACCCGCAGACGTCCTCGCCGACGAGCAGGTCGATGCCGCCTGTGTCACGGTCGACGATGAGCGATCCGAGGCCGGCCGCACCGTGCGCCAGCGCGGTGTCGGGATCGGCCACTGTCTGGCTGTGCCAGGCGAGCACCTGGGCCCAGCGCGCCTCACCGAGGCTCCGGCGCACCTGTCCCTGGGCGCAGGCCGCCCGCGGGCTGGCGGCACGACCGGTCAGCCAGTCGCCGAGGCGTGCCAGCCCGCGCGAGGGACCGGTCCGCGGCCCGGCGGGGGGCTCTAGGTCGTGGACGGCGCGCAGGAGCCGACCCAGGTCGTGCAGGTGCTTCGCCAGCTCGGCGGCGGGCCCTTGGCGCAGGAGCAGGTGCGCGGCGGAGACATCGCCGCGTACGTCGTAGCGGCGGGCCGGGCCCTCGGCGGTGCCCATCGCCAGCCGGGCGTCGCCGAGCTCCCCGATTCCCCGGAGCAGTCGGTACGCCTCGCCTCCGGCGGGCTGGAAGGGGGTCGGGGCGAGCGGGCCCGGCTCGCGGTGCCAGCGGTGGCCGCCGGTCGGCAGGTCGTGGACGGAGGTCCTCAGGAGCCCGGTGCCGAACTCGGCGTCGGGACCAGGCTGTTCGGGAGTCGCGGCGACCGCCTCGGCACGGCGCTCCACGATCAGCCGGAGCGCCTCGGGCAGTGGGGGCGGCACCCAGGCGTCCTCGCGGCCCGTGGTCAGGCTCCGGCCGGGGACGGGTGGTACCAGCACGACGTTCGGCCGGGCCGCCAGGGCGGTCCAGTGCCGCTGGACCGCGGCGCCTTCCAGGGCGCCCGGCGGCAGGGCGGGCGCCAGGGCGACCGGTGCGCGGGTGCACTGGGCGGCGAGCAGGGCCGGGCTGTCCGCCAGCCCCAGCGCGAGGCGTGCCATGAAGTGCATGGTCGCGGGGTAGACGAGGATGGCCTCGGCCCATTCCGCCCACTCGACATGCCGTGCTGTGGCCTCGTCGTCGGGCCAGACGTCACACGAGACGGCTCCGCCCACCCGGGCGGCGATGGCCTGCGGCGTCACGAACCGCTCCGCGCTCCGGGTCAGGACGACACGGACCTCGAGCTCGGGGCAGTGCAGGCGCAGCAACTCCAGCCAGTAGGGGGTGGACCAGGCGTAGGCGGAACCCGTGACGACGAGGAGAAGCCGGTTCATCCCCAGTTCGGGAACCTCGGCGTACGGCTCGTCGATCACTGTGCGACCGCCCCCAGCAGGGCTTCGAGCTCCGTGAGGGAGGCGCGCTCGCCGTACTTCATGTGCACACCGGTGACGTTCAGTACGATCTCGTCCGCGCCCGCGTCCGCGTACTCGCGCAGCCGGGCGGCGAGTTCTGCCTTCTCGCCGTACAGGAAGGCGTCCCCGGCCAGCAGCGCTTCGGCGTTGCCGCGCGGGTCCTGCGTCGACGTCTCGATGCCGGACCGGCGCAGCATGTCGGCGTAGTGCGGCAGCATGGTGTGGCCGGTGTTGCTGATCGACGCCAGCTCGACCGGGTTACGGTCCGCCGCCGCGACCGCCAGCGGGACCATCGCCACCACCCGGGGCGTGGGGCGCCCCGCGCTCTCTGCCCCGGCCTTGAGCGCGGGCACCACGACATCACGGATGTACCGGGCAGGCGTCAGCCAGGTGATCGCGACGTCGGCGATCTCCCCGGCCAGCCGGGCCATGCGGGGGCGGAGGACGCCCAGGCCGATCTCCACCGGCGGCCGGGGCACCGTGACGAACTGCGAGCGGCACGTGAAGTACTCACCGACGTGGTCGACCTCGCTCGTCTCAAGCAAGGCGCGCATCACGGAGACGTATTCACGTATCGCACCGAGCTGGCTGCGGTACGGCGCGCCCATGAGGCTCTGCTGGAACGCGGCCGCGCCCGGCCCGAAGCCGGCCACCACGGGATGGCCGCTGGCTACCGCCAGTGAATGGGCCTGGATGGCGGCCTGTTGGGGGTGGCGCAGGGGCATCAGGGTGACGCCGGTGCCGGTGGGCACACGGAAGCCGCAGGCAGCGGCGTGGGTGAAGTCCTGGAACGGGTCGTTACCCAGGGCCTGGCCCTGCCACAGCCGGTGCGCGTCACTCCACTGCGTGAGAGCGGCGTACGGCAGCAACTGCTCCGGGCGGAAGGGGACGATCGGGGCCATGATCGAGTAGGTGGTCATCGGTTGCCTCCAGTCAGGGCTGCGGTGGTGTTCTCGGGAGTCCCCAGTGCCTGTCCGCTGACCAGCTCCGCGTACATGGGGCTGGTGAGCATCAGGTCCTCGTGCGCGCCCTGGGCGGTCACCTGACCGCCGTCCATCACGATCACGTGGTCGGCGTGCTGCACGGTGGAGATGCGGTGGGCGACCACGAGTACGGCCCGGTCCTGGCTGATCTCGTCGACGAGCTTGCGAAGCCGTAGTTCGTTGATGCTGTCCAGCTGCGAGGACGGTTCGTCGAGCAGGACCAGCGGTGCGTCCGAGAGGCTCGCCCGGGCCAGTGCCAGTCGCTGGCGCTGGCCGCCGGACAGGTCGTGGGAACCGCCCAGGACCGTGTCCAGGCCTTCCGGCAGCCGGGTGATCTCCTCTTCCAGGCCGACGTCCCGTAGCGCGCGCAGCAGGACGTCGTCGGCCGCCGGTCGCTCCTGGCCGAGGGTGAGGTTGTTGCGCACGGTGTCTCGCAGCAGGGTGGCCCCTTGGTCGACGTAGGCGAGCCGGCCGCGCAGCTCGGCCAGGGACCACTGAGCCGCGTCGCGGCCGAACACCTCGATACGCCCCTCCTGCGGGGCCATGAACCGTTCGACGAGTCCGAGGACGGTGGACTTGCCGGAGCCGGAGAGCCCGACCATGGCGGTCAGTCCGGTGGCGGGGACGGCCAGATCGACGTGCCGCAGCACGGGCTCCCCGCCGTAGGCGAAGTCGACCTTCTCGAACCGCACGGCGGGGGCGCCGGCCACCGGGGACTGGGATGTGCCGAGCGCCTTCCCGGCGGAAAGCTCCTCGGACGGCAGGGCGAACAGGTCGTCGAAGCGCTGACGGGCCGCCAGGCCCATCTGGATCGTGCTCGTCGCCGATATCGCCATCATCAGGGGCGCGGTGAGCTGGAACAGGTAGAGCAGAAACGCCACGAAGGTGCCCAACTCCAGGCCGCCGCCGGTGATCCGGGCGCCGCCGCCCAGGATGACCGCCACCAGGGCGATCTGCTGGCCCAGGTTGACGACGGGCACCATCAGGGCCTCCAACGCGGACGCCCCGACCTCGAACCGGGCGACCCGCTCGGCACGGGTGGCCAGCTCGGCCGACACGATGCGCTCGGCACGGTGCGCCTTGATCACGGTCAGCGCTTCCATCGTCGCGACGAAGTGCTCGGTGAGCGTGCCGACCTCGTCCTGGATCGCCACGTACTTGCGGCGCAGCGCGATCACGACCACGGCGACCACGGCCAGCGCCACGAGGAAGGCCCCGAGCGTGATCAGGAGCAGGACCCAGTCCAGTACGCCCATGATCACCATCGTGCCGACCAGGGTGACCAGCGACATCGGGAGCTGGATCGGGGCGATGTCGACGACGCTCTTGATCGCGGAGGCGTCGGCGGTGAGCCGCGTCGCGAGGTTTCCGGTGCCCTCCCGGCGGGCCGCGTGCAGTCCCAGACCGATGGAGTGCCGCATGCTGCGGACCCGCAGCCGCCCGATCAGCTGGTGGCCCATGCGGGAAAGCAGGTAGGTGGCCACGGCGTTGGCGGCGGCGGATCCGAGGCCGACCGCGACCATGAGCCAGGTCCACTTGGTGAGGCCGTCGTCCTGCTGGATCGCCTCAAGCAGCTTCCCGACCGTCCACGGCAGCACCAGCGTCGCCGCGGTGGCGGCCAGGGACAGCAGCAGGATGCCTGCCAGTTGCGGGCGTCGGCCTTGGAAGATCTCGTGCAGGATGTGCAGCCGCTGCTGGGGCCTATCCGTGTTCGTGACCGGCGTGCTCATACCAGTGATCTCCTAGGCCGAGAACTCGATCAACGACCGGACCGGGGTTACCGGCCCTTCCCACGTCACCCGCAGTCCCGCCTCGTGCCCGAGCCTCTTGAGCTCGGCGACGGTGCGCACCGGCGTGGGCATCATGGCGCGCAGCAACAGCTCCATCCGGGCCGCCTGCTCGCCTCGCATGACCACATCCAGGTTGACGTCGGCCACCAGGACCTTTCCGGCCTCGCCCGCCGCCTCGGCACAGCGGCGCAGAATCGAGACCGCCCGCTCGTCGTCCCAGTCGCCCAGGATCGCGGAGAGCAGGTAGACGTCCCGGCCCGCGGGCAGCGGGTCGAAGAAGCTGCCGGGGGCAACCTCGCACCGGTCCTGCAGACCGGCGGCGGTGATGTTCTTGGCGGCGACCCGTGCCACGCTCCGCAGGTCGACGAGCGTGCCGCGAAGGTGCGGATGCCGGTCCAGCAGGCTGGTCAGGATCGCGCCGGTGTTGCCGCCCACGTCGACGACGCTGGCTACGGCCGACCAGTCGTAGGCATCGCGGATGAGCTCGGCGTCGAAGACGAGTTGCCCCAGCGAGGCGCGCTCGATCGCCTCGACGTAGGCCGAGTCCTCGTTGAGGCTGTCCCAGTAGCCGCGGCCGAACAGCCCCACGTGTGCGGGCTCGCCGGTCCGGACGGTGTGCACCAGGCCCACCAGTGCCATGTCCGACCTGCCGGTCACACCGTCCAGGCGCAGGGCCTCGCGCAGTGAGAGCGGGTGGTCGGTCAGCAACGGGCGCATGGCGTCCCGCAGCACGTAACCGCCGTTTCCGTCGTGGTCCAGCAGTTCGAGGGAGACCAGATAACGCAGCAGGCTGTCGAGGATGTCGGCGCGGGTGTCGCACCGCCGTGCCAGGTCCTCTGCGCCGGTCACTCCGGCAGCGATGTGGTCCGCCAGACCAAGCGTCGCCGCCGCACGGACCGCGGCCGGGCGCAGTAGATCGGCAAGGTCCGTGAGTTGCTCGACGTGAGCCAGGTCGTCCATGGCCAGTGCCCCCAGTTGTGTTGCGGTGACGACGATGTGCGAGGGCCGGGTGGGGGGGGGCCCCGGGGGGGGCCCCCCCCCCC
>NZ_JAZGRL010000001.1:3509632-3534983 GCF_046540415.1 Streptomyces sp. E11-3 | reverse complement strand
GGGGGGGGGGGGGGGGGGGGGGGGGGGGGGCCCCCGGCGGGCCCCCCCCCCCCCCCCGGCGGGTGACCGGAGCCTTCGGTTTCGGTCACCCGGGAGGGATACTCAGCAGCCGTCCCTGACGGTCTTGGCCGAGAACATGCTGGCGGCCCACGAGACGGTCGCGGCCCCGCAGACCGGGGTGCTCGCCGGAGCGTTGACGCTCGCGTTGATCTGCAGCTCGTCGGAGCCGGCGTACGCCTCGTAGCCCGAGACGAGTTCCATGATCGCGTCGGTCTTCATTTGTTCACCCCCTTGTCGATGACGTGCACTGACTGCGTGAAGTAGTGGTTCAGGCTGCTCAGCAGGTCCACTCGTACGTCGCACCGCTGGCGGCGCTGACGGCAGCGCTGCACTTGACCGAGCTGGTGCGGGAGATGGCCACGGAGGCGCAGATGTAAGTGGTGGCCGGAGCGCCCGCGGCGGCGCTGACGTTGAGCTCACCGGCCTCGGTGTAGGCGCTGTAACCGGCGACGAGGTCAGTGATAACCGCGCTCTTGTTCTCCATGAATATTCCTTTCATCGGATTCTGAGATGAATCCAGGAGGCGCGATCACGCCTCCTGGAAAGCACCTCAGCTCGGGGCTGGGCCGGCTTCGTGGGCGTCAGGAGATGTCAGGGGAGTCCACGTTGCGGGACGGGTCGGAGGGGTCGACGTTGGCCGCGACCAGGCAGTCGTGGAGGACCTCGGCGATCGAGTCGGGCGCCTCGGCCGTCTCCACCAGGGCCTTCGCCAGCACGCTGGCTCGGTGCTGGCCGAAGCTCAGGCTGTCCATGCCGGGGGAGGAGTCGCGCGGCTCCCAGGCCATGGCCACGCCGGGCCTCAGGCGGCGCGTGAACACCGATGTCTCCTCGCCGATGCCGGGCAGGCCGCCCACGACGTCGGCGATACCCGCTGCGGCGTACCGGTCCCGCTGGTCGAGATAGACGACCAGGGCATCGCGGCGGGGGTAGAGGAGCTTGCTGGAGACCACCTTCGCCCGGTACGTCAGCTCGTGTGTCTCCAGGTGGTCGAGGACTGTCTGCCAGACCTGCCGCGCCGCTGACCACTCCTTGATGTGGATGTAGACGCGCAGAAGATCGGCGGATCGGTGCGGCCGTGTGCCTTCGACCAGAAAGAAACCGGGCGAAAGCCCCGGCCTCATAGAGGTGTTGACCACGTCGGCGACGCTGCCGGAGACGACAGCCCCTTCGGCGCGCACCCGGTCGGCCGGCACGCGTACGAGGACTCCGCTGAGCTCGACCACATGCGCTTCCTCCCCGGCCACCCGTACCAGGCCGCGAGTCACCGTCTCCCGGTGCGGCACGCCCTTGGCGAGCTCGCCCTCGAACGCGGCGTCGCGCAGCCGGAAGGGGAGTGACGTGTCCGCCATCGACAGCCCCGCGTGGAGCTCGTGGTAGAGCGCGTCGGACAGCAGACGGCGCAGCTCTCTGGGTGTCTCCGCCTCGATACGCTGCTCCCCCACCGTGGCGCTGGAACGGTCCGCGGCCACGTGGACAAGGCCGGCGGCGTCGAGTAGCGCACGGGAAACGGGAATGTCACTCATTGCGTTTCCTCAAATCCGAGAATGGCAGCGAACTTGTGCGGTGTGATCAGGGCGCCGCGGCCGATTCCTGCGGCGGCCCGCTCGATCCCGGACAACCGCTGCCCCTGCGCCGCGCCGGCTACCAGCCGATCCAGCAGGTGCCAGCCGGCGAATGCCGTGGCCCGGCCGGAAAAGCCGGGGTCTGCCTGGTGCCGGCTCAGATAGCCGCACCAGAACTGGCGTACCAGCGGGAGCAGGCGCTCTATCTTCTCGGCGCCGCGCGTCAGTACCTGGTCGTGGGTCAACTCGACGTCGGGGAACTGCGCACCGCCGTCTCCCCGGTTGGTGACTATGTCGAGAACTGAGCGGTACAGCCATTCACCGGCGAAGGCGCCCACGTCGCGGGCCGGATCCGCGGAGCGGAACTCTTCCCAGTCCGCGATCACGGGGGATCCGTCGTCCAGGACCAGGAGTTGGTCCACCCGGAAGTCGCAGTGGGAAGGGACGCGCGGCGCTTCCTCCTCCCACTTCCGCAGTCTTTCCAGACCTTCACGGAGACCGATGTCGTGCTGCAGGAGCCGCCACGCCTCCAGCTCGGCGAAGCTGAGCTCGTTGTACGTGGCCAGGGGGAGCGCGTGCAGCAGGCCGGGGTCCGGCAATGCGGGCAGCGTGGTGTCCAACTCGCCGACGGGGGCGGCCGCGTGCAGTGAACCGATCTTCTGCCCGACGGTGAAGGCGAGTTCCTCGCCGAAGGTCTCATCGACCATCAGCTCGGCACCGCTTTTCGCCGTCACGTGGTCGAAGGCCACCAGTCCCGCATCCCGGTCGCAGCCGAGCAGTGCCGGGACATGGCCGGCCAGTTCGGGCACGCTGCCCACGAAGTCCTCGAACGCCAGCATCCGGCGCATTCGGGCCTGCACATCTGGCGCGGTGCCCACAAGACATTTGACGAATACCTGGCGACCGCTTTCCGTGCGCCCGGACCAGGCATGGTTCCGGCCAACCGGTGCGGACACCGAATCACGTACGAAGGCGCCGAACCCGAGTCGACTCAGCAGAGCGTCCACTTCCGGGAACGCGTCCAGGTCCACCGGCCGGAACGCGGGGAGGGTCTTGGACTCGGCTTGCTCCTTTTCCGCAGCGAGGGTTCCGCTGGATCCATCCAGATCAAGCCCCGGCATATCTCCCCCGTTTCACTCTTGCTTACTGGGACGAGTATTTCCGGGTTTCGGTGGGCCGGACCAGCCGCCATTGGTCTGTTGTCGCCAGTCAAGTGGCGGTGAACAAGGGCGAGATGGCGTCAGTCGAAGGCAGGGTGGCGCCAGTCGACTGGCGCGCCGCGTCCGACCGGTGGGCCGACGGATGGGTCTTCGGAAAACAGTGAGCTCCGGCGGTGTCACCGCCGGAGCTCACTGAATCGGTACGGGGCTGCCGTCAGGCAGCTTCAGACGTCGGGGGTGCGCTCATGGGCAGCCGTGCCCGGTAGGCGATCACCGCCGCCTGTACGCGATTGACGACTCCGAGTTTGTTGAAGATGTCGCTGACACAGTCCTTGACCGTCCCGGTGCCCAGCAGCAGCCGACGCCCGATGTCGGCGTTGGACAGGCCCTCGGCGATCATGGCCAGCACCTCGTGCTCGCGTGCGGTCAGCGACGCGGTCATCCGACGGGCCTCCGAGGAGGCGTCGGAGAACTGCACATCGTCCTCCAGCTCCGCCATCAGGAGGGAGGAGGCCAGAGTGGACAGCACGGTGCTACCGACAGCGAGAGCGCGGACCGACGCCAGCAGCTCCCTGGGGCCGGTGTCCTTCAGCAGGCAGCCCGCTGCCCCCATACGCAGTGCGGTGAGGACGGACTTTCCGACCGAGGGCGAGGACAGTACCGCCACCCGAGGCGGGTTGGGCAGGTCCAACAGGTCTTCCAGCAGCGCCAAGCCGTTCGTGGCCCCCGTCCGGATGTCGAGCAGTACGACGTCGGGGCGGCACCGCCGCGCCTCGGCGAGGGCCTCGGCTCCTCCTGCGTCCTGAGCTTCGAGGTCGTCGGCGGACTCGATGATCATTCGCAGTCCGGCCCGCAGCAGAGGATCGTCGTTGACGATGAGGGTGAGGGTCACGATCGCCTCCCGGCCCGAATGCGGCTGATCACCGTCTGGACGACAAGGCCGCCGACGATGACGGCCAGCGAAACCCAGACGGCATGTTCCGAGACGGTCTCGGCTATGTCCACTGCTGGCTGCCCGATGGCGTAGCCGAGGCCGACGAACAATCCGGTCCAGGCAGCCACGCCGATCAGGTTGAGGAGGAGGAAGGTCGGCAGGCCCATGCCCACCCAGCCGGCCGAGGCGAACACCACCGGACCCGGCACGAGCGGCAGCGGCTCCAGTACGACAGCCGCCCCGATGATCCATCGCCTCGCCGGTGTGTCGCGGCTGAGGAGATCGAGGCGGCGCCTGGCCCGGCCGCCCTGCTGGGAGCCTGCGAAGAGCCGCACCACATTTTCGCCCCACAGCCGGCCTGCCAGCCAGAACACCCAGGAGAACTTCATCATCCCGAAGATGCCGGCGGCCATCACCAGGGCCAGCGGGGCCTCACCGACGCGGGCGAACGCGCCCGCGATGGCCATCGCACTCTGCGTTCCGGTCAATGCCTCCAGGAGTACGGGATTCGTGCCGATCAGCCATGGCTTGAGCGGCCACATAGCGAATGAATAGGCGAATACCAGCCATATGCCGTACCAGCAAAACAGGTCCCTCGACGAGGGTGTGCCGCCCCAGGGCAGCCAAGGTTTGTCGAGTGGACGGGATTTGCCGACACGATCGCGCTGGGTCTCGGTGGTCAAGCGGGACCTCACAGTACGAACGCGTGTACAGCGAATCAGCTGTCGCGGTCACGCTGCCGCGCCCTGTCTGATTCGCCAGGAACCTCACGTACCCAGCCAGGCGCACGGGCGGATGGCACGGAACGTCCACCGATGCGATCAATCACCGCGAGGCTCTGACTGGGAAGGGGCTTCAGGGAGCCGCAAATCGCCCTTGGCGACGCGCTCCAGACCAGTCCACTCGCGACAGCAAAATAAACACGCTTCAACGTCCCCCGTCTAGCGAAATTGGTGCGTTGGCTGTGGTCAGCAGCAACATTTGCGATCATTACACAGGCCAGAGGCCGACTTCAACGATAACTCTCTGAGGTATGTCCGTTACGCCCAGACGTCCCCTCGGACGCCTGGTAGGCATCAAGGCAGCCGCGCCGCAGGGCGGCCGCCCACCCCGCGGATCGCGCCCGACAGCACCACTTGCCGTGATGGAAAGTGTCTGCCATGCTTTCCATTATGGAAAACGCATCACGCAACTCCCATGGCTTGGACGCCGGTTCCGCACGCGCGGCCCTCGACGCGGTCGCCGCGTCCCGGACTCAGGCGGCGGCACATGTCGCCAGCCCCTGGTGGTACCACGTAGGGATGGGGCTCACGGTTGCACTCATGTTCCTCTCGATGAGCCTGCGCATGGCCTCGTGGGCCGTGCCGCTGTTCGTCGGCGTGATGGTCGGCCTCGGGCTGGCCGTCCGGAGGGCGACGGGCGTCTCCTTCGAGCGCTATACGGCCACTCCCGGCGCCACCAGGCTCTTCGGGATCTATGTGCTGGCCTTCCTGCTCGTCGTGGTGACGGGGATGGGTCTGGAGTGGGGCGCGGGGGTGCGCTGGGCTATCGCCGGCGCTGGGTTGGTGGCCGGGGTGCTCACCATCGTCGTGGGATACCGCGTCGACGCGGCCGCACGGCACGACGTCCGGGCCGGACGATGACCGACGCGGCCTTCGACGAACTGATCCACGCCCCGAACCGGTTGCGGATCTGCACCATGCTCGCCGCCGTCGACGCCATGGAGTTCTCCGTGGTTCGCGATGCCCTCGGGGTAAGCGACTCGGTTCTGAGTAAACAGGTCAAGGTCCTTCAGGTGGCGAGCTATGTCTCTGTCACAAAGGCCCGCGGCAGCTCTCACCCGCGCACCTGGCTCGCGCTCACCCCCGAAGGCCAACAGGCGCTAGCCGGCCACATTCTCGAACTTCGCCGCATTGTCGAGATGGCACAAACGAGCAAGTGAACCCCCTATGCCTTGGTCGGGGGCCTGTAAGACTCCTCCAAGGCCAGAAGCTTCACCGCGTCCCCGCCGTACATGCGATACCCGGTCGGCGCGCTGGCGGGGGTGCCTGCGGCGCGATTCCACGCAGTGGCACGTGGTGGTTCATCACGACACGGGCGGCCTTTCTCCGCCAGTCGCGTCGAGCAGCAGCTTCGCGGCCACCGTCGCCCCGTCGGCGCGGATCGTGGCGGCCACGGCGGTCGCTCGTGCGCGGGTCTCGGGGGTCAGGGCCGTCCTGAGCGCGGCCGACAGGGATTCGGTGGTCGGAGTCGGACCGTCGTGGGCCGCGCCGATGCCCAGCTCAGCCACCCGGCCGGCCCAGTACGGCTGGTCCGCGAACTGGGGTACCACCACCTGGGGCGCGCCGGCTCGGGCGGCGGTGGTCGTGGTGCCCGCGCCGCCGTGGTGCACGACTACGGCCACCCGGCGGAACAGTGCGTGATGGTTGGCCTCGCCGATGGCGAAGCAGTCGTCGTGATCGTCGGTCAGGCCCAGGCCGGCCCAGCCGCGCGAGACGAGTACCCGCCGGCCCTGCGCGCGGACCGCCTCGATCGCCGCCTTGGCGACGTCCTCCGGGTCGCGCATGGGGATGCTGCCGAAGCCCACGTACACCGGCGGTGTGCCGGCCTCCAGGAACGCTTCCAGATCGGCCGGGAGCGGGCGCTCGTCCTCCGGCCGGAACCACGTTCCGGTCTGCACCACGTCGAGGTCCGCGGGCTCCGGCCACGGGCTGAGGACCGGGTCCGAAGCGAGCAACGGCCGGTCGGTGAGGACGTGGTCGCGAGCGTTGTCCACCGGGGGCAGGCCGATCGACTCACGGTGAGTGTTGATCCCCTGGCCGAACAGTTCGTTCATGTGCTCGGTGTTCAGGTCCCACAGCACCCGGTTGTCGGTCACCTCCGGCGGGAGCGACCGGCCCGGCCACACGAGCGGCGGGTGGTGCGGCGAGGGCAGGTACGTCGGGAAGTAGGCCACGAACACGTAAGGGATGCCCAGCTTCTCGGCCACCGCCCGCGCGGCTGCCGCGGCCGGGATCAAGCCGGTCGCCACCACCAGGTCGTATCCCGCGGCCGCCGGGGCGACCGCGTCGTAGGTCGTGGCGACCATCTCGGCCGCGCGCTGGGGCAGGCTCGACGGCGGCTGCGGCTTCGTCCCGGTCACCGCCCCCTTCACCATCGGGCGCAGCGGCTGGCCGATCGGCATCATCGGGACGCCGGCACCGTCCAGCAGCTCTGTGAAGTCCGGCGGCGCGCACATCCGCACTTCCGCGCCGAGCGCCCGCAACTGCACCGCGAGGCCGACCATCGGTTCGACGTCCCCGCGCGACCCGCACGCGATCAACAACACACGCATTTCGCAACTCTCATTTCATGGATTCCGGCCGTGGCCGACGATTCTGGTCAAGCCCCAGAGGCTTGTCGGAAGCCTCTGGGGGACACCTGCTGTGCGAAGCAGCGGCGGTCACCGAGTCCAGGGCAGTGCGAGGGTGCTCTCTGTCTAGGCGCTGGGTCCGCCGCTGGGCGCCGCGAGGCCCGTCATGGTGGCGTTCGGGGAGACGGTGACGACCGTGCCGGGGTCGGAGACGGCCCATTCGACGAGCTGGACGACGACTCCGTTGGGGTCGGTCAACTGGAACAGGCGCTCGCCCCACGGCTCTTCGCGCAGCGGCATGGTGATGGGGGCGCCCGCCGCGCGCAGCCTGGCCTCCTCGGCGTCGAGGCCGGTGACCGTGAACGCGAGGATCAGGCCGGTTGCCTCCCGGTCCCGCTGCTCGGCGGGGAGGACCTCGGTGCCCTTGCGCAGCAGGACGATGTCGACGGCGGCGTCCGCGCGGGTCAGCGAGACGAAGCCTTCGTCGGCCATGGCCACCTCGTAGCCGAGGTGGGTGCGGAAGAAGTCACGGGAGGCGTCGACGTCGGCGACGGTGAGGGAGAGGGTGGAGGCTGAGACGTTCACGGCGGCTCCTCGGGAAGGGATCGGAAGGGATCGGAGGGATCGGAAGGGGCCAGAAGGGGATCAGGCAACGGGAAGGTCGAGCTGGAACTCGCGGGTGCGCCGGTAGGAGCGGAACCCCAACTGGTGGTTGACGGCCAGCATGTGGACGTTGTCCTCGGCGTTGTCGGTCTCGATCTCGACGACACCGGAGTGCGCGGCACGCAGTCGGCGCACCATGGCGGCCTTGAGCCACAGCCCGAGACCATGGCCGCGGTGCGCGGGCACGACGGCGGTGTCGTACTGCTGCGCCCGGGGCGCGCCTTGCGGGAGAACGATCTCGGTGTACCCGGCCATGGCGCCGTCGTCGTGGACGGCGGCGAGGGTCAGCAGGGTGTCGCCGCGGTCGGCGATCACCCCGGCCATGGCCCGTACGCGGTCGGCGTCCCAGGCCACGGTGCCGTAGTCCAGGTCCCCGACGGGCATGTCGTTCATCGCGTTCTTGGCGGCCGCGAAGGCGACGGCGAGGTCGTCGGTCACCGTGCCGGTCCAGCCGGTGAGCCGGTAGCCCGGGTGCTCGGCCTCGGCGGCCTGGAGAACGGCGGCCTCGTCCAACTGGTCGAGGTGCAGGAGCAGATGGTCAAGGGCCAGTGCCTGGCGGAAGTTCCGCTTTTCGCAGAAGGCTTCGCCCGGACTGTCGGCCGCCACTTCGACGATCAGGCTGCGTCGGCCCTCGGCACGGCAGGCCGCCACGACCGCCGACAGCAGGAGGGAGCCGGTGCCCAGGCGCCGGTGCGCAGGGTCGACGTGGAGTTCCAGTTCGGCCAGGTGACTCCGCCCCGGGGAGGTGAACAGTCGCAGGCCCGCGACTCCGACCGGGCTGCCCTGCGACCCGGTGGCCAGCCAGGTCAGCCGGCGGCTGTTCAGCGGGGGCTTGGTGAGCTGGGCGTGGATCTGCTCGGGGCCGGGAGGCGGTACTCCCGGCAGGTCGCGGGCCATCGAGGCGGCGACGACCCGGTGCCAGGCGGCGGCGTCGGCGGCCGAGATGTTGTGGGACGGAGTGAGGCGGATGTGCTCGGACAAGGCGATGACTCCAGGGATCTTGTGAGGGGAACGTAAGTCCGGGTTCCGGACGTTGCGCACACATGCCGTACGCCGTACGCCGTACGCACAAGCGGGGGTTCGGTGCCCCCGGTCGGCGTCCGGCCCTTGCGACATCAGTCGACGCGACGCTCCGCGGGGCGTGGCAGCCGGTGTCAGTGCGTCGGAGCGGTGCCAGGACTCCAGCGGTCCAGGCTGGTGTATGCCGGGGCCCACTCGGCGGTGCAGACGGCGTGGACGGATACGGGCAGCGGAGCGAGCAGCTTCTCGACCGTCGGCTCGTCGGCGCCGTCCAGCAGCCACGGCAGCAAGAGTGGTGCGTCCGGGCCGATCAGCTGGGCATGGACCTGGCCGAAGTGGCCCCACTGCTCGGCCGTCAACGCCCGCCGGACCAGCGGCAGGGCCGCGTCCTCCTCGTGCTGGAGGTGCCCGGCCAGGCCGGTGGTCAGCGCGTCGGTCAGAACGCCCAACCGCAGCCGGCTGACCTCGGGGTCGGCGAGCGCCGCGTCGATGGCCTCGATCAGCGGGGCGATGGCGGTGTGCTCGGCCTCCATCGCCTCCAGAAGAGCCAGGTCCTTCGGGCGGCCGGCCAGACGTCGACGCAGCGCCGGCCACAGTGCGTCGTCCTCGGCCGTGTGGTGGGCGTGGAGAGCCTTTTTGAACAGCGTCCATCCGACAGTGGTCGGCAACTGCCGGGGGTCACGGTCCGTGTCGGTGGTGATCCGGTCCAGTTGGGCCATTTCCCGGCGCAGGGCATCGTGCATCGTGTACATCGCGGTCAGGTCGATGTCATCGCTCATCGGAGACGGCACCCTGGTTGACCGACGTGAAGAACGTGCCGATGCTCGTGAGCGCGTCCGGCTGTACGAACACCGGTTTCTTCAGGCGTGGTTGCATACCCTCGACCTTCTTACGGGTCGCAATCGTGATCAACGTAAACTTCCGCGCGGTTCGATAACCGCTGGGTTATCGAGGGGGGTTGGGGAGCCGATGGAGCTGCGGGACATCGAGATCTTCCTGGTGCTGGCCGAGGAGCTGCACTTCGGCCGGACCGCACAGCGGCTGCACGTCTCCCAGGCACGCGTCAGTCAGGCCATCAAGAAACAGGAGCGGCGCATCGGCGCTGAGCTGTTCACCCGCACCAGCCGCACGGTGTGCCTGACCGAGGTCGGCCGACAGTTCCGCGACGATCTGCAACCGGTCTACACGGGCCTGCACGACTCCCTGGAGCGCGCCCGGCGGGCCGCCCGCGGGATCACCGCGCAGCTCCGCGTCACGATGCTGCCCTTCAACGTCGTCGATCTGCACCCCTACTGGAAGACGTTCCGCTCGCGGTACCCGCAATGGGAACTCCAGATCCGCCTCGCGACCCTCACTGATGTGTTCGGCCAGCTCCGTTCTGGTGCCATGGACGTCCTTGTCGCCTGGCTGCCGGTCGAGGAGCCGGACCTCACCGTCGGTCCGACCTTCTGTACCGACTCCCGGGTCCTCGCCGTGGCCGCCGACCACCGGTTCGCGCAACGGGACTCCGTACCGTTGGAGCTGCTCGCCGAGTTTCCGCACGCCACTGCCCTCGGCCTGCCGGACTACTGGGAGGGCAGTTACCTGCCCTTCCACACCCCACGAGGCCGGCCGATCGAGCGCCTCATAGCGGTGGACAACGGCGATGAGCTGATCAGCCGGGTCGGCATGAGCGAGATCATCCACCCCTTCCCCGGCCATGTCACCAGGTACTGGGGCATGCCGAACATCCGCTTTCTTCCCGTCCCCGACATGAAGGACCTCACCTTCGTCCTGGTCTGGCGGACCGAAGCCGAGAACGATCTCATCCGCGCCTTGGCCGACACGGTGCGAGATCTCGGCGCACTCCGGTTGTGAGGCGATCGGCGGCGCGAGACTCCGTTTCTCGACCCGTCCAGGCAACAACGAACCTCCAGGTCGCCGACCTGACTGGCACGTAGTGGCGTGGCTCAGTCCGCGCGCCACGCGGTGATTGGTTGGTCCGGGCCGTACGTCGCCTGGAGCCCGGCGCAGTTGACGCCGCTGCGGGAAACCGCGATCAGCGGCTGCTTGGCCACCGGCTGGCGGTCGGCGCCGACCAGGTCGATCTCGATGTCGTTGCTGGGACGCCGAAAAGCCCTGGTGTGCGAGGCCGACGGAACCGGGTAACGTCTTTGTCATGTTCTTCCAGGCGCTGATTCACGAGTGAGCGCGTGATGGGCACCTGCTGACGTCCTCCGACGTCGCCGCCCGTCCCCCACCGATGAATCCGTAGATCACTTCACCTCATTACCGGGAGAACCCGTGACCGATAGCAAGAACATCAACAACCCCGTGGGCCAAGGCGGCGGCCAGCGCAAGAAGCTGTCCCGCGCCGAACGCCAGAACAACGGTCCGCACCGCAACCTCGACCGCCAGAGTGCCGCCGACCGGAAGGCGGAGCTGGTGCGCAAGATGCGCGAGAAGACGGGCACGGCTGAGGGCGCCGGGCAGATGGGCGACGACACCGCACAGAGCTGACGCACCGCCGCCGCAGGGCGGCGCCGCACGGGGCATGCCCTGCCGGGATGGCCGAGGCCGGGTTGCCATCACGGTGGTGCGCAAGTGGTGCGGGACTCCAGAACAGGCTGAGTCAACGCCAGCACAGTGCGCTCGCTGGTGTCGGAGCTCGGGCCGCGGATCAGACGCTGGTCGGTGCGGATCTTGATCGTGGTCTTCCGGGAGGTGTCCGCCAGGGTGGCGGGCCGCTGTGCGCGTCGACCTCGCTGTGCCGCACACTAGAGAGAGCAACCCGCCGAGGTGATGCAGAGATGATGCGGGTCCTCTCCAAAGGCGCTGTTGTTCTCCTGGCAGGGGCCATGGCGGTGGGGGGAGCCGCCGCTTGTGGCGGGTCCGGTGAGCAGGGGCCGACCAGCCCGGGTTCGACTGTCACCAGTACCGAGACCATCACCGTCGAACCGACGCCTACTCCCACCACACCCAAGGCGCCCACGACACCCAGGACGTCCCCGACGCCCAAGCTGCCGCCCCCGCCCGCACCTACCGCTGATGCCGTCACCACCGTCGAGAGGTATTTCGCGGCGATCAACGCAGGGGACTACCGTCGGGCGTGGGACCTGGGAGGCAAGAATCTTGACCGCTCCTACGCGTCCTTCGTGGCAGGATTTGCTGACACTGTCCATGACACCGTCCAGATCGTCGATGCCCGCGGCAGCGTCGTGACGGTCACGCTCGACGCGCTGCGAACAGACGGGACCGTGCGCTCCTTCGCCGGGACATACACGGTCAAGGGCGGGGTCATAGTCGATGCCGATGTGCGACGTGTGGACAGCCCGGCGCCGGAGCCCCGGCGGACCTATCCACCGGGACCGCCCGCAGGCGTTCCCGACGTCGACTGCCCGGACCTGCCCGGCCCCGTCGATGTCAGCGGTGGCGACCCCCACAACCTCGACGCCGATGGTGACGGCATCGGCTGCGAGTGGGATTGAGCGGCCGCACATGGCTGGTGGCGGGGCCGCAGGTGTTGTGCCTGCGGCCCCGCTCGGGCGCCTGGGTCAGGACGGGTCGCCGTACTGGAGGCCGCGTCCGTTGGTGCCGACATAGACGCGGCCGTAGGTGTCGGGGTCGCCGGTGATGACGCCGGAGCTGCCGATGGCGCCCCACTGGTGGGCGTCGTCGTTGACGCGGAGCCAGGTGGCGCCCTTGTCGGTGGAGCGGAAGACTCCGGTGACGTCCTTGACCGTACCGATCAGGTACAGGGCCTGGTAGGAGCCGCCCGGGGCGGCCTTGCCGAAGCCGAGGGCGGAGGCGGACCGCACCGTTTTGAGCGTGGTGAAGGTGCGGCCGCCGTCGGGGGAGTGCAGCAGCCCCTTGGCATCGCTGGCGATCCACAGGTCTCCGCTGATGCCGGGGACGGCCGTGAGCCGGCCGGCGGGCAGGCTGGTGGCGCGGGCGGTGAAGGTCGCGCCGCCGTCGGTGCTGGCGTAGAGCGTGCCGTTGGTCAGTGAGTAGAAGGTCTTGGCTGAGGAGCGGTCGGCGACGACGACGGCGCCGGTGCCCAGGCCGCTGACCTTCGACCAGGTGGCCCCCTTGTCGGTCGAGCGGTACGGGGACTGGCCTTCCTCGGTCCAGACGATGGCGGAGCCGTCAGCCGAGAGCGCGACATGCCCGCTGTCGGCGCTGGCCACCGGCTCTGCCTTGAAGCCGTTCCAGCTGCTGCCGCCGTCGGCGGAGTAGGCGCCGTCGTTCTTGCCGCCACGGCCGACGCGGACCATCACCGAGGGGTTGGACTGGGCGAAATCGATGTCGGTGCTGGTGATCATCATCGGGTTCGCCAGCCGCCCGGCGGGCACCTTGGTCAGGGAGTCGTGGCGGAAACCGCCCAGGTCGCCCATGGCGGTGATGGCGGTGGCGCCGCCGGGCGGGGCGATCACGTCCATCAGCGCGGTCTCCTCAAGACCTCGGGCCCCCGCGGTCCAGTGGCTGGTGCCGCCGCTGTCGGTGGAGGTGGCGTCCTTGCTGCGCCAGATGCCGCTGCCGGTGCCGTACAGCACGTGCCCGGAGTTGAAGGGGTCGATGGCCAGGGCGGTCATCCAGTGCCCGGTGCCGGTACCGACGTAAGGCGCGGCGGAGGCGTCCCGCACCGACTTCGCGGCGAGTGCCTTCCAGGTCGTGCCGCCGTCGGTGGTCCGGTACAGCTCGTCCTCGGGCCACCAGCGGTCGAGGGTGGTGACCATCACCGTGGACGGCTTCCGCGGGTCGACGGCCAGACCGGAGAACCCGTAACTGCCCTTGGACGGAGAGACGTTCTTCCACGACCCACCACCCGTCGTGTACTTCCACACCGAACCCGCCGTCGCGCCGCTGGGCCCGACGGAGTTGGCGTACGTCAGGTACAGCGCGCCGTCACCGGAGAGCACGCCATGCTGCGGCATCTGGCCGGTGGGCTGCCCGGAGACAGCCTGCCAGGTGCTGCCGCCGTCGGTGGAGCGGTACAGGGAGGTGGACTTGTCGGCGACGCCGGCATAGACCGTCTTGCTTCCGGCCGGGCCGTACGTCACGAACGAGATGCCCGCGCCGCTGCTCGCCCCGTTCTTGACAGGGAACGAGGAGACCTGACTCCATGTCACGCCGTGGTCGGTGCTGCGCCACAGGCCGTTCTTGCGGGTGCCGAGCAGCAGGGTGCCGTGGTCCGCGGGGTCGATCGCCAGCCGTTCACCCGCCCCGCGGCCGTCCTCGTTGGCGCCCAGCTTGAAGGGCAGATCGGTGCGTTGGAAGGTGCGGCCACGGTCCGTGGAGCGCAGGATCGCGCCGTTGCCCGCCCAGCTGTTGGTGTAGGTGCCCGCCGCGAGGTAGAGCCGGTCGGGGTCGACGGGGTCGGTGGCCAGCGAATCGATGCCCAGCAGGTTCCAGTCCTTCTCGCCGACCCAGTCGGTCAGCGGGATCCACTGCTCGGCCGCGGCGTCCCAGCGGTAGGCGCCGCCCATGTCGGTGCGCGCGTACAGCAGGCCCTTCGCGCGCGGGTTGAACACCAGCCCGGTGACGTAACCGCCGCCTACCACCTCGGCGTTCTTCCACACGTACGGTCCGGCCGCGGGCGTGGGCTGCCCCCCGCCGGTCCCGCCCGCCTGGGTCTCGGGCGTCTTCACCAGCTTCCACTGCTGGTTGGTGCTGCCCTTGCCGGGATACTGGATGACTGCCGCGCCGTCGGCCTTGGAGCCTCCGGAGACGTCCAGGACCTGGCCGCTCCTGCGGGAGGTGAAGGTGACGGCGTCGGAACCGCTCACCTCGTCGATCCGCCACTCCTGGGAGGTGGCGGAGCTGTCGGTCTGCTGCTCGGCGGCGGCCGCCTTGGCGGTCGAATCGCCCGCTACGCCCAGCACTTTGCCGCTGTTGCGGTTCACCAGCTCGTAGTAGCCGTCCCCGGCGGGCCTCAGCTTCCACTGCTGGTTGCCGGTGTTCTGGTCGGTCCACTGCTGGATGCGGGTGCCGTCGGCGGTGGAGAAGGCGTTGACGTCCAGCACCTTGCCGCTGCGTACGGAAACCAGCCGGTAGTAGGCATTGCCGTCGACCGTCGCGGCCTGCGAGTCCTCCTGCACGAACAGGAGGTACGGCACGACGATGGCGGGCACGCCGAACAGCAGACCGGTCGCGGTCCAGCGACGGCGGTGGCGCCCGCGGCGCCCGCCGTTCGTGGGGTTCTTCATGGGGGAGGTGTTCTCCTTGCGCGCCGTTCACCAGAGGAAGATGGATCCAGCTACCGAAATGGCCGGATCCGACTCCTTGTGGTCACAGGCCCGCGAAGGGTTGCCTTGTGCCGGGAACTTTCTTGGCGCCTGGATCCTGCTGGTGTTGGGCATCGCGTTGGCGATGACCAACTTCGGCAGCGCCGGAATCCCCAACTTCTCCTTGGCACGTAGTGCACGACCGCCATTCGGCTACCGGGTTGCCGAACAGCGAAGCCGGGGGATACCGACGACACGAACCGCCGCGGACTCCGACCACTTGGTTTGCAGGCTTCGCGTCGGGGCGTGCATCGTCGCGGCGATCGAGTATGCCCACGCCTGGGTGCGTGGCGAGGTCAAGATGATGCGGGCCCGCGCGGCGGGCGGCCATGCCAAGGGCGCGGCTCGGGACCTGCGTGGCGCGGCACGGCATGCCGCGTATGCCGCTGGCCAGGCCGGAGTCGTGGCCCACGTCGCCGCGCACGAGCTCGGTGCGGCCGCCTACGCGATCAAGGCCGCACGCGCTGCCGCGCCACAAGGCGAGAGCGAGGCCGCGGGGCGACGTGAGTGCCAGTGGCAGCGCGACCAGCTCCCGGAGGCGATTCGCGAGCTCGTACTTGACGACCAGCGACTGCGGAACGACATCTGCTGGTCGGTGTTCGACTGCTGAGCGCGGCTGTGGCGAAGGTCGTAGGCGGGGAGGTCCGGGTGTGGCGGGTCAGGTGACGGCTGACCTGGCCGTGGTGGGCAACGGGGTTCTGGGGTTGTCGATCGCCCTTGAAGTGGTACGGCGTTCACCACAAACCTCCCTGTCTGAACCCGCGGCGCCCGCTTCGTCGGGGAGTCAATGACGAGAATCGAGCTCACGCTCTGAGCTGCGGTCGGGGCACGCCCGTGCGGAGACCGCCCGGCAGCGGCTCGAATCACGCGGCGGGCCGGGCTCTGCGGCATCCTCGCGGGCGGGGCAGTCGTCGTTGATCTCCGTACGCCGCAGTCAGATCGAACCCCGCGCCGCCGAGGGGAACCGCCGCGCCCGCGCCACGCTCTGGGGCGTTGAGCACATCTCCGCGCTGATGGCCACCGCCCAACTCGGGATCACCGCCTCCTCGTTGGTTCTGGGCGCGGTCGCGGAACCCGCCATCGCGCACCTCCTGGAGCCCGTCTTCGAGGCCACGCACGTGCCGCACGCGCTGGTCCACCCGATCGCGTTCGTCATCGCCCTGACCGTGGCGACGTATCTGCACATGCTGATCGGCGAGATGGTCCCGAAGAACATCGCGCTCGCCGCGCCCGTGCGGACGGCGCTGATTCTGGGGCCGCCGTTGGTCGCGCTCACCCGCGCCTTCAGGCCGGTCGTCTTCGGCATCAACGCCTTCGCCAACGCCCTGCTGAAACTGCTGAGGGTGGAGGCCAAGGACGAGGTGGAGTCGGCGTTCACGGACGACCAGCTCGCGCGGATGGTGCGCGACTCCAGCGCGGCCGGACTGCTCTCGGCCGCCGACGCCGAACGCCTGCGTGACGCGCTGGAACTGGGCACCCGGCCGGTCGGCGAGATCCTCGTCCCGACGGCCGGGATGCGCACCGTCGATCACACCATCACCCCGGCGCGACTGGAGCGAGTGGCGGCCGATGCCGGGTTCTCCCGCTTCCCGGTCACCGGCCCGCACGGCACGCTGCGCGGCTACCTCCACATCAAGGACACCCTCGGCGTCGCCGACCGCGACGCCCCCTTTCCGGCGACCGCCCTGCGCCCGGTCACCCAGGTCCGCATCGACACCCCGCTCGACGACGCCCTCACCGCGCTACGGGCCGTGGGCAGCCACCTGGTCGCGGTGACCGGTGAGACGGGCGCTGTACTCGGCTTCGTCACCATGGAGGACGTGCTGTCGGAGCTGGTCGGCCCGCCGTACGCCTAGTCACACCCAGCGACGTTTTACGGGGCTGTAGGTGTGTGGCTAGGGTGCCGGGGATGTTCTGCTACGACGTGACTCCCGTAACCCCCGTTAGACGTGGATGGACGCGCCGAGGTTCCCCGCAGGAGCAATCGTGAGCAAGACGTTGCGGCCGACGAGCCGCCACGCGACGCCGCTTCCCCCGCAGTGGCCCGCCCCCGAGAAGGACTCCGGTGGCGGGGCCGCTCAGGGCGGGTCGGCGGCGGGGGCCGACAGGCCGGCCAAGCAGCGGGACGCGTTCTTCGACAACGCCAAGTACCTGGCGATCGTCCTGGTGGCGTTGGGGCACGCATGGGAGCCGCTGCGCGACGACAGCCGGGCCGCGGCCGCGCTGTACATCACCGTCTACACCTTCCACATGCCGGCGTTCATCGTCATCTCCGGCTACTTCTCCCGCAGCTTCGACGCCAGCCCGGACCGCCTCAAGCGCCTGGTGACCGGGATCGCGGTGCCGTACGTGGTCTTCGAGGTCGCGTACACCTTCTTCAAACGGTGGGCGGACGACGACCCGACGTATCCGATCAGCCTGCTCGACCCCTGGTACCTGACCTGGTTCCTGGCCGCGCTGTTCATCTGGCGGCTGACCACCCCGCTGTGGAAGATGGTGCGCTGGCCGCTGTCGCTCGCCGTCGCCATCGCCGTCCTGGCGTCGGTGTCCCCGGACATCGGCGACGACCTCGATCTGCAGCGGGTGCTGCAGTTCCTGCCCTTCTTCGTCCTTGGGCTCCGCCTGAAGCCGGAGCACTTCCAGCTGGTACGCCGCAAGGACGTGCGGATCCTGGCCCTGCCGGTCTTCGCGGCGGCCCTGGTCTTCGCGTACCGGGCGGCCGAGCGGATGAACGCGGCCTGGTTCTACCGCCGCGACAGCGCCCAGGAGCTCGCCGCGCCCGGCTGGGCGGGGGGCGTGATGACGCTGGCGATGTTCGGCTGTTCCCTGGTCCTCGTCGCCTGCTTCTTCGCCTGGGTCCCCGGCCGGAAGCTGTGGTTCACCGCGCTCGGCGCCGGCACGCTGTACGGCTACCTGCTGCACGGCTTCCTGGCCAAGGGCTCCCGCTTCTGGGACTGGTACGACGCCGCCTGGGTGCACCAACCGCTCGGCGAGATCGTGGTGACCGTCATCGCCGGAACGGTGATCACACTGCTGTGCACGCCACCGGTGCGGCGGATGTTCCGCTTCTCGATGGAGCCGAAGATGGAGTGGGCCTTCAAACGCGACGCCGCCGCCCTCGCCAGGGACCGCGAACGGGCCGCATCTCGTCACTGACCTGGGCAGGCCCCTCGTGGCGGGGGGAACTCCCCCGCCACGAGACCCCTTCCATAGGAACCGNCGATGGAGCCGAAGATGGAGTGGGCCTTCAAACGCGACGCCGCCGCCCTCGCCAGGGACCGCGAACGGGCCGCATCTCGTCACTGACCTGGGCAGGCCCCTCGTGGCGGGGGGAACTCCCCCGCCACGAGACCCGTTCCATAGGAACCGATCCATTTCAAGGAGCAGCACTTGTCCGCCAGACCGACGGACCATCCGGGGCACAGACCCCGACCTTCCCGCCAGACCCCGGGTGATCTCGCTGATCACGACAGGCGGCAGGATGCCCTCTCTCCCATGACGCACCGATGAGTGCCGCGCTGGGCCTGCTGGCCGTCTTCGTCCTGACCGCCGGTACGGGCTATTTCGTCGCCCAGGAATTCGCCTACGTCTCCGCGGACCGCCTCGCTCTGGCCCGTGAGGCCGAAGCGGGTGACAAGCGCGCCGCCCGCGCCCTGAAGGTCCTTGAACGGCTGTCCTTCATGCTGTCGGGCGCGCAGCTCGGGATCACGGTGACCGGTCTGGTCGTCGGCTTCATCGCCGAGCCGTCGGTGTCCGCGCTGCTCAGGCCCGTGCTGAACGGGATGGGCATCCCGGACGGCGCCGTCAGCGGCATCTCCGTGGTCCTCGCCTTCGTCCTCGCCACCGTCGTGCAGATGGTCCTGGGCGAGCTCGCTCCGAAGAACCTCGCACTCGCCGTGCCCGAGCGGCTCGCCAAGTCACTGGCCTCCTCCACCCTCGCGTATCTGAAGATCGTCGGGCCCGTCGTACGGATCTTCGACAGCGCCGCGAACAGGCTGCTGCGCCGCGTCGGGATCGAACCGGTCGAGGAGCTGCACCACGGTGCGACCCTGGAGGAGCTGGGCCACCTCATCGGCGAGTCCCACGAGCAGGGCGAGCTGCCCAAGGACACCGCGGCACTCCTCGACCACGCCCTGGAGTTCTCCGAGCGCACCCTGGACGAGGTGATGGTGCCGCGCGCCGACGCCGTCTTCGTCCGCAAGGACGTGAGCGCGGCCGACGTGGTCGAACTGATCGCCAAGCACGGCCACTCCAACTACCCCGTCCTCGGCGACCACCCCGACGACATCGGCGGCGTGCTGGGTGTCCGCGAGCTGACGCGACTGCCGGCCGAGAGCCTGACCGGCACGACGGCGGGCGCGCTTGCCCGTCAGCCGCTGCTGCTGCCGGACACCCTGGAACTGCCGGACGCGGTCACGCGGATGCGCGAACGGGACGACGAGTTCGCCGTCGTTCTGGACGAGCACGGAGGCGTGGCGGGCATCGTCACGTACGAGGACATCGCCGAGGAACTGGTCGGGGACATCGCCGACGAGAGCGACACCGTCGTCGAACTCGCCGTCGCCGACGGGGACGGCTGGCTGGTGGACGCCGGACGCCGCCTGGACGAGGTCGCCGAGGCCACCGGCATCGGGCTGCCCGAGGAAGAGGACTACGACACCGTCGCGGGCCTGATCGTCGACCGGCTCGGCCGCTTCCCGGCGGTCGGCGACCGCGTCACGGTCGACCTGCCCGACGGCGGCACGGCCGTCATCGACGTACGCGGCCTCGACCGCCACGTGCCCGAGAAGATCCGCCTGGAGCGCCGGGCCGCTCAGGGCGCCTCTAGTGAGAGCGCTCCGAGTGAGAGCGCTGCGGGCAAGGAGGAACTGGCATGAGTTTCCCGATCGCGCTCTTCGTCACCGTCGTTCTGCTGATCGGCAGCGGCTTCTTCGTAGCCGCCGAGTTCGCTCTTGTCGCCGCCAAGCGGCATCGGATGGAGAAGGCGGCGTCCGAGCGGAAGCGCGGAGCCAAGGCCGCACTGGCCGGGATGCGAGAGCTGTCGCTGATGCTCGCGGGCGCCCAACTCGGCATCACCGTCTGCACCCTGGGCCTCGGCTCGATCTCCAAGCCCGCGATCTCGCACGAACTCGACCCGCTGCTGCACAAGGCGGGGCTGCCCAGCGGGCTGAGCTACGGCGTCTCCTTCGCCTTCGCGATGACCGTGGTGGTGTTCCTGCACATGGTGGTCGGCGAGATGGCCCCCAAGTCCTGGGCGATCGCCCATCCCGAGCGCTCGGCGATGCTGCTCTCGCCGCCCTTCCGGGCGCTGGTGAAGGTCGTACGTCCCCTCATCTGGCTGCTCAACAAAGTCAGCAACGCCCTCGTGCGGATGTGCCGGGTCACCCCGCGCGACGAACTCGCATCGGTCCACAACCGCGAGCAGCTCACCCACCTCGTCGAGGAGTCCGAGCGCCTCGGCCTGATCAGCGAGGCCGACTCCGACCTGATCACCAATTCCCTCATCGAGCCGCACACGCCCGTTGGCGACCTCCAGACGCCCGCCAGTCAGATCACCTCGGTGTCGGCGCAGGCCGACGTCGATGACATCCTCGGCACGGCGGCCGAGCACGACCGCAGCCGTCTGCTGGTGCTCGACGGCCCGCTGGTCGTCGGCTCCGTCCATGCCCGCGACGCGCTGATCGCCCGTGCCCGGGGCCGGGCGGCGACCGCCCGGGAACTCGCCCGCCCGGTGCCGGAACTGACCGGACAGGACACGGTCGGCCACGCCATCGAGCAGCTGCGCGAGTGGCGTGCCTCTCTTGCCGTCGTCAGCGACGACACCGGCCGGCTCACCGGCATGGTCACCCTCGACGACCTCCTGGCCCGCCTGCTGCATCCACAGGCGGCGTAGGGAACAGGGAGGTTGTCGCCCAGGGACGGCGAGCGGCATATAACTCCCTGGCGCAACCAGGGAGTTCACCCCGATAGCACGACCGGGGCAAGCGAGCCGGTTAAGATCAACTTCTGGTGGGCTGCACAGGCACTGCGGAGAGGGAAGCCGGGTACGCGCGATGACGGATGGGGAAACCACGCGCTTAAGGGCCCGCGGCGCCCTGGCCGAACGCTGCCGAGCGATCACCGGGGCCAGATGGTTCGCCGTCACGGTCTTCGCGCTCATCCTCGCCAACGCGGCAGTGCTCGGCGTCGAGACATACACCGGCGTCGTGCACCGCTGGCACGAGGAACTGAAGCTCGTCGAGCACGGTTTCCTGGCCGTCTTCACGCTGGAGATCCTCCTGCGCGCCGCCGCCCACGCCGACCGCCCCGGAGACTTCTTCCGCGACCCGTGGAACCTCTTCGACCTCGTCGTGGTCCTGTGCGCGTTCCTGCCCGTCGTGCGCGAGAACGCGACCGTGCTGCGGATGCTGCGCCTGGCCCGCGTACTGCGCGCCGCCCGCTTTCTCCCCCAACTGCGCATCGTCCTCGTCGCGGTGGGCCGCAGTCTGCCCGGAACGGTGAGCTTCCTGTTCGTGGGCGCGCTGCTGCTGTACGTGTACGCGATGGTGGGCTGGGTCTTCTTCGCCGACGACGACCCCGTGCACTTCGGCTCCATCGGCCGTGCCGTCCTCACGCTCTTCCTCCTGATGACCCTGGACGGCCTTGGCGACGCGGTCCGCGCGGGCCTGGAGATCTCCCGCTGGAGCATCCTCTACTACGCCTCCTACGTCCTGCTCGCCTCTTTCGTCCTGGTCAACGTGCTCATCGGCGTCGTCATCACCTCCCTCGACGAGGCCAGGGACATGGAGAAGGAGGAGTCACAGCCGGCGCGGTCCCCGGCGGAGGCGACGGACGCCCCCGAGCATCGGCTGCGCGACCGCATCGTGGCGGCACGACGAGCCCTGGACGAGCTGGAGGAGAGCCTGCAGAACTTGCCCGTGCCCTGCTCGCGCGAAGGTGGAGGGACCGCGCCGTCCACTTCGGGGCAGACACACACCCCGCCCAGCGCCGCGACGTGATTCAGGTCGCCGAAGCCGATCTCGTGATGCGAGACGGTGCAGTGCCAGACGCGGCGAAAATGGCCTGGACAACAAACAGGCCCAGGTCCTCGACCTGGGCCTTCGTTATGGAGCGGGTGACGAGAATCGAACTCGCGCTCTGAGCTTGGGAATCTATGACGTGCAGGCCGTCCATATGGCATCTGACCTGCGGAAACGATCTGCCGAGAGAGTTGTCTCGAGGGTTCGCCCGCACCCGGATTGACCGCTGTTGGCCGCTCCGAAGGGCACGGATAGGGCACACGTTCCGTTGGTCTAGGTCGTGCGGCACATCCCTGCCTCAATGGTTGCGCCTTGCCTCCTGAAAACGTGAGGCTTGACGCAAGGGGATCTGGGTAGGAGACTGCTTGCGTGTTCCCTCCTGGCTTCGCGAGGGGAGGCGCAAGGAGATGGTCATGGAACTGCTGTCGGTGAAGGAGGCTGCGGCCCTGCTCGGGGTGGATGATTCCCGTGTCCGTCAGTTGCTGCACGACGGGAAGCTTCAAGGGCAGCGAGTCGGTGGTCGTTGGCTGGTTGCCGGGGACAGTGTCCGGGATCGCAAGGACCGGGGCCCTCGTTCGCGGAGACCGCTGTCGGCCCGCAATGCATGGGGCGCTCTGGCGGTGCTGGACGGCCATCAGCCGGTGAGCCTGTCCGATGCCGAGAAGTCTCGGGTGAGGACGCGGTTGCGGAACCTCCTTGCCCACGGGCAACTGTCTCCGGCCTTGCTCCGGGAGCTTCTTGCCGCCCGCGCTGAGGTTCGCTCGTACCGCGTGCATTCAGGCGTACTGCCAGCTTTGCTCGCCGCTCAGGATGTGGTGAGGGGGGGAGTGAGCGCTGCGGCGCAGGCGGGGGCAGACTACATCTCTCTCGGCCATGCGGAGATCTACGTGCATCCCGACAGGGTCGACAAGCTGGAAGCCGAGTTCGGCATGGTCCGTGATGAAGAGCGGGGCAATGTCTTGGCCCGAATTCCCCCGGCGGAGATGTGGTCGTTCCTGACCTCAAGGTCTGAGACGCCTGGGCAGGGTCACGACGCCCCCGCCTCAGTAGTGGTGGCCGACTTGCTGGACCGCCACGAGGGCCGAGCCGACGCTGCCGCAGCTGGGTTGCTTGAGCCTCTGCTGACTCGCTACGCACAGCCTCGGAGGGTGTGATCATGGCGGCTGAATTGCCCGGCGTGCGACTGGAGTCGGACCTGTTCACCGGTCCGCTGGTGGAGTTGTGGGGCGTACTGTTCGATCTTTCGGAGCAGGTGCCGGATGCGTGGTCGCTGATCGGTGGGCAGATGGTGCTCCTGCACGGCCTGGAGCATGGTCGGACCCCACCGGCGGCGAGCGCCGACTTGGATGTCCTGGCTGACGTGCAGTCGGACCAGCAGAGCTTGCGTCGTTTGGTCGCGGCGCTGGAACGGCTTGGGTTCTCCCCTGCAGGCATGTCGCCGCAGGACAACCTGTTGCACCGCTATCAGCGTGGTGTGGAGCCGCAGCGGTTAGTGGTGGATTTGCTGGCGCCCGACAATCTCGGCCCCCGTGCAGACCTCACGACGACGCCGCCCGGCCGCACACTGGAGGTGCCGGGCGGCCGGCAGGCCGCGCAGAGAACCGAGGCTGTGAGTGTGCAACTGGGGCCGCGGACCGGCCGGATCCATCGCCCCAGCCTGTTGGGGGCGATCGTGGCGAAGGCTGCGGCGGTGAGCATCAAGACCGCTTCACCGGAGCGCCACTACCGCGATCTGGCGTTCTTGCTCTCGTTGCCCGCCAATCCGCTGCAACTCAGAGATCAACTCGACAAGGGCGACCGTAAGAAGCTCGCGTTCGCCAAAGCTCTGCATGATCCGCAGCATGCTGCGTGGCGTCAACTGCCCGACGAGGGTGAGAGGACTGACGGCCAGGCCATGTACGCAATCTTGTGTCCGCCTGCGTGATGTGAGGCGGCCGAGCGCCCGTGACCTCGTCGCCGTCGAGGTGGTGCGCAAGTGGTGCAGGATTCCTGAATAGGTCTAGACAACACAAAGGCCCAGGTCGGGGATCATATCCCTGGCCTGGGCTTTCATCTTAAGAGCGGGTGACGAGAATCGAACTCGCGCTCTGAGCTTGGGAAGCTCATGTTCTACCATTAAACTACACCCGCGTGATGCGAGATTTGCTCGCCGCATCGTTCGGACACGATACCTCATCGAAGGCCCCCGGTGTATCTGCCGCGGGGTCTTCGTGGTGTCCAGGGCGGGAGATGAGGCTGCGGGGCGCGGGAGTTGGGGCGTAGCGTGGGGCGCGGAGTGCCGCCTGGAGTGGCGTCCCTTTCATCCCGTAATGTGAGCTTTCGTCGTCAGCGACTCACTGGTTGTGGGGAAGGGACTCGAGGACTTGATGGAGCGCACCGTCGTCCGTTGTGCCGAGGGGCACGTGTTCAGCACTGCTTCGTTTCCGATGCAGCAGCTCGGTGCCGAGCGCATCGGGCCAGGGCGGCTGATCCGCTGCCCGCGCTGTGCTCGGCTCCGGCATGCCGTGCCGGTGGAGCCGGCCCGCCGTTGAGCGGGAGCGGGACAGGGATAGGCATAGGGATAGGCATAGGGATAGGGCAGACAGGGCCGTAGGTGGAGAGGCCTGCGGGGTCAGCGCGCGGGGTCGTCGCGGAGTCGGATTGCGGCGGGCCCGCGCGCTCTGCGTATCCTCGGGGCGTGCTTCTCTCTGACAAAGACATCCGGGCCGAGATCGACGCCGGGCGAGTGCGGATCGATCCGTACGACGAATCCATGGTGCAGCCCTCGAGCATCGACGTGCGGCTTGACCGTTACTTCCGGGTGTTCGAGAACCACCGCTATCCGCATATCGACCCCGCCGTCGAGCAGGCCGACCTGACCAGGATGGTCGAGCCGGAGGGTGACGAGCCGTTCATCCTGCACCCGGGTGAGTTCGTGCTCGCCTCGACGTATGAGGTCATCTCGCTCCCTGATGACCTGGCCAGCCGGTTGGAGGGCAAGTCGAGCCTGGGGCGGCTGGGGCTGGTGACGCACTCCACCGCCGGGTTCATCGACCCCGGATTCTCCGGGCATGTGACGCTCGAACTCTCGAACCTCGCGACACTCCCGATCAAGCTGTGGCCGGGGATGAAGATCGGCCAGCTGTGTATGTTCCGGCTGTCGTCGCCGGCCGAGTTCCCGTACGGGAGCGACCGGTACGGGTCCCGGTACCAGGGGCAGCGCGGGCCTACGGCCTCGCGTTCGTATCTTCAGTTCCATCGCACGCAGGTGTAGTCGGGCGTGCCGTCCGGCTCTCCGGCCGGAACCCCCTCGGGTTCCGGCCCTCTCCTGTGGGCGGG
>NZ_JAZGRL010000001.1:3436567-3509532 GCF_046540415.1 Streptomyces sp. E11-3 | reverse complement strand
GTGGGTGGGGGTGAGGGACGGGGGCGGGTCAGTCGGCGAAGGTGTAGCCGAAGCGCGGCGAGCCCGCCGGGTCGATGCCGACGGTGGAGACGTAGATGCCGGACGGGCTGGTCAGGGAGCCGTCCGCGCCCGAACGCAGGGCGTAGACCGCGCCGTTGCCGCCGTTCTCACCGGGGGCGCCGATGACCACATCGCCGCGGCCGTCGCCGTTGAGGTCGGTGATGCGGACGTCGGTGCCGAAGTAGTCGTTCTGCTCGTTCGAGTTGGGCACGCCGGGAGTGTCCTGGCTGAGGAACTTGGAGCCCTGGCCGGTGATGCCGGAGCCGTCGGCCGCGCCGTACAGGACGGTGGCGGCGCCGGTGTCGACGACGCCCGCGAGGTTCTCACCGGGGGAGCCGACGACCAGGTCGAGGTGGCCGTCGCCGTTGATGTCGCCGAGGTCCAGGTCGGCGCCGAAGCCGTCGCCGTTCTCACCGCCGCCGGGAACGCCCGGGGTGTCCTGGGTGAACTCCTGCCGCTCGCCGTACGCGGGGCCGGACGCGGTGCCGTGCGCGATCAGGGCCGTACCGCCCTTGTTGGCGCCCGCGATGCCCTCGTCCCACTCGATGCCCATGACGATGTCGTCGTAGCCGTCGCTGTCGGTGTCGCCGATGTCGGTGATGATTCCGGCGGGCAGCTTCTGGTAGGTGGCGGACTGGACGCCGGAAGCGGAGCCGGGGAACCAGAAGTTGGCGTTGTAGCCGATCTCGGTGTCGTTCTCGTAGCCGTTGACGACCAGGTCCTTGATGCCGTCACCGTTGGCGTCGCCGGACTGGAGGAACCTGATGCCGCTGCCTTCGCCGCTCAGCACCGGCGCGGTGAGGGTGTAATGGCCGCCTGTGACGCCCTTGGTGCGGCCGAAGCCGCCGCGGTAGACGTCGACGACGCGGGAGGTGAACGTACCGATGGCGAGGTCGTCCACACCGTCGCCGTTGAAGTCGGCGGCCTCCATCACACCGCCGAACCAGTCGTGCTTGGTGGGGCGCGGGTCCTTGACCGTGGTGCCGCCCTTGAGGCCCGAGGCCGAGCCCCACAGGATCGCCACGGTGCCGCCGTTGACGTCGCTGCCGACGTCTTCGCCCACGGCGCCGACGGCCAGGTCGTCGTAGCCGTCGTTGTCGAAGTCGCCGTAGGCGAGGTCGGAGCCGAAGAAATCGCTCTGCTCCGCGGTGCCGGGGACGCCCGCGGTGTCCTGGTGGATCGTGGCGTAGCGGTTTCCGGTGGGGCCGCCGTAGATGATCGTGACGGCACCGGCCTTCGCACGGCCGTTCACGGTGGCGCCGGTCGCGCTCACAGCGACGTCGCCGTATCCGTCCGCGTTGAAGTCGGCCTGGGCGATCGCCGGGGAGGCGTCCGCGGCGGTGGCGGTGCCGGTCGCGGCGATGGCGAGGCCACCGGTGAGGGCGGCCGCGGTGGCGGTCGCCAGGGCGGTACGAAGGTGCTTGTGCATACGGGGTCTCCTGGGCCGGTGTCGTTTACCGGGAGTTCGTCCCGGTGCAACGGAGCGGTTGGCGAACAGGAGACCGGTGGGGTGGGGCGTAAGTTGTGCGCCGTTATCGAAGCGTGCTCTGACCTGCGCGAACAGCCGGGTATGGAAACGGACTTGTCCGGATGTGGCGGGCGTGGCGGGCGTGGCGGATGTGGTGGGCGCGGCGGATGTGGTGGGCGCGGCGGATGTGGTGGGCGCGGCGGTGGGCGAAGCGGGCGTGAAAAACCCGGATGGGCTGGCGGAACCAGCCCATCCGGGTTCGTCTCGTCGTGCGTTACTTCACCGGCTCCGGCTCCGGCTCGTCCGCGCCCTCCGTCTCGCCCGCCGGGTCGACCGGCGTCTTGACCGAGTCGAGCAGCAACTGGGCGACGTCGACGACCTGGAGGGCCTCCTTGGCCGCGCCGTCGTTCTTCTTGCCGTTGACGGAGTCCGTCAGCATCACGAGGCAGAACGGGCAGGCGGTGGAGACGATGTCCGGGTTGAGGGACAGCGCCTCGTCCACGCGCTCGGTGTTGATGCGCTTGCCGATGCGCTCCTCCATCCACATCCGCGCACCACCGGCGCCACAGCAGAAGCCGCGCTCCTTGTGCCGGTGCATCTCCTGCTGGCGCAGGCCCGGGACGGCCGACATGATCTCGCGCGGGGGCGTGTAGATCTTGTTGTGGCGGCCCAGGTAGCACGGGTCGTGGTACGTGATGAGGCCCTCGACGGGGGTGACCGGGATCAGCTTGCCCTCGTCGATGAGGTGCTGGAGCAGCTGGGTGTGGTGGATGACCTCGTAGTCGCCGCCGATCTGCGGGTACTCGTTGCCGAGCGTGTTGAGGCAGTGCGGGCAGGTGGCGACGATCTTCTTCGCCGACTTCGGCTTCTTGGTCGACTCGTCCTCGTCGTCCTCGCCGAACGCGGCGTTCAGGGTCGCCACGTTCTCCATGCCGAGCTCCTGGAACAGCGGCTCGTTGCCCAGGCGGCGGGCCGAGTCACCGGTGCACTTCTCATCGCCGCCCATGATGGCGAACTTGACGCCCGCCATGTGCAGCAGCTCCGCGAAGGCCTTGGTGGTCTTCTTCGCACGGTCTTCCAGCGCGCCCGCGCAGCCGACCCAGTACAGGTACTCGACCTCGGTCAGGTCCTCGATCGTCTTGCCGACGACCGGCACCTCGAAGTCGACCTCCTTGGTCCACTCCAGGCGCTGCTTCTTGGCCAGGCCCCAGGGGTTGCCCTTCTTCTCCAGGTTCTTGAGCATCGTGCCCGCCTCGCTGGGGAAGCTGGACTCGATCATCACCTGGTAGCGGCGCATGTCGACGATGTGGTCGATGTGCTCGATGTCGACCGGGCACTGTTCCACGCACGCACCGCAGGTGGTGCAGGACCAGAGCACGTCCGGGTCGATGACGCCGTTCTCTTCGACCGTGCCGATCAGCGGGCGCTCGGCCTCCGCGAGGGCAGCCGCGGGCACCGAGGCGAGCTGCTCGTCGGAGGCCTTCTCGTCGCCCTCCATCGTCTTGCCGCCACCGGCCAGGAGGTACGGGGCCTTGGCGTGCGCGTGGTCGCGCAGCGACATGATCAGGAGCTTCGGGGACAGCGGCTTGCCGGTGTTCCAGGCGGGGCACTGCGACTGGCAGCGGCCGCACTCCGTACACGTCGAGAAGTCGAGCAGGCCCTTCCAGGAGAACTGCTCCACCTGGGAGACGCCGAACACGTCGTCCTCACCGGGGTCGGTGAAGTCGATCGGCTTCCCGCCCGAGGTCATCGGCTGCAGCTCGCCCAGGGCGGTCCCACCGGTCGCCTCGCGCTTGAACCAGATGTTCGGGAAGGCGAGGAAGCGGTGCCAGGCCACACCCATGTTGGTGTTCAGGCTCACCGTGATCATCCAGATCATGGTGGTGCTCAGCTTCACCATGGCGGCGAAGTAGACCACGTTCTGCAGCGTCCCGAGGCTCAGGCCCTTGAACAGCAGGATCAGCGGGTACGAGGCGAAGTACGCGGGCTCGTAGCTGTCGACGTGGTGCAGCGTGCCCTCCAGGCCACGCAGCACGTAGATGGCGAGGCCGATGATGAGGATGACGTACTCGACGAAGTACGCCTGGCCCATCTTCGAGCCCGTGAACCGGGACTTGCGGCCGGGCCTCGACGGCAGGTTCAGCAGGCGGATCACCATCAGCGTGGCGATGCCGAGCGTCGTCATCGCGCCGATGAACTCGATGTACATCTCGTACGGCAGGAAGGTGCCGATGACCGGCAGCGTCCAGTCGGCCTTGAACAGCTGACCGTACGCCGTGACGATCGTCGGCGGCAGCGTCAGGAAGCCGATCGCCACGAACCAGTGGGCGACACCGACGATGCCCCAACGGTTCATGCGCGTGTGCCCGAGGAACTCCCGGACCAGGGTGACGCTGCGCTGGTACGGATTGTCGGTCCGTGTTCCTGCCGGCACGGGCTGGCCGAGCCTGAAGTAGTGCACGAACTGCGCGATGGCGCGGCCTAGCAGGGCGACGCCGACCGCGGTCAGTACCAGCGACACGATGATCGCGGCGAGTTGCATTTGGGGGCTCCTCGGGCCTGCGAGGTGGGGCTTCGGTGGGCTTTGGGGACGATTACTAAGCGGTAACTTATGCAGTCCGTCTGAGCGTACCCATTTATCACGCCGCACTGTAGCCAGGGTCGCGGTGATCTGCGTCGCTGAGGGTCGCCTTGCCGTGCGCCGCGCCGGGTGACGTGTCGTGCGCCTTGCCGTGCGCCGCACCGCGTGCTGATGATTCTGATCGTGTTATTCACCACATATTGGGACATTTAGGTCTAACTTGTCACCGTGCTTCATGGGACCGCGGCCGCGCTCGGTGCGCTGCTGCTCACTGCCGTACTTACCGGACTGGTCCGCAGGGTCGCCCTGCGGGCCGGGCTCGTCGACCGCACCGGTCGTACCTACCGCCACGGCGGGCGCAGACTGCCCCCGCGGCCGCTCCCGCGCCTCGGCGGTGTCGCGGTCGTCGTCGGCACCCTGCTGGTCTGTGTCGCCACCGGCCCCGCGCCGCTGTCGCCCGGCCTGAAGACGCTGCTCACGGCCGCCGTCGTGGTGGCCCTGCTGGGTCTTCTGCACGATCTGCGCCCGCTGCGCGCCCGGCCACGGCTGGCCGTCGAGGCGGGGGCCGCGGTCGCCGTGGTGTACGGCAGCGGGCTCGCGCCGGGCGCCGGTGCGCTCGCCGTGGTGTGGATCGTGCTCGTCACCAACGCCTTCAGTGGGTTGGACCATTCGGATGGGGCGGCGGGCGCGGTCGGGGTTGTCACCGCGCTCGGGCTCGCGCTGTGCGCGGCGGCCGAGGGGCTGGAGGGCCTGGCCCTGGTCCTGAGCGTGCTCGCCGCCGCGCTCACCGGCTTCCTCATCCACAACTGGCACCCGGCCCGGATCTCGCTCGGCGACTGCGGGGCGCGCTGTACGGGCTTCCTGCTCGCGTCGGGCGCGGTGCTCGTGCACGTCGGGCATCCGGCGCTGCCCAGCGTGGCCGCGCTGTTCGCGCTGGCCGCCGTGGCCACCGCCGACGCCGTCCTGATCCTGCTCACCCGGCTGTCCCGCCGCCGCTCCGGGCGCGGCGCCGCCGACCACGCCGCGCACCGGCTGCGCCGCCTCGGCCTCACCGCCCAGGGCGCCGCCGTCGTCCTCGCCGTCGTCGCCTTCGCCGGTACGTTGACGGGCCTGCTGGTGCACCGGGGCACGCTCGACCCCGTCGCGGTACTGCCGCTGGCGGCCGTGCTGCTGCTTGCGGTCGGCGGCCTGCTCAGGGTCCCGGCGTACGGGTCAGGACCGCCCCGTACGGCCAGGACGCGGACACCGGGGGCGAACGCGGCCAGGGCACCCCGTCCCACGGTCCCGGTCTCTGGCACCCGCGCCCCGGTCTCCGGCACCCGCGGCCGGGTCGCCGCGCCCCGTTCGGCCCGCTCGGCCCGCACCGACCTCAAGCCGAGCGGTGTGCGCCTGCCGCTCCCCGGCCGCCGCGCGCGGGGCCGCACGGAGGCGCCGCGGTCGGCCGCCGATCTGGCGAGGGGCTGACGTGACGATGACCACGACGACCACGATGACGACGTTTGACCGGGGGCTCGGCGGCCTGCCGCAGGGCGGGGCCGCGAGGATCTCGGGCGCCGCGAGGCCCTCGGGCCTCGCAAGACCTTCGCGCGCCGCGAGGCCATGGGGCACCGCGGACGCCGCGCGTCCCACGCGTCCCGACCGCCTCGCCTTCGTCGACCCGGCAGGAGGCTGACGATGGTCACCACGACGCCCGACCCCGCACCGGGAGGAGGCCCGCCGCGGGGCACCGCGCCGTCGACCGGCGCCGCGCACGCCGCGCGCGCCGTCCGCGCCGCGTACGCGGCCCGTACCGCCTTCGCCTCCCGTGGCACGGCCGACGGAGTGCCCGACGCCGGTGTCGCCGTCGCCGCCGCGACCGTGGTCTGTGCCGGGGTGCCGCTCGCCGCCGTACGCCGGGCCGAGGCCGCCGCAGCGGTGGTACGGCTCGCCGCCGGGGGGAGCGCGGCCGATGTGCATCTCTGTGATGCGTACACGCTGGCGCTCGCCGACCGGGACCGCCGACTGCGCGGGCTGCTGCGCTCCGCCGCCCTGAACCTGCCCGACGGGCACGGCGTGGGGTGGGCGAACCGCCTGGTCCACCACGACCGCCGACTCCCACGGGAGCGGCTGTACGGCCCCGAGCTCCTGCTGGACGTCTTCCGCGTCGGCCAGTCCGTCGGCCTGCGCCACTACCTGGTCGGGGCGACCCCCGCGGCCGTGGAGCGGCTCACCGCCGCGCTCCGGGCCCGTTATCCCCGTACCCGCATCGTCGGCGCCGAGGCCGCGCCGCGCCGCGAACCCACCGCCGGGGAACGGCAGGCCCAGCTCGCGCGGATCAGGGACAGCGGCGCCCAGCTCGTCTGGCTCGGTCTCGACGCCCCGCGGCAGGACCGCGAAGCGGCTCTGCTGGCCGCCGCGCACCCCGCCGTGTACGTCGCGGCGGGCGCCGCCTTCGACCACGTGTCGGGGGCGCGGCGGCGCGGGCCCGCATGGCGCCGGGCGCTGTGGGGCAACCCCCGGTTCATCTGGGCCGTAGGCAAAGGAGCGGTACGGGTATGAGCCCTTCCAGACCCCTTCCCCTTCCCCTTCTCGACCGGGCCCGCGCGCTGGCCCGGCGCATCGGCGTCGACCACCCACGTCACCCGCACGCGCCGCGCTCCTGGCCGGGTCCGCAACTCGTCCAGCTGCTGCACCGGTTCGCCGTCGACCTGGTGCTCGACGTCGGCGCGGGCACCGGCGGCTACGGCACCCTGCTGCGGCGCGGCGGCTACCACGGCCGCATCGTCTCCTTCGAGCCGCTCGGCCGCCCGCGCGCCGCCCTGCACCGCACGGCGGCCGACGACGAGCGCTGGTCCGTACTGCCCCACGCGCTCGGCGACCCGCACGGCGAGCAGCCGACCGGGGACCGCCGCCTGGACGCCCTGTGGGAGGAGGTCGTCGCGCCCGGTGAACGCGTCTTCCTCAAGCTGGACGCACAGGGCCAGGAGGCCCCGGTACTGCACGGCACCGGCGAGTACGTCACCGAATGCGTCGGACTCCAGACCGGGACGTCGCTGGGACCCGTTCCGTCGCACGAGCACGGGCTCCTCTTCAACGACACCCTCGAATACACCCAGCGGACCCTCGGGCTCACCCTGATGTCCGTCGTCCCCGGACTCTCGCACCCGGAGTCCGGGCAGTTGCTCCGGTGCGACCTGGTCCTGTTCAAGGACGACGGTCACGATCAGGCGTACGACGGTCATGAGCAGGCCTACGACGACGTCGACCAAGCCCACGACGACGTCGACCAGGCTCACGACGACGTCAGGCAGGCCCACGGCGGCCACGAGCAGGCCCACGGCGACGTCGAGCAGACCTACGCCTGGTCCGCCGAGGGCCGACCGACCCCCTGACCCCGAGTCACTTCCCTTAAGGAGGCGCGCGTTGGACGTCCGCGGATTTCTGCAGGCCACCACCCGGCAGTGGCCGGTCGTCGTCGGCTCCCTGCTGGCCGGACTGCTCACGGCTTGGGTGGTGACCGCCGCCACCGACTCCGTGTACGAGGCCCGCACCCAGCTCTTCGTCGCCACCCGGGCCGCCGCCGACACCGGCCAACTCCACCAGAGCCAGAGCTTCTCGCAGGCCAGGGTCCGGTCGTACGCGGCGATCGTCGCCAGCCGCCAGGTGACCCAGCCGGTGGCCAAGCAGCTGAAGCTGCCGGGCACCCCGGACGAACTCGCCTCCCGGATCACCGCCGACGCACCCCGCGACACCGTCCTGATCAACATCACGGTCAGGGACACCGACGCCGACCGCGCCGCCCGAACCGCCGACGCGGTCGCCCTGCGGTTCAGCAAGGTCGTCGAGCGCCTGGAGACCCCGCGCGGCGGGACGTCGGCGGGCCCGGAGACCGGGGCCGCGGGCTCGGCCCCACAGCTCTCCCCGGTCTCGCTCGGCATCACCCAACAGGCCGCCGTCCCCGTCGAGCCGGTCACCCCGGAGCCACTGCGCAACCTCGGCATCGGCCTGCTCGGCGGGCTGCTGCTAGGCGCGAGCCTCGCCGTGCTGCGGGAGACGCTGGACACGACCCTGAAGACCACCGAGGCGCTCGCGGAGTGCACCTCGCTGCCGGTCCTGGCCGCCGTCCCGTACGACAGCGCCGCCCCCGAACAACCCCTCATCACCGGCGCCGCGGCCGCCTCGCCGCGCGCCGAGGCGTTCCGCAGGCTACGTACCAACCTGCGGTTCGCCCAGGTCGACGAGCGACCCAGGGTGATCGTGGTGACCAGCCCGCTGGCCGGCGAGGGCAAGACCGACACTGCCGCCAACCTGGCGCTCGCGCTCGCCGACTCGGGCGTGTCGGTGTGCCTGGTCGACGCGGATCTGCGGCGCCCGACCGTGGCCAGCACGCTCGGCCTGGTCCAGGACGCGGGGCTGACCACCGTTCTGGTCGGCAACGCGACACTCGAAGAGGTGACACAACAGGCCGCGGGCACGGTCGCCGTGCTCACCACCGGCGTGCTCCCGCCCAACCCCACCGAACTGCTGGCATCGGACCGGATGGGCGAGCTGCTGCGCGAACTCGCAGACCGCTACGAGACGGTGATCGTCGACACCGCCCCGCTGCTCCCCGTCGCCGACACCCTCGGCCTGGCCCCGCACGCCCAGGGCGCGCTGCTGGTCGTACGGGCCGCCAGCACCCCGCGCGAGCAGGCCGCGCAGGCCGCCGACGCCCTGCGTGCGGTGGGCGTACGTACCCTCGGCGCCGTCTTCACGATGGCCCCGGCCGCCAAGGACGGCGGGGGTTACGGCACCTACGGCGGAGGGTCGCCACGGGGCGAGGGGGACGAGGCCGCGCCGCCGCGCCCCGACCGCGGTGTCAGGGAGCCGCTCGCCCCGGCGCTGTCGCACCTGGCGGGTGACAAGTGACGGCCGGAGCGACGGTCCTGTTCGTCTGCACCGGCAACCAGCACCGCTCCCCGCTCGCCGAGCGGCTGCTCACGGCCAGACTCGGCCCCGACTCCCCGGTGCGGGCGGCCAGCGCGGGCACCGGCGCGCAGCGTCGCTTCGGCATGGACCCGGCCACCAGGTCCGTGTTGGAGGGACTCGGCGGCGACGGGGCGAGGTTCACCGCCCGCCCGCTGACCCCCGAACTCGTCGACGGCGCGGGCCTGGTGCTCGGCCTGGGCCGTGAGCACCGCGAGGCCGCGGTACGGATGTGCCCGTGGGCGCTGCGTCGCTGCTTCACGCTGCGGGAGTTCGTACGACTGACGGAAGGGGCCCGGGAGGGCAGTTCCTTCGCCGACGCGGTGGCCCACGCCGCCGCGGCCCGTGGCTCGGTACCGCCGCCCCCGCCCCGTACCGATGACGTCGCCGACCCCTGGGGCGCGGGATACGACGCACTGCGGGCCTGTGCCGAGGAGATCGCGGAGGCCGTCGACGCCCTGCTGCCGGTGCTCGCCGACCAGGGGATGAATCGGTCGGAAGGCTTCACTGCTAGCCGTACGTGACACGTGGTTGCCCATAAGGACCGAATAAAAGTTGAGTCGGTGCGACTCAGCTCTGTTGACGCTGCCCGATCGGTCGTGCATCCTTGAGCCAGATCCACTCAAGTTCAATGGAGGAATCGAAATGGCACGTGCGGTCGGCATCGACCTGGGCACGACGAACTCGGTCGTCAGCGTTCTGGAGGGCGGTGAGCCCACCGTCATCACCAACGCCGAGGGCGCCAGGACCACGCCGTCCGTCGTCGCCTTCGCCAAGAACGGCGAGGTGCTCGTCGGCGAGGTCGCCAAGCGCCAGGCGGTCACCAACGTCGACAGGACCGTCCGGTCGGTCAAGCGCCACATGGGCACCGACTGGAAGATCAACCTCGACGACAAGAACTTCAACCCGCAGCAGATGAGCGCCTTCATCCTGCAGAAGCTGAAGCGCGACGCCGAGTCCTACCTGGGTGAGAAGGTGACCGACGCGGTCATCACCGTCCCGGCGTACTTCAACGACTCCGAGCGCCAGGCCACCAAGGAGGCCGGCGAGATCGCCGGTCTGAACGTCCTGCGTATCGTCAACGAGCCCACCGCGGCCGCCCTGGCGTACGGCCTGGACAAGGACGACCAGACCATCCTGGTCTTCGACCTCGGTGGCGGCACCTTCGACGTCTCCCTCCTTGAGATCGGTGACGGCGTCGTCGAGGTGAAGGCCACCAACGGTGACAACCACCTCGGTGGTGACGACTGGGACCAGCGCGTCGTCGACTACCTGGTCAAGCAGTTCAACAACGGCCACGGCGTGGACCTCTCCAAGGACAAGATGGCGCTCCAGCGCCTCCGTGAGGCCGCGGAGAAGGCCAAGATCGAGCTGTCCTCGTCCACCGAGACGAACATCAACCTGCCCTACATCACGGCCTCCGCCGAGGGCCCGCTGCACCTGGACGAGAATCAACCTGCCCTACATCACGGCCTCCGCCGAGGGCCCGCTGCACCTGGACGAGAATCAACCTGCCCTACATCACGGCCTCCGCCGAGGGCCCGCTGCACCTGGACGAGAAGCTCACCCGCGCTCAGTTCCAGCAGCTCACCAGCGACCTGCTGGAGCGCTGCAAGAACCCGTTCCACAACGTCATCAAGGACGCGGGCATCCAGCTCTCCGAGATCGACCACGTCGTTCTCGTCGGTGGCTCGACCCGTATGCCGGCCGTCGCCGAGCTCGTCAAGGAGCTGACCGGTGGCAAGGAGGCCAACAAGGGCGTCAACCCGGACGAGGTCGTCGCCATCGGCGCCGCCCTGCAGGCCGGTGTGCTCAAGGGTGAGGTGAAGGACGTCCTGCTCCTGGACGTCACCCCGCTGTCCCTCGGTATCGAGACCAAGGGCGGCATCATGACCAAGCTCATCGAGCGCAACACGACCATCCCGACCAAGCGGTCGGAGATCTTCACGACGGCCGAGGACAACCAGCCGTCCGTGCAGATCCAGGTCTACCAGGGCGAGCGCGAGATCGCGGCGTACAACAAGAAGCTCGGAATGTTCGAGCTCACCGGCCTGCCCCCGGCCCCGCGCGGCGTCCCGCAGATCGAGGTCGCCTTCGACATCGACGCCAACGGCATCATGCACGTGACCGCGAAGGACCTGGGCACGGGCAAGGAGCAGAAGATGACCGTCACCGGTGGCTCCTCGCTGCCGAAGGACGAGGTCGACCGGATGCGCCAGGAGGCCGAGCAGTACGCCGAGGAGGACCACAAGCGCCGCGAGGCCGCCGAGTCCCGTAACCAGGGCGAGCAGCTCGTCTACCAGACCGAGAAGTTCCTCGCGGACAACGAGGAGAAGGTCCCCGCCGAGGTGAAGACCGAGGTCGAGGAGGCCGTCACGGACCTCAAGGAGAAGCTCAAGGGCGAGGACTCCGCCGAGATCCGCACGGCCACCGAGAAGGTCCAGGCCGTCGCCCAGAAGCTCGGCCAGGCCATGTACGCCGACGCGCAGGCCGCTCAGGCGGCCGGTGGCGCCGAGGGTGCCGCGGGCGCGGCGGGTGCCGAGCAGCCCAAGGCCGAGGACGACGTCGTGGACGCCGAGATCGTCGACGACGAGAAGCCGACCGACGCCAAGGGTGGTGCCGCGTGACGGAGGAGACCCCGGGCTTCGAAGAGCAGCCCGACGTCCCCTCCGGCGCCACCGAAGACGACGCCGAGTCGAAGGCCGCCTCCCCCTCTCCGGAGGAGGGGGCGGCCCCGGCAGGGGACGCAAGCGCACAGACCGCCGGTCTGACCGCCCAGCTGGACCAGGTCCGTACCGCGCTCGGCGAGCGCACCGCGGACCTCCAGCGGCTCCAGGCCGAGTACCAGAACTACCGCCGTCGGGTGGAGCGCGACCGGGTCACGGTCAAGGAGATCGCCAGCGCCAATCTGCTGACCGAACTCCTGCCCACGCTCGACGACATCGGCCGCGCCCGCGAGCACGGCGAGCTGGTCGGCGGCTTCAAGTCGGTGGCCGAATCGCTGGAGACCGTCGTCGCCAAGATGGGTCTGCAGCAGTTCGGCAAGGAGGGCGAGCCCTTCGACCCGACGATCCACGAGGCCCTGATGCACTCGTACGCGCCGGATGTCACCGAGACGACCTGCGTCGCGATCCTGCAGCCTGGGTATCGCATCGGCGAGCGCACCATCCGCCCCGCGCGGGTGGCCGTCGCCGAGCCGCAGCCCGGGGCGCAGACCGTCAAGGGCGAAGGCACCGCGGACGAGGCCGAGCCGACGGCACCGGACAAGGAGAGCGGTGGCCCGGACGAGGGCTGACGCGAGCAGAGCAGTAGCAGCATTGATGGCAGGAGAGGAGGGACGTCGGGGATGAGCACCAAGGACTTCATCGAGAAGGACTACTACAAGGTCCTCGGCGTCCCCAAGGACGCCACCGAAGCCGAGATCAAGAAGGCGTACCGCAAGCTCGCCCGCGAGTTCCACCCGGACGCCAACAAGGGCAACGCCAAGGCGGAGGAGCGCTTCAAGGAGGTCTCCGAGGCGAACGACGTACTCGGCGACCCCAAGAAGCGCAAGGAGTACGACGAGGCGCGCACCCTGTTCGGGAACGGCGGCTACCGTCCCGGCCCCGGCGCGGGCGGCAACTTCAACTTCGACCTGGGCGACCTCTTCGGAGGCGGCGGCCCAGGCGGAGGGCCGTCCGGCGGCGGAGCGGGTGCCGGTGGCTTCGGCGGCGGCCTCGGGGATGTCTTCGGGGGCCTGTTCAACCGCGGCGGCGCGGGCACGGGTACGCGTACCCAGCCGCGCCGCGGGCAGGACATCGAGTCCGAGGTGACGCTCAGCTTCACCGAGGCCGTGGACGGCGCGACCGTCCCGCTGCGGATGTCGTCCCAGCAGCCCTGCAAGGCGTGCTCCGGCACCGGCGACAAGAACGGCACACCGCGGGTGTGCCCGACCTGCGTCGGCACCGGGCAGGTCTCGCGCGGCGGCGGTGGCGGCTTCTCGCTCACCGACCCGTGTGTGGACTGCAAGGGCCGCGGGCTCATCGCCCAGGACGCCTGCGACGTCTGCAAGGGCTCGGGCCGCGCGAAGTCCTCGCGGACGATGCAGGTCCGTATCCCCGCGGGCGTCGCGGACAACCAGCGCATCCGGCTGCGCGGCAAGGGCGCGCCGGGCGAGCGGGGCGGCCCGGCCGGCGACCTGTATGTGGTCGTCCACGTCGACGCCCACCCGGTCTTCGGCCGCAAGGGCGACAACCTCACCGTCACCGTGCCGGTCTCCTACCCGGAGGCGGCGCTCGGCGGCGAGGTGAAGGTGCCGACACTCGGCGGCCCCCCGGTCACCCTGAAACTGCCGCCTGGCACCCCCAACGGCCGTACGATGCGGGCCCGCGGCAAGGGCGCGGTCCGCAAGGACGGCACCCGCGGCGACCTGCTGGTCACCGTCGAGGTGACGGTGCCCAAGGACCTGGACACCGACGCCCGTACGGCGCTTGAGGCCTACCGCAAGGCGACCGCGGGCGAGGACCCGCGGGCAGAACTGTTCCAGGCCGCGAAGGGAGCATGACGCGATGGACGGCCGCCGTAGGAACCCGTACCAGCTCACCGACGAAACACCCGTCTACGTGATCTCGGTGGCCGCCCAGCTGTCCGGCCTGCACCCGCAGACCCTGCGGCAGTACGACCGCCTGGGCCTGGTCTCCCCGGACCGCACCGCGGGCCGGGGCCGCCGGTACTCCGCCCGCGACATCGAACTGCTGCGCACCGTCCAGCAGTTGTCGCAGGACGAGGGCATCAACCTGGCGGGCATCAAGCGCATCATCGAGCTGGAGAACCAGGTCGCCGCGCTGCAGTCCCGGGTGGCGGAGCTCTCGGCCGCGGTCGAGGGCGCGGCGGCGGCGATGCAGCAGCGCGAGGCGCAGGTCCACGCGTCGTACCGGCGCGACCTGGTGCCGTATCAGGAGGCGCACCAGACCAGCGCGTTGGTGGTCTGGCGCCCGCCCAAGCGGCGCGAGTAGCGCGGTGAGCTGACAGCTCGGAGCGGGGGGGGGGGGGGGGGGGGGGGCGCCNGCGACCTGGTGCCGTATCAGGAGGCGCACCAGACCAGCGCGTTGGTGGTCTGGCGCCCGCCCAAGCGGCGCGAGTAGCGCGGTGAGCTGACAGCTCGGAGCGGGGCCGAGGAGCGAGTGCGCTCCTCGGCCCCGCTCTTCGCTGCTCAGGGCAGCGCGGAACTCACGGCATCGGCCGCCATCATCCACCAGGGCTGCCCGCCCGTCCCGAACGCGGCGGCCAGCGCGTACCCGACGGCCGCGTCGGTCGGCCGTACGTCACTGCCCTCGCGCCACTCGGCGATCACCCGCCCGTCCCCGTCGGACAGGAAGTCCCCGACGTACGCCCCGTCCCGGGTCAGCCGACTACTGGGCACAGAGTCCGGCACCAGCCGGTACCGGACCCCGTCGTGCTCCACGTCGACCCGATAGGACCGCCGACTGATCCCGCCCTTCCCGAGCCGCAGCACCGCCTCAGCCCCACCCACGGTCAGCCTGAGCCGCGCGGCCTCACGCGTCCCGATGGCCACTTGCTCATCCACGTCGGCCGCTGGGTCACGGCGCAGCGTGACCCGGGGTATCAGCTCGCCCTCGACCACCAGCTCGCCTTGTTCCGCCGCCAGTTGGACGGTGACCTCACCGAACCGGTCGTCGTGGACGGGGGGTGGGATGCGAGCCGGTATCGATGCTGTGTCGTTCATAGGTGGTATTGGATTCCTTCAAGACAGTCAGATTTGCTCGCGATGTAACACTTGCCCGATTCATTCGCGCTTGTCATGTACCCCGCTTGGTGTGATGCAACAAGATGACGGTAGCGGTCGCGCGGTTGCTGATGCATCGTCATTGGGGCTACTACCTGTGTGCTCGCAAGGCAACTTCATGGCATGAGGTGCGTGAAGTTGCTCGCGCAAGGGTGGAGTGAACTGGGGATCGACAATCCTAGGAGGAAGGTTTCTTCATGCTGAACAACTCAGCAATCCGAGCACGCGTGGCGGCGACCACCACGGCGCTCCTCGTGGTGGGAGGCATCGCGGCGATCGCCGCACCGCAGGCTACCGCGTACACCGACAGCAACAAGGTCCACAACTGCTTCGGCCGCTACTACAACACCGACTGGGACCAGAAGTGCAGCAGCCCCGGTGCGGGCTACGCCGGCACCTACGAGACCACTGCCGCATGCAGCTGGCAGACCGACAAGCGGATGACGCACTGGCGTGCGAAGTACAGCACCGCGACGTACGACGGCTCGGACTGCCGGTTCAAGGTGAACACCGGAGTGACCTACTTCTGGCAGTGAGCCTCGCACCGCCGCAGGCGGCCTGAAGTAACGGCCCGTCTGCCCGCATTGGAGCTGCGGGCAGACGGGCTGCGTCTCCAGTTTACCCACCACGGTGATGGACTCATATGGACGTTCATATTTCCGACCTGCGTCAGGGCTACCCCGGGCGTGTGGTCCTCGACGACCTCGACCTCGACCTCCGGCCTGGCGTGACGGGGCTCCTCGGGCCCAACGGCGCGGGCAAGTCGACCTTGATGCGAACCCTGGCCACGGTGCAGCCCCCGCTGCGCGGGCGTATCGCTCTCGACGGCGCGACCATCGACGGCGAGAAGACCGCGCGGCACATCCGCCGCCGGATCGGCTACTTACCGCAGCGGTTCGGATGGGACCCAGGCATGCGGGTGCGTGACTTTGTCGAGTACGGCGCGTGGATGCGTGAGGTGGCTGACGAGCACCGGTCCCAGGCCGTGGAGCGGGCGCTGCGCCAGGTCGACCTGACGGACCGGGCGCGCGAGCGGATGTCCCGGCTCTCCGGCGGCATGCGGCAGCGTGCGGGGATTGCGTGGGCCATCGTCGGTGAGCCGGGCCTGGTGATCCTCGACGAGCCCACCGTGGGCCTGGACCCGCGCCAGCGTCTGCAGTTCCGCCGGATACTCGCCGGACTCACCGAAACCACCGTCCTGCTGAGCACGCACATGATCGAGGACGTGGCCGCCGCGTGCGACCGCGTCGTCGTCCTGCACAGCGGGCGGGTCCTCTTCAACGGCGCGGTGTCCGAGATGGCGGACCGGGCCGGTGACGGCGCAGCCGGACACACTCCGCTGGAGCGTGCCTACATGGAACTGCTGCCGGAAGGAGAGCGGGAGCTGTGACCTCCTTCCTTCTGGCGCTGCGTTACTCCCCCTTGCGGTGGCTGGTCATCCCCCTGGTCGTTCTCGACCTCGCCCTCATCCTCACCCGCGACGGCTTCTGGCACGGGCTGTGGGGAGACACCGGCGCCGCGGGGCAGATACCCACTCTCTATCTGGGCGTGTTCGCCGCGGCCGGGGCCGCGTGGACCGCCGCGCTGCGTCGGCCGACCGAGGTGGCGGAGACCCTGAGCGCGATGCCCCGGCCCGGACCACGGGCTGAACTGCCGCGCCTCGCCGTGGTCCTGTGCGTCTTCCTCGTGCCGTACCTGGTGGGGCAGGCCGTCTGCTTCGCGGTCACCGCGTCCTCATGGCCACCCGGCTTCACCCAGTACCTGGGATATCTGCTGATCGGTGTCTCAAGCCTGCTGACGGCCACGGGGTTGGGCTGGGTCGTCGGGCGGCTGCTGTCCACACGCTGGGGCCCGGCGGCCGGTGCGCTCGCCTGGCTGCTCGTTGTCATGGCGGTCGACACCGACATCGCCGTGGTGAACGGCCCGGCCCGGTTGCAGCCAGACCTGCTGGAGATAGCCCTGCGCACGGCGGCGGCACTGCTGCTGCTCGTCGCCTGCCTCTGGCTGCCGTACGGTCCGCGGATCACGCGCGTCAGGCCGCTCCCGGGACTTGCCGTCGTCCTGGCGCTCGCCGCGACCGCGGCATCCGTCGCCAGCCCGGTCATCGACGAGCGGCACGGCTCCGGATCGGCCGCTTGCGTCAAGGGCCGCGTCGAGATCTGCCTGTGGCCCGAGGAACGGAAGTACAAGACGATGGCCCAGGACGTGTTGGCCCGGGCCGAGCACCTGCCGCCGGAACTGGCCATGCCGGAAGCGGTGCACTCCCTCGGCCTCGTCTACGTGGACCGCGGGTGGTCCGGCGGTGACTTCGACCTGGACAGTGGTTCCGTATGGGCGTTGGCTGACGGTGTGACGAGCGCGATCAGCAGGCAGACCTTCGAGGACTGCCAGGACCATGGCTATGAGGCTCAGTCGAAGGCCGACGATCACTCGATCCTCGCCTTGGAGCGGTGGCTTGAGAAGCGGCTGGCCGGTGGCGGTGAGCCGGAGTACTTCGAGACCGGAATGGCGGCATCGCAGGCGAAAGCCGTGGAAACGGGCAAGGAGATGGCTGACCGGCCCGAGTCGGAGCAGAGGGCGTGGGCCACGGCGACAGTGCGGCGCGTCCTCGAGAAGTACTGTGACTGACATCCGCGACGGCACGGACACCGGGGCGATGCCGTCGGCTTGGCGGCCCGGTCGTCCGGGCGGGCGCTTTCACCCGCCGTGCGGCGTGCGGCGGCCGGGGAGCATCCTGCTCGTGGTCCTGCTTGTCGGACTCGCCGTGGCCTGGCTGGGGGACAGGACGACGCCCCTGCCTACCGTGGAGGGTGCGCGGGGTGCGGGAACTCCGGGCTGGCGGATGCTCGCCATGTTCGCGGGAGTCCTGCCGCTGCTGTCCTTGCACAGCCGCATGGCAGGTCTTGAGGCGGTCGGCACCGCCCGCTTTCACCGCGGGAGGGCGTGGCGGCTGACGGTGCTGTGGGCCACGAGCATGGCCGTCTTCACGGGCGTCTGCGCCGTGTCTGTGGAAGGCCGGGTGCTGGAGGTCATGGCTGTCGCTCTGCCGGGCTGGACCGGGCTGGGGCTGCTGGGCGGACGACTGCTCGGCTGGCGGCAGTGCTGGATCCTGCCCGCACAGGTGCTCTGCGTCGTCGGCTACTGGGGCGTCGAGGATGGCGCGGGCGGCTACCCGTGGTGGGACTTCACCCACGCGCCGGTGGCCGAGCGGCCGATGGGTCTCGGGATCAGTCTGGGGCTGCTGGTCGCGGGGATGATTGCCTACTGGGTGACACCCTGGCGCGTGAGGAGTCTGCTCCGGCGGTGGTGACGAGCTGGGCTGACGGGCCCGGCGGTGGCGCTGGGGCTGACGTTGTCCTTCTTCCGGGCCATGCGGGTGATGCCCAGCCGTCGGGCTTGGCGGGCGACTGTGTGTAGCCGTAGGGCTGTGAGCGTCGAGCGCGGCGTGGGTTGCCTCACCGAGGTCGACTACGACCGGCTCGGCCGAGACGGATCCGCGACGTTGTCAGCGTCGCTGGCGAGGGAGCGCAGGAGGGCGGCGAGGGTGCCGGACGTGGTCGTCAGGACGGCGCTCGGGGTGTCGCTCTCACGGAGGTGGATGGAGCCGTCCGGGATGGCGGTGAGATACAGGCAGTTGCTCTCCGGTCCACCGCTGAACGATGACTTCTGCCAGTTCAGGCTGGACATTCTGGGTCTCCTAGAGGGTGTAGAGCAGGTGCTGGATCAGGGCCAAGGAGTCCTTCGCCGCAAGTGACTCAGGGGCGGCGGGCACACCGATCGGCGCGTGCGCGCGCTCCCCTAGACGGTCGAACATATTGCCGTACAAGGCAAGGTGCTCGTCGTCGGCCAGGTATAGCGGTCCAGCGGGATGGTCCAGTACGACAGAGCTCAGCTCTTGAACTGATGGGATTACGTGGAGGAACGTGCCGCTGAGTGCGGCATCCAGGTCGGCCTCGAACGGGAAGATCTGCACGGTGACGTTGGGCAGCTGGGCCATGTCGATGAGGTGGAGTAGTTGGGCGCGCAGGACTGATGTCCCGCCGAACCGCATGTGCAGTGCGGCCTCATGGATCACGGCATGCAGGGTTGGTGGGTTCTCGGCAGTCAGGATGGCCTGTCGCTCGAGGCGGAAGGCGGTTGCCTCATCGATGTCCCGGACGTCCAGCATGGGGTTGGAGAAGACCGTGCGGATGTACCCCTCGGTCTGAAGCAGGCCAGGGACGAAGAGGGTCTCGTGGTTTCGGAGGCACGTGGCGCCGGCTTCCAGTTCGGCGAGGTTCATCGCCGCCGCGCCGACGCTGCCCTTGTAGCTGCTCCACCAACCCTTGCCGCTGGCTTCGGACATCGCAACGAGGGCATCGATATAGGGCACACTTTCGCATCCCAGAGCCCGGCAGAGGTCGCGAAGCCGGTCCGACAGGATCGAGGTGCGGCCGGCCTCGATGTGGCTGAGCTGGCCACGGCCCATGTCGATCCGCTCGGCGGCCTCTCCGGCGGACAGCCCTGCTTGCTCGCGTAGCTTCCTGAGCTCGTACCCGAGTCGGCGCTGGCGTTCGCTGATGGTGGTGCGCATTCCCAAGGGGTGTCTCCTCGCTGGTCTGGCCAAAGTCTGCGCCTGGTAGGGGGAGTTGGTCCACTGATTCCGTGGATCAGGTTGCGCATGTGTGCCGTACATCCCTACCTTGAGTGTGGCGCCGGTCACTCACCGAAACCGCTCAACTCCCCCTGCCCGTAAGCCGACAGAGCACTCACCCTGCCCACCAGGCACGCGTGAGCACCGCCATCGCCCGGCGTGGGGCGCCCGAACCCCAACTCCTGACGGGAGCACCGTCATGCCATCCGACGACGACCAACCCCGCGTCCCGCACTGCCCCACCCAACTCACCTACGAGTACAGCCTCTTCGCCCCGGCCGGGGCGACCTGCCCCAAGGTCTGTCGGGACTTCGTGCGCGGCGTACTCACGACGCTCGGTCGCGAACCCCTCGTCCTGCCCGCGACCCTCTGCACCTCCGAGCTTGTCACCAATGTGCACCTGCACACCAAGGGTTCCGCCATGTTGCGGCTCTGGCTGACCCCCGCCCGCTTCCGCCTGACCGTCTTCGACGAGTGCCCCGACCTGCCGGTCACCCCCTGCCCGGCCGTCGCCACCTGCTGGGGCCGGGGTCTCACCCTCGTCGGCGAGGTCGCGGACCGGTGGGGCGTCGCGGACGGCCGTGCGGGGCGGTATGCGAAGGGGGTCTGGTTCGAGCTGGGCCGCGCGGTGGGCGGTGGCGGCGGTGAATCCTTCCGCCCTCACCGCATCGGGTGACCAGGGGCCGATTCCCCTGGTCAGCCCAGTCGACGTACCTACCGTGATCGCGTTGCTTGTGCCGCAAGGACGCCAAGCCCACACTTGAGAGGAGGTGCCGCCATGACCGCTCTTGCGCACGAGAGGCCCGAGACCATGTCAGAGACCGTGACCGAGGTCGATTCCGGGTCCACCCCTGCTGTTGAACGGGACGAGGTCCTGTGGCAGGCATGGAAGGCCATGGAACTCCCCGAGGGCTACCGCGCTGAGATCATCGAGGGAGCCATCGAGGTGTCACCCACTGGCCGCTTGTCCCATGCCCAGGTCGTCAACCGGTTGCGGGACGCGCTGGTCCCCGTTCTCGCCGACAGCGAGTACGCGGCGTACAACGACACCAATGTGGTTCGCGGTCGGAAGACCTGGATTCCCGACGTCTTGGTCGCGCCCAGGAACCTGGAACCCCACGGTGACGAAGAAGGGGTCGGAGTCAGGGCATCCGCTGTCGGCCTGATCATCGAGGTGGTCTCTCCCGGCCACGAGTGCCGCCGGCGGGACCGGGCCCGAAAGCGCCGCGAGTACGCGCGGGCCGAGATCCCCGTCTACGTGATCGTCGACGACTACGACAACCAAGGGACGGTCACCGTCCTCACCGAGCCCCGTCCCGAGAAGGCGGACTGGGTCGGAGTGCACCGCGTCTCGTACGGCACCGAGGTGACTATCGCCGAAGGCCCTGCGAAGGGCTTCACGATCACCGAGGCGATCACGGGACCGCGCCGCGCCTGAGCCGTCGGCGGTGCACGAGGTTCCGGAATCGGTGGAATTGGGGTGGTTGTCCCGGCGTCCTCTTCGTGACATGCAGCAACATGACGGTGTTGTGGCGGGCGTCGGCGGTGCATCGTGGTTACCGGCACCCCGGTCGACTTCCCCCGTTCGGTCGGGGTGCCTGCCAGCATGGGCCCAGGGGGTGTCGACAGCGGCGGGGGATGAGCTGGTGGCGCACCGGCACGGGGTTGGTGAGCTGTGTGAAGCCGGGGAGCGGGTGTACGCCCAGGCGCTGCGCGCGGGGCGCGTCTCGCGCGCGGACGTGGGTGAGGCCGGCTGCCTGATCGACCTGGCGCTGCTGCATCCCGATCCGGGCGGTGGTGCGGAGTGGCTCGTGCCGACAAGCCCGGGCGAGGTGATGTCACGCCTGCTGCGGGACGTCCAGGGGGAGTTGGCCGCGGCGCACCGTCGTACGGCGGCGGGGGCGGCCGCGTTCGCCCGCTTCGCGAGGGTTGAGGGGGCGGCGCCGAGGGCGGTGCGGGAGCCGATCAGGGTGCTGGAGGGCATACCTCGCATCAACGAGGTCCTGGACGAGGCCAACGCAGCCTGTGACTCCGAGTTGCTGAGTGTGCAGCCGGGCGGTATCCGGCCCGAGAAGGATCTGATGGCCGCGTTGCCCCGGGCGCTGGACCTGCAGCGGCGTGGTGTTCGGATACGGTCGCTGTACACGCATGTGGCACGGCATGGCCGGGGGCTGCACCACTACCTGGAGGCGGTGCGGGGGCAGGGGAGAGGCAGCGAAATCCGGACGCTCGACGAAGTCACCGAGCGACTGTTGATCTTCGACCGGACTGTCGCGTTCATCCCGGCCAATGCCGAGCGCACTCTCGCCTTGGAGCTGCGTCAGCCTGCTCTCGTCGAGTTCCTCGCCGTCATCTTCGAGCGACTGTGGCATCTAGGTGTGCCGCTGGCGGAACAGCCTCCGGTGCGGACAGACGTAGCGGGCGTCAGCCGTCGGGAGCATGCGATCGCGGCTCTCCTGGCGGAGGGTCAGATGGATACCGAGGTGGCGGCGCGGCTCGGCATCAGTGTGCGTACGTGTCGCCACCACATCGCCAAGCTGGCGGAGGCGCTGGGGAGTACGACGCGGGCGCAGTTGGGCGTCCTTATTGCGCGGGCGGGGTTGGACGTGCCGCCGCGCTAAGGGCTACCGAGGTTTTCTCAGTGAGGTTGATCGAGCGAGTACTCGAGGGCGGTCCGAGAGTCCGGTCTGTGCCCTGAACAGCGTGTGAAGGCCCCGGTAGGACGGGTCGTGTCCGCAACTCGTGCCTTCTGTAAGAGGTTTCACGTGATGCCGTACTCTGCCATGCTCGATGTTCCGCGGCCGGTCGTCCAGTACCTGGCCCGGTTGCTGGCCGTTCACCGTCGTGCGCTCGGCACACCCAGTCGCTCACGAGCCCTGGGCTCGTTCCGGCAGGCCGTGGTGGTGTTGCGCTGGTTCCGCGATCACGTCTGTGTGCACTGTCTGGCCCGCGACGCGGGCATCTCCCAGGCCACTGCCTACCGTTACCTTGGCGAAGGCATCGATGTTCTCGCCGCCGAGGTGCCCGACCTGGTCGAGGTCCTGAAGCAATGCCGTGCCAACGGGTTGCCGTTCGTCGTGTTGGACGACACCCTCGTCCGCTGTGACCGTGTGACCGGTGGGACCGAACGCGGAACCGACCTGTGGTACTCGATCCGCATCAAGACTTCGCCGGTAACGTGCAGTTCCTCGCCGCCCCGGACGGCACCCCGTTGTGGGTGTCCGACGTCGAGCCGGGCAGCGTCCACGACCTGGCCGCCGCCTGCACTGCCATCGCTCTACCCGGCGGTCCGCAGCGGCCTCCCCGTCCTGGCCGACATCGGCTACATCCGCGCAGGCGGCGGGCTGCAGATTCCCTTCAGGAAACACCCCGACCTACCCGGAGTCCTCGGCCTCGGCAACGAGACCTCCAACAAGCTCCACCGCGGACTCCGCTTCCCCGTCGAGCGGGCCATGGCCGAGCTCAAACAACGCTGGTGCACCCTGCAGTACGTCACCCTCAGCCCGAACCGGATCGGCACCATTACCCAGGCTGTCCTCCTCCTCAACAACGCCTGGCGACCTTGATCGCCGAGAAACCCTCACTGGGTCTGGTCAAGAAGTTCTGACCGGGCTATCAAATAGCCGAGTTGGGTGCGACTGCTGCTGCCGAGAATGCTGCTGAGCTTGGCGATGTGGGCACGGACTGTGCGGATGTTCATGCCGAGACGGTCGGCTATGGCCTTGTCGGCGTGCCCCTCGATGAGGAGTTCGGCGATGGCGCGCTGCCGTGTGGTGATGCCGTTGGTCGAGGGTAGCTTGGCAGCGAGGGGGTGCATGGGGGTGCCCAGTCGCCACAGTCGCTCGAAGAGCGTGACGAGGTGGGTGACCAGGGCCGGCTGTCGCAGCTCTAGGGCGACGGAACGGTCTTCGCTCGCAGGGATGAACGCCACGGTTCGGTCGAAGATAATGAGCCGCTCGGTGACTTCGTCAAGCGTGCGGACCTCCACGTCGCCGTGCAGCTGCTCGTAGTGCGCCAACGTCGCCGGGGCGTGGCGTGCCGTGTGCTGATAGAGAGTGCGTTGACGGGCACCTCGGTCGAGCAGGTCTTGGACTCGGGGCCGGACTTCGGCGAGTAGCCCGGGCGGACGCGCACCGCCGGGCTGGATGGTGAGCATTTCCTGGCAGGACAAGTCCAGGGCCTGGTTGATGGCTGACGTGATTCTGGTGAGCCCCTCCAGCACGTTGACCATCGATGTACTGGGGGAGGAGGCGTGGTTGGCCGCGCGTGCGATGAGGGGTTCGAACGTCCTGGCCAGCTCCGCCTCGCGACGGCGCTGCCTGGCGATGTCTTGCTCGATGGTTCGCAGTAGACGGGGGAGCGCTACGGCAGGGGCGGTGGGCCGTAACCACCGCATGTCCGCGATGTCGGGGTGCAGCAGACCGAAGTCGATCAAGCAAGGCGCTGCTTCAGCGTCTTGCCGATGGATGCGACCCTCGTCCAGCGCGCGGGCGTACAGACTTGAGCCGACGTCACAGAGTTCCTCGACTCCGTGGTGAGCATGAGGCCGCGCGGGCACGTCTGTTCCTCTCACGTTCACTCGCTCTGGTTCAGAATCCCTGATTGTGCGATGAGGTAGCCGAGTTGGGCGCGGCTGCCGCTGCCGAGTGTGGCGGCGAGCTTGGCGATGTGCGTGCGGCAGGTGCGGACGTTCATTCCGAGGCGGCGGGCGATGGCGTCGTCAACGTGGCCTTCGATGAGGAGCCGGGCTATGGAGCGCTGTATTCCGGTGATTCCGTCGGGGGTACGGACGTGGGGGAGATGGTCGTCCAGCGGGATGGCTCGGTTCCAGAACTCCTCGAAGACGGCTGCGAGGTACTCCACCAGGCCAGGGTGGCGCAGTTCGAGCGCGACCAGGCCGTCTTCGCGCGCGGGGACATAGGCCACCTTGCGGTCGATGATGATCAGGCGGTCGATCAGCTGCTCAAGCGTGCGGATCTCCATCTGCTCGGAGCCGGCCCGTTCTTTGTAGGCTTGGATGCCCTGGCTGTGGCGAGCTGTGTGCTGGTACAGAGTCCGTACCCGCACGCCTCGGGCCAGCAGGGGCTGGACGCGCTCCAGGGCGCGGCTGAGGATGTCGGGGCTGCGGCCGCCACCCGGCTGGAGGGTGAGCAACTCTTTGGAGCACTCGGCCGTGGCGCGACTCAGCGAATCGTCGATTCGGTGGATGCCTTCGAGGACGGTGATGGCGTGCGTGGTCGACGGGTTCTGGGCGCTGATAGCCATGAAGGGCTCAAAGGTGCCACTGAGCGCGATCGTCAGTCGCCGACGCTCCTGTATCTCCTCCTCAAGGGGGAGCAGGAGTTGAGCCAACGCGGCAGTGGGGGGAACCGGACGCAGCCACGCTGCGTCATCGGGGTCCGGGTGCAGCAGGGCGAGGTCTATGAGGCAGGGCGTCGCTGCCACTTCGGACCTGGCGATTCGCCCGGTGCGCAGCGCGCTCGCGTAGAGGCGGGTCCCTTCCTCGCACAACTCCAGGTGACCATGCGGATGCATCGCATCGTCACTGTTTGCCCGCATTTGAACACCCCCCAGGCTCATGAAATTCAGGAACATGATGCACGTACTCAGTGGTGAAACCGCAAGGACTGAGCCATTGTCGTGACTGCGGGGGAGCAAAAACAATCAAGTGAGGTCGAAGCCGCCCATGTCCAAGAAAACGCTTCGCTCGGTGCTTGCTATCGCCTTTGTTGCGGCGGCCGCTGTGGGCGTCGCGGCGCCCGCGGACCCGATCTGGGAGTCGAAGCCAGTCGCGGCCGCGCAGGACCCGATATGGCAGTCGGTCTCGGTCGCGAAGGACCCGATATGGGCTTCGGGCTCGTCCGATGCTGTCGCAAACTCGTCGACGGGGTCGGTCGCATGACGACACCACCTGACGACCGCTCCTTTCGTCGTGAAATGGCCACCGCCTACCGCTCAGGGTGGCACTTCATCGATCTCGTCACGGCGCTGCCCCGCCCAGGCGACTCGTTGATGGTCACCCTCCTCGGGCAGCCGATCGTGGTCGCGCGAGACGAGGACGACGACGACATACGGGCCTATCGCTGCCTGCGTCGACCGAGAGGCGCACCGCACCCCGTGCGCTGTGCCATCCGCTACGGAATGATCTTTGTGAACCTCGACCAGCGTGACCATCAGCTCGTCGAACCCTTGACCAGCTCCGCCACCCCCCGCAGCGCCTGACGCGATTCCCCCGTCGTTATTGATCGCTCAGGCGCTCCCCCCGCAGCGGCGCCATCGTGGACCTGAACGCGATGGCGCCGCTGTGCGTTTGCGTGCCCCCAGATCGCGCCCCGTCTCGCGCCCCTGGCCCGTGCCTCTGTCTCCCGCCCCCGGCTGGCGTTCGGCCTTGAGTGGAATAGACTCAACTTTGTGTACGTTGGTTGAGTCAGACCAGTCAGGGTGGAGGGAGCCCCTCCCCGGGTAAGGAGGAGTGCCGCACGTGGACGCCGAGCTGACGAACCGGAGCCGGGACGCGATCAACGCGGCCACCAGCCGGGCCGTGTCCGGAGGACATCCGGATCTGACCCCCACGCATCTGCTCCTCGCCCTGCTCGAAGGGCAGGACAACGAGAACATCATCGATCTGCTGGCCGCCGTCGAGGCCGACCAGGTCGCCGTGCGGTCCGGCGCCGAGCGGGTGCTCGCCGGGCTGCCCAGCGTGACCGGTTCCACTGTCGCACCGCCGCAGCCGAACCGCGAGATGCTCGCCGTCATCGCGGACGCCGCGCAGCGCGCGAAGGAGCTCGGGGACGACTACCTCTCCACCGAGCACCTGCTCATCGGTATCGCCGCCAAGGGCGGGCAGGCCGGGGACGTACTCTCCCAGCAGGGAGCCAGCGCCAAGAAGCTGCTGGACGCGTTCGAGAAGAGCAGGGGAGGGCGCCGGGTGACGACACCCGACCCGGAGGGGCAGTACAAGGCCCTGGAGAAGTTCGGCACCGACCTCACCGCCGCCGCGCGCGAGGGCAGGCTCGACCCGGTCATCGGGCGGGACCAGGAGATCCGGCGCGTGGTGCAGGTGCTCTCCCGGCGGACCAAGAACAACCCGGTGCTGATCGGCGAGCCGGGCGTCGGCAAGACCGCCGTCGTCGAAGGGCTCGCCCAGCGGATCGTCAAGGGCGACGTACCGGAGTCGCTGCGCGACAAGCGGCTGGTCTCGCTCGACCTCGGCGCGATGGTGGCCGGAGCCAAGTACCGCGGTGAGTTCGAGGAGCGGCTGAAGACCGTCCTCTCCGAGATCAAGGGGAGCGACGGGCAGGTCATCACGTTCATCGACGAGCTGCACACGGTGGTGGGGGCCGGTGCCGGTGGGGACTCGGCGATGGACGCGGGCAACATGCTGAAGCCGATGCTCGCCCGAGGCGAGCTGCGCATGGTCGGCGCCACCACGCTCGACGAGTACCGCGAGCGGATCGAGAAGGACCCCGCCCTGGAGCGCCGCTTCCAGCAGGTGCTGGTCGCCGAGCCGACCGTAGAGGACTCCATCGCCATTCTGCGCGGGCTCAAGGGGCGCTACGAGGCCCACCACAAGGTCCAGATCGCGGACAGCGCCCTGGTCGCCGCCGCCTCGCTCTCCGACCGCTACATCACCTCCCGCTTCCTGCCGGACAAGGCCATCGACCTGGTCGACGAGGCCGCGTCCCGGCTCCGTATGGAGATCGACTCCTCGCCGCTGGAGATCGACGAGCTCCAGCGTGCCGTCGACCGGTTGAAGATGGAGGAGCTGGCGATCGGCAAGGAGTCGGACGCCGCCAGCAGGCAGCGCCTGGAGAAGCTCCGGCGCGACCTCGCCGACAAGGAGGAGGAGCTGCGCGGGCTCACCGCGCGCTGGGAGAAGGAGAAGACCTCCCTCAACCGCGTCGGTGCGCTGAAGGAGCAGTTGGACGAGCTCCGTGGGCAGGCCGAACGGGCGCAGCGCGACGGCGACTTCGACACCGCGTCCAAGCTGCTTTACGGCCAGATTCCCGGCCTGGAGCGAGAGCTGGAGGAGGCCGCGGCCGCCGAGCAGGAGGTCGCCAAGGACACCATGGTCAAGGACGAGGTCGGTCCCGACGACATCGCCGATGTGGTCGGCTCCTGGACCGGCATCCCCGCCGGACGCCTCCTCGAAGGCGAGACGCAGAAGCTGCTGCGGATGGAGCAGGAGCTCGGCAGGCGGCTCATCGGGCAGAGCGAGGCCGTACAGGCCGTCTCCGACGCGGTACGGCGTACCCGCGCCGGGATCGCCGACCCGGACCGGCCCACGGGTTCCTTCCTCTTCCTCGGCCCGACCGGCGTCGGCAAGACCGAGCTCGCCAAGGCGCTCGCGGACTTCCTCTTCGACGACGAGCGGGCCATGGTCCGGATCGACATGAGCGAGTACGGCGAGAAGCACAGCGTCGCCCGGCTGGTCGGCGCGCCGCCCGGCTATGTCGGGTACGAGGAGGGCGGCCAGCTCACCGAGGCCGTACGCCGGCGCCCGTACAGCGTCGTACTCCTCGACGAGGTCGAGAAGGCGCACCCCGAGGTCTTCGACATCCTGCTGCAGGTGCTCGACGACGGACGGCTGACCGACGGGCAGGGGCGGACGGTCGACTTCCGCAACACCATCCTCGTCCTGACGTCGAACCTCGGCAGCCAGTACCTGATGGATCCGCTCACCCCGGCGGACGAGAAGAAGCGGCAGGTCCTGGGGGTCGTACGGGCCTCCTTCAAGCCCGAGTTCCTCAACCGGCTCGACGACCTCGTGGTCTTCTCGGCACTCGACAAGGACGAGCTGGCGCACATCGCCGAGCTCCAGATCAACCGCCTCGCCGAGCGCCTGGCCGAGCGCCGGCTCACCCTGGACGTCACCCCGGCCGCGCTGGCCTGGCTGGCCGAGGAGGGCAACGACCCGGCGTACGGGGCGCGGCCGCTGCGGCGCCTCATCCAGACGGCGATCGGCGACCGGCTCGCCAAGGAGATCCTCGCGGGCGAGGTCACGGACGGGGACACGGTACGGGTGGATGTGGCGGGGGACGGGCTGCTGGTGGGCCCGGCGACGGGAGTCGAGATGAAGAAGCCCCTCTAGGCCTGTCCGGGCCGGGACGGGCCTGTCCGCCTGTCGGGGCCTGTCCCGGCCATCCCGGCTATCCCCGCCATCCTGGCTAACCCGGCCTTTCGGCTTGGCGCTGAAACTCGGCCTTTTCCCGTCCAGGGTTGCGGCACCCCGCCCGGCATGGGGGAGGATGGCGGAATCCGTACGAAGGGACCAAGCACGTGAGCATCGACCCGTCCTCGATTCCGAATTTCGGGGCACAGCCCGACCCTCAGCAGGGTTCAGGACCGGCGGGCCCCGTCGTCCCCGACCAGGACCTGGTCAAGCAGCTCCTGGACCAGATGGAGCTCAAGCACGTCGTCGACGAAGAGGGTGACCTCGCGGCGCCGTGGGAGAACTTCCGCACGTACTTCATGTTCCGCGGCGAGGGTGACCAGCAGGTCTTCTCCGTGCGTACGTTCTACGACCGCCCGCACGCGATCGAGTCCAAGGCGCAGATCCTGGACGCGATCGACGACTGGAACCGGCGCACCCTGTGGCCCAAGGTCTACAGCCACACCCACGAGCAGGAGGGCGAGCCCACCACCGTCCGGCTGATCGGCGAGGCGCAGATGCTGATCGGCACCGGCGTCAGCCTGGAGCACTTCGTCTCCTCGACGGTCAGCTGGGTGCGGGCCGCGATCGAGTTCGACCGCTGGCTGCTGGAGCACCTCGGTCTGGTCGACGAGATCGACTCGGCGGAGAAGCCCGACGACGAGGACTGAGCGGGTTCTGAACCGTGGCGAGGGGCCCGGCCGACACATCGGCCGGGCNGCCGCGATCGAGTTCGACCGCTGGCTGCTGGAGCACCTCGGTCTGGTCGACGAGATCGACTCGGCGGAGAAGCCCGACGACGAGGACTGAGCGGGTTCTGACCCGGGGCGTGGGGCCCGGCCGACACATCGGCCGGGCCCCTCGTCTATTTCGTGAGAGTGGGGGCGCCAAGGGCGATCCGTGTCGCGCAGTCCTCTGACGCCGGGGTGGAGGTGATGCGGAGCCGCAGGACGCCCGAGACATCGAGGTCGACCTTTTCGGCCTTGCCGAGAACGAGGGTCTTGCTCAGCAGCACCTTGTTGTCGCCGTGCACGATCAGTTTCATCGGCCGGTCCTTCGAGGTCTCCGTGAGCCCCGTGGTGAAGTCCAGCGAGGACCACGAGCGGCCGAGGTGGTACGTGGCGGACTTGCTGCCGCTGCACACGTTGTTGAAGTCGGCGATGAGGGCCTCGGGGAACTCCTCGGTGTCGATGGTGGCGCTGCCCTGAGAGAACCACGCCTTGCCATCGAGCAGTTCCAAGTCGGTCAGCGACAGGGTGCCGGAGTCCGCCACTTCTTCGTCAGGTTGTTCGTCTGGCTCCTCGGACGCGGTGGGCGTGGGCGTGGGCGTGGGCGTGGGTGTGGGTACGGGCGTGGGCGTAGCCGTCACCGTGTGGGTCACCGCCGCCTTCGCCGGGGGCTCGCCCTCGGCGTCGCCGTCGGAGGCGAAGCGGGCGCCCGCCCAGGCGCCCACGCCCAGCAGCACCACGGCGGCCGCGGCCAGCCAGGGGAGGGCGCGGCGGCCTTTCCGCTCCGGCTCCGGGCCCGGCGCGGTTGGCGTGGACGGTGCCGGGGAGCCGACCAGCTGCGTGGGCGGATGCGGCGGCGCAGGCGGCACCGCCGTGGCGGCGGCCGGAGCCGGAGCCGTGGCCGCGCGTGCCGACGCCGCGGTGGTCGTGGTGGTCGTGATGACGGCCCGGCGCAGCTGGCGTACCCACCCCACCAGGGAGTCGGGCCGCCCGGCCGGGTCCGCGTCGAACAGGGCCAGCAGGGCGGCGATCTGCTCCGCGGGCAGCCCGTCGAGCTCCGGCAGGGCCGCGAACCGCTCCCGCAACTGCTCCGGCGCACCCGGTGGCGTGTCCCCGCTGAACAGGAAGTAGGCGATGGCACCGAAGGCGTACCGGTCCGCCGCGGCCGAGCGCCGGCCCTCGTACACCTCGGGCGCGGCGAAGCCCGGCGTGAACCACACCTCGGCCGTCTGGTGTTCGGGGGCGAGCTTGCTCAGCCCGAAGTCGACCAGCGTGGACTGCCCGTCGGCGTCCACCATGACGTTGCCGGGCGAGAGATCGCCGTGCACCACCGCGCGCCCCGACGGAGTGGCGCTGCCCGAGTGCAGCCAGTCCAGCACCTCCGCCAGCTGCTCCAGGCTGCGTACCGCCTCCCGGCGCTCGGCGGGCGTCTGGAAGGTCCGTTCGGCGCGCCAGTCCCGCAGGTCGAGACCGTCGACGTGGTTCATCACCAGGCACAGGCAGCGCCCCGCACTCTGCTCGGCCTGCCCCTCGGGGTGCGGCGGCGCCCCCTCGAAGTGCTCCCGGACCCCGACGACGCCGAGCCGGTGCACGAAGCGCAGCAGCTCGGCCTGCTCGCTCCAGGTGGCGCTGATCTTGGCGAACTGCTCGGTGGTCATGGTGGTGCGGGTGTCCAGCACCTTGACCACCACGGGCTCGGTCGCACCGGACAGTTCGAGCTCGGCGAGGTAGAGCACGGCCTCGCCACCGCGTCCGATGGACCGCCGCAGCCGGTACCGGTCCGGCGCCGACGGCGGCCCTACGTACAGACTGGTGCTCGGCCTATTACTCGACGCCACGGCAGCGTTCCCCCCGTTTTCCCTGCGGACCAGTGGACCTGTGGACCTGTGGACCATGAGAGTTCAGCCTGCCGAGTAGACATGACCATGGTCAACAGGTCAGAGGCGCCGGAGCCGCCCCGCCGCCTCGCGCAGCACGTCCGCGCGTTTGCAGAAGGCGAAGCGCACCTGGGTGCGGCCCGCTTCCGGGTCGTCGTAGAAGACGGAGTTGGGTACGGCGACCACGCCGCACCGCTGGGGGAGGGAGCGGCACAGGGTGAGGCCGTCCTTTTCGCCCAGGGCGGCGATGTCGGTGGTGATGAAGTAGGTGCCCTGGGGGCGGAAGACCTCGAAGCCCGCCGCCGTGAGGCCGTCGGCCAGGATGTCTCGCTTGGTGCGCAGGTCTTCGCGGGCGTTCGAGAAGTAGCTGTTGGGGAGGTGCAGGGCCTCCGCGACGGCGTACTGGAACGGGCCCGCCGAGACGTACGTCAGGTACTGCTTGGCCGTGCGGACCGCCGTGACCAGGTCCGGCGCCGCCGTCACCCAGCCGACCTTCCACCCGGTGAAGGAGAAGGTCTTGCCCGCCGAGGAGATGGTGACCGTACGGTCGCGCATGCCGGGGAAGGACGCGAGCGGGACGTGCTCGCCGTCGAAGACCAGGTGTTCGTAGACCTCGTCGGTGACGACGAGCAGGTCGCGGTCGACGGCCAGTTCGGCGATCGCGGTGAGCTCGGCGCTGGTGAGGACCGTGCCGGTCGGGTTGTGCGGGGTGTTGAGGAGCAGCAGGCGGGTGCGGTCGGTGACCGCGGCGCGCAGTTCGTCGAGGTCGAGGCGGAAGGAGCGGGCGCCCCCCGCGTCGGTGTGCGGGCGCAGAGTGACCGGGACGCGCCTGCCGCCCGCCAGGGCGATGCTCGCCGCGTACGAGTCGTAGTACGGCTCCAGGGCGATCACCTCGTCGCCCGGTTCGACCAGGGCGAGCAGCGAGGCCGCGATCGCCTCGGTGGCGCCCGCCGTGACCAGGACCTCGCGGTCCGGGTCGTAGGACAGGTCGTAGCGGGAGAGCTGGTGATCGGCGATGGCGGTACGCAGCTCGGGGACGCCGGGGCCCGGCGGGTACTGGTTGCCGCGGCCGTCCCGTAGCGCGCGGACCGCGGCCTCGCGGACCTCCTCGGGTCCGTCGGTGTCGGGGAAGCCCTGGCCGAGGTTGATCGCGCCGGTCTTCACCGCGAGCGCCGACATCTCGGCGAAGATCGTTGTGCCGAACTCGGCGAGCCGGCGGTTGAGCAGCGGGCGTCCGGTGGTTCCCGTGGAGGTCATGGCGGCCATCCTGCGCCGAACCTCTGGACTTCCTCAAGTCTGCTTTGGGCCCGTGGCGGCGGGGGCATTCCCTGTCCTACAAGGCCTGCCGCACCCGGCGTGCAGCGCCTCGGGGGAACGGAAGGGGAAGGTGCCATGGGGGCTTTCGTCGCATTCGTGGCGGTGGCCGGGTTGGTGGTCGTCGTCTTCGGTCTGATGTTCGGCGCGCGGGGGCGTACGGGCCGGTCGCGGCGGTCGAGCGGGTACAGCAGGACGAGCGGGACAAGCGCGTCGGGCGGCTGGTGGGGCGGTGGTGGCCACGGTGGCGGTGGAGCTTCCTGCGGCGGCGGCTCCTCGTGCGGTGGAGGAGGAGGCGGCGGAGGAGGCGGCTGCGGAGGAGGCGGCAGCTGACACGGGACAGTTGCGACGGGACGGCTGACACGGGGCAGCTGGTCCATGCGGACGCGCCCGGCGGGTCGCGCCGTCCCTGCGGGGACGGTCGTGGTAATTGCCGCCGGGCGCTCTGTCGTTGACGATCGGTACGCCACGGGTTGACGACGGAGAACAGTTGAACTGTGGGGCCCTCGGGGGGATGGAAACCCTACGAAGTTGGGTAAAAACGCTGTGGCAGCGCTCCCGTCCATGATTCCCTCTTAAGCGTCAAATCAGCCCTCGGACGACTCGTGGGCAGTAAGCCGGCGAACAGCCTCAGCGGTGTGCCTTCCGGCGCGTCCCGGTGCGTACCGGCCCAACCTCCACTGCGTGTTTGCGGAGCCGACCCATGCTCACGACCCTCAAGACCTCGTACACCGACACGCGCGCGTCCGACCTCGCCTGGGCGCTGGGGCGGGAGCCGCTCCCTGCGCTCAGCGTGCTGGACGTCGAACTCGAAGGCGCCCATGTGCAGTTGAGGCTGCTCGGCGCCTCACATCAGGTGCTGCTTGAGCAGGAGGTGGGCACCTGTTCGGAGACCGTCGCCTGCATCCCCGGCAGCAGTACGCCCTTACCGCTCGGTGTCGCCAAGCGGCTCGCCGACTGGGAGTACGAGTTCGCGGCACGCGTCGAGACCCTCTCGCCCGGCTCCTTCGCGGGCCGCGCCCAGGAGTTGCTCGCGCTGGTCGCGGACCATCCCAACGGCCTCGCCGGGGTCTTCCCCGGCAGTCCGGACGCGTTCACGGCCATGCTCGTACAGCGACACGAAGGGCAGGTGCACTGGCGGACTTGGCACGCGTACCCGCAGGAAGGGCAGTTGGTCGCCACCCGCACGCGAGTCGCCGCGCGCGTCCCGGCGCCCCTCTGAGTACGGGGCGAGCACGCTAGTTGCACACGTTCGGGTGACATGCTGCTCGCGGTCGGCGACGTAGCGTTACGAGGGTGATCGACCAGCCTGCGCTTGAGCCCACCCTGCCCGGCGCGCCCTCGCACCGGGACCCGGAGGGGGTGGCGCGGCTGCCCGTGACGCCGCGTACGGGTCGGTTCCTGGTCCTTGTGGGTGTGTTCATCTGTGCGGCCTGCGGACTGGTGTACGAACTCGAACTGGTCGCCCTGGCCTCGTACTTGATCGGCGACTCGGTCACCCAGGCCTCCGTCGTGCTCTCCGTGATGGTCTTCGCGATGGGCATCGGCTCGCTGCTGGCCAAGCGGCTGCGCTGCCGGGCCGCCGCCGGGTTCGGGGCGATCGAGGCGGTGCTGGCGCTGGTCGGCGGGTGCAGTGCGATGGCGCTGTACGCGGGCTTCGTCTGGGGCGTCGAGACCCGTGCCCTGCTGGTGGCGTTCTCGCTCGCCATCGGGGTGCTGATCGGCGCCGAGGTGCCGCTGCTGATGACGATGATCCAACGGGTGCGGCGCCAGGACGCGGGCGGCGCGGTGGCCGACCTGTTCGCCGCGGACTACGTGGGCGCGCTGGTCGGCGGCCTCGCCTTCCCCTTCCTTCTCCTGCCGCTCTTAGGGCAGTTGACCGGCGCGCTGCTCACCGGCGCGGTGAACGCCGTCGCGGGCGGCGCGCTCGTCCTGTGGCTCTTCCGGCATGACCTGACCGCGCGCTCCCGCTGGGCGCTGCTGGTCGCCAACGCGCTGGTGCTCGGCATGCTCGGCACCGCCGCCGTACTGGTCGACGACTTCGAACGGGCCGCGCGGCACACCGTGTACGGGTCCGACGTACGGGTCGCCGTACACACCGACATCCAGGAGATCGTGCTGACCGGACGCGAACACGGCACCCTGAACCTGTTCCTGGACGGCCGGCTGCGGGTCAGCGGCCGCGACGAACACCGCTACCACGAGGCACTGGTACACCCCGCGATGGACGGGCCGCGGGCGCGCGTCCTGATCCTCGGAGGCGGGGACGGGCTGGCCGCGCGCGAGGTGCTGCGGCACCCGGGCGTCCGCAGCGTCGACGTCGTCGAGCTCGACCCCGGCGTGGTCGAGCTGGCCCGTACGGACCCGGGGCTGAGCGCGCTCAACCGGCAGGCCTTCGGTGACGACCGGGTGCGGGTCGTCACCGACGACGCCTTCAGCTGGCTGCGGAAGGTGCGGGACGGGCCGCGCGCGGCGGGCGCGCGGGGCCCGTACGACGTCGTGATCTCCGACCTGCCCGACCCCGGGATCACCGAGTCCACCAAGCTCTACTCCCGCGAGTTCTTCGGCCTCGCCGCGCGGACGCTCGCCGACGACGGGCGGCTCGTGGTGCACGCGGGCCCGCTGCGCGGCCGGACACGGATCTTCTGGACGGTCGACTCCAGCGTGCGGTCGGTCGGGCTGCGCACGGTGGCCTACCGGGAGCGGGGGCGGCTCGCCGGGTTCGCCGCCGGGCCCGACCGCGCCGCCGCGTCCTCGCCCGCGGCGGGCGACTGGGGCTTCGTACTCGCCGCGCGTACGCTGCCGACGCTGGGCCTGGCCGAGGGTCTTGGGCGGCGCTCGCTGACCCGGGACACGCTCGCCGTCGGGGCGCGGGCGGCGGAGCGGACACGGGTGCCGGGGCTGCCGCCGTCGACCCTGGTGCACCCTCGCTACGCGGACTGACCCGGCCCGACTCCTCCCCTGAGGCTCCCCCGGATCCTCTCGGCTCCCCCAGGCGCATGAACAGAATCGCGGCTTCACGGGCACGAGAGGGCCGTACGTGAGTAGGCTCGGCTGACATGGAGCACGAGGCGTTCGTTCCGGTTCCGACCGAGCCCCTACGACAGGCGCTGGGGGACCCCGCGCGGGTCGCCCGCGCGATCCCGGGGCTCCAGCGTGATGCTGCCGACGCGGGGGTCGCGGGCCGCCTGAAGGTCCGCATCGCGGGCCACACCATCACCTATCGCGGCACCCTGCGCCTCACCAAGCAGCCATCCCGTGACTACACGATCGAGGGCGACGCCACGGAATCCCGTGGCGCGGGCACCGTCAAACTCGCCCTGACCCTGCGCCTGTCCCCCACGGACGACGGCACCACCCTCACCTTCTCCGGCACCGCCACCGCGGACGGCCGAGCCGCCGAACTCGAACCCGCCGCCGTCGACTCGGCCACCCGCCGCCTCCTGAACCGCTGCGCCGCGGGCCTGGCGACGGAGGCGGCACGGGGGGCGGCGGCCGACGACGACGGGGCGTCGCCGGATGCGGCTGACGTGGACGCTGACGCGCCGTCGCCGGGCATGGACGAGTGGGCGGACAACGGCGGCGCGGTGCTGGGCGGGGGAGGTGCCGCGACTGACGACCGCGCGACTGACGACCGGGCGGCGGGCGTCGGTGATGCGGAAGAGGGCGAGGAACAGGCCGAGGAAGCGGACGAGGTGGCCGAGGTCGCCGACCCGGTGGTCGATGGTGGCGCGGGTCTGGACGACGACGGTGTGGCCTCTGTGTTCGACACCGAGGTCCCGCCCCCCTCCCTCGCGCGGTTCGACGACGAGGACATGTCGCCGCCCGCCGAAGCCGCGCACGCACGACGGACCATGATCGGGCGGAGTGCGGAAGAGGTCGACCACGCGCCGCCGCGCGGCCGGTACGCGCCCGTTCCGGCGCCCGCGACCACCGTCTCCGCGAGCGACGCACTGCGCTGGGCGGCGCCCGCAGCCGCGCTTGTGGTCGCGTCGGCGATCGTCGCGGGCCGGGTGCTGCGACGCCGTAAGTAGGCGCGGTACGTCGACGCGGTACGTCGACGCGGTACGTCGACGCGGTACGTCGACGCGGTACGCCGACGTTGTACGCAGATGTGCGAGCGGTCCGGGAGTAAGAGGATCTAGGGTCGGGCGTGTGACTACACAGGACGACGAGATCACGCTGCGCGCGGGCGACGCGGAGCTCACCGTGCGGCCGGGCAACGGCTGCCGCATCAGCAACCTGCGCGTCGGCGGCACCGAGGTACTGCGGCAGGGCGAGCGGTACGGCTCGTTCCCCATGGTCCCCTGGTGCGGCCGCACCGAGAACGGCCGGTTCCTGAACGGCGCCAGGCAGCACCAGCTGCCCGTCGACGACCCGCCGCACGCCATCCACGGCACCGTCCGCGACGTGCCCTGGCGCCTCGCGCACGCGGGCGAGCGCGAGGCCGCGTTCACGTACGACCTCGTCGAGCCCTGGCCCTACCGCGGCCGCGTCACCCAGACCTTCGAGCTCGCTGAGGGCGGGAGCGAGCTCACCGTACGGCTCGGGGTCGAGACGTACGACGACTCGTTCCCGGCGCAGGTGGGCTGGCACCCCTGGTTCCGCCGCACCCTCAGCGACAACGGCGACGGCGGCAAGGACGTACAGCTCGACTTCACCCCCGCCTGGCAGGAGGAGCGCGGTGACGACCACCTCCCCACCGGCCGCCGCGTCGACCGCACCCCAGGGCCCTGGGACGACTGCTTCGGCATGCCGGACGGCGTCGACGTGACCCTGACCTGGCCCGGCGAACTGGAGCTGAAGGTCACCAGCCGCGAGCAGTGGGTCGTGATCTACGACGAACAGCCCGAGGCGGTCTGCGTGGAGCCGCAGTCGGGACCGCCGAACGGCCTCAACACCCACCCCCGCCAGGTCACCCCCATCGACCCCCTGGAAGCCTCGATGACCTGGTCCTGGCGACGCCTGTAGCAACCCGCACGAGCGCACGACCTAAGCTGGCAGTCATGAGCGACGACGTACGCAGCGACCTCCTGCGCCAGATCAAGGACAAGGCCGTGGTCCACGGCAAGGTGACCCTCTCCTCGGGCCTGGAGGCCGACTACTACGTCGACCTGCGCCGGGTCACCCTCGACGGCGCGGCCGCCCCGCTGATCGGCCAGGTCATGCTGGACCTGACCGCCGAGCTGGACTTCGACGCCGTGGGCGGCCTCACCCTGGGCGCCGACCCCGTCGCCACCTCGATGCTGCACGCCGCCGCCGCGCGCGGGAAGCAGCTCGACGCGTTCGTCGTACGCAAGGCCGCCAAGGCACACGGCATGCAGCGCCGCGTCGAGGGCCCGGGTATCGAGGGCCGCCGCGTCCTGGTCGTCGAGGACACCTCCACCACCGGCGGCTCCCCGCTGACCGCCGTCGAGGCGGCCCGCGAGGCCGGTGCCGAGGTCGTGGGCGTCGCGACGATCGTGGACCGGGCCACCGGGGCCGCCGAGAAGATCGCCGAGGGCGCCGGAGTGCCGTACCTCTTCGCCTTCTCCAAGGACGAGCTCGGCCTGGACTGAGTCCGTACCGGCCTGCACCGGCCCGTACCGAGCTCGTACCGGCCCGCATCGACCCGTACCGGCCCGTACCGAGTCCGGGGCTGGAGCCGTCGGCCGAGTCTGGAAAGATGGGGGCGACGATGACGTCGCCCCCCTCAGTGAGGGGCCCTACGGTCAGGGCCAAGCAACCCCACCCGCACATCCAAGGAGCGGACAGATGCCCATCGCAACCCCCGAGGTCTACAACGAGATGCTCGACCGGGCGAAGGCAGGCAAGTTCGCCTACCCGGCCATCAACGTCACCTCCTCCCAGACCCTGCACGCCGCACTGCGCGGCTTCGCGGAGGCGGAGAGCGACGGCATCATCCAGATCTCCACCGGTGGCGCGGAGTTCCTGGGCGGCCAGCACAGCAAGGACATGGTCACCGGCGCGGTCGCGCTCGCCGAGTTCGCGCACATCGTCGCCAAGAAGTACGGCATCACGGTCGCGCTGCACACCGACCACTGCCCCAAGGACAAGCTGGACGGCTACGTCCGCCCGCTCCTCGACATCTCCGCCGAGCGCGTCGCCAAGGGCGAGAACCCACTGTTCCAGTCGCACATGTGGGACGGCTCGGCCGAGACCCTCGCGGACAACCTGGCCATCGGCCAGGAGCTGCTCGCCAAGGCCGTCGCCGCCAAGATCATCCTTGAGGTCGAGATCACCCCGACCGGCGGCGAGGAGGACGGCGTCAGCCACGAGATCAACGACGAGCTGTACACCACCGTCGACGACGCACTGCGTACCGCCGAGGCGCTCGGTCTGGGCGACAAGGGCCGGTACCTGCTCGCCGCCTCCTTCGGCAACGTCCACGGCGTCTACAAGCCGGGCAACGTCGTGCTCCGCCCCGAGCTCCTGAAGGACCTCCAGGAGGGCGTCGGCGCCAAGTACGGCAAGACGTCCCCGTTCGACTTCGTCTTCCACGGCGGCTCCGGCTCCACGGCCGAGGAGATCGCCACGGCGCTGGAGAACGGCGTCGTGAAGATGAACCTGGACACGGACACCCAGTACGCCTTCACCCGCCCCGTCGCGGACCACATGTTCAAGAACTACGACGGTGTGCTGAAGGTCGACGGCGAGGTCGGCAACAAGAAGACCTACGACCCGCGCACCTGGGGCAAGCTCGCCGAGGCGTCGATGGCCAAGCGCGTCACGGAGGCGTGCGCGGCGCTGCGCTCGACGGGCACGAAGCTGAAGTAAGCGGCAGTGTGACAAAAGGGCTCGGTCTCCCACGAGGGAGACCGAGCCCTTCCGCTTTCTTCCTTCTCTTTTCTTCTTCCGTTTTCTGTCTACTGCTTCAGCTCGGCGTACGCGTCGGCGCTGCTGTCCTTCAGGAACTCCCAGCACCGCTCGGACTCTTCGGTCTCGTTGATCGCCCCGGCCGCGCGGGCGAGCGCGGCGAGGCAGCGCAGGAAGCCGCGGTTGGGACGGTGCTCCCAGGGGATCGGGCCGTGCCCCTTCCACCCGGAGCGGCGCAGCGCGTCCAGGCCGCGGTGGTAGCCGGTACGGGCATAGGCATACGACTCGACCACGCGCTCCGCCGCGAAGGCGTCGTCCGCGAGCATCGCCCAGGCCAGCGAGAAGGTGGGGAAGTCCGCCGCGACCTTCTCGGGCGTCGCGGACTCCTCGCCGAGGAGCCGGTACGCCTCTTCGTTCTCCGGTAGATGGGTTGGGGCGGGGCCGCCGAGCAGGTTCTCGTGAGTCGTCATGGAGGAAGTCTGCCACTGACCCGGGGCTCAAGCGGCAGCGAGTTCGGCCGCTCCGAAGGAGACGTCGAAGCGGTCGCACCAGATGCTGACGCTGGTGTACTCGCCCAGGTCGAGGTCGGCGGGCAGGGCGTAGTTCTGGTCGCCCTTGTTGCCCTTGAGCTTGCCGAGGTCCTGGTACTTCCCGTCATCGAAGACGCCCCACCCGGCCTTCCCTTCGATCACCGGGGCGTCGGTGATCCATACCCGCAGGTCCGGACCGTTGCTGGTGTCCAGACCCTCCAGACGCAGGGTGCGGGAGCCGTCCGGGAGCTCCAGGACCCGAGCCGTGCCGGTGGTCTTGTGCTCGTGCGTGACGAGCTCGCCGCCGACGAGGGTCTTGGGCTCCGCGGGCGGGGCCGGGGGCTCGGAAGCGGTGTCGCCCGCGGGCGCGTCCTTCGGGGGCGTGCCGGTCGGGGCCGGGGTCGGGGTACTCGCGGCGACCGGCAGTTCCTCCCGTACGGTCTCGTCCTGCCACAGCTTCCACGGCTGGAACCAGTACGCCCCGAACGCGGCCGCCAGCACGGCCACCGCCAGCGCCCCGATCACCACGGGTCGCCCCAGCATCTGTCGTACGCGTCCCACGCCTGCCTCCTGCTTCTGAAGTGCTCGTCTCGTCCCCCCGATTCAACGGGAGCGACGGGCCGAATGTCCGCACTCCCCGGATGACGGAATCCTTACGGCGGCCCGCGGGTCTCGGGCCTGGCGCCGACTCACGCCTAGCCTGTCGGCATGCGCGTACTAGTCACCGGCGGCGCCGGGTTCATCGGATCGCAGATCGTGGCGGAGCTCGGGGCGGGCGGGCACGAGCCCGTCGTCCTCGACGCGCTGCTGCCGTCCGCGCACGCCCCACACCCTGCCCCGCCCAAGGAGTGGCTGGTCGCGGACGTACGGGACCGCGAGGCGGTCGCGGCGGCGCTGCGCGGCGTGGACGCGGTATGCCACCAGGCGGCGATGGTCGGCCTCGGCAAGGACTTCGCCGACGCCCCCGACTACGTCGGCTGCAACGACCTGGGCACGGCGGTACTGCTGGCCGAGATGGCACGGGCCGGGGTGGACCGGCTGCTGCTCGCCGGGTCGATGGTGGTGTACGGGGAAGGCCGCTACGAGTGCCCCGCGCATGGAGTGGTGCGCCCCGGGCCACGGGCGGTGGCCGACCTGGAGGCGGGCCGCTTCGAGCCGCGCTGCCCCGGCTGCGGGGCGGAGTTGCGGCCCGGCCTGGTCGGCGAGGACGCCCCGACCGACCCCCGCAACGTGTACGCGACGACCAAGCTCGCACAGGAGCACCTGGCGGCGGCCTGGGCGCGGGCGACCGGCGGCCGGGCGGTGTCCCTGCGCTACCACAACGTGTACGGCCCCGGCATGCCCCGCGACACCCCGTACGCCGGTGTGGCCTCCCTCTTCCGCTCGGCACTGGCCCGCGGCGAGGCCCCACGTGTCTTCGAAGACGGCGGCCAGCGGCGGGACTTCGTCCACGTACGCGATGTGGCCTCGGCCAACGCGGCGGCCCTGATGGGCCTGGACGAGCTGTCACCGGGCGCGTTCGCGGCGTACAACACGGGCAGCGGTGACCCGCACACGGTCGGCGAGATGGCCCGCGAGCTGGCCGCGGCGTACGGCGGCCCCGAGCCGGTGGTCACAGGCGAGTACCGGCTGGGCGATGTCCGCCATGTGACGGCGGACTCGGCGCGGCTGCGGGCGGAGCTGGGCTGGAAGCCGGAGGTTGGATTCGGGGAGGGGATGAGGGAGTTCGCGCGGGCGCGGCTGCGGTGACCGGGTTGCAGTTCCGGCGCGTGCTTGGGGCGGGCGAGCAGGCCTACCGCTAGCGGCCAGGGGCGCAGCGAGCGCACCGGCACGGGGGCCACTCCGCGGACACCAGTGGGGGCAGGCTGTCTGAGCTGTGGACGGTCTGCTGCGGACCGAAGGTCCGGCCGCTGTCCCGAGAGATCCGGATCGTCATCAACGGGCGCTCGGTAGGCGTTTGTGCGCTCACCGCGCCTCCTCTGGACACTTGCCGACGTGCCGGTACACCACGACGGGCGCCCCCGACGTACGTTCCATGGAGCCCCGGCGCACAGGCTCAAGCGACCGGATCGGCTGCCTGCACACTGGGCATGTCTCCCCAGCGGGGGCGTAGGTCGTGTACTCCCACTGGCTCGCGTCTGTATCGCTCTTGTCCGCCATGATCGCGTCGTCCCCTCGTGCGTGTCGGTTTGGTGATCGTCCCGCTGGTCACTGGGATGTGAGAACCTCGTACATTTCCCACTTCAGGACGTCCCTCAGCGGGTACAACGTCCCTAACCGCGTCCGCGAGTTGGGGGAATGACCATGCTGAACGAGCGTCTACGGGCCGTCATGGCTGCCGGAGGCTGGACGCACCGTGACTTGGCCGAGGCGACCGGTGTGGACCCGAAGAGTGTTGAGCGGTGGGTCAACCTAGGGCGTACGCCACGGCGGGCAACGGCACTGAAGGCGGCTGAGGCCCTGGGCGAAGACGTGTACGCGCTGTGGCCGGAGCTCCGTCAAGTGAGAGCCGCACGGGCGGTCAGCCCTGAGCTTGTCGCGCTGTACGACCAGCGGGCGGACCTTCCCGTGTCCGTGTTCGTGGATCTCCTCGCAGCGGCACACGAGCGGATCGACGTGCTGGTGTACGCGGCGGTCTTCCTGCACGAGGCGTACCCCCGGCTGAACGACCTGCTACGGGAGCGGGCCAGCGAGGGGTGCGAGGTCCGGATCGCCCTGGGTGACGCCGACAGCGCCAACGTCCAACAGCGAGGCCAGGAAGAGAAGTTCGGTCACGGCATCGAGTCCCGCTGCCGCCTCGCGCTCATGCACTACCAGCCGCTGCATGAGGTGCCCGGCATTCAGATCCGGACACACGGGACGACCCTTTACAGCAGCCTCTACCGCGCCGATGACCAGGTCCTGGTGAACGCCCACGTCTGGGGAGCGAACGCGTACAAGGCGCCCGTGTGGCATCTGCGGCGCCACGGGAACGGGGGTCTGTTCGACACCTACGCGGAGAGCTTCAACGCCGTATGGGAGACGGCCCGACCAGTGGAAGGGTGAGCCCATGGCACGCACCGAGTACTACGACGACCCGAATGCGCCGAAGCCCAACAGCCTGGTCGTGGCCGCTTCCGCCGTGGTGACGGACGGAGAGGGCCGCATCCTGCTACAGCGACGCCGGGACAACGACCTGTGGGCGCTGCCGGGCGGGGGCATGGACATGGGCGACTCGCTGCCGGGCACGGCCGTCCGTGAGGTTAAGGAAGAGACCGGTCTGGATGTGGAGATCACGGGGCTGGTCGGTACGTACACCGATCCTCGCCACATCATCGCGTACAGCGACGGAGAGGTGCGCCGCCAGTTCAACGTGTGCTTCGCGGCACGCGTCGTCGGCGGAACCCTGGCCATCTCGGACGAGAGCACGGAACTCCGCTTCGTGGACCCCCGAGAACTGGACGCACTGCCCATGCACCACACCCAGCGGCTGCGCGTCGGACACTTCCTGGAGCACCGAACCTCGCCGTACCTGGGATAGCGCGAAGCCAAGCGCAGAGGTCGTCAGGCGCCGGATGGCCCACCGGCTCGGACCTGTGCCAGCACCTGGTCGGCCAACCGCTGCGGGGGTAGCTCGCCGTCCAGGAACACCGTGTCGCTGGGCAGGGCGTCGGCACCGGCCATACACGGTTCGATCCTGGCCTTGCACCAGCGCCGGACCCGCTCGTCCTGCTCGGGGTTGTCCGGGGTGAAGCTCCGGCCGTCGATCCGCTCCTCCAGGACCTCTCGGGAGACCTTGAGGAAGAAGTGGTGAACGTCGATGCCCGCGTCCTTCAGTACGCCGAAGATCTCACCGACATACCCGGGGTTGACCACGGTCATGGGGACCAGGACCGGGCGGCGGTACTCCTCGACCAGCCCTACCGCCAGGTCGCCAACCTGGCGCCGCCACAGCCGAAGATCCTGGAAGTCGCCGGTCGGCACTTCCACGATCTCGCGCAGCACATAGCCGACCATCTCCGGGTCATAGACCAGTGCTTCGGGCCAGCGTGGACGCAACTCGTCCACCAGCGTGCTCTTCCCGCTGCCGAACGCACCGTTCACCCAGACGATCAACGTCATCCTCTCCGCCCCGATGCCATGCCCGTGCGTCGGGCCCCGACATGTCGAATCAGCATGCTGTGCGGCCTGGGTGAGGCCACAGACCCTTGCCAGATCATGCCCGAAAGATCGCTGAGCAGGGCCGAACCCCGCTGCCGAGCGGGGCGCTACACCCCCGCCGCCGGAAGCGTGACCTCGAAGCAGCAGCCGCCGGATACGTTCCGTACCGCGGCCTGGCCCTGGTGGGCCTCGACGATGCCTCGGACGATCGCGAGGCCGAGGCCTGCACCGGCCGGAGGTGTGCGTGCGTGGGTGCCGCGCCAGCCCGTGTCGAAGACGCGCGGGAGGTCCTCGTCGGGGATGCCGCCGCAGCCGTCCGTCACGGAGAGGACCACGCCGTCGGGGGAGCGGTGGGCGGCCACCGCGACCGTGCCGTCCGCGGGTGTGCGGCGGATCGCGTTGATCAGGAGGTTGCCGAGGACCCGGCTCATCTCGCCGCTGTCGACCTCGATCGGCACCGCGTCGATTCGGTCGCCCACCAGTCGTACGCCGTGCTCGCGCGCCAGCGGGTCCGCGCCCGCGAGCGCGTCGCCGACCAGGTCGTAGACGGAGATCCGGGACGGGGTGAGGGCGAGTGCGCCCGCGTGGATGCGGGAGAGTTCGAAGAGGTCGCCGACCATGGCGTTGAGGCGCTCGACCTCGGTGCGGATCTGGCGTAGGTAGCGGTCGGGGTCGGCTGCCATGCCGTCCTCCAGGGCCTCGGACATGGCCCGTAGCCCGGCCAGCGGGGTCCGCAGGTCGTGGGAGATCCAGGCGACCAGTTCGCGCCGGGACTTCTCCAGGGCGCGCTCCCGCTCCCGTGACTCGGCCAGTTTGGCGCTGGTGGCCGCCAACTCTCTGGTCAGGGCGGACAGTTCGGCGGTCGCCGGGCCGGTGGGCGCGGCGAAGCTGCCGTCGTCGCCGAAGGAACGGGCCGCCAGGGTCAGTTCCTTGCTGCGGGCGACGACCCAACGGCCGAGCAGGACCGCGGTGGCCAGTGAGACCACCGCCGACATGGCGACGACGATGTTCACCACGGTCATGTCGTGCGGCGAGATGAACATCTCCCAGCAGACGAAGAGCGTCCCGGCGAGCATCGCGGTCACTGCGACGGCGGGGACCACGGACATGTGCACCACCAGCGACTGGTTCCGCAGCAGTCGCAGGGCGAGGGCCCCGAGCAGGCCCGCGAGCGCCGCGCCGAGGAAGGCGAGCAGGGCGATGACGAGAAAGTCCATCATGGGGTCAGTCCTCGGTCCGGGGCGGTGCGGGGTGGTCGCTGGTCGGCGGTACGGGACTTTGGCTGGTGGGCGGTACGGGGCCTTGGCTGGTCGGCGGTACTGGGCTTTGGCTGGTGGGCGGTACCGGGTTTTCGCTGGTGGGCGCGTCGTCCGGGACGTCCAGTCGGTAGCCCACCCCCCACACCGTCTGGATCAGCCGCGGCCTGGCCGGGTCGTCCTCGACCTTGCCGCGCAGTCTGCGGATGTGCACCGTGACGGTGGACAGATCACCGAACTCCCAGCCCCACACCTCGCGCATCAGCTCCTCGCGGCTGAAGGCCCGCCCGGGGTGCCGTAGGAAGAACGTGAGCAGGTCGAACTCGCGGATGGTGAGGGCGAGTTCGGTGTCGCCGCCCTTCGTGGCGCGGCGGGCGGCCGGGTCGACCGAGAGACCGGCCGCGGCCAGTGGCGCGGCCGGGCGCGGGACCGCCACGGCGGCCTGGCTGCGGCGGAGCACCGACTCGACCCGGAGGACGAGTTCGCGCGGGCTGAACGGCTTGGTGACGTAGTCGTCCGCACCTATCTCCAGGCCCAGGATGCGGTCGTCCTCGTCGCCACGGGCGGTGAGCATGATGACCGGCACCGGGCCTTTGGCGCGCAGCCTCCGGCAGACCTCCAGGCCGTCCATACCGGGCAGCATCAGGTCCAGGACGACCAGGTCCGGCCAGTGGGCGGCGGCGCGCTCCAGCGCGACGAGGCCGTCCTCTGCGCGGTCCACGTAGTATCCGGCGCGGTCGAGATAGCCCGCGACGACCTCGGCGACGGTGGGGTCGTCGTCCACGACGAGTACGCGCGGTGCGCGGCCCTGCGGTGGTGTCTGCATACGGCCAGCGTCGCACCGCACCCGTGCAGGTGGGGCGCTGGGGCGCTCTCGGGCTGCCGATGTCCGCGATTCGTAAGAACCTAAGGTCAGTTATGTCCGTTTCCTCTTCGTAGGGTGAGTGACGTGACCCACTCCACCTCCCCCTCGGACCCCCCACGGGTCGATGTCGTCCTGCCCTGCCTCGACGAGGCCGCCGCGCTGCCCTGGGTGCTGGAACGCATCCCAGCGGGCTGGCGGGCGATCGTCGTGGACAACGGCTCCACCGACGGATCGGCGGACGTCGCCCGCGCCCTCGGCGCCACCGTGGTGTCGGAGCCGCGGCGCGGCTTCGGAGCGGCTTGCCACGCCGGTCTGACGGCGGCCACGGCCGACATCGTCTGCTTCTGCGACTGTGACGCCTCACTCGACCCGGGCCTGCTCGAACCCTTCGTACGCGCCGTCGCGGCGGGGGACGCGGACCTGGTCATCGGCCGTCGGCGGCCCCAGACGCGTGGCGCCTGGCCGCCGCACGCGCGGGCGGGCAACTTCGCCCTGTCCCACATGCTGCACCGCCGCACGGGCGTACGGCTGCACGACATCGGCCCCCTGCGTGCGGCCCACCGCGCGTCCCTCCTGGGCCTCGGCCTCACCGACCGCCGCAGTGGGTACCCGCTGCAGATGGTCGTACGGGCGGCCGACGCGGGCTGGCGGATCGAGGAGCGGGACGTCCCCTACCTGCCCCGCACCGGCAAGTCGAAGGTCACCGGCACCTGGCGCGGCACCTGGCACGCGGTCCGCGACATGCGGCAGGTACTCGCGGAGCCACCGTGGGCGGGCGCGGCGGCGGGCCATCCCGGCGCGGCGGCAGCGGGCGACCACGGGACGGCGGCACCGGGCCGCCACGGCACCCCGGCACCGGGCCACCACGGCGCGGCGGTACCGGGCCACCACGGCACCGCGGCACCGGGCCACCAGGAAGGCTCGGCACCGGGCCACCACGGCACCCCGGCAGCGGGCCGCCACGAAGGCCCGGCACCGGGCGACCAACAGCGCTCGGCCCCGCGCCACCAGGAGCGCACGACATCGCGCCACCACGAAGGAGGCACACCGTGAGCACCACAGTGCTGGTGATCGCCAAGGAGCCGGTGCCGGGTCGGGTGAAGACCCGGCTCACCCCGCCCTGCACGCCCAGCGAGGCGGCCGGACTCGCCGAGGCCGCGCTGGTCGACACGCTGCGCGCCGTGGCGGCCGCGCCCGCAGGGCGCCGCGTGCTGGTGCTGGACGGGGCGCCGGGGGACTGGCTGCCGCCCGGCTTCGATGTCGTACCGCAGTCCGGCGGCGGGCTCGACGAACGCCTCGCCGCCGCCTTCGCGGGGTGTAGAGGACCCGCCCTGGTGGTCGGGATGGACACCCCGCAGATCACTCCGGAGCTGCTCGCCCCGGCCCTCGGGCCCGAGGCCTGGCAGGGCTGCGACGCCTGGTTCGGACCGGCCGCCGACGGGGGCTTCTGGGCGCTCGGCCTGGCCGACCCCGACCCCGGGCTGTTGCGCGGGGTGCCCATGTCCACACCCGAGACCGGCGCCGCCCAGCGGGCCCGGCTCACCGCGGCCGGGCTACGGGTACGGGACCTGGCGGTGCTGCGCGACGTCGACACCGTGGACGACGCCGAGCAGGTCGCTGCCGCGGCCCCCGGCACCCGCTTCGCGGCCGCGTTCGCCCGCCTGGCCCTGGCCACCGGTCGATGAGCGCCCCGGCACGGCCGCAGGCCCGTGGTGTCGTCTCCTGGGCCACGGACCCGTACACCGACGCCCTGCGCAACGGTCACGGCCCGCTCTTCCTGCGCCGCAACGACGGCTGGCTGCTGCCGCTGGAGGTCGAGCGCTGGTGCGCCGGTGCCGGTACGGCCGACCTGTCCGCGCTGCGCCGCTGCGAGGGGAGCGTGCTGGACATCGGCTGCGGCCCGGGACGCCTGGTAGCCGCGCTCGCCGCACGCGGCCACCGTGCCCTGGGCATCGACGTCAGCGAGGCGGCCGTCGCGCACACCCGGCGCCTCGGCGGCTCGGCGCTGCGCCGCTCGGTCTTCGACCCGCTGCCGGGCGAGGGACGCTGGGGTACGGCCCTGCTCATCGACGGCAACATAGGCATCGGGGGCGACCCCGACATCCTCCTGGCCAGGGTCGGGGAGCTCATCGCCCCCGGCGGTCTGCTCATCGCCGAGGCCGCGCCGGTCGACATCGACGAGCGGGCGCAGGTACGTGTCGACGACGGCCGGGGGGCCACCGGCGACCTCTTCCCGTGGGCCCGCCTGGGCACCTCGGCCCTGCTGGGCTACGCCCGCGCGGCGGGCTGGCGTCCCGTCGGTCAGTGGACCTGCGACGAGCGCCCCTTCGTCGCGCTGCGTCGCCACCGCAGCAGCAGCCACAGCCCGGACCCCGCGAACAGCGCGGCCGACACCAGCAGCCAGCGGGACAGGAACACGTCGGCGGGCAGCGCGGTGACCGATTCGTAGCGCGCCCCCTGCCCGGTGATCAGCGGAAACCAGACCAACAGGAGCAGCCCGGAGAGGAAGGCGGGTACCCGGACGAAGTTGACCCAGGGCAGCCGCCGCCGTCCAGACCGGCTCGCGGCGGCCCGCAGGACACGGTCGGCGACCGCGTACAGCGGCACCAGGACGAGATCGTGCACCAGCGCCGCGCCGACGAACCACACCGCGATCATCAGCCAGTCCCCGTCCAGGAGCCGCACTCCCGCGTAGCCCGCGAGCGCGAACGAGGCCAGCAGGAGCAGGAGCTGGTACGGCCCTTCGCCGTACCAGCGCCGGAACCGGCTCGCGAAGCTGCCTGCGAACCGGCTCGCGAACCGACTCATGAACCCGCTCCTGAAGCCGTACGTGCGTGACGTCATCGCAGCTCTCCAAAGCTCAGCCTGGACACCCACTTGGTGTTGAGCACTCCCGGCGCGGCCGGGACGATGATCCGCGCCGGATACCCGTGATCCGGCGACAGGTCCTCGCCGTTGACCTGGAGCGCCAGCAGCGACCGCGCGTCCCGTACCTGGTTGTCGCGCAGCGCGGCCCTACGGAAGGCCCCGCGCAGCTGGAGGGACTCCACCAGGACATCGGGCGCCGCCCGGTCCGGGTCGAACCCGGCCAGCGCGGCCAGGTCCCGCAGCCGCACCCCGCGCCACCACTGGTCGGACGTCGACCACCCCTCCACGCAGGCGATGGGCAGGGCCGCGCTGTGCAGCGACAGGTCGAGCAGATCGTCGCGTGACAGGCGGATGTCGTCGCCGCGCGGCCCGCTGAGTGTCAGCCGCCACGCCTCACCCGTGTCGGCCGGCCTGATCCCCCGCATGGCGGCCGTCTTGTTGACCTGGAAACCGTTCGGCCCGGAGCCCGGCTCGTCGCCCCCGTGCGGCGCGAGCAGCGCCGTGTGCCGCAGCGGCCCGTCGAAGTTCTGCCCCGCCGTGGTCGCGAGCAGCAGCAGCGACCCGCCGCCGACCATGCCGAGGGCGCCGCGCCGGGAGATGCTCGGCTCGGCGGGGCGCGGCGACACCAGCTCCTCGTCCTCGCCGTCGTCATTCCGCGAGCGACGGTCGCGCAGCACCCGCAGCGCCTTGGGCAGCCGCAGCCCCACATGCGCGACGAACGCGGCGAAGAACACCCAGGAGCCGTAGAAGTGCAGCGGGTAGAACGAGCCAGGGAAGACGTACTCCAACTGGATGTTGAGCACCCCGGTGAGGAACACGAACAGCGCCCCGCCGACCAGCAGCAGCAGCGAGATCCGCTCCAGCGCATGCCCCACGGACCGGGCCGGAGGCAGCGTGAACAGCTTCGGCACCACCGACCACAGCTTCGCCAGCAGCACCGGGATCAGCGCGATGCCGACCGTGACGTGCAGGCCCTGGTTGAGCCGGTAGAGCCAGTGCGGGTCGGTGGGCCAGTCGAAGAGGTAGAACCCGAGCAGGCCCTTGTCCGGTGTCTTGTCGTTGACCGGGGCCAGGTTCGGGTTGTACGCGGCGTACGACAGCAGGCCCGTCACGAAGAGGAGCGTGAGCCCTACCAGCAGCACGATGCCGAGTACGGACGTCAGCCAGGGGCCGCGCAGGGGGCTGCGCCAGAATTCGGGCTGGGTGGGGTTGGTGATCTGCGGTGTCTCGCGCATGGTCCGACGCTATGCCGGGTGATCGGCGTGGCGGGTGCTGCGACGCATGACGAAACCCTGACGGTCCAGTGACGGCGGCCGCCGCAGGGCCCGTACCCGCCGATCCCGGCCTAACGTGCACACGTGACCCCCGAAGCACCCCCTGACCCTCGACCCGGCACCCGCCCTGACCTGATCGCCGCAGGCCTCGGCGTCGTACTCGTCACGGCCGCCATCATCATCGGCACCGCCATCGACCGCCCCAACGGCACCCCCGGCAGCCTCCACCTGAACTGGCCCCCGCTGTACGCCAGATGGTCACCGCACCTGGGCCCCGGCACCCCCGCCGCACTCGCCGTGGCCACCGCCGTCATCGCGTACGGCCCGACCCTCGCCGTACGCCTGAAGTGGCGCGCCCTGGTGCTCACCGCGCTCGCGGCGTCCACGGCCTGGATCTGGTCGCTCGCACTGATCGACGGCTGGCACGACGGGATCGCCGAGCGGCTCACGACCAAGCACGAGTACCTCCAGGTCATCGACCGCTTCGACGACATCCCGGCAACCCTGCGCGACTTCACCAACCACATCCTGATGAGCTCGCCGGACAACTGGCCCGCACACACCGCGGGCCACCCGCCAGGCGCCACGCTCACCTTCGTCTACCTCGACCGCATCGGCCTGGGCGGCGGCGCCTGGGCAGGCGTCTGGTGCATCACGATCGGCGCCACCGCCGTCGCCGCCGTCCTGATCGCGCTACGCGCCCTGGCCGACGAAGAGACCGCCCGCCGCGCCGCACCGTTCCTGGTCCTGGCGCCCGCCGCGATCTGGATCGGCACATCGGCGGACGGCTACTTCGCGGCCGTCACGGCCTGGATGATCGCGCTGCTGGCCCTGGCCGCGACCCGCACGACCCGCTTTCCCGCGGCCGCCGCGCTGGGCTCCGGCCTCCTCCTCGGTCTCACCTTCATCCTCTCCTACGGCCTGACCCTGTTCGGGCTGGTCGTCGCCGCGGTCCTGCTGATCGCTCGCACCTGGCGCCCCCTGCCGCTCCTCCTGCTCGGTGCGGCGGTCCTCCCGCTCGCCCTCACCTTGGCGGGTTTCAACTACTGGGAGGCGTACCACCTGCTCGTAGAGCGCTACTACGAGGGCGCGGGCGGCAACCGCCCGTACGGCTACTTCGTCTGGTCCAACCTCGCCGGCACGGTGCTCGTCATCGGCCTCGCCACCGTCGCGGGGCTCCGCCGTACCCTGGCGGCCGTCCCCGCGGCCGTACGACGCCTGCGCACCGGCGAGACGACACCCGCCGACCGCTTGGTCGCGCTGGTCCTGGCCGCGCTGGTGGCGCTCCTCGCCGCCAACCTGTCCGGCATGAGCAAGGCGGAGACAGAGCGCATCTGGCTTCCCTTCGCGACGTTCCTGCTCCCCGCCGCCGCACTGCTGCCCGCCACCGCCCGCCGCTACTGGCTGGCCGCCCAGGCCGTACTGGCCCTGGCGATCAACCACCTGCTCTTCACAGGATGGTGAACACAGGACGCTGAACACGGGACCCCGGAGGTCGGCCACCTGTCGACCCCGGAGGTCGGCCACCTGTCGACCCCGGAGGTCGGCCACCTGCCCGCCTTGCCTTGGCGCGCGCCGCCACGGATGATGCGCTGTGGGGCCCGTGCGGTGCGTACAGCACGCGTACGCGGCCCGAGGGGACCGGGGCTCCGATACCGAGCGAGGAAGGGGCGGACCGCTACCCGGTAGTACGTATCGAGGAGACAGCGATGTCGCAGTACCCCGATGCCCCCGTAGCAGGTTCGGATACGCCGAACCTGGACTTCGCGGGCACCACCCCGTACGAGGACTACGTCCAGGCGGACGTCCTCACCCACCTCCAGCACCCGCTCTCGGACGACCCGGGCGAGATGGTCTTCCTGGTGACGACCCAGGTGATGGAGCTCTGGTTCACCGTCATCGTGCACGAGTGGGAGACCGCGTCCCGCGCCCTGCGCGAGGACGACATCCCGGTCGCGGTGGCCGCGCTCAAGCGCAGCGTCCGTGAGCTGGAGGCGCTGAACGCCTCGTGGAAGCCGCTGGGCCAGCTGACCCCCGGCCAGTTCAACTCGTACCGCTCCGCGCTCGGCGAGGGCTCCGGGTTCCAGTCCGCGATGTACCGGCGGATGGAGTTCCTGCTGGGCGAGAAGTCGGCGTCCATGCTGGTCCCGCACCGGGGCGCGCCGCGTGTCCACGCGGAGCTGGAGAAGGCGCTGCACGAGCCGAGCCTGTACGACGAGGTGCTGCGGCTGCTGGACCGGCGCGGGTACGAGGTCCCCGAGGCCGTCCTCAAGCGCGACCTGGGGCAGAAGTACGAGCCGTCGCCGGAGGTCGAGGCGATCTGGGCGGCCGTGTACGGAGACGAAAGCGAGGCGTCGGACAGCGAGCTGCTGCGGCTCGGCGAGGCGCTGACCGACGTCGGCGAACTGGTCTGGCGCTGGCGCAACGACCATCTGGTCGCGACCCGGCGCGCGATGGGTTCCAAGACCGGTACGGGCGGCTCGGCGGGTGTCGCCTGGCTGGAGAAGCGGGCCGTGAAAAACGTGTTCCCCGAGCTGTGGACGGCGCGCAGCCATGTCTGATTCCCGCTCCGAATCCCAAGAGCTGGCCCAAGAGCTGACCCAAGAGCTGGCCGGAGAACTGGCCGAGAAGGCCGCGGCGCTCGACGCCGCCGACGAACTGGCCAAGCTGCGCGAGCAGTTCGTGCTCGACGACGTCGTCTACCTGGACGGGAACTCGCTCGGGGCGCTGCCCCGCGCCGTGCCCGCGCGCCTCGCCGACGTCGTCACCCGCGAGTGGGGCGAACTGCGTATCCGCTCCTGGACCGAGTCCGGCTGGTGGACGGCACCCGAGCGGATCGGCGACCGGATCGCACCGCTGGTCGGTGCGGCGCCGGGCCAGATCGTGGTCGGCGACTCGACCAGCGTGAACGTACTCAAGGCGGTCGTGGGGGCGGTGCGGCTGGCGCATGCGCCGGGCACCGCCGATCCCGCGGCCGCCGCGGCGGCGGCACGGCTCGCCGCGCCGTCGGGTACCGCCCCACCGGCACGAGCCGTCGGCGCGGTACCGGTACGGGACGAGATCCTCGTGGACGAGGGCACCTTCCCCACCGACGGGTACATCGCCGAGTCGGCGGCCCGGCTGACCGGCTGCCGCCTGCGCGCCGTGCCCGCCGTGGAGATCGCCGCCGAGGCCGGGCCCCGTACCGCCGCCGTGCTGGTCAACCACGTCGACTACCGCACCGGACGGCAGCACGACCTGCCCGGCATCACCGCCGCCGTGCACCGGGCGGGCGCGTACGCGGTGTGGGACCTGTGCCACAGCGCGGGCGCGCTGCCCGTCGGGCTCGACGCGCACGACGTCGACTTCGCCGTCGGCTGTACGTACAAGTTCCTGAACGGGGGCCCGGGTTCGCCCGCGTACCTCTATGTGGCCGAGCGCCACCAGGCGGCCTTCGACTCGCCGCTGCCCGGCTGGAACTCGCACACCGACCCCTTCGGGATGCGGCCGGAGTACGCGCCCGCGGACGGCGCCGTGCGCGGGCGCGTCGGCACCCCCGACATCCTGTCGATGCTCGCCCTGGAGACGGCACTTGACGTCTGGGACGGGGTGTCCATCGAGGCGGTGCGCGCGAAGTCGCTCATGCTGATGGACTTCTTCCTGGAGTGTGTCGAGGCGTACGTGCCAGGTGGCCGGGTCAGCTCGATCACCCCGACCGCGCACGCCGACCGCGGCAGCCAGGTCGCGCTGCGCTGCGAGGGGGCCGCCGAGGTCATGGAGGAACTGATCGCGCGCGGCGTGGTGGGCGACTTCCGGCCACCGAACGTCCTGCGCTTCGGGTTCACACCGCTGTACGTCTCCTTCGCCGATGTACACCGGGCGGCGCGGGTTCTGGGAACCGTGCTGGGCTGATAGCGTCCGGCGGATTCGTCCCTCCGCCGTCCCGAACTGGGGTTTCGCCACAGTTCAGGACGGCGGGCGGGGCGGGCCCGTTCCGTACGCTCCCCACCGCAGAGAGGCCCGCAGCATGCCGGACGACGACGCGATCGCCCGAGACGCCGCCGAGGCGGAGTCGGCCTTCTCGCACCCCGCCGTCGCCCCCGACGCCACCGCCGCGTACGGCGACCACCCGGATCAGGTCATCGAGTTCTACGCCCCGCGGGACGTGGCTCAGGCCGCCCCCCTCGTCATCGCGCTGCACGGCGGTGCCTGGCGCTCCCCCTACGACCGGCAACACCTCACGCCGTTCGTGGACTTCCTGGCCCGCCGTGGCTTCGCCGTCGCCAACGTCGAGTACCGGCGCGGGAGTTCCCTCCCACTCCAGGGCAGCCAGGGCCCGGTCGCCGGGCGCTGGCCCGAGACCTTCGACGACGTCGCCGCCGCACTGGACGCGCTCCCCGGACTCGTACGCGAGTACGCGCCGCAGGCCGACCCGCGGCGTACGGTCATCACCGGGCACTCGGCGGGCGGCCACCTCGCCCTGTGGGCCGCGTCCCGCCACGTACTGCCCGCCGACTCGCCCTGGCACGCGCCGTATCCGGCCGGGCTGCGCGGGGTCGTCGCGCTCGCGCCGATCGCGGACCTCGCGGTGGCGGCGGAGCTGGACGTGTGCTCGGGGGCCGTGACGCAACTCCTCGGTGGTGAGGGGGAGTTCAAGGCGCGGCGGCCGCAGGCCGACCCGGCCCTGCTGCTGCCCACGGGGATCGCGACCACGCTCGTGCAGGGCCGTGACGACATCGTCGTCCCGCATGCGGTGTCCGAGGCCTATGCCGACGCGGCGGGGCGGGCGGGGGAGTTGGTGGGGCTGACGCTCCTGGAGGACGTCGGGCACTTCCCGCTGATCGACCCGGCGGCGGACGCGTGCGCGGTGGTGGCCGAGGAGATCGCCCAACTGGCCTTCTGACGGCCTGAGGTCGCTTCCTCATTGCGGACAGAACCTGACCGCAAGCGTTCCTACGGTGGTTCCAACCAGCCCGCCAAGCCCAGTGGAGGAGCCCCCATGACCGTTCTCGTCACCGGAGCCACCGGAACCGTCGGCCGCCACATCGTCGAACACCTCCTGCTCAAGGGCGAACGGGTCCGCGCCCTGACCCGCGATCCGCGACGGGCCGCGCTCCCCGATGGCGTGGAGGTCGTCCAGGGGGATCTCAGCGTCCCCGACAGCCTGGTGCCCGCCTTCGGCGGGGCCACCGCCGTCCATCTGATCACCTTCGACGGGGAGCAGTTCGCACCGCTGGAGACCGGCCCGCGCCTCGTCGAACTCGCCGAGAAGGCCGGGGTACGGCGGATCACCGTCCTGCACGGCGGCGGTCCGACGCCGCTGGAGGACGCCGTACGGGCGAGCGGGCTCGACTGGACGGTCCTGGTGCCCGTCGAGTTCATGTCCAACGCCCTGGCGTGGGCGGACGGCATCCGGGGCGCGGACGAGGTCCGCGAGCCGTTTACGGACCGGCTCAGCGCGATGGTCCACGAGTCCGACATCGGCGCGGTGGCGGCCGTGGCGCTCACCGAGGGCGGGCACGGCGGACAGGAGTACGTGATCACCGGCCCCGAGGTGCTCACCCTGCGGGACAAGGTGGACGCGATCGCGACCGCGCGCGGCCGGGCGGTCCGCCTGGTGGAGCTGACCGAGGAGCAGGCGCGCGAGCAGTGGGCGGCGCAGGGCATCCCCGCCGGCACGGTCGACTTCCTGGTCATGGTGTACGGGAACACCCCGCCCGTGGGCCGGACGGTGGCCGACACTGTGGCGCGGGTCACCGGACGTCCGGCGCGTACGTTCGTGGAGTGGGCCGAGGCGCACGCGTCAGCGTTCCGCGCGTAGCGCGTAGTACCTGCGACGGACGGCGGAAGTCCGCACCGCTGTGGACGACGGCCCGCCGCGCGCCGCCTACCGTTCGTAGCGTGAACGAGACAGCCGCGAACGAGACAGTCCAGACCCCGGCCGCGTCGGGCGCGGACGGCCCGCGCAGCGAGCTCCGGCTCCTGCGCGGAGCCCTCCGCGTGCTGCGCGAGGATCTGCTGACCGGGGCGTTCGCGCTGCGGCCCCTGCCGCCGCTGGCCGATGGCGCCGGGCCGCTGCGCTGGATACCGGCGCGGCTGCGGCCGTACGCGCGGTGGCTGCCGCATGCCTCGGTGCTGCTGGGAGCGTTCTTCCTGCTGGCCATCGGCACGGTGGCCGCTCCTGGAGCGGGTGACGGCTTCGAGGCGCTGTTCGTCGGTGTGCTCGCCGCCGCTCCCGTGGTGCTCACGCTCTTCCGGCCGGTCGCCGCCTTCTGGCTCTCGTTCGTGACCACGTTCGTAGCCATGGTGCTGGCGGGCAGTGCCGTGGCCTACCCGTGGACCGTCAGCGGCTTCCTCGCCCACCTGGTGGTGCTGGCCCAGGTGGCGCTCAGGTCGCGGCCCCGGGTCGCTGCCGAGATGTGGGGGCTGACGGTGATCTTCGGCATCGTCGCCACCCGGGGCTTCAACGACGGGTCGCACGTGGTGGTGGCGATGGGCCTGCTCTCCGCCCTCACCCTCGCCGCAGCCGTCTCCGTACGCGGCTGGACGTCCGCCCGCCACGAGGTCGCCGTCAAGGAACGCGAGGTCGTCGCCAAGGAGGAGGTGACCCTCGTCGAGCGCTCCAAGCGCACCCTCCTCGAAGAGCGCACGAACATCGCCCGCGAGCTGCACGACGTGGTCGCGCACCACATGTCGGTCGTCGCCATCCAGGCGGAGGCCGCGCCCTACCGCGTCGAGAACCCGCCGCCCGAGCTGGAGCGCGCCTTCGCCACGATCCGCGAGAACGCGGTGGCCGCGCTGACCGAACTGCGCCGGGTGCTCGGCGTCGTACGGGCTGCGGACTACGAGGCGCCGGACGCACCCCAGCCCACCCTCGCGGACCTGGACGGCCTGCTGGGCAACGTCCGCGACGCGGGGCTGACCGTCTCCAAGACCGTCACCGGGGCGGTGCGCGAGCTGCCGCCCGGGGTGGAGCTGTCCGCGTACCGCATCGTGCAGGAGGCGCTGAGCAACTCGCTGCGGCACGCGCCGGGCGCTGTGGCCGCCGTGGAGATCTCATACGTACTCGGGGGGCTCGGTCTGCGGGTGGTCAACGGCCCGCCGACCGGCCTGGTGAAGCCCTCACCAGGGGCGGGCCACGGCATCACGGGCATGCGCGAGCGCGTCTCGATGCTGAACGGCGAGATGACCGCGGCGGCGACGGACGACGGCGGTTACGAGGTCGCCGTCTTCCTCCCCGTCCCACTGCCGGCGCCGGCGCGCGAGGAGCAGGCGGCATCGCGCGAGGAGCAGCCGTCATGACGATCCGAGTGCTGATCGTCGACGACCAGATGATGGTCCGCGAGGGCTTCTCGGTCCTGCTGAACGCGATGCCCGACATCGAGGTGGTCGGCGAGGCGGTGAACGGCCACGAGGCCATCACGCAGGTCGCCGCGCTGCACCCGGACGTCGTCCTGATGGACATCCGGATGCCGGGCCTGAACGGCATCGAGGCGACCCGCGCGGTCGTCGCGTCCGACGCGGACGCCAAGGTGCTGGTCCTGACCACCTTCGACCTCGACGAGTACGTCTACGAGGCGCTGCGTGCGGGCGCGTCCGGCTTCCTCTTGAAGGACGCGTCGGCCCGCCAACTGGCCGACGGCGTACGGGTGGTGGCCGGTGGCGAGGCCCTGCTCGCGCCCACCGTCACCAAACGCCTGATCTCGGAGTTCGCCCAGCTGGCCGACCGGGCGCGGCCACCGGCCGGGGCGTACGGCGACCTCACCGAACGCGAGACGGAGGTTCTGGTGCTGATCGCGCAGGGGCGCTCCAACGCGGAGATCGCCGCGGACCTGGTCGTCGCCGAGTCCACCATCAAGACCCACGTCAGCCGCATCCTGGTGAAGTTGGGGCTACGCGACCGCACCCAGGCGGCGGTCTTCGCGTACGAAGCCCGCCTGGTCACCCCTGCCTGAGGCCCGCCTGGTCACCCCTGCCTGAGAGCCTGTTTCTGACCCCCGCTACGGGCCGGGCGTCGCCCGCGCGGCCAGGCGCGCGTTCCAGCGGTTGAGCACGTCCTGGAGTTCGTTCTTCAGGAACTCGAAGAACTCCGCGCTCTCCGCGAGGCGCCGCCCCGCGTCGGTGTCGCCGCCGACGACGTCGACCCCGTCGGTGAGTACCCGCTGCCAGCGGTCCAGGAGCTGGTCGCGGCGGGTCATGGACGCGAACCAGACGTGGTTGTGCAGCCGGTACCGCTCGCGGCGGGAGCCGGGCTCCCGCTCGCGGCTGACCAGGCTGACCTGAGCGAGATAGCGGACCGCGCCTGAGACCGCGGCCGCGCTGATCCGCAGCCGCTCGGCGAGCTCCGCGGAGGTGAGGGTGCCGCCCTCCTCGACCAGCAGGCAGGCGAACACCCGCGAGGGCATCCGCGGCATCCCGGCCTCGGTGAGCTCCGCGGCGAAGCGCTCGATGAAGGCCGCCACCGCCTGCTCGTCCCGCCGGTTCTCTTCTATGTCGCCCATGGCCACCTCGGCCTCTCCCCGTTCTGCGTTCCGCGTTCCGCGTTCCCGTGGCGATCGTAACGGTCTCTCTTGACGGTTCTTTAACTTCACAAAGTTGTGAAATAAGCGTAGCTTCTTGAGCATGACGAAGGCAATCACGGTCTCGGGGCTCCACAAGTCGTTCGGCCGGACGCATGCCTTGGACGGTCTCGACCTTGAGGTCGAGACTGGTGAGGTACACGGCTTCCTGGGGCCCAACGGCGCGGGAAAATCCACCACCATCCGGGTTCTGCTCGGGCTGCTGCGCGCCGACTCCGGCGCTGCTCAGTTGCTGGGCAAGGATCCGTGGCACGAGGCGGTCGCGCTGCATCGGCGGCTCGCGTACGTGCCCGGCGATGTGGAGCTCTGGCCGAACCTGACCGGCGGCGAGGCCATCGATCTGCTCTCGCGGCTGCGCGGTGAACTCGACAAGCGCCGTCGGGACGAGCTGATCGAGCGCTTCGACCTCGACCCGACGAAGAAGGGCCGGGCGTACTCGAAGGGCAACCGGCAGAAGGTCGCCATCGTCGCCGCGCTCGCGTCGGACGCCGAGCTGCTGCTCCTGGACGAGCCCACCGCGGGCCTGGACCCGCTGATGGAGGTCGTCTTCCAGGACATCATCGGCGAGGCCAAGGCGGCCGGGAAGACCGTGCTGCTCTCCAGCCACATCCTGGCCCAGGTCGAGAAGCTCTGCGACCGCGTCAGCATCATCCGACTCGGCAGGACCGTGCAGTCCGGCACGCTGAGCGAGATGCGCCATCTGACGCGTACGACCATCGAGGCCGAGACCGAGCGCCCGGTCACCGGGCTCGACAGCATGCCGGGCGTCCACGCGGTGCGGACCGCGGACGGCGGCCGGGTGCGGTTCGCCGTGGACGGCGCCCAGCTGGACGGCGTGGTCCGCAGGCTCACCGAGTGCGGCATCCGCAGCCTCGTCAGCCACCCGCCGACGCTCGAAGAGCTGATGCTGCGCCACTACGGGGACGAGCTGGCCGCCAACGGACACGGCGAGTCCCAGGGCGACGGAGCGGTCCGATGAGCACCGCGACCACCGCCAAGACCCCCGCGCGCAGCTCGGTCACGGGCGGCAACGCGCTGGCCGGGACCCGTACGCTGATCCGCTTCAACCTGCGCCGGGACCGCATCAGGCTCGCCGTGTGGATCCTCGCGCTGTTCCTCGGCACGGTCGGGACGGCGAGCAGCCTCACGTCCGTCTACACCACCGCCGAGGACCGCGCCTCCGCCGCCGAGACCATGGACAGCCCCGCGGGGCTCGCCCTGAACGGCCCCAGGCACTACCTGGACGACTACAACATCGGCTCGATGCTGAGCCACCAGATGCTCGGCTTCATGGCCGTGCTGGTCGGCCTGATGAGCGTCCTGATCATCACCCGGCACACCCGCGGCGAGGAGGAGACCGGCCGCGCCGAGCTGGTGCGCTCCACCGTCGTCGGGCGGCACGCGCACCTGGCCGCCGCGCTGGCCGTCGCCGTACTCGCCAACCTGGCACTCGCCCTGCTGCTCGCCCTCGGCCTGACCGGAATGGGCATCGACGGCATCGACACCGGCGGCTCGCTCCTCTACGGCTTCGCGCACGCGGCCGTCGGCATCACCTTCGCCGCCGTCGCGGCGGTCACAGCGCAGATCACCGCGCACACCCGCGCCGCGTCCGGGATGGCACTCGCCGTCATCGGCGCCGCGTACGTGCTGCGCGCGTCCGGGGACGCGGGCAGCAGCGGCGCCCTGTCCTGGCTGACCCCGATCGGCTGGATCCAGCGCACCTACCCGTACGTGGACAACCGCTGGTGGCCACTCGCTCTCTGCCTGGCGCTCGCCGTCGGCACCGCGGCCGCGGCCTTCCACCTCTCCACCCGGCGGGACGTCGGCGCGGGGCTGCGCCCGTCGCGGGGCGGCAGCCCGGTGGCGTCCGACGCGCTGACCCGGCCGTTCGGCTTCGCGCTGCGGCTGCACCGGGGCGTGCTGATCGGCTTCGGGACGGGTCTGTTCCTGATGGGCGCGATGTACGGCTCGATCCTCGGCGACGCCGAGGACCTGCTGAAGGACATCGACCAGGTACAGGACGCCCTGGAGGAGATCGGCGGCGCCACGATCATCGAGTCCTTCGCCTCCATGATCATGGTGGTGCTCTCGATGGGCGCCGCGGTGTACGTGGTGATGGCCGCGCTGCGCCCGCGCTCCGAGGAGACCGCGGGCCGCGCCGAGCCCCTGCTCGCCACTGGCCTGTCCCGCGACCGCTGGGTCGGCAGCCACCTCGCCGTGGCCCTGACGGGCGGCACGCTGGTCCTGCTCCTGTCCGGGCTCGGCTTCGGCCTCGCGGGCGCGGTGTCGGCGTCGGACGGCGGTCTCGTCCTCAAGCTCACCGGCGCGGCACTGGCCTACGCCCCAGCGGTGTGGGTGACGGTCGGCGTCGCGGTGACGATCTTCGGCTGGTTCCCGCGGGCGAGCACGGCGGCGTGGGTGGTACCGGTGTACGCGTTCGTCGTCGGGTACCTGGGGGAGCTGCTCCGGTTCCCCGACTGGCTGAACAACCTGTCGCCGTACGGCCATGTACCGCAGCTCCCGGCCGCGGAGCTGGACTGGACGCCACTGGTGATCCTCAGCGCGCTCGCGGCGGGCCTGGTGTGGCTGGGCCTCGCGGGCTTCCGCCACCGCGACCTGGAGACGAAGTAGTTCACAACTCAACCCGCAGCTCATCGAAGCCACGGATCACGAAGCCCTTCTTGCGCACCGGGTCCGCGGCGGGCCGCAGCGTCGGAGCCTGGCGCAGCAGTTCGCCGAAGGACGCGGCGAGCTCGATGCGGGCCAGCGGGGCGCCCAGGCAGTAGTGGATGCCCGCACCCAGGGACACATGGGGGTTGTCGACACGGGCGAGGTCCAGTTCCTCCGGCCGGTCGAAGACCGCGGGGTCATGGTTGGCAGAACCGAAAAGAAGCGCCACCTCCGAGCCGCGGGGGATACGGACACCGTCGATCTCCATATCCTCAAGCACCCAGCGCTCGAACAGATGCAGCGGAGTGTCGTAGCGCAACAGCTCTTCCACAGCTGTGGACAGAAGCGAGGGATCGGCGCGGAGCGCGGCCAGCTGGGCGGGGTTGCGGAACAGCGCCCACCAGGCGTTGCCGGTCGTGTTGACCGTCGCCTCGTGCCCCGCGTTCAGGAGCAGCACACAGGTGGAGATCATCTCCTGCTCGGAGAGCCGGTCACCTGAGTCGTACGCGGCGATCAGGGCCGAAACGAGATCCTCGCCCGGCTCCTTGCGCCGCTCGGCGATCAGCTCCCGCAGATACGCGGAGAACTCGACCGAGGCCGTCACGGCGCGCCGGGCGGTCTCCTCCGCCGGGTTCAGCTCGTACATCCCGCAGATATCCGCCGACCAGGGCCGGAGCAGCGCCCGGTCGCTCTCCGGTATCCCCAGCATCTGCGCGATCACCGCGACCGGCAGCGGTTCGGCGACCGTCTCGATCAGATCGCCCCCGCCGTCCGCGACGAGCCGCCCGACCAGCTGGGCCGCCAGCTCCTGGACGTACGGCCGCAGCCGCTCCACCGTGCGCGGCGTGAACGCCTTCGAGACCAGGCGGCGGATACGGGTGTGGTCGGGCGCCTCCAGGTCGAGCAGACCGTTGTCGTTGAGCACATGGAACGGCTCGTGCTCGGGCGGGGGCGGCGTACGGCCGAACTCCTCGTGGGTAAAGCGGTGCAGATAGGTACGACCCAGGCGGCGGTCACGGAGCAGAGCCGACACATCGGCGTGGTGCGGCACGAGCCACTGGCGGGTCGGCTCGTACCAGTGGGCGCGACCGCGGGCACGGAGCTCGGCGTACGCGGGGTAGGGGTCCGCGGCGAACGCGGCCGAGTCGGGTGCGAAGGCATCGTCCATACCCGGACGCTAGCCCCTCGCACGCCGACCCCGCAGGGTGTTGCCCTCCGGCGAACCGACCGCACCCCGGCTACCCGCGAGGCAACGTCAACCCCCACGCCCCCGCCCGCACCGTCCACGTACGCGTACGCACCGGCCCCGCCACCACCGCATCCGCCCGATACCGGAAGTCCGCGCCAGAGACGGTCACCGCGCGCCCCTGAGCCNGGGGCGGGGGCGGGGGTGGTAACCCCCCCCCCCGCCCACGGCACACGTGCATGCGGGCACGCGCCCCCTGGCGGTCGGCAGCGCAGGGCGAGCTCCTGAACCGTACACCTGCTGTACGGTTCGAGAATGGCGACGACACCACAGACCGTGTTCCCCGTGACGGAGGCCCGTGCCTGCCTGGGCGATCTGGCCCGCCGGGCTGCCGCGCACGAGCACATCACTCTCACCGAACGAGGCCGTCCCACTGCCGTCCTCATCTCCCCGGAGGAGCTGGAGGATCTGGAGGACTCCCTCGCCCTGGCCCGCCTGGAGCTGCGCCGGGCACGTGGCGAGAAGCGGATGCCGGTGAGCAACGACGAAGCGCGTCGGAAGTTCATCGAGGCTGCGGGGCTGTCGGAGGATCCGCGTTGAGCTGGAGGGTGGAGTGGGAGCCGGAGGCGACGGACCAGGTCGCTGGGTTCCTCAAGGGTGATCCGGCTGGGGTCGCAGCGATTCTCGATGTGTGCGATGCGCTGGAGCGGGGGCCTGTGGCGGCCGGTTCCTCGGCGTGGGGGCCGTACCACCGTCGGCTGCGGAGCGGGCCTTGGAGGATCTTGTACCGCATCGACGAGGACACCGAGACGATTCACGTTGAGCACGTGGGGCGTTCTGTCTGAAGCCGCTGACCCCAACCGGTGCCCGTGTGCTCGACCCACCATGAAGGGCCGACTCCACAACAACGGGCGCGGAACGCGCGTCGAAACGCACCCGGCGCCTCGACGCGACAGTCGACGCGCACGCCAACCGGGCCCCACTCACCGGGCAGAAAGAAAGCCACATCACGCTACGAAGCCAGACCCCTCTGGCCCCGGGTGCGGAAGGTGGCTCCCGGCTCGCGAAGATCTGAGGCTGTAGTACTTGGGTCCGACAGAGCGCCTCGGCGTCATATCGCCCCGAGCTGGCGGAATTCATGTGTAGCGCGGGGGAACAAGGATGAGAGAATGTTCGACCGCAGCTCTCCATCGAGGGAAGACGCGAGGAATTGTGTGCAGGATACGGGGAAATGCTCCCATCGGCCGCCGCGCGCCTCGTTCACCATGACGGTCCATTGGTCCGGCTCAAGGCCTGGCCAAACAAGCCAGTAGACGAATTCCCCGTTGTCCGTGGTCGCCCATGGGATGACTCGGGACCCCTCGATCTCCAGTTCCGCCGGCTTCTTCTCGAATTCCCAGAGGTCTTCCAGGTCTTCGGCCTGATACTCTGCCCATTCGATGAGGTCGTAGTTCTCGTTGGGGCAGCCGGGCTCTAGGACGTACAGATAGTCGTCCCAGTTACTTCCTCCGTAGACGCGGATGAGCTCCTTGTAGTCGGCGGGAAGCTCAACCCCAAGGCTGCGCTCGACCTCGTCCCAATCTTTCTGGCGAGGCTCGCTCGGCGCTGGGGCAACATCGAAGAGACGCGTAATGGCGCTGGTCATGGCGGAGTCCTGTTTCTGAGGATCAATGAGTCCTGACGGCAGGGAGGTTGGCTTCATTTGACGATGCGTCCGTCTGGGCCCCGCTTACCCAACACGAGGTGATACGAACAGGACAGAATCTTCCGTTAGGAATCGTCCTGCGGCCACACCACCACCCATTGCCCCTCGGCGAAGAACTGATCCAGCGACGCGCGGTCCTCTGCCCAGTAGTCACCGCAGCCGCGGGTGAACGCCTCGTCGTGGGCGAGCAGGATGAGGTAGGAGTCCACGGTTCGGCTCATCGCTAGCCTCCCATCTAAGAAGTCACTACCAGATGCCGTGGGCGTCACCTTCGTCTGGTTCCGCAACGCGCTTCCCATCTGCATTCCATCAGGGTTTCGATTGTGCGATGTGATCGTCGCACTCAACGGGCGTCTACGAAAAATCCTGGGATGCCAGATTCCGGTGGAGAAGCCGGGCGAAATGTCAGGCGTCGCTTGCTGTTCTCAGCGCTTTCAACCGCCCGCAACTCGGGATCATTTATCGCGCCCAGGAATCGAGACCACAACCTTGCGCTCTGCCACATTGATTCGGCTAACTTCCACGGTCAACACGTCACCCACATCCGTTTTTGGCCCGTACCGCTGGAGTTCGAACGCAGGAAGGAACCCAGAGACATCCCCTTCAAGTCGCAAGAAAATTCCGATTGGCGCAACTTTGACAACCCGCCCAGAGAGCGTTGCCCCCAGTCGGGTTCGCGCGAAGTCCAAAAACGAGTCATGCTGGAGTTCCTTGAGCGATAGAGACACCTGATTTCGGTACGGATCAACACTCAGAACCAATCCCGTGACTTCTTGTCCGACGCGCACAACGTCCGAAATGCGGTCAAATTGATTCCAGGAAATGTTTACTGCAGTCACGACCGCGTCGATTCCATCAAGGTCGACGAAGGCCGCAAAATCAGTGACGGCAGTAACCATCCCCCTGCAGACCAAACCCGTGGGGTAGTCACGCGCCAGCGCCTCGCCATCTGCGCCCATACCTAGAGGCACCTCCTCAATCTCTCCAGGTGATTCCACCATAGTAATTTATCCAATTCACCTTTTCAATGAGGGCGTTGAAGCGGGATATGTCATCCCGCGGGATGAGCCACTGAAATTCACCTTCCTTATTGTCGTGTGTTCGCTTATATGGAGGATCTGCATGCTCGGGGAACTCATCCCTGAACCCTGGCTTCATGACGTACTCGTGATAGCCATCCTCGTAGACTCCCTGGTCGGCATACTTCTGTGCGACCCTTTCGCTGTCGCCAAGGTAGGCGGTTCCCGCGCCGCCCTCCGTGTCAGGGTGCAGGGATGGGTCGAGCCCATTTGCCTCGAGAGACCTGTTTCCCTTGTGTGGAGCTCGATAGAGCTTGACGGGCTCGTCAGGGCATACATCCGGGGCTAGGCCAAGGTGGTCGCTTCTCTTCTGCGGATTATATACGTATGCTGCCGGATTCTCCCCGCCGGTTAGGCCGAGCGGGTCGCAGATCGTATATCGGGCGCTATCTGGGTCGTAATGCCGGAAATAGTTATAATGAAGCTCGGTTTCTGGGTCGAAGTATTGGCCGGGAAAGCGAAGAGGGGTGTAGCTCGAGCTTTTCACTACCCATGACGTCTTACCCCATAGCGTGCTGTGCTTGCGCCAGGCTAGATCGCCACTCTCGTGAATGAGCTCTTCTGGGGTTCCAATGAGATCTGTGACGATGGCGAAGAATCGCTCGTCAATCGCCTCTCGTGGCGCATCGGCCGCGAGGATGCGTTCCGTCTGGGCCAATGGACGCAGGCCCCGGTGGTCCCATGTGAGTGCGACGGGATTCGGTAGGGACTCGCTCTCCGTGGTCTCCTCGCACAGCGTCGTGCCGTCCCAGGTGAAGGTGACCTGTTCCAGGACTGTGGTGCCGTCGTTGGCCAGGCGTTGTTTGGAGATGCGGCGGCCCAGGGCGTCGTAGGCGTAGCGCCAGACTGTCCCGTCCGGGGTGGTGACCGAGCGCATGCGGTCTTCGGCGTCCCACTCGTAGCGCCAGGTGTCTGGTTTGCGGGACAGGCGGGTTTTCTGGCGGAGGGTGATGCGGCCCAAACCATCGTGTTCGTAGCGGATGTTGCCCGCGCGGGTGATGGTCGTGCCGGTGTAGTCGCGGGTGCCGACCGCCTCCTGGCCCGGGTGGGTCGTCGGCCAGGAGGCCTCCGTCTGGTTGCCTGCCTCGTCGTAGGCGTAGCGCTCCGACCAGCCCGCCGCGTGGACGGCGGTCACCCGGCCGGCCGCGTCCAGGTCGAAGGTTTTCGCGCCCGCGAGCTGATCGTCCAGGGCGGTGAGGTTGCCGTCGGCGCGGTAGGTGTAGTCGCGGCGCTGGATGCTGCGGCCCGCGCCCGTGACTTGTTGGGTGGTGAGGCGGCCCAGAGGGTCGTACTGGGACGCCAGGGTGACCGTGTCACCAATGTGGCGGGTGGTCTCCTGGCCTGCCGCGTTGTGTTCGAAGGTGAGGGTGCGGCCGGAGGTGGTGAGCGACTCCCGGCGCCCTGCGGCGTCGTAGGTCCACGTGCTGACCGCGCCCGTGGGGGTCGTGCGGCCGACCCGGCGGCCGAGCGCGTCGTACTCGTACGACATCGTGCGACCGTTGACGGTCTCGGACTTGAGGCGGCCGTACCGGTCGCGGAGGTACGTGATCGCGGCGTCCGGGTTGACGGCTTCCGCGAGTTGGTCGGTGAAGTCGTACGCGAACGTCGTGACGGTCCCGGCGGCGTCCTTGCGGACGATGCGGTCCAGTTCGTCGCGCTCGTAGCGGGTGGTCTGGCCGAGCGCGTCGGTGCGGGAGGCCAGGCGGCCTGCCGTGTCCCGCTCGTAGGTCAGGGTCCGGTTGTCGAAGTCCGTCTCGGATAGGAGGTGTCCGGCCGCGTCGTATCTGTAGGCCCAGGTCAGGCCCTGCGGATTGCGGACCTGGGTGAGGCGCAGCTCGTGGTCGTGGGCGAACTCGTAGCGCACGCCGTCCGGGCCGGTGCGGGCGCTCAGCAGGTCGAAGTGGGTGTATTCGAAGCGGGAGACCGCGCCCATCGGGTCGGTGTGGGTGAGGCAGTTCCCCTCGCCGTCATACGTCCACGACTGCTCGCTGCCGTCGGCCTCGACTCGGCGGGCGAGCTTGCCCTCCGGTGTCCATTCCAGGCGGGTGACCGCGCCGAGCGGGTCGGTCAGGGTGACCGCGCGGCCGAAGGCGTCGCGCTTGATCCGGGTGGTCGCCCCCAGTGGGTCGGTGACGGCGACGGGCAGACCAGCCGGGTTGCTGCGGATGTGGGTGGTGTGGCCGAGTGCGTCGGTCACGGCTGTGAGGTGACCGGCCTCGTTGTAGGTGTAGCGGGTGACGGCCCCGGAGGGGGCGGTCACGCTGATGCGGTTGCCCCGCTCGTCGTACTCCTGCCGGACGGAGGTCCGGTCGGGGTCGACCACGCGGACCGGGAGACCGAGGGGGTTGTACTCCGCTGTCGCCTCGCGGCCGTCGGGCCGTACGACCGTGGTCAGGCGGCCGGACGCGTCGTACTCGAAACGGGCCGTGCGACCGAGGGGATCGGTCCAGTGCAGCAGCCGGTTGTAGCGGTCGTGCTCGTAGCGGGTGACGGCGCCGAGCGGGTCGGTCTCCTGGACGACCTGGTGGACGTCGTTCACGACGTACCGGCGGACCGCGCCGTCGGCGGTCGTCGCGGTGGTGACCCGCAGCCCGGTCTCCGGGTCGGCGTTCGTGTAGTCGAGGCCCAGGGTCATATGGCCCGCCGCGCCGCCCTCCGCGACGCACCGGTCCTGGTCGTCGTACTCGTACGTGTACGCGCTGCCGTTGCTGTCCGTCCAAGAGGTGACGCGGCCGCGCTCGTCGTACATGAACTGCAGTGGCAAACCGGAGGAGTTGGTGACCGAGGTGAGGTGGCCGTCGGTGTAGGCGTAGCGCAGGATCTCCTGGTCGGAGCCTTCCGGGGCCGCGCCCGCCAGGTGCAGGGCGGTGATGCGGCCCTCGGCGGTCGTGAACTTCAGGTGGTAGCCGCCCTGGTGGTTGATCGAGGCCGGGGCTCCAGACTCGTCGTACTCGAAGGTGATCCAGTTGCCGTTGCGGTCGTCGATCTGTGCGAGGAGCGCTACGACCGCGTCGTGCGGGGTGAAATGGGACACGCGGCCGGTGTCCGGGTCGGTGACGGTGTAGTCACCGTCGGGGCTGCGGTCCAGGGGCCAGCGCGGGCCGTGGCTCGGCATGACGGGGACGCCGGGCGCGGGGTGCGGGTAGCGCAGCAGCAGGCCGTCCTCGCACACGAACACGACGCCCTCGGGGCCGATCTCCAGCCGCTGGTCCGCGGTGGAGGACCAGGAGGGGCCGAACCACCGCCCGGCACGGTAGTTGGAGGCGACCCGGCGGCGGAAGACGACAGGAAGCGTGCCGGGCAGGGCGATGTCCGTCTGCGGCAGGTACATCACGCCGGTGGCGAGGTCGATCGGGTCCGTGTTCCCGCTCTCGACCTTCTGCCGGGAGTACTGCGGCGGATCGGTGTTGGCGGCCCGCTGTGCCGCGCTCTCAGCGGCGTCCGTGCCCGTGTGCCGGAGGGCGTTGTTCATCCCCGCGCGCAGCCCGCCGCGTGCGAGGCCCGTTCCCTTGGTGCCGAAAAGTTCGGGGATCAGGCGGCCGAGGAACTCGGAGGGGTCGCCCTTGGCCGCGTCCCAGGCGCTCTTGAGGGCGCGGTCCGGGTTGGCGACGGTGGAGGCGAGGCCGGCGAGCGTCGTGTTGACGCCCTTGGCGTACTCGGCGGGGTGGGTCAGGTTGTACGGGTCCGTCGGGTTGACCGTCCGGACGAAGTTGAGCAGGCCCGCCGTGCCCTTGGCCGCGCCGCCGAGCAGGTGCATGCCCTCCACGTTGGTCGCGACTGCCCAGCTCTCGAACTCGGCCTTCAGCTTGGCCCGGCCGGTGGGTTCCTCCGGCGCGTGCGCCATCGCCGCCGTGACGGCCGTCTTCGCGGCTTTCGCGGCCTCGTTGCGCGCCTTACGGGCGTCGGCGAGGATCTCGCGCGCTCTGGCCCGCTTGGCCTTGGCCGGGCCCGGGTCGGAGAACTCCCCCGGATCCGGCAGCGGACTGTCGCTGTTCCGAGCCGCGTTGTAGGCGACGACCTTCTTGTTGTACGCCTTCTCGGCCGTCCGGGAGTCGCTCTCGCCCTCCTTGTAGAGGGCGATCGCCTCCCGTGCCTTGCCCTGCGCGCTGACCACGGCCTTGGAGTACGTCTCCAGCGCCTTGGCCGCGTCCTCGCACGCGTCCGCGGCCCGCAGCCAGTCCTTCGGAAGCGGCTTGAACTTCTTGCGGAACGTCCCGGCCGCCTCGCCCTTCCAGTGACCCCCGTCGAGCTTCCTCAGCCCGCCGCCGACCAGGTCGAACGCCTTGTGGAAGTCCCGCAGGTTCTTCACCGTGGCGGCGATCTTCTCCGGGTTGCCGTGGACCAGCTCGTTCGCTTCCTCGGTCTGCCCGAGCTGCTTCTCACTGACCTCGGCCCCGAGCGAGGACGCGGTCTCGTCGCCCCAGTCCTCGACGACCTCGGCCAACGCGTCCTGACCGTAGTGCCGCAGGCCCTGCCCGGTCTTGTCGGTGACATAGTCGACGCCTTCGCCCAGGACTTCCTTGCCTTTGTCGATGCCCTTGTCGACTGTGTCGACCGCCTTGTCGACGCCCTTGCCCACAAGATCGCCGACCACTCCGAAGTCCGGCATCAGCGGCTCTCCCCCCACCGCGGCTGCTCGGCCTGGTCGATCGTCGCCTGGTCGGGGTCCAGGGTTTCCTTGAGCTGCTCGTCTATCCCGTCACGCGCCCTCGGGTCCAGCACCCCCGAGCGCTCCATCGAGTCGAGCAAGGAGTCCTCGACGTCGTACGCGGTGTTCTTCCAGGTCTGCTTGATCTCTTGGTTGGCCTCCTTGAACGACTCCGGGCTCCAGTCCGGGTTGTCCCACGTGTGCTGGTCGCGGATCGCGTCCCAGCTCATCTTCTTGACCTCGTCCTCGGACAGGTGCGGATTGCCGTTGGCGGAATTGACCACGATCTTCAGCGAATCCTTGACGTACTGCTCCTGCTCCGCGAACGCTCCCACCGACAACCCGAGCGCCTGGGCCACCACGTTGCCCTTCAGGGAGAGCGCCTGAACGCCCCACTCCCACCGGTCGCAGAACGTCCCGAACTCCGACGCCAGCCCGCTGTGCCCCAACTCCAGACCCGACAACCCCAGTTCCGAGAACCCGCGGCCGACCGACGCCTCGCCGATCATGCCGAGGTCCTTCAACTCTGAGTGCGCCAGGTTGATGCCCTTCGCGATGTCCGCGAGCGCCCCCGGCGGCAGATGGATATCCGCGTTGCTCTCCGTCATTCCGTTCCCCCGTGCTCGCCGTGCGTTCCGTACGCCCCGTGCTCGCCGTTCGTTCCGTACGGCCCGTGTCGTGGCTGCTCCCCGAGATCCACCGCGACCTCGTCCGGCACGATCCCCGCCACCGGCGGGAACACCACGCCGTCCTCGCTGCCCGCGTCCAGCGCCACCCCCGCCGGCCCCGGCAGCATCGGCACCATCACATCCAGCAACCGCGCACCCAGGATCGTGCGGTACGTCCACTCCCGCCCCGCGTCCCCCTGCGCGACCGCGAAGCGGGCCAGCGCCTCCTCGTCCGAGAACGCGCAGATCCACCGCACACCGCTGAAATCCGCCGTCCACAGAGAGTCGTGCGCGTCAAACGGCACCAGCACCGCCGTCCGCCGGAACTCTCCCAGCAATCGCGCAAACTCCCGCCTTGCGGCGGTTAGTTCGTCAACCGGTGTCGCGGTCGGTGCAGTCGTCTGCATGGCTGCGGCCGGTGCATCCGACGGTTGCTCAGTGGGTGCGGCAGGCGCCGGTGCGTCGGCCAGATCAGCCAGATCGGCCAGCCTCGAACGGCGAGCCTTCGGTATGTCGTCCCCGTGCTCAGTCACCGCCGCATGCTGTCACGCGCACATTCCCACGAGCAACGAACAAAAGGGCGATTCCTGCCACATGGGCCAGTCGTCACGGTGATCCCGGCCAACGCCTGCGGCGGCCACCCGGAAGCTGGCTCAGCGCGCGCAGCTCTGGGCGGGCCGGGGGAACGGCCCCTCGGTGGGTGGGCTGTCCACGATCTGGCGGGCGAGATCGGTGAGCTTGATCTGGTTTCTGCGGGCGTGGTGGCGCAGTAGCGTGAACGCGTCGTCCACGCTGCAGTTCAGCCGCTCGGTCAGGATGCCCTTGGCCTGCTCGATGACGACTCTGCTGTCCAGCGCGGTCTGCAGCTGCCTGCCTCGGGTCAGCGCGTGGTCCAGCGCCTTGCGGTGGGCCAGGCCGACGGCCGCGGCGGTGGCCAGCGCGCGGCACCAGCGGACCTCCTCCGGGTGCAGCGAGCCGCGCTGGTGGTAGAGGATGAGCGAGCCGATGGCGCGGTCCCCCTGCCGGATCGGGAGTGCCGTGACGGCGGTGAAACCCGCTTCCAGGGCGCGCCGGCTGAAGCGGGGCCAGCGGGTGTGGGTGTGCGGGTGGGCCATCGGGATGTCGGTCAGCGGTGTGCTGGTGCGCCAGGTGTCGTGGCAGGGGCCCTCGCCCAACTCGGCCTGGGCGCGCTCCAGTTTGCAGGCGGAATCGTTGGAAGCGGCGATCTGCCGGGGCCGGTCGGGAGTGCCGCTGAGACTGCAGGCGGCGGCCTGAACATGCGGTACAACCATCACGCACTGAGTGAGCCGCCGCAGGAATCGGGCGTCATCCTCGCCGCGTACCGGCGCGTCGGTCAGGGCGAGCAGAGACAGCGCCTCGGGGTATCGCGGGGGGAGAGAGCGGTCGGTACACATCGAACGTCCTGAGCCTGGGGGGTGGCTGGGCGGTTGGGTGGACAGGTGGGCGGCTGCCGAATGCGCTCGACAGCCGCCTCTCAGCAGGTAACCACAGAGAGGCGTCCTGTCACTACAGGGCGTCAGCCGTTGGGGATGATTCCGGACTTGCCAGGTTCAGACATATGACGCAGACGTATGCGGTCTGCCGGAGTTGTTCGTTATCGAAACGGGTTCGCTCAATTGGTTAAGAACGGCTAGCGCGGCGGGATGATAGTGGTGTAAGACGAGTGGCGTTGCCCTGGACCCCGGTGACATCGCAGCGAGTACGGCACTGGGGGTCCGCCTTGTACGTCGACGACGACGCCTTTGGCATGCGGGAACGAATTCTGGGGGAAGCGGCCGTACTTGAGCTGCATGGGGAGATCGACTTCCTGGCGACCGCGGAACTGACGCCGCGTATCGAGGCCCTGACCGCACATCAGGCGGCAGACCTGATCGTCGATCTGACCCGAGTGTCCTTCATGGACGCGGGCGGCTTACGGCTGCTGGTCAGGGTGCGGGACCATGTCGCCTGCCGCGGCGGCGAGCTGCGGGTCGTGCGAGGGGCCCCGCGGGTCATGCGGCTGTTCCGGATCACCGGACTGGAGTACACCTTCGCCTTCGTCGACTGCCTTCCTGGGCAGTCCCGTTCGGGCGGGGACGACGACAACCGACCCCCACCCGGCCTGGCCGCGGCCTGAGGGCAGGGGCCGGGGCGGAGCCGG
>NZ_JAZGRL010000001.1:3425892-3436467 GCF_046540415.1 Streptomyces sp. E11-3 | reverse complement strand
CTGGGGTTGGGGTTGGGGTTGGGGCTCGGGCGTTGGCTCAGGCTCAGGCTCGGGCTGCCCCCTGTCCCCCACGTCCACCTCTGCATCCAGCAACTCCGCCGCATGCCGCCCCAGTTGCTCCAGCAGCTCACCCGGCAGCCACGGCCCGTTCGGTCCCGACCGGGTGCGGGCGACGGCCTCGTCGAGAGAGGGGCGGGCGGCCGGGTCCTTGGCCAGGCACGCGCGTACGAGTCCGAGCAGTCCGGCCGGGACCCCCGCCAGATCCGGCTCACCCTCCGCGACCCGGAACAACTGCGCGTGCGGCCCGCTGTCGAAGCTCCCGAACGGGGGCCGTCCGGTCGACGCGTACGCCAGGACCGAGCCGAGGCAGAACACGTCGCTCGCCGGGGTCAGTTCATCCCCGCGCACCTGCTCGGGGGACATGAAGCCGGGCGAGCCGATCACGATGCCGGTGCGGGTGAGCCCGCCGGTGGCGATGTCCAGGGCGCGGGCGATGCCGAAGTCGATGAGGCGCGGGCCGTCGATCGTGATGAGCACGTTCGACGGCTTGAGGTCGCGGTGAATGAGACCGGCCCCGTGTACGGCGGTCAGCGCGAGGGCGAGCCGGTTGGCCAGGACGCGTACGGAGTCCTCGGGCAGGGCGCCGAAGTCCCGGGCCACGACGGTGTACAGGGACGGTCCCGGGATGTAGCGGGTCGCCACCCAGGGCAGCTCGGCGTCGGTCTCCGCGTCCAGTACGGCCGCGGTCCACTGGCCGCCGACCCGCCGCGCGGAGTCGACCTCACGCGCGAAGCGCTGCCGGAACTCGGGTTGCCCGGCGAGTTCGGCCCGTACGACCTTGAGCGCGACGGTCCGCCCGCCCTCGGACCGCGCCAGATAGACCCGTCCCATACCGCCGGACCCGAGGCGCGCGAGGAGCCGGTAGGGGCCGAGCCGGAGTGGGTCTTCACCCGTGAGTGGCTCCATGAGGTCCCCCGGTCGTCCCCTGAGCATCCCCTGAACTGGGCTTCACTCGCCAAGTTAAGGGCACGGCGGGCCGGCGGTAAGAGAAACGACCGAACGGTGTCTACGACGTCTGTCTGTGGTAGGTCAGCGGCACACCGCCACTGCCCACCAGCTCCCGTACGAGCGTTCCGCCGTCCCTCAGCCGCAGCCGACTGACCGGCCCCGGCTTGCAGCTGTCCGGGCTGCCCTGGACCACACGCGAAGGGCTGAACATGAGCGCGTCCCCGACGGACCGGAGCGACGCCTCCCAGCGGCAGTCGTGGTTCGGACCGCGTCCCGTGAGGTCCATGACGGTGTCACCCGTACCACCCTGAAGGATGGTCAACACCCGTGTGTTGGTACCCCCTTGCGCCTGAAAACTGGCCCGCCACTCACCGAGGAACTCGTCAGGGATCTCCCCCGCGGCCGAGGGTGCGCTGTCCGACTCAGCGGGCTCTGCGGGCTCAGCGGGCTCGGCGGCCTGAGAGGGCTCGGCGGTCTCGGGAGGCGCACCAGGCTCGGCGGACTCGGCGGACTCGCTCGGCGTGGCCGTGGACGGAACACCCTCGCCCTTCATCACCGCGTACACCGAGCCCCCCGCCCCCAGCGCGACGACGACCGCCACGGCGATCAGCATGGCGGACATCCGCCCGCTCCGCCGAGGCGGCGGGACGCTCCCGTAGACGAGGGTGGGCGGCACGTACGGGGGCGGCGGCGGAGGCGGCGGCGCGGCCACGGTCGGACGCGACTCGCGGGGTGTCTCCCGCGGTGTCTCACTGGACGACTCGCGGGGCGACTCGCGGGGCGACTCGCGAGGCGTCTCCTCCCGCGCCCCCTCCTCCGGATGCTCCCCCTCCTCCGGAAGCTCCGCCTCCAGCAACTGGACCGCATGACGTCCCAGTTGGGCGACGAGCGTGCCCGGAAGCCACGGTTCGCGGGTGCGCCCGTCGGGCAGCGTGGCGTCCGCGCCCGCACGGGCCAGGATCTCGGTCAGCGAGGGGCGGGCGGCCGGATTCTTGGCCAGACAGGCGGCCACCAGGTCCTGCAGGCTTTCGGGGAGTCGCGTGAGGTCGGGCGGCTCCTGGGCGATGCGGAAGAGCTGTGCGTGGACGCCGCTGCCTTCCGTGCCGAACGGGAGCGCGCCCGTACCCGCATACGCCAGGACGGCGCCCAGGCAGAAGACGTCACAGGCCGGGGTGATGCGGTCGCCGCGTATCTGCTCGGGGGCCATGAAGCCGGGCGAGCCCACCAGCGCGCCGGTGTGGGTGAGGCCGTCGGCCGTCGAGGTCTCCAGGGCGCGGGCGATGCCGAAGTCGATGACCCGGAAGCCGTCGATCGTGAGCAGGATGTTCGACGGCTTGAGGTCGCGGTGGACCAGGCCCGCCGCGTGGATGTCCACCAGCGCCCGGACCAGCCCCGTGGCGAGCGTGCGTACCGAGCGCTCGGGCAGCGGCCCGTAGTCCCGCGCGACGACGGCTTGCAGGGACGGGCCCGCGACATAGCCGGTCGCCACCCAGGGGACCTCGGCCTCGGTGTCCGCGTCGAGTACCGGCGCCGTCCACGCGCCGCCCACCCGCCGCGCCGCCGCGACCTCCTGCCGGAAGCGCTCCCGGAACTCGTCCCGCCCGGCGAGTTCGGTCCGTACGACCTTGAGCGCGACGGTCCGCCCGCGTTCCGAACGGGCCAGATACACCTGCCCCATGCCGCCCGCGCCGAGTCGGCCCAGCAGGCGGTACGCGCCGATGGCCGGCGGGTCCCCAGGGCTCAGCTTCTCCATTGGCGGTGTCCCTCCCCCGTACAACCCCAACGGGATTGAGGATAGTGCGGGGGAGTGCGGGGCTCCTCTACGGTTCGGTAACGGCCGCCGCGGCTGCGGTACCTGGCTTGTCGCCCGGCTTGTCGTCCGGCTCGGCGCCAGGCCTGCCGCCCGGCTCGGCGCCAGGCCTGCCGCCCGGCTCGCCGCCAGGCTTGCCGTCCGGCTCTGCGCCTGGCTTGTCGCCCGACCCGGCGCCAGGCCTGCCGTCCGGCTCGGCGCCCGGCTCCGTCACCGACTCCAGCGCCTGCGACAGACGCTCCAGCACCCGTACCGTCTCCGCGAACTCCTCCGCCCCGAGCTCGGCCGCCAGCCGCCGCGCGAGCTCCGCGTGGCCGGGTTCGATCCGGGCGATCGCCGCGCGGCCCTCGTCCGTGGGGGTGAGGAGTTTGGCGCGGCGGTGCGCCGGGTTCGGGACGTACGCCGCGAGCTCCTTGCCGACCAGCAGATCGGCGATCCGCTGCACGCTCTGCCGGGTGATGCCCATCGCGCGGGCGATCCCCGCGACGGTCAGCGGCTCCCGCAGCACCGCGCCGAGCACCTGCCACCACGCCGCGGTCAGCCCCGCCGGCTGAGCCAGCTTCTCGGACACGGCCAGGAACTGGCCGTTCAGCCGGAAGACGCCGAGCGCCGTCCGGCTGAGGGCCTCACTCTCCCTCACTGCGACTCCTGCTGAGCCGACTCCTGTTGCGCTGCCGCGAGGATCTCGTACGCCGCCGCGTCCGAGTCGTGGAACAGCCGGTACCAGGCGTCCAGCACCTCACCCTCGTACACCCCGAGCCGCGCCAGGATCTCGCGGGCGAACGCCACCGGCTCGGTCGCGCCCGCCGTGATCAGATCGCCGTCCGTCACCGCGTCGGCTTCGACGTATTGCTCGCCGCCCTTGTACCCGGTGGCCGCCAGGTAGAAGGACACGTTGCTGGTGTGCGGCCGGTCGTCGAGCAGCCCCTCGCGGGCAAGACCGGCGGTCGCGCCGCAGATCGCGGCGACCGGGACGCCCGCGTCCAGGAAGGCGCGGGCCCGCTGGGTGAAGGGGGCCAGCTCGTCGCCGCTGTCCCACAGCTCGGCGCCGGTCAGGAGCAGCAGGGCGGCGTCTTCGGCGCGTACGTCGTCGAGCGTGAGGTCGGGCTGGATGCGCAGCCCGCCGATGGTGGTGATCGGGTCGAGCGTCAGGCCCACGGTACGGATCTCGTAGCCGTTGCGGGCGAGCTCGGCCATGGCGTGCCCGGACTCCCAGTCGGCGTAGGTGTTGTAGAGGGCTACGTACGCGGTCTTGCGGTGGCTGTCGTTCATGACTCTCGCCTCACTGCCTCTCACTGCCTATCTGATGTAAGCATGCTGTCAAATAGACAGCATGCTGTCAATAGATTTCCATAGACGGGGTTTCCGTGGACGTCGACACACTGTCGTCGGCGGACCCGCTACCGCAGACAGGGCGCCGATGTTTTGTCCGCATCTCGGACGCTTACGCTCGGCACATGACCCCTCATCGCGTTCCCGCCGACCCCGCGAAGGGCGCGGCCGTCAAGGCCGCCGACCGCGCGCATGTCTTCCACTCCTGGTCCGCCCAGGAACTGATCGATCCGCTCGCCGTGGCCGGTGCCGAGGGCGTGCACTTCTGGGACTACGACGGCAACCGCTACCTCGACTTCACCAGCGGCCTCGTCTACACCAACATCGGCTACCAGCACCCCAAGGTCGTCGCCGCGGTGCAGGAGCAGGCCGCGAAGATGACGACCTTCGCGCCCGCCTTCGCCATCGACGTACGCTCCGAGGCCGCACGCCTCGTCGCCGAGCGGACCCCTGGCGACCTGGACAAGATCTTCTTCACCAACGGCGGCGCCGAGGCCGTCGAGAACGCCGCGCGGATGGCCCGCCTGCACACCGGCCGCCCCAAGATCCTCAGCGCCTTCCGCTCGTACCACGGGGCGACCTCGACGGCGATCAACCTGACCGGCGACCCGCGCCGCTGGGCCTCCGACACCGCCACATCGGGTGTCGTACGTTTCTGGGCGCCCTTCCTCTACCGTTCGGCGTTCTACGCGACCACCGAGGCCGAGGAGTGCGAGCGCGCGCTGGCCCACCTTGAGGACACCATCGCCTTCGAGGGCCCGGCCTCGATCGCCGCGATCATCCTGGAGACGGTGCCGGGCACGGCCGGGATCATGGTCCCGCCGGCGGGCTATCTGGCCGGGGTGCGGGAGATCTGCGACCGGTACGGGATCGTCTTCATCCTGGACGAGGTGATGTCGGGCTTCGGGCGCACCGGTGAGTGGTTCGCCGCCGACCACGCCGACGTCGTACCCGACCTCCTCACCTTCGCCAAGGGCGTCAACTCCGGATACGTCCCGCTGGGCGGCGTGGCGATCTCGCCCGCCATCGCGGAGACCTTCGCCAGGAGGCCGTACCCCGGTGGGCTCACCTACTCGGGGCACCCGCTGGCCTGCGCGGCCGCGGTCGCCACGATCAACGTCATGGAGGAGGAGGGCGTCGTCGCGCACGCCGCGCGCCTGGGCACCGACGTGTTCGGCCCCGCCCTGCGGGAGATCGCCGCCCGCCACCCGTCCGTGGGCGAGGTGCGCGGCCTCGGCGCGTTCTGGGCCCTGGACCTCGTACGGAACCAGGAGACCCGCGAGCCCCTGGTCCCGTACAACGCGACGGGCGAGGCCAACGCCCCCATGGCGGCCTTCGCGGCGGCCTGCAAGTCGACCGGCCTGTGGCCCTTCGTCAACATGAACCGCACCCACGTGGTCCCGGCCTGCAACATCACCGCGGAGGAGGCCAAGGAGGGCCTGACCCTCCTGGACGAGGCCCTGTCGGTGGCGGACGAGCACGTCGCCTGAATTCAGCCCGTCCGGCGATTGAGGCCTTTCGGGAAGGGGCGGGGTGGGGGCTAAATCCCTGACCCGCACCCAACCCGCGGCCCCCGCCCCCACNCGGCCCCCTCGGCTCCTCGCAGACCCTGCTGCGGGAGCTGGAGTACGTGGCCCCCTCGATCGGCATCGACCCGGCCAACCCCCCAGCGGCACCTCACCCGCCCTCCGGCCCCACATCCCTGGAAGAACCGGCCGCCGCGCCCCCCTACGACGACAACCCCTTCGCCCGCGAACGCCATGTCTGGCTGGGCCTGCACGCGGCGGCCACCCGCAGCCTGGCCCAGGGCTCGATGCTCGTCTTCAGCTGAGACCCGGCTGCCCCGGCGCCGCGCCTCAGTCCACGAACTCCTTGAGGGCTTCGGTCTCCAGGGTGATGTTCACCGGGGCAGGAATCTCGACGACCGCCCCGAACGCTCGGGTCACCTGGCTCCGATAGCGGCCACCCTCCGGGTCAGTGAAGACGGTGACGGAGTAGTCGTCCCGGTCGATGAGGAGGTAGACCGGGATCTCGGCAGCCGCGTAGCCGTCCGGCTTCTCGACGCGGTCGCGCTGGGTGGTGTCGGAGTCGAATGACGTGATCTCCACGGCCATGAGCACCTCACTGGTCTCCGCCCACTCCGCCTTGCCCTTGAGGCTGCCCTTCGGGACCAGGACTCCGTCCGCACGGGCACGTCCCTTGCGGTACGCCTCGGTCCGCAGCCCTCGCTCGGGGTGAAGCCTCAGATCGGGGCGCTGCTGCATGCACTGCTCCAGCAGCCACATGGAGATCTCGCTGTGGTTGCCGTCCGGCATGGGCTTGACCGTGACCTTTCCGTTGATGAACTCGAGCCGCACGGTTTCGGGCGCGCGCCGCTCCAGCTCCTCGAACTCCTCGACGGACATCTGGGGCTGAGCGTGGGCGGGGGTCCTGGCGGTCATGGCAACGCCTCCTCCCCTCCATCCTGCCCTGACCGGTGCGTCCCGCACGTCTTGCACGCTCATACGCGCTTCCTCGGCTTGAGCCCCGAGGCGATGCGCTCGCGCGCGTCCCGGAAGTGGTAGTGCAGGTGGTCCTCGACCGGGTAGGCGCGGAAGGTGTCGGGCACCGGGCCACCGGTGCGGCGCTCGTACTTCTCCCGCAGCATGCGGCCTGAGGTCACCCCGAGGTACGCGACGTCCTCCACGACCGCCACGTCGTCGTTCAGCTCCTGGTGGCAGTCGTCGCACAGGCCGTCGGTCAGCTTGGTGGTGGTCTCGGGCTCCTGGCACATCCCGCAGAGCATCACCACCTTGGTGACCCGCCCCCGCTGTGGAGGCATGCTGTCGACGTTGACGAACTCGACGACGTCATCGTCGTTGGCAGTCGGCTTGGGGGGCATTCTGGCCTCCAGTCGTTTACGGGCGAGAGCGCCCGGATGGTGGATACGGTCCGGCAGCTGGGCCGTGAGGGCACGGACGAGATCCGGCAGGGTCGAGCCACGGGCCAGCCACTCGGCCGCGAGCGGTTCGAGGTTGCGGCAGTCGGCCTCGGTGAGGGCCATACGGCGGTCGGCGCGGCGGAGTTGAGCGAGCGCGAGGTAGGCGGGGCTGGGTTCGGGTTCGGACTCATGCCCGGGTTCGGCCTCGGGCTCGGGTTCGGGCTCGGGTTCGGCCTCGGGCTCGGATTCCCACTCCGGTTCCGGCGTCGGCAGGTGGATGAGCCCCGGCATGTGGTCGCTGGTCACGTCCACGCCGTGGCGCTCACGGGCGTACTCGGCCCACCAGGCCTTGGACTTGGGCACCCGGCACCAGTACGTCCTGGTCACCCAGCGCATCGAGCCGTCCGCGATGGTGATGTGTTCCTTGATCCAGCGCAGGTGTCCGGCCAGGGCCAGCCGCCCCAGTGACGTACGGACGGCCTGCTGGCCGTAGCGGGGGTGCTCGGCGGCGATGACCTTGTGCCCCATCGCGGAGCCGCCCGGCAGGTGGTCGATGAAGACGGCGATCTCGGCGTCCCGCTGGCACAGATGCGCGAAATCCGCTTCGAGGGCCGGGTCTTCGTCACCCGCGAGGCGCTTCCCGTAGCCCATTTTGGCCATGGGGTGGTCCGGGGACGGCAGGACAGGACTAGGCTGGGGACAAGCCACGATCGACCTCTATTCGATCCGTCAGGCTAGGCCTCGGTCCCGGTGTTGGCGCACCGGCCGAGGCCGTCTTATGCCGCGAAGCTAGAGCGACTTTACGCTCCGGCGCAAGCCGATCACGCAAAGTCACCCTTGCGGGTGACGCGCCCCAACCCGCTGTCAAAGAGGGGCGGTTGGAAGGTTTTTCGTCCCGTGATTAAAGAAACCAACCGCAGTAGAGGGCTCGGGTCCCGAAGCCCGAAGCCCGGGGCTCAAGCCCCGGGCTGAACTGCGGAAACGAACGCCGCCCAGGCATCGGCGGGGACGTTCAGCTCAGGGCTCGCGGGCAGCAGCTTGGAGTCCCGGATGTGAACGGTGGAGGGACAGGCGGCGACTTCGAGGCAGGCGTCCCCTTCAGAGTCGCTGTAACTGGACTTGAACCACTTCCGCTCATCCGTCATAGCTTCTCCGCCGTCTGCTCGATGAATCGGGCCGACTCCTCGGTTCCGAGGGCCTCCATGCGGATCATGCTAAGACGCTCAGTGTGTGAACTGACTACCTCTGGTTCAAGAGTCAGTTGGCTCACCGACTGCCCTGTTGAGTAGGCGAATCGCTCTCGGTCGCCCGTCTCCAGCAGAACCATCGGGCCGATGAGAGCGGTAGAGGTCGCCCTGGCATACGGCAAGACCTGAATCGAGATGTGGGGGCGCTGCCCCATCTCCAGTAGGCGGAGCATCTGTTCGCTGTCTACGTGTGGGCCGTGCAGAACGGCTTCGTAGACGATGAAGCTGCACGCCACCAGTGGCTTTCGGTCCAGGAGCTCTTGACGCTCCATCCGTGCCGCGATTCGTTCCTCTGTGGTCTCTTCTTCCAGCGGCGGAAAGTGGTTGCTGATCAGCTTCTGTGCGTACGCCTGCGTCTGGAGCAGCCCAGGGATTAGTGTCACCTCGTACCACCACAAGCTAATCGCCTGCCGCTCATACGCCATGAAGTCCTGTGCCCGAGCTGGGAACTTCTCCAACCGCAGGTAGTCCTTGGCCGCACTCAGCAACCCCTCCGCATGGCACAACTCATCCGCCACATCCAGCACACGCGGCGTCGGCATCCGTACGCCCTGCTCCATCGCCTTGATGGTGTCGGGCGCGTAGTTCGCGGCCTCGCCCAACTCCTCTCGGCTGATGCCGGACTTGTTGCGCCACCGCTTCATCTGGTTGCCGCCGTAGCGCCAGGTGGGCGGCGACGCATGGGAGTTGGAGTTGTACTGAACGGACACAGCGCCCACCTCCGACCGGGACACGGCTGCGTGTATCCCCCGGGTCACTACCGAGCGTAGCCCGCTGACCGCCACCGTGTGACCATGGCAACAGAAACAACCCGACCCGACTGGGTCCCCCTCGCGGGACACCATCTCCGGCGCACCGGCGTGCACTTCGACGCGGTACGCGTCCAGGGCGTACGCGGCGAACAGGTGGCCGCAGACCTGATGAAGGCGGCGGACGGGGACGCGGGGCCCGTGATCTGTGAGGCCGCCGGGTTCCGGTGGATGTACTTCCTGCTGCCGCCCGGCACGACCGCCGCGTATCGCTGGCCGCTCGGCGTGCAGCGCTTCGGCCGTGCGCAGCGGACGGTGACGTACGTCGGTGTCCCGGCCCTGGAGGGCAACACCTGGCCGCTGGCCTGGCTCTCCGCGCCGACGCCGAGCGCGCCGTACGTCGTACCGGAGCTGCTGTGGGACGCCGTACACGGGCGGCTGGCCCATGGACGGGCCCACGGGCAGGCGTGAGGTCAGTCGGCCTTCGGCCCGTCGATGTAGGTGCCGTGCTCGTCGAAGGGCCAGGCGTTCGCGACGCAGCCGTGCAGTCCCTTGATCTGCTGCATCATCGCGGGTGCCAGGTGTCCCGGCCCGGCGCAGGTCAGATGGCCGTGCCCGAGGCGGTGGCCCACCTCGTGGTTGATGATCAGCGCGCGGTACTCGGAGAGCGGTCCGTCGAACTTCGGCGAGCCCAGCATCCAGCGCTTGAGGTTGACGACGACCGACGTGCCGACCCGGCAGTTGACCTCGCCGCCGGTGTCCAGGCCGTACTCCCCGCAGAGGCGGTCCACCGTGGCGGGGGTGGCGATCCTGACCCGGAAGTCGGTACGGCCGGAGGTGACCAGTTGGAAGGCGCGGGTGCCCTTGGCGGCCCAGCCGCGGGGGTCCGCGAGTACGGCGGCGACCTCGCGCGCGGCCTTGTCGGCGGACAGCCTGGTGCCGTCCTCGACCTCGACCTGGTAGCGCCAGATCCTGCCGCTTCCGGCCGTGGCGCCCGAGGCGGAGCCGGTGGTGAACGTGCCGCGCCCGGTGGCGGGGACCACGGGTGCGGACGAGGGCGAGCCTGCGGGCGAGGGAGCGGACCGGGGGCTGGACCGGGAACCGGGTTCAGCGCGGGGCTCGGGCGGTGACGGCTCCGCCGGTGTCGTCGCCGGGGCGGGGCGCAGCGGCGCCGGGGCCGTCAGCTGCTGCACTTCGGGGCCACGGTCCTGGGGCAGCAGCGCGACGGCACAGGCGCCGAAGCCGCCTATGGCGAGACTGGTCGCCAGGACGCGGCCGGGGTGTACGCGCGGCGTACGTCTTCGTCGCTCGCGGTGTGCTCTTGCGGACTGCGCGGTCTGCTTCGCGCCGGTCACGAAGCGGTGGTGGATGTGGATATGGACGTGGTCAAGACAAGGCCCCCCTCATCGAACAAAACTATCCCCCGAGTAAACAAATATCCCCGAGGGAGTCTATTGCCGCCAGAGGACCAGGGGGCAGGGGGCACGGGAGGGCCAGGGGACGGGCGGG
>NZ_JAZGRL010000001.1:3400223-3425792 GCF_046540415.1 Streptomyces sp. E11-3 | reverse complement strand
GTGGGGGCGGGGCAGGCGGGCGCTAGCGCGGCTCGGGCGGCCGCTGGCGCGGCATGTTCGGCCGCGTCCCCGGCGGCAGCGGGAAGCGTCCGGGGGCGGGGGCCTCGGAGCGGGGGCCGCCCGGGACCGAGGACTGCATCACCAGCGGGGCCGGGCCGGAGCGGAACTCGACCATCCAGTCCGCCGTCTCGGAACGCACCAGCTCGGTCACGTCCTCGGAGAAGCGCCGCAGCACCCCGAGGCACCGCTCGGCCGCCTCGCTCGCCGTGCCGTCGGTGGGGCCGAGCACCTCGCGCACGCTCTCCGACGCCCAGTCGAACTGCAGCACCTGGAGCCGCCGCTGCACCGCCTGGGCCGTCGCCACATCCCTTATCCAGCCGGAGGTGAGGCCGAAGTACCGGTCGCACCCCATGCAGGCCACGGCCAGCAGCAGCGACAGATAGCCCCAGGCGGCCACCCCGCCGATCACCCCGGTCAGGTCGAGCAGCGGCAGCGCGGCCCCGGTGACCGCGCCCACCGCCGTACCGGCACGCAGTGCCCTGGCGCTCCGTCGCTTCCAGGCGCGGTCGCGCAGGTACCACTCGGCGGTGCGCAGTGCGCCCGCCTCCACCCAGCGGTAGAGCTCGTCCAGGCGCTCGGCGGGCTCGCCCCAGTCTCCGAGCGGAAACGGCCGCCCGGTGAGGTCACTGCGCCGTGCGGCTGCCTGTGCCGCTGCCGCGTCTCTGCCTTCGCCCCCGCCCTGCCCGCCCGAAGGTGGCACCTCGGGCTGCATCTCCGGCTGGCTCACCCGGCACTCCCTCGCTGATACGGACTGGGCAGCACCTTCCTACCGCCCAATGGGTGGCCGCGAGCCCGATTTCACGGCCTTTACCCCCGGAAGTGGCCCTTGATCAGGTATAGGCCGTGAGTGTGACTCACTCGAAAGAGTGCTGGGGCGCAGGGCCCCCTGAACACGTAGGCTCGTGTCGTCAGAGACATCGAAGATACCGATGACTCCGAAGACACCGAAGACGTCGAGTCCATCGAAAACGGAGCTGATCGTGATTCCCGGTGGTGGCCAGCCCAATATGCAGCAGCTGCTCCAGCAGGCCCAGCAGATGCAACAGGACCTCGCACGGGCTCAGGAGGAACTGGCGCAGACCGAGGTCGACGGGCAGTCGGGCGGCGGTCTGGTGAAGGCCACCGTCACCGGCTCGGGCGAACTGCGCGGCCTGGTCATCGACCCCAAGGCGGTCGACCCCGAGGACACGGAGACCCTGGCGGACCTGGTGGTCGCCGCGGTCCAGGCGGCGAACGAGAACGCGCAGGCGTTGCAGCAGCAGAAGCTCGGCCCGCTCGCCCAGGGCCTCGGCGGCGGTGGCATCCCCGGCCTTCCGTTCTGAATCGCCGTACCGGTGTCTTCTGAAGACCCCGGTACGGGGCCTACCGTACGTACCAACTGAACAACCAACCAACCGACCGACCAACCAACCAAGCAGGCAGAGCAGACGCAGCCAGCGGCCAGCAGAGAGCGGCTGGCGGTCACGGGAAAGGCAGTCCGTTGTACGAAGGCGTGGTCCAGGACCTCATCGACGAGTTGGGCAGGCTGCCCGGCGTCGGTCCCAAGAGCGCGCAGCGGATCGCCTTCCACATCCTGCAGGCCGAGCAGACCGATGTCCGCCGGCTCGCGCACGCGCTCCTTGAGGTCAAGGACAAGGTCCGCTTCTGTGCGGTGTGCGGCAATGTCGCGCAGGAGGATCAGTGCGGGGTCTGCCGTGACCCGCGCCGCGACCCGGCGATCATCTGCGTGGTCGAGGAGCCGAAGGACGTCGTCGCCATCGAGCGCACCCGTGAGTTCCGCGGCCGCTACCACGTCCTGGGCGGGGCGATCAGCCCGATCGAGGGCGTGGGTCCGGACGATCTCCGTATACGGGAGCTGCTGGCCCGGCTCGCGGACGGCGCCGTCACCGAGCTCATCCTGGCCACCGACCCCAACCTCGAGGGTGAGGCCACGGCCACGTACCTCGCTCGCATGATCAAGCCGATGGGCCTCAAGGTCACCCGCCTGGCCAGCGGACTCCCTGTCGGGGGAGATCTGGAGTACGCCGACGAGGTCACGCTGGGCCGTGCCTTCGAAGGGAGACGACTTCTCGATGTCTGACACGCCTGACACGCCTGACGTGTCTGAACCTGACGCCACTGGCGCGACCGGTACGCCCGTGGTGACCGGCACCGGCACCGACGCCCCCGGCGACGTGCCGCGCAAGGTGCACGCCTCGCTGCTGGACCCGGACGACTTCGCGGTCCAGATCGCCGACCAGGTCGAGAGCTTCATCGTCGCGGTCACGGAGGTCGCCAGGGGCGACGAGCCGGACTCCGCGGTCCCCTTCCTCCTGCTTGAGGTGTCACAACTCCTCCTTGCCGGTGGCCGGTTGGGCGCCCACGCGGACATCCTCCCGGACGAGCGGTACGAACCCGACCTCGGCCCCGAGGCCGATGTCGACGAACTCCGCGAACGCCTCGCCCTGCTGCTCGACCCGGTAGACGTGTACTCGGAGGTCTTCGACCCCTACGAGCCGCGCAAGGCGCCTGTCGCCTGCCGTATCTCGGACGACTTGGCCGATGTCATCGCCGACCTGCGTCACGGCATGGCCCACTACCGCGCGGGCCGCACCACCGAGGCCCTGTGGTGGTGGCAGTTCTCCTACTTCTCCAACTGGGGCTCCACCGCCTCCGCGGCCCTACGCGCCCTCCAGTCCCTGGTCGCCCACGTCCGCCTGGACCAGCCCCTCCAGGAACTGGACGGCCTGGACACCGACCAGGACCTCGCCGGAGAGGAAGAGCTCGCCGAGGAAGCGGGCCGCGTCATGGCCGAGGAACTCGCGGGCCCTCTGGGCCTCCGCCCCGCCCACTAGGCAACCGGGCCACCGGGCCGCCAAGCCACGAGTACCACTAGCCCCAACCAAGCCACGAGTACCAGTAGCCCAACCAGGCCACGAGCACCACTAGCCCGGCCGGGCCCTGGCACCAGTAGCCCAGCAGGGCCCGGCTCAGCTCGCCAAGCCCTGCTGGGGCTCGTGCTGCTGCCGCACATCACGCCAGTGCGTCCAGAGCAGGGACGACCAGCCCCAGATGCCGATCACTGCCACGGCGACCCTGGTCCAGAACCAGACGGACGTGGGGTCCGGGCTGCTGAGGATGTCGTAGACGAACCAGCAGTACATGACGCCGACCAGGACCTGGCCCCATATCAGCCCGCGGGCGGCACGCTTCGGCCTGGCGGGGCCGTCGGTGAGGCGCAGGGCGTAGATCTCGGGCGTCCCGAACTCGTCCGCCGCGTTGCCGCCCGATGACTTGAGGTGGTCGCGGGCCTCGGCGAGGCACAGCCGCACGGCCCGCGGGGGCAATCCGTGCCGCCCGCGCAGCAGGCCCGCCAGGCGCGCCAGCCACGCCTCGTCGTCGGCCGGCGGTATGGCCGCCGTCGCCCGCCGCCCGGCGAACCACCGCCCCGCGGTCTCGTCGGGCAGACGCCACCCCACGGCGCAGAGCAGCGCCCCGTAGGCGAACAGTGACGGCGCGGGTATCGACACCTGAGGGCCAGGCGGCAGTGACGTGAACCCGATGGCGCACGCCACGGCCAGTACCGGCGCACAGCCGATGGCGACCCAGGACGCGCGCAGCCGCCCTGCCGCGCGGAGCTCCGGGGTGACGCCGATCACCAGTACGAACAGCACCCCGAACAGCACTGAGGCGATCCCCGACGGCCAGCCGACCGAGAGCCAGAACCCCTCGCTGAGCCACAGGACTATGCCGAACAGGACCGTCTTGCCACCTGCCATCAGCAGGGCCGTCGTGAAGCGGCCCCCCGGCTCGAATCCTCTCAGGTCCACGGTGCTGCGATGCGCCTCGCCGACCCGCTCGGCCGCGACAGTCGCGGCGTACGCCACTGGGTCGCCGAGCAGTTCACGGACTGGCGCCCCCGACTCGACGGCCGTTTCGTGGGCCTCTGCCAGGACCTGTTCCGCCAGGCCCTTGGGAGCGCTGTGCCCCCAGGCCAGCGTGAATTCGAACTCGGCCGCCCACTTCTTGTCGTCGGCGGTCGGCCAGGACAGTTCCCGCTGCTGTTGGTCATCAGCAGTGTGCTTCATCTACTTCCCCCGTTCCCCTTCCCCGGTATCCCCTCGTACGCCCTGCGTCGCCGCCAGGCTGGTCACCACGGCGTCGAACTCCTGCCAGGCGCGGTACTCGATGGTCAGTCGCTCCCGCCCGGCCTCGGTGAGGCGGTAGTACTTGCGCCCCGGCCCGCCCTCGCCCGCGCTCCAGCGGATCTCGACGGCGCCCTCCTCCTCCAGTCTGTTCAGCGCGGGATAGAGCGTCGCCGCCTTGGCCGACGTCAGACCGGCTTCGCCGAGCTGCTGCAGCAGCGCGTAGCCGTAGCTCTCGCCCCGCTCCAGCATCCCGAGCAGGCACAGCGGCAGCGCCGCCCGCAGCCACGCCGAGCTGAACTCCGGCATTCTGCCTCGCTTCCTCGACTAGTTGTGATTTCAGAGTAGTGGACGCATCGGACATCTGTCCACGGTGCACGCACGGCAGACGCAGCAGACGCAGCAGACGCAGCAGACGCGGGAGGCACGGCAGGCGCGGCAGACACAGATGGCCCCCGCCGCGAGTGCGGCGGGGGCCACTCCCGGTGTGAGCACGGCCACTTTCCGGAGTGGTCGGCTCCGAAGCGGGAAGGTGCGGATCTGGAGCGGGTCGGGCCCACCCCGAAGCGATCACGTTGTGAGCGGGATGTCTCACGATGTGGTATAGGCGGGGCGGAAACCGGCCGCTCGTTAGACTGAGCCGACCGCAGAACGTATTGAGCTAGGAGCGCACGTGGGCCTTGTCGTGCAGAAGTACGGAGGCTCCTCCGTAGCCGATGCCGAAGGCATCAAGCGGGTTGCCAAGCGCATCGTAGAGGCCAAGAAGAACGGCAACCAGGTGGTTGCCGTGGTCTCCGCGATGGGCGACTCGACGGACGAGCTGATCGATCTCGCAGAGCAGGTGTCACCGATCCCTGCCGGGCGCGAGCTCGACATGCTGCTGACCGCGGGAGAGCGGATCTCCATGGCCCTGCTGGCCATGGCGATCAAAAACCTGGGCCACGAGGCCCAGTCGTTCACCGGTAGCCAGGCAGGTGTCATCACCGACTCGGTCCACAACAAGGCGCGCATCATCGATGTCACGCCGGGCCGCATCCGCACCTCGGTGGACGAGGGGAACGTGGCCATCGTCGCCGGGTTCCAGGGCGTGTCCCAGGACAGCAAGGACATCACCACGCTGGGCCGCGGTGGCTCTGACACCACCGCCGTCGCGCTGGCCGCTGCCCTGGACGCCGACGTCTGCGAGATCTACACCGACGTGGACGGCGTCTTCACCGCCGACCCGCGCGTGGTGAAGAAGGCTCGTAAGATCGACTGGATCTCCTTCGAGGACATGCTGGAGCTCGCCGCCAACGGCTCCAAGGTGCTGCTGCACCGGTGCGTGGAGTACGCACGCCGCTACAACATCCCGATCCACGTCCGGTCGTCCTTCTCGGGGCTGCAGGGCACCTGGGTCAGCAACGAACCGCCCGTAAGCAAGCAAGGGGACCAGCAGGTGGAGCACGCGATCATCTCCGGAGTCGCCCACGACGTATCCGAGGCCAAGGTCACGGTCGTCGGCGTTCCGGACAAGCCGGGCGAGGCCGCGGCGATCTTCCGCGCCATCGCGGACGCCGAGATCAACATCGACATGGTCGTGCAGAACGTCTCGGCGGCCGCCACCAGCCTCACTGACATCTCTTTCACGCTGCCCAAGGCGGAGGGCCGCAAGGCCACCACCGCACTGGAGAAGATCAAGGCGTCGGTCGGCTACGAGTCGCTGCGTTACGACGACCAGATCGGCAAGATCTCGCTGGTCGGCGCGGGGATGAAGAGCAACCCGGGCGTCACCGCGCAGTTCTTCGAGGCGCTCAGCGACGCGGGCGTGAACATCGAACTGATCTCGACCTCCGAGATCCGTATCTCGGTGATCACGCGCGAGGACGACGTCGTGGCGGGCCTGCGGGCCGTGCACACCTCGTTCGGCCTGGACAGCGAGTCCGACGAGGCCGTGGTCTACGGAGGCACCGGCCGATGACCGGCTACGGGCCGACGGCCCGTTACGGAGGCACCCGCCGATGACCGACAACCGGTCCGCCCCGACACTCGCCGTCGTCGGGGCGACCGGCGCCGTCGGCACGGTGATGCTCCAGATCCTGTCCCAGCACGCGGACATCTGGGGCGAGATCCGCTTGATCGCCTCGCCGCGCTCCGCGGGCAGAAAGCTCACGGTGCGCGGCGAAGAGGTCGAGGTGATCGCCCTCTGTGAGGACGCCTTCGACGGCGTCGACGTCGCGATGTTCGACGTACCGGACGAGGTCTCCGCCCAGTGGGCGCCGATCGCCGCCGCCAAGGGCGCGGTGGTCGTGGACAACTCCGCCGCGTTCCGGATGGACCCGGACGTGCCGCTGGTAGTACCTGAGGTCAATCCGCACGCGGCGCGGGTCCGCCCGCGCGGCATCGTGGCCAATCCCAACTGCACCACCCTGTCGATGATCGTCGCGGTGGGCGCGCTGCACGCCGAGTTCGGTCTGCGCGAGCTGGTCGTCTCCTCGTACCAGGCGGTGAGCGGGGCGGGGCGCGCCGGCGTGGACGTACTGCGTCAACAGCTGGAACTCGTGGCCGGTACGGAGCTGGGGACGACCCCTGGTGACGTACGCCGGGCCGTGGGGGACAACACCGGGCCCTTCCCCGAACCGATCGCGCTGAACGTCGTGCCGTGGGCCGGGTCGCTCAAGGAGGACGGCTGGTCGTCCGAAGAGCTCAAGGTCCGCGACGAGTCCCGCAAGATCCTGGGGCTGCCTGGGCTGCGGGTGTCCGCGACCTGTGTCCGGGTCCCCGTGGTCACGACCCACTCGCTGACCGTGCACGCCCGCTTCGAGGGCGAGGTGACCGTGGACCGCGCGCACGAGATCCTCTCCACCGCGCCCGGCGTCGTGCTTTTCGACAATCCCGCCGCGGGCGAGTTCCCCACGCCCGCCGACGTGGTCGGCACCGATCCGACCTGGGTGGGCCGGGTGCGCCGGTCGCTCGACGACCCCACGGCGATCGAGCTCTTCGTGTGCGGGGACAATCTGCGTAAGGGTGCGGCGCTGAACACCGCCCAGATCGCCGAGCTGGTGGCCGCCGAGCTCGGCTGAGACCGGCTGAGACCGGCTGAGACCGGCTGAGACCGGCTGAGACCGGCCGAGACCGGCCGAGACCGGCTGATCACTGGAGCTGATCACCGGCCTGGCCGGATATCGGAGTCCGTTGCCCGGATTCGTTTGTAGGATCTGCGTAAGTCGCGGGCCCGATTCAATGGTCTAGTCCACTTGAACTTGATCGTCGGTCCGGTCAATGATTCTCTCCCCGTCCTGCGCAACCGTGCGCGAGGCGGGGAGCGTCTTTGCGGTCGCCCTTCCAAGGTGCCGTGGCGAGTAGGGCATGATCGCGGCAGAGGGGTGGGGTACGTATGACGGCATGTGAGGTGACGCCACATGGGGCGTCCGGCACAAAAACGCTGCCCGACGCGTACAACCCTGACGGGGGGACGTGTGTCCAACAGGCGTGGCAGAGGTTCTGGAGTTCCCGATGGCGCGCGTCGGCGGCGCGGCCGTACGACCGCAGTCGCCTCCCCGTGCGCCCAAGACCCGGGGCCGCGCGGCGGTCGGCGGTGGCATGCCGGTGATCGCGCCTATGCCCGCGTCGCGGCCCGGCCAGATCCCGTCCCAGCGTCCGGGCGCTGAGGGCGCCATGGCGGCGGGCACCACAGTCGACCACCTCACCGAGACCTACCGCGCCCACTACCGCTCGCTGCTCGGCCTCGCCGCCCTGCTCCTCGACGACACCGCCTCCTGCGAGGACGTCGTACAGGAGGCCTTCATCCGCGTGCACTCCGCGCGCAAGCGGGTGCGCGAACCCGAGAAGACCCTCGCCTACCTGCGGCAGACCGTGGTGAACCTCTCCCGGTCCGCGCTGCGTCGCCGCATCCTCGGCCTCAAGCTGCTCTCCAAGCCGATGCCGGACATGGCGAGCGCGGAAGAGGGCGCGTATGACCGCATGGAGCGGGAAGAGCTGATCAAGGCGCTGCGCGGGTTGCAGCGCCGGCAGCGCGAGGTGATCGTCCTGCGATACTTCCAGGACATGACGGAGGCTCAGGTCTCCGAGGTGCTGGGGATATCCGTCGGCTCGGTGAAGGCGTACGGCTCCAGGGGCATCAAGGCGCTGCGCGTCGCCATGGAGGCGTCGACATGACCGGCGACGAGCGACATGAGCGGGACGAGCGGCGTGAGCGGGACGAGCGGCGTGAGCGGGACGAGCGGCGTGAGCGGGACGAGCGGCGTGAGCGGGACGAGCGGCGTGACGGGCACGATCCGCGCGAGCGGCACGGGCGATTTGGGTGGTACAGGCGCAATGGGCATGAAAGCCGCGAGGACCAGCAGCACGACGAGGGCTGGGCAGTGAGCAACGGACCTCAGCAGACCCCTCGGGGTGAGTCCGGCGATCCGTCGGAGCCGGGTGGCCTGGGTGAGCCCGGTGGTCTGGGGCCGGACGAGCTGGCCCTGCGCCGCCTGCTGCACGAGGCCGTTGAGCAGGTCGAACCGTCCGACGACGCCCTGGACCATCTGCGGCAGGCGGTGCCGGCGCGCCGGGCGCGCAAGCGGCAGGCCCTCGTCGGCGCGGCGGCCGCGGCGCTCTTCCTCGGCACGGCGATTCCCGCGCTGATCCATGTCACCGACTCCCCGGGGTCGTCCAACGCCAATCCCTCCGCGGTCGGCCACAGCTCGCAGGTGCCCGGCGGTTCGGGGGACAGCCAAGAGTCGGGCCAGCCGACGGGCGGCGGCGGTGCGACCCAGGGCCAGGACGACGGGGGCAAGAGCAAGGACAAGGGCAAGACCGAGAAGGACAAGGGCGACAAGGAGAAGGGCAAGGGCGACAAGGACGCCGACCCGGAGAAGCCTGGCGAGGGCGCGTCCAGCGGCGTCGCCCAGCCCACCGAGTCCGGGGCCGCCACGCTGCCCACCTGCGTCGCGAGCCAGCTGGGCGAGGCGTCCGCGAACGTCCGTGAGCCCGGTGAGAGCGGCAAGGTGTACGGCGCCTTCCACATCTCCAACATCTCCGACAGCGCCTGCGTGGTCGGCGGCGACGGCAGTGTCGTCTTCGCGGCACGGGGCGAGGCGAACCCGGACAAGATCAGCGTGGAGGACCACTACGCGGGCGGTCCGGCGGCGACCATGCTGCCCGACCCGTCGGCGGAGCGGAGCAGCCTGGTCCTCCAGCCGGGCTCGCGGTTCAAGGTGGAGTTCGGCTGGGTGCCTTCGCAGGGCTGTGTCAGCCCGGACCCCTCTCCCGACCCGTCGCCCACGAACGACGACTCAGGCGGCGTCGGCGGCGACAGCGGTGGCGGCGACGGCAGCGGCGGCGGTACGGAGCAGTCCGGCACGGAGACGCAGCTCGGCAGCGAGGCGGACGGGGATTCGGGCCGGGTGCAGCTCACGTACACGGCGGAGCCCGGTGTGCCGAGCGTGGAGACGACGATCCCCAACGCCTGCGCCGGGACCGTCTACCGCACGGCCGTGCTCGAGGGTGCCTACTAGGGTCCTGTCCGACCCGGGTCAGGGCGCGGCGACTTCTCGCTGGGGCTCTTCGGTTACGAGGCCGAGTTCCGCGTCCCTGGCCGACTCGGCCTCGCGCCGGAAGAGGCGGAACCACATGAAGAGCACAAACCCGGCGAAGATAAACCACTCACCGGTGTAGCCGAGGTTCTGGAAGGCCTTGATGTCCAGGCCGCTGCCCTTCGGCGCGGTCGGCGGCACCGCCGTCATCTTGCCCTCGGCCTGCTCCACCGTGACCCAGGCGTCGTACACGTCGTACGGCAGCAGGTTCACCAGGGTCGCCGCGCTGATCGCCCCGAGCTGGCCATCGGGCAGCCCCGCGGCCGGACGCACGCCACCGGCGCCGGTGGACTCGGAGGCCTGCAGCGCACCGGTCACGGTGGCCTCGCCCTCGGGTGGCGCGGGCACCCGCGCGTCGGCGGGGTCCCCGGGCAGCCAGCCGCGTACGACGGGCAGGGCCTTGCCCCCGTCGGTCTTCAGCAGCCCCAGGACGTAGAACCCGTCCTTGCCGTCCAGCTTCCGGTCCGGGACCAGCAGTTGCCGGTCCCAGCGCCCGTGTGCGGTGGCCCGCTTGCCCGAGGTCTCCTGGTCCACCGGCAGCAGGTCGGCCAGCGGCCTGGCCCGCTCGCGGGCGGCCGCCTCGCTCTGTCGCTCGGCGCTGCGGTGGTTGTCGACACGGTCCTCGAACCGGCCGAGCTGCCAGGACCCCATGAACACACAGAAGGGGATGGCCAGCACGACGAAGAGGTTGATCCCCCACCACCGTGGAGTCAGCAGAAACCGGTACACCCCACCCACGGTACGGGCCCCTGCGACGCCCCGGCGCCGCAGGGGTGCACTCCGTCCCTACTCGACGGCCGCCAGGTAACGCTGCGCGAAGTCGATCTCCAGCTTGACCTGCTTGATCCGCTCTTCCACGACCAGTGACCCGTGCCCCGCGTCATAGCGGTACACCTCGTGCACGGCCCCGCGCCCGGCCAGCCGGTCCACGTAGTTCTCGACCTGCCGGATCGGGCAGCGCGGGTCGTTCACGCCCGCCGAGATGTAGACCGGCGCCTTGACCTGGTCCACGTACGTCAGCGGCGACGACGCGGCGAACCGCTCCGGGACCTCCTCAGGCGTACCGCCCAGGAGCGTGCGGTCCATCGCCTTCAGCGCCTCCATCTCGTCGTGGTACGCCGTGACATAGTCCGCCACCGGCACCGCCGCGAGGCCCAGCGCCCAGGCGTCCGGCTGGGTGCCGAGCCCGAGCAGCGTCAGATATCCGCCCCAGGAGCCACCGGCGAGCACCAGCTTCGCCGGGTCGGCGAGCCCGGAGGCGATCGCCCACTCGCGCACCGCCGCGACGTCCTCAAGCTCGATCAGGCCGACCCGGTGCTTGAGCGCGTCCGTCCACTCCCGGCCGTACCCCGTGGAGCCCCGGTAGTTGACGCGTACGACCGCGTAGCCGTGGTCCACCCACGCCGCGGGTCCGGAGGCGAACGAGTCGCTGTCGTGCCAGGTCGGACCGCCGTGGATCTCGAAGACGCACGGGAACGGGCCGTCCCCCGCGGGCTTCTGCACCAGCGCGTGGATACGTCCGCCAGGGCCCTCCACCCACGCGTCCTCGACCGGCACCGAGTCCGGCGCCTTCATCCCCGGCGGGTCGAGCACGGTCCCCCCGGCCGTCGAGCGGACCTGGGGCGGGTGCGCCGCCGACGACCACAGGTACTCGACGGTGCCGTCCGGACGCGCGGTCGCGCCCGAAACCGAACCCACCGGCGTCTCGACGCGGACCAGCTCGCCGGAAGCGAAGTCGTACCGCCACAGGTCGCCGCGCGCCTCGAAGCCGTGCCCGATGAGCAGCCCGGAGCCGTCCGGATACCACTCGGCGCTCACATCGCCCGGCAGGTCGAGCGAGAGCTCCGTCTCGGTGCCCGTCGCCACGTCCCACACCATGGGCTCCCAGCGGCCCCGCCGCTGGTGCGCGACGAGCAGCCGGGTGTCGCCGTCCACCGGAGCGAAGCCGAGCACGTCCAGGCCCAGCTCCTTGGTGCCGCCCTTGGTGTCGTCCAGCTCGGCCACCGTGGTGCCGTCGAGCGTGACCACCCGCAGCGCGGAGTGCATCGCGTCGCCGTGCTCGGTGTGCTCCAGGGCGATCAGGGAGCCGTCGTGCGACAGGTCCCCGACCCCGGCCGACTCGCGGTGGCGGTAGATCTCGGCGGGTGCGGTGCCGCCTCGTACGACATGGACGGTCGAGCCCTCGTCGTCGGTGGAGCGCCCCACCACCACCGGCCCCGCGGCCCGCCCGATCGCAAGACCGGCCGGATACGACGGGTCGAGGCCCGGCACCGCGATCTCGTCGGCGCCGCCCTCGAAGGGCTGGCGCATCCAGACGCCGAACTCGTCCCCGTCCTTGTCGTTGAACCACCAGATCCAGGCGCCGTCGGGCGAGAGGGTGCCGTCCATGGTGCCGTTCGGACGGTCGGTGACCTGGCGCTGCTCGCCGGTCGCCCGGTCCCATGCGTACAGCTCGAACGTGCCCGTCGCGTTGGACACGAACAGCGAGCGGTCCGGTGCGTCCTCAGCCCACTCCGGCAGTGACACACGCGGCGCCCTGAAGCGCTTCTCCCAGTCCGGCATCTCAGCAGTCATGGACCCCATAGTGCACGCCGGAGCCGACATCCCGTCGGCGAGGCCCCCAGCCTGTGGATAACTTTCCGGCCGGGCGGCGATTGTCAGTGCCGCCGTGCACACTCGCCGTATGACTGCATCGAGTACATCGAGTACATCGAGTACATCGAAGAGTGCGGCGAACGAGCTGCGCGAGACGGTGAAGACCTACTGGGCGGCGGCCGAGGCGCGCGACTGGGACACCGTCGCGTCCACGCTCGCCGATGACGTCGTGTACGACCTGCCGCAGACCCGCGAGCGGATCATCGGCAAGGAGAAGTACCTCCGGTTCAACCGCGAGTATCCGGGCGACTGGCATGCGCGGATCGAACGCATCGTGGCCGACGGCGACCAGGTCGTCACCTGGGTACGGGTCACCGTCGGCCTGGAGGAGATGTACGCCATCGCCTTCTTCACCGGCGACCAGCAGGGCCGGATCAAGGCGCACGACGACTTCTGGCCGGAGCCGTACGAGCCTCCGCTCGGCCGCGAGCATCTGGTCGAGCGGTACTGACGCGCCCGCCGACGGCGCGGGTCGGGTGGCGCGGGTCGGGTGGCGCGGGTCGGGCGGCGCGGCTACTGGTGCGGACGCGGGTGCCGGGCTGTCAGCGGTTGCCCTGGCGCCGGGCCTGCGCCCTCTGCTGCATACCCCTGGCCTTCGCGGAGATCGACTTCACCTCGGGCGCGGTGCCCTTCCGGCGTGCCTGGGCTTCGGAGATCTTCGACTGCTGGGGGTCCTTGGGGTTGTTGTGGGCACCCTTGGCCATGATCGACTCTCCTCCTCGCGTCGGAGTGCTAGTCGGAGTACTTACAGGACCTACTTTCCCCCCGCAGCCCGGGATCGGCATCTGGATCAGTGGCCCTGCTCGGGCTGGTCGATGAGGTCCGCCAGGCCGAGGCCGGGGAGGCGTGCGGGGTCGGCGAGGATGTCCATCGCGACGATCTTTCCGCGGCTGATGGTGTACGCGGCGATCGCCATCGGCTTGCCGCCCGGCGCCGTGACGACCCCCAGGGACCCGTTGACCAGCACCAGGTGCCAGGACCCGGCCGTCCAGCGGAACGCCATCGCGTGCGTCGCCACGGTCGCCGCACCGCGGACCAGCTTGGAGGCCCAGGGGGTGCCCGCGGGCACCGCGCTGCCGCTGTCGGCGCGCAGGACGACGTCCGGGTCGAGCAGCGAGACCAGGGTCTCGAAGTCTCCGTCGCGCGCGGCGGCGAGGAAGGCGTCGACGACCTTGCGCTGGAGCGTCAGATCGCGTTCGGGTGCCGGGGCGGGGGCCTGGCCCTGCACCCGGCGCCGGGCGCGGCTGGCGAGCTGCCGGGTCGCGGCCGTGGTGCGCTCCACCACGGGGGCGATGGCGTCGAAGGGCACGGCGAACAGGTCGTGCAGGACGAAGGCGAGCCGCTCGGCGGGGGCCAGCGTGTCCAGTACCACCAGCATGGCCAGGCCGACCGAGTCGGTGAGCAGCGCCGCCCGCTCGGGGTCCCCGCCGTCCGCTCCCTCCGTTCCGTCCGTGCTGTACACGCGGCTCACGATCGGGTCGGGGATATGCACCTCCAGCGGCTCCTCGCGCCGTGCGGTGCGTGAGCGCAGCATGTTCAGGCAGACCCGGCCGACGACCGTGGTCAGCCAGCCGCCCAGGTTCTGGACTTCGCTGGTGTCGGTACGGCTGAGCCTGATCCAGGCCTCCTGGACGGCGTCCTCCGCCTCACTCAGCGAGCCGAGCATCCGATAGGCGACGGCCCGTAGATGCGGGCGGTGCTCCTCGAAACGCTCCGCCAACTCCCGCTCGTCGACTGACTCATCCGTCGCGTCCATCGCGGCGTCCCTCGGGGCGTTCATTGTGGCGTCCATGGGGCTGCATCCTCCAACTCGTACAGCACGGGCGCGAATCAGCGGACCTTCCGTTGCCGGCCGTACGGCCACACCTTCGCACCGGACGCGATCATGGCGTACACCCTGCTGCACGTCCACACGATTCGGCACCGTCCGACGCTCGCCCTCAGTCGAACGGCAGTACGCTGGAGCCAAGGCCCTGACACCCGGGGTGATGGTTATGCACACCCGTTTTGAGCCCGACCGCCAGCTGACCGCCCGCATGGTGCTCACGATGTTCCTGCTCGGTCTGCTCTACGTGGCGTTCGTCGCCGCGCTGATCGTGGTGCTGAAGTCGCTTGTCCTGGTGGTGGTCATCGCCGCCGGACTGCTGGCCGCGCAGTTCTGGTACTCCGACAAGATCGCCCTGTACGCCATGCGCGGCAGGCTCGTCAGCCGCGAGGAACAGCCCGAGCTGTACGGAATCGTCGACCGGCTCTGCGCCACCGCCGACATGCCCGCGCCGAGGGTGGCCGTGTCCAACATGGACATGCCCAACGCGTTCGCCACGGGACGCAACGCCGACCACGCCGTCGTCTGCGTCACCACCGGACTGATGCGCCGCCTGGAGACCGAGGAGCTCGAAGGCGTACTCGCCCATGAGCTCTCCCATGTCGCGCACCGCGACGTGGCGGTGATCACCATCGCCTCGTTCCTGGGCGTGCTCGCCGGGCTGATCGTCCGCTTCGCCCTGTACTCCCATCTGTTCGGCGGCCGTGGGCGGGACCAGAGCACCGCGGCGATGATCGTGATCGTCATGGCGGTCGCCGCCACGGTGTACGCGGTCAGCTTCGTGCTCATCCGGGCGCTGTCGCGCTACCGCGAACTGGCCGCCGACCGCGCCGCGGCCATGCTCACCGGGAAGCCCTCCGCACTGGCCTCGGCGCTGACCAAGATCAGCGGTGACGTCGCCCGTATCCCCACCAAGGACCTGCGCACCGCGCAGGCGTTCAACGCGTTCTTCTTCACCCCCGCTGTCCGCCCCGGCTCGGCGCTGTCCGGGATGCTCTCCACGCACCCCAGCCTGGAGCGCCGCCTGGAAGCGCTCGGGGAGATCGCCGCGCGGCTGAGCGGACCAGGACAAGGCCTAGGGCCAGGACAGGGGCCAGGACAAGAACCAGGACAGGGGCAGGGACCAGGGCAGGGGCCAGGATCGGGATCGGGACCGGGCGGAGGCTGATGTCACGTGGGCTTCTGGGACACGCTCTTCGGCCGCACCAAACCGGTGCGGCCGGACTTGGACCAGCTCTTCGGGCTGCCGTCGGCGGCCATCACCCTCCAGGCGGCCACCCGCTTCACCCCGACCGGCCTGGGCTCGGTCTGCTTCGCGAGCCTCGAAGGGGGCGCCTTCGCCGAGGTCCAGCGGGAGGTACGCACCCTGCTGGACGCGGACGCCGAACGCGGCGACGTGCCGGTGGAGTTCAGCCGCGACTCGTACGGCTACTCGTGGCTGCTCTCCCGCCGCGCCCCGGAGGACCTGCCCGCCCTGGTCAACGACCTGCATGCGGTGAACAGCACGCTTCAGGACAGCGGCTTCGGCCCCCAACTCCTGTGCTCCCTGGTCTCCTTCCAGGAGTCAGGCGATCAGGCGCGCCCCCTCGCGCTGGTCTACCTCTACAAGCGGGGCACCTTCTACCCCTTCGCCCCGCTGCCCGGCGAGAAGCGCGACAACCCGCTGGAACTCCAGGTCAAGGCGATGCTCAAGGACGACCTGCGCGTCGAAGAGGACCTGTCCCGCTGGTTCCCGCTGTGGGGCGCGCCTGGCCTGTGAGCCGCAGGAAGCGGCATGGGCCGTGCGTGGCTTGTTCGCACCGTGCGCGCCGAGTTCCTTACGTCGCCCTGACGGGCTGGAGCTAGGATCACGGTGTGATTACGGCCTGGTCACCCTCCGGAGCGCAGCGGAGTCGCCCATCGGCGATTCCGCTCCGTCTGCTGGGGCTGGGCCTGATGCTCCTCGGCCTGCTGTATATGCACGCGGCGAGTCCTGAGGCCACGGTGGGGCACCTGCGCGCGGACGGAGCTGTCGCACACTCCGTCGGCGAGCTGCCCGGCGCCGAGCGCGAGAGGCAACAACACGGCGGTGACGGGCAGCAGCACACGGCCACCGCGGGCGAGTGTGAGCTCGGCCAGCCGCCGTCCGGCCCCGACGTGGATGTGCCGTGCCTGTCCCCGCTGAGTACGGAAGCGGTGGACCCGGCCCCGTATGCCGAGCATGTCCATCACCCGGCGGCGGTACGGGGCTTCGTCGCCCCGATATCGCACGCGGCGGAGTCTCCGGTTCTGCGTATTTAGGTCAACGCCCCTTGTTCGGCGGACGCCTCACCTCGCGTGCGGCCCGCCGACCGGGCGTCTGACCTCCCCTGGCTGCCGTTCTGCGCGTGCTGCGGGGATGGTTCGACGGCTCGTAGCCCGTCACCCTCCCCACCCGCGAACGAGAGCGAACAGATGCACTCCCTGACCACGAGTGACTTCACTTCCACGGGCTCCAGCCTCCAGGGGCTCGTCGGCAACACCCCCCTGCTGAGGGTGTCCCAGCCCTTCACCCCGCCCGACCGGGGTTTCTGGGCCAAGCTGGAGGGCTTCAACCCCGGCGGCATAAAGGACCGCCCGGCCCTGCACATGGTGGAACGGGCCCGCGCCCGGGGCGATCTGCTGCCCGGCCGCCCCATCGTCGAGTCGACCAGCGGCACCCTGGGCCTGGGCCTCGCCCTGGCCGGGATGGTCCACGGCCACCCCGTCACCCTCGTCACCGACCCGGGCCTGGAGCCGTCCATGACCCGGCTGCTCGCCGCGTACGGTGCCACGGTCGACATGGTGCCCGAGCCGCACCCCGCCGGTGGCTGGCAGCAGGCCCGCCGTGACCGCGTCGCCGAACTCCTCGCGCGACAGCCTGGCGCCTGGTGCCCCGACCAGTACGGCAACCCCGACAACGTCTCCGCCTACACCCCGCTCGCCCTCGAACTCGCCTCCCAGCTGGGCCATATCGACGTACTCGTCTGCAGCGTCGGAACCGGTGGCCACTCGGCGGGCATCTCGCGTGTCCTGCGCCAGCTGTACCCGGCGCTGCGCCTGGTGGGTGTGGACACCGTCGGCTCGACCATCTTCGGCCAGCCCGCCCGGCCGAGGCTGATGCGCGGACTCGGCTCCAGCATCTACCCACGCAATGTCGCGTACCAGAACTTCGCGGAGGTGCACTGGGTGGCCCCCGCCGAATCCGTGTGGTCCTGCAGGCAGTTGGCGACCTCGCACTATGCGACGGGCGGCTGGAGCGTCGGCGCGGTGGCGCTGGTCGCGGGCTGGGCCGCCCGTACGCTGCCGCGGGACGCGCGCATCGTCGCGGTCTTCCCCGACGGGCCGCAGCGCTACCTGGAGACGGTCTACGACGACGGGTACTGCGCCGAACACGGGCTGCTCGGCACGGCCCCGGCGCCCGAACCGGAGGTGGTGGGCCGCCCGGACGAGAAGGAGGTCACGCGCTGGACCCGCTGCGCCCGGGTGACCGACCCGCAGACGTCGACCGACTCGCAGACGTCGACCGACCCGCAGACCTCGTCCGCCGCGACCGAGGGAGAGGCACGGTGAAGCGGACGATCTCCCAGGTCCGTTCCTACGACCGCAGCGTCCAACTCCTCCTGGTGAACCAGTTCACCATCAACCTCGGCTTCTACATGCTGATGCCGTACCTGGCACAGCACCTCTCCGGCTCCCTCGGCCTGGCCGGCTGGCTGGTCGGATTCGTCCTGGGCGTACGGAACTTCAGCCAGCAGGGCATGTTCCTGATCGGCGGCACCCTCGCCGACCGGTTCGGCTACAAGCCGCTGATCGTCGCCGGCTGCGTCCTGCGTACGGTCGGATTCGCGACGCTGGGCCTGGTGGACTCGGTACCCGCGCTGCTCGCGGCCTCCGCGGCGACCGGTTTCGCGGGGGCACTCTTCAACCCCGCCGTACGCGCCTATCTGGCGGCGGACGCGGGGGAGCGCCGGGTCGAGGCGTTCGCGCTGTTCAACGTGTTCTACCAGGCGGGCATCCTGCTCGGGCCGCTGGTCGGGATGCTGCTGACCGGCGTCGACTTCCGGGTGACCTGCCTCGTATCGGCGACGATCTTCGCGCTGCTCAGCGTCGTCCAGATCCGGGCGCTGCCGCCCCGCAGGGCACACGACGACACCAAGGGCTCCACCGACGGCGTACTGACGCAGTGGCGCGGCGTCCTGGCCAACCGCCCCTTCCTCCTCTTCTCCACCGCCATGATCGGCTCGTACGTCCTCACCTTCCAGGTCTATCTGGCCCTGCCGCTGGAGGTACGACGGCTGGGTGGGGAGAGCGCGTTCACCACCGTCGCCGTGGCGCTGCTCTTCGCCGCGTCCGGTCTGGCCACGATCGTCGGCCAGACCCGGGTGACCGCCTGGTGCAAGGGGCGACTCGCGCCCGGCCGCGCCCTGACCTGGGGCCTGCTCATCATGGGAGCGGCGTTCCTGCCACTGCTCGCGGCGACGGCGGTACCCGTCCCCGACGCCGGGACCGGCCGCTGGCTGCTCGCCGCCGTCCCGCCGACGCTGGCCGCGCTGCTGCTGGCCCTGGGCACGATGATCGCGTACCCCTTCGAGATGGACACGATCGTCCGCCTCTCGGGCGACCGCCTGGTCGCCACGCACTACGGCCTCTACAACACCATCTGCGGCATCGGCATCACCCTGGGCAACCTGCTCACCGGCGCGGCTCTCGACGCCGCCCGAGCGGCAGGCCTCTCCGCGCTCCCCTGGCTGGCCCTGCTCACCCTGGGCCTGGCCTGCGCGGCCGCCCTGTACGGCCTGCACCGCACCGGGCGCCTGACCCACGCCCCGTCCGAACCGCACCCCGCGCCGGCCTGACCAGCTCGGTATGAAGCCCGAGCGGCCCGGCTCAGTGATGGAAGCCGGGCTGCTCGGGCGTGCCCGTGCCGATGCCGCCCGACAGGCGCTCCACGGCCGCGCGGATGTCCTGCGACAGCAGGGCGATCTTGTCGTGGCTGATGCCGTGCCGGATCAACACCCGCTGGATGACTGTGTCGTCGCGCTTGGGCGGCAGCGGATACGCGGGCACCTGCCAGCCGCGGCGGCGCAGCTGGTCGGTGAGGTCGTACAGGCTGAAGCCTGCGCTCGCCGGGTTGGTGAGTGTGTACGAGACGGCGGGCAGCGCGCCGCGTCCGTCGTACAGGAGGGTGAACGGGCCCATGGTGGCGATGTCCTGGGCCAGCGCCTGGGCGGTGTCGGCGGCGGCCTGGTAGATCCGGCGGTAGCCCTCGCGGCCGAGCCGCAGCAGGGTGTAGTACTGGGCGACGATCTCGCCGCCGGGGCGGGAGAAGTTGAGGGCGAAGGTGGGCATGTCCCCGCCGAGGTAGGTGACCTGGAAGATGAGCTCCTCCGGGAGTAGATCGGCCGACCGCCACACCGCCCAGCCGACCCCCAGCGGGGCCATCCCGTACTTGTGCCCGGAGGCGTTGATCGAGGCCACCCGCGGCAGCCGGAAGTCCCACTCCAGGTCGGGGTGGAGGAACGGGGCGATGAACCCGCCGCTGGCGGCGTCCACATGGACCGGGACGTCCCAGCCGGTGTCGGCCTGGATGGCGTCCAACTCCGCGGCGATCTCCTTCACCGGCTCGTAGTCGCAGGTGTACGTCACACCCAGGATGGCGACCACGCCGATGGTGTTCTCGTCGACGTACGCGCGCAGTTGGTGCGGCCGCAGCCCGGTGGCGCCCTCCTCCAGGGGCACTTGGCGCAGCTCGACGTCGAAGTAGCGGGCGAACTTCTCCCAGCACACCTGGACCGGACCGCACACCAGGTTCGGCCGGTCGGCCGCCTGGCCCGCCGCCTGGCGGCGCTTGCGCCAGCGCCACTTCAGCGCCAGTCCGCCGAGCATCGCCGCCTCGCTGGAGCCGGTGGTGGAGCAGCCCATGGTCGAGTGGCCCTCGGGGGAGTGCCACAGGTCGGCGAGGATGTGCACACAGCGGGACTCGATCTCCGCGGTCTGCGGGTACTCGTCCTTGTCGACCATGTTCTTGTCGAGGCACTCGTCCATCAGCGTGTGCACCTCGTCCTCGGACCAGGTGGTGCAGAACGTGGCCAGGTTCTGCGAGGCGTTCCCGTCGAGCGCCAGCTCGTCGCGGATCAGCGCCCGTACCGCTCGCGGGTCCGACGGCCTGTCCGGCATCCGGAACTTCGCCAGCGCCCGCTCACTGATCGGCAGCGCGTACACGTCGTCGTACTGCTCCGCTGTGCCCCGGTCGGTCTGATGCAGGCCCACGACCGTGTCCTTTCACCGTGCTGCTCGTACCGCCTGACCGTGCTGCTCGTACTGCCTCACCGTGCGGCTCGTACTGCCTCACCGTGCTGCTCGTACTGCCTCACCGTGCGGCTCCTACCGTCGATCGTCGGCGTACGCAGCGAGTACGGCGCGCCGTGCGGACCCTCCCTGAGCCGCTCGGGTGACCTGCGTGGCCGCGTCGTAGCAGGTCGTGGCCGCGACAGGGCGGTGGGGCGGGCATAGCCTGAAGATATTGGGACGCTCCTACGCTAGGAGATGAGCGTCATGACATTCGTGCAGGTCATCGACTGCAAGACAAGCCGCATCGACGAGCTGAACCGGGTGATGGACAGCTGGGCCGAGGCCACCAAGGGGAAGCGGACCGCCACGCACGCGATCATGGGGCAGGACCGCGCCGACGCGTCGCATGTCGTGGAGATCGTGGAGTTCCCCTCGTACGAGGAGGCGATGAAGAACTCGCACCTTCCCGAGACCAACCGGATCTTCGAGGAGATGGTGGCGCTGTGTGACGTGGCGCCGACCTTCACCGATCTGGACGTCGTACGGGACGAGCAGCTCAACAAGGACGCGGTACGGCGGTTCTTCGAGGAGGTCGTGAACGCCGGCAACCTCGACGCCGCGGACGCGCTGTGTACCGCGGGCTACCGCGAGCACGACCCGTCCCTGTCGTCCTACGACATCGGTCTTGAACAGGCCAAGCGGGAGAACGCGGAGATCATGAGGGCCTTCGAGCCCCAGGTCGTCATCGAGAGCATGGTCGCCGAGGGCGATCACGTGTGCGTGCGGTTCTCCCACAAGGGTCGGCACGTCGCCGCGTACCAGGGCATCGAGGCCACCAACCGGGACATCGCTGGAACCGGCCACTGCACCTTCCGCTGCGAGGGCGGCAAGCTGGCCGAGAGCTGGTGGAACCTCGACGACCTGGGGCTGATGCAGCAGCTGGGCGTCATGGAGGGCTAGGCCCCTAGGGGGCCTGAGGCTAGGGGCCCTGAGCGGTCCTGTAGCGAACGGGTTGGCTCCCGTACCGCATGGGCGCATGGGGTGGCTCCCGCACCGCATGGGGTGCGGTGCGGGAGCGCGGTCGGTGCGGGTCGTCGCGCTCAGGTGTTCTCCTTCCCCTCAGGCGTTCTCCTTGCGCGCCGCCAGTAGCGGCCTCAGGGCGATCAGCGCCCCGATGACGAAGACGGCCGTCGCCAGGTAGATGAGGCCGAGATGGCCGATGGTGTCCAGGCCGTACGGGTAGTGGGCGGGCAGGGCGACGGCCAGTCCGAGTACGGGAACGGCGACCGCGGTGACGTAGGCCCACAGGAGGCCGCGGCGTACGCCGAACCACGCAAGCGCCAGGGTGGCGAGACCGGCGGCCGCGATGAAGCCGGACACGGCGATGTGCAGATGCGAGATGTACTCGTACAGGTCGGGGCTGAACGCCTTGATCTCGGACTTGCCGACGTCGACCTCGCTGTGACCGATCCCCAGCTCCAGGAACGATCCGGTGAAGTTGCGGACGAAGAAGATCACCGCGTATCCGATGAATCCCAGGCCGGCGAGCGCCATCAGACCGGAGCCGAGGCGGAGCGCGCTCTGGCTGGTCGCGGCCGGGGGCGTGGTCTGGTGGGTGGTGATGTGGGACATGGCTGCCTCCTCGGCAGGCGAGCGGTGGAAGAAGTGGTCAGCGGGGGCGGGGGCCAGGCCCGGGCCCGGTGCCGGGCTTGGCCGCGAGCAGCGAGATGCTCTTGACCCCGTACCGGGCGCTCGCTCCGACGGCTCGGGAGGAGAGGAAGGTGTACGGGTTCTCCCGGATCTGGAGGATCTTCAGCCCGGCGGCCTCGATCATGTGACGGTAGGTGTCCTGCTGAGCGGCTCCGCCGATGCACGAGGCCCACAGGTCGGCGTCGGCGGTGATCGCGTCGGTGAGCTGCTGTTCGGTGACGATGTCGGCGATCGCCAGCCGGCCACCGGGGCGCAGGACGCGCGCGGCTTCGGTGAACACCCGCTGTTTCCGGGGCGAGAGGTTGATGACGCCGTTGGAGATCGCGCAGTCGAAGGACTCGTCCGCCACGGGTAGGTTCTCGATCCGGCCCTCCACGAACTCGATCGCGGGGCCGGGATTGGGACTGGGGCCAGTGCCGGTGCCGGGGCCGGGGCTGAGACCCAGCTGTCCTGCCAGCTGTCCTGCCAGTCGTCGCGCCTTGCCGAGCTGTTCGAGGGTGAAGTCGACGCCGACCACGCGGCCACCCGTCGGCCCGACCTGCAGTGCGGCGCAGAAGGCGTCCATTCCTGAGCCGCTGCCCAGGTCGATCACATGCTCCCCGGGGCGGAGAGCGGCGAGGCCGAAGAAATAGCCGACACCGGCGAAGGATTCGACGGCTTCCGCCGGGACCTGGTCGAGCAGGTCGGCGGGGTAGCCGAGGCGGTCGGCGAGTTCCCGGCCCATTTCGAAGTGATAGGGGCGCTGGGGTTCCTCGGCCACATGCCGGTAGAGCTCTTTGACTTTGACTTCAAGCGCCTCGGTGTCCACTGCGGTCATGGTCTCCACCACCCATGGGGGGTTCTTGGGGGCTTGGGGTTCTTCGGGGTCTTGGGGTCTTGGGGTCTTGGGCCCGCTCGTGCTTCTGGTCATGGAGACGGCTGCGTGCCGAGCGTTATTGCATCTGGGCGAAACGCAATAAAATGGGCGCCGGGGTCGTCTACTGGATGTGATGCCAGTGCAGATCGCCGAGGCGGATCGAACGGAGCGAGCGGATCGAAGGGAAGCCTTCCGCGGACTGGTCTGCGGGCAGCTTCCCCGCCTCTACTGGGTGGCCCGGGCCCTTGTCGGCGACGACGCCGAGGACGCGGTACAGGACTGCATGGTCAAAGCGTTCGAGAAGTTCGACCAGTTGAAGAACCCCGAGGCGGGCGCCGCATGGCTGCGGAGCATCCTGGTCAACTGTTGTCGCGACCGCCTTCGGGTCACGGCCAGGCAGCCGGACTCGGTGGAATTCGAGGAGGCCGAGAACTTCTCGCTCTTCCGCAAGATCGCGTACGAGGATCCGTTCCCGTACTCGGACTCACTGCATCTGGACTTTCTTCATGAATTCGGTCGGGAGGACGTACACGCCGTGCTGCGCCGGCTGCCCGAGCTCTACCGGGTCCCACTCGTCCTGGTCTATATGGACGGGTTCCTGGCCAGGGAGACGGCCGCGATCCTCCACGTACCGCTGGGAACCGTGCTCGCGCGCCTGCACCGGGGGCGGAAGCTGTTCGAAAGGCAGATGTGGGACTACGCGCAGGAGAACGGACTGCTGAATGAGGTGCCACGTTGATCACTTGCTCGGACGCGGTGATGCGGCTCTGGGAGTACCTCGACGCCACGGTCGGCCAGACCGAGCGCGAGGAGGTGGAGGCGCACCTGTCGCTGTGCCAGCGCTGCTGCGGTGAGCTGGAGTTCGCTGTCGAGCTGCGGCGGCTGCTGGCCGCGTCGGGTCGCAAGGACATCCCGGCCGACGTCCTGCGGCGCCTGAACCAGACGCTGAACCAGACCTTGAACGAGCCACCGAACGAGCCACCGAACGAGCCCCCGAACCAGTCCCTGAACGAGCCGCCGAACGAGACCTGAACGAGTCCCCGAGGGAGTTGGACTGATGAGCCGGGACCTGATGCACAGCGCCGAAGTGAAGCAACTGGTCAAGGACGCCTACCGGAACATCCCCGCCACCACCGCCGCCGTGGCCCACAAGCTCTACCGCGCCGAGGAGTTGGCCCAGGTTCCGCAGCGCGCGATCGAACGCGCCCTCGGCGTGGCCGACCACCTACGCTTCGCCGCGATCCGCCCCGGTGAGACCATCCTCGATCTGGGCTGCGGTGGCGGCATCGACACGATCCTGGCCGCCAGGCGCACCGGCCCCGCCGGCCGGGTGATCGCTCTCGACTTCCTGCCCGAGATGCTCCGGCGCACCGCCCGCGCGGTAGCCGAGGCGGGTCTGGACAACGTGGAGACCCTGGAAGGGGAGATGGAGGCCATCCCGCTCCAGGACGATCGGGTGGATCTCATCATCTCCAACGGCGTCATCAACCTGTCGCCCAGAAAGGCGAGGGTGGTGGCCGAGTGCGCACGGGTCCTCCGCCCCGGAGGGAGACTCTGCGTATCGGACCTCACGGTCGGACAGGACGAGCTCCCACCCGAGATCCTGACCCAGCCGACCGCGTGGGCGGGCTGCGTGGCCGGCGCGCTGGCCGAGGACGAACTCGTACGAAAGCTTGAGCGAGCGGGCTTCCAGAACATCCACGTCCCGTACCGGCAGCCGATGAGCGTCGCCGACTGCGAGCTGTATCCCCTCTTCAGCCCGGAGACGATCCGCCTGATGAGGGAGCTCATCCCACCGGAGAAACAGCAGGCTGTGGCCGTCTCGATCGTCGTCCGCGCGGACTACGCGGGCAGGGGCCCCGCGCCCGCACACCCGTGACGCTGGACACAGCGCCGGGCCAACCTGGCCGCCGCGGTCTGCCGCACGGCCCGAGACCGCGGCACCTTCTCGCCCCGCCTCCAGATCATCGACTCCGCACCACTCGACCAGCTCGCCGACCCGGCCACCAAGCCTTCCCCGATCGCCAAGCCGCTGCTCACCCCCCACCTCATGCGGATCTTCACGGCCGCCTACGTCCCGGACCCCGCCGACCGCGCCCATCGACTCGTCTCGCCCGCCCTGGCCGACGACCTGGCCGGACTGCCTCCCGCACTGGTCATCACCGCCGAGCACGACCCGCCTGCGCGACGAGGGCGACGCCTACGCCAAGGCCCTGAACGCCGCAGGCGTCCCGGTCACCCACCGCGTCTTCGAAGGCGTCGACCACTACTTCACCCACACCGGCCCAGTGCCCACCGGGAAGCAGGCCATCGAGCTGATGGCCACCACCCTGCGCACCGCACTCAGCACCTGAAGCCGACCGACCGCGTACGCAGGGGCGCCCTTGGCCAACCTTGCCGCGGCCGTTACGGGTCCGTGAGCTACGTCCTGCAGACTTGCGCCATGCCCCGCCGCCCCCGCCGCCCCCGCCG
>NZ_JAZGRL010000001.1:3374047-3400136 GCF_046540415.1 Streptomyces sp. E11-3 | reverse complement strand
CCCGCCGCCCCCGCCGCCTTGTCACCGCGCTGGCCTGCCTCTGCGCGACCACCCTGTTCACGGCCTGCTCGGGCGCAGACGGGAAGGCGCCCGAGTCGTCCCCGTCTCCCGTGAAGCGGAACGACGGCGCGGTCAACCGGGACGACGTCAACGGCGACGGGCACGGCGACGTGGTCGTCAACGGCTGGTACAGGGCGACCAAGTCCGGGTTCGGAGGGTGGGACCGCAACTGCGTCGTGGCCCTCGCTGCCCCCGGCGGCCTCAAACCGGCCGAGGCGTTCCGCGTCGCGGATCCCTTGTCCGAGCTTGACCCCAGGATCTCCAAGGGGCCGATCGGATGGGACAGGTCGACGCAGTTCACCGGAGATCTGGATGACGACGGCTACGCCGACGTCGTGGTGGGCGACATGGTGCTCGACCCCAAGGGGGACAAGTACACGCGCGAGCAGCGCATCGTCTGGGGTGGCCCCGACCGCCCCGGGGCCGCCACCAAGCTGCCCGCCGACGTCGACCGGGCCACCGCCACCGGGGACTTCGACGGCGACGGCGCCCTCGACCTGCTGACCCTCGCCACACCTTCCTCCAGCGAATCCGCCGACGGGCCGCAGCCCGCCACGATCCTGTACGGCCCGCTCAGCCGCGACGGCGAGCCCCGCACCACCTCGGCCACCGACGTGGGCCACAAGGGCTGGGCGTCGGTGGCCCACACGGTCGTCGGCGACTTCGACGGCGACGGCCGGGACGACCTGGTGACGAAGGCCGAGTACGGCGAGGAGGACGCCCGCCTCGAGGACGACATGCCGGAAGACGTCATCGACGCCACGTTCTACCGGGGAACGGCCAACGGCCTGAAGCCCGCCGGATCCGTACCGGGCATCACGAGCACAGCCGGCTCCATCCCCATCGCCACCGGGGACTTCGACGGCGACGGCCACCAGGACATCCTCGCCCGCGGCCAGGGCGACGCCGGCAACCCGGGCGACGATCGGGCCGTTGCCGTCTACGGCAGCGGCAAGGGCCCTGGCCGCGGCAAGCCCCGAGCCGGCGGGCTCGGAAACCTGAAGGTCGGCTACGGCGTCGCGGTCGGCGACGCCAACGGCGACGGCCACGACGACATCGCGACCACCTCCCGTGGCGACGACCGCCGCATCGGCCAGGTGACGGTGGTGCTCGGCGGCAAGGACGGACTCAGCGCGTCCCGTAACACCACGATCGACCGCTACTCGATCGGCCTCAACGGCTCCCCGCAGCGCCCGGGAGACCGGGACGAGTTCGGCTGGGACCTGTACCTCGCCGACCTCGACACCGACGGCCGTGACGAACTGCTCATCGGCACGTTCGGCTTCAACAAGCCCCGCAAGGACGCCGGCTACTGGATCCTGCGCGGCACAAAGGACGGCCCGTCCAACACGGACCGCCACTTCGTCAAATCCAAGGACTTCAGCAAGACCTGACCACTCCCGTCTGGCCGAGGGCGGTGTACTCAGCCGACGGCTGAGCCAGCTCGGGATGCTCCACCGTGTACCGCTCTCCGTGAATGGCCAGCATCGCCCAGTGCCACGCCTCGTCATGGAAGACAAGGCCGCGGTACGCCGCGTCGCTCGGCTCGTAGGGGTAACACGCCAAGGCCGCCGCCCAGGACTCTGCCAGCGTCAGATCGCCGTGCCGCCGCATGACCCACGCGTAGCAACGCCGCTCGACCTGCAGATACTCCAGGTACTCCGCCTCGCTCCAGGTCATGTGCCGAGCCTAAGGGGGTCTGCCACGCAGCCCGGCCCGGGCTAGCCCCATCGCCCCCAAGAGAACCCAGGAAGCCACTCAGGGGCCCGACCCATCCCCGCGGATCAGGCCCCTGCCCTGGCATTTCAGCTGTCGGGGTGGCGGGATTTGAACCCACGGCCTCTTCGTCCCGAATAGCGCGCGGAATGATCGCTGACCAGCGAGGCTCGGTTCCCTCGCAGGTCAGAGGGTTGGTATCCGCTGCTCTCCGGGACTGCCATGCGGCACGCTCTTCTTGATCCACTCCTCGTTCAGTCCCCGGGGGTGGCCCCGTTCGGGCGAGGTCCGGACCTCTGTTGCGACGGCCGTAGGCCTAGCGTCGGATGCCCTCAGATCTGGAAGCGCGCCTTGATCGGATAGTGGTCCGACCGCCCCGCGTCGGCCGTCACGTCGCACGACACGGTTGCGGCGGATGGGCCGAACAGGTAGTCGATCTTGATGCTCCGGCCATCCAACGGCTTCGTGTCCCGACCGTCACGCGGCCGCGCGTTTGACCGCCCCTCGTCGCACTCCTTGTCCGCTGCGTAGGCGGACGTCATGACGTCCTTGGGATTGTCCGGCGAGGCGGAGTCCGGCGGGATGGAGTTGAAGCCGCCGCCGTAGACGGTCCGGTAGCCGGCCGGGGTGTACGAACGGACGATCTCCTGCAGTTTCGCGGCTTGTTCCTTGCGCTTCTTCCCCTCCGGACTTGGGTCGTCCTTCGGCGCGCCGGCGCTGAAGTGGGCCGTGCAGAACTGCAGGGCCTGGGTCAGGAGAACAGCACATACGGCGGTGCCCTCCCGGTGGTCCTCTGTCCGCTGAAGTCTCGGCAACGCACGTACCGCGAAGATGAGACAACGACCTCGAGGTCACGCGCTTCATCAACGGCGGCCGCCCCACAAGCCGGGAGGCGATCGAGACAAGAACCCTCCCGAGGCCCCTGCACGGCTACCGGTGCTGGAGGGCCCGCGGCCACTGGGCCGCACAGGAGAAGCACGCCGGTACATTCCTGGGCTGGTTCGAGTTCCGGCCCTTGGAGGAGGACCGCCCCTGCCGTGGTCGACCTCGGCTACCTGGTTGAACCAGGTGGCATGGGGGCGCGGTTACGCCACCGGGAGTCCCAGGCCCTGGTCCACAAGGGTTCACGGACCTGGAGGTCGAGCGGGTCACCGCCAACACCATGGCCGTCAACACCCGCTCCCGTCGCGTCATGGAAAAGTCGGGCCTGTCCTTCATCCGGAGATTCACCAGCGACTGGCCGGAGCAGATTGAGGGCTCCGAGCACGGTGAAGTCGAGTACGAACTCTCCCGGGCCGAGTGGGGGCAGTCTCGCCAGACGTCGACGGCCTGATGCGCAGTTCCGCACATGGACTCTCCGGTCGGCGCCAACAGCGCTGACTGAAGCTCCTGTGCCGGAATGAACGTGTCAGTGCTCCGCGCAGGCCGGGCATACGGCATCTACCAGGCCATGCGCAGTGCTGACATGGGGGCGGACCTCGCGCGGGCCTCGCTCGCGAGTATCCGCCGCCAGGCCGTCGGGCCGCACCCGTGGGTCGATTCCGACGGCGGGCGGACTCGCCTCAAGGCGAGGCCGGTGGCGTGGCCGGTGGCGAGGCCGATGTGGCTGCGCGGCGGTATTCGGCGTTCATGCGCTGTGCCTCTTCGAGCTGGTCTTCGAGGACGATGATGCGGCAGGCGGCCTCGATGGGCGTGCCCTGGTCGACCAGTTCGCGGGCACGGGCGGCGATGCGCAGCTGGTAGCGGGAGTAGCGGCGGTGGCCGCCCTCCGAGCGCAGTGGGGTGATGAGGCGGGCCTCGCCGATGGCGCGGAGGAATCCTTGTGTAGTGCCGAGCATTTCGGCGGCCCTGCCCATGGTGTAGGCGGGGTAGTCGTCGTCGTCGAGACGGCCGTACGAGTCATCTGCTGTCATTTGCACCTCTCTGGGAAACGCGTCGAGGGGCCCTGGCGCCGTAACGGCACCAGGGCCCCGAAGGAACTACTACACCACCTGCCGGCCCTGATACTGCGCCGGCCTTCTGTGTCCGCGTACCCGACCTGACTGCTGCCGGGACTGCGGGGATCGCGGTTGCTTGACCGGAGACCACCTCACTATCGATGTCCTGCGGTACCCGGACTCAGACTTCCGCCCGGGCGATCCTGATGGCGCGGGTTCCTCCGTTCTTCCTCGGTGATCAACTACTTACTACGGGTACTGCGTACTGCGGGTACTGCCGGTGATGCGAACTGCTCAGTGGCCTGTGGCAGCGCCACTCTTCGACAGCCAGCCCCGTTGCCCGTCCTGCGTCTGCTCTGGCTTGGAACCGCTGCCGAACTTCCCGGTGCGCGCGTCCGCAGCCGACGCCTTCACCAGGGGTACCGCTCACTGACTTCACTGCTGGGTACTGCGCACTGCACTCACGGGTACCGCACCTGCACATAACCGCGGTCCCGCTCACGGCGGCCCCTGATCACTGCGGGCCACCCGGTCCGGCCGCCAGTCCCGTCGCCGTCCTGCGAAAACCTTGGCTTCGGAACTCCACCGCCGCACCGTCCTGCGAACTGCAATCACTTGTCCTGCTGGTACCGCTTGCCCGGCAGTTCGTTTCTGCCGGGCCCTGTCTGTCTCTCTGGGTTACGAGAGAAACCATAGCCACGCCAGCGCCCAATGTCTACTCCAGCCGACACAGATTTTCGCATGCTCGGTGGCCAGGTAATCGACCTCGAACAGTGACGCGAAGGGCGGGCCGGGCGGTGGCGAGGGCTCGCGATGGGCGAGCAGGGCCGCTGCGAGGTTCCGGGTCAGGGCTGTGAGGTGTGGGAGCGGCGTTGGTCGCTTTCGTCGCGGAGGCCTTCGGTGCGACGGGTCAGGTCGCCGACGCGCGTGGCCAGGTCGGGTTGGAGGGCGGCGAGGTGGGCGTGGGTGCGTGCCAGCGGTTCGAGGAGCAGGGCGGGGTCGCTGTTCGCGAGGGCCGCGGACAGGTCGGCCTGTGCGTCCGGGGGCAGGGTGTCGAGGACGCTGATCTGTCCGGCGAGTTGACGCAGGTCGGCGGCGTTCGATCGGGCCCAGGCCACGACGGTGCGGTCGGCGGCGCGGCGGTCGCGGATCGTCTGGACGCGTTGCTCTCCGGTGGCGCCGGGGTTGCCGGGGCGTACGCGGAGGTAGCGGCGTTCGGCGGCCTGGCGGCTGGTGACGCCGAGGGGGTGGGCGAGGTCGGCCCAGCTGGCGCCGGCGTCCCGGGCGGTCTCGATGAGTCCGGGCGCCCATGCGGCGAGCTGTTCGCGCAGCTCACGCAGGAGGAGGGTGGTGAGCGCTTCCTCGCTGGAGCTGTGCGAAGGCGTGTCGGGGGTGGTCGCGGACCGGGCTGCCCGTACTGCTTCGTCGATCGCCGCCAGGGCGGCAAGGGCCGCGGGGAAGGCGACCGGTTGGTTGGCTCCTGTCACAGGATCACGCCCTCTTCGTCATGGCGATCTCCACCGGCATGACTCTTCAGACCGAGACCACGACAGCACCCGCCCACGGGAGCCTCACCACCGCGGCGCCCTACGCCCAGATGCTCGAGCGCGTGCGCTACGAGGGCGCCCACCCGACCCTCGAACGCGCCGACGAAGCCGTCCGCCGCGTGCTCGCCGCGTTGGGACGACAGCTCGTCGGCGACGAACGCGTCGACCTCGCCGCCCGGCTCCCCGTCGAGGCCGCCCTCGTCCTCACCGCCCAGGTACCCGCCGTCACACCGCTCACCGGGTGGGAGTTCGTCAAGGACCTCGCCCAGCGCACCGACAGCACATCCGCAGCCACCCGCTGGAACGTCGGCGCCGTCCTCTCGGTCGTATCCCAGCTCGCCGGACCCGAACTCCTCGACCGCATCATCAACCAGCTCCCCTCCGGATACGCCCTCCTCTTCGGGAGAGCCGAACTCCACCAGCCACGGCGCAAGACCGCCTCCTCCTGACCCGTCCTCCGCATGTGCACCCCGACCTCGACGGCGGCACCGGAGGCTTCGGTGACGGCCCTTCTCGCCCGGTGGCACGACCGGTTGAGGGGACGACGGTACGAACCGTGAATAAGATCGGCTCTCATGTCGAAGCTTGACGAACTGCTCGTTGACGTTGCCACGCTGGTGGAGTCCGGGCAGAGCAATCAGATGTCCTTGACGGTGGTCACCGGTGGCGCTGTCATCACCGGTCGGCTGGCGCCCGAAGCGGTGTGGAGGCAGCGGGTCTCGGAGGTCCTGGCGGACTCCGCCCGCCTGGGAGAGTTCTCCGCCGTCTTCACCGCTGCGACACGGAGGGACGGGCCGCCCGCGTATCTGCACTTCCACATGGCGCGGATCCTTCACGGCACGGTGGGGATCCCGGAGACGGGCGGGATGTACCGCGTCTCGATCGCGGACGTCAGCGCCTGGACCATGGGCGACTTCAGCTACTCCGACAACTGACTTCGCGCCCTTGGGGAAGCCCATCCACCCAATAGGCGAGAGGGCCCGACCGGCGGGTGCCGGTCGGGCCCTCTCGGCGGCCCGAGTGTCAGCTCACGTTCGCCCGCGTGTCACGGTCAGGCCGCTGCCGGGGCGCCGAGCATCGCGGAGGCGTGCTGGAGGGCGTCGAGGCCGCGGGCGGGTGCGGTGTTCTGGGGGAGGCCGCGACAGGTGAAGCCGAGCTTGGTCATGGCGCGGAGGACTTCACCGGCGCTGAAGTCGCGGCGGTCCTGACGTGTGATGGCCTGACCGACCTGCTTGACGGGGTAGGCGCGGCGGCCGATGATCACGGACTCGCCGACGACTTCTTCGGGCTTCACGCCCCGCATGGTCTCCAGGACACCGCTCTTGGAGAGGTCGAACGGGAAGCGGGCGATGACACAGCGCACGATGCCTCACAGGGAGAGGAAGGGGATGGTTCCGCCGTGGTGAGGCGGTTCACGCGAGGACGAGGATGGGCGCGGGGGCGCCGTGGGCGTCGTCCTGCTCGCCCACGACGGACGGGGTGACGGTCCGGGGACGTACCGCCCGCCCGATCGTCAAGGCGGTGGCCGAGGTGAGCGGCCCGCCGTCGCCGGAGAGGTCGCGCAGCTGGAGCCGGTCCGTGTAGACGGCGCTGTCGCGGACGGCGGTGAGCTGGGCCCGGGTGACCAGGCCGGTGCACTGGCCGTCGTTGTCGCAGATGAGCAAGTGCCCGGTGCGGGCCGCGGCCATGACGGACAGGGCCACCTCGACGGTCATGTCGTCGCAGACCTGTAGTCCGGCCGTGTCCACGGCGTCGACCACCGTCCTGGGTACGAGGGTCGTGTCCGTCGAGCGGGGCTGCATCTGGACCAGCGTCACAACGTGCCTCCTGAGGAGATGGGTCAGCTTCCGGATCACGAGGCGCTCAGGCGGCCGCGCCGAGGACGGAACTCCGCCCGCCAGAGCGCCGGGCGGCCGAGGCGGGACCGCGCCGACCGCGCGAGGTCGTGCCGCGCTTGCGCTGCTCGGCGGGCGGCGCGGTGATCGTCACAGGAACGCCGGAGGGGGTCCGCGCGCCGGTGATCCGGGCGAGCGCCTCCTCGCCGGAGCGGACCTGGGTGGTCTCGGGCACGATCCCGGCGGCCGCCATGAGGCGGGTCATGTCGCGGCGCTGGTTGGCGGTGACCAGGGTGACGACGCTGCCGGACTCGCCGGCCCGCGCGGTGCGGCCGCCGCGGTGGAGGTAGTCCTTGCGGTCGGTCGGCGGGTCCACGTTGACAACGAGGTCGAGGTTGTCGACGTGGATGCCACGCGCGGCGACGTTCGTGGCGACCAGGGCGGTGACGTGCCCGGTCTTGAACCGGGCGAGGGTGCGGGTGCGCTGCGGCTGCGTCTTCCCGCCGTGCAGGGCGGCCGCCCGGACACCGGAGTTGAGGAGTTCCTTGGTGAGGCGGTCCACGGCGTGCTTGGTGTCCAGGAACATGATCACGCGGCCGTCGCGCGCCGCGATCTCCGTCGTCAGCCGCTGCTTGTCCGCGCCGTGCACATGCAGGACGTGGTGCTCCATCGTGGTGACCGCGCCCTGGGACGGGTCCACCGAGTGGACGACGGGATCGGTGAGGTAGCGGCGGACGAGCAGGTCGACGTTGCGGTCCAAAGTCGCGGAGAACAGCATCCGCTGCCCCTCGGGGCGGACCTGGTCCAGGAGCGCGGTGACCTGCGGCATGAAGCCCATGTCTGCCATCTGGTCGGCCTCGTCCAGGACGGTGATCGCCACCTGGTTCAGCCGGCAGTCGCCGCGATCGATGAGGTCCTTGAGGCGGCCGGGGGTGGCCACGACGACCTCGACGCCGCTTCGCAGCGCGTTCGCCTGCCGGCCGATCGGCATGCCGCCGACGACGGTGGCCAGGCGCAGCTTCACGGCGCGGGCATACGGGGTGAGCGCGTCGGTGACCTGCTGGGCCAGTTCCCGGGTGGGGACCAGGACCAGCGCCAGCGGCTGCCGGGGCTCGGCGAGCTGCCCGGCGGTGCGGGCCAGCAGGGCCAGGCCGAAGGCCAGGGTCTTGCCCGAGCCGGTCCGGCCGCGGCCCAGGACGTCGCGGCCCGCCAGGGAGTTCGGCAGCGTCGCGCCCTGGATGGGGAACGGGACGGACACGCCCTGCGCGGAGAGCGCGGCCAGGAGGCGCCGGTCCAGGGCCAGGTCGGCGAATGCCTCGACGGCGGGCAACGCCGGAGTGATCGTCTTGGGCAGGGCGAACTCGCCCTGCACGGCGGCGGGACGTCTGCCGTTTCCGCCCGACCGGCTCGGAGCTCCCGAGCGACTCGGCGTGGACGAACCCGAGCGACCGCCCCGGCCCGTTCCGGCGGAGGAGTCGTACGTGTGGCCGCTGTTGCGGCGTGTGCGGGAAGAACGGCTGTTCGTGCGCGTGGGGTTCATTGAGAACCTTCCTTTGATACGGCGCGTATCGAGGAATTCCCGCATGAAGAAGCAGCGTGGGGAATCACAGGCACGGGCCGAATGAAATACGAAAGCAGGCAGCTTGGCTCACGACAAGGAATTGTCGGCACGAGCTGGCGTGAAAAATGCGAGAGATGCAGGTGTGGGTGAGAACCCTGAGAAATGCATGCAGCTGGGGCCCGCACCCCGAGGGATGCGGGCCCCAGCTACGTATTACGCGTCAGCGTCAGGCGGCAACGATGTTCTCGGCCGTCGGGCCCTTCTGGCCCTGCGCGATGTCGAAGGAGACCTTCTGGCCCTCCTGGAGCTCGCGGAAGCCCTGGGCGGCGATGTTCGAGAAGTGGGCGAACACGTCAGGGCCGCCACCGTCCTGCTCGATGAAGCCGAAACCCTTTTCCGCGTTGAACCACTTCACAGTGCCAGCAGCCATGTCATATCTCCTTAGGGCAGTACACCGGCATCCGTACCGTACGGATGCCGTGTCGCCGCGATGATGCCCCGCCCGGAAAATGACCGGAAATACAAAGCGCTTCCGTACGGCATGCGGCCGACGGGAGGCGCTTGAAGTTTTTGGGTACCAAAACTGCAACTGGGGTCGACAGTAGCACGTAACCGTATCCAGCGTGCGTCGAATACTTCCCCTGTACGTCGCTGACAAAAAGCCTCTACGTGATGGCTGCTAAAACCTCAGGCCGCGAACACAGGTATTCATGCACTCCGAATGCGGCGTTTCGGAATCGAGGCGGTCAACCACTGCGGCGTCAGCAGGCCATCGGAACCCGCGTATGCGGGGCCCAGCCCGGCCAGTCCTCTTCCTGCACTCCCGCCGAGGCGTCCTCGACGGCGCGTGGTGGCCCCGCTCCCGGGACGCCGCGACCGAGCTGCCCGAACTGATCCGGGCGCTCACCACGCACCTCGGCCCCGTCACACGCGTCGGCCTGGACACGGACGCCTGGGACGAGGTTCCGACACGTGTGGTCGTCGACGATCGGGTCGTGCGCCTCGACTCCTTCCCCGTAGCCTTGTAGGCGATCGGGCTTGCAGTACGGCGTCCACGGGCATGGCGTCCTCTTCGGCAGGGGGTGCCGGCCTGTGCGGCCGACCCGCTGGACGCTATGAGTGGGAGACGGGCGGGCGCGTCCGGCGCCCGGGCCATTTCCGGTCCTGCGCCGGAAGGACCCTGCATCGGGGTCCTCCGTGAGATGTAGACGAGGGAAGTACGACGTCGCACGGTGACCGCCCGCGGGGACGACGAGGGCGGGGAAGGGGCGAGGCGACAATGGGACGGTGAAGAACGCATCGGCCACACCGGCACGCCACTGGCTGCGGACCGGGTTCGTGACGCTGACACGCCCCAGCGGCCCGCTGCCCCTGCCGACCCGACGCAACCGTCTTCGACGGGCTCCTCGCGCTGACCGCGGTCGTGATCGGGGTCAATGACGCACTCAGCGTCGGCACGGGCACGACGTACGTCCTCGTCGATGGAGCGCTGGAGGCACGTCCGGAAGGGGCGAGCACCTGGTTGGGCGCGGTCGGCCCGATGCTGCTCGCGACGGTGCCGCTAGCACTGCGCCGCCGGTACCCGCTGGCCGTGCTGTGGGTCGTGATGGCGGCGTCGCTGCTGGCCCCGGACAGCCTGGCACGGTCCGTCTTCTACGTATTCGTGATCGCCACGTACAGTGCGGTCGCCTACAGCCCGTACAGGACGCTGGCCGTGGCGAGCGTTCCTATGGCGCTGTTCGTGATCAGCATTCCGCAAGGCAACCCGGACCTGCCCACGGTCCCCACCGAGTACGTACCGGCCCTCATCCTGGTGCCTCTGGCCATGGCTGCGTACGGCATGCGGACGTGGCGGCTGCGCGCCGACGAACGGCAGGAGCTGATGGCGGAGTTGGAACGGCAGCGGGCGGAGGAGCTGCGGCGTGCCGCCGAGCGTGAGCGCTCCCGTATCGCACGTGACCTGCACGATGTCGTCACGCACCACGTCAGCATGATGACGATCCAGGCCGGCGGCGCCCGCAAGATGCTGGACATCGACCCCGACGACACCCGCGAGGCACTGCTCGCCATCGAAGCGGGCGGGCGCGCGGCGATGGCGGAACTGCGGTACGCCATGGGGCTGCTCACCATGAACACCGAGGATGCCGCCGACCTCGGCATCGCCGCGAACCTCGCGCCGCAGCCCGGCCTCGACCAGCTGCCCGCCTTGGTCGGGCGGGTGCGCGACATCGGCGTGAGCGTCGACTACACCGTGGCCGGCGAGCCGTGCGACGTGCCCCCGGGAGTTGGCCTGACCGCCTACCGCATCGTCCAGGAAGCCCTGACCAACACGGTCAAGCACGCGGCTGGTGCGCAAGCGACCGCCCTCCTCGCCTACGACGACGACCATCTCCGCGTCGAGATCACCGACACCGGAGGAACCCCGAGCGCATCCGCCGCGACCGGCAACGGACACGGCCTCATCGGCCTGCGCGAACGCCTCACCGTCTACGGCGGAACCCTGGAAACAGGCCCGCGTCCCGACGGCGGCTTCCGCGTCGCCGCCCTGATCCCCCTGGAGACAGCCCTGTGACCGACCGCCCGCTGCGTGTCGTGGTCGGTGAAGACTGTGACTGTCGGGGAAGTCGGGTCATGGCAGAGCAGAGTCGGGAGTTCGAGCCGGAGGTCCGTGAGGGCGCGGTCCTGGTGCTCCCAGGGGACCGTGCCGATGCGGTCTTCACCACCCACCACGTGACCGGAGGGCAAGCCCTGTTACCTCAGCGCTGACGACAGCGGCGGTCACATGTCCCGCTTGGCGGACAGCATCGAGGCGGTACAGCTCGAGACGGCGGCCGAGCGGCCGGCCGGGACGATCGTCTCGTGCAGGACCCGCGTCCGGGTGAGCCTTGCGCACGGTGACCTCGCGAAGCGCGGTCGGCATTGGCACTGCATGCGATCAAGCGTGCGATCAATTACTGATTATAGTTAGTCTAACTTGACTTATGCTAGGTACCACTGCTGTCGTGGGTGCATGACACGACCTGCGGACCTCTTCGACCGGATCACCGAGTGGGCCGACCTGGAGCGCTTCGTCACCTCGCCCGCACCCGGGCTGCGGATCGGGATCCTCTATGGCCGCCGCCGCACCGGAAAGAGCTTTCTGCTGCGCCGCCTGTGCCGGGAGCACGGAGGGCGGTACCACATGGCCCAGGAGGAGGAGCCGCTTCCCGCGCTCCAACGGTTCGCTGACGCGGTCGGGGCGGGGCGCGGACTCGAGGCGGGCCAGTTGCGCTTCCGGGACTGGGACGAGGGACTCCGTACCGCGCTGCGCCCGCTCCCCGCTGGCGGTGCCCAGGCCACGCCGCTCCTGGTAATCGACGAGCTTCCCTATCTGCTTGCGCATGGACTCGGCGCCCAGATCCCTTCTGCTCTCCAGGCCCTGGTGGACGAGAGCAGGGACGCTCCGGAATCAATGAGTGGCCGGGTGATCCTGTGCGGATCCGCGCTCGCGGTGATGTCGGATCTGCTCTCGGGAGCCAGGGCCCTGCGAGGCCGCGCCGAACTCGATCTGCTCCTCAAGCCCTTCGACTACCGCACCTCCGCCTCGTACTACGGGATCGAGGACACCGACACCGCTTTCCGTATGTACGCCTGCTTCGGCGGCACCCCCGGCTACCGCGACCTGCTCGGTGGCGCCTCTCCGCAGACCCGTTCCGATCTCGACGAACTGCTGCTCTCCACCGTCTTCAACCCCAGCCACGCACTTTTCGGGGAGGCCGGATACCTGCTGCGGGAGGACCCGCGGATCCAGGACCGGGCGCTGTACCTGTCGGTCCTCGGTGCGGTCGCGGCAGGCGCGACGACCCCCTCCAAGGTCGCCGCCGCGATCGGCCGCGACCAGCGCAGCCTGCACCACGCGCTCGATGTCCTGATCACCTCGGGCTTCCTGGTGAAGGACGAGGACCTGCTGCTTCAGCGTCGTCCCGTACTGCGCCTCGCTGATCCGGTGGTACGCCTGCACCAACTGGTCACCGTGCCTCGTATGGCAGCCTTCGAGGAACGCAAGGCAGCCCCGGCCTGGCAGGCCGCCGCGCCCACCGTCAGCGCCCAGATCCTCGGCCCGTCCTTCGAGCAGCTGGCCCGCGAATGGACGGCCCGGCATGCCGCGGAGCGTACGAAGGGCGGCCCGACCGGCGAGGTCGGCAGCACCGTGGTGAACGACAGCGCGGGCCGAGCACAACACGAACTCGACGTTGTGGCCCTCGCCGAAGGGGAGCGCCGACAGGCTGGTGCCCCAGTCATCCGGGCGATGGGCGAGGCCAAGTCGTCCGACCGTGCCCGCACCCTGTCCGACCTCGAACGCCTCGACCGGATCAGGGAGTTGTTGGTGGCCCGCGGAGTTCCGGCTGCTGGAGCCAGACTTCTTCTTTTCGGCCGCTCAGGCTTCGATCTGAATCTGACTGAGGCCGCGAGGGGACGTCCGGACGTGGAGCTGGTGGATCTGGAGCGTGTCTGGCACGGGGAATGATGCGAGGACCGGAGAAGGAGGGGGAGCTGTTCCGGGATGTGAACCCACGACCTCTTCGTCCCGAATGAGGTTCGGTTGCTGATCTTGCCTGCACGGATGGCATTTCCCCTGGTCAGGGGCATGGTATCGATCGGTCTCGCTTGGTTCGGACGGGGCTTCGGGGGGCAGGTTGGCTCCCAAACGGCTCCCACTTCGTCGAGGTCACGGGTGCGCGCCGGGATCCACGTCCTTCAGCCGTTCGATTGCCAGTGTCAGTGTGGCCGCGAAGCCGTCGAGTTGATCTGTGGGCAGATCCGCGAACAGCAGGGTTGCCAGCTCGTCGCGCCCTCCGCGGTCTCGCTCCCCGCACCCGCCTGGCCGTGTGGCCGGACCTGTCCTCCGACATCGCTGCCGTCCTCGGAGCACTCCCTGCCGAGGGCCTCGTCGAGGGTGTCTGGCAGGGCGAGGACGGCGGGATCCACAGCGCCGTCGCTGACGAAGGCGAGTTCCCGGAGCTGGCTGCTCGGATAGCCGGTGCCGACGCTGCAGCGCTTCTGTCCGTGTACGCCGGTGATCGTGTCCCTCTGCTCTCCGCTGTCGTGCCTGACAATGACGGCGTGGTGCGGGCCCGCTGGCAGGCCGAGCGATCCCTCGGCGACTTGGCCCAGGGGGGTCGGTCCGTACAACCCCCTCAGGGGCCAGAGCGAGCGGCTGGACTCCCAGAGTTCCAGACTAGGGCTGGGGGATCGGCCCGGCCGTGCGTACGTCCAGGGGGACGCCGCCGATGCGGTAGCCCTGTTCGTCGAGAAGATGGCCGCTGAGCTTCAGCGGCCACAGTGCCACGGCCCGGTCGGTGATCTCCAGGCCGGGAACGCGCTGGGCGAGTCGTACCTCGAAGCGCTGTACGTCGGTGAGGGACTTCACCCAGGCGATGATGAGGACGTTGTTCCGGCCGGTGACGCCGGCGCACAGCCGTACCTCCCGGGTGCCGGTGACACCACGGGACACGCGTTCCAGCTGCCCCGCGGCCGCGCGCCCCCATTGGATCACCGTGATCGGCCACTCCGACAGGGGGCGTGCGACCTCGCAGCGGGTCTGGAGCATTCCGGCGGCGAACAGCCGGCCGAGCCGTCGGCGGACCGTGTCCGGACTCGCCCCGCAGGCGTCGGCGAGCGCGCGGTAGGTGGCGCGGCCGTTCATGGAAAGGGCGGCGATGAGGGCGTGGTCCAGGTCGGTGAGCGGAAGGACGGGGGCCTCGGTGCGGGCAGTGTCGGTGTCGGCGAGGCGGGCGATCTGGGTGCTGTCGAGGGCGCGCAGTCGCCAGCGGCTGCCCTCTGTGTAGACGGTGCTGGCGAGGTGGGTGCGGCTGGCGACGACGCCCGGCATCGCGCCGATACCGCGGGTCACCCAGTGAGTGAGTGCCGCGAGGTTCGGGGCCATCACAGTGAGCAACAGGTCGCGGTCTCCGCTGACGTGTTCGACGGCAGAGACGTGGGGCAGCTGGGCGAGGGCCTGGGCCACGGTCAGCAGGCTGCCGCTGGCGCAATCCACCTCGACGAACGCGAGTAGCCCCTGTCCCGCCGAGGCGAGGGCGGGCGACGGGGAGCAGCTGATCCAGGCGGCGCCGGCTTCGGTGAGCCGGTGCCAGCGGCGGGCCACGGTCACGGCGTCGAGGCCGAGTACGGCGCCGATCTCGTTCCACCCGGCCCGCGGGGCAATCTGCAGTGCGTGCACCAGGGCCTGGTCGACGTCGTCGAGCGCCCGTACCACACCGTGCGCGGAATGCTGCGTCATTCTATGCCCCTTGCGTGTTTCCTGCGATTCAGAGCTAGCGGGATGGCGAGTACTTCAGTCTTGCCCCACCGAAGGCCGGAACCGTACCAGGAGGTTGACGCAGCATGTCCGTACTGGAACGCGCCAGGGAACTCCAGCCCGATCTCGTGCGGTTGCGCCGCTCGCTGCACCGCGAGCCGGAGCTCGGTCTGCGGCTGCCGCGTACGCAGGAGAAAGTCCTCGCCGCGCTCGACGGTCTCCCTCTCGACATCACGCTCGGCCGGGAGCTGACCTCCGTCACAGCCGTGCTGCGCGGTGGCCGTCCCGGCGGGGCGGTCCTGCTGCGGGGCGACATGGACGCACTGCCGGTGGACGAACTCACCGGGGTGGAGTACGCCTCCGAGGTGCCGGGCCGGATGCACGGCTGCGGGCACGATCTGCACACCGCCGGACTCGTCGGCGCGGCGACGCTGCTCGCGGACCGCCGGGAGAGCCTCCAGGGCGACGTGGTGTTCATGTTCCAGCCGGGTGAGGAGGGGCACAACGGCGCGGGCGCCATGATCGACGAGGGTGTCCTGGACGCGGCAGGCAAGCCGCTCGACGCGGCCTTCGCGCTCCACGTGTCGGCCAATCGCCTGCCGGGCGGCTGGGTCGCGTCCCGGCCCGGCACCGTCATGACCGCGTCCGATGTCCTGCGGGTGACGGTGCGGGGGGAGGGAGGGCACGGTTCGGCTCCGCACCACGCCAAGGACCCGGTACCCGCGGTCTGCGAGATGGTGACCGCGCTGCAGAACTGGGTGACGCGCACCTTCGACATCTTCGACCCGGTGGTGGTGACCGTCGGACAGTTGCACGCCGGTACGCAGCAGAACGTCATCCCGGACACGGCCGAGTTCCAGGCGACCGTACGCAGTTACTCGGAGGCCAACCACGAGCGGCTGGCCCAGGGGCTGCCGCGGCTGGTGCGCGGGATCGCGGCCGCACACGGCCTGGAGGCGGAGGTGGAGTACGAGATGCTCTACCCGGTCACGGTCAACGAGCCGGTCGCGACGGAGTTCGCCCTGGAGACGGCGCGCGACCTGTTCGGCGCGGGCGAGGTGTGGCACGCCCCGCAGCCCGCCAACGGTTCGGAGGACTTCTCCCTGGTCCTGAACGAGGTGCCCGGCGCGATGCTGATGGTCGGCGCGGCACCCGAGGGCGTGGACGTGGAAAAGGCGCCGCAGAACCACTCTCCGCGGGCCATGTTCGACGACCGGGTGCTCCACCGCCAGGCCGCGCTGCTCGCCGAGCTCGCGGAGCGGCGGCTCGCCGCAGGGGCGTCCGCATGAGAGCGCCTGGCGGGACGGAGGAGGTGGCGGCGCCCCGGGTCACCGCCGTCGTGGGTCTGCTGGTCGTCTTCGAGCTGGTCAGTGGCTTCCTCCAGGGGTCGGGCCCGGCGCTGGTGCCCGCCGTGCAGGACTGGCAGTCCATCAGCGCGTCGCAGGCGCAGTGGTACATGGCGGTCCAGTTCCTGGCCGCTGCGGTGGCGGCGCCGGTGTTCGGGCGCCTCGGCGATCTGTACGGGCACCGTCGACTGGTCCGGATCGCGCTGGTCTGTATCGCGGCGGGCGCCGTCCTGGTGGCCCTCGCACCGAATCTGACGGTACTGCTGGTGGGCCGTGCCCTGATGGGCCCCCTGGCGGCGCTGCTGCCCCTGGAGATCGGTCTCGTACGGGACCGGCTCGACCTCGAGGGCGCGCGGCGGGCGGTAGCGCTTCTCGTCGGCGCGCTCACCCTCGGCGGGCTCCTCGGCCACGGCCTGGCGGGCCCCCTGCTCGAACTCACCGGCGGAGTTCAGGCGACGCTCCGCGTCCTCGCCGCGATCGCGTGCGCCTGTGTGGCCTTCTCGTACTACGCGATCCCCGAGTCCCGGACGCGCGCGCCCGGCCGCATGGACTGGACCGGGGCACTCCTGCTCGGCCTGGCGCTGCTGCTGTTCCTCGGCACGACGGCGCGCGGCCAGGCGTGGGGCTGGACCTCGCCGCTCACCCTGGGCGGCCTCGTTCTGTCCCTGTCCCTGCTCGCCTGGTGGGTCCGGCTCGAACGGGACCGGCCGCACGCCCTGGTCGACGTCCGGGCAGTGGCCCACCCCCGGTCCGCGCCGTACTACGTCTCCGGTTTCGCCTTCGGCGCCGTGATGCTGGGCGGGCAGGCGGTCGCCATCTCGTTCATCGCCGCGTCGACGGACGACGAGGGGTACGGGTTCGGGCTCACGGCCTGGGAGATCAGCGCGTGGGGCGCGGTGCCCCATGTCCTGGCCTTCGCCGGGGCGAGTCTCGTGGCCCGAGTGGCGGCCCGCACCGGCTACCCGCGCCTCCTGTTGCTCGCCTTCGCGCTGATGGCCGCCGGCAACGTGGGGCTGATCGCCGGCCACACCACGCTGCCGCTGTTCGCCCTGGCTTCCTCCGTTTCCGGCTTCGGCATGGGCTTGGCCTTGGGCGGCATGCCCACACTGATCGCGGAGCGCAGCACCCCGGACCGCACGGCGAGTGCGACCGCCGTCTACAACAACCTCAAGACCCTGGGCGGCAGCCTCGCGGGCGCGGGCTCGGCCGTCGTCCTCGGCACCCTGGTCGTCAGGGATACGGACGTCCCAGCGCTCTCCGCCTATCTGACGATCTGGGGACTGGGTGCGCTGCTGTGCGTGGGCGCGCTCATACTCCAAGTCCTGACGGACCATCAGACGGATGCTCCGGGTGCGGCGAAGAATCGCCGCTCAGATACTCGTACACACAGCGACGCGGGCACGTCAGCCGGAGCGTAGCGGGCGATACCGGAGATCCGTCCCGGCGGCTGGACGAACAGCTGCCGGGTCAACATCAGCGGCGGCCCGACGACCACTGGGGGCAGAGCGAGGCCAACCTCACCTCGCCGTGCACCATCCCGCCAGGACGTGGCCGGGTTCATGATGCGCTGGGAGATGCCGCTCGTCGTCAACGGCGAATTGCACTCGCGCCTGACGTGCGGCGCGTACCGCGACTGGATCGTCTTCTGCATGCGTGACGATTCGGTGTGGCTGCGTTGCAGGGCTGGCCACCGAGAGCAGGAACCGCGACTCGATGCGGCTTCACCCCACGTTGGAGGATGGCCTGCGCTACCTCGGTCACTGACCTCCTGCGCGGCCACTGATCCCAGCCGTTCAGGGAGACTTCCGGGCCTCCGCCGAGGTAGCGGTGGAGGGCGCCCGTAGTGGTGTCCACGAATTCCGTGGGGATGGCGTCGGCACCGATCCAGCGGATCTGGGCGTGCTTGCGCGGCTCGCGGTTCTAGGGCTCTCCGGTCCATTCACGGGCAACGAAGACGACGGTCAGGAAGCCGTTGGGGGCTTCAACTCCCCATGCCCCGTAGATGACGTGGGGGACCTTGAGGGACTCGGCCTTTACCGTCAGACCGGTTTCCTCGTAGAGCTCGCGCACGGCGGTTTCGGTGATCGGCTCGCCGGGTTCGCTCTTGCAGACAGGCAGGTCCCACATGTCCTGGGCGAACTTCGCGTTCTCGCTGCGCTGGAGGAGCACGACGCGGTTGCTGGTCTGGTCGTGGACGATGACGGCGGCGGCCAGCAAGGTCATGGATTCAACTGCGGGCTTGAGGGCTTTCGGCTGGTCGTCGGTGGTCGGTTGAGCCACTGTGCGTCCCTTCGTCGGCATACTCGTCGGCCCTGCCATGCGGGCGCTTCGCCTGCGCGGCAGGGGTGGCTGCCGTGCTGTCCTGTCCCCTCCAGAGTGCGGTCAACGCAAGGCGCGCAGTGACGACTGGTTGGAGCGCGGGCTTAAGGGGCGTGACGAGAAGGGCACCATCGGCAAGAACCGCTCGATGGCGAACAAGCACCTGATCCCGTTCATCGGCAAGGCCAAGCTGAAGGAACTCAGCGCCGACGATGTCGACGACTGGTTGGACGACAGGGCTGAATTCCTCGCGACACGAAGCCTGCGTGACCTGCTCGCCATCCTGCGCCGCTCCATCGCGCACGCTCAGCGCAGGGACAAGGCAGCGCGGAACGTCGCCCTACTCGTCACCGCACCGGAGGGGCGCCCCGGCCGTCCGAGCAAGGCACTGAACTTGGCGCAGGCGAAAGCCGTGCTGATCGCCGCCCGCCCGTCACGGTTGTACGCCTACCTTGTGCTCTCGCTCCTCAGCGGCGTACGCACGGAAGAGGCGCGACCTCTCACCTGGGACCACGTGTTCCTGGAGACGCAAGACGGCATCCCGTCGCACGTCGCGGTGTGGCGCTCAGTGCGCAAGCACGGCGAGACCAAGACCAGGAAGAGCCGCCGGACCATCGCTCTGCCGAAGCAGGTGGTCGACGTCCTCGAAGAGCACATGCGATGGCAGAAGCAGGAGCGGGCAGCGAGAGGGATGGAGTGGGGCCCGACCGGCCGCGTCTTCACCACCCGGAGCGGTGAGCCGCTCGACGCGGCCAACGTCCGGCGCGGCTTCAAGGCCATCGTGAAGAAAGCCGGGCTGAAGCCGGAGTGGACCCCGCGAGAGCTTCGGCACAGCTTCGTGTCCTTGCTCTCCGACCACGGCATCCCTCTGGAGGCCATCGCTCTGTTGGTCGGTCACAGCAGTCAGGCCACCACTGAGGCGGTCTACCGGAAACAGCTTCGGCCCGTGATCACGAAGGGTGCCGAAGCGATGGACGACATCTTCGCCGAAGACCAGGAAGAGGGCGACGCGGTGGCCTGATCAAATTCGTTTGGCCCCCTGTTTGGCCCCCCGAACACGACAGAGGCCCATTCGCGATCAAGCGAATGGGCCTCTGACCAGCGTCGGGGTGGCGGGATTTGAACCCACGACCTCTTCGTCCCGAANCCAGGAAGAGGGCGACGCGGTGGCCTGATCAAATTCGTTTGGCCCCCTGTTTGGCCCCCCGAACACGACAGAGGCCCATTCGCGATCAAGCGAATGGGCCTCTGACCAGCGTCGGGGTGGCGGGATTTGAACCCACGACCTCTTCGTCCCGAATGAGGTCCGGGTGGGATCGACACTGGCCTGCTTGCTGTTCCCACACGTCAGGGCATTGGGGCCGGTGGGTCCCGCGTGGTGTTGGGAGGGTTGGGGGAGCGGGGCGGCTCCCAACGGCTCCCAGGGAGACTTCCGGCGTCGGCTATCGGTCGAGGAGTTGCCTCACGGCACTCTGGAACTCACGGTCCGCCGGTGCAGCGGTCGCCGCCCGTCTGTCGCGGGCGCGGCTTGGAGGACGTAGCCGACCTTTCGCTTCAGGGAGCACAGGGTGTTGCTCGTCATCGGATGGGGCGGCGACCGGTGCGCTGGGACCAGCGCACGACGATGAGGCCCAACGCGACCACGAGGACCACGATGCCGATGATCAGCAGGTAGCCCAGCCCTTCCGCCGCCACGCCGATGATTCCCAGCACAACGGCGACCAGAACGAGGAACAGCAGGAGAGCCATGACCCGAACACCTCCTTCGGGCTGAGCGCGGCCGGTCAGCGGCGGGCGAGCTGCCGCTCGCCGTCTGCGCCCGGCTGGTAGGTCATGTCGTAGTACTGGAAGATCGCTTCCTCCGCCTCCGCGGGCAGGATGTCGTCCATGCCGATCGAGGGCGCCTTCTTCACCCGTGCCTTGGCGTAGGACACCTTCACGTAATCAGGCCCGAGGACCGCCTCGTGAAGGGGCACGAAGGCCAGGTGGTGGCGGGTGGGGAGTCCGGTGCGGACCGTGGCCATGGCTGGTTCGTCGGTGGCGGTGTCCACGTAGATCGCTTCGAGCACGCCGATCTTGTGGCCCTTCGGGTCGACGACGTTGTGGTTGCGCCACTCGCGGATATCGGCTGAGTGGATCATGCCCATTCCTTCCGAGCGGTGGGCCCCCCGCTCGGGGGCCTGTTTCCGCGGCCGAGCGGACGTCTTATGGGCTGTGGCGCCAACGGCGGTGACAACGACTCCGGCGCAAACACGCCGGAGTCGCCCTTCCGGGCGGTTGCACGTGAGAGTGAACCAACCCACAGTCGATATTACCGTGGATAGCACAGCTCGGACAGACATGTGCTGACCAGCGCATAAGCCGAACTTCTCGCAGTGAGGGCGAGCCGTAGTTCCTCCGTCTGTGTTTCGGTGTCCGGGTCCTGCCAGAAGATGCCGACGGTGTCTTCCACCACTTCGCGTGGGGTCTCGACGGAGATGCTGAGGGCTCGTTGGACGCGGAGCGCATCGGGGCCCGTCGGGATCACGTGACGACGGGTGTGCGGGAACGGCCTCGCTCGTGACGCGACGGGTTCCGGCACCGATGCGAGCGGGGTGCGCCCTCCGGGAGCGCGCTGGCGGTGCGACGCTGCCGGGGGCAGGGGCGGCATGTCGCACGCTAGCCCTTGCGGCAGTTCCCCGACAGGTGTCAAGCAGCCATCCATGCCGGGCAGGGCGCGCTGACGTCGCCCGGTATCCGCGGCCCTTGGACAGGACTACGCTGCGGAGCGAGGCCCCGGCTTCGATGCTGTGTCCCGCTCGCGGGAGGCCCACCGTGGATCTCCCGGTACTGGCGCAACGCGTGCCGGAGTTCGGCGGACTGTGTTCCGGAGTCCCGCTCCGCCCAGTCGGCGCGGAGGAGACGCCGCCGCTGCGCGAGGGCGTTCACGAGCTGGGTGGTGGATTCGTCATAGGCGCTCTCGGCCTCTCCCAGCACCTGGCGCTGGGCCTGGGGCTCGCCTTCGGGCCGCGCCCGCGAGCCGCCTGGAAGGTCACCCGGCTCAGCGGGCGGCTGTCACGCGCTGGCCGCTGCCTGCTCCTTGGCACGTGCGGCGTGGTGACTCTCCGCCATGCGGCATCCGCTCGCGAGCTGCGTCGGCAGGCTGGTCGGCAGGCACGTGAGACGGCCTATCCATGCGGTAGTCGAACGTCGTCGAATCGGCACTGCCTTCCGGCCATTTCCGTCTGGTCTGTCCCGGCATGTCCTCGCAGACCACCGCACTGGGCGGATACGCGCTCGCCAGATGCCGCAGACCGCGTGTGGCGGGATGCGCCTCCTTGCCGCGCGTCTGTTCACACAGTCGTGGTTACGTTGGCTCAGCCGGGCCCGGGACGACTCGACGTACGCAGCACCCGTAGTGCTGCGCCACGAGAGGAATCCGTGCATGCCTGAGTTATCGGCCCTCGCAAGCAGGCTGCTGAACGCGGCCTCCTGGCTGACCAGCCCGCACACCCCGGACGACTACCTCGGGTTGATCGATCCTCTCCTCGGCGCTCGCTTCCCAGCGGGGCGGGTGACAGCGGTGAGTCCGGAGGCTCCGGGTGCCGTCACGCTCACTCTCCGGCCCGGCCGGGGCTGGTCGGGACACCGCCCTGGGCAGTACCTCCCGGTCGGCGTCGAGATGGCCGGCGTATGGCACTGGCGCACGTACTCCCTCACCTCGGCGCCGGGCCGGGAGGACGGGCTCCTGACGATCACCGTCAAGATCGCGCCTGACGGCAGAGTGTCCCCGCAGTTGGTCCGCCGGACTCCTCCCGGGACGGTCCTTCGACTTGGCCCGACGCAAGGGGAGTTCGTCCTTCCGGACCACCTTCCGTCCCGCATCCTGTGGGTGACCGCCGGCAGCGGTATCACCCCGGTCATGGGCATGCTCCGTACGCTCATGCACCGGCGGCCCCCGCACCCCGACGTCGTCTTGGTGCACAGCGCGCCCAGTGCTCGGGACAGCATCTTCGGTCCCGAGCTGCGCATGGCCGGGCGGCGGTTGGCCTGGCTGGACTATCGCGAACACCACACCCGGCCGCACGGCAGGCTTGCCCCGGATGACCTGGGTCGGCTCTGTCCTGACTGGCGGGAGCGTGAGACCTGGGCCTGTGGGCCGGTCGGCCTGCTCGACGCAGTGGAATGCCACTGGGCCCGGGCGGGGCTCGGCGAGCGGCTCCATGTGGAGCGTTTCCGGCTGGATCCGGTCCTGTCGCCGGATCGCGATGCCACTTCCGGTGGCCCGGTGCTCTTCACCCGTACAGGTACTGAGGTCACCGCGGACGCGACCACCCCGCTTCTCGTCGTGGGCGAGTCGGCGGGGGTGGCGATGCCGTACGGATGCCGACGCGGTATCTGCTTCGGCTGCCTCACGCCACTGGCGTACGGCCATGTGCGCGACCTGCGCACCGGTGAAGTCCACGACCGGACCGGCCAGATGATCCAGACCTGCGTGTCGGGGGCGGCCGGACCGCTGACCCTCGATGCCTAGCCACTCAAGGAGTCCCCCATGACCGTCGCCTCTCGCGCCACCACTGAGGCAGAGTTCGATAAGGAGCTCGGCGAGGAGCTCGACCGCATCCGCTCCGAAATCATCGCCGCGCGCGGTGCCGACGACGCCCGCTATGTCCGTACCATGATCGCCGCCCAGCGTGGCCTGGAGACGGGAGGCCGGGTCGCCCTGGCCGTCTCCCTGTTTCCGCCCGCCTGGGCTGTGGGAACCGCCATGCTCTCCGTCGCCAAGATCCTGGAGAACATGGAACTGGGCCACAACATCCTGCACGGCCAGTGGGACTGGATGGGCGACCCAGCGATCCACTCCACCACCTGGGAATGGGACTTCCTCACCCCCGCTGAGGCGTGGAAGCACACCCACAATCACCTGCACCACACCTGGACCAATGTCGTGGACCGCGACCGGGACCTCGGATACGTCGTCTTCCGGATGAGCGCCGACCAGCACTGGAACCCGCGGCATCTCGCCCAGCCGCTCTACAACTTCGTGCTCGCGCCGCTCTTCGAGTGGGGCATCGCGCTCTACGATCTGGAGCCCGATGCCGTCGCCGCCGGCCGCAAACCGTGGAGTTCCTTCGCGGCCGACCTCACCGGGTTCCTCACCAAGGCCACCCGCCAACTCGCCAAGGACTATGTGCTCTTCCCGTTGCTCGCGGGTCCCTCCGCCCTACCCTGCCTGCTGGGCAACCTCACCGCCAACACCGTGCGCAACCTCTGGTCGCACACCATCATCTTCTGCGGCCACTTCCCCGGCGACGTCCAGACCTTCACCGAGGACCACATCGAGGACGAGACGCGTGGTCAGTGGTATCTCCGGCAGATCCAGGGCTCGGCCAACATCGAGGGCGGCCCGCTCTTTCACATCCTCAGCGGAAACCTCGGTCACCAGATCGAGCACCACGCTTTCCCCGACTTGCCGAGCAACCGCTATGCCGAGATCGCCCCACGGGTGCGGGAACTCTGCGAGAAGTACGACATCCCGTACGTCACCGGCCCGTTGTGGCGGCAGTACGTCTCGACCTGGGGGCGCATCCTGCGCTTCGCGGTGCCGAGCCGCTGAACTGTCGACGCAGTGTTGTTCGGATCAGACCTCGCGGACGACGAGGGCGGCGGCCCGCTCGGATGTGATCCGGCGGGGCCGGATGTCGAGGACGTCGACGGCGTCGAGCCGGTGGCCGTCCGGGGTTCTCTCCGCGGCTTCCCGGGAGCCGGATCTCAGAGTTGGCTCCCAAGGGGGCGTCCCAAACGAGTCAGGGGCCCGACCCGCTAAGCGGATCAGGCCCCTGACCTGGTGTTTCAGCTGTCGGGGTGGCGGGATTTGAACCCACGACCTCTTCGTCCCGAATCTTTGGCGGGCGGTTGCTGAGGTCGGCTGGTCATGTCAGACGGGTGCTGAGAATCAAGAGCGAGGGCTGACGGTCGCTGGGGTTGCTGTACTTCTGTGCCGTACCGCAGACGAGCTACTGCCCGTAAATCTGCACCTTCCATCCCTCGGGAACCTGGCGGGGCTCGTACTCCGGCGGCAAGATCTCGTGGAGGTAGTACCGGCCTGGCGGCAGGGCCGGCACGGAATGTGATCCAGAACCGCTGTCCAACCAGCGTCGAAACGCCGCTCTGCGCCGGAAGGCCCCGGCTACCACGCGATGACCGCGGCACGACGACCACAGAGCGGCGGTCACCGTGCCGCCGACAGCTGCCGAGAAACGGCTGGCTCGGCGATGTCCCCGATGTCCCGGCGACGTACGCGATGTGCCCCGGTCCGAGATCCCCCTCCGCCTCTGTTCCTCTCGCTTGCGACGAACGCCCTTGGCATTCGGTGCACTTGATCACCCGGTGTCAGTCGGTATCGTGCATCGTCCCGCAGCTGTTCCGATCTTGGCGGGGGACCGAGAGGGAGGGCGGGTTGGTGTTCGCAGAGCTGGAGGCGGGGGACCCACGTCAGTTGGGCCGGTACCGGATCGTGGCGCGGCTCGGCGCGGGCGGGATGGGCCAGGTCTTTCTGGGGCGTTCGCCTGGAGGCCGGTCCGTGGCGGTGAAGGTGGTGCGCGCGGAACTCGCCGAGGACACCGGCTTCCGGCAGCGGTTCGCCCGGGAGGTGGCGACGGCCCGTCGGGTCACCGGGGTCTTCACTGCCGCGGTGGCCGATGCCGACCTGGAGGGGTCTCCCGCGTGGCTGGCCACCGAGTACGTACCGGGGATGTCCCTGGGAGAGGCTATAGCGCAGCACGGCGCATGGCCCGAGACGGCCGTGCTGGCGCTGGGGGCGGGTCTTGCCGAGGCGCTGGAGGCCATCCATGACGCCGGGGTCGTGCACCGGGATCTGAAGCCGTCGAACGTGCTGCTGGCGTCGGACGGCCCGAGGGTGATCGATTTCGGGATCTCGATGGCGGACGAGGTGAGTGCGCTCACCCAGACCGGCATGGTCGTCGGGACTCCTGGGTTCATGTCCCCGGAGCAGCTGGCGACGGGTGGGCGGGTCGGCCCGGCGAGCGATGTGTTCTCGCTGGGGGCGGTGCTGGCCTTCGCCGCGACCGGCTCGGGTCCGTTCGGAACCGGGGCGCCCCACGCTCTGCACTACCGCATCGTCCACGAGGCGCCCGACCTGAGCGGGCTGCCCCCGGTGCTCAGCGCGGTGGTGCCGAGATGCCTGGCCAAGGAACCGCAGGAGCGGCCCGCCGTGGCCGCGCTGCTGGAGGAACTGGCTGAGGCACTCCGGGGCGAGGGGCAGGAGGCGCCCCGGCCGCACACCGAGCATGGCTGGCTGCCCCGGCCCGTGGCGTTGGCGCTCCAGGAGCACATCCGCACCGGGGCCGGCCAGCCTTCGGAGCAGCGGGCGGACGAGGCCGGTTCCGGCAGTGACCCGGTCGCCCACCAGGCCGCCACCCGTACTGGCAGAGCACCCGGACCGGCCCCGGCCCACCCGCCGACCGCCCT
>NZ_JAZGRL010000001.1:3304533-3373968 GCF_046540415.1 Streptomyces sp. E11-3 | reverse complement strand
GGCAGAGCACCCGGACCGGCCCCGGCCCACCCGCCGACCGCCCTCGCGGCCCCGGCGCCCCCGATACCGGCGACTCCACCTCCCCCAGCGGCTCCGCCTCGGACCGGCGACGCCCCGGTCCGCACCCGCCGCCAAGTCCTGGCCGCCGTTGCCGCCCTGGGCACCGCGGGCATCGGCTTCACAACCTGGAAGCTCATCGGCGACAACGAGTCTTCGAGCAAGGGCCCGTCCGGCAGGGGCTCCGGCGAAAAGGGCGCTTCCCACCCCAAGGCCAAGAGCGGCACCCAACTCTGGTCTATCCCGGACTTCTTGACTATGAGCGGCGCGACGGCCGCCGACGGCACCGTCTACATAGCCGGGGGGGGGGGGGGGGGGGGGGGCGCCCCCCCCCCCCCCCCCCCCCCCCCCCCCCCCCCCCCCGAAGCGCCGCCCTCCACGCCTTCGACGCCGCCGACGGCAAGCCGCGCTGGACCTTCCCCATCGATGCCCAGCTCCAGCGCCCGGAGGTCGCCGATGGCACCGTCTACCTGACCTCTTCTCACGACAGGCTGTACGCGCTCGACGCCGACGACGGGAGGCCGCGCTGGTCCTTCACCGCCGCCGACGCACCTGCGACGACTCCGGCGGTCGCCGACGGCACGGTCTACGTCTGCGGTGGCAAGGGCAGGCTGTTCGCCATCGACGCCACCGACGGCAAGCAACGCTGGGTCTACCGCTTCCCCTTGAAGGACATCTCGAAGCCTCCGGCCACTCCCGTGGTCGTCGAGGGTATCGCCTACGTCGGAGACAGCGAGGGCACGCTGCACGCCGTCGACGCCGCCACCGGGCGGAAACGCTGGACCCACCGCTCCACCAGCGACTCCCGGGTGTTCTCGCCCCCCGCGGTCGCCGACGGCACCGCCTATTACTCCAGCATCAACGGCAGGCTGTACGCCGTCGACACAACCAGTGGGGAGCGGCGCTGGTCCTTCCGCGTGTCGAAGTACCTGCCCTCCGGGCCCGTCGTCGCCGACGGCACGGTCTACCTGCACGACTTCAACGAGACCCTGCACGCCCTCGACGCCGCCGAGGGGAAGCCGCGTTGGAGCTTCCCCCTGGGCCGCACCGTGTTCTTCGACCCGGCCGTCAGCGACGGCACGGTCTGCATCGCCACCAGGAGAACCAAGAAGAACAAGCAGAGCAAGGAGTACAAGGAGAGCACGCTGTACGCCGTGGACGCCCGCACCGGCCGCGAGCGCTGGTCCTTCGACGCCGTCCTCGAGAGCGAGATCAAGACGCCTCTGGCCATCGCCGAAGGCACCGTCTACTTCGGCGTCACCGACGACCTCCAGGGTGCAACCTTCATGCTCTACGCGATGGCCCTCTGAGCCCGGCCCCGGCTGTCCGCTCACCCACGTCGTGCCTCAAGGGCACGATGGTGCGCGCTGGCCGGTCGACCGAACGGGCCGCGCCGCAGCGGGTGGCCACCATCGGCTTCGCGTTGCGCCCGGCGGAGTGGGGCAAGGGCTGAGGACCGAGACCGTCCGTTTGCTGTGCGCGCTGGGCTTCGGCACGCTCGGCCTCCATGGCATCTGGGCCGCCGGGTGCAGCGCTCAACGAGGCATCCGCGCGGACCCTTCTGTGTGCGGGCATGACCGAGGACGGCCGGATCCGTGACCACGTTTTCGTCCACGGACCGTGGCGCGACTCGATCGCCTACTCGATCCTGGAACACGAGGGACGCCGATCGACGGCGTGGACGCCGGTCCGGCGACGGAGGCGGTGCAGGACGCTTGGGTCGGTCTGGACAACAACGAAGGCCCAGGTCTCTGACCTGGGCCTTCGTCGGTGCCTCGCCGGAGCAGCTCTACTCTGAGGAACCTTGAGTCTTTTCCAAGCTGGCGGTGCTGACCGCGAGTTGGACATGCCTGCGCAACGACGAAGCTCCTGGTAGGGGTGGCGCCTCCTGCGGAAGCTCCGCTGCAGCACCAACCGAATCACCAACGTCGTGAAAGCCGTCCTCGTCCTTCACCTCGCATCAACGTGAGGTTGGAGAACGCTCACAGCAGTAAGGCCACCACTAAGGCGGTCTACCGGAAACAGCTTCGGCCCGTGATCACGAAAGGCGCCGAAGCGATGGACGACATCTTCGCCGAAGACCAGGAAGAGGAGAGCGCTGGGGACCAGGAAGAGGGCGACGGGGTGGCCTGATCAAATTCGTTTGGCCCCCCGGACGTGACAGAGGGCACATACCAAAAATGGTATGTGCCCTCTGACCAGCGTCGGGGTGGCGGGATTTGAACCCACGACCTCTTCGTCCCGAACCTCTGACCAGCGTCGGGGTGGCGGGATTTGAACCCACGACCTCTTCGTCCCGAATGAGGTACCAGCGTCGGGGTGGCGGGATTTGAACCCACGACCTCTTCGTCCCGAATGAGGTTCGGTTGCTGATCTTTCCTGCGTGGATGGCGTTTGCGCAGGTCAGGGGCGTGGGTCCGATGGGTCTCGGGTGGCGTGGAAGGGGTTGGGGGAGCGGATTGGCTCCCAAATGGCTCCCAAGCGAGGCCGGGTAGTGAGCGCACCGGATCCCTATCCATGGACGAGCCGCAGGCCCGGACGTGGCGACTCCGAGATCTGGCCCCCTCCTCGAACGCTGACGGGTACGAGGCCGAAGACGTAGTCGTTGAGGTCCTCGGGGCGGATTCCCATCTGATCGGCGACCTCGGCGGGGCTCATGCCTCGGTGTCCCGCAGAGCGTCGAAGACCTTGGCCAGGAGCTGGCTGCTCTCCTGCGCCATGAGTGTATGAGGCTCGCCGCTGCGGTAGCCCGAACTCTGGCCAACGGCATGCGACGTGGCCGCGTAGCCATCCAGGCCGCCCTCACCACGACCTTCACGTCTGGAGCCGTCGAAGGCAACGTCACGAGGATCAAGTTGCTGAAGAGACAGATGTACGGCCGCGCCAACTTCGACCTGCTCCGACGCCGCATCCTGCTCTCATCATGATCAGACTGCCACTACCCCCAAATTAGCGACAGAGCCCGGAAACTGAGCCAGAACCCCCTAGAGATGCATGAAGCCAGCTCCTCAAGCACGTGGTGGACCCTGGCATCTGGCAGGGGTGCACGGGGGAATCGGCCTGGCGGCCCTCTGTTTGAGCTGGGTTCGTGTCCGTACGCTGGCCCTCGTCCGGGGCGGGACCGCCCGGAGCGCGAGGGAAGCGGGCGGGGGCAGTGGCGCAGGAGTGGGAGCCGGGGCGGGTCGTCGGAGGCCGTTACGAGCTGGCTGAGCGGCTGGGAGCGGGCGGGTTCGGGCAGGTGTGGCGGGCCCGGGACGAGGTGCTGCGGATAGACGTGGCGGTGAAGTTCGTACGGATACCTCCCTCCGTCTCGGATGAGGAACAACAGCAACGACTGAGCCGTGCCGAGCGTGAGGCCCGGAACGCGGCCAGGCTGCGCGACCACCCGAACGTCGTGGCGGTCCACGACGTCCTCGTGGACGATGGCGTGCCGTGCATCGTCATGCAGCTCGTGGAGGGGGTGTCGCTGCAGCAGCGGCTCGATGCGGACGGGCCGTTGAACGCCGCGGCCACGGCGGTCGTCGGCTCGGCGCTGCTCGGTGCACTCGGCTCAGCGCACGCCGCCGGGATCCAGCACCGCGACGTCAAGCCCGGAAACGTCATGCTCACGCGGGACGACCGCGTCCTGCTGACCGACTTTGGCATCGCCGTCCATCACCAGGACACGGCGCTGACGCAGGCAGGCATGATCATCGGATCCGTCGAGTACGTGGCACCGGAGCGCGCCCGGGGCGAGAGCGGGGGGCCGGCCGCCGATCTCTTCTCTCTCGGAGTGACGCTTTATCAGGCAGTGGAAGGTGTCTCGCCGTTCCGCCGGGACACGGCGAGCGGGACGCTCAGCGCGGTGCTCTTCGACGATCCGCCCGCGCCGCGCCGCGCGGGCGGACCGCTCACCGAGGTGTTCGCCCGGCTGCTCGTCAAGGACCCCGGGCGCCGGGCGACAGTCGAAGAGGCCGCGGTGTTGCTGCGTGCCATCGCCGCAGGGGATTCCGGCCACGTACCGGTCCTGACGCAGCCCCGGTCGCCGGGCTCGGACAGCGGAGAGATCCCGGACCGGCGCCGCCGTCGGGCCGTCGGGGCGCTGGCTGTGGCGGAGCGGGCTGCACGGGCGGTGGAGGGCGAGGACCACATACTGTTCCTGGCGCGGGTGGCCGGGGTGTGGGCCTGCCTCGACGGGGCACGGGCGTTACGGCTCACGAACGAGATCGAGCGGATCCTGCGGGCGCTCGACCCCGGCTCTGACGATCGTGAGGACGAGTTGGACGACGAAACCGCGGCCGCCCTGGTAATCGGATATGCCGAACTTGCAGGAGCGTTGAGCGCGCTCGCACCCGGCCGGTCCCGTGAGCTGCTGGGCCACGCAGAGGAACATCTGCGCGCGATCGGTGAGGACAGGGAGGCGCTTCTCCTGTTTCTCGCTCGTGCCGCCCTCGCCGTGGACCCGCCGCGCGGGCGGCAGTTCGCGGACGAGCTGGAAGGCATCTTCCGCGCGGAGTGCGACGACGAGGGGTACGCCGAGGCGCTCGAGTTCATCGCCGCGGAATGGGTCGAAGTGGACCCGGGCCGGGCCGGTGAACTGAGGGCCGAGGCGCGGGCTCGCCGACTGGTGGCCGAAGGCACGGAGTCGGGACCTGAGCGGCCCGACAGATCGGAGGAGGACGACGTCCGGGCCTGGCTCGACGGCCGTGTGCCGGGAGGCGTCCCGGCCCCGGACTCCGCGAACCGGGGCGGTGCGCAGGATCGGGATCGTGGCCCGGGTCAGGGCGGCGTACTCGCGCCGCCAGGTCCGGTGGCGACGGCTCGGGCCGACGAAGCCGAGCGGGCTGCCCGAGCGTTGCCGCGGGGGCGAGGGCGCACGGTTGCTTTGCTGCAGGCCGCGCAGGAAGCCGTGGGGAACGACCCGGAACGGGGCGAGCGGCTGTTCGCCGAGGCCCAAGACGAGGCGGAGGGCATCACGTTCGTGTGGCGCCGGGAGAGCGCCCGCCGGCAGATCCGGGACAGGCGGATCGACGTGGCGAGGACATGGGCGGTGACCTATCCCGAACGGGCGGTGACTCAGGTGGAGTTGGCGATCGGGGCTCTTGGCGAGGACTTCGTGGCCGCCATCGAGGCGCGGGGCGGCAGCCTTCAGGACGGCACCGTGTTGTGCGGCATCGCCGAGACGCTGGCGGGAGCCGCCGCCGGTCTGGCCGGCGATCCCGGCCGGGCGCTCGACGTTCTGGCCCGGAGCGTTTCCCTGGCCCGACGGATGGCGAGCAAGATGTGGATCCGTCCAGCGCTGAGGACGGCGGGCCAGACGCTCGTGCAGGTGCTGCGAGGCACGGAAACGTGGTCGGGGCGGGAGGAAGAGCTGCTGGGCATAGCCGAGCAGGTGCTCGACGATCTGTGCGACGCGTGGAGCCGGTCGGGAGCCCCGCAGAACGGCGTCGCGGTCCACCAGGAGGCCGCGGAGGTCGTGCTCGCGACCACGTGCCGCCTGCTGGTCAGTGAAGCCCCTGCCTTCGCCGTGCATGCGGCGTCCGCGCGGCGGCTCGTCGCGGGCCTGTCCGCGAAGTGGGGCGAAGGCGAACAACGGGATGCGGCCGCGTCAGCCCGGTCCCGGCTCCTGCGTCTGCTGATCACCTTCGTCGGTCAGCTGCTGCCCCGCGATCCCGGGCACGGCCTTGCCGCCGCCGAACTGGCGCGGCAGCTCACCGAAGGCGGGGACCCCGACCGGAACAGGGAGGCATCCCTGATGAAGCTGCTGATCGCGGAGGGCGAGTGGCACCGCGCCGTCGGGGACGAGGCCACGGCTCGGCTCCTGTTCGACGGCGCCGACCGCTGGGCCGTGCTCCTGGGCGACTCCGATCACCTGGTGACCCTGGTCGAGGCACGGGCCGCCACTGACCCCGGCGCTGCCGAGACGCTCGCCCGTGAGATTGATGGTGACCCTGGGTTCAGGGCCAGGGCATGGCTCGCCGTCGCCCGGGGCTGGGTCCATGTGGAGTAGCGCCGCGATGTCACACGATCGAGTAGAGCGGTCCCGGCTCGGAGCCTGGGCAGGGTCGAAGGAACGATCTGATCGTGATCCCGGACCGCCCCGGGGTCGTGTTCTTCGATCACGGTCGCACTCGCGTATGCGCTCATCGCCACCGCTCTGAACGGGACGCCGCTGCGCGGCGGCGACACGGCTTCCGGACGGACTCGGGAGGCGCTCGCGCGAGCCTGGGCGGTGGGGCCCCGGCACGTCGTGGTGACGGGGGCGCTGACCGTGAGGCCACGTTTCCGGCCGAAGCATCCGTTGCTGGCGAGGTCGTCGCAAGGCGGCCGGGTGGGGAGCTGCACCCCGAAGTCGGCTCCCAAATGGGCCCCCAACGCAAATCAGGCCCGGTACTGATCTCTCAGTACCGGGCCTGACCTGGTGTTTCTCTGTCGGGGTGGCGGGATTTGAACCCACGACCTCTTCGTCCCGAACGAAGCGCGCTGCCAAGCTGCGCTACACCCCGATGTCTCCTGCGCGGCTGACCGCGTCGTGGCGACATCGATTACTTTAGCGGACCGGCGCCCGGAGGCGAAATCCGGTTTTTCGCGGGGGTGTGGGGCGGGCGTGATCATGGCCCCGTGGTGCGAGGGAGGGGCCGGCGCTCGCGGGACCGTAGTCCCGCGAGGGCGCGCCCGGGCGGCGTCAGGCGTCTCGTGCCGTCAGCGTCAGCAGGGTCGCCTCCGGGGGGCAGGCGAAGCGCACCGGGGTGTAGCGGTTGGTGCCGCAGCCGGCCGAGACGTGGAGGTAGGAGGCGTGGCCGCCCGCTTCGTGCGCGGAGAGGCCCTTCACCCGCTTGGTGTCCAGGTCGCAGTTGGTGACCAGTGCCCCGTAGAAGGGGATGCAGAGCTGTCCGCCATGGGTGTGCCCGGCGAGGATCAGGCGGTAGCCGTCCGCCGTGAACGAGTCCAGGGTGCGCAGATACGGGGCGTGCACGATGCCCAGCGAGAAGTCGGCGGCCGGGTCCGGACCGCCCGCCACGCGCGCGTAGCGGTCCCGCTTGATGTGCGGGTCGTCCAGGCCGGTGAGGCCGATCTCGTAGCCGTCGATCTTCAGGGCGCCGCGGGTGTTGGTCAGGTTCAGCCAGCCCGCCGCGTCGAAGCCGTCGCGCAGTTCCTCCCACGGGTTGTGGACGACGCCGACGGCGGGTGCGTTGCCGTTGAGGCCGTGTCGGCCCTGGGCCTTCTCCAGGAGGTAGCGGGCGGGGTTGCGCAGCTTGGGGCCGTAGTAGTCGTTCGAGCCGAAGACGTACGCGCCGGGGAACTGGAGCAGCGGGCCCAGCGCGTCCAGGACCTCTGGTACTCCCTCGGGGTCGGAGAGGTTGTCGCCGGTGTTGACGACGAAGTCGGGGCGCAGTCCGGCCAGCGCCTGCAGCCAGCGCTGCTTCTTGCGCTGCCCGGACACCATGTGGATGTCGGAGACCTGAAGGACGCGTAGAGGGCGCATTCCTGGTGGCAGTACGGGCACGGTGACCCGGCGGAGCCGGAAGGAACGGGCCTCGATCCCCATCGCGTAGCCGAGCCCGGCCGCCATCGCCGCCGAGATTCCCAGGGGTACTCCGTATCGCGCGCGCATACGCCCATCGTTGCAGACCGGCTAGCGGGAAGAAATCGGCGGGCGGTTCGGCTGGTGCACCTGCGACACTGAGCGCATGACCACGCTCAAGGCCCAGCTCAAGGAAGACCTCACCGCGGCGATCAGGGAGCGCGACGAACTGCGTTCCTCGACGCTTCGGCTGACGCTCGCCGCGATCACCAAGGAGGAGGTCGCGGGTACGTCGGCGCGCGAGCTCTCCGATGACGAAGTGCTCAAGGTGATCACCAAGGAGGCCAAGAAGCGTCGCGAGGCCGCGGAGGCCTTCGCTGGTGGCGGGCGCGCCGAGCAGGCCGAGCGGGAGAAGGCCGAGGGCGAGATCCTCGCCGTGTACCTGCCCAAGCAGCTGTCCGACGCCGAGCTGGACGCGATCGTCGCGCAGGCTGTCGAGGAGGCGAAGGCGGCCGGCGCGGAGGGGCCGCGCGCCATGGGCCAGGTCATGAAGATCGTGAACCCGAAGGTCGCGGGCCAGGCCGAGGGCGGCCGGGTCGCCGCCGCGGTGAAGAAGCTCCTCGCGGGCTGAGCTCGCTCCGTCCGTTCTACGGTCAGCTGCCTGTACGACGTGCAGGCAGCTGACCTGCAGAGCCAGTTGTGCGTAGCGGTCAGCAACACATAGCAGCCAGCTGCACGTGGCGGCCAGCTGTACGTGGCGGCCAGCTGTACGTGACTGAGGGCGCCCCCTCCACAGACAGGGGGCGCCCTCAGTCACGTATCAGCCGGCGCAGGCCTCACCGGCGCCGTCGGGCCAGCGCCGCGCGCCTCACCGCACCGTCGGCCAGCCGCCGCCGTCCCCGGGACCGCCGCCGATGATGTCCCGCCAGTCGCCGTCGCCGCCGCCGTCGCCGCCACCGTTACCGCCAATGCCGCCGTTGCCGCCTCCGTTACCGCCGCCTGGCTGCTGCGGCTTCCCGTCGTCGGTCCCGCCGTTGTCGCCGCTATCGCCGTTGTCGCCGTCGTCGCCGTCCCCTGCGCCGCTCTCGTCCTCGTCCTTGTCCTTGTCCTTCTCGGGGTCCGGGATGTGGATCGTCGGCAGGCCCGGCGCAGGCTTGCCGGACAGTGCCCCGCTCATCGCCTGCTTCCAGATCGGGCCCGGCACCCCGCCACCGAAGACCTTGGCGTGGTAGCGGCCGCCGATCGTGATGTCGATCATCTTCCGCTGGTGGTCCGGGTCGCCGACCCAGACCGCGCCCGACATGTTCGGCGTGTAGCCCACGAACCAGGCCGCGTAACGGAAGTCGGTGGTACCGGTCTTGCCCGCGTTCGGACGGTCGGCGCCGAGACCGGCCTGCTGGCCCGTACCCGCCTCGACCACACCCTTGAGCAGGGTGTTGATCGTGTCGGCCGTCTTCGGGGACATGGCGCGCGAGCACTTGGACTTGGGGACGTCCATCGTCTTGCCGCCCGGTGCGGTGACCGCCTCGATGGCCACCGGGGTGCAGTACGTGCCACGGGCGGCGAACGTCGCGTACGCCGATGCCATGGTCAGTGGCGACATCTCGTTGGAGCCCAGCGTCATGGACGGCACCTGCGCGATCGGGTTGCCGTCGGCGCGCTTGGCGCCCATCTTCCTGGCCATCTTGGTCACCGGGCAGATGCCGACATCGCTCAGCAGCTCGACGAAGTAGGTGTTGACCGACAGCTTGGTCGCTTCCTTGAGGCTGTACGGCCCGACCTCCTCCGACGTCTCGTTCTCGACCCGCGCGCCCCCGGTGTTGACCCAGTTGCCCTTACACGTCGACACCGGGCTCGGGTACTCCATGTCGTACGGCGACCCGTACGTCTTCGTCGGCGACATGCCCTGCTCAAGGGCGGCCGCCGCGATGATCGGCTTGAAGGTCGAGCCCGGCTGGTAACCCGCGCCGCCACCCATCGCCTCGTCCACCGAGAGGTTGATCTCGGTCTCGTTCTTGCCATAGCCGTACGGTCGTGACTGGCCCATGCCGAGGATCTTGCCGGTGCCCGGCTCGACGAGGGTGACCGCGGTCGCGACCTCGTCGCCCTTGTTCACGTTGTTCTTTATGGCCTGCTGGACGGCGGCCTGGGACTGTGCGTCGAGCGTCGTCTTGATGCGCAGCCCGCCCTGGTTCCAGATCTTCTGCCGGTCTTCCCTGGTCTTGCCGAAGACCGGGTCGTTGAGGAAGACCCTCTTGACGTAGTTGCAGAAGAACGTGGCGCCCTTCACGGCGGTGATACAGCCGTTCTGGGGCTTGCTGACCTTCAGGCCGAGGTCCTTCTTCTTCGCCTCGGTCGCTTCCTTCTGTGTGATGTCGCCCGTCTCGACCATGCGCTGCAGGACGATGTTGCGGCGCTTGGTCGCCTCCCGCGCGTCGTTGACCGGGTCGTACCGGCTGGGCGACTGGACGAGACCGGCCAGCAGCGCGGCCTCCTCCAGCTTGAGGTCCTTGGCGGGCTTGGAGAAGTACCGCTGGGCCGCGGCCTCGACGCCGTAGGCCTGCTGTCCGAAGAACGTGATGTTCAGGTAGTTCTCGAGGATGCCCTTCTTGCCCAGCATCTCCTCGATCTGGATCGCGTACTTGAGCTCGCGGATCTTGCGGCCGATGGTCTGCTGGGTGGCTTCGAGGACCTTCTCCTGGTCGTCGCCCGCCTCCTCCACGAAGACGTTCTTCACGTACTGCTGGGTCAGCGTCGACGCGCCCTGCGCCACTCCACCGGACTGCGCGTTCTCGTTGAGGGCGCGCAGGATGCCCTTGAGGTCGATCGCGCCGTGCTCGTAGAAGCGTGAGTCCTCGATCGCGACGATCGCCTTCTGCATGTACGGCGAGATGTCCTTGAGGTCCACCAGCGTGCGGTCACGCGAGAACACGGTGGCGATCGGGTCGCCCTTGGAGTCCAGGATGGTGGTCCGCTGACTCAGCGGTGGCCGCTCGAGATTGGCCGGAATCTCATCGAATCCCTCGACCGATCCCTTGGCCGCCAGACCGAGCGCACCCGCAGCGGGCAGTGCGATACCGGCCAGCACGGCACCCGAGAGGACGCTGACACCGAGGAACTTGGCGATCTGCTGACCGGTGGACAGCCCTCCGCCCGAGCGCTTCTTTCCCATGAGGGCAGCCTACGTTCTCAATCGCCGGACAGGCGTATATGCCTTGGCCTAAGCTGCACTCAACTGTCACAGCGGGGCGGTTTCGTATCAAGTCTCCGTCGTCCCCGAATCCGACGGACCTCTGTCCGATTCCGCCTCATGCGCCGACTTGTGCCCGTTGTGACCCAACTGAAGTGTCCCGTTTCGTCGGGCTTGTTACGCATGTCTGCAGCTCACTCCGTCGGGTGATCTGCCGCTTACGCATAGTCCGTTCGGGCCATTCAAGATTGGGCCCCAAGGGGGTGTTGCGCTGTCGCGACCTTCCGTAACGTCCTCAACTGGCGGCGGTGAATATGCCGCTGCCGCCGTGGGGGAGCCTCGATTCGGGAGAGGACGGCGCCGGCATGGGCTGGGTAGCTGACTGGAGTGCGCAGGCGGCCTGTCGCACTACCGATCCGGATGAACTGTTCGTACAAGGAGCAGCGCAGAACAGGGCCAAGGCGGTGTGCACCGGATGCCCGGTGCGGACCGAGTGCCTGGCCGACGCGCTGGACAATCGCGTCGAGTTCGGCGTGTGGGGCGGTATGACCGAGCGGGAGCGGCGCGCACTGTTGCGCAGGCGCCCCACGGTCACCTCCTGGCGCCGACTGCTGGAGACCGCGCGTATCGAGTACGAACGCAGCGCGGGAATCCTGCCCGTGGATGTCGATGAGATCAACGAGATCGACGAGCAGGAGCACTACGAGAGCTACGCCGCGGTGGGCTGACCCACCGCGGAGACTTCAGGTAACTCCGGCCGGGCGACTACCGGCCGCGAGTCGGTCACCGATGTCCCGTAGCCCTGCGAGGTCGTGTACATCGCCGGGCAGGGCGGCTACTTCGGTCACCGCCACCTCGGGGTGGAGCGCGGTGAAGCGGTCACGGGTGCGCTGCTCGCGCGCCAGCAGTTGCATACGTTCGGCGTGCAACCGCAGCAGACCAGTGGCCAGTTGCTGGGTTTGGGCGTCAATGGTGTGAGCGTCAATGTGGTGGGCGTCAGCGGTGTCGGCGCTGTCCATAGCGTCAGTGCTGTCCGTACCGTCATTGCTGTTCGCGGCATCCGGGGCGCCTGCGGCATCGTCCGTGGTGTCGGCAGGGTCGGCGGAGTCAGAGGAACCGGGAGATTCGCTGGACGTTTCGGGGGAGTTACGCACTCCTACCTTCCCGGCCTCCTGATCCACAATGCGGCGTTCGTCAAGATTTTCCGCAGCGGCGAGCGCCCGTTCGGCGGACAGCTGAGCGGCGCCGCTGCCGTGCACCCGGTTCAGTACGAGCCCGGCGAGCGGCATCTTCTCGGCGGCCAGCCGTTCCACGAAGTACGCCGCCTCCCGCAACGCGTCCCGCTCCGGGGCCGCCACCACGAGAAACGCCGTCCCCGGCGCCTGCAGCAACTTGTACGTGGCGTCCGCGCGGGTGCGGAAACCGCCGAACATGGTGTCCATGGCAGCCACGAAGGTCTGTACGTCGCGCAGGAACTGACCGCCCAGCAACTTGCCCAGGGTCCCGGTCATCATCGACATTCCGACATTGAGGAACTTCATCCCGGCCCGGCCGCCGACCTTCGCCGGAGCCATCAGCACGCGGATGAACTTGCCGTCCAGGAACGACCCGAGGTTCTTGGGCGCGTCCAGGAAGTCGAGCGCGGAGCGCGACGGCGGAGTGTCGACCACGATCAGGTCCCACTCCTCGCGGGCCCGCAGCTGCCCCAGCTTCTCCATCGCCATGTACTCCTGCGTGCCCGCGAACCCGGCCGACAGGGACTGGTAGAAGGGGTTCTCCAGGATCGCGCGGGCTCGCTCGGCGTCCGCGTGCGCCTCGACGATCTCGTCGAAGGTGCGCTTCATGTCCAGCATCATGGCGTGCAGTTCGCCGACGCCATCCACGCCCTTCACCCGCCGCGGCGTGTTGTCCAGCGAGTCGATCCCCATCGACTGCGCCAGCCTGCGCGCCGGGTCGATGGTGAGGACGACGACCTTGCGGCCCCGCTCCGCCGCGCGCAGCCCGAGCGCCGCGGCGGTCGTGGTCTTGCCGACGCCGCCGGCGCCGCAGCACACCACGATGCGGGTCTCCGGGTCGTCGAGCAGCGGGTCGACATCCAGCGGAACGGCCGGTGTCAGGCTCATGGGCGGACCCCCTCCTTCGCGTAGTCCTTCACAGGGCTCACAGGGCTCACAGAGTTCACAGCGCTCACGGGACGCACAGCGCTCATGGGACGCACAGAGCTCACAGCGCTCACAAGGCTCACGGGGATCACAGGGCTCCCAGGCCCTGGTCCCGCAGGTCGCCCGCGAGCTGATAGAGCCCGGCCAGGTCGATGCCCTCGGCCAGCAGCTCCAACTCGTGTACGGGGAGCCCGAGCTCGGCCAGCTCGGCCCGCTGGCTGCGCTCCAGGGACACCCGCTCCTCGTAGTCGGCGGCCTGCGCGAGCAGCGGCTCGACCAGCTGCTCGGCCCGGCCGCCCTTGCGGGCTCCGCCGAGACCCGCCCGGGAGAGCGCCTTGGCGATGTCCGTACGGCGTACGTCGGCGGGCACCGGCGCGTCCAGGACGGCCGGGCGCACCATGTTCACCAGGACCCGGCCCGCGGGCAGCCCTGCGGCCCGCAGCTCCGCCATGCCGTCCACCGTCTCCTGGACCGGCATCTCCTCCAGGAGCGTCACCAGGTGCACCGCGGTCTCCGGCGACTTGAGCACCCGCATCACGGCCTGCGCCTGGTTGTGTATCGGGCCGATCTTCGCGAGCCCCGCCACCTCGTCGTTCACGTTCAGGAAGCGGGTGATGCGGCCGGTGGGCGGTGCGTCCAGGACGACGTAGTCGTAGGCGTAGCGGCCCTTCTTGTCCTTGCGGCGTACGGCTTCGCAGACCTTGCCGGTCAGCAGGACGTCGCGCACACCGGGTGCGATGGTGGTCGCGAAGTCGATCGCGCCGAGCTTCCTCAGGGCCCGGCCCGCGCCGCCGAGGCGATAGAACATCTGCAAGTAGTCGAGCAGTGCCAACTCGGCGTCGATGGCGAGTGCGTACACCTCCCCACCGCCGGGAGCGACCGCGATCTTCCGCTCCTCATAGGGCAGCGCTTCGGTTTCGAAGAGCTGCGCGATGCCCTGTCTGCCCTCGACCTCGACCAGGAGGGTGCGCTTGCCCTCGGTAGCGAGGGCGAGCGCGAGTGCGGCGGCGACCGTGGTCTTACCGGTACCGCCCTTGCCGCTGACGACCTGGAGCCTGCTCACATATGCGAGCCTAACCAGTCGGCCGCCGGGCTACGCACGAGGCTGTCAGTGCCAGGCATTACAGTCGCCGTATGACCAAGTGGGAATACGCAACTGTGCCGCTCCTCGTCCACGCGACGAAGCAGATTCTGGACACCTGGGGCGAGGACGGCTGGGAGCTCGTCCAGGTCGTGCCCGGGCCGAACAACCCCGAGCAGCTCGTGGCCTACCTGAAGCGGGCGAAGGCATGAGTGCCGTCGAGGACAAGCTCGCCTCGCTGGGGCTGACCCTGCCGGAGGTCGTCCCGCCGCTCGCCTCGTACCAGCCGGCCGTCCAGTCCGGTGTGTACGTGTACACCTCGGGCCAGCTCCCGATGGTGGAGGGCAAGCTGCCGGTCACCGGCAAGGTCGGCGCCGAGGTCACCCCCGAGGAGGCCAAGGAGCTGGCCCGCACCTGCGCGCTGAACGCGCTGGCCGCGGTCAAGTCGGTCGCCGGGGACCTGGACCGGATCGCCCGTGTCGTGAAGGTCGTCGGCTTCGTCGCCTCGGCCACGGACTTCACCGGCCAGCCGGCGGTCATCAACGGCACCAGCGAGCTCCTGGGCGAGGTGCTGGGCGACAAGGGCGTGCACGCACGGAGCGCGGTGGGCGTGGCGGTCCTCCCGCTGGACTCCCCGGTCGAGGTCGAGGTCCAGGTCGAGCTGACCAAGGCCTGATCGCCTGGGGGAGCGGGGCAGGTGGAGCAGGTGGGGCGGTGGAGCAGTGAGGCGCAGCGATTGCTGCCCCTCGAACATCCACCCGCCACCGGATAGCCTCCGCCCATGGCGAATGGTCAGTGGTACCCACCGGAGTGGCCCGACCGCATCCGTGCCCTGGCGAACGGCACGCTGCGGCCCGCCCTCCCCAAGCGCGCGGCGACGGTCATGCTGCTGCGGGACACCGCGGCAGCCGGCCCCGCCGTCCATATGCTGCGCAGACGCGCCTCCATGGCCTTCGCCGGAGGCGCGTACGCCTATCCGGGCGGCGGAGTCGACCCGCGGGACGACGACCACCTCGTCGGCTGGGCGGGCCCCGCTCTGAGCACCTGGGCCGAGCGGCTCGGCGTCGCGGACACCGAGGCGCAGGCCGTCGTCTGCGCGGCGGTGCGGGAGACGTACGAGGAAGCGGGCGTCCTGCTCGCGGGCCCGACCGCCGACACGGTCGTCTCGGACACCACCGGCGCCGACTGGGAGGCCGACCGCGAGGCGCTGGTGGCCCGCGAGCTCTCCTTCGCCGAGTTCCTGGACCGCCGCGGCCTGGTGCTGCGCAGCGACCTGCTGGGCGCCTGGACGCGCTGGATCACTCCGGAGTTCGAGCCGAAGCGCTACGACACCTGGTTCTTCGTGGCCGCGCTCCCGGCGGGCCAGCGCACCCGCAACGCCTCCACGGAGGCGGACCGTACGGTGTGGATCAGCCCGAAGGACGCCACGGCCGGGTACGACAAGGGCGAGCTGCTGATGATGCCGCCGACCGTCGCGACCCTGCGCCAGCTGACCCCGTACGCCACTGCCGCCGACGCGCTAGCCGCGGCGGCGGGCCGCGATCTGACCCCCGTACTGGCCCAGGCCCGGCTGGAGGAGGACGAGGTGGTGCTCAGCTGGCCGGGGCACGCGGAGTTCACCAAGCACATCCCGACCGGGGAGAGCTCCGTATGACCGACGCCGCCGCCCTGCCCGGACAGCCACGCGGCCAGGTGCTCTCGGGCCCCGCCACCGCGCGGGCCGTCAACGTCCTGGCCCCGAACCCGTCCGCGATGACCCTGGACGGCACCAACACCTGGATCGTCGCCGAGCCGGACTCCGAGCTCGCGGTGGTCATCGATCCGGGCCCGCTGGACGACGTCCATCTGCGGCAGGTCGTCGAGACCGCCGAGAAGGCGGGCAAGCGGGTCGCGCTGACCCTGCTCACCCATGGCCACCCGGACCACGCCGAGGGCGCGGCTCGCTTCGCCGAGCTGACCGGTAGCAAGGTCCGGGCCCTCGACCCCGCGCTGCGCCTCGGCGACGAGGGCCTGACGGCGGGCGACGTCATCGACACGGGCGGCCTGGAGCTGCGCGTGGTGCCCACGCCGGGGCACACCGCGGACTCGCTCTGCTTCCATCTCCCCGCCGACCAGGCCGTACTGACGGGCGACACCATCCTGGGGCGCGGTACGACGATGGTGGCGCACCCGGACGGCCGCCTCGGCGACTACCTGGACTCCCTGCGCCGACTGCGCTCGCTGACCGTGGACGACGGGGTGCATACGGTGCTGCCGGGCCATGGTCCGGTGCTGGACGACGCCCAGGGCGCGGTCGAGTTCTATCTGGCACACCGGGCGAACCGCCTCGCCCAGGTCGAGACGGCCGTCGAGAACGGGTACCGGACGGCGGGCGAGGTCGTCGCGCATGTGTACGCGGACGTGGACCGTTCGCTGTGGCCGGCTGCGGAGCTGTCGGTGCGGGCGCAGTTGGAGTATCTGGGGGAGCACGGTCTGATCTGACGGGCGCCCTGATTTGGCGGGCGCCCTGATCTGACGGGCGCCCTGATCTGACGGGGGTTCAAAGACAGGCTCTGAGGCCCTGACTGCCGTATTCCGCACGTGTCCGCTCTCCCTGGTTGCTTGACCCGGCCGTATTCCGCCCTCCCTCGATCCTTTACGCTCCGCATACACAGCAGCCCAGCCGCCTGTATGCGGCGTCTTCAGGGTTTTCAGGGTTTTCCAGGGGGAGTCCACGTGTTTGTCCTGTCCATCTTGCTTGTCATCGCCGCCGTGGTGGTGTGGTTCGTCGCGAAGGCGCGCCCGGAGACGCCCGCTCTGAAGCTCGGCGCTGTGGCCTCGCTGGTCGCCGGTGTGTTCTTCGGGATAGCCAGCTGTGTGCACGTGGTGAGCGCGTACGAGGTCGGGGTCCCGGTGACCTTCGGCAAGGTCGGGTCGCCGATGACGCCCGGTATGAACCTGAAGTCGCCGTTCACCAACGTCACCTCGTTCTCCACGCGCCCGGTGGACCTCAACCTGTCCGACAAGGACGTGATCGAGGTGCGTTCCTCGCAGGGCGGCGTGATGCAGGCGGAGGTCACCGTGAAGTGGGCGGTGTCCCCGGCCAAGGCGGTGGAGCTGTACCGGCTCGCGGGCAACGAGGAGTCCATCCAGCAGCGGCTGGTCTTCCCGGACAGCCGGGAGATCGTACGGAACGTCTTCGCCCGCCACACCAGCGAAGAGGGCTACAGCTCGGCCCGCGAGAAGATCAACACCGAGATCGGTGAGCTCATCAAGGAGCGGCTGGCGCCGCGCGGCATCGACGTGTCGACCGTCAACCTGCGCAATGTGAAGCCGTCCCAGAAGCTGCAGGACACGATCGACCGCAAGATCCAGCAGAAGGAAGCCACCGACCGGGCGACCGAGGCGAGCCGCACGGCCGAGGAAGAGGCCAAGCGGCGCAAGATCGAGGCCGAGGGCATCGCCAAGGCGAACAAGATCCTGAACGACTCGCTGACCGACAAGGTCCTGATGAACGAGTGCATCGACGCGTTCAAGCAGGCCGCGAAGCAGAACCCGGTCTACGCCGTGCCGTGTGGCGGCGGGGACGGCAACCCGCTGATCGTGGACGGCACCCGCAACAATTGACGGCCGTCGGGATTCGACGGGATTCGACACGGACATACGGGAAGGGCCCCACCCGCCGGGTGGGGCCCTTCCCGTATGTCCGTGTCGGTGTCGGTGTCCGACTCCGTGTCAGCGCGAGCGCTTGGCGAGCCGCTCCACGTCCAGCAGGATCACGGCGCGCGCCTCCAGGCGGAGCCAGCCGCGGCCCGCGAAGTCGGCCAGGGCCTTGTTGACCGTCTCGCGCGAGGCGCCGACCAGCTGGGCCAGCTCCTCCTGCGTGAGGTCGTGTACGACGTGGATGCCTTCCTCCGACTGCACACCGAAGCGGCGCGACAGATCGAGCAGGGCGCGCGCGACGCGGCCCGGGACGTCGGAGAAGACCAGGTCGGACATCTGGTCGTTGGTCCTGCGCAGGCGCCGGGCGACGGCGCGCAGCAGGGCGGTGGCGACCTCCGGGCGGACGTTCAGCCAGGGCTGCAGGTCGCCGTGGCCGAGGCCGAGCAGCTTGACTTCGGTGAGGGCGCTGGCGGTGGCGGTGCGCGGGCCCGGGTCGAAGAGCGACAGCTCGCCGATCAGCTCGCCGGGGCCGAGGACGGCGAGCATGTTCTCGCGGCCGTCGGGGGAAGTGCGGTGGAGCTTCACCTTGCCCTCGGTGACCACATACAGGCGGTCTCCGGGGTCGCCCTCGTGAAACAGCGCTTCGCTGCGTGCGAGCGTCACCTCACTCATGGAGGCGCGGAGCTCCGCGGCCTGCTCGTCATCGAGCGCCGCGAAGAGCGGGGCGCGCCGCAGAACGTCGTCCACGAGTTCTCTCCTATCGACCTGCATCAAGGGACCGTGATCCCCATTTTGCCGGACGGTCCAAACAGTGTGATCAGTCACAAGGATGCCGTACTGGTGTCGTATGCCGTGAGACAGGGGGCCCAATCGGGGTCGGTTCCCCGGGGTCCGGGGCGGATGTCGGTGGTCGGCCTTAGGCTGGCCGAGTGTCCAATACGCCGGTGAGAGCACAGGCCAAGGGGGCTGGGAAGGTGGCCGAGCGCCGTAATTCCGCTGTGGGCGAACAGGCTCCAACAGGGTCAAAGAATGCCGCAAAACGGACAGGGGAGAGGGGTGTGAAACCAGCCGCAGAGGGGTCCGGGGAGTCCGCGAAGGCACCGGCCAAGGCCACGAAGGCGGCCGCCAAGGCCCCCGCGAAGACTACGAAGGCCACGAAGGCCCCCGCGAAGGTCACGGAGGCATCCGCGAAGACCACGAAGGCCTCCGCGAAGACTACGAAGGCGGCCACCAAAGCTCCCGCGAAGACCACGAAAGCGGCCACCAAGGCGCCCGTGAAGACCATCAAACCCGCCAAGATCGCGAAGCCCGAGTCGCGCCTCTCCCTCGTCCGCCGCGCCCGCCGTATCAACCGCGAGCTCGCCGAGGTCTACCCCTACGCCCACCCCGAGCTCGACTTCGAGGACCCCTTCCAGCTCCTGGTCGCCACGGTGCTCTCCGCCCAGACCACCGACCTGCGGGTGAACCAGACCACGCCCGCCCTCTTCGCCCGGTACCCGACGCCCGAGGACCTGGCCGCCGCCGACCCGGAGCAGGTCGAGGAGCTGATCAAGCCAACCGGCTTCTTCCGCGCCAAGACCAAGTCGATCATGGGCCTGGCGGCCGCTCTGCGGGACCGCCACGGCGGCGAGGTACCCGGCCGCCTGGAGGACCTGGTCAAGCTCCCCGGCGTAGGCCGCAAGACCGCCAACGTCGTACTCGGCAACGCCTTCGGTGTCCCCGGAATCACCGTCGACACCCACTTCGGGCGGCTGGTGCGCCGCTGGAAGTGGACCGACGAGGAGGACCCCGAGAAGGTCGAGGCGCTGATCTGCGAGATCTTCCCGAAGAGCGAGTGGACGATGCTGTCGCACCGGGTCGTCTTCCACGGCCGCCGCATCTGCCACGCCCGCAAGCCCGCCTGCGGCGCCTGCCCGATCGCGCCGCTCTGCCCGTCGTACGGCGAGGGCGAGACGGACCCCGAGAAGGCCAGGAAGCTGCTGAAGTACGAGATGGGCGGCTTGCCGGGCCAGCGGCTGAAGCCGCCCGCCGACTACCCGGGCAAGCCCGCGCCGCCACTGGGGGCCGGGTGACGGCGGCCACGCCGAGACGGCGGAACGTTCCGCGCACCCCCATGCGTTGGGCAGGGAGATGCGGGGGGTGTTCATGACGCGCGCCAGTGAGCAGCAGGACGGTCAGGTGGCCGTCACGGTGAGCCGTGACGGGCTGCCCGACTGGCTGGATCCTGTGGCCAGCGCGGCCGAGGGCATCGAACCCAGGCAGCTCAGCCGCTTCCTGCCGCCCGAGAGCGGAGCCGGGCGGCAGTCCGCCGTGCTCGTCCTCTTCGGCGACGGAGACCGGGGACCCGAGTTGCTGCTCATGGAGCGGGCCGGCTCGCTGCGCTCCCACGCCGGCCAGCCCTCCTTCCCCGGCGGCGCCCTCGACCCCGAGGACGGCGACCCGCACACCACGGGCCCGCTGCACGCCGCCCTGCGGGAGGCCGAGGAGGAGACGGGGCTCGACCCGAAGGGGGTGCAGATCTTCGGCGTACTGCCCAAGCTGTACATCCCGGTGAGCGGCTTCGTGGTGACCCCCGTGCTCGCCTGGTGGCGACAGCCCAGCGCGATCGGCGTCGTCGACCCGGGCGAGACAGCGCGGGTCTTCACGGTTCCCGTGGCACATCTCACGGACCCCGAGTACCGCGTCACCGCCGTACACCCCAGGGGCCACAAAGGCCCCGCATTCCTGGTCGGATCGGCCCTGGTCTGGGGTTTCACGGCCGGGGTGATCGACCGCATTCTGCACTATTCGGGCTGGGAGAGACCGTGGGACCGCTCCCGGCAGGTCCCGCTCGACTGGCACGCATGACAGGGTGGCCTCCGTGAATGTGCTGGACATCCTGTTGCTGGTCGCCGCCGTGTGGTTCGCGATCGTGGGCTATCGCCAGGGCTTCGTCGTCGGCATCCTGTCGGTGATCGGGTTCTTGGGCGGTGGCCTGGTCGCCGTGTATCTGCTGCCGGTGCTCTGGGACGCCTTCACGGACGAACCGGAACTGAGCACCACCGCCGCCATCGGGGCGGTCGTGGTGGTGATCGTCTGTGCCTCCGTCGGCCAGGCCTTCACCACCCACCTCGGCAACAAGCTGCGCAGATACATCACCTGGACCCCGGCCAGGGCCCTGGACGCCACCGGTGGCGCGCTGGTCAACGTGGTCGCGATGCTGCTGGTCGCCTGGCTGATCGGCTCCCTGCTGGCCGTCACCACGCTGCCGACGCTCGGCAAGGAGGTGCGGGCCTCCAAGGTGCTGCAGGGCGTCGACCGGGCGCTGCCGAACCAGGCCGACACCTGGTTCACGGACTTCAGCGCCATCCTCGCGCAGAACGGCTTCCCGCAGGTCTTCAGCCCGTTCGCCAACGAGCCGATCACCGAGGTCCAGGCACCCGACCCGGCCCTGGCGAACAGCGAGGTCGCCACCCGCGCCAAGCGCTCCATCGTGAAGGTCACCGGCACGGCCCCGAGCTGCGGCAAGTCCCTGGAGGGCACCGGCTTCGTCTTCGCCGACCGCCGGGTCATGACCAACGCGCACGTGGTCGGCGGCATCGACGAGCCGGTCGTCCAGATAGGCGGCGAGGGCAAGCTGTACGACGGCAAGGTCGTCCTCTACGACTGGGCACGCGACATCGCCGTCATCGACGTGCCGAACCTGAAGGCGCCCCCGCTGAAGTTCGCCGACAAGAACGCGGTCAGTGGCAACGGCGCCATCGTCGCGGGTTTCCCGGAGAACGGCCCGTACGACGTGCGCTCCGCCCGTGTCCGCGGCCGGATCAACGCCAACGGCCCGGACATCTACCACCGCGGCACCGTGCGCCGCGATGTCTACTCGCTGTACGCGACCGTGCGGCAGGGCAACTCGGGCGGCCCGCTGCTCACACCGGACGGCGAGGTGTACGGCGTGATCTTCGCGAAGTCGCTGGACGACCCGGACACCGGCTATGCGCTGACGGTCGAGGAGGTCGCCGAGGACATCAGGCTCGGCCGCGCGGCGAACCAGCAGGTCGACACCCAGGGCTGTGCCCTGTGACGCTGCCGCGCTAGCTCTGCCTTCGCGGACAGAGCGGAGGCAGAGCGCCTACGGAGTGCAGGCAGAGCGTCCGACAGGGCCCAGAACCTGGATCTCAGGCGCGGGTGTGCCGCAGCCGCGCCGAGACCCAGCGGGCCCTGCGGCGCAGGATGCGCGGGATGCCCAGAACCCGGGGATCGTGGCCCTGGTCGTGCGGGCCTCCCGGGTGGCCTTGAGGGCCGCTCCCCGGATGCGGATGGTTCGCCGCGGTGGCCGAGCGGCGATTGCGTGCTGCGTCACTGAAGTCGTGCGTCCAGCCCATACCCCGACGTCTGCCCGTGCCCCATGGTCGATAACCGCCCCCACAGAGCCCAATTGGCCTATGCGGCGGGCAATTGGCCGTTCGGAGAACAGCCGTTCCCATGGCTCTACCGGTCGGGCTCGGGGTCCTTCAGCCAGTTGACCAGCTCGGTCGAGAAAGCCACCGGATCCTCCTCGTGCGGGAAGTGCCCCAGGCCGTCGAACAGCCGCCAGCGGTACGGCGCTTCGACGTACTCGCCGGAGCCCGCCGCGCTCCGGGTGCGCATCACCGGGTCGAGTGACCCGTGCAGATGCAGCGTCGGTACCCGTACCGGCCGCTTCATCCGCCGGTTGAACTGGATGCCGTCCGGCCGTGCCATCGAGCGCACCAGCCACCGGTACGGCTCGATCGAGCAGTGCGCCGTCGAAGGGATGCACATCGCCCGCTGATACGCCGCCACGGCCTTGTCGTCCGGCAGCCGCGGCCCCGACCAGTCCCGGATCAGACGGCCGGTCAGCGCTCCGTCGTCCGCGACCAGTTGCCGCTCCGGCAGCCAGGGCCGCTGGAAGCCCCAGATGTACGAGCTCGCCGAGGTCTGCTTGAGGTCGGCCAGCATCGCGGCCCGCCAGCGCCGTGGATGCGGCATCGAGGAGACCGCGAGGCGGCGCACCAGCTTCGGCCGCATCACCGCCGCGGTCCAGGCCAGATACCCGCCGAGGTCGTGCCCGACGAGCGCGGCGTCCGGCTCGCCCAGGGAACGTACGACCCCGGTGATGTCGAGGGCCAGGTTCGCCGGGTCGTAGCCGCGCGGTGTGCGGTCACTGCCGCCCGTACCGCGCAGGTCCATCGCCACCGCACGGAAGCCCGCGTCGGCGAGCGCGGTGAGCTGGTGCCGCCAGGTCCACCAGAACTGCGGGAAGCCGTGCAGCAGCAGCACCAGCGGCCCGTCACCCATCTCGGCGATGTGGAAGCGCGCGCCGTTGGCGGCGACGTCCCGGTGTGTCCAGGGGCCGTCGATCCGTACGGCCGACGTGGGTGCCGATGGGAGGGAGTGTGCGGCGGGGTCCGTCATGAGGACGAGCGTGCCACAGGGGCCGCCTCAAGCGCCCTGTCGTCGAGCTCGTCGCTGGCCGAAACGGTGGCCGCGCGGGGATGCGGCTTGACGTTCCCCAGTACGGCAGCCGTCTCCTTGGCCGAGGAGACGGCCTTCTGCGGGCCCTGGCCCTGCTTGGCCTTCTTGGCGAAGGTCACACCGATCAGGCCGAGCAGGGCGGCCACCAGCACGTTGGCCGCGAAGGAGAGGAGGAAGCAGACCGACAGGTGCCAGTCGCTCCAGGCGTGGATGCCGTAGGCGAGCGCGAAGCTCAGCATCGGCAGCGAGAAGATCAGGACCGCGACGGCCGCGATGAACGCGGCGCCACCCACTCCGGCACGCTTGACGTCGTTGCGGAGCTGGGCCTTGGCCAGCGCGATCTCGTCATGGACAAGACCGGACAACTGGTCGGTCGCCGCGGATACCAGCTGCCCGAGGCTGCGGTCTCCGCCTTCGGCTGCGCTCATCGCGGTCCCCTCTTCTCTTCTGTGGCCGACATCTGGCATCAGATCATGCCGGACTGTGGTCCTCTACGCTCTCTTGGGCTCGCGCTTCGGCGAGCTTGCGGTGCTCGGCGGCCTTCTTCTCGTAGATCGCGGCCATCCGGAGGTGGTAGTCGGGATTGTCCATCTCGTAAACGTCCGGGATGCCGTCGGCGTCGTCGTCGCGGTCCTCGTCCGCGCACAGCCTGCGGTACTTGGCGTTGCGGACCTTCAGCAGGATGGTCGCGGCGACGGCGGCGATCAGCGAACCGACCAGGACGGACGCCTTGATCTCCTCGGTCATCGCCGCGTCACCCTTGAAGGCGAGCTCGCCGATGAGCAGCGAGACGGTGAAGCCGATACCGGCGAGCGTGGCGACCGCGAAGACGTCGGGCCAGGCCAGATCCTTGCTGAGCTGGGCCCTGGTGAACCGCACGGTGAGCCACGTACCGCCGAAGATGCCGAGCGACTTGCCCAGGACCAGACCGAGCACGACGCCCAGGGTCTCGGGCTTGGTGAAGACGTCGTTGAGGGCCTCGCTGGAGACCGCGACACCGGCCGAGAACAGCGCGAACATCGGCACCGCGAAGCCCGCGGACAGCGGGCGCACCATGTGCTCGATGTGCTCGCCGGGGGACTCCTGCTCACCCTCGCGGGTGGTGCAGCGCAGCATCAGGCCCATCGCGACACCGGCGATGGTGGCGTGGACGCCGCTGTTGTACATCAGGCCCCAGATGACGGCGGCCAGCGGGATGTAGATGTACCAGCCGCGTACGCCCTTGCGGAGCAGCAGCCAGAAGACGGCGAGGCCGACGACGGCGCCCCCGAGGGCCGCGAAGTTCAGGTCCTCGCTGAAGAAGACCGCGATGATCAGGATCGCGAAGAGGTCGTCGACGACGGCCAGCGTGAGCAGGAAGGCGCGCAGCGAGGACGGCAGTGACGTGCCGATGACCGCGAGTACGGCGAGCGCGAACGCGATGTCGGTGGCGGTCGGGACCGCCCAGCCGTCCAGGGCGCCGTTTCCGGTCACATTGGTCAGGACGTAGACCAGCGCGGGGGCGGCCATACCGCAGAGCGCCGCGGCCACCGGCAGGATGGCCGCCTTGGGATCGCGTAGATCACCGGCGACCAGCTCGCGCTTGAGTTCGACACCGGCGACGAAGAAGAAGACGGCGAGCAGGCCGTCGGCCGCCCAGTGCTGGATGGACAGGTCCAGGCCCAGCGCGCTCGGGCCGATGTGGAAGTCGCGGACCGCCTCGTACCCCTCCCTGAGGGGGGTGTTCGCCCAGATCAGCGCGGCGATGGCGGCCGCGAGGAGCAGGACGCCGCCGACGGTTTCGGTGCGCAGAAGCTCCGCGATGAAGTTCCGTTCGCGGAGTGAGGGGCGTCCGAGTGCTTGGTCTTGGTCGCTTTGGGTCTTGCTGGGAGCGGGCGCGGCCACGGGTGAGGACCTCCGGGTCGGTTCGGCAACGGGGTTCGCTTGCTGCATTGCCGACCAGACTTCCCGGCACACCTTTGTGGATCTGTCGCGTCGGCTACAGGGGAGCAACCTTTCGAACCCTTGTCGCGTTGTTGACGCGGTCCCACCCTACCGGGTGTGTGCGCGGACTGACCTGGCAATCGTCACCTTATGCGCGAAACGGGCACCCGGCTCGTTGCCGGATGCCCGCCCAGGAGGCCTACGGGAGGTCGCTGGAGATCAGTCCTCGCTGCCTGCGCTCGGCAGTTTTGTCTGGATCAGGGCCATCACCGAGGAGTCGGTGAGCGTGGTGACGTCGCCCAGCTCGCGGTTCTCGGCCACATCGCGCAGCAGTCGCCGCATGATCTTGCCGGAGCGGGTCTTCGGCAGCTCGGCGACCGGCAGAATCCGCTTGGGCTTGGCGATCGGGCCGAGCGTCGCGCCCACGTGGTCGCGCAGCTCGCCCACCAGCCCCTCCGTCTCCGCCGCCGTACCGCGCAGGATCACGAAGGCGACGATGGCCTGGCCGGTGGTCTCGTCGGCGGCGCCGACCACCGCGGCCTCGGCGACCGAGGGGTGCGAGACCAGGGCCGACTCGACCTCGGTGGTCGAGATGTTGTGGCCGGAGACCAGCATCACGTCGTCCACCCGGCCGAGCAGCCAGATGTCGCCGTCGTCGTCCTTCTTGGCGCCGTCGCCCGCGAAGTACTTGCCTTCGAAACGCGACCAGTAGGTGTCGAGGAAGCGCTGGTCGTCGCCCCAGATGGTGCGCAGCATGGACGGCCACGGCTCGGTGAGGACGAGATAGCCACCGCCGCCGTTGGGTACCTCGTTCGCCTCGTCGTCGACGACGGTGGCCGAGATGCCCGGCAGGGCGCGCTGCGCGGAGCCCGGCTTGGTCTCCGTCACGCCCGGCAGCGGCGAGATCATCATGGCGCCGGTCTCGGTCTGCCACCAGGTGTCCACGATCGGGCACTTTCCGGCGCCGATGTGCTCGCGGTACCAGACCCAGGCCTCCGGGTTGATCGGCTCGCCGACCGTACCGAGCACCCTGAGGCTCGACAGGTCGAACTTCGCCGGGATGTCGTCGCCCCACTTCATGAACGTACGGATCGCCGTCGGCGCGGTGTAGAGGATCGTGACGCCGTACTTCTGGACGATCTCCCAGAAGCGCCCCTGGTGCGGGGTGTCGGGCGTGCCCTCGTACATCACCTGGGTCGCGCCGTTGGCCAGCGGCCCGTAGACGATGTACGAGTGCCCGGTCACCCAGCCGACGTCGGCGGTGCACCAGTAGACGTCGGACTCCGGCTTGAGGTCGAAGACGGCGTGGTGGGTGTACGCGGCCTGGGTGAGGTAGCCGCCGGAGGTGTGCAGGATGCCCTTCGGCTTACCCGTGGTGCCCGAGGTGTAGAGGATGAACAGCGGGTGCTCGGCGTCGAAGGCCTCGGGCGTGTGCTCGGCGCTCTGCCGCTCGGTGATCTCGTGCCACCACACGTCCCGGCTGTCGTTCCAGTCGACGTCCTGGCCCGTACGGCGTACCACCAGGACGTGCTGGACCCGGTCGACCCGCTCGATGGCGGCGTCCACGGCGGGCTTCAGCGCGGCGGGCTTGCCGCGGCGGTAGCCGCCGTCCGCGGTGATGACGACCTTGGCGTCGGCGTCCTCGATGCGGGTGGCCAGGGCGTCCGCCGAGAAGCCGCCGAAGACGACCGAGTGCGCGGCACCGACGCGGGCGCAGGCCAGCATCGCCACGGCGGTCTCGGGGATCATCGGCATGTAGATGGCGACCCGGTCGCCCTTCTGCACACCCAGCTCGGTCAGCGCGCCCGCGGCCTTGCTGACCTCGTCCTTGAGCTCGGCGTACGTGATGCTGCGGGTGTCGCCGGGCTCGCCCTCGAAGTGGATGGCGACCCGCTCGCCGTGGCCCGCTTCGACATGGCGGTCCACGCAGTTGTACGCGACGTTGAGCTTCCCGTCGGCGAACCACTTGGCGAACGGCGGATTCGACCAGTCGAGGGTCTCGGTCGGCTCGCTCGCCCAACTCAGCCGCCGCGCCTGCTCGGCCCAGAAGCCGAGCCGGTCAGCCTTGGCCTGTTCGTACGCCTGAGCCGTGACGTTGGCGGCTTCGGCCAGCGCGGCGGGCGGCGCGAACCTGCGCTCTTCCTTGAGCAGGTTGGCCAGGCTTTCGTTGCTCACGACATCTCCCTTTCCCAGGGTGTCCGTTGTGTCCCAGACCACACCTCATCAGACGCGCGCCCTCGGTGACAAGGGTTTGCCGGAAATTGGTTTAGACCTGTGCCTGTGGGTGGGGTGCCTGGGTGGTGCCATACGTTTTCACGGACGGGAACGGGTGGTGGTTCAGGCGCGGCGGAAACAGGTCGTGGTGGCTCAGGTGCGACGGAAACAGGTGGTGGTGGCTCAGGCGCGCTCCAACGCGGTGGGGGCCACCCGGTCGAAGAGCCGGTCGCAGTCGGCGAGCAGATAGGCCTGGGCCTCGCCCACGTGGAAGTACATGCCGTGGAGCTGGAGCGTGCCCTGGGCGAGGCCGTACGTCACCGCCGGATGGGACCGCAGATGCTCCAACTGCTGCACCACGTTGGTCAGACAGAGCTGCTCGACCGCGTCGGCCGGTGCCCGGCCAGCGATCCTCGCCCAGGAGTGGTTGTGGCTCGCCATGCGCTCCAGGCTGGGCACGCCGTGCCGCAGCCAGCGCCGCAGCGGTGTCTGGTCCACTCCCGAAGGGCTGTTCAGCAGCGCTTGCATGGCCCCGCAGCCGGAGTGTCCGCACACGGTGATCGACTCCACCTTCAGCACGTCCACCGCGTACTCGATCGCCGCCGCCACCGAGTCGTCCCCGCTCTCCTGGCCGGGCAGCGGCACGAGGTTGCCCACGTTGCGTACGACGAACAGGTCTCCCGGACCGCTTGAGGTGATCATCGAGGTGACCAGGCGGGAGTCGGCGCAGGTGAGGAAGAGTTGCGAGGGCCGCTGCCCCTCGATGGCGAGCCGCGCCAGCTCGCGGCGGACCAGGGGCGCCGTATCGCGTTGGAACGCGCCGATGCCGCTGGCCAGTTGGTGCCCGCGCTGGGGTGCCTCGGCCGGGCGGTCGCAGCGGTGGTTGCGCCAGGGGGTCCAGGGGCGGCAGCAGGTGTGGGAGCCGGACGCGGGTTCGGCGATCCGCGCTCCGGAGCGCCCGGTCAGCTCGGCGGTGCCGCCGCGCGCGGTGTGCGCCGCCTGCCAGTCCTGCAGCGTCTCGTACGCCGCGTGGTCCATGAAGGAGCCGTCCAGCTCGACCACGGCGTCGGAGCCCTGCGGCACCAGATGCAGCGAGCGGCTCAGCCGCGGCACCGCGAGGAACGTCAACTGCCCGCGCACCCGCACCTGGTGGATGCCGTTCCGTTCGGTGTACGTGATACGGGTGCGGGCCAGTCGGTGCAGCGCCACGGCCACCGCCACCGCCACGCCGATCGCCACGCCTTCCAGTACGCCGAGGAAGACCACGGCGAGGGTGGTGGCCGTGTAGACCAGTACTTCCCGGTGCCGGGTGACGGTGCGGATGTGGGTGAGGGACACCATCTGGACGCCGACAGCCATCACCAGTGCGGCCAACGCCGCGAGCGGGATCAGATCGAGTACGGGCACCAGGAGCAGCGCGGCGACCACGATCCACAGGCCGTGCAGCATCGTGGAGTTGCGGCTCACACCGCCTGCGCGGACGTTCGCGGCGCTGCGCACCGCGACGCCGGTGATCGGCAGGCCGCCCAGCGCCCCGGAGACGATGTTCGCCGCGCCCTGGCCGCGCAGTTCCTTGTCGAGGTTGGCGCGCGGCACGGGTGGTCCCTTGCGCGCGGTGGCCAGCTTGTCCACGGCGACGGCCGACAGCAGTGACTCGACGCTGCCGACCAGGGTGATGGTGAGGACGGCCGCGATGAGGCCCAGTACCGGGCCTTCGGGGAGTCCGGCCAGTGCGTGGCTCTGCCACGACGGCAGTTCGACCCGGGGCAGCCGGAGTCCGGCCGCGGCGGCCACCGCGGTCGCGGCGGCCACCGCGGCCAGCGGCGCCGGGACCTTCCGTACGGCCCGGCCGACCCGTCCGGGAATGCGCGGCCACGCCAGCAGCACCAGGAGGGTCAGTGCGCTCATCGACAGGGCGACCGGGTGCAGGTCGGCCAGCTGGGCGGGCAGCTCCCGGAGGTTGTCGGTGACGGAGCTGTGCGGATTGCCGCCCAGCACGATGTGCAGCTGGGCGACGGCGATGGTGACCCCGATGCCGGCCAGCATGCCGTGCACGATCGCCGGGCTGACGGCCAGTGCGGAACGGGCCACCCGCAGGAAGGCCAGGGCGAGTTGCGCCAGGCCGGCGAGGACGGTCAAGGCGCAGGTGGTGCGCCAGCCATAGTGCTGGATGAGGTCGGCGGTGATCACGGTGAGCCCGGCCGCGGGGCCGCTCACCTGGAGCGGCGCGCCACCGAAGCGGCCGGCCACCAAGCCGCCGACGGCGGCGGCGACCAGGCCCGCCTGGAGCGGGGCGCCGGTGGCCAACGCGATGCCGAGGGACAGCGGCAGCGCGATCAGGAAGACGGCGATCGAGGCGGACAGATCGGCTCCGGAGATCCGGAACCTCTTGCGGGGGCGGGTGGGGACGCAGGCGGACATGTTTCCCGTCTCCTCCGGCATTCCGGATGGTCTCAACTCCCGGACTTTTCTCAACTCTCAGTAAACGGACCGTAATGCAGAGTAAAGGATCGGGGAGGATTATCGGGGCAAATGGGTCAACCTTTCCCTCGTACGAGTGAATAGGCCATTTCTGCGGCTTGTCGCACCTTTTGGTCAGTTATGCCGTGCGAGGTTGGGCGGCGCTGTCAACAGAAACCGACCCGAAGGAAGAGGTGGGCGGATGATGGCCGCCACCAAGAGGCTTGTCGCGGGTGTCACCGTCGCCGCGTGCGCCGTAGCCCTGTCCGGCTGTGCGGGCGGCGAGTCGCGCCCCACCGAGGGTGCTCACGGCCCGAAGAAGGCGCAGCCCGCACCGGCCCCGAAGGCCGCGGTCCGGCTGATCGGTGACGGCTCCACGGCCTTCACCGGGGCGCAGCCGAACCTGGCCACGCCAAAGAAGCTGAAGCCCGGTCAGAAGCCCCCGCAGTTCGTGGTCTTCTCCTGGGACGGGGCCGGCGAGGACAGCCAGAAGCTCTTCTCGTACTTCCGCAAGGTGGCCAAGGCCAACAACGCCACGATGACGTACTTCCTCAGCGGCGTGTACATGCTGCCCGAGGACAAGAAGGGCCTCTACAACCCGCCTCAGCACTCGCCCGGCCGGTCGGACATCGGCTTCAACGACCGCCAGGGCATCAAGGACACCGTGGAGCAACTGCGCGGCGCCTGGCTCGAGGGCAACGAGATCGGCACTCACTTCAACGGGCACTTCTGCGGCAAGGGCGGCGGGGTCGGCCAGTGGTCCGTCGAGGACTGGAAGAGCGAGATCGCCCAGGCCAAGGCCTTTGTGAAGGAGTGGAAGTCCAACACCGGCACCAGCGAGGCCCAACCGCTCCCGTTCGACTACGAAAAGGAGCTGATCGGCGCCCGCACCCCGTGCCTGGAGGGTCAGCGGAACTTCATGCAGGCGGCGCGCCAACTCGGCTTCCGCTATGACACCAGCGGCGTCAACAACCAGCTTTGGCCCAAGAAGAAGGACGGGCTCTGGGATCTGTCGATGCAGCTGGTCCCGGTCCCGGGGCGGGCCTTCGAGACGCTGACGATGGACTACAACTTCATGGTCAACCAGTCGGGCACCACCTCGCAGGGCGACCCCGCCAAGCACGAGTACTGGGGCAATCAGATGCGCGACGGGCTGCTCCAGGGCTTCGAGCGTGCCTACAACGGCAACCGGGCCCCGCTGATCATCGGCAACCACTTCGAGTCCTGGAACGGCGGCACGTATATGCGTGCCATCGAGGAGACCATCGAGCGCGTCTGCAACAAGAGCGATGTGCGCTGTGTGTCCTTCCGGCAACTCGCCGACTGGTTGGACGCTCAGGATCCACAGGTGCTGGCGAAGATGCGCAAGCTCGGCGTGGGCCAGGCCCCGAAGCGAGGCTGGGCGGACTATCTCTCCGCCCAGCCCGCCCCGGCGCCGAAGGGTGTCCCGGGCGCCGAAGGGGTCAAGCCGGCTGGGGAGAACCGGTAGCACCGGCCAGCGTGTCTTCGCGGGTGCTCTCGCGGGTGCCCTCGCGGGTGTCTTCGCGCAGGACGAAGTCGGGGTCGACCTGGTCCGCCAGGTCGGCACCCGTCTTCGCGTTCCCCCACCCCGCGGCGTTCTTGAGATGGAAGTGCACCATCTGGCGGGTGTAGCGCTCCCAGTCCCGCCGCTCGTACGAGGCGTCGGCGGCGGCGGACATCGCCGCGAGCGCCTCGCGGTTGGGCGCTTCGAGCGCCTCGAACCGCGGCGGGCGGCCCTTCTCCATCGCCCGCACCCAGTCGGACTGCCCGACCGTCACCAGCAGGTCGTCTCCCACCTCCGCGCGCAGGAAGTCGATGTCGTCCTGGCCCTGGACCTTGTTGCCGACGACGGCGAGGGCGACGCCGAAGTCCCGGGCGTACTCCTTGTACTGGCGGTAGACGGAGACGCCCTTACGGGTCGGCTCGGCGACCAGGAAGGTCATGTCGAAGCGGGTGAACATGCCGGAGGCGAAGGAGTCCGAGCCCGCCGTCATGTCGACGACGACGAACTCGCCGCGACCGTCGACCAGGTGGTTCAGGCAGAGCTCGACCGCGCCGACCTTGGAGTGGTAGCAGGAGACACCGAGATCGGCTTCGGTGAAGGGGCCGGTGACCATCAAACGCACGGCGCTGCCGTCGAGTTCCACAGGTCGCGCGCAGGCCTCGTACACCGGGTTGTCCTCGCGCACCCGCAGCAGCCGCGAGCCCCGGCCCGGAGGCGTTGTCTTGATCATCGTCTCGGCGGAGGCGATCCGCGGGTTGCTGCCGCGCAGATAGTCCTTGATCAGCGGCAGCTGCGCGCCCATCGCGGGCAACGCGGCGGCCCGGTCCTCGGCGAGGCCGAGCGCGGCGCCCAGGTGCTGGTTGATGTCGGCGTCGACCGCGATGACCGGTGCTCCGGCGGCGGCGAGGTGGCGGATGAAGAGCGAGGACAGGGTGGTCTTGCCGCTGCCGCCCTTCCCCACGAAAGCAATTTTCATGTTCACCAAGGGTAGTGGAGTCATCGCTGTGTGCGGTTGGTCGGCGTGAAGAAGACCACTCCTTCGTGGGGTGTGCGCGTGGGGTGCGTAGGGTCGTACTTATGAGTACGCCAGCCGATCCCCTCGCCGCGCTGAGCGCCCTGCCGGGCGTGGCCGAGTCCGTGGAGTCCGTACGCAAGGCCGTGGACCGGGTTTACGGGCACCGGGTCATGCGGCGCCGCAGCAACGAGATCACCTCCGAGGCGGCGTTGCGTGGCGCGCGCGGTTCCGCCGCGCTGTCCGGGTCCGACTGGGCGCTCGAAGAGGTGCGCAGGCGCAGTGACTTCAGCGGTGACGGCGAGGCGCGCACGGTCGGTGCCGCGCTGCGGCTGTCCGCGGAGGCCGGGCAGCTGCTGTCCATCTGGCGGCAGTCGCCGCTGCGGGTGCTGGCGCGGCTGCATCTGGTGGCGGCCGGGACGCAGGAGGACACCGTGGGCCGGCCCCGGCAGGGTGCCGAGCCGGTGGATGAGCCGCTGATCGAGCTTCCGCTTCCGGGCGCCGAAGAGGTGGCGGGGCGCCTGGAGGGGCTCTCCGGGCTGGTGATCGCGGGTAGTCCGGCGCCGGCGCTGGTGATGGCGGCCGTGGTGCACGGGGAGCTGCTCGCGCTGCGGCCCTTCGGCTCGTACAACGGCCTGGTGGCGCGGGCCGCCGAGCGGGTGGTGCTGGTGGGCAGCGGCCTTGATCCGAAGTCCATCTGTCCGGCGGAGGCCGGGTACGCGGAGCTCGGGCGGGCCGCCTATGTGGCGGCGCTCGACGGTTATGCGTCCGGTACGCCGGAGGGCATGGCGGCGTGGATCGCGCACTGCGGGAAGGCGGTCGAGCTGGGGGTCAGGGAGTCGACGGCGGTCTGCGAGGCGCTGCAGCGCGGGGCGGCGTAGTCGGCGCGGGTGCCGCGGGCGAAACGGCGGCTTCTCCCCGGAATTTCCCCTGAACAGGGTTGCGGCGGTACCCGTACAGGTACCGCCGCTGGCATGTCCACCCAGTTACCAAGCGTCCTCGATATATTGCCCATCAGGTCGGGGTGCTTTGCCCGTTGCCTGGTGCGGCTGGCCCGTAATCGACGGGTCGACGTCGCGTGGGTGCTCGGCTTCCATGCTCGGTCCGTGGGGCCGTGAATGCGTTAAAGGTCTTCCTTTCGGATGTCCTTGGTCTCGCGGGCCGTTGACTCCTTTGTACTCCAGTCCTCAAGGAAGCGAAACCCCTGAGCGAAGTTCTTTACTTTTAGGTTCAAATACGGGTGAACCGGACTTCCGTGCTCAGGCGAGCGCCCGGCGTCGGCTCGTGTACCAGACCAGGCCCGCGGTGGCCGCCGCGGCACCGACGGCGGCGGCCGCCAGCAGTGCCGGGCGGGACGGAGTCGGCAGCGACGGCACGCGCTGCTTCAGCCGGACCGGGTGATGGAAGTCGAGAATCGGCCAGTCCCGCGCGAGCGCCTCCCGGCGCAGGGTGCGGTCGGGGTTGACCGCGTGCGGGTGGCCGACGGCCTTGAGCATCGGAAGGTCGGTGGCCGAGTCGCTGTACGCGTAGCAGCGCTCGAGCTCGTACCCCTCGGACTTGGCGAGCTCCCTGACCGCCTCGGCCTTGGTCGGGCCGTACGCGTAGTACTCCACCTCACCCGTGAAGCAGCCGTCGTCGCCGACGACCATGCGGGTGGCCACCACGCGGTCGGCGCCCAGGAGTTCACCGATCGGCTCGACCACCTCCGCGCCCGAGGTGGACACGATCACCACGTCGCGCCCGGCGGTGTGATGGCTCTCGATGAGCGAGGCGGCCTCGTCGTAGATGATCGGGTCGATGATGTCGTGCAGCGTCTCGGCGACGATCTCCTTGACCTGCTGGACGTTCCAGCCGCGGCAGAGCGCCGAGAGGTACTCGCGCATGCGCTCCATCTGGTCGTGGTCGGCGCCGCCCGCGAGGAACACGAACTGGGCATATGCGGTACGCAACACCGCTCTCCGGTTGATCAGTCCTCCTTGATAGAAGGACTTGCCGAAGGTGAGGGTGCTCGACTTCGCAATGACCGTCTTGTCCAGGTCAAAGAACGCCGCTGTGCGGGGCGAGGTGTGGGGCAGGGAGTGGTTTTCCACGAGCCCGAGCATAGGCGCCCACCATTCGGCGTAAGCTGTGGCGTGTGGGTTTGCCTGAGAAGGCTCTCGGGTACACCATGGAAGTCACGGATCGTTCGCGACCGTGCTAACCCGGTCTGGCTCCTCCCCCCCCGAGTCGGACCGTGGGGACGACCCCCGCTCTCCCCCCCGGCGGGGGTCGTCGCATGTCCGGGCCCGTTTGGGCCCTTCTTTTTTGCCCCGTTCCCCGTGCTCTGCGCCGGGTCGACGCCGTCTCCCATCTGCTTGGACTCGTCACGCTGCGTAGTGGTTGCGCTGCTCTGTGAAAGTCGCGCCGATGTCACTGGGATGGGTGGGCGAGATATCCACACCCTCCCTGTTGTCCACAGATTTCGACCAAGATCCACATGATTTCCGGGTTCCGCTCATGGTGATTCCGGGCCGCGAAGTCCGCGGTCCGGTTCACGGCCGCGGCCCTGTTCGCGGTCGGGTTCGCGCCATGTTCTCGGCCAAGTACGGGGGCGCGGGATTCACATGTTCACGACGGAGTTCACAGCGAGGCTCGGAGTAAGAGGGGGCGGGGGATCGTGGCTGGATCGATGACGAGTGACCGGCTGGCGGCCGACGCGGGGCAGCACAGCGGACCGCTGATCGTCACGGAGGACGTGGAGCTGCTCGACGACCTGCTGCGGCTGTGCGCCGCGGCGGGGGCGCGGCCCGAGGTGCACCACGGGGTGCCGGAGCGCAGAGGCAGCTGGGAGGCGGCCCCGCTGGTGCTGGTCGGGGATGACGCGGCGGCCCGGGTGCGTGGGGCGGTGCGCAGACGCGGGGTGTGCCTGGTCGGACGGGACCAGGACGACCCGGACGTATGGCAGCGGGCGGTGGAGATCGGAGCCGACCATGTGCTGCGGCTGCCGGACGCCGAGCAGTGGCTGGTGGACCGCATCGCCGATGTGGCGGAGGGCGTGGGGCGGCAGGCGCTGACCGTCGGTGTGCTGGGCGGGCGCGGCGGGGCCGGGGCCTCGACGCTGGCCTGCGCGCTGGCGGTCACCGCGGCCAGGTCCGGGCGGCGCACGATGCTCATCGACGCCGATCCGCTGGGCGGCGGGGTCGATGTGCTGCTCGGCGGAGAGACCGCTCAGGGCCTGAGATGGCCCGCCTTCGCCCAGTCCAGGGGACGGCTCGGCAGCGGCGCGCTTGAGGAGTCGCTGCCCGAACTGCACGCGCTGCGGGTGCTCAGCTGGGACCGCGGCGACTCGGTGGTGGTGCCGCCCGGTGCGATGCGGGCGGTGCTCGCCGCGGCGCGCAGGCGCGGCGGGGTGGTCGTGGTGGATCTCCCGCGCCGGGTCGACGAAGGGGTCGCCGAGGCGCTGGCCCAGCTCGACCTCGGCCTTTTGGTGGTGCCCGCGGAGCTGCGTGCGGTGGCGGCGGCCGGGCGGGTGGCCGCGGCGGCGGGGATGGTGCTGCGGGATCTGCGGGCCGTGGTGCGCGGCCCCTTCACGGGCGGTCTCGACGCGGTCGAGGTGGCCCGGCTCCTTGAGCTGCCGCTCGCCGGTGAAGTGCCCGAGGAGTCCGGCCTGTTGGGTTCGGATACGCCGCCCGCTGGGGCCGGGCGGGGTCCGCTGGCCCGGTTCTGTACGGCCTTCTGGAGCCGGGTTCCGGTGGAGGGCGGGTCATGAGCGCCGGGACGCGGGGGAGCGGCGAGCTGCTGGACGGGGTGCGCCAGTGGCTTGCGCGGAGCGGCGCCGAGCCGACACCGGCCGGTGTGGCCCAGGCGCTGCGGGCCCAGGGCCAGGTGCTGGGCGACTCCGAACTGCTAGGAGTGGTACGTGAGTTGCGCTCTGAGCTGGTGGGCAGTGGGCCGCTGGAGCCGCTGCTCGCGGACCCCGAGGTAACCGACGTGCTGGTCTCCGCGCCCGACCGGGTGTGGGTGGACCGGGGGCACGGCCTGGAGCTGACGCACGTGTCGTTCGAGGACGCCGGGGCGGTACGGCGGCTCGCCCAGCGGCTCGCGGCGGTCGCCGGGCGGCGCCTCGACGACGCCCGGCCCTGGGTGGACGCTCGGCTTCCGGACGGCACCCGGCTGCACGCCGTACTGCCGCCGGTGGCGGTCGGCTCTACCTGCCTTTCGCTGCGGGTGGTGCGGCCGCGGGCGTTCTCCCTGCCGGAGTTGCTCGCCGCGGGGACGGTGCCGCCCGGAGGGGACCGGGTGCTGCGCGCGCTGGTCGAGGCGCGGGCGTCGCTGCTCATCAGCGGAGGCACCGGGTCGGGCAAGACGACTCTGCTCAGCGCTCTGCTGGGCCTGGTGGGTCCCGAGGAGCGGATCGTGCTCGCCGAGGACTCCGCCGAGTTGCGGCCGGATCACCCCCATGTGGTGCGCCTGGAGACCCGGCCGGCGAACCAGGAGGGTGCGGGCCGGGTGACCCTGCGGGACCTGGTGCGGCAGGCGCTGCGGATGCGGCCCGACCGGCTGGTCGTGGGGGAGGTGCGGGGTGCCGAGGTCGTCCATCTGCTCGCCGCCCTCAATACCGGCCATGAGGGAGGTTGCGGCACGGTGCATGCCAACACCGCGGCCGACGTTCCGGCGCGCCTGGAGGCGCTGGGCACGGCGGCGGGCCTCGATCGGGCGGCCCTGCACAGCCAGTTGGCGGCGGCCCTCTCCGTGGTGCTCCACCTCGTACGGGACCGGACGGGCCATCGCCGGATCGCCGAGCTGGACGTGCTGGAACGGGACGCCGCGGGTCTGGTGGTGGCGGTTCCCGCGTTGCGGTGGGGTGCGGAGGGGTTCGTACGCGGGCCGGGCTGGGAGCGGCTGCGGGGGCTTCTCGGGGGTGCCTGGTGACGACGGGCGAGGTGGCTTCAGGGGCTCCGGTGTACGCCGCGGCGGTGTGCGCGGGGATGGCGGCCCTGTGGTTGACGGTGGGTCAGGACCGGGGGCTGCGGCGGGCGGGCCTGATGGTCGCGGGTGGCTCCACGCAGCCTGCTCCGGCCCCGGGGTGGGAGCGGGGGCTGGCCTGGGTGCGGGCTCGTGCACGGCGCGAATGGTGGTGCCTGGCGGCCGGGTTGGTGGTCGCCGCCCTGGGCGATTCGGTGGTGCCGCTGGTCCTCGGGGCGCTGGGGGTGCCGTTGGCGAGGCGGGTGCTGCGGGCCCGCGAGCGGGGACGGGAGCGGGAGGCGCGGGCCGATGCGGTGATCGTGCTGTGCGGGGCGCTCGCCGGGGAGGTGCGGGCGGGGCGGCAGCCGGGTTCCGCGCTGCTCGTCGCCGCTCGTGACTCGGGCGGGCTCGGTGCGGCCGAGGCGGCGGTGCTGGCCGCGGCGCGGTTCGGCGGTGATGTGCCGGGTGCGCTGCGCGAGGCGGCGCGGGAGCCGGGCGCGGACGGTCTGCTGGGGCTCGCGGCGTGCTGGCGGGTCGCGGTGGACCGCGGCGCCGGGCTCGCGGCGGGGCTCGGCCGACTCGAAGGGGCCCTGCGGGCCGAGCGCGACCAGCGTGCCGATCTGCGCGCCCAGTTGGCTGGAGCGCGCTCCACGGCGGTGCTGCTCGCGGTGCTTCCCGTGGTGGGCCTGGTGATGGGCACCGCGCTCGGTGCCGACCCGCTGGGTGTGCTGCTGCATACGCCGGCGGGGCTGGGGTGCCTGTTNCTCTCGGCTGCGCTCGAGCAGGGGAGACCCCATTGAGCAGGGAGGGACCCCCTTCGACGCACGGCCGAATCGCCCAAGTACGTCCAGTACGAGGGCGATCCCGCCGCACGCCGATGCACCGCACCGCGAGACATCAGCTGCTTCGCAGCGGGCGCGGGCGGGATCTGACGCGAGGGTGCGGGCGCAAGCAAGACCCGACGCGGCCGTTGACCGGGGCGGGGTGCCTACGTGGGCGGTGCCCCCTTGAGGAGTTCGGTGAGGAGGCGTACGGCGCCGCGCTTGTGCAGCGGGTCGTTGCCGTTGCCGCACTTCGGGGACTGGATGCAGGACGGGCAGCCCGCCTCGCACTCGCAGGCGGCGATGGCCTCACGGGTCGCGGTGAGCCACTCGGCCGCCGTGTGGAAGGCCCGTTCCGCGAAGCCCGCACCGCCAGGCTGGCCGTCGTACACGAAGACCGTCGGCAGCAGCGTGTCCGGATGGAGCGGGACCGAGACACCGCCGATGTCCCAGCGGTCGCAGGTGGCGAAGAGCGGCAGCATCCCGATGGAGGCGTGCTCAGCGGCGTGCAGGGCGCCGCCCAGCTGCTCCGGGTTGACCCGGGCGGCGTCGAGCTGGTCCTCGGTCACCGTCCACCAGACGGCACGGGTGCGCAGGGTGCGGGGCGGCAGGTCGAGCTTCGTCTCGCCGAGCACCTCGCCGGTGATGAGTCTGCGGCGGAGGAAGGAGACGACCTGGTTGGTGACTTCGACGGAGCCGTAGCAGAGGCGGCCGTCGCCCCAGGGGATCTCGACATCGGTCTCCAGGACGGAGATGGCGGTGGTGTCGCGGGCGGTGGTCGAGTACGGCGGGCTGGCCTCTTCGACGAGCGCGACCGAGTCCTCGAGGTCGAGGTGCCTCACCAGATAGGTGCGGCCCTGGTGGAGATGCACCGCGCCTTCGTGCACGGCCATGTGCGCGGCGGACGCGTCGACGGTGCCGAGCAACCGCCCGGTCCCGGACTCGACGACCTGGATGGGGCGGCCGCCCTCGCCGCGGATGTCGGTGAGGTCCGCGGCGCGTTCGCGGCGGGTCCAGTGCCAGGCCCTGGTGCGGCGGCGCAGCAGCCCCGCGGCCTCCAGCTGCGGCAGGAGCTCGGTCGTGGTGGGGCCGAAGAGGGCCAGGTCGTCTTCGGTCAGCGGGATCTCCGCGGCGGCCGCGCACAGGTGCGGGGCCAGGACGTACGGGTTGTCGGGGTCGAGGACGGTGGATTCCACGGGCTGCTGGAAGAGGGCTTCGGGGTGGTGGACGAGATACGTGTCCAGTGGGTCGTCGCGGGCGACGAGGATCGCCAGGGCCCCGTGGCCCGTGCGCCCGGCGCGGCCCGCCTGCTGCCACAGCGAGGCCCGGGTCCCCGGGTAGCCGGCGATCACCACGGCGTCCAGGCCCGAGACATCCACGCCGAGTTCGAGCGCGGTGGTGGCGGCGAGTCCGAGGAGTTCGCCGGAGTGCAGGGCGCGCTCCAGGGCGCGGCGTTCCTGGGGGAGGTAGCCGCCGCGGTAGGCCGCCACCCGGTTCACCAGGGACCGGTCGACCTCGGCCAGCCGCTCCTGGGCGATCACCGAGATCAGCTCGGCACCCCGGCGGGACCGTACGAACGCGACCGAGCGCACCCCCTGCACGGTCAGATCCGTCAGCAGCTCCGCGGTCTCGGCGGTGGCGGTACGGCGGACCGGGGCGCCCTTCTCGCCGTGGAGTTCGGTGAGCGGCGGCTCCCAGAGGGCGAAGACCAGCTCGCCCCGCGGCGAGGCGTCGTCGGCGACCTCCCGTACGGGCAGGCCGGTGAGCCGGCCGGCCGCTATGGAGGGGTCGGCCGCGGTGGCCGAGGCGAGCAGGAACACCGGGTCCGCGCCGTAGCGGGCGCAGAGGCGGCGCAGGCGGCGCAGCACCTGGGCGACATGCGAGCCGAAGACGCCGCGGTAGGTGTGGCACTCGTCGATGACGACATAGCGCAGAGCGCGCAGGAAGGAGGACCAGCGGGGGTGTGAGGGGAGGATGCCGCGGTGCAGCATGTCCGGGTTGGTCAGGACGTAGTTGGCGTACTGGCGTACCCATTCGCGTTCCTCGACGGGCGTGTCCCCGTCGTAGACCGCGGGCCTGACGGCATGCCCCAGGGGATCGGCCAGCTCCTTCACGGCCCGGCACTGGTCGGCGGCCAGCGCCTTGGTGGGGGCGAGATACAGCGCCGTCGCGCCCCGCCCGTTCGGAGCCTCGGACCCGTCGAGCAGCGTAGTGAGGACCGGCATCAGATAGGCGAGGGACTTGCCGGACGCGGTGCCGGTGGCGACGACCACGGACTGGCCGTCCAGGGCGTACTCGGCGGCGAGCGCCTGGTGCGCCCAGGGGTGCTCGATGCCCCGCTTCTGGACGGCGGCGATGACCTCGGAGCGGATGCGGTCGGGCCAGACGGCATGGCGACCCGCCCGCGGGGGCAAGTGCTCCGTATGAGTGATGCGCGAAGCCCGGCTCGCCCCTGCGGTCAGCCGGTCCAGGACCGTACGCGGGGAGGTGCGCTCGCGGTCGCCCGCCGGGGTTCGATCGGGACGGTGATTCTTGGCCATCGGCATCGAGTGTGTCACTGGCGTGACGGACAATGGTCCCAAGGCGTCGTGCACACGTGCCGTTAAGTGATTGAATGCCATCGCGGCTGGCGATCCCCCAGGCCTGAAGCTCAGGCAGCCACGGGGTGATTGCTCGATAGCAAGGTGCTGGAGGATCCGTGGACCTGTCCCTGTCGACCGAGACCGTGGGCGATCGCACGATCGTCAGGGTCGGTGGCGAAATCGATGTATATACCGCGCCCAAGCTGCGGGAGCAGCTGGTCGAGCTGGTGAACGACGGCAGCTTCCACCTCGTCGTCGACATGGAGGGCGTCGACTTCCTCGACTCCACCGGACTCGGCGTGCTGGTGGGCGGCCTGAAGCGAGTGCGGGCCCATGAGGGCTCACTGCGCCTGGTCTGCAACCAGGAGCGCATTCTGAAAATCTTCCGCATCACCGGCCTGACCAAGGTGTTCCCGATTCACACCTCGGTCGAGGAAGCGGTGTCGGCCACCGACTGACGGCCGAAGCCCCGGGTCGGTGGCCCGGGGCGGCAGGAGCAGGGGGGTACCGGGCCATTGGCCCGGCCCCTTGAAAGCACGCTCACATGTCCAAGGGGGATGCATGGCCACCGTGGAACTCCGCTTCAGTGCGCTGCCCGAGCATGTCAGAACCGCCCGTCTGGTGGCGGCGGCGGTGGCGCGCCGGGCCGGGGTGGACGAGGCCGTTCTCGACGAGGTCAGACTCGCCGTCGGGGAAGCCTGCACCCGTGCCGTCGGGCTGCACCAGAGCCACGGCGTGCTGGCGCCGGTGCGGGTGGTCCTGATCGAGGAGGAGAAGCAGTTCTCCATCGAGGTCGGCGACGAGGCGCCACACGGCAATGGCAACGGCCCCGGGGTCTCGCAGCCTCAGGCGCACGCCGCCGATGACCTGGAGCCCGAGGGCGAGGACGAGATGGGTCTCGCCGTTATCAGCGGCCTCGTCGACGATGTGGAGGTCAGCGCCGACGAGACCGGTGGGCTGATCAAGATGAGCTGGCCGACGGCGCCCGCGACGCTGTTGCCCTGATCCGTCACCTCTGAAGGCCCTGTTGAACAGGGCCTTTTTTGCTGCCCGCACATCAGTGCTAGATCAACGATCAAGCGTCAACGCTTTTGAGGCATTACCGCTTTCGGGTTCGATCTGTGGGCGCGATCATTTGCTGATGAGCACGTGAAGGCCAATTCTGTTTGCCGCCCACTGTTTTGATCAGGTCAAGCTCCCTACAATCCGTCCACATCTTGAGCTCAGCCCCAGCGTCAAGGAGGACGAATGACGGGGCTTTCTACCCCTCATCAGTTTGACCACCCTTCAACCTTCGCAGCCGCAGTTCTGACCGACGACAACCGCCTCATCGTGTTCGCCATCGGGGCGGTCGCGCTCGCCGCGCTCGTCGTCGCCGGCGTCCTGGTACGCCAGGTCCTCGCGGCCGGCGAGGGCACCGAGAAGATGAAGGAGATCGCGGCAGCGATCCAGGAAGGTGCGAACGCCTACCTGACCCGGCAGATGCGCACGCTCGGCGTATTCGCCGTCGTCGTGTTCTTCCTGCTCATGCTGCTGCCCGCGGACGACTGGAATCAGCGCGCCGGACGTTCGATCTTCTTCCTGATTGGCGCGCTCTTCTCGGCGGCCACCGGCTATATCGGCATGTGGCTCGCCGTCCGCAGCAATGTGCGTGTGGCGGCGGCCGCCCGCGAAGCGACCCCCGCCGAAGGCGAACCGGCAAAGGACCTCACCGAGGTCTCCCACAAAGCCATGAAGATCGCTTTCCGTACAGGCGGCGTCGTCGGCATGTTCACGGTGGGGCTCGGTCTGCTGGGCGCCTCCTGTGTGGTGCTCGTCTACGCGGCCGACGCGCCGAAGGTCCTGGAGGGCTTCGGTCTCGGCGCGGCGCTGATCGCGATGTTCATGCGTGTCGGAGGCGGCATCTTCACCAAGGCCGCCGACGTCGGCGCCGACCTGGTCGGCAAGGTCGAGCAGGGCATTCCGGAGGACGATCCGCGCAATGCCGCGACCATCGCCGACAACGTGGGCGACAACGTCGGCGACTGCGCCGGCATGGCGGCTGACCTCTTCGAGTCGTACGCCGTCACGCTGGTCGCCGCCCTGATCCTCGGCAAGGTCGCCTTCGGCGACTCCGGACTGGCCTTCCCGCTGATCGTTCCCGCGATCGGTGTGATCACGGCGATGATCGGCATCTTCGCGGTGGCGCCGCGCCGCGCGGACCGCAGCGGGATGACCGCGATCAACCGCGGGTTCTTCATCTCCGCGTTCATCTCCCTGGCCCTGGTCGCGGCCGCGGTCTACGCGTATCTGCCCGGCACCTACGCCGAGCTGGAGGGCGTCACCGACGCGGCGATCCAGGCCAAGGGCGGCGATCCGCGCATCCTCGCGGTCGTCGCCGTCGCCATCGGCATCGTCATGGCCGCGGTGATCCAGCAGCTGACCGGATACTTCACCGAGACCACCCGGCGCCCCGTCAAGGACGTCGGTAAGTCCTCGCTGACCGGTCCGGCCACCGTCGTACTCGCGGGCATCTCGCTGGGCCTGGAGTCGGCCGTCTACACCGCGCTGCTGATCGGCCTCGGCGTCTACGGCGCGTTCCTGCTCGGCGGTACGTCGATCATGCTGGCGCTCTTCGCGGTGGCGCTGGCCGGGACGGGGCTGCTCACCACGGTCGGCGTCATCGTCGCCATGGACACCTTCGGCCCGGTCTCCGACAACGCCCAGGGCATCGCCGAGATGTCCGGCGACGTCGAGGGCTCGGGCGCCCAGGTGCTCACCGACCTGGACGCCGTCGGCAACACCACCAAGGCCATCACCAAGGGCATCGCTATCGCCACCGCGGTCCTCGCGGCGGCGGCGCTCTTCGGCTCGTACCGCGACGCCATCGCCACGGCGGTCAGCGACGTGGGGGCCAAGGCCACCGAGATGAACCTGAGCATGGACATCTCACAGCCCAACAACCTGGTCGGCCTGGTGCTGGGCGCCGCGGTCGTCTTCCTCTTCTCGGGTCTCGCGATCAACGCGGTGTCGCGGTCCGCGGGAGCCGTGGTCTTCGAGGTGCGGCGGCAGTTCCGCGAGCACCCCGGGATCATGGACTACACCGAGAAGCCGGAGTACGGGCGCGTCGTCGATATCTGCACCAAGGACGCGCTGCGCGAGCTGGCCACACCAGGGCTGCTCGCCGTGCTGACGCCGATCGCGGTCGGCTTCACGCTCGGCGTCGGCGCGCTCGCCTCGTTCCTGGCGGGCGCGATCGCCACCGGTCTGCTGATGGCGGTCTTCCTGGCCAACTCCGGTGGCGCGTGGGACAACGCCAAGAAGATGGTCGAGGACGGCAAGCACGGCGGCAAGGGCAGCGAGGCCCATGCCGCGACTGTCATCGGCGACACCGTGGGCGACCCGTTCAAGGACACCGCGGGCCCCGCGATCAACCCCCTGTTGAAGGTGATGAACCTGGTGGCGCTGCTCATCGCGCCCGCGGTCGTCCAGTTCAGCTACGGCGACGACGCGAGTGTCGGCGTACGGGCGACGATCGCGACTCTCGCGATCGTGGTCATCGCCGGAGCGGTCTACGTCTCCAAGCGGCGCGGTATCGCCGTCGGCGACGAGGGAGACTCCCAGCGGGCTGAGTCAGTTTCGGCGGTGGTTTCCTGACCTTTGGTCGGTTACCGCTCAACAGACGGGCGGACGGCGCTTCTTGATGCGCCGTCCGCCCGTCTTGTGTTGCGTGAGCTACTCTCGGCTTGGTGCAAATGGCTTCAATAGGGTACTAAGCGGACCTTCGCCAAGCGGTTGTCGCCCACTTGGNTTTCACGGGGGGGACGGCGCTTCTTGATGCGCCGTCCGCCCGTCTTGTGTTGCGTGAGCTACTCTCGGCTTGGTGCAAATGGCTTCAATAGGGTACTAAGCGGACCTTCGCCAAGCGGTTGTCGCCCACTTGGCGTGTATGTTCCGGGGCCGAGAGCCATGGAAGGGACCAATCCGGTGAACAAGAAGCTCGCAGCCGCACTGTCCGGCGGTGCGGTACTCGTACTGGCCTTGTCGGGGTGCACCAGCGATGACGACGGCGACGACAAGCTCAACGACTGGGCGAAGTCGCTGTGCGGCCAGATCCAGCCCCAGCTGGAGAAGAGTGTGCAGGCGCAGCACACCATCGTCTCGACCGCCGCTGACGGTAAGCCAGAGGAGATCCAGAAGGCCGACTCGGAGGCCTTCCAGGCCATCTCCGACGCGGACAAGGCCATCGCCAGCGCGTTGGAGAAGGCCGGACCGCCGCCGGTCGACGATGGCGAGAAGATCCAGAAGGACGCCATCAAGGACCTGAACGCGGCGTCGAAGTCGTACGCGGACCTGAAGAAGAAGATGGACGGCCTGGACACCAAGGACGACTCGCCGGACGGCCTGAAGGCGTTCTCCGCGGGCCTGTCGGAGGTCGCCGACGACCTCGGCAAGATCCAGAAGAACGGGGACGGCGCACTGAAGACGCTGCTCGCCGGAGACGTCGGCGACGCGATCTCGAAGCAGGACGACTGCAAGGCGGAGACGCCCAAGCCGTCGCCTGCCCAGTAGTTCACGCACCTTCGGGCAGCGTCTGCTCCCCGCGGCGCCCGCTCCCCCGAATGGCCGCCACGCGCGCGTGGCGGCCATTCGGCGTGGGGACGGGGTCACGAGTGGGCCAAGGGGAGGACAATGGACCCCGTGAGTACGCCCACCCTGCCCACGACCGACCGCGCCGACGGCATCGCCCGGCTGCGGGAAGCCCTCCTCGCCGCCGACTTCACGGCCGACGGACTGCTCGACCTCCTCGGCGCCGCCGCGTATGCCGCGCTCGCTCGCAGCGAGACGGTGCCCGCCCTGCGGGCCACCCGCGGCGACGGCCCCCTGGAGACGCTCGTACGCCTCTTCCTGCTGCAACAACCCGTCGCTCACGCGCGCGTGGCGGCCGTTCTGCCGGTCGACGCGTGCCTGGCGGACGGCTGGCTCACCCGCGCCGGTGACGGCGACAGCCTGTGCGCGACGGTGGACGTGCGGCCGTACGGCGGGCCCGACGGGGAGGACTGGTTCATCGTCTCGGACCTGGGATGCGCGGTCGGCGGCGCCGGCGGTATCGGCAGCCGTGACCCGGGAGTCGTACTCGGCGTCGGCGGTGCCTCCACCACGCTGGCCGGGATCACGGTGCGTACGCCGGTGCAGAGCGCCCTCGACATCGGCACCGGGTCCGGCATCCAGGCGCTGCACGCCGCCCAGCACGCCACCCGCGTGACCGCGACCGACCCCAACCCCCGGGCCCTGCACATCACCCGGCTCACGCTGGCGCTCTCCGGCGCCCCCGAGCCGCGGCTGAAGGAGGGCTCGCTCTTCGAACCGGTGGCGGACGCCACGTACGACCAGATCGTCTCCAACCCCCCGTTCGTCATCTCGCCCGCCGCCCGGCTCACCTACCGCGACGGCGGGATGGGCGGGGACGATCTGTGCCGCTCGCTCGTTCAGCAGGCAGGGGAGCGGCTGAACGAAGGGGGGTACGCGCAGTTCCTCGCCAACTGGCAGCACGTGGAGGGGGAGGAGTGGCAGGACCGGCTGCGTTCCTGGGTGCCGCGTGGATGCGACGCCTGGATCGTGCAGCGCGAGGTGCAGGACATCACCCAGTACACCGAGCTCTGGCTGCGTGACGCGGGGGACCACCACGCGGACCCCGTCGAGTACGCGGCGCGGTACGACGCCTGGCTGGACGAGTTCGAGGCCCGCAAGACCAAGGCCGTCGGCTTCGGCTGGATCACGCTCAGGAAGACCGCCGCCGCTGAGCCGTCCGTCACGGTCGAGGAGTGGCCGCACCCCGTCGAACAGCCGCTCGGCGAGGTCGTCCGTGCCCACTTCGCGCGCCAGGACTATCTGCGTGCGCACGACGACGCCGCGCTGCTCGCCGGGCACTTCAAGCTCGCGGACGAGGTCATGCAGGAGCAGGTCGGACTGCCCGGCGCGGAGGACCCCGAGCATGTGGTGCTGCGGCAGAACCGCGGGATGCGCCGCGCTACCAAGGTGGACACGGTCGGTGCGGGCTTCGCGGGGGTGTGCGACGGCAGCCTGAGCGCCGGGCGGATTCTGGACGCCATCGCCCAGCTGGTCGGCGAGGACCCGGTGGGGCTGCGGGACCGCTCGCCCGCGCAGATCCGGCTCCTGGTCGAGCAGGGCTTCCTGGAGCCGGTCGAGCACGGCGCGGGGAGTGCGCATCTCACGGAGCCCCTGGAGCTCTGAGCCGCTCACACCGCGGCCTCGGCGTTCACCCGGGGTTCGCGCGGTGGACGCTCGGGTGTGCCAGCGTCCGCCCTCTGGGGATCTACGGAGGGAAGGACGCGGCATGGGTACGGGCCTGGAGAGCGGACCGGCGATTTTCGCGGGCGTGGTGTTCGCACTGTTCGGGGCCGGGCTGCTGCTGTGGACCGGCGTACGGGTCCTGCATCGCGCGCCCGTCGCGCAGGGAGTGAACCCGGCCGCTTCCGTGGCGTTCGCCACGCTCGCCGGGGCCGTGGCGCTCCTGCTCGGAGTCTGGTGCTTCACCCGCCTGTGAGGCGCCGCCCGGAGGCGCGCCGGGCGTGCCGCGGCCCGTGTCACCTCGACCGCGGCCCAGGTGAGGGGCCCGGAATCGGACTCGATCCGGCCAATAATTGAATCAGGGACAATAGCTGAGAGGTCACGCTCCGCATCGGCGCGAAACAACCGGGTGGGCACTCCGGGCGGCAGGAACGGCGAAAGTCGGGTTACCGTTCGAGTGGCCGTTGCGGGCTTTTCCCGTTTGACACGGGGGCGGGATGTACCGTCACACTCCGCAGCGTCAGCGTACGGACCCGTACTGACGGACCCGTACTGACCGCAAGGCATCCAGCGTCGACCGGAGAGAAGAGCAACGTTGTCCCCGACCAGCGACACCGCACCGGGCGGCCGCCGACTCGTCATTGTCGAGTCGCCTGCCAAGGCGAAGACGATCAAGGGCTATCTGGGCCCTGGCTATGTCGTCGAAGCGAGCGTCGGGCACATTCGCGACCTCCCCAACGGCGCCGCCGAGGTCCCCGATAAGTACACCGGCGAGGTGCGCCGCCTCGGCGTGGACGTCGAGCATGACTTCCAGCCGATCTATGTCGTCAACGCCGACAAAAAGGCGCAGGTCAAAAAGCTCAAGGACCTGCTGAAGGACTCCGACGAACTCCTCCTCGCCACCGATGAGGACCGCGAGGGCGAGGCCATCGCCTGGCATCTGCTCGAGGTGCTCAAGCCCAAGGTCCCGGTCAAGCGGATGGTCTTCCACGAGATCACCAAGAGTGCGATCCAGGGCGCCGTGGCCAACCCGCGCGAGCTCAACAAGCGCATGGTCGACGCCCAGGAGACCCGCCGTATCCTCGACCGCCTCTACGGCTACGAGGTCTCGCCGGTCCTGTGGAAGAAGGTCATGCCGCGGCTGTCCGCGGGCCGTGTCCAGTCCGTCGCCACCCGCCTCGTCGTCGAGCGGGAGCGCGAGCGCATCGCCTTCCGCTCCGCCGAGTACTGGGACCTGACCGGCACCTTCGCGACCGGCCGCGCCGGTGACTCCAGCGACCCCTCGCAGCTGGTCGCCAAGCTCACCACGGTCGACGGCAAGCGCGTCGCGCAGGGCCGTGACTTCAACTCCGTCGGACAGCTCAAGTCCGACACCCTGCAGCTCGACGAGGCGAACGCCCGCGCGCTGGCCGCCGCCCTTGAGGACAGCCAGTTCGCGGTCCGCTCGGTCGAGTCCAAGCCGTACCGCCGCTCGCCCTACGCTCCTTTCCGTACGACGACGCTGCAGCAGGAGGCCTCGCGCAAGCTGGGCTTCGGCGCGAAGGCCACCATGCAGGTGGCCCAGAAGCTGTACGAGAACGGCTTCATCACCTACATGCGTACGGACTCCACGACCCTGTCCGACACGGCGGTCTCGGCCGCCCGTGCGCAGGTCACGCAGCTGTACGGCGCCGACTACCTGCCGGACAAGCCGCGCACGTACGCCGGGAAGGTCAAGAACGCGCAGGAGGCGCACGAGGCGATCCGCCCCTCGGGGGACCGTTTCCGCACGCCCGCCGAGACCGGCCTGAGCGGTGACCAGTTCCGGCTCTACGAGCTGATCTGGAAGCGGACCGTCGCCTCCCAGATGAAGGACGCGGTGGGCAGCTCGGTCACCGTGAAGATCGGCGGGCGGGCGAGTGACGGCCGGGACGCCGAGTTCAGCGCCTCCGGCAAGACGATCACCTTCCACGGCTTCCTCAAGGCGTACGTCGAAGGCGCCGACGACCCGAACGCCGAGCTGGACGACCGCGAGCGCAGGCTGCCGCAGGTCGCCGAGGGCGACGCGCTGTCCGCCGAGGCGATGTCGGTCGACGGGCACGCCACCAAGCCGCCCGCCCGCTACACCGAGGCGTCCCTGGTCAAGGAGCTCGAAGAGCGCGAGATCGGCCGCCCGTCGACGTACGCCTCGATCATCGGGACGATCCTGGACCGCGGCTACGTCTTCAAGAAGGGCACCGCGCTGGTCCCCTCCTTCCTGTCGTTCGCCGTGGTCAACCTCCTGGAGAAGCACTTCGGCCGCCTGGTCGACTACAGCTTCACCGCCAAGATGGAGGACGACCTCGACCGCATCGCCCGCGGCGAGGCACAGGCCGTGCCGTGGCTGCGGCGCTTCTACTTCGGCGAGGCCGGCGAGGCATCCGGGGCGGGCTCCGCTTCCGACGCCGGGAACGGCGACGGCGATCACCTCGGCGGTCTGAAGGAGCTCGTCACCGACCTGGGCGCGATCGACGCCCGCGAGATCTCCTCGTTCCCCGTCGGCGACGACATCATGCTGCGGGTCGGGCGCTACGGCCCGTACGTGGAGCGCGGGGAGAAGGACGCCGAGGGCCACCAGCGCGCCGACGTCCCGGACGACCTGGCCCCGGACGAGCTGACCGTCGAGTACGCCGAGGAGCTGCTGGCCAAGCCGAGCGGTGACTTCGCGCTCGGCACCGACCCGGCGACCGGCCGCGAGATCGTCGCCAAGGACGGGCGGTACGGCCCGTACGTCACCGAGATCCTGCCCGAGGGCACCCCGAAGACCGGCAAGAACGCGGTCAAGCCGCGTACGGCCTCGCTCTTCAAGTCCATGTCCCTGGACACGGTCACGCTTGAGGACGCGCTGAAGCTGATGTCGCTGCCGCGCGTGGTGGGGACGGACGCCGAAGGTGTCGAGATCACCGCGCAGAACGGCCGGTACGGCCCGTATCTCAAGAAGGGCACGGACTCGCGCTCCCTGGAGACCGAGGACCAGCTCTTCTCGATCACGGTCGAAGAGGCGCTGGCGATCTACGCGCAGCCGAAGCAGCGCGGGCGGGCCGCCGCCAAGCCGCCGCTGAAGGAGCTGGGCACGGACCCGGTCAGCGAGAAGCCGGTGGTCGTCAAGGACGGGCGGTTCGGTCCGTACGTCACCGACGGCGAGACCAACGCGACGCTGCGGGCGGCCGACAGCGTCGAGGACATCACGCCCGAGCGCGGGTACGAGCTGCTCGCGGAGAAGCGGGCGAAGGGTCCGGCCAAGAAGACCGCCAAGAAGGCGGCGAAGAAGGCACCGGCGAAGAAGACGGCCGCGAAGAAGACCGCGGCCAAGAAGACGACGGCTGCGGCGAAGAAGACGGCTGCCAAGAAGACGACGTCGGCTACGGCCGCGGCGAAGAAGGCTCCGGCGAAGAAGACGGCTGCGAAGGCGTCCTCCGAGGGCTGAGGGATGGGGGCTGGGGTGTCTGGCCTCGTGTGGCGCGGGCTCGTGTGGCGCGGGCTCGTGTGGTCTGGCCTCGCGTCCGGCCTGGCGTCCGGCCTGGTGGGGCTGGGCGCCCGGCGTCGGGCGTGTCGGTGCGCTCGTATGTTCGGGTACAGCCTTCGGGGAGTGCGGGGCTCCGGATAGGCTGGCGGGATGACCCGAGCAGAGCAGCCCCCGGTCGAGCCAACCGACCCCGACGACGCCCTGGTCGCGGATTCACGTGAGCGCGCCGTCCGCGCCCTGCTGCGCTGTCCCCCGCTGAAGCGGCTGTGGAGCGCCCACTTCGTGGGGAGCGTCGGTGACGCGCTCGCCATCCTCGTCCTCGTCGTGCTGGCTTTCCAGGTGGCCTACTCGGAGGGCGCGCTCGGCGGTGGTGTGCGCGGCGTGGCCCTGGCGGTCGCGACCGTGTTCGGGGCGCGCTTCCTGGCCACGGTGCTCTTCGGAGCCGTACTCCTGGGGCCCCTCTCGTCACTTACGTCACAGGGTGGTCCACTCGACCGGCGCTGGACCATGATCGTCGCGGACGGCGTGCGCGCCGCGCTGCTGATCGTCGCGCCGCTGTGGATCGACTGGACCCCGGACAGCGCTCTGGCCGTCCTGCTGGTCACCGCGTTCGTGATCGGCGTCGCCGAGCGCTTCTGGACCGTCTCGCGGGAGACCGCGGCGCCCGCGCTGCTGCCCGCGCCACCGCTCGAGGGCGCGGCCGTACGGCCGCTGCCGGACCAGATGGAGGCACTGCGGCGGCTGTCGCTGCGTACGGCCTTCGTGTCCCTGCCGGTCGCCGCGCTCGGCCTCATCGCGGTCACGCTCGTCAGCAACCTGCTCGGTGCCGGGCTCGACTGGTTCGAGCTGCACCAGGTGGCGCTCGCCTCGTATGTCGCGGCCGGACTCTTCGCCGCGTCGCTGTCGGTCGCGTACTTCCTGGAGCTGCCCGACGCTCAGACGCCACGCGCGCGTTCCCCGCTGGAGGGCCTGCGTCGCCCCAAGACGGGCGACGGCGTGGACAAGGGGCGCACCGGGGCCATCCCGCTGCTGGTGCTCGCCTGTGCGAGTGTCGCGGGGGCGATTGCCGCGGCGGTCTCGGTCGCTGTTCTGCATGCTTGGGATCTGTCGGGAGGGCCGGTCTACTTCGGGCTGCTGGTACTCGGGCTGACCGGCGGCACGGTCGTGGGTATCCGTACGGCGCCGTCCGTACTGCCCGCGCTCTCCCGGCGCCGGCTGCTGGCGCTGGCGATCGCGTTCACGGGTGTCGCGCTGCTCGCTGCGGGTCTCGTACCCGACCCGACGTCCGTGCTGCTGATCGTCGCGCTCGCGGGTGTCTCGGCGGGGATCGCCGCGAACACCGGGCACGCTCTTCTCGACCAGGAGGTCGAGGACTACCGCAGGGTCCGGACCACGGAGCATCTGCACGCGGTCGTACGGGTCGCCATCGCGCTCGGTGTGCTGGCGGCGCCGGTGCTCGCCGCGCTGATCGGGGAGCACCGGCTGGTCAGCGGCAAGTTCGTGTTCGCCCATGGGGGAGCCGCGTTCACCCTGATGCTCGTGGGCGCCCTGCTGCTGCCGGTGGCCGCGCTCGTGCTGGCGCGTACGGATGACCGTTCCGGGGTGCCGCTGCGGCGGGACCTGAGCGACGCGCTGCGCGGCAGCGATCCGGCGCAGGCGCCTGCCGCCACGGGGTTCTTCATCGCCCTGGAGGGCGGTGACGGTGCCGGGAAGTCCACCCAGGCCGAGGCGATCGCGGAGTGGATTCGCGGCAAGGGCCACGAGGTGGTCGTGACCCGTGAGCCGGGCGCGACGCCGGTCGGCAAGCGGCTGCGGTCGATCCTGCTCGATGTGTCGTCGGCCGGTCTCTCGCACCGGGCGGAGGCGCTGCTGTACGCGGCGGATCGTGCGGAGCACGTGGATACGGTGGTCCGGCCTGCGCTGGAGCGTGGTGCTGTTGTTGTCTCCGATCGCTACATCGACTCGTCCGTGGCTTACCAGGGCGCGGGACGCGACCTCTCGCCTACCGAGATCGCGCGGATTTCGCGCTGGGCTACGGATGGGCTCGTACCGCATCTGACGGTGCTGCTCGACGTGTCGCCCGAGGCCGCCAGGGAGCGCTTCACCGAGGCGCCGGACCGGCTCGAGTCGGAGCCCGCGGAATTCCACGCGCGCGTGAGGGCTGGTTTCCTCACCCTGGCGGCGGCCGATCCGGGGCGCTACCTGGTGGTGGACGCGGGCCAGGAGCCGGAGGCCGTGACCACCGTCGTACGGCATCGGCTCGACCAGTTGCTGCCGCTGTCCGAGGCCGAGAAGAAGGCGCAGGAAGACGCCCGTAAGGCGGCCGAGGAGGAGGCGCGGCGGCGCGCCGAGGAGGAAGCCGCGCGCAAGGCCGAGGAGGAGCGCCTGGAGCGGGAGCGCCAGGAGCAGCTGGCGAAGCTGCGCGCCGAAGAGGAGGAGCGCAAGCGGCGCGAACTCGAAGAGGCGCGGCGTCTTGAGGCTGAGCGGCAGGCCGAGGAGGCGCGGCAGCGGGCGGAGGAGGCGCGGCGGCTGGCCGAGGAGGAGCGGGCCCGGCGGCTGGCCGAGGAAGCGGCTCGGGCGGCTGAGGAGGAACGGCGTCGGCGGGAGGCCGAGGAGGAGGCTCGGCTGCACGCGGAGGCGGAGGAGCGGCGGCTCGAGAGGCAGCGCAAGGCGGAGGAGGCGTTGCTGCGGGCTGAGGCGGCTCGGCGGGCGGCGTCTGAGGAGGGTTCGGGTTCGGCTGACGAGGGTTCGGGCTCGGGTTCGGGTTCGGGTTCGGGTTCGGCTGATGAGACTGCCGTTCTGCCGCAGGTGTCTGAGCCCTCTGAACCCTCTGATTCCTCTGAGCCCTCTGATGGCGATCCGGCGGGTCGGGTGCCGCCGGGGTTCTTCCGCGATGAGCGGACCGGTGCCGAGGTCACCCGCGAGATGCCGCAGGTCGACCCGGATTCCGGCTCTGGCACGCAGCGGCGTCGGCCGCGCTCCGACTGGGCGGAGGAGACTCCGCTGGACGACCTGCCCACGCTGGCCGACGAACTGCTTGGCTCGCGGGACGACGAGGACAACGGCGACGGTCGCAAGGGGGCCGGGGGCCGGTNCCACCCTCCTCACCTACAACGGCGACGGCCACACCGCCTACGGCCGCGGCAGCACCTGCATCGACACCGCGATCAACCGCTACCTCCTCCAGGGCGACCCCCCACCCAACAACACCCGGTGCTGACCCCGAACCGCCCCCTGCCCCGAGCCCGGTCCGGGGCACCCCGAACAACCCTGTAGACTTGGCGCCGCTGCTGATGCGAACCTCTTCCTGCGCGGGAGGGGTATTTCCGCAGCTTGCCGCCTTAGCTCAGTTGGCCAGAGCAACGCACTCGTAATGCGTAGGTCTCGGGTTCGAATCCCGAAGGCGGCTCTGTAGAAGCCTCAGGACTCACTCGCCGTGACCTGGGGCTTTTGCTTTTACCGGATACGTCGGCGGCGCCGGGAGCGGGCCGCGCGGGTGTCAGCGGTCTCAGTTTTGGTCTCAGTGGGGCCCGAATCCGGGGTCGGGGGAGCGGGCGCGAAGAACTCGCCCATGCGTCGCATGGCGTCCTTCGAGAGGTGTGATCTGCCCTTCACGTAGCGGCGGGTCTGGCTGATCTGGGTGTGCCGCAGGATCTCCATGATGGTGGTCATGTCGACGCCCAGTTCGTTCAGGATCGTGCCCGCTGTGTGGCGGCTCCCGTCGTACAGGCGGCGGTCGTCGATCCCGACCTCGGCGAGCAGTTCCTTGAACTCCTCGTAGTCCTGTCGTGGGTCGAGTGGGCGCCCATCCGGCCGTGAGAACACGACGTCGTGTTCCTGCCACAGCTCACCGGCCGCGGCCCGCATCGCTTCCTGTTGGGCCCTGTGGTCGGCCAGGAACGGGATGAAGACGGGCGGGATCGGTACGGGGTTCTGGCTCTTCTTGGTCTTGGGCCGTGTGAAGGAAAGACCGCCTCCCGTGCGCTCCGGGCAGGCGCTCGCGTGCCTTGTGCACGTCTTGGTGCAGGGCTTCGGGCAGCCGCGCGTGTAGCCCTTGTGGGTGGTGCAGTCCGGTGGGCACGGCTCGAAGTGGTGGAGGCGCGCTCCGCAGGCGTGCGGGTCGTCGCAGCCGTGCCGCCACGTGAGGCGTTGCAGCTGCCACTTGGGGTGTGTGAACGACGGCGATTTTCCCCGGGGCTGAGGTCGCGATTTTCCCCAGCCCCGGAGGCTGCTGGGGCTACTTGTGCCTGGGGTCAGGTTTATCCGTGCGGTTCTTGGGACGCTTGTTGGAACGGTAACTCGGGCCGTTCATGATGACCTGGTGGCTGGTGTTGATCAGCCGGTCCAGGAGGGACTCGGCGACGACGGGGTTCGGGAAGAGCGGATACCAGTCGCTGGGCGCCCTGTTGCTCGTGATGATCAGCGATCGGCCCTGCCGCTCCGAGACGAGTTCGTAGAGGTCGTCGGCCTGCGTCGCGTTCAGCTGGCGCATCGCGAAGTCGTCGAGGATGAGCACGCCGGGCAGGCTCATCAGGTGTCCTCCACGAATGCGACGTGTTGGTACTGCCCGCGGAGGAGGCAGCCTTGAGCCGTGAACAGGACGTTGCCCCGCGCGGAAGTCAGAGCATCCTCATCGTCGAGTGCAAGTACTACGTGTCCAACCTCGGCATCGGACTGGCGCGGAACTTTGAGGGCCTGCGCGCCGACATCCGTACTCAGAGCGAGCTCTTCGTCTCCAACATCGGTTCACCGAGCATCGTCAGGTACCTCGATGCTCGGAAGCGAGGCTTCGAGCGTGATGTGGTGCCCAACTCGCCGCAGGCGGGCTACCTCCAGGCAGAGATCAGGAAGACCTTCAAGAGTTACCTGAACAAGCACTCTCCCTCAACGGTGATCTGACGACGCCGATCAAGCCTGCGACGGTTGCGATCTGCGTGAGCGGACTGGGTGGCACTAGGGCGGACCCAGCGTCATGGTGATCAATGTCAGGGGTCTCTGACCTGGAAAAACGGGACTCGGCGGCACTGCTCGGCACCAGCCGAGATGATCTTACGGGCCCTCGGCGCGCATTCCTCCGGCGCCATGATGCTGCAGGACGCGAGTGCGCTCCCCCGGGTCGTCGAATCCGCCTCGTCCACGGCCTGGACTCGATACGATCTGCCTGACTGGAGGTCGCGAACTCGCCCATGAACACGGCCTGCCGGGCTGACTGACCGCTCGAACCCGTCATGGGGCGCTCACACTCTGGCGCAGCACCGCGCTCACGCATCTCAAAAAGGGGACGGGTCTTGCCAACACCGTGGATGTCGGTCGAGCAGTGGGACAGCATGATGCGGGCTATCACCGAGTCGAAGTACCAGCTGCTGCTGGGCGCCGGCGCCAGCCTGGACTCGGAGGGGCCGCTGGGGCGGCTTCCCGGCGGCTGGGACCTCGCTCAGGAGATGGCTACGGCGTTTTCGCTGCCCGGCAATCCGCGCGGGAACCTGCGCCAGGTCTTCTCGATGGCGAGGTCGCGCGTCGCAGCGGACGGCCAGAACGTCCTGGCCTATATGGCGGACCGCTTCGTCAACTGCACCGCTCCGTCGTGGTACGCCGACCTCGTCTCTATCCCGTGGCGGTACATCTGGTCGCTGAACATCGACGACTCGGTGGAGAACGCCTACAACAAGCAGTTCACCGAGCACACGGCCAAGGAACTCATCTCCGTCTCCTGGACGGACCCCCACCGCGTGCCCTCGGGTCACCAGGCCATCCTCGTCCACCTGCATGGTGTCGCCTGGGCGAAGAAGACGGACGACCTCGTCTTCGACATCTCGTCCTATCTGTACGCGGTCACCCAGCGCCACCGCTGGCACAGTATCTTCGCCGACAGCTACTTGGAGGCGCCCACCATCATCCTGGGCGCGAGCCTCAACGACGAGATCGACCTGGAGAACGTCCTAGAGAAAGGGCGTGTGCAGGGCGCCTCCGAGCCCTCTGTCATCGTCATGCCGACGATCGACGAGTTCGACAAGGAACGCTTCCGTGAGTGGGGCCTCATCCCGGTCGAGGCCACGGCCGAGGAGTTCCTCGCCGAGGTCCGGGCCAGCTGGCCGGACTACTTTCAGCAGGCCGACGTGTCGGCGGACAACCCCAGCCGCATCAACCCCAACGTGCTGAGCTTCCTGAGCCAGTGGCATCCCATTCGCACAGGCTCCGAGTACCGCCTCGACGACCGGCACGACTTCTACGCCGGGCACGAACCCCTGTACTCCGACATCCTGCGCGACCTCGACTCACACCGCGTGCTCACCGACAGAGTCTTCCGCGAGGCGCTGTCTGACGAACAGCAGAAGGTTGTCTGCCTGACGGGTTCCGCGTTCACGGGGAAGAGCACGATAGCCCTGCGGGTCGCGAGGAAACTCGCCGAGCAGAACTGGACGCCGTATCTGCTCGATCCCGAACTGCGTCCCTCCCCGGAGGCCACCCTGTGGTGGCTCAGACAGCATCCGCGGACCCTCCTTATCGTGGAGGGCGCCGCCGACTTCGCGAACGACCTCGCCGACATGGCGCTGCGTGCCAAGGAGCGGGGCATTCCCTTCGAGCTGCTGGCCGTGGAACGGCGTTCGCGCGCCCGGGAGGTGCGCCGCAGCTTCACGGGCGTGGGGTTCGCTGACGTGGAGGTCTCAGACAAGCTGAGGGACAAAGAGATCGAGGATCTGATCCGGCAGCTCAAGGGGCACGGACGGCTGGGCATCGTGGCCGACGTCGGCCACACCAAACAAGTCGAGTACTTCACGCAGAAGCATGGCAGGAACCTCTTCTCGTCGATGTCGAACCTGGAGGAGGCCGACGGGTTCCGCAGCAGGGTGAGGACGGGCTATTTGCTCCTGAAGAGCGAGACCGAACGATCGGTGTTCCAGGCAGTGTGCATCACCTCCGCCCTCGGATACGGACTGCCGATCGGCGCTGCGGCGTCCGTCTGCGGACTGCCGGCAAGCGAGCTGAACGCCCTGCTGCACTCCGAGTCGGTGCTCGCCGACTTCATCCGCGTGGCCCGGGGACGCCTCCACCCGCGGCACCGGGCATTTGGCTCGTACATGCTGGAGAATTCCTTCAGTAAGCAGGAGAACTACGCCGTCACCCTGAAACTCGCCCAGCACTACGGTGTGCAAATCTCCCCGGCGGCCATCTCGTCGCGTACGTTCGCCTACCGCATGGTGCGCCAGCTCCTCGATCACGAGATGCTGACCGTGTGGCTGGGCGGGGAACATTTGGACGCCTGGTACGAGGCGCTGCAGGAGACGTACGCCTGGAACGCCCGGTACTGGGAGCAGCGGGCCCTCGGGGCGAGTAAGCGGGGCCGGCACGCCCCGGCCAGTTCGTGGGCCCGGCAGGCCATCGCCCAGCGCCGTGACGCGTTCGCGCTGAACACGCTGGCCACCGTGCTGTTCCGCAGGTACCTCGCTGAGGGCGGGCCGGAAGACGGCAGGACGGAGAACCTGCTGGAGGTGGCCGCGTACCTGGAGGAGGCGCGCGCCATGGCCGCCGAGGACTCGGAGTACCCGTACATCACCTTCTTCAAGTACACCCTCAGCTGGGTGGAACGGGCCAAGAAGGCGAACGGGTCCATCGACAGACGTATCGTTCGCCGGTGGAACGACTGGATGCACCTGGTCGACATCTCCCCGATCACGCGCTCGCCGGAGGTCAGGGAGCAGTTGAAGTCGTTCCGCAGGAAGTGGCTCCTCCTGGCCTGAGGACCGCTGGCTCCGGATCGGGTCAGCCCGCGCTCTCCGACGAGAGCGCGGGCTCCAAGTCGAGAGCCGCCCGGCACACGGTGGCCTGCACGTCCGTGAACGCGAGCAGGTAGACGACACGGATGCGCGATGTCGCGTGAGAACGGAAGTAGCTCACGGTAGCGGCCAGTAGGGTGTCTACGGTCTTGCCGAGGTCGCTGCTGCCGCCGCCAGTCCCGAGGAGCGGCAGCACCACCGAGCGCAGCGGCTCCCCGGTGGCGGCCAGCCGGTCCACCTCAGCAAGGACATTGCGCACGCACCGCTCCAGGTCGATGACCTGCCGGTACCCCGAGCCGGGTTCTCCCTCTACGGCGGCGACATGCAGGATGCGCCGGACCTGGTGGCTCTCCTGCAGCTCTCCCGGCCCCGTGACTAGCACGGAGCCCGCCGTCACATGGGACCGGCCCGCCATGCGCTCGATCAGCTCCAAGGCGATAGTGTCGTGCACCAGATGGCCTGCAGTGTCCCGGCGGCCACCGTGGTACCGGATCGTCGCGGAGAGGGTGGGTTCGTCGACGCGTGACATCTCCATCCGCGTGTTCTCGGAGTTGACCCACACGTCCGTCCCCAGCACGTTGGCGACGTTCCCGGTGATCATCCCGATGCGATGGCGCCGGTCGCCTTGCAACGGCAACTCGTACCGGGTGCACTGCAGGACGGGCCGCGGAGTGTCCTCCACTGGCCGCTGCTGCGACAGTTGCCTGCGCAGCACAGTGTTCTCCCGGGTCGCCTTCTTCAGCTGCGCCGAGACCTCGTCCAGACGCCGGGTCTTGCTGAGCCATGTGAACGACGCCAACAGGAAGAAAGCGGCGAACCCGGCGGCCCCGCCGATCCCGAAGCCCAGGGCCCGGCCCTCGGTCATCGAGTCCGGGAAGGCGGAGAACAGGAAGAGGGCCGCAGCCAGGGAGTACAACAGGGTCACCGGCAGCTGGAGAGAGTACTGCCGCCCGGCCCGGTCCGGCGCGGAGGACCAGATGTGCAAGGCGATGCCGGAGATGCAGAGGACGGCAGTGATGGAGAGCTGCAGCGGACTCATTGGCCCGACTCCTATTGGTCGCGTCGCTGAACGGTCGATCACTCTGCGGGACAGCCCGCCTTGCCTCCGAGCATATGCCTTGCTGCGGAGGGCCAATTCGGATCGATGCACTCAACTGGCCCGAACGAGGAAGTACTTGACGTATGACTGACTCGTGACAGAGACCCAACTGCCATACAGGCTCGCTGTAGGCGCGCCCGCAATGGAGATCCGCCGCCCTGACCCCTCTGCGACCAGCCGCAGGCACCATGCGACCGCCCTCAACACCAGCCCGGCCAAGGGCGGGGTACCGATCAGGATGAGGAGCCCCGCGCCGAGATTGGCGCCGACGACACGGGTACACCCGCTCGGGGGTTGGAGTCGTCGTGCCAACGCTGTAGAGCTGATAGCCCTCGGTAGGGTCACCGTCCCTCGGCGGCGAGCTGCCCCAGTGCGGAGCGGACCGCGGCCGTCGGCAGCCGGACGCTGCGCTTGATCGTCACCAGCCCTCGGTCGCGCAGCGCGTAGGCGGTGCGGAACTCACCGGGGTCCCAGGGCTTCTCGGACTCCTTGCCGTTCGCCGAGCCGGCCGAGCAGGGCGAGCTGTCGTTCAGGGGAGACCAGCGATGCATGGCAACAGCTCACCCCGGTGCCGGGCCTGGTGCAATGACTCGTACGGGTGGTCGATTCGGGCAGTACCGGAGACCTGCGGTTTTGCGGCGTCGGACGGCCTGCTTGCGTGAGCGCTGCGTGAGCGGACTGGCTGGCACCAGGGTGGACCCAGCGTCATTGTGAGCAAGGGAAGATGTCTCTGACCTAGGGAAACGGGATCCTGCGGCATCGGCCGGCACCAGTCGTGATGATCTTGCTGGCCCTCGTAATACGTAGGTCTCGGGTTCGAATCCCGAAGGCAGCTCTGCAAAAGCCTCAGGACTCACTGGGTGGTCAGCTCTGGCCATCGGGGAGCGGGCGAGGGATCGCTTCACCGGCCTCAGTGCCCGGCGATGGGCCTCAGCGCTCAGAACACGGGCAGGGCGCTCAGTGACGTGCCGTCCAGGAGGAACACGCGGTTCGCGTCCGCTGTGAGCCAGTAGCGGTCGGGGTTCTTGATGATCGGGAAAACCCAGGATGGTCGGCTCTCGGGCGAGAGGTCGAGGACGTTGATGCCTGCCTGCTTCTCGTTGACGGTGACCGACCAGAGGCCGCTGCCCTGCACGACGAGAGGGCTGGGGGCATCGCATTCGAGGAAACCGTTGTAGTTCCAGTTGGTCGGCTTTCCGGTCCGCAGGTTCAATTGGAGGGGGAAGATGACTTCGGACGCGTACACGAGGTTGCCGTGGATGGTTGGCCGGCCCCAGAAGGGCGGATCGCCGTTCGGCAGTTTCGGGCTCGTGGTCGACCAGCGCTTCTTGCCGTTGATGAGGTCGTGAGCGGTGAGCTGCTTGCCGCTTACGCACAGGGAGCGTCCCGACTGGGCGAGGTGGGCTCGGCCGGTGGCGGTCACCCTGCGGTGGGTCCATGCTCTGCGGCCGTCGGACGTGTCGAGGGCGATGACGGCTCCGTCCGCCGCCGCGATGATCAGTCGGCCGTGGGCCGCCAGGCCGCGCGAGGCGGCCTTCGTGCCGAGGTCGGCGTCTACGTCGACGGTCCAGCGGATCTTGGCATCGGAGCGGCCGATGCTGCGTACGCGCCCGCCCTTGGTGATCAGGTATACGGCTTCGTCGTCGGCGGCGAGTAGGGAGTCGGCCTTCGCGGGAGACGTCCACTTGGGTTCGCCGGTTGAGGCGACGAAGGTGACGAGGGTGCCGTCCCGGTCAACCGTCGCCACCAACTGGTCGGAGAGGGACAGGTAGCGGCCGGTGGCCACCGTGTTCGGCGCTGACCAGCGGAGTGTGCCGTCGACGACGCTGCGCGCGGCGATGCCGCCTTTCGGCGCTCCGACGATGAGGACGTCACGTACGGGTAGGGGCGCGGGTGTGGTCTCCGAGAGCGCCGAGGGGACGGTCCAGAGTGGCTCGGGAGCCACGCCTAGGACGTAGTCGCCCTTGTTCGCGTCCAGGACGCGGGCCTTCGGGGTCGATGCGGCCGCGGGAATGTCGAAGGGGCCGCGACTGGCACGGTCCGCGTTCCGTTTCCACCACGCGGCGGCCCCGCCGCCGACGGCGAGCACGGATGCGCCCGCTCCAAGGCCTGTCAGCAGGCGGCGGCGTGAGACGGAGCGCGGTACGGCTTGGCCTGGCACTGTGGTCAGCCGGTGGAGACTGTGCTCGCGGGTCGTGATGTCCTGCGCGATCGGCCCCTGCCGCCAGGTGCGTTCGGCGCCCCGGGGCGGGGCGGACGCCTGGAGGATCTGGTCCGGTGACGGTCGATGGGCAGGGTCCTTGGCGAGGCACGGGGCGATCAGCGGCTGGAGCGCGGGCGGTACGACGTCCAGGCGCGGCTCGCCGTGGACGACCTCGTACTGCACGGCGGCGACGTGTGAACCCTCGTACGCGTGCTGCCCGCTTGCCGCGAACACCAGGACCGCACCCAGAGAGAAGACGTCGGCCGGTGGACCGACGCGCTGCCCGAGGACTTGCTCGGGCGCGCCGTAGCCGGGAGTGACCGGCACTTGGCCCGTGGCGGTGAGCGTGAGGCCGTGTTCGGGACGGGCGATGCCGAAGTCGATGACGCGCGGGCCCGTCGCGGTGAGCACGATGTTCGCGGGTTTCAGGTCGCGGTGGACGAGGCCGGTGGCGTGGATGTCCCGGAGCGCGTGGGCGAGCGCCGCCGCCAGGGCCCGTACCGTCGGTTCGTCGAACGGCCCGTGGGAGCGGACGGCGTCCGAGAGTGTCGGACCGGTCAGGAACTCCGTGGCGATCCACGGACGCCCGCCCTCCGTTTGGGCGTCGAGGACGCGGGCCACGGATCCGCCGCTGACCGCCCCGGCCATCTGGGCCTCGCGGACGAAGCGGCTCGTGAGGTTCGTGTCGTGCGTCAGGTGGGGGTGCAGCACCTTCACCGCGGCGACCTGCCCCTCGCCGTCCTGACCGACGTAGACCTTGCCCATGCCTCCTTCGCCGAGCACGGCGAGGATGCGGTACGGGCCCAGTCGGATCGGGTCTCCGGATTCCAGGGGCTTCATTGCGTGTGCGGCTTTCTGTGAGCTCAGTCGAGGGGGTAGGCGGCGGTGTGCTCGTCGCCGACGGCGATGAGCCGCCTGGCGGAGGCGTGGGCGAAGTACCGCGCCTTGGCGGCTTTGACGCGACGGGTCACGGCGCCGGTCCGGATGTCCACGGCCACCAGTGCAGACGACTCCTTGCTGTGCGCGTACACGGACGCGACCCCGATCACGGGCGGGGCGTCGAGGTCCTCGGTCGTGACCTCGCGGCTCTTCTCCGCCCACCGCAGGGAGCCGTCGGCGGCGTCGAGCGCGACGATGCCGCGGTTCTCCTCCACCGCGTACACCACACCGTCCTTGGTGGCCGGGGGGCTGAACCGCGCCTTCGGTGTCTCTCCTTCGAAGCGCCAGGCCTCCTTGCCGTCGGCCAGGCCGAGCGCGACCAGTTCACCCGCCGACGGGTACACGTGCCTGCCGTCCACGGCCAGATGGGCCCGGCTGAAAGCCGGCTGCTCGCCGTCGAGCGGCCGGTTCCACAGCGCTTCGCCCGTCAGGGCGTTGTGGACGACGAGGCGTGGTTCACCGTCCGCGGACTGCTGGACGAGGACCAGGTACTCGCCCACGGACTCGGCGGACAGGAAGTGCAGGCGGGTGGATTCGTCCGGTCGGGCCGGGAGCGGGACCTCCCAGAGCTTGTCGCCCGAACGGATGTCGATGCCCAGCAGGAACCACGACTGGGCCTTGCCGAATCCGGATTCCGTATGGGGCCCTCGTCCTCCTGCCAGGTAGACGGCATCGGCTGTCGCGCAGAGCACTTGGGTTCCGTCGAGGATCGCCCTCAGGTCCTTGAGCTCGCTGAACGGGGCGTTGATCTCTCCCGTGGCCGGGTCGACCGTGGAAACGCTGAGCGGATCGCTCTCTTCGAGGGTGTGGTCGGCGGCGTAGATCCGCTTGCCGTCCGTAGCGGTCCGACGCAGGAAATAGACCTCGGGGTCCGACCACCTCACCGCTCCTGTCACAGGATTCAGGCCCTGTACGCCGAACTCGCCTGCGACGAGCAGCCCGTCCAGAACGAGCGGCACCGGGGGAACCTGGGGGTCGACGGAGCTGGTCGCCACCTGCCAGAGCAGGTCCCACGCGGGCTTCTTCGAGGCGGCGGCGGGTGGCTTCGGGGCGGTGGTGTCCCCACGGCCACGGCCACGGCCCAGCCACGCCCAGGCGCCGCCTGAGACCGCTGCCGCTCCGAGTGCGGAACTCCCCCCGAGGGCAAGGAGCTTGCGGCGGGACAGGCGGGACAGGCGGGACGTAACGGACGGGGTGCCGCTCGGGAAGGCTTCGGCGAGGGCGTGTTCCGGCGGGGCCGGGAGGCGGTGCGGCCGGGCATGCCAGACGCTGCCTGCGCGGCGGGCGATCTCCATGAGCAAGGGCTCGGGGAGGTGGCAGGCGAAGTCGCTCTGCCCAGGGCGCAGTTGGGTGGCGAGGTCGGCGGTGGTGGGCGGTCGGCCGGGTTCTTGCTGAGGCAGCGGGTCAGGATCGGGAGCAGGGCCGGAGGGACTCCGGTGAGGTTCGGGTCGGCGTAGCGGACGCGGTAGATGAGGTCGGCGTGCTGGCCGGTGCCGAAGGGCCCGTGGCCGGTGGCCGCGTGGACGAGGACGCCGGCCAGCGCGAAGACGTCCCCCGCAGAGGTGTGTTCCTGGCCGGTCGCCTGCTCGGGGGACATGAAGGCCGGCGTGCCCGCGGCGGTACCCGTGCGGGTGAGGCGGTCGTCGCCGATGGCACGGGCGATGCCGAAGTCGATGACTTTGGGGCCGTCTGCCGTGACCATGATGTTGGAGGGCTTGAGGTCGCGGTGGACGACGTCCGAGGCGTGGAGCTGGGCCAGAGCCGCACACAGCAGGGCTCCCAGTGCGCGTACCGCGGGCTCGGGGAGCGGCCCCGCGACGGAGACGGCGTCGGTGAGGGGCGGGCCGAGTACGTACTCGGTGGCCAGCCAGGGGGTCTCGGCGAGCGGGTCGGCGTCGAAGACCCGGGTGCCGTGGACGGGGCCGATGACACGGGCCGCGTCCACCTCAAGGCGGAAACGGGTGCGCATGGCGGGGTCGGTGGCGATGTGGGCATGCAGGGTCTTCAGCGCTGCCGTACGGCCTGTGGTCGAGCGGGCGAGGTAGACGGTGCCCATGCCGCCGCTGCCCAGGCGGGCGATGAGGCGATAGGCGCCGAGCCGGTGCGGGTCGTTGTGGGTGAGCGGGGAGAGCATCAGCCGTGAGTCCAGGGCGCAGGAACGGGCACTTCACGAACGGGCACTTCAGGAACGGGCATGGCAGGAACGGGCACTTCGGCCGCCAGGACCTGCGCCGACTGGCGCGCGAGCGCGGCGACCACCGGTGCCGGCAGGGGGATCGGGGCGGCCGTGTCCAGGACGGTGGCCTGATGTCCCGTCGTAGGTGCGGCCGGCTCCAGGTGGGTGAGGACCTGGTCCGCCCGCGGACGCCGCTCCGGGGCACGGGAGAGGCATGCCGTGATCAATCCGCGGAGGGAGGAGGGAAGTTCGTCGCGTTCGGGGACGGTGTGGCCGGTTGCCGCGTAGGCGAATACGGCCCCCAGGGCGTACACGTCGCCCAGCGGGCGCGGCCGTCCACCGGTCGCTTGTTCCGGGGCGAGGCCGCCGGAGTCGAGGCCCGGCAGACCAACGCGCTGCTCGCCGTCCGGGGCGGCGGCCCGTACCGCCCCGAAGCAGCTCAGACGGGGGCCTTCTGTGGTGAGCAGTACGGCGGCGGGAGACAGGCCCGCGTGCGTCACGCCAAGGGCGTGGGCGGTGGCGAGCGTACGGGCGAGGGCGACGCCAAGGGCCCGTACGAACGGCTCGGGCAGCGGGCCGCCGTGAGCTCGCAGGACGGCGGGGAGCGGGAGAGCGGGGACGTACGGCGCCGTGCACCAGGGGAGGTCCGCTGTGCCGCCGACCTCCCCGACCGGCAGGAGTCCCGGTATCGAGAGCCGACGGGCGCCCTCCGCCTCGATCGCCCAGCGGGTCGGGTCGACGTCGACGCGTGGGAGGCAGGCAAGGAACGTACGGTCGCCGTCGGCACTGCGGGCGATGAAGCGGCGTGCGGGAACGGCCTGTTCGGACTCCGCGTCGAGCCGGGCCAGGGTGATGTGGGGCCCGATCCGTGGAGGGTCGTCCTGGCGCAGCGGTTCCATGCGCGCTCCCCCCGCTCCGTGATCAGCCAGGTCAAGCCTACTCAAGCGCCGTTGCGGGGGCGGAGGTAGGTGTCGCACGGGCCATTGGGCTCCGTTGCGTGCGCAGGTTGTGTGGTCGCCGTGCTGGGCGCGTTTGCTTCCTGGGCAGTGGCGGCTCAGTCTGTACAGCGCAGCTGGACGGGGCGGGGGAGAGCAGATGGCGTCGAGGAGCTCATGTGGTCCGATCGTGGGGATGGGCGGTCGGGCGTGGTGAGCGTCACTGGGGGCATACGACGGGGCGCGCCGCTCTCGGCGGTCGTCGCGGGGCTGATCGCGGTGCTGGTCAGCATCAGCAGTTCCGCGGCGATCGTCTTCTCCGCGGCGAAGGCGGCGGGGGCCACTGACCGGGTACTCGCCTCGTGGATGCTGGCGTTGGGTGTCGCGATGGGGGTGACCTGTATCGGGTTGTCGCTGCGGTACCGGGCGCCCGTGGTGACTGCCTGGTCCACCCCTGGGGCGGCGCTGCTCGTTGTCGGCCTCGACGGGGTGACGATGGCCCAGGCGGTCGGCGCGTTCCTGGTCTCGGCGGGCCTGATCACGCTCAGCGGACTCACGGGTTGGTTCGCGCGCGTCATGGACCGGATTCCCGTGCCGCTGGCGGCGGGACTGCTGGCCGGGGTGCTCGTGCAGTTCGGCACCGGGCTGTTCACCGCGATGGACGGTGACTTCGGGCTCGTCTTCTCGATGTTCGCCGCGTATCTCGTCTGCCGGCGCCTGTTTCCTCGCTACGCGATCATCATCGCGTTGGCGGTTGGTGTGGTGGCGGCTGTGTGGAGCGGCTCGCTGCACCTTGAGGGCGTACGTGTGTCGCTGGCCGAGCCGGTCTTCGTCGCGCCCGAGTTCTCCTGGCAGGTGCTCATCAGTGTCGGGCTGCCGCTGTTCGTGGTGACGATGGCCTCGCAGAACCTGCCCGGTGTGGCCGTGCTGCGCAATGACGGATACGACGTTCCGGTGTCGCCGCTGATCACCTGGACCGGCGCGACCAACGCTCTGCTCGCACCGTTCGGCTGCTTCGGGCTCAACCTCGCGGCCATCACCGCCGCGATCTGTACGGGGAAGGAGGCTCACCCGGATCCTGACCGGCGCTATCTGGCCGGTGTCTGGGCGGGGGCGTTCTACCTCTGTGTCGGCGTCGTCGGCGGGGCCGTGGGCTCGCTGCTCGGGGCCCTGCCGGCCGCCCTCATCCTGGGCATCGCGGGGCTGGGGCTGCTGGGCACCATCGCCGGATCGCTCACCGCGGCTCTTGCCGACGAGGGGTGGCGCGAATCCGCCGTGGTCACCTTCCTCGCGACCGCCTCCGGCTTCTCGCTGCTCGGCATCGGCTCGGCCTTCTGGGGGCTGCTCGCCGGAGTGGTCACCGCTGTGGTCACGCGTGGTGGGCGGCGTGTGGCCGCAGGGTCGGTGACGGGCTCGGAAACGGGCTCGGAAACGGGCTCGGCAGTGGGGTCGACGACGGGTACGGCAACGGAGTCGACGACGGGTACGGCAACGGAGTCGACGACAGGTACGGCAGCGGGGTCGACGGCAAGTACGGTCCGGGCGGTCGGAAACGTACGCCGGACCGAGCGCGGGGCTCGCATGTGACGTTCGGCAGAGCGGGCTCGCCTGGATTCAGCTCCAGGCCGGGGTCGGGGGCAGCGGCCAGGCGGGCGGTTGCGGTACGGGCCCGTCGGCGGCGAGCGCGGTGTCGGTCGTACGCCCGCTGAGCCAGCCGAGGAGCGTGTGACCGTCGGCGCTGACCGTGGGGCCGTTCTGGGACAGGTTCCAGGACCGCCCGAGGTCGATTGCCCTGACGCGGGAGACGGGGAAGTCGCGCTCGCTCAGCGCGGCGAGTGTGCCGTCCAGGGCCCATGTCACATAGGTGTGGGGCCAGTTGGCGGTGCCGTAGTCCGCGTCCAGGTCGACGTGGTGGGTCTCCAGCTCGCGCCAACAGCGGTAGAGCGTGAACCAGGCCGGATGACGGTAGCCCGGCAAGGCCGTGACCAGGGTGTCCCATGCCGTGGCGGGCATCGCCTCGGAGTCCGCGAGCAGCCGGTTCAGGGAGGTGCGGAGGTCGGCGACGAGTTCGGCAGCCGGGCGGGCGGCGCCGGATTCGACCGCTCGGGCCAGCGACTCGGCGGTGTCCCTCGGCCGGGGCTCAACACCCGTGCGGGCAAGGGCGAGCAGCCACGTATAGGCATCGGCGCCGCGGGCCACATGAGCGATGACGTGGCCGCGGGTCCAGCCCGGCAGCGCGGAGGGGCCGCGCAGGTCGGCGCCGGTCAGTGCGGTGGCCGTGGCAGCGAACCGGGCGTGTGAGCGGGCTATCTCATCAATGACGTCGGGAAGGGCATCGGACCTGGTGTCTTGGGTCATACGGGCCAGGTTGCCGCAGTGGCCGGGCGCCTGGGGGAAGTTGGCGTGATACGGGTCGGCTGCCGAGCCGGTGTGGCGTGCGGAGCGGTGCGGCATGCGGGGTGGGGCGGTGCGGCAGACGGGGCGGTCGTCGTCGTGGCCCTCACGCGCCGGAGCCCCGCAGCCGCCGCGCGATGTCGATGTCCCGCTGCAGCGCGCTGAACCGGGGTGGCTCCCGGCTCGCGTCGAGTACGACGACGTGCAGCCGGTCCCCGGCCTCGGGCGGGGCGTTGCATCGGTCGGCGCCGCCTCCCGGTCCCTGGAGGAGGGGGACGTGCGATGTCCGGTCTATTGATCCTTGTGAGTACTTGACTGCTGCGTCACGAGGTGGGGTGAGAGACGGCGGTCGTTTCTTGTACAAATCCTTGCCTCTTTGGCTCTCTCTTGTTCGTTGCTTGCCTCTGTATTGATCGACGAGGTCGAACAGTGGAAGTCGGCACCCAGCGGGTGACCGAGCCCCACGATCAACCGACCTCCGCGAGGTGGAAACAAGCATGTCTTCCCGTGTCATACGGATGGCCGCGATAGCCGGCGTCACCGCCCTCACGGTCTTCACGGCCACGTCTTGCGCCGACGGAGACGGAGGCGGCGACACGGATGGGAAGGGCGGGAAGCATGAGACGGCGGAGAGGGGTGCCCACTGGGGTTACGGGAGAGCCGACGGTCCGGCGAACTGGGCGACCCTCGCAGAGGACTTCGAGGCGTGCGAGGCCGGGCGCGAGCAGTCCCCGATCGATCTGGGCGACGACAAAGATGACGGCAAGAACGACGACAAGAACGACGACAAGAACGACGACAAGGACGACGGCAAGAACGACGGCAAGGTGGTCGAGCGGGCGGTTGAGAAGGCTGTCACCATCGATTACGAGCCCGTCACCGCGGAGCTGGTGAACAACGGCCACACCGTCCAGGCCAAGGTCTCCACCGGCAGCCAGATCGTCATCGACGGCACCTCCTACGGCCTCAAGCAGTTCCACTTCCACCTCCCGAGCGAGCACACGGAGGAGGGCGAACACACCGCGATGGAGATGCACTTCGTGCACGCGGACAAGAACGGCGAGCCCGCCGTCGTGGGCGTGCTGATGGAGGAGAAGGCCGGCAAGTCCGCCTTCGCGGATCTGTTCAAGAAGCTGCCGTCCGAGGAGGGCGCCACGGCGAAGATCACCAAGGCCTTCGACCTCACAGCCTTCCTGCCAGGTGACCGTGACCAATACCAGTACGAAGGTTCACTGACGACTCCGCCCTGCACCGAGGGCGTCAAGTGGACCGTCCTCAAGGACCCGGTCCGGGTCGCCCCGGACGAAGTGGCCGCGTACAAGGAGCTGTTCCCGAAGAGCAATCGGCCGACCCAGCCGCTGATCGACCGCGAGCTCACGGTCGTGGACGAGTAACCCCGCATCCCGCATCCCGCAGCCCCGTATCCCGGCTCTGAGGTTCGTCCGGCATTCGAACGCCCAGGGTTGCCCTCGCGCTTGTCAGACCGTCACGGCGGCGGCGTAGTGGTCGAAGTACCGCTTGATGTGGTCGGTGTCGGGGGCGGTCTGGGC
>NZ_JAZGRL010000001.1:3230557-3304435 GCF_046540415.1 Streptomyces sp. E11-3 | reverse complement strand
GCCCCGCCCCCACCGCCCAGACCGCCCCCGACACCGACCGCATCAAGCAGTACCTCGAAGCGCATCGGGCCGCGGCGAAGCCCGGTTCCTGAGCGGCAGCCCTCGGAAGGCGCTCAGCGTGGAGGTGTGAGGAAGCCGTCGACCACGCGGCGGGCCATGTCGGTGGCGTCGGGCTCGCCGAGGCGCAGGGCGGTGTTCGCGGCAGTAAGTACTGCGTCGATCTGGAAGGCCGTGAGGTCGGCGTCCAGGCCGGCGATCTCGCCCGTGTCGACGGCTTCGCGTAGTTCGGTGGCGAGGGTGGTGAGCCAGTCGCGGTGGTGGCCGGACAGGGCGTCGCGGACCTTTCCGGGGCGGCTGTCGAAGTCGGGGAGGTTCGCCGCCCAGAAGCAGCCGCCGGGGAACAGGGGGGTCTCGGCGTAGGCGATCCAGTGCTCGGTGAGTGCGCGCAGGCGGGCGGCGCCGTGCGGGGTGGCGGACGCGGGGCGGATGACCGCGGCGAGGAACGCCTGGCGTGCGGACTCGGCCGCGGCGAGCTGCAGGCGTTCCTTGGTGCCGAACAGGGTCTGGACGCCGCTCTTGCTGAGGCCGAGGTCGGTGGCGAGGCGACCGATGCTGAGTCCGCCCAGGCCCTCCAGTGAGGCTACGTCGGCGGCGTGGCGGGCGATCGTCTGGCGGGACTGTGCGCCGCGCAGGAGGCGTCGGTCGGAGGTCGCCATCCCCGAATCAGCGGGCCCCGAATCAGCGGCCCCCGGACCAGCGGCCCCCGGACCAGCGGCCCTTCGATCAGCGCTCGGTCGCTCCGTCAGTTCGCTCACGGGCTTATCCTGGCACACTCTTGCTGTAAACGTACGACCGATCGTACGTTTACTTCATGACTTCCGAAACGACCTCCGCAGTGAGCTCCACGGCGCCCTCGTTCACCGAGGAGACCGACCCCTTCTGTCTGTCGTCGGCGAGTGGCGCTCGGCTCCTCGCCGACGCACCCTGGCGTCGGTTCGCCGTGATCGGCGACAGCCTCTCGGCGGGGACCGGCGACCCGAGCCCGGGGTACGCCACCCTGGGGTGGGCCGACCGTGTCGCCGACGTGCTGCGTCGCGTACGCCCGGATCTGGCCTACCTGAACACCGCGGAGATCGGGGCGACGACCGCCGCGACCCTGGCGACACAGGGAGACCGGATGGTCGCGTACGGCCCTGATCTGGTGCATCTGCCGTGTGGCGCCAACGACCTGTTCCAGCCGGAGCCCGACTTCGCGGACATCGAGCGGACGATGCGGCGGCTGTTCGAACTCGCCGCGGGCACGGGTGCCCAGATGACCGTCTTCACGCTGGGCAGGGCCTTCGTGGTGCCGAAGTTCCCCGACTGGTCGGACCGGGTGCGCAGGCTCAACGACCTCACCCGCCAGCTGGCCGACGAGCACGGTGCCGTGCTCATCGACATGTGGGACCACCCGGTCAATTCCCGGCCGACGCTGGTGAGCGCCGACCGTATCCACTTCGCCGCCGTGGGGCAGGCCGTACTGGCCGCCGAGGTCGTCAAAGCGCTCGCGGTGCTCCTCGGTGATCCAGGCCGGTCGCGGTCAGAGGTGCGGTCAGAGGCACGGCCAGAGACGGCGTAGGCCGCCTGCCCCAGGCCGTCCGGCCCAGGCCGCCCCCCGCTTCGCTCGATACCATGAGCAGGTCAGTCATCAGTGTCCCCTTGCGACCTGGCTCCCCCCTTCGTCACACCCCGGCCAAGACCATCGGCGCCGAGGAGCGGCCATGCGAGCGAAGCGCCCAGGGAACGGTCGCGGGAACAGCAGCCGCTGGCCGCCCTTCTTCGGGCTGCTGCCGCGGCCGGAGCGCAGCTTCGTCCTGGATGCCCTGCGCACGGAGACCGTCGGCGGAACGATTCTGCTCGCCGCCACCGCCGCCGCACTCATCTGGGCTAACTCCGGGTGGGGCAGTGCCTACGAGTCGGTCCGGGAGGCCCACTTCGGCTTCGGGCCGCTGGATCTGTCCGTACACGAGTGGGCCTCGGACGGCCTGCTGGCGATCTTCTTCTTCGTCGCGGGTGCCGAGCTCAAACGCGAACTGGTGGTCGGCGAGCTGAGCACCGTCGCGCGGGCGGTGCTGCCGGTCGTCGCGGCGCTCAGCGGCATGGTGATCCCAGCGCTCGTGTACGGGCTCGTCGCCACATCGGGCGGCGGCACCTGGAACGGCTGGGCCGTCCCGATGGCCACCGATATCGCCTTCGCCCTCGGTGTCCTGGCGGTGGTCAACACCCATCTGCCCTCCGCGCTGCGGGCCTTTCTGCTCACCCTGGCCGTGGTCGACGACCTGGGCGCCATCATCGTCATCGCGATCTTCTTCACCTCGACGATCAACCTGGCGGCGCTCGGCGGGGCCGTGCTCGGCCTCGGGCTCTTCTACTGGCTGCACCACGTCAGACGCGTACGGGGCTGGTACTGGTATCTGCCGCTCGCCTTCGCCATCTGGGCGCTGATGTACACCAGCGGCGTACACGCCACCGTCGCCGGAGTCGCGCTCGGCCTGATGCTGCGGATCACCCGGCGCGGCTCCCACGACCCGCACCGCAAGGGCACGGCCGAGCACATCGTGCACCTCACCCGGCCGGTGTCGGCCGGGCTCGCGGTCCCGCTGTTCGCCCTCTTCGCCGCCGGGGTGTCAGTCTCGGGCGATACGTTGGCCGAGGTCCTGGGGAGCGCCGAACCCCTCGGCGTGGCGCTCGGCCTGGCGCTCGGCAAGACCGTGGGCATCTTCGGCGGTACGTATCTGGCCGCGCGCTTCACGCGCGCCCAGATCAACCCCGATCTGGCCTGGGCCGACGTGCTGGCCCTGTCGCTGCTCGGGGGTGTGGGTTTCACCGTCTCGCTGCTGATCGGGGAGCTGGCCTACCCCGATCCGGCGCACGCCGAGCCCATCAAGGCCGCCGTACTCCTCGGCTCGCTCGCCGCGGCCCTGGGCGCCTCCGTACTGCTGAAGCTGCGCAATGCCAAGTACCGCAGGCTGTACGAGGCAGAGGCAGAGGCAGAGGCAGAGACAGATGCAGACACAGATGCAGAGACCGGGACGGAGACGGAGGGCGATGAGTGACCCGGGCTGTCCGGCGTTCACCACGTGACCGGCAGCTCCACCAGACCCCCGGTCAGCAGGTCGGCCCGTACCACCAGCTCCTCGACGTCCACCGCGAGCCGCATCTCGGGAAAGCGCCGCAGTAGCTGGCCGAACGCGACCTGGAGCTCCATCCGGGCCAGCGGCGCGCCGACGCAGTACCGCATGCCGTGCCCGAACGTGAGGTGGGACGGCCCCCTGCGGGTGATGTCGAAGCGGTCGGGGTCGGGGTAGACGGCCGCGTCGTGGTTGGCCGCGCCGTTGTCCAGCATCACCAGGTCGCCCGCGCGGATGGTGACGCCGTCGACCACGAGGTCGGTGTGCGCGTAGCGCGGGATGCCGCCGCCGCCCTTGCCCGGCGCACGCAGGATCTCCTCGACCGCGCCCTTGATCAGGTCCGGGTTCTCGCGCAGGGCCTGCGCCTGGCCGGGGTTGGTGAGCAGGAGCAGGGCGCCGAGGCCCAGCTGGACGACGGTGGTCTCATGGCCCGCGAACAGCAGGGCCGTCGACAGCATGGCGATCTCGTCGTCACCGACCTCGTCGTCACCGGCCTTGGCGTCGCCGCCCTCGCCGCCGTCACCGACGCCCTCGGTCGCGCAGAGCCTGGAGATGACGTCGTCGCCGGGTGTGCGGCGCTTCTTGGCCACCAGCTCCTGGCAGTACCCGAACAGGTCGCCGAGACCCTGCTCGGACCTGCCGCGGTCCAGTACGTCGGCGGCGGCCTGGCTCCACGCACGGAACCTGGCGCGGTCCTCGTACGGCACACCGAGCAGCTCGCAGATCACCAGGATCGGCAGCGGGACGGCGAGCGCGGCGAGCAGGTCGGCCGGGGGCGGCTGTCGTACGAGATCGTCCAGGAGCTCGGACGTCAGGGTCTCCACGCGGGACCGGAAGGCCCGCATCCGCCCCGGTGTGAAGTGCGGCTGTAGGAGGGAGCGCATCCGCTGGTGGTCGGCGTGTTCGGTCGCGTGGTTGCCCAGCGGGCCCCCGAACAGGGCCGATTCCCCGGAGCGTGCCGCGTTCTCCGGGTCGGGGTGTGACCGGCCGAGCCGGTCGTCGTCCAGCAGCTGGCGCACCTCTTCGTAGCCGGTGACCAGCCAGGCAGGGTCGCCGACGCGGGTGCGGATCTCGTGCACGGCGCCCTGGGTCCGCAGCTCGCGCAGCTGGGGCGGTACGTCCAGCGGGCCGCCGGGCTGGTCGAAGGGCAGGTGGGCGATGCTCATCGCGAGCTCCCTTGTAGATGCTGGTTTGTATACTCTGCCTTAAACAAGGCTACTTGTATACTCGTAAGGCAACAAGTGGGCTACGGGACTTTGGAGAGCGCGATGGGGGCCGAACCGGTCAAGCGGATGCGGCGCGCCGAGCGGCGCGAGCAGATCCTGGACGCCGCGACCCGGGCCTTCGCGCGCTCCGGCTTCACGGCCACCGGCCTCGACGACGTCGCCACCGAGGCGGGCCTCACCCGCGTCATGCTCTACCGGCACTTCGAGTCGAAGGCGGACATGTACCGCGCGGCCCTGGACCGCGCCTGCGCCCGGCTGGCCGACCAGGTCGGCAGCGACGACTTCGGGGACGACTCGATCCCGGCCCTGCTCCGAGCCGCGGCGGCCGACCCCGACGCCTTTCGGCTGCTGTTCCAGCACGCCGCCAGGGAGCCGGAGTTCCGGGATCTGATCGACACGCTCACCGCCGCGTCGGCCGAGGTCGCGCGCCGCAACCTCGCTCAGCGCATCCCCGATGGCCCCTGGCTCGACTGGGCGGCCCGGGTGATCCCCGCCGTCACCACCGAGGCCGTCATCGGCTGGCTGGACGCCGGACAGCCCGACCCGGACCAGGCGGCCGAGCGCATCAGCCGGGTGGTGCACGGGGTCATCGAGGCCGCGCATCCCCCTGCCGCGGAGGGGCCCTGACTTACGCTCATCACCGACAGGATCTTGGTCACGGAAGACGACCGATGAGCGAGAAAGGCGATCGATGAGCGAGATATGTGTCATCGGCGGCAGCCGGTACTTCGGCAAGCGCCTGATTGAGCAGCTGCACGCCGCGGGACACCAGGTGAGCGTCGTCAACCGCGGCTCCACCACGCCGCCTTCGGGCGTCACCCACCTCGTCGCCGACCGGAACGACGAGGCGGCGCTCGCCGCGGCGCTCGGCTCCCGTACCTTCGACGTGGTCGTCGACCAGGTCTGCTACACCCCGTTGCAGGCGGCGATCGCCGCGCGCGTCTTCGGCGGGCGGGCCGGGCGGTACGTCATGACCTCCACCATCGAGGTGTACGACCCCGCGACCCTCACCGAGCCCGCGGCCGCAGGCGCCGTACGCCTCGCGGCTCCTGGTGAGCCGGTGCGGGAGCCGGTGCCGGAGACGGTGGTGGACCCGGAGGTCTGGCCGGTGCGGCTCGAACTCCCCTGGGGCGACGACGACTTCCTGGAGGCGCACTACGCCGAGGGCAAGCGCCAGTCGGAGGCCGTCTTCGCGCGCGAGAGCGGGCTGCCGTTCGTCTCCGTACGCAGCACCCATGTACTGGGCGGTGGCGCCGAGGAGTTCACCGGGCGCCTGGACCACTACGTACAACGCATCCTGAAGGGCGAGGAGATCGCCGTACACGCCGAGACCGTGCCCACGGTCTTCACGCATCACCAGGAGATCGCGGACGTGCTGCGGTGGGCGGCGGAAGCCGAGTTCACCGGGCCGGTCAACGCCTGCTCGCACGGGCCGCTGGAGGTGCGCGAGCTGTGCCGTCTGATCGCCGGTCAGGCGGGGCGGGAGCCGGTCTACCGGATCGACGCGGACAACGCGTCGCCGTTCTCGTACGACCGCCACTACGCGATGAGCAACTCCCGTGCGGAGGAACTGGGGTTCAGCTTCTCGCACACCGCCGACTGGCTGCCTGGGGCTGTCGCCGAGGCCCTCGCGGCGTAACTCCCGGCCTTTCGAGATTCTCCATATTCGAGACGTCATTCGAGACGTCATTCGAGACGTAGTTCGAGACGTAAGGAGCGGCACTCGTGCAGTACCGCAGCATCGGCTCCGCCGCCGTCAGCGCGATCGGCCTCGGCGCCATGCCCCTGTCCATCGAGGGGCGGCCCGCCGAAGACCGCGCCGTCGCCACCGTGCACGCGGCGCTGGACGCCGGTGTGACGCTGATCGACACCGCCGACTCGTACCACTGGCACGCGGACGAGGTGGGCCACAACGAGCAGCTGGTCGCCCGCGCGCTGGCCCAGTACGGCGGCGACACCTCCGAGGTACTCGTCGCGACCAAGGGCGGCCGCGGGCGCCCCGGCGACGGCTCCTGGACGGTCGACGGCACCCCCGAGTACCTCAAGCGCGCCTGCCACGCCTCGCTGAAGCGCCTCGGCACCGACGCGATCGGCCTGTACCAGCTGCACAAGCCGGACCCGGAGGTGCCGTGGGCCGAGTCCGTGGGCGCGCTGAGCGACCTGCTGGCGGAGGGCAGCATCCGCGCGGCCGGGATCTCGAACGTCGACACCGCGCAGATCCGCGAGGCACACGCCCTGCTCGGCGACCGGCTGGTCTCCGTGCAGAACCGCTTCTCGCCCGAGGTACGCGACAGCGAGCCCGAACTGCGGCTCTGCGCGGAGCTCGGGATCGCCTTCCTGCCGTGGAGCCCGCTCGGCGGGATCTCCCGCAGCTCACTCGACGGACCGTCCGCGCCGGCCGGACCGCAGCCCGCGTACGGGGCGTTCCACGAGGTCGCGCACGAGCTCGGGGTCACCCCGCAACAGGTCTGCCTGGCCTGGCTGCTCACCCTCTCACCGGCCGTCGTACCGATCCCGGGGTCCAGCCGTCCGGAGACCGTCCGGGCCTCGGCCATGGCCGCCGACCTGGTGCTGACGCCGGAGCGGACCGCGCGGCTGTCGGCGAGCACCCGGTAGCCGGAGGGTCAGGACGGGGGCGGGGCGGGGCCGGTACCGCCTCAGCCCCCGGTGTGTCACCATCCCCGCATGTCATACGCGGATCGCTATATCGCCGAGGACGAGGAACTGCTGCACGCCACGCGGCAGCACTGGACCGAAATGGTCGGGGAGTTCGTCGTCCTGGTGCTCGTCTGGCTCGTCGCCGGCGCACTGTTGTGGGTGCTGCCGCGCGACGAGGACTGGGGCAAGTACGCCTCCTACGTGGTGCTCGGCGTGGCCCTGGTCGCCTCGGTGTGGTTCTGGCTGCTCCCGCTGCTCAAGTGGCGCAGCACGCTGTACATCCTGACCACCAAGCGCGTCTACAAGCGCAGCGGCTTCCTGACGAAGACGGGCCGCAGCATCCCGCTCGCCCGGGTGAACGACGTGTCGTTCCGGGCCACGCTGTGGGAGCGGATACTGCGCGAGGGGACGCTCAACGTCCAGTCCGCGTCCGAGCAGGGCATGCTCACGCTGAAGCATGTGCCGGACCCGGAGGGCCTGAAGAACATGATCCACCGGGCGGTGGAGGACGAGCAGAACCGCCAGCGGATGGGTGGCATGGGCGGGCCGGGCATGGGCGGCCCCGCGATGGGTGGCCCCGGCGGGATGATGCCGCCTCCGATGGGCTGACGGAGGACGTGCCCCTACGAGGGTGCTCTGCGAGGGACGCGTACTGCCGCGGGGACGTGTCCTACGAGGACACGTACTGCTGCGAGGACGTGCCTACTTGGCGTCCGCGTAGCACTCCACCACAGCCGTGGTGAACGGAAACCGCACCGGAGTCTCGCCGAAGGCGATGCGCCCCGCGAGCTCCGAGGCCTCGTGGATGGCGGCGACCACCTGGTCCGCCTCCTCGGCCGGGCAGTGCACGATCACCTCGTCGTGCTGGAAGAAGACCAGCTCGGCGGAGAGGACCGCGGTGGCCTGGCGAAGCGCGGCGAGCATCAGCAGGGCCCAGTCGGACGCGCTGCCCTGGACGACGAAGTTACGGGTGAAGCGGCCGCGGGCGCGGGTGTTGGTGGAGGCATAGCCGGGCACCCACTCGTCCCCGCGATCCGGGTCCGCGGTCGCCTCGGCCTCCTGGGGGAGGCCCGCCTCGTCATCGGCGTCATCGGCGTCCTCGCGGACGGCGGGTGGACAGGTGCGCCCCAGCCAGGTGCGCACCAGGCGGCCCTCCTCGCCGGCGCGGGCCGCGTCGTCCACGTAGGCCACGGCCGTGGGAAAGCGGCGGCGGAGCAGGGCCAGGTTCTTCAGACCGTCGCCCGAGGTCTGGCCGTAGACGGCGCCGAGCACGGCGAGCTTCGCCATCTCGCGGTCGCCGGAGAAGGCCCGGTCCGACACCGCCTGGTACAGGTCGTCGGTCCGGCCCGCGACCTCCATCAGGCCAGGGTCGCGGGAGATCGCGGCGAGCACCCGGGGTTCCAGCTGGTCGGCGTCCGCGACGACCAGCCGCCAGCCCGGGTCGGCGACCACGGCGCGCCGGATGACCTTGGGGATCTGCAGGGCGCCGCCGCCGTTGGTGACCCAGCGGCCGGTGACCGTGCCGCCCGGCAGGTACTCCGGGCGGAAGCGGCCGTCGCGGACCCAGTCCTGGAGCCAGGACCAGCCGTGCGCCACCCAGACGCGGTACAGCTTCTTGTACTCGATCAGGGGCCGTACGGCGGGGTGGTCGATGCTCTCGATCTCCCAGCGGCGGGTGGAGCTGATCCTGATGCCCGCCTGCCCGAAGGCCTTGACCACGTCAGCGGGCAGGTCGGGCCGCACCCGGCGCCCGAAGGCGGCTGACACCTCGTCCGCGAGCTCGGCCAGGCGGCGCGGCTCGCCGCCGCCCGCGTACCGCTCGCCGAGCAGTTCCCGCAGCACCTCGCGGTGGACGTCCGGGCGCCATGGCAGGCCCGCTTCGTTCATCTCGGCGGCGATCAGCATCCCCGCCGACTCGGCCGCGGTCAGCAGGTGCATGCGGTCCGGGTGCGCGGTCGCCTCGTACCGCCGCAGCTGGTCGGCGTACACCTCAAGGAGCCGGTCGAGTGGCAGGTGCACGGGGCCCGGCTCGAAGAGCGAAGACTGGGCGCCGGGCTCGGCAGCGCGCTGCGGCGGGTCGGGCGGTACGGGCCGCTGGTGCAGCCTGGCCCAGGCGGCGGCCGCCGAACGCGGCTCGCCGAGCCGCCCCTCGTGGCCGAGCAGCAGCAGCTCGGCGTCCTCGACGTCGTAGCACCGCTCGACCCGCACCCCGGCGGCGAGCAGCCCGGGGTAGATCTCCGCCGTCGACTGCCAGACCCACCGCAGCACGTCGGGGCGGGACCGCACGGCCGCCACCAGGTCCGGTTCCTTGATCACATCGCCCGCGGCCCGCCCGCCGGGGTCGAGCGGCACCAGCAGCGCCCCGCCGCCCTCGTCGCCGGAGATCGCCCACCGCGTGCTCATGGGGCGAGTCTGGCACCCGCCACTGACAACCAGCGGAATCCGGACCACGGCGAGATACTGCGTTTTCCCGGGGGATAACCCCCGGACCCCCAGCCGGACAGGCAGGTCAGCCGGGTCAGTCGGCGTGGACATCGCCAGGCAAACCTGAGTAGTTGTCGCAGCGAGTACGGAGGAGTCCGCGATGGAAGCGATCGTCTACGAGGAGTTCGGCGGCCCTGGGGTCCTACGGCTCGCGGACGTCGATGAGCCGCATCCGGGTCCGGGGCAGGTGCGGCTGAAGGTCCAGGCCGCGGCCGTGAACCCCATCGACTACAAGATTCGCTACGGCTGGCTGGAGCAGGTCTTCCGCACGACGCTCCCGGCGACGCCCGGTATGGAGGCGGCCGGGGTGGTCGACGAGGTCGGCGAGGGCGTCAGCGGGATCGCGGTCGGGGACGAGGTGCTCGGTTGGACCGACACCGGGGCCTACGCCGAGTACGCGCTGGCGACGGTGGTGGCCGCGAAGCCGTCCGGCCTCGGCTGGGAGGAGGCCGCGGCGCTCCCGGTGGCGGCGGAGACCGCGCAGCGCGTCCTGGACACGCTGTCCGTCGCGGCGGGGGACACCTTGCTGCTGCACGGCGCGGCGGGCGCGGTCGGCTCGGCGGGCGTCCAGCTGGCGGTGGCCCGCGGCGCGCGGGTCATCGGCACCGCGTCCCCGGCCAACCACGACTATCTGCGCGCCCTGGGCGCCGTGCCGGTCAGCTACGGCGACGGCCTGGTCGCTCGGGTCCGCGAGGTGGCCCCCGAGGGCGTCGACGCGGTCTTCGACGCGGTGGGGCGGGGGGCGCTGGCGGACTCCATCGTGCTGCGGGGCGGCAGCACCGACCGCATCGTCACCATCGCCGACCCGAACGCGCCGGAGCTCGGGGTGGCCTTCTCGCGTGGCGGCGTCCGGGACGCGGCGTCCCTCGCCGCCCACGCCGCGCTCGCCGCGGAGGGCATCCTGCGCGTCCCGGTCGCCGCGCGGTTCCCGCTCGCGGACGCGGCGAAGGCGATGGAGCTGAGCGAGGCGGGCCACGTACGCGGCAAGCTGGTCCTGCTGCCTTGACGTGAGCCCCCACCCCGCCCCGAAAGGCCTCAAACGCCGACCGGGCTGCAACTTGCCGCGTACACCTCGATCGCCGACCGCGGTGCTCGGCCCAGCAGCGTCCGCAAGCTCCCTTCGGCACCGATCTCCGCGCCGTCCAGGAAGCCGCCCGCGATCGCCGAGTACGTACCGACGACCATCGGTACCTGGAAGCCGCGCTCCACCCACCCGGCGGCCGCGTCGCGGGCGTCGGCCAGCGTGCCGGGAGCGTACGAACCGCCGACGGCCGCAGCCAGCTCTCCGCCGCCCACAGCGGCCTCGCCGACCAGCTCGTACACCGCACCGGCATGCGCCGATGGGGCGGTGGCGACGTTGGCCGCCACCTCCGCCAGGTCGTCGCGGGCTACCGCGGCAAGCCGCCCGGCACCCAGTGGCGCGGTGATCGTGCCGTCAGGCCCCGGCGCGGCGACCGCGGCGAGGAACTCCGCGTACAGCCCGTTGCGCAGCACGGTCCACTCCAGGGACGAGGCACGCAGTCGCCGCTCGGTCCAGCGGTGGGCGAGCGCGTACGCCAGGTGGTCGCCGTCGCCGCTCAGACTCGTATAGACGACATGCCTGACCCCGGCCTTCTCGGCCGCCGATATCGCCGCCTCATGCCGCGCGGTCACGACATCGTCCTCACCGAACCCGGCCGAGATCAGCAACAACGTGTCCACCCCGGCGAACCCCTCACCCAGTGACGCCGGATCGTCGAAGTCGATACGCCGCTCACCCGCGGCGGGCTCACGGGTGCCCAGCACCACGTCCTCGCGCCCGGCCAGCCGTCCGGCGATCAGCTTGCCGAGCCCGCCCGAGGCTCCGGTGATCAGCAGCATGGGATGGTTCCCCCTTGGTTCGTGGTTGTCTGCGATGACTGGAACGATCCTCATCGACCGCGTTCGCCAACATAAGGAGGCACTTTCATGTCAGCAGGGCACACCGGGGTAACCGCCCTGGCCGACACGGACCCCGTGATCACATGTGAGACTCCACAGGACGAGTGCGGGGTCCGGGACGTGCTGGACCGGCTCGGCGACAAGTGGTCCGTCTACGTCCTGGTCGAGCTCACCCCGGGGGTACGCCGCTTCAAGGAGCTGCAGCGCGCGATCCCCGGCGGCATCTCGCAGCGCATGCTCACCCTCACGGTGCGCCGCCTGGAGCGCGACGGCATGGTCAAGCGCACCGTCTACCCCACCGTTCCCCCGCAGGTCGAGTACGAACTGACAGAGCTGGGCCGCAGTTTCACGCACCCCGTCAAGGCGCTCGCCGACTGGTCGATCGCGCACCGCCCGGACATCGCCGCGTCCCGCGCCGCGTACGACGTGGCCCACCCCGATTCGGCAGCCCGCTGATGGACGAGTCGGCGGTCGAACGGGCCTTCGCCGCGGCCCTGTACACCGGCGGCGACGACGGTCTCGACCTCGGGGCCTCGCTGCTGGCCGCCGCGCCCGCGCCGGAGACGGGCCGCGAACTGCTGCGCCGTGGCGCGGAGTTCGTCCGGCGCGCCTGGGAGCGCGGCTGGCGGCCCGCCGATGTCGTACGCCTGCTGCGCCGCGAGCTGCCGGATGCTCGCCACACTCGAATCGCCGCCGACCTGATCGCGGCCGAGGCACGCCGCTACTCCCACCTCGAACCCCGCTGGGTCGCGCAACTGCGCGCCCTGGACGCGACGACACCCTGGTGGGGCACCGACGACCTCACCTACGCGGACGCCCTGGCCCGCCGCGAGTCAGCCGACCGCTTCTCCCTGGCCACCGCCCAACTCGAAGTCCTCCGGCTCCTGCTCCGCCTGCCCGCGATCGAGCCGATCGGCCCGGTGCCGGGCGCCCCCGTCCACGTACCGCCCCCGCACCAGGAGTCCGGCCAACCCACCCGCATCCGCGCGCTGCTGGCCAAGGCCGAGGCAACGGACTTCCCCGAGGAAGCCGAGGCACTCACCACCAAGGCACAGGAACTCATGGCCCGGCACAGCATCGACGAGGCACTGCTGGCGGCCAAGGGCGGCCAGGCCAAGGACACCCCCGCCGCCTGCCGCATCGGCGTCGACGCCCCGTACGAGACCGCCAAGGCGATCCTCCTGGACGCGGCCGCGACCGCGAACCACTGCCGCGCGGTGTGGAACGAACCGCTCGGCTTCTCCACACTCATCGGCTTCGAACCCGACCTTGACGCGGTCGAGTTGCTCTACACATCGCTCCTGGTCCAGGGAGACACGGCGATGACCAAGGCCGAGGCGACCCAACGCGCAACCGGCCGCAAGCGCACGAAGACCTTCCGCCAGTCCTTCCTCCTGGCCTACGCCCACCGCATCGGAGACCGCCTCTCCGAAACGGCCACCGAGACCACAGCGGCCGCAGCCGCGTCACTCCTGCCCGTACTGGCCGCCCGCGACGTAGCGGTCACCGACCACACGGGGCGCCTGTTCCCGGAAACGACCACGACACGCATCCGGGGCGCCACGGACCCGGAAGGCTGGCACCACGGCACAGCGGCAGCAGACCGAGCAACAGGCCTGTAGCCACGAGACGAACAGGGCGCAGCCCCACCGGCCCGCAGGCGCGATGGAGTCGGGAAGGGCCGCACGTGGGTGGGCGGGTGCAGCCCCACCGGCCCGCAGACGCCAGGCGGCGGAAGCGAGCAGGTGGGCGGGCGGCGGCAGCNGGCGCTACCGCGCCAGCTGGGGGGGGGGGTGCTGGGCCCCCCCAGCGCGCCCCCGCCCCACAACGAAACAGAACGCACCCCCACGCCGCGCCGAGGCGCGCCGTCAGGGCTGCGGAACCCCCGTCCGCAACCCCCCAGGCAGCTTCCCGTCCTCGGACTTCTGGAACGACTCGTCGCCAAGCCCCTCCCACACGACCTTCATCGAGGTCGCGCCAACCGACGAAACCCGCCCGACCGTGCGCGAGCTGTCGCCCTTGCACACCAGCCGGAACGTCTGGCTCCCCTTGATCTCCCCCACCGACCCGGAACACGTGGTGCCCTGAAGCCCGAACAGCGCGGCCTTCTTGCCATCGACGAGCAGCCCGATCGGCTTGCCGTCGGTCATAGCGACCCAACTGCCGTCCAGACTCCCACCGTCCGCGTCACCGGAGCCGTCACCGGAGCCGTCCCCGCCGCCCGAGCCGCCCGAGCCGTCAGGCGTCTCGCTCGGCCCGACCCCGCTCTCCGAAGGCTTCGCGTCGCCGCCGTCATCGGAGGACCCACCGTCACCGCTGCAGCCGGTCAGGACAAGGGCAGCCGCGACACCAGCGGCAACGGCACAGATACGCAGGCTACGTACGCTCGTCAGCACGGGAAGTCCCCCAGAAGGCAGAAAGGCTCGACGTGAAAGCCGGGCCAAGCTACCAGGACGACTTACGCACCCCCGGCAGGAACCCCGCATGCGCCTGCTTCCGCAGACTGACCCGAGACAGCCCGAACGTCCGCAGATACCCCCGCGGCCGCCCGTCCACACTGTCCCGATTCCGCACCCGCGTCGCGCTGGCGTCACGAGGCTGCGCCCGCAGTTCCCGCTGCGCGGCGAGGCGTTCCGCCTCGGGCGTGTCCGGCTTGCGGATGAGCTCCTTCAGCTCGGCCCGCCGCGCGGCGTACCGCGCGACAACCCGCTGCCGCTGCTCGTTCTTCGCGATCTTGCTCTGCTTGGCCATCAGATCTTCACCCCACGCGCACGAATCCGCGCCACAGCCGCGTCGACCCCGATCGTGTCGACGGTCCTGATCCCCTTCGCGCTGAGCGTCAGCCGGACATGCCGCCCCTCGCTCTGAAGCCAGTACCGCTTGCGCTGGGTGTTCGGGTCGAAGCGGCGCGGGCTGCGCCGGTGCGAGTGGGAGATGTTGTTGCCGAAGCCGGGCTGGCGGCCGGTCAGCATGCAGTGCGCGGACAACGTGGCGTACCTCTCTTCCAAATCTTCCGAAGCCATTTGATAATGGAAACCATTTCCATCTACTCTACCTCACATGGCCCGCAACGAACTACGCCCCGTCATCAAGCTCAGGTCCACGGCCGGCACCGGCTACACGTACGTCACCCGCAAGAACCGCCGTAACGACCCGGACCGCATGGTCCTGCGCAAGTTCGACCCGCGCGTCGGACGGCACGTCGACTTCAAGGAGGAGCGCTGACATGCAGCAGGGCATCCATCCCGCGTACGGGCCGGTCGTCTTCCGTGACCGCGCCGCGAACTACGCCTTCCTCACCCGCTCCACCGCGACCAGCGACAAGACCGTCGAGTGGGAGGACGGCAACACCTACCCGGTGATCGACGTCGAGATCTCCGACGCGAGCCACCCCTTCTACACGGGCACCGCCAGGGTCCTGGACACGGCGGGCCGCGTGGAGCGCTTCGAGCGCCGCTACGGCCGACGCGGAGCGAACTAAATGGCCCCCAAGGAACCCAGGGAACCCAGCGAACCCAGGCAACCCACGCTCTCCGTCGCCATCGTCGGCGGCCTGCACTCCGACGCCCGCAAGGCCGCGGTACAGCGGCTGCTCAACACCGTCCCGGACAGCGTCGCGCTCCACCACGACCTGGCGACCGCCGTCCAGGGCACCGTGGCCCGCACCGTCCGCGACCACACCGGTGTCCTGTCCAGCGGCGACGCACCGCTGGTCAACGACTGTGCCTGCTGCGCGCTGCGCGAGGACCTGGTGCCCGAGCTGGAGCGGCTGGCCGACAGCGGCCTCACCCGGCTCGCGGTGGTCGAACTGTGGGACTCCGTAGAGCCCAAGGCGATGGCCGAGGTGGTCGCGTCCAGCGGACTGACCGTGAGCTCCGTGATCACCGCCGTGGACCCGGCGCTGCTGCTCCCGTACCTCGGCAACGGCGACGACCTGATCGAGGTCGGCCTTGCGGCCGCCACCACCGACCAGCGTACGGTCGCCGACACCTGGGCGCGCCAACTGGAGTACGCCCCGGTCCTGGCCGTCGTGGAGAACGACGAGGCGGACGCCGAGGACCGGGCCCTGCTCGCCCAACTGCACCCCACCGCACGCCAGGTACCCGTCGGGCACGGCACCGACCTGGCCGCCGCCGCGCTGGCCGGGTTCGACGTGGAGGCGGCCGCCGCCGCCCAGCATCCCGCCTGTGCGCTGCTCCCGCAGGAGGCGGACGAGGCGGGTGTCGGTACGTATGTCTGGCACGCCCACCGCCCCTTCCACCCGGAGCGGCTCTACCAGGCGCTGGAGGACCTGACCTGCGCCGCGGCCCGCAGCCGCGGCCGGTTCTGGCTCGCCGACCGCCCGGACACCCTGCTGGCCTGGGACGCGGCGGGCGGCGCGCTCTGCGTCGAGAACGCCGGGCCCTGGCTGGCCTCGCTCCCGGACGCCGCCTGGGAGATGGTGCCCCCGGTCCGCCGCGCCGCGGCCGCCCTGGACTGGCACCCCGAGCACGGCGACTGCTGCCAGCACCTGGTCTTCACCTCGCCGGGGCTCGACCGCGACGGACTGTCCCAGGTCCTTGAGTCCTGCCTGCTCACCGATGCCGAGTACGCCGCGGGGCGGGATGCCTGGAAGCAGCTTCCGCCCGCCTTCGACACCCTCCTGGAGGTCTGATGTCCCCCCGTCGCTCCGACGGCCGCAAGCCCAACAAGTCCCTCAAGGCCCGCCCCAACCCGCTGGACGTGGCCGGCATCACGTACATCGACTACAAGGACACGGACCTACTGCGGAAGTTCATCTCCGACCGTGGCAAGATCCGCAGCCGCCGGGTCACCCGGGTTTCCGCCCAGCAGCAGCGCCAGTTGGCGCGTGCGATCAAGAACGCCCGGGAGATGGCGATGCTCCCGTATTCCACTTCGACACGCTGACGATGCGGGCCGTTCCCGCGGCGGACAGAGAATCTCCTACGTTTATCGCGTAGGAGATTTTTTGTGTAACCAGGAGGAACCAGGGGGCCACCCCGCGTGCACGTGCATCCGTCCATGCATACGCACGTGAACACAGCTATGATCCAAGGCAGTTGACCGTTACATCAACAGCCGCGTCAACCGCCGTAAGATCAGTCACTGTGCTACCGGGAGCGACCTGTGGACCACGCGTACAACGGCATGGCGGCCACGCAGCTTCATGAGGCCGTGTGGCAGAAGAGCAGGCACAGCAACTCGCAGGGCTCCTGCGTGGAGTTCGCCAAACTTCCGGGCGGTCGAGTGGCGGTACGCAACTCACGCCACCCCGACGGCCCGGCCCTGGTCTACACGCGCGCGGAGATAGAAGCGATGCTCCTGGGCATCAAGGACGGCGAGTTCGACCACCTGATCTGAGAGATCGGATACGCAGAAGGGAGCCGAAGGCTCCCTTCTACTTCTGCTCTTCTCCGTTCCTCCGTCGGCCTAGTCCCCCGTCAACCGAAACAGCGCCCACACAACTTTCCCGCGCAGCGCCCCCGCCAGAGGATGCCATCCCCAGCTGTCGCTGAACGAGTCCACCAGGAACAGCCCGCGCCCCGACTCCGCCGAGAAGTCGGCGAGTTCGGCCGCCTCGGTGGGGTCCTGGGTGCCCCGCGTCTCGGGCCCGGTCGCGCTCGGGTCCCGTACCGCGCACACCAGGCGTGAGGCCCAGTGCATCAGATGCAGCCGGACCGGCGCGTCCTCGTCCCGTGGCACATCGGCGGGCAGCGCGTGGCGCAGCGCGTTGGTGACGAGTTCGGAGACGACGAGTGCCACGTCGTCGAAGCGGTCGTCCAGATTCCAGTCGCCCAGTGTCCGATGGGTGAACTTCCGTGCTCCGCGGACCGCTTCGTACCGGGCGGGCAGAGCGCAGGACGCGGCGCTCGAGACGGCCGAGGGGTCGAGGGGAGGAAGCCCCTGCCGTAACGGCTCGAGCATGGTCGATCCATTCGTCCCCATGCGAGGCACTCCCCGATTTCGCGGTCCCGGCGATGTTGCGGTGGTGCGCGCGGCCCATGGTTCCGAATGCGTAGAGCGGATGCAAGGGCAGATGCACGTGCACGCGCCGGAGTTGGACGTTCCCGTACCGGTTCTTGCTCATTTCTTCCTACGTTCACTTTCGTAGCTGTTCCGTGAGGGGGTCGTTTCTGTAACCGAACAAGTACGGGCTGGAGCGTTTTAATGGCAGACTTCATGCGCCGGGGGCCGTGAGCGACTGGGGAGGGTGAACCGAGTGATGACCGCAGAGTCGAGCGGCTCGGTGGTACGGCGGATCTTGCTGGGCTCACAGCTCAGGCGTCTGCGCGAAGAGCGCGGCATCACCAGGGAGCAGGCCGGCTATTCGATCCGCGCCTCCGAATCGAAGATCAGCCGGGTGGAGTTGGGAAGGGTGAGCTTCAAGGCCAGGGACGTCGAGGACCTGCTGACGCTGTACGGCGTCACGGACGAGGACGAGCGGGGCCCGCTGCTCGCCCTCGCCAAGGAGGCCAACGTCGCTGGCTGGTGGCACAGTTACTCCGACGTGCTGCCCGGCTGGTTCCAGACCTACGTCGGCCTCGAAGGCGCCGCGTCCCTGATCCGGGTCTACGAAGTCCAGTTCGTGCACGGCCTGCTGCAGACCGAGGCATACGCACGTGCGGTCGTGCTGCGCGGATCGCCGCGCCTGGGCAAGGCCGAGGCCGAGCGCCGGGTCGCCCTGCGCCTGGAGCGGCAGAAGGCGCTCGTCTCCGAGCGCGCCCCGCGCTTCCACTGCGTACTGGACGAGGCGGCGCTGCGCCGTCCGTACGGCGACCGTGCCGTGATGCGCGGGCAGTTGGAGCACCTGATCGAGATCTCCGAGCGGCCGAACGTCACGCTGCAGGTCATGCCGTTCAGCTTCGGCGGCCACTCGGGCGAGTCCGGCTCGTTCGCGCTGCTGCGCTTCCCCGAGTCCGACCTGTCGGACGTCGTCTACCTGGAGCAGCTCACCAGCGCGCTCTACCTCGACAAGCGCGAGGAGGTCGCACAGTACGAGCGGGCCATGGAGCGCCTCCAGCAGGACAGCCCAGGCCCGGAGCAGAGCCGCGACCTGCTGCGCGGGCTACTACAACTCTCTTGAGCCACAAGCGCGTTGAAGCGGTTGAACCGTTAGTACGATGACGGAACATCAGTGCGTCGCGCCTAAGGCTAAGGGGTCGTATGTCCATCTTCACTGATCTCGCTCTGCAGTACATAGACGGCGAATGGCGCCCCGGCAGCGGCTCCTGGGACATCATCGACTTCAATCCGTACGACGGTGAGAAGCTGGCCGCGATCACGGTGGCCACGGCCGACGAGGTGGACCAGGCCTACAGAGCGGCCGAGCGCGCGCAGAAGGACTGGGCCAAGACCAACGCGTACGCCAGGCGCGCGGTCATCGAGCGGGCTCTGCGGGTGATCGAGGAGCGGGAGCAGGAGATCGCCGACGCGATCATCGCCGAGCTGGGTGGCACCCCGCTCAAGGCCGGGTTCGAACTTCACCTGGCCAAGGAGTTCCTGCGCGAGGCGATCCAGGCGGCGCTGCGGCCCGAGGGGAAGATCATCCCCTCGCCCGTCGACGGCAAGGAGAACCGTGTCTACCGCGTCCCGGTCGGTGTCGTGGGCGTCATCAGCCCCTTCAACTTCCCCTTCCTGCTGTCGCTGAAGTCGGTCGCCCCGGCGCTGGCGCTGGGCAACGCGGTGGTGCTCAAGCCACACCAGAACACGCCAATCTGCGGTGGCTCGCTGGTGGCCAAGGTGCTGGAGGGGGCGGGCCTGCCGCCGGGGCTGCTCAACGTGGTGATCACCGACATCGCGGAGATCGGGGACGCGCTGATCGAGCACCCGGTCCCCAAGGTCATCTCGTTCACCGGCTCCGACAAGGTCGGGCGGCATGTCGCGACCGTCTGCGCCGCGCACTTCAAGCACGTCGTGCTGGAGCTCGGCGGCAACAGCGCACTGGTCGTCCTGGACGACGCCGATCTCGACTACGCGGTGGACGCGGCGGTCTTCAGCCGCTTCGTGCACCAGGGCCAGGTCTGCATGGCCGCCAACCGCATCCTGGTGGACCGCTCCGTGGAGGCGGAGTTCACCGAGCGGTTCGTCGCCAAGGTCAAGACCCTGAAGACCGGCGACCCGCGCGAGGTGGGCACCGTCATCGGGCCGGTCATCAACTCCTCGCAGGCCGAGTCGCTCACCTCGGTGGTGGACCAGGCGATCGCCGAGGGCGCCACCGCGCTGCTGCACGGCAGTACGGTCGGCACGCTGGTGGAGCCGAGTGTGCTCACCGGCCTGCCCGGCGACTCCGCGATCCTGCGGCAGGAGATCTTCGGCCCGGTGGCGCTGATCATCCCCTTCGACGGCGAGGACGAGGCGGTACGGATCGCCAACGACACTCCGTACGGCCTGAGCGGGTCCGTGCACACGGGTGACATCGAGCGCGGGGTGAACTTCGCGCGCCAGATCGACACCGGGATGTTCCACGTCAACGACAGCACGGTGCACGACGAGCCGGTGGTGCCGTTCGGCGGCGAGGGGAACTCCGGGCTCGGGCGCCTCAACGGCGACTCGACGCTGGAGGCGTTCACCACCCAGAAGTGGATCTCTGTGCAGCACGGCAGGAGTCAGTTCCCGTTCTGACGCGGGAGGACGCTGACAGGAGGACGCCAAAGGGAGGACGTTAACGGGAGAGCGTTACCCCGAATGGCTGATGCGGACCCTTGCGGACAGAACCTGACCGCAAGGGTCCGTAGCGTGGTGGGTGTCAAGAAGGACGGCACCACCCCCCTCGAAAGGCGGCCCCCCTCATGGTCACTCACGTCAACGCCGAAGCCCACGGTGACGAGCGCGGCGCCCTGCTGGCCTTCCTCGACGAGGCGCGCGGCGGCATCCGCCGTACGCTGCTCGGCCTGACCGACGAGCAGGCGGCGACCGCGCCGAGCGCCAGCGAACTCTCGCTTTCCGGGCTGCTCAAGCATGTGACCGAGACCGAGCAGAACTGGGTGGCCCGGGCCAAGGGCGAGCCGCCGGCTCTGGAGCGCACCGAGGAGAACTGGGACGAGTGCTTCCGGCTGGTCGGCGACGAGACGGTCGCGCAGCAGCTGGCCCTGTGGGAGAAAGTCGCCCAGCAGACCGAGGAATTCATCCGCACGGTGCCCAGCATGAACGACACCTTCGACCTGCCGGACGAGCCCTGGTTCCCCAAGGAGAGCGTCTCGATGCGCTGGCTGATGCTGCGGCTGATCAGCGAGATGGACCGGCACGCGGGCCACGCCGACATCATCCGCGAGACGCTGGACGGCAAGACGGCGTTCGAACTGGTCGCGCTCCAGAGCGGCGAAAGCCGGACCTGAGCGCCTAAGAGGGCTCGCTGAGCTCCGCCAGTCGCGCCAGGTCGTCGCGGGCCGACTCCCGTTCCTCATCGGTGAGTCGGACCGCGGCGGCCTGTTCCCATATCCGGGCCGCCGTCTCGCCCTCGCCCAGGCGGTACGCGATATCGCCGCGCAGTACGAGAAGGCGCAGCCGCTGTACCGGTGTCGGCTCCTCGTCGCCCGGCCGCAGCACCCGGTCCAGGATCTTCGCCGCGCCCGGCAGGTCCTCCTTGGAGTCCGCGAACAGCGTCGCCCTATGCAGAGCGCGCGCGAAGGTCTCCTTCGGCGCGTCCTCGTAGTGCCCGTCCCCGCCCGTCGGCTGCCCGATCCGCAGGCAGTTGCCGCCCGGGTCGGTCATCAGGAACTGCCGCACCCCGTACGGCATGTCCTTGACCGGCCCGATGCGCGGGATGCCACGGGTCGGGATCTTCCCGTAGGCCGTCTTGAGGCCAGCCCGGAACGCCTCGTGCAGGTCGTCCACGGCGTCGGTGACGATATAGCAGGCGGCGATCGATTCGGCGGGCTCGTACTTCTTCATGCCGAAGAACTGCAGCTCGATGGCGCCACGCTGGACCACCGCGTACGGGTTCGGGCTCTTCTGCAGGAAAGTCACCTCGAATCCGAGCGCGGTGTAGAAGTCGATCACGGGTGGGATGGTCTGGCACGGCAGGAGGGGGATCGTCTTCTCGGTCATGACGCATACTCTAGTCAAAGTTGAATAGAAAGGGAGTGGGTCATGTCGGCCATCCGGCTTCTGGTCCTCGGTGCGATCCGCCAGCACGGGCGGGCGCACGGCTATCAGGTGCGCAACGACCTGGAGTACTGGGGCGCCCATGAGTGGTCCAACGCCAAGCCCGGGTCGATTTACCACGCGCTGAAGCAGATGGCGAAGCAGGGCCTGCTGAAGGCGCACGAGATCGCCCCCTCCACGGCAGGCGGTCCGCCGCGCACCGAGTACGAGGTCACCACGGCGGGCACCGAGGAGTACTTCGCGCTGCTGCGCGAGGCGCTGCGGACCCACGACCAGAAGGCCGACGTCCTCGCCGCGGGCATCGGGCTGATCGTCGACCTGCCGCGCGACGAGGCCGTCGCGCTGCTGCGGGAGCGGGTGGCGGGCCTCACGGAGTGGCGGCGCTCGGTCACCGAGTACTACACGCCCGAAGAGGGCCCCGAGTCACTCGGCCACATCGGCGAGATCATGCACATGTGGGTGCACCAGGCGGACGCCGGAGCGGAGTGGACCCAGGGCCTGATCACCCGGATCGAGGGCGGCGCGTACACCTTCGCCGGCGAGGGCGAGCCGTTCGTCGCGGTGCTCGGCGAGGGCGAGGAGAACCCGTACGCGACGGGGGTCCCGCACGAGGGGGACCAGCGCTAGGGCCTGTCCGGCGGACAGGCCCTAGGTGTATTGACCCGCAGGGTTGTTGACGCGGCTGATGGGTGGGTGTCCGTTGAGTGCNTCGAGGGGTGTCGCAGGCGTCGCCCTGGGGTTGCTGCGTCCCTCGGGTACCTGGCCCGGGCGTGGGCCGTCGTAGGGCTCACCGCTCGGGCGGTCGGGGGGTGTGGTTGGGGTGGGCCGGGTGGCGGTGGTGCGGAGATGGTCGACTGGCTGTTTTCTCCCGGGGGCAACCCCCGTACCCCCGGCCGGGGGTGGGTTGCGGGGTCGAGGGGTGTCGCAGGCGTCGCCCTGGGGTTGCTGCGTCCCTCGGGGTCCCCGGCCCGGGCGTGGGCCGTCGTAAGGCTCACCGCTCGGGCGGTCGAGCACGTACGGTTGACGCATGACGAGCATCGGTGGTGCGGAGATGGTCGACTGGAATCTCGCGGTGGCGACCGCGACCCGGCTGGTGAGGCCGGGCCCAGAGGTGAGTCGCGACGAGGCGCGGGCCATCGTCGCGGAGTTGCGTCGGCACGCCAAGTCCTCGGAGGAGCATGTCCGTTCCTTCACGCGGATGGGGCCGGATGACGGGAGCGCGCTCCACGACACCCCGGTGCTGGTCGTCGACCGGCCCGGCTGGGTGCGGGCGAACGTCGCCGGGTTCAGGGAGGTGCTGAAGCCGCTGCTCGAGAAGATGCAGGACCGCCGCCCCGGCGGCCCCGGCGGCGCCATGCTCGGAGCCGTCGGCGGCAAGGTGACCGGTGTCGAGCTGGGCATGCTGCTGTCGTTCCTGGCCTCCCGCGTGCTCGGCCAGTACGAGACCTTCGCCCCCGCCAGCCGCGACCTCCCCGCCGCCCCCAACGGCGGCGGCCGCCTCCTCCTCGTCGCCCCGAATATCGTGCACGTGGAGCGCGAACTGGAAGTGGACCCGCACGACTTCCGTCTCTGGGTGTGCCTGCACGAGGAGACCCACCGCACCCAGTTCACCGCCGTCCCCTGGCTGCGCGACCACCTTGAGGGCGAAATCCAGTCATTCCTCGGCGAGACCGAGGTCGACCCGATGACCCTCCTGGAGCGCTTCAGGGAGGCCGCGTCCGCGCTCGCCGGCAACCGCCCCGAGGGCGAGGAGGACGACGGCGGCCGGTCGATCGTCGAGCTGGTGCAGACCCCCAGGCAGCGGGAGATCCTCAGCCGGCTCACCGCCGTGATGTCCCTGCTCGAAGGCCACGCCGACTTCGTCATGGACGGCGTCGGACCTGACGTCGTCCCGACCGTCGCCGAGATCCGCGAGAAGTTCCAGCAGCGCAGGGCCCGCGGTGCCTCCCGCCTTGACCAGGCACTCCGCAAGCTCCTCGGCCTCGACGCCAAGCTCCGCCAGTACCGCGACGGCGAACGTTTCGTCCGCGCCGTCGTTGACGAGGTGGGCATGGACGGCTTCAACCGCGTCTGGACATCGCCCAACACACTCCCCACCAAGGCAGAGATCGCCAAACCGGCGGACTGGGTCGCGAGGGTGCACCGTAAGGCAGAGTCGTGAGCCGTGTGCTGCCGATGGCAGAAGGATGCCCCGGCAATCACCCGTCCGAGGGACCGTGAGCCATGAGTAGGCGTGCAATGCTCGGGTAGCGGCTCGGCTCTGTCACCATCGACACACTCTGAGTGACTGATCCTCGGTAACTGATCCTCGGTGACTGAGTCGAACCCCCCTCCCGAACTTCACGAAGGGAACCGGGCAATGGGTCCCCATCCCGCGGTCGCGGCGATACGCCTGGCAGTCCGCCGCGTCCTCCACGACGTACTGACCGAACTCGCCGCACACGACCACGCACCCGAATACGCGCACACCGCACCCCCCACCGGCGACCGGCCCCGCACGCCGCTCGTGCTCGTCGCCTGCTCCGGCGGCGCCGACTCCATGGCGCTCGCCTCCGCCCTCGCCTTCGAAGCCCCCAAACTCGGCATCCGGGCCGGTGGCATCACCGTCGACCACGGTCTGCAGCCCGGCTCCGACCTCCGCGCCGCCGAAGTCGTCGCGCGGCTCACCGCCCTGCACCTGGACCCGGTCGACTCCGTCGCCGTCTCCGTCGGCCGGGACGGCGGCCCCGAGGCCGCCGCCCGCGACGCCCGGTACGCCGCCCTCGACGCCGCCGCCGAACACCACGGCGCCGCCGCCGTCCTGCTCGGCCACACCCGCGATGACCAAGCGGAAACCGTCCTGCTCGGCCTCGCCCGCGGCTCCGGCATCCGCTCGCTGTCCGGCATGGCCGCCGTCTCCGGACGCCCCGGCGCCACCGGCCGCTACCGCCGCCCCTTCCTCCAGCTCGACCGCCAGACCGCCCGCAAGGCCTGCATGGTCCAGTCGCTGCCCGTCTGGGACGACCCGCACAACGCCGACCCCGCCTACACCCGCTCGCGCCTGCGTCACGAGGGCCTGCCGGCGCTGGAGAAGGCCCTCGGCAAGGGCGTCGTCGAAGCCCTCGCCCGTACGGCCCAGCTGTCCCGCGACGATGCGGACGCCCTGGACGCCTGGGCCGCCCAGGCCGAGACCTCCGTACGCGACGAGAACGGCCAGCTGCGGTGCGCCGAGCTCTACGCACTGCCGCCCGCCGTACGCCGCCGAGTACTGCGCCGCGCCGCCATCGAGGCGGGCTCACCCGCCGGTTCGCTCTTCGCCCGGCACATCGAAGAAGTCGACCGACTGATCACCGCCTGGCGCGGTCAGCGGGCCATCAACCTCCCCGGCCGAGTGGAGGCTCGCCGCCAGGGTGGCAGACTGGTCATTCGGCAAGGCTGACCGGCGAACCGAAAGTGATGTGCGGGTGGACGCGAAAGACATGGGAACCGACCTGAAGTCGGTACTCATCACCAAGGAAGAGATCGACGCGAAGCTGGCCGAGCTGGCATCGAAGATCGACGCGGAGTACGCGGGCAAGGACCTCCTCATCGTCGGCGTCCTCAAGGGCGCCGTGATGGTGATGGCGGACCTGGCGCGGGCCCTGTCCACCCCCGTCACGATGGACTGGATGGCCGTCTCCTCGTACGGCGCCGGCACCCAGTCCTCCGGCGTGGTGCGGATCCTCAAGGACCTCGACACCGACATCAAGGGCAAGCACGTCCTGATCGTCGAGGACATCATCGACTCCGGGCTGACCCTGTCCTGGCTGCTCTCCAACCTCGGCTCGCGTGAGCCCGAGTCGCTGAAGGTCTGCACCCTGCTGCGCAAGCCGGAGGCGGCCAAGGTGGACATCGACGTGGAGTGGGTCGGCTTCGACATCCCCAACGAGTTCGTCGTCGGGTACGGCCTGGACTTCGCCGAGAAGTACCGGAACCTCCCGTTCGTGGGCACCCTCGCCCCGCACGTCTACGGCGGCTGACCAGGCCCGCGCGTCGCCCTCCGACCGGGCGGGAACCCTCGCCGGGTTCCCGCCGTTGGAGCAGGGGAAGACGGGTTTGCCCGCCGTCCCCTGCGGCTTCGGGTGACAATGCTGAGGTACCGTCCGAAGAGCAGTCTTCAGATCAGTCTTTTCAGTCTTTATCAAACTCACTATGGCAGGAGGGACGGGGCGACACCGCTCCGTATGGATGGACGTGAAGCGATACTTCCGTGGGCCGGTCATGTGGATCGTGCTGGCCGTCCTCGCCGTGGTCGTGTTGATGCAGGTCGTCGGTTCGTCCGGCGGTCACAAGACAGTGGACACCGGCGAGGTCGTGCAAGCGATCGACGACAAGCAGGTGCAGAGCGCCAAGCTCACGACCGGCGATGAGCAAATGATCAAGGTCGAGCTGATCAAGGACGCTGACAAGGACAAATACGGCGGCAGCACCAAGATCCAGGCCAGCTACATCGGCGACCAGGGCAAGGAGCTCGCCAACAAGCTCCAGGAGCACTACGAGAACGGCGAGATCGAGAAGGGCTACACCGTCTCGCCCGAGAAGCAGAACATGTTCGTCACGTTCCTGCTCTCGCTGCTGCCCTTCATCCTGATCATCGTCGTCTTCCTCTTCCTGATGAACCAGATGCAGGGCGGCGGCTCCCGCGTCATGCAGTTCGGGAAGTCCAAGGCCAAGCTGATCACCAAGGACACCCCGAAGACGACCTTCTCCGATGTCGCGGGCTCCGACGAGGCCGTCGAGGAGCTCCACGAGATCAAGGAGTTCCTCCAGGAGCCGGCGAAGTTCCAGGCCGTCGGCGCCAAGATCCCCAAGGGTGTGCTGCTGTACGGCCCGCCCGGCACCGGTAAGACGCTGCTCGCGCGTGCCGTCGCGGGCGAGGCCGGGGTGCCGTTCTACTCCATCTCCGGCTCCGACTTCGTCGAGATGTTCGTCGGTGTGGGTGCCTCGCGTGTCCGCGACCTCTTCGAGCAGGCCAAGGCGAACGCCCCGGCGATCGTCTTCGTCGACGAGATCGACGCCGTCGGCCGCCACCGCGGCGCCGGCATGGGCGGCGGCCACGACGAGCGCGAGCAGACGCTGAACCAGCTGCTCGTCGAGATGGACGGCTTCGACGTCAAGGGCGGCGTCATCCTGATCGCCGCCACCAACCGCCCTGACATCCTGGACCCGGCGCTCCTGCGCCCCGGCCGCTTCGACCGGCAGATCGCCGTCGACCGTCCGGACATGCAGGGCCGTCTGGAGATCCTCAAGGTCCACCAGAAGGGCAAGCCGGTCGCCCCGGACGTCGACCTGAGCGCCGTTGCGCGTCGTACGCCCGGCATGACCGGCGCCGACCTGCAGAACGTCCTGAACGAAGCCGCGCTGCTCACCGCCCGCAGCGACAAGAAGCTGGTCGACAACCACTTCCTGGACGAGGCGATCGACCGCGTCATCGCGGGCCCGCAGAAGCGGACCCGGGTCATGTCGGACAAGGAAAAGAAGATCACCGCGTACCACGAGGGCGGACACGCCCTGGTCGCGGCGGCCTCCCCGAACTCCGACCCGGTGCACAAGATCACGATCCTGTCCCGCGGCCGCGCCCTGGGTTACACCATGGTGCTGCCCGAGGAGGACAAGTACTCCACCACGCGCAATGAGATGCTCGACCAGCTCGCGTACATGCTGGGCGGCCGCGCGGCCGAGGAGCTCGTCTTCCACGACCCGACCACGGGCGCGGCGAACGACATCGAGAAGGCCACCGCCACGGCCCGTGCCATGGTCACGCAGTACGGCATGACCGAGCGGCTCGGCGCGATCAAGTTCGGCGGCGACAACACCGAGCCGTTCCTGGGCCGGGACATGACGCATCAGCGCGACTACTCGGAAGAGGTCGCGGCGCTGGTCGACGAAGAGGTCAAGAAGCTCATCGAGACCGCGCACAACGAGGCCTGGGAGATCCTGGTCGAGAACCGCGACGTCCTGGACAACCTGGTTCTCGAACTGCTGGAGAAGGAGACCCTCGGCAAGGAGCAGATCGCCGAGATCTTCGCCCCGATCGTGAAGCGCCCGGCCCGCCCGGCGTGGACCGGCTCCTCGCGGCGTACGCCGTCGACCCGCCCGCCGGTGCTCTCCCCCAAGGAGCTGTCCCTCACCAACGGCTCCGCGCCCGCGGTGACGGCGGGCTCCTCGCTGGACATCGGCACGGCCTCGGTGGACATCACCAAGTCCCCCGAGCCGACTCCGGAGGACCGTCCCGAGAGCTGACCCCAGCCCCAGTGGGCTGCCACGGCAGCCTCACAGGGCCCGGAATGGATGCCGCACCCCCCAGGTTCTAACCTTGGGGGGTGCGGCTTTCCCATGGGCTCGCACGCGAGACGCACAGGAACGAGGCAGACATGACCGACCCGGTGACACTGGACGGCGAGGGCTCGATCGGCGAGTTCGACGAGAAGCGGGCCGAGAACGCCGTACGGGAGCTGCTCATCGCGGTCGGCGAGGACCCGGACCGTGAGGGGCTGCGGGAGACTCCGGGGCGGGTGGCACGGGCGTACCGCGAGATATTCGCCGGGCTGTGGCAGCAGCCCGAGGACGTGCTGACGACGACGTTCGACCTGGGCCACGACGAGATGGTCCTGGTGAAGGACATCGAGGTCATGAGCAGCTGTGAGCACCATCTGGTCCCGTTTGTCGGGGTGGCCCACGTCGGCTATATCCCGTCCAACGACGGCAAGATCACCGGCCTGTCGAAGCTGGCCCGACTGGTTGACGTCTTCGCCCGTCGCCCGCAGGTGCAGGAACGTCTCACCACGCAGATCGCCGATTCCCTGATGGAGATCCTGGAGCCGCGTGGTGTGATCGTGGTCGTCGAGTGCGAGCACATGTGCATGACGATGCGCGGGGTGCGCAAGCCGGGGGCCAAGACGATCACCTCGGCGGTGCGCGGTCAGCTGCGTGACCCGGCGACCCGGGCCGAGGCGATGAGTCTGATCATGGCGCGATAGGCACCCCACGGCCTCGTGGACCGGGGTAGATCCGGCCGGTGTCGCCGGCGGGGGGGCNGGTCGAACGTGGGCAGGCCGGCAACCGACCCTCGGCCATACAACGTACTCATGCCTCCAGCGTAGGCCCGGATGGAGTACTCCCCGCGCCCCCGGCCCCGCACTCCGCCCCGTACTGCGTCCGCACGCCCCCTACGCGGCCTGGACCTCACAGTCCTGCCGGTCCGCCGGCGCCCGGTGCGGGCAGGGGCGCGGGCGGCTGCTCCCCACGCGCAGGAAGCGGGGCAGCGCCAGGGTCACAAAGCCCTCGGCCCGCATCGCGGCGATGCCGATACGGGGCAGGTCGCGGGTGTTGCGGAAGATGATGAAGCGGGGTTCCCAGCGGGGCCGGAACTTGGCGTTGAACTTGTACAGGGACTCGATCTGGAACCACCGGGAGAGGAAGACGAGCAGCCCCCGCCAGCAGCGCAATACCGGGCCCGCGCCCAGCTTCTCGCCGCGGGCGAGCGTCGAGCGGAACATCGCGAAGTTGAGCGAGACCCGGTTGACGCCGAGCTTCGGCGCCGCCTGCAGGGCCGCCACGATCAGCAGCTCGTTCATCCCGGGGTCGGCCGCGCGGTCGCGGCGCATCAGGTCGAGTGAGACGCCGTCGGTGCCCCAGGGGACGAAGTGCAGCACGGCCTTCAGATCGCCGTACGGTCCGGGCTCCTCGTCCTGCTTGTGCGCGGTGGCGATCAGGCAGGCGCCGTCGGCCGCGTCGCCGATCCGGCCGAGTGCCATCGAGAAGCCGCGCTCGGTGTCGGTACCGCGCCAGTCGGCCGCGGCACGCTGGACGCGGGCCAGCTCGGTGTCGCCGAGGTCAGCCACGCGCCGTACGCGGGTCTCGTAACCATGGCGCTCGATGCGCTTGACCATCTGGCGCACATTCCGCATCGCGCGCCCGGACAGGGAGAAATCCGCGACATCCACCACCGCCTCGTCGCCCAACTCGAGGGCGTCCAGGCCGGTCTCACGGGTCCACACCTCGCCGCCGGTCTCCGAGCAGCCCATCACAGCGGGCGTCCAGGAGTGCAGTTTGGCCTCGTCCATAAAGCGTTCGATCGCGCCCGGCCAGGCCTCCACATCGCCGATGGGGTCGCCGCTGGCGAGCATCACACCGGATACGACGCGGTAGCAGACGGCCGCCTTGCCGCTGGGCGAGAAGACCACGCCCTTGTCGCGGCGGAGGGCGAAGTGGCCCAGTGAGTCGCGGGCGCCGTGCCGGTCGAGCAGTTCGCGCAACCGGGCCTCGTCGCCCTCGGTGAGCCGGGCCGCCGGGTGCTCGGGGCGGAAGGCCAGGTAGATCGTGGTGATCGCGGTCAGCAGGCCGAGCGCGCCCAGCGAGTACGCAACGGTGGTGGACGTACGACCGACGTACTCGACCGGACCCTCGACGCCGACCAGACCGAAGAGCACATGCGAGAGGTACTCGGCGATGCTCGGGTCGCCGACCACCTTGGCCGGGTGGCTGCTGACGATGACCGTGCCCAGGCTGATCGAACCGGTGCCCATGAGGACGAAGTTGGCCAGCGCGTACCAGCGGCTGCGCGGGTCGGGCAGGGCGGCGAACTCCCGGCGGTGCCGCAGCAGGAGGGCGAGCAGAAGCAGTGAGATCAGGGTGCCGACCACGGAGTTCCGGTACAGCAACTGCGCCAGCGCCCCGACCGGCAGCAGCACCACCGCGGCCCGCCAGGCCCGCCGCTTGCCGCGCCGCAGCCCATGGCCGAGCAGGAGCAGCAGGACGCCCGCGCTGATGGACAGGGCGGCGGCGAAGGGGCCGAGCGCGCCGGGGAGCACCTCGGCGACGGCGTGCATCCGGCTGTGCCGAAAGCGCGGGATCGCGCCCGCGGCGATGTCAAGGAGGCCCACGACGGTGCAGGCGGTGGCGACCAGAGAGGGGACCTTCGCGGGGCTCGGCCCGTGCAGTACGCGGCGCAACTTCCCCGGAACCTCAGCTGACGTTTCCCCATCTACTCTGACAGACATCGCATCCCGTAGTTCGGCGAGAGAGTTGGCGCCCGGTCCTGTTATGGCCGGACAAATGGCGCTCTCTAGGACGCTCCGACCGGGAGGCGGGTTCACTCTCCGGCCGGGAAATCCCGCAGTGGAATCGACAGCCAGGGCCTTGATCCCGGCAGGAAGCGCGGACAGGAACACCCCCATGGGCCTCAAGAGCAACCTTGTGCTGGCACTCGCGGTTTCGTTGGCCGTGCTGCTGTTCCTCGGCACCGTCTGGCTCTGGCCGCGGCTCTCCCACCGCACCTGGCGCGCCGTACTCGGCCGCGTCGCGCTGCTGCTCGCCACTCAGGTGACGCTGTTCGCCTCGGTGGGCCTCGCCGCGAACAGGACCTACGAGTTCTACGCCACCTGGGCCGACCTCTTCGGCCAGGAGCAGGAGATGGGCGTGGTCCAGGACCACGGCCAGGCCGGTGCGAAGTCCCTGGTCAAGCTGCTCGGCAAGCGGGGCGTGCCCCATGTGCCCGGCAGCTCCCAGCCCGCGGTCGGTGGCCAGATCCAGCGGATCGAGGTCTCGGGGCAGAAGTCGCGTATCGCCAGTACGGCCTACGTCTACCTGCCACCGGAGTACTTCCAGCCGCGGTACGCGGACCGCACCTTCCCGGCGTCGGTCGCGATCACCGGCTACCCGGGCACCGCGGAGAACCTGCTCAACGGCCTGCGCTACCCGGCGACCGCCCATGAGCAGGCGCGCAAGGGCCGGATGCAGCCCATGGTCCTGGTGATGCTGCGCCCCACGGTCGCCCCGCCACGGGACACCGAATGCGTGGACGTGCCGAACGGCCCGCAGACCGAGACCTTCTTCGCCGAGGACCTGCCGACGGCGATTTCCAGCCACTACCGGGTCGGCGAGAAGCCGGAGAACTGGGGCGTCATCGGCAACTCCACCGGCGGCTACTGCGCCCTGAAGATCGCCATCAAGCACCCCGACCGCTTCGCCGCGGGCGCCGGACTCTCCGGCAACTACAAGGCACCCCAGGACCGCGACACCGGCGACCTCTTCCACGGCGACAAGCAGCTGGAGCGGCGCGCCAACCTGCTGTGGCTCCTGGACCACGAGCCGCCGCCCAAGGTCTCGCTCCTGGCGACCAGCAGCAAGCAGGGCGAGAGCAACTACGGCGACACGCTGAGGTTCATCGACAAGGTGCGGCCCCCGACCCGGGTGTCGTCGATCATCCTCGACAGCGGCGGGCACAACTTCAACACCTGGCGGCGGGAGATCCCGCCCGCCCTGGAGTGGCTCGGCGGCAGGCTCGCCGCCGACTGAGAGGCAGCGCCCGGACAGGCTCTAATGAGCTCTAAGTGGTCTCGGGGATCACCCCCGCGTAACGGTCCGCCAGTGCCGCTGCCGTGCCGGCCACGGCCTCCCGGAGCTCGGGCGGGCCGAGAACCTCGGCCTCCAGGCCGAGTCTGAGTACGTCGCTGACGGCGACAGCCTGTGCTTCGACGGGCAGTTCCACCTCCACCCAGCCCTCGGCGTCCGCGGGACCGGCGTCGGTCAACGCCTGGGTGCCCGCGGCGCCGAACTGCATGGGCAGCAGCCGCTGGGCGCGCGGCGAGATCCGCAGCCGGGCGATGCCCTGGTACCGCGCGGCCTCCAGGCGCCGCGACGACTCCTCCCAGTAGGCGGCCAGATCGAATCCGGTCGGCCGCTCGAAGACCTCTTCCGTGGTGTCCACGGCCAGGAACCGGGCGACGCGGTAGGTCCGTACGCTGTCGTCCGCCCGCGCCACGAGGTACCAGATGCCGCCCTTGAGGACGAGGCCGAGCGGATGCAGCTCGCGGTGCACCTCACCGTTCCACCGCCGGTAGTGCGCGCGCAGCACCCGCTGGCCCCACACGGCCTGGGCGACCGCCGCCAGATACGGGACCGGGTCGGCGTCCCGGAACCAGGCGGGTGCGTCCAGATGGAAGCGGTCCTGGACACGGCCCGCGCTGTCGGCCAGTTGGGCCGGGAGCGCGGCCCGCAGCTTCAGCTGGGCGGTGGCCAGCACCGCGTCGAGGCCCAGGTCGCGCGCGGGCCCCGGAGCCCCGGCGAGGAACAGGGACTCGGCCTCGGCGGGGGTGAGCCCGGTCAGCCGGGTGCGGTAGCCGTCCATCAGCCGGAAGCCCCCGGCGGGACCGCGGTCGGTGCGGACCGGGACGCCTGACGCGCCGAGCGCCTCGATGTCCCGGTAGACCGTGCGGACGGACACCTCAAGCTCCGCGGCGAGTTCGGGCGCGGTCATCCGCCCGCGGTTCTGGAGCAGCAGGAGGAGGGAGAGGAGACGGTCCGCGCGCATCGCGTCAGTCTGCCTTCCTTTCCGTACCTGACAGAAGGTGTCAGGTACGGAAGAGAGGGTGGTCGTACGCCGCCGGGGAGACGCCGTGCGGCCGAGAGAGAGGACGCCCATGCCCATCCGGACCACTGGTCAGTTCACGTTCGCCAACTGGGAAGAGAAAGCGCTCGCCCCGAGCGAGACGTTCCCCCGGCTCGCCCACGCCAGCGTCACCAACGCCTTCTCCGGTGGACTTGAGGCCGCCGACACCCACTGCCAGTACGTCATCGCGTACGTCACCGAGAACACCGGTACGTTCACCGGCATGGAGCTGGTGGCCGGGAGCCTTGACGGTCGCGAAGGCACCTTCGTGCTGGAGGAGCGCGGCTCGTTCGACGCCGGAGGCACCGAGTGCGCCTTCGAGGTCGTGCCGGGGTCGGGCACCGGGGAACTGGCCGGGCTGCGGGGGAGCGGCAGTTTCACGTACAAGCACGGCGAGGCGTCCGTCCCGTACACCTTCGACTACGAGATGGCTGGCTGACTGACGGGACGGACGCGATGGAGGCGGGGGTCAGCGGCCGCTGACCGTCTCCAGCTCCACTTCGCTGCGGGCGATGGCGCGGGCGTCGGCGGTGGTGGAGCGGCGTAGCGCCTCGTGCAGGGTCGCGGGGGTGAGGACGCCCAGGAAGTGGCCGGCGCTGTCCTGGTCGATGACCGCGATCCAGCCGGCGTCGTGCTGCAGCATCGTCGCGAACGCCTGCTTGAGCGGGGCGCCGACGGGCAGCCAGGCCTCCATCCGGCGGGCGTGGTCGCGTACGGTCCCGGCGAGCTGCGTGTGTTCGGCGGAGATCCAGCCGTGCAGATTGTCCTCGGCGTCCAGGACGACGGCCCAGTGCGCGTCGCTCGCGCGCAGCCGCAGCGCGGCCTCGCTCACCGGGTCGTCCAGGCGTACCACCGGGGGCTGTTCGAGGTCGCTCTCCTCGATGGGGGTGACCGACAGGCGCTTGAGCCCCCGGTCCGCGCCCACGAAGTCGGCTACGTACTCGGTGGCGGGGGCGCCGAGTACGGTGGCCGGGGCGTCGAACTGCTCGATGCGCCCCTCGCCGTAGACGGCGATGCGGTCACCGAGGCGTACCGCCTCCTCGATGTCATGGGTGACGAAGAGGACGGTCTTACGCACGGCCGACTGCAGTTTGAGGAACTCTGACTGCAGATGTTCGCGTACGACCGGGTCGACGGCGCCGAACGGCTCGTCCATCAGCAGGACGGGCGGGTCGGCGGCCAGCGCCCGGGCGACACCGACGCGTTGGCGCTGGCCACCGGAGAGCTGGTCGGGGTAGCGGTCGCCGTAGACGCCCGGGTCCAGGCCGACCAGGTCCAGGAGTTCGGCGGCGCGCTCGCGGCCCTTGCCCCGCTTCCAGCCGAGCAGGTGCGGGACGGTCGCGGTGTTCTCCAGGACCGTCTTGTGCGGGAACAGGCCCACCTGCTGGATGACATAGCCGATACGCCGCCGCAGCTGGACCGGGTCGATGGCGGATATGTCGTCGCCGTCCAGGAGTATCCGGCCCGATGTGGGTTCGATGAGCCGGTTCATCATCTTCATCGTGGTGGTCTTGCCACAGCCGGACGGGCCGACGAGGGTGACCAGTTCGCCCTCGGTGACCTCGAAGGACAGATCGTCCACGGCGGTCGTGCCGTCCGGGTACCGCTTGCTGACGTGCTCGAACCGGATCATGACTCCCCATTGTGGTGGGCTCGCTGTGCCCACCATGGTGCTGTACGACGGCGACTCTCGGCGATTGTCAGTACTCAGGGTTAGGGTCGTCGGGAGTTGTCAGACGCGCGTTCGGGGCCGCGGGGTGCGGGCGCGGGTCGTGGACGGGATCGGGGAGCGGGGGAGGTGCGGCGGGGTGAGTGAGCCCAACTGCCTGGTGGCCAATGACTGGGTGTGCGGTGAGTACCTGCGCACGCGCAGCCAGGAGCTGACCGACGCGACGGTCCAACACCTGGGCATCACCGTGGTGTCGGTGGTCATCGGGCTGCTGATCGCCTTTCCGCTGGCGCTGTTCGCACGCAGGCGGCGCGCCTTCGCGGGCGCGGTGCTCGGGCTGACCACCGTGTTGTACTCGGTTCCGTCGCTGGCCATGTTCTCGCTGCTGCTGCCGGTGTTCGGGCTTTCCGCCTCGCTGGTCGTCACCGGCCTGGTGCTGTACTCACTGACGATCCTGGTACGGAACATCCTGGCCGGACTCGAAGCCGTCCCCGACGACGCCCGGGAGGCGGCGCGCGGGATGGGGTACGGCTCGTGGCGCCTGCTGTGGGAGGTCGAACTGCCGCTGTCGCTGCCCGCGCTGTTCGCGGGGGTACGGATCGCCACGGTCTCCACCGTCGCGATGACGACCGTTGGCGCGATCGTGGACTACGGCGGTCTGGGCGGGCTGATCATGTCCGGGCTGCAGACCGACTTCAAAGCGCAGGTGCTGACGGCTTCGGTGTTGTGCGTCCTGCTCGCGGTCGCCGCCGATCTGCTGCTGCTCGGGCTGCAGCGGTGGCTGACGCCCTGGACCCGAATACGTACGGCGCGGGCGGCCTTCGCGCCCACGCCTGAGGTGACAGAGGCGGCCGGGTAAGAGATGAACGTGATCCCTCAGGCGTACGACTGGCTGACGACCGGTGCCAACTGGCAGGGCGAGAAGGGCGTCTGGAGCCGGCTCGGCGAGCACCTGTACTTCACCGGGACCTGTCTGGTGGTGGCCTGCCTCATCGCGCTGCCGATCGCGCTGCTGCTCGGCCACCTGGGCAAGGGGGGTGGGCTCGCGGTGAACATCTCCAACGCGGGGCGGGCGATACCCACGCTCGCGGTGCTGGTGCTCCTGACGCTCACGCCGCTGGGCAGGTACGGCGATCTGCCCACGCTGATCGCGCTGGTGCTGTTCGCGGTGCCGCCGCTGCTGACCAACGCCTACATCGGGATGCGCGAGGTGGACCGGGCGGTGGTGGAGGCGGCGCGGGGGATGGGGATGAGCGGCCGCCAGCTCTTCCTGCGGGTCGAACTCCCCCTCGCCTACCCGCTGATCATGACCGGGCTGCGGTCCGCCGCGGTCCAGGTGGTCGCCACGGCCACGCTGGCCGCGATGGCGGGCCAGGGCGGCCTGGGCCGGATCATCACGGAGGGCTTCAACCTGCAGGACACGCCTCAGGTGGTGGCCGGTGCCGTGCTGGTCGCGGCGCTCGCGCTGCTGGTGGAGGCGCTACTGGTGCTGGCGGGCCGGTGGTGCGACCCGATGCGGGGGCGCCAGACGCCAGCGCGCAACAACGCATGACGACGTAGACGTAACGGCGTGACAGATCCCTACGGATGGTGGTTCCACATGAAGACGTTCCCGCGCGGTGCGCGCATGGCCGGGGCGGTGCTCGGCGCCCTGGCGCTGTCCGTAGGGCTCACGGCCTGCGGCGGCGACAGCCTGGAGGACAAGGGCTCCGGCAAGGCGGACGGCAAGGAGAAGAAGGGCTCGCTGGTGGTGGGCGCGGCCAAGTTCACCGAGTCCAAGGTGCTGGCGGAGCTCTACGCACAGCTGCTCAGCGACGCCGGATACAGCACATCGATCAAGACCGTGGAGAACCGCGAGATCTATGAGCCTTCCCTGGAGAAGGGCCAGATCGATGTCATGCCGGAATACGCCGCGACGCTCGCCGAATTCCTGAACGCCAAGGAGAACGGCCCGAAGGCGCCGGAGGAGAAGCCCGTCGCCTCCAGCGATGTGGACGACACGGTGGCCGGGTTGAAGAAGCTCGCTGAGCCGCGCGGGCTGAAGGTGCTGCCGCCGGGCGAGGCGGTCGACCAGAACGCCTTCGCGGTGAGCAAGGAATACGCGAAGAAGCACAACCTCAAGACTCTTTCGGATCTCGGCAAGTCGAAGCTGAAGGTCAGGATCGCGGCCGGTGACGAGTGCGAGGTCCGGCCGTTCTGCGCGCCCGGCCTGAAGAATTCGTACGGCATCGACGTGGCGGGCATCGACCCCAAGGGCGTCGGCAGCCCGCAGTCCAAGAAGGCCGTCCAGGACGGCACCGACCAGATGATGCTGACCACGACGACGGACGCGACGCTGGACAACTACGACCTCGTCCTGCTTGAGGACGACAAGAAGCTGCAGAACGCGGACAACATCGTCCCCGTGGTGAACGCCAAGGACGCGGGCGGTGCCGGGATAGCCGACGTACTGGGGAAGTTGACGGACACACTGACCACCGAGGACCTCGTGGAACTCAACCGCAAGGTCGACGCGGAACGCGTGAAGGAGGCGGACGCGGCGAAGGAGTATCTGGAGTCCAAGGGGCTGCTCAAGAAGTAGTCCCGAGCCTGGGGCGGCGAAAGTTGCGGGAGATTGGTGGGCGGGGCCCCGCGCCGTGCGCACGCACGGTAAGTTTTTGGCCATGCCACGTGGACGCCACCGCCATTCCCCACCCCTGCACCGGCTGCTTCCCCCCTCCGGGGTCGCAGGCGCCGCCGTCGTGTGTGCGGCAGCCGCCTGGCTGTTCGCGGAACCCGTGATGCTCCGCGCGCTGGCCGCGGCCGCCGCGGCCGCCGCTGTGGTGGGCGCGGTCGTGATGCGCCAGTGGGACCTGCAGGCCGGCAAGCGGGTCGCGGAGCTCACCCGCGCCAGGACGAGCGACGGGTGGCGGTACGAGGAGCGGACGGCCGAGCTGGAGTCCGACCTTGAGGAGTCCCGGGAACTGCGCGGGAAGCTGGAGGCCAAGATCCGGGCCAAGCGTGTCGAACTGGCCGCCCTGCGCAGCGAGCACGCCGCGCTGCTGCGGCGGTACGCCACCGCGGAGACCGAGCGCGCCAGCGCCCTGGAGGGGCGTCGGCAGCTCGCGATCGAGGCGGCCGAGCCGACCAAGGCGCTGCCGCCCGCCGACGGCGCGTCCCGCGCCGCCGTACCGCCGGGGCCCCGTGCCGCCGTGCCGTCAGGCGTGCCGCACTCCGCGCTGTACGCGCGCGCCAACCGCGCGCTCGACAGGCTCGCGCGGAACGGTGCCGCGGACGAGGAGGCGGACGCGGGGCAGGGGAAGCCCGAGGCGGTCGCCGTGCACGAGCGGGCGGCCGCCGGGCACTACACCGTTCCGGCCGCAGCGGCCGTCGTACCGCACACGCCGGTACGGCGCGGCGCGGAGGGCGGCTTCGACTTCTTCGGTACGCAGTCGGCGGGGCGGGCCATGGAGAAGGAGGACCTCGCGGACGTGGTGGGCGAGGAGGCCCTGGCCATCCACAAGGCGGAGTCCGCGGGCATGGACTCGGACACGGGCACGGATGCAGACCTGGGCACGGACACGGACCTGGGCACGGACGACGCGGACGCGGACGGCAAGCCGCTGAGTGCGGATCAGCGCGTGGTGGGCCAGGTCATCGACCTCACGGAACATGACGAGACCGAACAGCTCAACATGAGCGAACTCCGCAGCGCGATCTCGTAACACCCACCCCGCTGCTGCCCGTCGGCCCCCTTGTCCCCTCTGCCCCTCACGCCATCCAGCGGTCGGGGCGGGCCTCGCGGCGGCCGGTGCGGGAGCGGTCAGCCTGGGATGAGAGGAGGGCCGCCGCCTCGTCGGCGTCGCGGCGCCTGGCCGTGACCGTCTTGTTGGCACCGGTGTCCACGGTGATGTCCGCGATCCCGTGCCTGCGCTCCCACGGGCCCTGGCTCAGCCGGACGCTCTGCACCTTGGAGTGCGGCACGAGCGAGAGGCGCCGGGTCAGCCGCCCCTTGCGGGCCACGAAGACGCTGTCGGTGACCTGGAGTCCGTACCCCCGCCACCAGACCGGCGTGACCCAGGCCGCGCGGCGCGGCGCGGGGCTCACCTCGTGCGGCACCGTCACCCCCGGCAGCACCCGGGCGATCAGCGACTCAGCGACATCACGCGGCGCCACCGGTACCAGCAGGCTGTTGGACGACCCGGCCACATCCAGCTCGACCCGCACCCAGCCGCGCCGCCGCCACAGCAGTGGCTCCACGATGTGCACCGTCTGCACCCGCCCCGGCGGCACGGTCTCGTGCAGTTTGTCGAGCAGCCCGTGGTCGATACGGAGCCCGTCCGGGGACTCGCCCACCGTCCAGCCATACTCCTTCACGAACCGCCCGATGCTGCTCGCCCCGGCCATGCCGAGCAGCGGCAGTCCGGTCGCGATCAGCAGTCCCACGCTGTGGGTGGCCACCCACAGCACCACCGGGATCACCACACCGGCCCCCCCCCCCCCCCCACCACCGGGATCACCACACCGGCCAGTACCAGCGCCCACACCGAACCGGTGAGCACCATCGAGACGGCCAGGGCGCGCGGCTGGACGTACACCAGGTGCTGTACCGGCGCCTCGCCCACCTCGTGCGCGGTCTCCGGCGCGAACCCGGCGGCGCGCGCGAGGAGTTCGGCGCGCAGGGCTCTGGCGTCCCGCTCGCTCAGATAGGCCAGCTCGTCCTTGGAGTCGGTGCCGATGACATCCATCTTGAGTTTGGCGACGCCGAAGAAGCGGGCCAGCAGCGGCTGGGTGACGTCCACGGCCTGCAGCCGGTCGAGCCTGATGTGCGCGGTGCGCCGGAACAGCAGCCCGGTGCGGATGCGCAGTTCGGTGTCGGTGACCGAGAAGTGGGTGACCCACCAGCTCAGGAAGCCGTAGAGACCCGCGAGCGGGACGACGACCGCGAGCATGATGAGCAGCGAGGTGAAGGTCAGCTCGGTGAGCTGGCGCTGCGTCCGGTTGGGGTCGTGCAGCGCCGTGCCCGCGAGCACCGCTATCGGGGCCCAGGCCCGGCGCAGCGGCGTGACGGGGTGCAGCCGCCGCTCCCGCCGCCCGTCGGGTTCGGACACGGGCTCGGCTTCCCGTACGCCAGGGGAATCCCGTACGTCAGGGGAATCCCGTACGTCAGGGGAATCCCGTACGTCAGGGGAATCCTGTACGGCTTCGGGCTCCCGCGCGGCTTCGGGCTCCCGTACGTCGTCGGCCCCGGACTGCGGCGTGCTCACAGCCCCGCCGATCGGGCCTCGCCCAGCTCGGTCAGCCGGTCCCGCAGCCGCTGGGCCTCCTCCGGGTCCAGCCCCGGAATCGTCGCGTCCGTCAGGGCGGCTGCCGTATGCAACTGCACGCTCGCCAGCCCGAACTTCCGCGCCAGCGGCCCCGAGGTCACCTCCACGAGCTGCATCCGCCCGTACGGCACGACCGTCTCCTCACGCCACAGCACCCCGCGCTTGATGAGCAGGTCGTCGGCGCGCTCCGCGTACCGCCAGGAGCGCCAGTTGCGCCCGAGCAGCACCCAACCCCACGCCGCCAGGCCCCCCGGCAGCAGCGCGAAGACGGCCCAGCCGGGCCCGGCGAACACCCAGAGCAGGACCCCCGTGGCCACGGTCAGCGGCGCCAGCCACAGCACGAGCACCAGTCTGCGCAGCTTCAGCAGAGCGCGCGGCAGCCCGGTCCAGGCCGGTTCGGCGCCCGACTCGTCCGGTGTGTGCGGCATCTCTGCCGTCCCCGTCTCCATGCATCCACCCTACGTACGACAGACTGTCCCCATGACGCCCAAGACGGAGACCATGGTCGGCATCGGCGGCGCAGCGGAGAGCACGGACATGGTGCTCAACATCGGGCCCCAGCATCCGTCCACTCACGGTGTACTGCGCCTGCGCCTGGTCATCGACGGCGAGCGCATCCAGCACGCGGAGCCGGTGATCGGCTATATGCACCGCGGCGCGGAGAAGCTCTTCGAGGCCCGCGACTACCGGCAGATCGTGATGCTGGCCAACCGCCACGACTGGCTCTCCGCCTTCTCCAACGAACTCGGCGTGGTGCTCGGCGTCGAGCGGATGCTCGGCATGGAGGTGCCGGAGCGCGCGGTCTGGACGCGGACCCTGCTGGCCGAGCTGAACCGCCTGCTGAACCACCTGATGTTCCTTGGTTCGTACCCGCTGGAACTGGGCGGAATCACCCCGGTGTTCTATGCCTTCAGGGAGCGCGAGGAGCTGCAGGCCGTCATGGAGGAGGTCTCCGGCGGCCGGATGCACTACATGTTCAACCGGGTCGGCGGGCTCAAGGAGGACCTCCCCGCGGGCTGGCTCGGCCGGGTGCGCGACACGGTCGCGTCCGTCCGGTCGCGGATCGACGTGTACGACCGTCTCGTCATGGGCAACGAGATCTTCCGGGCGCGCACCAGGGGCGTGGGCGTCCTGACCCCCGAGGTGGCCCACGCGTACGGCGTGAGCGGTCCGATCGCCCGCGCCAGTGGCGTCGACTTCGACCTGCGGCGTGACGAGCCGTATCTGGCCTACGGCGAGCTGCAGTCAGTACTGAAGGTCGCGACCCGCCAGGAGGGCGACTGCCTGGCCCGCTTCGAGTGCCTCCTGGAGCAGAGCCACAACTGCCTCGACCTCGCGGACGCCTGCCTCGACCGCCTCGCGGAACTGCCGCCGGGGCCGATCAACCAGCGGCTGCCGAAGGTGCTGAAGGCCCCCGAGGGCCACACCTACACCTGGACCGAGAACCCGCTCGGGATCAACGGCTACTACCTGGTCTCCAAGGGCGAGAAGACGCCGTACCGGCTGAAGCTGCGCTCGGCGTCGTACAACAACATCCAGGCGCTCACCGAGCTGCTGCCCGGCACGCTGATCTCCGACATGGTGGCGATCCTGGGCTCACTGTTCTTCGTCGTCGGTGACGTCGACAAGTAGCTCGGGCAGTACGGCGGTGTCGGCCCCGACGGGCTGCATCAGCCACCCGAAGTCCCCGAGCCCGCCCACCGCGGTGAGCTCGGCGGCTTCGCCCGCGCCGGACAGCCGCCGCAGATAGCCCACAGGGTCGCTCGAAGCGAGCGAGAGCGGTGGCCGCGCACCCCGGACCCCGAGCCCGTGGAGCGCCTCCCGCTGCGTCAGCAGTCGCGGCGCCGCGGCGGGCGCGCCTTCCGTGGCCTGGGTGCCCTGCGTGCCCTCCGTGCCCGCCCCGGCCTGGGTGCCCTGCGTGCCCTCCGTGCCCGCCCCGNACATAGCGCCCGCGCCGCTCCGAAGTGAGCAGCCCGGCCTTCTTCAGGACGGCCAGGTGCCGGGATATCTCGGGCGCGCTCATGCCGAGCGCGTCCGCCAACTCGCCGGTGGTGTGCGGGCCACGGGCCAGATACCGGCAGAGCCGCATCCGCGCCGGGTGTGCCAGGGCCTCCATACGCCGGGTCAGCTCCTGCACCGATGAACGGGCGGACAGCGCGGAGGTGCTGACCGGATAGTGGATCACCGGCTGCCAGGCGTAGCGGTGCAGCACCATCAGGTGCGGCCAGCCGAGGCTGGTCGGCACCAGCAGGAGTCCGCCGCCCGCGGTACGGGTGTGGCCGTCGGCGAGCTTGTCGACGGAGACGATGGAGGTCCGCTCGTCGAGCGTGACGGCCTTGGAGGTCGCGGCCAGCGCCTCGGTGAGCCCTCGCCGCTTGAGCAGCTCGTTCTTGTGCCGGGCATCGGCGGCGAGTTCCGGGCCGAGGCGGGCCCAGGTGTCCGCGAAGAACGCCGCGTCGCAGTCCTCCATCAGCTCCCGGAACCAGCGCCGGACGGCCGGTGGGTCGTCCAGGAGGCGCCGGGTGAAGTTCACCTGCCGCGCGCCGCGGGTCGCGGACAGGTCCAAGGCGCGCTGCCGGGTGGCGGGGTCGGTCAGCGGGTCCGGGTGTGCGGGGGTGCCGTACGTGGGCTGGCAGGTGAACTCCAGGGCCGCGTCCACGAACTGACTGTCACTCAGCTTGTCCAGCTGGTCCAGTTCCTCGCCGAGCGTGGCGCCGGGCACGGCGGTGCCGCCCGGTATCCCGGCGAACGGCAGGAAGATGTCCGAGAACGAGCTGCGCCACAGGAACTCGGCCTCGGAGAGCCGGTCGGCGAGACAGGGGTCGAGCCGGGTGGCCGTGGCGGTCGCCCAGCCCTGCAGACCCGGGTGGTGCCCGGGTTCGGTCAGCGCGTGCAGCGCCATGCCCAGCTCGGTCAGCGGTGAGGGCAGGGCGGTGACCCGCTCGGGCGGCAGTCCGGAGATGTCGATGGTCACGCTCACATCCCCATGGTGCACCCGGGGTCTGACACCGTCCGCGCCGATTGACGGCTCTCATCAATCGGCGTGACCGGGGTGCGGGGTCGGGCGGAGTCTCAATGACGTCGACACCGTTCGACCCACCTCACCCGCACCGCACCGCACCGCGCCGCGCCGCGCCGACCTGAATCGAGGGGACCGTCATGAGCATCACCACCCAGTACGCCCTGGACTCCTACCGCGCACTCCAGCACGGTGAACCCCACGTGCCCGCGCCGGGCAGCTACGACCGGCGCCTGCTCGAAGAGCTGCGCGACGCGCCCCGCGTGGCCGTCGCCAGGCGCCACCGGGGTTTCCTCGCGCGGCTCTTCAGGGGGCGCGCCGCGTGAGTCCCCCTGAGAGCCTGTCTTTGAACCCCCGCCTGCGCCCCGACGCCCGGCACGCACTCTCGGCGCACGGCGTCGCAGGACAGGTGGCTCCTTCTCCAAGCTCTCGGCTTCTCCCCCACTCTCGGCTCCGCTCGAGCGGGAGGTGCCCCCCTGAGCAGGGGAGACCCCATTCATGACCTGCGACGCCGCACGCCGAGAGCACGCACCGCCGGGACATCAGCCGCTTCGCGGCGGGCGCTGCGCCCGCGCTTCGCGCGGACGACGGGGGTTCAAAGACAGGCTCTGAACGGCTCTCACGCACTCCCGGCCGCCGTACCCACCCGCCGTACGAACTCCAGGGCCGCGGCCCGGACGTCGTCCGCGGTCCACTCCAGGCCCTCGCCCGTCACCGACACCTCGGTGTAGGAAAGCCCGGGACCGGCCGCGTCCCAGTACCGGAAGAGCGCGGTCTTGGTCTCCTCGGCCTGGGCGAGCGCCGCCTTGTTCAGGACCTCGGGCGGGTACGGCAGCCACAGCTGGAACTCGTGAGTGTGCGGCACCTCGGGATGTACCCGCACCCACGGCACCTCCGCCGCCGCGAACCCGTCCCGCAGCGCGTCGGCGACCACGCGCGCGTGGGCGACGTACGCCGGTAGCCGGGGCAGCTCCCGCTCCAGGCCGAGCAGCGCCGACAGCGCGGTCGGGAACTGCTGGAACACCTGGCCGCCGTACCGGTGCCGCCAGGTCCGCGCCTCCTCGACCAGCGTCTCGGGACCGGCCAGTACCGCGCCGCCGAGCCCCTGCAGCGACTTGTAGAACGACACGTACACGCTGTCCGCGAGGGCGGCGATCTCGTCCAGCGGCCGCCCGAAGTGCGCGGTGGACTCCCACAGCCGCGCCCCGTCGAAGTGCACGACCGCGTCCCGCTCCCGCGCCGCCTCGACCGTCTCGGACAGCTCCTCCCAGGTGGGGAGGACATAACCCGCGTCCCGGAGCGGCAGCTCCAGCATCAGCGTCCCGAAGGGCTCGTCGAAGTCCCGTATCTCGTCCGCCGATGGCAGCCGCGGCTCGCGCGTGGGGTGGACCGTGCGCAGTCCGCTCACCGCGCCGAGCGCTCCCCGCTCGTGCCGCTCGGGGTGTGCGAGCGGATGCAGCGCGACCGTGCTGTTCCCCGTACGCCCCGCCCAGCAGCGCAGCGCGACCTGCTGGGCCATGGTCCCGGTGGGGAAGAACGCGGCCGCCTCCTTGCCGAGCAGCCCGGCCACCCGGCGTTCCACCTCCGCCACGACCCCGTCGCCGTATATGTCGGCCGACTGGTCCAGGTCGTAGACGCTGGACGCGTCCGCGGCCAGCCGTGCCAGCCGCTCCCCGAGCGGGGCGGCGGCCCCGGCCCGGGACAGGACCCGTGTCGCGCCCCGGAACGCGGCCTGTCGCCGCTCCCGCTCATCCGGCACGTTGTGCTCCCCCCGCTCGGCTCCGTCGCTCTCGGTCATCCAGAGATCGTCTCGTACATGCGTCTGCCGCACCCACACTTTTCCCCACGCCTGTGGATAACCTTTCCGGGCCCCTGGGCCTGTGGACAACCCGAGCCTCGCCCGAACACCTCGCGTTAACATGACGAGAAATCGTCCGGTACCCCGAGCGGACTGGAACGGAAGGCCGTCGACGCGTGAACGCATCTCAGCAACCGGGTCACCCACAGGACCCGAAGGACCGCCCTGCCCGGCTCACCGTCGGCGTCGTGGGCGCCGGTCGGGTCGGACCCGCGCTCGCGGCGTCCTTGCAGCTCGCGGGGCACCGCCCGGTCGCCGCGTCCGGGGTCTCCGAGGCCTCCGTGCGCCGCGCCGCCGTGCTCCTGCCCGACGTGCCGCTGGTGTCGCCCGCCGAGGTCTTCGAGCGCGCCGACCTCGTCCTGCTCACCGTGCCGGACGACGCACTGCCGGGACTCGTCGAAGGCCTGGCCGAAACGGGCGCCGTACGGCAGGGACAGCTGGTCGTGCACACCTCGGGGCGGTACGGCACCAAGGTGCTCGACCCGGTGCTGCGCGCCGGTGGGCTGCCGCTGGCCCTGCACCCCGCCATGACGTTCACCGGCACCCCCGTGGACGTCCAGCGGCTGGCCGGCTGCTCCTTCGGTGTGACCGCACCCGAGGAGCTGCGGCTCGCCGCCGAGGCGCTGGTCATCGAGATGGGCGGCGAGCCCGAGTGGATCGAGGAAGCGGCCCGCCCGCTCTACCACGCGGCCCTCGCGCTCGGCGCGAACCACCTGGTCACCCTGGTCGCCGAGGCCATGGACCTGCTGCGGCAGGCGGGCGTCGAGGCCCCGGACCGGATGCTCGGCCCGCTGCTCGGAGCCGCGCTCGACAACGCGCTGCGCTCCGGCGACGGCGCGCTCACCGGACCCGTCGCGCGCGGGGACGCCGGCACGGTCGCCGCCCATGTCGCCCAGCTGCGCGAGCACGCCCCGGGGACGGTCGCCGGCTACCTGGCGATGGCGCGGGCCACCGCCGACCGCGCGCTGGCCCACGGCCTGCTCAAGCCCGAGCTCGCCGAGGACCTGCTGGGCGTCCTGTCCCACGAGGGCCAGGGCAGCACCGAGGGAGGCACCCGATGACCACACTGGTGCACACCGCCGCCGAACTCCACGGCCACGCGCGCCCGGAGCAGGCCCCGGCGGGCCGCCGAGCCGTCGTGATGACGATGGGTGCCCTGCACGAGGGCCACGCGACCCTGGTCCGGCAGGCCCGCGAACTGGTCGGCCCGCAGGGGCAGGTCGTGGTCACCGTCTTCGTCAACCCGCTCCAGTTCGGCGCGGGCGAGGACCTGGACCGCTACCCGCGCACCCTGGACGCCGACCTCAAGGTCGCCGAACAGTCCGGTGCGGACCTGGTGTTCGCCCCCTCCCTCGACGAGGTCTACCCCGGCGGTGAGCCGCAGGTCCGCATCACCGCGGGCCCCATGGGCGAGCTGCTCGAAGGCCGCACCCGCCCAGGACACTTCGACGGCATGCTCACCGTCGTCGCCAAGCTGCTGCACCTCACCGCGCCCGACGCCGCGCTGTACGGGCAGAAGGACGCCCAGCAGCTCGCCCTGATCCGCCGCATGGCGCGTGATCTGAACTTCCCGGTGGAGATCGTCGGCGTACCGACCGTGCGCGAGGCGGACGGTCTGGCCCTGTCCAGCCGCAACCGCTATCTCTCGCCGGCCGAGCGCCACACCGCGCTCGCCCTGTCCACCGCCCTGTTCGCGGGCCGCGACCGGCTCGCCGCCCAGCAGGCCCTGCACGCGCGCGCGGTGACGACACCCGCAGCGCGCGAGCGCGCGGTCGCCCTGAGCGCGCTGGGAGAGGCCCGCGCCGCGGCCGACGCGCACGCGGTCGCGCAGGCCTCGCTCGGTGTCCCCGCCGCGGTCCGCGCGGCCGCCAGGTCCGTACTGGACGACGCGGCGGTCGCCAAGACGCCCCTCGTACTGGACTATCTGGCCCTGGTCGACCCGGCCGACTTCACCGAGGTCCCGGACGGCTTCACGGGCGATGCGATCCTCGCGGTCGCCGCACGGGTCGGCACGACCCGGCTGATCGACAACCTCCCTCTCACGTTCGGAGCCGCTTCATGAGTCCCGTGAACGGCCCCTCGGTGAACGGCACCGGCATACGGCTGCACGCCCCCGCCCCCAGCTGGGCCATCGAGGCCGACGTGGTCGTCGTCGGCTCCGGCGTGGCAGGCCTCACGGCCGCCCTGCGCTGCGCGACCTCGGGCCTGCGTACCGTCGTCGTCACCAAGGCCCGCCTGGACGACGGCTCGACCCGCTGGGCGCAGGGCGGTATCGCGGCCGCACTCGGCGACGGCGACACACCCGAACAGCACCTGGACGACACCCTGGTGGCGGGCGCGGGCCTCTGTGACGAGGAGGCGGTACGGCTCCTGGTCACCGAAGGCCCCGACGCGGTACGCCGACTCATCGCCACCGGCGCCCACTTCGACACCTCGGCATCCGGCGAGATCGAGCTCACCCGCGAGGGCGGCCACCACCGGCGCCGTATCGCGCACGCGGGCGGCGACGCGACCGGCGCGGAGATCTCCCGCGCCCTGGTCGAGGCGGTACGCGCGCGTGGCATCCGCACCATCGAGAACGCCCTGGTCCTGGACCTGCTGACGGATGCCGACGGCCGCGCGGCCGGGGTCAGCCTGCATGTCATGGGCGAGGGCCAGCACGACGGCGTCGGCGCGGTGCACGCGCCCGCGGTGGTGCTCGCCACCGGCGGCATGGGCCAGGTCTTCTCGGCCACCACCAACCCCTCGGTCTCCACGGGCGACGGCGTGGCCCTCGCGCTGCGGGCCGGAGCGGAGGTCAGCGACCTGGAGTTCGTGCAGTTCCACCCCACGGTGCTCTTCCTCGGCCCGGACGCCGAGGGCCAGCAGCCGCTGGTCTCCGAGGCGGTACGCGGCGAGGGCGCCCACCTGGTCGACGCCGACGGCACCCGCTTCATGCTCGGCCAACACGAACTGGCCGAGCTGGCGCCCCGGGACATCGTCGCCAAGGCCATCATGCGCCGCATGGCCGAGCAGGGCGCCGAGCACATGTACCTGGACGCCCGGCACTTCGGCGCCGAGATGTGGGCCACCCGGTTCCCCACGATCCTCGCCGCCTGCCGCGCCCACGGCATCGACCCGGTGACCGAGCCGATCCCCGTCGCCCCGGCCGCCCACTACGCGTCCGGAGGCGTCCGCACCGACCGGCTGGCCCGGCCGCCCACTACGCGTCCGGAGGCGTCCGCACCGACCGGCTGGGCCGCACCACGGTCAACGGCCTCTACGCCTGCGGCGAGGTCGCCTGCACCGGCGTGCACGGCGCCAACCGCCTGGCCTCCAACTCCCTGCTTGAGGGCCTGGTCTACGCCGAACGCATCGCGGACGACATCACCGCCCACGCGCGCGTGGAGTCCAAGCCGAAGCCGACACCGACCCCGGTCCCGACCCCCGAGATCCCGGCCCACCCACTGCTCCCCGCCGAGGCCCGCTTCGCCATCCAGCGGATCATGACCACCGGCGCCGGGGTGCTGCGTTCCGCCGAGAGCCTCGCCGCCGCGGCGGCCGAGCTGCAGCGGATCCACACCGAGGCGCGCGGCGAGCTCGCCGAGAACGGCAAGACCGCGGAGCCCGGCACCGACACGTGGGAGACCACCAACCTGCTCTGCGTCGCGCGTGTGCTCGTCGCCGCCGCCCAGCGCCGCGAGGAGACCCGCGGCTGCCACTGGCGCGAGGACCACGCGGAGCGCGCCGACACGGACTGGCGGCGCCACATCGTCGTACGCCTGAACCCGGATCGCACCCTCGCCGTACACACCACCGACACACCCGACTTTCCCCCCACCAGGACGCAGGAGCAGTGACCGAAGTGAGCGCCCCCAGCACCCCAGGCACCCCCGACAGCTCCGAGCTCCCGCTCGCCCCGAACGCGGGCGGCTGCGGCGACGCCTGCGGCTGTGCGGCGGACGGCGACCTCGTAGCGTCAGACGGCGAACTCGACCCCATGGAGTGCGGTCTCGACCCCTCCCTGGCGGGCCTGCTCGCCGATGCCGGACTCGACCCGGTGGAGGTCGAGGACATCGCCCACATGGCGATCGCGGAGGATCTGGCGGGCGGTGTGGACGTCACCAGCGTCGCCACGATCCCCGAGGACGCCGTCGCCACCGGAGACTTCACGGCCCGCGAGAACGGTGTCGTCGCGGGCCTGCGCGTCGCCGAAGCGGTCCTCTCGGTGGTCTGCGCCGACGAGTTCGAGGTCGAGCGGCACGTCGAGGACGGCGACCGCGTCGAGGCTGGACAGAAGCTGATCTCGGTCACCACCCGCACCCGCGACCTGCTCACCGGCGAACGCAGCGCGCTGAACATCCTGTGCCGCCTCTCCGGCATCGCGACCGCCACGCGCGCGTGGGCGGACACGCTCGACGGCACGAAGGCCAAGGTCCGCGACACCCGCAAGACCACCCCCGGACTGCGCTCCCTGGAGAAGTACGCGGTGCGCTGCGGCGGCGGCGTCAACCACCGCATGGCCCTCTCCGACGCCGCGCTGGTCAAGGACAACCACGTGGTCGCGGCCGGCGGCGTGGCAGCCGCCTTCAAGGCCGTACGGGAGCGATTCCCCAACGTGCCGATCGAGGTCGAGGTCGACACGCTCGACCAGCTGCGCGCCGTCCTGGACGCGGGCGCCGACCTGATCCTCCTGGACAACTTCACCCCCGAGGAGACCGCCGAAGCGGTCGCCCTCACCCAGGGACGCGCCCTGCTCGAGTCCTCCGGACGCCTCATCCTCGACACCGCCCGCGCCTACGCCGAGACCGGCGTCGACTACCTCGCGGTGGGCGCGCTCACCCACTCGTCGCCGATCCTCGACATCGGTCTCGACCTGCGTGAGGCGAACGTCTGATGCTGCTCACCATCGACGTCGGCAACACCCACACCGTCCTCGGCCTGTTCGACGGCGAGGAGATCGTCGAGCACTGGCGCATCTCCACCGACGCCCGCCGCACCGCCGACGAACTGGCCGTCCTGCTCAACGGCCTGATGGGTATGCACCCGCTGCTCGGCGAAGAGCTGGGCGACGGCATCGACGGCATCGCCATCTGCGCCACCGTCCCCTCCGTCCTGCACGAGCTGCGCGAGGTCACCCGCCGCTACTACGGCGACGTGCCCGCCGTACTGGTCGAGCCCGGCGTCAAGACGGGCGTGCCGGTCCTCACGGACAACCCCAAGGAGGTCGGTGCCGACCGCATCATCAACGCGGTGGCGGCGATAGAGCTGTACGGCGGCCCGGCGATCGTCGTCGACTTCGGCACAGCGACCACCTTCGACGCAGTCACCGCGCGCGGCGAGTACGCGGGCGGCGCGATCGCCCCCGGCATCGAGATCTCCGTCGAGGCGCTCGGCGTCAAGGGCGCCCAGCTCCGCAAGATCGAACTGACCCGCCCGCGCAGCGTGATCGGCAAGAACACCGTCGAGGCCATGCAGTCCGGCATCCTGTACGGCTTCGCGGGCCAGGTCGACGGCGTCGTCAGCCGCATGGCGCGCGAACTGGTGGGCCCCGCGGGCGACCCCGACGACGTCACGGTGATCGCCACCGGCGGTCTGGCCCCCATGGTGCTCGGCGAGTCCACCGCCATCGACGAACACGAGCCCTGGCTCACGCTGATCGGGCTGCGCCTGGTCTACGAGCGCAACATCGCACGTAGCTAGGGTCTGGCGTCTCCTGGGGGATCAAGCACATGAGTCTCATACGCCGCCGGGGTGCTGCCGCCCTGCTCACCGCGGCCGCCCTGCTCACCGGCGCGATCGCGCCCGCGCACGCGGACGACCCGGCGATCGAGCTCGACGTCCCCACGACGTACTACCTGAACCAGCCGGGAGTCGGCCCCACCGGCGGCACCCGCCTGTGGCTCGAACCGCGCCTCACCGGGGGCGCCGCCGCACGTGCCGACGTCACCCTGAAGATCGACGCCAGCGACCTCAAGGGCAAGGCCAAGCTGCGCTCCCGCAGGCAGTGCGGACAGCACGCGGGCGGTACGACGTACACCTTCACCTGCGATCTCGGCACACTCACCAGCGGCAAGCCGAAGCTCCTGGACGCCGTCTACATCGAGGCGAAACCGGGCGCGAAGCTCGGCGCCCACGGCAAGCTCCGCTACACCTTCAGCGCCCCCGGAGTCCCGGACTCGACCTTCGAGACCGAAGTGTGGGTGGCGGGACCCACGCTCCACACGCGTGTGGAGAAGCCGCTGAAAAACCTGAAGGCGGGCTCCACCATCGCGTTCACGCCGGAGCTGCGCAACGCGGGCGCGTACCCGGCCAAGGGCCTCGGCCTGATGCTGCACACCAACCATCTCCAGGCAGCCGTCCAGTACCGCAACTGCCGCTATGGGACGGCCGGTGACCAGTCCACGGCGTACTGCTCCTTCGACCAGACCCTTGAACCGGGTCAGGCGTACGAAGTCTCGGAGCCGTTCTCGATCTCCGTGTCCAAGACGGTGATCCACGGCGACATCAGCTACAGCGCCTCCCTGCCAGGCGTCGCCCACGAGTGGCAGGACGGGCCCGGAGCCGATCCAGCCCAGCTCGAACAGGTCGGGTCAGGCCCCGAGTTGTCGCTGCGCCCCGTCGAGCGGCCCGCATCCGCCTTCGTCGAGTACGGCAGGCCCATCCCCACCACATTGTCGCTGGACACCGACCTCCAGGCGATGGCACAGCCCATCGAGGGCCGCACGGGGCAGACGGTGGAGGTGCGGCTGGGCATGCGCAACGCCGGTCCGGGCCAGCCCAAGCGCCCCACGATCAAGGTCACTCCGCCCGAGGGCACCACGGTCGTACCACCGGAGCCGGATCTGGAGGAACCGCTGGACTGGGAGTGCGGCCCAGAGACAGCGGGCGCGAAGGCTTACCACTGCCGGCTCGGTGGCGGAATGACGCCCGGCGACACGGCGGCCGTCACCCTCACCTTCCGCATCGACCAGCGGGTACGTGACGCGGTGGGCCGCGTCGAGATCGTCGACAACCCCAAGTTCCCGGCCCACGACCCCGACCGGTCCAACAACACGGCGCCCCTGGAGGCCCGGGCCACAGGCGGCCCCCTGGTCGAGCCCACCCAGACCCCCGACACCAGCGGGGACCAGGCCCCGGCCGCCTCCGGGTCCACCAGCGGTTCGTCAGGCAGCGGCCCGCTCATCGCCACGGGCATGGCCCTGGCAGCCCTGCTCGCCGCCACAGTGGCGGCCCACCGCTACCGCACCCGCCGCAGCTCCGCGCCGACCGACACGACCTAGTAGTGCTTCGTTAGGAGTGCCGATCTTGGCTGGTCGGGGGCATGCTGCGGGGTATGAGGCTCGGGGAGGTGGAACGGCTCCGGGGTGAGTTGGCGGAGTTCGTTGCCGAGGTGTTCGGTTCGCTGCCGCGGCGGNGCCGCCGCCCCGCCGCCCCCACGCCCAAACCGGCTCCGGAACGCCCCGCCCCGCCGCAGAAGATCGCCGTCGGATAGCTACTCTGGGGGCATGGACTACGTCTCCGCGCTCCTGCCCCCCGTCGTGATGGCCGCGTTCTTCATCGGTCTGATCGTGACGATCGTCAAGACCCAGGGCGGCGCCAACAAGGCCAAGGAGGACGCAGCCGTCGACGCCGCCGTCTTCCGCGCCGAAGGCGTCCACCAGTCCGGACTCTCGGCGGCCCCGCCCTCAGGGCCCAGCGAGGCCTGACGGGCCCCGCCCCCGGCACCCAGACGCGTACGGCTCGCGCACTTTTCGAGCCGTACGCCCTTTTTGTTGGCCAAATAGCACATCCGAGGCACATCTCACACTATTGTTACTACTGTGCCTCGCCCATTGGGAGAACTCGAAGACGCGGTCATGACGCGGGTGTGGAAGTGGAACCGCCCCGTCACCGTTCGAGAAGTCCTGGAAGACCTTCAGCAGGAACGGTCCATCGCGTACACCACGGTCATGACCGTATTGGACAATCTCCATCAGAAGGGCTGGGTCCGCCGGGAAGCGGAAGGCAGGGCCTATCGATATGAGGCGGTCTCCACCCGCGCCGCCTACGCGGCCGCACTGATGAACGAAGCCTGGTCGCAGAGCGACAACCCGGCCGCCGCGCTCGTCGCCTTCTTCGGGATGATGTCGCCAAAGCAGCGGGAAGCGCTTGCGGACGCGGTGCGCATGGTGCAGGGCCCCGAGAGCCCCGACGCGGCGGCGGACGACGCGGGGCGATAACGTCCGCTTCATGTCCGAAGAGCTCCCCGCGTATCCCGACGCCCCCGCCAAAGCCGTCACCATCCGCCGGGCGAGGACCGGCGATGTCCCGGCGGTACGCGAGCTCCTCGACGCGTACACACGCCGACGCATCCTGCTCGACAAAGCGACCGTCACGCTTTACGAGGACATCCAGGAGTTCTGGATCGCGGAACGCGACGACAACGCACAGGTCGTCGGCTGCGGCGCCCTGCACGTGATGTGGGAAGACCTGGCGGAAGTGCGAACCCTCGCGGTGAACCCCGAGCTCAAGGGCTCCGGAGTGGGCCATCAGCTGCTCGGCAAGCTGCTCCAGACGGCGCGCTGGCTCGGTGTGCGCCGGGTATTCTGCCTCACCTTCGAAGTCGACTTCTTCGCGAAGCACGGCTTCGTGGAGATTGGCGAGACGCCGGTCGACGGAGATGTCTACAGCGAGCTGCTGCGTTCCTATGACGAAGGCGTCGCCGAGTTCCTCGGGCTCGAACGAGTGAAACCGAACACCCTGGGTAACAGCCGGATGCTTCTGCACCTGTGATCGCCTACGCGTTTTCCCGTTCCCGATCCGTTACCGAAGCGCCCCCGGCGCGGTAGCTATGTCCGAAACGCGCATGTTTCACGGGGCCTTGAGTCATCGTCTTCTCCCCAGGGGTTTGTGTTTTCCGGAGAAAAGCGGTTTGCTTTCCGACGTACTCCATATAACCGGAGACGGTGAAACAGCGGCGGGCGCGCCGTTGGCACCGGTCTCTGAAGTTATCGATGAAGGGAAATCCGGTGGCACAGAAGGTTCAGGTCCTTCTTGTCGATGACCTCGACGGCGGCGAGGCAGACGAGACCGTGACGTTTGCGTTGGACGGCAAGACGTACGAGATTGACCTCACCACCGCCAACGCGGAGAAGCTGCGCGGGCAGCTGGAGCCCTACGTCAAGGGCGGTCGGCGCACTGGCGGCCGTGCTTCGGGTGGTCGTGGCAAGGCGCGCGCCGCTGCCGGTGGCAGCGAGAACACCGCGCAGATCCGCGCGTGGGCGAAGGAGAACGGCTACGAGGTCAACGACCGCGGCCGCGTTCCCGCGTCCATCCGCGAGGCCTACGAGAAGGCCAACGGCTGAGCGCAGGCGCGCAGAAGTCGGACTCGGTGGCACTGCGTTGCCGCTGTGTCCACGAGTCGTACGAAGTCGGCACCCGTGCCGCCGGCGCCTTGGTTCGTGTCCGCACGCCTTCCGAAGCCGGTGAAAGCCGGCAGCGTCGGCTCCACCTCGCACCCCGGCTCGGGGGGCCGCAGCCACCTGGCGGCCCCCTGCGGGCCCGGCCCGGTGGGGGGCGGTGGTGCGGTGATCCGGCCGCCCACGCCGAAGGCGGTCAGATCGAGCGCCAGCGAACCCCACTCCAGCCAGTCGAGCAGCCCTGGCAGTTCGTCCGCGCTTCCCGCCGCGACCAGCAGCTGCAGCAGGTCGCCCGCCAGGGCCACCGGGCCCTTCGGCAGCGCGTCACCCAGCCGCCGCAGCACGGCGTAGCCGGCCTCCGCGGGCATCTGCAGGACATCGAAGCGCAGACCCGTCAGCAGCTGCAGGGGCGGCCCTGACGCCGTCGCCCAGCCCAGCTCGGTCTCGTACCACTGCCGCACCAGGTCGCCCTCAGGGAGCGGACCGCGCGGGGCGGGTACGGAAGCGGGCGGGGTGGGCACCATGTCAGGAGCAACTCCGGAAAGCCTCCATGGTTACGCTTAGTTCTGTGGAGGATGCACAGGGTGTCCGCTATGGGGGCGTACGGGCGCGTTCGGGGGCGCAAGCGTGTTCGCCCGTAGCGGAGGGAACCGGTGTCCGCCGCATGGAGTGTCCGTCCTTACGGGTAAGACATTCCTAGTGGGGAGGGGCGACACGCTGGCCTGGCCGTCCCCCGTTCGCCATCGGCGTACTGGCGAAGAGGGTAACTGCCTGGCCTGCGGGAACATCGTCTCGGACCATTGGGTTGGAGTAGTTGTCGGCGTTCGGGGTCAGGAGGCCATCGACGGGTGTCGGCAGTTGGAATGAGCGGTCCCCGCTTGCGGGACTAAGCTGCGGAAGGACAGGGAGGGGACCGACCCCTTACTGCCTGACCGCTCTGAGGAGCGATTAACGATGTTCGAGAGGTTCACCGACCGCGCGCGGCGGGTTGTCGTCCTGGCTCAGGAAGAAGCCCGGATGCTCAACCACAACTACATCGGCACCGAGCACATCCTCCTGGGCCTGATCCACGAGGGTGAGGGTGTCGCCGCTAAGGCCCTGGAGAGCCTCGGGATTTCGCTCGAGGCGGTCCGCCAGCAGGTGGAGGAGATCATCGGCCAGGGGCAGCAGGCCCCGTCCGGCCACATCCCCTTCACCCCCCGTGCCAAGAAGGTCCTGGAGCTGTCGCTCCGCGAGGCCCTTCAGCTGGGCCACAACTACATCGGCACGGAGCACATTCTGCTCGGCCTGATCCGCGAGGGCGAGGGCGTCGCCGCCCAGGTCCTGGTCAAGCTGGGTGCAGACCTCAACCGGGTGCGGCAGCAGGTCATCCAGCTGCTCTCCGGTTACCAGGGCAAGGAGACCGCCACCGCCGGTGGACCGGCCGAGGGCACCCCCTCGACCTCGCTCGTCCTGGACCAGTTCGGCCGGAACCTCACGCAGGCCGCTCGCGAATCCAAGCTCGACCCGGTCATCGGGCGCGAGAAGGAGATCGAGCGGGTCATGCAGGTGCTGTCCCGCCGTACGAAGAACAACCCGGTCCTGATCGGTGAGCCCGGCGTCGGTAAGACCGCCGTCGTCGAGGGACTCGCCCAGGCCATCGTCAAGGGCGAGGTGCCCGAGACCCTCAAGGACAAGCACCTCTACACCCTGGACCTCGGCGCCCTGGTCGCCGGCTCCCGATACCGCGGTGACTTCGAAGAGCGCCTGAAGAAGGTCCTCAAGGAGATCCGCACCCGCGGCGACATCATCCTGTTCATCGACGAGCTCCACACCCTGGTGGGTGCGGGCGCCGCCGAGGGCGCGATCGACGCCGCCTCGATCCTGAAGCCGATGCTGGCCCGTGGCGAGCTCCAGACCATCGGCGCCACCACGCTCGACGAGTACCGCAAGTACCTGGAGAAGGACGCCGCCCTCGAGCGCCGCTTCCAGCCCATCCAGGTCGCCGAGCCGTCGCTGCCGCACACGATCGAGATCCTCAAGGGTCTGCGCGACCGCTACGAGGCCCACCACCGCGTCTCCATCACGGACGAGGCCCTCGTCCAGGCGGCCACGCTCGCGGACCGGTACATCTCGGACCGCTTCCTCCCGGACAAGGCGATCGACCTGATCGACGAGGCCGGCTCCCGGATGCGTATCCGCCGGATGACCGCGCCGCCGGACCTCCGCGAGTTCGACGAGAAGATCGCGGGCGTCCGCCGGGACAAGGAGTCGGCCATCGACTCCCAGGACTTCGAGAAGGCCGCGTCCCTGCGCGACAAGGAGAAGCAGCTCCTGGCCGCCAAGGCCAAGCGGGAGAAGGAGTGGAAGGCCGGCGACATGGACGTCGTCGCCGAGGTCGACGGCGAGCTCATCGCCGAGGTCCTGGCCACCGCCACCGGCATCCCGGTCTTCAAGCTCACCGAGGAGGAGTCCTCGCGTCTGCTGCGCATGGAGGACGAGCTCCACAAGCGGGTCATCGGCCAGGAGGACGCCATCAAGGCGCTCTCCCAGGCGATCCGGCGTACCCGCGCCGGTCTGAAGGACCCCAAGCGTCCCGGTGGCTCCTTCATCTTCGCCGGTCCGTCCGGTGTCGGTAAGACGGAGCTGTCCAAGACCCTCGCCGAGTTCCTCTTCGGCGACGAGGACGCGATGATCTCCCTCGACATGTCGGAGTTCAGCGAGAAGCACACCGTCTCGCGGCTCTTCGGCTCGCCCCCCGGCTACGTCGGGTACGAAGAGGGCGGCCAGCTCACCGAGAAGGTGCGCCGCAAGCCGTTCTCCGTCGTGCTCTTCGACGAGGTCGAGAAGGCCCACGCGGACATCTTCAACTCGCTGCTGCAGATCCTGGAGGACGGTCGCCTGACCGACTCCCAGGGCCGCGTCGTGGACTTCAAGAACACGGTCATCATCATGACGACCAACCTCGGCACCCGGGACATCTCCAAGGGCTTCAACCTGGGCTTCGCCGCCCAGGGTGACGTGAAGACCAACTACGAGCGCATGAAGAACAAGGTCAACGAAGAGCTCAAGCAGCACTTCCGCCCCGAGTTCCTCAACCGCGTCGACGACACCGTGGTCTTCCACCAGCTCACCGAGGAAGACATCATCCAGATCGTCGACCTCATGATCGCCAAGGTCGACGAGCGCCTGAAGGACCGCGACATGGGCATCGAGCTCAGCTCGACCGCCAAGTCGCTGCTCGCCAAGCGCGGCTACGACCCGGTCCTGGGCGCCCGGCCGCTGCGCCGGACGATCCAGCGCGAGATCGAGGACGTCCTCTCCGAGAAGATCCTCTTCGGCGAGCTGCGCCCCGGTCACATCGTGGTCGTCGACACCGAGGGCGAGGGTGAGCAGCAGAAGTTCACCTTCCGCGGCGAGGAGAAGTCCCCGCTGCCGGACGTCCCGCCGATCGAGCAGGCCACGGGTGGTTCCGGCCCGAACCTGACGAAGGACGTGTAAGCAGCCAGTCAGCGTCAGCTGAAAGGGGCTGGCCCCGAGACCGTGTCATACGGTCTCGGGGNCCCGCTGCCGGACGTCCCGCCGATCGAGCAGGCCACGGGTGGTTCCGGCCCGAACCTGACGAAGGACGTGTAAGCAGCCAGTCAGCGTCAGCTGAAAGGGGCTGGCCCCGAGACCGTGTCATACGGTCTCGGGGCCAGCCCCTTTTGCTGTGCGGGTCAGCTGCTGTGCGGGGCAGCCACGGTCTGCTTCGGCTCCTTCAGAGGCTGCGGGCGGTGATGTCGCCCTGGGAGGTGGTGGCGCGGATGTCGAGTTCGGCGGTGCCGTCGTTCTTGAGGGCGTTGCTGACACGGCCGTAGTCGGTGCCGGCGTCCAGGGTGGCCGAGACGCCTGCGGCGGCGGCGACCGAAATGTCGCCGGACTGGGTGCGGAGCACGACCGTGCCGCGCGAGGCCTCGGCGATCCGGATGTCGCCCCTCGCGGTGCTGATCTCCGCGGGGCCGCCCAGCCGTCCGACCTCGACGTCGCCGTCGATCGCGGTGAGACGGACGCTCGCGGCCTCGTCGATCTTGATCTGGCGGTACGCGCCTTCGAAGGCCACGTCGCCGAGACGTCCGACGCCACGGAGCTCGGCGCTGGCGGCCTTGGCCTCGACGCGGGAACCGGCGGGCAGCTGGACGGTGACCTCCAGGGATCCGGAGGGGCCGAAGAGCTGGTTGTTGGCGGTGGGCGCCGTGATCCGCAGGACGCCGTCGGCGTAGGCGACGGTGGTCTGCTCAGCGGCCTTGGTGTCGCGGCTCTTGGAGGGGTTGGCGGGCAGGACCTCGACGGTGGTGTCCGAGCGGTCCGCGGCGATGAACTGGATGCGTCCGGCGGGGATGTCCAGGACGGCGGTGATCGGGGTGGTGGTGTCGAACTTCTGCATCGCGTTCTCCGTTGCTCGTTCGTCGTTTTCGATGTGGGAAACGCTACGTTGCTTTCCTGGGTGCGGCAACACTCCTGTTGCATAGAAGTGACATCTATGCAGGTGAAAGCCGATAAATTGTTGCAACGGCCTCGGAGGTAACGCAATGGAGGCAAGCTTGGTCGTTGCAATGAATGAGAAGTGAACGCTATGGTGGGGATCAGGGACCGCCACGAAAGACCACCAGCAAGGAGACCGCGATGCCGGGAGGCAGGCTCACCCAGGCCGAACGCCAGCAGATCGCGCTGGGGCTGGCCGACAGCCTCGCCTACGCCGAGATCGCCCGACGCCTCGACCGTCCGACCTCGACGATCACGCGTGAGGTGATGCGCAACGGCGGCCCCACCGCCTACCGCGCCGACCTGGCCCACCGCGCCACCGAACGCCGCGCCCACCGGCGCAGGCCCGCCGCCTCCCGAGGGGCGGGGTCAGCCCCCCAGCCGCACGGACGCGACGCCGAGGCTGTGGCCGAGTACGAGGAGACGTTCACCACCGTCCTCATGGCTTCGGGCCTGACCAAGATGTCCGCCCGGGTGTTGACGTGCCTGTTCACCACCGACGCGGGCAGCCTCACTGCGTCCGACCTCGTACAGCGCCTCCAGGTCAGTCCGGCGTCCATCTCCAAGGCGATCGCCTTCCTGGAGAGCCAGAGCCTGGTCCGCCGAGAACGCGACGAACGCCGCCGCGACCGCTACGTCGTCGACGACGAACTCTTCTACCAGGCGACGATCGCCAGCGCCCGGGCCAACGACCAGCTCGTCGAAACCGCGCGCCAAGGCGTCGCCGTCCTCGGCCCCCGCACCCCCGCCGCCACCCGCCTGGAGAACATCGCCCGCTTTCTCGACTTCATCAGCGAAAGCATCACCCGCGCCGCGGAACAGGCCCGCGAAGTCCTCCACACCAAAACGGAAGCAACCTCAGACGGCACCGCTCACCCGAATCCAGACCGCGGATAGCCAGCAGCCTCCGTCATATAGCAAGCCGCCTCCGCCATACGGCCTTCTCTCAAGAGGCGGCCGGGTGGACGGCTTCGCCGGGGTGGCGGTAGGCGCCGAGGAAGGCGCGGACGCCGCTGAGGGCGTAGCGGTCGAGGTCGGCCTCGGTGTGCTGGACGCTGCCGTGGAACATGGCCTGGTTCACCGGGATCCAGAGCAGCAGACCGGCGAAGTGGTGGGCGGCCAGCATCGGGTCGTCGATCTTGAGCGTTCCCTGGTCGGCGAGGCGCTGGAAGGTGGCCGCCAGGGTGGCCAGACCTCGCTCGAAGCCCTGCTCGTACCAGGCGGCGCCCAGTTCGGGGAACGCGTCGGCATTCGCGATGATCAGGCGCCGCAGCTGGATGACCTGGGGCTGGGTCAGGGCCACCAGGAACTGGCGGGCGAAACGGGTCAGGTTCTCTTCCAGGCCGTCGGGATCGGCGGGGATGTCGGACATCAGGTCGATCATGCCGTCGATACGGTCGGTGGTGGCCAGCACGATCTCGGCGAACAGCTTCTCCTTGTCCGCGAAGTGCTTGTAGACGGTCTGCTTGGACACCGCGGCCAGCTTCGCGATGTCGTCCATGCTCGTCCCCGAGTACCCCTTGCTCAGGAACACCGTGGTCGCGGCCTCCAGGATCGCCTGGTGCTTACGCGCTGAACGGCTGTCCATCGTCAACTCCTCGCTCGTCCGGGCCCCCGACAAAAGAGTACTGGACTGACCAGTACTCGATTGGGTACTGTACCGTCTAGTTCCAAGTCGCGGGGCTTCCGGCCCTGCGCGCCGCCCATGAACGGAGTGGTTTTCACATGGACAAGGTGTTCTCGTCCGACGGCACGGCCATCGCCTACGAGCAGCAGGGCTCGGGCCCCACGGTGGTGCTCGTCGGCGGCGCCTTCATGACCCGCGCCGAATCCGCCGAACTCGCGGGGCTGCTGGCCGAGCGCTTCACCGTGATCACGTACGACCGCCGGGGCCGCGGCGACAGCGGCGACAGCGCGGCGTACGACGTGCAGCGCGAGGTCGAGGACCTGGACGCGGTGATCGAGCGCGTGGGCGGCGAGGCCATGGTCTTCGGCATGTCCTCCGGTGCCGTTCTGGCGCTGGAGGCCGTGGCCCGAGGCAGCGCCGTCTCCCACCTGGCCCTGTACGAACCGCCGTTCATCGTCGACAGCACCCGCCCTCCGCTGCCCGCCGACTACGTCGACCACCTGAAGGCGCTCGTGGCCCGGGAGGCGTACGGCGACGCTGTCGCCTACTTCATGACCGCGGCGGTGGGGATGCCCGCCGAAGCCGTCGCCGGGATGCGGCAGGCCCCCTTCTGGACCGGGATGGAGGCCACCGCCCGCACCCTGCCCTACGACGGCCAGGTCATGGGCGACACCATGTCCGGCCGCCCCCTGCCCGCCGACCGCTGGCAGTCCGTGAAGGTTCCCGTCCTCGTCGGCAGCGGCGGCGCCAGCGAGACGCACATGCTCAACGGAGCGCAGGAACTGGCCGCGCTGGGGGACAACTTCACCCTGCACACGTTCCCCGGCCAGGACCACAACATCGACCCGAAGGTTCTCGCCCCTGCCCTGGTCGGCTTCTTCTCCGGCGGAGAGTAGACCTGAGCCGGGAGCTCGTGAGGGCATTCAGGATCACCAGACATAAACACGGGAGAGGCATCAGCATGACTGCACCGGTAAAGGGCCCCGCCAGCTACTTCCCCTCGATCGAGAAGAAGTACGGCCGCCCGATCGCGGAGTGGAAGGACCTCATCCGCTCATCGCCCCTGACCAAGCACATGGAGCTGGTCGCCTGGCTCAAGACCGAGCACGGCCTGGGCCACGGCCACGCCAACGCCCTCGTCGCACACACGCTCGCCGAGGCGGCGGACAGCGGCGAGTGAGCCCCTGCCCTGTGCAAGGGGCGCGTGCGGGTGAAAAGCCGTCATCGGCCCATCACGGCCGGGGCGCGTGGGTACGGTGTCCAGCCTCCAGCCCGGCGGACACCCCCCAAGGAGCCCTCATGTCACGCGAGTCCACGAACCTGCCCGAGTACTGGGACAGCTACAAGCCGCACCGCGGTCAGGGTGAGCAGCCCGCCCCCGCGGCCGACGTGTTCGCGTGGACCCAGTACGAGGGGCACGGACCCGCCGAGGAGCTGCTGGGCCGCCCTCGCGCCGCGCTGGAGCTCGGGTCCGCGGAGGGCAAGGAGGCCGTCTACCTCGCCCGCACCGGCGTTGCGGTGACCGCCCTGGACTTCTCCACCGAGCAGATCGCCCGGGCCCGCCGCTGGTGGGGGCCGGACAGCCCCCGCCTCACCTTCGTCCAGGCCGAGGCCTGTGACTACCTCACCCGCACCGAGAGGTCCTACGACGCGGTGTTCTCCATCTGGGGCGCAATCTGGTTCACCGACCCCGACGTCCTCATCCCTCTGATCGCCAAGCGCCTCAACCCCGGCGGCGTACTCGCCTTCTCCCAGGCCGAGCCGATCGAGGGCTACCACGGCCCCCAGCCGATGTACGGCAACGGACTCGCCGGCCGCAAACTGCCCCTGCTGCGCTGGTCCTACGGCCCCCAGTGGTGGGCCGACCTCCTCAAGCGCCACGGCTTCACCGACATCGATGCCCACACCCTCCCCGCGCCGAACCCTCAGGACGTGGGCACGCTCATGGTCCGTGCCTGCCTTCCCGCTGCGTGAGGACTTGTCAGCGCAGGATCGGTCGGGTGGAGCGTATGAACGCGGCGAGGGCGGACGGGGTCGTGGTGAGGGTGACGTTGGGGGTGTCGCTCTCGCGGAGGTGGATGCTTCCGTCGGTGGCGGCGACGTAGACGCAGTTGTCGCCCTGGCCTTCGCTAAAGGTGGACTTCTGCCAGTTGAGTTCAGTCATGGTGTCTCCCCTGGTGGGTGTAGAGAAGGTGCTGGATCAAGCCCCAGGAGTCTCGGCGTTCGTGCGCCTCAGGGGCTTCATCCGGCACGAGTGGGGGGAGCGCGCTGCGGCACAGGTCGGCAAACGTGGCTCGGTATCGCTCCAGGCTCTCCTCGTCGTCCAGCGCGACACGGGCTGCCGGGTGCTCCAGAACCACCGTGCCCAGGCGGGCGACGGCGGGTTCGACATGCAGGAAGGGGGCGCTGAGCCAGGCGCCCGAGCCTGCGTCGAACGGGAGCACCTGAAGGGTCACGTCGGGGCGGGCCGTAGCGCGTACGAGGTGCGTCAGCTGTTCGCGCATGACGTGAGCGCCACCTACGACCATGCGCAGGGCTGCTTCGTGTACGACCACGTGCAGTTGGGTGTCGGACGAGTCGAGGACGGCTTGCTGGCGGGCAAGCCGGAACTCGACGAGTTGCTCGATCTCGTCGGCCCGCGCGGTGGGGCGGGTGACTTGGAAGAGCGCCCGCATGTAGGCCTCCGACTGGAGGAGCCCTGGCAGGACCAGTGTCTCGTAACTGTGGACGCGTGCCGCGTTCCACTCCAACTCCGCCAGGTCCAGGGTTCGTTGAGGGAACGAGCGCCGGTACTCGTACCACCAGCCCTTGCCGTCGCTCTCGGCCATGGAGGCGAGTGCATCAGCATAGGGCTCAGATCTGACGTCGTACGCGTCCAGGAGTGCGGCGAGGCGATCGGCTGCGACCGCAGTGCGGGCGGCTTCCACGTGGCTGAGGTGCGCGGCACCCATCCCGATTTGCGCGCTGGCCGCGTTGACTGACAGGCCCGCCTCCTCGCGGAGTTTGCGGAGTTCGGAGCCGAGTCGTCGCTGTCGTTCCGTGATGTGCGTGCGCAGCGCCATGCGGGCCTTCCTGGTGGGTGGGTCACAGTTTGCCGGTGCTGTGCAGGCAAGGTCCAGCAACTATGGCGATCTGGTTGCAGATCTGAGCCTCACATCGCTACCGTGTGTGTAGCGACGCTCACACGATGATGGTGGAAGCCTCGCTGTCGACGCAGCACAAACCTGCCCGGTCGCAGAAGCGCACCGCCCGATCCACCCCCCGTTCCGGACGGGGGCGTGCCCGCGGGGGCGGTAGGCCACTGCTGCCGGGCGCGCGCAGCGCACCGCCATCGATCCGAGCATCCGACGACCCAACGCCTGGAGGCGTTCCATGGGCGTGCCCGAGCATGAGCGCGAACTACCTCAGTCGTACACCCTCTTCACCCCGAACAACGCCAAGTCACCCAAGATCTGCCGCGACTTCGTGCGCAGCGCGCTGGAGACCCTTGGCCTCACCGAACTGGCCGATACCGCCGCCGTCTGCACCTCGGAGCTGGTCACCAACGTCCACCTGCACGCCGAGGGCGACGTTCACCTCAGAGCCGCCATCGAGCCGACCCACGTGCGGGTCGCCGTCTACGACGGCAGCGCGCGGCTGCCCGCGTCCCGCCTGACGGCGTGCAACGACACGGGCGGGCGCGGGCTCTCTCTGGTCGCGGCTGTGTCGGACGTGTGCGGGGTGACGCCGACGGAGCATGGCAAGGGGGTGTGGTTCCAGCTCAACCGGTGAGGGAGCACGCGTCAGGCGAACACGAGTACTTCGACGTGGTCGGGGAGGGCCTCCTGGTTGTCTGGCTGCCCGCCCGAGATCCGTACGCGGCTGAGATGCTGAAGGCGGGCCAGGGGGCCGAGATCGATGCGCTTCGTCGCGGCGGGTAGATCCACACGGAGCCCCGTGACGTTGGGGAAGATCCGTGCGACGTGCCCCGTCGTCGCTTCCCAGTCTCCCGAGTGGATCAACCAGAGCTCTGTGAGGCCCGGCAGCGTCATTCCGTACGGCGCGTGGGGGAGGCTGCTGGATGACAGATGTAGCTGTGTGAGGTGGGGCAGGCGGGTGAGGGCCTGCCAGTCCGCCGCGGAGTGAGGGCCGTCGTGGCGGCCGAAGATGATCCAGTCAAGCTCCGGCCAGCGGTCGATCCGCCGCAGGTCGGTAAGGGCTTTGCGGGCATCGAAGAGGCCGAGGTTGCGCAGCGGAGCTTGGGCGGGGAACTGGCCCAGGCTCCAGGGCTCGGTGATCTCGTTGAGGCGCAGTGTCTCCAAGGAGTGCAGTGCGCCCCGCGCCTCGGGTGTGAGGAGGACGGGCGGGAGTGAGAGCCGAAGCAGGGTGGGGGTGCAGGCGGTGATCAGTTCCGAAGCGGCTGAGGGGGAGACGCCGGCCCGGATGTCCAGTTGCTTCGGGCGAAGCCCCAGTCGCATGGTCTCCGAGATCTGTTCGTCGTAGCGGACGGTGAAGTGCGTTTCGCCGTCGTCGAGGTGGGTGATGACCTGCTCCGCGTACTGGCGGCACTCGTAGCGGTCCCATGCCCACATCAGCTGGCTGCGTACGGAGGAGGACGGGTGCCGCACGAACCGTGCGAGGAACGGGATCGCGCCCTCTGCCGGAACATGTGTGGCGGCGATCGTCACATGGTGTGCCTCCTGGTCATCCAGGTCCTCCGGGCCGGGCAGCAGGTCCAGCACCATGGGGCCGACCGCCGCGAGGTCCCGCGCGGCGGCCGCGTTGCGGGGCGGTATGAGCGTGGAGGTGCGGCGCTCGACCTCCGCTCGTACCGGCGCCGCCAGGTCGGTCGCGTGTTCCAGGCAGGCAGCCGCCAGCAGGTAGCTGCGGTTTCGGGTCGGCTTGTCCGGTGCCGCGTCCCCCTGAGTGAGCAACTCACCGAAAAGCTCCGCCCGTTCACGAGGGCGCGCGTGGGCGACCGCCATCCGGATGACGTCCTCCCACTGGTCGTCCGCCGCGTGCGAGACCAGCACGCCGAAGTCGCCCTCCTCTACTGCGGCCCGTGCGCCGAGGAAGTCCTGGAAGGTGCGGTGGATGAAATCCACTGTCCCCGGGGCTGGTTCGCGCAGGAGGCCGCTGCGGTGCAGGAAGTGGGTGTAGACGGCCCCGGCGTCGCCCAGCGCGGCCACTTCGGGGACGGCGGGCAGCGCGTCACGGATGACGCTCTCCGCACGTGAGCGGTCCATCGACGTACGGCCGTTGCGGATCAGCCAGTACGCCAGCCGCTGGAGAAGCTGGATCTGGGGCTCCTCGCGCAGCTCGGGGACGCGCATGTCGCGTTCGCGGTCGCGGCGGGTGAGGAGCATGGAGAGGGCGGCCGTGTAGAGGTCCTTGCGGCCGTGCGGGAGGAAGCCGCGCCTGTCCCGGTGCAGGGCGCAGATCAGGCCGCACATCAGGGGGTTGGTGGCCAGGCGGCCCAGGTCGGGTTTGGTGCGTACGGCTTCCAGTAGCTGGGTCTCGTACGCCGCGAGGTCGACGTCTTCTTCCGCCACGCCCGTGCGCGCGGCCCGGTGCCAGCGTTGGATGAACGCTGTCACGGCGGTGTGGTCCATCTCGGACAGGGCCAGCTCGGCGAAGCCTTCGTCGGCGAGCCAGTCCTCCCGTATGGCGGAGGGGCGGGAGGTGACCAGCCAACGGTTGCCGGGGTAGGCCTCGATCAGGTCGCTGAGCCACGTACGGGCGTGGGCTCGTTCGGTGTCGGGGACCTCGTCGATGCCGTCCACCAGGACCAGGCCCCGGCCGGAGGCCAGTACACGGGCCTCCCAGCCGTCCGGCTGGGTCCCGGCGAGGGGGGAGCTGATGGCGGTCAGGAAGTTGTTGGGAGCTGGCAGGCGCTCGCCGTGCCGGGTGAGGGTGCGCAGAGGCAGGACGAACGGGACGCGGTCGTGGACGTACGACATCCGGTCGTCGGGGTCCTGACGGGTGGCGCTCACGGCCAGCCACTGGACCAGGGTGGTCTTGCCGGAACCGGCCTCGCCGCGCAGCAGCACGCGGTCGTGGTCGGCCAGGGCCTGGTCGGCAGGCTGGGGGCTGGGCGAGTAGATGACCCACCACTCTTCGGCCTCGGTGCCCCGCTCTTCGGTCTCGGCGTCCCAAAGTGCGATGACGTGATCGTTCCTGGTCGCCTCCAGGCTCAGATACGCCGCGTCCAGCGGCCACCGCTCCGGCGAGTTGGCCAGATCCAGCCCGTAGATCGTGAGCTTGCTGTGCTTCTTCGCGATGTAGGCGAGGTAGCGCCGCTCGAACTCCGCGTCCCGCGCGTCCGGGCGGGGCGTACGGGCGACCAGCTCGTCCACCTTGGCGATCAGCTCGGCCTGGCGGCGGCTCTGCTCGACGAGTGTGCGCGGTACGAACGTCGAGCGCTGGGTGAAGAAGTGCAGGATGTGCAGGCACGCCGCCTCGAGCAGGCGGGCGTAGAGGTGGGTCGCGTCGGACGACAGGTGGCGGTCGGCGCCGCCGCTCGCGCGGTGCAGCCGTGCCGCGAACTCCTCGTGTCCGAGCTGCACCGCCTCGACATCGCTGAGGTCCAGGTCGCCCAGGGCGTGCAGCGTACGGGCGAGCGCGTCGGCGACCGCTCGTTCCTCCTCGGCCGGTACGGGCCGCTCGCCGGTCCGCAGGGCCTGCTTGACCAGCTCGGCGGAGAGCTTGCGCAGGTCGGCCTCGACCAGGGTGCGCTTCTCGCCGTGGAAAGAGACGAGCCGGGAGATGCGGATCGGCTTGTCGACCAGGCCCGCGCCCGGACCTTCGGTCACGAAGAGCTTCTTGACCAGGGGTAATGCCGCGCTCGACGCGATCCGTGCGCCCATGAGTGCAGGGTCCATGCGCCGCTCCCCCGAAAGCCGTGCGATAGCCGTCTGACTGGCCAGGTCAGAGTAGCCGCCGTCACATTCGGCAGGGGGTGGATCTCGCTGCCCGGTGACATGCCGCACAGGCGATTTGTCCGTTACTAGGGGGAATAGTGGACAAGGCGGGTGGGGAGTGGAGTCCTTTGGTGGCCAACCGAGGGGGCTTTGGTCCCTTTGGAGGTTGATGCGGATCATGACTGCTATACGAGCTTGTGTAGTAGATAGGGGTTTTGGGTGGGAGTGGGGGTGCGGGTTACCAAGGGATGGCCATCCCGGTCTCAGGGTTCCCGCAAGGGTCCTGGCGGCCGGGTCCCTTTTTGCCCGGCCCCGGAGGTCACCCCACGATGTCGAAGCGCACCCACTCCCACAGTCCCGTCTCGCCCCTGCTCCGTACGCGGGCCACCGTCGTGGCCGTCAGCCTGGGAGCGTCGGCGCTGCTGGGGACCGGGGTCGCGGTGGCCGCTGAGAACGGTGCGAGCGAGGGGCTGACCAGTGCCGCGGCGTCGATCCGGGCGCAGGCCGAGGCGCAGCGCAAGGCCGCCGACCAGCTGGCGGCCGAGATGAAGAAGGCCGCGGACGCCAAGAAGGCCGCGCAGGCCAAGAAGGCCGCCGCCTGGTCCGACCCGGTCGACAAGTACACGCTGACCGCGACCTACGGCAAGGGCGGCAGCATGTGGGCCAGCAAGCACTCCGGGCAGGACTTCGCGGTGCCGGTCGGCACCCCGGTCGAGTCCGTGGGCACCGGCACCGTGGTCAAGGCCGGTGCGAACGGCGCCGGTGACGGGCCCGCGTACGGCAACGCCGTGGTGGTCAAGCACAGCAACGGCCGCTACTCGCAGTACGCGCACCTGTCCAAGATCAACGTCAAGGCCGGGCAGAAGGTCAAGGCGGGCCAGCGGATCGCCCTCTCCGGCAACACCGGTAACTCCAGCGGCCCGCACCTGCACTTCGAGATCCGCACCAGCGCGAACTACGGCTCGTCGATCAACCCGGTGGCCTTCCTGCGCTCCGTGGGCGTGTCGCTCTAACACGGGAAGCCGGGCACGACGGGAAGCCACGGCCGAAAAGTCCTGGTCAAGGCCATTGTCAGTGGTGCGTGTCAGCATCGAAGACGTGGAACCCGTCGAGCGCGTCCCCCTCACCCCGGTGACGGCGCACCTCGCCCATCTGCGGCAGCTGCGCCTCGCCAAGGACGCCATGGACCGCGACTGGGCCGACCCCGGCCTCGACCTGGACGCGGTGGCCGCCCACGCCGGGTACTCGCGCTATCACTTCGTCCGCGCTTTCAAGGCGGTGTACGGCCAGAGCCCGGGCCAGTACCTGTCGCGCCGCCGAATAGAGCGGGCCGAGGATCTGCTGCGTACGGCGAACCTCTCGGTCACCGAGATCTGCACCCTGGTCGGCTTCAGCAGCCTGGGCACCTTCTCCACCCGGTTCAAGAAGCAGACCGGGCTGTCCCCGAGCGAGTACCGCGCCAAGTACACCGGGCGTGGGGCCGCGCTGATACCCGGGTGCTTCGCGATGCTCTACGCGGGCGGGTTCAAGCCACAGCGGGACCAGCCGAATGCCGAGCAATTCTGAAGAAGCGGGGCGAACCGCTGCCTGCCTACCGTGGCAGGGCAAGCACGGAACCCCCTCAACAGAACCCCTTATTCGGGAGCTCGCCATGATCAAGGGACTCGCCATCTCCACCGTCTGGGTACTCGACCAGGACCGGGCCAAGGAGTTCTACACCGAGAAGCTGGGCCTTGAGGTCCGCACGGACATGACCATCGGGGAAGGGGGCGGAATGCGCTGGCTCACCGTCGGCGCCCCGAACCAGCCCGACGTCCAACTGACGCTGATGGTGCCGGGTGCGCCCGTCATGGACCCGGAGTCGGCCGAGGCCGTACGGAAGTTGGTCGCCAAGGGCATCCTCGGTGCGGGCGTCCTGGCCACCGACGATGTGCACGGGGACTACGAGAAGCTGAAGGCCCGCGGAGTCGAGTTCCTGCAGGAGCCGCAGGAGCGTCCGTACCGCACCGAGGCGATTCTGCGCGACGACTCGGGGAACTGGTTCTCCTTCACCCAGGCCCGCGAGGGCGGGCTCGACCCCGACGCGGACTGGGCCTCTTGAGGACCGGGCCTCCTGAGGACCGGGACCCGCCGGTCCCGCTCACTCCTCCGGCAGCCGCACGATCGGGAAGCTCCCCGTGGTCGTCGGGGCGTGCTCCGGCAGCCAGAGCACGGCGACCGCGCCCTCCGCCGGGCCGTCGCCGGTCTCCGGGCCCACATTGCGGAAGGTCAGCCGGGCGCCCAGCACCCGCGCCTGGCCCGCCGCGATCGTCAGCCCGAGGCCGTGGCCGTGCCCCGCGCGGTCGGTGCTCCCGGTCCGGAAGCGGCTCGGTCCGTCGGCCAGCAGGTCCGGCGGGAAGCCGGTGCCGTGGTCGCGCACCCGGATCACCCGGCCCTCGACGCTGACCTCGATCGGCGGCTTGCCGTGCTTGGCCGCGTTGGCCAGCAGGTTGCCCAGAATCCGCTCCAGGCGACGCGGGTCGGTGCTGACCCGCCACTCGTGCACCACGTGCACCGACACATCGGGGTTCAGCCCGCCGATCCGCCGAGTGACGAACTCACCCAGGTCGATCTCCTGCAGCTCCGCCCGCTCGGTCGCGCCGTCCAGGCGGGCCACTTCGAGCACGTCCTCGACCAGCGTGCGCATCGCCTGCGCCCGGTCCTTGACCAGCTCGCTGGGCCGCCCGGGCGGCAGCAGCTCGGCCGCCGTGAGCAACCCGGTGACGGGGGTGCGCAGTTCGTGGGCGATGTCCGCGGTGACCCGGCGCTCCGCCTCGTACCGCTGCTTCAGCGCGTCCGCCATCGCGTCGACGGCGTAGGCGAGGTCGTCGGTCTCGTCGCGTACGACCCCGTCGATGGCCTCGCGCACCCGCACCTCGGTGTTGCCCTGGGCGACCTCGTGCGCCGCGATCGCCGCCTTGCGGAGCCGTCGCGACACCTGCCCGCCGATCAGCACCCCCAGCGCACAGCCCCCGAACACCGCGGCGATGGAGCCGATCCACAGCGCCTGGTCGAGATCGCCGATCACGGTGGCGCTGCGGTCGGTGAACCGCGTGTGCAGCGACAGGACGCGACCGCCGCTCACCGGGGTCGCGGCCCAGATGTCGGGCACGCCCTCGTCGTTCTCCTGCACATACGTGGCACGCCGGCCCGCCTCGGCCTTGGACCTCAGCTCGGCGGGCAGCTCCGGGTCGTCGAGCTTGACGCCGAACTGCGTACGCCCGGTGGACTCGTAGATCCGCTGCGCGTACTGCACGCGCTGGTCCTGGACCTCACGCGCGCTGTCCAGCATCGAGACCCGCGCGGCGTTGTGCACGACGAGACTGAGCGCCAGCGCCACCAGCGCCCCCACCAGTGCGATCGCCACACTGATCTTCCAGCGCAGCCCCGTGCGCAGCCCCCTGGGAAACCCGTTGGGCAACCTGAGCAGCTTCATCCCCTGAGCTTGTAGCCGAAGCCGCGGACCGTCTCGATCCTGTCCTGGCCGATCTTCGTACGCAGTCGCTGCACATGGACGTCCACGACCCGGGTGTCCCCGCCCCAGCCGTAGTCCCAGACGCGCTCCAGGAGCTTGTCGCGCGAGAGCACGGTGCCGGGCGCGTGCGAGAACTCGAGCAGCAGCCGCATCTCGGTCGGCGTCAGCGCCACCGGGGCACCGTCACGGCGTACCTCCATGCCCTCGGTGTCGATCTCCAGGCTGCCGAAGTTCAGCACCGAGTCGGTCGCCGCCTGCCGTCCGTCGTCGGCCGCCGCCTGCGTGGCGCCCGGCCCCCCGGCGTGCCCGAAGCGGCGCAGCACCGCCCGGATGCGGGCGACCAGGACCGCGCCGTCGAACGGCTTGGTCACGTAGTCGTCGGCACCGGCCTCCAGGCCGAGCACCACGTCGATGGAGTCGGCCCGCGCCGAGAGCATGATCACCGGCACCGTGGACTCATCCCGGATACGGCGGCACAGGCTCACCCCGTCCAGGCCCGGCACCATCACATCGAGCAGCGCGATGTCCGGCTGGTTGCCGCGGAACGCCTCAAGGCCCGAAAGGCCGTCGGGCATGGCGGTCACCACGAAGCCGTCGCGCTCCAGGGCGAGCTGCGTGGCCTCGCGGATGACGTCGTCGTCCTCGACGAACAGGACATGGGTCTGCTCAGCCATCCGCTGCTCTCAGTTCTCTCAGTTCTGTTCGGGCGCCGGGCCGTCGCCGCTCACCGCACCGCTGTACTCGTTGTACATCACGTCCCGCTTGACGAACTCGTCGGTCTGCCACCGGTACGTCACCACCTCCTCGGCGGAGGGGTAGGGCGCTGAGTCGGCCTCGTTGTAGACCTGTGTGCTGACCACCAGATCGCCCCGGTCGATCTCGGCGTAGACCGGGGGCTGCTCGGCCTTGAACACATTCTGGTACTTCTTGCCCTCTTCGCGATACACATAGCTACCGATGCCCACCGCATCGGCGCAGGTCAGTACGTTGACCACGACATCGGACGCCGACCCTCCGGTCAGGTTGCCGTACGACACGTCGACCGGGTACTCGTTCCCGGTGCAGGGCTTCAGGTCGCGCTTCACTGACCTGCTGACCTTCGGGTCGGCCATCACCAGCGCCACCGGATCCACCCGATTGACCGCGTCCGACGCCGAGGGCAGCGGCGAGGCCTGGGTCGCCGGGTCGCCGCTGCGCGCCGGACCCTCGTCGCGCGCGCCGGTGCCGCCCGTGCCGCAGGCGACCAGTGAACCGGCGAACAGAGCAGCGGCGGTGAGACCGCTCACCGCCGTACCCACCGCCCGAAGACCCCGTCGTTGATCAGGGTCGCCGCCTTTCAGGCCGCGCAACGCTCCCGCTCCTCACGTTCCAGCACCCGCCCGGCCGCCTCCTCGGTGGCCCGGCTCTCCAGCTCCTGCCGGAGCCTGGCCAGCGCCCGGTGCAGGGTGCTCTTGACCGTACCGGCCGACATGCCCAGTGCGGCAGCGGTCTCCTCGGTCGACATCTGCTCCCAGTGTCGCAGCACCACCACACTGCGCTGCTTCGGAGCCAGCACCTTCAGGACGTCCATCAGCAGGGCGCGGTCCGCGTGCTGCTCGGTGGAGTCGTCCACGCTCGCGTCCGGAAGCTGCTCGGTGGGGACCTCCTCCAGGCGGCGGGCCCGCCACCACTCCGTACGAGTGTTGATCATGACGCGGCGGAGGTAGGCGTCCGCGAGGCGCTTGTCGGCTATGCCGTCCCAGCGGTGGTACGTCCGCACCAGCGCCGTCTGCAGCAGGTCCTGCGCGTCCACCGGGTCGGGAACGAGGCGGCGGGCACTGCGCAGGAGGGCTTCCTGCCGGGTGCGTACGTACTCTTCGAACTCGAGCACCTCTCCGTGCGCCATGTTCAACCGCCTCCGTTTGCGCCGTGGAACCGGATCGTTCTCCGGCTCATCTACGAAGCTACGGACGGGGTGTAACGAGGCTTTGCGAAGAGGCCTGCGGCGGGAGCACGGCTGCCCCTCGGTTGTGTAACAAAGGTAAGAGCCGCTTAAAACCTGCGAATCTTTTGCGAGGTCGGACCCGGTATGAGCGATGTAGGGACGGCGTAGGGCGCTGGCGTAGCAGCGGGCTAGGTCAGCGGCAGCCGGTAGACCCCGCCCGGCAGCGGCTCCACCAGACCGTCGGCGACCAGCCCGTCCAGTGCGCGGGCCCGCTGCACCGGCTCGTCCCACACCCGGTCGAGTACGGACTGCGGTACGGGAGCCGACGCCTCTCGCAGTACGGCGAGCAGCTTGCCGCGCACCTGCCGGTCGGTACCCGCGTAGCTCTGCCCGCGGCGCGGCGGCCCCTCGTGCTCCGGCTTCCCGGCCAGCCGCCAGGCGCACTGGGAGGCGATCGGGCAGCGCTCGCAGTCCTCGTTGCGCGCCGTGCAGACGAGCGCGCCCAGTTCCATGGAGGCGGCCGCCCAGCGCGCGGCGGTGGCCTCGTCGTCTGGCAGTAGCGCCCTGGCCAGCTTCCGCTCGGCCGCGGTGGTCGCGTTCGGCGGGTAGCGCAGGCCGCTGACGGCCCGGGCCAGGACCCGGCGCACATTGGTGTCCAGCACCGCGTGCCGCTGGGCGTACGCGAACGAGGCGACGGCCGCCGCGGTGTACTCGCCGATGCCGGGCAGCGCGAGCAGCTGCGCGTGTTGCGTGGGTACGTCGCCGCCGTGCCGTTCCGTTATCGCCAGCGCCGCCCCGTGCAGCCGCAGCGCGCGGCGCGGGTAGCCGAGCCGGCCCCAGGCCCGTACTGCCTCGCCGGGCGGCTCCTTGGCCAGGTCGGCCGGGCGCGGCCAGCGGGCCAGCCACTGCTCGTACACCGGAAGCACCCGGCTGACCGGGGTCTGCTGCAGCATGAACTCGCTGACCAGTACGCCCCAGGGGCCCGCTTCGGGGCGGCGCCAGGGCAGGTCGCGGGCGTTCTGCGCGAACCACGCGATGACGGGGGTGTGCAGCGCGGTGTGCGGCCCGTCGGGGGTGTCCGGCTCGGGTTCGGGGGTGGTGAGTGCGGTCGCAGTCATGGCACAGGCGATCCTCCCACGGCGCCGCCCGCGGATGGCCCAATGGACCCTGCGGGCGGCGCGGTGCGTCGGGGTGGAGGGGGCTCAGG
>NZ_JAZGRL010000001.1:3220988-3230485 GCF_046540415.1 Streptomyces sp. E11-3 | reverse complement strand
GGGGTCTGGGGGCTTGCCCCCAGTTACGGGAAGGGGCGGGGTGGGGGAGAGAAATCCGGACGGAACCCCGACCAGACCGCCACGCTCCGCGGGGCGGGGCGGCGCAGCGGCGCCCCGGCGTCGCGAAGACGCCAAGGCGTCAGCCGACCGCCAGCGCGTCGACCGCGGCCGCCGCGGGCACCGAGGCGCGGGGCCGAGCCCCGGCTACCGCTCCAGCCGTGCCGGATGCGGGTTCGGGCCCCGGTTTCGGCGCCGCTGACCGTTGGCGCCGACGGCTGCGGCCGTCGCGGCCACCGCGGCGAGACCGAGCCCCCGCCACCGCACCAGCCGCACAAGCCGCACGATCGAGCCCCGGCTACCGCACCAGCCGCGCCGGATGCGGGGCCGAGCCCCGGCTACCGCGTCGTCGGATCCGCCGGATGCGGCGCCAGCAGCGGCAGCTGAGACGCCAGACGGGCCTCGCACAACTCGGCCAGGCGGTCGTAGGCCTTCTTGCCCATCATTTCCGTGAGCTCGGGGCGGTAGGAGACGTACACCGGATCGCCCGCGCCATGCGCGGACGTCGCCGAGGTGCACCACCAGTGCAGGTCGTGGCCGCCAGGACCCCAGCCCCGCCGGTCGTACTCGCCGATCGACACCTGGAGCACCCGCGTGTCGTCGGGCCGGTCGATCCACTCGTACGTGCGCCGCACCGGCAGCTGCCAGCAGACGTCCGGCTTCGTCTCCAGCGGCTCCCGGCCCTCGCGCAGCGCCAGGATGTGCAGCGAGCAGCCCGCGCCGCCCGCGAAGCCCGGACGGTTCTGGAAGATGCAGGAGCCCTCGTAGCGGCGGGTCTGGCGGTCGCCGTCCTCGTCCTCCTGGGTCCAGCCGCTCTCCGTGCCGACCGGGTGGTGCTGCCAGATGTCGGGCGTGAGCCGCGCCACATGGCCCGCCACCCGCTGCTCGTCCTCCTCGTCCGAGAAGTGCGCGCCCAGCGTGCAGCAGCCGTCGTCCGCGCGGCCCGCCTGGATGCCCTGGCAGCCGCTGCCGAAGATGCAGTGCCAGCGGGACGTCAACCACGTCAGGTCGCAGCGGAAGGTCTGTTCGTCGTCGGCCGGGTCCGGGAACTCGACCCAGGCCCGGGCGAAGTCCAGCCCCTGTTCGTCGGAGGCCGGGGCAGCGGGCGGCGCCTCGGCGGCGCCGTTCTTGGAACCCTTCTTCGACGCCTTGGAGGATTTGTCGGTCTTCGCCTTTTTCGTCTTGGCCACGTATCAAGGGTATGCGGGCTATGGGGGTCGTGTGGACCGACGACCGCTGAACGCGCAGTAGCGTTTTCCCTATGAGACTCGGTGTCCTCGACGTGGGATCGAACACGGTGCATCTGCTGGTGGTGGACGCACACCCCGGCGCGCGCCCGCTGCCCGCGCATTCGCACAAGGCGGAGCTGCGGCTCGCCCAACTTCTCGACAGCAGCGGAGCCATCGGCCCCGAGGGCGTCGACCAGCTGATCGCCACCATCCAGGACGCCCTGCAGGCGGCCGAGGACAAGGGCTGCGAGGACGTCCTGTCCTTCGCGACGTCGGCGGTCCGCGAGGCGGGCAACGCCGACGCCGTACTCGCCCGGGTCAAGGCCGAGACCGGCGTCGACCTCCAGGTGCTGAGCGGCGAGGAGGAGGCGAAGCTCACCTTCCTCGCCGCCCGCCGCTGGTTCGGCTGGTCCGCCGGGCGGCTCCTCGTCCTGGACATCGGCGGCGGCTCACTCGAAGTCGCGTACGGCATCGACGAGGAGCCGGACGCCGCGGTGTCCCTGCCGCTGGGCGCCGGACGGCTGACCGCGGCCTGGCTGCCCGGCGACCCGGCCGACCCGCAGGACGTGAAGGTCCTGCGCCGCCATGTACGGGCCCAGATCGCCCGTACGGTCGGCGAGTTCAGCCGCTTCGGCAGCCCCGACCACGTGGTGGCCACCTCGAAGACGTTCAAGCAGCTCGCCCGGCTCGCGGGCGCCGCGCGCTCGGCCGAGGGGCTCTACGTACAGCGGGAGCTCAAGCGCAGGTCCCTGGAGGACTGGGTGCCGCGGCTGGCCGCGATGACCGAGCGCGAGCGCGGCGAGCTGCCCGGAGTCTCCGAGGGCCGGGCGGGACAGCTGCTCGCCGGAGCGCTGGTCGCGGAGGGCGCAATGGACCTCTTCGGCGTCGAGACACTGGAGATCTGTCCCTGGGCCCTGCGCGAGGGCGTCATCCTGCGCCGTCTGGACCACCTGCCGGAAGACCAGACGGCGCTCTGACGCCGCCGGTGGTGGGCCGGGGGCGCCGGTACACCGCTGCCCGTGGTGGGCCGGGCACGCCCGAACGCTGCCACCCGTGGTGGGCCGGGCACGCCCGAACGCTGCCACCCGTGGTGGGCCGGGCACGCCCGAACGCTGCCGCCCGCGGTGGGCCGGGCACGCCCGCACGCCGCCACCCGCGGTGGCCGGGGACGGCTTGAGGGCGTCTGCCGATCGGCGCGCCCGGGCCCGTACTCTGTCCCTCGTGGCAGAACCAGTGGTGCGCATCCCGGATGCGAAGGTCGCCCTGTCGACGGCCTCGGTCTACCCGGAGTCGACGGCGACGGCCTTCGAGATCGCCGCACGCCTGGGCTACGACGGAGTCGAGGTCATGGTCTGGACGGACCCCGTCAGCCAGGACATAGAGGCGCTGCGCAGGCTCTCCGACTACCACCGGGTGCCGGTGCTCGCCATTCACGCGCCCTGCCTGCTGATCACCCAGCGGGTCTGGTCCACGGACCCCTGGGTGAAGCTCCAGCGGGCCCAGGCCGCCGCCGAGAAGCTCGGTGCGTCGACGGTGGTGGTGCACCCGCCGTTTCGCTGGCAGCGCCAGTACGCGCGCGACTTCGTCAGCGGCCTGTGGCGGATGGCGGACGAGACGGACGTACGTTTCGCGGTCGAGAACATGTACCCGTGGCGCTACCGCGACCGCGAGATGCTCGCGTACGCCCCCGAGTGGGATGTGACCAAGGACGACTTCCGGCACTTCACGGTCGACCTCTCGCACACCGCCACCGCCCGCACCGAGGCGATGCACATGATCGACCGCATGGGCGACCGGCTCGCCCATGTCCACCTCGCGGACGGCAACGGCTCCGCCAAGGACGAGCACCTGGTGCCAGGACGCGGCACCCAGCCCTGTGCCGAGCTCCTGGAGCGCCTCGCCCGCACCGGCTTCGACGGCCATGTGGTGATCGAGGTCAACACCCGGCGCGCGATGTCCAGCGCCGAACGCGAGGCCGACCTGGCGGAGGCCCTGGCGTTCACCCGCCTGCACCTGGCCTCCACCACGCTCCGGGCGTCCACGGAGCAGTCGTGAACGCCGCGGCCCCCCGACGCCGGGGACGTCCGCCCCGTACGGAATCCACGGACACGCCCGCGACCCGCGACCGCATCCTGACCGTGGCCCGCGAGGAGTTCGCCGAGCGCGGCTACGACAAGACGTCCGTACGCGGCATCGCCAAGGCCGCGGGCGTGGACCCGGCCCTGGTCCACCACTACTTCGGCACCAAGGACGAGATCTTCGCGGCGGCCATCGAGATGTCCTTCGAGCCGACGCTGGTGGTGACGGACGTGCTGGCCGAGGGCCCGGAGGGCGTGGGCGAGCGGCTGGCGCGCTTCTTCCTCTCCGTCTGGGAGAACCCCGCGACCCGTAAGCCCCTGCTCGCCGTCATCCGCTCGGCGGTGACCCACGAGGCGGCGGCGAAGGTGCTGCGCGCGTTCGTGCTGCGCCGGGTGCTGGAGCGGGTTGCCGCCGACCTGGACGTACCGAACCCGAAGTTCCGCGCGGAGCTGGCGGCCTCGCACATGGTCGGCATCGCGGTACTGCGGTACGTGGTCCGGGTGGAGCCGCTGGCATCGGCGGACCCGGAGGAGATCATCGCGATGGTCGCCCCGACCCTCCAGCGGTACCTGACCGAGAAGTGAGCCAATGGCCGCCGCCCGGGTACGGGCCACTGACCGACACGTGAGCCACCCGTCCCGTATTCCGGACATGCTGTCCGGATCTTGGATGGACGGCGTAGGCTCGGCACCAGCCCCATCTGCCTGAAGGAGCGAGCGACGATGCCCGAGCTGAGGTCCCGCACAGTCACCCACGGCCGCAACATGGCGGGCGCCCGCGCCCTTATGCGGGCGTCGGGCGTAGCGAGCGAGGACATCGGCAAGCCGATCATCGCGGTCGCCAACTCCTTCACCGAGTTCGTGCCAGGACACACCCACCTGGCGCCGGTCGGCCGGATCGTCAGCGAGGCCATCCAGGCCGCGGGCGCCGTCCCGCGCGAGTTCAACACCATCGCGGTCGACGACGGCATCGCGATGGGCCACGGCGGCATGCTCTACTCGCTGCCCTCGCGCGACCTGATCGCGGACTCGGTCGAGTACATGGTCGAGGCCCACTGCGCGGACGCGCTGATCTGCATCTCCAACTGCGACAAGATCACCCCCGGCATGCTGATGGCCGCCCTGCGCCTCAACATCCCGACGATCTTCGTCTCCGGCGGGCCCATGGAGGCTGGCAAGGCGACGCTGGTCGACGGCACGGTCCGCAGCCTCGACCTGGTCGACGCGATCTCGGACGCCGTCAACGACCAGGTCTCGGACGCCGACATCCTCCGTATCGAGGAGAACGCCTGCCCGACCTGCGGCTCCTGCTCCGGCATGTTCACCGCCAACTCGATGAACTGCCTGGCCGAGGCGATCGGCCTGGCCCTGCCCGGCAACGGCTCGGTGCTCGCCACCCACACCGCCCGCAAGGCCCTGTACGAGAACGCCGGGCGCACGATCGTCGAGATCACCAAGCGCCACTACGAGCAGGGCGACGAGACGGTCCTGCCGCGCGCGATCGCCACCCGCGAGGCCTTCGAGAACGCGATGGCCCTGGACATCGCGATGGGTGGCTCGACCAACACGATCCTGCACCTGCTCGCCGCCGCCCAGGAGGCCGAGCTCGACTACGGCCTGAGCGACATGGACGAGGTCTCGCGCCGCGTCCCGTGCCTGGCCAAGGTCGCCCCGAACGTCGCCCCTGGCGGCACGTACTACATGGAGGACGTGCACCGCGCCGGTGGCATCCCCGCGATCCTCGGCGAGCTCTACCGCGGCGGCCTGCTGAACGAGGGCGTGCACAGCGTGCACGCCGACTCCCTCGCCGAGTGGCTCAAGACCTGGGACGTGCGCGGTGGCTCCCCGTCCGCCGAGGCCGTCGAGCTGTGGCACGCGGCCCCCGGCTGCGTCCGCTCCGCCACCGCCTTCTCGCAGTCCGAGCGCTGGGAGACCCTGGACACGGACGCCGAGGGCGGCTGCATCCGCTCGGTCGAGCACGCCTACTCCAAGGACGGCGGCCTCGCCGTGCTGAAGGGCAATCTGGCGGTCGACGGCTGTGTCGTGAAGACCGCAGGTGTCGATGAGTCGATCTGGACGTTCGAGGGTCCGGCCGTGGTCTGCGAGTCGCAGGAAGAGGCCGTCGACAAGATCCTCACCAAGCAGATCAAGGAGGGCGACGTCGTCGTCATCCGCTACGAGGGCCCCAAGGGCGGTCCTGGCATGCAGGAGATGCTCTACCCGACGTCCTTCCTCAAGGGCCGCGGCCTGGGCAAGGCCTGCGCCCTGGTCACCGACGGCCGCTTCTCCGGTGGCACCTCGGGCCTGTCCATCGGCCACGCATCGCCGGAGGCCGCGTCCGGCGGCACCATCGCGCTGGTCCAGGACGGCGACCGCATCCGTATCGACATCCCGAACCGCGGCATCGAGCTCCTGGTCTCCGACGAGGAACTGGCCACCCGCCGCGCCGCCCTGAACGGCGTCTACGCGCCGAAGTCCCGCGAGCGCAAGGTCTCGCAGGCCCTCAAGGCGTACGCGGCCATGGCCACCAGCGCCGACAAGGGCGCGGTGCGGGACGTCACCAAGCTGGGCTGACACCGACCGGTGAGCCGGGGGCGGCTCTATCAGGGGTGCCAGGGGTGCCAGGGGTGCCTAGAGAACCGCGGGCACCGGGGATAATCGACGGCGTGAGCGACGAACCCGACACCAGCCGCACCCCCAGCGCCTCCGGCGCCCCGGGCCCATCCGGTGGCCCCGAGCCTGAGGACATCCGGTTCTTCGGCACGACCTGGGTCGACCACGACGGCGGATACGCCCTGCGCCGGGTCGGCGTCGCCGTCGGCTCGCTGGCCCTCGCGGCCGTCGGCTGTCTGGCGCTGCGGTTCGGCTACCAGGGTCTGCAGATCGCGGAGATCGGCAGCTTCGTCGGCGTCCTGGTCGTGGTGATGTTCGCGGTCTGCAGCGCGCTCGCGTTCCGCCGCACCTGGGAGTCGTACGGCAAGCGCCTCGACCCGCAGACCCAGCAGTCGCTGCGCAGCATGCTGGCGATCGGCTTCGTTGGCGCGCTTCTCGCCTATTTCTTCCGCTCCCTGATCGAGGCCCCCGGCGAGAAGCTCCGCCGCGCGGAGTACGAAACGGCCCGCGAGCAGTACGAACGCCGCCAGGCCCGGCGCGCGGGCAACCCCAAGGCTCGAACAAAGAAGCCAAAGCGCAGGAACTGAGCCCAGCCGCCCGGCACGATGGGCCGCATGACGGATCACGCGCTGTCCTTCGACACGGTCGCCGCTCAGTACGCCACCGCGCGCCCCGGCTATCCACCGGGACTCCTGGACACGGTCGAGGAGCTCGCCGGACGCCCGCTGCGCGGCGCGCGCGTGCTGGACGTGGGCGCCGGGACCGGCATCGCGACCCGCCTGCTCACCGAGCGCGGGGCGGATGTCGTCGCGGTCGAGCCGGGCCCCGAGATGGGCGCCCAGCTGCGGGAGGCCCTGCCCACGGTCCCGCTGGTACGCGCGGTGGGCGACGCCCTCCCGTTCGCGGATGGCAGCGCCGATCTGATCACGTACGGCCAGGCCTGGCACTGGACCGACCCGGAGCGCTCCGTTCCGGAGGCCCTGCGCGTCCTGACACCCGGTGGCGCGCTCGCCCTGTGGTGGAACGTGCCCGACCCCGAGGTCGGCTGGGCCACCGAGCAGGAGGCCCGGCTCAAGCAGCGGCTGCCCGGCTACCACGCGAACGAGCTGAGCTTCCGGGTCGGAGAGACCATCACCCGGCTCGCCCCGGGCCAGCCGGTGTCCCGGCGGCTGCGCTGGACCCGCCGCGTCCCCGTCGACGTCCACCTGGCGCACCTGGGCAGCAGGTCCTACTTCGCGGCGTTGGGGCCCGGGCGGACGGCGCCGGTGCTGGCGGATGAGCGACAGTACGTACTGCGCGAATTCCCCGACGGTGTCGTCGAGGAGGCGTACGCCCTGGACCTCACCGTCACACTCCGCTGAGCCACTTCGTCAGACTCTGCACAGCGCGGTGAGCTCAGCGGAAAGGACCCACGACATGGCAGACATGGCAGACCCGTCAGGCCCGGCAGACCGGCCACAGTCGGCAGGCCCGACGCCGTCCGCGCGGCACCTCGCCGCGTTCGAGGAGCAGCGCCCCCGCCTGTGGGGCATCGCCTACCGCATCCTCGGCCTGGTCACGGACGCCGAGGACGCCGTCCAGGAGGCCTGGCTGCGCTGGCAGGCACTGCCGGAGGACGAGGTCGCCGACCCCCGCGCCTATCTGACGACGGTGATCAGCCGCATCTGCTACGACCAGCTGGGCTCGGCCCGCGCCCGCCGCGAGCGCTATGTCGGCCCATGGCTGCCCGAGCCGGTCCTGACCGACGACACCACAGGCCCCGAGGACCGAGTGACCCTGGACGAGTCGGTCGGCTACGCCCTGCTCACGGTGCTGGAGCGGCTTACCCCGGCCGAGCGCACCGCCTTCGTTCTGCACGACGTGTTCGCGGTCCCCTTCCCGGAGATCGCCGAAGCGGTCGGCCGGACCCCGGACTCCGTACGGCAGCTGGCCTCCCGTGCCCGTAAGCGGGTACGGGCCGAGGCGCCGAACCGCTCCGTCGACCGCGGCGAGCACCGGCGGGCCGTCGACGCCTTCCTGGCGGCCGCGGCCCAAGGGGACTTCGACGGGCTGCTGAAGGTGCTCGACCCCGAGGTGGTGTGGCGTTCGGACGGCGGTGGCAAGGTCATGGCGGCCCGGGTCCCGATCCACGGCGCCGAGCAGGTCGCCCGCTTCGCCCAGCGGCTGGCCCGTGGCCTCGCCAAGGCGACGGCGCGGATGTCCGTACGGGACGTGAACGGCGCGCCGGGCCTGGTCTTCGTCGAACCGGTCAGCGGCCAGGCGTCCGTCTTCGCCTTCACGGTTCACGACGGACTGATCACCGAGGTCGCCGCGGTGGTCAACCCGGACAAGCTGAGCCACCTGGACCTGGACGAGCTCTGAACATCCCGCCCTGAACGTCCCGCGCCGAGCTGCTGTCACACTCCCGCCCGCTGCGTCGTCTCCCCTGCATGACGAACTCAACGGCAAAGAACGACCACCAGGTCCTGGTACTCGGCGCGGGCTACGCGGGCCTGCTGGCCGCCCTGTCCCTCGCGCCCCACGCGCGCGTGACGCTCGTCGACCCGAGCGACCACTTCACCGAACGCGTCAGGCAGCACGAGCTCGCCGCCGGCCGACCCGACATCACCCACCCGCTGAGCTCCTTCCTCGGCACCACAGGCGTCGAGCACATCGCGGCCCGCGCCACCGCCATCGACCTCCACGCGCGCGTGGTGACCACCGACAACGGCCGCAGCCTGCCGTACGACCGACTCGTCTACGCCCTCGGCAGCCGCACCGCCGCCACCGGCGGCGAACGCGCCTTCACCGCCGAAACCGCCGACGCGCTGCGCAAGCGGCTGCGGGACAACCCCGGCCGCCTCGCCATCGTGGGCGGCGGCCTCACCGGCATCGAGATGGCCGCGGAACTCGCCGAGACCTACCCCGAGTGGGACATCCGCCTGTTGTCCCGCGAGGTCGGCGATGGCCTGTCCGCCAAGGGCCGCGCCCACGTCCGTACGACCCTCACCGCACTCGGCGTCTCGCTCGCCGAGGGCGAACGCGTCACCAGCGCCGACGACGTGGACGCAGACGCGGTCCTCTGGTCGGCCTCGATGGTCCCCAACACCGAGCTGGCAGCCCGCTCCGGCCTCGCCCTGCACCCGTCGAACGGCCGTATCGAGGTCGACGCGTTCCTGCGCTCGGCCTCCCACCCCGAGGTGTACGTCGCCGGGGACGCGGCCGCCGCGCACGCACCCGGCGCCGGGGCGCTGCGGATGGCCTGCGCCACCGCACTCCCCACCGGAGCGCAGGCCGCCGCAGCGCTCCGCGCGTCGCTGGACGGAACCGAGCCGCGCCCGTTCCGCTTCGGCTACCAGATCCAGTGCGTCAGCCTGGGCCGCCGCAACGGCCTGGTCCAGACGGTCCGCTCCGACGACAGCCCGCGTGAACTGATCCTGAAGGGCCGGGTGGCCGCGTACACCAAGGAACAGATCGTCCGCTACACCGTCCGCCTCCTCCAGAAGGCGGCCCGCTAGCTCGCGAGCGGGCCGCCACCCGC
>NZ_JAZGRL010000001.1:3194473-3220888 GCF_046540415.1 Streptomyces sp. E11-3 | reverse complement strand
ACCCGCCACCCGCCACCCGCTAGCCGCATCCGCATCCGCATCCGCACCCGCACCGCACCCGCATCCGACTGGTCCGCTTGACGCGGCGGAGCCACCAGGCGCATTATTCATCACATGATGAATTTCGCTCCCGACTCCGCTAGCGGCGCGGCAGACGGGACGGCGGGCACCCAGCCCGCCGCCATCCGCGCCGCAGACCTCAGCGTCGTCCGCGGCCCGCGCGAAGTACTCCGCAGCCTCGACTTCACCGTCCCGAGGGGGCAGATCACCGGCCTCCTCGGGCCCTCCGGCTGCGGAAAGTCGACCCTGATGCGTGCGGTCATGGGCACCCAGGCCAAGGTCACCGGGACCCTGGAGGTGCTCGGTCACCCCGCGGGCGACGCCCGGCTCCGCTCCCGTATCGGCTACGTCACCCAGGCACCGTCCGTCTACGACGACCTGACCGTCCGCCAGAACCTCGACTACTTCATGGCAATCCTCGACCCCGGCCGCGCGGCCGCCGCCCGCCGCCGCGAACACGTCACCCGGGCGATCGCCGAAGTCGACCTCACGTCACACGCCGACGCCCTCGCCGGAAACCTCTCCGGCGGCCAGCGCAGCCGCGTCTCCCTCGCGGTCGCCCTGCTCGGCACCCCCGAACTGCTGGTCCTGGACGAACCGACCGTCGGCCTTGACCCCGTACTCCGCCGCGACCTGTGGAACCTCTTCGCCGTCATCGCCGGCGGCGGCACCACCATCCTCGTCTCGTCCCACGTCATGGACGAGGCCGAGCGCTGCCACCGCCTGCTCCTGATGCGCGAGGGCGAGATCCTCGCGGACGACACCCCGGACGCCCTGCGCACCCGCATGGACTGCGAAACCGTCGAGGGCGCCTTCCTCCGCCTGGTCGACGAGGCAGCCGCCCGCAAGGCGGCCCAGACGGCCCACGCGACCCGGCACGACAAGGAGTCCGCACGATGAGCACCGCCGTACTCTCCGGCCCCCGGACCCTCGCCACCGCCGCGCGCGTCCTGCGCCAACTGCGCCACGACCCGCGCTCCATCGCGCTGATGCTCCTGGTCCCCTGCGTGATGCTGCTCCTACTCCGGTACGTCTTCGACGGCAGCCCGGGCACCTTCAACAACATCGGCGCCTCACTGCTCGGCATCTTCCCGCTGATCACGATGTTCCTGGTGACCTCCATCGCCACCCTGCGCGAACGCACATCGGGCACCCTGGAACGCCTGCTCGCCATGCCACTGGGCAAGGCCGACCTGATCGTCGGCTACGCCATCGCCTTCGGCACCCTGGCCGTCATCCAGTCCTTGCTCGCCACCGGCCTCGCCCTGTGGGTACTCGGCCTCGACGTGATCGGCAGCCCCTGGCTGCTCCTCCTGGTCGCCCTGCTGGACGCGATCCTCGGCACCGCCCTCGGCCTGTTCGTCTCGGCCTTCGCGGCCTCCGAGTTCCAGGCGGTCCAGTTCATGCCGGCCGTGATCTTCCCCCAGCTCCTGCTCTGCGGCCTGTTCACCGCCCGCGAGAACATGCAGCCGGTCCTGGAGAAGATCTCCAACGTCCTGCCCATGTCGTACGCGGTCGACGGTATGAACGAAGTCCTGCGGCACACCGACATCACCGCCAACTTCGTCCGCGACGTGGTGATCGTCGCCCTCTGCGCCGTGTTCGTCCTCGTCCTTGGCGCGGCCACCCTCCGCCGCCGCACCGCCTGACGGCCACCACACCGCCGTACCGCCCATCGGACACGCCGCCCCGAGGTGCACCCCTGGTGCGAGGATGACTCCGGACGACACCAGCACCCGGAGGGCGAACCCGACATGACACAGAAAGTCGCCGTGCTCGGCACCGGCAAGATCGGCGAGGCCCTGCTCAGCGGAATGATCCGGGCCGGCTGGGCCCCCGCCGACCTGCTGGTCACCGCCCGCCGCCAGGAGCGCGCCGACGAGCTCCGCACCCGCTACGGCGTCACCCCGGTCAGCAACGCCGAGGCCGCCAAGACCGCCGACACCCTCATCCTCACGGTCAAGCCGCAGGACATGGGCACCCTGATGGACGAACTCGCCCCGCACGTCCCCGCCGACCGCCTGGTCATCAGCGGCGCCGCAGGCATCCCCACCTCCTACTTCGAGGAGAGGCTGGCCCCGAACACCCCGGTCGTCCGGGTCATGACGAACACCCCGGCCCTGGTGGACGAGGCGATGTCCGTCATCTCGGCCGGCAGCCACGCCACCGCCGAGCACCTCGCCCACGCCGAGGAGATCTTCGGCGGCGTCGGCAAGACCCTCCGCGTCCCCGAGGCCCAGCAGGACGCCTGCACCGCACTCTCCGGCTCGGGCCCGGCGTACTTCTACTTCCTCGTCGAGGCCATGACGGACGCGGGCATCCTCCTCGGCCTGCCCCGCGACAAGGCCCACGACCTGATCGTCCAGGCCGCGATCGGCGCCGCCGTGATGCTCCGCGACAGCGGCGAACACCCGGTCAAGCTCCGCGAGAACGTCACCTCGCCCGCGGGCACCACCATCAACGCCATCCGCGAACTCGAGAACCACGGCGTACGAGCCGCCCTCATCGCCGCTCTCGAGGCCGCCCGCGACCGCAGCAGAGAACTGGCCTCAGGCAACGGCTGACCTGCCCCTGGTGACCCGCTGTCCCTTGCCCCGCGTCCGGGGCACTGTCAGTACATGTGCTTGAACCGGGCGCAGCGCCTGACACTCGGCGCCCAGGTTCCCCGCGCAACGTAGCCGGGCAGCGTCTCGCGTTCGAGGGCCGCCGCCTGGTCAACCTCTCTGGGATGTCTGCAATGCGAATCTGGGCACTCCGGCGCACCCTGAGGATATGAACGTCAGGGGCGAGCGCGGAGAGGGGCGGCGCTTGTAGTGCTGGTCATCGAGCTGCGACTGACGCATCCATGGAATGCATCGCAGGCGGCTGCTTGGGAGCGCTCATGAGTGGTGATGCCGATCCTCCGCCCGCTGACTTGCCCTCGGCTTCTCCGCCCGCGCCGAAGCGGAGGCGTCTGGATCTCTTCCTCGCGGCCTCGGTCGGCGTGGTCGTAGGCGCTGGTGCCCTGGGGGCTGTGTGGGCTTTCACGGGTAGTGGAGACGGTGCCGCCCCGCCGGAAACTACGGGCAGCGTCGCGCCGTCAGCTCCTGATACCACGGCCCCAGCCACGTTCACTCTGACCGGAACGTTCGAGCTCACCGCCGGTGTTGTCAGTGACGGGAGCGGGGGCTGCAAGGGCGGTGATGGGTACGACGACATCGCCGAGGGCACCGCGGTCACGGTGTACGACGCGGCTGGGTCGGTGGTGGCCACCGCCTACCTCGGTGAATCGACGAGGGTTGGCACCACATGCCGGTTCGACGTGTCGGTCGACGACGTCCCCACGGGCAAGGGTTTCTACAAGGTGGAGGTCTCGCACCGGGGAACAGTTCAGTTGACGGAAGCCGACGCGAGGGCCGGGGCCTTCGGCGCCACGCTCGGCTGAGCACTTCGATCCCGTCGCCCTCGGACACCACGCCAGCGTAGGACCGAGGGCTGGTCAGAACCGGGGCTCAGAAACCGGCACTCAGTTGGCGGCGATGCCGTCGCCCTCGGATGCTGCGGCGGGCGGCTGTTCGACTACGAACGTGCCCAGGCCGACTTCGCCCCGCGTCCACCCCTGTTCCCGTACGTGCCGCATGGCCTTCGCTGCCGTCGCGTTCACCACGCCGGAGTCGCTGGCCTAGCCGCCGTGTCAGTGCCCCGCTGCAAGGGGGACCCGGTGATCCCCTTGAATAAGGACGCGTACGTCGTGCTGCTCGACCACGCCGCCGCCTGCCCCGGGTGCCGCACCACCCCGTTCCTGTGCCCCGAGGGCCAGCGCTTCGCGGACGCGCTGCGGACTGTGCAGACCCAGGAGGGTTACGACGCCGCGCCGGGTTGACACGCCCATACCCGCTCCGTAGTGTTCTCCGGGTTGCCCGACGTGAGCGCCGACTCCTGGTCGGTCCCCGGGCAGCCACTCCGCAAGATCTACTAGAACGAACTGCGCTCTGTCGTGGGCTCGTTTTCGTACGCTTTTGCAGGATGAGGAATCCGCGTTCGAAAGGGCGCAACCCCGATTAGGTCGGGGGCCCGGATTCCGCTAAAGTCTCACTCGTCGGAACGGCCCAACAGCCGGGAAGGCAAACCTCGCTGACTGGGGGTCAGGCCCGAAAGGATCTGATAGAGTCGGACTCGCCGGAAAGNCGTGAGGGAAACGCCCGGTTACATTCCGAACCCGGAAGCTAAGCCTTACAGCGCCGATGGTACTGCAGGGGGGACCCTGTGGGAGAGTAGGACGCCGCCGAACTAAATTTGAGCCCCGGCTCCCGAGTTTTCACTCGGGGGCCGGGGCTATTTTGCGTTTATGGTCGGAGTATGCGCTACGACCTGGTGATCTTCGACAACGACGGCGTCCTCGTGGACAGCGAGCCGCTCTCCAACACGATCCTCGCCGAGTACCTCACCGAGCTGGGGCACCCAACCACGTACGAGGAGTCCGTCCGTGACTACATGGGCTCGGCCATGCACCGCGTCCACGATCTGGTCCGCGAGCGGACCGGGCAGCAGCTGCCCGAGGACTTCGACGAGAAGTTCCACGCCCGGGTGTTCGCCGCGTTCCAGCGGGAGCTGAAGCCGGTGGCCGGAGTCACCGACGTGCTCGAGAAGCTCACCGTGGAGGGTGTCCCGTACTGCGTCGCCTCCTCCGGGACGCATGAGCGCATCCGGGTCGGACACCGGTCGACCGGACTCGACGAGTGGTTCGAGGAGGAGTGGATCTTCAGCTCGCAGGACGTGGGGCGGGGCAAGCCCGCGCCCGACCTCTTTCTGCACGCGGCCGAGCGGATGGGCGTAGCGCCCGAGCAGTGCGTCGTCGTGGAGGACAGTCCGCTCGGCGTCCGGGCCGCGCTCGCCGCCGGGATGGCGGTGTACGGGTACACGGCGATGATGCCCTCGGAGCGGCTGGAGGGGGCCAACGCGTACTTCTCCGACATGGGACGGCTGATGGAACTGCTGAGTTGATGTCGCAAGCGGCTACCGGCTGGTAGCGATCGGCCTTACGCTGTGCGGCCATGACAACTGCGCGGTTGCGGTACGGCAGGGCGTCCCTGGCGGTCAGTTTCCTCGTTCAGGGTGTGGCCTTCGCGCTTCTGGTGACGCGTATCCCCGCGATCCAGGACCGCTACGGGATATCCGACGGGCTGCTGCCCGCCTTCCTCGCCGCGGTGCCGATCCTCGCGGGGGTCGGCAGCGTCGCCACTGAGCGCCTGGTCCGACGGGTCAGGCCCAGTCGCGTACTGCGGTGGTCCCAGCCGGTGGTGCTGCTGTCGCTGCTCGGTGTGGGGGCCGGACGTGAGCTGTGGCAGGTGGCCGTCGCGCTGGGGGTGTTCGGGCTTTCGGTGGGTGCGCTGGACGCGTCCATGAACATGCTCGGGGTGAGCCTGCAGCGCACGTACGGGCGCAGCATCATGCTCGGCTTCCATGCGGCGTACAGCCTGGGTGGGATCGTCGGGGCCTCGCTGGCGTGGGTGGGGGCGCGTGGCGGGCTGCCGCTGTTCGTGGCGTATCTGCCGGTGGTCGTGGTGCTGGCGCCGGGGGTGTTGCTCGCCAGTCGCTGGTACGTGGACGGGGAGCGGCCTGAGCGGAGTGCTCCCACGGCTCCCACGGGAGGTGCGCGGCGGGAGCACTCGGTGTCGTTCAAGCTGCTGCTGCCGCTCTGCCTGGTGATGACGTTCGCGTATATCGGGGACTCGACGGTCTCCAACTGGAGTGCGAAGTATCTGCAGGACGTGCTCGGCGGCTCGGAGCAGCTGGCGACCGTCCCGTACAACATCTACATGGTCACGACGCTGATCGGGCGGGCCGTCGGGGATCTGGGGGTGCGCCGCTTCGGTGCGGTGGCGGTGGTGCGGGTGGGGACGGTCCTGGCGGCGCTCGGGTTCGCTGTGGTGGCTGTGGCGCCGGGGGCCTGGGTGGGGATGCTCGGCTTCACACTGCTGGGGCTCGGGCTGTGTGTGATCGTGCCGCAGACCTTCGCCGCGGCGGGGCGGCTCGCGGTGGAGCGGCACGGCCCCGGGGCGTCCGATGCGGCCGTCGCGCGGCTGAACATCTTCAACTATGTCGGGTTCCTGGTCGGTTCGCCGCTGGTCGGGGTGGTCGGGGACCTGTGGAGTTACCGGGGGGCCATGCTGGTGCCGATGGTGCTGGTGCTGGTCACCTTGCGGTACGCCCGCTCTTTTGCGCCAGAGTCGGACCGATACGGTGACGGGCATGAGCGGCCGCGCACAGCTGATGTGGGACGAGGCAGTAACGGGCTATGACTTCGGGCCCCAGCATCCGATGGACCCGGTGCGCCTTGCGCTGACCAGGAGTCTTATCGGTGCCTTCGAGCTCGAACGCCATCTGGCGGTCGTACGGGCCAAGCCCGCGGGGGACTCGACGCTGCGCCTGGTGCACCGCGAGGACTATGTGGACGCGGTCAAGGCGGCCTCGGCCGACCCGGGGGCGGCCGACGGGTCGTACGGCATCGGGACCCTGGACGATCCGGCCTTCGCCGGGATGCACGAGGTGTCGGCGCTGATCGCCGGGCAGTCGGTGGGCGCGGCCGAGGCCGTGTGGCGCGGCGATGTGGCGCACGCGGTGAACTTCGCCGGCGGGCTGCACCATGCGATGCCCGGCGGTGCGGCCGGATTCTGTATCTACAACGACGCGGCGCTGGCGATCGCCCGGCTCCTGGAGCTCGGTGTCGAGCGGGTGGCGTATGTGGATGTGGACGTGCACCACGGGGACGGGGTGCAGGCGGCGTTCTGGGAGGACCCGAGGGTTCTGACGATCTCGCTGCACGAGCATCCGCGGACCCTCTTTCCGGGGACCGGGTGGCCGCAGGAGACGGGCGCGGCCGAGGGCGGCGCGGCCAATGTGGCGCTGCCCGCGGGGACCGGGGACGCGGGGTGGCTGCGGGCCTTCCATGGTGTGGTGCCCGAGCTGCTCGCCGAGTTCCGGCCGCAGGTGCTGGTGACCCAGCACGGCGCCGACACCCACTTCGAGGATCCGCTGGCGCATCTGGCGGTGTCGCTTGACGCGCAGCGGATGGTGCAGGAGGCGTGCCATGACCTGGCTCACGAGTACGCCGACGGGCGCTGGGTCGCGCTGGGTGGCGGCGGGTACGCGGTGGTGGACGTGGTGCCGCGGTCCTGGACGCATCTGACGGCGATCGCGGCGGGGCGGCCGATCCCGCCGACGGCCGAGGTGCCCGAGGAGTGGCGGGCCGAGGTGTACGCGCGGACTCGGCAGCCCGCGCCGCGGCGGATGACGGACGGGCGGGTGCCGGAATGGAAGGACTGGGAGTCCGGTTACGACCCCGCCGACCGGCTGGATCAGGCGGTGCTGGCGACGCGGCGGGCGGTGTTTCCGTTGCGGGGGCTGCTGCCGTAGGGCCTACCGCCTGCTTGGGCAGCCAGCTTCTTGCTTGGGCAGCCAGCTTCCGGCGACTCGCGGAGCGTACGCGTGGTTACGCCGACTGTGCGGTGTTTTCGGGGTTTTGGGGGCTGCCGGGGGAGGGGTGCGGCAGCATCGCAGGGTGTTGAGCACCGGCGCGCTACGTGCGCATCTGCTGGCGGCCCGGCTGGCCGGGCCCGTGGCCACTACGCGGGAGGCCAGCCTGCGGAGCTATCGTCTCTTCGCGGCCAGGGACCCACGGGTGCTGCTCGGGCTCGATCCGGAACGGCCCTGGGGGGCCCGGGATCTGATCGCGCTGATGGCCGACAGGTGCGGGGTTTCGGCCGATCCCGAGCACACCACCGGGCCGGATGTGATCGACCCCGAGCGAACCCTGGCGGGGCTGGACGCCTTTGCCCAGAGGCTGGGTGCGGCAGCGGAACGCCGGGCCCCGGTGCTGCTGGGGACCGGTCATCCGCACCGGCTCCTGGGCTTCTACGCCGCCCTGGCAGACGCTTTGTCGACAGTGGGATGTGCCGTCCTCACCCCCGCGCGGGGTAGCTCTGTCGACATAACGACCCGGTTCGGCCTACGCACGTACAACCTTGACTACGTACGAAGAGTCGCGTTGGTGCGCGAAGGCGGCGGAGGGAGCCCGGGTTGTGCGACCGGCGCACATACCCACTCACCCCTCCCGGTTCGTACCGTTCTGGCCGCTGCCGCGGAGGCCGGCGGGCCGCTGCCCGAGCTGGTGATCGGGGATCACGGATGGGTCTGCGGTGCAGGTCAGCTAGGTATTGAGGCGATCGGACTGGCGGATACGGATGATCCCGCGCTGTTCGTCGGAGAGGCCGAGGGGCGGGTGTCCGTCGCCGTTCCGCTTGATGACGCTGTGCGGTCTGATTACTACCGACCGCTTACTCGCTATGTACTCAATCGAGCGTGTCTGTCACGGTAGGCGGCCGATCGCAGCTCCTCTTCCCCACTCGCATCACCCGCCCCTACTCTGGGAGTGAGCGCACAGCGACAAGGAGTCACCGGAAGGGGAAGCCGGTGTCCATCGCGTGCGGAAGGTTCAGGTGTGTCATGGCTGCTGGCGAGAGGCCTCTCAGTGAGGTTGTGTTCCTGACCGTGGCGGAGGTCGCCACGGTGATGCGAGTATCCAAGATGACCGTGTACCGCTTGGTGCACAGCGGTCATCTGCCCGCCATCCGGGTGGGGAGGTCCTTCCGAGTCCCGGAGAACGCGGTCCACGAGTACCTTCGCGACTCCTACGTGGGGGTGGAGACGGGCTGATCGGCCACCTCGATTACGGGCTCGGAGCTTGGGCGGGTAGGCTAGGCCGACGTAGGTCGTGTGGGCCCAGTCTGCCCCGCACCAAGTGATGAGAAGTGAGCGAGGGTAGTCGTGGGCTCTGTTATCAAGAAGCGGCGTAAGCGGATGGCCAAGAAGAAGCACCGCAAGCTGCTGAAGCGCACCCGCGTTCAGCGTCGCAACAAGAAGTAAGCGACTGCTGAGACAGCGCGCTCCGAAGCCCTCCGCCGCAAGGTGGGGGGCTTCGGCAGTTTCGGGGGCCGTTTCCGGGGGCGGCTTCGGGGCGGTTCCGGGGCGGTTTCGGGGGCGACTTCCCGTCACCTCGTGCAGCATGCGGTCATCACAGCGCAACATCAACCCGCTACGGNTCGGGGGCGGGGGTGGGGCTGGACTCCCGCTCGCCGCCGTCGGACGGGGTGGGGCTCGTCTCGTCCTTGGGCGGGTCGAGCAGTCCGCCGGTGCCGCCGCCGAGCAGCCCGTCGTCCTGCTGGGAGCCGGAGCTGTCGGGCTGCGGCCCGCTGCTGCTGCCCGGCTGGCCGGTGGCGGCTCCGGCAGCGGCGCCGTCCGATGCGGAGTCGGAGCCGGAGGCGCTGGGCCTCGGGCTGTCCTGCTCGCCGGTGGCGCCGGGGCTCTGCTGGCTCGGGCGCTCGGAGCCGCGGCTCTTGTCGTCCGGGGACAGCGGGAGTTGTGACTGCAGCGGAGCGACCTCTGCGTCTATGGCGTCGAAGACCGAGCTCACTTCTTCACTGACGTCGGTCAGCTGGATGGGCAGCCGGTCGCGCAGGGCGCTCCAACTGTCGCGGTGTGAACGGGAGAAGGACTCCAGGGACTGGATCGGGCCCAGGGAGCCGTCGCGTTCGTGTGCTTCGTGGAGCAGCCGGTGGCCCTCGGCGGCGTTGTGCCGCATGCCGGACAGGGCGCGCCTGATCTCGCCGAGGGACTCGTGGTCCAGGGGGCCGGAGCGGTCGCGCTCCATGAGGCGGCGGGCCTCGGACAGCCGAGTGGAGGCCTGGTCGAGGTGGAGCTCGCCGCGTGAGGAGTCACTGCCGGCCAGGTTGAGCTTGAAGTCCTCCATGCCGCGCTTGAGGCCGTACAGCGAGTCGCCCGGCAGGGCGTCGGAGCTGGCGGCGGCCACACCGCCGAAGGCTCCGGCGGCCACACCGACGGTGAGTCCGCCCGCTGCGAGGCCCTTCGACAGGCGGGAGCGCGGTCGCAGCTTGCCCAGCGGGCCTGCCCGGTGGGCGCCCTTGCGGGACCGCTGCTCGGGCACTGAGGCCTCGCCGCCCGGCACGGTGCCGTCCTGCAGCATGGCCTCCATGGCGGCCACCAGCTGTGCCCGCTGGACCACCTTGACCTCGGGGTCCAGCTGTGGTTTCGGTCGCTCGCCGATATCGGCCGCCAGGGCCAACAGTCTGTCCCGCTCGGCCTCTTCGGAGGAGCGGGGGACTGCTGACTGTTCGGCCGCCGTGCCCTGGTCGGACTGTTCATCCAGGGCCTGGGCGAAGGCGTTCGCCCGCCGGTGTGCCGAAACATTCGCGATCACTGGCGGCACCTCCTCTCGTCATGACGTCCGACTCCCCAGGGGGTCCTGAGGGTTGCACGTCCTGAGCACGGCCACACGATCGAGTGAGCGGCTGCGGACAGGGTGCGACCACAGGGAGCCTGCATCCCACACAACGACCGTCGCGGCACTTGGGTTACGGACGGAAGATGATCGGACCGCTTTCGCATCGTGTGGTCACCCATGGCGAGTTGGCAGTCGCGGTACGTCGCCGGGCGGGCCGCCCGGCGAGACTACCGGGCATCGTCGGGGAGCAGCCGGGCGAGGGTGCGGACCGCGCGGTACTGCAGGGTCTTGATGGCCCCTTCGTTCTTGCCCATCACGCGGGCGGTCTCGGCGACCGAGAGCCCCTGCAGGAAGCGCAGGGTCACGCACTCCTGCTGCTGCGGGTTGAGCCGGCGTACGGCCTCCAGGAGGGCGGCGTTGGAGAGGGACTCCAGGACGGAGTCCTCCGGGCTGCGCTCGACCTCGTTGGCGTCGAGCATCTCGCCGGTGGTCACTTCGAGCCGGAAGCGGCTCGACTTGAAGTGGTCGGCGACCAGATTGCGGGCGATCGTGACCAGCCAGGCGCCGAAGTCACGCCCCTGCCAGGTGAAGGTGCCGATCCTGCGCAGGGCGCGCAGGAAGGTCTCGCTGGTCAGGTCCTCGGCGGTGGCCTTGCCCCCGACGCGGTAGTAGATGTAGCGGTACACGGTGTCGCTGTACTGGTCGTACAGGCGCCCGAAGGCGTCGGTCTCACCGGCCTGGGCGCGCTCGACCAGGTCCATCATGCGGGCGCTGTCGCTGTCCGCGGCGGGGCGGCGGGCGGTCGTCGACGCGCCCGCGCTTGAGCGGGTGCGTCTGCCGACGGCCGCGGTGTTCTCGGCCAGGGCATAGCAGGGGCCGACAGGTGCAGGGACGGCGAAGGCGGGGACGGCGTACGCGGTGGGGACGAAGCCGCGCAAGTGGTCGATGACCGTTGCGCGGAGCGTAGCCAGGCCCGAGGCGTCAACCCCGACGTGTGGGTACACGGGACTCCCAGAGGCAGAGCTTCCATCACGTTCAGTGCGGGACCGGTCACGCGTCGTGGCAACGTGTGGGGTCCTGTGTGCGTCTGAGGAGAATAACGCTTCGTACAGGCAGTGCTACACCCAGTTGCTCAAATCATCGATTACGTCTCTTCTGTTACCGATCCACGCCGCTTTAAGTACCGGAGCGTGAGCGGTTGTTGATCGGATTAGACCGTGATCTGTCTGGGTGCGGGGCGTGTTGTGGCCGAGTGCCATGAAGGGGACTGGCGGGGCGGGGGCGCGGGTGCTGCGTTTTCCCGGGGGCGTTGACATGTGCGGCTCCGCCGCGTGGCCCCCGGGCCCCCAGCCGGACAAGCAGGTCAGTGGCGGCGGCGGTGTACGGCGATCGCGGCCGCGGTGCCGCCGGCCAGGGCGCCGACACCGGCCGCGGCGGGAATGCCGACCTTGGCCGCCTTGCGCCCCGTGCGGTAGTCGCGCAGTCGCCAGTCGCGTGCGCGTGCGTGCTTGCGCAGTTTGCTGTCCGGGTTGATCGCGTACGGATGCCCGACGAGGGACAGCATCGGGATGTCGTTGTGCGAGTCGCTGTACGCGGCGCAGCGGCCCAGATCGAGACCCTCGGCCGCGGCCAGCGCGCGCACCGCCTCGGCCTTCGCCGGGCCGTGCAACGGCTCGCCCACCAGCTTGCCGGTGTACACACCGTCCACGGACTCGGCGACCGTGCCGAGCGCCCCGGTCAGGCCCAGCCTGCGGGCGATGATCGTCGCGGTCTCCACGGGGGCGGCGGTGACCAGCCAGACCCGCTGGCCCGCGTCCAGGTGGGCCTGGGCCAGGGCGCGGGTGCCCGGCCAGATGCGCTCGGCCATGTACTCGTCGTAGATCTCCTCGCCGATGGACATCAACTCGGAGACCCGGTGGCCCTTGACGATGGACAGCGCGCTGTCGCGGGCGTCCTGCATGTGCTCGGGGTCCTCGACCCCGGCCAGCCGGAACCAGGCCTGCTGCCAGGCGAACCGGGTGAGGTCGCGGCGCTGGAAGAACTTCCGCTTGTAGAGGCCGCGGCCGAAGTGGAAGATCGCGGCGCCCTGCATCACGGTGTTGTCGAGGTCGAAGAAGGCGGCGGCCTTGTCGTCGCCGACGACGGGGAACTCCGGCGCGCGCTCCGCCTCCTGGGCTTCGGCGGGTGCGAGCGCCTCTGGTTCTTCGAGTTCCTGCAGTTCCTGCGACGACTTGCGCGCTGCCTCTGCCGAGGCCTCGCCTGCCAGAACGCTTCGCGCGGTGGCGGAGCGCCTACGGGGAGTGAGCCATCCGAGAGCGGCCATGCCCGTGAGCATAGCCAGTCTGTTCGGCGGATCCGGGGTCGAACGGATTCGAAGCCTGTGAACAGTCCGCTACCGCGCCGTTAAGGGGACGGTCGGGTACCGGAGGCGGGCTCGGTCGTGGGGGAGTGGAGTAAGGCGGGTGCGGCGGGGCTGGGGGTCCCCGGACGCGTACGGGCGCGCGAGAATGGGCGGTATGAGCCCCATTTTCCGCCGCGCGGGCAAGAGCGCGGACAAGAAGAAGCCTGAGGACCGACTCGTCACCCTGATCGGCAAGCCCGACTGTCATCTGTGTGAAACGGCACAGGAAGTGATCGAGAAGGTCTGCGGCGAGACGGGAGCCGCCTGGGAGACCAAAGACATCACGCAGGACGAGGAGCTGTACCGGAAGTACTGGGAGCAGATCCCGGTGGTGCTGATCGACGGCGACCAGCACGACTTCTGGCGTGTGAACGAGGACCGCCTCCGGCGCGCCCTCACCACCTAACCCTGTTCCGGACTGACCGGCTGGTCTGAAAAGTCGTTTACGATCGAAGGCGGTTTGGGTTGTGGGGGCAGGAAATCGTAAGGAGTGTGGGCGGTCTTGTCCCCTTTGGGTACCCAACGTGGCTGCCTGTGCGGTGGTTCCACGATGGCGCATAAGTGGTGCGTGACCCCGGTCACTTTGGCCGGACAAAGCGGACACAATCTTTGTGCACGCGTTCACAAAGACATAGCCTGCATTCGACGGGGCGGTCTTGGGACAAGCGACCGCCCGCAGCCCCGCTCTACCCGCAGGAGCACCGTGGCAACTGGCCGAACTCACCGACCGGCGACCCGTAGCCGAGGGATTCCCGAGGCCACTGTCGCCCGGCTTCCGCTGTACCTCCGCGCCCTGACGGCACTGTCCGAGCGCTCGGTACCCACGGTCTCCTCCGAGGAGCTCGCGACCGCGGCGGGGGTCAACTCCGCGAAGCTGCGCAAGGACTTCTCCTACCTGGGGTCCTACGGAACACGCGGTGTGGGGTACGACGTCGAGTACCTCGTCTACCAGATCTCCCGCGAACTGGGCCTGACCCAGGACTGGCCGGTCGTGATCGTCGGTATCGGTAACCTCGGCGCCGCGCTGGCCAATTACGGCGGCTTCGCCTCCCGCGGCTTCCGGGTCGCCGCACTGATCGACGCCGATCCGGCGATGGCCGGAAAGCCCGTGGCGGGAATGCCGGTGCAGCACACCGATGACCTGGAGAAGATCATCCAGAGCAATGGTGTCTCCATCGGCGTCATCGCGACCCCGGCCGGTGCGGCCCAGCAGGTGTGCGACCGGCTGGTCGCGGCCGGTGTCACCTCCATCCTGAACTTCGCGCCGACCGTCCTGTCGGTGCCGGACGGCGTCGACGTACGCAAGGTCGACCTCTCGATCGAGCTGCAGATCCTCGCCTTCCACGAGCAGCGCAAGGCCGGCGAGGAGGCCGACGCCGTCGCGGCCACCGCCGCCGACGCCGCGGCCTCGCCCGCCGACGCCGTAGCGACGCCCGCGCCCGCCGCGCACGGCGACGCCGGGGCCGATGTCGATGCCGCCGACCGGAAGGGACCCGACGGGGATGTCCCCGCCGTGATGCCGGCATGAGTCTTCTCGTCGTCGGGCTGAGCCACCGCAGCGCACCGGTCAGCGTCCTGGAGCGGGCCGCGCTCGCCCCTGACGCGCAGGTCAAGCTGCTGCACGACGCGGTCGCCGCCGAGCCGACCGCCGAGGCCACGCTGCTCGCCACCTGCAACCGCATCGAGCTGTACGCCGACGTGGACAAGTTCCACGCGGGCGTCGCCGAGCTCTCCACCCTGCTCTCGCAGCACAGCGGGGTCGGGCTCGAGGAGCTCACTCCCTATCTTTATGTGCACTACGAGGACCGCGCCGTCCACCACCTGTTCTCGGTGGCCTGCGGGCTGGACTCCATGGTCGTCGGCGAGGGGCAGATCCTCGGCCAGATCAAGGACTCGCTCGCCACAGCGCAGGACCAGCACACCGCGGGCCGCCTGCTGAACGACCTCTTCCAGCAGGCGCTGCGGGTCGGCAAGCGCGCGCACTCCGAGACCGGCATCGACCGGGCCGGGCAGTCGCTCGTCACCTTCGGCCTTGAGCAGCTCGCGGCGGACTCGCCCGTCGAGCGCTGGGCGGACGGCAAGCGGGTCCTGGTGATCGGCGCGGGCTCGATGTCCTCGCTCGCGGCGGCGACGCTGGCGCGGGTCGGGGTCGCCGAAGTGGTCGTCGCCAACCGGACGTTGGAACGGGCCGAGCGGCTCGCGCGCAACCTCGCGGACGGCGGGCCCGGTGTCGTGGCCAGGGCCGTACCGATGGAGCTCGTAGCGGCCGAACTGACACGAGTCGATGTCGCCGTCTCCTGTACGGGGGCCACGGGGCTCGTACTGACGGGTGACGCCGTGGCTACCGCGCTGGCCGGGCGGCCGACGCCTGCCTCTGACGGGGCCGTGCGCCCCGACGTCTCGCGGCTGCGGGCTCCTGACGGGAGTCTGGTGGCGCGGCTCGCGGCCGCGGCCGCGCGCGATGGGCGGATCGTTGACGCCTCTGCCTCCGCCGTGGATTCCGGTGCGGGGTCTGCCGCCGGGTGCCCCGTGGTGCCGGAGGGCGCCCCCGCCGACGCCGAGTCTCTGGGGCTGCACGGCACCTGGGTCGACAACGGGTCGACGTTGGAGCGGCCTGCGGTGTCGGTGGCGGAATCCGTCCAAGGCGACCCCGTACTCACGGTGGTGCCCACGGCGGGCGACACTTCGCCGACGCGGCTCGCCCTGCTCGATCTGGCCATGCCCCGGGACATCGACGCCGCCGTGCACCGGCTCGACGGCGTACGGCTGGTCGACATCGAGTCGCTCGCCGAGGCATCCGCCGACGCCCCCATGGCCGCCGACGTCGACCAGGTGCGCGAGATCGTCGCCGCCGAGGTCAGCGCCTTCGGTGCCGCCCAGCGGGCCGCGCAGATCACCCCGACCGTGGTCGCCCTGCGCACCATGGCCGCCGACGTCGTGGAGAGCGAGATCACCCGCCTGCGCGGCCGCCTCCCCGACCTGGACGAGCGGCAGCACGCCGAGATGACGCAGACGGTGCGCCGCGTCGTCGACAAACTCCTGCACGCCCCGACCGTGCGGGTCAAGCAGCTCGCCAGCGAGCCCGGCGGCGCCGGGTACGCCGATGCGCTGCGAACACTCTTCGACCTCGATCCGGAGACGGTCGCCGCCGTCTCACGGGCCGATACGGTCGATACGGACGACCCGAATAGAGGGCGGTCATGAACCCGAAGGCACTCAGGCTGGGGACGAGGCGAAGCAAGCTCGCCATGACCCAGTCCGAGCAGGTGGCGAAGGCCGTACGGCAGGTGACCGGGCGGGCCGTCGAGCTTGTCGAGATCACGACGTACGGTGACACCTCGCGCGAGCAGCTCGCGCAGATCGGCGGTACCGGCGTCTTCGTCACCGCGCTGCGCGACGCGCTGCTCGGCGGCGAGGTGGACTTCGCCGTGCACTCGCTGAAGGACCTGCCGACCACCCAGCCGGACGAGCTGGTGCTGGCCGCGATCCCGCAGCGCGAGGACCCCCGCGACGTACTGATCGCACGCGACGGACTGACCTTCGCCGAGCTCCCGGACGGCGCCCGCGTCGGCACCGGCTCGCCGCGGCGGATGGCCCAGCTCAACGCGTACGCCCGCAACCACGGTCTGCGTATCGAGACCGTGCCGATCCGGGGCAACATCGACACCCGGATCGGTTTCGTACACAGTGGTGAGCTGGACGCCGTGGTGCTTGCCGCGGCCGGGCTCAACCGCGTCGGCAGGATCGACGAGGTGACCGACTTCCTGTCGGTCGACGTGATCCTGCCCGCCCCCGGCCAGGGGGCACTGGCTGTCGAGTGCACCGCCGCCAACGCGGACCTCGCCGCCGCTCTCGCCGAGCTCGACGACCCGCACACACGGGCCGCCGTGACCGCCGAGCGTTCCCTGCTCGCCGCCCTGGAGGCCGGCTGCTCCGCACCTGTGGGTGCGTTGGCCGATCTGCTGGCCGACGGTCAGGTTGTCAAGGAAATGCGCCTGCGCGGCGTCGTCGGCGCGACCGACGGCTCGACGCTGGTGCAGTTGTCCACCACCGGTCCCGTACCCCACACGCATGACCAAGCGGAGGCTCTGGGCCACGAGCTCGCGGCCGAGATGCTGGCCAAGGGTGCGGCCGGTCTGATGGGGGAGCGAGCACTTTGAGCCCCACCGCCTCTGTACCTTCACCTTCGGCGTCCACCGCGCCAGGGCACGTCACCTTCCTTGGTGCCGGACCCGGGGATCCGGGACTGCTCACACTACGGGCGGTCGAGGCACTCGCCGGAGCGGACGTACTGATCGCCGATCCGGATGTTCTCGATGTCGTACGTGCTCATGCGCGGGCCGGCGCCGAGATCCCCGGCATGCCGCAGCAGCCGGTGGCTGACGCGTCATCAACACCCGCGGATGCGGCCAATCTTGTCATGGCGGCCGCGCGCGGCGGCAAGCGGGTCGTCCGTGCGGTGAGCGGCGACCCCGGCCTCGACACCGGCGCTGGTGACGAGATGCTCGCCTGCGCCGCGGCGGGCATCACCTTCGAGGTGGTGCCGGGTGTCGCGACCGTGGTCGGGGTGCCCGCGTACGCGGGGGTGCCGCTGCGGGACGGGCAGGGCGCCGATGTGCGCTTCGTCGACGCCCGTACGGCATCCGACCGCTGCTGGACCGAGGTCGGCGCGAGCGACGGCACGGTCGTGGTGTCGGTGGCGCTGGACGGGGTCGTCGCGGCCGCCGGTGAACTCGTGGCCGCGGGCCGTAAACCGGACACCCCGATGACGGTCACCGTCGCCGGGACGACGACCCGGCAGCGTACGTGGAACGCGACGCTCGGCTCGGTCGCCCAGGTGCTCAAGCAGGCCAAGGTGCTGCCCTCGCCGCAGGGACACCAGCCCGTCATAGCCGTGGTCGGTGAGCGTTCCGCCGCCGCCCGGCAGGGCCAGCTGTCCTGGTTCGAGTCCAAGCCGCTGTTCGGCTGGAAGGTGCTGGTGCCGCGGACCAAGGAGCAGGCGGCCTCGCTCTCCGACCAGCTTGTCTCGTACGGCGCTGTGCCGCACGAGGTCCCGACGATCGCCGTCGAACCGCCGCGTACACCGCAGCAGATGGAGCGCGCGGTCAAGGGCCTGGTGACGGGCCGGTACGAGTGGATCGCCTTCACGAGCGTCAACGCGGTGAAGGCCGTCCGTGAGAAGTTCGAGGAGTACGGGCTCGACGCGCGTGCCTTCGCGGGGATAAAGGTCGCCGCGGTCGGCGAGCAGACCGCGAACGCGCTGATCGCGTTTGGTGTGAAGCCGGATCTGGTGCCCAGCGGTGAGCAGTCCGCCGCGGGTCTCCTGGAGGACTGGCCGCCGTACGACCCGGTCTTCGACCCGATCGACCGGGTGTTCCTGCCGCGGGCCGACATCGCGACGGAGACGCTGGTCGCGGGGCTCATCGATCTGGGGTGGGAGGTCGACGACGTCACCGCCTATCGGACGGTACGGGCCTCGCCGCCGCCCGCGGAGACGCGTGAGGCGATCAAGGGCGGTGGCTTCGACGCGGTCCTGTTCACCTCGTCCTCGACCGTGCGGAACCTGGTCGGGATCGCCGGGAAGCCGCACAACGTGACGGTGATCGCCTGTATCGGTCCGGCGACCGCGAAGACCGCCGAGGAGCACGGGCTGCGGGTGGATGTGATGGCTCCGGAGCCGTCGGTCCTGAAGCTGGCTGAGGCGCTGGCGGACTTCGGCGCGGGGCGCCGGGCGGCGGCGCTGGAGGCCGGGGAGACGGTGACCCGGCCCAGCGAGCGGCGGCCGGGCGCGCGGCGCAGGCGGGCTACTACCTAGTCCCCTGGACCCCCGTTGGACCCCCGTTTTGTCCTCAATCGCCGGACGGGCTGATAATTCAGCCCGTCCGGCGAGGTTTTGACACCACGAGGTGAGAAGTCAGTGACTACGTACGGTTCATTTCCCGGGGCGCGGCCTCGGCGGCTTCGTACCACTCCCGCCATGCGGCGCATGGTCGCCGAGACCCGGCTGCACCCGGCCGATCTGATCCTGCCCGCGTTCGTGCGGGAGGGCGTCAGTGAGCCGGTGCCGATCAGCGCGATGCCGGGTGTCGTTCAGCACAGCCGGGACACCCTGCGGAAGGCCGCCGTGGAGGCGGTCGAGGCCGGGGTTTCCGGGATCATGCTGTTCGGGGTGCCGGACGACGCCAAGAAGGACGGCGCGGGTACGGCGGGCACCGACCCGGACGGGATTCTGCAGGTCGCGCTCCGCGATGTGCGCAGCGAGGTCGGGGACGAGCTCGTCGTCATGTCCGACCTCTGCCTGGACGAGTACACCGACCACGGGCACTGCGGCGTGCTGGCCGCCGACGGCCGCGTCGACAACGACGCGACTCTGGAGCGGTACGCCGAGATGGCGCAGGTCCAGGCCGACGCGGGTGCCCATGTGGTGGGCCCGAGCGGCATGATGGACGGTCAGGTCGGCGTCGTCCGCGACGCGTTGGACCAGGTGGGCCACGAGGACGTGTCGATCCTCGCCTACACCGCGAAGTACTCCTCCGCCTTCTACGGTCCGTTCCGCGAGGCCGTCGGGTCCTCGCTCACGGGCGACCGCAAAACGTACCAGCAGGACCCTGCCAACGCCCGTGAGTCCCTGCGGGAGTTGGCGCTCGACCTCGAAGAGGGCGCCGACATGGTGATGGTCAAGCCCGCGGGCCCCTACCTGGACATCCTGGCGAAGGTCGCGGCCTCGGTGGACGTGCCGGTGGCGGCGTACCAGATCTCCGGCGAGTACGCGATGGTCGAGGCGGCCGCCGAGAAGGGCTGGATCGACCGGGACAAGGCGATCCTGGAGAGCCTGACCGGGATCAAGCGTGCGGGTGCGGACATGATCCTCACGTACTGGGCCACAGAGGTGGCGCGGCAGCTCTGAGGTACGCGTCGACCTGGGCGCGGTCGTAGCCCCGCCGGGCGAGTTCGAACTCCGGCGGGGCTGTTGGCGTCTTGGCGGCGCCGTCGGCCAGCGCCGCCACGTAGGCGTCGACCTGGTCTCTGTCGTATCCCCTGCGCGCGATGTCGAACATGGCGTGAATCTACGCGTCAGCGGGGGCCGGGGCCAGTGCCGTCCAGCTGGAGCAGGTCCGACAGGCGGGACATGCCGTCGGCCGCGTGGCCCTCGGCGATCGCGCGGTCGAGGAGCTTCTGGAAGGGCGCGAAGAGCTCGCCGCTGATGCCCTGTTCGGCGTAGGCATGCAGGAAGTTGGGGAAGGCGGCCTGGTTGACGGCGAGGCTGGACACGTCGGTCAGGTGCTGCCCGGAGTCGATCGCCTCGCCCCACTCGGGCGCGGCCGACAACATGGCGCTGACCCACGGCACCAGGCGCTCCGAGAACTCCGCGGCGGAGATGCCCTCCGAGCGGACCAGCGTGAAGGCCTGCACCACGCCGATGAACATGCCGTACATGCCGGTGAGCAGGGCCAGGTCCTGGAGCGCGGCCAGGCCGGGATCGGTTCCGGTCCAGCGCGTTTCGGCCATGGCCGCGAGGGTGGCGCGGTGCTCCTCGTACGCCTTCTGGTCGCCGCTGTAGAGGACGTACGCGCCCGTCTCCGGGACCCCGATCATCTGCGGTACGGCCATGATGCCGCCGTCGATGTACCGGGCGCCGCGCTCGGTGACCCAGGCGGCGAGGGCGCGGGCCTGGCCGGGGGTGCCGTTGGTGACGTTGACGACGGTCTTGCCGGTGAGGTCGAGGTGTTCGCTGTCCAGGACCTCGCGCACGTGGTCGTTCGCCAGCAGGCAGACGATCACCAGCGGGCTGGCGGTGACGGCGTCGGCGGCGGTGTCGGCGGGCGTCGCGCCCTGGGCGGCGAGCGGTCCGGTCTTGGCGGGGCTGCGGTTCCAGACGGTGGTGGAGTGTCCGGCCTTGAGCAGGGCGGTGGCGAGGACGGTGCCCATCATGCCGAGGCCGAGGACGGAGGCGGAGGTGGTGGGCGCGGAGGCAGGCATGGGGAGCCCTTTCAGGCGGGGTGGTGGGGAGTGGTCTCATCCTCGCCGGGGCGCGCTCGGTGTCACAAGTACCGACTATTAAGTGGGGTACTCACCTTTTGGTAGGTGGCCGCTGACAACCGGGGCAGCCTGCTCGGGGTTCTCCGGGGGCGTACCCACCTGCCTGAGTACGCGTACTCATGAGGGGCGCTCCCGCGTCTTGCAGGGTGGGTCGTACACACCACCCAGAGGGAGCCAACCATGCGTACGACCAACCGAGTTCGCGCCACGCTCGGCCTCGCACTGGCCGGAGTGACCGCCGTGATCCTGACCGGTTGCTCGTTGGAGGACGCGAGCTGCGGCGGCGGCGAGTATCCGGTCATGACGGTCGGCAGCACCGGCAGCGCATGCGTGTCCAACGGCGAGGAGCCGCCGAAGGGGTACGTCCGCTATCCGGAGGGCAAGGTTCCCGAGCACGTGGGCGACAAGTGGGACAAGTACTGGGAGACCCACACCGTGGACGAGAACGGCAAGATCATCAAGGCTCCTGCCGACGAGTGAGCTTGGCTCCACGGCCGACGTGACATCGCGAACGCCCCGCACGCGCCTCCCGGGAGGTGAGTGCGGGGCGTTCTCTTGCGTGTGCCTGTGTGCGGCAGGTGCAGTTGTGGGCCGCGCTCGTCGTCCGCGAGCGGCTCAAGTTCCTTTACACCGTGCCGACTTTCCAGCACCCCACTGGGCGGACGATGCCCGCCGTGCGTCGGCAGCCGGTCGCCGAGGTCGCGGTGCGGGCTGTGGGCAGGCCGCCGACCTGCACACGCCGAACCCCAGGTTCGGTGAGGCCGACCGACGAGTGGCGCGGGTGGTCTGGTGCGGCTGACCGACCAGACCACCCGTGGCGGGCACCTCAGAGGCGCTCGGGCGTCCTGATGCCCAGCAGGGCCATGCCCCGGTGCAGGGTGCGGGCCGTGAGGTCGCACAGGAACAGGCGGTTCTCGGCGACATCGGCAGGGACCCCGGACTTCAGCACCGGGCACTGGTCGTAGAACGTAGTGAAGCGTGAGGCCAGCTGGTAGAGGTACGCCGCCAGCTTGTGCGGTGCGTACTCGTGCGCCGCGTCCGCGATGACCTCCGCGAACTGGTCCAGGTGCAGACCCAGCGCGCGCTCGGCCGGGGCGAGTTCCAGCTCGGGGTGTGCCACCGGCCGGGACTCGCCCGCCTTGCGGAGGATGGACTGGATACGGGCGTACGCGTACTGGAGGTAGACCGAGGTGTCGCCGTTCAGGGACACCATCTGGTCCAGGTCGAACTTGTAGTCGCGGGCCGCCGACGTGGACAGGTCCGCGTACTTCACCGCGCCGATGCCGACCTGCGCGCCCCGCTCGGCGATCTCCTCCTCGGTGAGCTCGCCCCTGGTGTCCTTCTCGCGTACGACGACCGTCGCCCGGTCGATCGCCTCGTCGAGGAGGTCGACCAGCCGGACCGTCTCGCCCTCACGGGTCTTGAACGGCTTGCCGTCCTTGCCGAGCACCGTGCCGAACGCCAGCTGGACCGCCTTGACGTCCTCGTCGTTCAGCCAGCCAGCCCGGCGGGCCGTCTCGAAGACCATCTTGAAGTGCAGCGACTGCCGGGCGTCCACCACGTACAGCAGAGTGCTCGCCTTCAGCTGGAAGACGCGGTCGCGGATCGCGGAGAGGTCGGTGGCCGCGTAGCCGTAGCCGCCGTCGGACTTCTTGACGATCAGCGGGGTCGGGTTGCCGTCCGGGCCCTTGACGTCGTCGAAGAAGACGCAGAGCGCGCCGTTGGAGCGGACCGCGACGCCCGACTCCTCCAGCAGGCTGCAGGTCTCCTCCAGCATGGCGTTGTATCCGGACTCACCGACGATGTCCGCGTCCTGGATCTCCATGTCCAGCTTGTGGAACACCGAGTAGAAGTAGACCTTCGACTCGTCGACGAACTTCCCCCACATCGCGAGGGTCTCCTCGTCGCCCGCCTGGAGGTCCACGACCCGGCGCCTGGCCCGGTCCTTGAACTCCTCGTCGGCGTCGAAGACCGTCCGCGCGGCCTTGTAGAGCCGGTTGAGGTTGGACATGGCCTCCTCGCCGGAGGCCTCTTCGTCGGTGGCGGCGGACGCCTTGTGGTCCAGCTCGTGCGGGTGCTCGATCAGGTACTGGATGAGCATGCCGAACTGGGTGCCCCAGTCGCCGATGTGGTGGCGCCTGACCACCTTCTCGCCGGTGAACTCCAGGATCTCCACCATCGCCGCGCCGATCACGGCGGACCGCAGGTGGCCGACGTGCATCTCCTTGGCCACGTTCGGCTGCGCGTAGTCGATCACCGTGGTGCCCGCGTCCGGGGCGTACGGGACGCCGAGCCGGTCGCCGTCGGCGGCGCGGGCGGCCAGGGTCTCGGTGATCGCCCGGTCGGAGACGGTGATGTTGAGGAAGCCGGGTCCGGAGACCTCGATCTCCTTGATCAGGTCGGCCTCGCCGCCCTGCGGAAGACCGTCGGTGACCTTCGCCGCCAGCTCGCGCGGGTTGCCCTTGAGCTTCTTGGCGAGCGCCAGGATCCCGTTGACCTGGAAGTCGGCCCGGTCGCTTCGGCGCAGCAGCGGGTCCGCGGAACCGGCCTCCGGCAGGGCTGCCGTGAGGGCGTCCGCGAGGCGCTGGTGGACCGTCGAAGCAAGGGAAGGGACCGAGGCCATGGGGTGCCGTTCCTGTCGGTGGTGGGGTTGTTGGTCGTAGGGATTCTCCCATGGGCGCGCCACCGGTTTCTCGGGGGAAACGGGCGGCTTGTTCCCGGGAGAGACGGGCGGCTCGTTCCCGGGGGAGACGGCGACTCGCTCCCGGGGGAGACGGCCGCTCGTTCCGGGCGAGACGGCCGCTCGTTCTCGGGAAGGCGGGCAACCACGGAGCAACCCGCTCCGTCTGGGAGAATGGCTTACGCCAGATGTCGTGAATCCTTCAGGAAGCAGAGGACGTGCCGATCGTGGCTCAGAGCACAGAGACAACCGACTGGGTCTCCCGCTACGCGGACGAGGTCATCGAGGAGTCGGAGCGTCGTGCGCCTGGGAAACCGGTGGTCGTCGCGTCCGGCCTGTCCCCCTCGGGCCCGATCCACCTGGGCAACCTGCGCGAGGTGATGACCCCGCACCTGGTCGCCGACGAGATCCGCCGCCGCGGCTACCAGGTCAGGCACCTGATCTCCTGGGACGACTACGACCGGTACCGCAAGGTCCCGGAGGGTGTCCCCGGCACCGACAAGTCCTGGGCCGAGCACATCGGCAAGCCGCTGACCTCGGTCCCGGCCCCGGCAGGATCCGCGTACCCGAACTGGGCCGAGCACTTCAAGGCCGCGATGACCCGCTCGCTGGACGAGCTGGGCGTCGAGTACGACGGCATCAGCCAGACCGAGCAGTACACCTCGGGCGTCTACCGCGAGCAGATCCTGTTCGCGATGAAGCACCGCGGCGACATCGACGCGGTCCTCGCCCAGTACCGCACCAAGAAGGCCCCGGCCAAGAAGTCGCAGAAGCCCGTCGACGAGGCCGAGCTGGAGGCCGCCGAGGGCTCCGGCGCCGCGAGCGAGGACGACGGCAGCAGCGGCTCGGCCGGGTACTTCCCGTACAAGCCGTACTGCACCGCCTGTCAGAAGGACCTGACCACGGTCACCTCGTACGACGACGAGAGCACCGAGCTGGCGTACACCTGCCAGTGCGGCCACGCCGAGACGGTGCTGCTGTCCGAGTTCAACGGCGGCAAGCTGGTCTGGAAGGTCGACTGGCCGATGCGCTGGGCCTACGAGGGCGTGATCTTCGAGCCGAGCGGTGTCGACCACTCGTCGCCCGGGTCGTCGTTCCAGGTCGGCGGCCAGATCGTCGGGATCTTCGGCGGCAAGCAGCCGATCGGCCCGATGTACGCCTTCGTGGGCATCTCGGGGATGGCCAAGATGTCGTCCAGCAAGGGCGGAGTGCCGACTCCCGCGGACGCGCTGCAGATCATGGAGCCGCAGCTGCTGCGGTGGCTGTACGCGCGGCGGCGCCCGAACCAGTCCTTCAAGATCGCCTTCGACCAGGAGATCCAGCGGCTGTACGACGAGTGGGACAAGCTCGTCGCCAAGGTCGCCGACGGCTCCGCGCTGCCCGCCGACGCGGCCGCGTACGCACGGGCCGCCGCGACCGCCGCCGGTGACCTGCCGCGTACCCCGCGCCCGCTGCCGTACCGGACGCTGGCCTCCGTCGCGGACATCACGGCCGGAGCCGAGGACCAGACTCTGCGCATCCTGTCCGAGCTCGACCCGACCCAGCCGCTGGCCTCGCTGGACGACGTACAGCCCCGACTGGACCGGGCCGAGGCCTGGATCTCCACCCAGGTACCGGCCGAGTCGCGCACCGTCGTACGGGAGACCCCGGACGCGGAGCTGCTGGGCTCGCTGGACGAGCAGGGGCGCGAGTCGCTGCGGCTGCTGCTTGAGGGGCTTGACGAGCACTGGTCGCTGGACGGGCTGACGCACCTGGTCTACGGCGTGCCGAAGGTGCAGGCCGGGTTCTCGCCGGACGCGACGCCCAAGGAGCTGCCGTCGGAGATCAAGGGCGCGCAGCGGTCGTTCTTCGCGCTGCTCTACCGGCTGCTGGTCAGCCGGGACACCGGGCCGCGGCTGCCCACGCTGCTGCTCGCGGTGGGGGCGGACCGGGTGCGCAAGCTGCTTGGCGCGTAGCAGGTCCTAGGGGGCGTCTCCTAGGGGGAGACACTCCCTGGTGCACCCCTAGTGCGTGATGACCGGACGGGCTCCCTGGGGCCCGTCCGGTCCTGTTTTGCGGGCACACGCATATCGCGGTCGCGGATCAGAAGAACCCGCAGGTGGGCGCCTCGGCGGTGGGCGCGGTCGCGGACTCGGCGCCGGTCGGCGCGTAGATCTCCAGGCGGATGCCGTCCGGGTCGGTGAAGTAGATGCCACCGGACGCGGCGCCCTCGCCGTGCGGCACCACGCCGTCGTAGGCGAATTCGGCGCCCAGATCGCGCAGGATGTCCTCGGCCGCCCGCACCTCGTCGATGGACTCGACCTGGAACGACAGGTGGTGCAGCCCGGCGCGGTCGGTGGGGAAGCCCTCGGTGCTCTGCTGCCAGAGCGTCACGAGCAGCTTGCCGTCGCGGCCGAGGAAGGCGAAGCGGCGGCCCTCCTCCTTGCCCTCGGCCTGCACCGCGAAGCCGAACACCTTCCCGTAGAAGTCCACGGAACGGTCCAGGTCGGTGACGTTCAGCCCGATGTGGCCGGTCTGCAGGGACTGGATGCTGCTCGTCGTCATCACACGCTTCTTCCGTCTGGGGTCGGGGGGATTTCCCCTAACCGGTGAAATGAAAGTTAGCGGTTAAGTGCGAGCAGTGTCAACTGGTCATGTGTCGATAGGGGGTTAGGGGTGGGGCTGTGGCGCGCTACGCGATGTGCTCTGCGTCCAGTTCCTGCTGGTAGCGGCCGCGGAAGTCCCGCAGATAGCCGCGCAGCGAACTCTCGGTCAGCGGGCCGCCGGTGCGGCCTGTCACGCCGTACAGGTCCTGGAGGTAGATCCCGAACTGGCGGGCGTTGGGGAAGTCGCCGTGCTCGTTGACGTACTTGCGGAACGCGCCGAAGTACGCCTCCTCGCGAGGGATGTCATCGGGGAGCGCGGAGGCCGCGGGCTCCTCGGGGGCGGGGTGCGGCTCCTGGCCCGCCTCGGGGG
>NZ_JAZGRL010000001.1:3131362-3194387 GCF_046540415.1 Streptomyces sp. E11-3 | reverse complement strand
CCGTCGGTGCGCTGGCCGGGGATGGCGAGCGGGCGGGTGCGGCCCGGGCCGGCGGGGATGGGGAACTCGGAGGTCTGGGAGCCGCCCGTGTCCTCGTGCGGCGCGCTCTCCTGCTGGGTCTGGTGGGCCTGTTGGATCTGGTGGGGCTGCTGGGTTTGCTGTGCTTGTTGGTCCTGCTCGTACCACTCGTCGTACGGGGGTTCCGGGGCGTACGCGCGCTCGTAGCCCGGCTGCTGGGCGGCGGTGACGGTGGCGGGCACGGGCGCGGGCGCGGGCTGCGGTGTCGCGAACCAGGGGCTCTCGTGTGTGGCGGGCAGCGGCGCCTCCTCCTGTGCCGAGGGCTGCTGCTGTACGTGGCTGTCGTCGGGCCGCTCGCCCGCTGCGGGTGGGGCGAGCTCCGCGTGCTGCGCCTGCTCCACAGCCCGCGAGGGCTGCGCGGCGGGCGCGAGTACCGGCGGGTCGATACCCGCCGCGGCCAGCCCGCCAGGCGCGGTCTGCGACAGCGGCACCCCGAAGCGGGCCAGCCGCAGCGGCATCAGCGCGTGCGGTCTGCGACAGCGGCACCCCGAAGCGGGCCAGCCGCAGCGGCATCAGCGCGTCGATGGGGGCCTTACGGCGCCAGGCGCGGCCGTAGCGGGAGCGCAGCCGGGCCTGGTAGACCAGACGTTCCTGCTCCAGCTTGATGACCTCGTCGTAACTGCGCAGCTCCCACAGCTTCATCCGGCGCCACAGGAGGAAGGTGGGCAGCGGGGAGAGCAGCCAGCGGGTGAACCGTACGCCCTCCATGTGCTTGTCGGCCGTGATGTCGGCGATCCGGCCCACCGCGTGCCGGGCGGCCTCGACGCAGACCACGAACAGCACCGGGATCACCGAGTGCATCCCCACGCCCAGCGGGTCGGGCCAGGCCGCCGCGCCGTTGAAGGCGATGGTGGCCGCCGTCAGCAGCCAGGCGGTCTGCCGCAGAAGCGGGAACGGGATGCGTATCCACGTCAGCAGCAGGTCGAGGGCCAGCAGGACGCAGATGCCCGCGTCGATGCCTATCGGGAAGACCAGGGCGAAGGTGCCGAAGCCCTTCTTCTCGGCGAGGTCGCGCACCGCCGCGTACGAACCCGCGAAACCGATCCCCGCGATGACGACCGCTCCCGCGACCACCACCCCGATCAACATCCGGTGCGTGCGTGTCAGGCGCAGTGGCGCGGCCACCCCTGATCCCCCTCTGTTCGGCTGTTCTGTCCGGTGCCCGGTCACCTCCGTGACCGGGCACGCGACGTGCGTGCGGCCGACCTTACTGGTCGTCCTTCGCGGCGTCCTTCTCGTCGTCCGCGTCGGCCTTCGCCGTGGGCTCCGCGGAGGACTTGTCCGTGTCCTTGTCTTCGGCCTTGCTGTCTTCGGTCTTGCTGTCTTCGGTCTTGCCGTCTTCAGCCTTGGAGTCTTCAGCCTTGGCGTCTTCGTTCTTGCTCGCGTCGTCGGCGGCGGCGGCCTCGTTCGCGGTGATGATGGCGGCGGCCACCTCCTCCGCGGCGGACGTCGCGTCCTTGGCCATGTCGGCGGCGTCCGGCGACTTGGCTCCGGCGAGACCGGCACCGCTGTAGTCGAGTACCAGGATCGCGTTCTCGACTCGGGCGACGATCCGCTGGTCCTTGAAGTCGCCCTCCTTCTTCTTCTTGTCGAAGGTGACCAGGACGGCCTCGTTGCCCACGCCCTTCAGCGGCTTGGACTTGAGGTTCTTCGCCTCGCCCCCGGCCTCCGGCTCGGCGGCCTTCTTGGCCAGCTGGGCCTTGGCCTGGTCCTCGCCGCTGCCGACCGTCTGGTTGGAGTCGAAGCGCTGCAGCGAGACCGCCAGCCAGCGGTACTGCGAGCCCTTGGTGCCCTTGGTGTCCAGGCCGTTCCAGCTGCAGCTCGCGCGGTTGTTGATGTTGTCCGACTTGGCGACCTTGCCCGACTTCTTCTCGGCCTCGGGCACCAGTGCGTCGATCGTCTTGCCGGAGAGCGTCTCGCAGACCTCGGGCAGCTTGTCGAACGCCGCCTTCTTCACGGTCGCGGGCTTGTCGCCGGCGCCGGAGTCCGGCGCCGCGGACGACTGCGTACCCGTGTCCTTCTTGTCGCTCCCACTGCCGCCGTCGCCGGAGTCCGAGGAGCAGCCCGACGCGGCCAGGATCACCGGTACGGCTGCGCAGGCGGCGAGTATGCGGGTGATTCGCGGTGCTGATCGGTGCATGGTTCCTTCACTCATCGGTCGTCCGGTCGGGGGTGCGCCCAGCGCCACGGTACGCGCAAGGCGTGGGCGTCGTGAGGGCTGTGTGAGAGTGCCCGGCGGGGGCGGCGGTGGGTGCAGGGCCGGGCGTCAGTCGAACGTCCCGGCCAGGCTTCCGGCCAGTTTCCGCGCCCTGTCCTGCAGTTCCTTGCTGTCCGGCTCGGAGGTTCCACGGGTCGGCTGCTCGTCGTACTCGATGGTCACCAGGACGTTCGACGTGCGGAACACCACAGTGACGGTACGGAGCCGGGCCGCCGAACCGGTCACGGTGAGCCGGTCGTCGAGGAAGGCCTGGTCGGCCAGGTCGTCCAGGGTGCGGGGTTCGAGGCCGGTCGGGCTGGGCGTGCTGTCGGCCTCGGGGTCGTTGCTGGAGTCGGCGTCCGCGTCCGCGTCGGCCTCGGGGTCGGTGTCTGCGTCTGCGTCTGTGTCTGCGTCGCCTGAGGGGGAGTCGGAGGCGTCGTCGGACGGGGCGTCGCTCGCGTCGCCCTCGCCTTCGCCCGCGCCTTCACCCTCGTCGTCGCCCTTGTCGCTCGCGTCGCCGCTCGGCTCGTCGCTGCCCGTCGCGCCGGGTGAGGGGAGGTCCGCAGCCTCCTCCTTCGCCTCGTACAGGTCCTCGGCCCGCTCGTCGTCGCTCACCTCGTCGTCGTACGACGCGACCCGCTCGAAGTCGACATGGAGATGCCGTACGGCGTCCGACGACTCGAACTTCCAGCGGCAGCCCACCCGGCGATCGGTGTCGTACGTGACGGTCGGCGTACCCTCGTACACCGTCTGCCGCCGCTCGTCGGGCAGCTCCTCAAGGCCGGGCAGCAGCGTGTCGAGGGTTCCCCGGTCGATGGCTCGGCACGGGTCGGGAAGCGTCTGGTGCCTGCCGGACGAGGCGGTCGACGTCGCCGCGCCGGAGTCGCCCCCCTTGGAGTCATCGGTCGCCGCGCCGTCCCCCGAGCCGCTGGTGCAGCCCACGAGCAGCGCCGCGAGGAGCGCCGCTGCGCTCGGTACGTACCCCCTACGCTGCACGGTCCGGCTCCCTTCGGTTCGAAAAAGTCAGTTGCCGCCCGATGGCGGTCGATGGACACAATGTGTATCGCACGCGCTGCCGTGGATGCCGGTCCGCTGTCTCTTTTGCTGGCCTGGGCACCGGTTTTTGCGTTTTCAGACTTTTCGGGGGAATGAGGAAGATATGTCGTACGTAGAGGTGTCGGGGGCGCAGGTACCGATCCGGATGTGGACCGATCCGGCGTCGGTCGAGGAGGGTGCGCTGCAGCAGCTGCGGAACGTCGCGACGCTGCCGTGGATCAAGGGCCTCGCCGTGATGCCGGACGTCCACTATGGCAAGGGGGCGACGGTCGGTTCGGTGATCGCCATGCAGGACGCGGTGTGTCCTGCGGCGGTCGGTGTTGACATCGGCTGCGGGATGTCGGCCGTGAAGACCTCGCTGACCGCGAACGACCTGCCCGGGGACCTGTCGCGGCTGCGCACGAAGATCGAGCAGGCGATTCCGGTCGGCCGGGGGATGCATGACTCGCCGGTTGACCCGGGGCGGCTGCACGGGTTCCCGACGGCCAGGTGGGACGACTTCTGGGCGCGGTTCGACGGGATCGCGGAGGCGGTCAAGTTCCGTCAGGAGCGGGCCACGAAGCAGGTGGGAACGCTCGGGAGCGGAAACCACTTCATCGAGTTCTGCCTCGACGAGTCGGGGTCGGTCTGGCTGATGCTGCACTCCGGGTCCCGGAACATCGGCAAGGAGCTGGCCGAGTACCACATCGGGGTGGCCCAGAAGCTGCCGCACAACCAGGGCCTGATCGACCGCGACCTGGCGGTCTTCGTCGCTCAGACCCCGCAGATGGCGGCGTACCGGAACGACCTGTTCTGGGCGCAGGAGTACGCGAAGTACAACCGCGCCATCATGATGGCGCTCTTCCGTGACGTGGTCCGCAAGGAGTTCAAGAAGGCCAAGGTGACCTTCGAGCCGGAGATCTCCGCCCACCACAACTACGTGGCGGAGGAGCGGTACGAGGGCATGGACCTGCTGGTCACCCGGAAGGGTGCGATCCGGGCGGGCTCCGGGGAGTACGGGATCATCCCGGGCTCGATGGGGACCGGCTCGTACATCGTGAAGGGGCTCGGGAACGAGAAGTCCTTCAACTCGGCCTCGCACGGTGCCGGTCGGCGGATGAGCCGGAACGCCGCGAAGCGCCGGTTCTCGACACAGGACCTGGAGGAGCAGACGCGGGGCGTGGAGTGCCGTAAGGACTCCGGTGTCGTGGACGAGATCCCCGGTGCGTACAAGCCGATCGAGAAGGTGATGGACCAGCAGCGGGACCTGGTGGAGGTCGTGGCCAAGCTGAAGCAGGTCGTCTGCGTCAAGGGCTGACGTGGATCGCGGGGATCACTCGGCGTGGGTGACCGCGTAGATCATGATGAACGCGATGATGTGGATGCCGAAGAGGAAGTAGGCGAGGTACCACCACACCAGACGCTCGTTCTTCTTCTCCTGGGCCAGGTGCCGCTGCTCGCGGTCGTGCTGGTCCTGGGTGTCGTGCTGGTTCTGGGTCTCGGCCTGGTTCTGGGTCTCGGCCTGGTTCTGGTCCTCGGCTGCGTCGGGCATGGGGTCAGAGCTCCCTGTGGACCTTCGAGTTGGAGGCCTGGGCGCGGGGCCGTACCACCAGCAGGTCGATGTTGACGTGGCTGGGCCGGGTGACGGCCCAGGTCACGGTCTCGGCGACATCGTCCGCGGTCAGCGGCTCGGCGACCCCCTCGTACACCTTCGCGGCCTTCTCCTCGTCGCCGCGGAAGCGCGTGGTGGCGAACTCCTCGGTCCTGACCATGCCGGGGGCGACCTCGATGACCCGGACCGGCTGTCCGACGATCTCCAGACGGAGGGTCTCGGCGAGGACGCGGGCGCCGTTCTTGGCGGCGACATACCCGGCGCCGCCCTCGTAGGTGGAGTGGCCCGCGGTGGAGGAGAGGACGACGACCGTGCCGTCGCCGCTCGCGGTGAGGGCGGGGAGCAGGGCCTGGGTGAGGTTGAGCGTGCCGATGACGTTCACCTCGTACATCTGGCGCCAGTCGGCGGGGTCGGCGGTGGCGACGGGGTCGGCGCCGAGTGCGCCGCCCGCGTTGTTGACCAGGACGCCGATGGTGCGGAAGGCGGTGGCGAACTCGTCGACGGCGGCGCGGTCGGTGACGTCGAGGGCGTAGGCCGTGGCCTGGTGGCCCGCGGCGTTGATCTCCTCGGCGAGTGCCTCGATGCGGTCCTTGCGGCGCGCGGTGAGCACGACCCGGTATCCGGCGGCCGCCAGCTGCCGTGCGGTGGCGGCACCGATGCCGCTGCTCGCACCGGTGACTACGGCGATGCGGGAGGCGCTGGCGACGGCGGTCATGGGTGCTCCTCGTGCGTACGTGCGAACGTTGCGGTGTCAGCCAGGATAGGCGGGGTGGCCGGTGATTCGTCCGGGAAGGCCGTATAGCGGATGTCGTGGGCGCCGTGGATGCCGTGGGCTTAGCGGGAGCCGTGGGGTTAGCGGGAGCCGTGGGCTTAGCGGGAGCCGTGGGGTTAGCGGGAGCCGTCGGCTCAGCGCGTGCCGCGGGCTCAGCGGGCGCGTGGTGCGTACATGATGACTGCCATCCCGGCCAGGCAGATCAGTGCTCCGGCCACATCCCAGCGGTCCGGCCGGTAGCCGTCGGCGACCATGCCCCAGGCGATCGACCCGGCGACGAAGATCCCGCCGTACGCGGCGAGGACGCGGCCGAACTCGGCGTCCGGCTGGAGCGTGACCACCAGGCCGTAGGCGCCGAGCGCCAGGACGCCGGTGCCGATCCAGATCCAGCCGCGATGTTCCCGTACGCCCTGCCAGACGAGCCAGGCGCCGCCGATCTCCAGGAGTCCGGCGAGGGTGAAGAGTGCGACAGAGCGGGTGACCAGCATGGTCAACAGCTTGGCACGGGCTCATCAGGACGCGCCGAACTGGGCTGCGGACACGGCTAATTGTGCTTTATCGATATCTTGCGTCTGTATCTGGATGAATCTGCGCAAAGGGGAATCGGGTGCGAGTGCGGATGAGGGCGCGGACGAGGGTGTGGATGAGGCGAGCGGGTGTGGTGGCGGCCGGGGCCGCTGCTGTGGCGCTGGCCGGGACGGTTCCGGCGGGGGCCGTCGCGCCGGAGGCGGATGTGTCGTACCACGGCTTCGCCGCTCTGGGGGAGGGGCGGCTCGGGGTCTGGCTGGTTCCGGCGAACCACGGGCCCGCGGATGTGTCCGACGCGACCGTGCGGCTGCGCTACTCGGTGGCACTCGCGCCCCGGCAGGAGCTGCCGGACGGCTGTCTGCGGTCGGCGCGGCGGGTGGTGCTGTGCGGCACCGGGGAACTGAAAGCCGGGGAGCGGGGCGAGAAGGTCGCGGTCGTGGTGCGGCTGGCCGGGGCGCCGTCCCAGGCGACCGTGCGGATCGACACGGTGTGGAGCGGTGCTGCGGCGGACCGCAACCCGGACAACGACCGGCATCAGGTGCTGGCGCTGGACACGGGGGATTCCTACGTTTTTTGACACCCTTCCGCCTGCGACGCCTGCGACGTCTGCGTGAGGTGGCGGTTCGGGGCCTGGTGCGCTGCGGCGTCGGGTGCTCCGGGCATCCAGGGCGAAGCCGGGCGCGGCGGCCGGCGCAGGTGGCGAAGAGGTCCATGGCCTCTGCCTCGGCCAGCGGCGCGACCGGCTCCAGGGCCTCGCCGGGCGACGGCTTAGGCCATGGTCCACTCGGCGAGGGCGGACCGCAGGGCGGTGGGGTCCGGGCGGTCGCTGGCCCAGGCCACGTATCCGTCGGGGCGTATGAGGAGGGTGGTGCCGCGGTCGCCGGTGGCCCAGTGGGTGCCTACAACCCGGTCGCCGTCCGTCGCCACCGTGGTGTCGGCGGGCGTGATCAGGACGAACTTGCCCGCGCGCAGCGCTTCGTACAGCCGACCGTCGTCGGCCAGGGCGACATCAGGGGCGCGTCGACCCACCAGGCGGTGGGCGCCACGGGGTGCGCCATAGGCGTATCCGATGCCGGTGATCTGGCCGACGGCCTTCTCGCGGGCCGGGCGTACCCGGTTCAGCAGGCTGGTGAGGAGTGAACGTATCGCGTACTGCGGGGTGTTGTGTGCGGTGGCGAGTCGGACGATGGAGCCGCTGCTGCGCAGGACGGCCTTGCCCACGGGGTGGCGCTCCGACTGGTAGGTGTCGAGAAGGGTCTCGGGGGAGTGGCCCTTGAGGACCGCGGCCAGTTTCCAGCTGAGGTTGGCGGCGTCCTGCAGGCCGGTGTTCATGCCCTGGCCGCCTGCGGGGGAGTGGGTGTGCGCGGCGTCCCCGGCGAGGAAGACGCGGCCGGTGCGGTACTCGGCGACCTGGCGCTCGTCGCTGTGGAAGCGGGAGATCCAGCGCTCGTCGTGCATACCGAAGTCGGAGCCGAAGGCGCGCCGACTGATGGCGCGCAGTTCGTCCAGCGATGTGGGCGCGGAGTCTGGGACGTCGGAGTGTGCGCGGTTCCAGCCACCCACCCGCCAGTACCCGTCGCCGAAGGGGATGATGAAGCCGAAGGAGTCGTTCGAGCCGTTCACCGCCACGGTGAGGTCCGGCTCGCTGTCGAGCTTGACGTCGGCCAGCACGATGGAGCTGATCACGGGGCGGCCGGGGAACGCCTGGCCGATCGCCTTCCGCACGGCGCTGTGTACGCCGTCGGCGCCGACCAGATAGGCGGCCTGGTAGGTCGAGGCGGTGCCGTCCTCGTGGCGCACCTCGACCTCCACACCGGCCGAGTCCTGCCGTACCGCGGTGACTTCGGCGCCGTACACGAAGGCGACGCCCTGCTCGGTCGCGCGGCGGTGCAGCAGCCGCTCGACCTCGTACTGCGGAGTGCTGAGCAGGAAGGGGAAGCGGGAGCGCAGCCCGCCCAGTTGCAGGGAGAGCTGGCCGAACAGTCGGATCTCGGTGAGCGGCTGCCCCGTCTTGACCAGCTCGTCGGCGAGGCCGCGGGCGTCGAGCTGCTCAAGTGTGCGGGCGTGTACGCCGAAGGCGCGGGTCAGGTTGCTGATGCCGGCAGGGCGCTTCTCGAGCACGGTGACGGGGATGCCGGCGGCGGCGAGGTCACCGGCGAGCAGCAGCCCGGTGGGGCCCGCGCCGGTGACGATGACGTGGCGCTGAGCGGTGGTGCCGGTGGCGTCAGTGGTCTCGGTGGCGCCAGTGGTGTGGGTAGTTCCGTTGGTGCCGGTGTTGCCGTTCATGGTGGCCTCCCAGTGCCAGCACGTGCGGGTCAACGGACGATGGTCAACGCTTGTGGGTCAACATCCGTGGGTCAACGCTTGTTGGCAACTGTAGGGCGGTCGGGCATGGACTGTCAACACTTGTTGGCCTACGCTTGTTGGTATGGCTGACACCGCAGACAGACCCGCCGCCCCGCGCCGCTCCGACGCCACACGCGCCGCGATCCTCGACGCTGCCCGTGAGCGCTTCGCGGCCGACGGCTATGAGCGCGCCACCATCCGGGCCATCGCCCGAGATGCCGAAATCGACCCGTCGATGGTGATGCGCTACTACGGAAACAAGGAAGGACTCTTCGCCGCCGCCTCCGAAATCGACCTGAAGTTCGGCGAGTTGAGCGAGGTGGGGGCCATGCCGGACCGGCACATCGGCGCGGCGCTCGTCGGTCACTTCCTCGATCGCTGGGAGCGGGACGAAGTGCTGACGGCGCTGCTGCGCGTGGGCGTCACCAATGCCGCCGGCGCCGAGCGGATGCGGGAGATCTTCAAGCGGCAGCTCGGCCCGGTGGTCGCCGGTGTCTGCCCCGACCCGACCGACGCCCCCCGCCGCGCCGCGCTCGTCGCCTCCCAGATCCTGGGCATGGCGCTGGCGCGCTATGTGCTCTGCTTTCCACCCGCCGTTGAGATGACCCGCGACGAGATGATCGCCTGGCTGGCACCCACGGTGCAGCGGTACTTGACGGCTGAGGCGCCCTGAGGGCCAGTCGCCGGACGGGGCGGCCGGAGTCAGACGGGCTTTAGGCCGGAGTCGGACACGGCCTAGGCGCACGCCCAGCCCGTACGCTGCTGCAATGAAGATCATCGACCTCGAGCCCGGGGACCCCCGGCTCGCCACCGAGATACTGCCCGTCCTGAGGGAACTCCGCCCGCACCTGACCGAGGACCTCTTCCGCGAGGTTTACGCGGAAGGGCATGACCAGGGGCTGCGCTTCACCGCCGCCTATGCCGAGGACGGCTGCTGTGTGGGGGTGGCCGGTTGGCGGATCATGGTCGGCACCAGCGCGCTGCGGCAGCTGTACGTAGACGACCTGGTCACTGCCGAGGCCGCGCGCTCCACTGGAGTGGGGCACCACCTGCTCGCCTCGCTCGAAGAGCGTGCGCGGGAATCCGGCTGCTACGAGCTCCGGCTGGACTCCGGGACCCGGCGCACCGATGCGCACCGCTTCTATCTGCGCGAGCGTCTGGACATCACCGCCTTCCACTTCACCAAGGAGCTCAAGGGCTCAGCGGGCTGATCGGGCCCAAGCGCCAGTCGGTGCCCGGTGCCCGGTGCCACGTACCCTGACGCGTAGGTTTTCGGGCTGGGAGGCGGCTGGGATGCGGGGCTTCGGTGAGCTGGAGCAGGCGATCATGGACGCGGTGTGGGCCGCGGACGGGGCGCTCACCGTGCGCGAGGTGCTGGAGCCGCTGAACCGCGCCCGGTCACAGGAGCTGGCGTACAACACGGTGCAGACCGTGGCGGAGATCCTGCACCGCAAGGGGTGGCTGTCCCGTACGAAGGACGGGCGGGCCTTCCGGTACCGGGCCACGAAGTCCCGTGAGGAGTACGCGGCCTCGCTGATCGACCAGGTCTGGGCGACCGGCGCCGACCGCACGGCGACGCTGGTGCGGCTGTTCGACGCGATGGACGAGGACGAGGTCGCCGAGCTACGGGCGGCGCTCGCCGTGCGGCGCGCGGCGGACACGGCTGGCACGGCGGACACCAGTGGCACGGGGGACACCAGTGGCACGGGGGACGCGGCGGACGCTGGGGCCCGGTCGTGAAGGTCGCGGTCCTGTTGGTCGGGTACGCGGCCGTGCTCGCGGTGCTCGCCCGGCCGTTGCTGGCCCGTACCAGCTGGGTGGCACGGTCGCCACGGCTCGGTATCTGGGCCTGGCAGGCGCTGACCGCGACGGTCGTGGTCTCCGTCGTGCTGGGCGGTCTCGTGCTCGCCGTGCCGATGTTGCCGCTCAGCGGCGGTCTCGCCGAGCTGCTCCGGGCGTGCTCGCTGACGTTGAGCCGCCAGTACGCGACACCGGGCGGCGGCGCGGTCGGCGCCAGCGGTACGGCGCTGGCCCTTGCCGTGCTCGCGCGGGCCGTCTGGTGTCTGGCGGCGGCCCTGCTGCGGGCCAGGGCCGAGCGGCGTCGGCACGCCGCCCTCCTCGCGATCGTCGGGCGCGCGCACGCCGGGCTCGGAGTCACCGTTCTCGAGGACGCCCGCCCGGCCGCGTACTGCCTGCCGGGACAGGGACACCGGGTCGTCCTGACCTCCGGGGCGCTGGCCGCCCTGGAGCCGCACGAGCTGGACGCGGTGATCGCCCACGAGCGCGCACACATCCGCCAGCGCCACCACCTGGTCCTCGCGTACGCCGACGCGTTGGAGCGGGCGTTCCCCGGGCTGTCGCTGTTCCGTACGGCCGCGGCCGAGACGCGACGTCTGGTGGAGCTGGCCGCCGACGACGAGGCCACGGCCCGCACCAGCTCACTGACCTTGGCCACCGCCCTGGTCGAGCTCGCCGGAGCGGGCGCACCCGCGGCCTCGCTCGCCGCGTCGGGCGGCCAGGTGGCGGGCCGGGTACGGCGGCTGCTCGCCGGGCACCGGCCGCTGCACCGCGCCGTCGTCTGGGGCGGGGCGCTGGCGGCGGGCGCGCTGCTCGTACTGCCGCTGGTGGTCGCGGTGCAGCCCGCGCTGGCCTCGACCGGGGCGAAGACCTGCCCCCTGCCGGACGCGCCCGCCGCCGCGCGGGGCGTCTGGTAGGTTCACCGACAGTCACAGTCCCCTATGTGGGTTAGGTAGTCGGAGGTGAGGCGGTGCTGACCTCCGCACCCGCGCGTCCGATTCCGGTACGTCCGAATGCCGTACGCCCTCTGGTGCATCCGAATCCCGTGCGTCCGATTCCGGTGCGTCCGCTCGCGCGCCTCCTCGCCGCGGTGCTGACCGCCGTGGCCGTCCTGGTGATGGTCTGCGCTTCCGCCGTGGCGGCCGGCGCGGGCCCGAGCATGGACCAGCCGACGCGGGCCACGTCCGCCGCCCCGATGGACGTGGCGGCGCAGGACGGCGAGCCGCTCTGCGAGGAGTGCGTCGAGCAAGGCCACTCGAACTGCGACGGGCCCGTCGGCCATGCCGTGCGGGGCGCCTCCTCGCACACCCCGCAGCCGGTCGCGGCGGCCGAGCGAGGCCCCTACGCCGCCACCCCGCGCGCCCCCGAGGCGTGCGCGATCCGCCTCACCGACGCCGCCCCGCGCGCCCCGGACCTTCATCTGCTGCAGCGCCTGCGCGTGTAGAGCATCCTGCGGCGGACCGGTCCGTTATGACCCGCCTGTGGCCCTTCTGTGGCCTTTCGGTACCCCTTCCGTCCGCCGCCGTGTGCCTCCATGACCACATCGCATGAGCGACGAACACAGCACCGCCGCGCCCGGAACAGCCCAGGCCGCGGCGGGAGAAGGACATTCCCATGGGTTCCAAGACGAAGAAGCAGGCGGAGGCCCGCAAGGCCCGCCTTGAGGAGATGCGCCGCGCCGAGCAGGCCCGCGAGAAGCGCAACCGGCTCCTGGCGATCACCGCATCCGCGGTGATCCTCGCGGCCGTGGTCGGCGGCGGTTGGTACCTGGTCGACGCGGCCAACGAGAAGCAGCAGGCCAAGGCCGCCCCGGTCCAGGGCGAGAAGAGCTGGTCCGATCTGAGCCAGAACCACGTGGACAAGCAGGTCGACTACCCCATGAGCCCGGCCGCGGGCGGCGACCACAACCAGTCCTGGCTCAACTGCGACGCCGAGGTCTACACCAAGGAAGTGCCCGAGGAGAGCGCCGTGCACTCCCTCGAACACGGCGCGGTCTGGGTCACGTACAACGGCAAGGCCGCCGACGCCGACGTCAAGGCGCTGAGCGACAGGGTGGCCAAGACCCCGTACACGTTCATCAGCCCGTACAAGGACCAGTCGTCGCCGATAGCGCTGACCGCCTGGGGCCACCAGCTGAAGGTGGACGAGGCCGACGACGCGCGCGTGGCCGAGTTCCTGGACAAGTACGTCCAGGGTCCGCAGACCCCTGAGCCGGGCGCCGCCTGCACCGGCGGGAGCACGGCATGACCGACGCCGCCAGGCGTGGCCCCGCCCGCTGGCTGCCGTACGCCGGGGCCGCGCTCGCGCTGTGCCTGGCCGTCCTCGCCCTGGTGGCGATGACGGCCTCGCGCGCCGACGGCGCGGACCCGGACGCGGGCTCGGCGGACGCCGGGTTCGCCCGCGACATGGCCGTCCACCACCAGCAGGCGGTGGAGCTGTCCTTCATCGTCCGCGAGCGCACCGACGACGAGGAGGTGCGCCGTCTCGCGTACGACATCATCAACACCCAGGCCAACCAGCGCGGCATGCTGCTCGGCCAGCTTGAGGCGTGGGGGCTGCCGAAGTCCTCGCAGCGGCCGCCCATGGCCTGGATGGGCCACGACATGGACACGGACTACGAGCCGCGCGACGGCGCCCTGATGCCCGGCATGGCCACCGACACCGAGCTGGACCGGCTGCGCAAGGCCAAGGGCAAGGACGCCGAGGTGCTCTTCCTGGAGCTGATGACCGAGCACCACCGTGCTGGTGTGGACATGGCTCAGGGGGCAGTCGACCTGGCCGACGACCCGCTGACCGTCCGGTTGGCTCAGGGCATGGTCCGCGGCCAGCGCTCCGAGATGAAGCTGATGGCCGACATGCTCGCGGCGCGCGGCGCGGGTTCCGGCAGATGACGCGCTGCCACCTGGCGGCGCGGTACGCGTGCGGTGGTGGCGGGGCTCAGCCGTGCTCCGCCCCGCCACCGCGCGCGTGGCGCCGCATGACCAGCGCCACGAGCCCCAGGGCGGCCGTGGCCGTCGCGAGTACGGCGGCGTACAGCGGCAGTCCGGTGAATGCCCAGGACTCGGGGCCGGTCCGCAGCAGGTCGGCGTTCAGCTGCTGTCGTACGGCCAGCAGGGTCAGCAGGGCCAGCAGGGCCAGCAGGGCCAGCAAGGCCAGCAGGGCCAGCAGGGCCAGGGTCAGCGGGCGGCGCCGCACCCGCAGGTTCAGCCAGCGTCAGCCGATGCGCCCGACGGCCTCGCGCGCGCCACGAAGGCCACGGCTCCGACGACCAGCACCACGCTGAGCGGGTTGTAGCGCCATGCCGTGCCGAAGTCGCCGAGCAGGGCCGCGTGCACACCGCGGGTGCCGCCGCACAGTGGGCCCATCACGCCCAGGTAGTGCAGCGGACCGTGCAGATCGACCGGGGGCAGCCCGAACACGGCCATCGCCGTGCCCGCCGCCAACCCGGCCAGAGTCAGCGGGCCGAGCCACCGGTGCCGGTCGGTTTCCTCCCAGACCGGGCGGCCTGGCCCGCGCCACCGTCCACCGACACTCACGTTGCCGCCACTCACCACGCCGTACTCACCACGCCGTACTCACCACACTGACCACGCCGTACTTCTCCTCACCCATCTCACCCGCAGAGGCGTTCCCCATGCGCAAACCCACCGTTCTCACTCTCGCACTGACCGCCGTCGCGGCGCTCACCCTGTCCGCCTGTGGCAGCGGCGCCAGTACGTCAGACGAGGACAAGCCGCTCGTCTCCGTGGACGCCACCGCGCCCGCCGCCATGCGGGTCCTGGACCAGCCGTTCGCCAAGCCGGACCTGGTCCTCACGGACACGGACGGCAAGGAGTTCGATCTGCGCAAGGAGACCGAAGGCCGCCTGACCTACCTCTACTTCGGCTACACGCACTGCCCAGACGCCTGCCCGCTGACGGTGAGCAACTTCGCCCTCGCCTACAAGGACCTGCCGAAGGCCGACCGGGACAAGGTCCGGTTCGTCTTCGTCACCACCGACCCCGAACGCGACACGCCGGCGGAGCTCGGCAAGTGGCTGAGCAGCGCCGGGCACGCGGACTTCGTGGGCCTGACGGGGGACTTCGAGACCGTGCAGGCCGCTGCCCGCACAGTGGGTGTGGGCATGGCCCCGGCGACGAAGGACGCCGAGGGGACGGTCAGTGCCACGCACGGCAAGACCGCCCTCGCCTTCTCGCCGACGGACGACATGGGGCATGTGCTCTACCACGGTGAGGAGGCAACCGAGGACGACTACGCCAAGGACCTGCCGAAGCTCCTGCAGGGCAAGACCCCTTGACTCCGTTTGACTCCGCCGCGGCCGCGTCCTGCCGCGCTCTGCCGGGACGCGGCCGCGATCACCTACCCACCTTAGAACCTAACTTCCTTAGGAGATAGAGTGCGTGCCGACCGACAGCCCGAACCGGCCGGAAGGCAGCACCTTGTCCCTCGACATCAGCCAGGTGGTCGGCTCCGGATCGCTCTTCCTCGCCGCGCCCATCGCGCTGGCCGCGGGAGCGATCACGGTCGCCTCCCCCTGTTGCCTGCCCCTGGTCCCGGGCTATCTGTCGTACGCGACCGGCATGACCGCCGCCGACGCACAGGAGCAGCAGGCCGCCGACGGCAGGGCCCGTGGCCGGGCGCTGCTCGGCACGGCCCTGTTCGTCCTCGGCTTCGCGGCCGTCTTCACCGCGTACGGCGCGCTGTTCGGCTCGGTCAGCACCCTGCTCCTGGCCCACCAGGACACGGTGTTCCGCGTGCTCGGCGCCCTCACCATCGCGCTCGGCCTGATGTTCATGGGCGTACTGGAACGCATACCGCTGCTCTCGCGCACCTTCCGCCCGCAGTTCGCCCCGCGTGCCGGACTCGCCGGAGCCCCGCTCCTCGGTGTGATGTTCGGCGTCGGCTGGACCCCCTGCATCGGCCCCACCCTCGCGACGGTCCTCTCCCTCTCCCTCACCACCGGCTCCACCACACGCGGGGCCTTCCTCGCCTTCCTGTACGCGGTCGGCGTCGGCGTCCCGTTCCTGCTCTTCACGCTCGCCCTCGGCAAGAGCATGCGCGCCTTCGCCTTCGCCCGCCGCCACGCCCGCCTGGTGCTGCGCATCGGCGGCGGCCTCCTGGTGGCGGTCGGCATCGCCCAGGTCACCGGCCTGTGGGCCCTGATGGTCTACGAGCTGCAGCTCTGGGTCGGCGGCTACGAACTCCCGCTGTAGGGGCCGACGCCGGTGACGGCCAGCGGAGTCCGGGAATGGGCGGGGTGCGTCCTTAGCCTGGGGTCGCGTTCGAAGTTGTGGTTGTGTGAACTGAGTTCGTGGTCGTAGACAGGGCAGGGGAGAGTGGTCACGCCGATGGGGTCCGAGGAATGGCCCGCACGCAGTCTCCTGGGCGTACTGCCGACCCCGGCGCGACGGGAACTGCTCGGCCTGGGGGTCGCGGTGCGGTTCGAGGCGGGTTCCGTACTGCTGAGTGAGGGCGCGCACGACCGGCACGTCCTGCTACTGCTGTCCGGTTTCGTCAAGGTCACGGCGACCGCGGAGAACGGCGAGAATTCTCTTCTCGCCGTACGGGTCGGGGGCGACACGGTCGGTGAGATGGCGGCCATGGACGGCGCGCCGCGCTCGGCCACCGTGACCGCCTGCGGCCCGATGACGGCGCGGCTGCTGCAGCCCGCTGTGCTTCACGATCTTCTGATGCGGCGTCCTGAGGTCTCTGTGGCCCTGACCGGGATCGTCTCGGAGCGGCTGCGCTGGGCGAACCGACGGCGGCTGGACTTCCGCGGCTATCCGGCCAAGGTGCGCTTGGCCCGGCTGCTGGTGGAACTCGTCGCCGCCTACGGGCGTCCAGGCAGCGGCGGCGTGGTCGTCGGCTGCCGTTTGACACAGCCGGATATCGCCGCGTTGATCGGCGCGGCCGAGACGACGATCCACAAGGGACTGCGCGAGCTGCGCGACGAGGGCCTGCTGGAGACCGGTTATCGCTCGACCACGGTTCGCGACCTACCCAGACTCAGGAGGCTTGCGGATCTGGTGGACGAGCGGCCGTAGCACCTCGGCGTCAGGTCAGCACCGGCCGCAGGACCACGCTCAGCCCGGCGCTCACAGCCATCAGGGCCGTGCAGGCCACCGCGCCGGTGAGGCAGCGGTACTTGAGCACGGCGACGCGAGCGAGGAACCGTATGGCCTGCGACAACTCCAGCCGGTCCGAGGTCTCGTGGGCGCCTTCGGCAGGCAGGATGTCCGGGCCCGACGCCAGGTGAACGAAGCTGTACCGGTTGGTGGAGGTAGGCCGCAGTACCCGGGGCTGCAGCGCTGCCACCAGGCACCCCACGCCACCGAACAGCCCGCACATGAACAGTGTCAGCAGTGTTCCCGCCGTCGCCCCCACCGCTCCGCCTCGCTCCCAGGCGTGGAGGGCCTGGTGGCTCCACGCGCCTGCCGTGCCCACCAGCACCGCCTGCGCCCCCGCCAGAATCCCGGCCTTCGCGTCCGCGTGTTGATGGGTTGTCTGCAGCGCGCTGAACATGAACGAGGCTGGGCGGCCGTCCGGGCCGGCGCCGGTCGGTGGCATCGGGGTCCTCCTCTGAGTGGCGGGTGTGGTCCTTCCAGTAGCCGGTGGCCGAGCTGACTGAACCAGTCACTTGTACGGATTTCCGGCATGCCTATGTGGATTTCTGGCATCCCGTATTTCCACGAGGTCCGGGTCCCGGCGCCTGGTGTACGACTGGTGTGTCGGCGCCCGCATGGGGGGAGCGGGCGCCGCATCGTCCATGAGAGTGCCTTGAGGCCACTCGCTGGCAGAGCAGTAACTCCGTTGAATAGCGGGGGAGATGAGTCGTACGGCATCCTTTCCCTCACTGAGTCGCGTGCATGAGGGGTGTGATGGCTGGGAATCGTGCGGGTGGGCCGGGCGGCATGGGTACGTTCGGACGCAGACTGCTGTTGGCGGTGGACGCGAAGGGGTACGGCGGCGCAGACGTACTGACGCAGACGCTGTTTCAGGAGGCCATTTCACGGTTGGTCGGCGAGGCGGCCGACGCGGCAGGGCTGGACCGTGACCGATGGGTGACACAGGAAGCCGGGGACTCGGTGTTCGCGGTTCTGCCCGAAGGGGCTTCCGAGCCCGCCCTGGTTGACGTATTTATGCGCACCCTGGATGCCGGCCTGCGGGCCTTCAACCACGGGCGCGTGCCGGAGGCGTGGCTGAGGCTCAGGGCGGCCGTGCACTTCGGCACGGCCTCGGCGGGGGCGAACGGCTTCGTCGGTAAGGGGCCGGTCGAAGTAGGCCGGATATGCGACAGCGCGGTGCTGCGCACCGCTCTGGCCTCGGCGCCGGAGGCCTGCCTGGCTGTCGGGGTCTCGGTCACCGTGTTCAACGACGTGGTCCGTGAGGCGTACACGACCTTCCGTGTGAAGGAGTTCCAGGAGGTACGGGTCGAGGCGAAGGAGTACACGGGGCGGGCTTGGATCTGGGTGCCTGGGCATGACGTACGAGGCTGTGATCTGGAGGGGGCGGCCCCGGGCGGTGCGGGTGAGCTGGCCCCTGCGAGGGAGGAGCGTGCGGCAACTCGAGACCAAGGACAGGTAGTTCAGACGTTCTATGGAACAGTCAACGCCGAGGGTGCTGTCTTCGGGATCTCACAGTAACGTCGAGTGACGGTCAGGGATGAGCGAGGAACAGAGCGAAGAGCCAGAACAGCCTGAAGGTCATGTGCGGCAAGGGGAGTCTGACCGCGCCGAGCGCGAGGGCGCAGGGCCCACGGGCGACGGCGAAGAGGTGAGCGACGGGCCCGAGCCCGCTGCCTCCGTGGGCGGTCCCGGTGGCCGCTTGTTGAGCGAGCCGCGGCCCTCGCCCGAGCCCGCCGGTCCCGACAGGATCGATGCGGTACACCGCAACAACGTCAACCAGTTCTTCTACGGCTCCCTCAATGCCCCCCAGGCCCACTTTGGGATCGGCGGAGCGGCCTCCCCCGGCATGCGCGGCGCAGCCACGGGGTGGCTCGACGCCAGTGAGATCGACGCAGTCCTGGAGTCGTATACCGAACCGTCGATGTTCGACGACGCGGTGAAGGCTCTCGAGAGGGACAGTGTGGTGGTCCTGGTCGGACCGGCCGGGGTGGGCAAGCGATCAGGAGCGGTCGCCCTCCTCAGGGAGGTCAGCGACAGCACAGAGTACGTAGTGATCAGCCCGGACCAGAGCGTCGCGCAGCTCGCCGCGCGTACCTTCAGCAAGGGGACTGGCTATGTGCTGCTCGACCGCGTCAACGAGGAGTCGGCGGGAACAGCTGACTTCGACTGGCGGCGGGTGCGGGACCAGGTGCGCGGCCAAGAGGCACACCTGGTGGTCACCACGGTCCACGAAGTCGAGGGGGAGGCTCCCGACCTCGTATGCCATGTGCCCTGGCAGGCACCCGACCTGGGGGACGCGCTGCGGCTGCGACTGCGTAAGGGAGGGTGCGCTGAGGCGGTCGTCGGAGAGGCCGTCGACCAACTGCCCGTCGGGTGCCAGATCGCGGAGGTCGCCGCAGCGGCCGGGCGAATCATCCAGGGTGACGACCCGGGCGGGGTCTGGCAGGAGTACGGCAGCAGCGCGGCCCGGCCCATACGTGACTGGTTCGCTGGCGACCGCTCGCTGCAGGAGATAGCCGAGGTCACCACGCTCGGCTTCGCTACCGGCGCTGGCCGCCGCGCCTTCGAGTCGTACCAGGAACTACTGGAGCCGCGCCTGGTTCCCGCCTTCCCTGAGTCGCCGCCCGCGGCTCCTGCTGCCCAGGAACCGCCCTCGGACGGCGCGCCGGAGGTCGTTGCCGTGCCCCGGCCGACCCCTGACCGCCGCCGGTCCCTGGCGCGGAACGAGCTGGTCACCACCGAGGAGCAGACGCACGGATCGATCGCCCGGACGGTCATGGTCTTTCCGAGCCCGTCGTACCGGCAGTGGGTCTTGGAGGAGCTGTGGGCCAACTACTCGACCTCGTACTGGAACGGAGTGCGCGATTGGCTGACCGAACTCACCCTTGAGGAGCCGGACTCCGAACTGCAGATGTCCATAGCCTCAGGCCTCGCCCTACTCGCCCGCCCCGCCTTCGACGAGGTAGCCGACTGCTATCTGCGCCCTTGGGCGCAGGGCACGGCCGGACCTCAGGGACGGTCCATGGCCGCTCTCGTCCTGTGGTGGATGTGCCTGGACGAAACCCTCGCCGCCACCGCGCTTGCCCTCTGCCGCAGTTGGGCGCAATCAGGCGACCCGGGGCCGCGATTGACGGCGGCGCTAGCCTTCAGCGGACAGCTGGGTGTCCGCTTCCCCACCGACGCGGTGAAGTGGTTGTGGCATCTGATCAGCCAGGGCGGCGGCGACTCCGGCGAGGCGATGGTCTCCATGGCGGCCCTCGTCGCCGTGCTGACCCAGTGCCGAGAGGACGCGGGCGTGGTCCTCGACGCCCTCGTGTACCGGTTGCGTAAGCAGCGTAAGACCGCGGTCGCCACCCGCCTCAAGACGATGACGTTCGACACCGTCCTGGTAGTCCTGTCGGTCCGCGATTTGCGAACGAGAGTGCCGGTAGCCGCCGTACTGGCCGAACGGCATCCTCAACTAAGGGTGAAAATAGCTGAGTTGTGGGCCGGAGTGCTGTGCAACCGCCCGCGTCGGGTTTCTGCGCTGCGGACGCTGCGCGACACCCTGCGCGCCCTGGACAGCACCTGCGAGAAGCCGCGGGTCGTCGCCGAGCAGTTGGGCAGGGAGCTGGGGGCCGCGCTGCCGCCGGGCGAACGCCCGTTGCTGGACACCGCCCTGAGGTCACCCGCTGCCCGCTCCGGCGGTGCTGCCGCCGAACTGGCGGACATTTTCTTAACCGCCGTACTGAGTGCGAAGGACGGAGAGCATGGCTGACGGATATCCCCTGGTCGAACAGCGGCAATACGGTCGCCCACTGCAACGCGGCGGCTGGTTCCACAAGCGCACGAGCAGGGACGAAGACGAACTGCCGCGGCTCGCGGCCCACCAGGTGCGGGTCTTCCGGGCCGGCGAGGAGTACATCGAGGACCACGGTCAACTGGGAGGCGACCACAGCGTCGTCATCGCCGCGAGCTCCGTCACTATCGTGGATCGGCGGATCGGTGTGCCGGTCGTCGTGGAGATGCGCATCCCGTCGGCCGAAGCGGGCGACTTCACGCTGCGGGTGACCTTCCACTGCACCGTCACGGATGCTCCCGCGGTGGTACGGGACGGGGTCACCGATGTAGAGGCGTTGCTGTTCGGCTATCTCCGGGGCATTCCGGGGCTCACCGAGGAGGGTAGCGATCTGCCGATCGTCGACTCGGCCAAGGCACGCCGGAGGATCGACGCCCGGCTGACCGCGTACCTGGAGATGGAGCCGCCACTCGTCTCCGGTTTGAGGGCGCTGCCGTTCGCCGTCGACGTTCTCACCCCTGAGGAGCTCGCCGCGCATCTGCGCGAGGTCGAGGAGGCCAGGCGCGCCCGGGCGAAGGACCGCCTTCAGGAGGAGCTTGAGAAGGAACGGGCCAGGGCCGAGCACGATAAGCGGCGGCTGCTCGAAGAACTCCGGCGGGAGCAGGCCCTGATGGAGGAGCAGCACCGTCAGGAGTTCGAGGAACTGCGCACCCGGTACGAGCGCGGCGTCAGCACCGAGGGGCAGGAGCACGAGCTTGGGCTGCACGCGCGGTACAACGGGTTCGTCAGGAACCAGACGGTCGAGGACCTTCGGATCTACGGCGACGATCCGATCGCCGCTGACTTCAACGCCTACCGCAGTGGTGACATCGACGCTGACACCCTCGCCGATAGGCTGCGCGCGGCCGAGGAGCGTCGCGACGGCCGCAAGGACACGCTGCGGGAGCAGGAGCGGGAGTACCTGGAGCGACAGGCTGCCGTCGACCGGGAGGAGTCCCGCTTCCGCCTGGAGCGGGGCGACCGAATCCGGGAGGTGTCCCGCGCGGACACGCGCGACGACGTGGCCGCCCAGCGCGAGGAGGACAGGCGGCGCTGGGAGCAGCAGCGTGAGGAGGAGCGGCGACGGCGGCAGGAGGACAGGGAGGACGCACAGATCCAGCGCCAGGAACAGCGCGAGTGGCGGGAACGGGTGATCGGCGTGCAGCACGATCTCGCCGCGCGGGCCATGAACCGGGGCCACGGCGACGATGTCCCGCTCGATGTGGGAGCCCTTATCAACGGAGTGGGCGAGACCCCTCAGGCCACGGCCCAGGCCCTGAGGTCGGGCGGGGGCGACGAGATGCAGAAGGTGAACTCGGAGCGGCTGGACCTCGAGGCCGAGGACACCGACGGTGACTCCGACATCGGCGACGCCGGGATGGAGGAGCGCCGTGGCGACTGATGCACCGGTCCGCCCGGCCGACCGGCCTTCGCTCCCCGAGGAGCCCATGGCCTTCCGTCCGGCACGCGCCGCCCGGGGACCGGCGGTACTGCTGCGCCGTCTGATCGGCATCCGTGAGGACGTACTGGACTGGGTGCCGGAGGAACGCACCCGCTACACCTGGTACGGAGCCATCGTCGTCAATACTGCCGTTCTCGGTGGCGCTTCGATGGCCCTGGCGCTCGTCACATTCCGCGATGAACTGCCCCTGGGAGTCGTGCTTCTGGTCGCCCTGATCTGGTTCTGGGTGGTGCTCGCTCTGGACAGCTGGCTGGTGTCCAGCACCCATGGCATACCGGCCAAGAGCCCGCTGCGGGTCTTGCTGCCCCGGTTGGTGCTCTCCGTGCTGCTCGGCCTCTTTATCGCCGAACCGCTCCTCTTCCAGATCTTCGACAAGGAGATTCGCCAGGAGATCGCAGTGGGCAACGAGCAGAAGGTGGCCGATTACCGGGGCATGCTCGCCCGCTGCAACCCCTCAGATGGTGAGGACACCACCACCCGTCCCGAATGCGGTGGTTACCAGTTGAAGGTGGCGGGCTCCCCGGCCACGCTTCAGGGACAGATCGACGACAACACCGCCCGGGCCAAGAAGCTCCAGACCCAGGTTGACCAGATCAACAAGACCCTGAATGCCAAGATGGCCACGGAACAGCGGGAGTGCGCCCGCGACAGGTGGATCTGGTGGAACGGCGTCGCCGATGTGAGCGAGACCTGCAAGCGTGCCCGGGCGGACTCCTCGTCCTACCGTACAACCAGCAAGATCAAGAAATATGAGAGTGACCTGTCGTCCCTGAACGAGAAGGGGCGCTCCCTGGCATCGAGGCAGAACACGGCAGACGACATCTACCAGACCGCTCTCCAGGGGCGCATTGACGGCAAGACCGAGCAACACGCGGCCGACCTCGACGACGACGGCATCCTTACCCGGGCCCATGCCCTGGGTGCCGTCGCCTGGTCGGACTGGTACGCCGGCTTTGTGGCTCTCTTGCTGCACGCCCTGCTACTTGCCGTGGACGCCATGCCCGTCTTGGCGAAGCTGATGAGCGGCTCCACTACGTACGATCGCCTTCTCACCCGCCGTTTCGAGGCTGGTGGTCGTTTCCACGCTGACGACCTGCAGGTCCAGCACGCCTGCGCTGCCATGGAGCATGAAGTCCAGCGTCACCGTTTCAACCAGGAGACCACTGACCGCATGAACCGCCTCGAACACCAATACCGCCTGGGGCAGGCCGAACGCGCCGCCCAGTTCCGGGCCGAACTTGATGCGCGCGCCGCGCGCATCCTGCGGGAGGGCGGCCGCTGACCGCTGGGCCGCGAGGGCGATGGGGTGAAGGGGTGGTTCAGGACATCGGGGCTGCGGAAGTCCAGCCCCGCCGTGTCCTCAACCGCCCAACCGCCATCTGGGTTCAGGGCCACACCAGGCAATACGGCTGATGCCCCGCCTCATGCAACCGATGGCTGAAGTCCTGCCACTCGTGCAGCGATTGAGGGCGGGAGTGCGCTGACCTGGGGATTCTTGGCGATGTGTGTGCTGACCAGGGGAAACGTCTCTCGGTAGTTCTCACTGGTCTACGCCGTTTCCCGGGCTCATGTGCCCTGGATGTGCCCTCGGGCTCTCACCAAAGGGCGCCCTGCTCGGCCGACGGGTTGGTGGTGGGAGGTGCCGCCGCCAGGGTCACTCGTGTCTTGACGTTGATGGCACGAGGTTCCGTCGTCACGACGCCAGCCTCACGTAGTTGGCGGACGGTACTGATCACTTAGGCGGGCCGGTAGACGGTCTCCAGGAGGGCGTATTGATCGATCCCCCCGTGCGTATGCCGCCAGGGTGGTAGGTACTGCATGCGCGCAGTCCCGTGGATACAGCTGTCAGTGCTGGCCAACCAGATGCGATCGGGCGGAATCTGGTTGGCCTGGCGCACAGCTGGAAGACTTCGCACGCTCCAATTGCCACCCGCCACCGCGAGTTCAACCTTACTTCTCTCGACAGTCTTTCCCCGACCGAGATTCATCAGGGCGTTTACGCGTCTTGGCGGCCTGATATGCATTTTTGAGGTTCTTCTGGCTAGTCAAAGTGTGGGGGTGTTCGGCGCCGAGAACGCGCTCACAGTCGGCAAGGGTGGACCGGAACAGCGAAACTGCTTTTTTATGGTCGCCGGCGTCTTGATATGCGCCTGCGAGATTCCCCCGGGAGATAATAGCATCGGGATGGTCGGCGCCGAGGGCACGCTCAAGGTCGGCCAGGGTGGACTGCAGCAAGGGAATCGCTCGCTGAAGATCACCCATGGCCTGGTAGGCGCACGCGAGACCATGGCGGCATATTAGGGTGTCGGGGTGGTCGGCGCCGAGAATACGCTCAAGGTCGGCCAGGGTGGACTGCAGTGAGGGAATCGCCTTTTTGAAGTCGCCAACATAGCGATAAGTGGCCGCCAGGTTGAAACGGAATTTAAGTGCTTGCGGGTGGTCTGCGCCAAGGATTGTTGCAGATTCGGCGACGTTAGTCTCATTTAGTCGGATTGCGGTTTTGAAGTCACCGGCAGCCCAGTAGGCCGTGGCTAGATTACTGCGACCCACCAAGGTGTCGCTGTGCCTTGTGCCCAACATGCGCTCGTTGATCTCAAGTGCACGGCACCCAATGGCGATGCTTCGATTGATTGATCCCGTCTGATAGAGGAATGCCGAGGCGTAAGTCAGCAGGCTGGCGGTGATAGTGCCCTCCAGCTCCCCTTGGCTAAGTTCGGCGTGAACAATCAGGTGAGGCAGCAATGGGCGCGACGCCTGCCAAGTGCTGGGATCGCTCGTGAGTTTTGGTATTTGGTGTGCCAATGAACTGCTCGCGGTTCGATGGGCATCAGCGATATCTCCCGCTTGGCGGTGGGGATCTTTTGGGTCAGATGTCCGGGCGAGGGTTTGAACCAATCGATGAACGGCGATATTTCCGTCTCGCTCTCCGATCATGCTGTAGGCGGCCAATCGCCCGATAGCATTGTTTAGTGCCAGAGGGTCAACCATTTGCTCCGCATATAAGTGTCTGAATTGGTGGATTCGGCCGCGCCAGCTCTTCGCGTCGTGCTTCCCGCACTGAGATCTTAGTCGTGTCATCTTTGCCCGCAGAGCAGGCGGGTAGCGGAGATCGTCAAGCAAGCTGCGGGGGATTCCGTCAGGGGCGTACCAAGCCAGGACCCGTAGTACTTCGCCAGCTAGAGGTGTATCCCTGAGGTGATCTAACGTGATACTCCAAATTCGGGCGATAGTACGGTCCGCTTCGCCATTTTCCGTGGTGGCCGCGAACATTTCTGCCGGCCTGTTCTTGAGCAGTTCCAGATAGGATCTTGGAGAGACGCCCGTCTCTGCGCAGTAGGACGCTGCCTGCTCTACAGCCAAGGGTAGACAGCCAACTTCGGCACAGACTTCAGCGGCGCCCTCGCTGGTCCTCGTCTTTCCGTGGTTTAGAATTCGAGTGAACAACTCGATGGATTCAGGTGCTTCCAGAACGTCGAGGGCTATGGCAGAGGAAAGTTGGTGCCAGCCGGTGGCACGGCGACTGGTGATGAGGAAGCGTCCGCCTCGGCCAGCCCGATCGATGACTGGACGGATATGTTGGGGATCGTTAACGTTGTCCAGCACGATAAGCCAGTTCCGATGCGTCGCAAGCCATAGAAGAGCCCACTCCCGCAGTTCGTCAGCGCCCGTCTCCGCGCTCCTGAAAGCAGGTTGGAGGGCAACCGCGAGGTCGGCCAGCCCGGAGTCCAGGGAGGTTCGTGAATCGGCCGTGATCCACCATTGTGGAGAGCTCCGCGATCGTTTCGTGGCCCAGCACGCGGCGAGCGTGGACTTACCGACCCCTCCCAGACCATGGAGGGCCTGCACAATCACTTCGCCCGAGGTTGCGAACGCGGCATCCAGCATGGCCAGTTGACTGTCCCGCCCAACAAATCCGTGTGGCTGCGGCACGTTACTCAACCCCGTTGGCGCCTCCAGCTTTGGAGCTCTCTTCAATGCTCCTGCGGGCAATACCGTGGTGTGCGTGTGAAAAGAATTGGAGTTCTTAACGTCTCGGCCCGCCACGATCGAGCCGCTGTCGGCATACAGGACCGGTGCCTCATGGCTGCGTTTTGTACGACGGGGCTTTCGACGACCCATCACGAGCCCCGCCGTGCTTCAGAATCCTCGACATCGCCGCCAGCCGCGATCGATCCACTGTCAGCCGACGCCCCCGTTCCTCCCGAGGGTGCGGGCGACCAGACGGATGGAGGAGCACCTGAACCAGTGTCGATGGCCTTCGAACCACGCACACTTCCACTTGATGCGATCGACCCACTGCGCGCGACGGGAGATGCCCCGCGCGCAGACTGTTGCTGAGAATGGCTCACCAAGGCCAGCGCGAACCCGGCCACTGTGAAGAACAGACTCAACACACTGCTCAACTGATCCGCCCGATCAAGTCCCAGCAAGGCGAAGAACACGACCAGAGCGATCAGACCGACAGCGGCCCCCGCCCAACGCAAGACCTTCCAGACCGTCATACAAACATCATCCCAGAACGCCCGCGTGGTCGAAGGCTGTTCACGAATGTTTCTGACTTGCGGCACCACAGGTCCTGAAGATTGCTTCCCGACTTGCTGGAGATCGTTCCCAGAAATCGAGAGCGGTTGCGCGGTCAGAAGGCCCGGCCCCGTCGTTGTCGGGAGTGGCGAATCAAACCGGGCTGTACCAGGAGGCCGTGGACGGGAGCGCACAATGGTTCCGGCAGGCGTGCTCCGAGACGGGAGACAAGGTATGGCGAGGTAGGCTGCCGGACAGGGCGGCGGGAGACGAGCCATCCCAGCGCCCGTGCGCTTGGAGGTGTGGGTGCGCAGTGGTGGCCGGTGCGCGATCTGCAACAGGTATCTGCTCGACGGTGGGATGACGGGCCGCACTGTGCGGCAGGGGGAGCTGGCGCACATCGTGGGCCAGCAACAGACCGCAGGCTCCCCGCGCGGTGAACACGACTTGGTGGAGCGCGACACCGCCGACAATTTGATGCTGGTCTGCGCCGACGAGCACGACGAGATCGACGCTTCAGGCACCCTGGACGTTTTCACTGTGGAACGGCTGCGCGCGCTCAAACGCGCTCACGAGGACCGCATCAAGCATGTCACCGGGCTGGCCGACGACCGGGCGACCACGGTGCTGCGGATGGTGGGCCGGGTGCGTGGCCAGGAAGTCGAGCTGACCCGGCAGACCGCTGCCACCACGGTGATCACCTCCGGGGATCGGTACCCGCTGTTCCTGGAGTCCTATGAGCGGCACGGCGTGGAGATCGACCTGCGCCACGTGGCCGGCGAGATGACGATCGATCTGCGTGACATCCCCGACGAGGAGATTGGAGGCTCGCCCTACTACCGTGCAGCCACCGCCGCCATCGACGAGGTCATCGACAACCAGCTCAACCGCGGCATCGCCCGCGACAAAGTCGCGCACTTGAGCGTCTTCGGCTTCGCCCGGCTGCCACTGCTTGTCTACCTCGGATCCCGTCTGGACGACACAGTGCCCACCGACATCTATCAGCGCCACCGCGAGGACGAGTCCTGGTCGTGGTCTTCGACAGCGCCGGTGGTCGGCTTCGCGGTCCACCTCGACGTAGACCAGCCGCCCGCGCACGAGGCGGTGCTGGTGCTGAACCTCTCAGGCACGATCCAGCCCGAGGAGGTTCCGCACCAGCTCGCCGGACTGCGCCGCTACCGCATCAGCCCTGTCGGTGCTGCCGCCGCGCCGGACGTGCTGCGCAATCGCGCTTCTTTGACCCAGTTCCAGGAGGTGCTGCGGTCGCTGTTCGCGGATCTGGAGGCGAGCGCGAAGCAGGTACGGCGCCTGCACGTGCTGTTCGCGGTGCCGCTCTCGGCCGGGGTGAGCCTGGGACGGGTACGCGACCGGCAGGTGCACCCGGCACTGGTGCTCTACGACCGCACGCCGAGCGGATATCGACGGGCCTTGGAGATCCCCTGACGCACTGGCACGCGCTGGCGAGCCGATAGCCCGCTACTGCGTTCACCTTGGTGACAGCACAACCGGCCCAGTGCGCGCGGGGCGGGTCAGGGCGCGGCCGGTGTCGAGTCGTGGGGCAGGAAGCGGTGATGGGGCGATCCGGCGGCGTGAGGAAGCGCGACCAGATGCGTACCCGAGCCGGGAGTGATCAGGTGCATCCCCAGGAAGGACGTCAGTGTTCCGGCGACAGCGGCCAGGTCGGCCGATGACCCGTGGAAGGTGGGCACCGAACAGCCGCGGGTCGGTACAAGTTCATCGCCGTTCGGGGTGTCCTGCCACAAGCGGTGGTAAAGCTCCAGGGCGGGGTCGGCCAGTACGATCTTCCCGGCGGCAGTGTCGATGCTGCTGGGCCCCTGTGCGGTGGTGGGCGCGGAGACGCTCAGCAGGCCCAAGGTGCCGGTGCGGGTGTCGGTGGCTACCTGAGCCAGGACCGGGCGGGGTCCCCCGCTAGCTGCGAGGCGCTCCAGGATGTGGCCCATGGCAATGCTGACGGTCGCGTCGATAGTGACTTCGGCAGCCGCCAGAGCTGCAGCGTCGGGCAGTACGCCATCGTGGACGTGGATCGCGACGGTGTCATCCACTGCTCGCAGCCGTCGGGCCAGGGCCTGGGCCTTGGAGGCTCCGAGGTCAGCCTCGACGTAGTTCTGCCGGACCAGCAGTCCGCCGGTGACGGTTCCGGGGTCGCACACCGTCACCTGTGAGGCGCCGCCACGGACGACGAACTCTGCGATCCAGGAGCCAAGGCCGCCGCAGCCCCAGACATGCACGTGTTTGCCCAAGAAGCCCCCGATGAGGCTTCCGTCATCACGACGTGTGGTCACGGCAGGTCGTTCATCGGACACAGGACACCATTCGATCACTAGGTCCGAGCGGATCCGGGAGGCGTCGATGTTCAGCGCGGAACCCTGCTCGCGGGCCATGCGCCGCAGCGCGTCCGCGGTGGGCGCGGGAAGACGTGCACCCAACAGATGGGGCGGGCCGCCCGCAGGGTGCGGGACCGCCAGGATCAGGTACTGCGGCGAGCCATCGGGGTTGCGGGCCGCGCTGGCCGCGAGCGTGGTCAGGATCGCCGGAGACTGGGCGACCGCTTGCGGCGAGCTTCTCCGTTGGAGATCAAACGGAGGGTTGTCCACGTAGGTCAGCAGCTCGGCAAAGGTGGAGCCGCCACCGAGCGGCAGCGCGCCTGCAATGGTGACTACTGGCACCCGTACGGCCCCGCCTCCCGGGGGCGCACTGTAGGCCAGGTCCAGACGGTGCTCGGTACGCGCGATCAGGTAGCCAGTCTGGATCCGCTGGTCTGGGCCGGGAACGCGCACGACCAGAGTCGGGGTGCCGGGCGTGTGGTGAAGCACTCCGCCGACGGCGTGGTACATCGCCTTCGAGGCGTTGAACTGGCCCGCTGCCGCGTCCCTCAACCAGGACCACAGCCGGTTTAGATACGCCCGCATGCCCCCGCGCAGCGGATCCCACTCGCGGGCGGGGTCCAGGAAGATGCACAACCGGCGCCCCTGGAGGACATGAGGGTAGCCAGCGAACCTCCAGTGCTCGACTTCGACGGTGGTTGCGGACAGCGGTGAGGCCGACAGGGTCAGGACGAACTCCTCGTGCTCCTGCAGAACCAAGCCGCCGTCAGCAGTGGCCAAGGGGCCGGTGTGAAGCCGCAGCGTCACCCGGAGCACACCGTTCTGGCCGCGGGCTGGAACCCCCATCAGACGCAGCACGTCCGGCTGCTCGGCAGCCGCCTCGCGCAGTTCGGCCAGGGCCTCCTTCTGCCAGTCCGTCGGTGCGGGGCGGTTCTTGCCGCTGCTCACCCGGCGCGACCGGGCCGCGCGACAGCAGTGACCGCGGCGGCAGCCACGGGGAACTTGGCGCTGCTGGTTGCAGTGACCGGGGTCTTGAACTCGGGGCCGAAGAGGTCCTGCCACAGCCGTAGGCTCGTGTCCTTGTCCTCGGCGTGGTAAGCGTCGCGGATCTCGGCGGCGTGCTTGTGGATGCGGTCGCGGAAGTAGGAGTATGTGTTCTGCTCCCAACGGTGGTCGTAGGCCAGCCCAGACCCGGAGGGGTCGGCGACCGAGGGCTTGATCTCGTTGGCCTGCAGATAGGTGTCCAGGTCACCGACGATGTGCAATAGCGCAGTGGGCACATCACGGTAGTAGCCCGGATCGGAGAACTTCTTGTAGGCATGAACTTGGTTGCCGAGCAGCGTCGTCAGGATCACTGACCGCGTCCCGGTGAACGATCCCTTGTGATCGCGCAGGAACTTCATCAACCGGATGACCTTGCGCAGATTCCCCTGCGCGATCTGGTCCTGAGTACGCATCCAAGTGGTGAAGCCCTGCGAGTCGGTGTTCTCCCAGGTGTCATCGTCGCGGTTGACGATGACCTCTCGGCCATCGACCAGCACCACGTAGGGAACGATGTCCACGTGCATGGAGTTGCTGTAGACCAGCCGCACGCATCTGCACTTACGCGAGTGCGGCATGTCCTTGTAGATGCTGTGCCGATGCAGGGCCGCATACACCTCCTCGATATATGTCTTGGGGCTCTGCGACCAGTCCGGGTTCTCGGCCATCAGCAGCATCACGTCAGCATCGAACTCCGTCCCGCCGACCGGGTCGATGATCGTGCGATGCGCCCATGAGCCCTGCGGAATCTTGTCCAGGATCAGCGAGCCGATCTCCTCGTCCGCCTTCAGCGCCCGGTAGATCGCCTCCACTCTGGTATCGAGAAGGTCGAGCTTGACTTGGCCCAGGTTGACCGTCGTGCGCAGGAACTCATTGAAATGGTCGGCGAGCTGCATGGTTGTCCTCGGATTCGAACGGGCCGACCGTCTCCAGACCACAACAGAGGAAGGGAACTGACGGCGCAACACACTTGCCTCATCCAGCCTAGGCGTCACCACTGACATCACGCCGTCGCCAGCCCTAACCGGCCCCGACGCGAGCACAGCTGGGGGCCTGGGCAATCCCGCCCGAACGCGCCCCGTTACCCTACTGGTGGGCTCTCGTATTCAACTGTCGCGAGTTCGCCGGGGACTCCAACCGGCTCGTGACGATGCGTGATCGCGAACGGCGTCCGGTTTCAGGGCCGTTGGTCTCCTTCACCGACCACTGCCAGGACCGTCGAGCAGCGAACAGGGTGCCCGCAGCGCCTCACCCTACGGCCGCACCATCGGCGGCGGAGGCTCCCGCACCCGGTGACGTACGTCCGTGAACGCCCCACCCACGACGTGTCGCCCTGCGATCATTGATCCATCTTTGAGTGAGTGACACGAATTGAGGAGCACCATGGCGTGGGCCTACGCGGAACTGGCCAAGGAAGCAGCCAAGCGCGGCGGTCCCACCGCGCTGCGCGCCTTCTACACCGGGCGGGGCATCATCATCGGCGGCGCCATGAAGGAGTTCCCGCCCGTCGCCGTCACCCTGCCCTGGGCCAAGCCGGACGGCGAACCGAAGACCTTCCGCCTCCTCTTCGTCGACGAGAAGAGCCGGGCCTACAACCGCAGCGTCTTCAATATGGGCGCCTGGAAGCTCGCCCTGGCCGCCGCCGGCGTGATCCCTCCCCGCGAACGCGGCGCGAGGTACCTCCAGGCAGCCCCGGAAGACGGCATGCACGCCCTCCGGCACGCGTACGCCTCCGTGCTCCTGGACGCGGGGGAGAGCATCAAGGCGCTCTCCGAGTTTCTGGGCCACTCGGACCCGGGCTTTACGCTGCGGACGTACACGCACTTGCTGCCGTCCAGCGAGACCCGTACCCGCAAGGCGATCGACGACGCCTTCACGGAAACGGAAGCCGAGGCGGAAAACGACGGCGACCCGCCCGTAGCCAAGGGCACATCAGTGCCCCCGCCGAAACCCATGTGCCCTCAATGTGCCCTGGCCGCCTGACGGCCCCTCCGGGGACATGAAAAAGGCGGGGTCCGAAAACCCCGCCCGAACACCACGAAACCCCAGGTCAGGGCCACACCAAGCAATAAGGCTGATGCCCCGCCTCATGCCACCGATGGCTGAAGTCCTGCCATTCGTGCAGCACGTGCGCGGATGCGATGCGTAAGCGAGACTCCGCCAACGTCCGGGAAGCGCGGCGCCGACACGTCATCGTCCCCTTACCCGAGGGAGTCCGCCGCACGCCAAGTCATCGTCACCGTGAGGTGTGCCTCACTCTGCGACTTGGCGATGACGGCGCCGAACTCGGCATTGAACCGCATACCGAACTCCAGACTGACCTCGTCGGGGCGGCTGGGCATGTCCCGCAGCCGCCGCAGCGTCGATGCGGCGGCGTTGCGGATGCGGTCGACGCCTTCATCGAAGGAAGAGGCGGCGTCTGCCACGGCGTTCCCGAGTCGGGAGACCTCCACGACCCCCGGCTCGTCCTCCGCCACCTCCACGACCAGAAAACCGTCGTCGTCCTCCGACGGAAAGCGGAGCAATTGGGTCATGTGATCTCCCTCTGTCGCCTGTGTCGCGGCGGTGCCGACTGCACGCTGTATGACCTGCGGCCATCTTCCACTGGGGAGGTATTGCAGCCACCATGGAAGCGCGTCCGGACCGCGAACCACCATGTCAGGGGGAACCACGGTATGGCAGAGCCTGCGAAGGACTTCTGTTCCGACCTGCTCGATCTGTCGGAGATCTCTTTGGCGGAGCTGCACTCCAGTGACGATCCTGTTCTGCGACGCGCGTTGGGCCAGGTGGAAGTCAGAGCGACCTTGGCCTTCGGGACGCTGGCGGGCGACAGCGACAGCGATGAGATGAGATTGGTCCTCGGTCGGCGTCTGGACCAGTGCGGGCTGTGACCGCTCGGCCGCTCGATGTCCACCGTGTCTCTCTGGACTCGCTCCGCGCCATAGCTGTGGGCGGCGCCAGCGAGGCTGATCTCCGTCTGCTGAGTTCCGCTCAGCGCAGCCAGCTTTTGCTGTTGCTGCGTGCCCTGCTGGACCACGTCGACGAAGCGTCCCGGCGTACCCGCCGTCCCGGTGGCGTTCCGTCGGGTCAGGCGGCCTGGCAACTGCTGTCCACGACCCAGGGGCGGGCTCCCGAGGCGGTGGAGGCCGTGCTCGCCGATCCGACCGTCATGGCGTGGGCCCTGCGTTTGCTCAGGCGCCTGGGTGGATCCGATGCCGGGCTGTCGTCCGCCCCGCTGTGGGCCGACCTCGGCCAGTTCCACGCGCTGGCCGCCGCGGCGGCCCTGCGCGCAGGGGTCAGCTGTGTCCTGCGGGTTCCCGCTCACCGCGGCATGGTCTGGCTGCCCGGCGCGGGGATGGCCGGCCCTGTGGCGCGCCGTCGGTGGAGTGAGGCGGAGGTCCGGGTGGACCGGGACGGCGCCGTAGTACGAGGGGAACTTGGTGAGGTGATGCTCTCCCGAGCCCTTGCGGAGCCTGTGCCCGGCTGGCGTCCCCTTCGGGTGGTGCGGGGCCTGGCGCCGGGTGCGGCCGCACGGGAGGCAGGTGTGCTGTGGTTGGACGTCGTGAGTCCCTATCGGGACTTCGCGAAATACCCGAAGCCTCCGGACCGTCCGGCCGACGCCCGATTATGTGTGTGGGAGCACCGGCTGTCCGGTGCGTATGCCCTGTTGGACAGGGAGTCGCCGGCAGATGCCGCTGCGTTTGCGGCGCTTGTGCGGGCGGTCGTGCCGAAGTCGGTCGAAGGGGCAGAGCGCGGTCTGGTCGCCAGCGCCTCGTCCTTGGACGCGTTCGGCGCGATCACTCTGTCCTTGCCCTACGACGTGACCCAGACCGCGGCAGTCCTTATCCACGAAACGCGCCATCAGCAGCTCAACGCGCTGCTCAGCCTGGTGGCCCTTGTCCGGCCTTCCGGGAACGGGGGCGCCGAGCCCCCAAAGCGGCGTCTCCATTACTCCCCTTGGCGCAGTGACCCTCGTCCGGTATGGGGACTTCTGCATGGACTATTCGCATTCGTGGGGGTCGGGCGGTTCTGGCAGACGCACCGCAGGCATGTGACCGGCACGGAGGCCCAACGTGCCGACTTCGAGTTAGCGGTTCTCCGGGAGCAAGTGCGGGAGGCGGTCGCCGCGCTCCAGTCGGACGAACTGACCGAGGCGGGGCAGCTGTTCGTCGACGAGATCGTCGGCCTGGTCGAGAGCTGGCACGACGCTGAAGTGGCCGTCGGCCCAGCCGTACTGGCCCACCACTACTGCGCATTGCGGCGCGCGGTGTGGAGAGCCCGGCACCTGCGCATCCCGGCCCCTGTGGCCGCTCGGCTCGCCACTGCCTGGGCCACGGGAGCCGCTGCTCCACCTCTGCCGCCTTCCACGATGCATCCACGGCCCGATCTGATCCGTCCCGACACATTTGGACCGCTGGCTCGCGTCTTCCTGTCCGCACCGGCTGCCTTCGCTCAGCGCCGCCTGCGAGAGGGAAGGCACGGCGAGCCCGCGCTCCGGGCGGAGTACGCCGCAGTGGCGGGGGACACAGAGGAGGCCGCGCTGGGATACGCGGAATGGGCTGCGAAGGAACCCTGGAACCCAGAAACGTGGATCGGCGCGGCACTGGCGCTTCCCGAGCACGCGCGCGGAGCGGGGGCTGCCCTCCTGCTGGAGCGCCCCGAGGTGGTGGCCGACGTCCGTGGGGCCGTCGAAGCCGCTGGAGGCGGCCTTCCCGCCCCGGGCGACCTCGCCGAGTGGCTTGGCGGAGCCGGTGCTTAGATGGAAAGCAGGTCGATATCGCCGTTGGCCCGACGTCCCTTCCGTGCGTCGAGCGTCGCGGGGTGAGCGGCTCCGAGGGCCTCCCGGTACCGATCCAGGGTCCTTTCGTACAGGGGCGCGCTTTCCTCGGTTCTGCCCAGTGCTTTGAGGTCGTAGCTCAGATTGAGCCCGACGGCCAGGTTCGCAGGGTGGTTCTCCCGCAGCCGCTCCGACTCCTCCAACAGGGCCTCGTCGAGAGCATGGGCTTCTTCGGGGCGGCCGAGGGCGAAGTAGTCGCTGGCCAGGTTCATGCGGGCGATCAGTGTCCGGGGATGTCCCTGACGGAGCCTGCGCCTCAGGACCTCGACCGATTCCTGGTCCAGTTCGAGCGCGGCGTCGGCCTGGTCCAGCAGTCGCAGGGCCACCGCGAGGTTCATGGCGATGGCGCAGGTGTGCGGATGTTCCGTGCCGTACCTCTCCCGGTACTTCTCCAGCACTTGCTGGCTCAGCGCGCGAGACTCCTCCAGCTTTTGGACCTGTCGCAGGTCATTGGCATGACTGGCCGCGAACAGCAGGTACTGGCGGCTGTCGGTGCCCAGGCTGTTGGCCACTACATGGAGCACCCTGTTGGACTGCTCGTAGGCGCCCTCGTGATTCCCCATCTTGCGCAGGGTGACGCACCAGTTGCGGTTCACCAGTGCCACGAAGCGATGCTGCTCGCCGAGCGTGCCGGAGACTTCCTCTGCCAGTGCTTCGTAACCTTCGAGCGCTTCCTCGTAACGGCCGGCCTCCTGGAGGTCGAGCAGATAGGCCTCACGAGTGCCCACCGTCTGAATGTGGTCCTCACCCAGGACCTCGATCCTGCGCTGCCAGGTGTCATAGTCGCGATCGAGAGCTTTTTCCGGGTATCCCGCCAGACGCAGACTCACGCCGTAGTTGTGAGCGGCGAGGAGGGTGGCAGGGTCGTCCCTGCCGAACTCCCGAGTACTGGCCTCGAAGACCCGCTCGTCCGTCTGACGGGCCTCTTCGAACTGCCCGCGGATCCGATGGTGGATGGCCAGGTAGCTCTGGGCCCGCAGCGTGTCCTCGTGTTCCTCGCCGAGGATCCTGCCGTATCGCTCCACGAGTGCGGACTGCAGCTCATAGGCGCGGGGAAGATCGGTTTCCTGCTCGCGCAGGGTCTCGGCGATCTCCTGATCGACGGCCAGAACCTCCTCCTGGTGCTCGCCCAGGTTCTCGCGCCAGAACTCCGCTGCTTGCTCGCCCAGCGCAAGCGCTCCCGCGTGGTCACCGCGTGCACGCAGGAACTTCACCTCGTTCAGGACGAGTTGGCGAGTCCAACCGTCATCGCACTTGGCCGCGTTGGAGGCGCGTAGATGGCTGAGCAGTGACGAGTACCGCGGCCAGGATCCGGATCGCTGCGGGTTCCTGGGATCAGCGTGCGCCAGCAGTTGGTGTGCGGCGTGCCGCATCAGTGCCTGCTCCTGGGGGTTCATCTGCTCGATGAGGACCCTTTGCACCAGACGGTGCATCAGAAGCGTGTTCTGGCGGTGGTCGATGCGGGCCAGGGCGTAGCGCCCGATCTCACGCACCGCACGGCCGAGTTTGACGGGTTCGGCCAGTGTGGACTGCAACTCCGACGGGACCGAGACACTGCGCACCGCCGAGAAGAGGTCCCATTCGATGGGCTCGGGGGCGAAGAAGGCACAGACCTGCAACAGCTGAAGTGCGTCCGGGCGGGTCTCGCGCAGGCGGTCCAGCGACACGTTCCATGCCGCTGCCACCGACCGGTTGTAGTCGCTGGGCGGCTCGGACTGCATCAGCTCGGTGAAGTTGCGCTCGTACACCTCGAGGTACTGCTGCACCGGCATACCCGTCTCGGCCAGCCAGACCGCGGCCTGCTCGACCGCCAGGGGCAGGTCACCGAGCTTCGCCGCCAGGGCGTTGACGGCTTCGTCGGGGAGACTGTCGCTGCGGCGGCGCAGCAGAGCCACGCTCTCCTCACGAGTGAAGACATCGACTTCCAGAGAGCGGAAGTTGGTGGCCCATTGGGAGTTACGAGAGGTCACGACGAGGCTGCCTGGTCCGTTGTTCGGGAAGTACTTTCGTACGGTCTCGGGATCTTCCGCATTGTCGAACACCAGGAGCCAGTCCTCATACGGATGACCACGGCGCAGGGCGTCCAGAACGGCCGGAACAGCGCTCATCCCGGGGCCGACCTGCAAGCCCATCTGCTCGCCCAGCTCGATCAGTGACTGGACGATCTGGCTCTCCTGCTCGGACGGGATCCACCAGATGAGCCGGTATTCCCGGCTGTGCCGGTACACGTACTCGATGGCGATCTGGGACTTGCCCACGCCTCCCATGCCGTGCAGGGCTTCCGGCAGGACCGCGGCGGCACCGGTGCGCAGCCGCTCACGCAGGGTTTCGAGCAGTGGTTCCCGGCCGGTGAAGTTGCGGTTGCGCTGCGGTACGTTCCCCCAGATGCGGCGGGGCGGTTCGTGCTGACCGGCGGCAGACACGGGGACGACTCCTTGTCGCTGGGAGGGGGGAGCGGGCGGATCGGCGGCGGGTCGTGACGCTGCCGATGAAGTCCCCGTAAAATGCCGGGAGTTGGCGGTTTCTGCGGTCTGGGGCAGAGGGCCGCTATGCAACCGGCCCTTGGGGGCTTCAGTCAATTTTGACACCCCTTCAGAGGATTGATACGGTTCTGCTTGGGTGTGTCCTGATATAAGACTGATATTGGCGACACCCTTGGCGGGGGCGGTGTGCAGCAGGTGTCCCAGCCGGTTGGCCCGTTCGAGGAACGGGCCCGACAGCGAACACAGCGAGGTCCGCAGCTGAGCCGCGAACGGACGGGTCTGCTCCGTGATCGGCGGGTCCGGCAGCCCGCCTTCGAGCGCCACAAGCGCGTTTCCGCCCTTCCATCGCTCTTCCAGCAGCGGTCCGAGCTGACTCTGGACCTGGCGCAGAACGCGGAGCGTCTCCTGCCGGGAGCCGAGAGCCAGCAACTCCTCCCGTACGTCATCCTCGAAGTCGTAGGACACGTGGCGGGCGTCCTCGGCGTCAACGGTGTCGTCAGTACGGTGCACGAGACCCAGCAGCATCAGTTCGGAGAGATTCCACGGCTGTGCCTCGGGCAGGGACTGCTGGAGCGACCGCATGACGGGGAGATTGAGCGGGGCTGCCGCGAGCCGTAGGGCGAGAGAGTACGCGGCCGGGGAAGCGGTGGCGCGGAAACGGCGAACGATGTCGGCGGCCCGCTCCGCTCCCGTCTCGTCGCCGCGCGGTTCGACCACCAGGTCAGCCAGTTCCTCGGCCACCGGTCCGACGGCCGCGGCGCGCAGATCCCGATCCGAAACGGCCCACAGGGTCGCCAGTTCGTGCCATTCGCCGTCCGCCGCGGCCACGAGGCCGGCCCAGCGGCTCAGTGCGCTCGGGCGTAGTTCGATGACGGGTATGGGGATCGCGTGCTCATGGCCGGGATCGCGAGCAGCCTGAGTGAGCGGGTCGACAGGGTCCGCGAGCGGGCGCTTCCGGTCAGCTTCATACGCGCGGTTGGGAGTGGCCGGAGAGGAGGCCCGTAACCTGGTGCGGGCGACCGTGGGCAAGGTCAGGTCCCATAACCCCTGTGGAATCAGGCTCAGCACGGCGACGGGGGAGAACCGGCCGAGCCGGTGCAGCACGGAGGCGGCGCGGCCTGTCCGCCAGGCGCGGTGACCGCCGTCGGTGATGACCAGCAGCAGCTGGCGTTCGCTCAAGTGGACCTCTGACGCCGGCAGACCTGTCGCCGTCCCGGCGTCCAGGTCCCAGCGGACGAGCCGCACGGTACGGAACGCGGCCGTGTGCTCCATCAGCTCGGCGATCTGACGCGTCGTGGGCGACCACATGTCCATCGAGGCACTCGCGTCCACCAACAGCAGCAGGTCCATCCGACGTTCCTGAACAGGCCGGCACACCGGTGTCCACAGCCACAGCCCGGTTGCCGCCGCTCGTTCGGCTGTCGCTTCCTCGTCGAGTTCGAACTTGTCGGGCGAACTGCGGGTCAGGCGCAGTCGGCGCAGTGCTCTGCCGAGTTCGAGGGCGCCGGCCAGTCGAGACTCCACGGGCCATCCGGCCTGCTCAGGGTTCGTCTCTACCCGGGAGCCGATGGCGCCTGAGGGGGCGGGCGCCGGGCGGTTCGTCGGCGGGAAGGCACCCGGAGGGGGAGGAGAATCGGTCCCGTGCTGCAATTCGGCTGCGCTGGGAGTGACCGGTTCGTGGCTGCCTTCTTCCTCGGACGGCGGCTGATCGGCGTTGTGGTGCTTGAGCGGCCGATGTCGCTCGCCCTGCTTCTGGGTAGCCGGCCGCCCGAACTGCGGTATCGAGCCCTCCTGCCACGCAGCCAGGTACAGCGCGTCCGCCAGTTCTGTCGAGGTCGGCAGGTCCGGGGCAGACCGGTGCCCCTCCTCCGTCCGGGCGGACGGGGATTCGGGGTGAGGGGAGGCCGCCGTCATCCCGCCCTCGATTCCGCCCCCGCTCCGTCAAGCCGGTGCCACAGCGCGTCCACGAAATCCTCCATCGCCTCTTCGTCGCCGGGAAAACGCCCCGAAGTCGCCAGGTACACGGCGTTGAGCAGCTGATCGCGTGCTAGACCGCCCCGGTCCCGGCTGCTGAGCAGGAACTGGTCGATCAGGCTGTCCGCCTGTGCCTTCTTCCTCGGTTCAGAGGTCTCTTGCAGGAGGTGGGCCCTGACCATGTCCACGAGTTGCGAGCGGTCCGGATCAGGCATCCGCAGGCGTAGGCAGCGCCGTAGAAAGGCCGGAGGGAACTCCCGTTCTCCGTTGGAGGTGATTACCACGACGGGGAAGGCCCGGCACTTGACGACACCGTCGACGATGTCGGCGCTGCGGCCGGGATCGTCGGCCATGACTTTCACCCGAGGGTGCATGCGGCGCGCCCGCACCAGCTCGGCGATCCTGAACTGCCCTTCCTCGAACACGCTCAGCAGGTCGTTCGCCAGATCCTGGTCGCTCTTGTCCAACTCGTCCACGAGCAGCACTCTGGGCAATTCGTACGGTAACAAGGCCGTTCCCAGAGGACCCAGTTGGAGATAGTCCCCGATGCCGGGAAGCCGCTCCTCATCGGTCGTGGCAGGGCTCGTGTCACCGGCATCGGGAGGAGTGGTCCGGCGCAGGGCACTCAAAGCCGCCGAGTCCTGCACTCGTCCGATCGCGTCGTACTCGTACAGCCCGTCACGGAGCGTGCTACGGCTGGTGATGTGCCAGCGCAGGACCCGGCCGAGCTTGAGCTCCCTGCTGATCCGGTAGGCGAGGGACGACTTGCCGGTGCCGGGGCGCCCGGTGACCAGCAGCGGTCGGCGGAGCAGCAGGGCCGCGTTCACCATGTCCGCTTCGTGCCTTAGGTGGGTGGTGCCGACGGACGACGGGCTGATCCGGCCCAGTCGACGCTCGATCTCCTCGTCGTCCGGCGGGGGTGGTGTCACGACGGGGCCGCCGGTGAAGCGACGCCAAGGCGGCGGGGGTGGCAGTAATTCGCCGAGGTCGGTGTCGCGAAGAGGCTGTCCCGTACCGCGGTAGAGCCACCAGCGGTCATGCGACGCGCTGCGCCCCGCTGCGCCGTTGCCGGGTTCGGCGGCAGCGGCCGTTTCCGGAGCTGTCGTCCGGTCATTCTGATGCGAGCTCTCGGTCGGACTCGTCCTCCCGGACCCACCGTCCTCTGGAAGCATCTCGCCCTACCCTCCCCCTTGCGCGGAAGAATCCGCCGCTTCTCCCCGCTCGCCCGGACGGCGGTACGGGTCGTCCCAGAGCAGTGCCGCATAGTGACCGAGCACTGAGGAGCCACCCCTAGCAGGATCCCCGCCTCCGGCCTCAATGCGCAACGACTTGACTTCATGAGGTAACCGATGGATGCCCCTGCGCATGGCTAGTTCCTGCAATGCGCTGCGAAATGTGGGATCGATGCTCCCACGGCGATCCCACATCACGATCGGCACTCCGGCCCTGAGCGACGCATCCAGCTCAGCGGTCCCCGAGCCTGCCTCGGTGCCGGGTGGCTCGCTCAGGACGACCATGACCGGGCGCGGATCCGCGAGCAGGCGATCGGGATGTTCCTCGGGGAACCAGTGGACCGGTCCCTGACACCCGGGTTTCAAGGTGTCCCACCGTCTGGCCCAGCGCCCGTGGGTCGCCCTGCTCTCCATTCTTTCGAGGCTGCGCAGGACCACCGCGTGGTCCTTCCCGAGAGTGGCTTCCGCGCTCCCGAACCCTTCCTTTGCCCAGGTCTCGACGGGCAGGTTCATCAGATCGCGCGGCAGCAGGAACTCCAGCGCGAGATCATCCTTGGATGCGTACACCCATCCGGTCTCGGCCTTCTGCACCAGCGACTTCACGTGCTCGGGCAGATCGGCCACGTCGACTTCCAGGTCCCCGCCTTTCACCGGGTACGGGTTCGGGAGGCTGCCGTTCTGCCACCAGTAGGTCAGCTGCCGCATGCCTTCGTGCTCGGGGTAGAAGAGGGGCCTGAGCCGGATGAGCAACCATGTAGAAGGGGCCCAGACCGTGTCCTGATCGACGTCGGCCAACGGCACGGGCGGCACGGGACGCATGTGGGTGCCGGGCTCCCGAGCGGACCGACCGGGCGACGGACCCGCCGGCGCTCCGGCCGCCTCAGGCGTTCCGTCGGCCCCCGCAGTGCTTCCCGGGTACGCCTCCGGCCGCTCCCAGTGCTCCGCCACCCACTCCGACAACTCCCGCTGCTGCTGCCCCGTCGCATACCGCGCAAGCTTCTCGACGAGCAGAACGCACGGGAGTGGATGGCCGGGCCGGGCGTTGAGGGTTGCCGCGTGCAGTACCGCCGACCATGGTTCGTCGCAGTGCGGTGGAAGTGGATCGGGGCGGTCCCTCAGGGCGGTGCGGAAGACCTCGGCGACATCGAGTACTTCCAGGCCGCTGAGGAGGGTCATCAGCCGTTCCCAGCTGGCCGGCCGGAAAAGCGGTACCTCGGCGAGGGCGATGGCGGTGCGCAGGCGGGCCATGTCGCGGGTCTCTCCCTCCAGCCTTGAGACCACCCCGCCCAGTACTTGGAGGCCGTCGGGGTGCGCCATCACTTCTCGGAGCAGGAGCAGCAACGTGGCACGGCGGCGGCTCGTCTCGGGCAGCACGATTCTGACTCTCAGCGCCTGACTCGACTGGCGCACGCACTCGTTCAGCAGTGCCGGCTCCTCGAAGCACGGCATGGCGTCCAGCGCGTCGACGAGGATCTTCGGCGGCCCCCAGGATCCCTGAGAGTGCGTCACGACTACTCGCCCTCCGCGACAGTCGGCCAGAGTTTGTCGAGGAGTTCCAGGGCTGCCCTGGCGGGCTGGGACTCGTTGTCCAGCAGCCGCAGGGACTCGACTAGGGCCTGTCTGCCGTCGGGGTGTTCGGCGCAGGCCCGGATGAGGAAGAAGAGCTGGAGCCGAGGTCGGTTGTGGGTACGGATGGCACGCCTGATGCGGGGCGGCAGCAGGCCGCGCAGTGCGGCCGCACCGTCGTCCTCGATCTGTGGCACGTTCAGGAGGGCGTCGGCCAAGGCGAATTGGTTGCGGTCCGAGGGAGGTGAACTCCACCTCTCCGCGAACGACAGCGGGGATACCGGAGACTCAAGCACCGGAGTCCCGAGCATTGGGGCCAGGCCCGGCCACATGCGCGCCGCGGCTTCCAGTGGAAGCATCCAGGCGGCCTTGGCCTGCTGGTCGGTGTAGGCGGCGGTCACCATTCCGACGACACGGCGAGCGGCGGGGTCCCACACACCGGCACCGCTGAATCCGCGGGTCACTCGGACACCGGAGCCGATCCCCTCCAGCTGAATCCAGTCCCGATGAGGGCCGCCGTGTCCCACCACCCCTGCCCTGGTCCACAGCCCGGCGGGCGCGCCTTTGGGGTGGCCGTACACATTCACCTCGCGCCGGTCGGGCTCGCCACATGGTCCGAGCCGCGCCGTGGCCGTCGTGCCGGGAGGCGACCAGGTTGTGTGGAGTACGGCGAGGTCCCCACCCGATCCGCCGGCGAGCGGGCCGGGAAACCAGCCCCCGGACAGGACGAATGCTTCGCCCGCTGAAACGTCCGGATGACCTGGCATGTCGACCAGGACCGGACGCGTCGGTACCACCTCCGGATGGCCTTGACCCGGGCTGACAGCCGAAGCCACGACATGTGCGCAGGTCAGTACTACATCCGGTGCTACTCGGATACCGGCGCCCAGCACGACTCCGTGCGGCGACAGGATGCGCACCCTGCCTAAGGCCGGCGCTTCCGTCGGGTCCCCCTTGGCCACTTCGTGTCCCTTCCCCCGCATGGAACCGGCGACGGACGGTCCCATGAATGAACCAGCGTACGAAGCGCAGGCGCTCGGCACACGGGGTGTACGTACCTCGGAGCTTTACCGGATGCGGCGCTCGTGAATCACATCGCTGTACCCATGTGCCCTCAATGTGCCCTGGCCGCCTGACGGCCCCACTCCGGCACTGAAAAGGGCGAGGCCCGAAGACCCCGCCCGCCACCAGTGAAACCCCAGGTCAGGGCCAAACCAAGCAATAAGGCTGATGCCCCGCCTCATGCAACCGATGGCTGAAGTCCTGCCACTCGTGCAGCAGTTGGTACACGTTGAACGCGTCGCGTGGGCCGCCGCGGTCCGGGACCGTGGACCAGATGAACGCGGCCGCGCCGACGGACTCCTCGCCGATGCCGCGCAGTGGGTCGACGACCGTCATGGGGAGCTTGACCACCGCGTAGTCGGGATGGAGGACGACCAGCTCGAGCGGGGGCACCTTGTGCAGGGGTATGCCCTCGATGCCGGTGAGGACCATCGCGGCCATGGTCTCCGGCTTGATCTTGGTGAACATGCCGCCCATGCCCAGCTCGTCGCCGCCGAGCTCTTCCGGGCGCATGGAGATCGGCACCCGGGCCGCAGTGGCTCCGTCCGGAGCGCCGAAGTACTTGTAGGTCACCCCCACCCGGCCACCCCTGCTCCCCGAGCCGCCTGCCTTTTCCTGTGCGGGTTCCTGCGCCTGTTCCCGCGCCTGTGCCTCCGCCTCGCGTCGGTGCTTCCCCCGACGGGCACGCCGGGGCCCGAGGTCGTCGGTCCCCTCGCCCAGTCCGCCACCGCGATGCATATCTCCACCCGACCACTCGCGGCCCCCGCCGCGCAACCCGATCATCGTGTCAGTGACCTCCCCCGCGACCGAACGTCGAAACGTCCGTCGAAACGTGTGTTGAAACACCTGTCCGCAGGATGTCGGAAGCCTCTGACACCATGGCTTCTGTGAGCTTCCCCTATGACTATGACGCCCCAGTTTCGCAGACTCTGTTCGACCGCGCGGCCCTCGTGACGCCCGGCGGCGTGAACTCACCGGTGCGCGCGTTCCGCGCGGTGGGGGGTACGCCCCGGTTCATGGTGTCCGGTACCGGTCCGTACCTCACCGACGCCGACGGTCGCGAGTACGTCGACCTCGTGTGCTCGTGGGGTCCGATGATCCTCGGTCACTCCCACCCCGAGGTGATCGCCGCCGTCCAGGAGGCCGTCGCGCGCGGCACCTCCTTCGGTACGCCCGGTGAGGGCGAGGTCGCGCTCGCCGAGGAGATCGTGGCCCGGATCGAGCCGGTCGAGCAGGTGCGCCTGGTGTCCAGCGGCACCGAGGCGACCATGTCCGCCATCCGCCTGGCCCGCGGCTTCACCGGCCGCGCCAAGGTGATCAAGTTCGCCGGGTGCTACCACGGCCATGTGGACGCGCTGCTGGCCGCGGCCGGCTCCGGCGTCGCCACCTTCGGGCTGCCGGACACTCCGGGTGTCACCGGGGCACAGGCCGGTGACACGGTGGTCCTGCCGTACAACGATCTGGAAGCGGTCCGTGAGGCCTTCGCCGCGCACCCCGGCGAGATCGCCTGCGTGATCACCGAGGCGTCGCCCGGGAACATGGGCGTGGTGCCGCCGGGCGAGGGGTTCAACGCCGGGTTGAAGCAGCTCTGCCAGGACAATGGCGCGCTGTACATCTCGGACGAGGTGATGACCGGTTTCCGTACTTCCAAGGCCGGTTGGTACGGCGTCGACGGGGTCCGCCCCGACCTGATGACCTTCGGCAAGGTCATGGGCGGCGGCTTCCCGGCCGCGGCCTTCGGCGGCCGCGCCGATGTCATGGCCCATCTCGCCCCGGCCGGACCGGTCTACCAGGCGGGCACCCTCTCGGGTAACCCGATCGCGACCGCCGCGGGCCTCGCCCAGCTCCGGCTGCTTGACGACGCGGCGTACGCCAAGGTCGACGCGGTCTCCAAGGAGATCCAGTCGCTGGTCACCGCCGCGCTCAGCAAGGAGGGCGTGGCGCACCGGCTGCAGACCGCGTCCAACATGTTCTCGGTCTTCTTCACCGACCGGGAGGTGCGCGACTACGACGACGCCAAGCAGCAGGAGGCCTTCCGCTTCACCGCCTTCTTCCACTCGCTGCTCGCGAACGGGGTCTATCTGCCGCCGTCCGCCTTCGAGTCCTGGTTCGTCTCGACGGCCCACGACGAGCGGGCCGTCCAGCGGATCGCGGACGCGCTGCCCGCCGCCGCCCGAGCCGCCGCGGAGGCCACGGCATGAGCACCTCCGCGAACGGCACCGGCAAGAGAGACGGCACCGGCAAGGGTGACGGCATCGGCAGGAGCGACGACGATCTGACCGTCGTCCATCTGATGCGGCACGGCGAGGTGCACAACCCGGAGGGTGTCCTGTACGGGCGGCTGCCCGGCTACCACCTCTCCGAGCTGGGACGGCAGATGGCCGACCGGGTCGCCGAGCACCTCTCCTCCCGTGACATCACGCATGTGGTCGCCTCGCCGCTGGAGCGTGCCCAGGAGACCGCCGCCCCGATCGCCAAGGTGCACGGCCTCGACCTGGCCACGGACGGTCGTCTGATCGAGGCGGAGAACGTCTTCGAGGGCAAGACCTTCGGTGTCGGCGACGGCGCCCTGAAGAACCCGGGCAACTGGAAGTACCTGGTCAACCCGGTCAAGCCGTCCTGGGGTGAGCCGTACGTCGATCAGGTCGTACGGATGATGGGGGCCCTGGACGCCGCGAAGGACGCCGCCCGCGGCCATGAGGCGGTGTGTGTCTCGCATCAGCTGCCCGTCTGGATCGTGCGCAGCTTCGTCGAGCGGCGGCGGCTCTGGCACGACCCGCGCAAGCGGCAGTGCACGCTCGCGTCCCTGACCACCTTCACCTACCGCGGCGACAAGATCGTCTCGGTCGGGTACACCGAACCGGCCCGCGACCTCGTCCCGCCCCATCTGCTCGCCGGAGCCAAGCCGGTGAAGGGGAAGGACAAGGCCTTCGGAGCGTAAGGAAGGCCGGGAGCCGGCGACTAGTGAGCAAAGGGGCCAGCGAGCAAGGGGCCGGCGAGCAAGGGGCCGGCGAGCAAGGGGTCAGAGAGCAAAGGCGGTAGGCCCAGAGGCCATAAGGGACATTCGGCCTCCCCTGACGCATTGCTGACCTTTGCGAACTCTCAGTACATGCCGGAAGTTTGCGCTGATTTCTGGAACCGTCACGTTCATCGCGCCCTCTTGAGGGGTGTCCATTTCACATGGATGCGGGCACGACGAATGGGGACGCAATGCGCGATATCAGCCGAAGGGGACTCATCGGTCTGGGACTTGGTGCCGCGGCGGCGGTCGGGGTCGCCGGCTGTGGCAGCGGCGACACGAAGACCACGTCGAAGGCCAAGCCGGAGGCGGAGCAGACCGGCCGGACCGACGAAGGTCCGGCCGGCGCCCTGCAAGAGGGGCGGACCATCGGTGACGGTTCCACCTCGTACACCGGAAAGCAGCCGAAGCAACCCCCGGCGCCCGCCCCCCTCCAGCCCGGCGAGACCCCGCCGCAGTTCGTGATCTTCTCCTGGGACGGTGCGGGCGAGGTCGGCAACGGCCTCTTCCCGCGCTTCCTGAAGCTCGCCGCCGAGCACGACGCGCACATGACCTTCTTCCTCTCGGGCCTGTACCTGCTGCCCGAGTCCAAGAAGCGGCTGTACCGTCCGCCGAACAACGCCGTCGGCGCGTCCGACATCGGCTATCTCAAGGACGAGAACATCAAGGCCACGCTGAAGTACGTACGCCAGGCGTGGCTCGAAGGCCACGAGATCGGCACCCACTTCAACGGGCACTTCTGCGCGGGCTCGGGATCGGTCGGGAACTGGACCCCGGCCCAGTGGCTGGACGAGACCGAGCAGGCCAAGGCCTTCGTCAAGGAGTGGCGTACGAACACGGGCTGGACCGACCTGCCCTCGCTGCCCTTCGACTACGACAAGGAGCTCGTCGGCGGCCGTACGCCCTGCCTGCTCGGCCAGGACAAGCTGCTGCCCACCGCCCGCAAGCTCGGCTGGCGCTACGACGCCTCCTCGTCCGGCGGCCGCCAGGTCTGGCCGACGAAGAAGCAGGGCATCTGGGACCTGCCGCTGCAGGCCATGCCGTTCCCCGGGCACAGCTTCGAGGTGCTCTCGATGGACTACAACATCCTGGCCAACCAGTCGCAGAACACCACCAAGGCGCCGCCCCACAACTACCCGGCCTGGCGCAAGCAGGCGACCGAGTCCTACCTCGCCGGATTCAAGCGCGCCTACGAAGGCAACCGCGCCCCGTTCTTCATCGGCAACCACTTCGAGGAGTGGAACGGCGGCATCTACATGGACGCGGTCGAGGCGGCACTCAAGGCCATGGCGGACAAGAAGGACGTACGCCTGGTCTCCTTCCGGCAGTTCGTGGACTGGCTCGACGTCCAGGACCCCCAGGTACTCGCCCAGCTGCGTACGCTGGAGGTCGGCCAGCGCCCGACGGGTGGCTGGAAGAATCTGCAAGCCGCCTGACCAGGCCGGTCCCACCCGGCCCCCAGCCCGCCCGAGCAGGGCCTGAACAGGGCGTTCCGTACCTACCGGGGGGCGCCCAAGATCCGCGAAACGGTCATGCGAAACTTTTCACATGAGCTTTAGCCGCGCCCCCCGACGCACCCTTCCGGCCGTCGTCGCCCTGGCCGCGGCCGGTGCGCTCACCCTGACGGCCTGCACCGGCGACGCCCAGGGTGGCGGATCGGGCAACACCAACTTCGTCGCGGGCAAGGACGGCATCTCCACGGCCGCCAAGGGTGACCGCAAGGAAGCACCCAAGCTCGACGGCGAGACCCTGGACGGCGAGCAGCTCGACACCACCGACTACAAGGGCAAGGTCCTCGTGGTCAATGTCTGGGGCTCCTGGTGCTCGCCCTGCAGGGCCGAGGCGAAGTACCTGGCCAAGGTCTCCAAGGAGACCAAGGACCAGGGCGTGGAGTTCGTCGGGATCAACACCCGCGACGTCAACAAGGGCCCGGCGATCGAGTTCGAGAAGGACTACGAGGTCCCCTACCCGAGCCTGTACGACCCCGTCGGCAAGCTCCTGCTGCGCTTCCCCAAGGGCAGCCTGAACCCGCAGTCCATCCCCACCACGATCGTCATCGACCGCGAGGGCAAGATCGCCGCCCGCGCGATGCAGGCCATCAACGACAAGCAGCTGCACAAGATGATCGACCCGCTGATCGCGGAGAAGTGACCCCCGTGCACGTAGCTGCCGAAGCGGCCCAGAACCTCGCCGCGATCACCGAGCCGAACCAGACCGTGCTCGGCGGCGCGTTGCTGCTCGCCCTGCCGATCGCCCTGCTCGGCGGCCTCGTCTCGTTCTTCTCGCCGTGCGTGCTGCCGCTGGTGCCGGGCTACCTCTCGTACGTCACCGGCGTCAGCGGCGCCGACCTGGAGCAGGCCAGACGCGGCCGGATGGCGGCCGGAGCCGGGCTCTTCGTGCTCGGCTTCACCTTCGTCTTCGTCTCCGGCGGCGCGCTGTTCGGCGGCTTCGGCTCGACCCTGTTGGAACACCGCGAGGTCATCTCGCGGGTCCTGGGCGCGCTGACCATCGTCATGGGCCTGTTCTTCATGGGCGCGATGCCCTGGCTCACCCAGCGGGAGTTCCGCTTCCACAAGCGCCCGACGGCCGGTCTGATGGGCGCCCCGATGCTGGGCGTGCTCTTCGGTATCGGCTGGACCCCGTGCATCGGCCCGACCCTGGCAGCGGTCAACACGCTCGCCTTCAACGAGGCCAGCGCGGGCCGCGGCGCCATACTGACCGTCGCGTACTGCCTGGGACTCGGGCTGCCGTTCATTCTGGCCGCCGTCGCGTTCCGACGGGCGCTCGGCGCCTTCGCCTGGTTCAAGCGGCATTACGTCTGGGTGATGCGGATCGGCGGCGTGATGATGATCGCGACCGGCCTGCTGCTCGTCACGGGCGCCTGGGACCGCATCGTTCAGGAGATGCAGGTCTGGTCGTCCGGCTTCACTGTGGGGATCTGATCGATGACCAAGACAGCGGCCGACACGGCCGGCCAGGCAAGCGACGAGCGGGAGCTGGGCGCCGCCGGGTCCCAGCTCTCCACCACGCCGAACGAGGAGCCGCCGAACCTGCCCACGCTGGGCGTCATCGGCTGGTTCCGCTGGATCTGGCGGCAGCTGACCTCGATGCGGGTCGCGCTGATCCTGCTCTTCCTGCTCTCGCTCGCCGCGATCCCCGGCTCGCTGGTCCCGCAGAACAACGTCGACGAATTCAAGACCCAGGCCTTCAAGGACAACAACCCGGGACTCTCGGAGTTCTACGAGAAGTTCCAGCTGTTCGACGTCTACAGCTCGGTGTGGTTCTCGGCGATCTACATCCTGCTGTTCGTCTCGCTGATCGGCTGTATCGTCCCGCGCTCCTGGCAGTTCGTCGGCCAGCTCCGCGGCCGCCCGCCGGGCGCCCCCAAGCGCCTCACCCGGCTGCCCGCGTACGTGACCTGGCGCACCGAGGCCGAGCCCGAGCACGTACGCGAAGCCGCCCTCTCGATGCTCAGGAAGCGCCGCTTCCGCGCCGACCCGGCCGGGGACGCGGTCGCCGCCGAGAAGGGGTATCTGCGCGAGGCCGGGAACCTGGTCTTCCATATCGCGCTGATCGTGATCCTGGTGGCCTTCGCCGTCGGCTCGCTGTTCAAGTCCGAGGGCGGCAAGCTGATCGTCGAGGGCGACGGTTTCTCCAACACGATCCCGCTGTACGACGACTTCAAGCCCGGCACCCTCTTCGACGCCGAGGACCTGGAGCCGTTCAGCTTCCGCCTCGACCGCTTCGAGGGGACGTACGAGAGGTCAGGACCGCAGACCGGCACCCCGCGCACCTTCGAGGCACACGTCACCTACACCGAAGGGGTGGACGGGCCGGAGAAGAAGAAGGTCATCAAGGTCAACAAGCCCCTCATGGTGGGGGGCTCGAAGGTCTACCTGATCAGCCACGGCTACGCACCGGTCGTCACCGTCAAGGACGGCCGGGGCAAGGTCGTCTTCACGGGCGCGGTCCCGCTGCTGCCGATCGACGCCAACGTCACCTCGACCGGCGCGATCAAGGTGATGGACGGCTACCGCGACAAGAACGGCGAGAAGGACCAGCTCGGCTTCAACGCCTTCTTCGTGCCGACGTTCGCGGGCTCCGGCAAGGGCGAGATGTTCTCGCAGTTCCCGGCCCCCGACTTCCCGGTGCTCGCGCTGTCCGCGTACCACGGCAGCCTGGGCGTCGACTCCGGGCTGCCGCAGAACGTGTACCAGCTGGACACCACCAAGATGAAGGAGTTCAAGGACAAGAACGGGGAGCTGCTGAAGAAGCGGATGCTGCCCGGCGAGACCCTGGAACTCCCGGACGGCGCGGGCTCGATCACGTACGAGAAGGAGCTCAAGGAATGGGCCTCCTTCCAGGTCTCCCAGCAGCCGGGCAACAACCTCGCGCTGTTCGGCGCGGTCGCCGCGCTCGCGGGTCTGGTCGGCTCGCTGTTCATCCAGCGGCGCCGGGTCTGGGTCCGTGCCGTACGCGGCGCGGACGGGGTGACCGTCGTCGAGATGGCGGGTCTGGGGCGCAGCGAGTCCGCGAAGCTGCCGGAGGAGCTGGCCGACCTGGCCGCCACGCTGCACGAGCGGGCGCCGACCGCGCCCGAGCCAGCGCAAGAGCCCGAGACCGAGCCAGCGCCCGAACCCGCCGACCACCCCGACAACTCCGCAGAAGTTCCTGCCGACCCTGCCGAAGGGGCTGAGAAGTGACTCTCGCCGCCGCCACCAACGAGAACCTGGCGATGATCAGCGATGTGCTGATCAAGTCCGCCATGGCCGTCTACACCCTGGCCTTCCTCGCCCATATCGCCGAGTGGACCTTCGGCAGCCGCAGCAAGGTCGGCCGCACCGCGGCGGCCCTCACCAGCGAAAGCACCGCCCCGGCCGTACAGGTCAAGCAGGCGGGCGGCGGTACCGCGGTCCTGGAGCGCCCCAAGGTCGTCACCCGCTCGGCCGCGGGCAGCCGGGACGTCGCGGACGGGCCCGGCGCGCACGGCGGCACCGAGAAGGGCGACCTGTACGGCCGGATCGCCGTGTCGCTCACCGTCCTCGGCTTCCTGGTCGCGGCGTCCGGCGTGGTCACCCGCGCCCTGTCGGTGCAGCGCGCGCCGTGGGGCAACATGTACGAGTTCTCCATCACCTTCTCGACGGTCGCGGTCGGCGTGTACCTCGGCCTGCTGGCCGCCAAGAAGAACGTCCGCTGGATGGGCCTGGTCCTGGTCACCACGGTCCTGCTCGACCTGGGCATCGCCACCACCTGGCTGTACACCGCCAGCGACCAGCTGGTCCCGGCCCTGGACTCGTACTGGCTGTACATCCACGTCTCCACCGCGATCTTCTGCGGCGCAATCTTCTACATGGGCGCGGTCGGCACGCTGCTCTACCTCTTCCGCGACTCGTACGAGGCCAAGCTGGCGCGCGGCGGCGAGCCCGGCTCGTTCGCCCGCTCGGTGCTGTCCCGGCTGCCGTCGGCCGCCACCCTCGACAAGTTCGCCTACCGGGTGAACGCCGCGGTCTTCCCGCTGTGGACCTTCACGATCATCGCGGGCGCGATCTGGGCGGGCGAGGCCTGGGGCCGCTACTGGAACTGGGACCCCAAGGAGGTCTGGTCCTTCGTGACCTGGGCCGTGTACGCCTGCTACCTGCACGCGCGCGCGACCGCGGGCTGGAAGGGCCGCAAGGCCGCGTACCTGGGGCTGTTCGCCTTCGTGACCTGGCTGTGGAACTACTACGGCGTGAACATGGTCCTGAGCGGCCTGCACTCGTACGCGTAGGCCCCTCCAGGGGTGCGTGAACCCGCCGTGCGAGGGACGCTGGTGCCATGACCGGAACGATCGGGCAGGGCACCAGCAGGACGGCGGGCGAGATCCAGCACCTCCACTTCGAGCTGCACCTTCCGCACCCGGTGGAGGAGGTGTGGACGGCCGTGGCGACCGCCGGCGGCTTGCCCGGATGGCTCGCCGCGGCGGACGAACTTGAGCCGCGTCTCGGCGGCGCGGTCACGCTGCGCTGGCTGAACGTCGACGCCGAGGGCGAGCGGGCCACGTACTCCGGCCGGATCACCGCCTGGGACGTGGAGCGGATCGCCGAGTACACCTTCGACGGCCTGCACGGCCGGGTGCGCTTCCATCTGGAAACCCTCGGGCTGGGCGCGACGACGCTCCGCTTCACCAACGAGTTCCGGGGCGACGACGCGCTGCGGCTCGACAGTCTGGCCGGGTGGCACCAGCACTTCGAGTACCTGATCCATGCGCTGGACGGGCAGCCCATGGACGCGGCGGCCTGGGCGAACTGGTCCCGCGACCGCTGGCAGCAGCTCAGGGACGCGTACGCGGCGGCGCCGTGAGCCGCACGCCGTGAGCTACTGATCTGGCCTGCCGATGTCCTCGTACCAGAGCTCCGGACGGGCGGCGACGAAGTCCTTCATCAGCGCCGCGCACCGCGGGTCGTCCAGGACGACGATCTCGACACCGTGCTCGGCCAGCCACTCGTGCCCGCCCTGGAAGGTCCTCGCCTCGCCGACGACCACCCGTGAGATGCCGAACTGGCGCACCAGACCGCTGCAGTACCAGCAGGGCGAGAGCGTCGTGACCATGGTGGTCCCGCGGTACGAGCGCTGCCGCCCGGCGTCCCGGAACGCCGCCGTCTCCGCGTGCAGAGAGGGGTCGCCGTCCTGGACGCGGCGGTTGTGGCCGCGCCCCAGCAGGGTGCCGTCCGCGCCGTAGAGGGCGGCGCCGATGGGGATGCCGCCCTCGGCGAGCCCGCGCTCGGCCTCGGCCACGGCGGTCGCGAGCCATGCGCGGGCCTGTGCCTCGTCCATACGGGGATTCTGCCCGCCGGTGGGCTGGTGCGCACGAAGCCGGTGGCCTGGTGTGCGCACGAAAGGGGCCGGGCCCCCGACCGACAAGGGTCAGGGGCCCGGCCTGAAGGCGTCCGTGATGCGTTACGCGGGAACGGCCACCTTGCGCTCGTCCTCGTCCTCGACCGTGACCTCGGACTCCGCCGAAGCGGCGTCCTCCACGTCGTTGATGTCGAAGCTCGTCGCGGTGTCGTACGCCGTGCGGTCCAGGATGTTCTCGCGGGCCGAGACGATCACCGGGACCAGCGCCTGTCCGGCCACGTTCGTCGCCGTACGGACCATGTCCAGGATCGGGTCGATGGCGAGCAGCAGACCCACGCCCTCCATCGGCAGACCCAGCGTCGACAGCGTCAGGGTCAGCATCACCGTGGCGCCGGTCAGACCGGCCGTTGCGGCCGAGCCGACCACCGAGACGAAGGCGATGAGCAGGTATTCCTTGATGCCGAGCTGCACATCGAAGATCTGCGCGACGAAGATCGCGGCGATCGCCGGGTAGATCGCGGCGCAGCCGTCCATCTTGGTGGTGGCGCCGAACGGCACCGCGAAGGAGGTGTACTCCTTCGGCACGCCGAGCCGCTCGGTGACCTTCTGGGTGACCGGCATGGTGCCGACCGAGGAGCGGGAGACGAAGGCCAGCTGGATCGCGGGCCAGGCGCCCTTGAAGAACTGCACCGGGTTGACCTTGGCGACGGTGGCGAGCAGCAGCGGGTAGACGCCGAACATCACCAGGGCGCAGCCGATGTAGATGTCGGCCGTGAACGTGGCGTACTTGCCGATCAGGTCCCAGCCGTAGGTGGCGATGGCGTAGCCGATGAGGCCGACGGTGCCGATCGGGGAGAGCCGGATGACCCACCACAGGGCCTTCTGCAGCAGAGCGAGTACGGACTCGCTGAGGTCGAGGATCGGCTTGGCCGTCTCGCCGATCTTCAGGACGGCGATACCGGCGACTGCGGCCATGAAGACGATCTGCAGGACGTTGAGCTCGGTGAACGGCGTGATGACGTCGGTGGGGACGATCCCGGTGAGGAAGTCGATCCAGGACCCGGTGTTGTCCGGGGCCGCGCCGTCCTTCGGGGTGAGACCGGTGCCGGCGCCCGGGTTGGTGAGCAGGCCGATGGTGAGGCCGATGCCCACCGCGATCAGCGAGGTGATCATGAACCAGACCAGGGTCTGGGCGGCCAGCCTGGCGGCGTTGTTGACCTTACGCAGGTTGGTGATCGACACCAGGATGGCGAAGAAGACGAGCGGGGCGACGGCCAGCTTCAGCAGCTGGACGAAGATGCCGCCGACCTTGTCGAGGGTGGTGACCAGCCAGGACACATCCTGGCTGCGGGCCAGCCAGCCGAGCAGCACACCGAGGACCAGACCGCCCAGGATCTGGGCCCAGAAGGGGATCTTCGATATGCGGAAGCCTGCGGGCTTCTCGGCGGCGGACTTGACGTTCGCGGACACGGACACACTCCGGTGGAGACGCGCGGGGCACACGGGGGCGCGGGGGATGGACTGGGGACGTACGGGAGCGACGGCCGGGCCGCGAAGGGTCAGCGGCGCCGCTGCGTGATGTCGCTGGTGCTTGTCAGACGCGGCGACAACAGGTCGCGGACATGCAGCGGCAGAGATCGACATGCAGGCGCGCCACGAGCGGGACGCTCATGGCTGTGCGGTGCGCGGCTGCTGTCTTCATGTCGATAACGTTAACACCTGAACTTTGAGAACATCAAAGCTCTTCTTTGGGATGAAGGCGTGCCGGGAGTGTGCTGAGAGGGGCCGAAATGTGCAACGCCCCAGGACAGGAGCGGGTGGCTCCGGTTCTGGGGCGTGCGCGCGTGTGACGAAGCTTACGGAGTGCTTACGCGGTGCTCACGCGGTTCTTGCGAGGTGCTTACGAGGCGCTCACGAGGTCGAGCCCTGTGCGCGGGAGGCGTCCTCCGCGTCCAGTACGGCGTCCTCCATGCTGCGGTTCTCGTTCAGCTTGGCCTTGGTCCGGTCGACCTTGTCGACGATCTGGACGGACATCTCCTCGCGCTGGGCGCGCAGCAGGACGAAGCTGAGCGGCGCCGACACGGCGATCGAGAGGAGCAGCACCCACAGCAGGTTGGAGTCGCCGAGCCCGGCCGGCAGCGCGCCGACGTAGACCAGGCCCCAGATCGCCAGGAAGCAGCCGGCGAAGATGCCCAGGCGCATCGCGGTGTAGCGGACGGTGGCGCTCGGCTTGGGTGCCACGGCTGGCCTTCTCTCTGCTCGTACGGCTGGTTCCTGCCCGACAAGTGAAGCACGCCCGTTTTGATCAACGGCAGGCAGGTGCTCGTCGGTCCAGGGGGTCAGTCCAGGGGTTCAGCTCAGGGTCAGAAGCATGGTGATGTCGTCCCGGTCGTCGCCGGGCGCCACGCGGATCATGCCGGGCACCCGCCCGACCTCCTTGTACCCGCAGGAGGCGTAGAACCGGTCGACCCCGGTGCCGCCCCGGCAGGTGAGCCGTATCGCGTCGATGCCGTCGAAGCCGCGGGCCGCGTTCTCGACGGCCCGCATCAGGTCGCGTCCGTACCCCTTGCCGTGGTGGCGCGGGTGCACCATCACCGTGTAGAGCCAGACCCAGTGCCGCATCAGACGGTGGGTGTTGTACGAGAAGAACGCGGTCGCCGCGACCTCGCCCTCCGCGTCGTACCCGACGAGCAGCCGGGTCCTGCCCTCGGCCATGGCGACCAGGTGCTTGACCCACTCGGGCCGGATGTCCTCCGGTGTCACGGGCGGTACGAATCCGACGGCGCCGTCGGCGTTGGACACGTCCGCCCAGAGGTTGAGCACCCCGTCGCCGCGCTCGCGCCCGACGGCGGGGTCCAGTTCAAAGGTCAGTGCGTCAGCCATGTACACGACCCTAAAGGGAACGCCGGGTCGGGGGTCGGGCGCCCGACCCGGCGTACCCACTCAGGTCAGCAGCTCAGGTTCGATCCCGGAGAGGTGCCCAGGATCTGCACGAAGCTCTGGTACTTGTTGATCCGGCTCTGCACCTGCGCGGGGTTGCCCCCGTCGCACTCCAGGGCGCCGTTGATGGAGCGGATCGTCTCGCCGAAGCCGCGGTCGTTCACCATCGCCGTGTGACCGGACATGGTGCCGGGGCCGCTCTGGGTCATCCAGTACCAGAGGCCGGTACTCCAGGCCACGCTCGCTTCGCGCTCGACCAGCCAGGGGTTGTTCAGCAGGTCCATGCCGAGTGCGTCACCGGCGGCCTTGTAGTTGAAGTTCCAGCTGAGCTGGATCGGGCCGCGGCCGTAGTAGGCGGCCTGCCCGGCCGGGCATCCGTAGGGCTGGTTCCGGTCGCAGTAGTGCGGGTAGTTCGCCTCGTTCTGCTCGACGATGTGGACGAGTCCGCCGGTCTCATGGCTGACGTTGGCCAGGAAGGCGGCCGCCTCGCGGCGCTGGGTGGTCTCGCTGCCGGTCTTGGCGAAGGCGGGGTGGGCCTTCATCGCGTCGATCAGGCCGCTGTAGGTGTAGAAGCTGTTCCTGCCCGGGAACATCTGGTTGAACTGCGCCTCGGAGACGACGAATCCGGAGGGGTCACCACCGCCGTCGTCGCCTCCTCCGCCGCAGGTTCCCCGGTCGGCCCAGACGCCCCACTGGCCGGTGGTGCCGGGCTCCTCGTTCTGGGTCCACCACTTGGCGGCCCAGTTGTGGCCACCGTGGGAGACAGTCATGTCCTTGGTGTAGACCGCCGTGCTGTTCCAGGCGGTCGCGCAGGCGGCGGCCGCGGCCGTGGAGGCGGTGAGTACGGGCAGCATGATGCCCAGGAAGGCGACCGCGGCCAGGACGGCGAGCAGAGACCTCAGCCTCGTACGTAACACGTCATCACATCCTCTGTGGGGGGCAGCTGTTCTGTGGGGGACAGCTGGAGGATGAGCGAACCGCAATGGTATGGACCTGTCAAGGTCTAGACCATGAGGCGAGGCGGAAGAACCGGGACAGAAAGAAAACGGCCCTGGTCGCCAGGGCCGCTTCAGTTCTTCAGGCTCTCGTCCGAGGCTTCCGCCTCAGACCCGCATCGCCTGCGGCGTCTCACGCCGCTCGGCGTCCGGGCCCTCGTACTCGCGGATGACCTCGTACTTGGTGTTCCGCTCGACCGGGCGGAAGCCCGCGTCCCTGATCAGGTCCAGGAGGTCGTCGCGGGTCAGCTTGTTCGGGGTGCCGTAGTTGTCCGCGTCGTGCGTGATCTTGTACTCGACGACCGAGCCGTCCATGTCGTCGGCGCCGTGCTGCAGGGCCAGCTGGGCGGTCTGCACGCCGTGCATCACCCAGAAGACCTTGACGTGCGGGACGTTGTCGAACAGCAGCCGCGACACCGCGAAGGTCTTCAGCGCCTCGGCGCCGGTCGCCATCTGCGTACGGGCCTGGAGCTTGTTGCGGACCTTGCCGTCCTGCATGTCCACGAAGTCGTGCTGGTAGCGCAGCGGGATGAAGACCTGGAAGCCGCCGGTCTCGTCCTGCAGCTCACGCAGCCGCAGCACGTGGTCGACGCGGTGGCGGGGCTCCTCGATGTGGCCGTACAGCATCGTGCACGGGGTCTTCAGACCCTTCTCGTGCGCGAGGCGGTGGATGCGCGACCAGTCCTCCCAGTGGGTGCGGTGGTCGACGATGTGCTGCCGGACCTCCCAGTCGAAGATCTCGGCGCCGCCGCCGGTCAGCGACTCCAGGCCCGCGTCGATCAGCTCGTCGAGGATCTCGGACGCGGACAGGCCCGAGATGGTCTCGAAGTGGTGGATCTCGGTCGCCGTGAAGGCCTTGAGGGAGACCTCGGGGAGGGCTTCCTTGAGGGCCTTCAGGGAGCGCGGGTAATAGCGCCAGGGCAGCGTCGGGTGCAGACCGTTGACGATGTGCAGCTCGGTGAGGTTCTCGCCCTCCATGGCCTTGGCCAGCCGGACGGCCTCCTCGATGCGCATGGTGTACGCGTCCTTCTCGCCCGGCTTGCGCTGGAACGAGCAGTACGCGCAGGACGCGGTGCACACGTTGGTCATGTTGAGGTGGCGGTTGACGTTGAAGTGGACGACGTCGCCGTTCTTGCGCGTCCGCACCTCATGCGCGAGGCCGCCGAGCCACGCCAGGTCGTCCGACTCGTACAGCGCGATGCCGTCCTCACGAGTCAGCCGCTCACCGGCCCGGACCTTCTCCTCGAGCTCGCGCTTGAGTCCAGCGTCCATTACCCGGCGCCTCCCATGTGTCTGTTCCCAGGGGCCCCGTCCCTTACCTTTCAGGGCCCCTGACAACGGTACGCCTAGCCTTCCTCGGGAAGTTCCCCGACCCGGTTCTCCCACTTGGTGGAGAGCACGATCGTGGTACGCGTACGGGACACACCCTTGGTGCCGCTCAGGCGGCGGATCGTCTTCTCCAGGCCGTCCACGTCGCCGACACGCACCTTGAGCATGTACGAGTCGTCGCCCGCGATGAACCAGGCGTCCTCGATCTCGCTGAGGTCCTTGAGGCGGCGCGCCACGTCCTCGTGGTCGGCGGCGTCCGAGAGGGAGATGCCGATCAGGGCGGTGACGCCGAGGCCGAGCGACGCCGCGTCGACCGTGGCGCGGTAGCCGGTGATGACGCCCGCGGCCTCAAGGCGGTTGATGCGATCCGTGACGGAGGGGCCCGAGAGGCCGACCAGTCGGCCGAGCTCGGCGTACGAGGCCCTGCCGTTCTCCCTGAGGGCCTGAATGAGCTGCCTGTCCACCGCGTCCATATGCCTGGAGCCTTCCATTGTTCAGCGTTCCCGCGAGTCTACGTAGGGAAAATAAGGCACGCTCGGCCAGCGCCCTGCGGATCTTGTAGCAAAGACGATCAAGGAGCGCTAGCCGTCAGCCACCGGTCGTCACGAAGAGTCATCACACAGAGCCGCCACCGAGCTCTCCCTCCCAGCGGCGGTACAGGCCGTGTGCAACCCCCGCCGCGTCCAGTACCCGCCCGGCGACGAAGTCCACCAGGTCCTGGATATGGGTCGCTCCGGCGTAGAACGCGGGGGAAGCGGGCGCCACCACGGCTCCCGCCTCGTCCAGGGTCACCAGGTGTCTGAGCGTCTGACCGCTGAGCGGGGTCTCGCGCACCGCCACCACCAGGCGTCGGCGCTCCTTGAGCGTCACGCTCGCCGCCCGCTGGAGCAGGTCCTTGGAGAGCCCGAGCGCCACACCCGCCACACACGCCGTGGACGCGGGCACGATCAGCATGCCCTTGGTGGCGTACGAGCCCGATGAGGGCCCGGCGGCCAGGTCACCGGCCGCCCAGTACCGCACATCGGCGAGATCGCCGAGGTCCGCGTCGAAGGTGCTGGGCTTGCCGTCCGCGCCGCGGGCCAGCCAGGCGCGCAGGTCGTCTCGCCAGTGCGCGTCCCGGAAGGCGATGCCCGTCTCGTCCAGGAGCGTGAGCCGCGAGGCGCGGCTCACCACCAAGTCGACGCTCTCGCCCGCCGCGAGTAGCGCCCGCAGCACGGCCGCGGCGTACGGCGTCCCGGACGCGCCGGAGACACCGACCACCCAGGGGCGGCGCCCGGCGCTCGGTTCGGATACTGGCTCGACTGCTGGCTGCACGCGTCCGAGCCTATCCGCAGGGTTGGAACCGGGCCGAGGCTCCCCGCGTTGAGAGGGTAGAAGATAGGCAGGGAAGCCAAAGGCGGGCAGGGGCAAGGCATAGGGGGATGCCCATGTCATACGGATACGGAGAGCACGGACCGCACGGGTCCTCCGGGCAGTACGGACCGTTCGGGCCGCGCGGGGCCGCGAGCCCAGGGCCGCAGACGCGTGGCCAGCGGGTCAAGGCCGCGGCCTTTGTCATGGTCGGCTGGCTGGCGCTGCTGTGGCTGCTGGAGGGCATCGACCAGGCGACGAACAACTCGCTGGACACCTTCGGGATATCGCCGCGCGAGTTCGGTGAGCTGCGCGACATCTTCCCGGCCGCGTTCGTGCACTTCGGCTTCGACCACCTCACGGCGAACAGCATGCCGCTGCTGATACTCGGCTTTATCGCCGCGCTCTCGGGCCTGCGCCGGTTCTTCGCCGTCGCCGTGGTGATCATCCTGGTCAGCGGCCTGGGGGTGTGGATCACGGCGCCCGAGCACTCGGTCACCGGGGGCGCGTCCGGTGTCGTCTTCGGGCTCTTCGGCTATCTGGTGGTGCGCGGCTTCGTGGACCGGCGCATCGGGGACGTCCTGGTCGGGCTGCTGATCGGTGTGCTGTACGGCTCGCTGCTGTGGGGTGTGCTGCCCACCACGCCCGGCATCAGCTGGCAGGGCCACCTCTTCGGGCTGCTCGGCGGGATAGCCGCGGCGTTCATGTTCCGGCGCGCACCCGGCTGACCAGCGCGCCGGGGGACCGGTGTGCCTCAGGTGTGCGCCACGCGTGCCCTCAGAGCACTCGTGCCCGCAGAGCACCCGTGCCCGCAGAGCACGCGTGCCCTCAGAGGGTGAGCCCGCGCACCAGCAGGTCGAGCAGCGCGCAGACGAACAGCGAGATCCCGATGAACCCGTTGGTGGTGAAGAAGGCCCGGTTCAGCCGGGACATGTCGTGCGGCCGCACGATCGTGTGCTCGTAGCTGAAGGCCACCCCCACGATCAGCAGGCCGAACCAGAAGAACCCGCCCGCCTCCGTGGCGAAGGCGTACCAGACGAACAGCGCCGTGGTCACCACATGGCAGGCCCGGGCGCCGTACAGCGCGGCCGGGATGCCGAAGCGGGCCGGGACCGACCGCACGCCCTCGGCGCGGTCGGCCTGCACGTCCTGGCAGGCGAAGATCAGGTCGAAGCCGCCGATCCAGATGCCGACCGCGAGGCCGAGGATCACCGCGTCCCAGGACCACTCACCGGTGATCGCGATCCAGGCGCCGACCGGGCCCATCGCCTGGGCCAGGCCCAGGATCGCGTGCGGGAAGTCGGTGAACCGCTTCCCGTACGGATAGACCACCATCGGGACCACCGCGAAGGGGGCGAGGATCAGGCACAGCGGGTTCAGCAGGGCCGCGGCGCCCAGGAAGACCGCGAGGGCGATCAGCGCGCCGGTCCAGGCGGACCGCACCGAGACCGCGCCGGTGACCAGCTCGCGGCCGGCCGTGCGCGGGTTACGGGCGTCGATCTCCCGGTCGATGATGCGGTTGCAGGCCATCGCGAAGGTGCGCAGACCGACCATCGCGAGGGTGACCAGGAGCAGCCGCCCCCAGTGGATGTTCCTGTCGACCTGGAACATCGCCGTCAGCGCCGCGATATACGCGAAGGGCAGGGCGAAGACCGAGTGCTCGATCATCACCAGGCGCAGGAAGGCCCGCACCCTGCTGTTCGGCTGTGGGATCGCGGCGGAGGCGGCGCTCACAGGCCGTACTCCTTCCAGCGGCGGTCCACCAGGGCCGCCGTGTCCGGGTCGGACTCGACCATGTTCGGCCAGCCGCCGTCTCGCGTGTAGCCCTCCTCGGGCAGCTTCTTGGTGGCGTCGACGCCCGCCTTGCCGCCCCAGAACTGCTGGTAGGAGGCGTGGTCGAGGTGGTCGACCGGGCCTTCGACGACGGTCAGGTCGCGGGCGTAGTCGACGTTGCCGAAGGCCCGCCAGGCCACCTCGTGGTAGTCGCGTACATCGCAGTCGGAGTCGACCACCACGATCAGCTTCTCCAGCGAGAGCATGTGCGCGCCCCAGATGGCGTGCATGGTCTTCTGTGCGTGCTTGGGGTACTTCTTGTCGATCGAGACGATCATGCAGTTGTGGAAGCCGCCCGCCTCGGGCAGGTGGTAGTCCACGACATCCGGCACGATGATCTTGAACAGGGGGAGGAAGAACCGCTCGGTGGCCCGGCCCAGCGGGCCGTCCTCGGTCGGCGGGCGGCCCACGACGATCGACTGCAGCAGCGGCCGCTTGCGCATGGTGACGCAGTCGATGGTCAGCGCCGGGAAGTCCTCCTGCGGCGTGTAGAAGCCGGTGTGGTCCCCGAAGGGGCCCTCAGGCAGCATCTCGCCCGGCTCCAGCCAGCCCTCCAGGACCACCTCGGCGTTGGCCGGTACCTGGAGCGGCACGGTCTTGCAGTCGACCATCTCGACCCGCTTGCCCTGCACGAACCCGGCGAACAGGTACTCGTCGATATCGCCGGGCAGCGGCGCCGTGGAGGCGTAGGTGACCGCGGGCGGCGCGCCGAAGGCGATTGCGATCGGCAGCTTCTCGCCCCGCTTGGCGGCGACCTGGTAGTGGTTGCGGCTGTCCTTGTGGATCTGCCAGTGCATCCCGATGGTGCGCTTGTCGTGCCGCTGCAGCCGGTACAGGCCCAGGTTCCGTACGCCGGTCTCGGGGTGCTTGGTGTGGGTCAGCCCGAGGTTGAAGAAGGAACCCCCGTCCTCGGGCCAGGTGAACAGCGCCGGGAGCTGGTCCAGGTCGACGTCGTCACCCCGCAGGACGACCTCCTGGACCGGGGCGGCGCCGGGCTTGACCTTCTTCGGCGGCACATGCGTCATGTTCGCGAGCTTCCCGAAGGCCTCCCGCACCCCGACGAAGCCGTGCGGCAGCTCGGGCTTCAGCAGCCCGCCGATCGACGCGCTGATCTCGTCGTACGACTTGAGTCCGAGGGCCTTGAGCAGGCGGCGGTCCGTCCCGAAGACGTTCATCGCCAGCGGCATCGACGACCCGCGGACGTTCTCGAAGAGCAGGGCCGGGCCGCCGGACTTCTGGACCCGGTCGACGATCTCACCGACCTCCAGATGGGGGTCGACCTCGGCCTTGATGCGCTTGAGATCGCCCTCGCGCTCCAGTGCGCGGAGCAGAGAGCGAAGATCGTCGTAAGCCATAGGGTCCAGTATCGGCTACTCGCTACTCTTGACTTGTCAGGGGGGCCGCTTCGGTGGCCCCGATGTCCACGCTCAGGGGGACCGCCTCATGCTCCGGGTGCTGATGATCCTGGTGCCACTGGCACTCAGCATCTACGCGTTCATCGACTGCATCACCACCGATGAGCAGGAGGTCCGCTATGTCCCGAAGCCGCTGTGGGCGATCCTGATCCTGCTCTTCCCGCTCGTCGGCTCCATCTCCTGGCTGGTCGTCGGCAAGGACCGCACCGTCCAGCGCGCCTCCGGCGGGAGCGGCGGCTGGGTCGCGCCCGACGACAACCCCGACTTCCTGAAGTCACTCCGCGAGGAGGACGGCAAGGGGAAGAAGGAGACGGGCGAGGCCAAGAAGGAGGAAGCGGGCGAGCCGGACGACGACCTCCTGAAGGAGTGGGAGGCCGATCTGCGCCGCCGTGAAGAGGAGATGAAGCGCCGCGAGAACGGCGGGCCGGAGGACGCGCCGCCGAAGCCCTGACCCATTCCTGCCCCCGTCCCCGCCCCCAG
>NZ_JAZGRL010000001.1:3037908-3131271 GCF_046540415.1 Streptomyces sp. E11-3 | reverse complement strand
GCCCCCCATCCCGGCCTCCCGTCCTCGCCCCCATCCCTGGCTCGATAGCTGCCGCCGCGCGTCCGTCGCGAACCGTAGGCTTGCCCCGTACAGCCTGTGCAAGGAGGGGGCCGGGGTGGGCAAGGCGATGACCAGGCAGAAACGCATGCCGCGCGCGGTGCGCGAGCAGCAGATGATGGACGCGGCGGTCCGCACCTTCGGGCAGCGCGGGTACCGCGCGGCGTCGATGGACGAGATCGCCGAACTGGCGGGGGTGTCCAAGCCGCTGGTCTATCTCTATCTGAACTCCAAGGAAGAGCTCTTCACCGCGTGTATCCGCCGGGAGGCGGCCGCGCTCGTGGAGGCGGTACGCACCGGAGTCACCCCCGGCGAGTCGGCCGACCGCCAACTCTGGGCCGGGCTGCGGGCGTTCTTCACGCACACCGCGGAGCACCCCGACGGGTGGGCGGTGCTGCACAGTCAGGCGCGCACCCACGGCGAGCCGTTCGCCCGCGAGGTCGCCGTGATGCGCGAGGAGATCGTGGCGTTCGTGACGCTGCTGATCGCGGAGGCGGCCCGCGAGGCGCACCACAACCCCGCTTTGCCCGAGCACGAGGTCGCTGGGCTCGCCGAAGCGCTGGTGGGCGCCGCGGAGTCGCTCGCCGTCTGGGCGAACATCACGCCCGGCATCTCGGCCAAGGGCGCCGCGGCGACACTGATGAACTTCGCCTGGGCCGGGCTTGGCAACCTCATGCGGGGAGAGGCCTGGTCACCTCCCCGGTGACGTGGGCCCGGCGCCCCTCAAGACGCCGGGCCGACCGCCCCGTACCGCCTTCTAGCAGTTGCCGCTGGTCGGCTTGTTCGCGAAGCGGGCCGCCAGCCAGTTCTGGACGGCCGCCGACTCCGTGATCACGGCCGAGACATGCTCACCGAGCAGGATCGTCCGCCACTTCACGTTGCCGCCCTGGCCGCACCAGTCCTGGCGCAGCTGCTTGCCGAGCCCGTACGGGATCAGCTCGTCGGCGACCGCGTGGTACAGGTACACCGGGTGGTCGGGCGTCGCCTTGCCGAGGTCCGACTCGGCAAGCCGCCGCTGCCACTCGGGCGTGTCCAGCGGGTTGGTGTGGGTCATGTCGGAGATCTTCTTGAAGGCGCCCAGGGTGGCGTTGGCGGCCACGCAGTTGTTCCTGAGGGTGCCGATGAGCTTCTTCCCGGCCTCGTTCAGATACGAGTCGAGCTTCAGGTCGGGGTAGGCGGCGTCCTGCCCGGACGCGGCCATGAACAGCAGCCCGGCGCCGTACGACCCGTCGTGCACCGGGGCGAGCGAGGCCAGCTTCGCCGGGACGCCACCGGTCGCGGTGCCCTTCACCTTGAGCTCCGGGGCGTAGGACGCCTTCAGCTCGGCGGCCCAGCTGGAGGCCTGCCCGCCCTGCGAGTAGCCCATGATGCCGATCGGGCTGTCGGCGGTGAGGCCGGACTCGGCGGCGGCCGGGATGCGCTGGGCGGCGCGCGCCGCGTCGAGCATGGCGTGGCCGGCGGAGCGTCCCGCCGTGTAGGTGTGCTCGCCCGGGGTGCCCAGGCCCTCGTAGTCGGTGACGGCCACCGCCCAGCCGCGCCAGGTGAGCTGCTGGATCAGGTTGGCCTCCAGGGTGGAGCCCTGGGGGAAGCCCGCGCTCGGGGCGCACTGGTCGCCGAGCCCGACCGTGCCGACGGCGTAGGTGATCAGCGGGCGGGGGCCTTGCTTGCCGTCCTGGGGGACGATGACCGTGCCGGAGACGACGTTCGGCTTGCCCAGCGCGTCGGTCGAGCGGTAGTGGATCTTCCAGGACTTGGTGTTGGTCGGCTGGCCGGGCAGCGGGTGGAAGGCCCAGTCCTCCACGCTGACCACGTCACCAGGATCGCCATCGGAGGCCTGCGAGGCTTGAGCAGCCTGCGAGGCCTGAGCGGCTGACGTGCCGACCGCGGGCAGCGCGGCCGCCAGTGCCAGCGCGGCGATCACTGAGCCCAGCCTCCTGGGCATACGGATGTGCATGCGGCTCTCCCAACTGTCCTCTGGGGCAGGGGTAGTTGCCTGGAAGGTAGTGACCGGCGGGTAAGTTACGCGCTGACCGGGACGCTCAGCTTTGCTGACTCTGTGTCTCACTCGAGCTCTCACGCGAATCCCTAACGACCGCGTGCCCGATCCGGTACGCCCCCGGAGTCGTCCCCGTCCACCGCCGGAACGCCCGGTGGAAGGCCGTGTCCTCGGAGAACCCGAGCCGCGCCGCGAGTTCCGCGATCGGCTCCCGTCCCTCGGCCAGACCCGCGATCGCCGCGTCCCGCCGTACGGTGTCCTTCAGCTGCTGATACGAGGTGGACTCGGCCGCGAGCCGGCGGCGCAGCGTCGCCGGGCTCACCGCGAGCCGGGCCGCGATCTCGCCCAGCGCGGGCAGTCGCGGCGAGTCCCCGAGCGCCCGCACCAGCGTCCGCCGCACCTGCTCGGCCACGGTCGTGTCGTACTCCCGACGGCTGAGCAGGTCGAACGGCGCACGGCGCAGCATCCGCTCCAGCTCGTCCTCGTCCCTGACCAGCGGCGCGTCCAGCCAGTGCGGGGCGAACCCCGCGCCCGTACGCGGGGCTCCGAACCGCACCCGGCAGCCGAAGAGTTCCTCGTACTCGCCCTTGTGTGGGGGCGGCGGATACGCGAACGTCGCCCAGCGCAGCGGGATACGGCGGCCGATCAGCCAACTGCACAGCCGGTGCCAGATGGTGAGCACGCACTCGGCGAGGAAGTGGTCGTCGTCCCCGGCGAGTTCGCCGCGTACGGCGAACACGGCCTCGTCGGCGGACCGCTCCAGGGTGAGGTCGGGACCGCTGGGGAACAGCCCGTAGAAGGTGACCGCGCGCTCGACCGCGGAGCCCAGGTCGCGGCAGCCGTACGAGGCCCGGCACATCATCGCGAAGGTCCCCGGCCTGCTGACCGCGGACCCAAGCCCGAGGAACTCGTCCTGGGTCACCCGGTAGAGCTCCCGGAACAGCCGGACGAACTGGGCCGAGGTGATCCGCGCCCGGTCGTCGCCGAGCAGCAGCGGGGGTATCTGGGCGGCCTGCAGCAGCGGGACGGTGTCGACGCCGTGGCGCTGGGCGCCGCGCAGCACGGCCCGCACGTGGTGCACGGTGACCGTCCGCCTCGCCATGCCCATGACGGTAGCCGGATTGAGCGCGTAGGTCAGCGGTGGTGACGTTTCCGGTCATCCCCGCCTGTCGCGGGGCGTCCGTAGCGTCGTACGCATGCAGCCGCAGACCGAACAGCCCAAGACTCTGGCCGTGTTCGTGGAATGGGTGGCCGAACGCTTCGCCGAGCATCCAGCCCTGCGTTTCAAGCCCCCGAAAGCCGCGGACGGCTGGGGCGAGGTCACCTACGGAGAACTCCGCGAGACCGTACGTACCGTCGGCCGCGGGCTGATCGGCCTCGGCGTACGGGCCGACGACCGGGTGGCGATACTCGCCGAGACCCGGCCGGAGTGGACGTACGCCCACTTCGGCGCGTTCGCGGCGGGCGCGGTGGTGGTGCCGGTCTATCCGACGGCCGGGGATGAGGAGGCGGCCTGGGTGCTCGGCGACTCGGGCGCGTCCGTGGTGATCTGCGAGAACGCGGCCCAGGCGGGGAAGGTCGAGCGACTGCGCCCGAAACTTCCCGGCATCCGGCACGTGGTGCTGATGACCGAGGCGGACGAGAAGGAGCTGGCGGACGGGAAGGACCTGGCGACCGAGGCGGACGGCAAGGACCCCGCGGCCGAGGCAAGCGAGAAGGACCTGTCCCTGCTCGACCTACCCGACCAGGCACCGCTGCCCGACCTCCTCGCCCGCGCCGAGGCCCGTACGAACGACGACCTGGCCACCATCGTCTACACCTCGGGCACCACGGGAATGCCCAAGGGCTGTCTGATCACCCACGGCAACTTCGGGTCGGTGCGCGACGGCACCCTGAACCTCATCCCCGGCGGCCCCGGCGACCGTACATACCTGTACCTCCCCCTCGCGCATGTGATGGCCCAGCTGATCGAGTTCAAGGCGCTGCTCCAGGGCGGCACGCTGGCGTACTTCGGCGGCCGGATCGAGGACATCGTCGGCGAGCTGGCCGAGGTCGCGCCCACCCATCTGCCGTCCGTACCCCGCCTCTTCGAGAAGGTCCACTCGGTGGTCCTGGGTCTTGCCGAGTCCCAGGAGGGCGGCCGGGAGCGGTTCGACGAGGCGATCCGGGTCGGGGTCAGGGCCGCCGAGCTGCGCGAGCGCGGCGAGGAGCCGACGGGGGAGCTGCGGGAGGCCTTCGACGCGGCCGACGAGAAGCTGTTCAGCCTGGTACGGGCGGCCTTCGGCGGGCGGTTGAGGTGGGCACTGACGGGCGCCGCGCCGATCGCTCCGCAGACCCTGGACTTTCTGCGCGCCTGCGGCATAGCGATCTTCGAGGGCTACGGAATGACCGAGTCCGGCGGGGTCATCGCGCTCAACCACCCCGCTGCCCTGCGCTACGGCTCGGTCGGCCGCCCGATGCCGGGCTGCGAGGTCAGGATCGCCGATGACGGCGAGGTGCTGGCCCGCGGTGTGAACGTCTTCCCCGGCTACCACGGCAACCCGGCGGCCACCGCCGCGACCCTGGACGCCGACGGCTGGCTGCACACGGGTGACATCGGGGCCCTGGACGAGGACGGCTTCCTCTTCATCACGGGCCGCAAGAAGGACCTGATCATCACGTCGGGCGGCAAGAACCTCGCCCCGTCGCAGGTCGAGTTCGCCCTTCAGCAGTCGCGCCTGGTCTCCCGCGCGGTGATGGTCGGCGACCGCCGCCCCCACCCGGTCGCGCTGATCACCCTGGACCTGGAGGAGCTGGCGGGCCTGGCCTCCCGCGAGGGCATCGAGCTGGGGGAGTCGCCGGGCCGTGATCCACGGGTGCGCGAGCTGGTCCAGGAGGCGGTGGACGCCGCGAACGCGCAGGTGTCACGCCCGGCCCGGATCCGGGCCTTCGAGATCCTGGACGAGGACTTCAGCGTCGCGAACGGCCTGCTGACCCCGAGCATGAAGGTCCGCCGCCAGGCGGTGCTGTCCCGGTTCGCGGACCGCGTGGAGGGCCTGTACGCGCGGCCGTGAGCCGTTGCCCAAGCGGCCGTGAGCCCTTGCCGAATCCGCCCCGAGCCAGCCCTCGCTCACGCGGCCCTGAGCCTCGCCCAAAAGGCAGGAGCCCCCCTCCCACCGCCGAGGCGAGGGGAGGGGGGCTCCTTGGGTACTGCTATCCGTTCCGGATCAGATAACCGGGGTTCCGGATCAGACCGGGGTGACGTTCTCGGCCTGCGGACCCTTCGGGCCCTGCGTGACGTCGAAGTTCACGGCCTGGTTCTCCTCAAGGGAGCGGAAGCCGGAGGCGTTGATCGCGGAGTAGTGGACGAAGACATCCGGGCCGCCGCCTTCCTGGGCAATGAAGCCAAAGCCCTTTTCAGCGTTGAACCACTTCACGGTTCCGGTAGCCATAAAGCCCTCCTTGGGCCAAAGGGTTGCCCTGCTCCAGAACCCGCGAGTGTCACCACTACTGCAAAAGTCTGAAAACGACGAGAGCCTGCGGTTACATGCTCCGCAGGCTCTGTACTGCAAGGGAAACCAAACTGCAACTTGCGGCGAGCCTAGCACGCAGGGTGCCGCGAAGGGTAGGGGGCAAGATCGCGTCACCCAGATGTCTGAAAGCGGGTGCGCGGACGTTGACGAGAGGGTGTGTCGTGTCTTGACAGAGGGTGAATGGGGGGCCGGGGTCGCGCCGTACCCGACTAGGGCTAGTCTCGCGATGTGGACAATTCTCCCCGCAGCCGGCCCCGCGTCGGTCACATTCAGTTTCTGAACTGCCTGCCCCTCTACTGGGGACTGGCCAGGACCGGGGCCCTGCTCGATCTGGAGCTCTCCAAGGACACCCCGGAGCGGCTCAGCGAGCAGCTGGTGCGGGGCGATCTGGACATCGCGCCGATCACCCTCGTGGAGTTCCTCAAGCACGCCGACGAACTGGTCGCGATGCCGGACATCGCCGTCGGCTGCGACGGCCCGGTGATGTCCTGTGTGATCGTGTCGCAGCTGCCGCTGGACCGCCTCGACGGGGCACGGGTGGCCCTCGGGTCCACGTCCCGTACGTCGGTACGACTGGCCCAGCTGCTGCTCGCCGAGCGCGTGGGGGTGACCCCCGACTACTACACGTGCCCGCCCGACCTCGGCCTGATGATGCAGGAGGCGGAGGCCGCCGTGCTGATCGGGGACGCCGCGCTGCGGGCCAATCTGCACGACGGGCCGCGGCTCGGGCTCCAGGTCCACGACCTGGGGCAGATGTGGAAGGAGTGGACCGGGCTGCCCTTCGTGTTCGCGGTGTGGGCGGCGCGGCGCGACTACCTGGCCCGCGAGCCCGAGGTCGTCCACAAGGTGCACGAGGCGTTTTTGGCCTCGCGCGACGTGTCCCTTGAGGAGGTCGGCAAGGTCGCCGAGCAGGCGGCGCGCTGGGAGGCCTTCGACGCCGAGGTCCTGGAGCGCTACTTCACGACGCTGGACTTCCGCTTCGGGACCGCGCAGCTCGCGGGGGTCGCCGAGTTCGCCCGGCGGGTCGGCCCGACGACGGGCTTCGACCCCCACGCGCGCGTGGAGTTGTTGACCAGCTAGCGGAAACGCGAAGTTCGGGTCGAGGAAATCCCCGTCCATAAGGCACATAGGCCGAGGCGATGCCTCATCCGTACGATTTCCTGGGCGATTTCCACGGGTCGGCGCTGGGCCCCGAGCGCGCTTACTCCTACGGAATGCGGGAGCCCCGGCGCGCGCCCGTACGATTACCGCCATGGGGTCAAACGATCACCCGTCACAGGGTGGAAGCAGTGGGACGAGCGGGGTCGCGGTCGTCGCGGTGGTAGCGGCGGCGGCCGTGGTTGTGGCGGCCGGTGTCACCGGGTTCCTGGTCCTGAGCGACGACGGCGGTACGGACGCCAAGGACGCCAAGCCCGAGGCGAGCGCGTCCGCCAGCCCGTCGGAGAACCCGCGGGCCGCGGGCGACGAGGACGGGCCGGTCATCCCCGGCTGGAAGGTCGTCGCGCGCCCCGGAAGCGACGTCCGCTACGACGTACCCCCGGACTGGGACATCAGGCCGGGCGACTGGCGCAGCTACGTCGCCGATGACGCCGACGAGGAAGAGATTCCGCTCGTGGGGTTCGGCGGTGTGGCGACGCTCAAGGAGGAGTGGTGCACCTCCGACGACGATCAGGACGGCACCCTGGGGTCGACCGCGCTCGCGAACGTGGGCACGAGGGTCGAGCGCGGCGCCAGAAACACAGAGGAGGCCGCCCGCGACAACGCCGACCTCTGGGTCTACGGCAAGTACACCCAGCCCGACAAGGACAAGGTGGAGACCGGCGAGGCCGAGGAGTTCACCACCGCCTCCGGCCTCAAGGGCCACCGGGTGACCGCTGCCTCGTCCGGTGTCGACAAGCCGGGCAAGTGCGCCACCGACGGCAAGGCCGTCACCTTCGCGTTCAAGAACTCCAAGAACGACTTCGCCTCATGGACCTTCGTCGGCGCGAAGGGCGTGCCGGACGAGGTCCCCGACGCGACGATCGACAAGATCCTCAGCACGGTACGTCTGGCCGAGCCCGCGAAGCCCTCCTGACCCGCCCGCCCGCAAGCCGTGTCAGAGGGCTGGCGTACGCTGGATCGGTCCGCCCAGCCATGGAAACGCCCATGGCAGACCCTGCCGAAAGGGACATCCCGGTGACCGAGAAGGCCGAGCTCCAGTCCGTCCTCGACCGCGCCGCCGAGGGTGGGCGGATCACGCCCGAAGAGGCGCTCGAGCTCTACCGCTCCGCGCCGCTGCACGCGCTCGGCGCGGCCGCCGACACGGTCCGCAAGCGGCGGTACGCGGGCACCGAGCACATCGCCACGTACATCATCGAGCGCAACATCAACTACACGAACGTCTGCGTGACGGCGTGCAAGTTCTGCGCCTTCTACGCCCCGCCGAAGGACACGGCCAAGGGCTGGACCCGCGACCTCGACGACATCCTGCGCCGCTGCGCCGAGACCGTCGAACTCGGCGGCACCCAGGTCATGTTCCAGGGCGGCCACCACCCGGACTTCGGCGTCGAGTACTACGAGAAGCACTTCTCCGCGATCAAGAAGGAATTCCCGCAGCTGGTCATCCACTCGCTCGGCGCCTCCGAGATCGAGCACATGGCCCGCATCTCCGGCGTCTCGGCGGAGGAGGCCATCCAGCGCATCCACGCCGCCGGTCTCGACTCCTTCGCCGGCGCGGGCGCCGAGCTGCTCCCGGCGCGGCCGCGCAAGGCGATCGCGCCGCTCAAGGAGTCCGGCGAGCGCTGGCTGGAGATCATGGAGCTCGCGCACGGCCTCGGCGTGGAGTCCACCTCGACCATGCTCATGGGCACCGGTGAGACCAACGCCGAGCGCATCGAGCACCTGCGCATGATCCGCGACGTACAGGACAGGACCGGGGGCTTCCGGGCCTTCATCCCGTACACGTACCAGCCCGAGAACAACCACCTCAAGGGCCGCACCCAGGCGACGCTCTTCGAGTACCTGCGGATGATCGCGATCGCCCGGCTCTTCTTCGACAACGTCGCCCACATCCAGGGCTCCTGGCTGACCACGGGCAAGGAGGTCGGCCAACTCTCGCTGCACTACGGCGCGGACGACCTGGGCTCGATCATGCTTGAGGAGAACGTCGTGTCGTCGGCGGGCGCCAAGCACCGCTCCAACCGCCTGGAGATCATCGACCTGATCCGCCGTGCGGGCCGGGTCCCTGCCCAGCGCACCACCACGTACGAGCACATCACCGTGCACGACGACCCGGCGAACGACCCGGTCGACGAGCGCGTGGCGTCCCACATCTCCTCCACGGCCATCGAGGGCGGCACGGCACACCCCGAGCTGAAGCTGCTCGCCACCAACTGAGGCCGTCTTGCTCACCCTCCACGCCGCGCCACTGGTCCTCCCGGTCGGCGCGGCACCGGTCCCCGACGGCGCGGTTGCCGTCGACGGCAACCGGATCACGGCCATCGGCCCGTACTCCGACGTGGCCGCGGCCTTCCCGCGCGGCCGGGTCCGACGCTGGCCCGGGGTGCTCACACCTGGACTCCGGCAGTGGCACGCCCGTTGGCTGCTGACCCGCGCCTACCACCCCGACCCGCGCGAGGCCGACGAGCTCGGCACCGAGCCCATCACCGGCGAGGCGCTGGAGAAGCTCGCCCCGGCGCTGGACGAGACCCGCTGGTCGGGCAGCGTCCGCCGCGGCCTGCAACGCATGCTGGCACACGGCACGACGCACATCGCCGGGTCCTTCCCCGACACGGTGCGCCAGGCGGTCACCCGCTCCGGCCTGACCGAGGTGTCCCCGGTCAACGCACCAAGCGTCCTCTGGACCGGCCCCTCGCTCGACCCGTTCGCCGAGGGCCACGACCTGCGGGGCTCGGTGCACGCCGCCCTGGCCGTCGGCGCGCGGGCCGACCTGGCCGCGTTCGACGTCCCCGACGAGGCGAGCCTGCTCGAACGCGGCGCCGCGACCTGTGTGGCGACGGTGCTGGCCGGCCGCCTGGTCCATCGCACGCGCTGACCTCACCTTCGCGGTGCGGGGTGGTGAGGGTGTTGCCCTCGGGCTTGTGGTCATGGTGCCCCCGTGGCGGGGGGAGGGTGCTGCCCTCCGGGCTTGGTGAAACGGGTACCCCGTAGCGAGGGGTTGTGCCCACCCGTTCCGCCCTGCGGAACGATTGCCTACAACAGGTAGACGCCATGCCGACGTGAGGGGACGGGGCGGGGGGTGCGCGCGGACCGCCCAACGGTCNGCCCCGCCGCACCCCCCAGACACCCCCCTGCCACAATGGGCGAGTGACCCGCGCATCCCTGGACAAGCAGCCGCACGAAGTCGCCTCGATGTTCGACGACGTGGCCGAGAAGTACGACCTCACCAACGACGTGCTGTCCCTAGGGCAGGACCGAGTCTGGCGCAAGCAGGTCGCCAGGGCGGTAGACGCCCGCCCCGCGCAGAAGATCCTCGACCTGGCCGCCGGCACCGCCACCTCATCGCTCCCCTTCGCGCAGACCGGCGCCTACGTCGTGCCCTGCGACTTCTCGATCGGCATGCTCCGGGTCGGCAAGCGGAACCACCCCCACCTCCCCCTGACCGCAGGCGACGCGACCCGACTCCCCTTCAAGGACGACGTTTTCGACGCGGTCACCATCTCCTTCGGGCTGCGCAACGTACAGCAGACGGAAACCGCGCTGCGCGAGCTGTACCGCGTGACCAAGCCCGGCGGCCGAGTCGTCATCTGCGAGTTCAGCCACCCCACCTGGACCCCGTTCCGCACGGTCTACACCGAGTACCTGATGCGCGCGCTCCCCCCGGTCGCCCGCGCCGTCTCCTCGAACCCGGACGCGTACGTCTACCTCGCCGAGTCGATCCGGGCCTGGCCCGACCAGCCCGCCCTCGCCGCGCTGCTCCAGAAGGCAGGCTGGTCGAACGTGGCCTGGCGCAACCTGACCGGTGGCGTGGTCGCGCTCCACCGGGGCTTCAAGGCCTGAGCCCCGCCCAGTGGACGACCAGAACTACCAGCACGTCCTGGAACAGATCGCCGACGAGGTCGCCGCCACCCCCGGCCGCGGCCGATCCGCCGACTACATCCCCGCGCTCGCCTCCGTCGACCCGAGCCGCTTCGGCATAGCGCTCGCGGACATCGACGGCACGGTGTACGGCGTAGGGGAGTGGCGGACGCCGTTCTCCGCCCAGTCGATCACCAAGGTGTTCACGCTCGCGCTGGTGCTGGCCCACGACGGCCCGGACCTCTGGGCGCAGGTCGGCCGGGAGCCGTCGGGCAACCCCTTCAACTCCCTGGTCCAGCTGGAGTACGAGAACGGGATTCCGCGCAATCCGTTCATCAACGCGGGCGCCCTGGTGGTCACCGACCGGCTGCAGACCCTCACCGGAGACGCCAGCGAGGACCTCCTGGACTTCCTGCGAGCCGAGAGCGGCAACCCGGACCTGGGCTTCGACATAGAGGTCGCCGCGTCCGAGTCCGCGCACGGCGACCGCAACGCGGCGCTGGCCCACTTCATGGCCTCGTACGGGAACATCCGGCACCCCGTGCCGACCCTGCTCGACCACTACTTCCGGCAGTGCTCGATCGAGATGAGCTGCGCCGATCTCGCCCTGGCCGGGGGCTTCCTGGCCCGGCACGGGGTGCGCGCCGACGGCAGCAGACTGCTGAGCCGCAGCGAGGCCAAGCAGGTCAACGCGGTGATGATGACCTGCGGGACATACGACGCGGCCGGCGACTTCGCCTACCGGGTCGGGCTGCCGGGCAAGAGCGGCGTCGGCGGCGGCATCCTCGCGGTGCTGCCGGGCCAGGGCACGCTGTGCGTGTGGAGCCCGGGGCTGGACGAGCGCGGCAACTCGGTGGCCGGGGTTGCTGCGCTCGACCGCTTCACGACACTCACGGGGCTCTCGGTGTTCTGACCGAAAAGGAAGGGCTGGGCTACCGCCCGAGCGCCAGCCGGAAGCAGTACGACTCAGCCCGCCGCACCGGCGCCGTGAAGGTCTCCGCGTGCCGCATCCCCAACCGCCGAGTCACCGCGATGGACCGCGTGTTACGCGCGTCGACCATCGCCACGACCTCGCCCACCCCGACCGCCCGCAGCCGCTCCAGCGTGGCGAGCGCGGCCGTCGTCGCGTACCCGCCTCCCCACGCGTGGCGCGCGAGCCGCCAGCCGATCTCGATCTCGCCCACCGGCCCCCAGTCCCGCGGCCAGTACTGGGCACCGGTGAACCCCAGGACGCGGTCGTCCTCGTCCAGCACCGTCCACAGACAGAAGCCGTGCTCGGCGTCCTGCTTGCGCTGCCGTGCCGTCAGCTCCTGGTACGCGGACAGCTCCGCGGGCCCGCCGCCGAGGAACTCCATGACCTCGCGGTCGGCGAAGACCTCGTGCCAGGCGTAGGCGTCCTCCTCGGTGGGGACGCGCAGCCTGATCGCAGGGGGTGTAGTGGTCATAGGGCAGCCCTTCAGGTCCGTGATCAACGCACCCCCATAGACTGCACATGTCCAGTGCCTTCGGCACGCAAATTCCCAAGACCGGGGGAGATCCCGCCGTGACCGAGCCCCTCTCCGAACACAGTGCGGATGTGATCGTCGTCGGGGCCGGGCCAGCCGGCTCCGCGACCGCGTACCACCTGGCGAAGTCCGGACTCGACGTCCTGCTCCTGGAGAAGACCGCGTTCCCGCGCGAGAAGGTCTGCGGCGACGGACTCACTCCGCGCGCCACCAAGCAGCTGGTCTCGATGGGCATCGACATCTCCGAAGAGGCCGGCTGGCTGCGCAACAAGGGCCTGCGCATCATCGGCGGCGGAGTCCGGCTGCAGCTGGACTGGCCGGAGCTGGCGTCGTACCCGGACTACGGACTCGTCCGCAAGCGCGACGACTTCGACGAGCAGCTGGCACGCCAGGCACAGAAGGCCGGCGCCCGGCTGTACGAGCGCTGCAACGTCGGCGCCCCGATCATCGACGACCGCAGCGGCCGGATCACCGGTGTGCACGCCAAGCTCGGCGAGGAGAAGCGCGAAGTCACCTTCCACGCGCCCCTGGTCGTCGCCGCCGACGGCAACTCCACGCGGCTCTCCCTGGCGATGGGCCTGCACCGCCGCGAGGACCGTCCGATGGGCGTCGCGGTCCGTACGTACTTCACCTCGCCGCGCCACGACGACGACTACCTGGAGTCCTGGCTGGAGCTGTGGGACCGGCGCGGCCCCCAGGACCGGCTGCTGCCCGGCTACGGCTGGATCTTCGGTATGGGCGACGGTACGTCCAACGTCGGCCTCGGCATCCTCAACTCGTCCTCCGCCTTCAAGGAGCTGGACTGGCGTGAGGTGCTGAAGGCATGGTGCGCCTCGATGCCCGAGGACTGGGGGTACACCCCGGAGAACATGACGATGCCGATCCGGGGCGCCGCGCTGCCGATGGCCTTCAACCGGCAGCCGCACTACACCCGCGGACTGCTGCTCGTGGGCGACGCGGGCGGCCTCGTCAACCCGTTCAACGGCGAGGGCATCGCCTATGCGATGGAATCCGGGCAGATCGCCGCGGAGGTGATCGTCCAGGCGCACGCCCGGCAGACGCCCGCACAGCGCGAGTTGGCGCTCCAGCGCTACCCGAAGGTCCTCAAGGACACCTACGGCGGCTACTACACGCTGGGCCGCGCCTTCGTGAAGCTCATCGGCAACCCGAAGGTCATGAAGGTCGCCACGCAGCGCGGCCTCACCCACCCGATGCTGATGAAGTTCACCCTGAAGATGCTCGCCAACCTCACCGACCCGACGGGCGGCGACGCGATGGACCGGGTCATCAACGGCCTGAGCAAGGTGGCCCCGCGGTCCTGAGGGAGCTGTAGCACGCACGACGAAGGGCCGGCGTTCCCAAGGGGGAAACGCCGGCCCTTCGTCGGCTGTGGCGGTCGATCAGAGGACGTCGATCACAGGACGCGGACCGCGCCGGTGGCCGGGTAGCCCGAGAGGTCCTGGATGACGACGCCCTTGGAGGGGTTCGCGGCGTCCAGGTACTGGCCGTTACCGATGTAGACACCGGTGTGGTACGCGGAGCCCGCGGAGCCCCAGTACAGGATGTCGCCGACCTGGAGGTTGGACGTGCCGACCTGGGTGCCGACCGTCGACTGGTCCTGCGAGACGCGCGGCAGGTCCACACCGACCTGCTTGAACGCGGCCTGGACGAGGCTGGAGCAGTCCCAGGCGTTGGGGCCCGTGGCGCCCATGACGTAGGCGTCGCCGACCTGGGCCTTCAGGAAGGCGATGACGGTCGCGACGTTGCCGCTGGCCGGGGCGCTGGCGGAGGCGGACGCACTGCCGGAGGCGCCGGAGCCGGAGCTGCTGGCGGTGCTGAGCGTGGTGCGCTCGGCGGAGCGGGAGGCGCGCTCTTCGGCGGCGCGCTTCTCCTCGGCTTCCTTCTTGGCCTCGGCCTTCGCCTTGGCTTCCGCCTCAGCCTTGGCCTTCGCCTTGGCCTCGGCTTCCTTCTTGGCCTTCTCCGCGTCCTTGGCGGCCTTGGCCGCTGCCGCGTCCTGCTCGGCCTGCAGGTGGTACGTGTCGGCGGCCTGACGGGTGGCGTCCGCGGCGGCGGTCACCTCGCCCGCGAGCTCGGTCAGCGCGGGCAGTTCGATGGTCTCGGTCACCGGCTCGGCCGCGTTCGCCGATCCGGCCGCACCGGCCACCGCAAGGGTGCTGAGGACGCCACCGGCAACTCCGGCGCGCAGCTTGGTGGCGCTGCGGCGGGGCTTCCGGTGGCTGGGTATGTGAGCGGTGTGAGACATGAGTACAACGGCTATCAAGGGATGCGGGTTCCCTTCAAGAAACGTGTGCTGCGCCACAGTTGGGCGATGCCGGGCTGAATCCCGGGCGTGTCGCAGCTTATTGACGCCGTAACGGGCAATACGGGCACCGCCGATCAAGCCCGTGATCATGGACTTTCCGAGTTACGTCCGATTTGCCCAGGGCTTACCACTCATCCGCATCGTTGGCCAAGCCCGCCGCTTTCCCCCGCCGAGCGGAGTGGCGTAGGTCACGGAACGGTCACCGCGGGAGCGGGTTCCGGCCGGTGGTCGTCGACGCGCCTCCTTCGGGATCACCTACTCGTGGGCGCGCACTCGTGAACGCGCGCACGCGATCACCGTCATCCGCACCTTCCGCCCCTTCCTCCTCTCGCTCGCCCCCTTCGGCCCTGACTCGCCCCCGGCTCGCCCCGACGCCTGAGCGGACCCCTCTATCAAGGGAGCGTCCAGGCCGCCAATTTGCTTGCAACTGCCACCTCTTGATATCGGCCACACCGCTCCGACCTGCGGTAACACAGGTAGACGTCACCTCTAGTGATCACTTCGGTGCTTCGCGTATGAAGATCACAACTCATCCGACTTCATGATCCTTCGCCAGGTGGTGGAGATCACAAAGGCGTTGTCGTACCCCGTGTCGCAGATCACAGAGCGGCGGGCATAGGATGCGGGTCAGTTGGGCTTGTGAACTGCCTCACATAAGCGTGATCTTCGTGAGGCAGGGAGCCGCCCCGTGAAGTCCGTATGCCGAAGCAGTCAATGCCGACTGAGAGGAGCGAGGAGCGGTGAACGCCTACGTCCCCATCCTCGTACTGGGAGCCCTTGCCGCCGGCTTTGCGATCTTCTCCGTGGTCATGGCCACGCTTATCGGTCCAAAGCGCTATAACCGGGCACGGCTCGACGCCTATGAATGCGGCATTGAGCCGACGCCGACGGCCGCGGGCGGCGGCCGATTCCCCATCAAGTACTACCTGACGGCGATGCTCTTCATCGTCTTCGACATCGAGATCGTCTTCCTCTATCCCTGGGCCGTCACCTTCGACGCGCTGGGCGTTTTCGGGCTCGTGGAGATGCTGCTCTTCGTGCTCACCGTCTTCGTCGCCTATGCGTATGTATGGCGGCGCGGCGGCCTGGAATGGGACTGAGGGGCTGAGGGGCCACCAATGGGAATCGAAGAGAAACTGCCGAGCGGTTTTCTGCTGACCACCGTCGAACAGGCCGCGGGCTGGGCGCGCAAGTCATCCGTCTTCCCCGCCACCTTCGGCCTCGCCTGCTGCGCCATCGAGATGATGACGACCGGCGCGGGGCGCTACGACATGGCCCGCTTCGGCATGGAGGTGTTCCGCGGATCACCACGCCAGGCCGATCTGATGATCGTCGCGGGGCGGGTCAGCCAGAAGATGGCGCCGGTGCTGCGCCAGGTCTACGACCAGATGCCCAATCCCAAGTGGGTGATCTCCATGGGGGTTTGTGCGTCTTCTGGCGGAATGTTCAATAACTACGCGATTGTCCAGGGCGTCGACCACATCGTCCCGGTCGATATCTATCTACCAGGATGTCCGCCGCGTCCGGAGATGCTCCTGGACGCGATCCTCAAGCTCCACGAGAAGATCCGGACCTCAAAGCTCGGCGTGAACGCCGAGGAAGCGGCCCGCGAGGCGGAAGAGGCGGCCCTCAAGGCGCTCCCCACCATCGAGATGAAGGGGCTGCTGAGGTGAGCGGCGCGAACGACAGCAAGCCCAACCCGGCGAGCGAGCCCAATCCGGAGAAGGACCTCGGCACCGACAACCTGCCGGGCCAGCGCGGCGACCACGGCGAGGAGATCCGCGTCCAGCGCGGCATGTTCGGCGCCAACAACGGCGGCGACACCTCCGGCTACGGCGGCCTGGTCCGCTCCGTACGGCTGCCAGGACCGGCGACGCGTCCCTACGGCGGCTGGTTCGACGAGGTGGCGGACGAACTCGAAGGCGCCCTGGAAGAGCAGGACCTGCTTCCGGAGAACGCCATCGAGAAGACGGTCGTCGACCGCGGCGAACTCACCTTCCACATCGTGCGCGAGCACCTGCTGCAGGTCGCCAGGACGCTGCGCGACGACCCCGCGCTGCGCTTCGAGCTCTGCACGGGCGTCTCGGGTGTCCACTACCCCGAGGACAAGGGCCGCGAGCTGCACGCCGTCTACCACCTGCGCTCGCTCACGCACGGGCGGCTGATCCGCCTGGAGACCAGCGCCCCGGACAGCGACCCGCACGTCCCCTCGCTGGTCCCGGTCTATCCGACCAACGACTGGCACGAGCGCGAGACCTACGACTTCTTCGGCCTGGTCTTCGACGGCCACCCCGCCCTCACCCGGATCATGATGCCGGACGACTGGCAGGGCTTCCCGCAGCGCAAGGACTACCCGCTCGGCGGCATCCCCGTCGAGTACAAGGGCGCCCAGATCCCGGCTCCGGACCAGCGGAGGTCGTACTCGTGACCACCCCATCTGCCCACCCTCGCGAAACCACCGAAGGGACCGTCTACACCGTCACCGGTGGCGACTGGGACGAGGTCGTCCAGTCCGCGGCCGAGGCCGACGACGAGCGCATCATCGTCAACATGGGCCCCCAGCACCCGTCCACACACGGCGTGCTCCGGCTCATCCTGGAGATCGACGGCGAAACGGTCACCGAGACCCGCTGCGGCATCGGCTATCTGCACACCGGCATCGAGAAGAACCTCGAATACCGGAACTGGACGCAGGGCACCACCTTCGTCACGCGCATGGACTACCTCACGCCGATCTTCAACGAGACGGCGTACTGCCTGGCGGTCGAGAAGCTGCTCGGCATCGAGGACCAGATCCCGGAGCGTGCGAACGTCGTCCGGGTCCTGCTGATGGAGCTCAACCGGATCGCCTCGCACCTGGTGGCCCTCGCCACCGGCGGTATGGAACTCGGCGCCACCACGATCATGATCGCCGGATTCCGTGATCGTGAATACATTCTCGACATCTTCGAGTTGATCACCGGCCTGCGGATGAACCACGCGTACATCCGGCCCGGCGGACTCGCCCAGGACCTGCCGCCGGGCGCGGTGGACCTGATCCGCGAGTTCGTGAAGACGATGACCAAGAACATCCTGGAGTACGACAAGCTCGCCACCGGGAACCCCGTCTTCAAGGCCCGGATGCAGGACGTCGGCTACCTCGACCTGACCGGCTGTATGGCGCTCGGCGCCACAGGACCGATCCTGCGCGCCACCGGACTCCCGCACGACCTGCGCAAGACCGACCCCTACTGCGGCTACGAGACCTACGACTTCGAGGTCGCGACCGCCGAAACCTGCGACTCCTACGGGCGCTTCCTGATCCGCCTGGAGGAGATGCGCCAGTCGCTGCGGATCGTCGAGCAGTGCCTGGACCGGCTGAAGCCGGGTCCTGTGATGGTCGAGGACAAGAAGATCGCCTGGCCCGCGCAGCTCGCCCTCGGCCCGGACGGACTCGGCAACTCGCTCGACCACATCAAGAAGATCATGGGTACCTCGATGGAGGCCCTGATCCACCACTTCAAGCTGGTGACCGAGGGGTTCCGGGTCCCGCCAGGGCAGGCGTACGTCGCCGTGGAGTCACCCAAGGGCGAACTCGGCGTACATGTCGTCTCCGACGGCGGCACCCGCCCCTACCGGGTCCACTTCCGTGACCCGTCCTTCACCAATCTGCAGACCGCGGCGGCGATGTGCGAAGGCGGCCAGGTGGCCGACGTCATCGTCGCGGTGGCGTCCATCGACCCCGTGATGGGAGGCGTCGACCGGTGACCGATGTATCGCTGGGTATGCCCCAACTCCCGGCCCCCGACTACCCGGCCGACGTACGGGCCCGGCTCGAAGCGGACGGGCGAGAGATCATCGCCCGCTACCCGGACAGCCGGTCCGCACTGCTTCCGCTGCTGCACCTGGTCCAGTCCGAAGAAGGTCATGTCACCCGCACCGGCATGGCGTTCTGCGCCGAACTCCTCGGCCTGACCACCGCCGAGGTCACCGCGGTCGCCACCTTCTACACCATGTACCGGCGCAAGCCGTCCGGTGACTACCAGGTGGGCGTCTGCACCAACACGCTGTGCGCGGTGATGGGCGGCGACGCCATCTTCGACGAGCTCAAGGAGCACCTCGGGGTCGGCAACAACGAGACCACCGAGGACGGCAAGGTCACCCTGGAGCACATCGAGTGCAACGCGGCCTGCGACTTCGCCCCCGTCGTGATGGTCAACTGGGAGTTCTTCGACAACCAGACGCCCGAGTCCGCCAAGCGGCTCGTCGACGACCTGCGCGCGGGCCGCACCGTCGAACCCACCCGCGGCGCCCCGCTGTGCACCTACAAGGAGACCGCCCGGATACTGGCCGGCTTCCCCGACGAGCGCCCCGGCGCCGTCGAGGCGTCCGGCGGAGCGGGCCCGGCATCCCTGTTGGGGCTCCGGCTGGCCAAGGGCGAGGTCTCGCCCGCCAAGGTCGTCTCGCCCCGGTCGTCCGGCTACCCGAGCGACGAGCCGCCCAGGGACCACCCGAGCTCACACGACGCGCCACAGAAGACCTCGGCGTCCGACCCGGAGCATCCGGCCGGTCCGGTATCCGAGGAGGGGAAGTGATGACCGTGGCTGCTGAGATCAGTGAGACCAGCCCCGAGAAGCTGCTGGCACCAGTCCTGTCGGCCTTCTGGGACGAGGAGAAGTCCTGGACGCTGGAGACCTACCGGCGCCACCAGGGGTACGAGGGCCTGCGCAAGGCCCTCGACATGACCCCGGACGACCTCATCGCCTACGTCAAGGACTCGGGCCTGCGCGGCCGCGGCGGCGCGGGCTTCCCCACCGGAATGAAGTGGCAGTTCATTCCCCAGGGAGACGGAAAACCGCACTATCTAGTTGTCAACGCCGACGAGTCGGAACCCGGGACCTGCAAGGACATCCCGCTCCTCTTCGCGAACCCGCATGCCCTCATCGAGGGAATCGTGATCGCCTGTTACGCGATCCGGTCGAACCATGCCTTCATCTATCTGCGCGGCGAGGTCGTCCCCGTACTGCGCAGACTGCACGAGGCCGTGCGTGAGGCGAAGGAGGCGGGCCTGCTCGGCGAGAACATCCTGGGCAGCGGACTCGACCTCGAACTCACCGTGCACGCGGGCGCGGGCGCGTACATCTGCGGTGAGGAGACCGCGCTGCTCGACTCGCTCGAAGGCCGTCGCGGCCAGCCCCGGCTGCGTCCCCCCTTCCCGGCTGCCGCGGGTCTTTACGCGTGCCCCACTGTCGTGAACAACGTCGAGTCCATCGCGTCGGTTCCCGCGATCCTGAACCGGGGCAAGGACTGGTTCAAGGCGATGGGCAGCGAGAAGTCCCCGGGCTTCACGCTCTACTCGCTGAGCGGCCACGTCGCCAACCCGGGCCAGTTCGAGGCCCCGCTCGGCATCACGCTGCGCCAGCTCCTCGAAATGAGCGGCGGCATGCGGCCGGGCCACCGCCTCAAGTTCTGGACGCCAGGCGGCTCCTCGACCCCGATGCTCACCGCCGACCACCTCGACGTCCCCCTGGACTACGAAGGCGTCGGCGCCGCGGGCTCGATGCTCGGCACCAAGGCGCTCCAGTGCTTCGACGAGACCACCTGCGTCGTCAGGGCGGTGACGCGCTGGACCGAGTTCTACGCCCACGAGTCCTGCGGCAAGTGCACACCCTGCCGCGAAGGCACCTACTGGCTGGTGCAGTTGCTGCGCGACATCGAGGCCGGAAAGGGCTCCATGGCGGACCTCGACAAGCTCAACGACATCGCCGACAACATCAACGGCAAGTCGTTCTGCGCACTGGGCGACGGTGCCGCGTCGCCGATCTTCTCCTCGCTCAAGTACTTCCGCGAGGAGTACGAGCAGCACATCACCGGCAAGGGCTGCCCCTTCGACCCGGCCAAGTCGACCGCCTGGGCCGACCGGCCCGCCGACCCCACGGAGGTGACCGCATGACAGTGACCACAAGCGCCACCTCCGGGGGAGGGGAGGCGGCCGTTCCGCCCGAGGACCTGGTCTCGCTGACGATCGACGGCGTCGAGCTCAGCGTGCCCAAGGGCACCCTGGTCATCCGCGCCGCCGAGCAACTCGGCATCGAGATCCCGAGGTTCTGCGACCACCCGCTGCTCGACCCGGCGGGCGCCTGTCGCCAGTGCATCGTCGAGGTCGAAGGCCAGCGCAAGCCGATGGCCTCCTGCACCATCACTTGCACCGACGGCATGGTCGTCAAGACCCATCTCACCTCGCCCGTCGCCGAGAAGGCCCAGCAGGGTGTGATGGAGCTGCTGCTCATCAACCACCCGCTGGACTGCCCGGTCTGCGACAAGGGCGGCGAGTGCCCGCTGCAGAACCAGGCCATGTCGCACGGCCAGTCCGACTCGCGCTTCGACGGCATGAAGCGCACCTTCGAGAAGCCGGTGGCGATCTCCACCCAGGTGCTGCTCGACCGCGAGCGGTGTGTGCTCTGCGCCCGCTGCACCCGGTTCTCCAACCAGATCGCCGGCGACCCGATGATCGAGCTCCTGGAGCGGGGCGCGCTGCAGCAGGTGGGCACCGGCGAAGGCGACCCCTTCGAGTCGTACTTCTCCGGGAACACCATCCAGATCTGCCCGGTCGGCGCGCTGACCTCAGCGGCGTACCGCTTCCGGTCCCGTCCCTTCGACCTGGTCTCGTCGCCCAGTGTGTGCGAGCACTGCTCGGGCGGCTGCGCGACCAGGACCGACCACCGGCGCGGCAAGGTGATGCGGCGGCTCGCGGCCAACGACCCCGAAGTCAACGAAGAGTGGATGTGCGACAAGGGGCGCTTCGGCTTCCGTTACGCACAGCAGCGCGACCGGCTGACCACCCCCTTGGTGCGCGACGCCGAGTCGGGCGAACTCAGGCCGGCGAGCTGGCCGGAGGCGCTGGATGCCGCGGCCACCGGGCTCGCGGCCGCCAAGGGCCGGGCCGCGGTGCTGGCCGGTGGGCGGCTGACGGTCGAGGACGCCTACGCGTACAGCAAGTTCGCGCGCGTGGCGCTCGGCAGCAACGACATCGACTTCCGCGCGCGCGTGCACAGCGGCGAGGAGTCCGACTTCCTGGCCGCCCGCGTCGCCGGGCGCGGACGGGACCTCGACGGTACGGGGGTCACCTACACCTCGCTGGAGAAGGCGCCCGCCGTCCTGCTCGCCGGATTCGAGTCCGAAGAGGAGGCCCCCGGCGTCTTCCTGCGGCTGCGCAAGGCGTGGCGCGGCCACGGCCAGCGGACCTTCGCCCTCGCCCCGTACGCGACGCGCGGCCTGGAGAAGGCGGGCGGCACCCTGCTCCCCGCGGCCCCCGGCACCGAGCCCGAGTGGCTGGACGCGCTGGCCTCCGGTGTCGGCCTCGGGGATGACGGGGCCAAGGCCGCCGAAGCGCTGCGCTCCGAAGGAGCGGTCATTGTCGTCGGTGAGCGGCTCGCGGCCGTGACCGGCGGGCTGACAGCGGCGGTACGCGCGGCGAGCGCCACCGGCGCCGAACTGGTGTGGATTCCGCGTCGGGCCGGTGAGCGCGGTGCGCTCGAGGCGGGCGCGCTGCCCTCGCTGCTGCCCGGTGGCCGTCCGGCGACCGATCCACGCGCGCGTAGTGAGGTGGCGGCCCTCTGGGGCGTCGCCGAACTCCCGCACCGCTTCGGCCGCGACACCGGCCAGATCGTCGAGGCCGCGGCCACCGGCGAGGTCCAGGCCCTGGTGGTGGCGGGCGTCGAGGTCGCGGACCTGCCGGACCCGGCACGCGCCCGGGAGGCGATCAGCGAGGTCGGCTTCCTGGTCAGCCTGGAACAGCGGCCCAGCGAGGTCACCGAGCGGGCGGACGTCGTCCTCCCGGTGGCGGCGGTCGCCGAGAAGGCCGGCACCTTCCTCAACTGGGAGGGCAGGGCACGGCCGTTCGAGGCGGCGCTCAAGCCGGACCAGATGACGCGTCCGTCCGCGCCCACCGACGCGCGCGTGCTGCACATGCTGGGCGACGCGATGGACGTCCACATGGGCCTGCCGGACAACCGGTCGGTCCACCGTGAACTCGACCGCCTCGGCCCCTGGGACGGGCCCAGGGCCACCGAGCCCCTGGACACCATCGGCCAACTGCCGCGCCCCGCAGCCGGGGAGGCCGTACTCGCGGGCCACCGGCAGCTGCTCGACCAGGGCCGCCTCCAGGAGGGCGACGCGGCGCTCAAGGGCACCTGGCACGAGGCCGTCGTCCGGCTCTCGGCGGCCACCGCCGCCGAGGCGGGCGTCAAGCACGGCGACCCCCTCGCCGTCACCGGTCCGCACGGCTCGGTCGCACTCCCGCTACGGGTCACCGAGATGCCGGACCGGGTGGTCTGGCTGCCGCTGAACTCCACCGGCGGCGGGGTGGCATCCGACACCGGAGCCCGCCCCGGCGAACTCGTCACCATCGGTCCGGCCACCGCCGCGACGGACGGCCCGGCCGCTTCGGAGGTGCAGGCATGAGCCCGCTCGCCCTGGAAGACCTCTCGATGTTCGGCACCGACCCCTGGTGGCTGATCGTCATCAAGGCGGTCTTCTGCTTCGCCTTCCTGATGGTGACCGTACTGATCTCCATCGTGATGGAGCGCAAGGTCATCGGCTGGATGCAGCGGCGTATCGGCCCCAACCGGCACGGCCCCTGGGGCATGCTGCAGTCGCTCGCCGACGGCGTGAAGCTGATGCTCAAGGAAGACGTGATCGTCAAGCGGGCGGACAAGGCCGTCTACATCCTCGCGCCGATCATGGCCGCGATTCCGGCCTTCATGACGATCGCCATCATCCCCTTCGGGCCGGCCGGCAACGAGGTCTCGATCTTCGGCCAGCGCACCGCGCTCCAACTGACCGACCTGCCGGTCGCGATGCTCTATGTACTGGCGATCGGCGCGGTCGGGGTATACGGGTTCGTGCTCGGTGGCTGGTCGTCCGGGTCGACGTACCCGCTGCTCGGCGGCATCCGCTCGTGTGCCCAGATGATCTCGTACGAGATCGCCATGGGCGCGGCCTTCGCCTCGGTGTTCCTCTACTCGGGGTCGATGTCGACCTCGGCGATCGTCGGGGCGCAGAACGACCGCTGGTTCATGGTCCTGCTCCCGGTCTCGTTCCTGATCTACATGGTGACGATGATCGGCGAGTCCAGCCGGGCGCCGTTCGACATGCCGGAGTCCGAGGGCGACCTGGTCGGTGGCTTCAACACCGAGTACAGCTCGATCAAGTTCGCGCTGTTCATGCTCTCCGAGTACATCCACATGGTGACCGTGTCGATGATCGCGGTGACACTGTTCCTCGGTGGCTGGCGGGCTCCGTACCCGATCTCCACGTTCTGGGAGGGCGCGAACCACGGCTGGTGGCCGATGCTCTGGTTCGTCATCAAGCTGCAGCTGCTGATCTTCTTCTTCGTCTGGCTGCGCGGCACCCTGCCACGCGTCCGCTACGACCAGCTGATGAAGCTGGGATGGAAGGTGCTCATCCCGGTCTCGGTCGCCTGGCTGATGCTGGTCGCGACCGTACGGACGCTGCGGAACGAGGAGTACGCCTTCTCGGAGATCCTGCTCTACGTCGGCGGCGGCCTGCTGGCCCTGCTGCTGATCTCCTTCGTCGTGGACATCTTCCGCGACCGCAAGGAGAAGGCCGAGGCGGCGATCAAGAAGACACCGCCCGCCTTCGACCCGATGGCCGGTGGATTCCCGGTCCCGCCGATGCCAGGCCAGGAGCTGCCACCCGTTCCGCGACGCCGCTCGCGCCAGGAGCGCGAGTTGATTGTCAGTGGCGGAGCGGACAGTACTAGTCCCGGGGGACACCCCCGGACCCCCGGCCCAAGTGACGGAAAGGAGGCTGACGGTGTCTGAGGAATCCAGGGAGTCAAGCGAGACCCAGCAGGGGTTCCAGAACCCTGTCGCCGGCTTCGGCGTGACCTTCAAGGCCATGTTCAAGAAGCGGCTGACCGAGCAGTACCCGGAGCAGCCGAAGACCACGGCACCGCGCTTCCACGGCCGGCACCAGCTCAACCGCCATCCGGACGGCCTGGAAAAGTGCATCGGGTGCGAACTGTGCGCCTGGGCCTGCCCCGCCGACGCCATCTACGTGGAGGGCGCCGACAACACCGACGAGGAGCGCTACTCGCCGGGCGAGCGGTACGGCCGCGTCTACCAGATCAACTACGCCCGCTGCATCCTCTGCGGCCTGTGCATCGAGGCCTGCCCGACCCGGGCGCTCACGATGACCAACGAGTTCGAGCTCGCCGACAGCAGCCGCGCCAACCTCATCTACACCAAGGAACAGCTCCTGGCGGGACTTGAGGAAGGCATGGTCGAGTCGCCGCACTCGATCTTCCCCGGCACGGACGAGCAGGACTACTACCGGGGCCTGGTCACCGAGGCCGCCCCCGGCACGGTGCGCCAGGTCGCCGTGTCCAAGGGGGAGAAGCCCTCGGAGGAGAACGCGGAGGAGTCCGCCGCCGCGGACGGTCCGGTGCAGCCTGAGGGGGCCGACGCATGAGCCCGCTCGCCGCCTACACCACGTCCAGCGGTGAGGCCGTCCAGTTCTGGGTGCTCGGCACCGTCGCCGTACTCGGCGCCCTGTGCACCGTCTTCATGAAGAAGGCCGTACACAGCGCGCTGTGCCTGGCCGGGACCATGGTCATCCTGGCGGTCTTCTACCTCGCCAACGGCGCGTACTTCCTCGGCATCGTCCAGGTCGTCGTCTACACCGGCGCGATCATGATGCTCTTCCTCTTCGTGGTCATGCTGGTCGGTGTCACGGCCGCGGACTCGTTGAAGGAGACCATCAAGGGCCAGCGCTGGCTGGCCGCCCTGTGCTGCGCCGGGTTCGCCATCCTGCTGGTCGGCGGAATCGGCAACGCCTCGCTGCAGGAGTTCAACGGCCTCGCCCAGGCGAACGCGGGCGGCAACGTGGAAGGCCTCGCGGCCCTCATCTTCACCAAGTACGTCTTCGCCTTCGAGATCACCGGCGCGCTGCTCATCACGGCAGCCGTCGGCGCCATGGTGCTCACCCACCGGGAGCGCACCGAGCGGGCCAAGACCCAGCGGGAGCTGTCCGAAGAGCGCGTACGCGGCGACCATGTGCCACCGCTGCCCGCCCCCGGTGTCTACGCACGGCACAACGCCGTGGACATCGCGGGCCTGCTGCCGGACGGCACGCCGTCCGAGCTCACCGTCAACAAGACGCTGCGCGCCCGGGGCCAGGTCCGGGACGTGTCGGGCCAGGCGCTGAGCGACCTGCGGGCGCTGGAACAGCGCTCGGGGGAACGCCTCGGCCGGGACAAGTCAGATGAGGAGGCCGCCAAGTGAATCCCGTCAACTATCTCTATCTAGCGGCCCTGTTGTTCGCGATCGGCGCCTCCGGGGTGCTGATCAGGCGGAACTCCCTAGTGGTCTTCATGTGCGTCGAGCTGATGCTCAACGCCTGCAACCTCGCACTCGTCGCCTTCTCCCGGATGCACGGCAACCTCGACGGCCAGATCCTCGCCTTCTTCACGATGGTCGTCGCCGCCGCGGAGGTCGTGGTCGGGCTGGCGATCATCGTGACGCTGTTCCGTTCGCGCCACTCGGCCTCGGTCGACGACGCCAGCCTGATGAAGCTGTGAGGGGTCGCTGAAACGTGGAGAACATGATTGCGCTGCTGGTCGCGGCGCCTTTGCTCGGAGCGGCCGTACTGCTGTGCGGCGGCCGCCGGTTGGACCGTACCGGTCACTGGATCGGGACGCTGCTCGCGGCCGCCTCGTTCGTCGTCGGGGCGGTGCTCTTCGCCGACATGCTGGGCCGGGACACCGAGGACCGGACCCTGAGCCAGCATCTGTTCAGCTGGATCCCGGTCGAGGGATTCCAGGCGGACGTGGCCTTCCAGCTGGACCAGCTGTCGATGACCTTCGTCCTGCTGATCACCGGCGTGGGCACACTGATCCACCTGTACTCGATCGGGTATATGGAGCACGACGAGCGGCGCCGCCGCTTCTTCGGCTTCCTGAACCTGTTCCTGGCGGCGATGCTGCTGCTGGTGCTCGCCGACAACTACCTGCTGCTGTACGTCGGCTGGGAGGGCGTCGGCCTCGCCTCGTACCTGCTGATCGGCTTCTGGCAGCACAAGCCCAGCGCCGCCACCGCTGCGAAGAAGGCCTTCCTGGTCAACCGCGTCGGCGACATGGGCCTTTCGATCGCGATCATGCTGATGTTCACCACCTTCGGGACCTTCGCCTTCGGGCCGGTCCTGGACGCGGCGGGTACCGGTGCCACCAGTGAGGGCATGCTCACGGCTATCGGCCTGACGCTGCTGCTCGCGGCGTGCGGCAAGTCCGCGCAGGTGCCGCTGCAGTCCTGGCTCGGGGACGCGATGGAGGGCCCGACCCCGGTCTCGGCCCTGATCCACGCGGCGACCATGGTGACCGCGGGCGTGTACCTGATCACCCGCTCCGGCGCGATCTTCAACGCCGCGCCCGACGCGCAGTTGGCGGTCGTGGTGGTCGGTGCGGTCACGCTGATCTTCGGTGCCATCGTCGGTTGCGCCAAGGACGACATCAAGAAGGCGCTGGCCGGTTCGACCATGTCGCAGATCGGCTACATGATCCTGGCGGCGGGCCTCGGCCCGATCGGCTATGTCTTCGCGATCATGCACCTGGTGACCCACGGCTTCTTCAAGGCCGGGCTGTTCCTCGGTGCGGGCTCGGTCATGCACGGCATGAACGACGAGGTCGACATGCGTAAGTACGGCGGCCTCCGCAAGTACATGCCGGTCACCTTCGCGACCTTCGGTCTCGGCTATCTGGCCATCATCGGCTTCCCGGGGCTCTCCGGGTTCTGGTCCAAGGACAAGATCATCGAGGCGGCCTTCGCCAAGGGCGGTACGGAGGGCTGGATTCTCGGCGCCGTCACCCTGCTGGGCGCGGCCCTCACCGCGTACTACATGACGCGCGTGATGCTGATGACCTTCTTCGGCGAGAAGCGCTGGCAGCCCGATGCGGAAGGCAAGGAGCCGCATCCGCACGAGTCGCCCAAGTCCATGACGATCCCGATGATCGTGCTCGCCTTCGGATCGGTCTTCGCCGGTGGTCTGTTCAGCCTCAACGAGTCGTTCGTGGGCTGGCTCGAACCCGTCACGGCGTTCGAGCACGGGCACCCGCCGATCAGCGCCGGGGTGATCATGACAGCCACGATCACGGTCATGGTGCTCGGTATCGGGCTCGCCTACGTGCAGTACGGACGGCGGCCGGTCCCGGTCACCGCTCCGCGCGGCTCGCTGCTCACCCGGGCGGCCCGCCGCGATCTGCTCCAGGACGACCTCAACCACGTGGTGCTGGTCCGCGGTGGCGAACACCTCACCCGCTCCCTGGTGTACGTCGACCACACCCTGGTCGACGGAGTCGTCAACGGCACGGCCGCGTCGGTCGGCGGGCTCTCCGGCCGACTGCGCAAGCTGCAGAACGGCTTCGCCCGGTCCTACGCGGTCTCGATGTTCGGCGGTGCGGCGGTCCTCATCGCCGCGACCCTGCTGATGAGGGCGGTCTGATCCCATGTCCTTTCCTCTGCTGACAGCGACGGCGGCGCTTCCGGCGCTCGGTGCGATCGCCACCGCCGCCGTCCCGGCCGCCCGGCGCACCGCCGCCAAGTGGCTCGCGCTGCTGGTCTCCATCGGCACGCTGGGCCTCGCGGCCGCCGTGGCGATCCGCTTCGAGCCCGGTGGCGAGCGCTACCAGCTCACCGAGTCGCACGCCTGGATCGCGGACTTCGGGGTGCGGTACGAACTGGGCGCGGACGGCATCGGCGTCGCCCTGATCGGGCTCACCGCGCTGCTGATCCCGTTCATCATCCTCGCGGGCTGGCACGACGCCGACCCCCTGGAGACGAAGAGTTCCCGGTGGCGGCCCACTCAGGGCTTCTTCGCCCTGATCCTGATGGTCGAAGCGATGGTGGTGCTGTCCTTCGCGGCCACCGACGTCTTCCTCTTCTACATCCTGTTCGAAGCCATGCTCATCCCGATGTACTTCCTCATCGGCGGCTTCGGGGACCGGGCCCACGCGGGCAGCGACGAGAACGCGGCGACGCAACGCTCGTACGCCGCGGTGAAGTTCCTGCTCTACAACCTGGTCGGCGGCCTGATCATGCTGGCCGCTGTGATCGGCCTCTATGTGGTCGCGGGCGGGTTCTCGCTGCCTGAGATCGCCGAGGCGCGGGCCAGCGGCGAGCTGACCATGGCGACCAACACCGAGCGGCTTCTGTTCCTCGGCTTCTTCTTCGCCTTCGCGGTGAAGGCACCGCTGTGGCCGCTGCACACCTGGCTGCCGAACGCGATGGGCGAGTCGACCGCTCCGGTCGCCGTGCTGATCACGGCGGTGGTCGACAAGGTCGGCACCTTCGCGATGCTCCGCTTCTGCCTCGGTCTCTTCCCCGAGGCCTCGGAGTGGGCGACACCGGTGGTCCTGACGCTCGCCCTGGTCAGCATCGTCTACGGGGCGCTGCTCGCGGTCGGCCAGCGCGACATCAAGCGCCTGGTGGCGTACGCCTCGATCTCGCACTTCGGGTTCATCATCCTGGGCATCTTCGCGATGACCAGCCAGGGCCAGTCGGGCGCGACGCTCTACATGGTCAACCACGGGCTCTCGACCGCTGCCCTGATGCTGGTGGCCGGCTTCCTGATCTCGCGGCGAGGCTCGCGGCTCATCGCCGACTACGGCGGGGTGCAGAAGGTCGCGCCGGTGCTCGCCGGTACGTTCCTGGTGGGCGGTCTGGCGACGCTCTCGCTGCCGGGCCTGGCGCCGTTCGTCAGCGAGTTCCTGGTCCTGGTCGGCACCTTCGCGCGCTATCCGGTGGCCGGCATCATCGCCACCTTCGGGATCGTGCTCGCCGCGCTCTACACCCTCGTCCTCTACCAGCGGACGATGACGGGCCCGGTGAAGCCGGAAGTCTCCGCGATGCCGGACCTCAGGGTGCGTGAGCTCGCCGTGGTCGCTCCGCTCATCGCCGCCCTGATCTTCCTGGGCGTCTACCCGAAGCCGCTCACCGACGTGGTGAACCCGGCCGTGGAGCACACCATGTCCGACGTACAGAAGACAGACCCCGAGCCCGAGGTGGAGGCGGCCAAGTGAGCGCATCAGCCGTCCACAGCCTGTGGACAACGGCGGCCGAACCGGTCAACAAGATCGACGCGCCGCATATCGAGTACGGCCAGCTCTCGCCCGTGCTCATTGTCATCGGCGCGGCCGTCGTGGGCATCCTCATCGAGGCCTTCGTGGCGCGCAAAGCGCGGTACTACGCCCACCTGTTCCTGAGCGTGGTGGCCCTGGCCGCCGCGTTCGCCGCGGTCGTCGGACTGGCGGTCGCCGGGCACGGCGGCACCAAGGCGGGCATCGTGGCGATGGGCGCGATCGCGGTGGACGGGCCCGCGCTGTTCCTGCAGGGCACCATCCTGCTGGCGGGCATGGTCGCCGTCTTCACCTTCGCCGAGCGCAGGCTCGACCCGGTGGCCCACGGCAAGCGCGTCGACTCGTTCGTCGCCGAGGCCGCGGCGGCCCCCGGCGGCAAGAGCGAACAGGCCGCGGTCAAGGCGGGGTTCACCACCACCGAGGTCTTCCCGCTGGTCATGTTCGCGATCGGCGGCATGCTGGTCTTCCCCGCCGCCAACGACCTGCTGACGCTGTTCATCGCGCTGGAGGTCTTCTCGCTGCCGCTCTATCTGCTCTGTGCGCTCGCCCGCCGCAAGCGGCTGGTGTCGCAGGAGGCGGCGGTGAAGTACTTCCTGCTCGGCGCCTTCTCCTCGGCGTTCCTGCTCTTCGGTATCGCGCTGCTGTACGGCTACTCGGGAACGCTGTCGTACGCCGGGATCGCCGAGGTCGTGGACGGCACGGTGACGTCCATCGACCCGGCACTCGCGGACACCATGGGCAATGACGTGCTGCTGCTCATCGGCGCCGCGATGGTCCTGATGGGCCTGCTCTTCAAGGTCGGCGCGGTGCCGTTCCACATGTGGACCCCGGACGTGTACCAGGGCGCCCCGACCCCGGTCACCGGCTTCATGGCGGCGGCCACCAAGGTCGCGGCCTTCGGTGCGCTGCTGCGGTTGCTGTACGTGGTGCTGCCGGGCCTGAGCTGGGACTGGCGGCCGGTGATGTGGGGCGTCGCGATCATCACCATGCTGTTCGGTGCGATCGTCGCCATCACCCAGACCGACATCAAGCGTCTCCTTGCGTACTCCTCGATCGCGCACGCGGGCTTCATCCTGGCCGGTGTGATCGCCATGAACGAGGCCGGGATCTCCTCGGTGCTCTTCTACCTGCTGGCGTACTCCTTCGTCACGATCGGCGCCTTCGCGGTGGTGACCCTGGTACGGGACGCGGGCGGCGAGGCGACACACCTGTCCAAGTGGGCCGGGCTCGGGCGGCGTTCGCCGCTGGTGGCCGCGGTCTTCGCGGTGTTCCTGCTCGCCTTCGCCGGTATCCCGCTGACCTCCGGGTTCGCGGGGAAGTTCGCGGTGTTCAAGGCGGCGGCCGAGGGCGGGGCCGGGGCGCTGGTCGTGGTCGGTGTGGTCTCGTCCGCGATCGCCGCGTTCTTCTACATCCGCGTCATCGTGCTGATGTTCTTCAGCGAGCCGCGTCCCGAGGGGCCGACCGTCGCCGTTCCCTCGCCGCTGACGATGGCGACGATCGGGGTCGGTGTCGCGGTCACGCTGGTGCTGGGTGTGGCGCCGCAGTACTTCCTCGACCTGGCGAACCAGGCGAGTGTCTTCGTGCGCTAGCTCCCAGCCCCCCTTTGCGGCTAAACCGCCGCCGCTCTCGCGGAGCTGGTTGATCGCCGCTGTGGTTCCTCCATTGATGGTTGCGCCCGTCACGGGGGCAAAACGCCGCCCGGGCTCCCGCGTCTCACACGGGAGCCCGGGCAGCGGCCTGTGGATAACTTCGCGGGGTGTCGGCCCGGACCCCTATCGTTGCGGTAGTGGTCGAGGGACGGCATATGGGGGACAGGGCGATGAACGGGACCGTGGTGATGAGTGAGGTGACGGAGAGCGACGCGCTGCGTACGCTGCACCGAGTCTTCGGCTATGACAGCTTCCGGGGCGAGCAGGAAGCGGTCATCGAGCATCTGGTGGCGGGCGGGGACGCCGTCGTCCTGATGCCGACCGGCGGCGGCAAGTCCCTGTGCTACCAGATCCCGGCGCTGGTCAGGCCCGGCACGGGCATCGTGGTCTCACCCCTGATCGCCCTGATGCAGGACCAGGTCGACGCGCTGCGGGCGCTCGGCGTGCGGGCCGGGTTCATGAACTCCACGCAGGACTTCGACGAGCGGCGCACGGTGGAGGCCGAGTTCCTCGCGGGCGAGCTCGACCTGCTGTATCTGGCGCCGGAGCGGCTGCGCCTGGAGTCGACCCTGGATCTGATCTCGCGGGCCAAGATCTCGGTCTTCGCGATCGACGAGGCGCACTGTGTGGCGCAGTGGGGCCACGACTTCCGACCGGACTACCTGGCCCTGTCCCTGCTGGGCGAGCGCTGGCCCGACGTCCCCCGGATCGCGCTGACGGCGACCGCGACCCGGGCCACCCACCGGGAGATCACCGAGCGGCTCGGTATGCCGGGCGCCCGGCACTTCGAGGCGAGCTTCGACCGGCCCAACATCCAGTACCGCATCGTGCCGAAGGACGAGCCGAAGAAGCAGCTGCTCAGGTTCCTGCGCGAGGAGCATTCCGGGGACGCGGGCATCGTCTACTGCCTCTCGCGTAACTCGGTCGAGAAGACGGCCGAGTTCCTCTGCAACAACGGCATCGCGGCCGTGCCGTACCACGCGGGACTGGACTCCGGGACCCGCGCGGCCCACCAGTCCCGGTTCCTGCGCGAGGAGGGCCTGGTGGTCGTCGCCACCATCGCCTTCGGCATGGGCATCGACAAGCCGGACGTCCGCTTCGTCGCCCACCTGGACCTGCCCAAGTCCGTGGAGGGCTACTACCAGGAGACCGGGCGGGCGGGGCGGGACGGGCTGCCGTCGACGGCGTGGATGGCGTACGGCCTGCAGGACGTCGTGCAGCAGCGCAAGATGCTCCAGGGCGGTGACGGGGACGAGGCTTTCCGCCGCCGTGCCGGGGCCCATCTGGACGCCATGCTGGCCCTGTGTGAGACGGCCCAGTGCCGACGGGGCCAGCTGCTCGCCTACTTCGGCCAGGCGCCGGGCGCCGAGGCGTGCGGCAACTGCGACACCTGCCTCATCCCACCGGAGACCTGGGACGGCACGGTGGCCGCGCAGAAGCTGCTGTCCACGGTGTGGCGGCTGGACCGGGAGCGGCGGCAGAAGTTCGGCGCGGGGCAGATCGTGGACATCCTTCTGGGGCGGAAGACCGCGAAGGTCATCCAGTTCGACCACGATCAGTTGTCGGTCTTCGGGGTCGGCGAGGAGCTGTCGGAGGCCGAGTGGCGGGGCGTGGTCCGGCAGCTGCTGGCCCAGGGCCTGCTGTCCGTCGAGGGCGAGTACGGCACGCTGGTGCTCACCGGGCAGAGCGGTGAGGTGCTCGGCAGCAAGCGCGAGGTGCGGCTGCGCAAGCAGCGCAAGAAGCCGGCGGCGGCGCGGGCCGCGAAGGCCGAGCGCAAGGCCAAGGCCGTCGTCGACCTGCCCGATGAGGCGGTGCCGCTGTTCGAGGCGCTGCGGGCCTGGCGCGCGGGCCAGGCGAAGGAGCAGGGGGTTCCGGCCTATGTGATCTTCCATGACGCGACGCTGCGGGAGATCGCCGTGACCCGGCCCGGTTCGGTGGCGGAGCTGGGGACCATCGGCGGGGTGGGCGAGAAGAAGCTGGCGACGTACGGGGAAGGGGTCCTCGCGACGGTCGCCGGACTCGACGACCCAGCGGGCCAAGCAGGCCCAGCGGGTCCGGACAGCCCGGACGGTCCCGACAGCTCCGACTTCGGCGACAGCGTTGGCCCCGACGGCTTCGACGGCTTCGGCGCCCCCGACGACTTCGATGGCTTCGATGGCTTCGGGGAGGAGGTGGACGCCGTGGAGAGCGCGGACGACGAGGGGTGAGCGGGCGGTTGGCGCGCCCGCTCACCGAGGACCTCGTGGTCGTGGATCAGGCGGGTGGTGCGATGCGGCCCGTGACGTCGCCCAGGCCGACCCTGGTTCCGTCCGGGCCCGGCGCCCAGGCGGTCAGGGTGACCTCGTCGCCGTCCTCCAGGAAGGTCCGCTTCCCGTCGGGGAGGTCGAGCACCTCGCGGCCGTTCCAGGTGAGTTCGAGCAGGGAGCCCCGCTGGTCGCGCTCGGGTCCGCTGACGGTGCCGGAGCCGTAGAGGTCGCCGGTGCGCAGCGAGGCGCCGTTGACCGTCATATGGGCGAGCTGCTGGGCGGCCGTCCAGTACATGGTGGAGAACGGCGGTTCGGCGACCGTGTGGCCGTTGATCGCGACGGAGATGCGGAGGTCGTAGCCGCCGGGCTCGTCCGCGGACTCGGTTGTGTCGTCGAGGTAGGGGAGCAGCGGCACATCGCGGGTCGGCGGCGCGGTCCTGGCCGAGTCCAGGGCCTCCAGCGGGGTGATCCACGCGGAGACGGAGGTGGCGAAGGACTTGCCGAGGAACGGGCCGAGCGGTACGTACTCCCAGGCCTGGATGTCCCTTGCGGACCAGTCGTTGAGGAGGGTGAGGCCGAAGACGTGGTCGCGGAAGGCGGACAGTTCCACGGGGGCCCCGAGTTCGGTGGGCACTCCCACCACGAAGCCGACCTCGGCCTCGATGTCCAGCTTGACGGACGGGCCGAAGACCGGAGCCGGGTCGGAGGGGGCCTTGCGCTGACCCGAGGGGCGTACCACGTCGGTCCCCGAGACCACAACAGTGCCGGATCGGCCGTGGTAACCGATGGGCAGGTGTTTCCAGTTGGGGGTCAGTGAGTCCTCGGCGTCGGGGCGGAAGATCTGGCCGACGTTCCGTGCGTGGTTCTCGCTCGCGTAGAAGTCGACGTAGTCCGCGACATCGAAGGGGAGGTGCAGGGTCACATCCGACAGGTGGTGGAACAGCGGCTGCACCACGTCCCGGTGGGCCGGGACGGTCACCCAGGCGGTGAGCGCCCGCCGGACGTCGCTCCAGGTCTGCCGCCCCGCGGCGAGCAGCGGGTTCAGCGTGGGCTGCGCGAGCAGGGACGCGTACGGCGAGCCCAGGGCGTGCGCCGTCGCACCGGCGTCCAGGACGTACGAACCGAGGCGTACGCCGACCCTGCGGCGGGTCTCGGCGGTCTCGTCCGGTAGGGAGAACACGCCGTACGGCAGGTTGTGCGGACCGAAGGGGTCGCCCTCGGGGAGATCGAGCGGGGTCTGCTCGGGCATCGGTACGCTGCCTCGCTTTCCGTCTTGTGGTTGCCCACACGTTACGTCGCGGCGGCGCGCGACGGCAGGGTCAAAAGGGTTGGCAATGTCCGGAAAAGCCTTGCTGGAGTGCTCTGTTCCGGCATAGCTTCCTTTATGGGGTTCACGGACGGGATGGCTCCGGGTCTGTCCTGGTCCGTCCTTTGGGGGGACACATGGCGCGCAGCAGCACGTCGCTCGCGGTCGACCGGGCCGTCCCCGGTCTGATCGTCAAGTTCGGCGACTACGTCCTGCACCACGGCGGGGTCGGGGCCATTCGCAGCCTGGGGCGGCTCGGGGTCCCGATGTACGCGATCACCGAGGACCGGTACACCCCGGCCGCGGTCTCCCGCCATCTGCGCCAGGCCTTCCCCTGGCCGACCACCGGGACCGAGGACGCGGCGGAGCTGGTGGACGGGCTGCTGCGGGTCGGCCGCCGGATCGGTCGGCCCGCCATGCTCATCCCCACCGACGAAGAGGCGGCCGTCCTCATCGCCGAGCATCAGCAGGAGCTCGGCGACCGCTTCCTCTTCCCGCGTACGGACCCCGAGTTACCCCGCAGACTGGCCTCCAAGCAGGGGCTGCACGAACTCTGCACCGAGCACGGCGTGCCCTCACCCGCGGCGGCCTTCCCGCAGTCCTACGCGGAGGTGGAGCAGTTCGCCCGGACGGCGCGCTTCCCGATCGTGGCCAAGAACCGCGAGGCGTTCGTCCGCAGGCGGCGGCCCGCGGTGAACGGCACCACGCGCATCCGCACCCCGGAGCGGCTGCTCGCCCTCGCCGCCGGCTGGGGTGAGCGCCCCGGCGTGATCCTGCAGGAGTACCTGCCGCGTGAGGAGGCCGAGGACTGGATCGTGCACGCCTACTTCGACCAGGACTCGGTTCCGCTCGCGATGTTCACGGGCGTCAAGGTCCGCTCCTGGCCCCCGCACGCCGGAATGACGGCCCACGCCTACGTCGTCGACAACCCGGAACTCGCGGACCTGGTCATCCGTTTCATCAAGCAGATCGGCTTCAGCGGCATCATCGACCTGGACCTGCGCTTCGACCGGCGCGACGGCCAGTACAAACTGCTCGACTTCAACCCGCGCCTGGGCGCACAGTTCCGGCTCTTCGAGAGCGACGCCGGGATCGACATGGTCCGCGCCCAGCACCTGCATCTGACCGGCCGCCCCGTGCCCCCGGGGGAACAGCGCGCCGGACACCGGTACCTGGTCGAGAACATCGACCTGCCCGCACTCATCGCCTACCGCCGCAGCGGATACACCACACCGCACGCCCCGGACCGCGCACGGGGCACCGAGCTGGCGTGGCTGGCCGCGGACGACCTCAAACCGTTCTTCACCATGCTGGTCCGCTTCGTCAGACCGGGGGCCAGACACCTGTACCACCTGTGGCGGGACAACCAGCCTGAACGAGGCCCGGGCTAGGCCCTGTCTTCAAACTCCCTCCCCCACTCTCGGCTTCGCTCGAGCGGGAGCCCTGTCTTCAAACTCCCTCCCCCACTCTCGGCTTCGCTCGAGCGGGAGGTGCCCCCTCCGTGCGACGCCTGGCACGCACTCTCGCCGCACCGGGCACAGACCCAAGTACATCCAGTACGAGGGCCTGCACCCGGCACGCCGAGAGCACGCACCAGACGCCGTGCGGCCCGCCCTCCGGGCGGACGGCGGGAGTTTGAAGACAGGACCTGGCCCGCGGCCGCCGCACAGCACATCGCACGCCCTGGGGAGGGGACTTCGTGAGTCATCCGGTAGCAGTGATCGGGGCCGGGCCCTACGGCCTGTCCACCGCGGCCCATCTACGCGCCCGTGGGTTACCCGTACGGGTCTTCGGCGAGCCCATGGCGAGCTGGCGCTCCCATATGCCCGCGGGCATGGTGCTCAAGTCGACCCCGGTCGCCTCCAGCATCGACGCACCCCAGCCGGGCCACCAACTGGCCGACTACTGCGACGCGGCCGGGATCAAGCGCCTCGTCGCCGACGACGACCTCATCGAGATCGAGACCTTCGTGGCGTACGGCACGTGGTTCCAGGAGCGCCTGGTGCCCGGGCTCGAACGGGTGCGGGTGGTGTCCGTCGACCGGCGCACCGCGGGCGGCTTCGAGATCAAGCTCGACTCCGGAGAGCAGTTCACGGCGCGCGCCGTCGTCGTCGCCACCGGCTTGTCCGGCTTCGCCCGGCTGCCCGCCGAGCTCGCCGCCGCCGTACCGGACGGACCCACCCCCACAGGGCCCGTCTCGCACAGCTCCCAACACGCCGGCCTGGACCGCTTCGCCGACCGCGAGCTGATCGTGGTGGGCGCCGGCCAGTCGGCGCTGGAGGGCGCGGTGCTCGCCGCCGAGGCCGGGGCGCGGGTGCGCCTGGTGGCCCGCACCACTCCGGGCTTCGGCGGCCCGCCCTGGGAGCAGCCGCGGCTGCGCCCCCGTTCACCCTTCGGGCGCGCCTGGTCCCTCTACGCGATCAGCTACCACGCGCATCTGTACCGCCACCTCCCGCCGCAGGCCAGGCACTATCTCGTACACCGCATACTGGGCCCGCTCGGCGCCTGGTGGCTGCACGACCGCTTCGAGGGCCGCGTCGAGGTGACCGAGGTCCGCGAGATCACCGGCGCGGCCGTGGCGGACGGCCGCCCGGAGCTGACCGTACGGACCCCCGGCGGCCGGCTCCGCGAGATAGCCGCCGACCATGTGCTGGCCGCCACGGGCTACCGCGTCGACCTCGCCGCCCTGGACTTCATCGGACACGCGCTGCGGGCCCGCCTCGCGGTCAGCCGCGGCACCCCGAAGCTCGGCGCCGGGTACTGCTCGTCGGTCCCCGGCCTGTACTTCACGGGCCTGCCGGCGGCCGCCTCGTACGGCCCCGCGATGCGCTTCGTCTGCGGCACGGAAGCGGCCTCGCCACGCCTGGTGAGGCATCTGGTGCGGGCGCACGGGGCAGATTCCGGGTAGCACGGCAGGGGTCCAGGGCGCCGCCAGACTGCCAACGTCCTCTTTCTCGCAGTTTGTTGGGGTCTCCGTATCCTGGTGGGCATGGCCATCCCACCTGCGTACTCGTTGATCGCCACCGACCTGGACGGGACCCTGCTGCGCCACGGCGACGTCGTGTCGGGGCGCTCCCGGGCCGCGCTCGCCAGGGTGGCGGCGGCGGGTGCGCAGCACATCGTGGTCACCGGGCGTCCGGTGCCCCAGGTCCGGCATCTGCTGGTGGAGCTGGACTACCGCGGCCTCGCCGTCTGCGGCCAGGGTGCGCAGGTGTACGACGCCGGGGCGGACGCCATGGTCAGCTCCAGGACCCTGGACCTGGAGCTGGCCGACACCGCGCTCGGCAAGATCGAGGCCGAGGTCGGCGAGGTGTTCGCCGCGGTGAACCAGGACGGGACCGACGGCCTGATGCTCATGGAACCGGGCTATGAGCTGCCGCACCCGATGCTCCCCGCGGTCCGGGTGGGCAGCCGGGCGGAGCTGTGGTCCGCGCCGATCAACAAGGTGCTGATGCGCCACGCGTCGCTGACCGACGACGCGCTGGCCGCCGCCGCCCGCAGCGCCGTACACGGCCTGGTCACGGTGACGATGGCGGGCCCCGGGACCGTGGAGCTGCAGCCGCTCGGCGTGGACAAGGCGGCCGGGCTCGCGCTCGCCGCCCAGAGCCTGGGGGAGCCCGCCGCGACCACGATCACGTTCGGTGACATGCCCAACGACATTCCGATGTTCCGCTGGGCGGCGTACGGCGTGGCGATGGCCAACGCCCATGAGGAGCTCAAGGCGGTCGCGGACGAGGTCACTCTGTCGAACGAGGACGAAGGTGTCGCCGCCGTCCTGGAAAGACTCTTCGCCTGACCGGGCGACCGGTTGCGATTGGTCCCTTGTGTCCGGCATATCCGCGATCGTCGTATGCTGCCTCGCCCGGTCGGGCAGGTGCTCGCCGTGATCGAAAGTCGACCGGATACGCTGACTTGAGTGATGGCGGCGACACATCGACAAACCGAGTCCCCGAACGGGTGACCGACCTTGTGCTCGTCAGCAGACACTCGTGACCGCCAGCAGACAGGAGACCCCCTCGTGACCGTCGTCGGGCCGTTCGGGCTGAGCGTGCGGGACCAGGCTCTCGAGGCCGATGTCCAGGCCGGATTGGCGGCTGTCGAGGAAGGCCTGCTCGAGGCCACCAAGAGCGAGGTCCCCTTCATCACCGAGGCCGCGCAGCACCTCGTCAGGGCGGGCGGCAAGCGGCTCAGGCCGCTGCTGGTGATGCTCGCCGCGCAGTTCGGCGACCCGCACGCGCCGGGCGTGGTGCCCGCCGCCGTGGTCGTCGAGCTCACCCATCTCGCGACGCTCTACCACGACGACGTGATGGACGAGGCCGAGGTGCGCCGCGGAGTGGAGAGCGCCAACAGCCGCTGGGACAACTCGGTCGCCGTGCTGACCGGCGACTTCCTGTTCGCACGCGCCTCGCACACCCTGGCCGACCTGGGCCCGGAGGCGGTACGCGTCCAGGCCGAGGCCTTCGAACGGCTGGTCACCGGGCAGATCCTGGAGACCGCAGGACCGCGCGACGGCCGCGACCCGATCGAGCACTACCTCGACGTACTCGGCGGCAAGACCGGCTCCCTGATCGCGGTCGCCGGACGCTTCGGCGCGATGATGTCGGGCGCCGACGAGACGGTCGTGGACGTGCTCACCCAGTACGGCGAGCGGCTCGGTGTCGCCTTCCAGCTCGCCGACGACGTCCTGGACATCGCCAGCGACAGCCACGAGTCGGGCAAGACACCCGGCACCGACCTGCGCGAGGGCATCCCCACCCTGCCGGTACTGCACGTGCGGGCCCAGGCCGCCGCGCACGGCAGGCCCGAGGACCTGGCCCTGTGCGAGCTGCTCGCCGGCGACCTCACGGACGACACCCGGCTCGCCAAGGCACTGGCGGGCCTGCGCGTCCACCCGGCGCTCGAACAGGCCAGGCGGGACAGCGTGCGCTACGCCGAGGAGGCGCGGGCCATGCTGGCGCCGCTGCCCGACTGCGGTGCCAAGGCGGCGCTGGTCGAGCTCTGCGACGCGGTGGTGCACCGCGCGGGCTGAGAGCCCGTCTTTGACGCTCACTGTCACTCCTATGCGACTTCCGGTGGCGCTTCCCCTACGGGTTGGGGGAGGCGCCACCGTCGTATGTCATCCCAGGGCAGTACGCGGAGTTGATCCCGGGGTCTGACGCTTTTGGGCAGCCGATTTGGTCGGATAGAGACACGAGAACGACAACCACTCCTGACCAATTCGGGTGAGAATGGCGGCGGAGAGTAGACGCTTACGCCGCCGCCGACCACGGAGGTAGTGCACACATGGCACCCAACGGACCGGAACAGCGACCCATGAGCGACGAGGTGACCGACGACGTGACCGACGAGCTCAGGTCGGGCCGCCGCAAGGCGGCGCGGTACGTCGTCCCGGTCGCGGTGGCGGGTGTCGCGGCGGCGACCATCGGGCTGGTCCCGGCGCTCGCCAGCAGCGGCGACCCCGATCTGCCGAAGATCACCGCAGAGGAACTCATCGAGAAGATCGCCGCGTCGGACACCGAGCAGCTCTCCGGCAGCGTCAAGATCAGTACGGATCTGGGCATCCCGGGGCTCGGCGGCGCCGCCTCGTCCATGCTGGGCGAGGCCGGGGACCACGGCGGCTCGTCGGTCGCCCCCGAGGACAAGCTGATGGAGCTGGCCTCCGGCACCCACACGCTGCGTGTCGCGGCGGACGGCCCCGACAAGCAGAAGCTCTCCGTCCTGGACGACGCGTCGGAGTACAGCGTCATCCACAACGGCGACGACGTATGGGCGTACGACAGCGCGTCGAACGAGGCCTACCACGCGAAGGCGGACGGCTCGGAGCACGGCGAGAAGGGCAAGCACGGCGAGAAGCACAAGGGTCTGCCGGACGACGCCCCCGCCACCCCCAAGGAGTTCGCCGAGCAGGCGCTCAAGGCGGTCGACGACACGACTTCCGTGTCCGTGGACGGCACCGCGAAGGTCGCGGGCCGCGACGCCTACCAGCTGCTCATCAAGCCCAAGGAGACCGACGGGGTCAAGTCGACCGTCGGCTCGATCCGGATCGCCGTGGACGCGGACAACGGCGTACCGCTGAAGTTCACGCTCACCCCGAGCAGCGGCGGCAAGGCCGCGATCGACGCGGGCTTCACCAAGGTCGACTTCTCCGCCCCCGCCGCGTCCACCTTCGACTTCAAGCCCGCGAAGGGCATGAAGGTCACCGAGGCGGACGACCTGCACCAGGACGCGCGGCACGCGCCGAAGTCCCCCGGTGAGGGCAAGGAGTTCGAGGGTATGGAGGACCTCGCCGGGCTGAACGTCATCGGCGAGGGCTGGAGCTCGATCGCCACCTTCGAGATGCCCGGCGGCCAGGGCCTCACGGTCCCGGAGGACAGCGATGTCCCGCCGGAGGCGTCGAAGTTCCTCGACGCGCTCGGGGACAAGGTGAGCGGGAAGTTCGGCTCCGGCACGGTCTTCTCCACCCGCCTGGTCAACGCCCTCGTCACGGACGACGGCAAGGTCTACGTGGGCGCGGTCGACAAGGCCTCGCTGGTGAAGGCGGCCAACGCGGCGAAGTAGCCGCGACATGGGTCAGGGCGCGGCGGGTACGGGGTGCGGGACACCTCGTACCCGCCGCGCTGGTGCGCGATACGACAGGGGAACGATGATCGATACGCCGAGCGTGCGGGGTGTGCCCGGTGCGCCCACCGACCCCGACCGGGGCTCTGGCGGGCCCGTGATCGAGACCCGCGCACTGACCAAGCGCTACGGCGCCCAGGCCGCCGTGGACCGGCTGGACCTGAGCGTGCCGTCCGGCAGCGTCTTCGGGTTCCTCGGCCCGAACGGCTCCGGCAAGACGACGACCATCCGGATGCTGATGGGCCTGATCGAGCCGACCTCGGGCTCGGCGCACGTCCTGGGCCACCGCATGCCCCGCGCGGCCCACACCGTCCTCCCGCACGTCGGCGCGCTCATCGAGGGCCCCGCGCTGTACGGCTTCCTCTCCGGCCGGGACAACCTCCTGCGGTACGACGCCGCCGACCCGACCGCTGATCCCCGCACCCGCCGCACCCGCGTCGCCGCCGCCCTCGACCGGGTGGGCCTGACCTCCGCCGCGGCCAAGAAGGCCAAGGCGTACTCACTCGGCATGAAGCAGCGGCTCGGCCTGGCCGCCGCGCTGCTCCAGCCACGCCGCCTCCTCGTCCTGGACGAGCCGACCAACGGCCTGGACCCGCAGGGCATGCGGGAGATCCGCACGCTGGTACGGGAACTGGCCGACGACGGCGCGACCGTCTTCCTCTCCTCGCATCTGCTGGACGAGATCGAGCAGGTCTGCTCGCATGCCGCGGTGATGGCCAGGGGCCGCCTGATCACCCAGGGCACGGTCGCGGAGCTCGCCGCGACCACTCGCGGACGCCTCGCCGTGACCACCCCCGACCCGGCCGACGCGGCGCGCGTCCTCAAGGAGCACGGCGTGACCGACCTGACCGTCACCGACGACCGCGTCACCGGCGACCCACCCACGACCGACCTCGCGGACCTCAACGCGGCGCTGGTCCGCGCGGAGGTCCGGGTACGCGGCTTCGCCCTGGAGCGGGCATCGCTGGAGGACGTGTTCGTGGAGCTGACCGGGGAGGGCTTCGATGTCGCGGGTTGATGCGCGGGTTGGTGCGCGGGTTGGTGCGCACGTTGATACGCAGGCTGACGCCCCCGTGACGCCTTCCGGCGAGGCGCCTGGCGTCTCCGGCGTACGTCGTCGGCTCTGGACCCTCGGGCTCTTCCGGTCTGAGCTCGGGACCACCCTCCGCCGCTGGCGGACCCTCGTGCTGCTCGGCGTACTCGCGGTGCTCCCCGTCCTCATCGGGATCGCCGTGAAGATCGAGACGAGCGACGGCGGTTCGGCCGGGTCCGGCGGAGGCGGGGGCGGAGGCGCGGGCCCGGCCTTCTTCAGCCAGATCACCAACAACGGCCTCTTCCTGGTCTTCGCCGCGCTCGCGGCGACCCTCCCCTTCTTCCTTCCGATGGCCATCGGCGTCATCGCGGGCGACGGCATCGCGGGCGAGGCGAGTGCCGGAACCCTGCGCTACCTCCTGGTCGCACCGGCGGGCCGCACCCGGCTGCTGCTCGCCAAGTACGCCACGACGCTGGCCTTCTGCCTGATCGCGACGGTCACCGTGGCGGCGTCCGCGCTCGCCACGGGCGCGCTGCTCTTCCCGCTCGGCGACCTGACGACGATCTCCGGCACCCGGATCAGCTTCTCCGAAGGGCTGCTGCGCGCCCTGCTGATCGCCCTGGTCGTGGCGGCCTCGCTGATCGGCTTCGCGGCGCTCGGCGTGTTCGTCTCGACGCTGACGAACAGCGGTATCGCCGCGATGGCCACGACCGTCGGGCTGCTGATCACCGTGCAGATCGTCGGCTCGATCCCGCAGCTCGACGCCGTACACCCCTATCTGTTCTCCCAGCACTGGCTGTCCTTCGCCGATCTGCTGCGGGACCCGGTCCACTTCGACGACCTGGTCGCCAACCTGCGGCTGCAGGGCCTGTACGCGGCGGTGTTCGGGGCCGCGGCCTGGGCGCGCTTCACGACGAAGGACATCAGTGCGTAGGTGAGGCAGCGGGGGTTCAGAAGGTGAGCCGCCAGCTGTCGACGCGACCGGTGTCGTACCGGGCCACGTCCTGGACCCGTAGCCGCCAGGTGCCGTTGGCTGTCTCACTCGACGCGTCGACGGTGTACGTCGTGATGACGTTGTCCGCCGAGTCGCCGCCGCTGGAGTTCTTCAGGCGGTACGCGGTGCCGTCCGGCGCGATCAGATCGATGACCAGGTCTCCGCGCCAGGTGTGCTTGATGTCCACGCCGACCCGGAGCGCGGCGGGCGCGTTGCCGGTACGTCCGGAGACCGTGATCGGGGAGGTCACCGCGGACCCGTTGTCCGGGATCGCGACGTCCTCGGTGTTCTCGTACACGTCGCCCGGCGGGGGTGGCTCCTCGGTACCGAGCGCCCAGACGGTGTGCGCGAGCGCGTCGCTGTTGCGGTCGAGGGCGGTGTCGTTGATGTTCGATGTGGTGTCACACGACGAGTGGTAGCAGCGGTCGAAGGCCTGCCCGGCCGTGCCGCCCCACTTCTGGGCCTGCGCGCTCGTCTTCGTACGGCTGGCCCCGGTGAAGAGCCCGCCGACCGGTATCCCGACGTTCTTGAAGGACGCGTGGTCCGAGCGGCCGTCGCCCTCGGTCTCGATCTCGGTCGGTACGCCGATTCCGGTGAAGTAGTCCTGGAAGGTCTTCTCCAGCACCGGGTCGTCGTCGTAGACGAAGTAGCCCGGGTTCGGGGAGCCGACCATGTCGAGGTTCAGATAGCCGGAGATCTTGGCGCGCTCACCGCTCGACAGGCTGTTGACGTAGTACCGGGACCCGACCAGGCCCAGCTCCTCCGCGCCCCACCAGCCGAACTTCAGCTTCTTGGTGGGCTCCAACTGGGCGCGGGACACGGCGAGCGCGGTCTCCAGTACGGCGGCCGAGCCCGAGCCGTTGTCGTTGATGCCGGGCCCTGACGACACCGAGTCGAGGTGCGCCCCGGCCATCAGGACCTGGTCCGGGTCGCCGCCTGGCCATTCGGCGATCAGGTTGTAGCCGGTCCTGCCGCTGGCCGTGAACTGCTGGACGGTGGTGGTGTATCCGGCCGCGTCCAGCTTGCCCTTCACGTAGCTGATCGAGGCCTGGTAACCGGCCCGGCCGTGGGCCCGGTTGCCGCCGTTGGCGGAGGCGATCGACTGGAGCTGGGACAGGTGGGCCTTGACGTTGGCGAGGGGTATGTCGGGGGCGTCGGCGGCCGCGGGCGCGGCGGGCGGCGCGGTGGGTGAGGCGGCGGAAGCGGCCGGGACCGCGGCGGCGAGCAGACCGGCGAGGGCGAGCGCGACGCCCGCGGCGGCCCGTCTGGAGCTGGACCGGGAACTGACGGCGGACCGGGATCTGGAGGTGGACTGGTATCTGGACGTGGACGGTCTCATGTGTGGGGGCTCCCAATTCCGTACGGGGACAGAGACGGAACGTGCAGGACACCCCGCGGCGTCAGGGCCACGGGGTGCTGGAGCAGTTACTGAGCCGTGCTGAGCTGTGCGTGCTGAATGTGGTGCGGTTTTGACCAACCGTCAAGAGCGGAAACCGGTCACGAGTGTTCGCCCACCGGACACGGGGCGTAAGGCCTAGGCCACGCAGAACTCGTTCCCCTCCGGATCTGCCATCACCACCCACTCCCCGCCCGGGTCCTTCACCTCGCGCACCATCCTCGCGCCGAGCCCCTGCAGCCGTAGGACCTCCGACTCCCGCCGCTCCGCGCCGACATGGAGATCGATGTGCAGCCGGTTCTTGCCGCTCTTCGCCTCCGGTACGCGGTTGAAGAGCAGCCGCCGCCCGAGCCCCGCCCCGCTGTGCTTGTCGAACGGCTCCTCCGGGTGCCGCACGGCCGCGGCGTCCCGCCAGGCGTGGCGGCCGTGGTGCTGGACGGTGATCTCGGGCTGTACGACGCCGAGTCCGAGGAGCTGCTCGATCTGCGGGCTGTTGTCCTCGACCTCGTAGCCGAGTGCGGCGGCCCAGAAGTCCGCCTGCGCGTGCGGGTCGGTGGAGTCGATCACGAGCTTCCATTGCAGAATCATGGTAACCACTTATAGTGGTTACATGACGCAGTCCGCAACGGGCCTGACCCTGAAGACACCCGAAGGGCGGCCGTTCCGCTTCGATCCGGGCGCGCTCTGCCTGGAACTGCTGCCGACCGGCGGTCCGGGCGGCTACGCGCGGTACGAAGTGCTGCACACGCCATCCGACCTGGTGCGCTGGGCGGGCGAGAGCAGGCTCGCCGGAGGCCTCGCGATCTCCGTGACTCCGGCCGAACTGACCGCGGCCCGCGCCCTGCGCGCCGCCCTCTGGTTCCTCACCGCTGCCCGCGCGCACGATCGGGCCCTCGATCCCGCGGACCTGGACGTGGTCAACGCCGCCGCGGCCGGGCCCCCGCTCGTCGCCCGCCTCGCACCGGACGGCACGCGCGCGTGGGCGTCGGGGGCCACCGGGGGGCAGCTCCTGTCGACGGTCGCCCGTGACGCGGTCGAGTTGTTCACCGGCCCGTACGCCCACCGCATCCGCGAGTGCGGCGCCCACGACTGCCTGCTGCTCTTCGTCGACACCTCGCGCCCGGGCCGCCGCCGCTGGTGCTCCATGGAGCGCTGCGGCAACCGCAGCAAGGTCAAGGCCCACCGGACCCGCACGCCCGGCACGCCCGGCATGGAAGGAGATTAGTCATGCCCACCGGACTCACCCAGGACGCGGGCTGGCAGATCGGCGTCTCCAAGACGCTGCCCCAGCCCCTCTCGGCGGTGTGGGAGTTCATCGCGAGCCCAGAGGGCATCGCGCTCTGGCTGGGCGAAGGCGCGGTGCTGCCGTCGTCCCCACCGCCCGCGAAGGGGACGCGGTACGAGACGGCCGACGGCGTCACCGGCGAGGTCCGCGGGTACCGCCCAGGCGACCGCATCCGCGCCACCCACGGCGCGACCACCGTGCAGGTCGCGGTCTCCGCCTCAGGGTCCGACCGGACCGTACTCCGCTTCCATCAGGAGCACTTGGCGAGCGCGGACGAGCGCGAACGCCAGCGCGCGCACTGGCAGGCGGTGATGGCGAGGGTCGCGGCCGCGCTGGGCCGCGCGTAGCCCCTGGCTCACCTAGAGCCGGTCGGCGTCCGGCTGACGTCAGGCGTGCTCGCCGCGGCGGCGGACGAGGCGGTGGATGACACGGCAGACGCGGCGGCGGACGGTGCAGCCGCTGAAGCCGCCGTCCCTGAAGCCGCCTCTGCAGCCGCCGCCGAAGCCGCCCGCGCGGCCGCCGCCCGGATCCGGTTCTGCCGTGCCGTACGCAACGCGTCCCAGGTCAGCAGCGACAGCGCCAGCCAGACCAGGCCGAACCCGGCCCACCGCTCGGGCGGCATCGCCTCGTGGAAGTACAGGATGCCGAGCAGGAACTGGAAGACCGGTGCCAGGTACTGCAGCAGGCCGATCGTGGACAGCGGGATACGGATCGCGGCCGCGCCGAAGCAGATCAGCGGGATCGCGGTCACCACTCCGGTCGCCGCGAGCAGCGCCGCGTGCCCCGCGCCCTCGGTGCCGAACGTGGCGTCGCCCTGGGCGCCGAGCCAGAGCAGGAAGGCCAGCGCGGGCAGGAACTGGATCGCGGTCTCGGCCGCCAGGGACTCCAGGCCGCCGATGTTCACCTTCTTCTTCACGAAGCCGTACGTGGCGAAGGAGAAGGCCAGGGTGAGGGAGATCCACGGCGGGCGGCCGTAGCCGATGGTCAGGACGACCACGGCCGCGAAGCCGGTCGCGACCGCCGCCCACTGCGCGGGGCGCAGCCGTTCCTTGAGGATGAGGACGCCGAGCGCGATGGTGACCAGCGGGTTGATGAAGTACCCGAGCGAGGCCTCGACGACGTGACCGGTGTTCACCGACCAGATGTACAGGCCCCAGTTGACGGTGATCACCGTCGCGGCGAGGGATATCAGGCCGAGCTTGCGCGGCTGCCGGAGCAGCTCACGGGCCCAGCTCCAGCGGCGCAGCACCAGCAGTACGAGGCCGACCAGGACCAGCGACCACACCATGCGGTGGGCGAGGATCTCGATGGCTCCGGAGGGTTTCAGGAGGGGCCAGAAAAGGGGGACGAGTCCCCACATTCCGTAGGCGCCGATGCCGTACAGCAAACCGGCTCGCTGCTCCGTGGCAGACGTCAACGGACCCTCCCCGCGTCGTTCCCTGGTTGAAGCTCGAAGCGTGAACGCTCGAAGTTCGAAGGTAGCGCCGAGAGGGCCCGAGTGTCATGCCCAATATCCGCTTTCGGACCTGTCAGTTCTAGAGGGGCGTGCCCGTCAGTTCTTCAGGGCCGCGGCGACCGCATCCGCGATCGGCGTTGTCGGCCGTCCGATCAGCCGCGCCAGGTCGCCACTGGTCCCGGCGAGCAGCCCGCGCTCGATGGCGGCGTCCACGTCCACCAGGATCGCGGCCAGCTGCTCGGGCAGTCCGGCGCCGGTGAGGATGGCCAGGAGCTGCTCGGCGGGGACGTTCGCGTAGCCGATCTCCTTGCCGGACTGCCGGGCCACCTCGGCGGCGTACTCGGCGAAGCTCCAGGCGACGTCGCCACTCAGCTCGTACGTGGCGTTCTCGTGGCCCTCGCCGGTCAGTACGGCGACGGCGGCGGCCGCGTAGTCGGCGCGCGAGGCGGAGGCGACCCGGCCCTCGCCCGCGCGGGCCACCACGGCGCCGTGCTCCAGGACCGGCGCGAGGTTCTCGGTGTAGTTCTCGTGGTACCAGCCGTTGCGCAGGAAGACGTACGGCAGCCCGGAGTCGAGGATCGCCTGCTCGGTCACCTTGTGCTCGGCGGCCAGCTGGAAGTCGGCCGCGGGCCCGCCCAGTACGCCGGTGTACGCGAGCAGCGCGACGCCCGCCGTACGCGCCGCGTCGATCACGGCCCGGTGCTGCGGAACCCGCTGGCCGACCTCGCTGCCGGAGATCAGCAGCACTTTGTCGCCCGCACCGAAGACGCCGGCCAGGGTCTCGGGTGCGGAGTAGTCGGCGACCCGTACCTCGACACCGCGTGCGGCGAGATCCGCGGCCTTCTCCTTGTTGCGTACGACGGCGGCGATCTGGTCGGCCGGGACCTGGGCGGCGAGCAGCCCGTCGATGACGAGACGGCCGAGGTGTCCGGTGGCGCCGGTGATAACGAGGCTCATGCCTGAAACTCCCTGTTCCTGCTGTTCATCCTGTTCGAAGTGGTCTGCCACTTACCTTAGGAGAGGTACTTACTTCACGTAAGTACCCACTTTGAAGTAAGGTACTGGTGTGGAAGTTAGCTGGCAGCCAGGAATGAAGGCCGACGTCACCGACCCGATGTGCCCGTCGCGTGGCGTCCTGGAACATGTCACCAGCCGCTGGGGGGTGCTGATCCTGCTCGCGCTACGGGACCGCTCGTACCGCTTCAGTGAACTGCGCCGAGCCGTCGGCGGCGTGAGCGAGAAGATGCTGGCCCAGACGCTTCAGACACTGGAGCGCGACGGCTTCGTGCACCGTGACGCCAAGCCGGTGATCCCGCCCCGCGTCGACTACTCGCTGACCGAGCTCGGCCAGGAGGCGGCCCTGCACGTCAGGGAGCTGGCCCTGTGGACGGCGAAGCGCACGGAGACGGTGCTCGACGCCCGTACCGCGTACGACGAAGCCCGGTCCTGAGCACGCTCAGGACCGGGCTTCGCAGGTACGGATCAGCCGGTCAGCCGACGACCGTCCAGGTGTCGCCACCGGCGAGCAGCGCGGCGAGATCGCCCTTGCCGTTCTGCTCGATGGCGGTGTCGAGCTGGTCGGACATCTGGGTGTCGTAGACCGGGCGGTCGACGCTGCGCAGCACACCGATGGGGGTGTGGTGCAGGGTGTCCGGGTCCGCGAGCCGGGACAGCGCGAAGGCCGTGGTCGGCGACGGGGCGTGCGCGTCGTGGACCAGGACCTGCGACTGGTTCTCCTCGGTGACCGCGACGACCTTCAGATCGCCGGTCAGGGAGTCGCGTACGACCCCCTTGGCGCCGTCGACCCCGAAGCGGATCGGCTGCCCGTGCTCCAGGCGGATCACCGCCTCCTCGGCCTGCTGCTTGTCCTTGAGGACCTCGAAGGCGCCGTCGTTGAAGATGTTGCAGTTCTGGTAGATCTCCACCAGCGCGGTGCCCGGGTGGGCGGCGGCCTGCCGCAGCACGTCGGTGAGGTGCTTGCGGTCCGAGTCGACCGTGCGGGCCACGAAGGACGCCTCGGCGCCGATCGCGAGCGAGACCGGGTTGAAGGGCGCGTCCAGGGAGCCCATCGGAGTGGACTTGGTGATCTTGCCGACCTCGGAGGTCGGGGAGTACTGGCCCTTGGTGAGTCCGTAGATCCGGTTGTTGAACAGCAGGATCTTGAGGTTCACATTGCGGCGCAGGGCGTGGATCAGGTGGTTGCCGCCGATGGACAGCGCGTCACCGTCACCGGTGACCACCCACACCGACAGGTCACGGCGCGAGGACGCGAGGCCGGTGGCGATCGCCGGGGCGCGGCCGTGGATGGAGTGCATCCCGTAGGTGTCCATGTAGTACGGGAAGCGCGAGGAGCAGCCGATCCCGGAGACGAAGACGATGTTCTCCTTGGCCAGCCCGAGCTCGGGCATGAAGCCCTGCACCGCGGCCAGCACCGCGTAGTCGCCGCAGCCGGGGCACCAACGCACTTCCTGATCGGACTTGAAGTCCTTCATGGACTGCTTGCCCTCGGCCTTCGGCACCAGCTTGAGCGCCTCGATCGTGCCCGTGCCTTCCGACATCGTCGCCTCAGTCATCGATGGCCTCCTTGAGTGCCGTGGCGAGCTGCTCGGCCTTGAACGGCATTCCATTGACCTGGGTGAAACTCTGGGCGTCCACCAGGTACTTCGCACGCAGCAGGGTGGCGAGCTGGCCGAGGTTCATCTCGGGCACCACTACCTTGTTGTAACGCCCGAGGACCTCGCCCAGATTCCGCGGGAAGGGGTTCAGATGCCGCAGGTGGGCCTGGGCCACGCTGTGTCCCGCGGTGCGCAGGCGTCGCACGGCGGCGGTGATCGGTCCGTACGTCGATCCCCAGCCCAGCACCAGCAGCTCGGCCTGGCCGTCGGCGTCGTCGACCTCCAGGTCCGGGACCTCGATCTGGTCGATCTTGGCCTGGCGGGTGCGGACCATCAGGTCGTGGTTGGCCGGGTCGTAGGAGATGTTGCCCGTGCCGTCCTGCTTCTCGATGCCGCCGATCCGGTGCTCCAGGCCCGGGGTGCCCGGCACCGCCCACGGCCGCGCCAGGGTCTGCGGGTCGCGCTTGTACGGCCAGAACACCTCGCTGCCGTCGTCCAGGGTGTGGTTCGGGCCCTGGGCGAACTGCACCCGCAGGTCGGGCAGTTCGTCGACGTCCGGGATGCGCCACGGCTCGGAGCCGTTGGCCAGATAGCCGTCGGAGAGCAGGAACACCGGCGTGCGGTAGGTGACCGCGATCCGGGCCGCCTCCAGCGCCGCGTCGAAGCAGTCCACCGGCGTCTTCGGAGCGATCACCGGGACCGGGGCCTCGCCGTTGCGGCCGAACATGGCCTGCAGCAGGTCGGCCTGCTCGGTCTTGGTCGGCAGCCCGGTGGACGGGCCGCCGCGCTGGATGTCCACGACCAGCAGCGGCAGCTCCAGGGAGACCGCCAGCCCGATCGTCTCGCTCTTCAGCGCGACACCGGGGCCCGAGGTGGTGGTGACGGCCAGCGAGCCGCCGAACGCAGCCCCGAGCGCGGCACCGATGCCCGCGATCTCGTCCTCGGCCTGGAAGGTCCGTACGCCGAAGTTCTTGTGCTTGCTCAGCTCGTGCAGGATGTCGGAAGCCGGGGTGATCGGGTACGAGCCCAGGTACAGCGGCAGATCCGCCTGCCGGGCCGCGGCGATCAGCCCGTACGACAGCGCGAGGTTCCCGGAGATGTTGCGGTACGTGCCCGTCGGGAACGCCTTCGCGGCCGGCGCGACCTCGTAGGAGACCGCGAAGTCCTCGGTGGTCTCACCGAAGTTCCAGCCCGCGCGGAACGCCGCGATGTTCGCCTCGGCGATGTCCGGCTTCTTGGCGAACTTCTGCTTCAGGAACGCCTCGGTGCCGTCGGTAGGCCGGTGGTACATCCACGACAGCAGCCCCAGCGCGAACATGTTCTTGGAGCGGCCGGCGTCCTTGCGGGACAGCTCGAACTCCTTGAGCGCCTCCACCGTCAGCGTGGTCAGCGGCACCGGATGCACGCTGTAGCCGTCCAGCGACCCGTCCTCCAGCGGAGAGACGTCGTAGCCCACCTTGGCCATCGCCCGCTTGGAGAACTCATCCGTGTTCACGATGATCTCCGCGCCACGCGGCACATCCTCGATGTTCGCCTTCAGCGCGGCCGGGTTCATCGCCACCAACACGTTCGGCGCGTCGCCCGGGGTGAGGATGTCGTGATCAGCGAAGTGCAACTGGAAGCTGGAGACGCCCGGCAGGGTTCCGGCGGGCGCCCGGATCTCGGCCGGGAAGTTCGGCAGCGTCGACAGGTCGTTTCCGAACGACGCCGTCTCCGACGTGAAACGGTCACCCGTCAGCTGCATCCCGTCACCCGAGTCACCCGCGAACCGGATGATTACCCGATCCAGACGGCGGATCTCTTTGTCTCCGGACGGTTTGCGCTGCTCGCCGACCACGGTTCCGTCGGTCTGCTCGGCTCGGCTACTGACCTGGCTGGTCACTGAACTGGACCTCCCTCGAGGCTGCGGCACGGAAGGCATCGGCTGACCGGTCCTCCCAAGGCCACCCTACGTCTGTAAGGGTCGCCTTCCCGGGGCTGCTCGCATAATGAATGCACGTCTGAGACGGTGTGTCGCACTGGTTTGCCACGCTTCATTCGCCCCCCACGATCCCCCCACGGTCCCCTCTGTAGTGACGATCCTCTTGCATACTTTGGTTCTCTGACTACCGTTTCGCTCGACACCTGGCAGAGTTTCAGCGCGCTAGGAGTTGAGGTAAGTGAGGACCGCCAGGACGCGGCGGTGATCTCCGTCACTCTGGGAGAGTCCCAGTTTCAGGAAGATGTTCGAGACGTGCTTCTCGACCGCACCGTCACTCACCACCAGCTGTCGGGCGATCGCCGAGTTGGTCCGCCCCTCCGCCATCAGCCCCAGGACCTCCCGCTCGCGCGGGGTGAGCCCGGTCAGCACGTGCTGCTTGCGGCTGCGGCCGAGCAACTGCGCCACGACCTCCGGGTCAAGCGCGGTCCCGCCCTCGGCGACCCGCACCACGGCGTCCACGAACTCCCGTACCTCGGCCACCCGGTCCTTGAGCAGATAGCCGACGCCGTGGCTGGATCCGGCCAGCAGCTCGGTGGCGTACCGCTCCTCGACGTACTGCGACAGCACCAGCACCCCGAGCCCCGGGTGGGCGCGGCGCAGCTGCACCGCCGCGCGCACGCCCTCGTCGGTGTGGGTCGGCGGCATCCGTACGTCCGCGACCACCACGTCCGGCAGCGCGCCCTGCGCGTCCAGCTCGCCGATGGTCTTGATCAGCGCCCCCGCGTCCCCGACCCCTGCGACGACCTCGTGCCCACGGTCGGTCAGCAGCCGGGTCAGGCCCTCCCTCAGCAGCACTGAATCCTCGGCGATAACCACCCGCACGTCCTGCCGCCCCCCATGTCGCGGCTAAACCGCCGCCGCTCTCGCGGAGGCGGCCGACCGCCGTCGTGGTTTCTCAGTTCCTTGTTGATGTTGAGCCACGAGGACTCTCCTACGTGTATACACGCATGAGGGCTGCTGAGGTTGCGGTACGCGGCACTCCTCAGCCAGGGGTGTCGTCGGGGGCCGGGCTCAGCGGCGCCAGGGCAGCTCCGCCGTGATCGCGGTCGGCCCGCCGGCGGGGGAGTCCACCACGAGGATCCCGTCGACCGCGTCCAGGCGCTCCGCCAGCCCCGCGAGCCCGGAACCCTTGGACGTGTCCGCGCCACCCGTGCCGTTGTCGGTGACCTGGAGCATCAGCCGGTCCTCGACCCGCCACACATCGACCGTCGCGCGGCTCGCCTGAGCGTGCTTGCTGACGTTCTGCAGCAGTTCGGAGACGGTGAAGTACGCGATGCCCTCGATGGCGGCGGCGGGCCGGTACGGCAGGTCGACCTCGACCTGGACGGGGACGGTGCAGCGCGAGGCCACGGAGGAGAGCGCGGCGTCCAGGCCGCGGTCGGTCAGGACGGCCGGGTGGATGCCGCGGGCCAGGTCGCGCAGCTCCTGCAGCGCCGTCTTCACCTCGCCGTGCGCCTCGTCCACCATGCGCGCCGCGGTCTGCGGATCTTCGCGCAACTTCTCCTTGGCGAGCCCCAGATCCATGGCGAGGTTCACCAGCCGGGCCTGGGCGCCGTCGTGCAGATCGCGCTCGATACGGCGCAGATCCGCCGCCGCGGTGTCCACCACGACCCCACGGTCCGACTCCAGCTCGACCACCCGGCTGTCCAGCCGCGAGGGGCCGAGCAGCCCGATCACCAGCACCCGGTCCACCATCGTCAGGGCTCGGATCAGCCACGGCGTCGCCATCGTGATCAGCAGCCCGACCAGCGCGGTGAGCCCGACCTCCAGCGGCGAGTCCAGGTAGAAGGTGTGCGTGTCGTCGCCGTACAGCTGGATGCCGTCCTGGTCGCCGTACACCGGGAAGAGCCACTGCCACAGCGGGTACGTCAGCAGCGTCCAGCCGGTCGTCCAGAACACCACCGCCACAGTGAAGGCGAAGGTCGCCCACGGGAAGTGCAGCACGGTATACAGCAGGTTCCGCCAGGACGTGCCGCTCTTGAGTACCGCGCCCATCCACCCCATCAGGCTGCGCTGCTTCGGACGCAGCGGCGGCGGATCGGCGATGTCCAGGTGCAGCAGCCCGCGGGCCCGTGCCCGCTCCAGCGCCGCGAAGCCGCGGCCGCTCGCGAGGGCGCCGGCGAGCACCGGGACGCCGATGAAGGTGATCAGCAGGCCCGCGCCGAGCGAGACCATGGTGACCGAGTAGACGAACGCCATGAGGCTGAGCGGAAAGCTCAGCAGCAGATAGCCGAACTCGCTCCAGGTCCTGGCCTCGATGGGCGCGCGCAGTGCGGGCGGCAGGACGTGATGGCGCTCGTCGGGGGCGTCGTCCCGGAACTCAGGCCGGGTCTGCTGTCCGTACTCGGTGGCCATCGGTGTCGTCCGTTTCTGCTCGGCGGTGCCGGGAGTGGGGGCGGNGGACGCGGCTGCCCCGCGTCGTACTCGCAGCGCGAGCGAGGGCTCGGCAAGCCAGGCCGAAGCGGCCACGCCACGCCGCGCGCGGACGGCGGGAGAGGGCTCGGCGAGCCAGCCGGACGCGGCTGCCCCGCGTCGTACTCGCAGCGCGAGCGAGGGCTCAGCAAGCCAGACCGCCTCGCCCACGCCGCACACCACGGGCGAAACGGCCACGGGCCAGGCCGACGCCGCCGCGCCTAGCGAGGGTCCGGTGGGCCAGCGGGACACGCCCACGCCACGCACCACAGGCGAGGGGCCCGAGAGCCAGCCCGGCACTACTCCCCGCCGCGCGCGCAGCGCGAGCGAGGGGTCCGCAAGCCAGCCGGACGCTGCCGCCACGCGCCGGGCACGGGGCGCGGGCGACGGATCCGCCTCCCAGCGTGCCGAGGCCGCGCCTCCGGCTGCGGACGCGGAGCAGGGTGATGCCGTACCCGCGTCTGCGCCCGGCGCCGCCGACGCGCCGACACCACCCGAGGCCAGCGACGCCCCCGCGGTCCCGGCCGCCGCGCCCGGCGACGCACCCAAGGCCGAGGAGGCCGCCGAGGCCGCCCCGCCTCCGACCTCCCCCCGCCGTACCCGTACGGCGGGGGAGCGCTCGGCGAGCCAGGCCGGATCGGCCTCGCCGCGCCGTACCCGCAGCGCGGGCGACGGATCCGCCTCCCAGCGTGCCGAGGCCGCGCCCTCGGCTGCGGACGCGGAGCAGGGTGATGCCGTACCCGCGTCTGCGCCCGGTGCCGCCGACGCGCCGACACCACCCGAGGCCAGCGACGCCCCCGCGGTCCCGGCCGCCGCGCCCGGCGACGCACCCAAGGCCGCCGAGGGGGTGCCGCCCACCCCCCGCCGCACCCGCAGCTCCGACGCGCCCTGGCACCACGCTCGACCGGCCTTCGACGAGCAGGGCCGGGGCCGGACGGAACAGTCCGGGGAGGGTGACGCCGGAGTCGAACCCCGCGGCGAGGCGGACGGGGACGGTTCGGCCGATGGCACGAGCGAGGACCCCGCCGAACCCCGCACCCCCCGGCCCAAGGCCGGTACCGACGACGAGCCCGGGACCGACGGGCCGCGGCCTGACAACCCCGCCGGAGGCACCCCCGCATGAACGACGTACTCGACGTCGCCCTGCGACTCCTCGTCGTCCTCGCCGTCTTCCTGGTCCTCCCCCTGGTGATCGGTCAGACCGAGCACAAGGTGATGGCGCACATGCAGGGCCGCCTCGGCCCCATGTACGCCGGCGGCTTCCACGGCTGGGCCCAGCTCGTCGCCGACGGCGTCAAGTTCGCCCAGAAGGAAGACATCGTCCCGGCGGGCGCCGACCGCCGTATCTTCCAACTCGCCCCGGCCGTCGCCCTCATCCCGTACCTCATCGTCATCGTGGCGATCCCGATCGGCCCCGGCGAAGGCGCCGTCGGCACGGTCGTCGACGCGGGCATCTTCTTCGTCCTCGCCGTCATGGGCGCGGGCGTACTCGGCTCACTGATGGCCGGCTGGGCCTCCGCCAACAAGTTCTCCCTCCTCGGCGGCCTCCGCACCGCCGCCCAGCTCCTGTCCTACGAACTGCCGATGCTCCTCGCCGCCGCCTCCGTCGCGATGGCCGCCGGCACCGTCTCGCTGGTCGGCATCCTCGACGCCTTCGAGTGGTGGTGGCTGCCCTGGCAGTTCATCGGCGCCTTCGTCTTCTTCGTCGCCGGTCTCGCCGAACTCCAACGGCCCCCCTTCGACATGCCGATCGCCGACTCCGAGATCATCTTCGGCGCGTACACCGAGTACACCGGCCTCCGCTTCGCCCTCTTCCTGCTCGCCGAGTACGCCGGAATCGTCATCCTCTGCGGCCTCACCACCGTCCTCTTCCTCGGCGGCTGGCACGGCCCCTGGGGTGCCGACGGCCTCGGCTGGGTGTGGACCCTGCTCAAGACGGCCGTGCTCGCCTTCGTGATCATCTGGCTGCGGGTCACCACCCCCCGGCTGCGCGAAGACCAGCTCCAGAAGCTCGCCTGGACGACCCTCGTCCCGCTCGCCCTCGCCCAGATCGCCCTCACCGGCATCGTCAAGGTGGTGATCCAGTAGTGCCCCCCATCCCCGGCAGCGGCCTGGCCAAGGGCCTGGCCGTCACCCTCAGGACGATGACGAAGAAGACCGTCACCGCGCAGTACCCGGACGTCCAGCCGGACCTGCCGCCCCGCACCCGCGGCGTCATCGGGCTGTTCGAGGAGAACTGCACGGTGTGCATGCTGTGCGCCCGCGAGTGCCCCGACTGGTGCATCTACATCGACTCCCACAAGGAGACGGTGCCGCCCGCCGCCCCCGGCGGCCGCGAGCGCAGCCGCAACGTCCTGGACCGCTTCGCCATCGACTTCTCGCTCTGCATGTACTGCGGTATCTGCATTGAGGTCTGCCCCTTCGACGCCCTGTTCTGGTCCCCGGAGTTCGAGTACGCGGAGACGGACATCCACGAGCTCACCCACGAGCGCGACAAGCTCCGCGAGTGGATGTGGACGGTGCCCGCACCGCCCGCCCTCGACCCCGGCGCCGAGGAGCCGAAGGAGATCGCCGCCGCCCGCAAGGCCGCCGACAAACTCGCGGCGCAGCAGCGGCAGGAGGGCCAGGAGTGACCCTCGCAGCAACCGCACCCCAGGGCTTCCTCTCGCCGACCGGCGTCGAGATCGTCTTCGTACTCGTCGGTGTGGTCACCGTCGGCGCGGCGATCATCGCCGTCACCACCAGACAACTGGTGCACGCCGCGCTGTGGCTGGTCGTCGCGCTCGGCGGGGTCGCCGTCGAATACCTCCTCCTCACAGCCGAGTTCATCGCCTGGATGCAGGTCCTGATCTACGTCGGTTCCGTCGTGGTCCTCCTCCTCTTCGGACTGATGCTCACCAAGGCGCCCATCGGCCGCTCCCCGGACGCCGACTCCGGCAACCGCTGGGCCGCGCTCGCGGTGGCCGGCGCCGCCGCGAGCGCCCTGGTCTGGGTCGTGGTCGACGCCTTCCGTACGGAATGGATCGACCTGGACGCCACCCAGGGCTCAACAGGGGATCTCGGCGAGATCCTCTTCCGGCACTGGGTACTGCCCTTCGAAGCGCTGTCCGTCCTGCTGCTCGCCGCCCTCGTCGGCGCGATCGTCCTCTCCCGCAAGAACGCCACGCCGGACGAGGTCAGCCCCACGGCAGACGAGGACAGAGCCGCCAGTGAAGAGGGGAAGAGCTGATGCATCTCGCCTACCCCGCCGTACTCGCCGCCCTCCTCTTCTGCGTCGGGCTGTACGGAGTACTGGCCCGCCGCAACGCGATCCTGGTCCTGATGTCCGTCGAGCTGATGCTCAACGCGGTCAACCTCAATCTGGTCGCCTTCGACGTCTGGCTGCGTGACGGCCTCCACGCCGGCCAGGCGCTCACCCTCTTCACCATCGCCATCGCCGCCGCCGAGATCGGCATCGGCCTGGCGATCGTGCTGATGGTCTACCGCAACCGAGGCACCTCCGACGTCGACCGCCTCCGCGACACCGCGGAGGGCCCCGACGACGGGACCGACGAAGCAGCCGCCGCGGCGAAGAAGGCTGAGGCCACCGCGTGACCACCACGACCCTCGCCGTCCTCGTCCCCCTCCTTCCGTTCCTGGGCGCCGTCACCGGGTTGCTCGTCGGCCGCAAGGCCCCCGGCTTCGTCCGCCCCCTCGCCGTACTGCCCGCCCTGACCTCGACGGTGCTGGCCGTACTGATCGCCATCCGTCAGGGCGGCGGCACCGGCGACGGCACCGCGCCCGTGGACGCGGCCACCGAGCTCACCCCCACCGGTTCGGTCCCCATCGAACTGGCCCTGCACATCGACGGCTTCGCCGCCCTGGTCGCCGTCCTGGTCGGCCTCGTCGCGTCCTGTGTGCAGATCTATTCGACGGGCTATCTGCGCGACGACCCGCGCTACCCCTCGTACGCCGCCCTGGTCTCGCTGTTCACCTCCGCGATGCTGCTCGTCGTCTACTCCGGCGACCTGATGGTGCTGCTGGTCGGCTGGGAGGTCATGGGCATCTGCTCGTACTTCCTGGTCGGCCACTACTGGGAGACCCCCGAGGCCCGTGCCGCGTCCCTCAAGGCTTTCCTGGTCACCAAGCTGGGCGATGTCCCCTTTCTGATCGGTCTGTTCGCGCTCGCCGTCGACGCCGGTTCGTTCCGGATCACGACAGTCCTGGACACCGTCGCGACGGGCGGGCTCGACCATCCGACCGTGATTGCGCTGCTCCTCCTCGCGGGCGTCGCGGGCAAGTCGGCGCAGTTCCCGCTGCACACCTGGCTGCCCGACGCGATGGCCGGCCCGACTCCGGTCTCCGCGCTGATCCACGCCGCGACGATGGTCGCCGCCGGTGTCTACTTCGTGGCCCGGCTCCTCCCCGTCTTCGCGGCCTCGGCTGCCGCCCTGGTCGTCCTCGCCGTGATGGCCGCCGTGACGATGGTCGGTTCCGCCCTCGCGGCCCTCGCCCAGGACGACATCAAGCGGGTACTCGCCTACTCGACCGTCGGCCAGCTCGGCTACATGACCGGTGCCCTCGCCGTCGGTGACCGCGGTGCCGCCGTCTTCCACCTCCTCTCACACGGCGCCTTCAAGGCGCTCCTCTTTCTCGCCGCGGGCGTGATCATCCACGCCGCGGGCACCAACTCGCTGGCCGCCATGTCCCGGATGCGGGGCCTGCGCGCCCGGGTACCCGACGCCTACTGGACGATGACCGTGGCGCTGCTCGCGCTCGCCGCGATCCCGCCGTTCAGCGGCTTCTTCTCCAAGGAGGCGGTGCTCGGCGCCGCCGAGCACGCGGCCACCGGACACGCCGAGGCCGTCCCTGGCACCGCGGGCTGGCTCGTCCTCGTCGCGGGCCTGGCCACCGCCCTGCTCACCGCCGCCTATGCGATGCGGCTGTGGCTGCTCGCCTTCCACGGCAGCGGAGCCGAGGCCCCCGACCACGGCAGGCAGCCGATCGCGATGAACGCCGTGCTCTGGGTGCTCGCCGTCCCCTCGCTCGCCTTCGGCCTGAGCGTGGGGGTGCTGCCCGACTGGTTCGACGGCCACTCACTCGCCCCGACCCTCACCACCTCCGTCCTCGGTACCGGCCTCGCCCTCGTCGGCGGCCTCGTCACCTACGGCACCTGGCGCCACACCACGGCACTCGCCGCCCGAGTCCCGGCCGCCGCCATGACCGGCCCCTCCGACGCGGAGCCACCCGCCCCGGCCGAAGGCCACCCCGTCGCACCGCTGCCGGACGCCGACCCCGGCCGCCTGCTGCTCGGCCCGCTGCGCCGCCACGCGGCCACCGGCTTCCACCTGGACACCGTCTACGGTGCCCTCTTCGTCCGCCCCGTCCGCGCCGCCGCGGCGCTGGTCCGGTTCCTCGACCGCGAGGTCGTCGAGACCTACGTACGCGGCGCCGGCGCCACCCCCCGGTGGCTCGGAACAGCCGTCCGCCGTGCCCAGACCGGCAATGTGCAGACCTACTTGAGCGTCTTGCTCGCCGGCTCCGTCGTGCTGACCGTCGCCGTCGTCCTCGTCGCAGCGGGAGCCTGAGCCGTGATCGATATCAACGACACCGTCATGCAGTTCCTCCTCCTCTTCGTGGTGGTCGCGCCGCTGCTCGGTTCGGCCGCCGCGCTGCTGCCCGCACCGCCCGGACTCAAGGGCACCTCACCGGACCAGGCCGTGCTCCGCCACGGCGTGACCGTCACCGGCGCTGTGCTCGCGGCGGCCCTCGTCCTCGCCGCGGGCTTCGACCACGGCGAACCGGCGCGGATGCAGGCCACGACCGACATCAGCTGGATTCCGGCACTCAACATCCGGCTTCACTTCGGTATCGACGGCATCTCTCTCCCCCTCGTCGTCCTGACCGCGCTGCTGACCTTCCTCTGCGCCCTCTACAGCTACTTCAAGATGCCCGCGGGCCCGTCTCCCAAGGCATTCGTCGCGCTGCTGCTCGTCCTCGAGTCCGGCACCCTCGCGACCTTCGCCGTACTCGATCTGCTGCTGTTCTTCCTGGCGTTCGAGATGGTGCTCATCCCGATGTACTTCCTGATCGCCCGCTGGGGCGGCGGCCAAAAAGCCGAGGCCGCCTGGAAGTTCATCCTCTACACGCTGCTCGGCTCCGTTGTCATGCTGCTGGGCCTCCTCCTCATCGGCTTGAATTCCGGCACATTCGACATGGTGGCACTCGCCACTGACAACGGCCGCGGCCTGACAACGTCCGTGCAGGTCATCGCGGTTCTGGCGATCGGCATCGGGCTCGCGGTGAAGACCCCGATGTGGCCGCTGCACAGCTGGCTGCCGGACGCCCACACCGCGGCGCCCACCGTCGGCTCGGTCCTCCTCGCCGGGGTCCTGCTCAAGATGGGCACGTACGGGTTCGTGCGCATCCTGCTCCCCGTCGCGCCGGACGGGATGCGGACCTTCGCGCCCTACCTCGCCGCCTTCGCGGTCGTCGGCATCATCTACGGGTCCCTCGCCTGCCTGGCCCTGGCCCGGCAGGGCGTCAAGGGCGACCTCAAGCGCCTCATCGCGTACTCGTCCGTCGGCCACATGGGCTTCGTGCTCCTCGGCATCGCCTCCATGACCCCGACCGGAGTCAACGGCGCGCTCTTCGCCAACATCGCCCACGGCCTCATCACCGGCCTGCTCTTCTTCCTGGTCGGCGCGTTGAAGGACCGCACCGGAACCACCGACCTGGACGCGCTCGCGCAGCAGAGTGGCGCCGCACTCTACGGCCGGGCCCCACGCTTCGGCGGACTCCTCGCCTTCGGAGCCGTCGCCTCGCTCGGACTGCCCGGACTCGCCGGATTCTGGGGCGAGATGCTCGCGCTGTTCGGCGCCTTCGACCCCGCCGACGGCCTCAACCGCCCCGCCTTCCTCACCTTCGTGGCGATCGGCGGCTTCGGCACCCTGCTCACCGCCGCGTATCTGCTGCTCGTCGTGCGCCGTGTCTGCATGGGCGCCAAGCCCGAACCGGACGCACCCCAACTCGCCGACGTCCAGCGGTACGAGTTCGCCGCCTGGACCCCGCTCGTCGCCCTCACCGTCCTCGCCGGACTCTGGCCCGCGCTGCTGCTCGGCCTCACCGACCCGGCCGTGCAGAAGCTCCTCGCAGGAGGCAAGGCATGACCGCGACCGCCGCAGGCCTCGTGCAGTCAGTCGACTGGCTCGCGATCGCGCCGCCCGCCATCGCGGCGGTGGTCGGCCTGATCGTCCTCGTCGCCGACCTGTTCGTCCGCGAGACCAACAAGACGGTCCTCGCCTGGATCTCCGTCGCGGGCCTCGCCGCGGCGTGCCTCGCGCTGCTGCCGCTGCTCGACGGCGACCGCGCGACCTTCTGCCTGACGGACGACGCGGGCGTGTGCAGCTACACCGCCGACCGCTTCACCGTCGTCATCCAGTTCCTGGTGCTGGCCGGGGCGTTGCTTACCGCGCTGCTCTCGATCAGCCCCCTCAAGGACAAGGAGCTCCCCGCGGGGGAGTTCTGGTTCCTGCTCCTCTCCTCCGCCGCCGGTGCCGCGCTGCTCCCGGCGTCCCGCGACCTCGCGACCCTCGTCGTCGCCCTGGAGGTCGCCTCGCTGCCCGCCTTCGCGCTCGTCGGCCTCAAGCGCGGCGACCGGCGCTCATCGGAGTCGGCCCTCAAGTTCTTCCTGTCCTCCGTCACCGCGACCGCCGTCACCCTCCTGGGCGTCAGCTTCGTCTATGCGGCGACCGGCACGATGCACCTCACCGAGATCGCCACCCAACTCACCGAGGTCGACGGGCAGCTGCAGACCCTCGCCCGCACGGGCGTCGTCCTCACCCTCGTCGGCTTCGCCTTCAAGACCGCCGCGGTGCCCTTCCACTTCTGGGTGCCCGACACCTACATCGGCGCGCCGCTGCCGGTCGCCGCCTATCTGTCCGTCGTCGGCAAGGCGGTCGGCTTCACCGGCCTCATCCTGGTCACCGTCGTCGCGTTCCCTTCGTACGCCGACGTATGGGGCCCCGCGCTCGCCGTACTGGCCGCCCTCACCATGACCGTGGGCAATGTCGCGGCTCTCCGACAGAGCGCCACGCGCGCGTACAGCGCGGTCCGCCTGCTGGCCTGGTCATCGGTCGGCCAGGCCGGCTACCTCCTGGTGCCGATCGCAGCGGCCGGGTACGCGGACACCGCGGCCGAGACCGAGAAGGCCATCGGCGCCACGGTCGCGTACGCCCTGATGTACGCCGCCGTGAACCTCGGAGCCTTCGCGGTGGCCGCCCTGGTGGCCCGTACGCGGCCGCTGAACCGCATCACCGACTACCGCGGCCTGTACGCGACACGGCCCCTCACCGCACTCGCGCTCGGCTTCTTCCTGCTCTCCCTGGCCGGCCTGCCGCCGGGCATCATCGGGCTCTTCGCGAAGGTCACCGTGTTCTCGGCGGCCGTCGACGCGGGCCTGGGCTGGCTCGCCGTCGTCATGGCGCTCAACGTCGTGATCGCGCTCTTCTACTACCTCCAGTGGACCGCCGTCCTGTTCCGCGCACCGGAAGTCCGCGCACCGGAAGTCCACGCACCCGAGGGGGAGCCGGAAACAAAGGAACGGCCACGGCACGCCGTCCCGGCCCCGCTCACCGCCGCCATCGCCCTGACGGCCGTCCTCGGCATCGCGCTGTCCGGAGCGCCACAGCTCGTCCTGCGCTTCTCGGCCACCGTGCTGTTCTGACGGCCCCGGCCGCATCACCCGTACGGCGTACGCCGCCCTCGGTGCGCACAAGGGAACTAGCACCCCTCGCCTGGCGTTGACCAGGAAGGGAAGGTCCACTGGAGAGTGGAAACCCGTCAGTAAAGGGTTCCCCTGCCGCATCACCAGGAGGGCGCACCGTGCACCGGCGCAACAACGGTCTGAAGACTGCCGTACTTCTCGGAGGACTGTCCGCGCTCATCCTCGTCATCGGCAGCTTCTTCGGTCGTACGGGCCTGATCGTCGCCCTCGTGGTGGCCATCGGCACCAACGCGTACGCGTACTGGAACAGCGACAAGCTCGCCCTGAAGGCCATGCGCGCCCGCCCGGTGAGCGAGTTCGAGGCGCCCGCGCTCTACCGGATGGTCCGCGAGCTCTCCACCCAGGCCCGCCAGCCCATGCCCCGGCTGTACATCTCACCCACCGAGGCGCCCAACGCCTTCGCCACCGGCCGCAATCCGCGCAACGCCGCCGTCTGCTGCACCGACGGCATCCTGCGCCTCCTGGACGAGCGCGAGCTGCGCGGCGTCATCGGGCACGAGCTCAGCCATGTCTACAACCGCGACATCCTGATCTCCTCGGTCGCCGGCGCCCTCGCCTCAGTGATCATGTTCCTGGTCAACTTCGCCTGGCTGATGCCCGGCAGGTCGAACAACAACGGCGGCGGCCCCGGCATCCTCGGCATGCTGCTGATCATGCTGCTCGGCCCGCTCGCCGCGTCCGTGATCAAGCTGGCCATCAGCCGCTCCAGGGAGTACGAGGCCGACGCCTCAGGCGCCCAACTCACCGGGGACCCACTGGCCCTGGCCAGCGCCCTGCGCAAGCTGGAGACCGGCACCAAGCAGCTCCCGCTGCCGCCCGAGCCCAAGATCGAGGCGGCCAGCCACATGATGATCGCGAATCCCTTCCGGCCGGGGGAGGGGATGGCGAAGATGTTCTCGACCCATCCGCCGATGGCCGAGCGCATCAGCCGCCTGGAGCAGATGGCGGGCCGCCAGAGCTGACGCCACGCGCGCGTGCGGACCCACGCGCGTAGGGACGGCCCACGTGCACGTAGGGACGACCCACGCGCGTAGGTGCGCGCCATCAGCTCACCAGGAACCGGCACGCGCCCCGAACTGCTGGTCGGTCGGCACGATTTCGCGCCCCAGCGGCATCAGCGCCATGGGGATCAACTTCAGGTTCGCCCACCCGAAGGGGATGCCGATGATCGACAGGAAGAGCGGAATGCTGGTCAGGACGTGCCCGAGGGCGAGCCACCAACCGGCAACGATGATCCAGATCACGTTGCCGATCATCGACGGAGCCCCGGCACCCGGCTTCTCCACCGTCGTGCGCCCGAAGGGCCACAGCACGAACGCGGCGTTCCGCAGCGCGGCGACCCCGAAGGGGATCGTGATGATCAGGACGAAGCAGATGAGCGCGGCCAGGGTGTAGGCGATCGCCATCCAGATCCCGCAGAAGATCAACCACAGGAGGTTGAGGATCAGGTTGATCAGCTTCATGGTCTGTGCCCTTCGTCGTGAGCTGCCGCGATGGTCCCACTACCAGTATCTGGGCCGAACCCGGTTCCCGGCCTAATTCGCTCCCGCCAGCCGCCGCCTGACCCCGTACGTCACGGCACCCGCCGCGAGTACCGCCGCCCCCGTCAGTACCGACACCAGCGGCAGCGCGAAGGCCAGCACCAGGCACCCGCCCAGCCCCACCACCGGCAGTACGCGCTGTACGCCAGGGCCCAGCGTCCACGCCGAGGCGTTGGCGATCGCGTAGTACACCAGCACCCCAAAGGACGAGAACCCGATCGCCCCGCGCACATCCGCCACCAGAACCACCGCCACGACCACGGCGCCCACCACCAGCTCCGCCCGGTGCGGCACCTGGAACCGCGGATGCACGGCCGCGAGCGGCCGCGGCAGATGCCCGTCCCGCGCCATCGCCAGCGTCGTACGCGACACGCCGAGGATCAGCGCGAGCAGCGACCCGAGCGCCGCCACCGCGGCGCCCACCCGCACCACCGGCACCAGCCCCGGCACCCCGGCCGCCCGCACGGCGTCGGCCAGCGGCGCCGTGGCCCCCGCGAGGCCTCCCGCCCCCAGTACGGAGAGCACCGCCACCGCGACAGCCGCGTACACCACCAGCGCGATACCGAGAGCCAGCGGAATCGCCCGCGGAATGGTCCGCGCCGGATCCCGTACCTCCTCACCCAGGGTCGCGATACGCGCGTACCCCGCGAAGGCGAAGAACAACAGCCCGGCGGCCTGCAACACCCCGCCCACGCCCCCGGAACGCCCCGATCCCAGCCGCGCGAACTCCGCGCTCCCCGNGTCCGCGCCGGATCCCGTACCTCCTCACCCAGGGTCGCGATACGCGCGTACCCCGCGAAGGCGAAGAACAACAGCCCGGCGGCCTGCAACACCCCGCCCACGCCCCCGGAACGCCCCGATCCCAGCCGCGCGAACTCCGCGCTCCCCGACCCCACACACATCACGACCACCGCCGCGAGCACCGCGAGCACCACCGCGACGATCGCCCGTGTCAGCCACGCCGACTTCTGCACACCCCCGTAGTTCACGGCGGTCAGCGCCACCACCGCGGCCACCGCCACCGCATGCGCCTGGCCCGGCCAGACGTATGCCCCGACCGTCAGCGCCATCGCCGCACACGAGGCCGTCTTGCCGACGACGAACCCCCAGCCGGCCAGATACCCCCAGAACTCCCCGAGCCGCTCCCGCCCGTACACATACGTCCCACCCGACGCCGGATACCGCGCTGCCAGCCGCGCCGACGCCGTGGCATTGCAGTACGCGATCACCGCGGCCACCCCGAGCCCGAACAGCAGCCCCGACCCGGCGGCATCCGCAGCAGGCCCCAGCGCCGCGAAGATCCCGGCCCCCACCATCGACCCGAGCCCGATCATCACGGCATCGGTGACGCCCAGCGTCCGGCGCAACTCCTGTGTCATGCGCCGCACCCTACTGAGCACCGCAACCGTGCTCGCACGCCAGTACGTCCCCCAAGTAAGACGCACCAGCGGCAGACAGACCCACCGGGCGAGCTCCGCACAACTCGAAGGGCAGGTTCACGCCATGGGCATCATCAGCTGGATCATTCTGGGACTGCTGGCCGGCGCCATCGCCAAGATCCTGCTCCCCGGCCGTGACCCGGGCGGCCTCATCGGCACCATCTTCATCGGCATAGCCGGGGCGTTCGTCGGCGGCTGGCTCTCGGCCCGCTTCCTCGACCGCCCCATCGCCAACGACTTCTACGACATGGCCACCTGGCTGTCCGCGATCGGCGGCGCGCTGGTCCTACTGATCGCCTACCGCGTCGTGTTCGGCAGGTCCCGACGCTGACCGCGGGCCGCGGCCGCGGGCCGACAGAACGAAGGGCGGGCACCCACCGGGATGCCCGCCCTTTCTCGTGCCTGGCCCAACCGCTCAATCAGCCCACCGTCACCGGTAGTTCACGAACTGCAGCGCGAAGTCGAAGTCCTGACCCTTCAGCAGAGCCTGCACGGCCTGCAGGTCGTCCCGGCTCTTCGAGCTGACCCGCAGCTCGTCGCCCTGCACCTGGGCCTTCACGCCCTTGGGGCCCTCGTCGCGGATGATCTTCGCCACCTTCTTCGCGTTCTCCTGGGAGATGCCCTCCTCGATCGAGGCGAAGATCTTGTATTCCTTGCCGGAGATCTGCGGCTCACCGGCGTCCAGGGCCTTCAGCGAGATCCCGCGCTTGACCAGCTTGGACTGGAAGACGTCGAGGATCGCCTTGACCCGCTCCTCCGAATTCGCCTCCATCAGGATCTTCTCGCCGGACCAGGCGATCGAGGCGCCGACGTTCCGGAAGTCGTAGCGCTGGGAGATCTCCTTGCCGGCCTGGTTGAGGGCGTTGTCGACCTCCTGCCGCTCGACCTTCGAGACGATGTCGAAACTGGAGTCGGCCATGTCCTGTGGCTCCTTGTGCTCGGGGTTCGGGGTGCGCGTGCTCGTCCGTGTGCTCGACGGAACGTACGGCCGGTGGCCCGGCCCGCACCGTCAAAGCCTAGTCATCACCCGCGCGCGGAGCGCCGTTCTATCGAGTGGCGAAGCACCCCTGGGCATCAGGTATCGTTTACGTCGTTGCCACGGACAGCCGCCGCAAAGCGGCTCCCAGGGCGGCACACTTGGCGGTGTGCCCGAGCGGCCAAAGGGAGCAGACTGTAAATCTGCCGGCTCAGCCTTCCCAGGTTCGAATCCTGGCGCCGCCACACGAGACACTGGGCCCCTGCCCTGCGACTATCGCAGGCCAGGGGCCCATTGTCGTGCGGCCAGGTGAGGGCGTCAGTAGCCGCCGGTGACGCCTGGGTCGCCAGTGTCTTGGGCGTCGCCCTCGGCCTTGTCGCCGGAGGCGGTCAGGGCGAACCACGCGGCTCCGAAGCCCTCCACGCCCTGGCCCGTGGTGTCGCCGGGCTTCTTGTCGTTCTGGAAGAAGTACAACGGGTGCCCGTTGTAGGTGACCTGGGTGCTGCCGTCGTCCCGTTCCGTCGTACCCAGCAGCTCGGCGTCGGCTTTCTCCCCGGCCTTCGGCTCGCCCGACGTCGTCAGGGGCGGCCAGGCCACCGCGCATGCGTCGTTGCAGGTGGACTTCTCGTCCTCGTCCGCCTCGAAGAGGTAGAGCGTGCGACCCTCGCCGTCGGTCAGGATCGGCCCCAGATCACCCGCCTCGCGCACCATGACGGTCGCCGCCTCGCCGGCCGTCGCGGTGGGCGACTCCGTGGGCGAGGGCGATTCCGTGGGCGTGGGCGACTGCGTGAGTGTGGGGGACGCGGTGGGGCTGGGCGACGCCCCGCCGTCACCGTTGTCGTCATCGTCGCCGCAGCCGCCCACTGCGGCGAGCAGCGCGACGGTTGCCACCGCCACGCCCACCCGCGTCCGTCTCGTCGTCTTCATCCCGGTCGTCATTCCGGTCTTCCTCCGGTGCTCCTCGGCCGATTCCGCTGTCATGGCTCCACTACGGACGCAGCCGGGAGAGCACGGCAAGGCGGGCGGGCCGTTCGGGGTACGGGGCAGACCGAGGGCAGAAGGAGGGCAGGCCGAGGGCAGACCGTACGTTCGCTCAGTTGCCCGCGACGTCCTTGACCGCGACCGGGATCGGCGTCGTGCCGCTGATCAGTTCCAGGGTCAGGCCCGCTGTCCCCGGGGTGTCCACCAGTTCCGCGATCGCCATCGCCACGTCGTCGCGTGGGATCGGGCCGCGGCCCGTCGAGGCCTCCAGGCGGACCAGGCCCGTGCCGGGGTCGTCCGTCAGCAGACCGGGGCGCAGGATCGTCCAGTCGAGGCCCGTACGGGCCCGGACGTAGGCGTCGGCCTCGCCCTTGGCGCGCAGGTACGCGTCGAAGACCTCGTCGCCCTGGTGGGACGGGTCGGCGCGCATCGCGGAGACCGCGATGTACCGGCGTGCCCCGGCCCGTTCCGCGGCCTCGGCGAAGAGGACCGCGGCCGCCCGGTCCACGGTGTCCTTGCGTCCGATGCCGCTGCCGGGGCCCGCGCCGGCCGCGAAGACCGCCGCGGTGGCGCCCTGGAGATGGGCCGCGACCTGTTCGACGGAGGCCGACTCCAGGTCGCACAGGACGGGTTCGGCGCCGGCTTCCCGTAGGTCGTCGCCTTGGTCGGGGTTGCGGATCAGGCCCGCGACCTCGTAGCCGCGCGCGCTGAGCAGCCGCTCAAGGCGCAGCGCGATCTGTCCGTGTCCACCTGCGATGACAATGCGCATGCTTCCGACCGTACGCCGCGTCGGGCGGCCGCGCCGCACAACCTCGAACGCGCCTCCATAGCGATGAGTTTGCGAAGGGTTTCACGCTACGCGCGCGTGGACGCGAATGTGCGTGCGGATTCCGGGCGCGGATCCGCGGGACATGCCGCCTGTGGGTGCGGATTCGCAGGACCTCCGCGCGAGTTGGCGGCCGCGGCGGTCAGGACGGGCCGGTGCTCTTCGCGCGGCCCTGCCGGGGCAGGTCCAACGCCACCGCGACCGCCGAGTCGCAGTACTCGCGGACCGCGCTGGTACGCGCCACAACCCGCCCCCGGTGCACCACGATCCGGCTGTACGCGAGTGACAGCGCGCCCGCGAGGCAGTCGCCGCGTACGGCCAGCAGCTCGGCCGGGAAACCGGCCTCCACCCGGACCTCGGGCAGCCCCAGCGTCTCCCGCCCCGCCGCACTGACCGCCTCGTACGCCTCGTCGGGCGCGAGGCCGTGCTGCGCGGCCAGCAGATACGCGGCCTCCAGCGGGTCGCCGCGCCCCACCGGGTTCGCCGCGTCCCGCAGCGCCCCGCTGCCCGCCGCCACCCGTACCCCGGCGGCCCGCAGCAGCCGTACCGGCGCCGTGGCGGTCCCGCGCCGGGCCAGGGCCCCGCAGTCGCCCTGTGGCAGGCAGACCACCGACACACCCGCCGCGGCCAGCGCGTCGGCGGTACGGGACGCCACCTCGGCCGGTGCCCTGCCGAGCCCGCCGCACGGCCCGACCGCCACCCCGGGCCGCAGCCCGCCCGCCATCGCCGCGAGCCGGGTGAGCCGCGTCGGATCGTCGCCGTCCGTGTGCAGATCGACCGGGCAGCCGTGCTCGGCCGCGAGCTCCAGGACCGCCTCCACATACCCGGTCGGGTCGGGGTCGAGGTCGGGGCATCCGCCCACCACACCGGCGCCCATCTTGACCGCGTCCCGCAGCATCGCCAGGCCGTCCGCCCCCGCGGTCCCGGTGAGCAGCCGGGGCATCGCGACGGCCGTCAGGTCGGCGAGCCCGCGCAGCGACCGGCGTGCCTGGAGCACCGCCTCCAACGAGCCGAGACCCACCACATCGCCGACCCTGACGTGCGAGCGCTGCGCGGTGGCGCCGTGCCCGAGCTGCAGCAGCGCGGCCTCGGTGGTACGCCGCTGGACCTCCGGGACGTCGTACGAGACCGGGCCGTCGATGGCCGCGGAGAGCGCCGTGTCGCCGTGCGCGTGCGGTTCCGCGGGGGCGGGCAGCAGCAGATAGCCGTCGAGGTCCACGCGCGCGGCGTGCGCGGTGAGACTGCCCGCGGTCCCGACCGCTTCGATGCGCCCGCGCCCGAGCCGTACGTCCACGGTCCTGCCGTCGGTGAGCCGGGCCCCGCAGAGCAGGAGTGACGTGGTGTCCTCGGGGGCCTCGTCACGGCGCGGTGGCTGCGGCTGGCTGTCGGGCATCGCGCTCCTGGAGCTGGAGATCAAGGCAGCTACGGCAAGATCACGCAGCTGACGCGAGCCTAGGACGCGCGGCGGTCCGCTTCGAGGAGGTTCGGGGAGGAGCCCGAATAGTCATACCGGCATGGGCGTCCAGTCATACCGGCGTGGGGCGTCCGATACGGGAGAGGCGGGTGAGGTTGCCGCACCGAAACGGATTTGGGCGATCGGCGGCCGACCGTGTAATGTCTTCATCGCTCGCCCCAATAGCTCAGTCGGTAGAGCGTCTCCATGGTAAGGAGAAGGTCTACGGTTCGATTCCGTATTGGGGCTCTGATGTGCGGCACCCTCGCCTTCGGGTGAGGGGGCTCGCATCAAAGCGGTGTAGCTCAGTCGGTAGAGCAAGCGGCTCATAATCGCTGTGTCACCGGTTCAAGTCCGGTCACCGCTACGAACAGTAGCCGATTGTGGGGTCGGTCCTCCGGTCGGCTACTCTTGTCTGCGTTCATCCGTTCATCTGTCCGTCCAAGGAGCACTCACGTGGCTGCCACCGACGTCCGCCCGAAGATCACGCTGGCCTGCGTGGAGTGCAAGGAGCGGAACTACATCACCAAGAAGAACCGGCGTAACAACCCGGACCGTCTTGAGATGAAGAAGCACTGCCCGCGCTGCAACGCGCACACCGCGCACCGCGAAACGCGCTGAAACAGGCTCGTACACGAGGCCGTCCCCTTTGTGGGGGCGGCCTCGCGTCGTTTGTCACATCGACTCTGTTGTAGGAGGTGCCGAGCCATGGCGCTCGACCAGTCCTTCGTTGGACGGACCTACCCGCCCACCGACCCCTATGAGGTCGGCCGGGAGAAGATCCGCGAATTCGCGGAGTCGGTGGGGGACCCCAACCCCGCCTACACCGACCCGGACGCCGCCAAGTCGCTCGGTCACAGTGATGTGATCGCTCCGCCGACCTTCGTCTTCGCGATCACCTTCAAGGCCGCGGGCAAGGTCATCGAGGACCCGCAGCTCGGCCTGGACTACAGCCGGGTGGTGCACGGCGACCAGAAGTTCGCGTACACCCGCCCGGTGCGCGCGGGGGACCGGCTGACGGTCACCTCGACCATCGAGGCGATCAAGTCCATGGCGGGCAACGACATCCTGGACATCCGCGGTGAGGTCCACGACGAGGCGGGCGAGCACGTGGTGACCGCCTTCACCAAGCTCGTGGCGCGCGCGGCAGAGGAGGCGTGACGATGACGGCGAAGATCTCGTACGAGGACGTCGAGGTCGGCACCGAGCTGCCGGCGCAGACCTTCCCCGTGACCCGCGCCACGCTCGTGCAGTACGCGGGCGCGTCGGGGGACTTCAACCCGATCCACTGGAACGAGAAGTTCGCGCGTGAGGTCGGGCTGCCGGACGTCATCGCGCACGGCATGTTCACCATGGCCGAGGCGGCCCGAGTGGTGACCGACTGGGTCGGCGATCCGGGCGCGGTGGCCGAGTACGGCGTCCGCTTCACCAAGCCGGTCGTCGTCCCCAATGACGACCAGGGGGCGGTCATCGAGGTCAGCGGCAAGGTCGCGGCCAAGCTGGACGACAACCAGGTGCGGGTCGACCTGACCGCGATGAGCGCGGGCCAGAAGGTCCTCGGGATGGCTCGGGCGGTCGTACGGCTGGCCTGAGGGCGAGCCGCACGTGCAGGTGTGGGTAAGGGGCGTCCGGCCATGCTGGACGCCCCTTACCCGTACAGGCTGTTGACTTCGTTAGTGATTGGCCACTAACTTACTCGCATGGTCAGGATGAGCGCGGCGGAGCGACGTGAGAGCGTCATCCGCGCCGCGATTACGGAGTTCGCGCGCGGCGGCTACAAGGGCACCTCCACCGAGGTGATCGCCAAGCGGGTGGGCGTCTCGCAGCCGTACCTCTTCCGGCTCTTCAAGAACAAGCAGGAGCTGTTCCTCGCGGCGGCGACCCGCTGTGTGGGAGACATCCGGCAGGTGTTGGTGGAGTCGGCGCGTGACGTGCCGCCCGAGGGTGTCCACATGGCCATGGCGAACGCCTACAAGGAGCTGCTCGCGGCGGACCCCGACATGCTGCTGATGCAGATGCAGGCCTATGTCGCGGTGGCCTCGGCGGAGGCGGCGGGTGACCGTGAGTTCGGCGAGGGGGTTCGTGCGGCCTGGGAGGACCTGTGGGATTCCACTCACCTGATCCTCGGTGCCGATGCCCACGAGACCACGTACTTCCATTCCTACGGGATGCTCATCAACGCCCTCGTCTCGATGGGCTTCCCTCCGGAGCACCGGGTGTGGTCCGGCTTCGCCGAGTTCCCGGCCCCGGAGTAGTCCCCAGTAGTCCGGAGTAGTACCGAGAGTCGCGCCAGCGGTGCGGCTCATCTATGTCCGTGAAATGTGTCCGTGAAAGTTAGTAATCAATAACTAACCATTGCATCAAGGGGAGTCATGCAAGAGGCACAGCAAGGAGTCCGCACGAGGACCGCGTGGACCCTGGTCATCACCAGCGCCGCCGGATTCATGGCGGCCCTCGACAACCTGGTCGTCACCACCGCCCTGCCCTCCATCCGCAAGGACCTCGGCGGCAGCCTGGAGCACCTTGAGTGGACGGTGAACGCCTACACCCTCACCTTCGCGGTCCTGCTGATGTCCGGCGCGGCACTCGGCGACCGCTTCGGCCGCCGCCGGCTGTTCGTCATCGGGCTCGCGATCTTCACCGGTGCCTCCGCCGCGGCCGCCCTGGCGCCCGGCATCGACGCCCTGATCGCCGCGCGTGCCGTCCAAGGCGTCGGCGCCGCGATCATGATGCCGCTGACGCTCACCCTGCTCGCCGCGGCCGTGCCCGCCGAGCGGCGCGGGACGGCCTACGGGATCTGGGGCGCGGTCAACGGCCTCGCCGTCGCGAGCGGCCCGTTGGTCGGCGGTGCCCTCACCGAGCACATCTCCTGGCAGTGGATCTTCTGGCTTAACGTCCCGATCGGCCTCGCCCTGCTGCCGTTCGCAAGGCTCCGGCTCACCGAGTCCTTCGTACCGAACGCCCGGCTCGACATCCCCGGCACCCTGCTCGTCAGCGGCGGCCTCTTCGGGATCGTCTACGCCCTGGTCAGCGCCGTGTCCCACGGCTGGACGAGTGTCCCGGTGCTCACCGGGCTGATCGTGGGCGGCGCGCTGACCGGCGGCTTCATCCACCACGGGATACGCCACAAGAACCCCATGGTGCCCATGCGCCTCTTCCGCAACCGGGCCTTCGCGGCCGTCAACGCCGCGAGCCTGCTGATGTTCCTCGGGATGTTCGGCTCGATCTTCCTGCTCAGCCAGGCCCTTCAGATGGTGCTCGGCTACTCGCCCACCGAGGCGGGCCTGCGGATGCTGCCCTGGACCGCCATGCCCATCGTGGTCGCGCCCCTCGCGGGCAAGCTCTCCGACCGGATCGGCGGCCGCCCGGTCGTCGCCGCGGGCCTCTTCCTCCAGGCCCTGGGGCTCGGCTGGTACGCGGTGATCGCCGCCCCCGGCATGTCGTACGCGGCCCAGCTGCCCGCGCTGATCATCAGCGGTATCGGGATGGCCCTGTACTTCGCACCGGCGGCCAGCCTGGTGATGGCCAGCGTGCGCCCCGCCGAGCAGGGCATCGCCTCGGGCGCGGCCAACTCGCTGCGCGAGGTCGGCGGCACGCTCGGCGTCGCGGTACTGGCCGCGGTCTTCTCGGCGCGCGGCGGCTACGAGACGCACCAGGAGTTCGCCGACGGCCTGACCGCGGCGCTCTGGCTGGGCGCGGCGGTGGTCGCCGTGGCGGGAGTGGCCGCGCTGCTCATCCCGGCCAGGGGGACGGCGGCGCCGGTGGCCGCCGCGCCACCCGAGGAGCGCACGAAGGTACTCGCCTGACCCCCTGCTCGCACGCCGGCAACGGCCCCGCCCCGACCAGCGGGGCCGTTCTCGTACCCTTGAGCCCGTGCAGGAACTTCACGACGCCCCCCTCGCCCCGCTGACCACCTTCCGGCTCGGTGGCCCCGCGACCCGACTGATCACCGCGACCACCGACGCCGAAGTGGTCGCCGCCGTCCGCGAGGCCGACGCCGCGGGCACCGAACTGCTGATCATCGGCGGCGGCAGCAACCTGGTCATCGGCGACCAGGGCTTCGCCGGAACCGCCCTGCGCATCGCCACCACCGGCTTCGCGCTCGACGGTACGAAGCTGGAGCTGGCGGCCGGCGAGGTGTGGACCGACGCCGTCGCCCGCACCGTCGACGCGGGCCTCGCGGGCATCGAGTGCCTCGCCGGAATCCCCGGCTCCGCCGGTGCCACGCCGATCCAGAACGTCGGCGCGTACGGCCAGGAGGTCTCCTCGGTCATCACCGAGGTCGTCGCGTACGACCGCAGCACCGGCGAGACGGTCACCCTGCCGAACGCCGAGTGCGCCTTCGCGTACCGCCACAGCCGCTTCAAGGCCGACCCCAGCCGCTATGTGGTCCTGCGCGTCCGCTTCGAGCTGGAGGACGCCGACGGCCTGAGCGCTCCCCTGAAGTACCCCGAGACGGCCCGCGCCCTCGGTGTGGAGGCGGGCGACCGCGTCCCGCTGGCCACCGCGCGCGAGACGGTGCTGAAGCTGCGCGCGGGCAAGGGCATGGTGCTCGACCCCGAGGACCACGACACCTGGTCGGCCGGGTCGTTCTTCACCAACCCGATCCTCGACGCGGAGGAGCTGGCGGCCTTCCACGCACGCGTGGCGGACCGTCTCGGCCCGGATGTCACCCCGCCCGCGTACCCGGCGGGCGAGGGCCGCACCAAGACCTCCGCGGCCTGGCTGATCGACAGGGCCGGATTCACCAAGGGCTACGGCACGGGCCCGGCCCGGATCTCCACCAAGCACACCCTGGCGCTCACCAACCGCGGCGAGGCCACCACCGACGACCTGCTCGCACTCGCCCGCGAGGTCGTCACTGGCGTGCGGGACGCCTTCGGGGTCACCCTGGTCAACGAGCCGGTGACGGTCGGCGTCAGCCTCTGACGCGGGCGCGTGGTCAGTAGGCGACGCTCACGCCCTGCTTCACCGTCGTCGGGTCGTCGACCATCGCCAGCATCGCGTGCGCCACATCGGCCCGCCCGATGGTGCCGCCGCCGCGCAGGTTCTCGTTGCGCGCCATCCGGTATGTGCCGGTCACCGGCCTGTCCAGCAGCCTCGGAGGGCGTACCAGCGTCCAGTCCGTCGCGCTCAGTCTGATCTCCGCCTCCATCTGCGCGAGATCCGTGTAGACAGGCCGCAGCAGGGTGCTGACCAGGGGTGTCAGCAGTCGGCGGTGGACGAAGGTCTGGTTCTTCGGCTCGGGTGCCAGCGGCCCGGCACTCACCGCCAGGAAGCGCCGGGTGCCCTCCGCGTCCAGCGCTTTCAAGACCGGGCGCGTGAGGTTCGCCGCGATGCCTGCGCGCGCGTCCTTCACACTGCGCGCCCCGAGACCGGAGAGCACCGCGTCGCGCCCCGCCACCGCGGGACCGAGCGCCCGCGGGTCCCCGAGCCCCGCCGTGAACACCTGGAGCCCTTCGCCGGTCACCGTCAGCCTGGCCGGGTCGCGCACCACCGCCGTCACGCGGTGGCCCGCCGCCAGGGCCTGCCGGACGATCTCCTGCCCGATACCACCGGTCGCACCGAGAACCGTGAGTTCCATTGCCCTGCTCCCCCTGGGTGGGTAAGTATTCACTCACCCATAGGGTGAGTGACCGCTCACCCACGCGTCAAGGTTCGTTGGAGTACTCATGCAGAAACCGGCCAGGACCCGAATCCTGGACGCCGCGCACACCCTGATGCTCAGCGTCGGGCTCGCCCGGGCCACCACCAAGGAGATCGCCAAGGAGGCGGGCTGCTCCGAGGCCGCGCTCTACAAGTACTTCGCGAGCAAGGAAGAGCTCTTCGTGACCGTGCTGCGCGAGCGGCTGCCGCAGCTGGCCCCGCTGCTGCACCGGCTGATCGAGGAGCCGGGGGAGCGGAGCGTCGAGCAGAACCTCACCGACATCGCCCGCGAGGCCGCGCTCTTCTACGAGCAGAGCTTCCCGATCGCCGCGTCACTGTACGCCGAGACCCAGCTCAAGCACCGCCACGAGGCGGCCATGCGGGAGATGGGCACCGGACCGCACGTGCCGATCCAGGGCCTGGACCAGTACCTCCGCAGGGAGCAGCGCCAAGGCCGCATCCGCGCCGACGCGGACACCTTCGCGGCCGCGTCCCTGTTGCTCGGTGCCTGCGCCCAGCGCGCCTTCGCCTACGAGGCCGCCGACCCCGACCCCGAGACCGGTACCGAAGCCCAGAACCCCGCGCCGCCCGTCGACACGTTTGCCGCCGCCCTGGCCCGCACGCTGCTGAGCGGGATCGGCTGACAGCCTCAGTCCGCCAGCCAGTCGTCGATCCCGGCCAGCAGCTTCCGCCGTACGTCCGCGGGCGCGGCCGAGCCTCGTACCGACTGCCGTGCCAGCTCCGCCAGCGCGGCGTCGTCGAACCCGTGCTTGGTGCGCGCCATCTCGTACTGCGCGGCCAGCCGCGACCCGAACAGCAGCGGGTCGTCGGCACCCAGCGCCATCGGCACCCCGGCGTCGTACAGCGTGCGCAGCGGTACGTCCTCGGGTTTCTCGTACACCCCGAGCGCGACGTTCGACGCCGGGCAGACCTCGCAGGTCACCCCGCGCTCGGCCAGCCGCCGCAGCAGCGCGGGGTCCTCCGCGGCCCGTACGCCGTGCCCGATCCGCGTCGCGGACAGGTCGTCCAGGCAGTCCCGTACCGACGCGGGCCCGGTCAGCTCGCCGCCGTGTGGCGCCGCGAGCAGCCCGCCCTCGCGCGCGATCGCGAAGGCCCGGTCGAAGTCCCTGGCCATGCCGCGCCGCTCGTCGTTGGAGAGCCCGAAGCCGACGATCCCACGGTCCGCGTAACGCACCGCGAGCCGCGCCAGGGTCCGTGCGTCCAGCGGGTGCTTCATCCGGTTCGCCGCCACCAGCACGCGTATCCCGAGGCCGGTCTCCCTCGACGCGGAGTCCACCGCGTCCAGGATGATCTCCAGCGCCGGAATGAGCCCGCCGAGCCGGGGCGCGTACGAGGTCGGGTCGACCTGGATCTCCAGCCAGCCCGAGCCGTCCGCGAGATCCTCCTGCGCGGCCTCGCGCACCAGCCGCTGGATGTCCTCGGGCGCCCGCAGACAGGAGCGGGCCATGTCGTACAGCCGTTGGAAGCGGAACCAGCCGCGCTCGTCGGTCGCCCGCAGCTGCGGCGGCTCTCCGCTGGTCAGCGCGTCGGGCAGATGCACGCCGTACTTGTCGGCGAGCTCAAGCAGGGTCGAGGGCCGCATGGACCCGGTGAAGTGCAGGTGCAGATGGGCCTTGGGCAGCTGCCTCAGGTCTCTTGTCGCGGCTTCACCGCGGGCGGGGACGCTCTCCATCCCAGGATCTTGCCGTACGTACCCGCCGTCCCGGTAGCGTCTTTTCCTCAAGGAGTACGCGCCCGAACGAACAAGCGGACCCGAACGAACAAACGGGCCCCCGGCCGAAGCCGGAGGCCCGCTCGCGTGGAGGCGGCGTACGCGTCAGTCCCTGGCCTCGGCCAGCAGCTTCTGCATCCGCGAGACACCCTCGATCAGGTCCTCGTCACCCAGGGCGTACGAAAGCCGCAGGTAGCCCGGCGTGCCGAAGGCCTCGCCCGGAACGACGGCGACCTCGACCTGGTCCAGGATCAGCGCGGCGAGCTCGACCGTCGTGGCCGGGCGCTGGCCGCGGATCTCCTTGCCGAGCAGGCCCTTCACCGAGGGGTAGGCGTAGAAGGCGCCCTCGGGCTCGGGGCAGACGACGCCGTCGATCTCGTTCAGCATCCGCACGATGGTCTGGCGGCGCCGGTCGAAGGCCGTACGCATCTCGGCCACGGCGGTCAGGTCGCCGGACACGGCCGCGATGGCCGCCGCCTGCGCCACGTTGGACACGTTGGAGGTCGCGTGCGACTGCAGGTTGGTCGCGGCCTTGACCACGTCCTTCGGGCCGACGACCCAGCCGACCCGCCAGCCGGTCATCGCGTACGTCTTGGCCACGCCGTTCACGATGATGCACTTGTCGCGCAGCTCGGGCACGACCACCGGCAGCGAGGAGAACTCAGCGTCGCCGTAGACCAGGTGCTCGTAGATCTCGTCGGTCAGGACCCACAGGCCCTTCTCGGCGGCCCAGCGGCCGATCTCCTCGACCTGCTCGCGCGAGTAGACGGCGCCGGTCGGGTTGGACGGCGAGACGAAGAGCAGCACCTTGGTGTTCTCCGTACGAGCGGCCTCGAGCTGCTCGACGGAGACCCGGTAGCCGGTCGTCTCGTCCGCGGTGACGTACACCGGCACGCCGCCCGCGAGCTGGATCGACTCGGGGTACGTGGTCCAGTACGGGGTCGGCACGATGACCTCGTCGCCCGGGTCCAGGATCGTGGCGAAGGCCTCGTAGATCGCCTGCTTGCCACCGTTGGTGACCAGGACGTTGGCGGCCTCGACCTCGTAGCCGGAGTCGCGCAGCGTCTTCGCGGCGATGGCGGCCTTGAGCTCGGGGAGCCCGCCGGCCGGCGTGTAGCGGTGGTACTTCGGGTTGCGGCAGGCCTCGATAGCGGCCTCGACGATGTAGTCCGGCGTCGGGAAGTCGGGCTCGCCCGCGCCGAAGCCGATCACCGGGCGCCCGGCGGCCTTGAGGGCCTTGGCCTTGGCGTCGACGGCGAGGGTGGCGGACTCGGAGATCGCACCGATGCGGGCGGAGACCCGGCGGTCGGTCGGAGGAGTTGCAGCGCTCATGGGCCCCATCGTTTCAGACCGGGAACACCCCCGGCACTCGGGATTCACGGACGGGCGGTACGTCGTCCGAAGGAGGAGCAGGACGCTGTCCGAAGGATGGGCGGGACCCTGTCCGAAGGGCGGGCGCAGCGCAGTCTGTTCGACGCGGAGGCGCAGACCACGTACACTCTTCCCTCGTTGGCCCTCATCGGTCGCACTCACCACGCGCACTCCGTGCACTTGGGCGGATGCGGTACGTTGGGGGAAATCAAAGGGTCGTAGCTCAATTGGTAGAGCACTGGTCTCCAAAACCAGCGGTTGGGGGTTCAAGTCCCTCCGGCCCTGCTACACACACCTTTCGCCAGGATGTGTGCGCATGTACGTACTGCAGAATGCACAGCCGTGCGGCTCAACCGGGCGCGGCACGGCCACGACCCGGAATCAGGTGAGGACGAGTGACGGACGCCGTGGGCTCCATCGACATGCCTGATGCTCCGGACGAGGCAGACAAGAAGAAGGGCCGCAAGGGCGGCAAGCGCGCCAAGAAGGGCCCGTTCGGCCGCTTCGCGCTCTTCTACCGGCAGATCGTTGCCGAGCTCCGCAAGGTCGTCTGGCCGACTCGCAATCAGCTCACCACTTACACGACAGTGGTAATTATCTTCGTTGTCATCATGATCGCGTTCGTGATGATGGTTGACTTTGGCTTCGCAGAAGCCGTCAAGTACGTCTTCGGCTAGAAGTCGAGCGAAGGGCGCCCTCTCCGGCGTCCCATTCGCGCGTTCCACCCATATGTATCCAGGAAGAAGCAGCCACAGTGTCTGACCCGAACCTGAACGACGCCACCGAGTCGGTCGAGTCCGTAGCGGACGAGCTCGGCATCGTCGAGGCGGCGGACTCCGTGGACCCGGACCAGGCCGAGGCTGCCGACGCCGCCGCGGGCGTGCCCGCGGAGGAAGCCGCCCTGCACGTCGAGGTCGAGGGCGAGTCCGAGAGCGCCGACGAGGCCGAGGACGCGGCCGAGGTGGCGTCGGACGAGGTCGTCGCCGAGGCGACCGAGGACGAGGACGTCGAGCCCGCCGAGCCGGTCGACCCGATTGCGGCCCTGCGCGAAGAGCTCCGCACCCTCCCCGGCGAGTGGTACGTCATCCACACGTACGCCGGTTACGAGAACCGCGTGAAGACCAACCTCGAGCAGCGCGCCGTCTCGCTGAACGTCGAGGACTTCATCTTCCAGGCCGAGGTGCCCCAGGAAGAGGTCGCGCAGATCAAGAACGGCGAGCGCAAGACCATCCGTCAGAACAAGCTCCCCGGATACGTCCTGGTGCGCATGGACCTGACGAACGAGTCCTGGGGCGTCGTCCGGAACACCCCCGGTGTCACCGGCTTCGTGGGCAACGCCTACGACCCGTACCCGCTGACCCTGGACGAGATCGTCAAGATGCTCGCCCCGGAGGCCGAGGAGAAGGCCGCCCGCGAGGCCGCCGAGGCCGAGGGCAAGCCGGCGCCGCAGCGCAAGGTCGAGGTCCAGGTGCTGGACTTCGAGGTGGGCGACTCGGTCACCGTCACCGACGGCCCGTTCGCGACGCTGCAGGCGACCATCAACGAGATCAACGCCGACTCGAAGAAGGTCAAGGGCCTGGTCGAGATCTTCGGCCGCGAGACCCCGGTCGAGCTGAGCTTCGACCAGATCCAGAAGAACTGACTTCTGGAACAACCGCTTCCGACCAGGTCAGACAGGCTGCGAAAGCCGGTCTGACCTGCTCGGTTTTTAGCTGCACATGGATACCCGTTATCGTTGTGCGGTATGCCTGCATCCGGATGACCGGATGACGGCGGAACACTCTCACTAGGACCCGGAGAGAGCAATGCCTCCCAAGAAGAAGAAGGTCACGGGGCTTATCAAGCTCCAGATCCAGGCCGGCGCAGCCAACCCGGCCCCGCCGGTCGGCCCCGCGCTGGGCCAGCACGGCGTCAACATCATGGAGTTCTGCAAGGCCTACAACGCCGCGACCGAGTCGCAGCGCGGTTGGGTCGTGCCGGTGGAGATCACGGTCTACGAGGACCGCTCCTTCACCTTCATCACCAAGACCCCGCCGGCCGCCAAGATGATCCTCAAGGCCGCGGGTGTCGAGAAGGGCTCCGGCGAGCCGCACAAGACCAAGGTCGCCAAGGTCACCGAGGCGCAGATCCGCGAGATCGCGCAGACCAAGATGGAAGACCTCAACGCGAACGACCTGGACGCCGCGTCCAAGATCATCGCGGGTACCGCCCGTTCCATGGGCATCACGGTCGAGGGCTGACACCCACCCGTTGTGAACCCCTGTGGCAGGGCCAGCGCTGGCCCGCACCACAACTCCATCCCTGAACTCCAGGAGTAGCAGTGAAGCGCAGCAAGACTCTCCGCGCTGCGGACGCGAAGATCGACCGGGACAAGCTCTACGCCCCGCTCGAGGCCGTCCGTCTCGCCAAGGAGACCTCCGCGACCAAGTTCGACGGCACCGTCGAGGTGGCCATGCGTCTGGGCGTCGACCCGCGCAAGGCCGACCAGATGGTCCGTGGCACCGTGAACCTCCCGCACGGCACCGGTAAGACCGCCCGGGTCCTGGTCTTCGCGACCGGTGACCGTGCCGAGGCCGCGCTCGCCGCGGGCGCCGACATCGTCGGCTCCGACGAGCTGATCGACGAGGTGTCGAAGGGCCGTCTGGACTTCGACGCCGTCGTCGCCACCCCGGACCTCATGGGCAAGGTCGGCCGCCTCGGCCGCGTCCTCGGCCCGCGTGGTCTGATGCCGAACCCGAAGACCGGCACCGTGACCCCGGACGTGGCCAAGGCCGTGACCGAGATCAAGGGCGGCAAGATCGAGTTCCGCGTCGACAAGCACTCGAACCTGCACTTCATCATCGGCAAGGTGTCCTTCGACGACACCCAGCTGGTGGAGAACTACGGCGCCGCGCTGGAGGAGATCCTCCGTCTGAAGCCGTCCGCAGCCAAGGGTCGCTACATCAAGAAGGCCGCCATCACCACCACGATGGGCCCCGGCATTCCGCTGGACTCGAACCGCACCCGCAACCTCCTCGTCGAGGAGGACCCGGCCGCCGTCTGATCGTGACGGCGCGCTGAAGCGTGGCCGGGCCCCGCACCTCTTCGAAGGGTGCGGGGCCCGGCTTTTTTCCGTTCGTACCGCCGTGGCCATGCGGTAGCGTCCAGGAAGAGGAACAACATCACACAGGGGTGGGGACATGAGCACACGTACGTACCGGCGGGCCGGGATGGCACTGGTGGCCTCGGTGGCACTGGCGGGTGTCGCGGGCTGCCAGGGGTCGGGCGGTGACGACGCCGGCAAGGGCGCGACGAAGGCGGGCAAGAAGCTCCAGTCCCGTTCGGCGGCGACGGAGGCCCTCACCGCCGCGTACGAGAAGACCTCGACCGCCAAGTCGGCGAAGATCGACATGTCGATGTCGATGCCGGACGGTATCGAGGGCGGCGGCGAGGTGAAGATGTCCGGCGTCATGGGCTGGGACCCGACGCTGATGGACGTCACGGTTGACGGCTCGGCCTTCGGGTCGGCGCCGGGCGCCCCGGACAAGATCCGGATGCTGTGGCGCGACAACGTCATGTACATGGACATGGGTGATGCCGTTCCCGAGAAGATGGACGGCAAGCGCTGGATGAAGATGGACCTGGCCGCGATGGCCGAGGAGTCCGGCGACGAAGCCCTCACCAAGCAGATGACCGCCAGCCTGGACGACATGAACCAGGACCCGGCGCAGCAGCTGGCGGTGCTCCTTGAGTCGCCCAACCTCAAGCACGTCGGACCCGAGAAGACCGACGGCGTACAGACCCAGCACTACAAGGGCACGCTCACCGTCTCGGAGATGATGGAGAGCAACGACTCGCTCGGCATGCTGGACGAGCAGAAGCGCGACGAGCTCCTGGACTCGATCGAAGAGGCCGGCATCGAGGGGTACGACACCGAGGTCTGGGTCAACGAGGACGGTTACCCGGTCCGGATGGACGTCGGCATCGACAGCCCCCAGGGCACCGTGACGATGTCGGCGAAGTACTCCGACTACGGCACCGCGGCCGAGGTGAAGGCCCCGCCGGCCGACGAGACGTTCGATTTCCTCAAGATGCTGAAGGAGATGGGCGAGGACGGCCCCGGCGGGGGTGCCGGGGACGGCGAGGACGGCTTCGGCGGCATCGACAGCGACGTCTGAGCAGGCGTCCGAGCAGGCATCTGAGCGGGCGTCCGAGCAGGCACCTGAGCAGGCGCCAGAGCAGGCACCTGAGTAGGCGTCCGAGCAGCGTCCGGGCCGGTATTGAGCCCGATTTGCTCGACGCGTACGCCTTCGCGTACTCTTCCACAGAAGCCAAAGACCGCTGGTCGTTGCTGCGCCCACATCGTGGGTGCGGTGGCCGAAGGATCCGCTGAACTGCGGACGACCCGCGCAGGTGTCTGTGGAGTTGCTCCCGGTCGATTCGTCTCGCCCGGTCGAGCCACGCCCCGTGCGCCTGCGCCGGGGCGTTTCGTCATGTAGAGCCCCCTTCTTCACGTGCCTGATACAGGCGGTCCGGCGAACGCGGCTGACCGAAAGGTCAGTCGAGGATCATCACCCCGGAAGGAGGCCGAGGCACATGGCGACGTCCGACAAGGTCGCAGCCGTTGCAGAGATCACGGAGAAGCTCCGTGCATCCAACGCAACCGTTGTGACGTCCTACACCGGACTGTCCGTGGCGCAGCTCAAGCAGCTCCGCCGTTCTCTCGGCGAGAACGCTCAGTACCGTGTGGTGAAGAACACGCTGACCAAGATCGCGGCCAAGGAGGCCGGGGTCGAGCTGGACGAGCACCTCAAGGGCTCGACGGCTGTCGCCTTCGTGACCGGTGACCCGGTCGAGGCGGCGAAGGGTCTGCGTGACTTCGCCAAGGAGAACCCCGCTCTCGTCATTCAGGGCGGTGTCCTTGATGGCAAGGCGCTGTCCGCCGACGAGATCAAGAAGCTTGCGGACCTCGAGTCCCGCGAGGTTCTGCTCGCCAAGCTGGCGGGCGCCATGAAGGGCAAGCAGTCCCAGACTGCCGCGCTCTTCCAGGCGCTCCCGTCGAAGTTCGTCCGCACCGCGGAGGCGCTTCGTGCCAAGCAGGCCGAGCAGGGCGGTGCCGAGTAATTCGGCTCGCGTCATGACCGCCGCCCGCTAGGGCGTCGGTCGAAGCGGGCCCGAACGTACGCCCGCCACACATGTACATCCGGCACCAGCCGAATTAGTGGAAGGACCGCCATCATGGCGAAGCTCACCCAGGACGACCTGCTCGCGCAGTTCGAGGAGATGACCCTCATCGAGCTCTCCGAGTTCGTGAAGGCCTTCGAGGAGAAGTTCGACGTCACCGCCGCCGCCCCGGCCGCCGTTGCCGTCGCCGGTGTCCCCGGTGCCCCCGCCGAGGCCGAGGCCGAGCAGGACGAGTTCGACGTCATCCTGACCGGCGCCGGCGACAAGAAGATCCAGGTCATCAAGGTCGTGCGTGAGCTGACCTCGCTGGGTCTGAAGGAGGCCAAGGACCTCGTCGACGGCACCCCGAAGCCGGTCCTCGAGAAGGTCGCCAAGGACGTCGCGGAGAAGGCTGCCGAGTCCCTCAAGGGCGCCGGCGCCTCCGTCGAGGTCAAGTGACCTCACAGAGTCGATGACTCTTCGTCTCGCGCACCCTCGGGTGTAACGGACTGCTAGCCAAGGGCGATCACCTATACGGGTGGTCGCCCTTTGGCGTTCCCGTGACGGGTGCCTTGCACAGGTGGCTGGGCCGAGTATGGTGATCTTCGTCGTACTCGGGTTTGGGCAGGGGGGCCTTGACGAACCGCACGCAGCGCGCAATTCTCAGGACGCGTCGTCACATCGATCCGTATCCGAGGCATGGATCGTTGGCGAACAGGGCAGTGTGGATATGGCGCCTATGCGGCGAGGGGTCTGCCGCAGGTGCTGACAACAGCAAGCCTCAGAGGGAGTCGTGGGTCGAATCAAAACCCGCTCTGGACATCAGTGGGCCTAGTGGCTACACTGACCCTTTGCGCTGCCTGTTAGCTGCCTCCTGCCCGTCACCAGGGGCATGCCCATGCTTGAGCACCGTTGATTGAACGTCCCTGACCTGGGATTTCTCTTGGACTGCTCAAATATGGGACCGGTACGCGCGTAGTGAGTCCGAGCCCTCGGAAGGACCCCCTCTTGGCCGCCTCGCGCAACGCCTCGACCTCCAATACGAACAACGGCGCCAGCACCGCCCCGCTGCGCATCTCCTTTGCAAAGATCAAGGAGCCCCTCGAGGTTCCGAACCTTCTTGCGCTGCAGACCGAGAGCTTTGACTGGCTGCTCGGCAATGACGCCTGGAAGGCTCGTGTCGAGGCGGCTCTGGACAGCGGACAAGACGTCCCCACCAAGTCCGGCCTCGAGGAGATCTTCGAGGAGATCTCCCCCATCGAGGACTTCTCCGGGTCGATGTCGCTGACGTTCCGCGACCACCGCTTCGAGCCTCCGAAGAACTCCATCGACGAGTGCAAGGAGCGCGACTTCACGTACGCCGCACCGCTCTTCGTCACCGCCGAGTTCACCAACAACGAGACCGGCGAGATCAAGTCCCAGACGGTCTTCATGGGCGACTTCCCGCTCATGACCAACAAGGGCACCTTCTGCATCAACGGCACCGAGCGTGTCGTCGTGTCCCAGCTGGTCCGCTCGCCGGGCGTCTACTTCGACTCCTCGATCGACAAGACGTCCGACAAGGACATCTTCTCCGCCAAGATCATCCCGTCCCGGGGTGCCTGGCTGGAGATGGAGATCGACAAGCGCGACATGGTCGGCGTGCGCATCGACCGTAAGCGCAAGCAGTCCGTCACCGTCCTCCTGAAGGCGCTCGGCTGGACCACCGAGCAGATCCTCGAGGAGTTCGGCGAGTACGAGTCCATGCGCGCCACCCTGGAGAAGGACCACACCCAGGGCCAGGACGACGCGCTGCTCGACATCTACCGCAAGCTGCGCCCGGGCGAGCCCCCGACGCGTGAGGCCGCGCAGACGCTGCTCGAGAACCTCTACTTCAACCCCAAGCGCTACGACCTGGCCAAGGTCGGCCGCTACAAGGTCAACAAGAAGCTGGGCGCGGACGCTCCGCTGGACGCGGGCATCCTCACGGTCGAGGACATCATCGCCTCGATCAAGTACCTGGTGAAGCTGCACGCCGGCGAGACCGAGACGGTCGGCGACAGCGGCGCCCAGGTCGTCGTCGAGACCGACGACATCGACCACTTCGGCAACCGCCGTCTGCGCAACGTCGGCGAGCTCATCCAGAACCAGGTCCGTACGGGTCTGGCGCGGATGGAGCGCGTCGTGCGTGAGCGCATGACGACCCAGGACGTCGAGGCGATCACGCCGCAGACCCTGATCAACATCCGGCCGGTCGTCGCCTCCATCAAGGAGTTCTTCGGCACCAGCCAGCTGTCGCAGTTCATGGACCAGAACAACCCGCTGTCGGGTCTCACCCACAAGCGCCGTCTGTCGGCGCTTGGCCCGGGTGGTCTCTCCCGTGAGCGGGCCGGCTTCGAGGTCCGTGACGTGCACCCGTCTCACTACGGCCGTATGTGCCCGATTGAGACCCCTGAAGGCCCGAACATCGGTCTGATCGGTTCGCTCGCCTCGTACGGCCGGGTCAACGCCTTCGGCTTCGTCGAGACGCCGTACCGCAAGGTCGTCGAGGGTGTCGTCACCGACCACGTCGACTACCTGACCGCCGACGAAGAGGACCGCTTCGTCATCGCGCAGGCCAACGCCACGCTCGGCGAGGACATGCGCTTCGAAGAGGCCCGTGTCCTGGTCCGCCGCCGTGGCGGCGAGATCGACTACATCCCGGGCGACGACGTCGACTACATGGACGTCTCGCCGCGCCAGATGGTGTCGGTCGCCACCGCGATGATCCCGTTCCTCGAGCACGACGACGCCAACCGCGCCCTGATGGGCGCGAACATGATGCGCCAGGCCGTGCCGCTGATCACCGCCGAGTCCCCGCTCGTCGGCACCGGCATGGAGTACCGCTGCGCGGTCGACGCCGGTGACGTGATCAAGGCCGAGAAGGACGGTGTCGTCCAGGAGGTCTCGGCCGACTACATCACCGTCGCCAACGACGACGGCACGTACACCACGTACCGCGTCGCCAAGTTCTCCCGCTCCAACCAGGGCACGTCCGTCAACCAGAAGGTCCTGGTCGACGAGGGCGCCCGGGTCGTCGAGGGCCAGGTGCTCGCCGACGGTCCGGCGACCGAAGACGGCGAGATGGCGCTCGGCAAGAACCTGCTCGTGGCGTTCATGCCGTGGGAGGGCTACAACTACGAGGACGCGATCATCCTGTCGCAGCGCCTCGTACAGGACGACGTCCTCTCCTCGATCCACATCGAGGAGCACGAGGTCGACGCCCGTGACACCAAGCTCGGCCCGGAGGAGATCACCCGGGACATCCCGAACGTCTCCGAGGAGGTCCTCGCCGACCTCGACGAGCGCGGCATCATCCGGATCGGTGCCGAGGTCGTCGCCGGCGACATCCTGGTCGGCAAGGTCACGCCCAAGGGTGAGACCGAGCTGACCCCGGAGGAGCGCCTGCTCCGCGCGATCTTCGGTGAGAAGGCCCGTGAGGTCCGTGACACCTCGCTGAAGGTCCCGCACGGCGAGATCGGCAAGGTCATCGGCGTCCGCGTCTTCGACCGCGAAGAGGGCGACGAGCTGCCGCCGGGCGTGAACCAGCTGGTGCGCGTCTACGTCGCGCAGAAGCGCAAGATCACCGATGGTGACAAGCTCGCCGGCCGTCACGGCAACAAGGGCGTCATCTCCAAGATCCTGCCGATCGAGGACATGCCGTTCCTGGAGGACGGCACCCCGGTCGACATCATCCTCAACCCGCTGGGTGTGCCGTCCCGAATGAACCCGGGACAGGTGCTGGAGATCCACCTCGGCTGGCTCGCCAGCCAGGGCTGGGACGTCTCCGGGCTGGACGACCAGTGGGCGCAGCGCCTGCAGGCCATCGGCGCCGACCGCGTCGAGACCCGTACGAACGTCGCGACCCCGGTCTTCGACGGCGCGCGCGAGGACGAGCTCACGGGCCTGTTCGAGCACGCCCTGCCCAACCGCGACGGCGACCGCATGGTGCTGCCGTCCGGCAAGGCGCGGCTGTTCGACGGCCGTTCGGGTGAGCCGTTCCCGGACCCGATCTCGATCGGGTACATGTACATCCTCAAGCTCCACCACCTGGTCGACGACAAGCTGCACGCGCGGTCGACCGGCCCGTACTCGATGATCACCCAGCAGCCGCTGGGTGGTAAGGCCCAGTTCGGTGGTCAGCGCTTCGGTGAGATGGAGGTGTGGGCGCTGGAGGCATACGGCGCCGCGTACGCCCTCCAGGAGCTGCTGACCATCAAGTCCGACGACGTCACCGGCCGCGTGAAGGTCTACGAGGCCATCGTCAAGGGCGAGAACATCCCCGAGCCCGGCATCCCCGAGTCCTTCAAGGTGCTCATCAAGGAGATGCAGTCCCTGTGCCTGAACGTGGAGGTGCTGTCCTCGGACGGTATGTCCATCGAGATGCGCGACACGGATGAGGACGTCTTCCGCGCCGCGGAGGAGCTCGGTATCGACCTGTCCCGGCGCGAGCCGAGCAGCGTCGAAGAGGTCTGACGGGCCTGGCCGGGGCTCCCTACCAGGAGCCCCGGTCGCCCCGGACCCGTACAGACCATGATGTAGAGCCCATTTTTCGCTAACGCGAGGGGCACGACCCTGAAAGAGGGATTGACGACAGTGCTCGACGTCAACTTCTTCGACGAGCTGCGGATCGGCCTGGCGACCGCGGACGACATCCGAACCTGGTCCCACGGCGAGGTCAAAAAGCCGGAGACCATCAACTACCGCACCCTCAAGCCCGAAAAGGACGGACTCTTCTGCGAGAAGATCTTCGGTCCGACCCGGGACTGGGAGTGCTACTGCGGTAAGTACAAGCGTGTCCGCTTCAAGGGCATCATCTGCGAGCGCTGCGGCGTCGAGGTCACTCGCGCCAAGGTGCGTCGTGAGCGGATGGGCCACATTGAGCTGGCCGCTCCCGTCACCCACATCTGGTACTTCAAGGGCGTTCCCTCGCGCCTTGGCTACCTGCTCGACCTCGCCCCGAAGGACCTTGAGAAGGTCATCTACTTCGCCGCGTACATGATCACGTACGTGGACGACGAGCGTCGTACCCGCGACCTGCCGTCGCTGGAGACCCACGTCTCCGTCGAGCGCCAGCAGATCGAGAACCGTCGCGACTCCGACCTCGAGGCCCGCGCCAAGAAGCTCGAGACCGACCTGGCCGAGCTTGAGGCCGAGGGCGCCAAGGCCGATGTGCGCCGCAAGGTGCGAGAGGGCGCCGAGCGTGAGATGAAGCAGCTGCGTGACCGTGCGCAGCGCGAGATCGACCGTCTCGACGAGGTGTGGAACCGCTTCAAGAGCCTCAAGGTCCAGGACCTCGAGGGCGACGAGCTGCTCTACCGCGAGCTGCGTGACCGCTTCGGCACGTACTTCGACGGCTCGATGGGTGCCGCGGCGCTGCAGAAGCGCCTGGAGTCCTTCGACCTGGACGAGGAGGCCGAGCGCCTCCGCGAGATCATCCGTACCGGCAAGGGTCAGAAGAAGACCCGTGCGCTCAAGCGCCTCAAGGTCGTCTCGGCGTTCCTGCAGACCAGCAACAGCCCCAAGGGCATGGTGCTGGACTGCGTGCCGGTCATCCCGCCGGACCTGCGTCCGATGGTGCAGCTGGACGGTGGCCGCTTCGCGACCTCCGACCTGAACGACCTGTACCGCCGTGTGATCAACCGCAACAACCGCCTCAAGCGTCTCCTTGACCTCGGTGCCCCCGAGATCATCGTGAACAACGAGAAGCGGATGCTGCAGGAGGCCGTCGACGCGCTGTTCGACAACGGCCGCCGCGGTCGCCCGGTCACCGGTCCCGGTAACCGCCCGCTGAAGTCCCTCAGCGACATGCTGAAGGGCAAGCAGGGTCGTTTCCGTCAGAACCTGCTCGGTAAGCGTGTGGACTACTCCGCGCGTTCCGTCATCGTCGTCGGCCCGCAGCTCAAGCTGCACCAGTGCGGTCTGCCGAAGTACATGGCGCTGGAGCTCTTCAAGCCGTTCGTGATGAAGCGCCTGGTCGACCTGAACCACGCGCAGAACATCAAGAGCGCCAAGCGCATGGTCGAGCGCGGCCGCACGGTCGTGTACGACGTGCTCGAAGAGGTCATCGCCGAGCACCCGGTGCTGCTGAACCGTGCACCCACGCTGCACCGCCTCGGCATCCAGGCCTTCGAGCCGCAGCTGGTCGAGGGCAAGGCCATCCAGATCCACCCGCTCGTCTGCACCGCGTTCAACGCGGACTTCGACGGTGACCAGATGGCCGTGCACCTGCCGCTGTCCGCGGAGGCGCAGGCCGAGGCCCGCATCCTGATGCTGTCCTCGAACAACATCCTCAAGCCGGCCGACGGCCGTCCCGTGACCATGCCCACCCAGGACATGGTGCTCGGTCTCTTCTTCCTCACCACGGACAAGGAGATGCGGGACGTCAAGGGTGAGGGCCGGTCCTTCGCCTCGACGGCCGAGGCGGTCATGGCCTTCGACGCCAAGGAGCTCTCGCTCCAGGCGCCGATCGACGTCCGCTTCCCGGTGGGCACCATCCCGCCGCGCGGCTGGACCCCGCCGGCGCGCGAGGAGGGCGAGCCCGAGTGGCAGCAGGGTGACACCTTCCGGCTGCGTACGACCCTGGGCCGCGCGCTCTTCAACGAGCTGCTGCCCGAGGACTACCCGTTCGTCGACTACTCGGTGGGCAAGAAGCAGCTCTCCGAGATCGTCAACGACCTCGCCGAGCGCTACCCCAAGGTCATCGTGGCGGCGACGCTCGACAACCTGAAGGCGGCCGGTTTCCACTGGGCGACCCGCTCCGGTGTCACCGTCGCCATCTCCGACGTCGTCGTTCCCGAGGCGAAGAAGGAGATCGTCGCGGGCTACGAGGCCCAGGACGAGAAGGTCCAGAAGCAGTACGAGCGCGGTCTGATCACCAAGGACGAGCGCACCAACGAACTGATCACCATCTGGACCCGGGCGACCAACGACGTCGCCGAGGCCATGAACGCGAACTTCCCGAAGACCAACCCCATCTTCATGATGGTGGACTCCGGTGCTCGAGGAAACATGATGCAGATGCGTCAGATCGCGGGTATGCGTGGTCTGGTGTCCAACGCCAAGAACGAGACCATCCCGCGGCCCATTAAGGCGTCGTTCCGTGAGGGTCTGTCCGTACTGGAGTACTTCATCTCCACGCACGGTGCCCGTAAGGGTCTGGCGGACACCGCCCTGCGTACCGCCGACTCGGGTTACCTGACCCGTCGTCTGGTGGACGTCTCGCAGGACGTCATCATCCGCGAAGAGGACTGCGGCACCGACCGCGGCCTCAAGCTGAAGATCGCCAGCAAGGGCGCCGACGGTGTGCTCCGCAAGGCCGACAACGTCGAGTCGTCGGTGTACGCGCGGATGCTCGCCGAGGACGTCGTGATCGACGGCAAGGTCATCGCGCCGGCCAACGTCGACCTGGGTGACGTCCTGATCGACGCCCTGGTCGCCAACGGCGTCGAGGAGGTCAAGACCCGTTCGGTCCTGACCTGTGAGTCGGCGGTCGGCACCTGTGCCTTCTGCTACGGCCGTTCGCTGGCCACCGGCAAGCTGGTCGACATCGGTGAGGCGGTCGGCATCATCGCCGCCCAGTCCATCGGTGAGCCCGGCACCCAGCTGACGATGCGTACCTTCCACACCGGTGGTGTGGCCGGTGACGACATCACCCAGGGTCTGCCGCGTGTCGTCGAGCTCTTCGAGGCCCGGTCGCCGAAGGGTATGGCTCCGATCTCGGAGTCGGCCGGTCGGGTCCGTATCGAGGAGACCGAGAAGACCAAGAAGATCGTCGTCACCCCGGACGACGGCAGCGACGAGACGGCGTTCCCGATCTCCAAGCGCTCCCGCCTGCTGGTGGGCGAGGGCGACCACGTCCAGGTGGGCCAGAAGCTCACCGTGGGTACCGAGAACCCGCACGACGTGCTGCGCATCCTCGGCCAGCGTGCGGTCCAGGTCCACCTGGTCGGCGAGGTCCAGAAGGTCTACAACTCGCAGGGCGTGGCGATCCACGACAAGCACATCGAGATCATCATCCGGCAGATGCTGCGCCGGGTGACGATCATCGAGTCCGGCGACGCGGAGCTGCTGCCGGGCGAGCTGGTCGAGCGTGGCAAGTTCGAGACCGAGAACCGTCGTGTGGTCAAGGAAGGCGGCCACCCGGCCTCCGGCCGTCCGCAGCTGATGGGTATCACCAAGGCCTCGCTCGCCACCGAGTCGTGGCTGTCGGCGGCGTCCTTCCAGGAGACGACCAGGGTTCTGACCGACGCGGCGATCAACGCCAAGTCGGACTCCCTGATCGGCCTCAAGGAGAACGTCATCATCGGTAAGCTCATCCCGGCCGGTACGGGTCTGTCCCGCTACCGCAACATCCGGGTGGAGCCCACCGAGGAGGCCAAGGCCGCGATGTACTCGGCCGTCGGCTACGACGACATCGACTACTCGCCGTTCGGCACCGGCTCCGGCCAGGCCGTTCCGCTGGAGGACTACGACTACGGTCCGTACAACCAGTAGGCGACAGCACCACACCGCAGGGCGGCTCTCCCGATGGGGGGAGCCGCCCTGCGGCGTTCTTGCCGGAACCCGTGAGAACCGGTCTCCTGGGAACCTGGCCGTAAGCGCCAAACGTCAGAGACTATGGAGGCGGGCACAAGGGGGAGAGGCGGTGAGGTGCTGACATGTCGATGGAGTTTCACGGCTGGCAGGCCGGACAGAACTCGATGATGCGCGCCTCGGATGCGGACCGGGAGCGCGCGGCCGATGTGCTGAAGGCCGGGTTCGCCGAGGGGCGGCTCACCAAGCCCGCCTATGACGAGCGGCTGAGCAGGCTCTACAAGGCCGGTACCTACGGCGAGCTCAACGCACTGCTCGCCGATCTCCCGCAGGGCCCGGTGCCGGTGTACCGGCCCCCGATGCCCTATCCCCAGCCGCAGATGTACCCACCGCCCCAGATGCCCCCGGT
>NZ_JAZGRL010000001.1:3031750-3037837 GCF_046540415.1 Streptomyces sp. E11-3 | reverse complement strand
CCCGGTGCCGCAGACGTTCTGGCCGGCCCCGCCGCCCCCGCAGACCACCAACGGCTGGGCCACCGGCGCTCTGGTCTGCGGGCTGCTCACCCCGGTGACCATGGGGATGACCGCCGTCCCCGCGGTGATCCTGGGGCACACCGCCCGCGCCGCGATCGCGCGTACCGGCGAGCGCGGGGACGGCTCCGCGGTGACCGGACTGGTCCTCGGCTACGCGGCCATCGTCTTCTGGCTCATGATCATCGCGTTCGGTGTGATGGGTGCGGCGATGGGCGGCTGACGTGCCCAGGGCCTGTCTGCGGCGTTTCCGCTCTGGGCGAGTCCTTCTCTTTTGACCAGAGCCCATAGGGTAGGTACGCTCAGACCTTGTGCCTGGGGTGTGCCCAGGCTCCCGTGCGTGCCTAAGTCCGCGTGGCGAGCCTCGGCTGAGTCACACCGCAATCTGCGCCCTTCCCGCCTTAGTCAGCGGGAGTCCGCGGTATTCGACACACCCGACCGCGTGGGTCGGAGATGTTCCAGGTTAGCTTTATACGGCACACAGAAACCGGAGAAGTAGTGCCTACGATCCAGCAGCTGGTCCGGAAGGGCCGGCAGGACAAGGTCGAGAAGACGAAGACCCCGGCCCTGGAGGCTTCGCCCCAGCGCCGTGGCGTCTGCACGCGTGTGTTCACCACCACCCCGAAGAAGCCGAACTCGGCCCTCCGTAAGGTCGCGCGTGTGCGTCTGACCTCGGGTATCGAGGTCACGGCGTACATCCCGGGTGAGGGGCACAACCTGCAGGAGCACTCCATCGTGCTCGTGCGTGGCGGTCGTGTGAAGGACCTGCCGGGTGTTCGCTACAAGATCATCCGCGGTGCGCTCGACACCCAGAGTGTCAAGAACCGCAAGCAGGCCCGCAGCCGCTACGGCGCCAAGAAGGAGAAGTAAGAATGCCTCGTAAGGGCCCCGCCCCGAAGCGCCCGGTCATCATCGACCCGGTCTACGGTTCTCCTCTGGTGACCTCGCTCATCAACAAGGTGCTGCTGAACGGCAAGCGCTCCACCGCCGAGCGCATCGTGTACGGCGCCATGGAGGGCCTGCGCGAGAAGTCCGGCAACGACCCGGTCATCACGCTCAAGCGCGCGCTCGAGAACATCAAGCCGACCCTCGAGGTCAAGTCCCGCCGTGTCGGTGGCGCCACCTACCAGGTGCCGATCGAGGTCAAGCCCGGTCGCGCCAACACGCTCGCGCTGCGCTGGCTCGTGGGTTACTCCCGCGCCCGTCGTGAGAAGACGATGACCGAGCGCCTGATGAACGAGCTGCTCGACGCCTCGAACGGCCTCGGTGCTGCCGTCAAGAAGCGTGAGGACACGCACAAGATGGCCGAGTCCAACAAGGCCTTCGCGCACTACCGCTGGTAGTCACTACCCACATCGAGACCGAGAGAAGACTGAGCCTTATGGCCACCACTTCGCTTGACCTGGCCAAGGTCCGCAACATTGGGATCATGGCCCACATCGACGCGGGCAAGACGACGACCACCGAGCGGATCCTGTTCTACACCGGTGTTTCGTACAAGATCGGTGAGGTCCACGACGGCGCCGCCACGATGGACTGGATGGAGCAGGAGCAGGAGCGCGGCATCACGATCACGTCCGCCGCGACGACCTGCCACTGGCCGCTCGAGGACGTCGATCACACCATCAACATCATCGACACCCCGGGTCACGTCGACTTCACCGTCGAGGTGGAGCGCTCGCTGCGCGTCCTCGACGGTGCCGTGACGGTGTTCGACGGTGTTGCCGGTGTCGAGCCGCAGTCCGAGACCGTCTGGCGTCAGGCGGACCGCTACGGCGTGCCGCGTATCTGCTTCGTCAACAAGCTGGACCGTACCGGCGCCGAGTTCCACCGCTGCGTGGACATGATCGTCGACCGCCTGGGCGCGACCCCGCTGGTCATGCAGCTGCCGATCGGCGCTGAGATGGACTTCAAGGGTGTCGTCGACCTGGTCACGATGAAGGCGTTCGTCTGGTCGGCCGAGGCCGCCAAGGGCGAGGCGTACGACATCGTCGACATCCCGGCCACGCACACCGAGGCCGCCGACGAGTGGCGCGGCAAGCTGCTCGAGGCCGTCGCGGAGAACGACGAAGAGGTCATGGAGCTGTACCTGGAGGGCCAGGAGCCTTCCGTGGAGCAGCTGTACGCGGCGATCCGCCGTATCACCATCGCCTCCGGCAAGGGCGGCGGCACCACCGTCACCCCCGTGTTCTGCGGCACCGCGTTCAAGAACAAGGGCGTGCAGCCCCTGCTCGACGCGGTCGTGCGTTACCTGCCGTCGCCCCTGGACGTCGAGTCCGTCGAGGGCCACGACGTCAAGGACCCCGAGCTGGTCATCGAGCGCAAGCCGAACGACGACGAGCCGCTGTCCGCCCTGGCCTTCAAGATCGCGAGCGACCCGCACCTGGGCAAGCTCACCTTCATCCGGGTCTACTCCGGACGCCTGGAGGCCGGCACCGCGGTGCTGAACTCCGTCAAGGGCAAGAAGGAGCGCATCGGCAAGATCTACCGCATGCACGCGAACAAGCGTGAGGAGATCGACTCGGTGGGCGCCGGCGACATCGTCGCCGTGATGGGCCTGAAGCAGACCACCACCGGTGAGACGCTGTGCGACGACAAGAAGCCCGTGATCCTGGAGTCCATGGACTTCCCGGCTCCGGTCATCCAGGTCGCGATCGAGCCCAAGTCCAAGGGTGACCAGGAGAAGCTGGGTGTCGCCATCCAGCGTCTCGCGGAGGAGGACCCCTCCTTCCAGGTCCACTCGGACGAGGAGACCGGCCAGACCATCATCGGTGGTATGGGCGAGCTTCACCTCGACGTCCTCGTCGACCGTATGCGCCGCGAGTTCAAGGTCGAGGCCAACGTCGGCAAGCCGCAGGTCGCGTACCGCGAGACGATCCGCAAGACCGTCGAGCGCGTGGACTTCACCCACAAGAAGCAGACCGGTGGTACCGGTCAGTTCGCCAAGGTGCAGATCGCGATCGAGCCGATCGAGGGCGGCGACGCGTCCTACGAGTTCGTGAACAAGGTCACCGGTGGCCGTATCCCGCGGGAGTACATCCCCTCGGTGGACGCCGGTGCGCAGGAGGCCATGCAGTTCGGCATCCTGGCCGGTTACGAGATGGTGGGCGTCCGCGTCACCCTGATCGACGGTGCCTACCACGAGGTCGACTCCTCCGAGCTCGCCTTCAAGATCGCCGGTTCGCAGGCGTTCAAGGAGGCCGCGCGCAAGGCGAGCCCCGTGCTGCTCGAGCCGATGATGGCCGTCGAGGTCACCACGCCCGAGGACTACATGGGTGACGTCATCGGCGACATCAACTCCCGCCGTGGCCAGATCCAGGCCATGGAGGAGCGCAGCGGCGCCCGCGTCGTGAAGGGCCTCGTGCCGCTTTCGGAGATGTTCGGCTACGTCGGAGACCTCCGCAGCAAGACTTCGGGTCGCGCAAGCTACTCGATGCAGTTCGACTCCTACGCCGAGGTTCCCCGGAACGTCGCCGAGGAGATCATCGCGAAGGCCAAGGGCGAGTAACTCACCCGAGTTCACGCTTTAGGCTTGTCACCGGTGCCTCAGGGGCGTTCCGCCTACTTCAGGACGGAACGCCCCGGGGCCCCGGCATCCCAGCAAAGATCACCTGGCGCCGATGAGTAAGGCGTACCAGAACCACTCCACAGGAGGACCCAGTGGCGAAGGCGAAGTTCGAGCGGACTAAGCCGCACGTCAACATCGGCACCATCGGTCACATCGACCACGGTAAGACGACCCTCACGGCCGCCATTACCAAGGTGCTGCACGACGCGTACCCCGACCTGAACGAGGCCTCGGCCTTTGACCAGATCGACAAGGCTCCTGAGGAGCGCCAGCGCGGTATCACGATCTCCATCGCGCACGTCGAGTACCAGACCGAGGCGCGTCACTACGCCCACGTCGACTGCCCCGGTCACGCGGACTACATCAAGAACATGATCACCGGTGCCGCGCAGATGGACGGCGCCATCCTCGTGGTCGCCGCCACCGACGGCCCGATGCCGCAGACCAAGGAGCACGTGCTCCTGGCCCGCCAGGTCGGCGTTCCGTACATCGTCGTCGCCCTGAACAAGGCCGACATGGTGGACGACGAGGAGATCCTGGAGCTCGTCGAGCTCGAGGTCCGTGAGCTCCTCTCCGAGTACGAGTTCCCGGGCGACGACCTGCCGGTCGTCAAGGTCTCGGCGCTCAAGGCGCTCGAGGGTGACAAGGAGTGGGGCCAGACCGTCCTCGACCTGATGAAGGCCGTCGACGAGTCCATCCCGCAGCCCGAGCGTGACGTCGACAAGCCGTTCCTGATGCCGATCGAGGACGTCTTCACGATCACCGGTCGTGGCACCGTCGTCACCGGTCGTATCGAGCGTGGTGTCCTCAAGGTCAACGAGACCGTCGACATCATCGGCATCAAGACCGAGAAGACCACCACCACGGTCACCGGCATCGAGATGTTCCGCAAGCTGCTCGACGAGGGCCAGGCCGGTGAGAACGTCGGTCTGCTCCTCCGTGGCATCAAGCGCGAGGACGTCGAGCGCGGCCAGGTCATCATCAAGCCCGGTTCGGTCACGCCGCACACCGAGTTCGAGGCCCAGGCCTACATCCTGTCGAAGGACGAGGGTGGCCGCCACACCCCGTTCTTCAACAACTACCGCCCGCAGTTCTACTTCCGTACCACGGACGTGACCGGCGTGGTGGAGCTCCCCGAGGGCACCGAGATGGTCATGCCGGGCGACAACACTGAGATGAACGTCAAGCTCATCCAGCCCGTCGCCATGGAGGAGGGCCTGAAGTTCGCCATCCGTGAGGGTGGCCGGACCGTCGGCGCCGGCCAGGTCACCAAGATCGTCGCCTGATCGACGCTCTGACCTGGTAGCCGCTCTGCGAGCTGCTGCTTGAACCGAAGCCCCTGTACACCTGCCTGGTGTGCGGGGGCTTCGGCCGTTCCGGGTTCTTCGTGCCGCGCTTCTACGACTGCCCGTAGCGGGGCAGGCCGTCGGTCGAGATGGTCCACTCGCCGATGGTGACGTCCTCGCCGTAGACAAAGTCCTTACGGGTGGCGTAGCGCGGGCCCTGCGGCGTCGGGTGGATCTCGGACAGGACTGCTCCGGTGCCGGTGCGCGGGTCGAAGATCGCGTAGATGGGGATTCCGAGGAGGGGGTAGTCCCGCATCTTGCTTACCCAGTCGTTGTCGGGGTTGGAGCGGGAGACGATCTCGATCGCGGCGATGAGGGTACTGGGGTGGAAGGAGCCCTCGCCTTCCATGTCTTCCCGAGCGATCACCATGACGTCGGGATGGCGCTTGATGCCCTCGGGTTCGTCCTCCACGTCGGGGGTACCCATGAACGCCCAGATCGCGTCCGGCATGTTCTTCTCCAGGCGGCGGCTGACCAGTCCGGCGGTGTATTCATGCGGACGCCCCGGGGCCATCATGTCGTGGACGATCCCTTCTTTGGTGATCTCGAATTTGCCGGGCAGTCTGTCCCGCATCTGTTCGACGGTGTCGCGCATCGCCCGGTACTGAGGGCTGACCTTCCGTGTTTCGTCCGGGGTAATGGTCATGGCGTGCGCTCCTCGTCTGTGCCCAGGGGCAAGGGTCGTCACGTTCATGCTAGGCGGCCTCCAGGGAGTAGGAGTCGGTTCGACAGTCGAGGCAGTGGCCGGGCTCAGGGGCGCAGAAGGCGCGGTCGCACTCCTCGCAGGTCTGGAGTGGGTCAGGGCCTCGCGGGCCGGTGGGCAGGGGTGGTGGCAGCAGCGCGGTGAGGCGGTGGGCGAGCAGCCCGGCCGGGTGCCCCAGAGGTTCCGGGAGGCGCGCGGTGAGGGTCCGGCGTACGGCGTCGGGCGAGGCCCCGCGTTCCAGCCAGGCCGCGGCGGCGGGGGTGAGGCGGTGTACGTCCCGCTCGGCGAGGAGTAACCGCGGTTCGTGGCGGTGCAGGTCGGCGAGGAGTTCGGCGCCGGCGTGCAGCCGGTCCGGGTCGGGGGTCTCGGGCTCGGGGAGCGGGGGTGGTGGTGTCGACGCCGGCGTACGCGGT
>NZ_JAZGRL010000001.1:2935854-3031650 GCF_046540415.1 Streptomyces sp. E11-3 | reverse complement strand
GCGGCGGCCGGGGGTGGCGCGGGTGCCGGGGCGGGCCGCGCTGGTGCGGCTGGCCGTGGCGGGGACGAGGGCGCCGCACCCGGCTGGTTGCAGGACACCGTACGGGTGACGACCTGGCCGCTCGGTAGTCGCTCGCGGGTGCGCCGCAGGTAGCCGTGCGACTCCAACTCCCGCAGGGCGGCGGCGATGCGGTACTCGCTCTCCGGGAAGCGGGCCGCGAGGAACTTGATGCCGATCCGGGACCTGGAGGGCAGCGACTGGATGTGGACGGCGAGCCCGATCGCCAGCAGGGACAGGTCCCGGTGCTGGGCGAGGTGGTTGCCGACCACGGTGTACCGGCTGGTGTGCCGGACGTTGTCGTGGACGACACCGGATCGGGTGGCGCGTCCGGGAACGGCGGACGAGGCGCGCGAGGGCGCGCTAGAGTTCTGCTGAGCCATGGGGAAGGTGCTACTTCCTCGTTGGTCAGACCCTCGTCCGGGATCGTTAGTCCCGGCGGGGGTCGTCTCATATTTTGGGTTGTCGCGGCGAGCATATGCCCGCCAACCCGCCCGAAATCCAGCCCAGTTGGCAGAGATCACCCTTGTGGGTGACGGGGGACTGGAGGGGTAGGGAGGGGTATTTCCCTCCGTCTTTAAGAGCGTTACTTAAGAGCTTTGATGTCGTGGCCCGCCGCGTCGCGGTCACCGAAGTCGCGGCCCGCCGCGACGCGGCTGACCGGGTCGCGGTATTCGCGATCCGGTGGACAGCGCGGCCGCGGCGACCGGACGCTAGGTACGGGTACTCATGTGCGGGGGGCCAACTCCGGCCTAGAACAGACCTATTGGGTGTCCGACGTGGGTAGGGGAACCGGTGCGGATCGTCAAGGCTGTTGTGTCCTGGCTCGTGTCCCCGGTGCTGCGCATCGTCACCTGGCCGTGGCCGTGGTCGCGGCGGGGCAGGGAAGAGGAACCGAAACCGCCGCCGCATGTGAGCGAGCCCGGACGAGGCGACTGCGACTGTCCACGCGAGGAGAACCGGTGCGGGGCCTTCGTGCCCTGGTACCCCGACGGGGTGGTCAAGCTGAACTGTCCCGTGTGCCGCGAGTACCTGGCGGCAGACGTCACCGGTAACTGGTCGTGTCCGGGGTGCGACACGTTCGGGCACATCGTCATCCCCCACCGCGGTTAAGCCGGGCGGGAGCGCCCAGGGCCAGCTCTGCCCACACGGTCTTGCGTGGGGTGGGGCCCGAGGTGACGCCCCAGCGGTCGGCCAGGGCCTCGACGAGCAGGAGGCCGAGCCCGGACTCGCTGTCGCCCCCGGGGCCGGGATGCAGGGGGAGACTCAGGTGCTGAAGTTCAGGGACGGAACGGCGGTGGGGCGCTCTGAAGGGGCCTTCAGTGGTCGCGCGGTCTCCGATCCGAAACAGCTCCGAATCCTTGAGCTGCGGTATGGAATGATCCGGGCCCAGGCTCTCACGCCACGGGAGTCGCTGGCCTTCGTCGAGCAAGTGCTGGGAAAGACATGATCCGCAAGACCTCAGCCGGGGACGATTCCGGGCTGGAGTGGTTCAAGAGCAGCTACAGCGACAGCAGCGACATCAACGACTGCGTTGAGGTGGCGACCACCCCCGGCGTTGTCCACGTCCGCGACTCCAAGACCGCGCAAGGCCCCCGGCTCGCGCTCACGCCCACCGCGTGGGCGGACCTCGTCGCATCCATCGCCCAGGGCTGACCTCCCGCCACACCGATCCTTGCGGAGAGTGACTCTTCCAAAGGGAAAGAGTCAATGAAGAGTCCCGGTGGCTAAGGTCCTGTCGCCTCCACTCGAACGGGGTTCGATTTCCCCCTCGACTTCAGAGGTACTCGACCAGCACAACCATCTCAGGGGGACTTGTGTCTTCGTTCGGCAGGAACCTGACACGTGTGGCCGTCGCGGGCTCCGCGCTCGCCGTGATGGGCGTAGCCGTGCCCGCCACCACGGCATCCGCCGCATCCGCGAGCGTCTGCGGCAGCGGGTACGAATTCACCGACGCCAAGCCGCTGCCCAGTGCGAGCAAGCGCCACGCGACGCTGTTCTTCTACATGAAGGGCAAGAGCGCCTGCGCGATCCTCGACAACAACACGCCCGGCGGCGCCAACTACATGGATCTGCGGATCTGGCCGGGCGACAACAAGTCGGCCGGTGATCGCGACAACGGCAAGTTCTCCCAGTACGCGGGCCCGGTGTACAGCAGCACCCTCGCGCGCGGAGGCCGCTGCGTCGGTATTTCCGCGGTGATGAGGAACGAGGCCAACACCTCGAACCTCGTCAACTGGAAGGGCGGCTACGTCTTCCACGTCGACAACAGCTCGTCCGAGTGCGCCTGACCCTCGGCTGACCGGACAGGGTGGGAGGCGGGCCCGGCATGCCACGTGCGGTGTGCCGGGTCTGCCTCACTTCGGGTGCGCGGTGGCGCACCCCGAGTTTGACCCCCGCCCCGCACCGGGTACGCTCTCCGGCTCGATTGGCCCCCGGCATGCCCCGTATGGCAGACTGTCGGGGTTGCTCGGTTGAGTGCCGATGCTGCGCGCCTCCCGCCGGGAGGACCGGAAGCGAGTCCCACAGTACTCGTCGCCTGATCTGTCGAGAGGCAGCGCTGAGGCGGACGTACGGGAATCTTCCGGGAAGCTCAGCGGGGTGCCTTCAGCCAGGCACCCGGTGGGTGTTCTTCCCCCACCGCGCGGTCTTCAGCGCCGCAGCCCCTAGCAGGGAAATCCTTCGGGAAATCCGTGTCAGTGAGACTGCGACACGCCCGACCGCGTGGGTCGGAGAAGAGTTGGTAGAACCCCTCGGGTTCCAGAGCTTTCGAGAGACAGGACTACAAAGTAGCCATGGCGGGACAGAAGATCCGCATCCGGCTCAAGGCCTACGACCACGAGGTCATCGACTCCTCGGCGAAGAAGATCGTCGAGACGGTGACGCGCACTGGTGCGTCGGTCGCGGGCCCGGTGCCGCTGCCCACTGAGAAGAACGTGTACTGCGTCATCAAGTCGCCGCACAAGTACAAGGACTCGCGCGAGCACTTCGAGATGCGCACGCACAAGCGCCTGATCGACATCCTCGACCCGACGCCCAAGACCGTTGACTCGCTGATGCGCCTGGACCTTCCGGCCGGCGTTGACATCGAGATCAAGCTCTGAGAGGCGCGGAGAAGATGGCTAAGCAGATCAAGGGCGTCCTGGGCGAGAAGCTCGGCATGACCCAGGTCTGGGACGAGAACAACCGTGTCGTCCCGGTGACCGTTGTCAAGGCCGGGCCCTGCGTCGTTACCCAGGTCCGTACGAATGACTCCGACGGCTACGAGTCGGTCCAGATCGCCTTCGGCGAGATCGACCCTCGCAAGGTGAACAAGCCCCTCAAGGGCCACTTCGCCAAGGCCGACGTGACCCCCCGCCGCCACCTGGTGGAGCTTCGCACCTCCGACGCGAGCGAGTACACGCTCGGCCAGGAGATCACTGCCGAGGTGTTCGAGTCCGGCGTCAAGGTTGACGTCACGGGCAAGAGCAAGGGCAAGGGCTTCGCCGGTGTCATGAAGCGTCACAACTTCAAGGGTGGCAAGGCGTCCCACGGTGCCCACCGTGTGCACCGCATGCCCGGTTCCATCGGTGGCTGTGCCACCCCCGGCCGTGTCTTCAAGGGCATGCGCATGGCGGGTCGCATGGGCAACGAGCGGGTCACCACCCAGAACCTGACCGTTCACGCCGTTGACGCGGAGAAGGGCCTGCTCCTCATCAAGGGCGCAGTTCCTGGTCCGAACGGCGGCCTCGTCCTGGTCCGCACCGCGGCCAAGGGGGCCTGAGGACTATGAGCACCATTGACATTCTGTCGCCCTCCGGCGACACCGCCGGGACCGTTGAGCTCCCGGGCGAGATCTTCGACGCCAAGGTCAGCATCCCGCTGATCCACCAGGTCGTCGTCGCGCAGCTGGCCGCGGCCCGTCAGGGCACGCACAAGGTCAAGTCCCGCGGCGAGGTCCGCGGCGGTGGCAAGAAGCCGTACCGCCAGAAGGGCACCGGCCGCGCGCGCCAGGGTTCGACCCGTGCGCCGCAGTTCGCCGGCGGTGGCGTCGTCCACGGCCCCGTGCCGCGTGACTACTCGCAGCGGACCCCGAAGAAGATGAAGGCCGCCGCGCTGCGCGGTGCCCTCACCGACCGGGCCCGCAACAACCGCATCCACGTTGTGTCCGGCGTGGTCGAGGGCGACATCTCCACCAAGGCCGCCAAGATCCTCATCGGCAAGATCAGCGAGCGCAAGAACGTGCTCCTGGTCATCGACCGTGAGGACGAGAAGGCCCTGCTGTCGGCTCGCAACCTGCCCCAGGTGCACATCCTGGAGCCGGGCCAGCTGAACACGTATGACGTGCTCGTTTCGGACGACGTGGTCTTCACCAAGGCCGCCTTCGACTCCTTCGTCGCGGGCCCCAAGGCCGCTGAGACCGAAGGGAGTGTCGCCTGATGGCTACGTTCCACCAGAGCATCGCCTCTAAGGAAGCCAAGGCCGCGAAGGCCGCGCGGGCAGCCAAGGCCGCCCGCCGTGCCACCGAGGGCCCCGGCCCGCAGTCGCCGGCGGAGCCGAGCAAGGTCTACACCGACCACCGCGACGTGCTCGTCAAGCCGGTGGTTTCGGAGAAGAGCTACGCGCTCCTGGACGAGAACAAGTACACGTTCATCGTCGACCCGCGCGCCAACAAGACCCAGATCAAGCAGGCCGTCGAGGCGGTCTTCTCGGTCAAGGTCACCGGGGTCAACACGATCAACCGGCAGGGCAAGCGCAAGCGCACCCGCACCGGTTTCGGTAAGCGTGCGGACACCAAGCGCGCCATCGTGACCCTCGCTGAGGGCGACCGTATCGACATCTTCGGCCAGGCCTCCTAACGGAGCGCCCTGGTCCGAATATCGGACGAGGACTGAGAAATGGGAATCCGCAAGTACAAGCCGACGACGCCGGGCCGCCGTGGCTCCTCCGTCGCCGACTTCGTCGAGGTAACGCGGTCCACGCCGGAGAAGTCGCTGGTTCGCCCGCTGCACAGCAAGGGCGGCCGTAACAACGCCGGTCGGATCACCGTTCGCCACCAGGGTGGCGGACACAAGCGCGCCTACCGTGTCATCGACTTCCGTCGCCATGACAAGGACGGCGTGCCGGCGAAGGTCGCGCACATCGAGTACGACCCCAACCGCACCGCGCGCATCGCGCTGCTGCACTACGCAGACGGCGAGAAGCGCTACATCATCGCTCCGCGTGGCCTGAACCAGGGCGACCGGATCGAGAACGGCCCCGGCGCCGACATCAAGCCCGGTAACAACCTGGCGCTGCGCAACATCCCGGTCGGTACCACGATCCACGCGATCGAGCTCCGTCCCGGTGGCGGCGCCAAGTTCGCCCGGTCCGCTGGTGCCTCCGTGCAGCTGCTGGCGAAGGAGGGCTCGATGGCCCACCTTCGTATGCCGTCCGGCGAGATCCGTCTGGTCGACGTCCGCTGCCGCGCCACCATCGGCGAGGTCGGCAACGCCGAGCAGTCGAACATCAACTGGGGCAAGGCCGGCCGTATGCGCTGGAAGGGCGTCCGCCCGACCGTGCGTGGTGTCGTGATGAACCCGGTTGACCACCCGCACGGTGGTGGTGAGGGCAAGACCTCCGGTGGTCGCCACCCGGTCTCGCCGTGGGGTCAGAAGGAGGGTCGTACTCGCTCGCCGAAGAAGGCTTCGAGCAAGTACATCGTCCGCCGCCGCAAGACGAACAAGAAGCGCTAGGAGCGGGTTTAGATGCCGCGCAGTCTCAAGAAGGGGCCCTTCGTCGACGACCACCTGATCAAGAAGGTGGACGTACAGAACGAGGCGGGCTCCAAGAACGTCATCAAGACCTGGTCCCGGCGCTCGATGATCATCCCGGCCATGCTGGGTCACACCATCGCGGTGCACAACGGCAAGACCCACATCCCGGTGTTCGTCACCGAGTCGATGGTCGGCCACAAGCTCGGCGAGTTTGCGCCGACCCGCACCTTCCGCGGCCACGTCAAGGACGACCGCAAGTCGAAGCGTCGCTGACGAGGCGGGTGCGAAGACTATGAACGACACCGAAGGGACAACCATGGAAGCCAGGGCCCAGGCGCGGTACATCCGCGTCACGCCCATGAAGGCCCGCCGCGTGGTGGACCTCATCCGTGGCATGGATGCCACGGAGGCCCAGGCGGTCCTGCGTTTCGCCCCGCAGGCCGCGTCTGTGCCGGTCGGCAAGGTGCTTGACAGCGCCATTGCCAACGCCGCGCACAACTACGACCACACCGACGCCTCTTCGCTGGTCATCAGCGAGGCGTACGTGGACGAGGGCCCGACCCTGAAGCGGTTCCGTCCGCGTGCTCAGGGCCGTGCCTACCGGATCCGTAAGCGGACCAGCCACATCACCGTGGTCGTCAGCAGCAAGGAAGGAACCCGGTAATGGGCCAGAAGGTAAACCCGCACGGGTTCCGACTCGGTATCACCACGGACTTCAAGTCCCGCTGGTACGCCGACAAGCTGTACAAGGACTACGTCAAGGAAGACGTCGCCATCCGTCGGATGATGACGTCCGGCATGGAGCGCGCCGGCATCTCGAAGGTGGAGATCGAGCGCACCCGTGACCGTGTGCGGGTGGACATCCACACCGCGCGTCCCGGCATCGTGATCGGCCGCCGCGGCGCCGAGGCCGACCGCATCCGCGGTGACCTCGAGAAGCTCACCGGCAAGCAGGTCCAGCTGAACATCCTCGAGGTCAAGAACCCCGAGGTCGACGCTCAGCTGGTCGCGCAGGCCGTCGCGGAGCAGCTGTCCTCCCGCGTCTCCTTCCGTCGGGCCATGCGTAAGAGCATGCAGTCCTCGATGAAGGCCGGCGCCAAGGGCATCAAGATCCAGTGTGGTGGCCGTCTCGGCGGCGCCGAGATGTCGCGCTCGGAGTTCTACCGCGAGGGCCGTGTGCCCCTGCACACGCTCCGCGCGAACGTCGACTACGGCTTCTTCGAGGCCAAGACGACCTTCGGCCGTATCGGCGTGAAGGTCTGGATCTACAAGGGCGACGTCAAGAACATCGCCGAGGTCCGTGCCGAGAACGCCGCGGCCCGTGCGGGTAACCGCCCGGCCCGTGGTGGCGGCAGCGACCGCCCGGCCCGTGGTGGCCGTGGTGGCGAGCGTGGCGGCCGCGGCCGCAAGCCGCAGCAGCAGTCCGCACCGGCAGCCGAGGCCCCCAAGGCCGAGGCTCCCGCGGCTGCCGCTCCGGCTGAGAGCACTGGAACGGAGGCCTGACCGACATGCTGATCCCTCGTAGGGTCAAGCACCGCAAGCAGCACCACCCCAAGCGCAGCGGTATGGCCAAGGGTGGCACTGAGGTGGCGTTCGGCGAGTACGGCATCCAGGCGATGACCCCGGCCTACGTGACGAACCGTCAGATCGAGGCCGCTCGTATCGCCATGACGCGTCACATCAAGCGTGGTGGCAAGGTCTGGATCAACATCTACCCGGACCGCCCGCTGACCAAGAAGCCCGCCGAGACCCGCATGGGTTCCGGTAAGGGTTCCCCCGAGTGGTGGGTCGCGAACGTCAAGCCCGGACGGGTGATGTTCGAGCTGTCCTACCCGAACGAGAAGATTGCGCGTGAGGCGCTTACCCGCGCTGCTCACAAGCTTCCGATGAAGTGCCGGATCGTTCGGCGCGAGGCAGGTGAGTCGTGATGTCGGCCGGTACCAAGGCGTCCGAGCTGCGCGAGCTGGGCAACGAGGAGCTTCTCGGTAAGCTCCGCGAGGCCAAGGAAGAGCTGTTCAACCTCCGCTTCCAGGCGGCGACGGGCCAGCTCGAGAACCACGGCCGGCTCAAGGCCGTCCGCAAGGACATCGCGCGGATCTACACCCTCATGCGTGAGCGCGAGCTGGGCATCGAGACGGTGGAGAGCGCCTGATGAGCGAGAAGAACGTGACTGAAGAGACTGCCCGCGGATTCCGCAAGACCCGTGAGGGTCTGGTCGTCAGCGACAAGATGGACAAGACCGTCGTCGTCGCCGTCGAGGACCGCGTCAAGCACGCGCTGTACGGCAAGGTCATCCGCCGTACGAACAAGCTCAAGGCCCACGACGAGCAGAACGCTGCCGGTGTCGGCGACCGCGTCCTCCTGATGGAGACCCGGCCGCTGTCCGCCACCAAGCGCTGGCGCATCGTCGAGATCCTCGAGAAGGCCAAGTAATTCCTGCGGGGCTTCCCGCAGGACAGTTCCGCCAGGCTCGGCAGGGGCCGACCTCGTAAGAGGAAAGCCCCTGCCGGGAACCGGCAGACGATCAGGAGATAGACGTGATCCAGCAGGAGTCGCGACTCAAGGTCGCCGACAACACTGGTGCGAAGGAAATCCTTTGCATCCGTGTTCTCGGTGGCTCGGGTCGCCGCTACGCGGGCATCGGTGACGTCATCGTCGCCACCGTCAAGGACGCGATCCCCGGCGGCAACGTGAAGAAGGGTGACGTCGTCAAGGCGGTCATCGTTCGCACCGTCAAGGAGCGCCGCCGTCCGGACGGCTCGTACATCCGCTTCGACGAGAACGCCGCTGTTGTTCTGAAGAACGACGGCGACCCTCGCGGCACCCGTATCTTCGGCCCGGTGGGTCGTGAGCTGCGCGAGAAGAAGTTCATGAAGATCATCTCGCTCGCGCCGGAGGTGCTGTAAGCATGAAGATCAAGAAGGGCGACCTGGTACAGGTCATCACCGGTAAGGACAAGGGCAAGCAGGGCAAGGTCATCGCGGCCTACCCCCGCGAGGACCGCGTCCTGGTCGAGGGTGTCAACCGGGTCAAGAAGCACACGAAGGCGAACCAGCCGGGCCGCGCTTCGCAGGCCGGCGGCATCGTCACCACCGAGGCGCCGGTTCACGTGAGCAACGTTCAGCTCGTCGTGGAGAAGGACGGCAACAAGGTCGTCACTCGCGTTGGTTACCGCTTCGACGACGAGGGCAACAAGATCCGCGTTGCCAAGCGGACGGGTGAGGACATCTGATGACGACCACCACCACTCCGCGTCTCAAGACGAAGTACCGCGAGGAGATCGCGGGCAAGCTGCGTGAGGAGTTCTCGTACGAGAACGTCATGCAGATCCCCGGCCTCGTGAAGATCGTGGTCAACATGGGTGTGGGCGACGCCGCCCGCGACTCCAAGCTGATCGATGGTGCCATCAAGGACCTCACCACGATCACCGGTCAGAAGCCGGCCGTCACCAAGGCCCGTAAGTCCATCGCGCAGTTCAAGCTGCGTGAGGGCCAGCCGATCGGCTGCCACGTCACGCTCCGTGGCGACCGCATGTGGGAGTTCCTGGACCGCACCCTGTCGCTCGCGCTGCCGCGCATCCGCGACTTCCGTGGTCTGTCCCCCAAGCAGTTCGACGGCCGTGGCAACTACACCTTCGGTCTCACCGAGCAGGTCATGTTCCACGAGATCGACCAGGACAAGATCGACCGCGTCCGGGGTATGGACATCACCGTGGTCACCACGGCGACCAACGACGACGAGGGCCGCGCGCTCCTTCGTCACCTCGGCTTCCCCTTCAAGGAGGCGTAAGCGAGATGGCGAAGAAGGCTCTTATTGCCAAGGCTGCTCGTAAGCCCAAGTTCGGTGTGCGTGCGTACACCCGCTGCCAGCGCTGCGGCCGTCCGCACTCCGTGTACCGCAAGTTCGGCCTGTGCCGCGTGTGCCTTCGTGAGATGGCTCACCGTGGCGAGCTGCCGGGCGTGACCAAGAGCTCCTGGTAATTCCCTAGTTGGGATTACCCGGAGGCTCTCGGTAAGTAACGGGTCGGCGGGAGCCCACTCTCACATGCCGTAGGCTTGTGGGGTTGGGCGCCCGTCGCCCTGACCGACTTACTACGCCGTAGGTCCCCGCACCGCACCCGTCCTGCCTCTGAGTGGGGAGAGGGATGGCGCATACAGGAAACCCCGGCGAGAGAGGCCGAAGGCCAATTCATGACCATGACTGATCCGATCGCGGACATGCTGACTCGTCTGCGTAACGCGAACTCGGCGTACCACGACACCGTGGCTATGCCGCACAGCAAGATCAAGTCGCACATCGCGGAGATCCTCCAGCAGGAGGGCTTCATCACGGGCTGGAAGGTCGAGGACGCCGAGGTTGGCAAGAACCTCGTTCTCGAGCTGAAGTTCGGCCCGAACCGTGAGCGCTCCATCGCGGGCATCAAGCGGATCTCCAAGCCCGGTCTCCGGGTTTACGCGAAGTCCACCAACCTGCCCAAGGTCCTCGGCGGCCTCGGCGTGGCGATCATCTCCACGTCGCACGGTCTTCTGACCGGTCAGCAGGCAGGCAAGAAGGGCGTAGGTGGGGAAGTCCTCGCCTACGTCTGGTAGTCGGGAACGGAGGAATAGCTAATGTCGCGTATTGGCAAGCTCCCCATCACGGTTCCCGCCGGCGTGGACGTCACCATCGACGGCCGTACGGTCCAGGTGAAGGGCCCCAAGGGCTCCCTCTCCCACACCGTCGCCGCTCCGATCGAGGTTGCTAAGGGCGAGGATGGCGTAGTCAACGTCACCCGCCCCAACGACGAGCGTCAGAACAAGGCCCTGCACGGCCTGTCCCGCACGCTGGTGGCGAACATGATCACCGGCGTGACCACGGGTTACGTGAAGAAGCTCGAGATCAGCGGTGTCGGTTACCGCGTCCTGGCGAAGGGCTCCAACCTGGAGTTCTCGCTCGGCTACAGCCACCCGATCCTGGTCGAGGCCCCCGAGGGCATCACCTTCAAGGTGGAGTCCGCGACCAAGCTTTCGGTCGAGGGCATCGACAAGCAGAAGGTCGGCGAGGTTGCGGCCAACATCCGCAAGCTCCGCAAGCCCGACCCGTACAAGGCCAAGGGTGTCAAGTACGAGGGCGAAGTCATCCGCCGCAAGGTCGGAAAGGCGGGTAAGTAAGCCATGGCATACGGTGTCAAGATTGCTAAGGGCGACGCTTACAAGCGTGCTGCCATCAAGCGTCGTCACATCCGCATCCGTAAGCACGTTTCGGGTACGGCCGAGCGTCCGCGCCTGGTCGTGACGCGCTCGAACCGCAACATCGTCGCCCAGGTGATCGACGACGTGAAGGGTCACACCCTCGCGTCGGCTTCCACCCTGGACACGACGATCCGCGGTGGCGAGGGCGACAAGTCCGCGCAGGCCAAGCAGGTCGGCGCCCTGGTCGCCGAGCGCGCCAAGGCCGCCGGCGTCGAGGCTGTCGTATTCGACCGTGGTGGCAACCAGTACGCCGGGCGCATCGCTGCCCTGGCGGACGCCGCCCGCGAAGCCGGACTCAAGTTCTGAGCCGGTTCCGTAGCTGAGCTAGCGGAAAAGAGAGAGGTAAATCCAATGGCTGGACCCCAGCGCCGCGGAAGCGGTGCCGGTGGCGGCGAGCGGCGGGACCGGAAGGGTCGCGACGGTGGCGCATCTGCCGCCGAGAAGACCGCGTACGTTGAGCGCGTTGTCGCGATCAACCGCGTCGCCAAGGTTGTGAAGGGTGGTCGTCGCTTCAGCTTCACCGCGCTGGTCGTGGTGGGCGATGGTGACGGCACCGTCGGTGTCGGTTACGGCAAGGCCAAGGAGGTGCCGGCCGCCATCGCCAAGGGTGTTGAGGAGGCCAAGAAGCACTTCTTCAAGGTCCCCCGTATCCAGGGCACCATCCCGCACCCGATCCAGGGCGAGAAGGCCGCGGGCGTCGTCCTGCTCAAGCCGGCTTCCCCCGGTACCGGTGTTATCGCCGGTGGCCCGGTGCGTGCCGTGCTCGAGTGCGCCGGCGTTCACGACATCCTGTCGAAGTCCCTGGGCTCCGACAACGCGATCAACATCGTGCACGCGACCGTGGCGGCCCTCAAGGGCCTGCAGCGTCCCGAGGAGATCGCGGCTCGCCGTGGTCTGCCCCTCGAGGACGTCGCCCCCGCGGCTCTGCTCCGTGCGCGTGCCGGGGCGGGTGCGTAATGACCCGCCTCAAGATCACGCAGACGAAGTCGTACATCGGCAGCAAGCAGAACCACCGCGACACGCTGCGCACGCTCGGCCTCAAGCGGCTGAACGACAGCGTCGTCCGGGAGGCTCGTCCCGAGGTCGTCGGCATGGTCCACACCGTGCGCCACCTCATCACGGTCGAGGAGGTCGACTGACATGGCGGAGCAGAACCCGCTGAAGGTCCACAACCTCCGTCCTGCCCCGGGCGCCAAGACCGCCAAGACCCGTGTCGGTCGTGGTGAGGCGTCCAAGGGTAAGACCGCTGGTCGTGGTACCAAGGGCACCAAGGCCCGTTACCAGGTTCCGGAGCGCTTCGAGGGCGGGCAGATGCCCCTCCACATGCGTCTCCCGAAGCTCAAGGGCTTCAAGAACCCGTTCAAGACCGAGTACCAGGTCGTGAACCTTGACAAGCTGACCGCGCTCTACCCGCAGGGTGGCGAGGTCACGGTGGCCGATCTGGTCGCCAAGGGCGCCGTTCGCAAGAACAGCCTGGTCAAGGTCCTCGGTCAGGGCGAGGTTTCCGTGGCGCTGCAGGTGACGGTTGACGCCGTCTCCGGCTCCGCCAAGGAGAAGATCGCCGCCGCCGGCGGCACCGTCACCGAGCTCGTCTGAGCACGATGATCTGAACGATCCCACCGGGGATGCCCTCACAAATGGGGCATCCCCGGTTGGTCGTTCCAGGGGGCCACGCGCGCCGGTAAGGTGGCGTGCGTTGTTGCTGTAATTCGATCTGGGACTTCGGTCCTGGGCCGCGTGGTCCGTCTGTACGGCAGACTCCGCGGCTCTTGTTTATCCGTATACGTCGATCCTCAAGACCGTCACCTCTGACGCAGTAGCGCGGGGGTCGCAGGAGGCACCGTGCTCACCGCGTTCGCCCGGGCGTTCAAAACTCCCGACCTGCGCAAGAAGCTGCTCTTCACACTCGGCATCATCGTGATCTACCGGTTCGGGGCACACATCCCCCTGCCCGGTGTGAGTTACACGAATGTTCAGGCGTGTCTGGACCAAGCCGGTACCGGCGGTCTGATGGGCCTGATGCAGATGTTCAGTGGTGGCGCGCTGCTGCAGATCACCATCTTCGCGTTGGGCATCATGCCGTACATCACGGCGAGCATCATTCTGCAGCTGCTGACGGTGGTGATCCCACGCCTCGAAGCCCTCAAGAAGGAGGGCCAGTCGGGACAGGCGAAGATCACGCAGTACACGCGTTATCTGACGGTCGCCCTCGCACTGCTGCAGGGCACCGGCCTGGTGGCCACCGCCCGTAGCGGCGCGCTGTTCCCCGGCTGCCCGCAGGCCAGCCAGATCGTCCCCGACCAGTCGATCTTCGTCACCGTCACCATGGTCATCGTGATGACCGCCGGTACGGCCACCGTCATGTGGCTCGGTGAGCTCATCACCGACCGCGGCATCGGCAACGGCATGTCGATCCTGATGTTCATCTCGATCGCCGCCGGCTTCCCCGGCGCGCTGTGGGCCATCAAGCAGCAGGGTGACCTGGCCGGTGGCTGGATCGAGTTCGGCATCGTGATCCTGGTGGGCCTCTTCATGGTCGGCCTGGTGGTCTTCGTCGAGCAGGCCCAGCGCCGCATCCCGGTCCAGTACGCGAAGCGCATGATCGGCCGCAGGTCGTACGGCGGCACGTCCACGTACATCCCGCTGAAGGTCAATCAGGCGGGCATCATCCCGGTCATCTTCGCCTCGTCGCTGCTCTACATCCCGGCGCTGATCGTGCAGTTCTCCGGCTCGACCGCCGGCTGGGCGCGCTGGGTCCAGGACAACCTGGCCGACAGCGCCGCGACGCCGCACCTGGTCCTGTACTTCCTGTTGATCGTGTTCTTCGCCTTCTTCTATGTGGCGATCTCGTTCAACCCCGAGGAAGTCGCTGACAACATGAAGAAGTATGGTGGCTTCATCCCGGGCATCCGGGCCGGTCGACCTACAGCTGAGTATCTGAGCTACGTGCTCAACCGGATCACCTGGCCGGGGTCGCTGTATCTGGGCCTGATCGCTCTTGTGCCGACGATGGCGTTGGCAGGCTTCGGTGCGAACCAGAACTTCCCGTTCGGCGGGACGAGCATCCTGATCATCGTGGGTGTGGGTCTGGAAACCGTGAAGCAGATCGAGAGCCAGCTCCAGCAGCGCAATTACGAAGGGTTCCTCCGCTGATGCGTATCGTCCTCGTTGGACCGCCCGGTGCGGGCAAGGGAACGCAGGCCGCGTTCCTTGCCAAGGACCTGGCGATCCCGCACATCTCCACGGGCGACCTCTTCCGTGCCAATATCAGCCAGGGCACCGAGCTCGGCCAGCGGGCCAAGGCGATCATGGACGCCGGCGAGCTGGTGCCGGACGAGGTCACCATCGACATGGCCCGGGACCGCATGGAGCAGCCGGACGCCGTCGACGGCTTCCTGCTCGACGGTTTCCCGCGCAACGTGCCGCAGGCCGAGGCCCTCGACGAGATCCTCAAGGTCGAAGGCCACCAGCTGGACGCGGTGCTCGACCTCGAGGTCCCCGAGGAAGAGGTCGTCAAGCGCATCGCCGGGCGGCGCATCTGCCGCAAGGACAGCTCGCATGTCTTCCACGTCACGTACAGCCCGCCGAAGACCGAGGGCGTCTGTGACGTCTGCGGCGGTGAGCTCTACCAGCGCGGTGACGACAGCGAGGAGACGGTGCGCAAGCGTCTGGACGTCTACCACGTCCAGACCGAGCCGATCATCGACTACTACCGGGCCCAGGGCCTGGTGGTCACGATCTCCGCGCTCGGGGAGGTCACCGAGGTGACCCAGCGGGCAAAGGACGCGCTGAAGCAGCAGCCCGAAGCGAGCTGAGTAGCACCCTCGTACGTCCATTACGGCCGCGGTGACCGAACAGTCACCGCGGCCGTAGTGTTAACAGCAGTGCAGTGAAGTAGTGACCGTGATCGCGGAAGGTATGTAGGACATGGTGGAGATCAAGACTCCCGAGCAGATCGCCAAGATGCGGGCGGCGGGACTGGTCGTCGCCGCCATCCACCAGGCCACCCGTGAGGCGGCCGTGCCGGGCGCCACCACCAAGGACCTGGACGACGTCGCGCGCAAGGTGCTCGCCGAGCACGGCGCCAAGTCGAACTTCCTCGGGTACGGCGGCTTCCCCGCCACCATCTGCACCTCCGTGAACCAGGTCGTGGTGCACGGCATCCCGGACGAGGTGACCGTTCTCAAGGACGGCGACATCATCTCGATCGACGCGGGCGCGATCATCGAGGGCTGGCACGGTGACGCGGCGTACACCGCCTTCGTCGGGTCCGGGCACGCCCCCGAGCTGGTGGAGCTCTCCCGGGTCACCCAGGAGTCGATGTGGGCCGGTATCGCGGCCATGAAGCTGGGCAACCGCCTCGTCGACATCTCCAAGGCCATCGAGACCTACATCCGCCGCCAGCCCCGCCCGGCCGGCGGCAAGTACGGCATCATCGAGGACTACGGCGGCCACGGCATCGGCAGCCAGATGCACATGGACCCGCATGTGCTGAACTACGTCGAGCGCCGGCGCGGCCGCGGCCCCAAGCTGGTGCCCGGCATGTGCCTGGCCATCGAGCCGATGGTGAGCCTCGGCACCGCGCGCACCGAGGTGCTTGAGGACGACTGGACCGTGGAAACCACGGACGGTTCCTGGTCCTCGCACTGGGAGCACTCCATCGCGCTGACCGCGCAGGGGCCGCTGGTGCTGACCGCGCCCGACGGGGGCAAGGCGAAGCTGGCGGAGTACGGGATCACGGCCGCGCCCGACCCGTTGGCCTGAGCCGCGGTCGACGGGCCGACCCCCTTGGCTGAGCGCCGCGCGGCTCCCGGCGGTCCGATGGAGTCCTGTGCTCCGGTTAACGATCTTGCAAGCGGGGCATTCTTCCTCGATTCGTCTTTCCGAGGTCGCTGACGTAGACTGACTCGTCGGCTCTCGTGCATCCGTGTGTCTGCATGTGCGTACGAGGTCGATCAAGGTAGTCGATTCGAAGGGCGAAGCGTGGCCAAGAAGCAAGGTGCCATCGAGATCGAGGGCACTGTCGTCGAGTCTCTGCCGAACGCCATGTTCAAGGTCGAGCTCCAGAACGGCCACCAGGTCCTGGCACACATCAGCGGCAAGATGCGTATGCACTACATCCGTATCCTCCCTGACGACCGGGTCGTGGTGGAGTTGTCTCCGTACGACCTGACCCGTGGCCGGATCGTCTACCGGTACAAGTAGATCTTGCCTGTGCCCCGCATCCGCGGGGTGGTGGCACTGACCCGGAGAACCTCACCCACATGAAGGTCAAGCCGAGCGTCAAGAAGATCTGCGACAAGTGCAGGGTGATCCGCCGTCACGGCCGGGTCATGGTTATCTGCGACAACCCGCGCCACAAGCAGCGCCAGGGCTGACGCACGTACTGCACCCGCAGAACTTCGCGCGACGCAAGCGAAATGTACATACGCAGGACCCGTCCCTCTCTGTAACGGAGGGCGACACCCCCGGCTCGGAGGCCGGGGACCCAGTCCGTACCACCGCTTCGAAGGAAGCGGTCGGCGGTTGGGAGCGGTGCTGCGGAAGACCTCCGAGAATCAACTGGAGCCATTGAATGGCACGCGTTTCCGGTGTCGACATCCCGCGTGACAAGCGCGTTGAGGTCGCCCTCACCTACGTGTTCGGCATCGGCCGGACTCAGTCCCAGCGGACTCTCGCCGAGACCGGCGTGAACCCCAACACCCGCGTTCGCGACCTGTCCGAAGAGGACCTGGTCAAGATCCGCGAGTACGTGGACGCCAACCTCCGCACCGAGGGTGACCTCCGTCGCGAGATCCAGGCCGACATCCGCCGCAAGGTCGAGATCGGCTGCTACCAGGGTCTGCGTCACCGCCGTGGCCTGCCCGTCCACGGTCAGCGCACCAGCACGAACGCCCGCACCCGCAAGGGCCCGCGTCGCGCCATCGCCGGCAAGAAGAAGCCGGGCAAGAAGTAGTCCTCAGCGGACGACTGTCCACGGTCTTCGCTGTAGGACCGACCACCTCCCTGTAGGAGTAATAGATGCCCCCCAAGGGTCGTCAGGGCGCTGCCAAGAAGGTGCGCCGCAAGGAAAAGAAGAACGTCGCTCACGGCCACGCGCACATCAAGAGCACGTTCAACAACACGATCGTGTCCATCACGGACCCGACCGGCAACGTGATCTCGTGGGCCTCCGCGGGCCACGTGGGCTTCAAGGGCTCGCGTAAGTCGACTCCGTTCGCCGCGCAGATGGCCGCCGAGTCGGCCGCCCGTCGCGCGCAGGAGCACGGCATGCGCAAGGTCGACGTCTTCGTCAAGGGTCCCGGCTCCGGCCGTGAGACCGCGATCCGCTCCCTCCAGGCCACCGGCCTCGAGGTCGGCTCGATCCAGGACGTCACCCCGACGCCGCACAACGGCTGCCGTCCCCCCAAGCGCCGTCGCGTCTGACGCACGTCGCTTGACCTGAGGTTCCGGGCGGTATGGCTCTTTCGGGCCGTATCGCCCGTACCCTTGTGTAGTACTCCATGGGCATCAAATAGCGGGTGCCCCTGACTGAAGGAATCAACGCATGCTGATCGCTCAGCGTCCGTCGTTGACCGAAGAGGTCGTCGACGAGTTCCGCTCCCGGTTCGTGATCGAGCCGCTGGAGCCGGGCTTCGGTTACACCCTCGGCAACTCCCTGCGCCGTACGCTCCTCTCCTCGATCCCGGGTGCGGCGGTCACGTCCATCCGTATCGACGGTGTCCTGCACGAGTTCACCACCGTGCCGGGCGTCAAGGAGGACGTCACCGACCTGATCCTCAACATCAAGCAGCTGGTCGTCTCCTCGGAGCACGACGAGCCCGTCGTGATGTACCTGCGCAAGCAGGGCCCGGGTCTGGTCACCGCCGCCGACATCGCGCCCCCGGCCGGTGTCGAGGTGCACAACCCCGACCTGGTTCTCGCCACGCTCAACGGCAAGGGCAAGCTGGAGATGGAGCTGACCGTCGAGCGCGGTCGCGGCTATGTCTCCGCCGTCCAGAACAAGCAGGTGGGCCAGGAGATCGGCCGTATCCCGGTCGACTCCATCTACTCGCCGGTGCTCAAGGTCACGTACAAGGTCGAGGCGACCCGTGTCGAGCAGCGCACCGACTTCGACAAGCTGATCGTCGACGTCGAGACCAAGCAGGCCATGCGTCCGCGTGACGCCATGGCGTCGGCCGGTAAGACCCTGGTCGAGCTGTTCGGTCTGGCGCGCGAGCTCAACATCGACGCCGAGGGCATCGACATGGGCCCGTCCCCGACGGACGCCGCCCTGGCCGCCGATCTGGCGCTGCCGATCGAGGAGCTCGAGCTCACCGTTCGGTCGTACAACTGCCTCAAGCGCGAGGGCATCCACTCCGTGGGTGAGCTCGTGGCGCGCTCCGAGGCCGACCTGCTCGACATCCGCAACTTCGGTGCGAAGTCGATCGACGAGGTCAAGATGAAGCTCAACGGCATGGGCCTGGCCCTCAAGGACAGCCCTCCCGGGTTCGACCCGACCGCCGCGGCCGACGCGTTCGGCGCGGACGACGACGCGGACGCCGGCTTCGTCGAGACCGAGCAGTACTAGGTCCGATTTTGACTGCGGGGCCGTTGTGGCTGGTCGCGCAGTTCCCCGCGCCCCTGACGGGGCGCGGGTTCCACTGACTCCGGTACCTGACACGGCCGGGGCAGATCACTAGGAGAAACATCATGCCGAAGCCCGCCAAGGGTGCCCGTCTGGGCGGCAGCGCTGCGCACGAGCGTCACATGCTGGCGAACCTCGCCAAGTCGCTGTTCGAGCACGGCCGTATCACCACCACCGAGGCCAAGGCGCGCCGTCTGCGTCCGGTCGCGGAGCGCCTGATCACCAAGGCGAAGAAGGGCGACATCCACAACCGTCGCCAGGTGCTGCAGACCATCACCGACAAGAGCGTCGTGCACACGCTCTTCGCGGAGATCGGCCCGCGGTACGAGAACCGCCCGGGTGGTTACACCCGTATCACCAAGATCGGTAACCGTCGTGGCGACAACGCTCCCATGGCTGTCATCGAGCTGGTCGAGGCGCTGACCGTGCAGCAGACCGCTGTGGGTGAGGCCGAGGCCGCCACCAAGCGTTCCGCCAAGGACGCCGCTGGTGACGAGGCCGTCGCCGACCTCAAGAAGGACGAGGTCGTCGAGGACGCCAAGCCCGAGGCTGAGGCCAAGGACGCCTGAGCGTTCTGAGGTTGGTCGGACGGGCCCGCATCCCTTCGGGGATGCGGGCCCGTTCCGCTTTGAGAGGATCTACGGGTGAACAACGGTGAACGACGGTGAGTGACGAAGTAGAGCCCGGGTTCGTACGGGTGCGGCTGGATCTTTCGTACGACGGCAAGGACTTCTCCGGCTGGGCCAAGCAGCGCCAGGGGCAGCGCACCGTCCAGCAGGAGATCGAGGACGCGCTGCGTACCGTGACGCGGTCGCAGGAGACGTACGAGCTGACGGTCGCCGGGCGTACGGACAGCGGGGTGCACGCCCGCGGGCAGGTGGCCCACGTCGACCTGCCCGACGAGCTGTGGGCCGAGCACGGCGACAAGCTGCTGCGCCGACTGGCCGGGCGGCTGCCGCACGATGTACGGATCTGGCGGCTGTCCGAGGCGCCGAGCGGGTTCAACGCGCGGTTCTCGGCGATCTGGCGGCGCTACGCCTATCGCGTCACCGACCACCCGGGCGGTGTCGATCCGCTGCTGCGCAGCCATGTGCTGTGGCACGACTGGGCGCTGGACGTCGACGCGATGAACGCGGCGGCCGAGAAGCTGCTCGGGGAGCACGACTTCGCGGCGTACTGCAAGAAGCGCGAGGGTGCGACCACCATCCGTACGCTCCAGCAGCTGAGTTGGGAGCGCGGCGCGGACGGGATTCTCACCGCGACCGTGCGGGCGGACGCCTTCTGCCACAACATGGTGCGCTCGCTGGTGGGCGCGATGCTGTTCGTGGGCGATGGCCACCGGCCGGTCGAGTGGCCCGCGAAGGTGCTGGCCGCGGGGGTGCGGGACTCCGCCGTGCATGTGGTGCGGCCGCACGGGCTGACGCTGGAGGAGGTCGGCTATCCGGCGGACGAGCTGCTCGCGGCGCGCAATCTGGAGGCGCGGAACAGGCGGACGCTGCCCGGAGCCGGTTGCTGCTGATCACCCAAGAGCGGTTGATGCCCGATGCGTAGCGGACGGAAACCTCTTAGTTACGTTCGCTTTTCAAATTTAGATCGGGTATGCCTGTAGATATCGGGCGTAAAGCCCCTTTAGGGGTCTTACGGCATCCCTCTAACTCGGATACTGTGTCGCCACTTAGTCACCTGTTCGAGAAGAGCCGGTGGCTGGAGGTGGGGGAGTACGGGCCACTGGCCCGGGGGGTTGAGGGATGTCATCACTGGGTTCTGCGCGCGCGCCCAGCCATCGGGCGCGCGCGGGCAAGACGCTGCTCGGGCTGTTGCCCGCGCCGCCGTCGCATGCGGAGAAGTTCTCGTACGTCCGACGGCGGCTGTGGATTCTCACGCTGGCGTCGATCGTCAGCTTCGGCTGTCTCAGCGTCAGCCAGGTCGCGCTGACGCAGGCCAGTCCGCTGATGTGGATTCTGGCGCCGCCGCTGGTCTTCACCGCGGTGTACTACGTGGTGTCGCTGCGGGTGAACGGCTTCACCCGGGACTTCGACTTCGCCCACCACCAGGAGCTGGTGCGTAGCTGGCGGCCACAGGTCTATCCCAGCGTCGACGTCTTCCTGCCGGTGTGCGGTGAGCCGATCGAGGTGCTGCACAACACCTGGACGCATGTCCGCGAGCTCGCGGACCGCTATCCCGGCGTCTGTGTGCCGTTCGTCCTCGACGACGGCGCGAGCCCCGAGCTGGAGGCGATGGCCGCCGACTTCGGGTTCCGCTACGGGACCCGGCCCAACCGCGGCTGGTTCAAGAAGGCGGGCAACCTGCACTACGGCTTCGGCCAGTCCGACGGCAAGTACTGCCTGATCCTGGACGCCGACTTCACGCCGCGTTCCGACCTCCTTGAGGAGATGCTCCCGTACATGGAGGCGGACGGCCGCATCGGCATCGTCCAGTCCCCGCAGTACTTCCGTGTCCTGGACTCACAGAACTGGATCGAGCGCGGCGCGGGCGCGGTGCAGGAGCTGTTCTACCGCTCGGTGCAGGTCTCCCGGCAGAACAGCGACGGCGCGATCTGCGTCGGCTCCTGCGCCATCTACCGGCGCGCCGCCCTGGACACCAACGGCGGTACGACGCTGATCGAGCACTCCGAGGACGTGCACACCGGCTTCGACCTGCGCGGGCTCGGCTGGGACCTGAAGTACCTGCCCGTCGCGCTGTCCACCGGGGTCTGCCCGGACGCGGCCGGGGCCTTCTTCAACCAGCAGTACCGCTGGTGCTCCGGGTCGATGTCCCTGCTCGGCAGCGAGAAGTTCTGGCACGCGCCGATCAGGTTCTCCAGCCGACTGTGCTACCTGTCCGGCTTCTTCTACTACATCCACACGGCGCTGTTCACCTTCGTGGCGCCGCTGGTCCCCGTCATCCTGCTGCTCACCAGCCCCGAGATGCTCAAGATCCAGCATGTGGTGTGGGTGCTGCCCAGCATCATCTACACCACCGTCATCTTCCCGATGTGGCACAAGGCGCCGTACCGCCTGGAGGCCTGGTCCGTCCGGCTGATGTACGGCTGGGCCCATGTCTTCGCCATCTGGGACATCCTGCGCAAGCAGCGCATGGGATGGCAGCCGACCGGCTCCAAGGGCGCCAAGAAGAACAAGACCAGGCGCTTCTGGCTGGGCCTGTGGATCTGGAGCGGCGGCACCGCCGTGGTGTGGGTCGGCACCGCCGTCTACCGGCTCTTCACCGGGTACCCGCCGGACTTCGCGCTCGTCCTGTCCTCCGGGCTGTTCTACGCGCTGGTGGTCGCCCGCGCGCTGGTCCAGCCACGGGAGCACCAGAGCGCGGGAGGCGCCGCGTGAAGAGTGGGAGAGTCCGGGGCGCGACGGCCCTGGCGCTGCTGCTGGCTGTGCTCGTCGGGCTGAGCGGCTGCAGCGTACTGGGCAGCGAGGACCCCGCCGCTTCGGCCGCCGACGAGTCCCCGGGTGAGGGCGGTTCGGGGCAGGGGCGGCAGGACCTGCCGTACGACGTGAAGCCGCTGCTGCACCCCGAGAAGGAGTACTTCGGGGTCGCCGTCAACGGGGCCCCCACCTCGATGAAGCCGGTGGGTAAGTTCGCGAAGACCGTCGGCAAGAAGCCGAACATGGTCGGGTCGTACTCGGCCTGGGGCGACGACTTCAACGCCGAGGGAGCGCGGAACGTCTTCGCGGACGGCTCGCTGCTCTATGTCTCCTGGGAGCCCTTCAAGCCCGGCCTCGGCAAGATCGCGGACGGCTCGCAGGACGCGTACATCAAGGAGTACGCGGCGAGCATCCGTGAGACGAACGTGCCGGTCGCGATCAGCTTCGGCCATGAGATGAACGGCCACTGGTACCCGTGGGGCACCAAGAAGCAGACGCCCCAGGCCTTTGTGAAGGCCTGGCGGCACATCCACGACCTGTTCCAGGACCAGGGCGCGACCAACGTCATCTGGGTGTTCAGCCCCAACATCGTCAACCCCGTGTCCGATGTGCCGCTGAAGCCGTTCTGGCCCGGCGACGAGTACGTCGACTGGGTCGGGATCGTCGGCTACTGGGCGGACACCGGCGCCACCACCTTCGAGACGCTGTACGGGCCGACCCGGCAGCAGCTGGCGGAGTTCACCGACAAGCCCGTGCTGATCAGCGAGACCTCGGCGCAGCCGGGGGAGCGGCGGCGCGCGGACGTGCGGGAGCTGATCGGGGGAGTGAAGGCGGACCCGGACGTGATCGGTTTCGTCTGGTTCAACATCCCCAAGCGTTCCGACTGGCGTATCCAGAGCAGCCCGCTCGCGCTGGCCGAGTTCAAGCGGCTGATCGACGATGACGCCTTTGGATTCGAGGTGCCCCGCTCGTGAGTGAGCAGTGGCCCCAGGAGCCTTACGGTCAGCAGGATCCGCGGTATCAGCAGCAGTACCAGCAGGACTACGGGCAGCAGGACTACGGGCAGCAGGAGTACGGGCAGCAGGAGTACGCGCCGCAGCAGGGGTACCAGCAGGGATATCAGGAGCAGTACGGGCAGCAGCAGGGATACCAGCAGCAGTACGGGCGGCAGCAGTACCCGCCCTACCAGCAGCAGTACCAGCCGCAGGCCCCGCCGCCGTATGACGAGGCCCAGCGCTACGAGTCCCAGCACTACGCGCCCCAGTCGGCGATCCCGCAGCAGCCGGGCCCGTACGACCGCGAGCAGTACCCGCCGTACTACCGCCCGCCCGAGTCCGACCCGGACGCCGATTACTACCAGCCGTACTACACGGTCCTTGAGCCGGAACCCGAGCCCGAGCCTGAGCCCGGCTATGTGCTGCCCGAGGTGCCGGTCTCCGCGTGGTCCATGGACAACAGCCGCTCCGCCTGGATCAGCCGTGGCGTCCTGCTGCTGATCCTGCTGGTGCAGGCCGGGCTCACGCTGCGGCTCGGCGGGAGCGCGTTCGCCCCCGAGGCGGAGTTCCTGATGTCCGACGGCAAGCTCTCCGGGCTGCTCGCGGAGCGCGGTCTGGCCGCCGCCCGTGGGGTGAGCCTGGCCTGGGCGCTGGGTGCGACCGCGCTGCTGTACGGGGCGACCCGGCTGCTGTTCAACGCGCGCGCCGGGCTCGCCGCCGCCGCGATGTACTCCGTACTCGCGTCGACCGCGTTCACCGGCGGATACGCGTCGATGCACTCGCTGTCGCTGTTTCTGCTCGCCGCGGCGCTGTTCCTGCTCGCCAAGACCCGCCAGTCGCCTCCCGCGGCTGTGCTGCTCGCGGCTCCGTTCGCCGCGCTCGCCCCGTTCGCCGCCTACTCGGCTGCGCTGTATCTGCCCACGCTGACCGTGCTCGCGGTGCTCACCGCCTACCGCTTCCGCGGGGTCGGGGCGTTCGCGCGCGGGGCGCTCTTCGCGGTGGCGACAGGTGCGCTGGGCTTCGCGGGAGTGCGGCTGACGGGCGGGATGCCGTCCGGCTGGAACACCGACGGCACGGACGGCGCGCTCACCGTGCTGCGGGACAGCGCCGAGTGGGGCGGCATCGTCCTGCTGGTCGCCGTGATCGGCGCGATCGGCTTCATCCGCCGGGCACGGATGGGCGAGATGCCCTGGGCCGAGGGCTCCGTGCCGGGCGCGCTGCGCCGGGCCGCGCTGGGCCTGACGCTGTGCGCGACCGCGCTGCTCGCCCCGCTCTACCAGGCGTATCTGGGCAACGGCAGCTCGCTGCACATCCACGTCGGCTTCGGCCTGCTGTTCGCCGTGCCGATGGCGGGCCTGGGGGTCTCGCGGGTGATGGGAGCCCACTTCGCGTATCCGCAGATCGGCATCATGATCTACGTCGTGGGCCTGGTGGTCGGCATGGCGCAGACCCAGAGCCTGTACGAGCCACCCGAGGTCGCGGGCATGGTGGGCGCGCTCAAGGGGGTCGTGGACGACAAGGGGCGCTACCTCAGCGACGACCCCGAGATCGCCGCGTACTACCTGCGGGCGGAGACCGAGCCAGGACAGTGGCGGAAGGCCGTACGGGGCGAGGCCCTGGCCGCCGCGGTCAAGAAGGGCGCCCACGACGTGATCGCGCTGCGCTCGCCGTCCATCCCCGAGACGCTGCGCGGCGCCAAGCACTACCGGCTGCTGACCGTCCTGCCCGCCGCGAAGGACAGCGGCCAGGACCCGTACCGGATCTGGGTGAAGCGATGACGGCCTACTACAGCCCAGCCGGGCGCCCTGCTGAGCCCTCCGGACCCTCTGGTGAGGGGTACGGGCGGCCACCAGGTGGCCCGTACGACCCGTACGCCGGGCCGCCCGCTGGACCGTACGACCCGTACGCCGGGCAGCCTGCCGGGCCGCCCGCTGCACCGTACGCGCCGCCTGCTGGACCGCCTGCCGGGCCGTACGAACCGCACGCCGGGCAGCCCGTCGGGCAGCCTGCCGGACCGACCGGCGGACCGTACGCGCCGCCTGCCGGACCCGCCTCCGGATCCCCCGCCGAGCCGTACGACCCGTACGTCGGGCAGCCCGTCGGGCAGCCCGTCGGCCCCCCTCCTGGACAGCCGCAGACCGCCGATGCTCCCGGAAGCGGGAGCCCCGAAACCGGGACCCCCGGCAGCGGCACCCCCGGTGGCCGGGCCGACCGGCGTCGGGCCGCCGCGGGTGGCTCCGCCAGTACGAACCGCGCGTCGGCGCTCCTGGTCTTCGTGCTGCCCGCCCTCGCCACGCTCGCCTGTGTGCTGCCCGGCATCGGCGACCGCCAGCTGTGGCGCGACGAGCACGCCACCTGGTGGGCCTCCACGCTCTCCTTCGGCGACCTGGGACGGCTGATCGAGCAGATCGACGTCGTCTTCACCCCGTACTACGCCCTGATGCACCTGTGGATCATGGTGGCGGGCGACTCGCCGACCGCGCTGCGGCTGCCGGGCGCCGTGGCGATGGCGGTGTCGGCCGGTCTTGTCGGTCTGATCGGGCGCCGGATGTTCGCCGTACGGACCGGGCTGCTCGCCGGACTGCTGTTCGCGGTGGTCCCCACGGTCACCCGGTACGGGCAGGAGGCGCGGCCGTACGCCTTCGCGACGCTCTTCGCGCTGCTGGCCACGCTGTTGCTGCTGCGCGCCCTGGACAAGCCGAGCCTCAAGGGCTGGACGCTGTACGCGCTGGCGATCGCGGGCGCCGGATTCGGCCACCTGGTCGCGATGTCGGTGCTCGCCGGACACCTCGGCCTGGTCGTCCTGGAGAAGCGCCGCGGCGACCGCATCGTGCACTACGCCTTCGCCGGAGCGGCGCTGCTCGGGGTGTCGATCACGCTCCCGATGATCGCGCAGGGGTCGGGCCAGAGCGGCCAGATCGCCTGGAACGTGACGACCAACGAGGACCTGGTCGCCTACCCGGAGGAACTGTTCGGGTCGCTGGTCACCGGCGGCGTGGTGATGGGCCTCGGCCTGGCCGGTCTGCTGGTGGCGCGCCGCTACGCGCTGCTGCTCGCCGCGTGGGCGATCCTGCCGCCCGCCCTGACCTTCCTGACCGCCAACCAGCTGCACCTCTTCCTGCCGCGCTATCTGCTGTTCACCCTCCCGGCCTGGGCGCTGCTGACCAGCGCCCTGGTCACCCGGCTCGCCGGGCGGCTGGTGCCGGGCACCCCCCGCGGCGCGGGGGCGCAGGCGTTCGGCGGACTGCTGGTGGCGGCCGCCGCGGCCGCGTACACCTTCGTCGCGCTGCCCGCGATCGACCTCGCCAAGAAGGACCTGGACGACGAGCCGGACTTCGCGGCCGCGGCGCGCACCCTCGCCCAGGGCCAGCGCCCCGGCGACGGAATGATCTTCAACGGCGGCCTGTCGGAGCGCCGCGCGATGGCGTACGAGCTGCGGGACAGGGCCGCCCCCAAGGACGTCCTCATGCAGTGGACCCCGCAGCAGAACGGGTCGTACGGCGCCAGCGAGTGCAAGCGCCCGGCCAACTGCCTGGCCGACGCCGACCGGCTCTGGCTGGTCTCGACGGTCCGCGACAAGAAGCCGCTGGACGGCATGGACAAGAAGGCCGCGGCCGTACTCGACAAGGACTTCGAGACGACCCGCACGGTGAAGCTGCACCGCGTCACGGTTCAGGTACTCGAACGGAAGTAGCGGCGGCAGCCCGCCCTACCGAAAAACGTGAAGGAGGCCGCCGCATGCGGCTCACCGTCATCGGCACCGGTTACCTCGGCGTCACCCACGCCGCCTGCATGGCCGAGCTCGGCCACGAGGTGCTCGGGGTCGACGTCGACCCCGACAAGCTCGCCGCGCTGCGCTCCGGCGAGGTGCCGTTCCACGAGCCCGGCCTGCCGGAGCTGCTGGCCCGGCACACCGCGTCCGGGCGGCTGCGGTTCACCGACTCCTACGCCGAGGCCGCGGCCTTCGGCGAGGTGCACTTCGTGTGCGTCGGCACGCCGCAGCGGCAGGGCTCCGACGCGGCCGACCTGCGCCAGGTCGACGCGGCGTTCGCGCTGCTGGCCCGCCGCGCGAGCCCCGGCGCGCTGGTGGTCGGCAAGTCGACGGTGCCGGTGGGCACGGCCGAGCGGCTCGCGCAGACCCATGCCGATTCGGTGGAGATCGCCTGGAACCCGGAGTTCCTGCGCGAGGGCTTCGCCGTGCGGGACACGCTGCGGCCCGACCGGCTGGTGCTCGGGGTGCGCTCGGCACGCGCCGAAGACCTGCTGCGTACGGTGTACGAGCCGCTCATCGCGGCCGGAACCCCCGTGGTCACGGCCGACTTCCCGACCGCCGAGCTGGTCAAGACGGCCGCCAACGCCTTCCTCGCCACCAAGATCTCCTTCATCAACGCCATGGCGGAGGTCTGCGAGGCCACCGGCGCCGACGTCTCCGTACTGGCCGAGGCGATCGGCCACGACGACCGCATCGGCCGTAAGTTCCTGCGCGCCGGAGCGGGCTTCGGCGGCGGCTGCCTGCCCAAGGACATCCGGGCCTTCGCTCACCGCGCCGACGAGCTGGGTGTCTCGCTGGGCTTTCTGCGCGAGGTGGACGCGATCAACATGCGGCGCCGCGACCGGATCGTCGAGCTGGCCCGCGAGCTGTGCGCGGGCACGGTGCTCGGCAGGCGGGTCGCCGTACTGGGCGCCGCCTTCAAGCCCGACTCGGACGACATACGGGACTCGCCCGCGCTGAACGTCGCCGCCCGGCTGCGGCTCGACGGGGCGGAGGTCACCGTCTACGACCCGCAGGCGATGGACAACGCGCGCAAGGCGTACCCGCTGCTCGGCTACGCGCTCTCGGCACAGGAGGCGGTGCGCGGCGCCGACGTGGTGCTGCATCTGACCGAGTGGCCGCAGTTCCGCGAGCTCGACCCCGACCAGCTCAGGTCGCTGGTCAGGCAGCCGCGGATGGTGGACGGCAGGGGGGTGCTCGACGGGGCCGCATGGGCCGCGGCGGGCTGGGATTTCCGGGCGCTGGGACGGCCCAGACCCGGTGGGGAGGGAAGAGACCAGTGACGTACGACGCAGAGGGCAAGGGGCCCGCCGTGCCCGTGACCGTGGTCATGCCCACGTACAACGAGGCGGCGAACCTGCCGAGGATGGCCGAAGCCGTACTCCAGTTGCCGCTCGACGGGCTGCATCTGAAGATCGTCGACGACTCCAGCCCGGACGGTACGGGTCGCATCGCCGACGAGCTCGCCGAGAAGTACAACGCGGACCGCGCGGACGGCGAGCACCGGATGAGCGTGCTGCACCGCACCGCGAAGGACGGCCTCGGCCGCGCGTACATCGCGGGCATGGGGGCCGCGCTCGACGAGGGCGCCGCGTACGTGGTGCAGATGGACGCGGACGGCAGCCACCCGGTGGAGGTGGTGCCGCGCCTGGTCGGTACGGCGCTGGCCACCGGGGTCGGCCTGGTGATCGGCAGCCGCTATGTCGAGGGCGGCGCCCTGGACGAGGACTGGGGCCGGCACCGGGTGCTGCTGTCCCGCTTCGCCAACCAGTACGCGCGCACCGTACTCGGCACCAAGATCCGCGACATCACGGCCGGGTTCAACCTGTGGTCGGCCGACACCCTGCGCGACATCGGCCTGACCACGGTGGACAGCGCCGGCTACAGCTTCCAGGTCGAGCTCAAGTACAAGGCGGTACGGGCCGGACACGGCGCTGTCGAGATCCCGATCCGCTTTGAGGAACGCGCCGAGGGCGTCTCCAAGATGAGCCTGGCGACCCAGCTCGAATCGGCCCTGGTGCCGCTGCGCCTGCGCCTGCGCGACCGTAGGCGCTGACCGCCCGGGCGGAGCTCAGGTGGTGTCGGGGGAGCGGACCGCCGCCGATGCCTGGGCCTCGCCGCGGGCGTGGATCTGCTGGAAGGCGAACAGGGCGAGGTCGTCACCGGCGGCGAAGACCGCCTTGTCGGAGGTGGTGACGTCCTTGCCGTTGGTGAAGCCGGCGATGGTGAAGTAGGCGTAGCGGCCGTAGGAGTTGACGGTCTTACGGCAGAGCGAGGTCTCGCAGAAGGCCGGGATGCCGGAGCCGGACAGCGACCGGAGGTTGCCCCCGTCTGCCTGCTCCTTGGCCTTCGTCGCCTCCTTGGCGCTGTCGAAGACGGCGATGCCGACCGTGACCGCGACCCCGTCCTTGCGGTAGCTGGTACGGAAGACCCGCTCGCAGTCGTTCTTGGCGAGTACGGGGCCGAGGTCGCCCTGGGTGGCCTCGGCGCAGCTCTTGCTGGTGGCGGTGGCGCCCCGCTGGTAGACCGTGCCGTCGTTCTTGGTGTGGTCCCCCTCGGCGAAGAGGGTCTTGGCGCTGAGCGGGGCCTTGTCCTTCTTGGCGCTGGAGATGAACTCCTTGGGGTCGGGCGGGGGCGGTGGCTTGGTCTCCGCGAAGGACGGCGCGGGCGAGTCGGTGTTGCTCGGCAGCGTGGCGGACGGCGGCAGCTGGCCGGACGGCTTGTCCGCGTCGCTGTCGCCGCTGTTCGCGGATATGACGGCGACGGCGACCACGGAGGCCACCGCGGCGGTGGCCAGCGCGCCCCCGCCGATCATCAGCCACCTACGGCGCCGGGCACGGGCCGCGGACTGCTCGGCGAGCGCGGCCCAGTCGGGCGACGGGCCGGAGGACGGCGGCCCGCCGTGCCCCGGAAACCCACCGGGCTGCTGCCCCCAGCCGGGGCCCTGCGGCGGTCCCTGTTCTCCCCCTGGGCCCCACTGAGGCCCCCCTTGCCCAAAGCTCATGCGCGGCATCCTAGGCCCTGTCGTCAGGCCCCCTCCTCCCGCTTGTCTTCGCTCAGCGGGGTGGCCCCTCCGTGCGACGCCGCGGCAACGTCAGCCGGCGGTGCGGCGGGCGCACGCGAAACTGGCGCCGTCGGTGGGCCGCAGCGGCCGCGGCGTGCGAGGGCATCCCGGTGTCCGGGTAGGATGGCGGGTGGCAGCGCCGTGAGGCGTGCTCGTGTTTTGACCCTAACGGGGTAGCGCGGGTATTCTGCCAGTTCGTTATGTGTATTGGCTTTCTCATTCTCACGTGAGGGGCCCTTACACCGGCCCACCGGGCCGATGACCAGCGGCAGGACTCGGTTGCGTCACCGATGTCCGCCAGGGCTGTCGTACATCGTCCGTGGTGGCCTTGTCAGGACCCACTCACTGAAGAAGCGAAGGCTACGACCGTGCGTACGTACAGCCCCAAGCCCGGCGATGTCACTCGCCAGTGGCACATCATCGACGCGCAGGACATCGTCCTGGGCCGTCTGGCGACTACGGCAGCGAACCTCCTCCGGGGCAAGCACAAGCCGACCTACGCCCCCCACATGGACATGGGCGACTTCGTCGTCATCATCAACGCCGACAAGGTCCACCTGTCCGGCAACAAGAAGACCCAGAAGATGGCGTACCGCCACTCCGGCTACCCGGGTGGTCTCCGCTCGGTCCGCTACGACGAGCTGCTCGCCAAGAACCCCGAGAAGGCCGTCGAGAAGGCCATCAAGGGCATGATCCCCAAGAACACCCTGGGTCGTCAGATGCTCTCGAAGCTGAAGATCTACTCGGGCGACACGCACCCGCACGCTGCCCAGCAGCCGGTGCCGTTCGAGATCACCCAGGTCGCGCAGTAGTTCCGGCCACAGCCCCTAAGACGTACAGAAAGATCTGAGGAGAATCGTGGCCGAGACCACCGTTGAGCAGCCGGTCGAAGAGACCGAGATCGCCGACGTCGAGCAGTACACGACCGAGTCCGAGGCGCCTGTCGAGGGCGAGTACACCTCGGAGTCGATGGCCTCCGCGTTCGGCGAGCCGCAGCCGGCCGCCGGCCTGGGCCGTCGCAAGAACGCCATCGCCCGCGTCCGGATCGTCCCGGGCACCGGCAAGTGGAAGGTCAACGGGCGCACGCTCGAGGACTACTTCCCGAACAAGGTCCACCAGCAGGAAGTCAACGAGCCCTTCAAGGTGCTCGAGCTGGACGGCCGCTACGACGTTGTCGCCCGCATCTCGGGTGGCGGCGTCTCCGGTCAGGCCGGTGCGCTCCGTCTCGGTGTCGCCCGCGCGCTGAACGAGGCCGACGTCGACAACAACCGCGGCGCCCTCAAGAAGGCCGGTTACCTCAAGCGCGACGACCGTGCGGTCGAGCGCAAGAAGGCCGGTCTCAAGAAGGCCCGTAAGGCTCCGCAGTACAGCAAGCGCTAATCGCTGGCTGCTTGGCCCAATCGTTCGCCCCGGCGGCACGCTGCGTGCCGCCGGGGCGAACGCGTTACTCGGGTCTGCCTGGCGGTTGTCCACGCAGACCGGGCCGGCTGACCTGGTTGTCCGGCCGGGGGTCCGGGGGTAGTCCCCGGGTAGACGCAATACCAACCGCCCGGGGACGTATAACGTCGCCAGGCGCTCAGAGGCTTGCACATTCGGATTACCCCGATCGGCGTAATTCCGAAGGCTTCAGACACGTTCGGAGGACATCAGTGGGACGACTCTTCGGCACGGACGGTGTGCGCGGTGTCGCCAACGCGGATCTGACGGCCGAGCTCGCGCTCGGACTCTCCGTGGCAGCGGCCCATGTACTCGCCGAGGCGGGCACCTTCGAGGGCCATCGGCCGGTGGCGGTGGTCGGCCGTGACCCGCGCGCGTCCGGGGAGTTCCTGGAGGCCGCCGTGGTCGCGGGCCTGGCCAGCGCGGGCGTCGACGTCCTGCGCGTCGGCGTGCTGCCGACCCCCGCGGTGGCGTACCTCACCGGCGCGCTCGGCGCCGACCTCGGCGTGATGCTCTCCGCGAGCCACAACGCCATGCCGGACAACGGTGTCAAGTTCTTCGCCCGCGGCGGCCACAAGCTCGCCGACGAGCTCGAAGACCGCATCGAGGCCCTGTACGAGGAGCACCGCACCGGCGCGCCCTGGCAGCGCCCGACCGGTGCGGACGTCGGCCGGGTCCGCACGTACGACGAGGGCTTCGACCAGTACATCGCGCACCTCATCGGGGTACTCCCGAACCGCCTCGACGGTCTGAAGATCGTGCTCGACGAGGCGCACGGCGCCGCGGCCCGGGTCTCGCCCGAGGCGTTCGCCCGGGCCGGTGCCGAGGTCGTCACCATCGGCGCCGAGCCGGACGGCCTGAACATCAACGACGGCTGCGGCTCCACCCACCTGGGCCTGCTGAAGGCCGCGGTCGTCGAGCACGGCGCCGCCCTCGGCATCGCCCATGACGGCGACGCCGACCGCTGCCTGGCCGTGGACCACACCGGTGCCGAGGTCGACGGCGACCAGATCCTCGCGGTCCTCGCCCTCGCGATGCGCGAGCGCGGCGCCCTGCGCGAGAACACCGTCGTCGCCACCGTCATGTCCAACCTGGGCTTCAAGCTCGCCATGGAGCGCGAGGGCGTCGGCCTCATCCAGACCGCCGTCGGCGACCGGTACGTACTGGAGTCGATGAAGGAGCACGGCTACGCGCTCGGCGGCGAGCAGTCGGGCCACGTGATCATCCTCGACCACGCGACGACCGGCGACGGCACCCTGACCGGCCTGATGCTGGCGGCCCGCGTCGTGGCCACCGGCCGTACTCTGGCGGACCTCGCCTCGGTCATGGAGCAGCTCCCGCAGATCCTCATCAACGTCCCCGACGTGGACAAGTCCCGCGTCGCGACCTCGGCCGAACTGGCCGCGGCGGTCGCCGACGCGGAGCGCGAACTGGGCGCCACCGGCCGGGTGTTGCTGCGGCCGTCGGGCACCGAGCCGCTGGTGCGGGTGATGGTGGAGGCCGCGGACATCGACCAGGCGCGGTCGGTGGCCGGACGGCTGGCGGACGTGGTGAAGTCCGCGCTCGGCTGAGCCGTTTGAACTGCTTGACCCCAAAGACAGGCGCTGAACGCCGCTGCCCTGCCCGGAGTTGCTCCGGGCAGGGCAGCGGCGTTTTCAGGGCGGCCGGTCAGAGCTTGCGCAGGCTCAGGCGCTGGACCTTGTGGTCGGGCCCCTTGCGTACGACGAGCGTGGCACGCCCGCGCGTCGGGGCCACGTTCTCCATCAAGTTCGGCTTGTTGACGGTCCGCCACATCGTGCGCGCGTAGTCGAGCGCCTCCTCTTCCGAGACCGCGGTGTGCCGGTGGAAGTACGAGTCGGGGTTCTGGAACGCCGTCTGACGGAGCTTCTTGAACCGGTTGAGATACCAGTTCTCGATGTCCTCCGCCTTGGCATCCACGTACACACTGAAGTCGAAGTAGTCGGCGAGACCGACCCTGGTGCGGCCGTCCTTGCCCGGCAGCGCGGGCTGCAGGACGTTCAGCCCCTCCACGATGAGGATGTCGGGCCGCCGCACGGTAAGCCGCTGCCCAGGCACGATGTCGTAGATCAGATGGGAGTAGACAGGAGCCGTGACCTCGTCCTTCCCGGCCTTGATATCGGCCACGAAGCGCGTGAGAGCCCGCCGGTCGTACGACTCCGGAAAGCCCTTCCGCGACATCAGCCCGCGCGCCTTGAGCTCCTTCATGGGCCACAGGAACCCGTCCGTGGTCACCAGCTCGACCCGCGGGTGCTCCGGCCAGCGGGCCAGCAGGGCCTGCAGCAGTCGCGCGACGGTGGACTTGCCGACCGCGACCGACCCCGCGACGCCTATCACGAAGGGGGTGCCGTGCTGGGTGCCGTGGCCGTTGCCCGCGTCGCCCAGGAAGGTGTTCAGGGCGCCGCGCAGGCCGTCGGTCGCGCCGACGTACAGGTTCAGTAGCCGGGAGAGCGGCAGATAGACGTCCCGGACCTCGTCGAGGTCGATGACGTCGCCCAGGCCGCGCAGCTGCTCGACCTCACTCGCGGAGAGCGGCAGCGGCGTCTTGTCGCGCAGGGCACTCCACTCGGTGCGGGTCAGGTCGACGTACGGCGTCGAGTCCGCGCGGCGGTGGGCACTGCGGGGCGGCGAAGTGATCACCCTTCATTGTCACGGCTGAACGAACGGGATGGCGGGTGGCGTACGTCACGCGGGTGTGGGCGGCAGGTATGGACCGGACGGGTCATCGGGGATACCGTCCCCGGCACCGGGGGTAGAGCCGCGTCCACTGGCTGCCAGGAGGCCCCTCGCATGCACGCACGCGCACGTCTCAGCGCCCTCATGCGGCGAAGACCAGCCGATATCTCGGACGAGGTGTGCAGCGAGCTGGCGCTGGAGCTGCCGGACGAGGACCTGGGCGAGGACCTGGACGACTGCCTCGACATGTACGAGCTGGGCAGCAAGCCGCGCTGCGAGGAAGTGGAGTACCTCACGCTCGTCCAGGACGCGGCGGACCGCATAGCACGGGGCCACTGACAGGACCGTCGCTCGCCGTAGGCTGCGAGGTGGATCAGCCGAGTTCGGAGAGAGTGAGAGTACGTGATCATCGGGGTGGGGATCGACGTCGCGGAGATTGACCGCTTCCGGGTGTCCCTGGAGCGCACGCCGGGGCTCGCGGACCGGCTCTTCGTGGAGCAGGAGCTGCTGCTGCCCAGCGGTGAACGCCGCGGCGTCGCCTCGCTGGCCGCGCGCTTCGCCGCGAAGGAGGCGCTCGCGAAGGCTTTGGGCGCGCCCGCGGGGCTGCTCTGGACCGACGCGGAGGTCTATGTCGAGGACTCCGGTCAGCCTCGGCTGCGGGTGCGCGGGAGTGTGGCGCGGCGGGCGGCGGAGCTTGGGGTACGGGGGTGGCATGTGTCGCTGAGCCACGATGCGGGGGTGGCGTCGGCGGTGGTGGTGGCGGAGGGGTAGGCCCCCTCCCGCACCCTCCGTTGCACGGTGCGCGGGGTGAGGGCGCGCCCTCGGGCTTGTTGTCACGGTGCGCCGTGGCGAGGGGAGGGTGTTGCCCTCGGGCGTTTGGTTGCACGGGTGCTCCGTGGCGGGGGGAGGGTGTTGCCCTTCGGGCTTGGTGGAACGGGTGCACCCCGTNTCGGCCGCCACGTCCCCTCACGCCGGGGTGGCGTCTGCGGGCGGGTGGGGGCTTGCGCCCTGCGTTATGGGCGTCTACCCGTTGTGGGCATACGTTCCGCAGGGCGAGGGGGGCACCTCCCGCTCGAGCGAAGTCGAGAGTGGGGGAGGGTGGGCACAATCCCTCGCCACGGGTGCACCCGTTCCACCAAGCCCGGAGGGCAACACCCTCCCCTCGCTACGGGTGGGCCCGTTCACCAAGGCCGAGGGCGGCGCCCTCACCTCACCCCCGCACCGCGACGCGCAGGCGTGTCGGAGGGCTCTGAGACACTGGGCGCGATGAATGAGACATCCTTGCGCGTCCGCGCCGAGATCGATCTGGCCGCCCTACGGGCCAACGTGCGAGCTCTGCGTGCCCGCGCACCCCGCGCCGAGTTCATGGCCGTAGTGAAGGCGGACGCGTACGGCCACGGGATGCTGCCGTGTGCCAGGGCCGCGCTGCAGGCCGGGGCGACCTGGCTGGGCACGGCGACCCCCGAGGAGGCGCTCGCCCTGCGCGCAGGGGGGATCGGGCCGGAGCAGGCCCGGGTGCTGTGCTGGCTGTGGACGCCCGGCGGACCGTGGCGCGCGGCGATCGAGGCCGACATCGAGGTGTCGGTGAGCGGGATGTGGGCGCTGCGCGAGGTCACCGCGGCCGCGCGCGCGGCCGGGCGTACGGCCAGGGTCCAGCTGAAGGCCGACACCGGCCTGGGCAGGAACGGCTGCCAGCCCGCCGACTGGCCCGAGCTGGTGGAGTCCGCGCTGAAGGCGGAAGCCGACGGCACGGTCAAGGTCACCGGAATCTGGTCGCACTACGCCTGCGCGGACGAGCCGGGGCACCCCTCGATCCCGGCCCAGACGGCCGCCTTCGAGCAGGCGCTGCGGTACGCCGAAGCGGCGGGGCTGCGGCCTGAGCTGCGGCATATCGCCAACTCGCCCGCGACGCTCACGCTGCCGGAGGCGCACTACGACCTTGTGCGGCCCGGTATCGCGATGTACGGCGTGTCGCCGAGCCCCGAGATCGGGACGCCGGAGGACTTCGGGCTGCGCCCGGTGATGACGCTCGTCGCCTCGCTGGCCTTGGTGAAGCACGTACCGGCGGGGCATGGGGTCAGCTACGGCCATCACTTCATCACCTCGGGTGACACCACGTTGGGGCTGGTCCCGGTCGGGTACGGCGACGGACTGCCGCGCCACGCGTCCGGCAGCGCCCCGGTGCTGGTCGGCGGGAAGCGGCGGACGGCCGCGGGGCGGATCGCGATGGATCAGTTCGTCGTCGACCTGGGTGGCGACGAGCCTCAGGTGGGGGATCCGGCGGTGCTGTTCGGGCCGGGGGACCGGGGCGAGCCGACCGCGGAGGACTGGGCGCGGGCCGCGGACACCATCGCGTACGAGATAGTGACGCGCATCGGATCGCGGGTTCCGCGCGTCTATACGGGTGAGCGCACCGACGGGGTAGTCGGGCAAGCGTAGGGCGGGAAGAGACCGGAACCGGAAGACGGGGACCACGACTAGGAGCGAGCACGTGAGCGAGACCAGTACGGGGGACGCGATCGCCGCGGCGGGCTCGGCTGCCGCCAACTGGCGCCGGGCTGGTGTCGCCGGTGTCGCGATAGGCGTGGTCGCCGCGGGCGCGGCCGCCGGGGTGGCCGTCGAGCGGCTCACGGTCGGCCGCGGGATGCGGAAGAAGGCCAGGCTCGCGCTCGACTCAACTGGTCCGTACGGCACGCTGCGCGGCACTCCGGGCAGGGCGCTGGCGGATGACGGCACGGAGCTGCACTACGAGGTGGACGAGGTCGATCCGACGAACGGCGCCGCGCCCAAGCGCAGGCGGCTGTTCGGGCGGAAGGCACCGGCCCGGGTGACGGTGGTCTTCAGCCACGGCTACTGCCTCAGCCAGGACTCCTGGCACTTCCAGCGCGCCGCTCTGCGCGGTGTCGTGCGCGGCGTGTACTGGGACCAGCGCAGCCATGGCGACTCGGAGCGCGGTCGGGCGCAGAACCCCGCGGACGGGCCCGGCGTGCCGGTCGACATCGAGCAGCTGGGGCGCGACCTCAAGGCGGTGATCGACGCGGCCGCGCCCGAGGGGCCGCTGGTGCTGGTCGGGCACTCGATGGGCGGCATGACGATGATGGCGCTGGCCGACCAGTTTCCCGAGTTCGTCCGCGAGCGTGTGGTCGGGGTCGCCTTCGTCGGTACGTCGTCGGGTCGGCTCGGCGAGGTCAGCTACGGGCTGCCGGTCGCGGGTGTCAACGCGGTACGTCGGGTGCTGCCCGGAGTGCTGAAGGCGCTGGGCTCGCGGGCGGAGCTGGTGGAGCGCGGCCGACGGGCCACCGCGGACCTCTTCGCGGGCATCGTCAAGCGGTACTCGTTCGCGTCCAAGGACGTGGACCCGGCCGTCGCACGGTTCGCGGAGCGGCTGATCGAGGCGACGCCGATCGATGTCGTCGCGGAGTTCTATCCGGCGTTCGTCGAGCATGACAAGACGGACGCGTTGCGGCACTTCACCGGTCCCGAGGAGGCGATCCCGGTGCTCGTGCTGGCCGGGGACAAGGACCTGGTCACGCCGAGCGAGCACAGCGAGGTCATCGCGGACGCGCTGCCGAACGCGGAGCTGGTGATCGTGCCGGACGCCGGGCACCTGGTGATGCTGGAGTACCCGGAGATGGTTCTGGACCGGCTCGGGGACCTGCTGGTGCGCGCGGGTGCGGTGCCGGCAGCCGCTAACGTGGCGGGTTATGGAAGCACCGCACAGCCCGGCGCCCACTGACCCCGCGGGTCGCGCCGTCACCAACACCGTTGGCCTTACCGTTCACTCTCCCGAGCAGATGCGGGAGCTGGGGCGCCGCCTGGCCAAGCTGCTGCGCCCCGGCGATCTCGTGATGTTGACCGGCGCGCTCGGCGCCGGCAAGACGACGCTGACCCGCGGGCTCGGCGAGGGCCTGGACGTGCGCGGCGCCGTCACCTCGCCGACCTTCGTGATCGCCCGGGTGCACCCGGCGCTGGGCGCGGGGCCGCCGCTGGTGCATGTGGACGCGTACCGGCTCGGCGGCGGTCTGGACGAGATGGAGGACCTGGACCTCGATGTCTCGCTGCCGGACTCGGTGATCGTCGTGGAGTGGGGCGAGGGCAAGGTCGAGGAGCTCTCGGACGACCGGCTGCATGTGGTGATCGACCGCGCTACCGGCGACACCGAGCACGCGGACGACGACGTACGGCGGATCACGCTGGCGGGTGTCGGCGAGCGGTGGGCGGGTGCGGACCTGGCGGCGCTCGCTGCCTGAGCCCGTGCGGACCAGGCGCTCGCCGCCTGAGCCTCTGCTCTTGTGCGGTCCCGCATCTCGTACGGCCCCACAAACTTTCCGACAAGGCGTCGGCAAGATGTTGCGTGCCTGGCATCAGGCGTGTTCACATGGTACCGAGACCTGGTTAGGTCTACCTAACCACGCTTGCCCTCGGAGCCCCAGGAGGCATCCATGTCGGCGCCGGAACGTGAGACACAGCCGCGAGCGCTGTCGATGAGAGATCTGCTGGCGTCGTGTGCGGCCGCGAGCGCGGTGTCGACCCCGCCGAGGCTGTCGGAGCGGCGCGAGGAGCCGGACACCAAGGCCAAACCGGTGCGGTCGAGGGCGGCCCGCGGTGAGGAGCGCAAGGACGCCGCCTGAGCGGGAGGTGTTGAGGGCGGCCGGGCCGCCGTCAACCGAGACGCCCCCTAGGGGACCACGATCACCGGCATGTTGATCGTGGCGAACTTCCACATCTGCCTGCCGTCCGCGCGTGCCTGCCGTACGCCGCCCGTCCGCTGCTCCGGGTCGGGCTTCGGCGTCGAGCCGTCCACCGCAGCGCTGAAGCCGACCGTCACGCCCTCGACGGTCGCGAAGCGCACCACGTTCTCGATCGGCACCCCGTCCGAGCCGGTGATCGAGCCGGAGCGCGAGGTGACCGCGTACTCGCCGGGCAGCGGGTCGACCGTGCTCGGTGTGACCTGGTGCGTGTGCAGCACCTTGCCGTCCGCGTCGACCAGCCAGACCCGGTCGCCGCCCAGGGCGTACACCACGCGCTCGCCCTCGCCCGAGTCGGCCGGCAGCGCCTTGGCGTCCGCCTTCTCGCCCTTGGGGCTCTTGGGCGACTGCGAGGCGCTCGCGGAGTCCTTCGCGACCGGCTTGCCCAGGGTGTCGGGGACGTTCGCCGATGCCTGGTAGGCGAGGAAACCGACCGCCGCGAGTGCTGCGGCGGTGAGCCCGGCCACGAATCCCGAGCTGCTGCGTGCCACCGTGCATCCACCTCTCATACGTACGTGAGTGGTGACGGTAGCAGCCGCGGGCAGGCAGTCTCGGGCGCCGTGCCCCCGTCCGCCAAGCCGTAGGCTGTTTGCGTGCTCTTGCTCGCTCTGGATACCGCCACCCCCGCCGTCACCGTCGCGCTGCACGACGGCTCTTCGGTCGTCGCCGCAACGAGTCAGGTGGACGCCCGCCGGCACGGGGAGCTGCTGCTCCCGGCCGTCGACCGGGTGCTCGCCGACGCAGGTCTCAAGCTGGACGCGGTCACCGCGCTCGTGGTCGGCACCGGCCCAGGACCGTACACAGGCCTGCGTGTCGGCCTGATGACCGCCGCGGCCTTCGGCTCCGCGCTGGACGTCCCGGTGTACGGACTGTGCACCCTGGACGGACTGGCGTACGCCTCCGGGCTCGACGTCCCCTTCGCGGTGGCCACCGACGCGAGACGCAAGGAGGTCTACTGGGCGCGCTACGCCTCGGCCCGTACGAGAACCACCGAGCCCGCGGTGGACCGGCCGGCCGACATCGCGGCCGAGCTCGCGGGCCTGCCGGTGGTCGGCGCGGGCGCGCTGCTGTACCCCGACTCCTTCCCGGACGCGCGGGGTCCTGAGTACGTGCCCGCCGCGGCGCTCGCCTCGCTGGCCGCCGAGCGGCTGGCCGCGGGTGAGGAGCTGGCGGAGCCCCGGCCGCTGTATCTGCGGCGGCCGGACGCGCAGGTTCCCAAGAACTACAAGGTGGTCACACCCAAGTGACGTCTGTGACTCCTGTGGATTCGGTGAATCCTGTGATGCCTGTGCTGCGTGAGATGCGCTGGTGGGACATCGCCGACGTGCTGCGGCTTGAGCGTGAGCTGTTTCCCGAGGACGCCTGGTCGAAGGGCATGTTCTGGTCCGAGCTCGCCCATGCGCGGGGGCCGGGGGCGACCCGGCGCTATGTCGTCGCCGTCGCCGGTGAGCGCCTCGTGGGGTACGCCGGACTGGCCGCCGCGGGCGGCCTCGGCGACGTACAGACCATCGCCGTCGCCCGCGACCACTGGGGCACCGGGCTCGGCGCCGAACTCCTCACCGACCTGCTCAGGCACGCCACCGCCTTCGAGTGCGGCGAGGTGCTGCTCGAAGTGCGCGTCGACAACACCCGTGCGCAGAAGCTCTACGAGCGCTTCGGCTTCGAGGCGATCGGCTTCCGGCGCGGCTACTACCAGCCGGGGAACGTGGACGCGCTGGTCATGCGCCTGGCCCTGGACCCGTACGAAGAGATGAAAGCTGATGGCTGACGAACCCCTGGTGCTCGGCATCGAGACCTCCTGCGACGAGACCGGCGTCGGTATCGTCCGCGGCACCACCCTGCTCGCCGACGCGATCGCCTCCAGCGTCGACGAGCACGCGCGCTTCGGCGGCGTGGTGCCCGAAGTCGCCTCGCGGGCCCATCTGGAGGCCATGGTCCCGACCATCGAGCGCGCACTGAAGCAGGCGGGCGTCTCGGCCCGCGACCTGGACGGCATCTCCGTCACGGCGGGGCCGGGGCTCGCGGGCGCGCTGCTGGTCGGTGTGTCGGCGGCGAAGGCCTACGCGTACGCCCTGGGCAAGCCGCTGTACGGCGTGAACCACCTCGCCTCGCACATCTGCGTGGACCAGCTGGAGCACGGGGCGCTCCCGGAGCCGACGATGGCGCTGCTGGTGTCGGGCGGGCACTCGTCGCTGCTGCTGTCGTCGGACATCACGTCTGATGTCCGCCCGATGGGCGCGACCATCGACGACGCGGCGGGCGAGGCCTTCGACAAGATCGCCCGGGTGCTGCACCTGGGCTTCCCCGGCGGTCCGGTCATCGACCGGTACGCCAAGGAGGGCGACCCGAACGCGATCGCCTTCCCGCGCGGTCTCACCGGCCCGCGCGACCCGGCGTACGACTTCTCCTTCTCCGGGCTGAAGACGGCGGTAGCCCGCTGGATCGAGGCCAAGCGGAACGCGGGCGAGGACGTCCCGGTGCGCGATGTGTCGGCGTCCTTCCAGGAGGCGGTCGTCGACGTCCTGACGCGTAAGGCCGTACGGGCCTGCAAGGACGAGGGCGTGGACCACCTGATGATCGGCGGCGGGGTCGCCGCGAACTCCCGGCTGCGGGCGCTGGCCCAGGAGCGCTGCGAGCGCGCCGGGATCACGCTGCGGGTGCCGCGGCCCGGGCTGTGCACGGACAACGGCGCGATGGTGGCGGCGCTGGGCGCGGAGATGGTGGCGCGGAACCGGGCGCCGTCGGACTGGGATCTGTCGGCGGACTCGTCGTTGCCGGTGACGGACCCGCATGTGCCGGGGGAGTCACACGCGCACGCACACGCGCCCTCGCACTCGCACGATCACGTTCACGTTCACGAGACGAGCAAGGACAACCTCTACTCATGACGGTCGCGTTGATGTGGGAGGCCAGGGCCGTCGAAGGCCGCGGCGCGCAACTCCTCGCCTGGGTCAGGGAGCAGCGACTCGACGGCACCCCGCTGCGGCACGAGACCCTCACGGCGCCCGGCGACCGGGTCCTCGTCATCACCTGGTGGGACGCGACGTACGACGCCGACCTCCCCGAACTCCCGGAGCCGGCAGCTGAGCTGATCAGCCGTCCGGTGCACCGGTGGCGGTTCGAGTCAGCGACGGACTAGGCGAGTGTGCGTGACGGCCGCGGAGCTGATCTGCTCGGTGACCCGGTAGTCGGCGATCGCGTCTCCCAGGTTGTCGAGCAGGCGCTCGCCACGCCCGACGAGGAGCGGGGCGAGCGTCAGGTGCACCTCGTCGACCAGCCCCGCGCGTACGTACTGCTGGAACGTGGCCGGACCTCCGCCGATCCGTACGTCCTTGCCGTTCGCCGCCTCGAACGCCCGCCGCAGCACCGTCTCGACGGGCTCGTCGGTGAAGTGGAAGGTGGTCCCGCCCTTCATGGGCAGTGACGGCCGCAGGTGGTGGGTGTGGACGAACACGTCGTGGTGGTAGGGCGGGTTGTCGCCCCACCAGCCCGTCCATGACTCGTCCTCCCACGGCCCGCGCACGGGACCGAACATGTTGCGGCCCATGATCGTGGCGCCGACGTTCTCCTCGCCGCGGTTGAGCCAGTCGACGTCGATCCCCGGCTTGCCGTCGGCACGGTCCTCCATGGCGGCGAACAGCCAGTCGTGCAGGCCGTCGACGCCGTCGCCGAAGGGTGCGTCCAGGTGCTGGTGCGTCCCGGCGGCGAAGCCGTCGAGTGAGACCGTGAGGTGCGCGCGCAGCTTGGGCATGGGGTTCTCCGCTCTCCGTGGTGCGTTCGTGACTGTTCGGTGGGGAGTGAGGCGTGTTCCTGCTCCCACCCGTACGTCGAACGAGACGCTGCCGGATCGACAGGTGCCCCGAGATTTTTCTTCCGGGCCTGCTCGTACGTGTGTGCGCTAGTCGTCGAGCCTCTGGAAGTTGAACCACATGTTGTCGGCGCGTTCGAGCCGTCAGCCAGGGTGACCTGACGAATGCGGGCGGAACCCGCCCCTCGCGGCCGTGCTGTCAGCGAGAGCCTCAACCTCGGCCCCCACGGCCATCGGTGGGCTCACCGGTACCGTCGGCGAGATTCACCCGCACAGATCAACCGCTCATATGTATGGGCAGTTACCATCAGCTGTACAACTTTGGTCCAGACCTATTGACCACTGGTCTGGACCTTTCTATTCTCACCGCACACTGTGGTGAGTGCGTGTTCAACAAACGTGCTCACGGACGGCGCAGGGCTCCACCTCCGACTCCGCCCCCACTCGAGGAGCACGCCTTGAGCACGAGTACCGGTACACCCGAACGCAGAAAACGATTCCGGCACAGAGCCACCGCCGCTCTCGCCACCCTCACCCTCCCGCTCGCCGCCCTGGTCGGCCTCGCCTCGCCCGCGCAGGCCGCCGAGGAGGCGACCGCCACGTACACCAAGACCCAGGACTGGGGCACGGGCTTCGAGGGCAAGTGGACGATCAAGAACACCGGGACCACGACCATCAACTCCTGGACCGTGGAGTGGGACTTCCCGGCCGGTACGAAGGTGACCTCCGCCTGGGACGCCAACGTCACCAACTCCGGTGACCACTGGACCGCCAAGGACAAGGGCTGGAACGGCACCCTCGCGCCCGGCGCGTCCGCCTCCTTCGGCTTCAACGGCTCCGGCGACGGCGCTCCGAGCGGCTGCGAGCTCAACGGCGCCTCCTGTGACGGCGGTCCGGTCGAGCCGGGTGACAACCCGCCGTCCGCGCCCGGCACTCCGTCCGCGTCCGGTATCACCGACACCTCCGTGAAGCTCTCGTGGTCCGCGGCCACCGACGACGAGGGCGTCAAGGAGTACGACGTACTGCGGGACGGCGCCGTGGTCGCCACGGTCACCGGCACCTCGTACACGGACACCGGGCTGACCAAGGGAACCGACTACTCGTACAGCGTCCAGGCCCGTGACACGGCCGACCAGACCGGCCCGGTCAGCGGCTCCGTCGCGGTGCGTACGACGGGCGGCGAGGACCCCGGTCCGGGCCCCGGCCCCGGCAGCAAGGTCAACCTCGGGTACTTCACCGAGTGGGGCGTCTACGGGCGCAACTACCACGTGAAGAACCTGGTGACCTCGGGCTCCGCCGAGAAGATCACGCACATCAACTACAGCTTCGGCAACGTCCAGGGCGGCAAGTGCACCATGGGCGACGCGTACGCCGCGACCGACAAGGCGTACACCGCGGACCAGTCGGTCAGCGGCGAGGCGGACACCTGGGACCAGCCGCTGCGGGGCAACTTCAACCAGCTGCGGCAGCTCAAGGCCAAGTACCCGCACATCAAGGTGCTGTGGTCGTTCGGCGGCTGGACCTGGTCCGGTGGGTTCGGTGACGCCATGAAGAACCCGGCGGCCTTCGCCAAGTCCTGCCACGACCTGGTCGAGGACCCGCGCTGGGCCGATGTCTTCGACGGCATCGACCTGGACTGGGAGTACCCGAACGCCTGTGGGCTGTCCTGCGACACCAGCGGTCCCGCGGTCTTCAAGGACATGATGAAGGCGATGCGGGCCGAGTTCGGTTCGGACAACCTGGTCACGGCCGCGATCACCGCGGACGCATCGGACGGCGGCAAGATCGACTCCGCGGACTACGCGGGTGCGGCGCAGTACAGCGACTGGTACAACGTCATGACGTACGACTTCTTCGGCGGCTTCAACAAGAACGGGCCGACGGCCCCGCACTCCCCGCTGACGTCGTACCCCGGCATCCCGCAGGACGGCTTCAACTCCGCGGACGCCATCGCCAAGCTCAAGGCCAAGGGCGTACCGGCCGGGAAGCTGCTGCTCGGCATCGGCTTCTACGGGCGCGGCTGGACGGGTGTCACGCAGTCGGAGCCGGGCGGCTCGGCCACGGGTCCCGCCTCGGGTACGTACGAGTCGGGGATCGACGACTACAAGGTCCTCAAGAGCAAGTGCCCGGCCAACGGGACCGTGGCGGGTACGGCGTACGCGCACTGCGGCAACGACTGGTGGAGCTACGACACCCCGTCGACGATCGCCGGGAAGATGGACTGGGCCAACCAGCAGGGGCTCGGCGGCGCCTTCTTCTGGGAGTTCAGCGGTGACACCGCGAACGGTGAGCTGGTGAGCGCGATCGACAGCGGACTGCGCTGACCCCATGCGGCGCAGCTCGCACCGCGCCGGGAATTTCTTCGGGAAATTCTCGGCGCGGTGTCGATTCCGGTGTCTCCCGTTCGACGCAGGGTTGAGAGGCAGGGGGGACAGGCCCCCGCCGGTACCCGAGGAGTCACCATGCCGCGCTTTCTGACGATGATCCGTATCGACGAGAACTCCGTGCCCGCCGAGGGCCTGGGGCCCGAGTTCGAGGAGCGCATGGGCGCGCTGTTCGAGGAGATCACCAAGGCCGGGGTCATGCTGGACACGGCCGGTCTCAAGCCGACCTCCGAAGGCACCAGGGTCACCTGGTCCGGCGGCAAGACCGGGTACACCGACGGGCCGTTCACCGAGACCAAGGAGGTCATCGGCGGGTACTCGATCATCCAGGCCAAGGACAAGGCCGAGGCGCTGGAGTGGGCCAAGCGGTTCGTGGAGATCCACCCGGACCACTTCACGATCGCCGCCGAGGTCCGCGAGATCGCCGAGGACTGACGGCCGGTTGCTCTCCATCCCGGTGGCTGCTGTGATGAGTGGCCGTGACGGGAACAAGGGCGACCGACACGGTCGAGACGGTGTTCAGGATCGAGTCCGCGCGGATCATCGCCGGTGTCACGCGCATTGTGCGCGACGTCGGCATCGCCGAGGAACTGGCGCAGGACGCCCTGGTCGCCGCGCTGGAGCAGTGGCCGGAGTCGGGTGTCCCGGACAACCCGGGCGCCTGGCTCATGGCCACCGCCAAGCACCGCGCCGTCGATCTCGTACGCCGACGGGAGCGGTACGCGCGCAAGCTCGCGGAGATGGGGCGGGACCTGGAGTCCGCGCCCCAGGGCGTCGACGACCCGGCCGACATCGACCCGTACGCCGACGACATCGACGACGACCTGCTGCGGCTGGTCTTCACCGCCTGCCACCCGGTGCTCTCCGCCGAGGCGCGGATCGCCCTCACCCTGAAGCTCCTCGGGGGCCTGAGCACGCCGGAGATCGCCCGTGCGTTCCTGGCACCCGAGGCGACCGTCGCCCAGCGGATCGTCCGCGCCAAGCGGACGCTCGCCACGAAGAACGTCGCCTTCGAGGTGCCGTACGGGCCGGACCGTGAGGCCCGGCTCGACTCCGTACTGGAGGTCATCTACCTGATCTTCAACGAGGGGTACGCGGCGACCGAGGGGGACGACTGGCTGCGGCCCGGGCTGTGCGAGGACGCGCTGCGCCTCGCCCGCGTGCTCGCCGGGCTGATGCCCAAGGAGCCCGAAGTGCACGGCCTGGCCGCGCTGCTGGAACTCCAGGCCGCGCGCTCGGGCGCCCGTACCGGGCCTGCGGGCGAGCCGGTGCTGCTCGCGGACCAGAACCGGGCGCGCTGGGACCGCCTGCTGATCCGCCGCGGCTTCGCGGCACTCGCCCGCGCCGAGTCCGTGGCGTCCGGTGCCCACGGCCCGTACGTCCTGCAGGCCGCCATCGCCGCCTGCCACGCCCACGCGCACACCTACGCGGACACCGACTGGCAGCAGATCGCCGCCCTGTACGACCTTCTCGCCACCCGCGCCCCGTCGCCGGTCGTGGAGCTCAACCGTGCGGTCGCCGTGTCCATGGCCTACGGACCCGAGCGCGCACTGCTCCTGGTGGAGACCCTGGCCGCGGAACCCGCCCTACGCGACTACCACCTGCTGTTCAGTGTCCGCGGCGACCTGCTGTCCCGGCTGGGCCGCCGGGACGAGGCCCGCGCGGACTTCGCGCACGCGGCGTCCCTGACCCGCAACGAGCGGGAGCGGGCGCTGTTGCTGGGGCGCGCGGCCGAGTGCGGGGCGCGCCCTGGCGGGCAGTCGGGGCGAACCTGAGGGCGTGGTTCGAACGGGGGTGCCGTCTATTCTGAAATGGCGGGCGTGCCGCGCAGAGGGGAAGGGGCGGCTGATGGGCTGGTTCTGGGTGGTGCTCATCATCTTCTGGACGGGCGGCTTCGCGTGGGCCGCTGACAACGTCCGTACGGCGCTGCGTCATCGGCATGAGCGCAAGCTGGAGCTGATGGAAGCGGCGAAGCAGGAGCGGCTGGCGGTCGAGGCGGCGCACAAGCCGCCGGAGCCGGTGTGCGGGTGCACCCATCACCTGGCCAAGCACGACAAGCAGGGCCGGTGCCATGAGCGGGTCGAGCTGGCGACGGACTGGGACGAGAACAAGAAGCCGGTCCGCTTCGAGGCGGGACAGTGCAACTGCCAGCAGTACGTGGGGCCGCAGCCGCTGTCCCAGGTGTTCGCGGAGGAGCTGACCGACCGGGGGGAACTTGGGGAACTAGGCGGTGGCTGGGGCTCCGATGAGCATGGTGGGGGCGTCGGCGACCCTGGTCAGGAAGACCGTCGCTGACCGCTTGCCCTGGAGCTTCATTTTGCGGCGGAGTTCCTCCGGTTCCACGGCTGAGCCGCGCTTCTTCACCGTCAGGACGCCGACCTCGCGCTCGCGCAACAGGGCCTTGAGCTTCTTCACGTTGAACGGCAGCTGATCGGTGATCTCGTAGGCGGTGGCGAACGGGGTCGGGTGCAGCGTGTCGCTCGTGACGTACGCGATCATCGGGTCGATGAGCCCCCCGGCGACCTGCCGGGCGACCTCGGCGACCAGGTGTGCGCGGATGACGGCACCGTCGGGCTCGTAGAGGTAGCGGCCCACGGGACGGGGTTCGGGGTCGGGCAGCATCGCGGCCAGGGGTGCGTGCAGCGTCGCGCCGCTCGGGAGGAGGGTGGCGCGCATCGACGCGGGCTGCGGGGCGGTGCCGCTGCCGGACTCGCCCGTGGACTCACTTCCGAACCAGAGCACGGCCTCCTTCACATCGCCGCCGTCTGAGATCCACTCCGCCTCGGCGTCCTCGGGTACCGCCTCGTGCGGGATACCGGGGGCGATCTTCAGCGCGGCGCGCGGGGCCTTGCGGGCGGCCTCGACCGCCCAGGACAGGGGCGGGGAGTACGCCTCCGGGTCGAAGATACGGCCGCGTCCGCCCCTGCGCGCCGGGTCCACGAAGACCGCGTCGTACGCCGTCGTGTCCACGTCCGTGACATCCGCGTGGCGCACCTCGATCAGCGCGTCCAGGCCGAGCGCCGCCGCGTTGGCGCGGGCCACCTCGCCGGTCAGCGGGGACCGGTCCACGGCCAGTACGGCGATCCCGGCGCGGGCGAGCGCGATCGCGTCGCCGCCGATGCCGCAGCAGAGGTCCGCCACACTCCGTACGCCCAGCGCGTGGAAGCGCTCCGCGCGGTACGTGGCGACCGCCGTCCTGGTCGCCTGCTCGACGCCGTTCGGTGTGAAGTACATCCGCCGCGCGTCGTCCACGCCGAACTTCGCGGCCGCCCGCTGCCGCAGCCGCGCCTGCCCCAGCGCGGCGGAGACCAGCTCGGCCGGGTGGTCGCGGCGCAGCCGGGTGGCGAGCGCCAGCTCCTGCGCGGGGTCGTGGTCGCGCAGCTCGGCGAGCAGCGCCTGGCCCTCGTCGGTGCGCAGGGCGGCGAAGGCGGCGAGATCGGGGTCGAGGCCGGAGTCGAGGTCGTTCACCCGGCCATTGTCGGCCAGTCGGTGGATCGTGCGCGCCGGGCGGCGGTGCCTGACCGTCGGCGGTGCGGTGCGCTGACAGGATCCGACGCCATGCGAACAGGACTAGTGCGACAAAAGGAAAATAGCTCCGGGAGGTGGGGTGTGCGGGTTAGGGCGGGGCTGGCCGTCCTCACCGCGGCCGCCATCGCCTCGGGCTGCGCCTCCGGCGAGTCGGCGAAGGCCCCGGTCGAGCCCGCCCCCGGTCAGCAGCAGGCGGAACGGGCCAAGCAGGCCAAGAAGCGCGCCGCCGAACAGCGGGCCGCGAAGGTGGCCGCGGTCAAGCGCTGGGGCCTGGCCAAGATGCCGCTGACCCCGCCCAAGCCGCCCGCCAAGAAGCCGTCGATCAGTACCCGCCGGGGCTTCGAGGTCGCCGGGCACAAGAAGCTGCCGCCCGTGTTCACCACCATCCCGACCAAGGACAAGGTCGTCTTCCTGACGATCGACGACGGCGCGGAGAAGGACCCCGAGCTGCTCCGGATGATGAGCGAGCTCAAGATCCCGTACACCGCCTTCCTCAGCGACTACCTGGTGAAGGAGGACTACGGCTACTTCAAGAAGATGCAGGACCGCGGGGTGGTCCTCAACAACCACACCCTCAACCACCGGTATCTGCCCGGGCTCTCCTACGAGCAGCAGAAGCGCGAGATCTGCGGCATGCAGGACGTCATCGAGAAGCGCTACGGCAAGCGGCCCGAGCTCTTCCGCCCGCCGTACGGCAACTACAACGGCGACACCCTGCGGGCCGCCAAGTCCTGCGGCATCAAGGCCGTACCGCTGTGGAACGCCGAGGCCTTCGTGGACCGTATGGACTGGCGCGAGTGGGACCGCGACCTGCACCCCGGCGACATCATCCTCACCCACTTCCGGGGCAAGGAGGACTGGAAGGGCACCATGCCCGACATGATCCGCCAGATGATGAAGACGGTGACCGACAAGGGGTACGCGGTGGCCAGACTGGAGGACTATCTGTGACCCGCCGCGCCGTCCGTCACCTCGACGCCAGAGGGACTCATTGGCACTCCGCTTGACCGAGTGCTAATCGCGGTCATAGTCTCAGGTCTGGCACTCCCCACTGGAGAGTGCCAGTAGCGACGGGCAGGTCCGGCACCCGCGACGACGGATCCACCTGGTCGCCACCCCAGAACAGTTAACCCCGTGAGATCTCCGAAGGGGGAGACCGGACCGTGACGACCACCAGCTCCAAGGTTGCCATCAAGCCGCTTGAGGACCGCATTGTGGTCCAGCCGCTCGACGCCGAGCAGACCACGGCCTCTGGCCTGGTTATTCCGGACACCGCCAAGGAGAAGCCCCAGGAGGGCGTCGTCCTGGCCGTGGGCCCGGGTCGCTTCGAGGACGGCAACCGTCTTCCGCTCGACGTGACCGTCGGCGACGTCGTGCTCTACAGCAAGTACGGCGGCACCGAGGTGAAGTACAACGGCGAGGAGTACCTCGTCCTCTCGGCTCGCGACGTCCTCGCGATCGTCGAGAAGTAGTTCACCAGGGAGTCAGACAGCTCCCGAAGTTGTGTACCGCGCCCCTGGCCCCCGTGAATCCAAGAATCGCCGGGTGGACAGGGGCGCGGTTCTTTTTTGAGAGGACTTGAGACAGCTCCATGGCGAAGATCCTGAAGTTCGACGAGGACGCCCGTCGCGCCCTTGAGCGCGGCGTCAACAAGCTGGCCGACACGGTCAAGGTGACGATCGGCCCCAAGGGCCGCAACGTCGTCATCGACAAGAAGTTCGGCGCCCCCACCATCACCAACGACGGCGTCACCATCGCCCGTGAGGTCGAGGTCGACGACCCGTACGAGAACCTCGGCGCCCAGCTGGTGAAGGAGGTGGCGACCAAGACCAACGACATCGCGGGTGACGGCACCACCACCGCCACCGTGCTCGCCCAGGCCCTGGTCCGCGAGGGCCTGCGCAACGTCGCCGCCGGTGCCTCCCCGGCCGCCCTGAAGAAGGGCATCGACGCCGCGGTCAAGGCCGTCTCCGACGAGCTGCTCGCGACCGCGCGTCCGATCGACTCCAAGGGCGACATCGCCGCCGTCGCCGCGCTGTCCGCCCAGGACAAGCAGATCGGCGAGCTCATCGCCGAGGCCATGGACAAGGTCGGCAAGGACGGTGTCATCACCGTCGAGGAGTCCAACACCTTCGGCGTGGAGCTCGACTTCACCGAGGGCATGGCCTTCGACAAGGGCTACCTGTCGCCGTACATGGTGACCGACCAGGAGCGTATGGAGGCCGTCCTCGACGACCCGTACATCCTGATCCACCAGGGCAAGATCGCCTCGATCCAGGACCTGCTGCCGCTCCTTGAGAAGGTCATCCAGCAGGGTGGCTCCAAGCCGCTGCTGATCATCGCCGAGGACGTCGAGGGCGAGGCGCTCTCCACCCTCGTCGTCAACAAGATCCGCGGCACGTTCAACGCCGTGGCCGTCAAGGCCCCCGGCTTCGGCGACCGCCGCAAGGCGATGCTCGGCGACATGGCCACCCTCACCGGTGCCACGGTCATCGCCGAAGAGGTCGGCCTCAAGCTGGACCAGGCCGGTCTTGACGTGCTGGGCACCGCCCGCCGCGTCACTATCACCAAGGACGACACCACGATCGTGGACGGCGGCGGCAACGCCGAGGACGTCCAGGGCCGCATCGCCCAGATCAAGGCCGAGATCGAGACCACGGACTCCGACTGGGACCGCGAGAAGCTCCAGGAGCGCCTCGCGAAGCTGGCCGGCGGCGTGTGCGTGATCCGCGTCGGTGCCGCCACCGAGGTGGAGCTCAAGGAGAAGAAGCACCGTCTGGAGGACGCCATCTCCGCGACCCGCGCCGCGGTCGAGGAGGGCATCGTCTCCGGTGGTGGCTCCGCTCTGGTGCACGCCGTCAAGGTGCTCGAGGGCAACCTCGGCAAGGAGGGCGACGAGGCCACCGGTGTCGCCGTCGTCCGCCGCGCCGCCGTCGAGCCGCTGCGCTGGATCGCCGAGAACGCCGGCCTCGAGGGCTACGTCATCACCGCCAAGGTCGCCGAGCTCGACAAGGGCAACGGCTTCAACGCCGCGACCGGTGAGTACGGCGACCTGGTCAAGGCCGGCGTCATCGACCCGGTCAAGGTCACCCGCTCCGCCCTGGAGAACGCCGCGTCGATCGCCTCGCTGCTGCTCACGACCGAGACCCTGGTCGTCGAGAAGCCGGCCGAGGACGACGAGGCCGCTGCCGGTGGGCACGGCCACGGCCACGCGCACTGACCTGGTGCGAGCTCTCTGAGCCGAGCTGACGAAGGCCCGGCACCCCTGGAAAAACGCCACGGGGTGCCGGGCCTTCGCGTTGTTCCACGGCTCCTACTGCGGCCCGTACTTGCGGCCCGTACGGGAGCTGATGCCGCCGAGCAGCGCGCGCGGCGTCACCTTCACCACGCCCATCATGGCCTTGTACCGCGGGTCCGGAATCGACAGCGACTTGCCGCGCGCCAGGTCGGCCAGCGCGGTGGTCACCAGCTTGTCCGCGTCCAGCCACATCCAGTTGGGGATGTTGTCCGTGCCCATCCCGGCCCGCTGGTGGAACTCCGTACGTACGAAGCCGGGGCACAGCGCCATCAGCCGCACCCCCGAACCCGCCAGGTCCTTCGCCGCGCCCTGCGTGAACTGCACGACCCACGCCTTGGACGCGCCGTACGTCCCGCGCGGCACGAAGGCCGCCACCGAGGCCACGTTGACGACACCGCCGCGCCCGCGCTCCCGCATCGAGTCGGCGGCCGCCGAGGTCAGCCGGAGCACCGCCTCGCAGTGCACCTTCAGCATCGTCAGCTCGTCGGCCATGGAGACCTCGAGATAGCGGCCCTTGTTGCCGAAGCCCGCGTTGTTGACCAGCAGGTCGACCGGGTTCCTGCGGTCGCCCAGCCGGGTCTCGACGGCCTCGATGCCGTCGTCGGTCGACAGGTCGGCGGTCAGCACCTCGGCCTCGATGCCGTGCCGGTCGTGCAGTTCGGTCGCCTGCTCCTGGAGCCGTTTGGTGTCACGGGCGACCAGCACCAGGTTGTGCCCGTCCGCGGCGAGGCGCCGCGCGAACGCGGCGCCGATGCCTGCGGTCGATCCGGTAATCAGAGCCGTAGTCATGGCCCAAGGCTAGTGTGACGCTCAGTGGTCGTGCTGCCCTTGCTGTCCCCGCGGCGGCGTCCCCGCCCGCTGACCCTTCTCGACGACCACGAACTGGCCCATCATGCCGCCGTCTTCATGCGACAGCAGATGGCAGTGGTACATGTACGGGACATCCGGGTCCGGTGGTCCGTCGAACCGCATCGCGAGCTTCACCGTCGAGCCGTCCGGCACGAAGACGGTGTCCTTGGCGCCGCGCAGTTCGGGCGGCGGGGCCTCGCCGTCCACCTCAAGGACGCGGAACTGCACGTCGTGCACATGGAAGTTGTGCGCCATGCCGTTGCTGTTGCGTACGGTCCAGACCTCCTCGGTGCCCCGGGTGACCGTCTCGTCTATCCGGCCCATGTCCATCTTCCGGCCGTTGATCCCGGACATCTTCAGGTCGAAGTGCCGCCCGCGCGCCGCGTCCTTACCCTCAGGGACCTCAAGCTCGCCCAGCTCGTCGGGGAGTTCGGGGGACGGCCGCAGGGTGTCCTTGGCCCGCAGCTCCAGTACGTCGAACGAGTCGTCGCCCCCGCCGAACCGGGTCGCGAACGAGTCGCCGAGCCGCTGCGGGTAGCTGCGCAGCACGGTCTTCTCGCCCGGCTCCATCCGCACCACGACCTCGGCCCGCTCGCCGGGCGACAGCCGCAGATGGCCGCCCATCCGCACCGGCTTCTCCAGCAGCCCGCCGTCGGTGCCGATCAGCGCGAACTGCCTGCTGTCGGAGAAGCCGAAGGCGTAGGTGCGCGCGGTCGAGGCGTTGAGCAGCCGCAGCCGCACCAGCTCGTCACCGACCTCCTGATACGGGTCGAGGGTGCCGTTGACCAGCGTCTGGTCGCCCAGGAAACCGACGCTCTGCATCATCCCGTGGCCGTGGTCGAACTTCGCGCCGTCGAACTTCACGTCCTGCACGATCACCGGCAGGTCGTCGACGCCGTACCTCTTCGGCAGCGGCAGCTTCGCGGCCTTCGTGCCGTCCTTGTCGTCGAGGATGAACATCCCGGCGAGGCCGCGCTGGACGTGCTTCTCCGTGGCGCCGTGCGGGTGCGGGTGGTACCAGAGCGTCGCGGCGGGCTGGTCGACCTTCCAGCTCGGGGACCAGGTGCCACCGGGCCGCACCATCTGGTGCGGGCCGCCGTCCATCTTCGCGGGCAGGTGCATGCCGTGCCAGTGCACGGTGGACGCCTCGTCCAGGCCGTTGGCTACCCGCACCTTGACCTTCTCGCCGCGTTCGGCGCGCAGGGTCGGGCCCAGGTAGCTGCCGTTGAAGCCCCAGGTCGGGGTTGGCCGCCCGTCCTTGAACTCGGTCTCGCCCGCCTGCATGCGCAGGTCGAAGACCCGGGTGCCGTCGGCGTCGACCGTGGACTTCGCGAGTGGCGGGATGGCCAGCTCGTTGCGGAAGGACACCTTGCCGACGGTGCTGACGTCCGCGCTGGTCCACAGCCACGCGAATCCGCCGCCGACCGCGGCGATCAGTACGCCGACGACCACACCGAGGGTGACCAGCACCCGCTTGAGCCTGCTCGGCCTGTTCCCCGTTTCCCCACCCGTTGGATTCATGCCATCGACGATCCCGTTGGCGGGCGGGGCGCGGCATCGGGCAGTGCCCTGAACCGACCCCGGCCCGCCCCTTACGGGACCCTGGCCCCGACCCCTCAGATGGCAAAGCCTCAGCGCTGTATTCGCGCTGCTCTCCAAGTTTCGCTTATGCTCGACGCATGATCGAGGCCCGTCATCTCCGTGTGCTGCGCGCCGTGGCCGCCACCGGCTCCTTCTCCGCCGCCGCCCGCGAACTGGGCTGCACCCAGCCCGCGGTGAGCCAGCAGATGAAGGCGCTCGAACACTCCACGGGTACCCCGCTGCTGATCCGTACGGGCCGCGAGATGCGCCTCACCCAGGCCGGCGAGGCCCTGGTCCGGCACGCCGCGGGCATCCTCGCCGGGCTGACCGCGGCCGAGGAGGAGGTCGCCGCCATCGCGGGGCTGCGCGCCGGCCGGGTGCGCCTGGTCTCCTTCCCCAGCGGCAGCTCGACACTGGTGCCCACCGCGCTGGCCGCCCTGCGCGCCGCACACCCGGGCACCCGGGTCTCCCTGGTGGAGGCCGAGCCCCCGCGCTCGGTCGAGATGCTGCGCGAGGGGGACTGTGATGTGGCCCTCGCCTTCCGCTACGAGGGCGCGAGCGCGACCGACGACTGGAGCGATCTGGTCGTACGGCCTCTGCTCGCCGACCGCCTGGTCGGCCTGGTCCCCGAGGGGCACCGGCTCGCCGGCGCGAAGACGGTCGCCATCGGGGACCTCGCCGACGAGCCCTGGATCGCGGGCTGCCCGCGCTGCCGCAAGCAGCTGGTGGAGGTCTGCGAGGGAGCGGGCTTCACCCCGCGTATCGACTTCGCGACCGACGACTACCCCGCGGTGATCGGCCTGGTCGGCGCAGGGCTCGGGGTCGCGGTGCTGCCGGAGCTGGCTCTGGAGTCGGTACGTCCCAAGGGTGCCCGCTCGGTGACGGTGGAGCCGGCGGTGCGGCGCGAGATCGTCGCGCTCACGCTTCCCGACCTGGCCCAGGTGCCCGCTGTGGTGGCGACCCTCGACCGGTTGGCGGGTGCGGCGGCGCGCTGAACCAGTGCGGGCGCGCTGGACCAGGGTGCGGCGGCGCGCTGGACCACGGTGCGGCGGCGCGCTGAGTCCGCCCCCGAAGAAAAACGTTCCTCCTCGCAGTCGGTGCGGTGAGGTCAGTGACCGGGTGTGCTCGCGCCCGAGGCGGCGGACGCCGTGACCAGGCGGTGCCGGGCGCGCCCCATGAGTTCTTCGCGCTCGTCTTCGGTGAGTCCACCCCAGACCCCGTACGGTTCGCGGACCGCCAGCGCGTGCGCGGCGCACTGCGCGCGGACCGGGCATCTCATACAGACCTCTTTGGCTGAGGTCTCGCGTGCGCTGCGCGCCGCGCCCCGCTCGCCTTCCGGGTGGAAGAAGAGCGAGCTGTCGACCCCGCGGCAGGCGGCCAGGAGCTGCCAGTCCCACAGATCTGCGTTCGGTCCGGGAAGGCGGGAGAAATCTGCCATTGCGTGTCCCCTTGCAACCGTGGTGAGCGGGTTCAGTGCTCGATGACCGTACATCTACTGTCCTAGTAGATGAAAATATGATCCATGGTGAATCTAGCTAGAGACACCAATGAAAGGGAAGAAAATCCGCTAAATGGGGCATCGCTCCAGGCGAACCTTCGGTGACCTGCGGTGCCTGTCCCGTGTCTGCGCCCTCACGTAGAGTGTCGAAGGGGGTCGACGGACCCGTAACTCTTTCGAGTGACCGTCGTTGAGAGTGCGAGGCGGTTGAGAACTCAAGCTCTCGGGCAGGTGTCCGAGGGCGTCAATCGCACAGGTGACGATTCGTACCCAGCCTGGAGGCTCAAGGTGACGCGCATCAGCTGCGGAGGGCGGCCATGACATCCGTCCTCGTCTGCGACGACTCCCCGCTTGCCCGAGAGGCGCTCCGCCGTGCGGTCGCGACCGTTCCCGGCGTCGAGCGTGTCACGACGGCGGCCAACGGCGAGGAAGTCCTCCGCCGCTGGGGTGCCGACCGCTCGGACCTGATTCTGATGGACGTACGCATGCCGGGTCTCGGGGGTGTCGAGACCGTCCGCCGACTGCTCTCCGCCGACCCCGGCGCCCGGATCATCATGCTCACGGTCGCCGAGGACCTGGACGGCGTCGCGCTCGCGGTCGCCGCCGGTGCCCGCGGCTATCTGCACAAGGACGCCTCGCGCGCCGAACTGCGGGCGACCGTCACCCAGGCGCTCGCCGACCCGACCTGGCGGCTCGCCCCGCGCAGACTGCGCTCGGCCGAGATGGGTGCCGCGCCGACCCTCACCGCGCGTGAGATCCAGGTGCTCGAAGGCATGAGCCACGGCCGGTCGAACGCCGAGATCGGGCGCGAGCTGTTCCTCTCCGAGGACACCGTCAAGACCCACGCCAGGCGGCTCTTCAAGAAGCTCGGCGCCTCGGACCGCGCGCACGCCGTCGCGCTCGGTTTCCGCTGGGGCCTGGTCCGCTGAGACCGCGCCGCCGCGGGGATTCCGCGCGCCGTTCTGGTCCCGTCCGCCCTGGTGCGGACGGGGCGGCGGGTGCGTGGAAGTGCTCCTCGCGGTGGTGGCTTACGCCGTTTCCCGCGCGATGCCGCATCCTTGGAGTGTGGAGTTCCTCGGGGACGAGTCGATCGAGCGGGAGGGGAGGGCGCAGGAGATGAGTTCCGGCGCACCTGCTCATAACGCTTCAGTGCACAACTATGGGCGCGGTGTCACGGATCGGTCGGAGCCAAGGCACCATGGACCGATGCGTGATGACGAGACGACGGCGATTGGTGCCCTCGTCCATCGCGCCGTCGAAGGCGACCAGCAGGCCACCCACGACCTGTTGGCCCATGTACACCCCCTCGCGCTGCGCTACTGCCGCACCCGGTTGTCCCGCCTTCCGGGTGACGCGCGGCACTTCGTGGAGGATCTGGCCCAGGAAGTCTGTGTCGCCGTCCTGCTCGCGCTGCCGCGCTACAAGGACACCGGCCGCCCCTTCGAGGCCTTCGTCTTCGCCATCGCCGGGCACAAGGTCGCCGACCTGCAGCGGGCCGCGATGCGCCACCCCGGCTCCACCGCGGTGCCCTCGGACGAGATGCCCGAGCGGCCCGACGACTCGCTCGGCCCCGAGGAGCGGGCGCTGCTCAGCAGCGACGCCGAGTGGGCCAAGAAACTCCTCGCCAACCTGCCCCAGACCCAGCGCGAGTTGCTCCTGCTGCGGATCGCCGTCGGGCTCACGGCCGAGGAGACCGGCCAGATGCTGGGGATGTCACCGGGCGCCGTCCGGGTCGCCCAGCACCGGGCACTGAGCAGGCTGCGGGCCCTCGCCGAGCAGTGACCACCCCGGTCCGCCTGGCCGCACGGCCACCCCGGCCGCACGGATTTCGTAGAAACGTACAGCGGTAGCTTCGTAGAAAAGTACAGAGATCGTGATCAGGGGTGATGCGATCGTGGAATGAAGTACCGCTGGGGCCCGTTAGCATGGTGGTCCGCGGCTGGCAAGAGCATTGGGGAAGGTGTCATGACTGATCTCGTCGACGACGGAGCCGGAGCACCGGAGAAATTCGCGATGCTCGGGCTGACCTACGACGACGTCCTGCTGCTGCCGGGCGCCTCCGAGGTGCTGCCCAACAAGGTCGACACCTCGTCCCGGATCTCGCGGAACGTCACGGTGAACCTTCCCCTGCTGTCCGCCGCGATGGACAAGGTCACCGAGGCCCGGATGGCCATCGCCATGGCCCGGCAGGGCGGCGCCGGTGTGCTGCACCGCAACCTCTCCATCGAGGACCAGGCCAACCAGGTCGACCTGGTGAAGCGCTCCGAGTCCGGCATGGTGACCGACCCGATCACGGTCTCGCCGGACGCCACGCTGCACGAAGCCGACGCCCTGTGCGCCAAGTTCCGTATCAGCGGCGTGCCGGTCACCGACCCCGCGGGCAAGCTGCTCGGCATCGTGACCAACCGCGACATGGCCTTCGAGCTGGACCGCTCGCGCCAGGTCCGCGAGGTCATGACGCCGATGCCGCTGGTCACCGGCAAGGTCGGCATCTCCGGCGAGGACGCCATGGAGCTGCTGCGCCGCCACAAGATCGAGAAGCTGCCGCTGGTCGACGACGCCGGCATCCTCAAGGGCCTCATCACGGTCAAGGACTTCGTCAAGGCCGAGAAGTACCCGAACGCCGCCAAGGACGCAGAGGGCCGCCTGGTCGTCGGTGCCGCGGTGGGCGTCGGCGACGAGGCGTACGACCGGGCGCAGGCCCTGGTCGAGGCCGGTGTCGACTTCCTGGTCGTGGACAGCGCGCACGGCCACAGCCGCGGCATCCTCGACATGATCGCCAAGCTCAAGACGCACATCGACGTCGACATCGTGGGCGGCAACGTCGCCACCCGCGACGGCGCCCAGGCGCTGATCGACGCCGGTGTGGACGGCGTGAAGGTGGGCGTCGGGCCCGGCTCCATCTGCACCACGCGCGTGGTCGCCGGTATCGGCGTGCCCCAGGTGACCGCGATCTACGAGGCCGCCAAGGCCTGTGGCCCCGCGGGTGTGCCGCTGATCGGCGACGGTGGCCTGCAGTACAGCGGCGACATCGCCAAGGCGATCGCCGCCGGTGCCGACTCGGTGATGCTCGGCTCGCTGCTCGCGGGCTGCGAGGAGTCGCCGGGCGAGATGGTCTTCATCAACGGCAAGCAGTTCAAGTCGTACCGCGGCATGGGCTCGCTGGGCGCGATGCAGTCGCGCGGCCAGGCCCGCTCGTACTCGAAGGACCGTTACTTCCAGGACAACGTCCTGTCCGAGGACAAGCTGGTGCCCGAGGGCATCGAGGGCCAGGTGCCCTACCGCGGTCCGCTCTCCTCGGTCGCGCACCAGCTGGTGGGCGGTCTGCGGGCCTCCATGGGGTACGTCGGCTCGGCGGACATCCCGGAGCTGAAGGCCAAGGGCCGGTTCGTACGGATCTCGGCCGCCGGGCTCAAGGAGAGCCACCCGCACGACATCGCGATGACGGTCGAGGCGCCGAACTACTCGCGCCGCTGACCGGCCGTTGAGCTTCAGGAGCCCGCGGGCCATGCCGCCCGCGGGCTCAGCCGCGTGTGTCGGGGATACTGGTACGCGCAGACCGGAGACTGGAAAGGCCACCCAACGTGACTGAGATCGAGATCGGGCGCGGCAAGCGCGGCCGCAGGGCGTACGCGTTCGACGACATCGCTATCGTCCCGAGCCGGCGCACTCGGGACCCGAAGGAGGTCTCGATCGCCTGGCAGATCGACGCCTACCGCTTTGAGCTGCCCTTCCTGGCGGCTCCCATGGACTCGGTCGTCTCGCCGCAGACCGCCATCCGGATCGGTGAGCTGGGGGGCCTCGGCGTACTGAACCTTGAGGGCCTGTGGACCCGGTACGAGGACCCGCAGCCGCTGCTGGACGAGATCGCGGCCCTGGACCCGGAGACCGCGACCCGGCGGCTTCAGGAGATCTACGCGGCTCCGATCAAGGAAGAGCTGATCGGGCAGCGCATCAAGGAGGTGCGCGACTCGGGCGTGGTGACCGCCGCCGCCCTGTCGCCGCAGCGCACCGCGCAGTTCTCCAAGGCCGTGGTCGACGCCGGGGTGGACATCTTCGTGATCCGCGGCACGACCGTGTCGGCCGAGCATGTGTCGGGTGCCGCCGAGCCGCTGAACCTGAAGCAGTTCATCTACGAGCTGGACGTCCCCGTCATCGTCGGCGGCTGCGCCACCTACACCGCCGCGCTGCACCTGATGCGTACCGGCGCCGCGGGTGTGCTGGTCGGCTTCGGCGGCGGCGCCGCGCACACCACCCGTAACGTGCTCGGCATCCAGGTGCCGATGGCGACCGCGGTCGCCGATGTGGCGGCCGCCCGCCGTGACTACATGGACGAGTCCGGTGGCCGGTACGTACACGTCATCGCGGACGGCGGTGTGGGCTGGTCCGGCGACCTGCCCAAGGCGATCGCCTGCGGCGCCGACGCCGTGATGATGGGCTCCCCGCTGGCCCGCGCCACGGACGCGCCCGCCCCTGGCAACCACTGGGGCATGGAGGCCGTGCACGAGGACGTGCCGCGCGGCAAGAAGGTCGACCTGGGCACGGTCGGCACGACCGAGGAGATCCTCTCCGGCCCGTCGCACAAGCCGGACGGGTCGATGAACCTCTTCGGCGCGCTGCGCCGCTCGATGGCGACCACCGGCTACAGCGAGCTCAAGGAGTTCCAGCGGGTCGAGGTCACGGTGGCGGACTCGCAGCACCGCCGCTAGGCGCTCCGCGGGGTAGGCCGGTACGCCACCTGCGGGTGCTTCGTGGCTGGTCGCGCAGTTCCCCGCGCCCCTTTGGGGCGCTGGGCCCGCACCGATCGGTGCGGGCCCTTTCCGCGTTCTCAGAGCCGGTGCGCCGCGCCCACCGGGCTCGCGCCGCGGGTGTCCAGGAGGAGCTGGGCCTTGACCGCGAGTCCCTGGAGGTCGTACGTGCGATGGGACTGGAGCAGGATCGTCAGATCGGCCTCGGCCGCGGCCTCGTAGAGGGAGTCGGCGCGTGGGACCGGGCGGCCGAGCACGCGCCAGTGCGGGATGTACGGGTCGTGGTAGCTGATGGTGGCGCCCATCTCCATCAGACGGGTGGCGATCTCCTGGGCCGGGGCGCCCTGCTGGTCGGCGAGGTCGGGCTTGTAGGTGGTGCCCAGGAGCAGGACGCGGGCGCCGCGGGCCGACTTGCCGTGCTCGTTGAGCAGCGTCGCGGCGCGCTGGATGACGTACTGCGGCATCCGGTGGTTGATCTCCTGCGCCAGGCCGACCATCCGCAGGGGGTGGCCCGGAGTGCGGGTGGTGTGCGGGAGGTAGTTGGGGTCGAGGGGGACGGCGTGGCCGCCGACGCCGGGGCCCGGGCGGAAGGCCTGGAAGCCGAAGGGCTTGGTCTCGGCGCAGCGGATGACGTCCCAGAGGTCGACGCCGAGGTCGTGGCAGAGCACGGCCATCTCGTTGACCAGGGCGATGTTGACGTGCCGGTAGTTGGTCTCCAGGAGGTGGACGGTCTCGGCCTCTCGGGTGCCACGCGCGCGTACGACCTTGTCGGTGAGCCGTCCGTAGAAGGCGGCGGCCGACTCGGTGCAGGCGGGGGTGAGGCCGCCGATCACCTTGGGGGTGTTGGTGTAGCCGTGGGTGCGGCTGCCCGGGTCCAGGCGGCCGGGCGAGTAGGCGAGGTGGAAGTCGCGTCCGGCGCGCAGTCCGGAGCCCTCTTCGAGCAGCGGGCGGAGGAATTCGTCCGTGGTGCCGGGGTACGCGGGCGACTCGAGGATGACCGTGGTGTGCGGGCGCAGCCGGGCGGCCAGCGCACGGGCCGCGTCGGCCACGTGGGTGAGGTCGAGGGCGCGGTCGGCGCCGAGCGGGGTCGGGGCGCAGATGACGGCGGTGCGCACCCGGCCGAGTTCGGCCGCGTTGGTGGTGGGCCGGAAACCGCCCGCGAGCATCCGGCGCAGGTCGGCGGCGGTGAGGGGCCCTTCGTCTTCGGGCAGGCGGCCCGCGGCGAGCGCGGGGGTGTGCCGGGGGTCGTAGGCGAGGGTCTCGATACCGGCCGAGACGGCGGCCTGGGCGAGGGGCAGGCCGAGGTGGCCGATTCCGACGACGGCGAGATCTGCGGGCATGGCGGTGGGCCGTCCTTCCCAATAGCCGGAGCGCGATGAGCGCGCAAGCCCTGTGGACAGAACGAGCGAGCGCAATGTCAGGTTAGGAGTAAATATGACCGATATGCCGTATTGGGCGATGTCACGCTCCGGAGTGTTGTCCACAGGCGGTGGCTGAAGTCGGGCGTTGGCTACAGAATCGAGCATGTGAGCCCGACCACATGGGGGCGACGGGAGGCAGCGGTGAAGACAACGACACTGGGACCGGCCGAGCGGGCCGAGGCGCTGGCGGCGATGGCTGAGCGAGAACTCGACGTGCTGGTCGTGGGTGCGGGCGTGGTCGGCGCGGGCACCGCGCTCGACGCCGTGACCCGCGGGCTCTCCACCGGCATCGTCGAGGCGCGCGACTGGGCGTCCGGCACCTCCAGCCGGTCGAGCAAGCTCATCCACGGCGGGCTGCGCTATCTGGAGATGCTCGACTTCGCGCTCGTACGGGAGGCGCTGAAGGAGCGCGGGCTGCTCCTGGAGCGGATCGCCCCGCATCTGGTCAAGCCGGTGCCGTTCCTGTACCCGCTCAAGGGCAAGGGCTGGGAGCGGATTTACGCGGGCTCGGGCGTGGCGCTCTATGACGCCATGTCGATGTCGAAGGCGCACGGGCGCGGGCTGCCCCTGCACCGGCACCTCACCCGGCGTCATGCCCTGCGGGTCGCCCCGTGCCTGAAGAAGGACGCGCTGATCGGGGCGATGCAGTACTACGACGCGCAGATGGACGACGCCCGTTATGTGGCGACCCTGGTGCGCACCGCGGCGGCGTACGGCGCCAAGGCCGCCAACCGCGCGCGGGTCACCGGGTTTCTGCGCGAGGGCGAGCGGGTGGTGGGCGCCCGGGTGCAGGACGTCGAGGGCGGCGGCGAGTACGAGATCAGGGCCCGGCAGATCGTCAACGCCACCGGGGTGTGGACGGACGACACCCAGGCGATGGTCGGGGAGCGCGGGCAGTTCCACGTGCGGGCGTCCAAGGGCATCCACCTGGTGGTGCCGAAGGACCGGATCCACTCGACCACGGGGCTGATCCTGCGCACCGAGAAGAGCGTGCTGTTCGTCATCCCGTGGGGGCGGCACTGGATCGTGGGCACCACGGACACCGACTGGGACCTGGACAAGGCGCACCCGGCGGCGTCCAGTGCGGACATCGACTACCTCCTGGAGCATGTGAACTCGGTGCTCGCGGTGCCGCTCACGCGCGATGACGTGCAGGGTGTGTACGCGGGTCTGCGGCCGCTGCTGGCAGGGGAGTCGGACGCCACCAGCAAGCTGTCGCGGGAGCACACGGTGGCGCATCCGGTGCCGGGCCTGGTGGTGATCGCGGGGGGCAAGTACACGACGTACCGGGTGATGGCCAAGGACGCGGTGGACGAGGCGGTGCACGGTCTGGACCAGCGGGTCGCGGACTGTGTCACCGAGGACATCCCGCTGGTCGGCGCCGAGGGGTACAAGGCGCTGTGGAACGCGCGGGCGCGGATCGCCGCCGAGACGGGACTCCATGTGGTGCGCGTGGAGCACCTGTTGAACCGCTACGGCTCGCTGACCGAGGAACTCCTGGAGCTGATCGCCGAGGATGCCTCGCTGGGGGCGCCGCTGACGGGCGCCGAGGACTATCTGCGGGCCGAGGTCGTCTACGCCGCCTCGCATGAAGGGGCCCGACACCTGGACGACGTGCTGACACGCCGTACGCGTATCTCGATCGAGACCTTCGACCGGGGGACGCGCAGCGCACGGGAGTGCGCCGAGCTGATGGCGAAGGTGCTGGGCTGGGACAAGGACCAGATCGAGCGGGAGGTGGAGCACTACCAGAAGCGGGTGGAGGCCGAGCGCGAGTCGCAGCGGCAGCCGGACGATCTGACGGCAGACGCCGCGCGGTTGGGGGCGCCGGACATCGTGCCGCGGTAGCCGCCGCGGCTGTCACCGCCGCGGCGGTTTCGTGCCGGTCGCGGCGGGGCAGGCGCCCCGCCGCACCACCACGGTTGACGCTGCGCAGGTCAGCGCGGTGCACCGGGAGATCGCCGTGCCGTTAGCCCGACAGAGCCACCCCGGGCCGGGCGGGGCCCTGGCATGGGGGACAATGGACGCTCTGCCAGGGCTGGTTGTCGGCGGCGACCTGACAGGCAACGTGGGCACGGCAACGCAGAGGGGACGCATGTCGGAGGCGGAGCAGCCGAAGGAGGCCGGTCAGGGCACGGGCGGGCGCCTGCTGGCCGGGCGGTACCGGCTGGGAGATGTGCTCGGTCGTGGTGGCATGGGGACCGTCTGGCGGGCGTCCGACGAGACGTTGGGCCGAACGGTCGCGGTCAAGGAGCTGCGTTTTCCCTCAAGCATCGACGAGGAGGAGAAGCGGCGTCTGATCACCCGGACGCTGCGCGAGGCCAAGGCGATCGCCCGGATTCGCAACAATGCCGCGATCACCGTCTACGACGTCGTGGACGAGGACGACCGGCCGTGGATCGTGATGGAGCTCGTCGAGGGCAAGTCGCTCGCCGAAGCCGTACGCGAGGACGGCCTGTTGACGCCGAAGCGCGCGGCCGAGGTCGGGCTCGCCATCCTGGACGTGCTGCGCGCCGCGCACCGCGAGGGGATCCTGCACCGCGATGTGAAACCGTCGAACGTGCTGATCGCCGAGGACGGGCGGGTCGTCCTTACGGACTTCGGGATCGCGCAGGTCGAGGGCGACCCCTCGATCACCTCGACCGGCATGCTGGTCGGCGCGCCCTCGTACATCTCGCCGGAGCGGGCGCGCGGCCACAAGCCGGGGCCCGCCGCCGACCTGTGGTCGCTGGGCGGGCTGCTGTACGCGTCCGTCGAGGGCTGTCCGCCGTACGACAAGGGTTCGGCGATCGCCACGCTCACCGCGGTGATGACCGAGCCGCTGGACCCGCCGAAGAACGCGGGCCCCCGGCTGGAGAAGGTCATCTACGGCCTGCTCGTCAAGGACCCGGAGCGGCGGCTCGACGAGGCGGGCGCGCGGGCGCTGTTGAACGAGGTGCTGGACGCGCCGGACCCGGCCGAGCCGGAGACGACGTCCGAGTCGGAGTCATCGGCGACCAAGGTGGTGCCGCTGCCGTCGGAGTCCCCCGGCGGGGGCGCCAAGGCGGGCGCGGGCCCGGCGGTCGCGAACCGCTCGGAGCCGGCGCCCAAGTCCGGTGCGGGGGCCGGACCCGGGACCGGGGCACTGGCCTCCGTCAGGCAGGTGCCGCGGCGGACGCTGGCGATCGCGGCGGCCCTCACCGCGCTCGCCCTGGTCGGAGTCGTACTCGGTGTCGCACTGAGCGGTGGCGACGGCGACCAGAAGGACAACAAGGGCCAGGGCAGCGACAAGGCCGCGTCGAGCGGGTCCGGCGCCGGAAGCGACACGGACCAGGACAAGGGCAGCAACAAGGGCGACGGCCAGGACGACGACGGCAAGGACGACCAGGGCACCGACAAGGGGCAGGGCGACTCCGACCAGGACGGCGACAAGGACGGGGACAAGGACGCCGACAAGGGCACCGGGGGCGATGGTCTGCCCGCGGGATACAAGCAGGTGTCCGACTCCCAGTTCCGCTTCTCCATGGCGATGCCCGAGGGCTTCCGCCCCCAGTCGATAGCGGGTCAGAACTCCGGCCGGATATACAGCGAGTCGGGCGGGTTCCCGCGCGTCCAGGTCGACTTCACCTCCGGTCCGGGTGACGACGCCGTCGCCGCCTGGAAGGCGGCGCTGCCCGCCGTCACGGCCAACAGCACCAACTTCAAGCTGCTCGGCATCCGCAAGGTCGAGGACTACAACGGCTATCCGACCGTGGCCGACTGGCAGTTCGAGCGTACGCAGCAGGGCGAGCGGGTACGGGTGCTCAACCGGGGCTTCAAGGTCGATGCCAAGCGCGGCTACTCGATCATGATCAGCTGCAAGGTCTCGGAGTGGGACGGCGACGAGTGCAGCACGCTGCGCAAGACGTCGTTCGACACGTTCCAGCCCGCGGACTGAGCGGTTTACCGAGACCCGGCGGCGCGGCGGGTCGAGGACACGTATCGTGAGAGCTCGCGGACCGTACGCAGCCGCAATGTGCCGGGAATCGACCGGACTTGACGGGTTGGTGACGGTGCGGAGGACTGGGGTGTCAGACCTTTCCGATGGGTTCTGGCTGCGCGCGCTGACGGGGAGGCGTCGTGGACGACTACGCGGGACGGGTACTCGCCGACCGCTACCGCCTGCCGCTGCCCCCTTCCGATGAGTACGAGTTCGCCGAGACCCGCGCCTTCGACACCTACAGCGGCCAGGAAGTCCTGGTCAGGCAGGTGCCGTTGCCCGAGGTCGTGGACGCGGAGGTGCTCGACGGCGATCCTGGCGCCGGTGGCTCGGCTCCGGCGCCGCGGCGGGCCTCCGGGCGTACGACACGACGGCCGACCGACCCCGCGGTGCGGCGCGCGATCGAGGCCGCGCAGGCGGCCGCGCAGATTCCCGACCACCCACGCCTCGACCAGGTCTTCGACGTCTTCGCCGAGGGCGGCTCGCTGTGGATCGTGAGTGAGATGGTGGCGGCCCGGCCGTTGGCCGCCCTGCTCGCCGAGCGGCCGCTGTCGCCGTACCGGGCGGCGGAGGTCGCATCCGATGTGCTGACCGCGCTGCGCGCGTTGCACGCGCACGGCTGGGTGCACCGGAACATCACCGCGCGCACGGTACTGGTCTGCGACGACGGCCGGGTGATGCTCACCGGGCTGGCCGCGGGCGCGGCGGAGGAGGCGCTCTGCGGCTACGACCCGGTGCCCGAGCCGCAGTTCGATGACGTCGAGCACGCGGAGCCGGGGCCGCCACCGCCATCCGGTACTGGTACCGGTGGCGGGCACGAGGTCGCCGAGCCGCCCGGCCACGCGGCGATCGAGACCGCGCGTGCGCAGGAGCGGGACATATCCCGCGGGCCTGGTGGCGCCGCGCCGCGCGGCGCGCTGCCCGCCGAAGACGTACGGGCCGCGCGGGCCGGGGCGATAGCGGCCTACCGCGCGGGGGCGAGGGCGGCCGCCGCGGCCCGCGTACACGAGGAGCGGGGCCTCCCGGGCCCGCGCCCCGACAGCGACGGCACGGGGCGGCCCGGCCAGGACAGGCAGCCCCCCGGCCGGATCACCGACCCGTACGGAGTCGCGGGACGCCCGGCAGGGGAAGGAACCCGGCACGGCCAACAGCCGGGCGACCTCAGGGACTTCCGAGTGGGCCGCCTGCCGGGAGACAGCCCGGCCGCTCGCGACGGCGCCCCGCAGCGCTCGGGCGACGGCCCGTCACCAGGTGGCGGGCAGGAGGCCGTGGCCGGATGGCACGGGGCCGTGCCCCGCCGGGGCGCGGCGCACGGCGACGCGGCCGTGGAGACGGCCCGGCCCGCCGACGCGTCCCGACCAGGCCACACCCAGGGTGCCGGGGGCTGGGGAGAGCTGGCAGGTGCCGGGCGGGTGCGGCGTGAGCCCGCCACGCCGCTGGCTCTGGAGCGTGCGCGGCAGGCGCGGATGACCGTCGTCGGCGCGGTCACCGAGCGGTGGGCGCCCGAGCAGGCCGGACCCGTACACGAGAACTGGCAGCTGGCGGCGCCGGTCGGGCCCGCCACCGACCTCTGGGCACTGGGCGCGCTGCTGTTCCGGGCCCTGCAGGGGCATGCCCCGTACCCCGAGGACAGTACGTACGAGCTCGTCCAGCTGGTGTGCGCGGAGCCGCCCGCCTTCGCCGAGGAGTGCGGCCCGCTGCGGCCGGTCGTGGAGTCGCTGCTGCGCCAGGACCCCACCGAGCGGCCGGACTTCGAGGAGCTGCGCGGCTGGCTGCGCTCCCTGGTCAGGTCCGCGCCGGAGCCGGAGGCCGGGACCAACGTGGTGCCGCTGCCGGCCGTCGAGGCCAGCAAACTGCCCGTCGTACGCCGCCGTGGCGAGCTGGTCCGCAGGCGCCGCGGCGATGCGCACGGCCGCCACAAGAGGGGCAGGCCGCCCAAAGAGAAGCGGGAGCACCTGGAGGAGAGCACCCGGCCGCAGAGGTCGCCGAGGCCGCCGAGGCCACAACGGACGCCGCGGCAGCGGGGGCCGCGGCGGCTCGGCCGCACCCTGCTGCTGGTGATCCTGCTCGGCATGGCGGCGGCGATCGCGTACGCCATGCTCTTCATGCCGAAGGCCGAGTCCGACTCGCAGGGCCCGGGCGACGCGCAGAAGGCCGGCGCCGGGCGGCCGGGTGCCACGTCGGCGGCCCCGTCCGATCCGGCACCGTCGTCCCCTCAGCAGTCCAAGGAGCCCGAGGACAAGGAGTCCAGGGACAAGGAGCCCAAGGACAAGGACAAGGAGACTGGCAAGGCGACGGACAACGCGACGCCCGACCCGCAGAGCACCATCCCCGACATCCCCGAGGGCTTTGTGCTCCGCAAGGACCTGGAGGGCTTCGAGGTCGCCGTGGCCAGCGGCTGGGACCGCCGCGGCAAGAACGGCGACGGCCAGGTCAGGTACACCGACGGCGAGTTCGAGCTGACCCTGGTACCCGGCCGGGACAGCACCAGCGGCAACGGCAGCGACCCGCTGACGTACCAGCGCGAGACCGAGCGCGAACTGCAGCCCTTCCGGGATTCGACCTGGTCCACCGCGACCGGGCTGCGCGAGATCGACATAGGCGGCCGGGCGATGGCCGAGGGGCAGTTCACCTGGCAGGAGTCGGGCGACGAGGTCTACGTCCGCAATCTCGCGATGATCGTCGACGGCCGGTACCACGTGGTCATGGTCAAGGGCCCGGAGTCCGAACGCGACGAGGTGACACGGCTCTTCGAGCAGGCCTCGGAGACCTACCGTCCGACGGGCTGAGCGTGCGGACTGGTCGGTACCCCCGTGCGGGCATGATGAGTACATGACCAGTGAAGCGGGCAACGGCCGCCTGATCGCGGGGCGTTACCGCCTGGCGGCCGCTCCGCTCGGCCGCGGCGGCATGGGTGTCGTCTGGCGCGCCACCGACGAACTCCTCGGCCGCGAGGTGGCCGTCAAGGAGGTGTACATCGATGAGTCGCTGCCGGCCGACGACGCGTGGCAGCGCCGTGAGCGGACCCTGCGCGAGGCCCGTACCGTCGCCCAGATCAAGCACCCGCATGTTGTGGTCCTGCACGATGTCGTGGTGGACGAGGGACACCCGTTCATCGTCATGGAGTTGGTCGAGGGCGGCTCGCTGGCCGACCGGCTGGCCCGGCACGGGCCGCTCGGCGCGGCCGAGGCGGCGAAGCTCTGCCTCGCCGTGCTGGGCGCGTTACGGGCGGCGCACGCGCGCGGGGTGCTGCATCGCGACCTCAAACCCGGCAACGTACTCCTGGAAGCCGGAACCGGCCGGGCCGTACTCTCCGACTTCGGGATCGCGCAGGTCGCCGGGTCCACCACGCTCACCGAAAGCGGGGCGTTCGTCGGCTCGCCCGAGTACACCGCGCCGGAGCGGATGTCCGGCGCGCCGGCCGGACCCGCGTCCGACCTGTGGTCGCTCGGGGTGTTGCTGTGTACCGCGCTGAGTGGGGAATCGCCGTTCCGCCGGGACTCGTTGAGCGCGATGGTGCATGCCGTGGTGATGGAGGACGTACGGCCGCCGCCCCAGGCCGGGCCGCTGCTGCCCGTCATACAGGGGCTGCTTGAGCGGGACCCGGCGCGCAGAATCGATGCGGCGGCTACGGAGCGGCTGCTGCGGGCGTACGTGGCGACGGGGGCCGTGCCGCGGGCGGCGTCGGCGGACGCGACCGCCCCCCGTCCGGTGACGAGGCGCCCCGCCGCGGTCCGGCGGCGGTCGCCGCGCCGCCGCTCGTTGCTGATCGCCGTCCTGGTGGCCGTCGTGGCCGCCGCGGGGATCTCCGCCGTGGCGCTGCTCCTGGACCGCGGGAGCGACGGCGACGGGGACCCGGGCAACGGTGACCGCACGGGGACGGGCGCGCCCTCGGCCACCACGCGCGCGCCGGACCGCACGCGGCCACCGGAGCGCACGCCGTCGCCGGACCGTACGCCGTCGCCCGACCGCACCCCGTCGCCTGACCGCACTCCGTCGCCAGGGCGCTCCGAGTCCGGCACCGGCGGGCCGACCACCGGAGCGCCGACCACGGGCGCGCCCACCTCCCCCCTCTCCCACCTTCCGTATCGGCGCACATACCACCTCAAGAAAGCGGCGAACGGCAGCAAAAGCGGCATCCCTCGTCACGGCTCGGTGACCGGGCTGGAACTGGTGGCTGCTCGCGCGATAAAGATGGACGCATGAGCAGCAACGGGGGATCTCCGTACGACCCCAACGACACCACGAGTTTCACCCTCCGGCCGCCCCAGCCGCCGGGTGGCACCCCGTACGCCCAGGAGCCCCCCGCGCCGCACGCCGTCCCCACCCAGGTCGCCCAGCACGCCCCCCAGGCGTCTCAGGACCCCGGCGCCGGGCGGCTGATCGCGGGCCGCTACCGCCTGCTGTCCAAGCTCGGCCACGGCGGCATGGGCACCGTATGGCGTGCCAAGGACGAGACGGTGGACCGTGAGGTCGCGGTCAAGGAGCCCCGCGTTCCGGACCACCTTCCCGAACGCGAACGGGCCACCGCGTTCGAGCGCATGCGCCGCGAGGCCCGCGCCGCCGCGCGGCTCGACCACCCGGCCGTGGTCAACGTGCACGACGTCGCGGTCGAGGACGGCCAGCCGTGGATCGTCATGGAGTTCGTCCAGGGCCGCTCGATGGGCGCCGCCCTCCAGGAGGGCACCCTCGGCGCCCGCGACGCCGCCCGGATCGGCCTGGAGGTGCTGAACGCGCTGGACGCGGCGCACCAGGCGGGCGTCCTGCACCGCGACGTCAAGCCGGACAACGTGATGCTCGGCCGCCACGACCGGGTCGTCCTCACCGACTTCGGCATCGCCCAGATCGAGGGCGAGTCCAACCTGACGGACACCGGCGGGTTCATCGGCTCGCCCGAGTTCATCGCCCCGGAACGGGTGCTGGGCCAGCGTCCAGGACCCGCGAGCGACCTGTGGTCGCTGGGTGTCGTGCTGTACGCGGCCACTGAAGGCGTCTCGCCGTTCCGGCGCAACAACATCCCCGCGACGCTCCAGTCGGTGCTCAACGCGACCCCGGCGGCCCCCGCGGCCGCGCAGGGACCGCTGGCCGAGGTGATCAACCGGCTGCTCATCAAGGACCCCAGCCACCGACCGAACGCCGCCCAGGTGCGCCAGCTGCTCGAAGAGGCGGCGACGCCACCGCAGCCCACGCAGATCGTCCATGTCAACGGCACCGGGGGCGCGGGGGGCACCGACAGCGGCGACGGGATCCGGGTCGGCCGCAAGACGCTGCTGGCCACCGGCGCGGTGATCGTCGCGGCGGCGGTGGCCGCGGTCCTGGTGATCACCGACCCGTTCGCGAAGACGACGTCCGAGGCGGACTCCTGGAAGAATCGGTCGCCCAAGGGCTTCGGGGCGACGCTGGCCCTGCCCGCGCACTACCAGGAGCTGCCGCGCAGCTCCTCGTCCAGCGACGAGGAGCGGGTCAACTACGCGGATCCCAGCGGGTCGATCGTGGTCGAGCTGGACGTACAGCGGAAGGCGGACGACGACTTCGGCCGGATCGCGAGCACCGCGGCCGCGCAGGCGTCCAAGGACCTGGAGTCCATCAAGGGCGGCAGCTTCAGCCCGGTCAGCGCGGTGGACGACCCCGCCCCGGACGGCGAGAACAATCCGAGCGTCCCGTTCCAGGGCGAGGAGAAGGCCGCCGAGAACCTCGTCACGTACGCGAACAGCAGCATCAGCCTCGACCCGGACAAGCCCGCACCGCGCGAGACGCGCTTCTTCTACTACAAGAACAAGGCGGGCGACATGTACCGGGTCCGCATCGACTACCCGGGCCAGGGCGACTTCACCGAGCGCGGCCGCGAGGTCGCCCAGTCCGTCATCGACAAACTGAAGATCGACAAGGGCTGAGCCGGGCGCCTCGGCTTCGGCAGGATGTGAGCATGACGAACGACCACGGGGGACAGCGGGACCAGCCGACGAGCTACGGGCTTCAGCCACCGAGGCCGGGCGTGCCCCCGCAGGGCGTGCCCGCGCAGGGCCCCGGCGGCCAGGCCCCGGACGTCGGCCGCGTGATCGGCGGCCGCTACCGCCTGGTCGCGCGTCTGGGCCACGGCGGCATGGGCACCGTATGGCGTGCGTACGACCAGGTGGTCGAACGCGAGGTGGCGGTCAAGGAGCCGCGGGTTCCCGAGCAGTTGGGCGCCAAGGTGCGCGACACCGTGTACGAGCGGATGCGGCGCGAGGCGCGGTCCGCGGCCCGGATCGACCACCCGTCCGTGGTGACCATGCACGACGTGGTGATCGAGGACGGCAGGCCGTGGGTCGTCATGGAGCTGGTGCGGGGCCGCTCGCTCGGCGACCGCCTGGAGCAGGGCACCCTGGACCCCCGCGAGGCGGCCCGTATCGGCCTCGCCGTACTCGACGGCCTCGACGCCGCCCACCGGGCGAGCGTGCTGCACCGCGACGTGAAGCCCGACAACATCCTGCTGGCCGACAGCGACGGCGACGCCGGAAACGGCGCACGGGTGGTCCTCACCGACTTCGGTATCGCCAAGGTCGAGGGCGAGCAGGCGCTCACCGAGACCGGCGCGTTCATCGGCTCGCCCGAGTACATCGCGCCCGAGCGGGTGCTGGGCCAGGAGCCGGGCCCCGCGTCCGACCTCTGGTCGCTGGGCGTGGTCCTTTACGTGGCCGTGGAGGGCTGGTCGCCGTACCGCCGCTCGCAGACCCCGGCGACCCTGCAGGCCATCCTCTCCGCCGAGCCGCAGACCCCGGCCCGCGCCGGGGGACCGCTCGGCACGATGATCATGCAGCTGCTGCGCAAGGACCCGGCGGCCCGGCCGTCCGCGGCCGAGGTGCGCCAGGTGCTGCGGTCCGTGGCGGAGCCCGCCGGGCAGACGCGGCCCTGGGTGCCCGACGACCGGGGGCCTGGCGGCGGCAGTAAGTGGCTGCCGCCCGTGCTCCAGGGCAACCGCCCGGCGCAGTACGGCCTCGGGGCCTCGGTGCTCGCCGTGGCGATCGCCCTGGTGCTGATCTTCGCCAACCCCTTCGGGGGCGACGAGATGCCGGACGGCTGGCTGGCGCGGCCCGAGCGGGAGACGGTCGCGGCGGACATCGCGGTGCCCGAGGACTACGAGCGGGTCGCGAACGACGGCGGCAACGGCATCACCTACTACGACCCCAGCGACGTCTTCACGGTCACCGTGAAGCTCGTGGACACCAAGGACCTCGAGGAGCCCATCGGCAACGACGGCGCGTCGTGGAAGAAGCACTACGAAGGGGGCGGCAACGACGGCAAGGAGTTCCAGAACCCGAAGGTGACCCAGAAGGAGCTCACGCACCAGGGGATGCAGGCGTTCGAGACCACGGTCGACTGGGAGCCGTACGACACGAACCCACCCGACAACCCCTACCGCTACCGCTGGCGCGAGCTGCTCATCCCCGACGGCAGTAAGTACTGGCGGCTGCGCGTGGAGATGCCCGCGGAGGGCTGGGCGGCCCCGCACGGGACGGAGCTGTACGACGAGATCGTCGACCGCTTCAAGATCCAGAAGTCGTAGAAATTTTGCGCCACCGTCGTGACAAGCCCCTGATCAGGGGCTTTGTGCCAGTGATCGCTGGCGCGATGTGCGCACTCGGTGAAACCTGATTACCGACGGGTACCCAAACGCCTGACCTCCCCGTACGCTCACGCTCATGACGGACTCCCAGGCCCCCACCGCCGCTGGTACTGGCACGAGCACATCTGGCACGAGCGCATCCGGTACGAACCCGATCGCGCCCGCCCCCGAAGGCGCCCGCACCGCGCCCGACGTGGTCACGCCCGAGCTGATCGCCCAGCTCACCCGCGGCGTCGTGGGTTCGGGACGTACCGCCAACCACACGCCGTTCACCGGCGAGAAGCTGGCCGACCTGCCCGAGTCGACCTCCGACGACGTCGAGCAGGCCTTCGAGCGCGCCCGCGCCGCCCAGCAGGTGTGGGCCGCGACGCCCGTACGCAAGCGGGCCGCCGTCCTGCTCCGCTTCCACGACCTGGTTCTGGAGCGCCAGGCCGAGGTGCTGGACCTCATCCAGCTGGAGACCGGCAAGGCCCGGCTGCACGCCCACGAAGAGGTCCAGGCGGTAGCCGTCGCCGCCCGCCACTACGGCCGCAAGGCACCCTCGTACCTGCGCTCCAAGGGTCACACCGGCGTCGTACCGACCCTCACCAAGGTCACCGAGAACCGCATCCCGCGCGGCGTCGTCGGCCAGATCGCCCCCTGGAACTACCCCCTCGAACTCTCCGTCGGCGACGCCCTGCCCGCCTTCGTCTCCGGCAACGCGGTCGTGATGAAGCCCGACACGGAGACCTGCCTGACCGCGCTCTGGGCGCGCGACCTGCTGATCGAGGCCGGTCTTCCGCCCGAGGTCTTCCAAGTGGTGCTCGGTGAAGGCCCGGTGGTCGGCCCCGAGCTCGTCAAGCACGCCGACTACGTCTCCTTCACCGGCTCGACCCGCACCGGCCGCGAGGTCGCCCAGGGCGCCGCCGCCCGCCTCGTCGGCGTGTCCCTCGAACTCGGCGGCAAGAACGCCATGTTGGTGCTCCAGGACGCGGACGTCGAGAAGGCCGCCGCGGGCGCGGTGCGCGCCTGCTTCTCCTCCGCGGGCCAGCTGTGCATCTCCATCGAGCGGCTGTACGTCCACGAGTCGATCGCCGACGCCTTCCTGGAGCGCTTCGCGGCCCGTACGAAGGCGATGCGGCTCGGCAGGTCCCTGGCGTACGGCGCCGAGATGGGTTCGCTGGTCGGGGAGCGCCAGTTGGAGACCGTCAGGCGCCATGTCGACGAGGCCGTCGCGAAGGGCGCCACGCTGGTCGCGGGTGGGGTGTCCCGCCCGGACATCGGCCCGTACTTCTACGAGCCGACGATCCTGGACGGTGTCGAGGCCCCGATGTCGGTCTGCACCGAGGAGACCTTCGGACCGGTCGTCTCGATCTACCGCTTCACGGACGAGGACGAGGTCATCGATCGGGCCAACGCCACCCCGTACGGCCTGAATTCCTCGGTGTGGACGAAGGACGGGCGGCGCGGCCGCGCGGTCGCCGCCCGGCTGCGTACCGGCACGGTGAACGTCAACGAGGGCTACGCGCCCGCGTACGGCAGTGTGCAGTCGCCGATGGGCGGCATGAAGGACTCGGGCCTCGGCCGCCGCCATGGCTCCGAGGGCATCCTCAAGTACACCGAGGCGCAGACCGTGGCGCACCAGCGGCTGATGCCGTTGGCGCCGTCCTTCGGCATGGACGACGAGAAGTACGCGCAGTTCATGACGCGGAGCCTGCGCGCGATGAAGGCGCTGCGCCTGCGCTGACGTTTCCTGGGGCCCCCGTTTTCCTGCGGCCCCGCTTCCTGGGAGCCCCAGGGTCCCCCAACTCGCTGACCTGCACTTTCCTCTGGAGGTATCGGTGTCACAGGACGAGTCTGCCCAAAATGGTGTGGAGGACGGTGCGGACGGCTACGGCTACGGCTACGGCTACGACTACGACGTGATCGTGGTCGGCTCCGGCTTCGGCGGCGCGGTCTCCGCACTCCGCCTGGCGGAGAAGGGCTACCGGGTCGGCGTACTGGAGGCCGGGCGGCGCTTCACGCGCGAGTCACTGCCCCGCAACTCCTGGGACCTGAAGAACTTCCTGTGGGCCCCGGCGCTCGGCCTGTTCGGCATCCAGCGCATCCATCTGCTCGGCAACGTCATGGTGTTGGCGGGCGCGGGGGTCGGCGGCGGCTCCCTCAACTACGCGAACACGCTCTACGTACCGCCCGCGCCGTTCTTCAACGACCCGCAGTGGAAGGACATCACGGACTGGCAGGACGAGCTGAGTCCGTACTACGACCAGGCGAAGCGGATGCTGGGCGTGCGCCTGAACCCCACCATGACGGCCTCGGACGTCCACCTCAAGGCGGCCGCCCGGGAGATGGGCGTCGGCGACACCTTCCACATGGCCCCGGTCGGGGTGTTCTTCGGGGACGGCGAGGACGCCACGGGGGACGCGAAGGCCAAGCCGGGCGCCGAGGTCCCCGACCCGTACTTCGGCGGGGTGGGCCCGTCCCGTAAGGCCTGCACGGAGTGCGGCGAGTGCATGACGGGCTGCCGCCACGGTGCCAAGAACACCCTGAACGAGAACTACCTGTACCTGGCCCAGCGGGCGGGCGCGACCGTCCACCCCATGACGTCGGTCGTAGCCGTCACCGAGGACTCGCGCGGCGGCTTCGCGGTAGCCACCCTCCCGACCGACAACAAGCGCAAGGGCAGGGGCCGTACGTACAAGGCGAGGCGGGTGGTGATCGCCGCGGGCACGTACGGCACGCAAACCCTCCTCCACCGCATGAAGGACACGGGACTGCTCCCGCGCCTGTCCGCCCGGCTCGGCGACCTGACCCGTACCAACTCCGAAGGCCTGGTGGGCGCGCAGACGACGGACCGCCGCTACCGCAAGAAGCACGGAGCCGAGAAGGCCGACTTCACGCGCGGCGTGGCGATCACGTCATCCGTCCACCCCAACGCCAACACCCACATCGAACCGGTGCGTTACGGCAAGGGCTCGAACTCGATGGGCGGCCTGACGGTCCTCCAGGTGCCGTACGGCCCGCACCGGGTCGCGCGCTGGCTGGCCAACTGCGCCCGCCACCCCCTGCTCACCGCCCGCTCGCTCTCCAACCGCCGCTGGTCGGAGCGGTCGATGATCGGCCTGGTCATGCAGTCCCTGGACAACTCCCTGACCACGTACCGCAAGCCGAAAGGCCTGGGCAAGGGCCTGTTGACGGCCCGCCAGGGCCACGGCGCCCCCAACCCGACGCAGATCCGCGAGGCGACCCAGGCGGCGACCCTCCTCGCCGAGGAGATCAACGGCTTCGCGGGCTCCAACGTCGGCGAGCTGATGGGCACTCCGCTCACCGCGCACTTCCTGGGCGGCTGCCCGATCGGCGACTCGGCCGACTCCGGCGTCATCGACCCGTACCACCGGCTGTACGGCCACCCGGGCATCTCGGTGGTCGACGGCGCGGCGGTCACCGCCAACCTGGGCGTCAACCCGTCCCTGACGATCACTGCACAGGCCGAACGCGCGATGTCCCTGTGGCCCAACAAGGGCGAACCGGACCCGCGCCCGGCGCAGGGCTCGGCGTACGTCCGCCTCGCACCCGTGGAGCCGAAGTCGCCCGCGGTACCGGCGGACGCGTTCGGCGCGCTGCGGCTGCCGTTTCTGGGGATGCCGACGGTGCCGCGGAAGAAGTAGCGCCGACGCGTCCGCGATACGTACGTCCGTACGTCCGTACGTCCGTATGCACGCACGCGAAAGGACCTGCGCCCCCCTCCGAGCGCAGGTCCTCTCTTGTGCGTCAGCTAATTGGGGCTGAGCGTTACGCGACCGCGCCCGCGTCCTCGCCACGACGACGCTTCACGGCGAACATGACACCGGCACCGGCGACGATGGTGATACCGCCGATGAGGCCGATGGTCGGCAGCATGGAGCTGGAACCGGTCTCGGCGAGCTCGCCGTCGATCTCCTCGAGCTCACCCTGCGGCGCGGGCTTGGCGCCCTTGCCCGGCTTGCCCTTGGAGTCCTCGACCTTGCCCGGCTTGGTGCCCGCGGCGAGGATGTCGAACTCGAACTCCATCCAGTCGGCGAACTCGCAGTCGCCTTCCTCGGTGACGTGCACACCGGTGGTGAATGCCACGCCGAGGCCGGTCGGGGCCTTGGCGTCGACCTTCACGCGCATCTGGGCGTCCTCGGACGCGCCGGCGGCGAGCTTCGAGGTCGTGCCGAAGTAACCGAACTCGTCGGTGATGGCGCGCCAGCCGTCCTTGCTCTTCCACTCGACCGTGATGAGGTCGGAGATCTCCTCGAACTTCTCGAAGTCCACGCCGATGACGTCGACGTACGCCTCAACGGCGTGCATCTCCTTGTCCGACGTGTTGGTGGCGCGGAAGGTGAAGTCCACCCAGCCCGAACCCGCGACGATCTTCGACGGCAGGCCGAGGAGCTGGGTGTCGATCTGGGCGCCGTCGACGATGTCCTCGCACTCCTCGACCGGGCCGTCGGTGGGCGAGGCGGTGGCGGTGGGCTCCTCGGTCGGCTCACCCGTCTCGGTGGGCTCCTCGGTCGGCTTGGCCGTCTCCGTGGGCTCCTCCGTGGGCGAGGCGGTGGCGGTGGGCTCCTCGGTCGGCTCCTCCGTCTTGGTGGGCTCCTCCGTGGGCGAGGCGGTGGCGGTGGGCTCCTCGGTCGGCTCCTCCGTCTTGGTGGGCTCCTCGGTGGGCTTGGCCGTCTCCGTTGTCTCGGTGGCCGAGGGGGTCGGGTCGGTCGCGTACGCGGCCGGGGCAGCCAGGAGGGCGGCAGGGGCAATGACAGCGGTCGCGGCGGCAACCGCCATGGCACGGCGAAGCTTCATCAAGACCTCAGAAGTCCGGTGTACTGCGACATCCGCAGTACGAAAAGTTGTGGGCGGCCGCCGCGGTGGGGGCGCAGGCGTGGCCGGTGTTACGCATGGATGACCCGTGACCCCTGTGAATGGTTGCCCTGAGCTTCACAGAAAGTTTATGTGAGCTGGATCACGGCTCTGTGTGGGGAGGTTGCGCAGAGCGCTCGAACGGCGGTCCTACCCGCGTGCGTCACGAACGCTCAGCGCCAGGTCATTGGTGACCGTGAAGAACGGCTTGACCCGCGTGGCACCACGCTCGGGGTGCACCATTTCGAGCGCCGGGCAGGCATCCGTCTTCTTGCGTTCGACGATGTCTCCGGTCACGCGACCGACGGGAACCGGTTCCGCGGTCGCGGTGGTCAGCAGACGCAGGTCCCACAGGTCGTGCTCCACACTGCGGCGGGCCAGCGCCTCGCCGTACGGGACGGTGAACTGGAACCGCCCGTCACCCAGGAAGCGCGCCGGCATCGCGAAGTCGTACGCCCTGCCCTCACGGCAGGACGCGTTCACCGTCGCTCCCTCGGCGGGGAGTTCCGCGCCGCCGAGCACTGTCGCGGTGACGGTCGCCGAGTCCGCGCCGATGAAGGTGTGGTCGACCTCGGCGTGGGCGGGACGTTGCCAGGTGCGCACGGCGAGAAAGCCGTCGGTGGTCCGGTAGGGAATCCAGGCGGACAGCCCGTCCTTGCCGACGACGGGCGGCAGCGTCACCAGCCGGGCCTGCTCGACGAGCCGGGCGACGAGGCGGCGGCGCCTGTTGGTGCCCCGGGGTGCGATGTAGCAGTCCCAGCGGCCCTCGGCGAGACGGTGTTCCTGCCGTTCGACGGCGATGTCGACGCCCGAGTGACCGGAGGTGGATGCGGCTGACGACACCGGGACCCGGATCTCCCGCCGCGCGGGGTCCTTGCGCAGCCGGGCCACGAAGTCGAGCGGACCGCTCGGGAGCGATGCGGAGTCCAGACGGACGGACAGGCCCCCGTCCGCCGTAGCGCGTACGGAGGTGACCGACTGGATCAGCGGCGGCTCGGCGTCACCCGCGGGCTCCTCGGCGGGATCGGCGGCCGATGCTGGGCGGGAGCTGGGGCGCGCCTTGCCCAGCGAGGCGCGCAGTCGTGAGAGGAGCGAGGTCTTGCCGGGTGCGGGGCTCTCGTCCTGCCCGCGGCGGTTCTGCTTCCGGCTCAGCTCGTGGAAGAGCTGCTCGTAACGGCGTCCGATCGCGGATGGGGCGTAGGTACCGGCCTTCGCGCGGGCGGCGTGCCCGAGGCGCAGGCGCAGCTCCTGGTCCGTGATGAGGGTGGTCAGCGCCCCGGCGTAGGCGTCGGCACCGCCGTCCAGCGGGACGAGCAGCCCGTCCTCGCCATGGGAGATGATCTCGGCGGGGCCGTGCGGGCAGTCGGTAGCTGTGACCGGGACGCCGCAGTGCATGGACTCCACGATGGTCATGCCGAAGGACTCCATGTCGGACGAGACGGCGGCTATGGAGCCCTTGGCCCACTCGGTCTCGATGGGCGACACGGCACCCATCAGGAAGACCCGGTCGTACAGCCCGAGTTCGTCGATCTGCCGCCGCAGTGCGGACTTCGCCGGTCCCCGTCCGTAGATCCGCAGGGTCCAGTCCGGGTGCTCGGCGGCCACCTTGGCGAACGCGTCGATCAGCTGGTCGTACCGCTTGACGGCTACCAGGCGGCCCGCCGCCACGATGACCTTGGAGTCCGGGGGTGCCTGCTCCACGGCGGGAGCGGGAACGCCGTTGGGTATGCAGAGCACCTCCGCTCGCACGTCGGGCAGCGCCGCCCGGTAGAGCCCGGCGTCCGCCTCTGAGACGGTGACGAAGGCGTCGAGCCCGGCGGCCATCGCGGAGTTCTGGTCCTCGCGCAGCTGGTCGCTGTGCGCGTCGAACGACAGATGCTCCTGACCGATGCGCAGACAGCGCTGCTGTCCGTGGCGGGCGAGGTACCCGTTGAGGATCGGCCGGGTCGCGATCACCGCATCGGCGTCGGTCCGCTCAAGGAGCGCGGCGATCCGCTGGTCGTGGAGGGCGGTGTAGTGCATGCGGCCGAAGTCCACGCCCCTTTCAGGGAACATGGTGTTCGGCTGCTGGGCCAGTGCGTGCCCGCCCTCGTACGAGGCACTGTCCTGCCGTAGAGGTCGACCTGCCGGAGAGTACGGCAACGGAAATGGGCAGCTCCCAGGTAGGCCGCTGGGCTACTACACGGAGAGCGATGTTTGGCCTTCCGGTAGAGGGACGGGAAATCGAGGGTCGGAGCGTCTCGTATTCGGGGGGGAAGGGCGAGGTGTACTACACCTCCAATCACTACGACAATTTCATCCGGCTTCGATGAGGAGCTGGCGAAAGGTTGAGGAAACGTGCAGTGGCGACCGATCTCTAGCGTCATTCCAGCGCTATCTGCCCCGCCCTATCTGCTTCCAGAGGCTGGCCGAGACGAGGTCAGGCGTCGCGTAGAGGGTCAGGGATTCGAGGTCCAATGCGTCGATGCGTCACTCTTCCAATCGGAGCGTGACGCCTCTCTAGCGGTTGGGCAGGAGCTTGACTTCCCGAGCTACTTTCGTAGTGGCTGGGATGGTTTCTTCGACTTGCTGTCTGCTGAGTTTCAGGAGAAGCCGCGCCGATTGATCGTGGGGATTCTGAACACGGAAGTCCTTGTAAGTCGGGATTTGCGCCTGTTCGTCAACACGTCGTGGCACCTTCAGGATGCGACGGAAACGATCGAGTCTGAGGGTGGTGGTGAATGGCAGCTAGAGTTCTTCTACTGGGGGACCTGGCGCCCAGAGGGGCAGTGAGGTTGGCCCTCTGCCCGTGATCGCGTCGTGAGCGATAGCGAACTACAGGCCCCACCGGAGCCTTCCGGTGGGGCCTGTGCGGTGTCTGACGGCAGTAATTGACGGCAACGTCAGCGGACGTGGGCGATGCGGCACGGCGGTTCCTGGCCATCGGCGATGCCCGTTTTGGTCTGCGTCAACCCGGCAACTGAGCGAGGGTGGCGTGGCCACCGGCAGGGCGACGCCCATCCGGGTTGCGAGCTGGGCGGTGGTGACCGGTGTTCCGTGCTCGGCGTTGTGGGTGTCCGCGATGCGCCGGGCCGCATTCAGGAGTGATGCGGGCAGGGCCGGGCGAGAGCCGGTGGCAGGCGCCCTGGCGACGGCCGGGATGGAGGCGAAGTCGAGCACCTCGATCACGGAAGGCACGTCGGCCGGAGGCGGCGCAGGTGTCGCGGCGGGGACCCGCTCAAGGACGGGGCGGCAGTCGTGGGAACGGGTCCCCGCCGCGACAGCAGCGCTCCTGACGGCAGAGCTGACACATCGGCCAGTGGGTTGTCCAGTCCCAGTTGATGTACGACGTTCTGGTCTCAGGAGATTGGCGACGGTGGGCCTAGACAACATCGGGAACTTCCCCCGTTCGCGGGCGAGCGTATGACCCCCGGACCACGACCGGCCCTACACCGGGCAGGACACCGACCCAAGGTCCCCCAACCCACGCGAGCACACGTGACAGGACCCGGAACGGGAGGTCGAAAGAGCCAGGACAGCGGACGCGGGCGCGTGCCAGACTTGGGAGCATGACGGCAGCACGCGACTACGAGCACCTGCACCACCTGGTTGATCGGTTGAGCCCGACCCAGGTGCGGCGCTTGCGGCTGATCATCACCGAGGACGAGGAACTCTCCCAGGTCGACCAAGAGGTCCCGGAGGCGGTCGGTGGGAGTGGCGACGAGGGCGACCTCCTGCCCGGCAGCTTCCTGGCGCTGTCCGGCAGCATCGAAGCACCGGCCGACTATGCCGAGCGGCACGACGACTACATCCGTGAGCGCACGAACCGCGAGCGGAGTGCCAGCGAGTGATCACCACGGTCCTCGACACTGGCCCGCTGATGGCGTTCTTCAATGCCAAGGACAAGCATCACTCGAACTGCGTTGCCTTCTTCTCCCAGCTGCGAGGGCGCAAGCTGCTCCCCGCCACGGTTCTGGCCGAGGTGAGCTGGCAGCTGGAGCACTGGCCGCGCGTTGAAGCCGCCTTCATCGAGCACGTCGCCGACGGCTTCTTCGAGCTCGTCAGCTTCACCCCCGAGGATCTACTGCGGATCAGCGAACTGGTCGCCCAGTACGCCGACTTCCCCCTCGGCGCGGTGGATGCCTCCGTGATCGCCATCGCGGAACGCTACGAGGTCGACCGCATCGCCACCCTCGACCATCGCCACTTCCGAGCAATCAAGCCGAAACACGTGACCGCGCTGACCTTGCTGCCGTAGGAAATTGACGGCAACGCTTACGGCAACAGCCGCGAATTCCAGCGAACAAGCACGAACGTCGATTTACTGTCAAGTCGCAGGCTGACCAGTGAAGTTGCAGGTTATGCCCTCCCGGTTAGTGCACGTACTATTTTCTGGCGGGGGCCACGCCGATCCTTGTGCACAATTCCACTCCGTGCGGTCCGGATTTGGATGCTCTTTCCCGGAGCGGAATGCGTCCGGCTAAGGGCAAGGCGACTCATGCCGGACGCGAATATCAGAAGCATATGAACCGTGGAGATCCTCCCGTGGTTCCAGTGAAGCAGTTGAAGTCTGCCGGTCAGGACCTGTTGGACGACATTCTGACCAACCCAAAAACTGCTACGTCTCCTGTAAACTCCGGAAACTTCGCTGGCGGGACGCGGTATATCATGCGGATCCGGCTGGTGGGTGCGGGATCGGAGCGACCTTCGATGCCAATAACCAGTTCCAGTACTTTGGGTGGTATCAGAAATGTTGGTGATTAACCCGTGGGCTGCTCTGGCCCATAGCGGTGCTGGGCTCACTGAACTCCGAAAGGCTGTCGCGGGTGAGGTCGTAAGAACGGTTCGCTATGTGGCGCCGCAGGGGGAGGGCTGGCCCGAAGGGCATAGATATGATCGTGCCCACGAAGTCGACATGGCCGTTGTGTTGAGCATGGAGAGTGGGCCCGTGCTGGTTCTTTCCTGGGCGATGGATGGCGTCAACGAAGGCATGGAGGTTGAGTTCAGGAGTCCCGGAGAAGCGGGCGCCAGCCTTCCAGGGGACCCAATCGACGTGAGTGGCCACGTCGATTGGGAGGGGCTCTTGGGTGTGCCGATCGTGAGTATCGGAACCTCCTGGCATATCCCTAACGAGGGATGCCCAGAGATGCCTTGGGCCTACAATTTTCGCTTCTCCGATGAGTCGAGCCTATTCATTGCACTAGGTGAGGCCGAGGGTACGGGATTCACGTATATGCCTGATGCTCTGCTCGTGGTCTTCGATATGAGCCTTGCGGCCGCGTACAAGACCCCAGCGGCTTCTTCGTGCGGGTAGATTGCATGGTGCATAGTTCGATGCGCGCAGGGTTTGCGTGTTCGGCTCCTCTAATTCCTGGGCGATGTAATTCCTAGGGAAAGAAGGGAGTGTGAGGGGCCACTGGAGTGATTTCCGGTGGGGCCCCTGGCGCCGTTTGACGGCAACGGTGACGGCAACGTCACCGGACGACGGCTGTGGTGGGTGGGGCGTCGGTCGGGCCGATGGCGGTGCCGAGAATATCGATGGCCTGCCGCTGAAGGCGGACGTGGGCGTAGCCGTGACGCCGATGTGGGCGTGGTCGAGGAGTTCCTTGATGGCGACGAGTTCGACGCCCTGTTCCAGGAACAAGGTGACGGTGGGGTATTGGAGGTCGTGGCAGCGGACGTGCCAAGGTCCGCTGCCTGAGGATCGGCCGAAGCGGTGGTGAGGTTGCCGGGCTCGCTGCTTGGTGGTCGGGCTGCGTTCGGCGCGACGGGGTGTCGGCAGTCAGGATGCGTGGTTCTAGGTGAGTGGGTGGAGCCGCGCGTCCCTCTGCGGTGGGTGGCCGTTCAGTGTCCTCGCCGGCGACGCGGGGGTCGTTGATGCACCGGACGCACAGTTCGTCGTTAGCGCGGTGGGCGCGGCGACGGTACGCGGTAGGAGCGGATGATCGTCAGGAAGGAGAGGGCGGCCAGGCCCAGGGCGAGGCCGGCCGTCTTGGTGAGGGAGCGGTCCAGGGACTCGGAGAAGCCCGCGCCTCGGGGGCGTAGGAGGCCCTTGGGGTCGGAGATGATGCCGATGGCGTCTCCGGGGCGGGTGGCCTGGCTGCAGCCGCGCGTGATCGTGGTCCGGGCGATCCTGCCGTCCGGTTGTGCCACCGAGCAGTGCGGTGCGGTGTGGAACGCGATCGAGGTCACCGTGGCTGTTTGTGGTTCGCCTCGTACGGTCAGGACCGTTTCGGCCGCTACCTCGGGTGACTGCAGGGCCAGTGTGACGCCCAGGACGGTGACCGCGGCTACCAGCAGGTGTCCCGCCCTGGTGGCGATCAGGTAGATCGCGAGGCTCAGGGCGAGGAGTACGCCGATCATTCCTGAGAACAGCACTGGGATGCCCGTGAGTGCTCCGGCGACCCCCGCTCCGATGATCGAGGTCGTGCCGACCGTCGACACCAGCAGGCCCTCCCGGGACAGCCAGCGGGGTGGGCGGTCGGTGTACTCCGCCGGTCCCCAGAGGGTTCGCGCCAGGCGGGTGCGCAGGAGGCGTTGGGGGTTTGGGGNCCCCGCGTGCGCGTACCCCCGCGTGCGCGTACCCCCGCGTGCGCGTACCCCCGCGTGCGCGTACCCCCGCGTGCGCGTACCCCCGCGTGCGCGTACCCCCGCGTGCGCGTACCCCCGCGTGCGCGTACCCCCGCGTGCGCGTACCCCCGCGTGCGCGTAGCGGGTCAACGCCACTGCCGTCGCTCATTCGTTTGGGCGGCGGCTTTGTCGTATCCGGTGGGTACGCTGCCTCTACGGCCCAGAATCCTGCCCATGGGAGGAACCATGACCGCCGAATCGCTGTCCGAGCCCGCCTCGGAAGGCAAGCCCGCGCGGTCTTCCAAGCGAGTGTGGCCTGTCCCGCCGCCAGGAGGCTGGACGGTGGACCACCTGTTCAGCCTGCCTGATCTCCCGCCGCACACCGAGCTGATCGACGGGAGCCTGGTCTTCGTGAGCCCGCAGCGGAGTTTCCACACTCTGACGATGTACCTGCTGGAAGCAGGGTTGCGTAGCACCGTCCCCGGAGATCTGCGTGTGCGGCGGGAGATGACCGTGGTCATCGACAAGCGGCAGGGGCCGGAGCCGGATATCTCCGTGGTGCGCGCCGAAGCCGTGAGTGGGGGTGAGGAGACCCACTACCCGGTCGCGGACGTGGTCCTCGCCGTGGAGGTGGTCTCTCCGGACTCGGAGTCGCGGGACCGCGAACGCAAGCCGGAACTCTACGCCAAAGGTGGCATCCCGCACTTCTGGCGGATCGAGCAGAGCGAGGACGGCCGCCCTGCGGTGTATGTCTACGAGCTGGACCCGGCGACCGGGGCGTATGTCTCAGCCGGCGTCCATCACGACCGCCTCAAGCTCAGCGTTCCCTTCACCGTCGACATCGACCTCAGCGCGATCGAGGACATGTAGAGCCGGCCGTCCGAGGCGGCGATCACTGCCGGTGCGTCGTGCGCAGCGGCTTTCCCGGGTTCCAGATCTGGATGGCGAGCTGGTCGCCGTCGACGGACGTCCTGACCACCTCGGTCAGCTCGGCCCTGAACAGGTGGAACTGCCCCGGCGGGCCGACCTCGCCCACGTAGTGCGCGATGACCTCCGGGTCGTGGACCTCGATCGCGCGGCCGCCGATGCGGACGTCGCCGCCGCCCATCTCGGTGCCGGAGCCGGGGTTGGCCTGGAGCGCGAAGCGCGGGTCGCGGCGCAGGTCGATCGCCTTGAGGGAGTCCGACATCATGCCGAGCCACAACTCCCCGGCGAGGAAGCGGACTTCCAGGCCGGAGGTGCGGGGTGAGCCGTCCTTGCGGAGAGTCGCGAGGATGTGGTGCGTGAACGCTTCGAAGCGCTCCTGGACGGTCTTGGCGAGCGTCGGTTCCGCGGTGGCGAATGTTTCCCAGTTGAAGGACATGACGTCAGTGTGGCCTGGATACCGGACATCTTTTGTCGGGTATCCGGATATTCGGATTCAGGTGGTGTGGTCTACGGGTGCCCAGGGCGCTACGGGTGGGCTCCAAGGTGCTCGCGGGCGGCCTCGACGAACGCCGTCCGTAGCTGCGTATAGCGCTCCCAGACGCCGTCCGGCTCGGTGTCCTCGGCGTGCATCGAGCGGATGCAGGTGACGAGGGCCCTGGCCTCTTCTATGGGGCCGAGGCCTTCGAGGTCGATCATGTTGAACTCGGCCTGCGTCCGCGTGTACGCCGCGTCGGTCTCGGTGAGGGCCCACTCCTTGTCGGCGTAGTCGCCGCGCCACCGGTGCCAGGACACCCGCGCCTCAGCGTCGGTGGCCGTGAGGAAGGCGGCGTATGTCGTGCGGTGTGCGAGGTAGATGGGGGTCCAGTCCTGCGCCATGGCGGTGCCTCCGGTCCGGGATCGTCGCATGGTCTGTCTGACGGGTGCTCAGGAACCATGGCATGGGAGTGATCAGTCGAGAAGACCCGTGGTCTGGTGAGCGGGGCGTTCCTGTCGTACGTATGGTCCTGCTGAGGGATCAACCGAGAGGCGGCGGGCTCGATGGCGCACGGTATGCGGACCGACCTGTACGACACATGGGGGGACGGCGGCAGCGGAGGCAGCTGGCGCGGCGAGGGCTGGCGGGAGGCCGCGTCGCGTTACGCGCTGCTGCCGTTGCGCGTCTTCCTGGGCGTCACCTTCATCTACGCGGGCCTGGACAAGCTGACCGACTCCGCCTTCATGTCCGCGACCGGCGAGGGGTCGATCGGCGAGATGATGAACGGCGTACGGGACTCGGCGGCCATCCCCGCGCTGGTCGACCTCGCGCTGAAGAGCCCGGTCAACTTCGGCTACGCCATCGCCTTCGGCGAGCTGGCCGTCGGCATCGGCACCCTGCTCGGCCTGCTGGCCAGGATCGCCGCGCTCGGTGGCGCGCTGATCTCGCTGAGCCTGTGGCTGACCGTGAGCTGGGCCGTCGAGCCGTACTACTACGGCAACGACCTGGCCTATCTGATGGCCTGGCTGCCGTTGCTACTCGCCGGCGCGTCGATGTTCTCGCTGGACGCGCTGCTGCGCGAACGGCGGCGGCGCCGTCGAGTGGCGTAGTCCGCGGCCGACACGACCGCCGCGAGGAACAGGCCCCCGACGACGATCGGGATCGCCGTGTACCACGGGATGCTCCAGGCGCCGCCCGCGTCGCCCGCGTACAGGGCCCCGGCGGTCACCAGGACGAGGCCCGCGACCAGCTTGCCCGGCTGGAACTCATGGCGCGGCACGGGTCACCTCCACCTGTCCGATGCCGACTTCGATGTCCAGCTCAAGGGTGCCGCCCTTTGGGCTGTCCTTCTTGCCGTCCTCCTTGCTGTCCTTCTCGCCGTCTTTCTTGCCGTCTTTCTCGCTGGTCTGGGGCTCAGGTGGCTTGAGCGTCACGTCCCGCTTCTGGTCCGCTGCGACGTCCACGTCGTTCCGCCCCTCGCTGGGCAGCTGGATGTCTCCGATGCCGACCTCGGCTTTCAGACGCACGGTCACGTTGTGCGGTACGACGACCTTGAAGCGGCCCGCGCCCACGTCGGCGCCGGTGTGCAGGGTCTGGTCCTCGGACAGCTTGATCCCGCTCAGATCGAGGGTGGCGTCGCCGGTCCCGAGCTCGTAGGTCGTTCGTACGTCGGCGACCGCGGTGGGCGTCCACTCCGTCCGCATCCACTCCGTGCTGATGTTGGCCGGGAGGGCCGCGGCTCCGGCCAGCAGACCCGCGGTGATCACCGCGAGGATCACCGACCCCACACCCGTACGCCCGAGGAACGCGCTGACCGCGATGCCCAGGCCGAAGACGATCAGGGCGCAGGCCAGGCCGGTCTGCAGGCTGGTGCTGAGCGAGGCGCCGCCCCATTGGTCGCCCCAGGTCAGGCCGGTGCCGATGCCGCCCGCGAGGAGCGCGAGCAGGAGGGTCCAGCCGCCGATCCAGCGGGGGCCGCGCGGCTTGGGCACTCCCGCGGGGCGCTGGGTCACGCGGGAGTGCCGGGACTGTCCTGGCGGCGCCCATATGTGGCCCGGCTCGTACCGGACCTCGGTCCCGGCCAGGTCGGGGGGACCCCAGTAGTAGCCGGTGGACCCGACGTAGGTGCCGTCCTTGACGATGGGGTCCCGCCACCAGGAGGGCGCGCCGGAGACGGGCGGCGCCTGGGCCTCGGGCGGGGCGTCGGCGACGGTCTGCGCCGTCACCGGGTCCGGGTCGGTCGTCGAGCGCTGCTGCGACCAGTAGCCCGCGCCCGCGAGCAGCAGGGCGAGCACGGCGGCGAAGGTGATCACGCCGCCGTTGTTCAGCATGGAGAGGAAGAGCCCGGAGCCGACGAGGGCGAACAGCAGCGCGGTGAGCGCCGGGCCGTCGACCCGGCCGGAGAGCAGTCGCCGCGCTTCGTTCTCCTCGGTGTCGTCGAACGGGATGAGGAGCCAGGCGAAGCCGTAGAAGATCAGTCCGACGCCACCGGTGATCGCGAGCACGGCCAGCCCGATCCGGAAGATCACCGGGTCCATGTCGCAGCGCCGCCCGAGCCCGGCGCAGACACCGCCGAGTACCTTGTGCCGTCGGTCGCGGCGCAGCTTGACGTGGATACCGGGCCCGTCGGGGTCGCTGCCGGTGCTGGTGCCTGGGGCCTGCTCGCTCGCGTGACCCCAGTGGTGGCCCCAACCGTGCCCCCAGCCGCCGCCGTGCTGGCGGTTGCCTGCCCGCGGAGGTCCGCCCGCCGGTGCCTGGCCGGCCGAGGGCCCCGGCTGGCCCGGCCCGCCCGGCTGCCCCGGTGGCTCGGCGTCGTGCGGCTCCGGGGCCGCGGCGTGCTGATCCGTCATACGTACATGGTGACGGGCGAAGGCCGCGTCCGGCAGGCGGGACAACCCTGGCGCATCCCTGATATCGCCCCTGAGGCGACCTGTCGAAAGGGAGGCTGACGGAGATCAGGGGCGCCTCCGGGACCAACCCTGATGCCTCACCCCCCGCCCACGTGTGACTATCGGTGACATGCCCGCAGCCGCCACCGCGCCCACCGAAGAACCGCAGCCGCTGCGCAAGCTCTACCGCAGCGGCGACGGCCGCTGGCTCGGCGGAGTCGCGCGCGGACTCGCCGGGCATCTCGGCCTGCCTGTCATCTGGGTGCGGCTCGTCTTCATCGGTCTGTTCATGGCGAACGGCCTGGGCGCGCTGCTGTACGCCGCGTTCTGGTTCTTCGTCCCGCTCGGCGTCGGCGGCGTCGGTGGCGGCGGCGCCGAGCGCCAGCACTCGGTCACCACCGAGACGGGCCCCGACGGCCGCCGCAAGCTGGTCGTACGCAAGGTCGACAAGGGCCAGTTCGTCGCTCTCCTCGCGATGGTCATCATCTCGATGGTCTTCGTCGGCTCCGTCGACATCGGCGGCCACGCCCAGGCCTACCTGTGGCCCACCGTCCTGGTCGGTGCGGGTGTCGCCCTCGTCTGGCGGCAGGCGGACAACGCCCGCAGGGCCCGCTGGATCGCGGTCGGCCGCCGCCGCAGAACCCTCAACCTCGCGCGGTCCGCCGCCGGTGTACTGCTGGTCGGCGCGGGTGTCTCCAGCATCTTCATCGTGCAGGGCTCGGCCGAGGACCTCGGCGCCGTACTGCAGGCCGCGCTCGCCGTGTTCGTCGGCATCGCGCTGCTGGCCGGCCCGTATCTCATCCGGATGACACAGGACCTGTCGGAAGAGCGGCTGATGCGCATCCGCGCCCAGGAGCGCGCGGAGGTCGCCGCCCACGTCCACGACTCGGTGCTGCACACCCTGACCCTGATCCAGCGCAACGCCGACAACGCGAACGAAGTGCGCCGCCTCGCCCGCGCCCAGGAGCGTGACCTGCGCACCTGGCTCTACAAGCCGGAGGGCACGGGCAAGGACGAGGACGACGAGCCCGACACGCTCGCCGACGCGGTCCGCAGGTCCGCCGCCGAGGTCGAGGACAAGCACGGAGTCCCGATCGAGGTCGTCGTGGTCGGCGACTGCCCGCTGGACGAGAAGCTGACCGCACAGATGCAGGCCGCGCGGGAAGCCATGGTGAACGCCGCCAAGTACGGTGGCGAGGGCGGCGCGGTCCAGGTCTTCGCGGAGGTCGAGGGCGACACGGTCTTCGTGTCCGTACGGGACCGAGGCCCTGGCTTCGACCTGGACGCGGTTCCCACGGACCGGATGGGCGTACGAGAATCGATCATCGGCCGGATGCAGCGGCACGGCGGTACGGCGCGACTGCGCTCGCCGCAGGGCGGCGGTACGGAAGTCGAGCTGGAGATGGAGAGGACGGCGACGACGACATGAGCGACATGAGCGGCGCGACCGACGCGACCGACGCGACGGGGCAGACCGGAGCGACGGCCGGAGCGGAGGGGACCGGCGCGGAGCGGACCGGCGCGGCCGAGAGCGGGAGCGGGTCCGGGCCCGCGTCCGGACCCGGGCGTCACGTACGCGTCGTACTCGTCGACGACCACCGGATGTTCCGCACCGGCGTCCAGGCCGAGATCGGCGAGACCGAGCGCACCGGCGTCGAGGTCGTCGGCGAGGCGGCCGACGTCGACCAGGCGGTCACGGTCATCACCGCGACCAGGCCGGAAGTCGTCCTGCTCGACGTCCATCTGCCGGGCGGCGGCGGCGTCGAGGTCCTGCGCCGCTGCGCCCCCCTGATGGCTGCGCCGGAGAACGCCGTACGCTTCCTGGCCCTCTCGGTCTCCGACGCCGCGGAGGACGTGATCGGCGTGATCCGCGGCGGCGCGCGCGGCTATGTCACCAAGACCATCACCGGCACGGACCTGGTCGACTCCATCTTCCGCGTCCAGGACGGCGACGCGGTGTTCTCGCCGCGGCTGGCGGGGTTCGTCCTCGACGCCTTCGCGTCCACGGACGCCCCTCCGGTGGACGAGGACCTGGACCGCCTGACCCAGCGCGAGCGCGAGGTCCTGCGTCTGATCGCCCGCGGCTACGCGTACAAGGAGATCGCCAAGCAGCTCTACATCTCCGTCAAGACGGTCGAGTCCCATGTCTCGGCTGTGCTGAGGAAGTTGCAGCTGTCCAACCGGCATGAGCTGACTCGGTGGGCGACGGCTCGACGTCTGGTCTGAGCAGCAGTTCGAACCACACCGTCTTGCCGATGCCGCAGGGGCGGGGTTCTGCGGCCCAGGCGTCCGAGAGCGCGGCGACGAGGGCCAGGCCCCGGCCCGAGATGTCGTCGGGCGACGCCTGGCCGGGCTTGGGGAGTGTCGCGTTCGCGTCCGACACCTCCACGCGGAGGCGGTCGTCGTCCAGGACGCACCGGGCCCAGATCTCTCGGCCCGGCGGGACCGTCCCGTGGCGGTACGCGTTTGTCGTCAGTTCGCTGAGCAGCAGCTCGGCTGTGTCGGTCACCTCGTCCGGGATCTTCCATTCCCTGGCCTGTTCTCGCAGAAGCGCACGGACAAGGCCCACGCTTCGTGAGTGACGCGACAGGTACCACTCGGTTTCCCTTGCCATGCGGGTCGTTTCCTTGCGTGTGAGCTTCCGTCATTTACCCAGCTCACGTTGGAGGTTGGCGCGTAGCCTCTGGAGTAGCGGTGCGGGTACGGAGGGTGGGTGTACCCGGCGTGGACTGCGGGGAGGTGGACGTTGTGTCCGAGGCGAACTCTCAGCCGCCGATTGCTTGGCGCTATTGCGGAAGTCAGATCAAGCTGTGGCGGACGGAGGCGGGTGTCAGTCGCCAGTCGCTGGCCAACGAGTCGAACTACGACTACGAGTACGTGAAGTCGATGGAGAACGGCCGCAGACGGCCGACGTTGCGGTTGTTGCAGGTGGCGGATCAGGTGTGTGGGGCGGGTGGGAAGCTCACCGCTGCGCAGGAGTACCTGAAGCCGGAGAAGTTCCTCTCGTATGCCGAGGACTACGTGCGGTACGAAGCCGAGGCGACCGACCTGAGCTCCTACCATCCGCTCCACATCCCAGGCCTGCTGCAAACCGAGGAGACCGTCAGGGCGCTGCTGAGCGCCTATCTCCCTCCGCTTGACGACGAGACGATCGAGGAGCGGGTAGCTGGCCGGATGGAGCGACAGGCGGTGCTCGGCAAGAGCACCAGGGCGTTCAGTTTCGTGATCGGGGAGGGCGCGCTCCGGAATCCGGTGGGCGGAGTTGAGGCGCACAAGCGTCAGTTGCTGCGGCTGCTGGAGGCGGCCGAGGCGCGTAACGTGATGCTCCAGGTGCTTCCGTTCCTGGGAGCCGGTCCTGGCGTCGATGGACCGTTCGTGCTGTTGGAGATGGTTGACCACGAGCGCGTGGCCTACGAGGAGGGGCAGGCGACGGGGAGGCTCTATTCAGACCCGGAATGCGTCAGCATCATCGCCCAGCGCCATGCCATGATCCTGCGACAGGCTCTCAGGCAGGATGAGTCGGTCACGTTCATCAGAAAGTTGGCGGAGGGGCTATGAGTAGCGAGCTGGTGTGGTTTAAGTCCAGCTACAGCAGCAGCGGAGGCGGCGAGTGCATCGAAGTCGCCACCTGCCCCCACACCATCCACATCCGAGACTCGAAGCTCGGAGCCCAAAGCCCCCAGTTCGCCGTGTCCGCACCCGCCTGGGCCGCTTTCGTCTCGTACGCCACCCGCGTCTGAGTACCGGCGCTCGCGTCCCGAGCTTCGGGCGCCGAGATCCGAGCTCTGTTTGCAGGGAATGGGAGGTTGGGTTACCCCTTCCTCCCCGCCAACTCCCGCACTCACCAGCCCACATGACTTTTCGTGATCGGCTTGCCACGGGCAGTTGCGACGGTCTAGCGTTCGCAGCAATAAACAACCCCGGCAGGTGTTAGAGCACCGGCCGGGGTCTCACCCCAAGATCGAATCGAGCGATCTCGTGGCTTACGAAAACTCTAACGTGGCCCTGCCCGCGTCCGCACACCCCATGGCGAACCCCGGCTACGGCAAACGCTCCGTGTTCGATCAGCCGCCCAGCCGCCCCGGCGACTTCGCCCACCTCCCCGCCCGCGAGGCCTACATCGCCGTCTTCATCGACCGGCTCCCCGAAGGCGCCGCGATGGACGCCAAGACCCTCGCCAAGGCCCTCCCGCTCTACGGCCAGCAGGCGGTCCGTACGGCCCTCAACGCGCTCTCCAGCGCGGGTCACCTGCGCCGCGTACGCCAGCTCGCCGACACCGCTGACGGCGGAGTCCGCTGGGTGTCCCGTACGTACTGGTCCCGTACCGCACGTAACGGCGAATGGTGGTCCCAGTACCTCAGCGGTGACGCCCCGACCGCCGCTGCGGCAGCACCCGCAGCCGCAGCACCCGCAGCCGTACCCGCGAGCGACGCGCCGACGGTGGACGACGTTCCGCCCGAGGGCGCGCCCGCACCCGAGCCGACCCGTACCCCCGCCTACTACGCCCTCGCCCAACTCGGCCGCAAAGACCCCCGCCTGGCCCTCTCCGCCGCCGACTGCGAGGCTCTCGAACCCCTCACCGCCGACTGGTTGGTGCGCGGGGCGACGTCCGTCACCCTCGCGCACGCCCTCACGGCCGGGCTCCCCGCCGAGGGCGTACACGCGCCCGGAGCCTTCACGCGGCGGCGGCTCATCGACCGGATGCCGCCCGAACTCCCATCGGCCCCGGTACCTTTGGCCGCCCGCGCGCCGATCATGGAGTGCACGGACTGCGGTGTACCCGGTCGACCGGAGGCGCTGCCCGGCGGTCTCTGCCGCGCCTGCCGAGACGACGGAGGCGCGGCAGACGCGCGGGACTTGCTGCCCCCGCAGGACGTACGCGCGCGAGCCGCACAGCTACGCGACATGGCCCGCGAGCCACGGCGCACACCACTCTCCGTGCCGCTCTCGCACGGTTCGCTCAGTCGGCCATCAGCCGGGCGCGCTGCGCCGCGGACATCGGCGTGACCACGACCGCCAGCGCTCCCGAACGCCAGGCGGACAGCAGCCATGCCGCAGGGAGCTGGAGACTGAGCATCGCGATGATGCCCGTCACGAACGCGCTGTCGGCCGGCGCCTCGTCCCCGGCCGCCCAGGCGACGAGGCCCGCGTACACCAGCAGCACGACGGTGTAGCCGATGCCGTCGGTCAGGATCACGCGCCAGCGCGGCAGCGGCGGCAGGAGGCGACGGGCGACGGCCAGGGACAGGACGGCGACGGGCGGGAAGGCCAGCTCCCATGGGTCCGACGCCCTGCTGGCGCTCCAGCCGCCGGACCCTTCGGAGAGGGTCATCAGGCCGAGTTCGACAGCGACGCCGGTCAGCCAGGACAGAACGCCGACGACGAACGCGTACGAAAAGGCGCTGCGCCAAGTGACAGTCACGTCAACCCCCTTCGGACAGGGTGCTTGGTCGGATAGCGCCCCTGTTCCCGGACATTCTTCCACCGCCCCGCAGACCGCCGGTCGCCGGGTCAGTAGCCGCCGCTGTTGCTGATGGTGCCGCGTTCGCACATCGGCTGGGACAGGCAGAGCAGGCTGCTGTTCCTCGAACGGTGCACGACCTTGGTGCTGTGCTTCTTGCCCTTGTGGCCGTACAGGTACAGCTCGTGGTCCGGGGCCTTGCGGTACTTGCCGGTTGCGTAGAAGTCACCGTTGCGGGCGAGGCGCATGTCGAAGGTGGCGCCGATGCCGGCCCGGCGCGGGCCGGACGACGGGCAGAACGGGTCGGTGGCCTCGACGCGGCCGCGTACGGCGCGGGTCTTTCCGTTGAACCTCGACATCGTACGGAAGTCGATCTTCTTCTTACTGGCCTTGCGCTTGGCGACGAACTTGCCGGACTTGGCCTTGTAGACCTTGGTCCAGCCCGTCGTCGGGTACAGGTTGTACTTGGACTTGGTCCAGGAGATGACGCCGCGGACCCCCGCCCGGTGCGAGGCCCCCTTGATCTTCTTGGAGTAGCCGCGGTTGTCGCCCCGGTACTTGTAGCCGGAGGTGTACTTACAGCCGGAGATCTTGCCGAGCTTCTTCGGGACCTTGGCCCACTTCTGGCGGATGAAGGAGCGCCACACCACGGTGGTCTTGGAGTACTTCTTCGCCCTGGCTTCGATCTGCCGCGCGGTGGACGCGAGCGTGGCGGCGTCGTCCGCGGCGGGCACCGTGGCGTTCAGGCCCCAGGTGTGGCCGATGCCACCCTTGGACTCGCCGAAGACCTTGTACTCGGCCTGGCTGCCGGGGGTGACGGCGGTGTCGCGGAAGCTGTGAGCGGCGGTGTCGGCGATCTTCACGCCGTCGCGGTACACCGTGTACTCGGTGGCGCCGAGGTCCGGCCAGGACAGGTCGACGAACTTCGAGGACGCGGCCCAGGCGGCGCGCTCGGCCTTGTTCGGCGAGGAGGCGAGGGTGGTGTCGGCGAGCACCTTCTGCTTCCCGGCGGAAAGGATCTGGCTGTCGGTGGCGGTTCCGACGTAGTTCTTGAGGGTTTTGACGCCGATGTCGCCGGACGCGCCGCTGCTGTTCGCGCTCCCGGTGGACTTCGCGGCGCCGAACGTAGCGGACTTCGCGGCGCCGAACCTGCCGCTCTCGGCGTCGAGTACGAACGCGGCTTCCGCGGCGGGGGCGGGGGCGGGGGCGGCTTGCGCCAG
>NZ_JAZGRL010000001.1:2930846-2935781 GCF_046540415.1 Streptomyces sp. E11-3 | reverse complement strand
GCGGGGGCGGCTTGCGCCAGGGCGGGCGAGGGGGCGGCGGCCGTAACGCTGCCTATGAGAAGGGATGCGCCGGCGGCCGTGAGGATGCCGGTGCGGAGCCTGGTGTGGTGAGGCATGGGTGGGGCGTCTTCCTTTCGCGCTCTGGGGAGTCAGCTGGCGGGCTGTGTGGCGCTGCGACCCCAACGACGCTAGGGAGACGGCTGGTTGGACGGAATTGTCTCTTCAGGCATGGCCCCAAGGGGAGCCTCCCCAAAGGGCAATGCGCGCCGGGGAGACGGGGATTGAGGCAGCCCCTGCCTGGTGCGGTGCTCATGTCAGAGGGCTGGGTAAGGTGGGAGTCGATCCCTGTCATAACCAGGCCACGGGGGTCTGCTGGAAGAGCGGGATCAGGAAGGACCGGAATGACCAAACGGTCCGATGCGGTAGAGGCAACCTGCCCACGCCAGCGCCTGGGGAGCGATCCCAGGTTCGGGGCGTGGCGGCTGGAGAGCCTGACCGAACGGGAGAAGGAAGTCCTACTGCTGCTCGGTACGGGCTTGGGAAACCGGGAGTTGGCGCGGGAGCTGGGTATCGCGGAGCGAACGGTGAAGGCGCACATCGCGAGCATCGTGGCGAAGACCGGGCAGGAGACGCGGACGCAGGCCGCGATCGTGTCCGCGCTGGCCCACGACACGCTGTGTGTCGATCCGTCGTGCAAGCGGCATCCGGGGAAGCTTCCCGACCGACACCCGCTCTCGGTGGCATAACGGGTGTCCTGCGCCCGCGCCGAGCAGGGCGCGGGCGCAGGGACGGCCGACAGGGGGCACCGACAGGGCGCAGCTGTCGCTCAGTTGGACTCGATGCACTTCTCGGTCTGCTTGATGGGCGCGACAAGAGCTGAGAGGTCGATGAGGGCGGCGTCGGGCGCGCTCTGCGGCCGGGTCAAGGTCACCTCGGTGGCCGGAGCGCGGCCGTAGGTGGTGATCACCTTCTTGGCGTCCTTGGACCGCGTGCTGTCGATGACCCAGTCGACGCCCTCTGCGGCGAAGCAGGGGTCCGTGGTGGGCCCCAGTTCGGGTACGCCGCAGCGCAGGACGATGTCGTTGTCCCCCCAGACGACGACGCCGGACAGGCCGGTGCTGTGGCGGGGCTGCCCCGCCAACTCCGCGGGGGCCTTCTCCGTCATGCGGGCGCAGTGGGGGCTGTCGGCTTCGGCGCCGGGCCGGATGTCGTAGTGCGGCTCGCTGGTGACCACGAAGGCGAGTACGCCGACGGCGACCAGCGTGGCGGCTGCCAGGGGAAGGATGGTGCGTTTGCGTCCCATGCTCAACGGTTCGTCTTCCCGGTGTGTGGCGGTGGGTGGTCGGGCGACACGTTATGGCATGGGGTGAGGGGACTTGTGCAGGGGGCGACGTATGACCCTTTGGGGCAATGCCCCTTTGGTCACCTCCCCAACAGACCTGGTGGGCATGGAGGTTGGCGCCTACGTTCGGGTGCTCCGTTGATCTCCATGGAGGGGGACCTTGATGCGCAAGGCAGCTGGTTCGCTCGTACTGGCCGCGGTCACCGCGGGCTCGCTGGCCACTTTCGCCGCACCGGCCCAGGCGGCGCCCGAAGCGGCCAAGGCGAAGAACCCGTACGCGCACACGCAGCTGGAACGGGTGTGGGCCCCGAACAGGTGTCTGTCGATGGGTGGCAGCAAGAAGAACAACGCGCGTCTGAAACTGGCGAAGTGCGTCAAGAAGTACAAGACGCAGCGGTGGACCCTGAAGCGGGTCTACAGCAACAAGTCGATCTTCGTTATCAAGAATGACAAGTCCGGCAAATGCCTGACCGTGGGCTCCAAGAACCGCCTGGTGCAGAAGACCTGCCACTCGACGTGGAAGAGTCACCAGTGGGTGCTCGGCGGCTCGAAGATCGCCAACCGGGCGAAGGGCAAGGTCATCGCCTCGAAGTCGACGAAGGTGGGCTCGTACCCGTACCTGGAGAAGAGCGGCAGCTCCAACAAGGCCCGTGGCCGCCAGGAGTGGGGCCTGTCCTGACCCGTGCGAACCCCGCGTTCTGCGGCCGCTCTGCGGCAGAGGGGAGGTGCGCACCGGTGTGCGGTGTGCACCTCCCCGCGCGCGTGACCTGCGATCGGTGGTGGCATGCTCGCCGCATGAAGACGCTACAAGCATCGACCGCCGTCGTTGTTCTGCTTGCCGCGCTGGTGGGATGCTCGTCGCCCCCGTCGCCGGAGGGCGACGTACGCAGGCCCGATCCGCTGAAGTCGTACGGACCGGCAGACCGGGAAGCGATGCCGGAGATGTCGGGCGAGCGCGTGGACGGCGACGGTCGGGTCAGCCTGAAGGGGCTGCGAGGGAAGGTCGTGGTCGTCAACGCGTGGGCGTCGTGGTGCGGCCCGTGCCGCGCGGAGGCCCCGGGCCTGTCGCGGGTGCACGAGGAGCTCTACGACGAGGGCCTTCGGGTGGTGGGCGTGAACGTGGACCTCTCGGTCTCGGCGGCGCGCGCCTTCGAGAAGGACACGAAGCTCGCCTACCCGAGTCTGCACGACCCCAAGGGCCGGGAACTCCTGCGCCTGCCGAAGGGGATGGTCAACATCACCGGTTACCCGTTCACGATCGTCGTCGACCCGAAGGGCCGGATCGCGGCGGCGCGGACCGGGGCCATCGGTGAGGCGGAACTGAAGCGGGTCGTCAAGCCGTTGCTGTGAGAGGGGCTGCCGCGCTAGCTTGATCTTTAACCTCGGGCGTCGAACGGCTTCTCGTACTTGATCACCCGGTCTGGTAACTGCCGTACGGGCAGGCGGCCTTCGGCTGGGCATGTGCTCCGACCAAGGAACACACGCGCTCAGCACGAAGGCCGTGGGGATGAGTCTGCTGCATCACGCCGTCGGCCGGATCCGTTCGCGGAACTGTCACGCTTCCGGGGTGAGTTCTACTCCTGCCTGACCAGACGTGCGGACGCTCTGTTCGAGCTGGCGGATGCCGTGTTGTGTGCGGACGGCCCGGTCCGGTCACTGGTCGAGCTGTCGCTGGTGGGCGGGCGAGAGGTCATGCGGCGCTAGTTGGAGCACCTGTTGACGGTCGGGGAGCTGCGGAACGTCTCAGTCCAGGTGCTTCCCGTTGGGCGGTGTGGTGGCGTCGCTCTGATCGGCCCCGCACGCCATGCCATGATCCGTATGCACGCCCTCAGTGTCGAGGAGTCGGCGGTGTTCATCAGGAAGGTGGCGCAGGAGCTATGAGTGAGGCCGGGATCGTGTGGTTCAAGTCGGCGTGCCGAGACGGCGGACGGGTCGACTCGGTGGGTGTTCCGGACGTTCTGGTCGCGTACCGCACGGGATGACGAATGGTGGTCCCGCGTGATCGACGGTGACGTACCGCCGCAGCGGGTTGAGCCGTCGCGTACCCCGGACGCGCAGCCCTCCGCCGCGTACGTCGCGCTCGCCCAGGTCGGCCGGGCCGAGCCCCGTATGGCGCTGTCGGCGGCCGACTGTGCGGCGCTGGAGGAGTTGGCCACTGAGTGGCTGGCGCGGGGTGCGAGTGCGGGGCTGTTGGTGCAGGCCCTCACCTCGGGGCTGCCCGAGCCGGTTCACGCGCCCCGTGCGCTCGCGCGGAGCAGACTGGTCAGCAAGATGCCGCCCGCGCTTCCGGCGCCGGAGGTCGCCGCCCGTACGCTCATGGAGTGCACGGACTGCGGGGTTCCGGGCAGCCCGGACGCGCTGCCTGGCGGCTTGTGCCGGGCCTGCCGCCTGGCCCCCGCTCCGGGCGGTTCCCTGCCGGACGGGCGCGGGCAGCTCGACCCTGCCGATGTCCGGCATCGTGCAGCCCGCCTGCGTGACGCTCTGCCGGGTACTGTGCGAAGGGCGAGGGGCGTCGCAAGCCCGGACACCACACACGCGAGGAGTGGGCCGTATGAGTGCGCAGCCGGTTGAGCCACAAGGGTCGACGGCCACCTACTACCAGCTCCGGGACCTCGCCAACGTCATCGTGGACGAGGCGGAACGGCGCGGCGAACGAGTCCGCGCCGATGTTGCGAATCAGGAGATCCACGTCGCGATGATGAGCCCCTCCAACCCGCACGGGCATGTTGTCTCGGCCCTGATTCTCCAGATCGGGGGCCAGGACGACCGGGCCGTACTCATTGCGGAGGGCCGTGTGGAGCACCCCGGTCTCGGGCTGTGCCGTACCGCCGACCTGCTCGCGCTCTCGCGGGACGCATACGACCAGCAGGACGATGACGCCGCCTGCTTCGCGCCCACGGTCAGCCTCGCCGTGGAGGTCGTCTCCAAGTCGAACCCCGGGAACGACTATGTGGTGAAGCTGCGCGAGTATCCGCGTATGGGCGTCCCGGTGTACGCGATCATCGACCCTCGGGACGGCACGGTCTCGGTGCACTGGGAGCCGGGGACGCGCGGGGGCGAGCCGTGCTATTTGCAGAGCCTGCGCTATGGGTTCGGGGACGCGGTGCCGATGGGGCCGTGGACGGTCGATACCGCGAAGTTTCCCCGGTATCGCGGCTGAGGGCCGGGCGTCGCGCGGCAGGTAGGAGTTTGAAGACAGGACCTAGGCCACCCGGGTCGCGGCTGCGAAGGGCATCGAGCTGATGGGGGCGATCTTGACCGGGGCGCTCGGGTTGGACGCGTGGATCATCTGGCCGTTGCCGATGTAGAGGCCTACGTGGCTGAGGCCCGAGTAGAAGAAGACCAGGTCACCGGGGGCGAGTTCGGAGCGGGAGACGCGGCGGCCCGCGTTGACCTGGGTGAAGGTCGTACGGGGGAGGGCGACGCCCGCTGAGCGGTAGGCGGCCTGGGTGAGGCCCGAGCAGTCGAAGGCGTTTGGGCCCGTCGCGCCCCAGACGTACGGGCTGCCGATGGCGCGGCGGGCGAAGGCGATCGCTTGGGCCGCGCGGGAGTTGGAGGCGGGGGCGGCTGCACCTTGGGGTAGGTCGGTGGGG
>NZ_JAZGRL010000001.1:2903707-2930828 GCF_046540415.1 Streptomyces sp. E11-3 | reverse complement strand
CGCGGGCCCCCCGCCGGACCTTTCGGCGGTGGTGTCCGACTGCCGTCCGGGTCGGCCTGGGCGGCGGTGGGGAGCCGGTCACCTGGGGAAGGACGCTAAGCCTGGGGGACGGGAGGGGGTGGGGAGTTGTGCGTAAGTGGTGTTATTGGGCCACTTAGCGACCGTATGTGACCGTGCGGGTCGTGGGTGTGGTGGGTGTTGGTGTGTCCCGGTGACCGATGAGGCTGATGTGGCCCACCTGGTGGGCGGCCGGTGGTAAGGCCCCGGCTAGGCTCCGCCGCATGGACGTACTGATCAATGTCTTCGTCGGCCTGCACATCATCGGTATCGCTTCGCTGCTCGGCGGCTTCCTGACGCAGATGAAGGCGATGGGCGAGGGCACGGCGCGGTTCACGCCCGCGATGCTGCACGGCGCGCTGACCATGCTGGTCACCGGGGTCGCGCTGGTCGGCCTCAACCAGGCCGACGACAACGCGGTCAACAACGTCAAGATCGCCGTCAAGATGGCGGTGCTGATCGTGATCCTGGCGCTCGTCTACGTGAAGCGGGACGAGGAGAGCATCGACAAGTCGATGTTCGGTGCGGTGGGCGCGCTGACCACGGCGAATATCTTTATCGCCGTCCTGTGGACCTGAGGGCTTGAGGCCCGGGGGCCGATGGCCTGAGGCCCGATGACCTGCGTGGGCAGCGCGCCCCGGGCGGTTATGCCACGCGTCGCACGCTGTGGATCGGCATGTAGTAGATCGACTCGGTCCTGACGTTCGTGCCCGGCTTCGGGGCGTGGATCATTTTGCCGTCGCCGATGTAGATGCCGACGTGGCTGATGTCGTCGTAGAAGAAGACCAGGTCACCGGGCTTGGCGTTGTCGACTGACACCTGAGTTCCGACCTTCACCTGGTCCCAGGTGGTACGCGGCAGCGAGACGCCGGCCGCCTTCCACGCGGACAGGGTCAGGCCCGAGCAGTCGTACGAGTCCGGGCCCTGCGCGCCCCAGACGTACGGCTTGCCGATCTGGGCCTCCGCGAAGGCGATCACCTTCGCGGCCTTGGCGGCGTACGAGTCGTCCGAGTCGTCCGGGGTCGAGGTGTCGGGAGAGGGGGAGGGGGCTGGAGTGGGCTCGGTGGAGCCGCCCGTCGAGCCCCCCGTCGACGTGTCGCCGCCCGAGTCGGCGTCTGAGCCGGTGCCGGAGTCCTGCTCCTGCCGCGCCTCCTCCTGCGCCTTCTCCTTCGCGGCCGCCTCCTCCGCCAGGCGCTTGCGCTCCGCCTCGGCCGCCGCCTTCTCGCGGGCCTGCGCCTCCGCCTTCTTGCGGGCCTCTTCCTCGCGCTTCTTCTCCAGCGCCGCCAGCCGCGCCTTCTCCTCGGCCGTCAGGGTGGACAGCAGCTCACGCGCCTCGGACAGCTTCCGCTGGACCTCCCGCTTGGTGGTCTTCAGCTCGCTCTGGGTCTCGGTGAGCGTCTTGAGGCTCTTCGTCGCCTCGCCGCGCTTCTTGGTGGTCGCGGCCTGGAGCTCCTGGTAGTCCGTGAGGGCCTTCTCCTGCTTGCCGCTCAACCGGCTCATCAGCTGACGCTGGTCGAAGTAGCTCTGCGGGTCGTCGGCGAGCATCAGCGTCGCCGCGTCGGAGACCCCGCCGTTGCGGTACTGGGCGGCCGCGATGGTGCCGAGTTCCTGCCGCGCGTCGTTCATCTTGTCGGTGCGCTTGGCGACCTGGTCGAGCAGCTTGTCGACCTGCTTGCGCTGCTTGTCGGTGCGCTCCTTGACCGCGTTGTACTTCTGGGTGGCGACACCCGCCTGCTGGTAGAGGTCGTCGACCTTCTTCTGCACCTCTTCGAGCGACGGTTCGGGAGCCGAAGGCGCCGAGGGAGGCGCGGCGTACGCGTTCTGCGACAGCAGAGCCACGGAGGTGAGGGCGGCCGTGGTGATGCCGACGGCCTGGGTTGTGGTCCGTATGCGGCCGGACCTGTTGCGCGGCTTGCGGTGCGACGCCAAGGGTGGCGCTCCTTCCATAGACCGCCTACCGGGTTAGCTGTCGGGTTCGGGCGGTGTGTCGGAAGGCTGCCCTACGGTCGCGGACGCGCCCGTACGTGGGTACGGGCTCGTACGTGGGACCGATTCACCCCAAAGGTCACGTGGGTCCCCGGCTCCGGCTGCCTGTGGGGGGCGCACCGGACTCGGCGGAGGCCGCCCGTTCCCGGCGTGGTTCGCCGGTGGGGATGCGGGCCGCCCGCCCAGCACGCTAGCCAACTGCCGAGGCGGCTGGGAAGGTTGGTGTTCGATATGCCCGATACTTTTCTGTGACTTTCGCGCTGTGTGAGTGCTTGTGCTCCCTTGGTGACCGGGGCGGGGTAGCGCGGAACGGGAACCCGGGGCGGGGTGTCAGTGCGGCCGCCTAGACTCGGTAGACGATGAGCAGCCTCTTTGACGACAGCTTCCTGGCGGACCTCAAGCCTTCGGGCGAGGAGCCTCCGCCGCCCCCCGAGGAGCACGCTCCGGAACCCGAAGAGGTTCCGGACGACCTCTTCGGAGGCCGGTTCGACGCGCCCGTGGACCGGGACGCGTTTTACCGCGACGGCGCCCCGCGCCCCGCGGTGGACCCGGCTGCCCTGCTGGACGGGCTGAACGACAACCAGCGCGCCGCCGTCGTGCACTCCGGCACCCCGCTGCTCATCGTCGCCGGAGCCGGGTCGGGCAAGACCCGGGTACTGACCCACCGCATCGCCTATCTGCTCGCCGAGCGCGGGGTGCACCCCGGTCAGGTCCTCGCGATCACCTTCACCAACAAGGCCGCGGGGGAGATGAAGGAGCGCGTCGCCGACCTGGTCGGGCCGCGTGCGGCCGCGATGTGGGTGATGACCTTCCACAGCGCCTGCGTCCGCATCCTGCGCCGCGAGTCCAAGCGGCTCGGCTTCACCTCCTCGTTCTCGATCTACGACGCCGCCGACTCCAAGCGGCTGATGGCGCTGGTCTGCCGGGACCTGGACCTCGACCCCAAGCGCTTCCCGCCCAAGTCCTTCAGCGCCAAGATCTCGAACCTGAAGAACGAGCTGATCGACGAGGAGACCTTCGCCGGGCAGGCCGCGGACGGGTTCGAGAAGACCCTCGCCCAGGCCTACGCGATGTACCAGTCGCGGCTGCGTGAGGCGAACGCCCTCGACTTCGACGACCTGATCATGACGACGGTGCATCTGCTGCAGGCGTTCCCGGACGTCGCCGAGCACTACCGCCGCCGCTTCCGCCACATCATGGTCGACGAGTACCAGGACACCAACCACGCCCAGTACGCCCTAGTGCGCGAGCTGGTCGGCCCGGTCGGCGGCGAGGGCGACCCGGAGCCGGGCGAGCTGTGCGTCGTGGGTGACGCGGACCAGTCGATCTACGCCTTCCGTGGCGCCACCATCCGCAACATCCTCCAGTTCGAGGAGGACTACCCGGACGCGACCACGATCCTCCTGGAGCAGAACTACCGCTCCACCCAGACGATCCTGACCGCGGCCAACGCCGTCATCGAGCGGAACGAAAGCCGCCGCCCGAAGAACCTGTGGACCAACGCCGGGGCCGGCGCGCAGATCACCGGCTATGTCGCCGACACCGAGCACGACGAGGCGCAGTTCGTCGCCGAGGAGATCGACCGGCTCACGGACGCGGGCGAGGCCAAGGCCGGTGACGTCGCGATCTTCTACCGGACGAACGCGCAGTCCCGTGTCTTCGAAGAGATCTTCATCCGCGTCGGGCTGCAGTACAAGGTCGTCGGCGGGGTGCGCTTCTACGAGCGCAAGGAGGTCCGGGACGTCCTGGCCTATCTGCGGGTGCTGTCCAACCCGGAGGACTCCGTACCGCTGCGCCGCATCCTCAACGTACCCAAGCGCGGCATCGGCGACCGCGCGGAGGCCATGATCGACGCGTTGGCGCAGCGCGAGAAGGTCAGCTTCTCGCAGGCGCTGCGGCGAGTCGACGAGGCGTACGGCATGGCGGCCCGCTCGGCGAACGCCGTCAAGCGGTTCAACACGCTGATGGAGGAACTCCGTACGATCGCCGAGTCCGGCGCGGGACCCGCCACGGTCCTGGAGGCCGTACTGGAGCGGACCGGCTATCTCGCCGAGTTGCAGTCCTCCACCGACCCGCAGGACGAGACCCGTATCGAGAACCTCCAGGAACTGGCCGCGGTGGCCCTGGAGTTCGAGCAGGAGACGACCACCGCCCAGGGTGAAGGGGAGGCCGCGGCTTCTTCGGGGACGCTGGCGGAGTTCCTGGAACGGGTCGCCCTGGTCGCCGACTCCGATCAGATCCCGGACGAGGAGGACGACGGCTCGGGTGTCATCACGCTGATGACGCTGCACACCGCCAAGGGCCTTGAGTTCCCTGTGGTGTTCCTGACCGGCATGGAGGACGGCGTCTTCCCGCATATGCGCGCACTGGGGCAGGTCAAGGAGCTGGAGGAGGAGCGGCGGCTGGCGTATGTGGGCATCACGCGGGCGCGCGAGCGGCTGTATCTGACGCGCTCGACGATGCGCAGCGCCTGGGGGCAGCCCTCGTACAACCCGCCGTCCCGTTTCCTGGAGGAGATCCCGGACCAGCATCTGCAGTGGAAGCGGACCGGGCCCTCGGTTCCGGCGCCGACGGCCAAGTCCGGCAGGGGTGGGTCGGGTGCGGTGTCGTCGCTGACGTCCTCGCTGTCCTCGTCGCGTGCGCGCGGCGGGCCTTCGGGGTTCGCGACGCGCCGGGCGGGGGACAAGCCGGTGGTGTCGCTGGCGGTCGGGGACCGGGTCACACACGACCAGTTCGGCCTGGGGACCGTGGTGGCGGTGGAAGGCGCGGGCGATCAGGCCCGGGCGAGCATCGACTTCGGCGATCCGAAGCCGAAGGTGCTGCTGCTGCGGTATGCGCCGGTGGAGAAGTTGTAGGGGGAGTGGCTGCTCGGCCCGGCCGGGGCCTTGGCTTCCGGTCGGGTTTCAGGGTGGGGGTGGTGCTGGGGCTCAGGCGGAGCTCAGGCCAGGGTGATGCTGTGGCTCAGGTGGGTCTCAGGCCGGGATGATTGCTGCCGGGGCTCAGGTGGGGTTGATGCCGTGGCTCATGAGCCACGCCAGCGGGTCGATCGCCGAGCCGCCGCCGGGGCGAACCTCGAAGTGCAGGTGCGGGCCGGTGGAGTTGCCCGAGTTACCGGCGTAGGCGATGACGTCCCCGGCCTTGACCGTGCCGCTGCGGATCTTCGTGCTGGAGAGGTGGCAGTACCAGGTCTCGGTGCCGTCCGGCGCGGTCACGATCGCCATGTTGCCGTAGGCGCTGTTCCACTGGGTGCGCACGGTGCCGTCGGTCGCGGCCATCACGGGAGTGCCGTATGAGACGGGGAAGTCGATGCCGCTGTGCACGGACATCCAGTTGATCCCGGCCTGGCCGTAGCGCGCGCTGAGCCCCTTGCGTGCCACGGGCGCGGCGAACTTGGGGCGCAGTCGCTCCTTGCGTTCCGCTTCCTCGATCTTGCGCTTCCGCTCGGCCTCTTGGCGTTCCTTGAGGTCGATACGTTCTTGGGTGCGGCTCGCCCGGCCGGCGAAGTCGTCGGCTTCGGCGGAGAGGTTGGCCAGCTGGGTGTCGAGCTGGCTGTTGACCTGTGCCGGTTCGACCGTGGGGGTGGCCGGATCGGGCGCGGCCTGGGTCTTGGTGTCGCCCTTGCTGTCGCCGAGGCCGGTGTTCACCGAGGCGGCGGCGATCCCCGCGACGCCGAGCGCGCAGACGGAGGGCACGGCCACGGTGAGCAGCGCGGAGCGCTTGGCGGGGGCGCGGCGGCGGGTGCGGTTGGCGCTGCGGGTGCGGGGGCGGGCGGCGGCCGGGGTATACGGCTCCGGGGTCGCGTCGGCGGCGTCGTGGTCGCCCTCGCCGTACGCGTCCTCGCCGTACGCGTCGTAACCGTCGTCGTGGTTCGTGTCGTCGTAGCCGCTGTCGCCGTGGTCGCTGTCGCCGTGGTCGGGCTCGGCGGTCCCGGCGAGTTCCGCCGCGCTGAACTCCGCTTCAGTGGACGGCTGCTCGTACGTCGGCTGCTCGTAGGGTGCCGCCTGCTCGAACGTCGACGTGGTGGCGGAGTCGTACCCCTCGTAGCTGCCATACGCCGAGGTGGTGGAGCCGTCGGAGTTCCAGGCGGTGGCGTCGTAGGCACCGGAGTCGTATGTCTGCGGGTGCTGCCCGTACACCTGCGTCGACTGCTGCCACTGGCCGGTGGCGTCCCACTGCTCGGTGGACTGCGGTCCCGGCTGGGTCGGGATGTCGGCTAGCTGCTGGTAGCCGGCGGTGGCCCAGATGGCCGTCGTGTCGTAACTGCCGGTCTCGTGTGGGGTGGTGGCCTGTGCGGCGTACGGGTCGTAGCTGACCGTGGTGTGCGCGCCGGTGCCCAGCGTGTCATGCGCGCCGGTCGTCCACGCGGTGCTGTCCCACTGGCCACTCTGCCCGGAGTCGTACGCGCCGGACGCGTACGCGCTGGGGTCGTACGTGTTGGGGTCGTACGTGGTGGTGGCGTATGCGCCGGAAGCGTCCCCGCCCGCGCCGGGCATGGCGCCGAACAGGGGATCGGTGGCGAAGCTGGTGGCGTCGAAGGCACCGGTTGCGTTGCCACCGTATCCGGCGGCATAGCCGTGCTGATCGTTCACCAACTTCTCTTTCGCCTCGACAGCGGGGGGCAGAGCAGTGCGGTGACTGTACCCGGCGGTACGCGACAGCGACAATCTTCGGCAGGTTTCGCGATTTCAGGAATCGGGCAATCGGCCGCCTTTCGGCGGTTCATAGGGACAGCCTTGGCTTTCTGTTCGACTGTCGTTCGACTTTCAAGGGGTTGTCGAGGGGGCGGATCAGGCTACGGAAGCCGAGCCGGAGGCGTGGGACGCCAGCTCGTCGGAGTCGATCGCCTGTCGGATACCTGCCGCGACCGCGGGGTGGACCGGCAGGGCCAGGTGTCCGATGCCGGTCACGGGCACGTTGTGGGCGAGCAAATCCGGGTGGTCGACGCGCGCCGTCTCCAGCGGGGCCATCACCTGGTCGAGGTCGCTCCAGAAGCTGACGAACCTGGTGCGGCAGTCGGGGGCGGGCTTCCTGAGCTCGGCGATCACGTCGGAGTCGGGGCGCATCTGGCGGACGATCGGGTGCGCGCTCATCAGGGGGGCCACGATGGTGCCGCCGTGCGGGGTACCGAGGGTGACCAGGGTGCGGACGCGGCGGTCGCCGCCGCGGCGCTGTACGTAGTAGCGGGCGATCAGGCCGCCCAGGCTGTGCCCGACGACGTCCACCTCGCGGTGGCCGGTGCGCTCGCAGATCTCTTCTATATGGCGGGCGAGCAGCTCGGCCGCGGTACGGATGTCGCAGGTGAGCACCGAGTAGTTGAGTGACTCGACGTGGTGCCTGCCGTGCTGGGCCAGGGAGCGGCGCAGCAGGACGAAGACCGAGCGGTTGTCGATGAAGCCGTGCAGCAGGACCACCGGCCTGGCGTTGTCGGCGGTCGGGAGCTGCGGTGTCCCTGGTGGCCTGGGGTCGGGGCGGCGTTCCTGGGTGATGCCCGAGGGGTAGAGGAGCAGGTGCCCGGCGAGGATGGCCAGCTCCAGCGCGGTCGCCTTGAACAGCGCGGCGGAGATTCTCAGGCGCTGGGTGGGATGTACCTGGCCGGCGTGGCGGAGCCAGGGTGGAAGCAGAAAGGGCAGGGCCCTCATGGCCGACCTCCCGAATGGCACGCGAAGGACGGCTCTGTCCCCCGTGTGCCCTCACGGGGTGCCGCACCGCCACCTCCGTGCCGTGCGGCTGACGGCACGGAGGCGGAGGCGATCTCGTCGCGGCTCCCCTTGGCGCGTGCTTCCGGCTGTGGCCGTGGGCCGGGTGGTGCGGTAGCAGCGCTTAGCGAACGTGTCCCTTCGTGTGATTTCCCCCTCGCTCTTCACCGCGAAACTGCCGGGTGGGGGATGCTGGGGATAACGTTCGTTCACGTCTTCCGGGATCGCATCCGGTCAGGGCGCCCGGTGGGGACACCCAGTGGGACATCTCGGTACATCCCGATAAATCTCGGTAAACGTCGGTACATGGAGGCAGTGATGGGTGTGGCAACCGGCCCGATCCGCGTGGTGGTCGCCAAGCCAGGTCTCGACGGGCACGATCGCGGGGCCAAGGTGATCGCGCGGGCGCTGCGCGATGCGGGTATGGAGGTCATCTACACCGGCCTGCACCAGACGCCCGAGCAGATCGTGGACACCGCCATCCAGGAGGACGCCGACGCGATCGGCCTCTCCATCCTCTCGGGTGCGCACAACACACTGTTCGCGAAGGTCATAGAGCTGCTGCGGGAGCGCGACGCGGAGGACATCAAGGTCTTCGGCGGCGGGATCATCCCGGAGGCGGACATCGCGCCGCTCAAGGCACAGGGCGTCTCGGAGATCTTCACGCCGGGCGCGACGACGGCGTCGATCGTGGACTGGGTCCGCGCGAACGTCCGCCACCCGGCCGAGGCGTAACCGGGGCTCCGCCCCAGACCTCGTTCGTCCTCAATGTCTGTCCTCACATGTTTGTCCTCAATCGCCGGACGGGCTGAAATCAGTCCGTCTGGCGGCGGGGGGTCTACTGCTCGGCCAGCTCCCTCCGCATCGCCGCGCGCAGCCGCAACGTGCTCACCAGCCGCTGGAACGCCTCCGACCAGTACCCCACCGCACCCGGCGCCCCATCCTCCGGCTCGTCCGGTATCGCCGTGAGGGCCTCTAGGCGGTCGGCCTCGCCCGGGTCGAGGCAGCGCTCCGCCAGGCCCATCACCCCGCTGAAGCTCCAGGGGTAACTCCCGGCGTCCCGCGCGATGTTGAGCGCGTCGACCACGGCGTGGCCGAGCGGCTGCGACCACGGCACCGCGCACCCACCGAGCAGCTGGAACGCCTCGGACAGCCCGTGCGCCGAGATGAACCCGGCGACCCACTCGGCCCGCTCCGCCGCCGGCAGCGCGGCCAGCAGCTTGGCGCGCTCGGCGAGCGAGACCGCGCCAGGACCGCTCGCGCCGGGTGCCGCCGGGGTGCCGAGCAGGGCACGGGACCAGTGCGCGTCGCGCTGGCGCACGGCGGCCCGGCACCATGCGCCGTGCAGCTCGTTCTGCCAGTCGTCGGCGACGGGTAGCGCCACGATCTGCTCCGGCGTACGGCCGCCCAGGCACGCTGACCAGGAGGCGAGCGGGGTGGCCTCCACCACCTGGCCGAGCCACCAGGCGCGGCGGCCCCGCCCCGCCGGCGGGTTCGGCGTGACGCCGTCCCGCTCCATCGCCGCGTCGCACTCGTGCGGCGCCTCCACGGTGAGGGTGCCGTCGGAACGGTCCAGCGCCACACAGGACGCGGCACGTGCCGCCATCCGCGCGGCCAGCGCCGAGCCGGGCAGCGCGGAGAGCAGCTCGGCCGCGGTGGCCCGGACATTGCGGCTGCGGTCGGTGAGCGCCTGCTCAAGGAACGGCTCGTCGGCATCCCCGAGGCCGGTGCGCAGCGAGTCGAGGAACATCAGCCGGTCCTCGGCCCGCTCCGTGGTCCAGGTGGTGGCGAGCAGCTCGCGCGCGGCGTCCGCGTCATACGCCCGTACGGTGCTGAGCAGCGCCACCCGCTCCGCGAACAGGCCCTCCTCCCACAGGCGTCGGACCTCCGCGGTCTCCTCGGGGGCGGGCAGCGCGGCCCCGCCGGGTGCGGCGCGCAGGGCGAACCGCCAGTCGGGGTTGAGCCGCGCCAGCCACAGCGCGCGCGGACCCGCGAAGGTCAGCGCCTGCGGCCGCAGATCCGTGCGCCCTCGGGCCGCGTCGAGGAGCGCGGGCAGCAGCTCCGGGGGCGCGGCGAAGCCGTGTTTGTTGGCCAGGACCAGCCACTGCGGCAGCAGCTCCGTCAGATCGGGCGCCGCACCGCGCCGCCCACCTGAGCCGCCCCCGGCGCCGGGGCGGCCGGTCAGCAGCATCGAGAGCCGCTGCCTGGCGGCTCTCGGCAGCGCGGGCCGCGGGTCGGCCGCGGCGGGCTCGGGCGGCGCGGCGGCGGGCGCGGCGCACAGCCCCGCCCTGCGCCGCACGGTGTGCACGGCCGCCGCGTCGAGCAGCGCGCCCGGTGCGTCCTTGCCGGGGGCGGTGACCGGGGGCGTACGCCGCTCGGTCCCGAGCAGCGCTGAGGTGACGAGCTCTTCCCAGTCGGAAGCGGGGCCCGTGCCGGTGCCGGTGCGGGTGCGGGTGCGGGTGTGGGTGTGGGTGTGGGTGAGGGTGCCGGTTTCGGTGTTCGTGCTGGTGGCGCTCATCGGGTCCTCCCATACGGATGGAACGAGCTGGAGAGCGAGCCGGGGCTGGTCGTCGCCAGGTATCGCGCGGCCTGTGGTGCGCGGGCGCCGTGCCGCGCGGCCTGCGGTGCGCGGGCGCCGTGCCGCGCCGAGAGGTGGCCCCTTCCGCGCGCGTGCGGAGGGGAGTGGCGGAGGCGGAGGCGGGGGCCGACGTGGGTCAGCACAGCGGGACCGCCTCGCCCGAGGGGTCGGTTGCGGGGTCCGGCCAGGCGGTGAGAGGTGTGAAGCCTCGGTGGCCGCACTCGCCGAAGACCGTCACCGGGGCGCCGCCCGAGAGCGCGGCGAGTTTCCACAGGCCCGGGCGTGACAGGGCCGTGGGGGACAGGGGCAGCGCCGACTTGCCTTCCGCATCGGCCAGTTGCCAGGCTTCGCCGGTCGGGGTCGGTATCACGCGGTGCAGCGTGACCGGCCAGGACTCCAGCCAGGGGTCGTCCCGCAGCGCGGTGCCGTAGGCGGCCGCGGCTTCCTCGGTGTCCATCCCCGGTGGCCGCGCGGAGGTCGGTTCCGGTGCGGAGAATCGCTCGCCGAGCCCCGCCCGCAGCTGTCCGGCCCCCGGGTGTGCGGACAGCTCGGCGTCGAGCGCCAGGCCGACCGGCAGCGCGAGCTCGGGCGCCCGCCCGGCCGCCCCGAAGGACAGCAGCAGCGCCGTACGCCCGGACTCGGTGCCATGCAGCCATATGCGGCGCGCCGTGAGCTTGGCGTCGGCCGTGTCGTACTGCGCGAGGACCAGCCACCGGTCGCGCAGCGGAGGCCCCTCGGGCGACGCGGGCAGCCCGATGCGCGAGCGGACCGTCGCGGCCAGCGGCTCGGGCAGCCGCTCCCGACGCAGCCACGCCTGGTCAAGGAGATGCAGCAGCGCGCACTCCTCAAGCAGCCGCACCGGCCAACCGGGCCCCGACGCGGGTATGGCGCCCAACTCCTGCACCCGCGAGGCCAGTCCGGGCGCCTGCGCGTCGACCATGCGCCGGGCCGTCTCCTCCCACATCCCGTACCCCGCACGCTCCGCCGTGGCGAGGCCGCCGCGGAGCAGGTCGGCCAGGCGCTGCTCCAGCTCCGACGCACCCGCGGTGATCCGCTCGGCCCGGCGCTCCGCCCTGCGCCGGGCCGCCTCCGGATCAGCGGACTTGGCCGCACCCGCACCCGCACCGGCGCCGCTCGGCTTCTCCGCCCGCGTACGACGCCCGGCCAGCCACTGCTCGGCCCACTCGGGCGCCGAGGAGTCCGGCACCGTGCCGTCGGCGCCGGCCCACAGCAACAGCAGCCCCAGCGCGTGCTTGCACGGGAACTTCCGGCTGGGGCAACTGCACTTGTACGCCGGGCCCGTGGTGTCCACGACGGTCTGATACGGCTTGCTGCCGCTGCCCTTGCACAGTCCCCACACCGCCCCCTCTCCCGAGCTTCCCGTCTCGGACCACGGCCCGGCCACGCCGAGTTTGCTTCCCGCCTTGCGTGACGACGCGTCAGGAGCCATTGCCAGCACCTGCTCCGCCGTCCAGCGAACCCCCTGCTGAGTCATGTCTCCGACGGTAGATCCCGCCACTGACAATCGCCTCGGCTATCGCTTCTCCACCGCGCTGACCTGCTACGACGGTCGATTGTCAGTGGCGTGGTGCACGGTTGGTCACACAGCCGGAGAGCTGCCGGAGAACTGCCGGAAATCTGGAGGGGGACCCATGTCCGTGTCTGTCGACTCCACCGCGAACGACGCTGCCCTGCGGCCACACGCCGAGGACGCGTTCGCGCACGAACTCACGGCACTCGCCGCGGCCGACGACCGTCCGCGGCCCGCCCGCTGGCGCCTCTCACCGTGGGCGGTGGCGACCTATCTGCTCGGGGGCACGCTCCCGGACGGAACGGTGATCACACCCAAGTACGTGGGCCCGCGCCGCCTCGTCGAGGTCGCCGTCACCACACTCGCCACCGACCGCGCCCTGCTCCTGCTCGGGGTACCCGGCACCGCCAAGACCTGGGTGTCGGAGCATCTGGCCGCGGCGATCAGCGGCGACTCCACGCTGCTTGTGCAGGGCACGGCCGGTACCCCGGAAGAAGCCATCCGCTACGGCTGGAACTACGCGCAGCTGCTCGCGCACGGACCCAGCCGGGACGCGCTGGTGCCGAGCCCGGTCATGCGGGCCATGACCGAGGGCATGACGGCGCGGGTCGAGGAGCTCACCCGCATCCCTGCCGACGTACAGGACACCCTGATCACGATCCTGTCCGAGAAGACCCTGCCCATCCCGGAGCTGGGCGAGGAGGCGCAGGCCGTCCGCGGGTTCAATCTCATCGCCACGGCGAACGACCGCGACCGCGGGGTCAACGACCTGTCCAGCGCCCTGCGCCGTCGCTTCAACACCGTCGTCCTGCCGCTGCCGGTGAGCGTCGAGGCCGAGGTCGACATCGTCTCGCGGCGCGTCGACCAGATCGGCCGCTCGCTTGAACTGCCCGCGGGCCCTGACGGCATCGACGAGATCCGCCGCGTCGTCACCGTCTTCCGCGAGCTGCGCGACGGCGTCACCGCCGACGGGCGTACGAAGCTGAAGTCGCCCAGCGGCACCCTGTCCACCGCCGAGGCGATCTCGGTCGTCACGGGCGGGCTCGCCCTGGCCACGCACTTCGGCGACGGCGTACTGCGCCCCGGCGACGTGGCCGCCGGAATCCTCGGGTCTGTCGTCCGCGACCCGGCGGCGGACCGGGTGATCTGGCAGGAGTACCTGGAGGCGGTCGTCCGCGAGCGCGACGGTTGGAAGGACTTCTACCGCGCCTGCCGGGAGGTGACGGCGTGAGCGTGGCAGAGACGGCAGGGGGCGGGCCCTGGGTGCTCGGCGTACGGCACCACGGGCCCGGCTCCGCACGGGCGGTGCGGGCCGCGCTCGCCGCGCAGCGGCCCGCAGCCGTACTGATCGAGGGCCCGCCCGAGGCCGACGCACTGGTGGAGCTGGCCGCCGACGAGGGGATGAGCCCACCGGTCGCGCTCCTCGCCCATGTCACGGACGACCCGGGGCGCTCCGCGTTCTGGCCGTTCGCCGGGTTCTCCCCCGAGTGGGTGGCGATCCGCTGGGCCCTGGACCACGGAGTACCGGTCCGCTTCATCGACCTCCCGGCGGCCCACACCCTGGCCCAGAAACCGGAACGGGGAGAGGGAGAGGGAGAAGAGGAGACGCCGGAAGTAGGAGAAGAGGAGACGGAGGGGGACGAGGGGAAGAAGGAGGGGGAGCGGCNCAGGCGGTGGCGGCTGGTGCTCGGCGGGCACTCCGCCGACGGCACCGGCTGCGCGCTCGCGGGCCAGGACGCGGCCATGGACGGGGCGCTCAGCGCGCTCTACGGCCAGGGGGAGCAGCGGGACAAGGGGCGGGGGAGGGGCGCTGGCCTGGGCGCGTCGGCGCCGTCCGTCGCCCGCTGGCTCGGCGACATCCGGACGTACTTCCCCTCGTCCGTGGTGCAGGTCATGCAGCGCGACGCGATCGACCGGCTCGGGCTCTCCGCCCTCCTCCTGGAGCCGGAGATGCTCGAAGCGGTCGAGGCGGACGTTCATCTCGTCGGCACCCTGCTGTCGCTCAACAAGGCCATGCCGGAGACGACCAAGGAGACCGCGCGCGCCGTCGTCCGCAAGGTCGTCGACGACCTTGAGAAGCGCCTCGCCACCCGCACCCGCGCCACCCTCACCGGGGCCCTGGACCGCTCGGCGCGGATCAACCGGCCGCGCCACCGCGACATCGACTGGAACCGCACCATCGCGGCCAACCTCAAGAACTACCTGCCCGAGTACGGCACGGTCGTGCCCGAGCGGCTCGTCGGCTACGGCCGGGCGTCCCAGTCGGTGAAGAAGGAAGTGGTCCTCTGCATCGACCAGTCGGGCTCGATGGCCGCGTCCGTCGTGTACGCCTCCGTCTTCGGCGCCGTACTCGCCTCCATGCGCTCCATCCAGACCCGCCTGGTCGTCTTCGACACCGCCGTCGTGGACCTCACCGACCAGCTCGACGACCCGGTGGACGTCCTCTTCGGCACCCAGCTCGGCGGCGGCACGGACATCAACCGGGCGCTCGCGTACTGCCAGTCGCAGATCACCCGTCCCGCGGACACCGTCGTCGTCCTGATCTCCGACCTCTACGAAGGCGGTATACGCAACGAGATGCTGAAGCGCGTCGCGGCCATGAAGGCCTCGGGCGTGCAGTTCGTGACGCTGCTCGCGCTGTCGGACGAGGGCGCGCCCGCCTACGACCGGGAGCACGCGGCGGCGCTCGGCGGGCTCGGCGCACCGGCGTTCGCCTGCACCCCCGACCTCTTCCCCGAGGTGATGGCGGCGGCGATCGAGAAACGGCCACTGCCCATACCGGACATGGCGACTCATCAGTAGCAGGGGACTTGCGCGAAGCCAGGAGTTCCATGCAAGGATCGGCGCGCCGCTCACGGAGCGCCATATTCCGCCGCGGCGGCCGCCACTGGGCCGACCGCGCCCGATCGCTTCGTCCGCTGCATCCGCTTCATCTTCATTCGCTTCACCGGAGGGCACCTCGCCTTGACTGCCGTAGCCACGCTTCGTCCTGCCGCCCGGCGCCTTGTGCGCTCGGTGGCCGGGCGGCGTGCGCTTCAGGTGGTGCTGTTCCTCGGCGGCCTGCTGGCGCTCGGCCTCATCGGTTCGGCGCAGGCACATGCGGCCGAGACCGCCCGCGAGGTTCCGGGCGAGTCCCGGCTCCTTGAGGCCGAGCCTCAGCCCGCGGCCGAGGAGGGCATGGCCGCGGTCGCGGAAGCGGTGGAGCCGATACGCGAGGCCGCGCAGGCGGTCACCGCCAGCGCGGCCAGCTCGCCTGCCGACATGGCCGACATGGCCGACATGGCCGACACCGGTCGGCTCGCCGACCCTGCCCCGGTCGTCGACAGCGTCAGCGATCCCGTGGCAGCCGTCAGGGCGGTCGGCCGGGCGGGTACGGAGCCCGTCCGCGAGACGCTGCAGCCCGTTCGCGACACCCTGCAGCCCGTCCGCGAGACGCTGCGCCCGGTGGTCCGTTCGGTCGGGGCGGTGGCCGGGGAAGCTGTGCACCGCGTGAAGAGCGCCAGTGCGTCGCAGGGTGACGCGGTGGCCCCTGAGCGCGGTGCCCCGCACCCGGCGTCCGCGCAGGACGCCGAGCAGCAAGGCGCGGAAGCCGTGGCGAAGGCTCCCAAGAAGGACCCCGGCAAGGGCCCCGGCAAGGACCCCAACGCCAAGGACGCCGCCTCCCCGCGGAAGGCGGGGCCGACGCCGACGCCCACGTACAGCCCGCTGGAGCGGCGCATCGACGGCACCACGACGGCGCACGAGGGCCGTACCGCAGTCAGCGCCGCGCACCTCGGTGTAGGCGGCGCACCCTGGCGCTCGCCGCTGCCCCAGCCATTCGGCGTAGCCGCCCACGCGGTCGCGGACAGCGGCACCAAGCGTTACGGTGACCCGCTCGCCGCCGCGCTCTTCGGCGGCACGTCACACCAGCTCGTCTCGGGTCCCGGTGCCCAGGAGACGTACGCGCCGGTCCGCGACCGACAGCGCGAAATCCTCGAATTCCCCGGATAGGGCAGGCCTTCCCCCGCCTTGAGACCTGCCGCGCGGGGGCGGGACAGGTCTGCCCACCGGAGCACCCCGAATTCGAAGGATCTGACGCACGCATGAGCAAGCACAGCAGCAAGCACGCCAAGCCGAACACCAGCAGCGGCAACTTCCGCCGCTCCCTCGTGATAGGCGTCGGCGCCACCGGCATGATGGCGCTGGGCGCCGGAGCCGCGAACGCCACGGACCTCGGCAAGCTCCCGGCCTCCGCGCCGGTCAGCTCGCCCGACCTGCAGTCCGCCGACGCGGCCGACGTGGCCGCCTTCGCCGAGGCCGACGCGGTCGGCCAGGCCGCCGAGGAGTACGCACCGACCTACGAGGCTCCGGGCATCCCGGGCGCGCCCGAGGTCTCCGCCCCCGAGGTGGCGGCGCCCGAGGCCGAGGTCGACTACCTCTTCGGCCCCCTCACGGACTTCGCCCCGCAGCTCGTAAACGAGGCGCCGGGCCACGTCGGCAACCAGGTCGGCAACCACGTCGACCGTCACGTCAACGGCGTCGTGCAGGCATCCGGCCCGATCGCCGACGAGACCTCCAGCGCCGTCCTGCCGCCGTTCGCCGGTGACGCGGTCGACGCGGTGACCCCGATCGTCGGGCAGGTGGCGGGCGACCCCACCGCCACCATCCTGCCGCCGCTGGCCGTCGACGCGGTCTCCGCCGTACTCCCGATCGTCGACCAGGCCGCGGGCGACGCCACCGTGCTCGCCGACGACGCGACGGGCGAGGTGACGGGCGACGTCGTGCCCTTCGCCCAGGACACGACCGGCGAGGTGAAGCCCTTCGCCGGCGCCGTCACCGGTGACGTGCGGAACTTCGCCGAGACCGTGGTGGAGCCGGTCAAGCCGCTCGCCGACGGTGTCGGCGGCAGCACCACCAACCTGGCCGAGAACGTGACGGGCGGCGTCGAGCCGCTGGCCGAGAACGTCGTGGGCACCGTCACCGCCGACGCCGAGCCGCTCGTCGAGAACGTCGCGACCGGCGCCCAGGGCGCGGTCTCCTCCCTCACCCCGAGCTACGTGCCCAGCCACTGAGCACCCGGGCGTCCAGCTACTGAGCACCCAGACGCCCGGCTGCCAAGCCACCTGATCGTGGGCCGGACGGCACCACTCGGATACGCCCGGAGGGGACCCGGAAGCGCTCCGATCCGCCGTCCGGCCCACGATCTGTGACCGTAATCACCGCCGCAGTGTGATCTGCGATTTAGGGCCCCAGGGCCTGCGGCGATAATCTGCGAGACGGACATGCCGCGTCCACGGTCACCGTGAGCGCCTTCCCTGTGACAGCGCAGTCACGTTGCCCTTCGCGGCACGCCCACGCAGACAACGAATCGCAAGAGCGGCGATGCAGGCGATGCACACCGCTCGCGAGACCACTGAAAAGGGATGGACGCGCGTGGACCTGTTCGAGTACCAGGCGAGGGACCTCTTCGCCAAGCACGGTGTACCGGTGCTGGCCGGTGAAGTCATCGACACGCCTGAGGCGGCGCGCGCGGCGACCGAGCGTCTTGGCGGCAAGTCCGTCGTCAAGGCCCAGGTCAAGGTCGGTGGCCGCGGCAAGGCGGGCGGCGTGAAGCTGGCCGCCACGCCGGACGAGGCCGTCGCCCGCGCGACGGACATCCTCGGCATGGACATCAAGGGCCACACGGTCCACAAGGTGATGATGGCCGAGACGGCTCCGGAGATCGCCGAGGAGTACTACGTCTCGTACCTCCTCGACCGCACGAACCGCACGTTCCTCGCCATGGCGTCCGTCCAGGGCGGCGTGGAGATCGAGGTCGTCGCGGAGGAGAACCCCGACGCCCTCGCGAAGGTCCCGGTGAACGCCAACGAGGGCGTCTCCATCGAGAAGGCCCGCGAGATCGTCGCCCAGGCGAAGTTCCCGGCCGAGGTGGCCGAGCAGGTCGCCGAGATTCTCGTGACCCTGTGGAAGACCTTCATCGAAGAGGACGCGCTCCTCGTCGAGGTCAACCCGCTGGCCAAGGTCGCCGACGGCCGCGTCATCGCCCTCGACGGCAAGGTCTCGCTCGACGAGAACGCCGACTTCCGCCAGCCGGAGCACGAGGCGCTTGAGGACAAGGCCGCAGCCAACCCGCTCGAGGCTGCCGCCAAGGCCAAGAACCTCAACTACGTCAAGCTCGACGGCGAGGTCGGCATCATCGGCAACGGCGCGGGTCTCGTGATGAGCACCCTCGACGTCGTCGCGTACGCCGGTGAGAAGCACAGCAACGTCAAGCCCGCCAACTTCCTCGACATCGGTGGCGGCGCCTCCGCCGAGGTCATGGCGAACGGCCTGGAGATCATCCTCGGCGACCCGGACGTCAAGTCCGTCTTCGTCAACGTCTTCGGTGGCATCACCGCCTGTGACGAGGTCGCCAACGGCATCGTCCAGGCCCTGGAGCTCCTGAAGTCCAAGGGCGAAGCGGTCACCAAGCCGCTGGTCGTGCGCCTGGACGGCAACAACGCCGAGCTGGGTCGCAAGATCCTCTCGGACGCGAACCACCCGCTGGTGCAGCGCGTGGACACCATGGACGGCGCGGCCGACAAGGCCGCCGAGCTCGCCGCAGCTGCGAAGTAAGGAAGAGGGACTCAGACCACCATGGCTATCTTCCTCACCAAGGACAGCAAGGTCATCGTCCAGGGCATGACCGGTGCCACGGGCATGAAGCACACCAAGCTCATGCTCGGTGACGGCACCAACATCGTCGGCGGCGTGAACCCGCGCAAGGCCGGTACGTCCGTCGACTTCGACGGCACCGAGGTACCCGTCTTCGGGTCCGTCGCCGAGGCGATGGAGAAGACCGGCGCCGACGTGTCCGTGCTCTTCGTGCCGCCGGCCTTCTCGAAGGCCGCCGTCGTCGAGGCGATCGACGCCGAGATCCCGCTGGCCGTCGTGATCACCGAGGGCATCGCGGTCCACGACTCGGCCGCGTTCTACGCGTACGCCGTCGAGAAGGGCAACAAGACCCGGATCATCGGCCCGAACTGCCCCGGCCTGATCACCCCCGGTCAGTCCAACGCCGGCATCATCCCGGGCGACATCACGAAGCCGGGCCGCATCGGCCTGGTCTCGAAGTCCGGCACGCTGACGTACCAGATGATGTACGAGCTGCGTGACATCGGCTTCTCCTCGGCCGTCGGCATCGGTGGCGACCCGGTCATCGGTACGACGCACATCGACGCCCTGGAGGCGTTCGAGGCCGACCCCGACACCGACCTGATCGTGATGATCGGCGAGATCGGCGGCGACGCCGAGGAGCGTGCGGCGGACTTCATCGCGAAGAACGTCACCAAGCCGGTCGTCGGCTACGTCGCGGGCTTCACCGCGCCCGAGGGCAAGACCATGGGCCACGCCGGCGCCATCGTCTCCGGCTCCTCCGGCACCGCCCAGGCGAAGAAGGAGGCCCTTGAGGCCGCGGGCGTGAAGGTCGGCAAGACCCCGACCGAGACCGCCAAGCTGGCGCGCGAGGCGCTCACCGCCTGAGCGCGTGAGACGCGTATAGCGCGTTAGGCACGTTTTGGGCCCGTACCCCCGGCGAGGGGGTACGGGCCCAAACGCGTTCGCGGGTACGTGTGCACGTGCGTAGTCGGTACGTCGGTCTGTACGTGGGTACTCAGCGCGCCTGCGGAACCAGTCGTTCCGGGCCGTTCATCGGCTCCGCCTCCAGCTTCTCGCGCAGCTCGCTCGCCCGCTCGGACAGCGGTCCTGGCCCCATCCGCGGCGGTACGCCACTGATCGACTCGCCCGGCGCCCGCGGCGGCTCGTACTGGCGCGGCGCGGTCGCCAGGGTCAGTACGGAGGCCCCGATGATCAGTGTGGTGAAGGCGATCGCCGCGCGGGTCCAGAACCGGGACCGGTACTCGCTCGCGGCACGGACCCGGCGCGCGGGCGGGGCGGCGAGCTTCTCGGTGGCGGCCAGCTCGGTGAGACGCCGGTGCAGTTCCGCGGGGGCCGAGAGCTCGGGCAGCCGCTCGGCGACGGCCTCACGGGCGTGCAGCAGCCGGTTCGCGGCGGCCGGAGTGCTCGCCTCAGTCTCGGCCGCGGTCTCCGGCAGGTCGAGCCCCACACCGTCGTAGAGGACGAGCGTGCGCCGGTACGAGGGCGGGAGGCTCAGCAGCGCGCCGAGCAGCTCGCGGTCGTCGCGCCCGGCGGGCGGTGCCTCCGGGTGCCGGTAGCCGCGGCGCAGCCGGTGCCAGGGCGACAGCGCGTACTCGTACGCGGCGGCCCGCACCCAGCCCACCGGGTCCCGGTCGACCGCGACCTCGGGCCAGCGCTCCCAGGCCTGGTGGAAGGCCCGCTCCACGGACTCCTTCGCCAGCGCGCGCCGCCCGGTGAGCAGGTAGGTCTGGCGTACGAAAAACGCGAAAGCGTTTCACGATAAATGCGAAAACGGGAACGGANCAGCGCATGCCGGAGCCACCGGGCCCGTCCTGGCCGCCGCCGCCCTGCGCACCGGGCCGCTGACCGAAGCCGCCAGGGGAACGGCCGGGCTGGCGGCTGCTCCAGCGCCCGCGCCCCCGAGGCTGCTCCCCCGAGCCCTCGCCGGCGCCCCCGCCTGCCGGGTGCCGGTCCCGCCAGGGCTGGTCGGGGCTGCCCTCGGGCGGCGGCGCGAAGGGGTTGTCCTCACCTCGCGAGCCCGGTGAGCCCGGTGAGCCCGATGAGCCCGGCGAACCCTGCGGTCCCTGGCCCTCGTCCTGGCCCTGTCCGTGCCCCTGACCCTGTCCCTGCGGGTCCTGGGACCCCTGAGATGAGCCAGGCGTGGGCTCGCCCTGCGGGGTGGAGGGCAAGGGTGAGGGCTGTCGGTCCGGCATCAGGTGTGCGTCTTCCCCTAGTTGAGGCTCCGTAGCGCTTGCTCCCCAGACGCTACCTCCCGGCCCCGCCCCCGTCCCGTGGGGGCTGGCTGGTGTGCCGGTATCGTTGCTGACGGTCGGCCGGTTCGTAGAGTTCCCCGTACCGGGGAGCGCGAAGCATTCGTACGACCATACAAACGATCGAGTTCATGAAAGGGCCCCGCCGTGGCCTCCCCCTCCCCCCCGACCCGTCTCGTCGTGCTGGTCTCCGGTTCCGGTACGAACCTGCAGGCCCTGCTCGACGCCATTGCCAACGAGGGCTCGGTCTACGGCGCCGAGATCGTGGCCGTCGGGGCGGACCGTGACCACATCGCCGGTCTTGAGCGTGCGGAGCGCGCCGGGGTGCCCACCTTCGTCTGCAAGGTGAAGGACCACGAGAACCGCGAGGCCTGGGACCTGGCGCTGACCGAGGCCACGGCCGCGTACGCGCCGGACCTGGTCGTCTCGGCCGGCTTCATGAAGATCTTGGGGAAGCACTTCCTCGCCCGGTTCGGCGGGCGTGTCGTCAACACGCACCCTGCCCTGTTGCCCAGTTTCCCGGGAGCCCACGGCGTACGCGACGCACTCGCGTACGGCGTGAAGGTCACCGGTTGCACCGTCCACTTCGTCGACGACGGCGTCGACACCGGCCCGATCATCGCGCAGGGCGTGGTCGAGGTCCGCAGCGAGGACCACGAGGACGACGGTGCCGCGCTCCATGAGCGCATCAAGGAAGTCGAGCGACGACTGCTCGTCGAGGTCGTGGGGCGTCTGGCCCGGCACGGCTACCGCATTGAGGGACGAAAGGTTTCCATCCCGTGACCGCCGAAGGTACGAAGTCCGCCGAGGGTACGCAGCCCACCGAGGCCAGCAAGCGGCCCATCCGCCGCGCCCTGGTCAGTGTCTACGACAAGACGGGGCTCGAAGAGCTGGCCCGCGGCCTGCACGAGGCGGGCGTCCAGCTCGTCTCCACCGGGTCCACCGCCGCGAAGATCGCCGCCACCGGCGTCCCGGTCACCAAGGTCGAGGAGCTCACCGGCTTCCCCGAGTGCCTGGACGGCCGGGTCAAGACCCTGCACCCCCGCGTGCACGCGGGCATCCTCGCCGACCTGCGCCTGGACGCGCACCGCGAGCAGCTCGCCGAACTGGGCGTCGAGCCCTTCGACCTGGTGGTCGTGAACCTCTACCCCTTCAAGGAGACCGTCGCCTCCGGCGCGTCCCCCGACGAGTGCGTCGAGCAGATCGACATCGGTGGCCCCTCGATGGTCCGCGCCGCCGCCAAGAATCACCCGTCCGTGGCCGTGGTCACCAGCCCCGAGCGGTACGCGGACGTGTTGACCGCGGCCCAGGGCGGCGGGTTCGACCTCACCACCCGCAAGCGGCTCGCCGCCGAGGCGTTCCAGCACACGGCCGCGTACGACGTGGCGGTGGCCTCCTGGTTCGCCGGTGACTACGCGGCCGCCGACGAGACGGGCTTCCCGGACTTCCTCGGCGCCACGTACGAGCGCTCCAACGTGCTGCGCTACGGCGAGAACCCGCACCAGCCCGCCGCCCTCTACTCCAGCGCCACCGGTGGTCTGGCCGAGGCCGAGCAGCTGCACGGCAAGGAGATGTCGTACAACAACTACACGGACACGGACGCCGCGCGCCGTGCCGCGTACGACCACGACGAGCCCTGCGTCGCGATCATCAAGCACGCCAACCCGTGCGGCATCGCGATCGGTTCCGACGTCGCCGAAGCGCACCGCAAGGCGCACGCCTGTGACCCGCTGTCCGCGTTCGGCGGAGTGATCGCCGTCAACCGCCCGGTCTCCGTCGCGCTCGCCGAGCAGGTCGCCGAGATCTTCACCGAGGTCATCGTGGCCCCGGCGTACGAGGACGGCGCGGTCGAGATCCTGGCCCGTAAGAAGAACATCCGGGTGCTGCGCTGCCCCGACGCCCCGTCCGACCCGGTCGAGGTCAAGGCGATCGACGGCGGCGCGCTGCTCCAGATCACCGACCGGCTGCAGGCCGAGGGCGACGACCCGGCGAACTGGACCCTCGCCACGGGTGAGGCGCTGAACGCCGACGAACTGCGCGAGCTGGCCTTCGCCTGGAAGGCCTGCCGCGCGGTGAAGTCCAACGCGATCCTGCTGGCCAAGGACGCCGCGTCGGTGGGCGTGGGGATGGGCCAGGTCAACCGCGTCGACTCCGCGAAGCTCGCCGTCGAGCGCGCGGGCGAGGAGCGCGCCCGTGGCGCGTACGCGGCGTCGGACGCCTTCTTCCCGTTCCCGGACGGGCTGGAGATCCTGACCGCGGCCGGGGTCAAGGCCGTGGTGCAGCCGGGTGGTTCGGTCCGTGACGAGCTGGTCGTGGAGGCGGCGAAGAAGGCGGGCGTGACGATGTACTTCACGGGGACGCGGCACTTCTTCCACTGAGCCGTACGGCAACGCGACGCAACGGGCCGGTGACGCGTGACGCGTCACCGGCCCGTTGCCGCGGCCGTCACCTCACGGCCGGGGTCCCGCTACCGCGAGCGGAGGCTGCGGCAGATCAGCACTCGCCGCGCCACTTGGCGTAGTTGAGGGTCAGGGGAGAGCCCTTGAGCGTGTACTTGGTGCCGGAGGTGCTGCCGTTCTCCGGGTAGTGCAGGCAGCCCGACACCTTGGTGCCGGAGGAGTAGGTGGCCCCCCACCCGATGTGATCAGCGCCGGTGTACTTCGTGCCGTTGTTGAAGATGGACATGCCGGTGGACGACTTCAGGTTGTACAGGTTTCCCTGCGACTTCCACTTCGGCTTCCCGCTGAACGATGCGTTGTCCCAGACACAGACATACGACTTCGGGCAGTCGCTCGACGCCGCTGAGGCCGTGGGCGCGATCGCCAGGCCCGCCACCGACAGACCGACCGCGCTCATGCCCACAACGGCGCGACGCAGGATATTCCGCTTCATCAGTAGTTCCTCCTGAGTGGGTGATGCGGGCCGGGCGTACTGTCCCCCCGCTACGGCGCCGTCCCTGAGGCGCTGTGATCACAGCTTGCCCGCCGGGCGGGAGACGGGGCACCTCGTACATCCGAGGGTGGCGGGACACGCAGGTGGGGCCACAGTTCAGGACGGGCACTCACCGCGCCAGCGGACGGAGTCGATGGTCCGGCCGCCGGAGGCGAAGTTGCCGCGGCCCTCGGCCCAGCCGCGATGCAGACAGGCGCTCCCGCCTTCCTTGAAGGTGACCTGGACGTGGTCGTAACCCTCCTGGACCGTGCCGTTGTTGAAGAACGACCTGCGCAGGCCGCACTGGCTGCTGGGATCGTCGCGGTCGGTCCGGCATACGCTGCCGGTGCCGTCGGCGCCCGAGTAGAAACAGACCGAGCCGGGCGGGCAGTCCTTCCAGGCGCTGGAGTCGGAGCAGTTGTTACTGGTCACGGGGATGCCGTTGTAGTCCACGCCCGTGTGGAGGACGCCATCGAAGTGGACCGGCTGGCGATGCTTCTCGTACGTGAAGTCGCCGCCGCCTGGCAGGTAGCGCTGCTCGTAGTGGAGGTGGGACCACTCGCTGTTGCTCCCGCTCGTGCCGATCCGCCCGATCTGGGTCGAGGGCGTCACCTGGTCGCCCTTCTTGACGTACGCGTCGGGGGCGTCCTTGAGGTGGTAGTACGCGGTGAACCAGCCGCCCGCGTGCTTGATCTGGATGGTGTTGCCCGAGCCGGAGTCCTCGTACGTCGCGACGACCGTGCCGGTGGCGGACGACTGCACGGGCAGACCGTCGGACCCGGCGTTGTCCTTCACCACGATGTCCAGAGCGGGGTTGTGGCCGGCGTCGTAGGCGGAGACCTCCCACTCGGTCCCGCACGCGAACGGCATTTGGAACGCGGGCTTGCCCGCAGGCTGTGACGCCTCGGTGCCCGAGGCGTCACCGGGCGCGGCGGAGGCGGCGGACACCGTCGTCGCGCCGAGTGCCAGGGTCGCCGCGCAGGCGAGCATCGCCGTGCGCAGGCGGTGGCCTGGACGGCCTGCCTTCTTGAGGTACCGCAGCATCACGTCCCTTTCGCAGGGCCGGGCGGTGGGCCCGGCGGAGGTGTGGTGTGTGCCCACCATCGCGCCGGGTGGCCGTTGCCGCGTACTCGTAACTCAGAGGGCCGAGTGCCCGGTCAGCAGTCTTCGGTCCAGCTGTGCGACTGGACCGTGAGCGGGTCGGCGAAGTTCACCCGCCGGCCGACCCTGATGCAGCCGAGATCTTCCTGCAGGCGCTTCTTCGCGTAGTAGAGGACGTCGACAAGCTCCTCACCCTCGTCGGTGTCGTAGCCGTTGTTGAACACCGACCTGACTTGGCGCTCGTTGACCCAGCCGCATAGGTAGTCCCCCTTGGCCCAGTCGTTGTCGTCGCCGTCAAAGGCGCAGATCTGGCCCTGGCCGTCCTCCTCGGTAAAGAAGCAGACCTCGCCACGGCCGCAGCGGTCGTAGCCGGAGGCCCCAGCCCGTGAGCCGGGGTCCGTGAACGTGCCGCTCACCCCGAAGCCGAGCGCCGCGAGCGCGGCCGCCGCTGCTCCGGCGGTGGCCCAGGGCCGCCGCCGGAGCAGATGGGCAGGGCGTAGCCGGGGGAGTGCCGGAGCCGCGGTGGCGCCCGCCGCCCGCTCAACGCGGCGCAGGAGTGCGGCTGCGTCGGCGATGTGCGCGGCGCGCTCGGCGTGGGTACGGGCGAGGCAGTCCGTGATGATCTGCCGCCAGGGTTCCGGGAGTTCGGGCGACAAGCGCAGCTCCTCGTCACCCCGGGCGTAGCGCACCGCCGCGTCCCTGCGGGTGGGTGCGGTGCCGCCGGGCAGCGGCAGGGAGCCTGACAGGACCACATGGGCGAGTACGCCGAAGGCCCAGATGTCGGCGGTGGGGCGGATCTGCTGGCCGCGTTCGCCGATCTCGGACCAGAGGAGTTCGGGTGGGGTGTAGTCGGGTGTGGAGAAGGCGGGTGAGTAGGCGTGGGTGCCTTCCAGTTCGGCGGCGAGGTTGAAGTCGGCTAGGCGCGCGGTTCCGTCGGGCATGATCAGGACGTTGCCGGGTTTGAGGTCGCCGTGTACCCAGCCCGCGTGGTGCAGTTGGTGCAGTCCCTCGCAGACCTGGGCGAGCAACGCGGGCCCGGTCTCCGGTGTGGGGGAGCGGGACAGTAGCGTCGAGAGACACTCCTTGGCCTGTTCGAGTACGAGGACGGTGGCGCCGTCGAGTTCGGGGTGCTCCGGGTCGTCGACCGTCAGCGTCTCGTACATGCGGATCAGGCGTGGGGAGCGCAGGCGGCGCAGCAAGTCCACTTCGCGTTCGGCGAGTTCGCGCAGGTGGCGGAGCTGGCGGGGGGTGTGGGTGCCGGTCGGCAGGAACTTCAGGGCGGCCGTTTTGGGGAGGTCGGTCCCTGACACTCGGCGGGCCGCGTACACGCTCCCGAACGCACCTGAAGCGAGCGCCTCACGCACCTCCCAGCCGCCGACCCGGTACCCCTTCGCAACGCTGATCGCGTACGGCTGCCCCGAGGGTCGTACGTTCATCGCACTGCCTCCCTGGCGTCGGCGGTCAGTAGTACGAGATCGTCCTCGCGTACGAGGTCGAAGCGGAGCGCGAGCGAGACCAGGGACTCCTTCTTGCCGTTGAGGCGGGGGCCGGGATCCAGCGCGTCCGGGGTCTGCTTGAGCCGGAGCTTGACCGCGAGGTAGTCGATGTTCCACTGCACGGCGGCGCGGTTCGCCGCCGGCCAGCCGGGGCGCAGTCGCTCCACCACCTGGTCGACGGTGGGCAGCGGGGCGTGTGGCGCACCGCGCAGCCGCGACTCGCACAGGGCGGCGAGCACCGCGAAGTAGCGCTTGGTGCGGTCCAGGGCGAAGGCCGGGATGGTCAGGTCGCCGGTCGGCAGCTCCGGGTCCGTGGGGCGGGCGTCGAGGTGGTCGTGGCGCGGCGCCCAGATATCGAAGCCGAGCAGTTCGCCCGCCGCGGGCAGCACCACGCGCGAGAACTCGAAGGGCACTGGCGCGTCCAGGCGGCCGGGCGCCACCTTGATGTGCTCGCCCGCACCCTCCGGGTTCTCCACCACGTACGTCTGCGTACGGCTCAGATTGCTGAGCAGCCAGAAGGAGTCCTGCGCGGCGATCTCGCCGGCGGCTCTGGACACCCCCTCGTGGGCGAGGGTGAGGTGACGGCCGGGCGCCCCCGCGCTCCTGCCGAACGGGAGTTTCTCACCGGGCGCGAGGCGGGTCTGCCGCTCGGGTCCGGTGCAGTCGGGCGGTACCACGATGATGCTGTACAAGTTCGTCCCCCTTACCGATAGCGGTCGTCAGGGTAGAGGGATCCGAAACGGTGCCGCGAGCCTTCCCGTGCCCGTGTCTGGCCGGTTTGCGCGCGTTTGGATACGCGAGTGGTGGTGGGGGCCGAAAGCAGTCGGGGGCGGGGGGGGGGGCGGCCCCCCCCCCCCCCC
>NZ_JAZGRL010000001.1:2886958-2903610 GCF_046540415.1 Streptomyces sp. E11-3 | reverse complement strand
CGCCGGGCGGGGCCCCCCCCGCCCCGAAGCGGTGGTACGGCGTCAGTTCTTGCGGACGACGACGGTGCCGCAGATCTTGTCCGTGAAGTGCTGCTTCTTGGCGTCCCAGGCGGGCCACAGGTAACCGAGGTAGCAGGGGATGGCGTTGATGAAGTCCAGGATGTAGCGGACGATCGCCATGCCGACGCCGAGCGGCTGGCCGGTGGACTCCTTCAGGACCTGGATGTTCACCATCTTGCGGCCGGGGGTCTGGCCGGTGCTGCCCAGCATGAAGGCGAAGCCGATCATCCCGGCGAACATCAGCAGAACGCCGAAGTAGTACCCGGCGCCGAGCTCACCCGTGGACGAGTCGATCGAGGTGACCATCAGGATGGACGGGATGATGCCGAGGATCAGGCCGTCGATCAGGCGGGCCATGAAGCGCGCGCCCCACCCGGCGTACGCGTTGGGGACCAGCGCCGCACCCTGCGGGCCCTGCGGGTACGCGCCGTAGGGCTGGCCGGGCTGCTGCGGGTAGGCGCCGTACGGCTGACCCGGCTGCTGCGGGTATCCCTGCTGGGGCGGTACGCCCTGGGGGGCCTGCTGCGGGTAGCCGTAGCCGGGCTGGCCCTGCGGGGGCTGCTGCTGGCCGTAGGGGTTGTTCGGGTCACCGTAAGCCATGGTCTTGACTTCCTCCGTTGAAAAGTGCGGGGACTACGCGGTTCCGTACGGAGGAGCTTGAGCGGTGTGTGGTCCGTTCCCCCCGGCACTACCCGCGGCACTGCGCCGCTCATCGTTCTAAAGGCGTGGCGACTTTGTCCAGCCAGATTGGCCTGTGTTGCGTAAGTGCAACATCACCAACCATGGCAAAGCGGGCGTGTTGTGGAGATCTTCGCGCGCGGAGGGCACGCAATTGGAGCCAGGGCTGGTTCATCCGCGAGGATGGGGGCATGAGCGCCCAGATTCTCGATGGCAAGGCCACCGCGGCCGCGATCAAGGCCGACCTCGCGCAGCGGGTGGCCGCACTCAAGGCGCGGGGCATCGTCCCCGGACTCGGCACCGTACTGGTGGGTGAGGACCCCGGAAGCCAGAAGTACGTCGCGGGCAAGCACCGCGACTGCGCCCAGGTCGGCATCGCATCGATCCAGCGTGAGCTGCCCGCCACGGCGACCCAGGAGGAGATCGAGGCGGTCGTACGCGAGCTCAACGAGGACCCGGCGTGCACCGGTTACATCGTGCAGCTGCCGCTCCCCAAGGGCATCGACGAGAACCGCATCCTGGAGCTGATGGACCCGGCCAAGGATGCCGACGGTCTGCACCCGACCAACCTCGGCCGCCTGGTCCTGAAGGAGCCGGCGCCGCTGCCCTGCACCCCGAACGGTGTCATCCGGCTGCTGCGGCAGTACGGCGTCGAGCTGAACGGTGCGCATGTGGTGGTCGTCGGCCGGGGCATCACCATCGGGCGGTCGCTGCCGCTGCTGCTCACCCGCAAGTCCGAGAACGCCACGGTGACCCAGTGCCACACCGGCACCCGCGACCTGTCCGCGCAGCTGAAGCAGGCGGACATCATCGTGGCGGCGGCGGGCTCTCCGCACCTGGTCAAGCCGGAGGACGTCAGGCCGGGCGCGGCGGTGCTCGACGTCGGTGTCAGCCGGGACGAGAGCGGCAAGATCGTCGGGGATGTGCACCCCGGGGTCGCCGAGGTCGCGGGCTGGATCTCGCCCAACCCCGGTGGGGTCGGCCCGATGACCCGCGCACTGCTCCTTGTCAACGTGGTCGAGGCGGCCGAGCGCGCGGCGAACGTTGCCGGCTGACCAGGAGAGAGACGAGCCCGTGAACGCAACGGACGGGGCGGCGGAGGAGCCGGCCGAGGCGGCCGACGCCGCGGCGTCGGCCGAGCCTGAGGGGGCGGCGGAGCCCGCGAAGGCGGCGGGGTCCGCCGAGGCTGCCGGGCCTGCCACGGCTCCGGAGCCTGCCCCGGCCCCGGAGCCTGCCCCGGCTTCGGGGTCCGGCGAGGCTGCCGGGTCCGCTAAGGCTTCCCGGCCTGGCACGGTTCCGGGGGCCGTCAAGAAGGCTGCCGAGCCTGGCAAGGCTGCTGGGGTCGCTGAGGCTCCGGCGGCTGCCGAGGCGTCTGAGCTCGCCGCGGCTTCGGGTGAGACCACGGCTCCGGAGTCCGGCCAGGCTGCCACGGCTTCTGAGCCCGCCGCGCCCGCCCCGGCTCCGGCGTCCGCCGAGGCGGCCGACGCCGCGGCGCCGGCCGAGCCTGCCGGGGCGGCGGAGCCCGCCAAGGCTTCCCGGCCTGGCACGGTTCCGGGGGCCGCCAAGAAGGCCCCCGAGCCTGGCCAGGCTGCTGATCCCGACAAGGCTTCGGAGCCTGGCCCGGCTCCCGTTGGGGTCGCGGAGCCGTCCGAGCCGCGTGCCGCCCCGCTCCGGCGGAAGTCCCGTCGCTTCCCCTCTCTTACCCGGGACACCGCGCGCCCCGAGGGCGGCGGTCGGGTCGCGTCAGGGGACGCTCCGGCGCCCGCGCGTCAGTGGCCGATGCTGCTGGTGCTCGGTACGGCCGGGCTCGGGCTGCTGCTCACGGCGTTCGACCTGTTCCGGGTGGGCACGGTGCTGATCGGCGTGGCGCTGCTGCTCGGCGCCGCGCTGCGCTGGGCGCTGCCCGTCGTCGGAATGCTGGCCGTGCGCTCGCGCTTCACGGACATCCTCACGTACGGCTCACTCGGCGTGGTGATCGCACTGCTCGCGCTGATGGCGCAGCCCAACCCGGTGATCGAGATCCCGTTCCTGGACGACACCCTGCGCTTCACCATCCGCTAGGGCGTGGGCACGGCTGGCGGACGCTGGTGAGGGCCGTCCGCTGGCGGCCGTCAGCCGATGGCGTGATGCAGGGATATCCGCTGCGTATTGGTCCCCCAGGTGCGGTGGCGGGGACCTTCCGTCATCGCGAGACCGGCGTACTCGTTCACGGCCACCGGCGCGATACCGGGGTCGGTCTCGACGTCCTTCCCGCTGCGCGCGTCCAGAACCACCGGACCCGCCCCGGTGCGGGCGTAGACCCGGCCGTGCCAGGCCGTTGTCACGTCGGGTCGGACGCGGCGGCCCGACTCGTCCGGCAACTGCCACAGCACGTCGCCCCTTTTGGCGTCGAGGGCGAACACCACCTTCTTGCCCCAGCTGGTGTTGGAGCGCGGCGTGCACACCGTGACCGACTTCTGGTCGTAGTGGCATTTCACGGCTGCCGCACTCTCGAACAGCTGCTTGTACTTGCCGGTCGCCGGGTTCACCAGTCCCAGCCCACCCCCGTAGGTCTTGTTCGTGACGACCCAGTTCGGCCCGGCCGCTGCCGTCGTCTGCCCACCCAGCTCGGCCTTCCTGAACGCGCGCTTGTCGTACGTGGGGTCCTGCCACCGCTCCTCGCCGGTCTTGACGCTGAGACCGCTCAGTACGTCGAAATCGGCCGTCCTGTCCTCGGTCGCGCCCACCACGTGCTCGCCGGCCACCGCGAACGCCTCGAAGCCCGCCTCGCGCCACACGGTCTTCGGCTTGTCCGGGTCGCTGAGATCCACCGCGATGGTCTGCCTGTTTCTGCTCGCGGAGATCCGGGTGCTGTGCACCCGTACCGAGATCACCACGGTCTGCCCGTACGCCCCGACGACCCGGGCGGCTGTCGGCTGCTTCTGGTACGCGTCCGACAGTTCGATCTCCAGGCTGGTGCGCAGCTTGCCCGTCTCGGAGTCGACGACCATCAGCTCAATCAGCTCCCGTGGCGCGGACGTTCCCTGGCCCGCTACCTGCACATGGAACGGAGCGAGTGCCACGGCCGATCCGCCCGGCTGCTCCAGGACGAACGGCGCCTGGTCGTCCTCCCGTCTGCTGTCCACGCGGTAGGCCTTCGGGTACACCAGCTGTACGGAGTTCTTCGGGCTGGCCTGCACGGCGACGATCTTCCCCGTCGCGACGTCGGCGACCCGCACGCCGTTCATGGTGCGCGTGTAGAGGCGGTCTCCCGCCAGCGTCGACTCCAGGAGCGGGCTGTACTGGTCCGCAGTGCTGCCCACCTCACTGCCGCTGAACCTCTGCGGCGGGTCGTACGCCTTGAGTTCCGGCGCTTTCGAGGCCTTTTGCCGGTCAGGGCTCTGGCTCTGGTTGTCGTTCTGCCCCTCGGACCCGCCGCCGCGCCCGTCCTCCAGCGCTGCGCCGTCCAGGCCACCGGAACTGCACCCCGCCGCTGCCACCAGCGTGGCAACAGCCAGCCCGACCAGCCCAGTTCGTATCCGCCGCATTGCTCCACTTTCTCGTGATCGCGTAGACGGGCCACACCGTGGACGAGACGGTGGCCCGTCCTCTCCCCCGAGCAGGACGGGCCACCTCTGTGCTCCCCCGCGGACTGCGCGCTGATCAGCGGCAGTTGACCCACTTGTTGGAGCCCACCACGCGGTAGACCCCGTCACCCGCGCGCTTCTCGCCGCGCTTGAGGGTGGTGATGAACCCCTTGTAGTTCTTCTTCTTGTAGACCTTGACGTCGCACTTCTTGCCGTTGTTGTAGACCGAGCCGACGCCGTTCTTGAAGGCGCCGCCGTACTGCAGCAGGTTCTTGTTGTCGAACTGAACCTTCTGCATCTTGCCCTTGTAGTTCATCTTGGGCCACACGCAGAACCACCCCTTGGGGCAGTCCTTCGCGGCCTGCGCGGACACGCCGCCGCCGCTGCCGGTGGCGGTCGTGGCCGAGGCCACTCCGCCGAGTCCGCCGGCGGTGAGCGCCAGGGTGGCGACGGCGATGCCCACGCGCTTGTGTGCTGTCCTCATGGTCATGTGAGGTCCCCGTAGTCGTAGTGACTGGGCCGGGCGGCGCGGGGTGGACCGCGCCGCCCTTGGTGCACCACTGACCTTGCCCGGCAACTCCCCCCGGCGGCCAGGGACGTGGGGGATTCCAGGCGATGATGGGACGTCCCGGACTCTGACCTGCACCGATGTCCCGCGCGGGACGGCACGCGTGGGACGGTGGGACGGCTGAGCGGGGCAGGCGGGGNGGCTGCTCTTCGGCCAGGGCGACGACGGGCAGTCGGACGCGAAGCGGGTGACGGACAGCGCCGCCCCCAGCGGCCTGCCGACCCCGACCATCGAGCCTCCCACCCTGGCCCCGACCGAGGACCCGACCCCCACCGAGGACCCGACCTTTTCCCTGTCCCCTACTCCCTCTCCCTCTCCCTCGGACCCGCCCCCGGGATTCCAGTCCTTCACCGAGCCGGAGTTCTCCATCGCCGTACCGGAAGACTGGGAACGCCGTACCGAACAGGGCCAGGAGGGCGTCACCATCTACTTCTACGAGGAGCCCGGCGGCGGCCCGCGCTTCGTCCAGGTCTTCCCGGTGACCGAAGAGGGCTACACCCCACGCAAGGCACTCTCCGTGACCGACAAGACCAAGCGCGACGGCGGGGACAGCAGCTACCGACGCAACTCCCTCAGCGACGTCGACAGCGACCGGGGCCCCGCCGCCGAGCTGGACTACTCGTACGACAGCGACAGCTGGGACATGAGGCTCCGCGTCCTGGACCGCGTCTTCCAGGCCGACGACGACACGCTCTACGCGGTCCTGAGCAGCGGTCCGGCCGACGAGTGGCCGACCCAGCGCGACATCCTGACCGCGGCCGTCGACTCGTTCTGCCGCCCGGCCGCCTGCTGACCGTCCGCCGACCCGGTGCCGACCTGAAACTACGGCCCGCGCGGTGCTTATGCACAGACAGTGACCGACCGGAATTACCGACAGTTTCCGGTTCCTCACGGATGCAGTACAAGTGAGTGAGGCCACAGAGGCGCGGAACGCGAAATTCCTAGCGCAAAGCCGTCGCGCTGACTAGGGCAAAACGCTACTTTCTCGGGTGAGCGTGTGATATTTGGCCCACACCGGAAGTGACCCGACCCACTTTAGGTAATTGCCACGCATGCTTTCCTCGATCGAGGGCAGACGCCCTGGGCTGCCGGGTACCGGCGGTGAACATGACGGGAACGGAAGGCTAAAAGCGACGTGTCGGGACAACAGACCATTCATGTGGACGGGGAGTGGCGTAACGCCACTGCGGGAGCCACGCGCGAGATCCTCGACCCCGCGGATGCCAAGCCGTTCGCCACGGTGGCCGAGGGTGGAGTCGAGGACGCGGACGCCGCGATCGACGCCGCGCGCCGCGCATTCGATCACGGAGAGTGGCCGAAGACGACCGTCGCCGAGCGCGCCGCACTGCTGCGCCGCGTCGCGGACCTCCTGGTGCGCGACCGCGAGAAGATCGGCCTCCTGGAGAGCCGGGACGCGGGCAAGACCGTCGAGGAAGGCAGGATCGACGTCGACTGTGTCGCCGACGCCTTCCGCTACTTCGCCGATCTCGTCATCGGCGAGGGCGCCGGACGCGTGGTGGACGCGGGCTCCGACACCGTCCACAGCGTCGTCGTACACGAGCCGGTCGGCGTCTGCGCGATGATCACGCCCTGGAACTACCCGCTGCTCCAGGCCAGCTGGAAGATCGCCCCGGCGCTCGCCGCGGGCAACACCTTCGTCATCAAGCCCAGCGAGGTCACCCCGCTGACCACCGTGGCCCTGATGGACCTGCTGGTCGAGGCCGGCCTCCCGGCCGGTGTCGGCAACCTGGTCACCGGCCCCGGACACACGGTCGGCGCCCGCTTCGCCGAGCACCCGGATGTGGACCTCATCTCCTTCACCGGTGGCCTGGTCAGCGGCACCAAGGTGGCGCAGGCCGCCGCCGTCGGCGTCAAGAAGGTCGCCCTGGAGCTGGGCGGCAAGAACCCCAACGTCGTCTTCGCCGACGCGCTGGAGACCGAAGAGGGCTTCGACACCGCCGTCGACCAGGCCCTCAACGCCGCCTTCATCCACAGCGGCCAGGTCTGCTCCGCGGGCGGCCGCCTCATCATCGAGGAGTCGGTGCGCGAGCGCTTCGTCACCGAACTCGCCCGCCGCGCAAGCAAGATCCGGCTCGGCCGCGGCACCGAGGACGGCGTCGAGTGCGGCCCGCTCGTCTCCCAGCAGCAGCTGGACAAGACCGAGGGCTTCGTCGCCTCCGCCCTTCAGGAAGGCGCGGTCCTGCGCTCCGGCGGCAAGCGCCCCGAGCCCAGCGACGTACGGCCCGCCACCGGCTACTTCTTCGAGCCGACCGTGCTCGACGAGTGCCACCGCGAGATGCGCGTCGTCCGCGAAGAGGTCTTCGGACCCGTCCTGACCGTGGAGACCTTCCGCACCGAGGACGAGGCCGTGGCCCTCGCCAACGACACCGAGTACGGCCTCGCCGGCGGCGTCTGGACCGCGGACGCCGGACGCGCCCGCCGGATGGCCGCCCGCCTGCGCCACGGCACCGTCTGGATCAACGACTTCCACCCCTACCTTCCGCAGGCGGAGTGGGGCGGCTTCGGCAAGTCGGGCGTCGGCCGCGAGCTCGGCCCGGCCGGTCTCGCCGAGTACCGCGAGAGCAAGCACATTTACCAGAACCTCGCGCCGGAGCCGGTGCGCTGGTTCGCAGGCTAAGGACGTCCCGGTACGGGGTCGTGCCGCTCGGCGCGGAGCACCACGACCCCGTACACCCCCGAAACGCGCAGCACTTTGCGGATTTGCACGGAGTGGAGCAGCACAACATGCCTCAGTACGACTACGTGGTCATCGGCGGCGGCACCGCCGGATCGGTGATCGCCTCCCGGCTCACCGAGGACCCCGATGTCACCGTCGCGGTCATCGAGGGCGGTCCGACCGACATCGACCGCCCCGACGTCCTGACCCTGCGCCGCTGGCTCGGCCTGCTCGGCGGGGACCTGGACTACGACTACCCGACCGTCGAGCAGCCCCGCGGCAACTCGCACATCCGCCACAGCCGGGCCCGCGTCCTGGGCGGCTGCTCCTCGCACAACACGCTGATCTCGTTCAAGCCGCTGCCGTCCGACTGGGACGAGTGGGAGGAGAACGGCGCCGACGGCTGGAACGCCGCGGCGATGGACCCGTACTTCGCGAAGCTGCGCAACAACATCGTCGCGGTCGACGAGAAGGACCGGAACGCCATCGCCCGCGACTTCGTGGACGCGGCCCAGGCCACCCTCGGTGTGCCGCGCGTGGAGGGCTTCAACAAGAAGCCCTTCGACGACGGCGTCGGCTTCTTCGACCTCGCGTACCACCCCGAGAACAACAAGCGCTCCAGCGCGTCGGTCGCGTATCTGCACCCGCACATCGAGGCCGGTGACCGCCCGAACCTGCACATCATGCTGGAGACCTGGGCGTACAAGCTGGAGCTCGACGGCACCCACGCGCGCGGCGTGCACGTCCGCACCAAGGACGGCGAGGAGATCCTCGTCGAGGCGGGCCGCGAAGTGCTGGTCTGCGCCGGCGCGGTGGACACCCCCCGGCTGCTGATGCACTCCGGCATCGGCCCCCGTAAGGACCTTGAGGCGCTGGGCATCCCCGTCGTCGTGGACCTGCCGGGCGTCGGCGAGAACCTGCTCGACCACCCGGAGTCGGTCATCGTCTGGGAGACCGACGGGCCGATCCCCGAGAACTCCGCGATGGACAGCGACGCCGGACTCTTCGTCAAGCGGGACCCCGAATTCAAGGGCCCCGACCTGATGTTCCACTTCTACCAGATCCCGTTCACCGACAACCCGGAGCGCCTGGGGTACGAACGCCCCGAGCACGGTGTGTCGATGACGCCGAACATCCCCAAGCCGAAGAGCCGCGGCCGCCTGTACCTGACCAGCGCCGACCCCGAGGTCAAGCCCGCCCTCGACTTCCGTTACTTCACGGACGAGGACGACTACGACGGCAAGACCCTCGTGGACGGCATCAAGATCGCCCGCGAGATCGCCAAGACCGAGCCGCTCGCCCACTGGCTCAAGCGCGAGGTGTGCCCCGGTCCCGAGGTCACCAGCGACGAAGAGATCAGCGAGTACGCGCGCAAGGTGGCGCACACCGTCTACCACCCGGCCGGCACCTGCAAGATGGGCGCCGCCGACGACGAACTCGCCGTGGTCGCCCCCGACCTGACCATCCGCGGCCTCGACGGAATCCGTATCGCCGACGCCTCCGTCTTCCCGACCATGACCGCCGTCAACCCCATGATCGGCGTGCTGATGGTCGGCGAGAAGTGCGCGGACCTGCTCACCGGAAGTGATGCCAAGTGACCCCCAAACTCGACAAGATCCCCGAGCCCGCGCCCGTGCCCGCTTCCGAGGCAGCCGGGTCCGCGGCCGCCGAGCCGGTATTCGCCGTACGCGACCTGTGGAAGGTCTTCGGACCCAAGGCCGAGCGGATACCCGGCAACAAGGAGTTCGCCGAGCTCTCCATACCCGAGCTGCGTGAGCGCACCGGCTGTACCGCCGCCGTACGCGACGTCAGCTTCGACGTCCGCAAGGGCGAGGTCTTCGTCGTCATGGGCCTGTCCGGCTCCGGCAAGTCCACGCTCGTACGGACCCTGACCCGGCTCATCGAGCCGACGTCCGGCTCCATCGCCATCGACGGCGAGGACGTGCTCAGCATGGACAAGGACCGGCTGCGCGAACTGCGCCGGCACCGCGCCGCGATGGTCTTCCAGCACTTCGGCCTGCTGCCGCACCGCACCGTCCTCGACAACGTCGCCTACGGCCTCGAAATCCAGGGCATGGGCAAGACCGAGCGCCGCGCGAAGGCCCTGGAGGTCGTCGCCAAGGTCGGTCTCGAAGGCCTGGAGCAGCGCCGACCGTCCCAGCTCTCCGGCGGCCAGCAGCAGCGCGTGGGCCTGGCCCGCGCCCTCGCCGTCGACCCCGAAGTGCTGCTGTTCGACGAGCCGTTCAGCGCCCTCGACCCGCTGATCCGGCGGGACATGCAGGAGGAGGTCATCCGCCTGCACCGCGAAGAGGGCCGCACCATGGTCTTCATCACCCACGACCTGTCCGAGGCGCTCAAGCTCGGCGACCGCATCATGCTGATGCGCGACGGCGGCGTGGTCCAGCTCGGCACGCCCGAGGAGATCGTCGCCAACCCGGCCGACGACTACGTACGCGACTTCGTCCGTGACGTACCGCGCGAGCAGGTGATCTCGGTACGCCGCGCGATGCGCCCCGCCGTGGACGGCGAGGCCGAGACCGGTGCCGCGATCGGCCCGGACACGCTGGTCGCCGACGCCATCGAGGCCGTCGCGCGCAGCGGCCAGCACTGCCGCGTCGTCGACGACGGCCGCACCATCGGCGTCGTCGACCACGCCCGGCTGCTGGCCGTGGTGGCCGGCCTGGACAGCGATACCGAGGGCAAGGCGGTGGCCGCCGTATGAGTGCCGCCCCAGCCCCTGTCATAGAAGAGGCCCCCAAGGGCCAGCAGGCGACGGCTCCGGAGCTCCCGCAGAGCCCTGGTGTGCTCGGCCGCCTCGCCGCCAGCCCCAAGGCGATGGCGTTCATCGCCGCGCTGCTGGTCGTGATCGTCAGCGCCGTCGCCGTCGGCTCCTCGTCCTGGCCGCAGGCCCTCCAGGTGGACGTGAAGACGCCGCTCGACGACGTCAAGGTGTGGCTGGACGACAACCGGGACACCCACCCGCTCTTCCTGTACTTCCTGCTGCACATCAGCAACTTCCTGGAGTCGTCCTACGACTCGCTGGTCGAGCTGTTCACGGCCATGGGCTGGATCGGCGTCACTTTCGTGGGCACGCTGACCGCCTGGGCCGCGGGCGGCGGGGACCTGTCGCGGCGCGCGCTGCGCACCGGCGCCACGGCGCTCGGCGTGTTCGCCGCCGTCGGTGTCCTCGACATGTGGGACAAGACGATGGAGACGCTGGCCCTGATGACCGTGGCGGTGCTCGTCGCCGTCGTCATCGGTCTGCTGCTCGGACTCGCCTCCGGCCTCTCGGACCGCTGCGAGAAGCTGCTGCGCCCGGTCTTCGACGCCATGCAGGTCATGCCCGCGTTCGCCTACCTCCTCCCGCTGATGCTGCTGTTCGGCATCGGTGTCGCGCCCGCGCTCATCTCCACGGTCATCTACGCCGCCCCGCCGATGGCCCGGCTCACCTCGCTGGGCCTGCGCGGCGCCAACCCCGCCGCACTGGAGGCGTCCCTGTCGCTGGGCGCCAGCCCCTGGCAGCGACTGGTCACGGCGCGGCTGCCGCTGGCCCGCAAGCAGATGATGCTGGGCCTCAACCAGACGATCATGATGTGTCTGTCGATGGTCGTCCTGGCGTCCCTCATCGGCGCCGGCGGCCTGGGCAACACGATCTACAAGGCGCTCGCCGACCAGGACATCGGCACCGGCTTCACCGCGGGTGCCTGCATCGTCCTGATCGCCGTCCTCCTGGACCGTACGACCGAGGCCGCGGGCGAGCGCCTGGACGCCGACACCGGTGCCGCCGTCAGCCCGCTGGTGCGGCAGCTGAAGCGCGGCGTATGGGCCCTGGTCCTGCTGGCGACGGTCGTCTTCTCGTTCATCGGCAGCAAGATCGCCGACGAGGAGTGGCCCGAGGCCTGGACGGTGGACATCACCGGGTCCATCCAGACCGGCGTCGACTGGTTCACCGACCACCTGGGCTCCGGCATCCCGGTCATCGGCGGCACGCTCGCCTGGGCCGACGGCTTCGCCAGGCATGTGCTCAACCCGATGCGGGACGGTCTGGTCTCCACTCCGTGGTGGGCCATGGTGCTGCTCGTAGCGGTGATCGGCTGGATCGTCGGCACCTGGCGCGCGGCTCTGACCTCCGCCGTCTGCCTCGGTGTGATCGGCGCGATCGGCCTGTGGGACAAGGCCATGGGCACCACCTCGCAGGTGATCGCCGCGCTGGTGCTGACCCTGGTGGTCGGCGTGCTGATCGGTGTCCTGGCGTCCTCCGTGCCGTGGGTGGAACGGGCGCTGCGCCCGGTACTCGACGTCATGCAGACGCTGCCGCAGTTCGCCTATCTGATCCCGGTGATCGCCCTGGTCGGTCTCGGCCGTACCGCGGGCATCATCGCGGCGGTCCTGTACGCGTCGCCCGCGGTCATCCGGATCACCACCCAGGCCCTGAACCAGGTCGACCCGACCGTCCTTGAGGCCTCCCGCTCGCTGGGTTCCACCAGCAAGCAGCAACTCCTCAAGGTGAAGCTGCCGATGGCCAGCAGGGGCCTGCTGGTCGGCGTCAACCAAGGCGTCGTCCTGGTCCTGTCGATGGTGGTCATCGCCGGCATGATCGGCGGCGGCGAGCTCGGCTACGACGTGGTGTTCGGCCTCGCCAAGAGCGAACTGGGCCTCGGCCTCTCGGCCGGTGTGGCGATCGTCTGCCTCGGCATCATGTTCGACCGCCTGTCCCAGCCCCGCGGCCGGAGCGCTCAGCGCTGACGCCTCCGTACCGCGTCCCCCTTTCCCCACCCCCCTCATGTCCCCCAGNGCCTCTCGGCCGGTGTGGCGATCGTCTGCCTCGGCATCATGTTCGACCGCCTGTCCCAGCCCCGCGGCCGGAGCGCTCAGCGCTGACGCCTCCGTACCGCGTCCCCCTTTCCCCACCCCCCTCATGTCCCCCAGGGTTTTCCCGCCAGTGAACAGAAAGCAGAGCTTCCCCATGAACAGCAAGCGGATACGTATTTCCCTCATCGCCGGTACCGCCGCGGTCGGCATGATCGCGCTCAGCGCCTGCAGCGCCGCCGAGACCAAGTCCTCCGGCGACGGCGACGAGATCACCCTGGCGCAGCCCAACTGGGCCGGCGCCGAGGCCAACATCGCGGTCGCCAAGAAGCTCCTCGAGGACGAGCTGGACGTCAAGGTCGACGTCACGCAGATGAACGAGGCCGCCGCGTTCAAGGCCCTCGACGGAGGCAAGGCCGACGCCCTCCTCGAGGACTGGCACGGCAACCCCAACGAGCTCAAGACGTACGTCGACAAGAAGAAGTCGGTCGTCTCGGCCGGTGAGCTCGGCGTCCAGGGCCACATCGGCTGGTACGTCCCGAAGTACTACGCGGACAAGCACCCCGAGATCACGGACTGGAAGAACCTCAACAAGTTCGCCAAGGACTTCAAGACGTCCGAGAGCGGCGACAAGGGCCAGTTCATCGGTGCCGACCCGGAGTACTCGCAGCACGACACCGGCATCATCAAGAACCTGAAGCTGGACTTCAAGCACGTGCCCAGCGGCAGCGAGGCGGCCCAGCAGAAGGAGATCAAGCGCCTGTACGCGGCGAAGAAGCCTTTCCTCACCTACTGGTGGACCCCGCAGCTGCTGCAGAACCAGATCGAGCTGGTCGAGGTGAAGCTGCCGGAGTTCAAGGAGGGCTGCAACGAGCCCGCGGACCAGGCGGACTGCGGCTACCCGCAGGTCGACCTTGAGAAGTTCATGAGCAAGGACCTCAGCGACGGTGGCAGCGACGCCGCGAAGTTCCTGAAGAACTTCAAGTGGTCGAACAAGGACCAGGACGCGGTCGTCTCCTACATGAAGGTCGACGGCATGAAGTCGGACAAGGCCGCCGAGAAGTGGATCAAGGAGAACAAGTCCACCTGGGAGCAGTGGATCCCGAAGAAGTAACCTCACGCTGAGCTGATCAGCGCGCTGAGCCGACCGGTGCCGGGCGTCCCCATCGTGGGGTGCCCGGCACGGTCATTTCTCGTACGTGACGATGGCGGGCAGCGTCAGCGGGTTGCCGCTCTGCCGGACGGTCACGTGGCCCACGCCCAGGACCTTCCCCGTGCCCGGCACCGGGACGATGTCGTCCAGCCAGAGCTGCTGCTTGCCCGTGGGCGTGATCTCGCCGGTGGCCGGCAGCTTCGGCCGCCCGATCCTGGCGCAGGTGCCGTCCGCGGCCAGGTGCCGGTGGCTTCGCAGGAACAGGCCGCCCGCGCCGTCACCGGCCACCACCGCGCGGTCTTTGCAGGCGCCGCCTGCCCTGGCTTCGGCCCAGCGCTTGCCGTCCCAGCGCAGCGTGATGTGCTCGTCGGCGGGTTCGTTCTCGCCCTCACCGTGGTTGAAGCTGTGCGAGCCCGACGCCCACACCTCACTCTCGGAGAGCGCGACGACGCCGCTGAGCGAGGCGCCGGGCTCCGCGGGCACCGGCTCGGGGAAGCGGTAGACGGGGGTCTCGGTCAGCTTCCAGGTGCTGCCGTCCCAGCGCATCGCCGCGGGCTGGCTCAGTTCGCCGTTCGGGCGGTCGACGCCGGGGCCACTGTCCCGGTGGCCGACCGCCCAGAGGGTGCCGTCCGCCGTGCTGTCCAGGGCCACCGCCTTGGCGGGCAGGTCCAGCACGGTCCACCGCTCGCCGTCCCAGTGCACCACCTGGTCCTGCCCTCGGAGCATCCACAGGTCGTCCGGGCCCAGGGCGGCCGTGTCGCCGACGGCGTGGTGGGCCGCGCGCTGCCAGTCCGCGCGCGGCGGGCTTGGCACCTGGCGCCAGCGGGTGCCGTCCCAGCGGGCGACCCACGTCGAACCGTCGGCGCCAGCGCCGAGCAGCCAGACCTCGCCGGACCCCGTATCCGAGGCCTCCAGCCGCGTGTCGCCCGCGCTGGTGGCGAAGCCCTCGGGCAGCGGCTGCCGCTTCCACCGCGCGCCGCCGTCGGTCGAGCGGTAGAGGAACACGGAGATCCCCGTGTCGCTGGGCTTCTGCACGCGGTGCTGCCCGATGGCCCAGAGGTCGTCGGCGGACGCGGCCGCCACGGATCGGAACGCGCCGTCCCCCGCCAGATCCGTGTACACGAACTTCCAGGCGGGGGTGGCCGGGGGAGCGGGGCTGCTGCGCTTCGGCGGAGTCTTCCCGTCCGTACCGGACCCCGTCGCGCCCGTACCGCATCCGGCCGCCAGGACCGCGAGCACGGCGCCCAGGACGGACGCTGCCCGAGCCCTGCCGCGTACAGCCCGCATGGGTCCTCCTCGCCGCGCGATGGTCAGTGGGCGGGCAGCGTACCCCGCGGCGCCGACGGGCGGGGTTCGGTCTGCGGGGCCTCCGCCTGCGGGGCCTCGGCCTGCGCCGGGACCGTCAGGGAGCCGAAGTCGAACTCGCGCAGCATGCGCCAGACCCCGTCCCCGCCCTGCTCGTACAGCGCGAAGCCGGTGCAGGACCAGTCGGCCGCGTACTCGCTGAGCTCGTCGTACGCCCGGTCCATCGCCTCTTCGGCGATGCCGTGCGCCACCGTGACATGCGGGTGGTACGGGAACTGCAGCTCTCTGGCGACCGGCCCCGAGGCGTCTCTGACCTGCTTCTGCAGCCAGGTGCAGGCCGCCGCGCCCTCGACGACCTGGACGAACACCACGGGCGACAGCGGCCGGAAGGTCCCGGTGCCGTACAGCCGCATCGGGAACGGCCGAGATGCGCCCGCCACCTCGGCGAGATGCGCCTCGATGGCGGGCACCGCCGACGCGGGCACCTCGGTCGGCGGGAGCAGGGTGACGTGCGTGGGGATGCCGTGTGCCGCGGGGTCACCGAAGCCCGCGCGCCGCTCCTGGAGCAGGCTGCCGTGTGGCTCCGGGACCGCGATCGAAACGCCGAGCGTTACGGTCCCCACGTCGTTCTCCTCCTGTGTGGTGGGCAGGGGCTGTCAGTGTCAGTACGTGCGTGTGGCGCGTGCTGCTCAGTGCTTGGCGGGCAGGAAGCCCACCTTGTCGTACGCCTGGGCGAGGGACTCCGCGGCGACGGCCCTGGCCTTCTCCGCGCCCTTGGCGAGGAGTGAGTCCAGCGTCTCCGGGTCGTCCAGGTATTCCTGGGTGCGAGCGCGGAACGGGGTGACGAACTCGACCATCACCTCGGCCAGGTCCGTCTTCAGCGCACCGTAGCCCTTGCCCTCGTACTTCTGCTCCAGTTCCGGAATTCCGGTGTCCGTAAGGGTGGAGTAGATGGTGAGGAGGTTGCTGACGCCCGGCTTGTGCTCGGCGTCGAAGCGGATCTCGGCCTCGGTGTCGGTGACCGCGCTCTTGATCTTCTTGGCCGTGACCTTGGGCTCGTCGAGCAGGTTGACCAGGCCCTTGGGTGTGGAGGCCGACTTGCTCATCTTGATCGACGGGTCCTGGAGGTCGTAGATCTTGGCGACCTCCTTGACGATGTGCGGGGCCGGGACCGTGAAGGTCTGTCCGAAACGCGAGTTGAAGCGCTCGGCGAGATCGCGGGTCAGCTCGACGTGCTGGCGCTGGTCCTCACCGACGGGGACCTGGTCGGCCTGGTAGAGCAGGATGTCGGCGACCTGGAGGACCGGGTACGTGAACAGTCCGACGGTGGCGCGGTCCGCGCCCTGCCTGGCGGACTTGTCCTTGAACTGGGTCATCCGGGAGGCCTCGCCGAAGCCGGTGAGGCAGTTCATCACCCAGCCGAGCTGCGTGTGCTCGGGGACATGGCTCTGGATGAACAGCGTGCAGCGCTCCGGGTCGAGACCGGCGGCGAGCAGCTGCGCGGCGGCGAGCCGGGTGTTGGCGCGCAGCTCGGCCGGGTCCTGCGGAACGGTGATCGCGTGCAGGTCGACGACCATGTAGAACGCGTCGTGCGTCTCCTGCAGGGCGACGTACTGACGGATCGCACCGAGGTAGTTCCCGAGGTGGAAGGAACCTGCGGTGGGCTGGATACCGGAGAGCGCGCGGGGACGATCAGAGGCCATGTAGGCCATTCTCGCAGGTGCTGTGGCGGGTTCGGGCGCAGGTGGCCCGGCTTGGGGCGGCGACTAGCGGCGGAGCGTGGCGAATGAGACAGGGAACACACGGCGGCGGGGGGGGGCGTCGGCGCGCCCCCAC
>NZ_JAZGRL010000001.1:2876783-2886879 GCF_046540415.1 Streptomyces sp. E11-3 | reverse complement strand
GGCGCCCCCCCCCCCCCCCCCGCGGCCGTCAGCTCAGGTCGATGCCGGGGTAGAGGGGGAAGGGGGCCAGCAGGTCGGTGGCCCGGTGGGAGACCTCTTCGGCGATCTTCGGCTCCAGTACGTACTGCGCCTTGGAGGGCGCGCCCTTGCTGGTGGTGCCCGGCTGGGCGGTGGTGAGGACCGTGTCGATGAGCGCGGCGATCTCGTCCATCTCGTTCGCGCCGAGCCCGCGGGTGGTCAGCGCGGGGGTGCCGATACGGATGCCGGAGGTGTACCAGGCGCCGTTGGGGTCGGCCGGGATGGCGTTGCGGTTGGTGACCACACCCGAGTCCAGGAGGGCGGACTCGGCCTGGCGGCCGGTGAGGCCGTAGGAGGAGGCGACGTCGATCAGGTTGAGGTGGTTGTCGGTGCCGCCGGTGACCAGGGTCGCGCCGCGGCGCATCAGCCCGTCGGCCAGCGCCCGGGAGTTGTCCACGACCCGCTGGGCGTAGTCCTGGAAGGAGGGCTGGCGGGCCTCGGCCAGCGCCACCGCCTTGGCGGCCATCACATGCGGCAGCGGACCGCCGAGCACCATCGGGCAGCCGCGGTCGACCTGGTCGGCCAGCGAGGAGTCGCACAGGACCATGCCGCCGCGCGGGCCGCGCAGCGACTTGTGCGTGGTGGTGGTCACGATCTGGGCGTGCGGTACGGGGTCGAAGTCACCGGTCAGCACCTTGCCCGCGACCAGGCCCGCGAAGTGGGCCATGTCCACCATCAGGGTCGCGCCCACCTCGTCGGCGATCTCCCGCATGACGCGGAAATTCACCAGCCGGGGGTAGGCCGAGTAGCCCGCCACGATGATCATGGGGCGGAACTCGCGGGCGGTCTTGCGCAGGGCCTCGTAGTCCACCAGGCCGGTGGTCGGGTCGGTGCCGTAGCTGCGCTGGTCGAACATCTTGCCGGAGATGTTGGGGCGGAAGCCGTGCGTGAGGTGGCCGCCGGCGTCCAGGGACATGCCGAGCATGCGCTGGTTGCCGAGCTCGCGGCGGAGTTCGGCCCAGTCCTGCTCGGAGAGGTCGTTGACCTGGCGGACACCGGCCCGCTCCAGGGCGGGGGCCTCGACCCGCTGGGCGAGTACGGCCCAGAAGGCGACCAGGTTGGCGTCGATGCCGGAGTGCGGCTGGGCGTAGGCGTGCTGGGCGCCGAAGAGTTCGCGGGCGTGCTCGGCGGCGAGCGCCTCGACGGTGTCGACGTTGCGGCAGCCGGCGTAGAAGCGGCGGCCGACGGTGCCCTCGGCGTACTTGTCGCTCATCCAGTTGCCCATGGCGAGCAGCGTGGCCGGGGACGCGTAGTTCTCGCTGGCGATCAGCTTGAGCATCTCGCGCTGGTCGGCGAGCTCCTGGCTGATGGCGTCGGCGACTCGCGGCTCGACTCCGCGGATCACTTCGAGTGCGCTGCGGAAGGCGGTGGACGCGGCGGGGTGGGTCGGCTGTGTGGCCTTGGCGGACTCTGGCATGACGGACGGACCTCCGGACGTGACGTTCGTACACGGGTCGGCCCAGGCGCGCGGCACACAGTTCAAGGACCGCTCCCCGATGGTCCATCCCATCTCAGCACGCCAGTCACGGTCCTGGGGGCAGACTACCGGGCGACGCCGGGCGAGGTTTCTTCGTCCAGCATGCGAACGAGGATAGAAAAGGGCATCACCCCCGCCCTTCACCGCAGAACGAACGGAGATCCCGTGTCTCGTACGACTGCATCAGGTCAGCCGTCCGCAGCAGGCCAGCCGTCCTCGACGGCGGGCGCCACGGCAGCGGCCATCGCCGCCGCCGATGCGCACAGCGCGCACAACTACCACCCGCTGCCCGTCGTCGTCGCGACGGCCGACGGCGCGTGGATGACGGATGTCGAGGGCCGCCGCTATCTCGACATGCTCGCCGGGTACTCGGCGCTCAACTTCGGCCACGGCAACCGGCGCCTGATCGAGGCGGCCAAGGCACAGCTGGACCGGGTGACGCTCACCTCGCGGGCCTTCCACCACGACCGGTTCGCGGACTTCTGCACCCAGCTGGCCGAGCTCTGCGGCATGGAGATGGTGCTGCCGATGAACACCGGCGCGGAGGCGGTGGAGACCGCGGTGAAGACCGCCCGAAAGTGGGGGTACCAGGTCAAGGGCGTCAAGGACGGCGCGGCGAAGATCGTCGTCGCGGGGAACAACTTCCACGGCCGTACGACCACGATCGTGAGCTTCTCGACCGACCGTGAGGCCCGAGCCGACTTCGGGCCGTACACGCCCGGCTTCGAGATCGTGCCGTACGGCGACCTCACCGCGATGGAGCACGCGGTCTCCGAGAACACCGTGGCCGTGCTGCTGGAGCCGATCCAGGGCGAGGCCGGGGTGCTGGTGCCGCCGCACGGCTATCTGGCGGGGGTGCGGGAGCTGACGCAGGAGCGGAACGTGCTGTTCATCGCGGACGAGATCCAGTCCGGGCTCGGCCGTACGGGCAAGACCTTCGCCTGCGAGCACGAGGGCGTGGTGCCCGACATGTACGTCCTGGGCAAGGCGCTGGGCGGCGGCGTCGTCCCGGTCTCCGCGGTGGTGTCGAGCGCCGAGGTGCTCGGCGTGTTCAAGCCGGGCGAGCACGGCTCGACCTTCGGCGGGAACCCGCTGGCCTGCGCGGTGGCGCTGGAGGTCGTCGCGATGCTGCGGACCGGGGAGTTCCAGCAGCGGGCCGCCGAGCTGGGCGAGCATCTGCACCGCGAGCTGGGTCTGCTCACCGGTGGCGGTGCGGTGCGCGAGGTGCGCGGGCGCGGGCTGTGGGCGGGCGTGGACATCGACCCGGTCTACGGCACGGGCCGGGAGATCTCCGAGAAGCTGATGGACCGCGGGGTGCTGGTCAAGGACACCCATGGCTCCACGATCCGGATCGCGCCGCCGCTGGTGATCAGCAAGGAGGACCTGGACTGGGGCCTGGACCAGCTGCGGGCGACGCTGGGCGGCTGACGGGCGGCTGACGGGCGGCTGACGGGCGGCTGACGGGCGGCTGACGGGCGGCTGATGGACGGGGAGCCCGGCGGACCGGGGAGGTCCGTTTCGGGGGCGGCGAGTGGCTCAATGCGGGGCGTTGACAGCGGAGTTGGTCTGGACCAATGATGCGGCTCATGCGAAGAACCCGAGTAACGCTCGCCGTCCTCGTACCCGTTCTGCTGCTCCTCGGCCTCGCCGGTCCGGCCCATGCCGCGGCGCCGGACGAGACCTGGCCGGAGCCCGTCCCGGTCGTCACCAAGGTCGACACCGACGACCCCGTCGTCTTCATCACCATCGACGACGGCTGGGGCGCCGACCAGGCCACCGGAGCGCTGAAACTCCTGCGCGACCGCCGAGTCCCGGCCTCACTCTTCCTGTTGCCCGGCGCCTATGAGGCGTACCCGGACCACTACCGCACCCTCCTGGCCAACGGGCCGTCCCGGGTCGAGAACCACACGGTCAGCCACCCCGACCTCACCAAGCTCAGCTATCAGATGCAGCGCGCGGAGGTCTGCGGCGCCCGCGACCGGCAACTGGCCGCCTTCGGCGACAGCCCCCGCCTCTTCCGCCCCTCGGGCGGCGCGACGTACCCCTGGCCGTACTACAACGACGACACCCGGACGGTGGCGCGTGCCTGCGGCGCCGAGGCCCTGGTGATGTGGACCCACGACCTGTCCTGGGGCCAGCAGTTCAAGCAGGAGCTGCGGTCAGGGGACATCATCCTGCTGCACATGGGCGCCACCCTGGAGGCCGACCTGACCCGCGCACTCGACGCCGCGGACGCGGCGGGCCTCAAGCCCGCGAACCTGCGGCGGTACATAGCCGACTGACCCCGCGCCCGCGGCCCACGCGGGACCCGGGACGCCACCCGGGTCCCGCAACACGCTCTGGTCGGGCCAGCCGGGCTAGCCCGACTAGCTGGGCTTGTCGAAGGTGCCGTTCTTGGCTCGGCCCTTCTTCTTCTTTCCGTTGTAGTACCACTCCGGGTCCGAGATGCCCTTGATCGTGAGCTTCGAAGAGTCCGACCCCTTGGAGCCGGAGCTTTCGCAGTGCTTCTTGTCGATCACGCGATAGCCGCGGCCGCTGCGGAAGTCGTCCTCGTCCACGCAGTACTTCTTGGTGCCGGAGCTGCCGCACGCCGCGAGCGCCGTCATCAGAACGGCGGTTGCGGCGAGCGCCACGCCGCCCTTCCTCAGCTGCCGATGCCTGAGCTGCCGATGCCTCGTCATATGTCAGCCATCCCCCGTGATTGGTTGAATGTTGTGCCGAACTCAGCATGCCTCATGGCATCACCCGGCACAGCGCGTCCAGCGCGCCCGCCCACGCGTGGTCGGGGGGCGTCCCGTAGCCCACGACCACCGCGTCGCGCGCGGGCAGATCGGCGTCCGAGTGGCGGAAGCGGCTGAGGCCGAGGATGCCGAGCCGCTGCCAGGCGGCGCCGCGCAGCACCGACTGCTCGGTGCCCGGCGGGAGTTCGAGCACCGCGTGCAGCCCCGCCGCGATCCCGCTCACCGTGACCTCGGGGGCGTGCTCCCGCAGCGCCTCCACCAGCTGGTCACGCCGCCTGCGGTAGCGCAGCCGGGCCCCGCGCACATGGCGGTCGTACGCCCCCGAGGTCAGGAACTCCGCGAGCGTCAGCTGGTCCAGGGACCCGCAGGCCCAGTCCTCGGGCCCCTTGGCCTCGGCCACGACGGACGCCAGGGAGCCGGGCAGCACCATCCAGCCGAGCCGCAGCCCCGGCGCCAGGGACTTGCTGGCCGTCCCCATGTAGACCACCCGGTCCGGGTCCAGGCCCTGCAGCGCACCGACCATCTGACCGTCGTAACGGAACTCGCCGTCGTAGTCATCCTCCAAGATCAGCCCGTCGCTGAGCCGCGCCCACTCCACGGCCTCCGCGCGCCGCCCCGGCGACAGCGGCATCCCCATCGGGAACTGGTGCGCGGGCGTCAGCAGCACCGCACCCGGCCGCATCGCCGCCAGCTCCTCGGTACGGGTGCCGAGCGCGTCGAACGGCAGCGGCGGCAGCCGCAACCCGGCCGCGGCCAGCACATCCCAGTGGACGTCGAGCCCGTACGAGTCCACCGCGACCTCCCGCACCCGGCGCTCCCGCAACACCTTCGCCAGCAGCATCAGCCCGTGCGCGAAGCCGGAGCAGACGACGATGCGGTCCGGGTCCGCGTAGACGCCACGGGCCCGCGCCAGATAGTCGGCCAGCGCGGTACGCAGCTCGATCCGCCCGCGCGGATCGCCGTAGCCGAGCGCTTCGTTGGGCGCCGCACCCAGCGCGCGCCGGGCGGCCCTGAGCCACTCGGCGCGCGGGAAGGAGGCGAGGTCGGGGGTGCCGGGCAGCAGGTTGTACGCCACCGAACCGCTGCTCCGCGGCGGCATCGGCGGCGCGAGGGGCCGCGGCACGGACCGCTGCGCGACCCGCGTCCCCGAGCCCTGCCGAGCGGTCAGCCACCCCTCGGCCACCAGGTCCGCGTACGCGTCGGCCACCGTGTTGCGCGCGATACCCAGGTCGACGGCGAGCGAGCGCGAGGAGGGCAGCCGGGTGCCGGGGGCGAGCCGACCGCCGCGTACGGCCTCCCGCAGGGCGTCGGTCAGCCCCTTGCGCAGCCCCGAAGAGCCCACGTCCAGATGCAGATCGACGCCGTCGACGCCCAGATTGGCCCAAGATTCTGGCATAGGAATGGACCATACCCCTGGGCTGCCTGGCAGTTAAGTTCGTACCCATGACGACGGAACACGTACGGGAGTACGCACCCGAGCACACCCCCCGACTCGCCTGGGCCAAACAGGCGCCCGAGGCCTACAAGGCCATGGTGAAACTGGACGCGGCCGCCGCGCAGGGCCTGGACCCGGTCATCAACGAACTGGTGAAGATACGCGCCTCGCAGCTCAACCACTGCGCCTTCTGCCTCGACATGCACACCAAGGACGCGCTCGCCCAGGGCGAGACCGTCGAGCGGATCGTCCAGCTCAGCGCCTGGGAGGAGTCCAAGCACTTCTACACCGAGAAGGAGCTCGCGGCGATCGAGCTGACCGAGGCGGTCACCGTCCTCACCGACGGCTTCGTACCGGACGAGGTGTACGAGAAGGCCGCCAAGCACTTCGACGAGCGGGAGCTGGGCCATCTGATCGCCGCGATCACGGTGATCAACGCGTGGAACCGGTTCGCCGTGACCACCCGGATGGTGCCGGGCCACTACAAGCCCGGCGACTTCAAGTAAGGGGCATCCGACATGGGTGAGGTACGGATGTTCCGCGCGCTGCACCACGACCGCGCTCCCGGCGACCCGCTGGTCCTGCCCGGACCGTGGGACGCCGCCAGCGCCCGGGTCTTCGAGGAGGCCGGATTCCCGGCCCTCGCGACGCCCAGCGCCGGGGTCGCGGCCTCGCTCGGCTACGAGGACGGGTCCACACCCGCCGCGGAGATGTTCGCGGCGGTGACCAGGATCGTCCGGGCCGTGTCCGTACCGGTCTCCGCGGATGTCGAGTCCGGGTACGGGCTCGCCCCCAAGGAACTGGTGGAACGGGTCCTGGAGACCGGGGCGGTCGGGGTGAACCTGGAGGACTCCGTGGAAGGGGTCCTCCAGGACCCGCGGCGCCATGCGGACCGGCTGGCGGAGGTGCGGGCCGAGGCGGGGGATCGGCTCTTCATCAACGCGCGCGTGGACACGTTCGTACGAGAGGCGGCCGATCCCGTGGCGGCCGCGGTCAACCGGGCGCGGCTGTATGTGGCGGCCGGGGCGGACTGCGTGTACCCGATCCTGGCCCCGGTGGAGGCACTGCCCGAGCTTCGGGCAGGCATTGAGGGGCCCATCAACGCGGCCGCCCACCCCTCGGGGGTGAGCCTGCGCTCGATGGGTGAGGCGGGGGCTACTCGGATCACGTTCGGGCCGGGTTTGCAGATGGGGGCGATGGCTTCGCTCGCTGAGGTGGCGCGTGGGCTGAGGTCAGGGCTTTAGCCCCCCACCGCGCCCCTTCCTGAGAGTCCTCAATCGCCGGACGGGCTCCAACGGAGCCCGTCCGACACTCCGGCGCGGCGGTCGGCCCGGCGCTGTCCGCCGTGCTGGGATTCTGGTCCTATGGACTGGCTGAAGAAGCTCCCCGTGGTCGGGCCGATCGTCACGCGGCTGATGACCACTCACGCGTGGCGCTCCTACGAGACCCTGGACCGGGCCCACTGGACGCGGCTGGCCGCCGCGATGACCTTCACCAGCTTCGTCGCGCTCTTCCCGCTCCTCACCGTCGCCGCCGCCATCGCCGCCGCGACCCTCAGCACCCAGCAGCAACAGGACCTCCAGGACAAGCTCGCCGAGCAGGTGCCCGGCATCTCGGAGCAGCTGGACATCGCCAATCTGGTGGAGAACGCGGGCACCGTCGGACTCGTCGCGGGTGCTCTGCTGCTGTTCACCGGCATCAGCTGGGTCGGCTCGCTACGGGAGTCGCTGCGCGCCGTCTGGGGCCTGGAGGACGCCGACGAGAACGCCATCGTGCGCAAGCTCAAGGACGCGGGCGTCCTGGTCGGCCTCGGCCTGACCGGACTCCTCTCGCTGGCCGCGTCGGCCCTCGGCAACACCGCGCTGTTCTGGTTCGTACGGAAGCTGGGCCTCGACGACGAGGGCCCGATCGGCTGGGTCCTCCTGGTCGCCGTACTCGCGCTCGCCGTACTCGCCGCCTTCCTGATCCTCCTCTACACGCTGACCCTGCTGCCCGGCGTACAACCGCCGCGCCACCGTCTGGTCGTCGCCGCGCTCATCGGAGCGGTTGGCTTCGAGCTCCTCAAGGCGCTGCTCGGCAGCTATATGAAGGGCGTCGCGGCGAAGTCCATGTACGGCGCGTTCGGCGTGCCGGTGGCCCTGCTGATCTGGATCAACCTGACCGCGAAGGTGCTCGTGTTCTGTGCCGCGTGGACGGCGACGGGCACGGCAGAAGAGGAGAAGCAGCCCGCAGCAGAAGAGGAGAAGCAGCCCGCAGCAGAAGAGGCTGAGGAAGACGCAGCGGAAGACGGTGAAGACGTCAAGAACGAGCCCGACGGCCCAGCGGCCACCGCCGGTTGACCACGAACACCCCCGCGCCGACCAGCGCCACCGCGCCCCCGACGACCGCGAGCGCGATCCCCAGCCCACTGGAGCCCTCCGAAGCCGCCGCCGCAGGGGTGGCGCCCTCGTTCTTCTCCTTGCCGGGCGCCGGCGCGGCCTCCGACGCCCCGCCGCCCACCTTCACGTCCTTCGGCGGAACCAGCTCGCCGACCGGCGCCACCTTGCCGGACGCGGCGAAGCCCCAGTCAAGGAGCCGCGCGGTCTCCTTGTAGACGGCGCTGCTCTCGTCCGAGTCCGGGTTCATCACGGTCACCAGGAGCACCGTGCCGTCCCGCTCGGCGACCCCGGTGAAGGTCGTCCCGGCGTGCGTGGTGGAGCCGTTCTTGACGCCCGCGATGCCCGGGTACGGCGTCACACCCCGCGCGCCCGTCAGCAGCCGGTTGGTGTTCTGGATCTCGAAGGGCTTGCCCTTCTTGCCGCCCTTCTTCTCCTTGCCGGGGAACTTGGCGGTGGCCGTCGCGGCGTACTCGCGGAAGTCCTTCTTCTGCATGCCCGAGCGCGCGATCAGCGTGAGGTCGTACGCGCTGGAGACCTGGCCCTTGGCGTCGTAGCCGTCGGGGTTGACCACGTAGGTGTCGAGCGCCTGGAGCTCCTGCGCGCGCTTGTTCATGTCCAGTACGGTCTTCTTCTTGCCGCCGTTCATGGCGCACAAGACGTGTACGGCGTCGTTGCCGGAGGCGAGGAAGGCCCCGAGCCACAGTTCGCGGGCGGTGTAGGTCTGGTTCTCCTTGATGCCGACCACGCTGCTGCCCGCACCCATGCCCTCCAGGTCCGACGGGTCGACCTTGTGCTCCCGGGTCTTCGGGAACCTCGGCAGCAGGGTGTCCGCCAGGAGCATCTTCATGGTGCTCGCCGGGGCCAGTCGCCAGTGCGCGTTGTGCGCGGCGAGCACGTCACCGGACTGGGCGTCCGCGACGATCCAGGAACGCCCCGACAGCTTCTTCGGCAGCACGGGGGCGTCGCCGCGCAGTTCCAGCTGGGTACCCGGTCGGCTGAGCCGGATGCCGCCGACCTTCGACATCGTGTCCGGTGGCTTGGGCTTCTCGTCGGCCTTGTCGGCCTTATCGGCCTTGCCTGGCTTGTCGTCCGCGAGCGCGGGAACCGTGGCGGACATCGTCAGCAAAGCGGCAGAAGTGACCACGACAGCGGTCTTCTTGAAGGCGTACACGGTCGGAAACGTACAGGGTGTGGCTGAGGACACCCGCCCCGGCGCACCCCGGCGACGGCACGAAAGGGACAGCCGCGATACTGAGCCCATGAAGCTCAGCCGTCCCGTCTCCTGGTTCCTGCTCGCCTTCGGGGTGTGGAGCTGGGTCATCTGGGTCACTTTCATCAAGAATTTGTGGAAGGACGCGAGCGGTCTCGCCTTCGACGACGCCGGTGATCCGACGGGGTACTTCTGGGTGCATCTGCTGCTCGCGGTCACGTCCTTTGTCCTGGGGACGGTGGTCGGGGGCATTGGGTTCCGATCGCTGCGCGTACTGCGCCGAACGTTATAAGGCTGTACGTCATACGGAGTGACTAGGGAGTGACTGAAGAGTGATCGTCCTGGTCGTGCTCGCCGCACTCGCCGGACTCGCGGTGTTCGCCGCGCTGCACTGGTACGTCTGGCGCAGACTCGTGCGCGACACCACCGCGCCGCGCGGTGTGGGCCGCCGCGCCGGTACGGCCGTGTTCGTCGCCGGTCCGCTCCTGATGGTCGGCGCGCTGGTGAGCGGGCGGGCAGGGCTGCCGTTCCGGCTGCAGCAGGTGCTGGCCTGGCCCGGCTATATGTGGCTGGCGCTCTCGCTGTACGTGCTGCTCGCGCTGCTGATGGGCGAGGCCGTACGACCCCTGCTGCGGAGGTTCCTTGAGCGGCGGGCGGCGGCCAAGACCGAGGCCGAGGCCGCACCGGTCGTGGAGGAGGCCCCCGTACGGGAGGCGCAGCCGGTCGCGGCGCGCAGCGGCGAGGGCGCGTCAGCGTCCGCCCCCGAGCTGGCCCCGG
>NZ_JAZGRL010000001.1:2811297-2876760 GCF_046540415.1 Streptomyces sp. E11-3 | reverse complement strand
CCCGAGCTGGCCCCGGCTCTCGCCCCCGAGCCGACCCCGGCCCCTGAGCTCAAGCCTGAGCCCGAGTCCCAGCCCGCCCCCTCCGACCTCTCCCGCCGCCTGTTCGTCTCCCGTGTGGTCGGCGGTGCGGCGCTCGCCGCCGCCGTCGGCACCGTCGGCTACGGCACGTACAGCGTGCTGCGCGGACCGCGGGTCAAGAACGTGACCGTACCGCTGGCCAAGCTGGACCGTGCTGCCCACGGTTACCGGATCGCGGTGGTCAGCGACATCCATCTCAGCCCGACGCTCGGCCGCGCCCACACCCAGCGCATCGTCGACACCATCAACGCCCAACAGCCCGACCTGGTCGCGATCGTGGGCGACCTGGTGGACGGCAGCGTGGCCGACCTCGGCCAGGCGGCCGAGCCGCTCGCCCAGCTGCGGTCGCGGCACGGCTCGTACTTCGTCACCGGCAACCACGAGTACTTCTCCGGCGCCGAGCAGTGGGTCGACCACGTACGGGAGCTGGGGCTGCGCCCGCTGGAGAACGCCCGGGTCGAGCTCGGCGCCTTCGACCTCGCGGGCGTCAACGACATCGCGGGCGAGAACGAGGGCCAGGGGCCTGACTACGACAAGGCGCTCGGGGACCGGGACACCGACCGCGCCTCCGTACTCCTCGCCCACCAGCCGGTGGCCATCCACGAAGCGGTACGGCACGGCGTCGACCTCCAGCTGTCAGGACACACCCACGGCGGCCAGATGTGGCCCGGCAACCTCGTCGCCGACCTGGCCAACCCGACGCTCGCCGGTCTCGAACGCTACGGCGACACCCAGCTGTACGTGACCAGGGGCGCGGGCGCCTGGGGCCCGCCGGTGCGGGTGGGCGCGCCATCGGACATCACCGTGGTGACTCTGGCCTCGAAACGGGCCTGAACCCCTATTGACCCCTAACGCCTCACCAGTCCCAACTGCCCCTACCGCAAAGGTGATCCCTTGTGGTTGGGTGACCCATGTCACTGGGGAGGGACACAGATGCGTACGGTCCGAATGCGGATCATCGCGGCGGTTGTGGTGGTGCTGGTCGCCGGGGTGGGCGGCTGGCGGCTCTGGTCGTCGGGTGGGGACAAAGCGAGGATCATCACGGTGGGGACGACGGACGTGGTGACGTCCTTGGACCCCGCGGGAACCTACGACGCGGGGTCCTGGGCCCTGTACAGCAACGTCTTCCAGTCGCTGCTGACGTTTGAACCGGGCGGTGTGGACCCGGTCCCGGACGCGGCCGAGAGCTGCGCGTTCGACGGGGACCAGACCTACCGCTGCGAATTACGCGGCGACCTGACGTTCGCGAGCGGCGCCGCGGTACGGGCCGAGGACGTCAAGCACTCCTTCGACCGGATCAAGGCCATCGGCGCCGAGAAGGGCCCGGCCCCGCTCTTCATCCAGCTCGACCGCGTCGAGGCCGACGGCCTGACGGTGACGTTCCATCTCAGTTCGCCCGACGCGACGTTCCCGCACAAGGTCGCCACCGGTGCCGGGTCGATCGTCGACCGCGCCAGCTACCCCGCGGACGAGCTGCGCTCCGGCGGCAAGGTGGACGGCACGGGACCGTACACACTGGCCGCCTACGACGAGGGCGAGAGCGTCAAGCTGGAGCCCAACCCCCGTTACCGCGGCGCCAACGAGCAGCCCAGCACCGCCGCCGTACTGCGCTACTACGAGGACTCCGACCAGCTCAACGCGGCCTGGCAGAAAGGCCGGATCGACGTCGCGGCCCGTCAGATGCCGCCGTCCCTGCTGTCGGGGCTCACCCCGGCGAGCAAGGAGATCCGGGTGACCGAGGTCGGCGGCACCGACATCCGCACCCTCGTTCTCAACGTGCGCGAGCAGTCGCCGATGAGCGAACCCAAGGTGCGCCAGGCCGTCGCCGCGCTGATCGACCGCGGAAAGCTCGCCGACCGGGCGTATCACGGCACCGTGGAGCCGCTGTACTCGCTGATTCCGAGCGGACTCACCGGCCACTCCGTGGCGTTCTTCGAGGAGTACCCGAAGCCCGATCCCGACCGTGCGCGGAAGCTGCTCCAGGACGCCGGGGTGAGTGTGCCGGTGACCTTCTCGCTCGCGTACTCCAACGGCGCCGCCAGCAAGGAGGAGGCCGCGGAGCTCACCCAACAGCTGGAGAAGGGCGGGCTCTTCGAGGTGCGGCCCGAGTTCTACGAGTGGGAGGCCTTCCTGGACGGCTTCACCAAGGGCGAGTTCGACGCGTACGCCGTCGGCTGGACCGCGGACTTCCCCGACCCCGACAACTTCACCGGGCCGCTGGTGGGTTCGGAGTCGAGCCTGAAGAGCGGCTACCAGAACAAGAAGATCGACCGCCTGGTGCGGGAGAGCCAGCAGTACACCGAGCGCGGCCGGGCGTCCGACGACCTGAAGGAGATCCAGGAGATCGTCGCCCGTGACGTCCCGCTGGTGCCGCTGTGGCAGCGCAAGGAGTACGTCCTGAGCACCCACGAGATCTCCGGCAGCCAGTACCTGTCGGACGGCACAGGATCGTTCCGGCTCTGGGCCCTGGGCTGGATCTGACGCTACGGGGTACGGATTCAGGGCCTGGCCGGACCCCAGTGGTAGCGCCGCTCCGGCCGCCCCGTCGTGCCGTACCGCAGGGTGACCACCGCCCGGCCGGTGGAGACGAAGAACTCCAGGTAGCGGCGGGCGCTGACCCGGGACAGGCCGCTGTGCGCGGCGCACTCGGAGGCCGAGACGCCGTCGGGGTGGGCGGCGAGCGTACGGGCCACCAGTTCGGCGGTCTGCTCGGTGACGCCCTTGGGCAGCCGGGCGGGCGCGACGGCGGTGCCCGCGGCGGGCGGCGTGGACACCGGGCGTGGCGGGGGTGCGGCCGGGCGGCTGGGGGCCGCGCCGAAGACCCGGTCGACGTCGTCCTGGCCGGGCGTGGCGATCGCCGCGAGCTCCTGGTGCCGACGGGCGTAGTGCTCCAGGCGCTCGCGCAGTACGGGCGCTTCGAACGGCTTGATGATGTAGTGCACGGCGCCGCCGCGCAGCGCCCCGCGCACCGTCTCGGCGTCCTGGGCCGCGGTCACCACCAGGACGTCCACGTCGTTCGGCGGGCTCTGCCCGCGGCGCAGCTCGCGCAGTACGTCGAGGCCGCTCATGTCCGGCAGGTAGATGTCGAGCAGCATCAGGTCGGGGCGCAGCTCGCGCACCGCGGTCAGCGCGTCGGCGCCGCTGCGGGCCTCGCCGACGACGGTGAACCCGGGGACCCGCTCCACCAGCTTGCTGTGCAGCCGGGCGACCATGAAGTCGTCGTCGACGACCAGCACTCGGATCATGAAAGGTCTCCTTCCGTCGCCGCGGCGCCCACCACGGCCTCCCGCGCGGCCCGCTCGGCAACCCGAGGCAGCACCGCCCGGAACACCGCGCCGTCCGCCGTGACCGAGCCGCCCCGTCGGGTGCACACCAGCCGCACGATGGCCAGACCGAGGCCGCGCTGGCCGCCCCTGGCCGCCGTCTTGGTGGTGAAGCCGTGCCGGAAGATCTCCTCGGTGAGCTCGGGGGCGACCCCGGGTCCCGAGTCCCGTACCCGGACCCGGATCTCGGTCTCCCGCTCGGTCAGCTCCACCTCGACCCAGCTGTCGGGCCCGGTGTTGCGTACCGCGTCGAGCGCATTGTCCACGAGGTTGCCGACCACGGTCACCAGGTCCGACGACAGGACGTCGTCGAGCTGCCCGAGCCCGCTGCTCCGGGTGATCCGCAGGGCGGCCCCCTGCTCGGCGGCGAGGCTCGACTTGGCGATCAGCAGCGCGGCGAGCGAGGGGTCGGCGACCTTGGAGATCACCTCGGCCGTGCGCCGCGTATGCGTGCCGCTGATCCCACGCACATACCGGGCCACCTCCGGGTACTCCTCCAGCTCGACCAGGCCCGCGATCACATGCAACTGGTTGTGGAACTCGTGCGCCTGGGCGCGCAGCGTGTTGGTGGCGCTGCGGGTGGTGTCCAGCTCGCTGCGGAGCGCGACCAGTTCGGTGAGGTCGCGCATGGTGGTGACGGAGCCGCTCGTCCCGGTCTTGGTGACCAGCGGCATCCGGTTCAGGGTCAGCATCCGGTCCCCGGCGATCACCACCTGGTCGACGCCCTGGACGCGCCCGGTGAGCACGTCGTGCAGCGCGGGGTCGACGGCCAGCTGCTCCAGGGTGCGCCCCGGCGCGTCCGGCGGCAGTCGCAGCAGGTCCACGGCGGTGTCGTTGGCGAGCGTCACCCTGCCCTGCCCGTCCAGGCCGATCACGCCCTCCTTGATGCCGTGCAGCATCGCCTCCCGGTGCTCCACCAGAGCGGTGATCTCCTTGGGCTCCAGACCGAGCGTCTGCCGCTTGAACCGGCGTGCCAGCAGCACCGAGCCCGCCGCGCCCAGTGCGCTGGCGATACCCAGATACACCAGCAGGTACGGCGCCGCGGTGGCGATCCGCGCCCCGAGATCGGGGTAGGCGCGCCCGGCGACCACCGCGCCGAGCAGCCGCCCCCGCTCCCCGAACACCGGCACATGCGCCTCGACCGCGTCGCGGCCCACTGGCTCGGCGCTGCCCACCCAGGAGCGTCCGGCGAGTACTTCGCTGGCGCCCAGCGGGAGCCGCTGACCGATCCGCCGAGGGTCGATATCGGTCAGTACCTCCCGCTTCATGCTGGTGATGATCACGTACGTGGCACCCGAGACGCTGCGCGCGCTCTCCGCGGTCGGCTGCAGGATGCCCCGCTCCTCGGTGTTGGCCAGGCCGACCCGTACGACGTCGGTGGAGGCGACGGTCTCGGCCACGCTCAGCAGCCGACGGCCCTCGGCGCGGCGGAACTGCGCGTTCGACTGGGCCACCGACACGGCCGCGATGACCGCGAGCACGACCACGATCAGCGCGAGCTGCAGGGCCAGGAACTGCCCGGCGAGCGACAGCCGGGGCGCGAATATCCGGGATATCCGAGGTATCCGCCGCATCCCGCCCCCTTCCTCTCGACCCGTCTCGACCCGTCTCGACCCGTCTCGGCGCGGCCCGTAGCGGATTGCCGTGCGGTCGACATTGTGCCGCCGACCGGCGTGCTTGGGCCGTGAACACTATGTCCACAACTTTCGTTATCGCCAATAGCTGCACAACGCCCCACCCCCTTTCCGCGTGCTTCTCCCGCTGCTTGCATAACGCCCCACNTTGCCGTGCGGTCGACATTGTGCCGCCGACCGGCGTGCTTGGGCCGTGAACACTATGTCCACAACTTTCGTTATCGCCAATAGCTGCACAACGCCCCACCCCCTTTCCGCGTGCTTCTCCCGCTGCTTGCATAACGCCCCACCCCCCGTCGTACGCATCAGCTGGAGGAACCATGTCCCGATCAGGCCCCAGGGCAGTCAAGGCGGCCGTCGCGGCCGGTTCGGCCGTCCTGCTCCTCGCCGCCTGCGGCGGAGAGCAGAACGTGGCTTCCGGCGGCGACTGGAAGCCGACCAAGCCCATCGAGTACGTCGCCCCCGCCGGGACCGGAGGCGGCTGGGACACCCTGGCGAGAACCAGCGCCCGGGTCCTGGACCAGTCGAACCTGGTGGACCGGCCGCTGCGGGTGGTGAACAAGCCCGGCGCCGGTGGCGCGATCGGCTGGTCCTACGTCGCCAAGCACGAGAAGGACCCGCACAAGCTCTTCGTCACCAGCCCGCCCATCCTGCTGGTGCCACTGGCGGGCACCTCAGGCCAGACGTACCAGGACTTCACCCCCATCGCCCGGCTGAACAGCGAGCCGCTGGCCTACGTGGTGAAGGCGGACTCCCCGTACAAGACCTTCGACGACCTGGCCAAGAAGCTCAAGGCCAGCCCGAAGGACGTCAGCGTGGCGGGTGGCTCCGGACCCGGCAGCCTCGACCACGTCGGCCTCGCGGGCGCCGTGCAGGCGGCCGGCGCCGACGCCTCGAAGGTGAAGTACGTGCCCTTCGACGGCGGCGGCGAGGCCCTCACCTCGCTGCTCGGCGGCCACGCGGACGCCGCCGTCGCGGGCGCGTCCGAGGTGCAGCCCCTGACGCGCTCCGGCGACCTGCGGGTGCTCGCGGTCTCCTCCGAGGAGCGCTCCCCGATCCTGCCGAAGGTCCCCAGCCTCACCGAGAGCGGCGTGGACTACGTCTTCGACATCTGGCGCGGGGTGATGGCACCCAAGGGCCTGAGTAAGAGTCAGGTCGCGTACTACGAGAAGGCGTACGCCGAGATGGTCAAGACGGATTCCTGGAAGAAGGAGAGCAAGAAGCTCGGCTGGACCGACGCCTTTATGGACAGTAAGGAATTCGGCACGTTCCTTGACAAGCAGAACAAGGAATACGCGGAAGTTCTCGCCAGCGTCGGACTGAAGAAGTAGCAGGGGCGCGGGCATGCATCATTTCCGGTTCACCCAGCGCAAGTTGGCCGTGGTGCTCGGCATCCTGGCCGTGGCGTACACCGTGCAGGCGTACCGCATCCCGGAGTTCACCGCGGTCGAGACGCCGGTCCAGCCCGGCGCGCTGCCGCGGGTGCTCGGCGTGGTGCTGCTCGCGCTGAGCGTGGCGCTGTTCTTCCAGAAGACAAAGCAGGACCAGGCTCCGGAGCCGACGAAGGCCCCGGAACCAAGGATCGAACCGCAAACCGCGGCCGCGGTCGCGGAGAAGGCCCGCCCGATCATCGGCCGCTTCTCCGACACCCGTCTGGAGCTGGCCGTACTGCTCGGCGCGATCGCCCTCTACGCCGTGCTGTTCGTCCCGCTCGGCTTCGTCCTGTCCACCGCACTGTTCGTTTCCGGCACGGCCTGGCACCTCGGCTACCGCAAGCACTGGGTGAACGCCCTGGTCGGGGTCGGAGTCGCGCTGGTCCTCTACCTCGCCATGTCCGAAGGGCTCGACGTCGCCCTGCCCACCGGGCCGCTGCCCTTCTGACCGGAGCCGTCATGGACGCTTTCTCTCACCTCATGGGCGGCTTCGGAGTCGCGCTCTCGCCCGGGAACCTCTTCTTCGTCTTCCTGGGCGTACTCATCGGCACCGTGATCGGCATGCTGCCGGGCCTCGGCCCGATCAGCGCGATCTCGCTGATGATCCCGGTCGCCTTCACCATGGACCCGATCACGGCGATCATCATGCTCTCCGGCGTCTACTACGGTGCCATCTTCGGCGGTTCGACCTCGTCGATCCTGCTGAACGCCCCCGGAGTGGCGGGCACGGTCGCCACCTCCTTCGACGGCTATCCCCTGGCCCGCAAGGGCCAGGCGGGCAAGGCCCTGTCGATCGCCGCGATCGCCTCCTTCATCGGCGGCACGGCAGGCGTCATCGGCCTGATGACGATCGCCCCGACCCTCTCCTCCCTCACCGTCAGCTTCGGCCCGGCCGAGTACTTCGCGCTGATGGTCCTGGGCCTGACCGCGGTGGTCTCCCTCTCCGGCGCCAACCTCACCAAGGGCCTGATCTCCGGCACGGTCGGCGTGATGATCGCGCTGGTCGGCATCGACTCGCAGACCTCGATACTCCGCTTCACCTTCGGCCGCCAGGAGCTGTACGAGGGTGTGGAGTTCCTGATCGTGGCGCTGGGCGTGTTCGCGCTCGCCGAGGTCTTCGTGATGCTGACCCGCCGCGGCCAGGGCGCCGAGACCGGGACGATCAGCTCCCTACGTCTGACCAAGAGCGAGTTCAAGGAGATCAGCGGCCCCACCGGGCGCGGCTCCGTGCTCGGCTTCTTCATCGGCGTACTGCCGGGCGCGGGCGCCACAGTCGCCTCGTTCCTCTCGTACTCCTTCGAGAAGCGCCTCGCCAAGGACGGCAAGACCTTCGGCAAGGGCAACATCAAGGGCGTCGCGGCCCCCGAGTCCGCGAACAACTCCGCCGCCGTCGGCTCCTTCGTCCCGCTGCTGACCCTGGGCGTGCCCGGGTCCGGCACCACGGCGGTCCTGCTCGGCGCGCTCCTGGTCCTCGGCGTACAGCCGGGCCCCCTGCTCCTCGACGAACAGCCGGACATGTTCTGGGGCGTGGTCGCCAGCATGTACATCGGCAACGTGGTCCTCCTGATCCTGAACCTCCCGCTCATCCCTCTCTTCGCGAAGGTGCTCAAGACCCCCCAGGCACTTCTCCTGCCCCTGGTCGTGGTCTTCTGCGTGGTCGGCGTGTACGGCCAGTCCTTCTCGACCTTCGACCTGTGGCTGCTGATCGGCTTCGGGGTGCTCGGCTTCCTGATGAGAGCCAACGACTTCCCCGCGGCGCCACTCATCCTGGGCGTGATCCTCGGCGGCCTGATGGAGAAATCCATGCGCCAGGCGCTGCTGATCTCCTCCGGAGACATCAGCACCTTCGTCACCAAGCCGATCTCCGCGACCCTGCTCGGCATCGCCGCGCTCTCGCTCCTGGCCCCGCTCTTCGGAAAGCTCCGCAGAAACCGGGCATTGCCCAAAACCGAGACCGCGGGCCAGGATGACCCGAAGCACGACACCCCAGCCGAAACAGGCGCACCAAGACCATGAGCCCTCACCCATGAGAATCCGAGCCATCGCAGCGCTGACACTCCTGCCACTCCTGGCAGCGCTGCTCGGTGGCTGCACCGTGGAGCCGGAGCGGGACGAACCGCTCCGGCTCATGGTGCCGACCCCCGCGGGCGGTGGCTACGACGTCACCGCCCGTACGGTCGCCCTGGCGCTGGAGGAGTCGGGGCTCACCGCCGAGACCGAGGTCTTCAACCTCAACGGCTCGGCCGGTACGACCGCGCTCACCCGGCTCGTCCACGAGTCGGGCAACGACAAGCTGCTGATGCAGATGGGCCTCGGCCTGGTCGGCAGCGCCCTGACCACCGACGCGGGCCGGCCCGTGACCGACGCGACCCCCCTGGCCCGCCTCATTGAGGAGCCCGAGGCCGTCGTCGTGCCCCAGGGGTCCCCGTACCGCACCCTGGACGACCTGGTCTCGGCCTGGCACGGCGAGCCGGGCCTGCGTGCGGGGGTCGGCTCGCATGTCGGCGGTCCCGACCACCAGGCGCTGATGCTGATCGCGGAGACGGTCGGGCTCTCTCCCGCCACCGTCTCCTTCGGCCGCTACGACGGCGGCGGCGAACTCCTCGCGGCGCTTCTCAGCCGCAAGGTGGACTTCGCCCTCACCGGCTCCGCCGAGTACCGGCACGCCATCGCCGCGGGCCAGCTGCGGGTGCTCGCGGTCACCGGGCCCGCGCGGGTGCCGGGCATCTCCGCGCCGACCCTCCGCGAGGCGGGCCATGACCTCGAGGTGGTCAACTGGCGCGGCCTGCTGGCCCCACCCGACCTCACCGACCGCCAGCGCGCGGACCTGCTCACCCTCCTGGACCGGCTCCGCGCGACCCCGCAGTGGCGTCGGGCGCTGCGCTCCAACGGCTGGACCGACGCGTACCTCTCGGGCGATGCCTTCGCCCGCTTCCTCACCGCCGAGAACGAGCGGGTCGACACCCTCCTGACCCGACTCGGCCTAACCCTCTAGCCCGCGCCGGGGCTGCGCCGTCGGGCGTGCGTCCACGGTGCGGGGTGTCGGGGGTGAGGGCGCGCCCTCGGGCTTGTTGTCACGGTGCCCCGTGGCGAGGGGTTGTGCTCACCCTCCCCCACTCTCGACTTCGCTCGAGCGGGAGGTGCCCCCCTCGCCCTGCGGAACGATTGCCCACAACGGTGGGGCGCAAGCCCCCACGCCCCCGCAGGCGCGTAACCGGCCGGAGGGGACGGGGCGGGGGGTGCGCGCGCAGCGCCGACGGTCCACACCGGGACCCCTATGCCACCACCGGATCAGACGTCGGCGTGAGCACGTACCCCCCGACGCGGCCCCGCCCCACAACGAAGCAGAGCGCACCCCGCGGCACAGAACACGCGGCCCCGCCCCCCAACGAAACAGCGCGCACACCTACCGCACCCCGTACAGCCGGAACGGCCGAGGGTCCCGTCCCCCAGACGAACTGGGGGGCGGGACCCTCGGCGGCGTACAGCCAGGCGGATTAGTAGCGGCGCGTGATCAGCGCGCGCTTTACTTCCTGGATGGCCTTCGTGACCTCAATGCCACGCGGGCACGCGTCCGTGCAGTTGAACGTCGTGCGGCAACGCCACACGCCATCCTTGTCGTTCAGGATCTCCAGCCGCTGCTCACCCGCCTCGTCACGCGAGTCGAAGATGAAGCGGTGCGCGTTGACGATCGCCGCCGGGCCGAAGTACTGGCCGTCGTTCCAGAACACCGGGCACGAGGACGTGCACGCGGCGCACAGAATGCACTTGGTGGTGTCGTCGAAGCGCTCGCGGTCCTCCGCGGACTGCAGACGCTCGCGCGTCGGCTCGTTGCCCTCGGTGATCAGGAACGGCATGACATCGCGGAACGCCTGGAAGAACGGCTCCATGTCGACCACGAGGTCCTTCAGGACCGTGAGGCCCTTGATGGGCTCGACCGTGATCGGCTTGTCCGGGTTGATGTCCTTGATCAGCGTCTTGCAGGCAAGCCGGTTGCGCCCGTTGATCCGCATCGCGTCCGAGCCGCAGATGCCGTGCGCGCAGGAGCGCCGGAACGTCAGCGTGCCGTCCGTGTCCCACTTGATCTTGTGGAGGGCGTCCAGGACGCGCTCCTTCGGATCGATCTTGATCTGGAAGTCCTCCCAGATCACCGCGTCCGACTCCTCCGGGTTGAACCGGCGGATGCGGAACGTGGCCGTGATGTAGGCGGCCTGAGCCTGGGCCTCGGCCTTGTCCAGTACGGGGGTAGCCATCAGTACTTACGCTCCATCGGCTGGTAGCGGGTCGTCACGACCGGCTTGTAGTCGAGCCGGACCGAGTCCTTGCCGTCATCGGCGACCTCGCGGTACGCCATGGTGTGGCGCATGAAGTTGACGTCGTCGCGGTTGGGGAAGTCCTCGCGGTAGTGACCGCCGCGCGACTCCTTGCGGGCCAGCGCGGAGACGGCCATCACCTCGGCCAGGTCGAGCAGGTTGCCCAGCTCGATGGCCTCCAGGAGGTCGGTGTTGAAGCGCTTGCCCTTGTCCTGGACGGACACCCGCAGGTAGCGGTCGCGCAGCTCGGCGATCTTCTCGACGGCGCTCTTGATCGTCTGCTCCGTACGGAACACCATGACGTTGGCGTCCATGGTCTCCTGGAGCTCCTTGCGGATGTCCGCGACCCGCTCCTGACCGGTGGACTCACGCAGCCGCTCGACCTGCGCCACGACCAGCTCGGCCGGGTTCTCCGGCAGCTCGACGTAGTCGGCCGTCGCCGAGTAGTCGGCGGCGGCGATACCGGCCCGCTTGCCGAAGACGTTGATGTCGAGGAGCGAGTTGGTGCCCAGGCGGTTGGCGCCGTGCACGGAGACACAGGCGACCTCGCCGGCCGCGTACAGGCCCGGCACGACGGTGGTGTTGTCCGCCAGGACCTCACCCTCGACGTTGGTCGGGATGCCGCCCATGGCGTAGTGCGCGGTCGGCTGGATCGGAATCGGGTCGGTGTACGGCTCGATGCCCAGGTACGTACGCGCGAACTCGGTGATGTCCGGGAGCTTGGCGTCCAGCTGCTCGGGCGGCAGGTGGGTCAGGTCCAGGAAGACGTGGTCGCCCTCGGGACCGCAGCCACGGCCCTCGCGGATCTCCGTGTAGATGGAGCGCGAGACGACGTCACGGGACGCGAGGTCCTTCATGACCGGCGCGTACTTCTCCATGAAGCGCTCGCCGTCCTTGTTGCGGAGGATGCCGCCCTCACCACGGGCGCCCTCCGTCAGCAGGATGCCCATGCGCCAGATGCCCGTCGGGTGGAACTGGAAGAACTCCATGTCCTCCAGCGGCAGCCCACGGCGGTAGCAGGCGGCCTGCCCGTCACCGGTCAGGGTGTGCGCGTTGGAGGTCACCTTGAAGAACTTGCCGGTGCCGCCGGACGCGTAGACCACGGACTTGGCCTGGAAGACGTGGATCTCGCCGGTCGCGAGCTCGTACGCGACGACACCCGCGGACTTCTTGACGCCGTCTTCCTCGACGATCAGCTGGTCCAGGACGTAGAACTCGTTGAAGAACTCCACGCCCTCCTTGACGCAGTTCTGGTACAGCGTCTGGAGGATCATGTGACCGGTGCGGTCCGCGGCGTAGCAGGCCCGGCGCACCGGGGCCTCACCGTGCGAGCGGGTGTGGCCGCCGAAGCGGCGCTGGTCGATGGTGCCGTCCGGGGTGCGGTTGAACGGCAGGCCCATCTTCTCGAGGTCCAGGACCGCGTCGATGGCCTCCTTCGCCAGGATCTCGGCGGCGTCCTGGTCGACCAGGTAGTCACCGCCCTTGACCGTGTCGAAGGTGTGCCACTCCCAGTTGTCCTCTTCCACGTTGGCCAGCGCGGCGGCCATGCCGCCCTGCGCCGCGCCGGTGTGGGAGCGGGTGGGGTAGAGCTTGGTCAGCACGGCGGTGCGGCTGCGCTTGGTGGCCTCGATGGCCGCGCGCATTCCCGCGCCGCCGGCGCCGACGATGACGGTGTCGTACTTGTGGATCTTCATCAGTTGATTCCCTCGGTCCCGTGGCCTAGATGTTCGGGTCGAAGGTGAAGATCACCAGCGTGCCCAGCAGGATGGTGAACACCGTGGCGGTGTACAGCAGCATCTTCAGCCAGAAGCGGTTGGTGTCCCGCTCCGCGTAGTCGTTGATGACCGTACGCAGGCCGTTGGCCCCGTGCAGCATCGCCAGCCACAGCATCACCAGGTCCCAGGCCTGCCACCACGGCGAGGCCCAGCGGCCCGCGACGAAGGCGAAGCCGATCTTGGAGACGCCGCCGTCCAGGACGAGCTGGATCAGCAGGTGGCCGAGTACCAGGACGACGAGGACGACGCCCGAGAGCCGCATGAACAGCCAGGCGATCATCTCGAAGTTGGTGCCGCGCCCCTTGGGGGTCTTCTTGGTGCGCTTACGCGGCGGCTCGATGACGGGCGCGGGGTTGTCCACGTCGTAGAGGGTGACGCCGTCGACGGCGCCGGTGGTGTCGGTAGACATCAGCGTCAGCTCCCGAACAGTTCACGAGCGGCGTGGCCGAGAACCGGGTACAGCGCCCCGGCCATCAGTACGGCCCAGAAGGCGACCACGGTCCACAGCATCTGCTTCTGGTAGCGCGGGCCCTTCGACCAGAAGTCGACGGCGATGACGCGCAGGCCGTTCAGTGCGTGGAAGAGGATTGCGGCCACCAGGCCGTACTCCAGCAGTGCCACGATCGGCGTCTTGTAGGTAGCCACGACAGTGTCGTACGCCTCGGGGGAGACGCGGACGAGAGCGGTGTCGAGGACGTGCACGAACAGGAAGAAGAAGATGAGGACACCGGTGACTCGATGAGCCACCCATGACCACATGCCTTCCCGGCCGCGGTACAGCGTTCCAGCCGGCACGGAAGAACCCTCCGGGAGCGGGGATTGGGGTCGGCCGGCTTCGATGTCGGTCTGACCCGGCCGGGTACGGTCCACCGGCCGCTCGTCATCGTATCGACGAGTTGTCGGTGCGCTCGCTCGGGGTCCTTAGGTGTGATCAAAGAGGCACGTACGGGCTATCAGGTTGTCCGGAATCCGGAAATTCCCGCGCTTTTTCCGCTACCTGGAGTAGTTGGGTGACCCGGGTGCGGGCCAGCTCGCGGAGTTCCTCGGCGGCGACCGCGCGCTCCTCGTCGCGCTCGTTGCCGAGCCGGGAGCGCAGGCCTGACAGGGTGCGGTCGAGGTGTTCGTCCGGCCGGACGCCCGCCAGGCTGATCACGAAGGCGTGGCCGAAACGGCTCTCGTACGCGGCGTGGGCGGCCCGCAGCGCGGTGAGCGCGGCCCTCGGCGTGTCGCCGTGCCGTGGGTGCGGCGGCTCCTCGGCGGCCAGCGCGGCGCAGCGGTCGGCGAGCGGCAGGTCGTAGCTGGCCTCGTCGACGGCGGCGAGCAGCGCGCCCAGGTCCGGGTAGGGGCGGTGGGCGGCGACCCGCCGCGCCCACAGAGGGCTGGCACAGCAGCTGAGCAGGGCGTACTCGGCGGTGGCCGCAGGGGCGCGGTTGAAGAGCTCGAGTCCCGGGTGCACGGTGGAAGCGGTGGGCGTGGGCAGCGTGCGCTCCAGAGCAGAAAGGGCAAGAGGGGAACGAGGGGAACAAAGGGAAGCAGAGTGGCGCCACGCTATCGACGTGTCGTGAGAGGCGTCCGACGGATGCGCGAATTTCACCCGGACGGGAGAGTTTCGACACGTGCGGTGGACGGTGGAGGGGATTCTGGTCCGCCACTTCGCCCCTCATGGGAGGTTTCTGACGTGACGCGAACTCTCTTGAGCGTAGGGCTTCCATGGGCATGTCGGCCATGTCGAGCATGACGGGACAGGCCGGACGGGTCATACCCGCGATACCGGCCATACCGGTTATGCCGGTTATACGGGTCGGCCCGGTCGGCGTGTCGGGTGCGGTCCGGTGACCGGGCCGCTGAGCGGGCGACAGGCGCTGGTCGCGGGCGGCCTGGTCGCCGCGGGCGCCGTGGTGCTGACCCTGACCCTGTGGCCGGACGGCGACGGCCCCGCGGGCGGCGGCCCCGGGGAGCGGGACCGCACGGACGTCACCCCACCGGCCGCGACGACCCCCGTCTCGCCCAGCGCGCCGCACTCCGACGACCCGAGCCCCCGCCCCAGCCCCTCCTCGTATCCCCTGTCGCGGGCGCCGAGCGTCATACCCGCCGTACGGGAGCACAAGGCGGCCCGCGGCCCCGGTTGGCGGCCCGCCGACGGGGGCCGGGTCGTGGTCGCCAAGGCGGACGCCGAGCGGCTCGCGGACGAGGGACGGCTGCTCGCCGGCGAGCTGAAGCTGGCGTACCGCGAAGGGGTGAAGGCGCGGGCGGGCGACGTCGAGCTGGCCCTGGTGTCAGGGAAGGCGAACCGGGAGGCGTACACCCTGAGCGTGAAGGACCGGCGGGCGAGGATCTCCGGGACCGGCGAGGCCGGGGTCTTCTACGGCACGCGCACGCTCAAACAGGCGGTGCGCGCGGACGGCACGGCACCGGAGGGCGTCGTACGCGACCGTCCCGCCAAGCCGCAGCGCGGGTTCATGCTGGACACCGCGCGCAAGCATTTCACCGCACGCTGGATCGAGAGCCGGGTACGCGAGCTCGCCGACCTCAAGTACAACCAGCTGGGCCTGCACTTCTCCGACGACCAGGCGTTCCGGATCGAGTCGGACTCGCACCCCGAGGTGGTCTCCGCCCAGCGCCTCACCAAGGCCGAGGTACGCCGCATCGTGGACCTCGCCGCGCGGCTGCACATCACCGTCATCCCGGAGATCGACTCGCCGGGGCACCTCGGCGCGGTCCTCAAGGCCCACCCCGACCTGCAACTGCGCGACACCCGAGGGCAGCCCGCGCGCGGCGCCGTCGACATCTCCAAGCCGGGCGCCGCGCGCATCGTGGACGACCTGCTGAGCGAGTACGCGGAGCTCTTCCCGGGCGCGTACTGGCACCTGGGCGCCGACGAGTACCTCGCGCTGACGGTGCGTGACCCGGAGGCCTCCTATCCCCAGCTGGCCCGCCTCGCGCGGGAGAAGTACGGGCCTGGCGCGCGGGTGCGGGACCTGGCGACGGGGTGGCTGAACGACCGGGCCGATGAGGTCCGTCAGTACGGCAAGCAGCCCAAGGCCTGGAACGACGGTTTCTTCCGCGGCGGCACCGTCGCGGCGGCCGGGGACATCGAGGTGGAGTACTGGACCGGCAAGGAGCTGGGGGCGCGCGAGCCGCTGGAGTATCTGAACGCGGGCCGCAAGCTGGTCAACCTGAACGACGAGTACCTCTACTACGTCCTGGGCGAGCCCAACGAGTTCCGCTACCCGACCGGCCAGCGGATCTACGAGCAGTGGAACCCGCTGGTGCTGCGCGGCAGCCGGCCGGTGCCCACGCGCTTCGACGGCCAGATCCTCGGCGCCCGGCTCGCCGTGTGGTGCGACCTCGCGGACGCCCAGACACCAGCCCAGGTGGCGGCGGGGGTCAGGATGCCGCTGCGGGCGCTGGCGCAGAAGGTGTGGGACCCGCGGCAACCCTCGATGCCCTGGGCTCAGTTCGTACGACTCGCCGGGAAACTGGACTGATCCCGGCTCCGGGTTCGGGCCCGGTTTCAGGTCCGGTTCCGAGCCGGATTCGGGTTCGAGTTCGGATTCGGTTTCGGATTTGGTAGCGAACTCCCGGTTCGGTGTGTTGGATTTACCGGGAGCCGCTGTCGAGCATGGGGGATACACGCATGGGGTTCTGGGGGTATTACGTGGTGGGCCGCAGCGACCGGCCGCTCGCGGAACTGGCCGCGCTCAGCGCCGTGAGCGAGGGGCTCACCCTGAACGAGCGGCGGGCCGACGGCTGGCAGATCTGGGAGGCCACCGTGCCGGAGGTGGGCTCGATGAGCTCACTGGCGCGGGAGACGGGCGCGCCCGCGCTCTTCGGGTTCGTGATGGACAGCGAGTGCGTGGCCGTCGAGGCGGCCGGGCCCGAGAGCGGGGCGTGGAACGCCTGCCTGGACCGGGAGGCGATGGCCGGGTACCTGAGCGGCGACGGCAAGGAGCCGGACGACCTGTTCCTGCCCGCCAGGGACGCCGCCGAACGGGCCGTCGCCTGGGCGGCCGAGGCCGGGCACCGGGCCACCGCCGAGGAGCTGACCGACGTACTGACCGCGCCCGCCGAGCCCTCCGCGGAGCTGCTCTTCTTCCGCTTCCTGGAACGACTGGGCGTTCCAGAGGCGTGAGGGTGTGCACGTGGATGTGGATGAGGATGCGTATGAGGATGTGCGTGAGGGTGCTGTGATGTCTCCGTGATGAAGCGGTGACCCTGTGACATTTCCAGGGAGCGGAACGCAGAAAGGGAAGTGCAGCGTCCGCAACAGGAGATGTCATGAGCCTCGTGGAACAGATGGCCGGAGCCGATGAGCGCGGCCTGGCCGCGAGCGGTCTCGCGTGCCTAGACCGATGCCTGCCCCTGCTCGGCGACCCCGGCGCCCCGGATGACGCCCTGCGTCCGCTGTGGGCGCGCCTGGAGCGCGGCGAGGACTGGTCGGAGCAGCTGGCGGCGGTACGGGTCACCCTCGCCACCCCGGATGCCGGGGACGAACCGGCCGCCCTCACCCGCCGGATGCTCGACGCCGTGCCGGAGGAGCGCGCACCGGACGCGCTGCGCGGCTGGGCCGACGCCTGCTCGGTGGCGGCGTTGCAGATCCACCGGCTCCTCGGCACGGCGGCCGACGAGGAGGTGCCGTCGGAGCAGCTGCGGGAGGGTGTGACGGAGAGCGCGGGACCGCTGGTCGCGGGCGAACTCCGTCGCCAGACCCGGATCCTGGAACTGCTGTCGACCCGTGGCGTGGGCGGCCTGCGCCAGGCGCTCGACGTGTCCACGGAGGGCCGTCGGGTGCTGCGCGCGGTGGTGTCGCGCCGGGCGAGGGGCGGCCAGGCTTGACGCGGACCGCCGTCCGCCGAGCCCGCAGACCTTCACACGGGGGCGGCCTGATCCCGGCAGGGCGACTTCCTTGGTGAACATCGCGAACCCACGGTACCCCTAGAGGGTATCTACTGAAAGGGGGAGTGATGATCTACGAACCCGGAGCGCTGAATAAGTGTGATCGCACCACAGACGACGAACACCACCGCCGCGCGCAAACCCGCACGCTGGGCCGCCGACCTGGTCTCCATGCTGCGCGAGGGCGCCCGCCTGCGCCTGGACTACTCCCCGCCGAGCCTGTGGGCCCTGGACCGCCTGATCGGCGAACTACGCCGCGAGGACCCGCCCTACGAGGCGGTCGCGGCGACCCTGCGCGACATCGGCGCCTACACGGGCGAGGTCCTCGTACGCCAGGCGGACGCCGCCTGGGAGGAACCCCCGTTCGGTGACGGCCCGGTGGTACGCACCCCGGACGACCGCCTCTGGGACCCCCTGGGCGAGGCCCGCCGCTGCTTCGAGAACGAGGGCGAGGCGTCGCTGCGGCTGCTGTGCCGTGACGCGATGGGCGCCCGGACCCCGGGGAGTGGCGGATAGGCGAGGGGACTGGTCAGTCGGTGCCTACCGGGGGCCTGCGAGGGCGGGCCATCTTCTTGGCGACCACCGAGCGGGGCAGGTGGCGGGCCGCGAGGGCGTAGGCCTTGTAGCGCCAACCCGTGATGCTGACCGGGCGGTTGTGGTGGAGGTCCTTCAGGGCCTGGCTGACCACCGCGTCGGCCTCCAGCCACGCCGACGCGGGCAGGGAGCTCACGTCCATCCCGGCCCGGTCCTGGAACTCCGTACGGGTGAAGCCGGGGCAGACGGCCAGTACCCGGACCCCGTACGGCGCCAGGTCGACGCGCAGGGACTCGCTGAACGCCGTGATCCACGCCTTGGCGGCGCCGTAGGTCCCGGTGGGCAGCAGGCCGGCCACCGAGGAGAGGTTCAGGATGGCGCCCCTGCCGCGCGCCCGCATCACCGGGGCGGCGGCGTGGCTCAGTCGCAGCGGCACCCGGACCAGGAGGTCCAGCATCCGCTCCTCGTCCTCCAGGGGGCTGTACGGGAAGGGCGCCGCCAGACCGAACCCGGCGTTGTTCACCAGGACGTGGACGGGCTCGTCCGGTGAGGTCAGGCGCTCCTCGACCGTCCGGCATTCCGCCGGTTCGAGGAGGTCCGCCGCGAGGACCTCGACGCTGACGCCGAAATCCGTACGCAGCGTGTCGGCCGCGCGCTCCAGGCGCGCCTTGTCGCGGGCGACCAGGACGAGGTCGCAGCCCTTGGCGGCGAAGCGGCGGGCGAATGCCGCGCCGAGGCCCGCGCTGGCGCCGGTGATCAGAACCGTAGTCAAGGAACTTCGCTTTCAGAGTGCTGGTTTGAGGGGGGCTTGGGGTGGCTGTGGGTGGCTTCGTCGAATTGTTTCAGGTGCCCGCGGGCGTCCGCAGGTGACTTCAGGTGGTCTCGGGCAGCGGTGGCTTGAAGCTGCGGGTCGAGGCCGAGCCGTACGCCTGGGCGACGTTGACCAGAAATCTCTTCTCCGCGTCGAGGTCGCTGCTCGCCAGCGTGGGCGTACTGAAGGAACTCCGCTGCTGTGGAAGGTCGTTGGCCTTCGCCCGGCGGGCCTCCTTCACGACGCACGCGAGTACGGCCGCGTCGCGGTCCGTCGGCGGCACGCCGGAAGCGGCGACGTGGCTGCGGGCGAGGTCCGGGACATGGGGCTCGATGTAGTCATTGAGGATCAGGATGGCGTCGCGGCTCTCGATGACCTTGCGGTAGACGAGCAGCCTGCGGGGGGCCGGGGGCCGCAGCAGTTCGACCAGCCTCGGCCGGGGCTCGGCCAGCGCCACATGCGGCACGGCCCGTACGAGGTCTCGCCACAGCGGCCACAGCCGCCACGCGGCGGAGATGTCGGAGCTGGCGCGGCGCAGCGCGACGGCCGTCGGCACCAGGATGGCGGCCGCCCTCAGCAGGCCGTGCAGGTTCATGAGGAGCGGCAGATACGGGAGCGACCAGGTGCTGTCGAGCGTGATCCGGAGCAGATAGCCGAACCAGAAGAGTCCGGCCAGGGCCGTGCCGAGGCCGAAGAGCCGCAGACACAGGGCGAGGCTGCGGCTCTCGGTGTGCCCGCTGTAGCGCCAGCACACGAAAACACAGATGACGTTCGCGAGCAGGTGCGCGGCGATGAGCGTCAGCCAGTAGGCGGTGGAGGGCGTGGGATCTCCCACCGGCGGGACGCCGTGTGCTCCGTGCGGCGGCGCTGCCAGGTCGAGGGCCAGCAGGATCGCCATCATGACGCCCGCGGTGACGGCCGAGCCGGTCTTCAGGCGGCGGCCGCCCATGGAGGCGGCGACGAAGTAGAGCACGGCGCCCGCCGAGAGCACTCCGACCATGTTCCGCGCCAGTGCGACGGCGTGGGTCGAATCCGCGTTCCGCATGGCGAAGTCGACGACGTCGGGAAGATTGAGCGTCATCGCGGCCGCCGCCGAGGCTACGGCGAGCCACAGTCCGCGCTGCTGCTGTGAGCGGGCGGCCGCGCGGGTGCGCATCAGTACGGCGAACCAGAGGCACACCACACTGGGGACCGCGAGCCAGTTCCCGAAGTCCGTTATCTCAGTGGACATCGGACTCCCTCACTCCTAGCGCCGATTCGAGTTTCGCCAGCACGCCGCGGGGCTGCGGTTGCTCGGAATGCGGGGTGTCCGCGTTCATCCGTATCAGGCTGGCGAGCATTTCGGCCTCCTGTTCCTGGCGGGTGGAGTAGTTGGTACGGCCCAACAGCTGCTGGACGTGCGCCGGTTCCAGGTCGGGAAGGAGTGGTTGAGCGCGGTTGATGTCCTCCGGGTCCAGCGTGTTGTGGCCGAACAGGATGTGTCCGATCTCGTGCAGCACGATGTGCTCCTGGTGGAGCAGGGAGGTCTGCGCCTCGTAGAAGACGTAGTCGTCGCTGGAAGTGGCGAGCCACAGGCCGCAGACGCCCGATTCACCAGCCTCTCTGGGGAGCGGGTGGCGGTGCAGCGGCCTGCCGCGCTGTTCCGCGACGCGGCCGCAGAGCGCGTCAATCGAAAACGGGTGAGGTATGTCGAGGCCGGTCATGACCGACTCGCAACGCCTGCGTAGTTCGAGGAATTGCTGCGACATAGGCTCACGCTCCCCTTTTGGCCCGTTCCCCGGGCAGCGTTGATAGGCGTACATGGCAGGCGGCATCGCCAATGAGTACAGAAGATCCGCCGGCCTTGGCAAACGTTGGTCCGGGCGGGGCGGGTAATCCAGCCATTCCCACGGGGATTTGGCTGGCCAGGGGCACGCAACGGCCTTTCGCGGCGGATTGTGACGCCGGACTTTGATGGTGGACCGTGCCGCCGGACTGTGACAGCAGGGATGCGAGGGGCGCGAGTTGACGTGCCGGAGCTCGGGTCGGGGCCCCGGGGTGCGACGGGTCCGGCCATGGGGATCCTGTGACACTTCTGTGCGGATCAGCGCTGTATGGGTGGGGTCATGGACACGGTGACCCTTGCCGGACCGGCGCGAAGAGGGACGTATTGGGTCAGGGTGGGGAGTCCCGTCGTGCGCGTGCGTACGACGAGGAACTCGGTGCGGCCGTCGCTCGGGCCCAGGGAGGGGACGACGAGGCCTTCGCGGTCGCGTACCGGCTGGTGCAGCCCGGAATGCTCGGCTTTCTGCGGGGGATCGTCGGGGACGACGCCGAGGACGTGGCGGCGGACGCGTGGCTGGAGATAGCCCGCGATCTGGGGCGCTTTCGCGGTGACGGTGCGGGGTTTCGCGGCTGGACGGCGACCATCGCGCGGCACCGGGCGCTCGACCACCTGCGGCGGCAGAAGAAGCGGCCGCGCGAGTCGGGGCTTGAGTCGGAGCTGTTGGAGCTCCCTGGCAGCCTTGATACGTCCGCCGAGGCCATGGAGGCGATCTCCACCGAGCGCGCGCTCGAACTGATCGCGGGGCTGCCGCCGGACCAGGCCGAGGCGGTGCTGCTGCGCGTGGTCGTCGGGCTCGACGGGCCGGGCGCCGCACGGGTGTTGGGCAAGCGCCCCGGGGCCGTACGGACCGCGGTGCATCGAGGGCTGAAGCGACTGGCGGGACAAGTGGGGCGGCCCGGTGTGACGGATGACGACACCCGGACGCTGGGGGATACGAGATGAATGCCGACCGGCCGTCGCCACCCAGGGACCTGTACGACGAGTGGCGTGTTCAGCCTGAGCAGCACGAGGGGCGTGACGGGCCCGGCTCGCCGCGGCTCGACGCGCTGCTGGACGCCGCCGCGCGGCCGTCCGCCGTCGACCCCGGCGCGGAGGCCGCCGCGGTCGCCGCCTTCCGTGCCGCACACGAGTCCGGGGTCCGTACGGGACGCACCCGGCGCCGGGACGACTGGCGGCCGCGTTCCTCGCCGTGGCGCCGGGTCGCGCGGCGGGCCGCGCTCGGGACGCTGGTCGCGGGGCTGACGGTGGGCGGTGTCGCGGTGGCCGGGATCGGGGTGCCGGGTCCGGGTACGGACTCGCGGGGCGAGCGGACGGGCGAGCCGGGCGGCGGGGCCGTGTCCAGGCCCGCGCCCAGCTCCGCTCCGGTCGAGTCGGCGCCGCGGGTGGTGCCCGAGTCGGCCGCTGCGGAGCCCACGGACGCGACGGGTGCGAAGGCGGCGAACCCACGGCCCGGGAGTTCGCCGTCCGCGGGCGGCGCGCCGCCGACTCAGGCATCCGACACCAAGGCGCTGTGCCGCGCGTACGAGAACGCGGACGACAGCGCGCACGACAGCGCGCACGACAGCGCGGACGACGACGCGAACGACGACGCGAACGACGACGCGGACCGCAACGCGAACGAGAACGAGAACGCGGACGGCAACGCGTACGAGAACGCGGACGGCCGTCAGCTCGGGGGTGTCGCCTGGGAGCGCCTGGTCACGGAGGCGGGTGGCGAGAAGTCCGTCGCGGCGTTCTGCGCGCGGGAGCTGGGCCACGCGACAGGCGGCCCGGTCGGCGACTCCACCGCAGGTCACCCCACCGCAGGTAACCCCACTCCCAGTCCCGGCCGACGGGGAGGACCCGCGGACTGACACCCGTTTGGGTGAGCGTTTGGGTGAGCAGGTGAGGGATACCCGACGTATGCGAGGGCAGGCGGGTGGAGGATGCGCGGCCGGGGCCGCCACCCCCCACAGGAGAGGCCCCGGCCGACGCACGGTACGGACCGTGTGACGGCCCGTACTCCCTTCAGCGCCGTGGGTGCGTTTTGTGTCACACCCCGCTCGGTGACCTCATTGTTGCGTGTTGTACAAACGTGGACGGGCGGCCCATTCAGGCCGTACCGTTCTGCATCGCGCCGGGCTAGGGAGAAGTTAGTGCTGGGGGACGACGCGGAGCTGACCACCGCGGTGCTCGCGGCACAGGATGGGGACGAGAGTGCGTTCCGTTCTGTGTACCGCGCTGTGCACCCGCGGCTCCTGGGATACATACGGACACTGGTCGGCGACCTGGACGCCGAGGACGTGGCGTCCGAGTCCTGGTTGCAGATCGCCCGCGATCTCGACCGGTTCGAGGGCGACGCGGACCGCTTCCGCGGCTGGGCGGCGCGTATCGCCCGCAACCGCGCGCTCGACCACATCCGGATGCGGGGCCGCCGCCCCGCCATCGGCGGGGACGAGACGGAGCTCACCGTGAAGCCGGGCGACGCGGACACCGCGGGCGAGGCGCTGGAGGCGCTCGCCACCGGCGACACCTTCGCGCTGATCTCCCAGCTCCCGCAGGACCAGGCTGAGGCCGTCGTCCTGCGCGTGGTGGTCGGGCTCGACGCGAAGAGCGCGGCTGAGACGCTGGGCAAGCGCCCCGGAGCCGTACGCACCGCCGCGCACCGCGGCCTGAAACGGCTCGCGGAACTGCTCGGTGACCAGGCCGGCGACGCCGACGGGCTGGCCGCCGTACCGCCGCAGCGGGGGCGGCGAGGGGGCGCGGCGAGCGCTCCGACAGGCCCCGGCGGTGTGACGCATTCGCGTTCGCGGACGCAGAAGGACATGTGATGACCGACGAGTACGACAAGTGGCTGGACGAGGATGTCGCGGAGCTGTTGCTACGCGGCGAGTCCCTCGACGCCGTACTCGACGCCTCCGACACCCCCTCGCGCGCGCGAGCCGAGCGGCTCGCCGACGCGCTCGGCGCGGCACGGGACGGGCTGCCACCGCACGGCGACCCCGTCCCGGGCGCGACCGGCGAACTGCCCGGCGAGGCCGCCGCGGTCGCCGCGTTCCGGCAGGCCCACGCATCAGCGGGAGCCCCCGCCCCCGAACCGGCCATCGCCGTCAGCCCCTCGCGGGGCGGCACCGCCGCACACCGCCCGTCCCGCATCCGCTGGGGCCGGCCCATGCGCTACGGGATCGCCGCGGCGCTGGCCGCCTGCACCCTCGGCGGAGTCGCCGTAGCGGGCGGCGCCGGAGTGCTGCCCGCACCCTTCGGCGGCGACGGCGGCAGCAAGGGCGAGCCGCGCCCCGGCACCTCCGTCTCCGCGGCGGTCACACCCCCGGACACCCTGATGTCCCCCTCGCCCGGCTCGCCGGACCCCGGCCACAGCCACGGCGACCATACCGACGACCCCAGTGCGGAGCCCGACGCCGGAGCCTCCGATGGCGGTAAGAAGTCCCAGGCGCCCGGCGGCGGTTCCCCGGACGGCGACGAGCAGGGGCAGGACAACGGGCAGCCCGAGGCGGGCCGCGACCTGACCCCACAGGAGAAGCGCGACCTGTACCAGCGCGTCTTCGACGTCTGCCGCGACTACCAGAACGGCAAGCCGCTGCCCGCGGACAAGCGCCGCCGCCTGGAGCGCGCGGCCAACGGTGCCGGGAACGTGGAGAAGCTCTGCGACCGCGCCCTCGCGGTGGAACGGGACGGCGAAGGCGAAGGCCGTCCCGACGGCGAGGACGGCCAGGAGAAGCACGACAGCGACGGCGACGGGGACGACGCGGACCGCCGTCCCGAGGGCGAGCAGAAGCCCGGCGCGGGCAACGGCCGGGGCGAGGACGCCGAGCAGAGCCTGGACGAGACCGGATCCTCGGTCACCAGCCGCCTCGGCACCGCTCCGGAGGCACTCCAGATCCAGCCGTCGGAAAGTTCGATCAGCTCCTGATCCTCAGGGGTGTGACACTTTCCGGCCTCGTGGCGCAGTATGAAGTGAGCCGACTGGTCATCGGCGATCGCACGAGCCGAGGTTCCCCCCGTACCCGCGGCTCTGTGCACCAGGCGAGGGTGGGACACGTTCCCCCGGTCCCACCCTCGCCCTCTCCCCCCTTTGCGCCTAAACCGGCGCCGCTCTCGCGGACCGGGTGCTCGCCGTCGTGGTTCCTCAATTGATGGTTGCGGTCCTTGCGGGCGCGCATGGGCGGGCGTCACCAGTAGATGACCACCTTGTCGCCCGTGCGCACCTGCGCGAACAACGCGGCGATCTTCTTCTCGTTCCGTACGTTCACGCAGCCGTGCGACGTCCCGCTGTAGCCGCGTGCCGCGAAGTCCGACGAGTAGTGCACCGCCTGGCCGCCGCTGAAGAACATCGCGTACGGCATCGGGGTGTCGTAGAGCGTCGAGTGATGGTGCCGGGACTTCCAGTACACGCTGAACTCGCCCTCGCGGGTCGGCGTGTACTGCGAGCCGAACCGCACATCCACCGTCGACATCGCCCGGCCGTCGACCATCCAGGTGAGCGTGCGGCTCTTCTTGCTGATGCACAGCACCCGGCCCTGCAGGCAGCGCGGATCGGGTTTGGCGGCCGGCTGGTCGCCCGCCGCGTACAGCTCGAAGAAGCCCGGCTTCCTGGTCATGTCGAGCAGCCGCTGCCAGGTGACCTCGTCGGTCTCGCCCGTCGCGGTCAGGCCGCGCTTGGCCTGGAAGCCCTTGACCGCGGTGACCGTGGACCCGCCGTACGACCCGGTGGGTCCAGGACCGCCGAACCAGGCGATCTGCCGCAGCCGCGCCTGAAGGTCCCGTACGCGCTCGCCCCGGTCACCCTTGGTCAGCAGCACCTTGGGCTGTGCCGGGGCCTTGGAGGGCCCCTTGGACGGCACACCGGGCGATGCCTCCGACCCCGCGGGCGACTTCCCGTCCGGAGACTTCCCGTCCGGTGACTTCCCGCCCGGCGACGGGCTCGGCGCCGACGTCAGCGGCGGCGGCCGCTTCCCGCCCAGGCCGTCCTGACCATCGCCCGCCGCGCCGTCCACCGCCTGGGCCGTACAGCCCGCGGTGACCGCCACGACGGCGACGGCCGCCAGAGATCTCCGCCGCACCGATCCCCGCCGCATCCCGGATGTCCTGCGCATGTGGCCCCCCACTGCTGCCTACCGACCCCGACCGACCTCTACGGATCCCTGCCGTCCCCGACAGTTCCGTGTGCCTCCTGGGATGTCCTCCGTACGGAAATGGTTCCCGCGCATGATGGAAGTGAACGCACGCTGTGAGCTGCTGTGAGCAAGGTCCCAGCGTGCGGCCCTCCACCCGACGCGCCCCCGCCGCTACAGTCCGTCGCGAGGGTCGTCGATTACCGGCAAGTAGCAGGAGGCACAGCACATGGCGCGCGAGTCTGAGTCCGGACTGCCCATTGAGCCGGTCTATGGACCGGACGCCCTCGACGGCTGGGACCCGGCCGACAAACTGGGCGAGCCCGGCGTATACCCCTTCACCCGGGGCGTCTACCCGTCGATGTACACCGGACGGCCGTGGACGATGCGCCAGTACGCGGGTTTCGGCACCGCCGTCGAGTCCAACGCCCGGTACAAGCAGCTGATCGCGAACGGCACCATGGGTCTGTCGGTCGCCTTCGACCTGCCCACCCAGATGGGCCACGACAGTGACGCCCCGATCGCCAGCGGCGAGGTCGGCAAGGTCGGTGTCGCCATCGACTCGATTGACGACATGCGCATCCTGTTCGGCGGCATTCCGCTGGACAAGGTCTCCACGTCGATGACGATCAACGCCCCCGGCGCGCTGCTCCTCCTCCTGTACCAACTCGTCGGCGAGGAGCAGGGCGTAGCAGCCGACCAGCTCACCGGCACGATCCAGAACGACGTGCTCAAGGAGTACATCGCCCGCGGCACGTACATCTTCCCGCCCAAGCCGTCGCTGCGCCTGATCGCGGACATCTTCAAGTACTGCAAGGCCGAGATCCCGAAGTGGAACACCATTTCGATCTCCGGCTACCACATGGCGGAGGCGGGCGCGTCTCCCGCGCAGGAGATCGCCTTCACGCTCGCCGACGGCATCGAGTACGTCCGTACCGCCGTCGCCGCCGGAATGGACGTCGACGACTTCGCGCCCCGCCTCTCCTTCTTCTTCGTCTCCCGTACGACGATCCTCGAAGAGGTCGCCAAGTTCCGTGCCGCGCGCCGGATCTGGGCGAAGGTGATGAAGGAGGAGTTCGGCGCCAAGAACCCCAAGTCGCTGATGCTGCGCTTCCACACGCAGACCGCGGGGGTGCAACTGACGGCCCAGCAGCCCGAGGTGAACCTGGTCCGTGTCGCGGTCCAGGGCCTGGCGGCGGTCCTTGGCGGCACCCAGTCCCTGCACACCAACTCCTTCGACGAGGCCATCGCCCTGCCGACGGACAAGTCGGCCCGGCTGGCCCTCCGTACCCAGCAGGTCCTGGCGTACGAGACCGATGTCACCGCCACCGTCGACCCGTTCGCCGGGTCGTACGTCGTCGAGAAGATGACCGACGACGTGGAGGCGGCCGCGCTGGAGCTGATGCGGAAGGTCGAGGACCTGGGCGGCGCGGTCAGCGCCATCGAGCACGGCTTCCAGAAGAACGAGATCGAGCGCAGCGCCTACCGCATCGCCCAGGAGACCGACTCGGGTGAGCGCGTCGTGGTCGGCGTCAACCGCTACCAGCTGGAGGCAGAGGAGCCGTACGAGCCGCTGCGCGTCGACCCCGCGATCGAGGCGCAGCAGGCCGAGCGCCTGGCCAAGCTGCGCGCCGAGCGCGACCAGGGGGCCGTGGACGCGGCGCTGGCGGAGCTCCAGGAGGCGGCCAAGGGCGACGCGAACGTGCTGTACCCGATGAAGGACGCGCTCAAGGCGCGGGCCACGGTCGGGGAGGTCTGCAACGCGTTGCGGGAGATCTGGGGGACTTACGTCCCCACGGACGCGTTCTGAGCGGGGGCGTGCTGCTCGCAATGCCTGCGGCCCTGGGTGGCTGAGGCCAAGGATTGGTCCCCCACCCCGCCCCTTCCCGAAAGGCCTCGCCGGCCGGGCTCGCCGGACGGGCTGAAAATTCAGCCCGTCCGGCGATTGAGGACCGGGGTCTGGGGCGGAGCCCCGGTTTCGGGAAGGGGCGGGGCAGGGGAGAAGAACCCGCCCTGACCTCCCGCATCGGCGCCTGGCGCAACCTCCCCTCCCAACNCCCGGGCGCGGGGGGGCCCCCCGGCCCCGTCCGCCCAGCCCACCCCGACCGCCGACCCGGACGGCACGCTCGCGTTCGTGGAGAGTCCGGTCCAGCTGCTCAACGTGCTGGAGTGGGCGCACTCCGACTCCGGCACACAGCACGCGGGCGCCGGCCTACCCGCGTCCGGTCCCCGCGCGTCCACCGGGCTCACCGTCATCGTGCTGTCCCCGGTCGACCCCATGTCACGCGGCCAACTGCGCCGGATGGCCGAACTGGCGCGGGACGAGGGACACACCGTGCGCTGGGAGGAGGCGCGCGGCGGGGCCGGTGCGCCGGTGAAGACCATCGGCGGTCTGACCCGCGTACTGCGCGCGGCACGCCGGGTGGTCATCGGCGACCCGTTCTCGCGCTACGTACAACTGCTGCTCACGCTCACCACCGCCCGCGACCTGGTGGTGGTCGACGACGGCACGGCCACCATGGAGTTCATCGCCCAACTCGCCAGCGGCGAGCGCCTGGTGCGCTGGCACCGGCGCGGCGGCCGCCCAGGGGCGCGGGACATGGTCTTCGCGCCCTTCTCCGCTTCAGCGCGCCGCCGCCTCACCCCGTCCGGCGAGCGCAACGTCGAGGTTTTCTCCTCGATGCCGGTGGAGCCCCCCGCGGGCATCGAGGTCACCGAGAACGACTTCTCGTGGACCCGTGCCCGCTTCGAACCCCCGCGGATCGCCAAGGGCGCGGACATGGTGGGTACTTCACTTGTCGAAACGGGCGTGGTGGACCGTGACCGCTACCTGGAGGCGGTCAAGCGACTGGCCCGCACCCACGGCGCCACCCGCTACTTCGCCCACCGCAGGGAGCACCCCGAGAAGCTGCACCAACTGTCCACCGAGACCGGCCTCGAAATCGTCCGCCCCGACCTTCCGCTGGAGCTCGTCGCCCGCAGAGGCCCCATCGGCCGTACGATTCTCAGTTTCCCGTCTACCGTGGTGCACACCCTTCCCCTGGCCCTGGCCGGCACCGGGGTCGAGGTGGCGGTCTGTGACATTGATCCCGCCTGGCTGACGGACCACGCGTCACCGCGCGCCCAGGGCTTCCTGTCCGGCGTCACGGGCACCGCTCGTGACGTGCACCGATTGCAGTCCGTTCGCATCGCGTGATGCGCACGGCAACCGGCTACGAGGGCGTCGGTCTGAGCGTCAGCTTCGGCCTGGGCGCGACCCCGGGTTGAGCAGCGGGAGGGGGAGGAACGACTCCTTCTCAGCCGCCCGACTGTCCCGGCCGGAGTGGTGGGCCTGCGGCGCGCGATGTCCCTGTGGTGGATAGTTCGCGGCCTTGGGCCGCTTCCTATTTACCCGCGCCATGCTCGCCCCCAGCGAGAACGAACCGGGGGCCAGGGACGCCACCGCGATGGACCCCGAGGTGATCACCCAGCTCCTGATGCACACGGAGCGCGACTAGAACTTGGGCAGCATCTTCACCAAGCTGGGCCTGCTCCCGGCCGGTGGCGACAACCGCCGCGTACTGGCGGTCCTCGGGTACCTGGAACAGTGATCTGCCATGCGAGATTCTGATGATCGCGGACTGCTCTCCGGCCGCTCCACTCGTGACCTGCGCGGTCTCTGATCCCCACGCACCGCGTAACGTAACGCGAACGAAATGTCATACCCGCCGTACGGCGAGGTCATGCGCACTACGCCTGACTTTGTTACGTCAATCTGGCTGAACTTTTGTTGATCTAGCGCTAGTTGTGCCGTCCGGCGTCCTACCCTCCAAGGCAGGGTGAACCAATTGGTAACGGGATCCCCTCACATCTGAGGGGCCTCAGCTCAGCGGGCTGAGGCCCGCCGTTACCAGCACCAGCCATCGCCGAAGTAGGAGGTGACCGAAGATGGCTACGTTCCACGTAGGGCAGAAGACCAACCCGACTGTGCTTCCTCAGCAGTCGGCTCTTGAACTGTGGGCAGCAGACAACCCCGGGATCAGGGACGAAACGGGCTCACAGCGCCGCCACGCGGCATCCGGCGTGGAACATGTGCGAGGGGAGATCGTCGACCGCGCACCTGCAGCCGACGGCGTCACCCCCAACCCTGCGGTTGGGGAGGAGGCACGTGAGTGCCACTCCGCCGTGTTCGTTCTCGAGAAGCACGGCGTACCGTTGCAGCCGACCACACCTGCCAGGGCCCGCAAGCTGCTCAAGTCCGGTCGAGCGGTCGTTTCCCGGCACACCCCCTTTGTCATCCGACTCAAGGACCGCGCCGCGGCCGACTCGGAGATCGACGGGGTGGAAGTAGGGATCGACCCTGGCTCGAAGCACACCGGCATCGCAGTGTTCACGACTCAGGCCGGCGAGAGGCGAGGCCGGTATGCGATTCAACTCGACCACCGGGGCGCGCGGATCAAGAAGAGAGTGGATCAGCGCGCCTCCTTCCGGAGAGGGCGCCGTTCGCGAAATCTGCGCTACCGTGCGCCTCGCTTCCTCAACCGAAGCCGTCCGGAGGGCTGGCTACCGCCATCGTTGCAGCATCGTGTGGACACCAGCGTGGCGTGGGCGGAACGCGTCGCGCGTTGGGCACCTGTGCGAGCGACGCATCTGGAGTCGGTCGCATTCGACCTCTGTGCCCTCAGTGCGGGCAGGCCCCTGGGAGAGGCGGAGTACCGGCAGGGCACCCTCGCCGGATATGAGGCACGCGAGTATCTCCTGGTCAAGTGGGGGCGATCCTGCGCCTACTGCGGCGCCGAGGGCGTCCCGCTGAACATTGACCACGTCTTCCCTCGCGCTCGAGGCGGCTCCGACCGCATGTCCAACCTCACCCTGGCCTGTGCCGCGTGCAATCAGAGCAAGGCGGATCGCCTTGTGCAGGAGTTCCTCGCGGGCCAGCCGAAGCTGCTAGCGAAGATTCTTGCCCAGACCAAGGCCCCGCTGCGCGATGCGGCAGCTGTCCACTCGACTCGTCGAGCGCTGTGGCGAGCGCTCGACGATCGCTGGCCTACCCACTCCGCATCCGGTGGGCGGACCAAGTACAACCGCACCCGCATTGGCCTGCCGAAGACGCACACGCTGGACGCGCTTGCCGTCGGCGCACTCGCCTCGATCAGTGAGGTCGTGTCCAGGGTGCTGGTGGTCGGCTGCACTGGTCGCGGAACCTACACCCGCACGCGCACCGACAAGTACGGCTTTCCCCGCCTGCGACTGCCTCGGCGTAAGCAGTTCTTCGGCTTTGTCACCGGCGATCTGGTGCGCGCAGTTGTTCCCGCGGGCAGTAGGCAGGGCGCGTACGTGGGGCGTGTCGCGGTCCGTTCCACCGGCAAGTTCAATATCACCACCCGTCACGGCACCGTCCAGAGCATTCACCATAGGCACATCAGCCTCCTCCAGCGGGCTGATGGATACGCGTACGTCACCAGGCCCGAGGCGACGTCGAGCGTTTCGCGTTACCACACCGAGGGTGCTTCCCTGAACTCTTTGAGTGAGAGATGCACCGTTCCTACCCTCGGCAGCGGCCGGGGCCTCCAGCAAGGACATAGCGATGATCGTTGAGACCAAAGCCGAGTCCGCTCCCGCGGCAACTCTGCCCGGCGCGCTCCCCGAAGGGCTGCGCGTCGAACTCATCGCCTTCCGCCGTGACTTGCACATGCACCCCGAACTCGGCAACCAGGAGTTCCGGACCACCGCGGCCCTCAAGACCCGCCTTGAGCGAGCGGGGCTCAAGCCTCGGGTGCTCGAGACCGGTACGGGACTGGTGTGCGACATCGGCGCGCCGGACAGCGCGCGCCCCATGCTGGCTCTCCGCGCGGACATCGACGCGCTGCCCATCCCGGACGTCAAGGTCAGCTGCCCGTACCGGTCCACCGTCCCGGACCGCGCCCACGCCTGCGGCCACGACGTGCACACCACCGTCGTGCTCGGTGCGGGTCTGGTGCTCGCCGAGCTCGCCCGTGAGGGCCGCCTCCCGGCTCCGGTACGGCTGATCTTCCAGCCCGCCGAGGAGGTGCTGCCCGGTGGTGCCGCGGACGCCATCGAGTCCGGAGTCCTGGACGGCGTCGGGAGGATCATCGCCGTGCACTGCGACCCGCGCGTGGACGCCGGGCGGATCGGGCTGCGGCACGGCCCGATCACCTCCGCCTGCGACCGCCTGGAGATCTCCCTGGACGGCCCGGGCGGCCACACCGCGCGCCCGCACCTCACCACCGACCTGGTCACCGCGGCCGCCAAGGTCGTCACCGAGGTCCCCGCGCTGGTCTCGCGCCGGATCGACGCACGCTCCGGGCTCGCCGTCACCTGGGGCCGTATCGAGGCGGGCCACGCCTGCAACGTCATCCCGCAGCACGCCGAGCTGTCCGGCACCGTGCGCTGCCTCGACCTGGCGGCCTGGCGGCAGGCGCCCGACCTGGTGCACGCCGCCATCCAGGAGATCGCGGACCAGTACCGCGCCAAGTCGGAGATCAACTACATCCGCGGCGTCCCGCCGGTCGTCAACGACTCAGCCGTCACCGACCTTCTGCAGGACGCCATGACGGCGCGCCGTGGCGCCCAGGCGATCGAGGACACCGAACAGAGCCTCGGCGGCGAGGACTTCTCCTGGTACCTGGAGCATGTGCCGGGCGCGATGGCCCGGCTCGGGGTGCGTACGCCGGGCGAGTACACGGTCCGCGACCTCCACCAGGGCGACTTCGACGCGGACGAGTCAGCCATCACGGTCGGCGTGGAACTCTTCACCGCGGCGGCGCTCCTGGACGCCGAGACCAGGGGCTGAACCCTGGGAAACCGGCCAGTTGGAGGAGGGCGCGGGCCTACGGTCTCCGCCAGCAGGCTGAGCCGCCTTCCTCCCGCTGGATGACGCGCCCCTGACATGATCACTCGTACTGTCATCGCTGACCACGTCGCAGATGGATCACCGCGATCATCACGACCACCACGGTGTCCGTGAGCGCGACGATCAGTACGAACAGAGGGGGAGTGCCTTGACCGGCACCTACAGGAAACTCGGCACGATGACTTCGGTGCTCGGCCTCGCAGTCGCGGGTGTGACGCTGAGTGCGGCGCCTTCCCAGGCCGCCGTCGGGCCGAAGGGCTGCAGCGCGTACGTGTCCCACACGAACAACCACGTCGCGGTCGCCATGTGCGCTTCCGGTAACGGCACCTGGCGCGTTATGGCCAAGTGTGCGGGCCCCGGCCGCGTCAACGGGCCGTACAGGGGTGACGAGGGATACCGCACGCGCGGCAAGGAGAAGGCCTCGGTGCTGAACTGCGGTAGCTCCGGCTACCCGATCGAGCTGAAGGTCGTCGACAAGAAGGCCTAAGAACCCGGCCGGGCAGGGCCGCAGGTTGACGTGAACGGCCCGTGGGAACGCCCACGGGCCGTTCCGCTGCGCCACCGCCCGCAGCGGGAACAGCTCGCCCCGACCGTGATCGTTCGGCGGAGGCGCGGCGTGGCGCACGCATTCGCGTACCTCTTGTTCCCGTCCGGAACAAATGGTGACCTGCGGTTTTACCGGACCGAAGCGACCTGACACCTGTCCGAAACGCTTCGATTGGATAACAGGCGCTGAACCCCTCTTTACGCGACATCTACGCGCGTTAAGCTCCCGGTAAGTCAGCCCCGGTCGGGGCGCTTCCTTGAGTGAAGGGGTACCCATCGTGCGCCGGGTGACCAAGATCGTCGTTAGCGGTGCAGCCACCGCTGCTCTCGCCTTCTCCGCCACTGCCTGTGGCGACAGTGACAGTGACTCGTCCAGCAGCTCGTCCGAGAAGGGCATCGGCCTCGCCTACGACGTCGGTGGCCGTGGTGACCAGTCGTTCAACGACGCGGCCGCCGCCGGCTTCGACAAGGCGAAGAAGGAATTCGACATCGGGGGTGCCGAGAAGGAGCCCAAGGACAGCGAGTCCGATGCCGACAAGGTGCAGCGCCTGACCGAGATGGCCCGCCAGGGCTACAACCCGGTGATCGGCGTCGGCTTCGTGTACGCCAAGGCCATCGACGAGGTCGCCAAGAAGTTCCCGAAGACCAGCTTCGCGATCGTCGACGACTCCTCGAAGCAGGCGAAGAACGTCGCCAACCTGGTCTTCACCGAGGAGCAGGGCTCGTACCTGATGGGCGTGGTCGCCGCCAAGACGACCAAGACCGACACGGTCGGCTTCATCGGCGGTGTGGACACCCCGCTGATCAAGAAGTTCGAGGCCGGCTTCAAGCAGGGCGTCGCGGACACCAACCCCGACGTCAAGGTCCTGACCGAGTACATCACCCAGATGCCCGACTTCAAGGGCTTCGCGGACCCGGCCGGCGGCAAGCGCATCGCGAACGGCATGCTCGGCAAGAAGGCCGACGTCATCTACCCGGCGGCCGGCGGCTCCGGCGGCGGTGCCTTCGAGGCGATCAAGACCAAGGGCAACGCCTGGGGCCTCGGCGTCGACTCGGACCAGTACAAGATCCCGTCGCTCTCGGGCGTGAAGGACGTCATCCTGACCTCGATGCTCAAGAACGTCGAAGGCTCGGTGTACGACTTCATCAAGTCGGTCGAGGACGGTAAGCCGCAGTCCGGCGTCGTCTCCGCCGACCTGGCCCAGGACGGTGTCGGCTACGCGAAGTCCAACCCGGAGTTCGTCAAGATGACCGAGACCATCGCCGCGGTCGACGAGGCGAAGAAGAAGATCGCCTCCGGCGACATCAAGGTCGCGACGGAGCCCAAGAAGTAGCTCCCAGGGCTCAACGGGCCGACCCTCCAGGGGACTTGATCCCCTGGAGGGCGCCCCGGACTCAGCGGAACAAGTGAAGACCGCCGGGCTCGGGGGAGTAGTACCGCACTCCTCCCGGGCCTTGCGTCGATCTCACCCCTTTTCTCGCTGACTCTACGCGCGTAGCATGTGCATGTCAGGATACGGTCTGCACCCGGCGGCTCCCCGCAGCGGCCGCATGCCCCTGAACGGCACCGCCTTCCGCATCACCACTCTTCGCACCACGCCTTTCGCACCATCACCACCTCCTCTGTCACCTCCTTTCCTCCGCCCCGAGGGAGTGCGCCATCACAGCCTCCACCGAGACCGCGGCCGTCGAGCTCCGCGGCATCACCAAGCGATTCCCCGGCGTCGTCGCCAATCACGACATCGACATCACCGTCCGCAGGAGCAGCGTTCACGCTCTGGTCGGTGAGAACGGGGCCGGCAAGTCGACGCTGATGAAGATCCTCTACGGCATGCAGAAGCCGGACGAGGGCACCATCACCATCGACGGCGAGCAGGTCTCCTTCGCCAGCCCCGGTGACGCGATCGCCCGCGGCATCGGCATGGTGCACCAGCACTTCATGCTCGCCGACAACCTCACCGTCCTGGAGAACGTCGTCCTCGGCGGCGAGAAGCTGTACGGCATCGGCTCCAAGGCACGCAAGAAGATCCTGGAGATCTCCAAGGCCTACGGTCTCGGCGTCAACCCCGACGCCCTCGTCGAGAACCTCGGCGTCGCCGACCGCCAGCGCGTGGAGATCCTCAAGGTCCTCTACCGCGGCGCCCGCACCCTGATCCTCGACGAGCCGACCGCCGTCCTGGTCCCGCAGGAAGTCGACGCGCTCTTCGCCAACCTGCGCGAACTCAAGGCCGAGGGCCTGGCGGTCATCTTCATCTCGCACAAGCTGGGCGAAGTGCTCAGCGTCGCCGACGACATCACGGTCATCCGGCGCGGCACCACCGTCGGCACGACCATCCCGTCCGAGACGACCCCCCGCGCGCTCGCCGAGCTGATGGTCGGCAGCCAGCTGCCGGTCCCGGAGACCACCGAGTCCACGGTCACCGACCGCGTCGTCCTCGACGTCAAGGACCTCACCCTGGGCGCCGAAGGCCGCAAGCCGCTCCTGGACCACCTCACCTTCGCCATCCGCGCGGGTGAGGTACTCGGCATCGCGGGTGTCGAGGGCAACGGCCAGAGCGAGCTGATCGAGACCCTGATCGGCATGAGGCACGCCGACTCCGGCACCATTTCGCTCGCCGACGACGACATCACCGCCTGGCCGACGCGCAAGCGCCGCGAGCAGGGCGTCGGCTACATCCCCGAGGACCGCCACCGGCACGGCCTGCTCCTGGAGGCCCCCCTCTGGGAGAACCGTATCCTCGGCCACGTCACCGAGAAGCCCAACTCCAAGGGCATCTGGCTGGACCCGAAGGGCGCCAAGGCCGACACCGAGCGGATCGTCGAGGAGTACGACGTACGCACCCCCGGCATCGAGGTCACCGCGGCCTCGCTCTCCGGCGGCAACCAGCAGAAGCTGATCGTCGGCCGCGAGATGAGCCACACCCCGCGCTTCCTGATCGCCGCCCACCCCACCCGCGGTGTGGACGTCGGCGCGCAGGCGCAGATCTGGGACGCGATCCGCGAGGCCCGGCGCGAAGGCCTCGCCGTCCTGCTGATCTCCGCCGACCTGGACGAGCTGATCGGCCTGTCCGACACCCTGCGGGTCATCTACGAAGGCCGCCTGGTCGCCGACGCCGACCCCGCCACCATCACCCCGCAGGAACTGGGCTCGGCCATGACCGGCGCCGCTTCCGGCCACCTGGAGCACCCCGAGGACTCCCCGCCCGGGAATTCCGCCGCCGACGACTCCGCGCAGACCGGGGGAGAGGACCGATGACACAGCAGACCCCCAAAGAGCTGAAGCGGGAGCTCCTCAAGGAGCGGGTGATCCTGGCGCTCGCCGCACCCCTCCTCGCCCTCGCAGTGGCCGTGGCACTGACCTCGATCATCCTGCTCGCGACCGGCAAGAACCCCTTCGAGCCGTACTCGCTCATGGTGAGCTACGTCGCCGAGTGGCCCGATGTGCAGGTCCTGGTCATCAACCAGACCATCACGTACTACTTCGCGGCGCTCGCGGTCGCCATCGGCTTCCGCATGAACCTGTTCAACATCGGTGTCGAGGGCCAGTACCGCCTCGGCGCCTGTGTCGGCGCCATCGTGGGCTTCAACCTTCCCGCCCCCGGCGTCCTCAAGATGGTCGCGGTCATCGTCACCGCCGTACTGGTCGGCGCGATCTGGTCGGGCATCGCGGCGCTGCTCAAGGTCACCCGCGGCGTCAGCGAGGTGATCGCCACGATCATGCTGAACGCCATCGCCACCGCGATCATCGGCTACCTGATCCAGAAGGACGTCTTCGGCCACCAGCCCGAGGGCTCCAACGCGGTCACCACCGGTGAACTCCCCGAGTCCGCCTGGTTCCCTGGCATCCCCTACGGCGACTACGAGATCTTCGGCTTCCTGGTCATCGCGGTGCTGTGCGGCGTCGGCTACTGGGTGATGCTCAACCGCACCCGCTTCGGCTTCGACCTGCGCGCCGCCGGCGCCTCGGGTTCCGCGGCCCTCGCCTCCGGCGTCAGCGGCCGCAAGATGGTCGTCATCGCGATGCTCGCCTCCGGCGCGCTGGCCGGCCTGATCGGTATGCCCGTACTGCTCGGTGAGACCCACACCTTCGTGTCGGACTTCCCGGCCGGATACGGCTTCACCGGCATCGCCATCGCACTGCTCGGCCGCAACCACCCGCTGGGCATGGCCTTCGGCGCGCTCCTGTGGGCCTTCCTCGACAAGGCCGCCACCACCCTCGACGACAACGGCTACGAGTCCGAGATCTCCGTGATCATGCAGGGCATCATCGTGCTCGCCGTCGTCATCGCGTACGAGTCCGTGCAGCGCTGGGGCCTCAGGCGCCAGCAGCAGAAGGTCGGGGCCGAGCTGGCCGCCGCTGCGAAGAAGAACGAGGAGGTGGCTGTCTGATGGCCGCCACGGCATCCGCTCTGGGGCAGCCCGAGGCCACGCCCGCCGCCCCCCGCAGGTCAGGCTTCGACTGGCGCCGTACGCTCTACTACGCGCTCGGCGGCCTGGTCCTCTTCTCGCTCGTGAGGGCCATCACCGGCACCAACGACATCACCTCCGTCGGCCAGGTGGCCGCCGCGATCTCCGTCGCCGTCCCGATCCTGCTCGCCGGTCTCGGCGGTCTGTGGTCGGAGCGCGCGGGCGTGATCAACCTCGGCCTCGAAGGCATGATGATCTTCGGCACCTGGTTCGGTGCCTGGGCCGGCTACCAGTGGGGCCCGTGGACCGGCGTCGTCGTCGGCCTGCTCGGCGGCGCGCTCGGCGCACTGCTGCACGCCATCGCCACCGTCACCTTCGGCGTGAACCACATCGTCTCCGGTGTCGCCATCAACATCCTGGCGCTCGGCGCGACCCGCTTCCTGTCCAAGCTGACCTTCGGCGCCGAAGAGGGCGGCAGCGCCACCCAGTCCCCGCAGGTCGACTCGCTCGGCTCGCTGACCGTGCCAGGTCTGTCGGACTGGCTGGTCTCGCTCAACGGCAAGCACTGGTTCCTCATCTCCGACCTCGCGGGCTTCCTCGGCGCCCTGACCACGCGGCTGTCCTGGCTGTCGGTCATCGCCGTGGTGCTGCTGGTCGCCACCTACTTCATCCTGTGGCGCTCCGCCTTCGGCCTGCGCCTGCGCTCCTGCGGCGAGAACCCCATCGCGGCCGAGTCGCTCGGCGTCAACGTGTACCTCTACAAGTACGTCGCGGTGCTCATCTCCGGTGCGCTCGCCGGCCTCGGTGGCGTCTTCCTCTCCGAGGTGGCCGCACCCTTCTACCGCGAGGGCCAGACCGTCGGCCTCGGCTACATCGGCCTCGCCGCGATGATCTTCGGTAACTGGCGTCCTGTGGGTGTCGCGATGGGCGCGCTGCTCTTCGGCTTCACCGGCTCGCTCAAGGAGCGCGGCGCGGAGAACGTCATGGCGATGTTCCTGCTGCTCGGCATCCTCCTGATCGTGGTCGCGGTGTGGCAGGTCGCGCGGAAGAAGTACCTCCAGTCCGGCCTGGCCGCGCTGGCCGGCCTCGGCGCGGTTCTGACGTATCTGACCGTGGACGCGGTGCCCAAGCAGTTCATCGGCGCTGCCCCGTACATCGCGACGCTCCTGGTCCTGGCCCTGGCGGCGCAGAACCTGCGGATGCCGAAAGCGAACGGCAAGCCCTACCGCAAGGGGCAGGGCAAGTGACGGGCGTCGACTGGGAAGCCCTACGGGACGCGGCGCGCGAGGCCATGTCCCACGCGTACGCCCCGTACTCGGGCTTCCCGGTCGGCGCGGCGGCCCTGGTGGACGACGGCCGCACGGTCACCGGCTGCAACGTCGAGAACGCCTCGTACGGTCTGGGCCTGTGCGCGGAGTGCGGCCTGGTCTCCGCCCTCCGCCTCTCGGGCGGCGGCCGCCTCACCCACTTCACCTGCGTGGACGGCACGGGCGGCATCCTGATGCCCTGCGGCCGCTGCCGCCAGCTGCTGTACGAGTTCGGCGGCCCCGAGCTTCTGCTCGACACGGCGCATGGCATCCGCCCCTTGTCGGCCTTGCTGCCGGACGCTTTCGGCCCGGAAAACCTGTCTTAAGCCCCCTACTCCCGCCCTTCTTTCAGCCCGGCCGGCGTTTGAGGCCATCTTTGAGCCCGGCCGGCGTCTGAGGCCTTTCGGGAAGGGGCGGGGTGGGGGACCCATCCCTGACGCGCACCCCCACCCACCTCTGGAAGGGACCCCACCCATGGACGTCATCTCCGTCATCCGCACCAAGCGGGACCGCGGCGAACTGACCCCCGAGCAGATCGACTGGGTCATCGACGCCTACACCCGCGGCGAAGTGGCCGACGAACAGATGTCGGCCCTGGCGATGGCGATCCTCCTCAACGGCATGAACCGCGCGGAGATCGCCACCTGGACCGCCGCGATGATCCGCTCCGGCGAGCGGATGAACTTCGACGCCCTGTCCCGCCCGACCGCGGACAAGCACTCCACCGGCGGCGTGGGCGACAAGATCACCCTCCCGCTCGCCCCCCTCGTCGCCGCCTGCGGCGCCGCCGTGCCGCAGCTCAGCGGCCGCGGCCTCGGCCACACCGGTGGCACCCTGGACAAGCTGGAGTCCATCCCCGGCTGGCGCGCCCTGCTGTCCAACGCCGAGATGCTGGACGTCCTGGACACCACCGGCGCCGTGATCTGCGCGGCGGGCGACGGCCTCGCCCCCGCCGACAAGAAGCTGTACGCGCTGCGCGACGTCACCGGCACGGTCGAGGCGATCCCGCTGATCGCCTCGTCCATCATGTCGAAGAAGATCGCCGAGGGTACGGGCTCCCTGGTCCTGGACGTGAAGGTGGGCTCCGGCGCCTTCATGAAGAACATCGTGGACGCCCGCGAACTGGCCTCCACGATGGTCGGCCTGGGCACGGACCACGGAGTGAAGACCGTGGCCCTGCTCACCGACATGGCCACCCCCCTCGGCCTGACGGCGGGCAACGCCCTCGAAGTACGCGAGTCCGTCGAGGTCCTGGCAGGCGGCGGCCCCGCGGACGTCGTCGAGCTCACCCTCGCCCTCGCGCGCGAGATGCTGGACGCGGCCGGAATCAAGGACGCCGACCCGGCCAAGGCCCTGGCGGACGGCTCCGCGATGGACGTCTGGCGCCGCATGATCGCGGCGCAGGGCGGCGACCCGGACGCCCCGCTGCCCACATCCCGCGAGCAGCACGTCATCACGGCCCCGTCCTCCGGAACCCTCACCCGCCTCGACGCGTACGACGTCGGCGTCGCCGCCTGGCGGCTCGGCGCGGGCCGGGCCCGCAAGGAGGACCCGGTCCAGGCCGGCGCCGGTGTCGAGCTGCACGCCAAGCCGGGCGAGCAGGTGACCGAGGGCCAGCCCCTGCTCACCCTGCACACGGACACGCCCGAGCGGTTCGAGTACGCGATCAAGTCCCTGGAGTCGGCGTACGACATCGCGGCACCGGGCACGGGCGACTTCACCCCGAGCCCGATCGTCCTCGACCGCATCGCCTGATCCGTTCGGAGACCTGTGGGAGGGGCGATGAGTTCCGCCCCTCCCACAGGTCACCCCTGTGTGACAGCTACCGAACCGATCGTCGTCGCCCTCGGCCCCCGGGTCACCCGGGACGAGGTGCCACGGCTGTGCGAGCAGGCGCGCGTGGCACTGGAGCACTCCGGTGCCACCGAGCTCATCTGCGACGCCGCAGCAACCGTCGAACCCACCCTGGCCGTCGTGGACGCCCTCGCCCGGCTGCGGATCACCACCCGCACCGCCGGGGCCAGGATGCGTATCCGGGACCCCAGCACCCGGCTCTGCGAGCTGTTGCTACTGGTCGGACTTGTCGAGGTGCTGGGGGAGGTCGAACATCGGGAACCAGCGGTCTGTGTCCAGGAAGTTGGTGATCTCGACGATCCTCCCCCCTGAGATCTCGACGACCTGAAGCGCCCAGGGCTCGTACCGCCCGGGCGTCTCGGTCGGGTGGTACTGGCCGAAGGCCGGCGTACCGTTCGCCACCGTCGGGACCAGCAGGGAGCCGCGGCAGACGGCGCCATGGCCGAGCATCCAGCCGGTGATGTCGCCGTACCCCGTGAGCCACAGGTCGTAGGGCGGCATGGAGAGCACAGCGTCCTCGTGCAGCAGCGAGGTCAGTGCGTCCATGTCGTAGCCCTCGAAGGCGGAGACATAGCGGTCGAGGAGTTTCTTCTGATCCTCGTCGAGCGGGTTGGCGAGGTCCGTCTCGCGCATCTCCCGCTCCGCGATGGTGGCCCGCGCCCGCTGCAACGCGCTGTTCACCGACGCGACCGAGGTGTCGAGCAGCTCGGCGACCTCGCTCGCCTTCCAGGCCAGCACCTCGCGCAGGATGAGCACCGCGCGCTGCTTGGCGGGCAGATGCTGCAGCGCCGCGACGAAGGCGAGCCGCACCGTCTCGCGCGCCACCGCCGTCTCCGCGGGGTCGGCAGTGGACGGCAGCACCCGGCCGTCCGGCACCGGCTCCAGCCAGGTGATCTCGGGCCGCTCGCTGAGCACCGCGCGGGCCACCGGCTGCGGCTCGGTCAGGTCCATCGGCCGGGCGCGCTTGTTCCCGGCGTTCAGCATGTCCAGGCAGACGTTGGTGGCGATGCGGTACAGCCACGACCGCAGCGACGAGCGCCCCTCGAACCGGTCGTACGCACGCCAGGCGCGTACGAAGGTGTCCTGCACCGCGTCCTCGGCCTCGAACCCGGAGCCGAGCATGCGGTAGCAGTAGCCCGTCAGCTCGGTCCGATGCTTCTCCAGGCCAACGTCCAACTCACTCTTGGTCGCGCTCTCACTCATCGAGTCCACCCCTGCTGAGCCTCCGACACCAACACTTCGGAAGCTACCGCACCCCACTGACAATCGGCCCCCGAAGCGCTCAGCCGCCGTGCTCGGCCGACTCGTCGGAGGAGGGTGTCCGGTGCCGCGCGCTCACCGCGAGCAGGGTGCCCCCGTCAGCCAGCGGCCGCTGCGCCGCGCCGGCGTGGAACCCGGCGTCCCGCAGATGCCGGAGCAGCGCCGACTCCAGCGGGCCGACCGCGCGCCCCCGGGGCGGTGCGAAGCACAGCAGCAACCGCCCGCCGGGCCTGAGCGACTGGCCGACCACAGCCAGTTCCCGCGTCGCGGGCCCGGTCCAGAAGAGGTTGACGTCAACGGCCAGGATCCCGTCGTACGTCCCCAGGGACGCCGGGTCCGCATCGGCCAGCGCCAGCTGCCGGAACTCGGCACGTCCGGCGTCCACCTTCGCGGCGTTGCGCGCCCGGGCGGCGGCGACCGCGGCGGCCGACCGGTCGATGGCCACCAGCCGCCCCCGCGCAAGCCGCTCACACATCAGAGCCGCGGCGACCCCACGCCCGCAGCCGACCTCCAGAACCCGCTCATCCGGCCGCACACCCAGCAGTTCGACCGCCACCGACAACCGCTCAGGAACCCGCATACACCTTCTCTAGCGGGATTACGCGTGCGAGGCCAGCACCGGCCGCCGCTCCACCCGTGCCGTGTGCGCGCGCTCCACGCGGGCCGCGTGGGTGCCGTACAGCGTCACCGACACCACCCCGAGCACCGCGACCAGTCCGAGGAGCACCGTGCCCTGCCAGCCCAGAGCGTGGAAGGCGATCGCGCCGAGCGTGCCACCCACGCTGCTGCCCAGGTAGTACGCCGACTGGTAGAGGGCCGATGCCTGTGCCCGGCCCACCTCGGCCGTCCGGCTCACCGAAGACGACGCGACCGTGTGGCCCGCGAAGAACCCCGCGGTGATCAGCACCAGCCCCAGCAACACCAGAGCCAGCACATCAGCGAGCGACAACAGCAACCCAGCAGCCGTCGTCCCCACCGCCAGGTACAGGGCCCCACGCCGCCCGATCCGCGCGACCAGCCGCCCGGCCGCGGCCGACGAGGCCGTACCGACCAGGTAGATCAGGAAGATCGACCCGACAACTCCCTGCGGCAACGAGAACGGAGCTTCGACCAACCGATACCCGATAACCGTGTACACGGCACCGAACACCACCATGAACAGCGCCCCGATGACATACAGGCGGCACAGCAGCGGATTGCCCAGGTGCCCCCGTACGGTCCGCGCCAGCTCGCGAGGCCGCAGCGACCCCGCCTTGAAGTGCTGGGGCTTGGGCAGCAGTACGCGGAACAGGACCGCGCACACCAGCGCCATCAGCCCCACCGCGGCGAGCCCGGCCCGCCAGCCCCAGGCCTGCGAGACCCATCCGGTCACCACTCGGCCGCTCATCCCGCCGATGCTGTTGCCCGCCACGAACAGACCGATCGCCGCGACGAGCGCCTTCGGGCGTACCTCCTCGGCCAGATACGCCATCGCCGACGCCGGCAGCCCCGCCAGCGCCGCACCCTGCACGGCCCGCAGCGCCACCAGCCAGCCGAGGCTGGGCGCGAACGGCACCAGCACGCCCACCACCACGGCGACCGCCAGCGAAGCGGTCATCACCGTGCGGCGCCCAAAGCGCTCCGACAGCGCACTCAACGGCAGCACACACAGCGCGAGCGCCCCGGTCGCGGCCGACACGGTCCAGCTCGCGGTGTCGGCCGTGACGCCGAACTCGGCGGAGATCGCGGGCAGCAGCGCCTGCGTGGAGTACAGCACCGCGAAGGTGGCGAGCCCGGCCGCGAACAGCGCGAGGTTCATCCGGCGGTAGCCGGACCCACCCGGAGCCAGGCGAGAGTCAGAGGAAACATGGGAATCAGAGGTGGGGGCGCCCGCTTGGTTAGCGAACGCCCTGCTACTGGCAGGAGGCATGCCGTAAATCTAAGGAGGCCTCCCTCATGCGTCCAATGCATAAACTTGCCATAATCCATCCCATGCAGCATGACCGCAGCGCAGCACCCACTAAGCCGCAATTTGTTGCTGCGAAAAACAATCCAACTCCCCCCGACCCGGGTCCCGACTCCTGGTCCACCCTCCTCGCCCCCCGCCTCGCGTACTTCGCCGCGGTGGCCCGTACCGAGCACGTCACCCGTGCCGCGCAGCAGCTGGGCATCCCGCAGTCCACACTCTCCCGCGCGCTGGCCAGGCTCGAACAGGACCTGGGCGTCGACCTGTTCGCCCGCCGCGGCCGGACCCTGTCCCTCACGCCCGCCGGCCGGACCTTCCTGACCTCGGTCGAACGCTCGCTCGCCGACATCGACCGCTCCGCCGAAGACGTACGGGCGGACGCCGACCCGGCCACGGGCAAGGTCGCCTTCGGCTTCCTGCACACCATGGGCTCCGAGGCGGTCCCCGAACTCATCCGGGCCTTCCGTGTGGACCACCCCCGCGTGCGGTTCAGCCTCGTCCAGAACTACGGCGAGTGGATGATCGAACGCCTCCGCTCCGGCGAGCTGGACCTCTGCCTGACCTCACCGGTCCCCGACGCGCCCGACCTGGTCGCCCGGCGCCTGGCCGAGCAACGCCTGCGCCTGGTCGTCCCGGTGGACCACCGCCTCGCCACCCGCAAGCGCATCCGCCTCGCCGAGGCCGCCGACGAAGCCTTCGTCACCCTCGAACCTCCCTACGGCCTGCGCCGCATCGCCGACGCGTTGTGCGCCGAGGCCGGGTTTCGGCCTCGGGTCGCCTTCGAGGGCGAGGACGCGGAGACCCTGCGCGGCCTGGTCGCGGCGGGCCTCGGCGTCGCCCTCCTGCCGCCCCCGGCGTTCGCGCGCCCCGGCGTGGTCGAACTCACCGTGACGGCGCCGCGCGCGGTCCGCGAGATCGGGGTCGCCTGGCTGGCGGGCCACCCCGACACGCCCCCCGTGGCGGCCTTCAAACGCTTCCTCCTCACCCAACGCGGAACCATCGCCCCCGCCGGCGCGCTCCTCCCGTAGCCCCGGGGTGCGTGCTCTTTGCCGCGCCGCCGCGCGGGGTGCGCGCTGTTTCGTTGTGGGGCGGGGCCGTGTGTTCTGTGCGGCGGGGTGCGCGCTGTTTGTTGTGGGGCGGGGCCGCGTCGGGGGGTACGTGCTCCCGCCGACGTCTGATCCGGTGGTGGCATAGGGGTCCCGGTGTGGANCATGGGGAAACCGGGGGACCATGGGGGGTCCCACGGGGGACAGAGGGAACGGACAGCGGGACCGGAGGCCGGGGGGTCTCCCGGTCCCGCTGTGCGCGTTTTGCGCCTGAACCGGCGCCGCTCTCGCGGACCAAACTGCTCGCCGTGGGGTTGCTCAAGTGGTGGTTGCGGCTTCGGGCTAGGGCGTTGACGTGCGGGCTTTGACGCAGCGTCCCGCGGCCGCCGCCGCCAGCCGCCCCAGGGCCTCCTCCTTGCCGCACGGGTGCGCGCCGAGCGCGGCCTGGCGGGTGACGATGGTGCGCTCGGCCCGCATCAGCCGCCAGCCGCGGCGGAGCAGGAACGGCACCGACTTGCGGCCCTCCTTGAGGTCCCGCAGCAGCCGCCGCCGGAACGTGGTGCTGGGGCGGCCGCGCAGGCACAGCGCGTCGGCCAGGACGCCCAGTTCCCGGCAGCGCTCCACGATGTCGGCAGCGAAGACCCCCTCCGCCACGAACAGCGGTGTGCGCTCGATGTCGAGCGACTCGGTGCCGGTCCGCGCGCTGGTGGCGATGTCGTAGACGGGTACGCGGGTACGCCCCTTGCGGCACAGCTCCGCGATCGCGGTGACCGCGGCGTCCGCGTCCCAGGCCCGCGGGGAGTCCCAGTCGATGTCCGTGCTGCCGGTGACGAGAGGCAACGTGGGGTCGTCGCCCTCCTTGTAGAAGTCGTCGAGAGACAGCACGGGCAGCCCGGAGCGGGCCGCGAGCGACGACTTTCCGGAGCCGGACGGGCCGGTCAGCAGCACGACCCGGGTCGGTATCGGGGGATGGGAGCTCACGGGACACCAGTGTGAGGCATTGCGCCGCATGGGCGACCCCAGGGGACGGCCTTTGAAACATGAGTCACACGCGAACTACGATCCGTGCGCACTCGATTACGGATAGGTGGCCAACGCATGGCAGGACAGGCAGCAGGACGCACGGCACGGCACGCGGCGCCCGGGAGGCAGGCCCGCGCCCTGTTGCGTACGGGGCTGACGCTGGCCGTGGCGGGCGCGGCGCTCGGGGCGGGCGGTGCGGCCGGTGCGGAGCCGCTGGACGGGATCGTCTCCACCTCCCCGGACCAGCCGCTGACCAAGACCGTCACGGACACGGCGGCCAGCGCCCTGGCCCCGGCGAAGAGCCTCCAGCTGGACCCCCTGGCGGGCACCGGCGTCGACCCGCTGGACAACGCGGCCGGCACCCAGGTCGCCGACTTCCAGCCGGTCTCGACGGCCGACGCGACGTACCCGCTGACCAGCGGCGGGGCCTTGGAGGACCTGCCGGTGGCGGGCGACGCGCTGGGACTGCTGCCCGGCTAGGGGGCGTCCGGGACGAGAGAAGCCCCGCCTTCCTGGACGGAGGAAGGCGGGGCTGGTCTGTGGACGGGCCTGTAACGGGCCTCAGTAGGCCGAGCCGGAGGCGCCCAGGGACCCCGTGGGGTGCCAGACCGTCTTGGTCTCCAGGAACGCCGTCAGGCGGTGCGTGCCGGGGTCGGCCGCGAAATCCACAGCCTGTGGACGGAGGACGCGCTTGAGGTTGTCCGCCGCCGCGATCTCCAGCTCCTTCGCCAGTACGTCGTCGTCCGCGCCCGTCAGATCGAGCGCGTTGACGTCCTGGTGCGCGGCCAGCGGGGCCGCGAGCTCCGCCGTACGGCCGGAGAGGACGTTGACCACGCCGCCGGGAAGGTCGGACGTGGCCAGCACCTCGGCGAGCGACAGCGCCGGGAGCGGCGCCTGCTCGGAGGCGACGACGACCGCGGTGTTGCCGGTCGCGATGACCGGGGCGAGCACCGAGACCAGACCCAGGAACGACGACTCCTGCGGCGCGAGAACGGTGACGACGCCCGTCGGCTCCGGCGTGGAGAGGTTGAAGAACGGCCCGGCGACCGGGTTGGCGCCGCCCACCACCTGGGCGATCTTGTCGGTCCAGCCCGCGTACCAGACCCAGCGGTCGATCGCCGCGTCGACGACCGCCGCCGCCTTGGACTTGGAAAGCCCCTCGGCGTCGGCCACCTCGCGGACGAACTGGTCCCGGCGCCCCTCCAGCATCTCGGCGATGCGGTAGAGGATCTGGCCCCGGTTGTACGCCGTGGCCCCCGACCAGCCGCCGAAGGCCTTGCGGGCGGCGACGACGGCGTCGCGCGCGTCCTTGCGGGAGGACTGCGGCGCGTTGGCGAGCCACTTGCCCTTTGAGTCGGTCACTTCGTACACCCGGCCGCTTTCGGAGCGGGGGAACTTGCCCCCGACGTACAGCTTGTAGGTCTTGAGCACACTCAGTCGCGAATCAGACATCGAGGTACGCCTCCAGGCCGTGGCGACCGCCCTCGCGGCCGAAGCCCGACTCCTTGTAGCCGCCGAAGGGCGAGGTCGGGTCGAACTTGTTGAATGTGTTGGCCCAGACGATCCCGGCACGGAGCTTGCTCGCGACCGAGAGGATGCGCGAGCCCTTCTCCGTCCAGATGCCCGCGGACAGGCCGTACTGGCTGTTGTTGGCCTTCGCGACGGCCTCGTCGGGCGTACGGAAGGACAGCACCGAGAGCACCGGGCCGAAGATCTCGTCCCGGGCGATCCGGTGCGCCTGGGTGACGTTCGTGAAGAGCGTCGGGGCGAACCAGTAGCCCGCCGACGGCAGTTCGCAGGGCGCGGACCAGCGCTCGGCGCCCTCGGCCTCGCCGGTCTCGGTCAGGGCCGTGATCCGGGCCAGCTGCTCGGCGGAGTTGATGGCACCGATGTCGGTGTTCTTGTCCAGCGGGTCGCCGAGCCGCAGTGTGGCGAGCCTGCGCTTGAGCGAGTCGAGCAGCTCGTCCTGGATCGACTCCTGGACCAGCAGCCGCGAGCCCGCGCAGCAGACCTGGCCCTGGTTGAAGAAGATGCCGCTGACGATGCCCTCGACGGCCTGGTCGATGGGGGCGTCGTCGAAGACGATGTTGGCGCCCTTGCCGCCCAGCTCCAGGGTGACCTTCTTGTCGGTGCCCGCGACGGAGCGGGCGATCGCCTTGCCGACGGCGGTCGAGCCGGTGAACGCGACCTTGTTCACGTCCGGGTGCTCGACCAGCGCGGCGCCGGTGTCGCCGTACCCCGTAAGGATGTTGACGACACCCTTGGGCAGTCCGGCCTGCCGGCAGATGTCCGCGAAGAACAGCGCGGACAGCGGAGTGGTCTCGGCGGGCTTCAGCACGACCGTGTTACCGGTGGCCAGCGCCGGGGCGATCTTCCAGGCGAGCATCAGCAACGGGAAGTTCCAGGGGATGACCTGGCCCGCGACGCCGAGCGGGCGCGGATTCGCGCCGTACCCCGCGTGGTCGAGCTTGTCCGCCCACCCCGCGTAGTAGAAGAAGTGCGCGGCGACCAGCGGAAGGTCCGCGTCGCGGGTCTCCTTGATCGGCTTGCCGTTGTCCAGGGTCTCCAGGACAGCCAGCTCGCGCGAGCGCTCCTGGATGATCCGGGCGATCCGGAAGAGGTACTTGGCGCGCTCGGCGCCGGGCAGCGCCGACCACTTCTCGAAGGCCTTGCGGGCGGCCTTCACGGCACGGTCGACGTCAGCGGCCCCGGCCTGCGCGACCTCGGAGAGAACTTCCTCGCTGGACGGCGAAACGGTCTTGAAGACCTTCCCGTCGGCGGCGTCGGAGAACTCACCGTCGATGAATAGCCCGTAGGAGGGTGCGATATCGACGACGGAGCGCGACTCGGGAGCGGGTGCGTACTCGAAGATCTGAGATGTCATGGCGATCAGTCCACCGTCACGTAGTCGGGGCCGGAGTAGCGGCCGGTGCTCAGCTTCTGACGCTGCATCAGCAGGTCGTTCAGCAGTGAGGACGCCCCGAAGCGGAACCAGTGGTTGTCCAGCCAGTCCGCGCCCGCGGTCTCGTTCACCAGCACCAGGAACTTGATCGCGTCCTTGGTGCTGCGAATGCCACCGGCCGGCTTCACACCGATCTGGATACCCGTCTGGGCCCGGAAGTCGCGCACGGCCTCCAGCATCAGCAGCGTGTTCGCGGGCGTGGCGTTCACCCCGACCTTCCCGGTCGAGGTCTTGATGAAGTCGGCGCCGGCGAGCATCCCGAGCCAACTCGCACGCCGGATGTTGTCGTACGTGGACAGTTCACCGGTCTCGAAGATGACCTTCAGCCGGGCCTGGCCGCAGGTCTCCTTGACGGCGACGATCTCCTCGTACACCTTCAGGTACTTGCCGGAGAGAAAGGCGCCACGGTCGATGACCATGTCGATCTCGTCGGCTCCGGCCGCGACGGCGTCGCGTACGTCCGCGAGCTTCACGTCGAGAGCGGCGCGCCCCGCCGGGAAGGCGGTGGCGACGGAGGCGACCTTGACGCCGGACCCCGCCACGGCTTCCTTGGCGGCCGCCACCATGTCCGGATAGACGCAGACGGCGGCGGTTCTCGGGGTCGTACGGTCGGTGGGATCGGGGTTGACCGCCTTGGCGCCGAGCGCCCGGACCTTGCCCGGGGTGTCCGCGCCTTCCAGCGTGGTCAGGTCGATCATGGAGATGGCCAGGTCGATGGCGTACGCCTTCGCCGTGGTCTTGATCGAACGGGTGCCGAGTGAGGCGGCGCGGGCTTCGAGTCCGACCGTGTCGACGCCGGGCAGTCCGTGCAGGAAGCGGCGCAGCGCACGGTCCGACGCGGTGGCGTCGGCGAATGCGGGTGCAGTGGTGGGCATGGTCACGAGGGGAGCATATCTACGCGCGTAGCGACTTGTGAAGCCCCCGGCTCTCTCGACCGAAAACCCGAGTGGTGGAGAATCGATCCCATGACGAGCTCTGACCGGCAGTCCGCCGAGCCTGCTTACGCCGACCGAATCTTCCGCTCCGGCGGAGGCATCGTCGGCGGCGTCCTGCTCCTGGCACTGGGCGCGTGGCTGGGTGGCGACGCCCTGATCCGCGGTGAGGGCCGGGTGCCGTGGCTGGCGCTGGCGGCGATGCTGTTCGCGATGCCGCTGGTGGTCGCGTTCACCCTGCGACCCGCGGTCTTCGCGAACGACGACCGACTCCGGGTGCGCAATCCCTTCCGTACGATCACGCTGCCCTGGGCGTCGGTCGACGGGCTGCGGTCCGCGTACACCACCGAGGCGTACGTGAGGGACGGGGTGAAGTACCAGCTGTGGGCCATCCCGGTGTCCATCCGGGCCCGCAAGAAGGCCCGCAAGCCCGGCGCGGACCGGGCTCCGTCCGACCAGGCGGTCGACGAGCTGAACGAGATCGCCGAGAGCCACGCGCAGAGCCCAGGCGCCCAGGGTGAGCCCGAGGTGCGCTGGGCGTACGAGGTCCTGGTGCCGTGCGCCGTGGGCGCGGTGCTCCTCGCGGCGCTCCTGCTCTTCGGCTAGTCCTTGGGGCGCGGCGGGCGCGGCGGGCGCGGTCGGCGGCGGGTGACGCGCCTGCCCTTGCGTCGGGGTGCGCGCTGTTTGTTGTGGGGCGGGGCCGCGTGCTTTCTGCCGGGGNCGACGGTCCACACCGGGATCCATCTCCCGTACCGGGTGCGACGTCGGCGTGAGCACGTACCCCCCGACGCGGCCCCGCCCCACAACGAAACAGAACGCACCCCCACGGCCGCGCTGAAGAGCACGTGCCCCCCCAGCGCGCCCCCGCCCCACAACAAAACAGAACGCACCGAGCCGCACCGCCCAGCGAGCCGCACTGCCAACCAACCGAAGCGCACCGCGAAGCCACAGCGCCGCCTAGGCCATTCGGGTGACCCGCCCGCGCTTGGTTACCCTGATCCCCATGTCCGCACCCCGCCGCCTCGTGCTCGCCTCCCAGTCCCCCGCCCGCCTCGGCCTACTCCGCCAGGCCGGACTCGCACCCGAGGTCATCGTCAGCGGGGTCGACGAGGACGCCGTGACCGCCCCCACACCCGCCGAGCTCGCCCGCGTACTGGCCGAGGCGAAGGCCGCCGCAGTGGCCGCCCGCGCCGAGGCCAAGGGCGCGCTGGTCGTCGGCTGCGACTCGGTGCTCGAACTGGACGGCCAGGCGCTCGGCAAGCCCGCCGACGCCGAGGAAGCCACCGCCCGCTGGAAGTCCATGCGCGGCCGCGCAGGCGTCCTACGGACCGGGCACTGCGTGACCGACACCGCGTCCGGCCGGTCCGCATCCGCCACCGCGTCGACCACGGTCAACTTCGGCGAGCCGTCGGACGCCGAGATCGCCGCCTATGTCGCTTCGGGCGAGCCGCTGTACGTGGCAGGGGCCTTCACCCTGGACGGCCGCTCGGCGCCGTTCATCGACTCCATCGAGGGCGACCACGGCAACGTCATCGGTATCTCGCTGCCGATGCTGCGCCGCCTGCTCGCCGAACTGGACGTGTCGATCACTGACCTGTGGGCCGCCAGCGCGGAGTAGCCGCGTCAGCTCGGCCCCGCCCAGTCGAAGGGGATGTGCTTGCTGGACTGCCCCTCCCGGCTCCATTTGAAGCCGAAGGCGTCGGCACGGTGCGCTGTCGCGCGGCCCCAGGTCGCGACCTGACCCGGACCAGTCTCCGAGCCCGGCAGGTTGGTCGTCTGCACGCGCGCGCCGTCAGGTGTCGTCGGTCCGGTGAGAGCCGTCGCGCTGGCCTCGACCCGGCCCGGAATGGTGGCCTTCCAACCGCCGAGGTCCTCGTCTACCTGCACGTCGATGGGAGCAAAGTCCATGCCCCGCATCTCGGCTCCGAACATACTGCCGAACTTGGCGGGCCAGCTTCCGGCCTGACCACCGAAGATCATCTGCAGTGCCTCGCGCTGCGCGTCGTTGGCCTTCTCGTCAAAGAAGACGGCCGCGTACGGGTCGGAGTGCTCGCCGGCCCACACGTTGCCGGTGAACGAGGCGAGCATCACCACGTTGAGACCGTCCAGCGGCACATCGCCGTAGCGCCCCTCGCGTACGTGCCAGGCCATGATGCCCTCGCAGTCACCGTAGGTGGGCGTCTGCGCGAACGAACACGGGCACGGCACATCGCACTTACAGGTGTCGAACCAGTCCCCGGACGCATGCCACTTCGGAACGGTCTTCGCTGTCTCAGTCATGTCCTCGCCTCCTCGCGACCCGCACCGGGTGAATCGGATGGGCGGCGATCTCGCGGCGAACACATCACCATGGGACACCGCATCCACTCGGTGACACGGGTCATCACCCTCCATTTTCCTCCTCTCGCCGTTGGCTGTCGTGCGCTGACGTACGGGAGCCAAGAGGCCCAGGCCGGAGCGGACACCGGGCGATCACCGGCCTTCTGTGATGGCCTGGAAGGGTGTTCCGCAACCGGCCACCCCTCTCCGCGCCCCTGCGCCCGGGCAATCTGCTCCCCGCCCGGGCGATGACCGCCGCCTGGTCGCTGATGCTGCTGCTGGCCGTGCTCGCATGGGTGCTTGTGGTGGGGCAGGCCGACGGCAGCATGGACATGGGGCCAGGGACGATGGGCCTCGGCCTGCCGCTGTTCCTGCTGCTGTGGGTGATCATGATGATCGCCATGATGTTCCCGTCCGTGGCGCCGGTGGCCGTCACCTGGGTGCGGGCCATCGGCCGTCAGTCCTCCGGCGCGGTCCGCGCGGCTCGGACCACACAGTTCGTCGGCGGATACCTGATCGCCTGGACGGCGTTCGGACTGATTGTGTACGGGATCCTCACCGTGACCGGCAACGTGGTCGAAAGCCACCCCGAAGCCGGGCGCTGGATCGGCGCCGGCGCCTTCCTGCTCGCCGGGCTGCACCAGCTCAGCCCGCTGAAGAACATGTGCCTGAGCCACTGCCGAAGCCCCATGGGCCAGCTCGTGCAGTACACCGGCTACCGGTCGGGCGGCGCCCGCGACCTGCGCGTCGGGATCCACCATGGGCTCTACTGCGTAGGCTGCTGTTGGGGGCTGATGATCGTCCTCATCCCGCTGGGCACGATGAACATCGCGGCGATGGCCGGACTCGCGGCGGTGATCTTCATCGAGAAGCTGTGGCGGCTCGGACCGGTGTTCAGCACCGTGGTCGGTGTGGCCTTCCTGGTCCTGGCCGCACTGGCCCCGTTCCAGAGCTGGCTGCTGCCAGGACTGGAGCAGCACGCAGGGATGTAACAGGCCAGAGCGGTAAAATCGCCCACATGGTGGCGTGGTCACCGCTGGTGGGCCGGGCGGCCGAGAGGGCAATCCTGGAAACGGCCCTCGCGCGGTGCCGTGCCGGTACAGGCGGACTTGTCCTGGTGAGCGGGGACGCGGGTGTCGGCAAGAGCCGACTCGTGCGGGACGTCCTCGCCGACTGGGACGGCCGACTGCTGCGAGGTATCGCCACCCCGGGCGCCGGGACGTACGCGCCCCTGTCGGATGTGCTGCGCTCCGTCGCCGAGGAGTTCGGCGACGACGCGCTGCCGCAAAGCGTCAGCGCGCTGCTGGCGACACCGGGCACGAGCGGCGGCGAAGCCGGACACCCCGCCGCAGTCCGCACGCCAGAAACAACGCCCACCCCCGCGCCAGAGGCGACAGCCGACCACGCGGCCTTGGTGGCGGACGTAGCGCGTACCTTCCGCGATCTCGGTCGGCACCGGGAGACCGTGATCGTCCTTGAGGATCTGCACTGGGCCGACGCCGCGGCCGTCGAACTGGTTCCCGCGCTCACAGCGGCGCTCGCGACAGAGCGGGTGCTGCTGCTCGCCACGTACCGCGCCGACGGACTGCCGCGCGCCCACCCCATCCGCCACATGCGCAACGAAGTACGCCGCTCCGGCCACTTTGCGGAACTCGCGCTCCGCCCACTGACCGCCGACGAGACCGGGGAACTGCTCGCCGGACTCCTGGACGGGACCCCCTCCCCGGCCCTGGTCGCGCAGGTGCACGACCGGGCCCAAGGGCTGCCCTTCTACATCGAGGAGCTCACCGCGGCACTGACCGAGTCCGACGGCCTACGCCGCACCGAAACTGGACCCGGCACCGGATCTGGCACCAGCACCGGCGTAGACCTCGCCCCAGACGCCGTGCTGCCTATCCCCGACAGCGTCACGGACGCCGTCCTGGTCCGAACCGAGGGACTGAGACGGCGACACCAGCCGGTGGTGGAACTCGCCGCAGTCCTCGGCGTACGGGTCGAGCTCCCCGTACTGGCCGCCCTGGTGGAGTCGGACGGTCCGAACGGCTCGGATGGCATCGACGCGCTGCTGGAATCCGGCCTGCTACAGGAGGCGTCGGACTGCAGGACGTCGGACCACAGGGCGGCAGACAACAGATCCGCGGTGTTCCGGCACGCGCTCGTCCGGGACGCGTTGTACCGCACCATCCCCTGGGCCCGCCGCCGCGCCCACCACCAGCGGGTCGCCGCGACGCTGGAAGCCCGCGGCGCGCCGCCCGAGACGGTCGCCGCGCACTGGACCGCCGCGAACGAACACCAGCGTGCGAGGCCGCTGCTGCTCGCCGCGGCCGCGCGGCTCTGCTCGGTGCACGCCTACCGGGACGCCGCCGCGCTGGCCCGGCAGGCGCTGGAGAGCTGGCCCGAAGGCGTCGACCCCGAGCGCCGGATCGTCACGCTGGAGCGGCTTGCGGAGTGCGCCGAGCTCTGCGGGGAACCGGCGTCGGCTGTGACCGGATGGGCCGATGTCGCGGCGGTACGCCTCTCCCGTGGCGACCTCGCGGGCGCCGGGTCCGCACAGCGGAGGCTGGCCAACGCCGCCGGTCTGATGGGCGACCGGCCGCGCGTGGCCGCTGCGCGGGAGGCCGCCGCCGAGGCGTTCACGGCGGCGGGCCGACGCGACGAGGCGGCGGCGGAGCATCTCGCCCTGGCCGAGCAGTGGAAGTCGGCGGCGTACCTCACCAAGGCCCTCGACCAGGTGATCGCCGCGGCAGCGGACGCCGAGGCAGCGGGCCGCACCGACCTGAGAGCACACGCCCTGGCGCTGCAGGGCGCGCTGATCGCGGCGCGCGGAGACGGGCGGCGGGGCGTCGCCCTCGCCCGGTCCGGGCTGGCGCTCGCCCTGACCGGCCAGCCGGGGGCATCGACAGGCGAGACGTACTACGAGCTGGCCGAGGCGCTGGAGTACGCGGCCGACTACGCGGCGGCGGCCGGCGCCTACGAGGCGGCCTTCGAACTGTGCCGCGACCAGGAAGCCACCGAGCTGGCGCGGGTCTGCTTCACCTGCACATCGCCGGTGGTACGGCTCATGGGCGACTGGGACCGCGCGCTGGCCATCTGCGCCGAGACCCTCGCCGACGAGCAGGCCACCGAGTTGCTGCACATGGTGGCGCGGGAGGAGACGGGGCTGATCCGCGCGCTGCGGGGGGACCGGCGGCGGGCGCGGGGACCGCTGCGGCGTGCCGCCCTCTTCGGCCACGCCGAGGAGGTCTTCGGTCTGGAGGTGGGCGCGGTCTGGGGCCTGGCCCTGGTCGCCGGGCTCGACCAGGACGAGCCGGGTGCCCGCGCGTCCGTATCGGCCCTGCTGGAACTCTGCCGCGCCAAGGAGGACCTGCACTACGCGCTGCCGGCGCTCCGCTGGAGCGCCACGTTCCTGGCCGAGCGCGGCGACCGCGACGGTCTGTCGCGCTGCCACCGGCTGCTCGCCACCGCCGCGACGCGGAACAGCTCGTCCAAGGTTCTCGCGGCCCTGGCCCACGCGGGGGGAGAGCTCGCACTGGCGGACGGTGACGCGGGGCAGGCGGCGGAACAGTTCGGCCGGGCCGTGGATCTCCTGCACGGCGTTCCGGCGCCGTACGAGAAGGCGCTCAGCCAGCTGCGCCGGGGCACGGCACTGGCCGCGTCAGGCGATCGGGAGACCGCGGTCTCGCTGCTGACCAGTGCCTATCGCATCGCCCGCCGACTGGGCGCCAGACCGCTGGAACGCGACTGCGCGACCGCGCTGGCGGCGATGGGCGAGCAGGTCGACCAGCGGCTCGGCCGCCTCGCCGCCCGCTCGTTGGAGCCCGCCGGACTCACCCGCCGGGAGAAGGAGGTGCTGCGCCTGCTGGCCGGTGGCCTGACCAACCGCGCGATCGCCCAGGAGCTCTTCGTCAGCCCTCGCACGGTCGACATGCATGTACGTCATCTGCTCGACAAGCTCGACTGCTCCTCCCGGACGGCGGCGGCCCGCCGCGCGGCGGAGCTCGGTCTGACCGATGCCGCCACGCCCTGACCGATGCCGCCACGCCCGCCCAGCCGCCCCTCCACCGCCTGCCCACCGCCTGCGCGGGCGTCGAAAGTACGGCGACAGCCTGCCAGGAATACGGCAGCACCGCGCATGTTCTCCTCGTCCGCGCTGCCTAGCGTGGGATGCGGTTAGCCGGTACGGGGCGGGGAGAGGAGACAGCGGTCATGGACAAGCTGGCCATCGTCGTCCGGGACGACGCCTACGACAAGATGCTCACCCCACTGACCTTCGCCTGGCTCTACGCGGAGAAGGGCGTCCAGGTCGACATGCTCTTCGTGCTCTGGGCGGTGCGCGCCCTCACCAAGGAGGGAGCCGCCACGCTGGAGATGGAAGGCCGGCACGCCGCCGACGCGGACGCGCTGAAGGCCAAGATGGTCAAGGACGGAGAGCCCACCGAGATCATCGACTACCTCACCTACCTCAAGGGCACCGGCAACGTGAACCTCTACGCCTGCCGGATCGCCGCCGGCTCGTTCGACGTCGACGAGTCGAACCTGATCCCGGAGGCCGAAGGCATCGTGGACGCCACCTGGTTCCTTGAGGAGAAGGCGACCAAGGCGGACCACTGCCAGTACTTCTGACGCCATCCTTCTGACCTCATCGGTACGGCCTCCGGCCTGGAAACGGCCAGAGGTCGTACGTACGCGCTCGGGCGTACGCGCTCAGGCCGGGGTGGCCTGCACGCCGTGCCCGCCGGTGCGCTCGCCGGTCTGCCCGCCGGTCCCCTCGCCCGCGTACGACATCAGGCTCAGCACGATCAGCCCCAGCGCCACCATCAGGAACCCGAACGCGAGCCAGCCCACCAGACCGACCGCGAAGGCGCCGAGCAGCCCGTGTGTGACGGCCGCGCTGATCAGCACCCCGCGGGCGAAGCCGCCGAGGGCGCGGTCGCGCAGTGCCGCGCGCAGCAGGAGTACCCCGCAGAGCGCGAGGTAGAGGCCGAACACCCCGCCCGCGACCCAGGCGGAGACGGACATCACACGCGGGTCGAGGCCGCCGAGCGACATCGCCTGCTTGTCGACGACCAGGCCCAGGAACCCGTTCAGCAGTCCGATGCCCGCCGCCTCGGCGAAGAGCACGAGCGCCGCCACCAGAGCGACCGGTCTACGCGCCACGGCGCTCCACCCTCTTTCGACTGATTCCTCTGCCCCTGTGCGTACGTTGGGATCAGCGCGAACGTTACTAACGGGTAAAGCGGCGGACAAGAGGCAGGCGCGCGGCAAAGATGGAGCTGCCGTTTCGTAGGGTCCCCACAAAGAAACGCGAGGGGCCGCTGACCTCACTGACAGAGACCTTCACCACACCGGAGAGTTACTCTGCAGTTCGGGAAGCCCGCGTACGGTGGGGCGACAAGGGACTTCGCGGGTTCGGGCGGGCCCGAACCAAGCGCAGCCCAAGCCAGTGTGGGCAAACTCACCGCAGGGGACGGGTCGTAGTGCCGTGTCGGCAGTCCCTAAACTCGGCTTGTTTCAAGGAGAGGGAGCCATCGTGCGCAAGGTGCTCATCGCCAACCGTGGCGAAATCGCTGTTCGGGTGGCCCGGGCGTGCCGGGACGCCCAGATCGCGAGCGTGGCCGTGTACGCCGATCCGGACCGGGACGCACTGCATGTGCGCGCCGCGGACGAGGCGTTCGCGCTGGGCGGTGACACCCCGGCCACGAGTTATCTGGACATGGCCAAGGTGCTGGCCGCGGCGAAGGACTCCGGGGCGGACGCGATCCACCCCGGCTACGGATTCCTTTCCGAGAACGCGGAGTTCGCGCAGGCCGTTCTCGACGCTGGTCTGATCTGGATCGGGCCGCCGCCGCAGGCCATCCGCGACCTGGGTGACAAGGTCGCCGCCCGGCACATCGCGCAGCGTGCCGGGGCCCCGCTGGTGGCCGGTACGCCGGACCCGGTGTCGGGTGCGGACGAGGTGGTGGCCTTCGCCGAGGAGCACGGGCTGCCCATCGCGATCAAGGCCGCCTTCGGTGGCGGCGGGCGCGGGTTGAAGGTGGCCCGCACCCTGGAAGAGGTCCCCGAGCTGTACGACTCGGCGGTGCGCGAGGCGGTGGCCGCGTTCGGCCGCGGCGAGTGCTTCGTGGAGCGCTACCTGGACAAGCCCCGGCACGTGGAGACCCAGTGCCTGGCCGACCAGCACGGCAATGTGGTCGTCGTGTCCACCCGTGACTGCTCGCTGCAGCGCCGCCACCAGAAGCTGGTGGAGGAGGCCCCGGCGCCCTTCCTGACCGCGGAGCAGAACGCCGAGCTGTACGCGGCGTCCAAGGCCATCCTCAAGGAGGCCGGGTACGTCGGCGCGGGCACCGTGGAGTTCCTGGTCGGCACCGACGGCACGATCTCCTTCCTGGAGGTCAACACGCGTCTGCAGGTGGAGCACCCGGTCACCGAAGAGGTCACCGGTATCGACCTGGTCCGCGAGATGTTCCGCATCGCCGACGGCGAGGAGCTCGGCTACGGCGACCCGGCGGTGCGCGGCCACTCCTTCGAGTTCCGTATCAACGGTGAGGACCCGGGCCGCAACTTCCTCCCGGCCCCGGGCACCGTGACCACGTTCGCCCCGCCGTCCGGCCCGGGTGTGCGTCTGGACGCGGGTGTGGAGTCCGGCTCGGTGATCGGTCCGGCCTGGGACTCGCTCCTTGCCAAGCTGATCGTCACCGGCGCCAGCCGTGAGCAGGCGCTGCAGCGTGCGGCGCGTGCGCTGGCCGAGTTCACGGTCGAGGGCATGGCCACGGCCATCCCCTTCCACCAGGCCGTGGTCGTCGACCCCGCTTTCACCAGCGATCCGTTCACGGTCCACACCCGCTGGATCGAGACCGAGTTCGTCAACGAGATCACCCCGTTCGCCGCCGCGCCCACCGACGCCGAGGCGGAGGACGAGGCGGGCCGTGAGACGGTCGTCGTCGAGGTCGGCGGCAAGCGCCTGGAGGTCTCGCTGCCGTCGTCGCTGGGTATGTCGCTGGCTCGTACGGGTCTGGCGGCGGGCGCCAAGCCCAAGCGCCGGGCGGCGAAGAAGTCCGGCACCGCCGCGTCCGGCGACACCCTGGCCTCGCCGATGCAGGGCACCATCGTCAAGGTTGCGGTGGAGGAGGGCCAGGAGGTCAAGGAGGGCGACCTGGTCGTCGTCCTGGAGGCCATGAAGATGGAGCAGCCCCTCAACGCGCACAAGTCGGGCACCGTCAAGGGCCTGTCCGCCGAGATCGGCGCCTCCCTCACCTCCGGCGCCGCCATCTGCGAGATCAAGGACTGACGTCCTACCGAGCTGCTGTACGTACGGAGCAGGGGCCCCGCCGAGTTTCCGGGGGGGGCCCCCGCCCGTTGGCGCGGTGGCATGCTGGAGGCACGCGCAGGCCCAGGGAGGACGGCGGCGATGACCACCGATTCGGCGCAGAGCTCGGTACGCCCTATGCGAGCCGACGCACGGCGCAACTACGAGCGGCTGCTCGGCGTGGCCCGTACCGCCTTCGCGGAGCACGGTACGGACGCCTCGCTTGAGGACATCGCACGCCGTGCCGGGGTGGGGATCGGCACGCTGTACCGGCACTTCCCCAATCGGCACGCCCTGATGAGCGCGATCTTCGAGGACGCGGTGGACGAACTGCTCGCGCGTTCGCGCGAGCTGCTCGACGATCCGCAGCCGTGTGGGGCGCTGGTCGCCTGGCTGCGGGACATCATCACTCACGCGGGTGAGTACCGGGGGCTCTCCCGAGCTCTCATGTCGGTTTCGTACAACGACAGTTCGGCGCCTTCGGGGTCGGCGCTCTCGCGGTGCAGTGTGCCGATGCGTGAGGCGGGTGGGGCGTTGCTTGCGCGGGCGCAAACGGCTGGATCTGTGCGCTCGGATGTCACAATCGGTGACCTTCTTCAGCTGACCAACGCGATTGCGCTGGCCGCGGAAGAGACACCGTCCGACCCGGAGTTGGCGGACCGCTTGCTGACGCTGACGCTTCAGGGGCTGGCGCCCAGGTGCGGGTAGGTGGGGGGTGCGGGTCAGGGATTGAACCCCACCCCGCCTCTTCCCGAGAGGCCTCAAACGCCGGACGGGCTGACTTTCAGCGGCGCCGCAGGTCCGCCACCCTGGCCCGTTCCTGCCCCGGTGGCTGCTGATCGTTGAGCGGGGTCGCGCTGCGCAACTGGGGGGCCGCGCCGCGGCGTTGGCCCGGTAGGGGGACGTCCCGGCGTGGCTGGCGCCCCGCCGGGACGGGATCACCGCCCGCCCCCTGGCCGGAAGGCCCCGCGATCGCGACCTGGACGCCCTGGTCGGCCAGGGCCTGGAGCTCGGTCGCGGCCCGTTCGTCATGAGCGGGTGGCTCGTCGGTGACGAGCCGGGTGATCACATCCGTGGGCACCGTCTGGAACATGGTGTCGGTACCCAGCTTGGAGTGGTCGGCGAGCACGACGACCTCCGCGGCGGCCTGCACCAGCGCGCGGTCGACACTGGCCGACAGCATGTTGGACGTGGACAGACCGCGCTCGGCGGTCAGACCACTGCCGGAGAGGAAGGCACGGGAGACGCGCAGCCCCTGCAGGGACTGCTCGGCACCGCTGCCCACCAGGGCGTAGTTGGACCCGCGCAAGGTGCCTCCGGTCATCACGACCTCAACGCGGTTGGCATGGGCCAGCGCCTGGGCGACCAGGAGGGAGTTGGTGACGACCGTGAGACCGGGTACCCGCGCGAGCCGACGGGCCAGCTCCTGGGTGGTGGTACCCGCCCCGACCACGATGGCCTCGCCCTCCTGGACGAGACTCGCGGCGAGGTCGGCGATGGCGGTCTTCTCGGCGGTCGCGAGATGGGACTTCTGCGGGAAGCCGGACTCCCGTGTGAAGCCGCCCGGTAGTACCGCACCGCCATGTCGGCGGTCGAGGAGTCCTTCTGCCTCCAGCGCCCGCACGTCCCGCCGTACGGTCACTTCGGAGGTCTGGACGACGCGGGCGAGCTCACGGAGCGACACGGCCCCGTTGGCGCGCACCATTTCGAGGATCAATTGGCGACGTTCTGCAGCGAACACGAAACTGACAGTAACCCCAACGACCGTCTGCTTTCAGCAGTTTGCGCCGAATAACAGAAGTTGTTCGCACTGGGTTATCGGAAGTGGTATAAGCAGGGCCCAGCCAATCCGGTCACTCCGGACGGCTGGGCCACGTGCGCCACTGGCGCCGCTGAAGAGGGGCTGCGCTACAGCTCGGCAGCGGTCTTGCGGGTGTGCAACTGCCGTGCCACCTCGGCGATCGAGCCCGACAGGGACGGGTACACGGTGAACGCGTTCGCGATCTGTTCGACCGTCAGATTGTTGTCGACGGCGATCGAGATGGGGTGAATCAGTTCGGACGCACGCGGCGAGACGACCACGCCGCCCACCACGATGCCCGTACCGGGGCGGCAGAAGATCTTGACGAAGCCGTCCCTGATGCCCTGCATCTTGGCGCGCGGGTTGCGCAGCAGGGGCAGCTTGACCACGCGCGCGTCGATCTTGCCCGCGTCGATGTCGGCCTGGCTGTAGCCGACGGTGGCGATCTCCGGGTCGGTGAAGATGTTCGCCGACACGGTCTTGAGGTTGAGCGGTGTCACCGTCTCGCCCAGGAAGTGGTACATCGCGATCCGGCCCTGCATGGCCGCGACGGAGGCGAGCGCGAAGATCCCGGTGACGTCACCGGCCGCGTACACGCCGGGCGCGGAGGTCCGGGAGACCTTGTCGGTCCAGATGTGGCCGGACTCCTTCAGTCTGACCCCGGCCTCCTCCAGGCCCATGCCCTCGCTGTTCGGAATCGCGCCGACCGCCATCAGGCAGTGCGATCCGGTGATGACGCGGCCGTCGGCGAGGGTGACCTCGACGCCGTCGCCGACGCGCTTGGCGGAGGCGGCGCGGGAGCGCGCCATGACGTTCATGCCGCGGCGCCGGAACACGTCCTCCAGGACGGCGGCGGCGTCCGGGTCCTCGCCGGGCAGCACCCGGTCGCGGGACGAGACCAGGGTGACCCGGGAGCCCAGTGCCTGGTAGGCGCCGGCGAACTCGGCGCCGGTCACACCGGAGCCGACCACGATCAGCTCTTCGGGGAGCTCGTCGAGGTCGTAGACCTGCGTCCAGTTGAGGATGCGCTCGCCGTCCGGGAGCGCGTCCGGGATCTCGCGCGGGTGGCCGCCGGTGGCGATCAGTACGGCGTCCGCGGCGAGGGTCTCCTCGGTGCCGTCGGCGGCACGGACCACGACCCTGCGCGAGCCGTCCAGCGCCTGGCGGCCGTCCAGCCTGCCGCGGCCGCGCATGACTCGGGCGCCGGCGCGGGTGACGGATGCGGTGATGTCGTGGGACTGCGCGAGGGCGAGCCGCTTCACACGCCGGTTGACCTTGCCCAGGTCGACGCCGACCACGCGGGCGGACTCCACCTCCGGAGGTGTGTCATCGGCCACGATGATGCCCAGCTCCTCGTACGAGGAGTCGAAGGTCGTCATCACCTCGGCTGTGGCGATCAGAGTCTTCGACGGCACGCAGTCGGTCAGTACCGACGCGCCGCCCAGACCGTCGCAGTCGACGACGGTCACCTCCGCGCCGAGTTGAGCCGCCACCAGGGCCGCTTCGTATCCGCCGGGTCCGCCACCAATGATCACGATCCGAGTCACGTACTCCATTGTCCCGCACCCTTCAACGCGGTTCGCCCCCGGGGCTGCGTCCGGCCGCGTCGGCCGCCCCGCCGGGTGCCACGGAGGTCGCTTCGTCCAGGTTTGCACAACAGGGCCATCACCGGTCACTGACGTACCCTCGATCCCATGTCGCTCTACGCCGCGTACGCCGGCAATCTCGACCCGCGGCTCATGTCCCGCCGCGCCCCTTACTCGCCGTTGCGTGCCACCGGATGGCTCAATGGATGGCGGCTGACGTTCGGCGGCGAGCACATGGGCTGGGAAGGCTCGCTCGCCACCGTTGTCGAGGCCCCGCGCTCCCAGGTCTTCGTCGCGCTCTACGACATCGCGCCGATGGACGAGGACTCCATGGACCGCTGGGAAGGCGTCGGCCTGGACATCTACCGGAGGATGCGGGTCCGGGTGCAGACGCTGGAGGGCGAGATGCCCACCTGGACGTATGTGCTGAACGGCTACGAGGGCGGGCTGCCGTCCGCCCGTTATCTGGGGGAGCTCGCCGACGCGGCGGAGTCGGCGGGCGCGCCGCACGACTATGTGATGGAACTTCGCAAGCGGCCCTGCTGAAGGTCCTCGCGCACCCAGCCTGACAAGGCCTTTTCCGGCCCACTTCCGGTCCGTTTGGCGGAAGGCACAACACAACGATCCGGGCACTGTATCCCTGACATCTACGCGCGTAGGGCCTGAGCGGCTACCCTCGTCCGCGTGAACGCAACTCTTACCCCGGGCATCGACGGCGGATTCGCCGACCCGTACTCCGCCGCCGACGCCGCAGCCGCCCGCCTGCGCGAACTGACCGGCGCGGAAACCCATGACGTCGCCCTGGTGATGGGCTCCGGCTGGGCCCCCGCCGTGGACGCGCTCGGCGAGGCCGAGGCCGAGTTCGCCGTCACCGAGCTGCCTGGCTTCCCGCCGCCCGCGGTGGCGGGGCACGGCGGCAAGGTCCGCTCGTACCGGATCGGTGACAAGCGCGCCCTGGTCTTCCTCGGCCGCACCCACTACTACGAGGGCCGCGGGGTCGCCGCCGTCGTGCACGGCGTGCGGACCGCCGTCGCCGCCGGCGCCAAGACCGTCGTCCTGACCAACGGCTGCGGTGGCCTGCGCGACGGCATGCGCCCCGGTCAGCCGGTCCTGATCAGCGACCACCTCAACCTGACGGCCACCTCGCCGATCGTCGGCGCGAACTTCGTCGACCTCACCGACCTGTACTCGTCGCGGCTGCGCGCGCTGTGCAAGGAGGTCGACGCCAGCCTTGAGGAGGGCGTGTACGCGCAGTTCCCCGGCCCGCACTACGAGACCCCGGCCGAGATCCGGATGGCCCGCACCATCGGCGCGGACCTGGTCGGCATGTCGACCGTGCTCGAGGCCATCGCGGCGCGCGAGGCGGGCGCGGAGGTGCTCGGCATCTCGCTGGTCACCAACCTGGCCGCGGGCATGACCGGCGAGCCCCTCAACCACGAGGAGGTCCTCCAGGCCGGCCGCGACTCGGCCACCCGAATGGGCGCCCTGCTGACCCAGGTACTGGGCCGCATCTAGCCACACCGGACCCACCGGCTCGTACGGGGAGGCTCTGGGCCTCCCCGGCCGGTCGGTCGGCCCCTGGCCACCGGGCCTCAGGCCTTGTGGCTGACGGGACGACCTCCGGCCATCCGGCCACGGGTCACCCGGCGTCCGGCCCTTGGCCCTTGGGCCTTCGGGCTGGTGGGACGGCCTCCGGCCACGGGCCACCCGGCCCACCGGCCTCCGGGCCTTGGGCCTTCCGGCGGGCGGCTGCCCCTGGCCTCCGGGCCTTGGGGCTTGTGGCTGGTGGGACGTCCTCCGGCCATCCGGCCACGGGTCACCTGGCCTCCGGCCACCGGGCCTTGGTCTGCTAGCTGGTGGGGCGATCCACGGCCACCGGGCCTTCTGGCTGGCGGGAGGTCCGCGGCCATCTGGCCTCCGGCCTTCCGGCTGGTGGGGCGGCCTCCGGCCGTCCAGCCACGGGCCTCGGGGCCTCCGGGCCTTGGGTCTTCTGGCTGGCGGGAGGTCCGTGGCCATCCGGCCTCAGGCCTTCCGGCTGGTAGGGCGGTCCACGGCATCCGGCCATCCCGGCTTGGGCTTTTTTGGCTGGTGGGGCGGTCGACTGCCACGGGGCCTTGGGCTTTCTGGCTGGCGGGCGGTCCACTGCCACCGGGCCCTGGCCTTCTGGCTGGCGGGCGGTCCAGTGCCACCGGGCCCTGGCCTTCTGGCTGGTGGGGCGGCCCCGGCCACGGGCCTCCGGCCACGGGCCTCCGGCCTTCCGGCTGGTAGAGCGGTCCACGGCATCCGGCCATCCGGCCATCCGGCCTCTGGGCCTTGGGCTGTCTGGCTGGTGGGGAGGCCTTCGGCTACCGGCCACGGGCCTCGGGGCCACCGGCCTCTGGGCCTTGGGTCTTCTGGCTGGCTACCCGGCCTCCGGCCATCCGGCCACGGGCTACCCGGCCATCCGGCCACGGGCTACCCGGCCTCCGGCCATCCGGCCACGGGCTACCCGGCCTCTGGTCACCCGGCCTCTGGTCATCCGGCCTCCGGCTACCCGGCCCCTGGCCACCCGGCCACGGGCCACCCGCCCACCCCGTCCCCCAG
>NZ_JAZGRL010000001.1:2749772-2811219 GCF_046540415.1 Streptomyces sp. E11-3 | reverse complement strand
CCCCCCCTCCCCCTCCCCGATGGGCTGATCTCCAGTCCGTCCGGGCGTGATTCTCAGCCCGGCAGGGGGGACCTCCCGCCCGAGTGGAGTCGGGAGTGGGAGAGTCTGAGGCCACGGCCGAAGGGCGTTCGGGGGCTGGGGGCTTGGCCCCGGTAGCGCCACGTGGCGAAGCCGCGGTGTCGCAGTCGGGAAGGGGCGGGGTGGGGAAACAAAAACGTACGCACCGAAAGGCGGAGCAACCGTGCTGCACGACGACCTGATCGCGCGAGCCAAGACGTGGCTGGCCGAAGACCCCGACGCGGAGACCCGCGAGGAGCTCGCCAAGCTCATCGACGCCGAGGCCACCGACGAACTCGCCGACCGGTTCAGCGGCACCCTCCAGTTCGGCACCGCGGGACTGCGTGGCGAACTCGGCGCAGGGCCCATGCGGATGAACCGTTCCGTCGTCATCCGCGCCGCGGCCGGCCTCGCCGCGTATCTGAAGGGGCAGGGCAAGGACGGCGGGCTGGTGGTCGTCGGCTACGACGCCCGCTACAAGTCCGCCGACTTCGCCCGCGACACCGCGGCCGTGATGACCGGCGCCGGCCTGCGCGCCGCCGTACTGCCGTACCCGCTCCCCACCCCCGTACTCGCCTTCGCCATAAGGCACCTGGGCGCCGTCGCCGGAGTCGAGGTCACCGCGAGCCACAACCCGCCGCGCGACAACGGCTACAAGGTCTACCTCGGCGACGGCTCGCAGATCGTGCCCCCCGCCGACGCCGAGATCGCCGCCGAGATCGCGGCGGTCGGCGCGCTCGCCGACGTACCCCGCCCGGAGAGCGGCTGGCAGACCCTCGGCGACGAGGTCCTGACCGCCTACCTGGAGCGTACGGACGCGGTCCTCGCCGCCGGCTCCCCGCGCACCGCCCGCGCCGTCTACACGGCCATGCACGGCGTCGGCAAGGACACCGTCCTCGCCGCCTTCGCCCGCGCCGGGTTCCCCGAGCCGGTCCTCGTCGCCGAGCAGGCCGAGCCCGACCCGGCCTTCCCGACCGTGGCCTTCCCCAACCCGGAGGAGCCGGGCGCGATGGACCTGGCCTTCGCCACGGCCCGCCGTACCTCCCCGGCCCCGGATCTCGTCATCGCCAACGACCCGGACGCCGACCGCTGCGCCGTGGCCGTCCCGGACGGCGGCGACTGGCGCATGCTGCGCGGCGACGAGGTCGGCGCGCTGCTCGCCGCGCACCTGGTGCGCCGGGGTGTCACCGGCACCTTCGCCGAGTCGATCGTGTCCTCGTCCCTCCTCGGCCGGATCGCGGAAGCCGCCGGTCTCGGGTACGAGGAGACCCTCACCGGCTTCAAGTGGATCGCCCGCGTCGAGGGCCTGCGGTACGGCTACGAGGAGGCGCTCGGCTACTGCGTCGACCCCGAGGGCGTACGCGACAAGGACGGCATCACCGCCGCGCTGCTCGTCGCCGAACTGGCCTCCGAGCTCAAGGAGCAGGGTCGTACGCTGCTCGACCTCCTCGACGAGCTCGCCGTCGAGCACGGCCTGCACGCCACCGACCAGCTCTCGGTACGCGTCGAGGACCTCTCCCTCATCGCCAACGCCATGCGCAGGCTGCGCGAGCAGCCCCCGGTCGCCCTCGCCGGGCTCCCCGTGACCCGCGCGGAGGACCTGACCCAGGGCACCGACGCCCTGCCGCCCACCGACGGCCTGCGCTACACGCTGGACGGCGCCCGCGTCATCGTCCGCCCTAGCGGCACGGAGCCCAAGCTCAAGTGCTACCTGGAGGTCGTGGTACCGGTGGCCGGGCCGGACTCGGCGTCGTTGGACGCCGCCCGCGCCACGGCGTCGGACCGCCTCGCCGCGATCAAGCGGGACCTGGCGGCCGCGGCGGGCATCTGACGCACTGCGGCGCCCCGCCTCGCCCCGGTTCGGGGAGGAGGTGGGGCGCCGTCGTGCTGGAGGCCGCAGGCGCTCTCAGTGTGCGCCGAGTACGAGCATCGCCAGGATCATCGCCAGGGCCAGCAGCACACTCGCGCGGCGGAGCATCGCCTGGGTTTCCCGCAGTTCCTTGGGCGGGTCGTCATCCTTGGGGTCGGACCAGAGCATCCCTCGATGGTGCCGCCCGCACGGGGTGTGGCGCCTGAGTACGCGTACTCAAGCGCCACACCCCGTTGGGCCAGGTCAGACCTAGCCTGGCCAGTACGTCCGGCTCCAGGTCTGCGGGCCGGGCGCGGGCAGCCGGTGCCTGGCCACCCGCGACGGGTCCGACCAGGCGTCGGTGGCGAGAGGCGCGCCCGGTGCCGCGGAGGCGGCCACCGCGGCGCGCGCCCGGACCACCGCCAGTGCGGCGGCCAGCTCCTCGGGGGTCGGGTTGCCCCGTACGACCTTGATCATCACGACTCCTGGGACATAGGGGGCCTACAGGGGGATGTTGCCGTGCTTCTTCGGCGGCAGCGACTCGCGCTTGGTGCGCAGCTGGCGCAGGCCCCGCACCACCTGGCGCCGGGTCTCGGACGGCATGACCACCGCGTCGATGTAGCCGCGCTCGGCCGCGGTGTACGGGTTGAGCAGGGTGTCCTCGTACTCCTGGATCAGCTGGGTGCGTACGGCTTCCAGCTCGTCGTGCGGGGTGGCCGCGATGGTGCGGCGGTGCAGGATGTTCACCGCGCCCTGGGCGCCCATGACCGCGATCTGGGCGGTGGGCCAGGCGATGTTGAGGTCGGCGCCCAGGTGCTTGGAGCCCATGACGTCGTACGCGCCGCCGAAGGCCTTCCGGGTGATGATCGTGATCAGCGGGACCGTGGCCTCGGCGTACGCGTAGATCAGCTTGGCGCCGCGGCGGATGATGCCGCCGTACTCCTGGTCGACGCCGGGCAGGAAGCCGGGCACGTCCACGAACGTCAGCACGGGGACGTTGAAGGAGTCGCAGGTGCGGACGAACCGCGCCGCCTTCTCCGACGCGTCGATGTCCAGGCAGCCCGCGAACTGCATCGGCTGGTTGGCGACGATGCCCACCGGGCGGCCCTCGACCCGGCCGAAGCCGGTGAGGATGTTCGGGGCGAAGAGGGACTGCGTCTCGAAGAACTCGGAGTCGTCGAGGACGTGCTCGATGACCGTGTGCATGTCGTACGGCTGGTTGGCGCTGTCCGGGATCAGCGTGTCCAGCTCACGGTCCTCGGCGGTCAGTTCGAGGTCGGCCTCCTCCGGGAAGGCGGGCGGCTCGCTGAGGTTGTTCGAGGGGAGGTAGGAGAGGAGGGACTTGACGTACTCGATCGCGTCCTTCTCGTCGCCTGCCATGTGGTGCGCCACGCCCGAGGTGGCGTTGTGGGTGCGGGCGCCGCCGAGCTCCTCGAAGCCGACGTCCTCACCGGTGACCGTCTTGATGACGTCGGGTCCGGTGATGAACATGTGCGAGGTCTGGTCGACCATGACGGTGAAGTCGGTGATCGCGGGCGAGTAGACGGCACCGCCGGCGCACGGGCCGACGACCAGGCTGATCTGCGGAATCACCCCGGAGGCATGGGTGTTGCGGCGGAAGATCTCGCCGTACATGCCGAGCGCGCTGACGCCCTCCTGGATGCGGGCGCCACCGGAGTCGTTGATGCCGACGACCGGGCAGCCGGTCTTCAGGGCGAAGTCCATCACCTTCATGATCTTCTGGCCGAACACCTCGCCCAGCGCGCCGCCGAAGACCGTGAAGTCCTGGGAGAAGACCGCTACGGGGCGGCCGTCGACCGTGCCGTAGCCGGTGACCACGCCGTCTCCGTACGGGCGGTTCTGCTCCAGGCCGAAGTCGGTCGAGCGGTGGCGGGCGAACTCGTCCAACTCGACGAAGGAGCCCTCGTCGAGCAGCAGGTCGATCCGCTCACGCGCCGTCAGTTTGCCCTTGGCGTGCTGCTTTTCCACCGCGCGGGCGGAACCCGCGTGGGTCGCCTCGTCAATACGGCGCTGCAGATCCGCGATCTTCCCCGCGGTCGTGTGAATGTCAATTGCTGCCATGGCGTCTCGCTCGGCCATCGGGATGCGGCTCCCTGCCTGGTCACGGGTCGATGAGGGGATCGATGAGGGGAACGGTGAGGGGACGTGAAGGGGGACGTGATCGGTCACGGTGAACGCTGAGCTACTGGTGCGTAGCGTAACGGCGCGGGCGGGCCTCGGCAGTGCGGCGTTTACCACACCTAGTCTGTCTTGCATGACGACACCAGAGCCGTACGGCAACCGCTGGTCCGACCTCGACAGGCCCCCGCTGGACGCGGCCGCGCTGCGCCGTGGACTGATCAAGCCCGACGGGCTGTGGACCTCTGTAGATGTGGTGCCCACGACCGGTTCCACCAATGCGGACCTGGCCGCCCGCGCTCAGGAAGGGCAGGGAGGGCAGGAAGGGCAGGAAGGGGGCGAGGGCGCGGTGCTGGTCGCCGAGGAGCAGACGGCCGGGCGCGGGCGCCTGGACCGGACCTGGACGGCGCCCGCGCGCTCGGGGCTGTTCTTCTCCGTACTTCTGAAGCCGACCGGTGTTCCGGTCGAGCGGTGGGGGTGGCTGCCGCTGCTCGCCGGGGTGGCCACCGCGACCGGTCTGGCCCGGGTGGTCGGCGTGGACCTGTCGCTCAAGTGGCCCAACGACCTGCTCGCCACGGTCGACGGCGAGGAGCGCAAGGTCGGCGGCATCCTCGCCGAGCGCGCGGGCGACGGTGTGGTGCTCGGCATCGGCGTCAACGTGTCGCTGCGCGCCGACGAGCTGCCGGTGCCCGGTGCGGGCTCGCTGGCACTCGCGGGCGCCAAGGAGACCCATCGGGACCCGCTGCTGCGGGCCGTGCTGCGCGAGTTGGAGGAGTGGTACGGCACCTGGTGCGCGGTGGGCGGCGACCCGGCCGCGTCCCGGCTGCAGGAGACGTATGTCGCGGGGTGCGCGACGCTGGGCCGCCAGGTGCGCGCTGAGCTGCCCGGGGGGCGGACGGTGACCGGTGAGGCGCTGGCCGTGGACGCCGAGGGGCGCCTGGTCATCGGTACGGGGGAGGGGGTGCGGGAGCCGGTGGGTGCGGGAGACGTCGTGCATCTGCGGGCCGCCGGGGGCTGAGCATCTCACTGGGCGTCCACCTTGATGTCCACCTGGGCGTCCACCTTGATGCCGACCTGGGCGTCCACCTCGATGTCCACTTGGTGGACGGGGTCGGGGTCGGCATACGTGAGCCAGGGCACACCTGTCGTATCGTTGAGGCCGGTCGATAGCAGGCCGTGGCAGATCGGAAGGGCAATACGCAGTGACCGTCGACGACACGGGCTCCGGCACGGGCACACACCCTGCCTCCCGGCATGCCGACGAAGCTGGCTCCGCCCCCGCCTCTCGCGCTGCCGGTGGCCCTGACTCACCGCAGGCCGACGACCCCGCAGCCAAGGGCGACGAGCCCGCCCCGCTGAGCGCCGGAGCCGCCCACAGAGGCGACGATCCGGCCCCCAGGCACCTCGACGACGACTCCGGCGGACACGCCGACGACCCCCTCGCGCTCCGCCTGGAGCAACTGATCCTCGGGGCCGAGCGCCGCTACACGGCCTTCCAGGCGGCCCGTACGGCGGGCGTCTCCATGGAGCTGGCGTCCCGCTTCTGGCGGGCCATGGGCTTCCCCGACATCGGCCAGGCCAAGGCGCTGACCGAGGCGGACGTGCTCGCGCTGCGCCGCCTGGCGGGTCTGGTCGAGGCGGGGCTGCTGAGCGAGGCGATGGCCGTGCAGGTGGCCCGCTCCACCGGCCAGACCACGGCCCGCCTCGCCGACTGGCAGATCGACTCCTTCCTGGAGGGCCTCACCGAGCCCCCCGAGCCGGGCATGACCCGCACCGAGGTCACGTACCCCCTCGTCGAACTCCTGCTGCCCGAGCTGGAGGAGTTCCTGGTCTACGTCTGGCGCCGCCAGCTCGCGGCCGGGACCCTGCGGGTGGTCCAGGTCGCCGACGACGAGGAGATGGTCGACCGCCGGCTGGCCGTCGGCTTCGCCGACCTGGTCGGGTTCACGCGGCTGACGCGGCGGATGGAGGAGGAGGAACTCGGCGAACTGGTCGAGGCCTTCGAGACCACGGCGGCCGATCTGGTCGCCGCGCACGGAGGGCGGCTGATCAAGACACTCGGCGACGAGGTCCTGTTCGCGGCGGACGACGCGGGGACCGCCGCGGAGATCTCGCTCCGTCTGATCGAGACGATGGCGGGCGACGAGACGATGCCCGAGCTGCGGGTCGGGATCGCGTTCGGGACGGTCACCACGCGGATGGGCGACGTCTTCGGTACGACGGTGAACCTGGCGAGCCGGCTGACGTCGATAGCGCCCAAGGACGCGGTGCTGGTCGACAGCGCGTTCGCGGAGGAGCTGTCGCGTACGGGTGACGCGCCGGCCTCCGAGGCGGAGGCGGCGGCCGAGGCCGAGAAGGCGGCTGAGGCAGGGGACGAGCCTCCCGCGTACCGCTTCGGCCTGCAGCCGATGTGGCAGCGGCCGGTGCGCGGCCTGGGCGTCATCGAACCCTGGATGCTCTCGCGTCGGGTGTAGTGCGGGCCAGGTGCGGGCCGGTGGTGGGTGCCGGTCAGGGAGTGTCCCCCACCCCACCCCGCCCCTTCCCTAAAGGCCTCGCAGGCCGGGCTCAAAGATGTCCTCGATCGCCGGACGGGCTGGTTTTCTCGCCCTTGGCCCAGCCCCCACCCTCCTGACATGATCCGGGTAACGGTCGTTAACCAGCAGGGTGGAGGGCACATGGCGGAGCAGCGCTTCGGGGAGTTCATCGGCGTGCGGCGGCACGGCGACGGCGGCCACGTCGCCGAGTTCGTACTGGACCGGCCGAAGGCCATGAACGCCGTGTCCACGGAGATGGCCCGCAGCATCGCCGCGGCCTGCGACGCCCTGGCCCAGGACCGCGACATCCGCACCGTGGTCCTGACCTCCAGCAACGACCGCGCCTTCTGCGTCGGCGCCGACCTGAAGGAGCGGAACTCGTTCTCCGACGCGGAGCTGGTGCGCCAGCGCCCGACCGCGCGGGCCGCGTACACCGGCGTACTGGAGCTCCCGATGCCCACCATCGCCGCCGTGCACGGCTTCGCACTCGGCGGCGGCTTCGAGCTGGCGCTCGCGTGTGACGTGATCGTGGCGGACGCGAGCGCCGTGGTCGGACTGCCCGAGGTGTCGGTCGGCGTGATCCCCGGCGGCGGCGGTACGCAGCTGCTGCCGCGCCGGGTCGGCGCGGCCAGGGCCGCCGAGCTGGTGTTCTCGGCGCGCAGGGTGGCGGCCGACGAGGCGCGCGAGCTGGGCCTGGTGGACCAGCTCGCCGACGACGCCCGCACCGGCGCGCTGGAGCTCGCGGCGGGCATCGCGAAGAACTCGCCCGTCGGGCTGCGCGCCGCCAAGCGGGCGCTGCGGCTCGGGCAGGGCCTGGACCTGCGGGCGGGCCTTGAGGTCGAGGACGCGGCCTGGCGCTCGGTGGCGTTCTCGGGTGACCGGGCGGAGGGCGTGGCCGCCTTCAACGAGAAGCGGACCCCGCGCTGGCCTGGCGAGTAGACACGCGCCCCACGGCGACCTGGCGAAGAGGTGCACCCCGCCGCCCCCTGTTCGCCGCATCAATGTCCCAAACCAGGATGAATGTCCCTAACCTGGGTTAATGGCTGAGGAAGACCGGCTGCACGCCGTGGTCACCCTGGCGCAGGCCATGGCCGCGGCGCACACCCCGCGCGAGTCCTGGTCGGCCGCCGCGCAGGGCGCCCGGCACGCCCTGGCGGGGAGCTTCGCCGCGCTGTCGGTGTGGGAGCGCGAGCGCAGTCGGCTGCGGGTGCTGGTCAACGCGGGGGAGCGGGCGCCGGGGGAGGAGGAGTTCCCCGAGGGGGAGGCCTACCCGGTGCACCAGTTCCCGGAGATCACCGAGTTCCTGCACGAGCAGTGGGCGGGCGGCGGCGAACCGGACGCCTGGGTCGAGACGGCCGAGGGCCCCGCACCGGGCGCGGCCGGTGACGGCGGCTACTGCCACCAGCGGGTCGCCGCGCTGCGCCGCCGTGGCCGCGGCTGCTGTGTCGTCGCGCCGATCGTGCTGCACGGCAGGGCCTGGGGCGAGCTGTATGTCGCCCGCCCGATCGGGGCGCCGGTCTTCGACCGGGGCGACGCGGACTTCGCCACGGTGCTCGCCGCGGTGGTCGCGGCCGGGATCGCCCAGACCGAGCGCCTGGAGGAGGCGCGCCGCCTGGCGTATACGGACGCGCTGACCGGCCTCGCCAACCGCCGCGCCGTCGACGCCCGCCTGGACGAGGCCGTCGAGCAGCACCGCGCGGACGGCACCGTCGTCTCCCTGGTCGTCTGCGACCTGAACGGCCTCAAACGGGTCAACGACACCCGCGGGCACGCCGTCGGCGACCGCCTCCTGGAACGCTTCGGCTCGGTGCTCTCGCTGTGCGGCGCGATGCTCCCGGGCGCGCTCGCGGCCCGGCTCGGCGGCGACGAGTTCTGCCTGGTGTCGGTGGGTCCCGCCGCCGACGAGGTGGTACGGGCCGCCGACGAGCTCTGCGTACGCGCCGCCGAACTGGAGCTCGGCGACGGCGTGGCCTGCGGTGTCGCCTCGACCGGCGACCCGATCGGCCAGGTCCGTACCGCCCGGCGGCTGTTCCGCCTCGCGGACGCGGCCCAGTACCGGGCGAAGGCGGCCCGCTCCGCGAAGCCCGTGGTGGCCGGGCGCGAGGGCCCGGACGACCCGGTCGTACGGCTCGCGGACGCCCCCGCGCCGCCGCCGCCGTCGGCGGAGCGCCGCCGCTTCCGCAGGTGACGTAGGGCACGTACGGGCGCGAAAATCGCCTCGTGACAGCTGGCGATTCAATCCGTAGGGTGCTGAATATGGATATGCAAACTGTGGTGCTGGGGACCTCCGGGACGACGGCGTCCGACGTGGTCGCGGTGGCCCGCCAGAACGCCCGGATCGAACTCTCGGCTCAGGCCAGGTCCGCCCTCGCGACGTCCCGCGAGATCGTCGACGCGCTGGCCGCCAAGCCCGACCCCGTCTACGGCGTCTCGACCGGCTTCGGCGCGCTCGCGACGCGGCACATCAGCCCCGACCTCCGCGCCCAGCTGCAGCGCAACATCGTCCGCTCGCACGCGGCCGGAATGGGCCCGCGCGTGGAGCGCGAGGTGGTCCGCGCGCTGATGTTCCTGCGCCTCAAGACGGTCTGCTCCGGCCACACCGGCGTACGCCCCGAGGTCGCCCAGACCATGGCCGACATCCTGAACGCGGGCATCACCCCCGTGGTGCACGAGTACGGCTCGCTCGGCTGCTCGGGTGACCTGGCCCCGCTCAGCCACTGCGCCCTGACGCTGATGGGCGAGGGCGACGCGGAGGGCCCCGACGGGACCGTACGCCCGGCTGGCGAGCTGCTCGCCGAGCACGGTATCCGCCCCGTCGAGCTGCGCGAGAAGGAGGGCCTCGCGCTCCTCAACGGCACCGACGGCATGCTCGGCATGCTGGTCATGGCCCTCGCCGACCTGGAGCGCCTCTACCGCAGCGCCGACGTCACGGCCGCGCTTTCGCTGGAGGCCCTGCTCGGCACCGACAAGGTCCTCGCTCCCGAACTGCACGCGATCCGGCCGCACCCCGGGCAGGCCGCGGCCGCCGCCAACATGCTGCGGGTACTGGCGGGCTCGGGCCTGACCGGCCACCACCAGGACGACTCGCCGCGCGTCCAGGACGCCTACTCGGTGCGCTGCGCGCCGCAGGTCGCGGGCGCCGGGCGGGACACCATGTCCCACGCGCGCGTGGTCGCCGACCGCGAGCTCGCCTCCTCCGTCGACAACCCGGTGGTCCTGCCCGACGGCCGGGTCGAGTCCAACGGCAACTTCCACGGCGCCCCGGTCGCGTACGTCCTGGACTTCCTGGCCATCGCGGCCGCGGACCTCGGCTCGATCGCCGAGCGCCGTACGGACCGGCTCCTCGACAAGAACCGCTCGCACGGCCTGCCGCCGTTCCTCGCCGACGACGCGGGCGTCGACTCCGGCCTGATGATCGCCCAGTACACGCAGGCCGCGCTGGTCAGCGAGATGAAGCGGCTGGCCGTTCCGGCCTCGGCTGACTCCATCCCGTCATCGGCGATGCAGGAGGACCACGTCTCGATGGGCTGGTCCGCGGCCCGCAAGCTGCGCACGACGGTCGACAACCTCACCCGGATCGTCGCGGTCGAGCTGTACGCGGCGACGCGGGGCATTGAGCTGCGGGAGGGGCTGACCCCGGCCCCGGCTTCGCAGGCCGTGATCGCGGCGGCCAGGGCTGCGGGCGTCCAGGGCCCGGGCCCCGACCGCTACCTGGCGCCCGACCTGGCGGCCGCGGAGGCGTTCGTGCGTAGTGGGGGACTGCTCCATGCCGCGGAGTCGGTGACGGGCCCACTGGCCTGAGGTCAGGGATTAGTCCCCCACCCCGCCCCTTCCCGAAAGGCCTCGCCGGCCGGGCTNTGGGGGCTTGCCCCCAGTTACGGGAAGGGGCGGGGTGGGGGGCTAAAACCCTCCAGCCGTACCCGCGCCCGACTCCCGCCGCACCGAATAGACGACAAGCCCCGCCCCCGCCGCGAGCGAGACCGCCCCACCCAGCAGATAAGGCGTGGTGTCCACCGAGCCGGTCTCGGCGAGCCGGGGCCCGGTGGCCGCGGGCTCGCTGCCGGGCGCGGCCTGAGGCTCCTCCATCGTCGCGTTGGCGGATGGCACAAACCACAGGGCGCCCAGGACAGCGGCCGCTGCGGCGGACGTGAGCAACGGACGACGTGCTACGGACACGGAATCGATCCCCCTTGCGGAACTGGCGATTTGGCCGTGTGGGGCGATGCTAGTGAAAGTCGCGGGTCGTGGGAAAGTCGCGGCGGCCAGGCGCCGTACGCTCCGTCATATGAGCACTCCTGAGACATCCCGTTTTGTACGACTGCGAGTGGAACTGGTGTTGGAGGTCACGGACTCCACCGAGCTGACCGACGCCGCGCTGGGGCGCATCGCCCATGACGAGAGCATGCCCGATGCGGAGCGTGCGCACGCGGACGCCGCCGTACGCGAGGACGCGGCCGAGGCACTGGCGTATCTGGTCGACCCGTTCGACCTGGTCAGCGAGGTGCCGGGGGTGGACCTGGCGCAGGCCTCGTGGAGCAGCGAGCCGGTCGAGTACGACCCGGACGCCCCGGACTGGGACGACGACCTCGACGGAGACCTCGACGACGAGCTCGACGGTGATCACAACGAGGACCTGGACGGGGACCTCGACGAGGACCTGGACGGGGACCTCGACGGCGAGCCCATCGAGAGCAGGGCGTAGTCTCGTCGTCCACGCGCCGCACGTGGACAACGTGTCGTACCCCACATCCCAGCCAGACGTGGAACCGGGCGAACCGGAAAGCGTGTTGTAAGTGTTGGCGGGAGGTGTCGGCTCGGGGACCGGCAGCGCCCGCCAACGGGATTCTTGGGGATCGGCAACGATGGAGAAGCGTGTGATAACGGACAGCAAGCGGCGCAGAGGCCTCACGGCCGCGTCCGCACTGCTCGGTGGCGTGTTGGTGCTCTCTGCTTGCAGCGGCGACTCGGACGACGGCGACGGTGGCTCCGATGCCGCGAAGAAGCCGCAGTCGCAGTCCCAGGCCGACAAGGCGGCCGCCAAGGACGCATCGGCCGCCCGCATAAAGATCACGCCCAAGAACGGTGAACAGGGCGCCAGCATCAACAACGCGGCCAAGGTCGCGGTGACCGACGGCACCCTCAGCAGCGTCTCGATGAAGACCTCCGAAGGCACCGAAGTCCCCGGCACCATCGCCGCCGACAAGAAGTCCTGGAAGCCCGACGGTCAGCTGGAGCGAGCCACCTCGTACCAGATCACGGCCGAGGCGGAGGACGCCAAGGGCCGTAAGTCACACGAGAACTCCTCCTTCACGACCGTCTCGCCTGCCAACAGTTTCATCGGGAACTTCACGCCCGAGGACGGCTCCACCGTCGGCGTGGGCCATCCGGTGTCGATCGTCTTCGACAAGGCGATCACCGACAAGAAGGCCGTGCAGTCCGGGATCACCGTGTCCTCCGACAGCGGCCAGGAGGTCGTCGGCCACTGGTTCAACGAGAAGCGCCTGGACCTCCGCCCCGAGGACTACTGGAAGGCCAACTCCACCGTCTCGCTGAAGCTGGACCTGGACGGCGTCGAGGGCGCCGACGGTGTCTTCGGCGTCCAGCAGAAGACGGTCACCTTCAAGATCGGCCGCAGCCAGGTCTCCACGGTCGACGCCAAGACCAAGCAGATGACGGTCGTCCGGGACGGCAAGACCCTCAAGACCATCCCGATCTCGGCGGGCTCCCCGGAGAACAAGACCTACGAAGGCCAGATGGTGATCTCCGAGAAGTTCAAGGAGACCCGGATGAACGGCGCGACGGTCGGCTTCACCGACGACGACGGCAAGGGCGAGTACGACATCAAGGACGTGCCGCACGCGATGCGCCTGTCCACGTCGGGCACCTTCATCCACGGCAACTACTGGGGCGCCAAGTCCATCTTCGGCTCCGCCAACACCAGCCACGGCTGTGTCGGCCTGCAGGACAAGCAGGGCGCCGACGACCCCAAGACGCCGGGTTCGTGGTTCTTCGACAACTCGATGATCGGTGACGTGGTCGTCGTCAAGAACACCGGCGACGAAACCATCCAGCCGTACAACGGCCTCAACGGCTGGAACATGGACTGGTCCAAGTGGCAGGCCGGCTCCGCCGTCTGACCCGCTGATCAACCGTGTACGGAAACGGCCCGCTGGAGCGTGTGTGCTCCAGCGGGCCGTTCGTCGTCGTAGACCCCCGTGCTACGACGGCTCCCCCGTCCCCCCGAAGGGGCTGTCAATGAGGTACCGCCAGCAGCCGTCGGCCCCGCGCCTGGCGACATCGGTGGCCGTGCCCCGTACCGTGCTCTGCGCGCCGTGCTCGCCGACCTCCCAGTCGACGACCAGCAGCGCGATGTCGCCGTTGACGTGAACGTGCCGCGGGCGTACGGAGATCGGCTGCCCGAGCCCGAGGAACGGCGCGTTCTCGGCGGCGATGGCCTCGCCGCCGTACACCGCGGCCCCCGACCTCGGGACGAAGGCGGCGTCGGCCTCGTACAACTCCCGCACCGCTTGCGGGTCACCACTGTTGAAGCGCTCGGCGAAGACGGCGGGCACGTCCTGCGCGCGCCGGGGCAGCCCCGCTCCGTTACTCTCCAGACTCTCCAGCATGTGGCCACAGTAGGAGGCGAGTTCGTGACTCACCGAACGGTAGGCCACGCGCGCGTGGAGCGTCCTGGGCCGGAGAGGTGCCCTGGGCCGGGGGAGCGTACTGGGCCGGGGGAGCGCCCGGGACCGGAGGAGCGCCCGGGACCGGAGGAGCGCCCCGGACCGGGGGAGCGCCCCGGACCGGGGGAGCGCCCCGGACTGCCCGATGACCCGCGCGCGGCGGTGACCGCGCCCACCCCCACCTGCCCTGTCGAGATCACCCTGTCCGCGCTGCGCGGCCGTTGGACCACCCTGGTCGTACGGGAGTTGCTGCGCGACGGCCCGCACACCTACAGCGCGCTGGCCGCCGTGCTGCCCGCGCTCTCCGACAAGGTGCTGAGCGACCGCCTGGACCACCTCGTCGAGGCGGGCGTGGCCGAGCGCACCCGCACCGCGAGCTGGCCGCCCACCGTGACGTACGCGCTCACGCCGCGCGGCCGGGAGCTCGGCCCCGTACTGCAGGCCCTCTGGGACTGGGGCGCGGGTGCGGGCGGGGGCGCTACGAGCTGAGTGAGGCGTCCCCTTGGGGCTGGGCCGCGTCCGTGCCCCAGCTCGACAGCAGGCGCAGGGACTCCTGGGCGGCCGAGCCCGGCTCCGGGTGGAAGACGATCAGGGACTGGTCATGGCTGTCGGGAAGCTTCAGCGTCTCGTACGCGAGGGTCAGTTCGCCCACCAGCGGGTGGCGCAGCCGCTTGATCCCGTGCCCCTTCTCCTGCACGGTGTGCGCGGCCCACAGACGCCGGAAGTCGTCGCTCTTCACGGACAGTTCGCCGACCAGCGCCGACAGCTGTGGGTCGTCCGGATAACAGCCCGCCTCAAGCCGCAGCACGCTCACCACCTCGATCGCCTTGCACTCCCAGTCCAGGTAGAAGTCGCGCGCGGACGGGTCGAGGAACACGTGCCGCGCCACGTTCCGGTCCTCGGGTGTCTTCGCCGCCAGGTCGCCGAACAGCGCGGCCGCCATGCGGTTCCAGGCGATCACGTCGAGCCGCCGCCCGATGACGTACGCCGGAACCCCTTCCATGGCGTCGATGAGGTGCTGCACCTGCACCCGCACCTGCTGCGACTTGCCCGAGAACCGCTTCTTCTTACGGGTCAGCTTCGGCTTGGCCAGATGCGTCAGATGGTTGTGCTCGGCGTCCGACAGGCGCAGCGCGCGGGCGATCGAGTCGAGCACCTCGGCGGACACGTTGCGGCCGTTGCCCTGTTCCAGGCGGGTGTAGTACGCCACCGAGACCCCGGCCAGCTGCGCCAGCTCCTCGCGGCGCAGACCCGGCACCCTACGGTGCCGCCCGTAGTCCGGCAGCCCCACGTCCTCGGGCTTCAGCCGCGCCCTGCGGGTCCGCAGGAACTCACTGAGCTGGGCCTCCGCCGACTGACCATCCATGGCGCCCAGTATCCCGCCTCGCCACCGGTCGTACGAGGGTGAGCCTGACCCCGCCAGTAGTAGGACCACTGGACGTAGGCACAACAGAGGGCTGGGTGACCGGGCCGCGCGGCAGCAGGCTTGGGAGCAAGCCGAACCGAGGAGAAACACCACATGACCACCGTCGCCGCTTATGCCGCTCCCGCCGCCAAGGCTCCGCTGGAGCGCACCACCGTCGAGCGTCGCCCGGTCGGCGAGTTCGACGTCCTGATCGACATCAAGTACGCCGGAATCTGCCACTCCGACATCCACCAGGCCCGTGACGGCTGGGGCGAGGGCAGCTACCCCATGGTGCCGGGCCACGAGATCGCCGGTGTGGTCAGCGCGGTCGGCTCCAAGGTCACCAGGTTCGCGGTCGGTGACCGGGTGGGCGTCGGCTGCTTCGTCGACTCCTGCCGGGAGTGCGAGTACTGCGAGCAGGGCCTGGAGCAGTACTGCGTGAAGGGCGCCACCGGCACCTACAACGCCCTCGACAAGAACGGCCGGCCGACCTACGGCGGCTACTCCACCCACATCGTGGTCGACGAGAACTACACGGTCCGCATCCCGGACGCCCTCTCGCTGGACGTCGCGGCGCCGCTGCTGTGCGCCGGGATCACCCTCTACTCGCCGCTGCGGCACTGGAACGCGGGCCCCGGCAAGAAGGTCGCGATCCTCGGCCTGGGCGGCCTCGGCCACATGGGCGTAAAGATCGCGCACGCCCTCGGCGCGGAGGTGACCGTGCTCAGCCAGTCGCTGCGCAAGAAGGACGACGGGCTGCGGCTGGGCGCCGACCACTACTACGCGACCAGCGACCCGGCGACGTTCGAGCAGCTCGCCTCGTCCTTCGACCTGATCGTGTCCACGGTCTCCGCGCCCCTGGACATGGACGCGTTCATGTCCCTGCTCAAGACGGACGGCGCGTTTGTGAACGTGGGCGCGCCCGAGGAGCCGAACTCGCTCAACATGTTCTCGCTGATCGGCGGCCGCAAGACGCTGGCCGGTTCGATGATCGGCGGCATCGCGGAGACCCAGGAGATGCTCGACTTCTGCGGCGAGCACGGCCTCGGCTCGGAGATCGAGCTGATCCGCGCGGACCAGGTCAACGAGGCGTACGAGCGGGTCGTGGCGAGCGACGTCCGGTACCGCTTCGTGATCGACACGGCCACGATCTAGGCGTATCGCCGCGCAGCGTCCGTCCAGGGGCCTAGGCCGGAATGTAGGGGCCTAGGCCGGAATGTCGATGGTGTGCGCAGAGTTATGCGACATAGCGTCTTCCGTGACCACACAGGATCAGCCGGAGGGGGCAGCACCATGTCCATCAACCTCAACCACACCATCGTCAACTCCCACGACAAGCAGGCGTCCGCCGAGTTCCTCGCCGGTCTGCTCGGCCTCGAAGTCGGCAAACCGTACGGACCGTTCATCCCGGTCGAGGCCGACAACGGCGTCACGCTCGACTTCATGGACAGCGGTCCGGGCCCGATTACCGAGCAGCACTACGCCTTCCTGATCTCGGAGGAGGAGTTCGACGCCGTCTTCGCCAGGATCAAGGCGGCGGATGTCCCGTACTACGCCGATCCGTGGTTCCGGCGCGTCGGTGAGATCAACACCAACGACGGTGGTCGCGGAGCGTACTTCAGGGACCCGAACGGCCACGCCATGGAGATCCTCACCCGGCCGTACGGCAGTGGCGCCTGACGCCCGATGCCTGACGCCCGATGCCTGACGCCCGACGCCCGACTTCCGACCCCCGACGCTCAACGGCCGGCGGTGGAGCCGGGCCGCGCCGAGGGCACGCGGCCCGGCCCGGGCGCTCGCCGGATCAGGACTTCTTGCACTCCTTCCAGGCGAGCCGGTAGACGGTGTTGATGTCACCGTCCGTGGAGTCCATGGTCATGAAGCTGGTCTTGGTGCGGTCCGATGTGCCCGCGTCGACGCGCAGCTCAGTGTTGATGTTGAAGTTCCGCTTCACCCCGCAGGGCGCCCAGACCAGCTGCCCCCAGTCGGTCTCGTCGGTGGCCTGCCAGCTGTCGTTGTACGGCCCCGAGAACGGGTGGGTGATGGACGCGGTGTCCGGCGACCCCTGGAAGTAGTACGAGGCCTTCTGCTGGCTCCTGGCGCCGGGCTGCAGGGACGCGAACCCGCGGTAGTCGGCGCTGGCGACCGCGTAGGTGAAGCCGTGCGGGACGTGCACGATCAGGTTGAGCTGGCAGTTCTTCCGGAAGTCGACCGGGTCGGACGACCCGCCGACGCGGGCGAGGTAGTCGCTGTACGTCACGGTGAACGCGGTGTTGTCCCCGGACACGGCCACGGCGGCCGTCCCCTCGGGGCACCCCGACCCGTTCACCGTCGCGATCTCGATCACGATCTTGTCGGGCGGCGGGTCGGTGATCGTCGACGTGCCCTGCGGGGCGAGGGTCGTGGCGAACAGTCCGATCGCCGCACCACTCGTGAGAATTCCGCCGTACATGGGTCTCCCATCGGTTGCGTTGAGGTGGGGGGTGTTACCTGTGCCTCGTGCAACGTGCGACGGCATGCGCATGCCAAGACAACGGATCGTGCAGAATGGTACGGACCACTTTGGGGCTCGCCTAGAGCGATGTCCGGCCATCGACGCGGGACGTACGGCTTTCGGACAGGTGCCCGATCATCACTCGCCGACGCGCGGCTCGTAGCGGCGCTCGTCGTCAACGGGGCTCTTCAGGCCGACCTCGTTGCCGTCGGGGTCGACGACGATCGCGTAGCGGGAACCCCAGAAGGCGTCGTACGGCGGCTGGCCGACCTGGTGCCCCGCCGCTTCGACGGCCCGGTAGGTGCCGTCGACGTCGTCGCGGGCGTCGACCAGTAAACCGACGACGATGTTGCCGGCCGCGTTGCCCGCCCCGTTGCCCGCCCCGCGCTCGGCGTCGAAGCGGGTGTTCCAGATGCGCGCCATCTCGTGATTGTCGAAGGCGAGGTAGGCGCCGCCCGGCGTCGGCACCTCGACGTGCTTGGCCCCCGAGCCCGGCGGCCACTCGAACGCATCGGGCACGTCAAGACCGAGCAGCCGGTAGAAGGCGATCGTCGCATCCATGTCCCGTACCGGGATGTTGATGTGCCCGAACACCGTTGCCATGCCTGGCCTCCGGAGGTGTCGATGGACCCTGGTTCGACATTACTCCTCGGCAGGGGGGCGCTGGTCGGGTGCGAGGCCGGCAGCGACCTGTTTCCGCTCTGACTCAGGAGACGCCGCAGGTGGGTGCCGACCAGTAGCGGCTGGGGCGGAAGTCGAGGTGCGTGTGGTCGTTGTGGCCCGGGTAGCCGGGGCCGAGTATGCCCGGGAAGCCGTGGTAGCGGGCCCGCTTGGCCAGGGTGCACAGGGAGTGCGAACCGGCGCCGAGGTCGGCCGCGTCGCCGTACAGGTGGCGGCTGCCCGAGGCACCGCCGACCGCGCTGTTGCAGGAGTAGGAACGGAAGCCGCTGGTCACCCGGATCGGCTGGTCACCGAGGGCGTGCCGCAGGGCCTCCAGCTTCCACATCGTGCGCCGCGCGTTGGCCTTGGCGGTGGCCGCGCTCACGGCACCGCCGGACCAGGTGCTGTTGCAGCGGTTGAGCTCGGCGTACGAGAAGTGTGCCGGGGTGCAGTCGGCGTCCTGGAGCGCGTAGATCTTGCTGAAGGTCGCCGGGCCGGCGATGCCGTCGGCGGCGAGACCGTACGCGGACTGGAAACGCTTGACGGCGGCGGCGGTCGCGGGCCCGTACTGCCCGTCGACCGCGAGCACTTGGCCGTAGCCCGGATAACCGCCGACCCGGACCTGGAGCTGGCGGACGTCGGATCCGGACGAGCCCTGCGACAGCGTGCGGTTCCAGGTGTAGCACGCGTCGGCGTGCGCGGTACCGGCGCTCGTGGCTACCGTGCCGATCGTCAGACCTGCCGTGAGCAGGACGAGGCTGAGCGCGAGTCTGAGGGAGCGGGACATTCGCTGGAGCATGGGACCTCCGGGAGGGAGCCATGGGGGCGCGGAAGGCAAGCTGCAGACATGAGCACTGCATGCCATGGGCATGCCAGAACTGAGAATGTCGGGGAGGTCTACGCGAGTCAACCCCGCCGAGGTGAAGCCTGCTTGTCAGTGCGCGGGGATAGTTTGCCCCGCGCATGATCCAGCAGACCCGCTTCGGGAGGCTCCGAACACCGTGCCCCGCACCATCCCCGAACCGCCCTTCGAACTGTCGGCGCTCATACCGGAGTTCGCCGATCTCGCCAGGGAGACGACCCTGCTGTACCCGAGGAGTGGCAACCCCGGCGTCGAACAGAGCTCGATGGGCGGCCCGCTGCTCTGGCCTGCCGACGAACCGTGGCCGTACTGCGATCAGCCCGGCCACTGGACGTGCGGCCCGGGTTCTTCGGCCTGGGAGAAGGTCACCCCGGAGACCGTGCCCATGGTGCCGGTGATCCAGCTCTTCGCCCGCGATGTGCCCGGCCTCTCGTTTCCCCCGGGCAAGGACGTGGTGCAGTTGGTCTGGTGCGCTCTCCTCCACGAGCAGGACCCGGCCGGTGTCGTCCTGCCGAGGATGTACTGGCGCAATGAGGCCGAGACGGTCGCCGCGGGGCTGCTGGGTGACGCCCCCGCCCCTGACGAGGGCGAGTACGACGAAGACCTCATCCCCCGCCCGTGCACGGTCTGCCCGACTCCCGCGGTCGAGTACCCGCAGCGGGACCTCCCCGAAGGCCTGCTGCAAGCCTTGCTCCCCCGCCTCGAAGAGCTCGAAGAGCGCTACGGGTTCTGGTACTCGGAGGTCGCCTGCGCGTTGCAGAACAAGGTGGGCGGATATCCGGCCTGGACCCAGAGCCCGGACTGGCCGCACTGCTCACAGGGCCACCGTATGGAGCACCTGTTCAGCATCACGGGCGAGGTGGCCTACGGCCGTTGGCTCCCGCTGGACGAGCACCGGCCCGGGACGGCACAGCCGATTTGGGACGCACCCGCAGACCCGGAGATCTTCGACGCCATCGGCCCGGAGCTGGAGATCGGAGACGCGGGCGGTCTCTATGTCTTCCTGTGCCGCCGGTGCCCGGACCTGCCGTACGCGCACCGCTCCGACTGCCACTAGAGGTCACTGCCTCCGGTCCCGCTGATAGACATGTGCGATGGCAGGCGACGACTCCGGCAAGTTTCGAGCAGGGCAGTCAGGGCTGATCGTAAGGGTCCCTGAGGCGGAACATGTTGTTCAAGCATGGCGTGAGCGGCTGGACCCCTCGGCCCGTGCGGGTGTTCCAGCCCATGTCACTGTGCTCTTCCCGTTTCTCGACGACAGCCACATCGATAGCGACACCTGCGGTGCCATCGGTGAGGTGATCGGGCGCCACCGGTCCTTTGAGGCTCGGTTCGAGCACTGCGGGCGGTTCCCCGGAATCCTGTACCTTGCCCCCGAACCGGACACGCCGTTCCGTCGACTCACGGAGGCGATCGTGGATCGGTGGCCTGAGGCACCGCCGTTCGAGGGGAAGTTCGACGACGCCGTCCCGCATCTGACCATCGTCCAGGGTCAGGACGACGCCGTCTTGGAGGAGGTCGAGGCGGACCTTCGCAGCCGACTTCCCATCATCGCCCGGGTAACGTCGGTTGATCTCATGGTCCACGACGGAACGCGGTGGCAGCAGCGGGCGTCGTTCACGCTCCGCTGACGCCACTGCCGACCGGGCTCAGCTATCCGCTTTCGCGACACCAATCGGGCAGGAGACGCCCGTCCCGCCGATCCCGCAGTACCCGCCCGGGTTCTTGTCGAGGTACTGCTGGTGGTAGCCCTCGGCCGGGTAGAAGGGGCGGCCGTCCGCCGAGAGGATTTCCGTGGTGATCGTGCCGTGGCCGGAGGCCGTCAGGACCTGCTGGTAGGCGTCGCGGGAGGCGGCTGCTGCCGTGGCCTGGTCCGCGGAGTGGGTGTAGATGGCTGAGCGGTACTGGGTGCCTACGTCGTTGCCCTGGCGGAAGCCCTGGGTGGGGTTGTGGGACTCCCAGAAGAGCTTCAGGAGCGTGGCGTAGGAGACCGTGGCCGGGTTGAAGACCACGCGGACCGCCTCGGTGTGGCCGGTCAGGCCCGAGCAGGCCTCGTCGTACGTCGGGTTCGGGGTGTGGCCGCCCTGGTAGCCGACCAGGGTCGTCCAGACGCCCTCCGTCTGCCAGAACTTGCGCTCGGCGCCCCAGAAGCAGCCCAGGGCGAAGTCGGCCACTTCCAGGTGCGGCGGGTAGGGGCCGAGCAGCGGGTTGCCCAGGACCGTGTGGCGGTCGGGGACGGAGAACGCGGGCTCGGCGCGTCCGCTCAGGGCCTCCTCGGGGGTGGGGAGCACGGGGGTGCGACCGAACAGCATGGGGTTCTCCGGAGGGGTGAGATGTACGGGGACTCGTACAACGTCGGGGGAGCGGTGGGGATTCCGCGCCGCGCCCTACTGCGGCAGCGTCGCCGGGCTCCCGCCGTTCGCCTCGTAGCCGCCTACCGCCAGGGCGCGGTGGACCGCGTACGTGGCGGCCGGGTCCGGGGAGAGGGTCCAGGGGAGGGCGCCGACGTGGCCGTCCACCTCCACCAGCTGCTGCATGGCCTCGCCCCAGCGCTCGGAGCTGACCAGGAAGAAGACCAGCAGGTGGCGTACGTGCGCGAGCATCGGGTCATCGGGGCGGGCGGAGTGCACCGCGAACTGGGCGCCTTCGATGGCATCGCGGATCACCCCGCTCTCCCAGAAGCTGCTCACCAGTGCCACCTCGGGGAGGTGGTCGTACACCGCGAAGAGGGGGAGGGCGGAGAGGAGCGAGCCGTGCGGGGCGCGGGCCGCCGCGGCCTCCGCGAACTCGTAGGCGTGGGCGCGCGAGCCCTGCCACTTCTCGCTCACATACGGCAGCGCGGCCAGATGCGCCCCCATGTGCTGCGGCGCGCGGTCCAGGATCTTCAGCCAGAGCTGGTCGAAGTCGTCGCGGGGGTAGCCCAGTCCGCGGGCGATCGCCAGTTCGGTGATGTAGGGGATGGGGTCGCCCGGGGCGAGTTGCGCGGCCTGGGCGCTCGCCGCGCGGGCCTCGTCCAGGATGATGCGGTGCTCTTCCGTGCCGGGCGCCGCCGTACGGAACGCCTGCTGCACCAGGAACTCCGCGTACACGGCCGCGCCGCCCGCGTCCTTGGGCGCCTCGGACCGCCAGTTCCGCAACCACTGGGCGCCCTGCTTCTCCAGGCCGCCGCCCGGCCGCTCGGCCAGCTCCAGCGACGCGGCACCGGCGAACGCCTGCACCCGCTGCCAGCGCCGCTCGCCCTCCACCTCCGTGCCCGACAGGAGCTGTGCCGCCGCCCGCCAGTCCTGGGTGCGCTGCACCACGTCCAGGACGTCCAGCAGGTCCTGGTCGGGGCCCGGCATCCGGATGTCCAGCTCTTCCTGGCGTACGAATCCGTAGGCCGCCGGGTCGGCGGCGTCCGGCGCGCCCGGGGCGGCCAGCTGGATCCCGCCCGCGCCGCGCCTGCGCAGAATCATCGTGACGGCCGCCCCCAGCATCATCGCGGCCATCAGGGCCCAGAGAATCTCCATACCCCCAAGCGAACCAGACGGCTGTGACAAACGACGAACCAGAGGGGCCTCCGGCGCGACTACGCTCGGGGCCTATGAGCGACAGGCACACCACTGACAGCCACAGCGGGCAGAGTTTCGAGACGCTCGCCATCCACTCGGGCAACACCGCGGACCCCCTGACGGGCGCCGTCGTACCGCCCATCTACCAGGTATCCACGTACAAGCAGGACGGCGTGGGCGGGCTGCGCGGCGGCTACGAGTACAGCCGTAGCGCCAACCCGACCAGGACCGCCCTGGAGGAGAACCTCGCGGCCCTGGAGGGCGGCCGGCGCGGGCTCGCCTTCGCGTCCGGGCTCGCCGCCGAGGACTGCCTGCTGCGTACGCTGCTGAGCCCCGGCGACCATGTCGTCATCCCGAACGACGCCTACGGCGGCACCTTCCGGCTCTTCGCCAAGGTCGTCTCGCGCTGGGGCGTGGACTTCTCGGTCGCCGACACCAGCGACGTGGCCTCGGTGCGGGCCGCGCTGACCGACCGTACGAAGGTGATCTGGGTCGAGACCCCATCGAACCCGCTGCTCGGCATCACGGACATCGCCGCGCTCGCCTCCGTGGCCCGCGGGGCGGGGGTCAAGCTGGTCGTCGACAACACCTTCGCCAGCCCGTATCTGCAGCAGCCGCTCGCACTCGGCGCGGATGTCGTCGTGCACTCCACGACCAAGTACATGGGCGGCCACTCGGACGTGGTCGGCGGCGCGCTGATCGTCGACGACCCCGAGCTGGGCGAGGAGTTGGCCTACCACCAGAACGCGATGGGCGCGGTCGCCGGGCCCTTCGACGCCTGGCTGGTGCTGCGCGGCATCAAGACCCTCGCCGTACGGATGGACCGGCACAGCGAGAACGCCACGCGGATCGCCGAGATGCTCAGCGGCCACGCGCGCGTGACGCGTGTGCTCTACCCGGGGCTGCCCGAGCACCCCGGACACGAGATCGCCGCCAAGCAGATGAAGGCCTTCGGCGGCATGGTGTCCTTCCAGGTCGAGGGCGGCGAGGAGGCGGCGGTCGAGGTCTGCAACCGCGCGAAGCTCTTCACGCTGGGCGAGTCCCTGGGGGGTGTGGAGTCGCTGATCGAGCACCCGGGGCGGATGACGCACGCGTCGGTGGCGGGCTCGGCGCTTGAGGTGCCGGTCGATCTCGTCCGGCTTTCGGTGGGCATCGAGAACGCCGACGACCTGCTCGCCGACCTGCGGCAGGCGCTCGGCTGACGCGCCGGGCCCGGTTGCACGGGAGCCGCCGTCACCAGCCCGTCAGGGGTGGGGTCGTCTCTGATGGCGGCTCCACCCAGGGCTGGGCGACCGACACCCAGATCACGAAGGCCAGCAGCGCCGCGGTCAGCAGGAACCAGGTCAGGCGTCGCGTCCAGCGTCGACGCCTCAGCAGGCGGCCGCCGCGGCGTACCGCGTCCGCGTACAGCTGGGGCGGTACGGCGGGCGGCGGGGCGTCCAGGATGCGGCGGACCTGGATCTCCTTGCGGTCGGGCGGGCTCATAACGGCGCCACTTTCACGGCGGCGCCCGCGGCCCCCGCGCGCGGGTGGCTCAGCAGGGCCGACATCCCACGCATGGTGAGCGTACGGACCCGTTCCATCGGGAGGCCGAGCTGCGCCGCGGTCTGCTCCTCGGCGACGCCCTCGTAGAACCTCAGCACCAGGACCAGCCGCTCGCGCGGGGTGAGCTTGGCCAGCACGCCCGTGCCGCCGCGCTCGGCGTGCCAGCCGCCGCGGGCGAAGCGGGTGGCGAGCTCCTGGCGGGCGTGTTCGTACGGGTCGTCGCCGCGCAGCCGGTCCCAGCAGGCGTACGTCCTGGCGAACGCGGCGGTCAGCAGGCGCCGCGCGCGGGGGTTGGCGTCGGGCGGCTCGGCGGTGAGCAGCGTCGCGGCATGCAGCAGCCGCCCTGCCGCGCCCGCGACGAATGCCTCGAACTCCCGGGCACGACGGGCGTCCTGAGCCGCCTGCCGCTGTCGCACCGAGCCTCCACCGGGCCCGTGGCAACGGAGTACCAAGGGCCTGATCTCATATCAGGCCAGGTACCTGTTCCAGGTCAAGAGGCGGGAAGCACCCAGTAAGGCCCAGTACGGCTCAGTACGGCCCAGTACGGCTACGAGGACTCGCCGGTCGCCGACGCCCCGGCCTGCCTGGCCGACAGCGCGGAGTTGAAACGGGTCAGCAGCGTGCAGAACGCCTCGCGCTCCTTGGGGGCCCAGTCCTCGGTCAGCTGCGCCATCAGCTCGCGCCGCGAGGACCGCACCTCCTCCAGCCTGGCCAGCCCGCGGGGCGAGAGCTGCAGAACGACGGCGCGGCCGTCCTCCGGGTGCGAGGCGCGGTTCACCAGACCGCTCTCCACCAGCGGGGCGACCTGCCGGGTGACGGTCGACGAGTCGATCCCCATGCTGGCCGCGAGCGCCTTGACGCCCATCGGGCCTTCCTTGTCGAGCCGGTTGAGCAGCAGATACGCGGCACGGTCCATGGAGTTGCGCACCTGGCCGACTCCACCGAGCCGGGTCTGTTCGGCACGGCGCGCGAAGACGGCAACCTCGTGCTGCAGGCTGTCGAGGAGGCCGGGGCTGCCGGCGGTCGTCATGTCCGAAGGTGTGGGCATGGCCGGGGGCTCACTTCATGCGAGGGCAGTGGGATGGGGGACAGGGTACGCGGCCAAAGGCCCGCCCGTACCTGCGCGGGGCAAACCCGTGGTGCTCCCTTCGGGCCCCTGCGCCCCGCGAGCCGTCAGGTGCCAGACTTGCGTCATGAGCTACGGCAGGCCTGACTCCTTTCCCACCTCGGATCCCGCCGCGACGGTGACGCTCGACGACGTGCGCGGGGCACAGAAGATGCTCTCCGGGGTGGCGCGGGTGACCGCGATGGAGGGCAGCCGCCACCTGACCCAACTGGTGGGCTCCCCGGTCCACTTCAAGTGCGAGAACCTCCAGCGCACGGGCTCCTTCAAGCTGCGTGGCGCCTATGTGCGGATCGCCGGCCTGATCGCCGAGGAGCGCGCGGCCGGGGTGGTCGCGGCCAGCGCCGGCAACCACGCCCAGGGTGTCGCCCTGGCCTCCTCGCTCCTCGGGGTGCGCTCCACGGTGTTCATGCCCGTCGGGGCCCCGCTGCCGAAGGTCGCGGCCACGCGCGAGTACGGCGCGGAGGTACGGCTGCACGGGCAGGTGGTTGACGAGACTCTCGCCGCCGCCCAGGAGTACGCCCGTAAGACCGGTGCCGTGTTCATCCACCCCTTCGACCACCCCGACATCATCGCGGGCCAGGGCACGGTGGGCCTGGAGATCCTGGAGCAGTGCCCCGAGGTGCGCACGATCGTGGTCGGCATCGGCGGCGGCGGTCTGGCGGCCGGGATCGCGGTGGCGGTCAAGGCGCTGCGGCCCGATGTGCGGGTCATCGGGGTACAGGCGGCGGGCGCGGCCGCGTATCCGCCCTCGCTGGCGGCCGGACGCCCGGTGGCGATCGAGAACCCGGTGACGATGGCGGACGGCATCAAGGTCGGCCGCCCCGGCGACGTCCCGTTCAAAATCATTGGCGGACTGGTGGACGAAGTCCGTACGGTCTCCGAGGACGCGCTCTCCAGCGCGCTGCTGCTCTGCCTGGAGCGAGCCAAGCTGGTGGTCGAACCGGCCGGCGCGAGCCCCGTGGCGGCGCTGCTCGGTGACCCGGAGGCCTTCGAGGGGCCAGTGGTGGCGGTGCTGTCCGGCGGCAACGTCGACCCCTTGCTGATGCAGCGGATTCTGCGGCACGGCATGGCGGCGGCGGGGAGGTATCTCTCGCTGCGGCTGCGTCTTACCGACCGGCCGGGGGCGCTGGCCACACTTCTCGGGGTGTTGTCAGTGGTGGATGCCAATGTGTTGGACGTCAGCCACGTACGGACCGACCCACGGCTCGGACTCACGGAGGCGGAGGTGGAGCTGCATCTGGAGACGAAGGGTCCTGAGCACTGTGCCGAGGTCGGTACGGCGCTGCGGGACGCGGGCTACACCGTCATGGCGTGACGCGATGTATCGCGTTACGCTGAACTGCGCGTTGCCGTTCCACCAGGCGGGGCAGGTCCGCCAAACCTAGGATTTAACGCGGAAAATCACCCAAAACACTGGGAGAGTTCACATGCCAGGCGCCATCTACGCCGAAGGGCTGGTCAAGCACTTCGGTGACGTAAAGGCTCTGGACGGCGTCGATATCGATGTCCCCGAAGGCACCGTCCTCGGCCTCCTCGGGCCGAACGGTGCCGGCAAGACCACCACGGTGCGCTGCCTGACGACCCTGCTCACGCCGGACAGCGGCAAGGCGGTCGTGGCGGGGATCGACGTCCTCAAGCACCCCAACGAAGTGCGGCACTCCATAGGCCTGTCCGGTCAGTTCGCCGCCGTCGACGAGTACCTCACCGGCCGTGAGAACCTCCAGATGGTCGGGCAGCTCTACCAGATGAGCGCGCGGGACGCGAAGAAGCGGGCAGGGGAGCTGCTGGAGCGGTTCAACCTCGCGGACGCCGCCGACCGCCCCTCCAAGACCTACTCCGGCGGTATGCGCCGCAGGCTCGACCTCGCCGCCGCCCTGGTGGTCTCGCCGCCCGTGATGTTCATGGACGAGCCGACCACCGGCCTCGACCCCCGCAACCGCCAGGCCCTGTGGGACGTCATCAGGGAGCTGGTCGGCGGCGGTACGACCCTGCTGCTGACCACCCAGTACCTCGAAGAGGCCGACAACCTGGCGCACGACATCTGCGTCATCGACCACGGCCGGGTCATCGCGCGTGGCACATCCGACCAGCTCAAGTCCCAGACCGGCGGCGAGCGCGTCGAGGTCGTGGTGCACGACCGCGAGCAGATCGCACCCGCTGACGAGGTGCTGCGCGGCTTCGGCAAGGGCGCCACCACGGTCGAGGAGCACACCCGCAAGCTGACCGTCCCGGTCACCGGCGGGGCCAAGCTGCTCGCCGAGGTGATCCGCGAACTGGACACCCGGGGCATCGAGATCGACGACATCGGCCTGCGCCGCCCGACCCTGGACGACGTGTTCATCTCGCTCACCGGCCACCACGCCGAGACGGCCGGGCCGGAAGACGCCGAGGGCGAGTCCGTAGCGGACGCGAAGCCCCGGCAGGGCGCGAAGGAGGACGTCAAGTGAGTGCCGTAACCGAAGCCGTGAAGCCCCGGGCTCCCCTGGCCAGCGGCGGAGTCAGCCAGTCGGTCCGGGACTCGCTGGTAGTCGCCAAGCGCAACCTGATCCGGATGAGCCGCATCCCGGAGATGGTCATCTTCGGGCTGATTCAGCCCGTCATGTTCGTCATCCTGTTCACGTACGTGTTCGGTGGCTCGATGAACATCGGCGGCACCACCGACCCCGGTGTGTACAAGGAGTTCCTGATGGCGGGCATCTTCGCCCAGACCGTCACCTTCGCCACCGCGGGCGCCGGCGCAGGCATCGCCGACGACATGCACAAGGGCCTGATCGACCGCTTCCGCTCGCTGCCCATGGCACGCGGCGCGGTGCTCACCGGCCGCACCCTGGCGGACCTGGTGCAGACGGCCCTGACCCTGTTCGTACTCGCCATGGTCGCGCTGCTCGTCGGCTGGCGCACCCACGAGAACCTCGGCAAGGTGGCCGCCGCCTTCGGGCTGCTGCTCCTCCTCGGGTACGCCTTCACCTGGGTCGGCGCGCTGATCGGCCTCTCGGTCCGCACCCCGGAGGCGGCGACCTCGGGCGGACTGATCTGGCTGTTCCCGGTCACGTTCGTCTCGAACGCCTTCGTGGACTCCAGCAAGATGACGCCCTGGCTGCGCCATGTCGCGGACTGGAACCCGTTCAGCGCCACGGTCCAGGCCTGCCGCGAGCTCTTCGGCAACCCTGGTGTCTCGAACTCCAGCGCCTGGCCGATGGAGCACCCGGTCATCGCCTCGGTGCTCTACTCGGTCGCGATCATCGTGATCTTCCGGACCCTCGCGGTCCGCAAGTACCGCTCGGCCACTGTTTGATCAATGCACGCTGATGGCTTCCGGGCGGGGGTCCACTGGATGGCAGTCCAGCGGGCCCCCGCCCTTACGGCTGGAGGGTGTCAGTCGCCGGTACCGGCCCAGCCAGGCGAAACGTCGCTCGATCACCCAACTCCCGGGAAGCACCGATAACATCGGCACCTCGCGCGGCGGGGCGTCGGCCTTGGCCCAGGTGCTGCGGAAGCCACCGGCCTTGTGCTGCACGATCCGGATGGTGATCCCGATCTCCTCATGGACCCGGGCCAGGAAGTTCTGGCCGCGCCAGCCCTGGTCGGCCCACAGGTGCCGCAGCCGCGGGAACTTCCCAGCCGCTTGATGCCCTGTACCTTCTTGCCGCCGTCATACCCGTGCCAGCCGCCCCGCTCGGTGGCCTTGACGCTCTGACTGTTCCTCGCCCCGCGCCGGAGCGCCTCCAGGGCATGCGGGATGAGCGAATGCCGCCACGAGAATCACGATGGCGATGATCAAGACGAGAGGCGCGGTGTGGCGCTGTCGTGACACCACCCTGATATCGGGTGCCGCTCGGTCGGTTCCGCTGTCCACAGCCGCAGATCCGGAATCCGGAGCCGACTGGGCGGGTGTTTCGGCCGGCCTCTGACATCCGGGGGACATCCACTGGCCCCTTTTCCCATTGCGCGGCAGCGCCTCCCAGCCGAGGGAAAGCACTTATCCGAGTGAATCACGGGCCTTCCTTTCCCTCCCGTGCCGGGCGGGCGCCATTGATCGATGCGACGGAAGGCGACACTGGATTCGCGATGGCCCACCGCACGGAACAATGACAGCCATTCGGCTCAGCATTTGGTCATACATTCTTTGGTGGATATTGATGATTCCGGCGCCACCACTCGGTGAATCCTCGCCCGATGTGGATCCCTGCGTAATATGCCACCGGCAGAAGCGGCGATTCTGTTCAACAAGAAACGCCGGATGTCACCAACCCACAGGAGTTGGCTCCTCGATGAGACTAGATACTGCCGATGTGTCGCATCGGCGCACAATGACAGCCTGGATTGCGGGGGTACTCACCCTGCTCGTCGCCGTTGCCGTTGTCGCGGTGACGCCTACACGGGCAAGTGCCGTCGCGACGGAAGTGGAACTGGGAACGGCGGAAAGCTTTGCGGTACTGGGTGGTTCCGCAGTCACCAACACCGGCCCCTCGGTGATCAACGGAGACCTCGGAGTAAGTCCGGAGTCGTCCGTCACCGGATTCCCTCCCGGAATCGTGAACGGGGCTACGCATGTCACGGATGCAGTGGCTGATCAAGCCCAGAGCGACCTGACGACGGCGTACAACGATGCGGCCGGGCAGGCACCGGACGTAGTGTTCCCCGACGATCCTCCGGTGGAGCTCGGTGGTAGGACGCTGGCTCCAGGCGTCTACAACGCCCCTGTCAGTGCCGCCATCACCGGCACGCTCACCCTGGACGCCGACAACGACCCCGACGCCGTCTGGGTGTTCCAGGTCGGTTCGACGCTGACGACGGCATCCGCCAGCGACGTGTCCCTCATCAACGGCGCATCGCCGTGCAATGTGTTCTGGCAGATCGGAAGCTCGGCCACCCTCGGAACCGGCTCCACCTTCGTGGGCACCATCATGGCCCTGGCCTCCGTCAGTGTCACCACGGGGACGAACATCGAGGGCCGCGCGCTGGCCCGTAACGGCGCCGTGACGCTTGACACCAACGTGATCACCCGACCGCTGTGCGAGGGCGACACCACCACCACCGGTGATGACGCTGCCACCACCGGTGATGACGCTGCCACCACCGGTGATGACGCTGCCGCGACCGGTGATGACGCTGCTGCGACGGGCGACGATGCTGCTGCTGCGACTGGTGATGACGCTGCCGCGACTGGTGATGACGCTGCTGCGACGGGCGACGATGCTGCTGCTGCGACCGGTGACGACGCCGCTGCCGCAACGGGCGACGACGCTGCTGCCGCGACCGGTGACGATGCCGCTGCCGCGACCGGCGACGATGCCGCTGCCGCAACGGGCGACGATGCCGCTGCCGCGACCGGCGACGATGCCGCTGCCGCAACGGGCGACGATGCCGCTGCCGCGACCGGCGACGACGCAGCCGCCGCAACCGGTGACCACACGGGTGGTTACGGCGACGACCACGACCACCCCGGGAAGCCCGACAAGCCCCGCCCTTATGGCGTGAAGCCCCAGGGAAACAAAGTGCACACCCACCACTGAGTGAGCTCTTCCCCCCCCGCAGTTCGGCGGGAGCGACGAGTCGCGCGTGAATCCCTTCGGCGGAATGCACGCACGGGTCGTCGCCCCCACACGCGAGTAAGGGGTGGCGCGCGGCGGATCGGCGTCGATTCCGTCGCACGCCACCCGGGGAAGCCGGAGCAGCAGGTGCGAGCAGTCGCGATGGGAAGGACAGGGTGGAGCCGTGCTGGGCGGCGTTGAGTCGACGAATGTGAAGGATTCACAGCAGGCCGGCACCGCGTCGGCAGCGCAGGACGGTGGCGAAGCACCACGGAGGGCGAGTGGGAGTTCAGGGCCACCCCACCTGCTGATCGCCGGAACGGGAGTCGCGGTGGCCCTGTTCCTTGCAGTGACCCTGGTCCATGTGGTCCTGGTGTTTCTGTACGTGGCACCTTCGAACACCATCTCGCAGGCGTACAACCAGCAGATCAACGCGTGGGTCCGGCCCTGGTTCTCGCAGAACTGGCGTCTCTTCGCCCCCGATCCGCAGTCCGTCAACAGGCAGATCTCGGCGAGGGTCGCGCACACGGCACCGAACGGCACCACACAGGTCAGCGACTGGATCGACGTGAGCTCCATGGACGCTTCCGCCGTCAAGCACAACGCCTTCCCGAGCCATACGGCACAGAACCTGCTGCGCCAGGCCTGGAATTCCTATCTCAAGACGCACGGCAGCGACGACCGGCCGCGCTCGGAGCGGGCGCTTCTGATCCAGAGGTACCTCAGCAACATCGCGGCGGACCGCGTCACCGCCCAACGAGGCGGCACCTTCGACTCCATCCAGCTACGGGTGACCACGCGTCCCATCGCCGCTCCCCACCAGGCGAACGGATCCCGTCCGGCCGCCGCGGCACCTGCGTCGGCCACACCCCGGTACCTGCCCTGGTGGAAGGTGGACGCGCATGAAGCGGACTGAGAAGGCGCCGACCACGGCGCCCATGGCGCCACGAGGAACCAACGAGCAGGCCGCCGTACCCATGCTCCAGCGCGTGTTCGATCGGATCCAGGCGTTCCTCGTCATCCTGACCGAGCGTCCGGTCTCCCTGTACGCGGCGGCGATGTTGCGCATCGGGTACGGGCTGCTCTATCTCGTCTTCCTGCTCCGGGAGTTTCCGCACCGCGACGAGATGTGGGGACCCGGTTCGCCATGGACGCCCGAACTGGCACGACTCATGTACGACCAGAGCGGATGGGCCAGCGTCCTCCTCCTGTCCGACAGCCCGGTGTACTTCGAGATCTGCTACGCCGTCGCTCTTGTCACGTGTGCGCTGTTCGTACTGGGCTGGCGCACGCGTGCGGTGTCCGTGCTGTTCGCGGTCGTGGTGGTGTCGTTCCACGCCAGGGCGATCTACCTGGCGGACGGCGGGGACAACCTCATGGTCCTCATGGCCGTCTACCTGGTCTTCACCGCGTGTGGTCGTCGCTGGTCCCTCGACGCTCGCAGAGCCCGGCTCAACGCCGCGGCCGGCAAGCCAGCAGCCCCGCGCGGCAACGGCCTTCGGCACCAACTCGGCGATGCCCGCGTCATCTTGACCACCGTGCTGCACAACTGCGGCATGTTCGTCATCGCCGCCCAGGTCTGTTTCCTCTACGGATGCGCGGGCCTGTACAAGGTGCAGGGCCACAAGTGGGGCGACGGCACCGCCCTCCACTACGTCCTGAACATCAACCTGTTCCGTCCCTGGCCTGAACTGTCCCAGGCGATCGACGGCCACCATCTGCTGCTCACCGTCGTCGGCTATCTGACGGTGCTGGTGCAGGTCGCCTTTCCGTTCGTCCTCTTCAGCAGGCTCAAATACCCTGTACTGATCCTGCTGCTGGGCATGCACGTGAACATCGCGGTGCTCATGGGACTGCCGTTGTTCTCCGGCGCGATGATCGTCGCCGATGCGGTGTTCCTGCCGGACCGCTTCTACCGCGCCGTGGGACGGCTATGGCGGCACGGCATCCGACGGACAGGCGTCACGGCTGCGGAATCCTCCCCCGGCTCCGGGAGGACACCTGCCGCGGTGCCGCCGCAGCCGGCAGCGGATGGCGGCTGGCGGCACGCATGAAGAAGCCCCCTGCCGGGGAGACCCGGCAGGGGGCTTCGCCGTGTTCAGTCAGCGTGCGTCAGCCGTCATACGGCTTGGCGTCGAGGATCTTCACCGAGGCGAGCTTGCCGTTCGGCAGCTCGTACTCGGCGGTCGCGCCGACCTTCTGGCCGTTCACACCGCTGCCGAGCGGGGACTGCGGCGAGTAGGTGGCGATCTCCTCGGAGGCGTACTCGCGGGAGGCCAGCAGGAAGGTCACGGTGTCGTCCTCGTCGCCGTCGAAGGCGATCGTGACGACCATGCCGGGGGCGACCGTGCCATCGGCCGCCGGGGCCTGGCCCACCTTGGCGTGCTCGAGCATCTGCGTGAGCTGGCGCACGCGGAGCTCCTGCTTGCCCTGCTCCTCCTTGGCCGCGTGGTACCCGCCGTTCTCCCGCAGGTCGCCCTCCTCGCGAGCCTCCGCGATCTTCGTGGCGATCTCGGTGCGAGCAGGACCAGACAGATACTCCAGCTCGGCCTTGAGCTGGTTGTACGCCTCCTGGGTCAGCCAGGTGACGTTGTCGCTGGTCTGGGTCACAGGTGCTCCTCGTCGGTACTGGGAAATACAAAGCATCGCCCTACCCCCAAGGATGTTCCCTCATGGGTGGGCGAAACCACGAGCCTAACAATTCAGCGGGAAAAGGGGGAGGACGTAAGCCGCGGTTTTCGCGTCAGCGCAGGTCAGACGGCACTACACGCCAGCAGGTCGACGCTGGTCGCCTTGCCGGTCGTACGCATCCCCACGTGCTCGACCACCAGCTTCTCGCGCTGGTCGAACGAGAAGTCCTTGCGGCCGACCTCGGCGCCGCTCTCGGCGAGCGCGCGCAGGGTGCAGACGCCGGGCGTGTCCGGGTCCTTACGGATCTCCAGGCGGGCCGTGACCTCGGTCTCCGAGACCACCTTGAACGTGATCATCTCGCCGCTGAAGGCGTTGCCCGCGGAGACGTAGTGGAAGCCGAGCCAGCCGACCACACCGAGCAGCAGGGCGCCGAGCGCGGCACCCACGATCTTGAGCTTCCGGTCGGCGCGGGCGTCGGCGGAGCGTCCGTAACGGCCCTCGGGCACGGCGCTCATGATCGTCCTCTCCGGTGGGGCCGTACGGGAACTTGCTGGGCGCCCGAGGAATTATCGAGCCCCTACTACGTTCACTATAGAAGTCGCCGAACGCGCCGAATCACCGAGGGCACACTCGAGGCGCCCGATATACGAGGATCGAGTCTTGACTGAGCAGCTGCGACTGATGGCCGTGCATGCCCACCCCGACGACGAGTCGAGCAAGGGCGCGGCCACGATGGCCAAGTACGTGTCCGAGGGGGTGGACGTGCTGGTCGCCACCTGCACGGGTGGTGAGCGTGGCTCCATCCTCAACCCCAAGCTCCAGGGGGACCCCTATATCGAGGAGAACATCCACGAGGTCCGCGCGAAGGAGATGGACGAGGCGCGCGAGATCCTCGGCGTCAAGCAGGAGTGGCTCGGCTTCGTCGACTCCGGGCTGCCGGAGGGCGACCCGCTGCCGCCGCTGCCCGAGGGCTGCTTCGCCCTTGAGGACGTCGACAAGGCGGCAGGCGCGCTGGTCCGCCTGATCCGCGCGTTCCGACCGCAGGTCATCACGACGTACGACGAGAACGGCGGGTACCCGCACCCCGACCACATCATGACCCACGAGATCACGATGGTGGCGTTCGACGGGGCGGCGGACGGGGAGAAGTACCCCGAGTCCGAGTTCGGCCCGGTGTTCCAGCCGCAGAAGCTCTACTACAACCAGGGCTTCAACCGTCCGCGCACCGAGGCGCTGCACGCCGCGCTGCTCGCCCAGGGCCTGGAGTCCCCGTACGGGGACTGGCTCAAGCGCTGGGACGAGTTCGAGCGCGTGGAGCGGACCCTGACCACACACGTTCCGTGCGCCGAGTTCTACGAGATCCGCGACAAGGCGCTGATCGCGCACGCCACGCAGATCGACCCCGACGGCGGCTGGTTCCGGGTGCCGATGGAGCTCCAGAAGGAGGTCTGGCCGACGGAGGAGTACGAGCTCGCCAAGTCGCTCGTGGATACTTCCCTCCCCGAGGACGACCTCTTCGCGGGCATCCGCGACAATGCCTGATGTGAACGTGAATCTGGCACTTACGCAGCTTGTCCCGCTCGCCGAGGAGCTCGACAAGAACAAGGTGACCCCGGGCGTCCTCGGCTTCGTCGTCTTCGCAGCGCTTGCGGGTGGTGTGTGGCTGCTGATGAAGTCGATGAACCGGCACATGGGCAGGGTCTCCTTCGAGGAGCCCCCGGCCGCGGCCCCGGCCCCTGCCTCCGCGGAGGCCCAGCCGCCGAAGGGTACGCAGCAGGGCTGACCCCGCCGAGCTCGGGCGGGTGAGGTGCCCCTCGGGCTCGGTAGCTCGGTGCCCCGTGGCGGGGTGAGGGTGCCCCTCGGGCTTGTGTTCACGGTGCCCCGTGGCGGGGGGAGGGTGTTGCCCTTCGGGCTTGGTGGAACGGGTGCACCCGTGGCGAGGGGTTGTGCCCACCCTCCCCCTCTCGACTTCGCTCGAGCGGGAGGTGCCCCCCTCGCCCTGCGGAACGATTGCCCACAACGGGCGGGGCGCGAGCCCCCACCGGCCGGTAGTCGCACTGCCGGCCGGAGGGGACGGGGCGGGGGGTGCGCGCGCAGCGCCGACGGTCCACACCGGGATCCATGTGCCATCACCGGATCAGACGTCGGCGTGAGCACGTACCCCCCGACGCGGCCCCGCCCCACAACGAAACAGCGCGCACCCGGCACACACCTAGCGCGGCGACGCCGGCACCCGTACGCCCATCACCTCGCGAGCATGCCGGTTCGGAACCAGGCCGAGGCGCCACGCCTGCCACCCCGCCGACAGCTCGACACCGCGGTCCAGGACCAGCCAGTACGTCGACAGGTGATCCGTCAGCTTGGCGTCGCGCGTGGCGTGGGGCGACTTCGTGAGGTGGGCGAGTTCCTCCTGGGCCACCGCAGAGCCGACCTCGGAGCCACCAGGAGACGCATACGGCAGCAGCGTGCAGCGCAGGAAGCGGGCCCAGTCCTCACCACGCCGGTCGCCGTAGCCCGCGAACAGCGCCACCGCCTCGTCGCAGAGCGCGAGCGCCTGCTGCGAGCGAGTGTTCCCGGCGTCCACCACGGCCAGCTCCAGACAGGTCCACGCCTCGCCATGCGCGACCCCGATGCGCTGAAAGTCCGCGCGGGCGTCGGACAGCAGTTGCCGGGCGAATCCAGAGTTGCGCAGCGAGCCGGTACGGGCGGCGCTCTGATCACGGGTGACCCGCCCCGAGTGATGCCGGGCGCAGGCCAGCCCGTAGACGTCCCGCATCCGCGAGAACATCGTCCGGGCGCGCTCCAGCTCCCGGACCGCGTGGTCCAGGACACCGGTCTCCTCCAGGGCCTGCCCCAGGTAGTAGTGCGTCCAGGCCTCGCCGCGCGCGTCCTCGTTGTCGCGGTGCCGCGACAGCGCCTGCCGCAGCCCGTCCACGGCCGGCGCCGGATCACCCGCGACCAGCCGGGCCCGCGCCAGCTGGGTCAGCGCCCACGCCTCGCCACGGGCGTCCCGGGTCCGCCCGTACAGCTCCAGGGCCCGCCCCAGCTCGCCCTCGGCGCGCGGTACGTCGCCCATGCGCAGGCACACCTGACCCAGCTGGAAGTGCGCCCACGCCTGGCCGTGGACGGACTCGCTCTCGCGGTGCAGGACGAGCGCGTTCTGCAGCAGGGTCAGCGCCTCGGCCACATGGGCCCGGTCGCGCTCGACCGCCGCGAGCGCGTGCAGGGTCCACGCCCGGTCCCCGGCCAGCTCCTGCGCACCCTGCAGATCGAGCGCCTCGCTCAGCTTCGTCGCGGCCTGCGACAGCTGACCCTGGTGGTGCAGCGTGATGCCGAGCGAGCAGAGCGCCCGGGCCGCGCCCGCCTCGTGGTGCGCCTCGAAGTAGAGATCCACCACGGAGGACAGTGAGGTGCGCGCCTTCTCGAGCTCGCCGAGCTGGCGGGCCGCGATCCCCGTACGCCACTGCACGGACCGGCCGAGCAGCCCCTGGTCCACCGCCTGCGTCAGCTCGCTGATCTCACCGAGGCGGTACAGGTCGCCGCGGAGCAGGCAGTAGTCGCACAGCGCGCCCAGCAGGTCCAGTACGGTCCGCTGGTTCACGCCCTCCGCGTGCCGCAGCGCAGCCGTGATGAAGCTCGACTCGTCGTCCAGCCAGCGCAGCGCGGCGTCCAGCGACGTGAAGCCGTGCGGGCCCACCTGGTCGGCGCGGGTGGAGGTCTTGCCGTCCACCAGCCGGATCACCGAGTCCGCGAGCTCCGCGTAGTGGGCGATCAGCCGTTCCTGCGCGGCGGTACGTTCCTCGGCCGACTCCTCGTCCAGGAGGCGGGCCTGGGCGAAGGCACGGACCAGGTCGTGCAGCCGGTAACGGCTGCCCGGTACCGCGGTCACCAGACCCGCCCGGGCCAGCGCCGAAAGCTGTCGCCCCGCCTCCACATCGTCGCCGCCGAGCAGCGCCCCGGCCGCCGGCGCCCCCAGCGAGGCCCGCCCCGCGAGCGCGAGCCGCCGCAGCAGCCGTCGCGCCGACTCGCCCTGGTCGGTGTAGCGCAGCCACAGCACCCGCTCGACCGGCTCCACGGGACCGTACGCCGCCAGATCACCGGCCAGCTGCCGTGGCGTACGGGGCCCAAGGGACGAGCCCGCGGCGCGCAGGGCCAGTGGCAGTCCGCCGCACAACTCCCGTACCTCGTCGCACGCTTCGGCGTCGTACGGGCCGCTCGGGTCCTGTGCGACCTCCCGCAGCAGCTCCTCGGCGCCCGCCGAGTCGAGAGGGTCGACCGGGAGTTGGTGCACCCACGCCGGGAGGTCGGTGGGCAGTTCCAGCGGCTTCGCGGCCGTGACCAGGACCAGGCTGTCCGACCGCTCGGGCACCAGCGCCCGTACCTGCTCAGCGTCGCTCGCGTCGTCAAGGATGACGACCACCGCCAGTCCCGTCAGGTGCTGGTGGTACAGCTCGATCAGCCGCTTCAGGTGCTGCTCCTGTGACGAGCGCTCCCGGAACAGCAATTGTTCGCGCGGCGCCCCGAGCCGGTTCAGCAGATGCAGCAGCGCGTCGCGCGTGGACCGCGGCTGCTCCGCCTGGTCGCCACCGCGCAGGTCCACTACGCAGGCGCCCCGGAACTGGTCCTTCAGCTCCTGCGCCGCCCTGACCGCAAGGGTCGTACGTCCCGATCCGGGCGCGCCGTGCAGCACCACGACCGTCGCCCGGGTCTGGGTGGACGCCCGCGCGGCGTGCACCCACTGCGCGATCCGGGCCATCTCCTGGCGGCGACCGGCGAACGGACCACTTGGCTCCGGTAGTTGGCCGAACGACTTCTCCAGGACGTTGCGCCGACGGGCCGCCGCGCTCTTGTTCGTACGCCGCTGGGGACGCTTGCCGCCTGTGCCGGTCGCCGCGGCGACCATCCGCTGCTGGTCCAGGAACGGCCGGATGCCCCGCACCTCCAGCGCGGTCAGCCACTCAAGCTTCAGCTGCTCGGGCCCGCCGGGCTGGCTCAGGGCCGCGGCCCGCCGGTGCGCGGCGGGCCAGTGCACCGCGGCCACCCGGCCCAGGGATGCCGCCGCGCCCGCCGTCGCCACCACGGCCCCGGCACCGAGCGCGGCCGCTGCGCCGGTACCGAGCACCACGTCCGCGACGACCGCCGCCGCGGCCGCGACCACCGTCACGGACAGGGCGGTTCCGCGCTCGGCGGCCAGCCGCTCGCCGAACGACCGGGCTGCCGACTCGCTCTCGTCGACGGCCCGCACATACGCGTCGTACTCCTCGCCGGCCGTCCGCCCGATCGTGTCCAGTGCCCCGCGTGCCCGTACCAGTAGCGCCTTGCCGTCGACCTGCCCACCCGAGCGCCGGACCTCCTCCTCCACCGCCCGTACCAACAGCCGCTCGGCCTCGCTCCGATGGCTGTCCCGCATAGCACGTCCCCCTCTGAGAGTCCTGTCGCGGTAACAAGTGTCCTGCGGCACAGGCGAGTTTGCGAGGGACTTGGAGCCGGTGCGGGGGTCACAGGGGGCGCATGGGGCACCTGCGACTGTCGTCAACCAACCACGGCACCGCTGGCTGGAAGGAATGAGAAGGAATTAGACGGGCAGGGCGTGCAGCTTCTCGCCGTGCAGGGCGAAGACGTGCTTACCGTCGGTGGCCACCAGCCATGCGTGATGGTCGCCGGACTTGTCGTTGAACGTCCAGCGCAGCTCACCGGTCTTCGCGTCGATGGCGTGTACGCCGCCCTGCTTGTCGAGGTCGGTGGCTCCGTAGAGGCTGCCGCCCACCTTGACGAAGTGCCGGGGCACCTGGGCCTTCGCGTCGGCGAGGGCCTTGGACTGCCAGACCTTCTTGCCGGTCTGCGGCTCGATGGCCCAGAGTGTTCTCCCGCTGTCCGCGACGTAGAGCATGTCCTCCAGGACGGTCGGCTCCTTGAAGGAGTTGAACTTCTCAGTCTGTACGGACCACTTCTCGGCGCCGTCCGAGAGGTTGAAGGCCTGGACCTTCTGCCCCTGTGGGATGATCACCAGGTCCTGGTGGATGGCGAAGAAGCCGTAGTTCGTCTTCGTCGTCTTCTGGGTCCACACCTGCTGGCCGGTGGCGGTGTCGCGAACCGTGAGGTTTTTCTTGAAGTCGGTGTAGACGAGGTAGCGGCCCTGTACGACGGCTTGGACGCCGTTCTGCTTGGTTCCGACGTCCCGCTGCTCCTTCCACGCCACCTTGCCCGTAGCGCTGTTCAGCGCGGCGATCACGTTGGTGCGGGACGAGCCGTCGGCCTCAAGGATCTCGGCGATGACGTACACCTGCTTCTCGTCCACCGCGATCGGCCTCGGCTGCCGGTACTCCTTGCCCAGACGGCTGCTCCAGGTCTCCTTTCCCGAGGCCGGGTCGTACCCGCCGACGGTGCCGTCGTACTTGCTGCTGGCCAGGTACAGGGTGCCGTTGCCGAGCAGGAGCGGCGCTCCGGGCACCGTGCCGCCCTCCAGCGACCACCGCTTCTCGCCGGTCTTCGCGTCGAGGGCGGCAAGCGGACTGCCCGTCGCGATCACCACGCCCGCCGCGGCCACGAGCTCGTCGTTGTCCCCGTACGTCCGCGCCGAGGTCGACTTCGTCCACAGCGGCTTGGGGGCCTGCCCGTCCTCGGCGGCGGCGCCCTCGGACGGGGTGCCGCCCCCAGGGGTCGCGGAGCCCCCGTCGTCGGCCGTGTCGTCCTCACGGCAGCCGGCGGCTCCGGCCCCCAGCACCGCCAGCGTGAGACCGCCCCCGGCCAGCCGCAGCATCCGGCGCCGGTTGGGCCTGCCGTCCGATGAGTTCTGGTCCCTTGAGTTCTGGTCCTTCGACATGTCGTTGTCCCCCGTGGAGTCGTGTGAGCAGCAAAATGAGCAGGCCGCGCTCTCGCATCGGTGCGCGGTCCCGGCGGTCGGGTACGTTAGCCGCTGCCGGGCGGTTGCGGTGACGTCGGGACTTGCCGGAGACGACGCTGTGAACGAATCGGTACGTTGATCACCGCGGTGCGTGAGGGCCTACGCCGCCGCGCGGTGCCCCGGCAGAACGCTCTTGCGGCGCTGGATTTCCCGTCAGGGCCGGTACAGCGACTTCAGGCTGGTCACCTGGCCCGCTCCGTCGAAGACCAGGTCGTACCCGATGCCGTCGTAGAGACGGGAGTCCAGCCGGTTCAGCAGGGTGACGAACTGGGCCTGGGAGTACGGCAACAGCTCGGCGCGGCTGCCCCCGGCGACCTCGTCGCGAACCGGGCAGGTCAGCTGAGCCTGGGCGTTCTTGGCCATGGGCACCGTGGTGAACGGACCGGTGCCCGAGCTGATCTCCCAGGTGTCGAACTGGGTGTTGATCTTCTTCTGGGCGGGCCGCACCGANGCCCCCGGCGACCTCGTCGCGAACCGGGCAGGTCAGCTGAGCCTGGGCGTTCTTGGCCATGGGCACCGTGGTGAACGGACCGGTGCCCGAGCTGATCTCCCAGGTGTCGAACTGGGTGTTGATCTTCTTCTGGGCGGGCCGCACCGACAGATAGGTCCGTCCGCCCTCGGTCCAGGCCCTATTGATCGTCACGAACTGCTTGGTGCCGGCGAAGGGGGCCTGGCTGGACGAGGCCGATCTGCCCTTCGCCGCCTCGCTGCTGTCGGACCGGGTGCCCGCCTGCGGGGAAGGTGGCTGTGTCTTTGCGGCCGTGGTGGGCTCCGCGGACTTCTGGCCGCCGTCCGACCGGTTTTCCGAATTACCGGCAGGTGCGGAAGGCGACGCCTTCTTCGTGGCCTCTGCAGAGTCCGCGGACTTCTTTCCGCCATCGGGCCGGGCGTCCGTCTTGTCGGCCGAAGTGGAAGACGACTTCGGCTTTGCGGCCGCGGCGGGGTCCATTCGGTCCGCGGGCTTCTCGCTGCATCCGGTCAGGGCAATGGCGCCGAGGGCGACAACGGTGAGCCAGCGCTTGGTGGTCCGGCGGCGTGAGGTGTTCATCGTCAACTGCTCCTGAATCCGGTGTGGTTGGGTTACATGGTCTCTACGCCCTACACCCTCCACCGGGTTGCATCCCGAGCAGATTATTTTTTTGGGAGTTTCGCCAGCGCACCGAACGGTGATGTCGCCGCATTCCCCACGCAACGACAAAGTTCCCGACGGTCAAGAAGATCGGCGGGTTCTCGTTATCGTGAGGCTCAGGCGTGCGCGACTCACGGCTTGTACAGGGACTGCAGCTTGGTTACCCGACCCTCTCCGTCGAAGCTCAGGTCGTACCCGATGCCTGCGGAGAGTCCGGAGTCCAGTTGCTTCAGCAGGGTGACGAACTGGGCCTGGGAGTACGGCAGAGGCTCGCTCCGGCCGGCACCGGACGCATCGTCGCCGCGGACCTGGGCCGTCAGCAGCACCCTGGCGTCCTTGGCCATGGTCACCGTGGTGAAGCCCCCCTTGCCGGGGATGATCTCCCAGGTGTCGAACTGGGTGTTGATCTTCTTCTGGGCGGGCCGCACCGATGATCTCCCAGGTGTCGAACTGGGTGTTGATCTTCTTCTGGGCGGGCCGCACCGACAGATAGGTCCGTGTCGAACTGGGTGTTGATCTTCTTCTGGGCGGGCCGCACCGACAGATAGGTCCGCCCGCCCTCGGTCCAGGCCTTGTCGATCGTGACGAACTGCTTGGTCCCGGCCCACGGGGTCTTACTGGTCGACGCCTCCGTGCCCCGCGAACCCTCGCCGTCGTCCGACGGGGCGGCCGTCCCCCCACCGCCGGCCGGTGCGGTGTCCGTCGCCGCGGCCGTGAGGGGACCCGTGGGCTCCTTGCCCTTCTCGCCGCAACCGGTCAGGACAAGCGCGCCGAAGGCCATAACGGTGAGCAGGCGCATGGTGGCCCGGCGGCGTGAAGCAGACATGGTCAACGTTCTCCTGGAAGCCGGTGCGGTGGGGTTACACGGTCTCTACGCCGCACACCGTCCCCCGGGTTGCATCACGGTCAGACTTTCTTGGCGCCCGCCGAAGCTCACTCGACGGTCAGCCAGAACGCTTCCCGCAGCGACCGAATCTCGCCCTCACCGTCGTAGTCGAGGGCGAACACCCACCGTGGCCCGCCACGCAGCCGGTCCACCAGCTCCCCCAACCGCATGTCCCCAGGCTTCCCACCGGCCATCTGCTCCACCTCGACCGGGGTCTGCGGCGACAGGGTCACCTGGTGCACCACTCCGGTGGGTACGGCCTTTCCCCGCTCGGTACGAAGCTGCTCCACGGTGACCTGGACCGCGTCCTCCAGCACCCTCGCGTCGTACACGTAGCCGATCTCGCTGGCGTACTCCTCACCCGGGGCAGGCGTCGGGGGTACGAACCGGGGAGCACTGTGCGACGGTGTCGGCTTCGCGGCGGTCGGTGCCGACCACGGACCGGGCAGGCCCAGCGACAGGCCTCCCACGGCGACGGCGGCGGCCACCAGCACGCCGCCCCCGATCTGGGCTGCCCGCTTACGGCGTCGACGCCGGTCACCGCGCACCCGGATCTGCTCCGCGGCCAGCGGCACGGCGGACCGTCGGCCCTCGTCGGCAAGGTCGGCGAGGTGTTCATCCAAACCGGTCTCGTCAACCATGCTCCACCTCCGAAACCCGGCCCGCCCGCGGATCCAGCTCAGTATCGGCCAGAATCCTCGCCAGCGCGGCCCGCCCCCGGCTCAGCTGTGCCTTGACCGTACCGACGGGGGAGTTGGTCTCGGCAGCCACGTGTTTCACCTCCAGATCGCACAGGTGGTGGAGCACGATGGCCCGCCGCTGCGCCGCGGGGATCTGCCGCAGCGCCTGCACCAGCAGCACATGGTGGGTGTCCGGCGGCGGTACGTCCGGGGGCGGGCCCTGGCGCCGTGCGAAGGAGAGCGCGGTTCGCACGCGCCGCCACCGGCTGACCGCCAGCCGCCAGGCCACGGTACGCACCCATGCCTCGGGTGCACCGTCCTTGTCCAGCTGGGCCCGGTGCTCCCAGGCCCGGACGAAGGCTTCCTGGACCACGTCCTGCGCCTCGGCGCGGTCGCCGATCATGGCGTACAGCTGGCCGATAAGCCGCCCCACGCTCCCGGTGTAAAAGGCGTCGAACGCCTGCTCGTCCATCCCCCGCCTGCGGTTCCTGGTGGCCGTACATCGTTCAATCGTGCGAACAGTGCCATCCGCCAAGCCTGCGGCGCAAGGACCGTCACGTCACCGAGACCTGGTCTACGACGGAACCGAGACTGCCGGGCGCCTGCGGACCAGTTGGTTCAGATTGCTCCCAGGTCGACAGTGACGGAGAACGGCGCGGCAGCCTTGATCACGCCGGTGAACATCTCGCCGTCCCTGTAGGCCTTGGTGGCGGGGTCGAGAACGTAGGTGTAGATGATGGGGACACCGGTGGCGGCCTGTTCGACGCGCCAGTAGAAGGGGATGCCGGCCTTGGCGTACTGGTTCACCTTCACGATCCGGTCGGTGGTTTCCGAGCCGGGCGACACGACCTCGACGACCAGGAGTACGTGTTCGGGGCGGGTGGGCGTGAGATCGATGGTCTCCGCCCGGTAGACGACGACGTCCGGACGGCGGTTGGTGAGCGGAACGTCCTGCAGGCGGACGTCGAAGTCCGTGTCGGCGTTCCAGTCCGGGCCTGCGGCGGCGTCCAGGGCATTGGCCAGGATTCGGGCCAGCCGGTGGTGCCGCTTGGAGGCGCTCGGGCTCACGACGACCATCCCGTCCACGATCTCGATGCCGGCACACTGTTCCTCGGACCAGGAGTCGTACTGCTCGGCGCTGATCTGGGTGTGCATCCACGCGGGCGCCACCATCTCGGCGGTCATGGTGTGCCTCCTTCGAGGAGCCTCAACAGTTCCAGCGCTGCTGGGCTCAGCCTACTGTCCTGTGATGGCGGGGCGCCCGAGCGAGGCAGGGCCCGTGCGGGCTTCGCCGACGGCGTTGGGCGTTGTGAGAGGCTGGGGCGTATGAACCGGCTGGCTGGTGTGACCTCGCCTTATCTGCTTCAGCACGCTGACAATCCGGTCGACTGGTGGCCCTGGACGCCGGAGGCATTCGAGGAAGCACGACGGCGTGACGTACCCGTCCTGCTGTCGGTCGGCTACTCGGCGTGCCACTGGTGCCATGTCATGGCGCACGAGTCGTTCGAGGACGAACAGACCGCGGCGCTCATGAACGACCACTTCGTCAACATCAAGGTCGACCGCGAAGAGCGCCCCGATGTGGACGCCGTCTATATGGAGGCCGTCCAGGCCGCCACCGGACAGGGCGGCTGGCCGATGACCGTCTTCCTGACGGCGGACGCCGAGCCCTTCTATTTCGGTACGTACTTCCCGCCGGAGCCTCGGCACGGCATGCCCTCCTTCCGGCAGGTCCTCGGTGGCGTGCACTCCGCCTGGGCCGACCGGCGCGACGAGGTCGCCGAGGTCGCCGGGAAGGTCGTGCGGGATCTGGCCGGGCGCGAGTTGTCGTACGGGGGTGCCAAGCTGCCCGGCGAGGAGGAGCTGGCGCAGGCGCTGCTCGGGCTGACGCGGGAGTACGACGCGACGTACGGCGGGTTCGGCGGGGCGCCGAAGTTCCCGGCGTCGATGGTGGTGGAGTTCCTGCTGCGGCACCACGCCCGTACGGGGGCCGAAGGGGCCCTGGAGATGGCGCGGGACACCTGTGAGCGGATGGCGCGCGGCGGGATCTACGACCAGCTGGGCGGCGGGTTCGCGCGGTACTCCGTGGACCGGCAGTGGGTCGTGCCGCACTTCGAGAAGATGTTGTATGACAATGCGCTGCTCTGCCGGGCGTACGCGCACCTCTGGCGGGCGACGGGGAGTGAGCTGGCCAAGCGGGTGGCCCTGGAGACCGCCGACTTCATGGTGCGTGAGCTGCGCACCAACGAGGGGGGCTTCGCCTCCGCGCTGGACGCCGACAGTGATGACGGGCACGGGAAGCACGTCGAGGGGGCGTACTACGTCTGGACTCCGGCGCAGCTGCGTGAGGTGTTGGGGGACGAGGACGCCGAGTTCGCCGCCGCCTGCTTCGGGGTGACCGAGGAGGGGACCTTCGAGGAGGGGGCCTCGGTTCTTCAACTACCTGCCACGGACGAGCCGGTGGACGCGGAGCGGCTCGCGGACGTACGGGCCAGGCTGCTCGCCGCGCGCGAGGAGCGGCCGCGGCCCGAGCGGGACGACAAGGTGGTCGCCGCCTGGAACGGCCTGGCGATCGCGGCCCTCGCGGAGGTGGGCGCGTACTTCGAGCGGCCCGACCTCGTGGACGCCGCGCTGACCGCGGGCGATCTGCTGGTACGGCTGCACATGGGGCCGGACGCGCGACTGTCCCGTACCTCCAAGGACGGCCACGGCGGCGCCAACGCGGGGGTGTTGGAGGACTACGCGGATGTCGCCGAGGGGTTCCTGGCACTGGCGTCGGTCACCGGCGAGGGCGTCTGGCTGGAGTTCGCCGGGTTCCTGCTCGACATCGTGATCGACCAGTTCGTGGGCGAGAGCGGGACGTTGTACGACACGGCGCATGACGCGGAGCAGTTGATCCGGCGCCCGCAGGACCCGACCGACAACGCGACCCCGTCGGGCTGGTGCGCGGCCGCCGGAGCTCTGCTGACGTACGCGGCGCACACCGGAGCCGAGCCGCATCGCACCGCCGCCGAGCGGGCGTTGGGTGTCGTGGCGGCGCTCGGGCCACGCGCCCCGCGCTTCATCGGGCACGGCCTGGCGGTGGCCGAGGCGCTGCTCGACGGCCCCCGCGAGATCGCCGTCGTGGGCCACCCCGACGACCCCGCCGCCCGTGAACTGCACCGCGCGGCGCTGCTGGCCACAGCGCCCGGCGCGGTGGTGGCGCTCGGTCAACCAGGCGGTACGGAACTGCCGTTGACGGCGGACCGCCCTCTGGTGGACGGCCGCCCCGCCGCCTACGTGTGCCGGAACTTCACCTGCGACGCACCTGTCACAGATGTGTCGCACCTCACAGATCGGTTGAGGCAACCCTGAAGAGCGCAAAGCAGTCGTACCCCCGTTAGTACCGAGGTAGGGGCTGCGGGGCGCCACGGCGAAACATGGCATTTTTCTGAACAGTGTCTGGGTTTCACATGATCCCCCTATTCTCGGTGCAGTGATGGGGGTGGCACGGCTGACTGGCCGTGCTTCAGGGGGTCTGGGGGGACTCATTGTTCACGTCCGTACTAATCGTCTGTGTTTCGCTGACGCTGTTCTGGATGGCGGCCTTCACGCTCTGGTGGCAGATGCACGCCTGGCGTACGCCCGAGACGCTCGCGTCGACCCGCTTCGAACCACCCGGGGGCGGCATCGGCCTCTCCTTCTCGCTCCTGGTGCCGGCCCGCCATGAGCAGGCCGTACTCGACCACACGATCCAACGGCTGCTGGAGTCCAGCCACGCCGACTTCGAGATCCTCGTCATCATCGGCCACGACGACCCGGAGACCGCCGAGGTCGCCTTCGACGCGGCGGCCCGCGACCCGCGGGTGCGGGTCGTCACCGACACCCACGACGTCAAGAACAAACCCAAGGCGCTGAACACCGCGCTGCCGGAGTGCCGCGGCGATGTCGTCGGCGTGTTCGACGCCGAGGACCAGGTCCACCCCGAACTGCTTACCCACGTGGACCACGCGTTCCGCTCCACCGGCGCCCATGTGGTCCAGGGCGGGGTGCAGTTGATCAACTTCCACTCCAGCTGGTACAGCCTGCGCAACTGCCTGGAGTACTTCTTCTGGTTCCGCTCCCGGCTGCATCTGCACGCCCAGAAGGGGTTCATCCCGCTCGGCGGCAACACCGTCTTCGTCCGTACGGACGTCCTGCGGGAGGCCGGCGGCTGGGACCCCAACTGCCTCGCCGAGGACTGCGACCTGGGCGTACGGCTCTCCAGTACGGGCAAGCGCGTCGTCGTCGCGTACGACAGCGACATGGTGACCCGCGAGGAGACGCCCGGCAGCCTGATATCCCTGCTCAAACAGCGCACCCGCTGGAACCAGGGCTTTCTGCAGGTCTACCGCAAACACGACTGGAAACAACTCCCGGGCCGCGGCCAGCGGATGCTGGCCCGCTACACCCTGATGACCCCCTTCCTCCAGGCGTTCACGGGCGTGGTCATTCCGCTCAACGTCGCCGTCGCCCTCTTCCTCGATGTCCCCGTGGGCATCGCCTTCTTCACCTTCCTGCCGCTGATCACCGCCATCATCACCTTCGTCTTCGAAGTGGTCGGGCTGCACGACTTCGGCAAGCAGTACGGACTCCGGGTCCGTCTTGTGCACTACCTGAAGCTCATCATCGGCGGGCCCTTCTACCAGATGCTCCTGGCCGGCGCGGCGATCCGCGCGGTCTGGCGGGAGCAGCGGGGCCGCAGCGAATGGGAGCTGACCAGCCATGTAGGGGCACATCTCAGTCACGAGGAGACCGTTAGGTGACCTCCACCCTCCACACGGCGGGCGCTTCCGGCACCGCCGCGCAGTCCACCCGCGCGCCCGAACGGCCCACGCCGCCAAGGCAACGGAAGCCCGCACCGGACACCCCGCCGAACTCCGCCAAGCGCATCCTCACGTCACGGCCCGTCATACGTTTTCGAAGCTCGCCCCCCGACCTGCTGCTCTGCGCCGTCCTGCTCGCCGCGATCCTCGTCGTCCAGGGCTGGAACATCGCCGCCTACCCGACCCTGAGCGACGACGAGGGCACCTACCTCGCCCAGGCGTGGGCCGTCCAGCAGGGCGAGGGGCTCGCCCACTACACGTACTGGTACGACCATCCGCCGCTCGGCTGGATCCAACTCGCCCTGCTCACCTACATACCCGCGAAGCTCTCGCCCGACCTCATGACCGTCGGGCACATGCGGGTCGCGATGCTGCTGGTCAGCGCCGCGAGCGCGGTCCTGCTGTACGTCCTCGCGCGCCGGCTGTGGCTGCCGCGCTGGGCGGCGGGCCTGGCCATGGTGCTCTTCGGGCTCTCGCCGCTCGCCGTCGTCCTGCAGCGCGAGATCTTCCTCGACAACATCGCGGTGATGTGGATGCTGCTGGCGTTCTGCCTGGCCGCATCCCCCAACCGGCACCTCTGGCACCACATCGCGGCCGGGATCGTCGCCGCCGTCAGCGTGCTCACCAAAGAGACGATGCTGATCGTGCTGCCAGCGCTGCTGGTCACCATGTGGCGGCACAGCCACCACGACACCCGGAAGTTCGCCGTCACCGGCGCGGTCACCTCCTGCGCGCTGATCGGCCTCGGCTATCCGCTGTACGCCCTGCTCAAGGGCGAGTTGTTCGCGGGCGAGGGGCATGTGTCGCTGTGGGACGGCATCACGTACCAGATGACCCGGCCCGGCTCCGGCTTCATCCTGGACGCGGGGTCCGGGTCGCACGGCGTCCTTGAGGCCTGGCTGTACTACGACCGCATCCTGCCGCTCGGCGGGCTCGCCGGAGCGCTTCTGCTGCTGCTCGTACTGCGCTGGTCGGTCACCGCGCGGGCGCTGGCCGGGCCCGCGCTCACGGTGGCGGTGCTGGCACTGGTGGCGATGCGCCCCTCGGGCTATCTGCCCGCGATGTACATCATCCAGGCGCTGCCGTTCCTCGCCCTGGTGCTGGCCGGAGCGGCGGCCAGCGTGGTCCACGGCATCCTGCGGCGGCTGCGCGGCCCCGACGAGCGGCGGGTGTTCACCGGGCTGCGCTGGGCCCTCGCCCTCGCCCTGGCCGGTCTCGCGCTCAGTTACGCAGCGCCCCGCTGGTACGACGGCAACCGCACCGCGATGACCGTCGACGCCAACGGCCCCTACCGCGCGGCCGCCGCCTGGATGGCGAGCGAGGTGCCGAACCCGGCCGACACGCGCGTACTGGTCGACGACTCGCTCTGGCTCGACCTGGTGCACGCGGGCTACGAACCGGGCGGCGGCGCGATCTGGTTCTACAAGGCTGACCTCGACCCGGCGGTCACCAAGACGCTGCCGCGCGGCTGGCGGGACGTGGACTACGTCGTGTCCTCGCCGACCGTACGACGTGACTCGCCCCAGCTGGCCACGGTCAGCGCGGCGCTCAAGCACTCGACGCCCGTCGCCGTCTTCGGCGAGGGCCCGGACCGTATCGAGATCCGAAAGATCGAGGGAAGCCGATGAGCACCGTGCCCACGCCCGCGGAGGACGCGCTCGGCGCCTTGACGGAAACCGAGTTGGCGGACGTACCCGAACCCGGTGCCGTCACCGTGATCATCCCGACCTTCAACGAGTCGGCGAACGTGGGGGAGTTGCTCCGCCAGATCACCGTGTCGGTGCCCGCCCGGCTGCCCTGCGAGGTGATCTTCGTGGACGACTCCACGGACGACACCCCGCAGCTCGTCCAGGAAGCCGCCCGCACCTGCCCGTTCCCGGTCACCGTCATCCACCGCGACCAGCCCGACGGCGGGCTCGGCGGCGCGGTCGTCGAGGGAATGAAGGCGGCCACCTCCGACTGGATCGTCGTGATGGACGCCGATCTCCAGCACCCGCCGTCCCTGGTACCGGAGTTGGTGGCCACCGGTGAGGAGCGCGGCGCGGACCTCGTCGTCGCCAGCCGCTACACCAAGGGCGGCAGCCGCGCCGGACTCGCGGGCGGCTACCGCATCGCGGTGTCCCGCGGCGCCACCTACCTCGCCAAGAGCCTCTTCCCGCGCGCACTGCGCGGCATCAGCGACCCGATGAGCGGCTTCTTCGCGATCCGCCGCAGCGCGGTGACCGCGGACGCGCTCAAGCCGCTCGGCTACAAGATCCTGCTTGAGCTCGCGGTGCGCTGCCGTCCCGGCACGGTCGCCGAGGTGCCGTTCGTCTTCCAGGACCGGTACGCGGGCGAGTCCAAGTCGACCGCGAGGGAGGGCCTGCGCTTTCTGCGCCACCTAGTGGAGCTGCGTACGGCGTCACCGCTCGCCCGGATGGTGGCCTTCGGACTGATCGGCGTCACCGGCTTCGTACCGAACCTGGCCGCGCTGTACGCACTCACCGAGACCGGCATGCACTACCTGCCGGCCGAGATCCTCGCCAACCAACTCGGCGTGGCCTGGAACTTCCTGCTGATCGAGGTCCTGCTCTTCCGCGACCGGCGACAGCACCGGCACTGGGCGGACCGCACAGCACGCTTCGCGGTGCTCGCCAACGCCGACCTGGTACTGCGCCTCCCGTTGATCGCGCTGCTGGTGGGGGCGTGGGGCGTCGCGGTCCTGCCCGCGACGGTGATGGCGCTGCTGGTCACCTTCGTACTGCGGTTCGTGGCGACGGAGGCGCTGATCTATCTGCCGCGTAAGAGCGGTAAGAGGAGCGAGAGCAGTACGAGCAGCAAGAGCCGTAGGAGCCGCAAGAACGCCAAGCACCGCAAGGGCGCACGCTCCACGAACAGCACCACCGCAGCAGCTGCGACCTCCGCAGCACCCGCAAGAGGAAAGGCGTAACGAGCCGCACCACGAGGGGAACACCCAGTGACACCCAGCCGAACATACCGACGCACCACACCCCGACGCAGATTCCGCACCGCCCTGCTGGCGGTCGGCGTACTCACCGGCGGCCTGCTGATCTCCGTACCGCAGCAGGAGGCGGCGGCCGCGCCGAACCTCATCAAGAACCCCGGCTTCGAGACGGCCGGAGCGGGCGATATGCCCGCCTGTTGGACCCAGTCCGGCTGGGGCGACAACGACTTCACCTTCGAGGCCGTCGCCGACGCACACTCGGGCGCCAAGGCGATGAAGGTCGAGCTGACCCGCCGCGTCGACGGCGACCGCAAGGCGCTGATCACCGAGTCGGCCGAGTGCGCGCCGACCGTCGCCGAAGGCAAGCAGTACGACCTGTCGCTCTGGTACAAGTCGACGACCCCGGACACCTCGGTCACGCTCTTCCGCAAGGACGCGACGGCCGGCTGGCAGTACTGGACCGACCTCAAGACCCTCCCGGTGAGCGCGGCCTACGCCGAGACCGAGGTACGTACGCCGCCCGTTCCGGCCGGTACCGAGCAGATCACCTGGGGTGTCTCCGTCTTCGGCGTCGGCTCCGTCACCACGGACGACTATGTGATGGAGGAGGTCGCGGAGCCCGTTCCCGACCCGGACTGCACCGGCACAGCCGAGGAGTGCGCGAACGGCAAGTGGGAGGTCCTGCCGACCCAGAACCCGGTGCGCTCGATGCACTCGGTCGTGCTGCACAACGGCAAGGTGCTGCTGATCGCGGGCTCCGGCAACGACCCGGAGCGGTTCGAGCGGGGCGAGTTCGAGACGACGCTGTACAACCCCGAGGACGGCACGTACAAGGACATCCACACGCCGAAGGACATGTTCTGCGCGGGCCATGTGCAGCTGTCCGACGGCAGGGTGCTGGTGATGAGCGGCACCAGTGGTTACTCGGCGGACGACGGTTCGATCGGCTACCAGGGGTACAAGGACTCGTACATCTTCGACCCGGAGACCGAGTCGTACATCAAGACCAACGACATGAACGACGGCCACTGGTACCCGTCGGCGACGATCCTCGGCAACGGCGATGTGCTGTCACTCGGCGGTCTGCGTGAGGACTCCACGGGCTCGGTGACGGCCGAGCTGTGGTCGGCGGAGCAGAACAAGTGGCTGCCGACGAACGAGGTCAACCAGACCTGGTCGTTCTGGGGCCTGTACCCCTCGATGGTCCTGATGCAGGACGGGCGGCTCTTCTACTCGGGCAGCCATGTGTTCGGCAACGGCACCCCTGGCACGGGCGCGTCGATCTACGACTACGACGCCAACACCATCACCGACGTACCGGGTCTGCAGAAGAAGGACGAGCGGGACCAGTCGGCGAGCGTGCTGCTGCCCCCGGCGCAGGACCAGAAGGTGCTGACCATCGGCGGCGGCAACATCGACTCCAACCCCGACGGCAACCGGCTGACCGACATCATCGACCTCAAGGAAGCCAACCCGGCCTACCGCAACGGCCCGTTGCTCCCGCAGGGGAAGGTGGACCTGGGTAACGGTCCGGTGGACCAGACCGGCGACCAGGGCAAGATGTACGTGTCGGCCGTACTGCTGCCCGACGGCAAGGTCCTGGAGACCGGCGGCGGGCTGCACAACCGCGCCGACCCGGTCTTCGAGACGTCGATCTTCGACCCGGAGACGGAGACGTTCGACCAGGTCGCCACCGACCCGGAGGCGCGCGGCTACCACTCTTCCGCCTTCCTGCTGCCCGACGGCCGGGTGATGACCACGGGCGACAACCCGGGCGACGGCTCCTGGAACCACAACGTGTCGGTCTACACGCCGCCGTACCTCCTCAAGGGCGAGCGCCCCGAGATCACCTCCGTCATCAACAAGGAGTGGAAGTACGGCGACACGCAGCGGATCACGGTGGACCGGCCGATCGCCAAGGCCGAGCTGATCAAGCCCGCGGCCGTGACGCACTCCTCCGACCCCAACCAGCGGTTCGTGGACCTGCCGCTCACGGTCGACGGCAACAACATCGACCTCAATGTGACGTCGAACCCGAACCTCGCGCCGCCCGGCTGGTACATGCTCTTCGCGGTCGACGCGAACGGGGTGCCGTCGGTGGCGGAGTGGGTCAAGCTGGGCGGTCCCGCGGCGCTGGCCGAGGACGCGCCGACGCCGCATATCCACGACTTCGCGGGCGAGCCGGAGAAGTCGGCGAAGAAGCTGCCGAAGAAGCGTGAGTCGGCGCCGGTCAGTACGCAGGTCTCGGGGTGCGACCGGCACTACGGCAGTGCCAACGTCTGCGTGCCGACGGTCTTCCCGAAGACCGTCGCGGCGACGACGGCGGCGCGCTGCGAGTGGCTGGCCGATCACGACTACGGCCGCCTCAGGGTCAACGGCAAGGAGGACCCGCTGAGCCTGGACCCGAACGGGGACGGGAAGGTGTGCACCAAGGCGGACCTGAAGGGCAAGGGCAAGGGTTAGCCCGGACCCCGTTGGCCTCAAACGCCGGCCGGGCTGAAATTCAGCCCGGCCGGCGTTTGAGGCCGTCTTTTCGCCGTCCGCAGGACTTTCGGGAAGGGGCGGGGTGGGGGATCAATCCCTNCTCACCGACGACGGCGACGTCTGGTGGGAGGGCCTCACCGAGGAGACCCCGGCCCACCTCACGGACTGGCGCGGCAACGACTGGACCCCGGAGTCCGAGACCCCCGCGGCCCACCCCAACTCGCGCTTCACCACCCCCGCCGCGCAGTGCCCGATCATCGCGCCCGAGTGGGAGGACCCCAAGGGCGTCCCGATCTCCGCGATCCTCTTCGGCGGTCGCCGGGCCTCCGCGGTCCCGCTGGTCACCGAGTCCTTCGACTGGAACCACGGCGTCTTCCTCGGCGCCAACGTGGCCAGCGAGAAGACCGCGGCCGCCGAGGGCAAGGTCGGCGAGCTGCGCCGCGACCCGTTCGCGATGCTGCCGTTCTGCGGCTACAACATGGGCGACTACATGGCCCACTGGATCAAGGTCGGGGCCGACAAGGACCAGGCGAAGCTCCCGAAGATCTACTACGTCAACTGGTTCCGCAAGAACGACGCGGGCAAGTTCGTCTGGCCCGGCTTCGGCGAGAACAGCCGCGTCCTCAAGTGGATCGTCGAGCGCCTGGACGGCCGCGCGGAGGGCGTCGAGACCCCCATCGGCGTCCTGCCGACCAAGGAGGCCCTCGACACGGGCGGCCTGGAGCTCTCCGACTCCGACCTGGACTTCCTGCTCACCGTCGACAAGGAGGTCTGGCGCGAGGAGGCCGCCCTGGTCCCCGAGCACCTCAACACCTTCGGTGACCACACGCCGACCGAGCTGTGGGACGAGTACCGCGCCCTGGTCAAGCGCCTGGGCTGAGCGCGCCCCTCAGGAGGCGCCGGGGCGGTGTCCCCGGCGCTCCTCCAGATAGCGCGTGTGCGTCTGCTGGCGGTGGGACTCCGTTTCGCGGAGTGCCACCGCCAGCGTGTCCGCCTCGTCGAAGAGCACCCCGAGCTGCCGCACCAGATGCCGCTCGGGTGGCTCCGAGGCCGGTGCGAGCCGGGTCCACCACCGGGTGCGGACGTACGCGTCGACGGCCTCGGGTACGTCCTGGCGGACGGCGCGCGCGAGTACGTACACCGACTCCGGGTCCGTGGCGAGCGCGTCCGCGACCCAGCCGGGGTCGAGCAGCGCCTCGTACCGCGTGAGCAGCTCTGTGAGCTGCCCGGACGCGGCGGGCGGCAGCTCCACGGACGTGAGGTACTCCCGCAGAGTGATGAAGTCCCCTCGGACCTCGTCCAGTTGGCTGGAGGGATCGGGGAACGCGGGTGCGGCAGGGCGCTCCGGTGGGGCGATCAGCGCGCCCGCCCCGTACAGCCCCGCCACCACGATCGGCCAGTAGGCGCCCGCGATGCCGGTGAAGGTCAGGGCGAGCCCGACGAGCCCGCAGGCGCTGCCGGTCAGGTTCTTCCGCGACTCCAGACAGGCCAGCACGCGGTGTGCCCTACTGGCACCCGCTTCTCTACTGGTAGCCACGGATCTCCTTGAACGCCTCGTCCAGGGAACCCCGTTGGGCGTCGAACAGCCGCCCGCCGGTCAGCCGGGCGATGTCCCCCAGCTCCTTCTTGTCCGAGTCGCCGAACAGGATCGGGAAGACCGGCGTCTCGCGCGCCGCGGCGGGCAGTTTCCGGTAGTGCGCCTCGAAGGCCGCGACCCCGTCGCCCGCGGTGTTCTCGCCGTCCGTCATCAGCACGATCGAGGTGAAGACGTCGGAGTTGGCGGGCCCGAGGTGGTCGTAGGCCTCGCGCAGGCTGCTGTAGATCGCCGTGTTGCCCTGCGCGGTCAGCGTGCGGGCGTCCTTGCGGATCGCCTCGAACCCGGCCTCCGGATCGCCCGGCCGCACCACATGCGTCCGTACCCACTTCACACCGGACCCGAAGGGGATCAGGGTCACCTCCTCGCGGTCCCGGAAGTCCCCGGTGAGGCTGGTGATGGCCTTCTTCAGCCGGGCCAGCCGGTCGCCGCGCATCGACGTCGAGGTGTCCAGGACGTACACCGTGCGCGAGGGTCGCCGCAGCTTGTTCTCGTAGGCGTCGAGCAGCCCGTCGGCCACCGACTTGCTGGCGGGGAAGGGGAGTTCGCGCCGTCTGCCGCCGGAGAGCTCCTTGGCGGGCGGTACGGAGGTGACCACGGGCCGCCGCAGAGTCTCTGCGGTCAGGGCCCGTTGGGCCTCGGGCCCGCGCAGATACTCGGTGAGCGCACGGGTCGCGTCGCGCGCGTCCGCCTTCGCCGAGGTGAGCGCGGAGAGCGGATAGGTGGCGGTGACCACGCCGTCGCGCGGCCGGATCACAGTCAGGTCCCTGCCCGGGCCCGCCGTACCGTACCGCTTCATGGACAGCAGTACGGACTCGTAGTTGATCAGCGCGTCCACGGTGGAGCGCTGGGCGTACGCCTCGGCCAGCCAGCCCGACGACCCGGAGGTCAGCCGCTGCCCGGCGAAGAACTCCGTCAGCTTCGGGCCGGCCTTCTTCACCTCGGCGTCGGTGAGCGCGGACTGCGCCCCCGAAAGCCCCGAGGTGACCGAAACCAGTGCGGAGAAACCAGAGTTGGAGCGCGCCGGATCGGTCATCCCGTACGTCAGCTTGCCGTCGGTGACCGCCCGGTGCACCTGCGACCAGGTCACGTCGTCCGGCTTCCAGCCCAGGCGGCGTACGGCGGCGGAGCTGACGCCGAGCGCGACCGGCGAGGACATCACGGACGTCTCGGAGACGACTTTGCGCTCGGCGCCGTCCCGCAGCCGCAGATAGTCGTTCGACGACAGCCACACCGCGTCGTACTTCCCGTCCGCGCGCCCCGAGGCGATCTGCTCCACCGCGTCCAGCGTCCCGGACCAGGTCGCCTTGACCTCGATCCCGGTGGCCGCGCGGGCCTGGTCCAGGACCGAATTCGTATCGGCGAGTTCACTGGAGGCGAGCACCCGGAGCGTCGTACCGTCCGCCTTCCGGCTCTCCTTCTCCGAACCGTCCGGCGGCCCGGAGGCGCAGGCCGCGAGCAGCCCCACCGCCGCCATCGCGCCGACAAGCGCCCGCCGCCTCACGACGGCCCGCCTCGCGGCAGCCCGCCTCACGAGAGCCCGCCTCGTGGCAGCCCGCCCTCGGCCGCTGCCCCGGAGGCCCGCGACCGTTCCAAGTGCACGCTGGCCTCCTGGAGTTCGGCTGTCAGCGACTCCACCGTCGCCGCCATCGACTCCGTGGCCCGCACCTTGTACATGTCGATCGCGTCCAGCGTCCGGTAGATCTGCTGGAACGCCGTCCGCAGCGTCTCCGCGCCGACCGCCGGGTCGGCGGCGATGGCCTGGATCTCGCCGGACTGGGTGGCCAGCATCTCCGCGTTCCCCCGGATCAGCTCATCGGTGGTCCCGCGCAGGGCGTTGACCTGCTCCACGACCTTGCGCTGGCTGTCCAGAGCCGAGGACAGCATCACCGCGATCCGCAGCGCGGACACCGTGGTGGTCGCGGCCCGGTCGACGCCCTTGATCAGCTCGTCGTTGTTGCGCCGCACGACGTCCATCGCCAGATAGCCCTGCGCGCACACCGCGAGCTGGGTCAGCAGATCCTGGTGCTTCTGCCGTACGGGGAAGAGCACATCGGCCCGCAGCGCGTCGGCCTGGCCGCCACCGCCGCTCTGGTCCGTCTCCTCCACCCCGGTGATGTGCGCTTCCAGCGCCGTGTCCAGTGCCTCGGTCAGTACGGCGTACTCCTGGAGCTTGCCCATGGTCTCCCAGAGGCGTACCCGCTCGGTCTGGAGCGCCGCGTTGTCCCGGCGCAGCTCGTCCTGGCCGCTGCGCAAGGTGGCGACGATGTGCTGCAAAGTGCCCTGCGCCGAGGCGTACTTGGCGAGGTGGTCGCGGAGCCGGTTGCCGCCGGGGAGCTTGGAGAGCAGCCGTCTGGCCCTGCCGCCCGGCAGGTCGCGCGGGTCCAGGTCGTCGACGGTGCGGCGCAGCTCGACCAGCGACGAGGCGACCTTGGTCTGCGCGTCCGCGGCCTCCCCGCTCTTACCTCTGCTGCCGCTGCCCGGCAGGTTGCGTACGGTGCGCTGGAGCATCCGGTTGGTCTGCTGTGTGGCGCCGCGCATCTCGCCGGAGCCGAGCGCCACCACCTCGCCGATCCGGGAGGTGAACTCGGGGGAGCGGGCGTCGAGCGCGGCGAGCCCGTCCACGTACTCGGCGGCCTTGCGCGCCATGTCCTCGCGTACGGACTCGTCGACCGGCACCAGACCGCTCGCCTTCGCGCGGGGTACGGGCGCCACCGGCTCGGGCGGCGTGAGGCTGAAGTCCTGTTCTTCTGTGGTCACTTGCTGTGTCTCCTAGAGGCCGGTCCGGGCCTAGCCGCGGGCCCGGCGCGCCATCTCGTGCAGCACCGTGGAGGTGGGCACGGGCGCCTGCCGGACACCGGTCAGCCGGTGGTTGAGGTAGGTGGTGTGCTTGGCGTACGCGGCGGTGAACTCGCGGGCCGCGCCCTGCGGCCGGAACCCGTGCCGCACGGCCAGTTCGCGCAGCCGCTCGTCGGTGCCGAGCAGCTCGCCGAGCGCGCGGCCCTCGGGGGTCAGCGGTACGAGGGTGTGGTCGCTGGACACCGTGGTGTCCGGGTAGAGGACGGTGAGGTCGCCGACGTCCTCGCCGCGCGCGAGCAGCGCGGCGACCTGCGACTCGTACACCAGGACCAGCGGGTTGCCGACACCGCTGACGAAGTCCCTGAACGGGGCGTCGGAGCTGGACTGTTGCGCGCCCTGGACGCCGATCAGCTTGCGCATCAGCGGCGCGGTACGGGCGATGTCCGCCTTGTTCGCGGCGACCCGGCCGCCGTCGGCCACGTAGGAGGCGGCGGCGAGATAGAGCGCGCCGGAGTTGGAGCTGAGCGGGTCGCTGGTGGTGATGAAGAGCGTGCCGGTCAGCTCGGCGTGCTGGTCGGCACCCTTGAGCTGCTGCCAGGTGCGGTCGGCTTCGGCGGCCTTGAGGAAGGCGCCGGTCCTGAGGATGCCGGTGCTCTTGCCCGTGCTCCGGCCCGTGCTCTTGCCGGTGCCCTTGTCGCCGTCCTTACCGCCTACGTCGGCGAGTTCGTTGGCGGCGAGTACGTCCACGGCGTCGCGCTGTGCCACGACCACCAGCGGCGAGTAGAAGGGCCGGGGCAGGGTGCCCTTGACCCCGTACTTCTTGGCGAGTTCACCGGCCGGGGCAGTGCTGCCGGGGAAGGCGAAGTCGTACCCCTTGAGGTCGCGGTGTTCCATCGCCCAGGAGCCGGAGCTCTCCGGCTTCACGGTGTAGCCCTTGGCGGCGAGGGCCTTCACCACGTCGGGATCGGCGAAGAAGTCCGCCTTCTCCGATCCGATCAGTCCGCGCACGGTCGTCGTTGCCGTGCTCGTGTCCTGCTCATCGCGGCCCGCGACGACGGCTGCCACCACACCGCCGATCAGCAGCACCGCCAGGACCAGTCCCAGGATGCGTTTCACAGCGTCAGCGTGCTCCCGGAACCGAACATTCCGAGAGGTTCCCGGTGAACGGGTGGTGACCGGTCCATCCCAATACGTAACGGGACTGTGCCGCTCCGGTGAGCCCTGGCGGTTTGGCTCAGGACCCGGCGCAACTTTAGACGGGATCTAAGGTAGGATGGGTTTCACCGCATCCCAGGAGGCCGTCCCATGTACGAACCGATCCGCACCAAGTCGGTCCACAAGGCGGCCGGCGCACGCTCCCACTCCGGCCCCGGCTCCGGCTCGGGACCCGACTATCCGCACCGCTCACGCGAGGAGGAGCTGGACATCCAGCTCGCCGGTCATCTCGCGGCACTGCTCGCCGTCACCGACGAACTGCGCGCCCTCACCACGGACACGGACCGCGCGGCCGATCTGACCTCGGCGGCCGAGCAGTTGGCGCGGCAGATCGCCCGGCTGCGGGGCGAGGTACAGCCTGTGCGGGCGACCGTCGCCGCCGCGATCCACGAGCCGCACATCGCGGCCCTGCACCAGCGCGCGCACGCCCTCGCGGGCCGCGCCCTGGTCGTCGCCGCGTCCCGCGCGGACACCGCCGCCGCGATCCTCGCCGCCGAGCGGATGGACGCGCACGAGGCGGCACTCGCCGCGCCCCGAGAGCTGACCGGCGCCCACTGAGACCGGCCCCGGTCCGCGCCGCACCCGCATGCGCGCGGACCGGGCGCCAGCGTTGCGTTCGTCCGGCGCAGCCCGATAAGCGGACTGCCACGCGGACCGAGACATATGGGGCGTGAGTGAACGCGGGCCGATACGTGTGAGGCGTGAGTGAACACGGGCCGCCCCGCATCCGTACGGGACGCCATGAACGCACACGCGCGAAGCCTCACGTCCCAGTACCCACGCGGTCTCGTCATGGCTGTCGTGGCGACGCTCGTCATGGTTCTCGCCGCCGCGGCCCTGTGGGCCACGCGTGGCAGTGCCAGCGCCTCGGAACCGATAACCGCCGACTTCCCCAGTGCGGCGCCCGTCGCCCCCGGTGGGGAGGTGACCACGGGTGGCGAGATCAGTGAGTTGGACAAGACGCTGCTGGCCAAGGTGCGGCAGGCCAATCTCTGGGAGGCGCCGGTCGGTCGGCTGGCCCAGACCCATGCGTCGAGTGAAGCGGTCAAGCGGGCCGGGCTCCACCTGATGGAGGGGCACAGCAAGCTCGACGCGAAGGTCCGCGAGGCCGCCCAGACCCTGAACGTCACCATCCCCGACGAAGCCACGCCCGAGCAGCAGGCCCTCGTACGGAAGTTGCAGAACGCCAGTGGCGCGGAGTTCGACAAGCAATTCGCCAACATCCTGCGCGCCTCGCACGGCAAGGTGTTCCTCACGATCGCGCAGGTCCGCGCCACCACCAAGAACTCGGTAGTCCGTGACTTCGCCGGCCAGACCAACCTCACCGTGCTCGACCACCAGAACGTGCTGGACGACACGGGTCTGGTGAGCGACGCGACCTACGACGAGATCGCCGCGGCCGTCGTCCCGCAGTGATCCTGCGGCGTTCCGCAGGGCCTCTACGGCGCCCGTCGTCCCGTAGGGCCCCTGCGGCGCGTCTCGCAGTGCCCCTGTGGCGCCCGCAATGTCGCTACGGCTGGCTGTAGCCGTCCAGGAAGTTGCCGATCCGGGTCACGGCCTCCGCCAGGTCCGCCGCCTGCGGCAGCGTGACGATGCGGAAGTGGTCCGGCTCGGGCCAGTTGAAGCCCGTGCCGTGCACCACCATGATCTTCTCGCGGCGCAGCAGATCGAGCACCATCTGCCGGTCGTCCTTGACCTTGAAGACCTTCGGATCGAGCCGCGGGAAGAGATACAGCGCGCCCTTCGGCTTGACGCAGCTCACGCCCGGGATCTGGGTCAGCAGGTCGTACGCGGTGTCCCGCTGCTCCAGCAGTCGCCCACCGGGCAGCACCAGATCGTTGATCGTCTGGCGCCCGGTGAGCGCCGCGACCACCCCGTGCTGGGCGGGCATGTTCGCGCACAGCCGCATGTTGGCGAGGACCGTCAGCCCCTCGATATACGACTCGGCGTGCGCCCGCGGCCCGGAGATCACCATCCACCCGGAGCGGTACCCCGCCACCCGGTACGCCTTCGACATGCCGTTGAAGGTCAGCGTAAGGAGGTCAGGGGCAAGGGCGGCGGTCGGGGTGTGCGTCGTGCCGTCGTACAGGATCTTGTCGTAGATCTCGTCGGAGCAGACCAGCAGATTGTGGCGGCGGGCGATGTCGGTCAGCCCGCGCAGCATCTCGTCGCTGTATACGGCACCGGTGGGGTTGTTCGGGTTGATGATCACGATCGCCTTGGTGCGGTCGGTGACCTTCCGCTCCACATCGGCGAGGTCCGGCATCCAGTCCGACTGCTCGTCGCAGCGGTAGTGCACGGCGGTACCGCCCGACAGCGACACGGCCGCCGTCCACAGCGGGTAGTCCGGCGCCGGAACCAGCACCTCGTCGCCGTCGTCGAGCAGGCCCTGCATGGCCATCACGATCAGCTCGGACACGCCGTTGCCGACGAAGACGTTCTCGACGTCCGACTCCACACCCAGGGTCTGGTAGTGCATGACCACCGCGCGCCGCGCCGCGAGCAGCCCCTTGGCGTCGCCGTACCCGTGCGCGGACCCGAGGTTGCGCAGCATGTCCTCGAGGATCTCCGGCGGGCACTCGAACCCGAAGGCCGCGGGGTTGCCGGTGTTCAGCTTGAGGATGCGGTGACCTGCTGCTTCGAGCCGCATCGCCTCCTCGAGCACCGGGCCCCGGATCTCGTAACAGACGTTTGCGAGCTTCGTCGACTGAATCACCTGCATGCGGCAACTTTACGGGCGCGTTTCCTGGCGGCGCGCGGTGTTTATCGCCATACGGGCACCCTGGGGCCGCGTGCGGGTCGCCCCGGCCTTCCATCGCAATGCGGCCGTCGGTGTTCGCACGCGGAACGCAGGTCCGGATGGGGCGCGGGCTTGGAAGTGCCGTCGGGGTGGGTGGG
>NZ_JAZGRL010000001.1:2724057-2749681 GCF_046540415.1 Streptomyces sp. E11-3 | reverse complement strand
CTCACGCCCCCCACCCACACCACCCCGCCCGCCAAGTTCTCCCACGGCGTGCGCAAGGGCAACATCCTCCAAGTGGCGGGCCAGGTCGGCTTCCTGCCCGCCACCGATGGCCGGCCCCCGACCCCCGCGGGCCCGACCCTGCGCGAGCAGACCCTCCAGACCCTCGCCAACGTCAAGGCGATCCTCGAAGAGGGCGGCGCGAGTTGGGACGACGTGATGATGGTGCGGGTCTATCTCACCGACACGGCCCACTTCGCGGAGTTCAACGCGATCTACGACGAGTACCTCGACGCCCAGAACCTCAAGGAGCCCGCCTCGGCCCGCACCACGGTCTATGTAGGCCTCCCCGCAGGCCTCTTGATCGAGATCGACGCGCTTGCCGTACTCGACTGAGTGAGTGACTGACTGACCTACCGGGGCCCGGGAACGTGACGGGGGGCGGTGAGGGTCCCTGCGCATGCGATTGTGATGATGATCGTATGTCTGTGTACGGGGATGGGGCGGACGTGCCGCCGCAGAACGGTGTTCCAAGGTCGCGCCTTGCGGACTTCGTGGAGATGGCGGACAGGCCTGCCGCGCCGGTGCCGGTGGAGTCGTCGCCGGAGCCTCGGGAGGCGGCGGAGCAGCTACCCGAACCCGCGGCGGGGCGGGTTCCGGGGCCTGCGCCGGAGGGCGCTGAAGCGGCGGCGCGTCGGCGGGAGTTCGCCGCGGTGCTGGGGGAGTTCCGGCGTACGGCGGTGCTGGTGCCGTTGGGCGATGTGCCCGGCCAGGACGGCGAACGCGCCTTCTTGACCGCGGACTTCAACGGCATCCGGTTCATCCTCGCCTTCTCCGACGAACAGGCCCTGGCCCGCTATGCCCAGGCCCGCGGCGAGTCCCGGCACGAGTGGGCCTACCAGACGGTTCTCGGCGCCCGGCTGTTGGATGTGGCGGTGCCGGCGGCCGGGGTGCCGTGCGGGGTGGCCCTGGACTGCGCGGACGGCGAGGACGGCGTGGTCTTCCCGCCGGTGCGCGGGATCGTGCCCGACGTGGCGGCCGTGGACCACGAGGAGGGCGCGGTATGACCGGCGACGGAGGAGGCGGCGGCTACGGCGGCGGTGGCGGCGAGGATCTGAAGACCGCCGGACTCGGGCTGATCGCCAAGGGCCTGACCGATGCGCTGGGCGAGCTGAAGGAGCTGGGCATGGTCGGCATGGCCGGGGCCGGGCGCGGTTTCGGTGATATCGCGCTGTCGGGGCTGGAACTTGGGCACGAGGGGCTGACGGAGGAGTTCGGGTCGTTCTGTGAGCGCTGGGAGTGGGGCGTGCGGTCGCTGATCAACGAGGGCAACGCGTTCGCCGTCAAGACCGGGCTGGCCGCGGGCACGTACTACGAGACCGACCAGTACGTCGACGGCACCTTCAAGGTCGTCGCCAACGCGGCGATCGGCAACCCGTACGCCTCCGAGGAGGAGGTCACGCAGCAGGGCTGGCGCGACATCGCCGCCTCCGGGGTCTATGGCGGCGACGTCGACTACAGCAGGGAGTCCTTCGAGACCGCGGCGGCCAACAGCGCGCAGGGCTGGAAGGACGCCGGCCGCGACGTCATGACCTCACGCACCGTGGGCCCGTTTGGCCTCAACCCTGAGAACCTCCACAACGCCGCCGGCATGTCCGACGCCGAGTACAACAAGATGCTCGACGACACCTTCGGCCCGTCCCCCGAAGCCCGCGCCGAAGCAGCCCAGGCCGCCGAAGCAGCCCAACAGCAGCAGAACGCCGACCCGGACGGCGGTGAGAACTGATGGGCGGCATCATCGACGACCTCGGCGACGGTCTCGGGGACCTCGGCGACAAGGCCAAGGACCTCGGCGGGAAGGTCAAGGATGGCGTCAACGACGGCCTGGGCAAGCTCGAAGACGGCGTCGACTACGGCAAGAAGAAACTCGGCGAGGGCGTCGACTGGGGCACGAACAAGGCTGGCACCGTCCTCGACTACCACGGCCTGCACGGCGCCGCGGACGCCGTGGAGGACTGGGGCGACAGTGCCGCCTCCAGCCTCGGTGCCACCCCCGGCGAGCAGCAGCTCGGACAGACCGAAGACGCAAACGAGCTCGTCCATGGCAACGACGGCAAGATCCGCAAGAGTGCCAAGCACCTCAAGGACTTCCACACCGCCTTCGACCGGGTCGGCCGGGGGATGAAGCAGGTCGACTCATCCGGCTGGAAGGGCGACGGCGGCGGCACCTTCCGCAAGACGTTCGGCGTCCACCCCACCAAGTGGGCCCACGCCGCGGACGCCTGCGAGATGGCCGCCGGCGCCCTGGAGTCGTACGCCGACACCGTCAAGTGGGCCCAGGGCCAGGCACAGGACGCCATCGACCTGTACAAGAAGGGCAGGCAAGCCTCCGACCAGGCCGCGAAGGCGTACGACAAGCGCGTCGACGCCTACAAGATCAAGGTCATGGCGAACGAGGACCCGGGACCGAAGCCGGAGCCCTTCAAGGACCCCGGCAAGGCCGACATCAAACGGGCCCACGAGATCCTCGCCGAGGCCCGCAAGCAGCGCAACACCGCCGCCTCCGAGGCCCGGACCAAGGTCAAGCGCGCCCTGGCCCATGCCCCGGCCGAACCCCCGCCCCTGGACCGCCTCGGCGACAACTTCACCGACGCCAACCGGGCCGTGAAGACCGAGCTGACCCACGTCGCCAGCGGCGCCCTCAAGGGCGGCGCCGGACTGCTCAACTTCGCCCGCGGCGTCAACCCGATGGACCCGTACAACCTGACCCACCCGGCCGAGTACCTGCAGAACACCTCCATGACACTCTCCGGGCTGGTCTCGACGGCCGCCCACCCGGAGCGGATGGTGACCGCGGCCGTGGACGCCTTCACGAAGGACCGCTCCGAGTTCTTCGGCCGCCTCTTCCCCGAACTCTTCGGAACCAAGGGCACCGGACTCGCCCGAGGCGGGGTGCGGCAGGCGGCTAAGGAGGCGGCGGAGAGCGGGGCGTCGCGGCGGGCGCGGGACGAGGTCTCGGACGCCACGGACGGGCCAGCGGGGCCGTCGAGGAAGGACAGGTCCCCTGAGGAGGACCCCTCGGACCCGATTGACCTGGCCACCGGCAAGATGTATCTGCCGCAGACCGATGTCGCCCTGCCCGGTGCTCTGCCGCTGGTGTTCAAGCGCCGGGTGGAGTCCGGCAGCCAGCTGGGGCGTTGGTTCGGCCCGTCCTGGTCGAGCACGGTCGACCAGCGTCTGGAAGTCGACTCGGAAGGCGTCATCTTCGTCGCCGAGGACGGCCTGCTCCTCGTCTACCCGCACCCCGCCCCGGGTGTCCCGGTGCTGCCGAGCCACGGCCCGCGCTGGCCGCTGGACCGCGAGGCGGGCGGCTACACCATCACCGACCCCGCCACCGGCCGGGTCTGGCACTTCACCGACCGTAGCGACGACCTGTCGGTGCTCGTACAGATCGACGACCGCAACGGCAACTGGATCACCTTCGAATACGACGCCGAGGGCGCCCCCACCGCGATCGTGCACGGCTCCGGCTACCACCTGAAGCTCACCACCACCGAGGGCCGGGTCACCGCCCTCCACCTGGCGGGCGGCGCCGATGACAGCTCGGACCAGGAGCTGATGCGCTACGGCTACACCGACGGAAACCTCACCGAGGTCACCAACTCCTCCGGTCTGCCCCTGCGGTTCACCTACGACGACGCGGGCCGCGTCACCTCATGGACGGACTCCAACGACCGGAGCTACCACTACGAGTACGACGACCAGGACCGCTGCATCGCCGAAGGCGGTGCGGAAGGGCACATGCGCCTGCGCGTCGACTACGACGGAGTCGATCCCGAGACGGGACTGCGCGTCACCACAGCGACCACCGGCCAGGGACACGTTCACCGCTACGTCATCAACGACGCCTGCCAGTTCGTCACGGAGACCGACCCGCTCGGCGCGGTGACCCGCTTCGAACGCGACCCCTACCACCGCCTGCTCTCCAGGACCGACCCACTCGGCCGCACCACCACCTTCACCTACGACGAGGCAGGCAACCTCACCTCGGTCACCCGCCCCGACGGCCGGTCAACCACCGCCGAGTACAACGAACTCGGCCTGCCCGTGAAGGTGGTGGCCCCGGACCGCACCACCTCGCGCTACACATACGACGAACGCGGCAACCGCACCACAGCCACCGACGCGACCGGCCAGACCACCCACTTCACCCACAACGAGTCCGGCCACCTCACCTCGATCGCCGACGCCCTCGGCAACACCACGCACATCCACTGCGACAGGTCGGGCCTCCCTCTCCAGATCACCGACCCCCTAGGCGCCACCACCCGCTACGTCCGCGATGCCTTCGGACGCCCCACAGCCATAACCAACCCCCTAGGCGCGACCACGCATCTCCAGTGGACGCCCGAGGGTCACCTGGCCCGCCGTATCAACCCGGACGGCACGGAAGAGTCCTGGACGTACGACGGCGAAGGCAACTGCACCACCCACACCGACCCTATGGGCGCGGTCTCCCGCTTCGAGTACACCCACTTCGACCTCATGTCGGCCCGCACCGGCCCGGACGGCGTGCGCTACGAATTCGCCCACGACACCGAGCTACGCCTCACCCAGGTCACCAACCCCCAGGGCCTCACCTGGGACTACACGTACGACGCGGCCGGGCACCTCATATCCGAAACGGACTTCGACGACCGCACCCTCACCTACACCCACGACGCAGCCGGCCACCTGACCTCACGCACCAACGGCCTCGGGCAGACGATCTCCTTCGAGCGCAACGCACTCGGCCAGGTCATCCGCAAGGACGCGGGCGGCGCGATCACCACCTTTGCCTATGACCTCACCGACCAGCTCGCCCAAGCATCAGGCCCCGACACAGACCTGACCCTGCTCCGGGACCGCTACGGCCGCCTGCGCTCCGAAACCGTCAACGGCCGTACCCTCACCCACACTCACGACGAGCTGGGCCGCCGTACTGGCCGCACCACCCCCACCGGAGCGGTCAGCTCCTGGACCTACGACGCCGCGGGCAACCGCACCCAGCTGACCACGTCCGGCCGCACCCTCACCTTCGACCACGACCTGACCGGCCGCGAACTGGCCCGCCACATCGGCGACACCACCACCCTGACCAACACCTACGACCCACTGGGCCGCCTCACCACCCAGCAGGTCACGGACGCGGGCCGCAGCATCCAGCGTCGCGACTACACCTACCGAGCCGACAGCAACCTCACAGGCATCGACGACCAACTCTCAGGAACGCGTCGTTTCGACCTCGACGCAGCGGGCCGCGTCACCGCCGTACACGCCGCGAACTGGACCGAGACCTACGCATACGACGAGGCAGGCAACCAAACGGCAGCCGCGTGGCCAGCCAATCACCCCGGCCACGAGGCCACCGGCCCCCGCGCCTACACCGGCACCCGCATCACCCGAGCCGGAGCAGTCCGCTACGAACACGACACGCAAGGCCGCATCACCCTCCGCCAGAAGACTCGCCTCTCCCGCAAGCCGGACACCTGGCGCTATGAGTGGGATGCCGAGGACCGCCTCACCGCCGTCGTCACCCCGTACGGCACCCGCTGGCGCTACACCTACGACCCCCTGGGCCGCCGCACAGCGAAGCTCCGCCTCGCGGACGACGGCGAGACGGTGGTCGAGCGAACGGACTTCACCTGGGACGGCACGACTCTCTGCGAACAGACGACTACAGCCCCGGAGTTGTCCACCCCAGTCACCCTCACCTGGGACCACCAGGGCCTACACCCCATAGCCCAAACCGAACGCCTCACCCCAGCCAACGCACCCCAGACCGAAATCGACACCCGCTTCTTCGCCATCGTCACCGACCTCGTCGGCACCCCCACCGAACTCTTCGACGAATCTGGCGACATCGCCTGGCACACTCGCACCACCCTCTGGGGCACCACCACCTGGTCATCGACCAGCACCACCTACACCCCCCTCCGCTTCCCCGGCCAATATTTCGACCCGGAAACCGGCCTCCACTACAACTACTTCCGTCACTACGACCCCGAAACCGCCCGCTACCTCACCCCCGACCCACTCGGCCTGGATCCTGCCCCGAACCCAACCGCCTATATTCATAACCCCCTCATCTGGGCAGACCCTCTTGGGCTAATGGCCTGCGGGCCGGGAACCAAGCAAGATGCACTCTTGGCGTTGGATCGCGCCGAGGAGTTGCAATCCATGCGGAATGATTACTTCATGGCCGATCAAAAGGGCACTACTGCTGTCATTGGCGTATTCAACTCGGAAACAATGCAGTACGTAACCAGGGTCGGCATTAATGGCCCAGGACCCATGCCATCAAGTTGGGTCCTGCGGGAGGGGGAAGAGTTTGTGCAGGCCCCGGGTCACGCCGAAGCGGGTATCCTCAACTCTCTTGGGCCACATGAGCACGCGGTGTACGGTGCCGCTTCACGGAACTTCTGCAACGATATATGCTTGCCCTTGCTTGACGTTCGAGGAGTTGAGATAGGCGGCGCCGGTATTCGGGGCCACATGCCTCAAAATTCCCCGTTCACATTGTTCTGGTCAAAGGGAGAGTGATGAATATATGAGTCGCAACGTGGAAGTTTATGAGGCGCTGCGATCCGTATCAAATCAGCAACTTGCGGCCTTCTGTGCTGCCTGCGCGGAGCGCGGTAGTGGCCTTGCGCAACTCGGTACTCCAGAGCAGCAGGATCAGCTCACCCGCCTCCTTGGGGTTGCGTGGGGTGTGCTTTCTGGAGGGCAGTCAGAGGAGTCGGCAGTGGAGGTCCTCGAGGAAGCTGAGCTCATGTTTGACGAGGATGATCCGCTCGCTGAAGACGATCCGGGTTCCCCGGAGTTCCTTGTAGCTCAAGCCATCCTACTCGCTGTAAATGCGATCTCTGTTTGCCTGCATCCTGACCCCAGGCGTGCCGAGATGTCGGGGCAAACACTGGAAACCATTCTATCTAGTCTCGACTTCAGGATGAGTGGGCAGCAAGCCGTGTTCGTGCGGCATGGGGAGGCTGAACCACCGGTCGGAAGGCTCCAGCAGCTGGAGCAGGATGCCCAGCACGCCTTCATGGAATCGATCATTCATGGAGGTGGCGAGCCGCTTGACCGAGAGGCCCTTGAAATGCTCCGAGTCACATCCGCACCTGTACGTGATGAGATCACTGCGGCAATCGCAGAAGTGGCCGAGCTCTGCGGCTGGGATACAGCGGACTGACTTTCTCGTACCATGGCGCCCACGGATCTCGCTGAAAGCGGAAGGCGAGATGGAAGAACAACTCAGAGGAAGTTCATGTCGTTCGGACCGCCCCCGGCCGGGTTCGGGGCTGCGCAGTCACCCTCCTGGACCCCGCCGACCTCGGACGAGCAGGCGCTGTTCGAGGCCAAGGTTCGCGGGGACTGGGGTGCGTACTTCGACGCGTTGGCGCGGACGCGGCTGTTCTTTGAGGTGCGGCGGGAGCGGACCGACTTCGCGCCCGGCAGCGTGCATCCCGTCTTCCGTTCCAATCCGCAGACATCGGACCGTTGGTGGGAGGTGTTCACTCCGGGAATGCTGCCCACGCCGGAGCCGGATCGTGTCTTCGGTAGCCAGCGGCTGCGCTGGTTCACCGAGGTATGGGTGCCGGAGGATCCCCCGTTGATCGTGGTCAATCCCGGTAGCCCGTGCGAGGCGTTCCTGCCCGCCGCGCTGCCGCACACCGCTGCCTGGGCTCAATACGCCAAGCGCGTAGGAGAGCCCAAGGAATCGGGGCGACTGCGGGCACTTCGGGTCGGCGGCCCGCTGCACGGGCCCGTCGCTCACGGGCTCGCCTGCGGCGCTCTTCTCTGCGTCAGCAACGGTTCCCTGTGGAATGCCATGGCTTGGCACGGCAACGGGTACGCGAGGGAGCGCGCGCGGCTGCGCGACTGGTGGGGCATCACCACTCGGGAGGAGTGGCAGCACTACCAGCAGCAGCTCCTGGAATGCGAGGGCTCCAGCCCCGTATGGGAGTTTGTGCTCAATGTGCGGCATGGGATCGCCCGGGACTTCGGCGGGCATGTCGACCCCGGCTACTGGCGCCAGGCAGCAGCCCGGATACTTCGCGAGCGGGCCGGTGGCGTCACGGTGCTGAGCCCGGAGGGCGTCACGAAGACCGAGCCCCAGCCCGAGGCGGTGGTGGAGGCCCGCGTCGAGGGCGTGCAGCGGCTCATCGGGCGTATCACCCGGTACGAGGCGCGGTTCAGGGCGGATGGGCTGCTGGACGAGAACCGGTACGTCTCCTCCGTGGCCGCCTGGGATCTGGGCCGGGCCTCGAAGATGGCCCGCTGGGGACTGGGAGCGCGGTTCTGCACCATCCAGGAGGCGGAGTCCGCAGTCACCAAGGCGGGGCAGAAGGCAGCCCTTGAGCACCGCTCCTGGCAGGATTTCTCCGCCGGTTACATTCTCGGCCGTTGCCTCCACTTCGACGATGAGGAGTTCGGCGACTGGTACGAGGACATGCTCGCCGCACACCGAATCCTGACGTCGGAGCCGGGGAGCCCCTGGCTCAACATCCCGTTCCGGTGAGGGTGTCTCGGGTCGCGGTCCCGGACCGTACCTACCACGTCGCGGCCTCGTCCCACCACCCCCGTACGATGTTCCGACATGGACCAGCAGCACCCCCCGCACAACCCGGGCTTCGGCNGCGGGCACGGGGGTCCCGCCGACGCCCGCACGCCGGGGCGGACCCACCGCAGGCCCGCCGAGGGTGGACCCACCGCAGCGCGCCCCCGGGGGGTGGACCCACCGCAGCGCCGCCGGGGGAGCGGCGGCGCTGCGGGTCCGGAGAGGGCTGGGGGACGCCAGCCCAAGGGTTACGGCAGGCCGTGACCCAAGGGTTACGGCAGACCGTGTACGTGCGGCCCCACCACCCGCGACCACGCGTTGCCCGCCGTCGCGTCCCAGTTGGTCGACCACGTCATCGCACCCCGGATGTCCGGGTACGTACGGGACGGCTTGAACGAGCCACACCGGGTGCCCTTGGCCAGGCAGTCGAGCGCCGCCGTCACCACCGACGGGTCGACGTAGCCGCTGCCCGCGCCACGCGTCGACGCCGGAGTGCCGAGCCCGATCTGGGACGCGTCGAGGCCGCCTTCGAGCTGGATGCAGGCGAGGGCGGTGAGGAAGTCGACGGAACCCTGTGAGTAGACGTTGCCGTCGCAGCCGAGCATCGAACCGCTGTTGTAGTACTGCATGTTGACGACGGTCAGGATGTCTTTCACGTTCAGTGCCGTCTTGAAGTACTCGGTCGACGTCGACTGCATGTCGATCGTCTGCGGTGCCATCGTGAGGACCAGATCGGAGCCCGCGAGACCGGACAGCTGACGCAACGCCTTCGTCAGGTAGGTCGAGTTGATGCCGTGCTCCAGGTCGATGTCGACCCCGTCGAAGCCGTACTCCCGCATCAGCCCGTAAGTACTGTTGGCGAACGCGGCGGCGGACGCGTCGCTGTTGATGGTGACGTTGCCCTTCTCGCCGCCCACCGAGATGATCACGGACTTGCCCGCGTCCCGCTTCGCCTGGATGTCCGCCTTGAACTCGGCGGCGGAGCCGTACCCCACGGCCGGATCGAGGTTGAAGGTGATCTCGCCGGGCGTGGCCGTCGCGTCGGCGAAGGACACCGCGATGATGTCGTACGCGTCCTGGACGTCCCGGATCTTCTGTACGGTCGCGCCGTTGTCGAAGTTCTGCCAGTAGCCGGTCACGGCGTGCTTGGGCACATCGCCCCCGCCTCCGCCGCCACCCGAGGGCCGCGTCTTCCCCGTCACGGCCGCCGACTTCGCGGACTCACCGGCCGCGTTGACCGCGCTGACCTGGAAGGAGTACGAGGTGTCCGCGGCCAGTCCGGTCACGGTCGCCGAAGCGCCGCTCGCCGTAAGGACCTTGGAGCCGTCCTGGTAGACGTGGTAGCCGGTCGCGCCGGTGACCGGCGCCCAGGACAGGTCGATCGAGGACGTTGTCGCCGCCCCGACCGCCAGCCCCGAAGGCACCCCGGGAACCTCCGGGTCCGGGTCTCCGCCACCCCCGCCGTCCGGCCCGTATACGGAGACATCATCGGCGAAGTAGGCGGCCTGCCCGTACCAGCCGTGCAGATAGACCGTGACCGAGGTCGTCGAGGGACCCGTGGTGAAGGAGGTGTTGAGCCGCTTCCAGTCCCCGGAGTCGGGCGTCCAGGTGGACACGTCCGTGGTCCCGGTGCCCCTGGCGCCCAGGTAGGTGTACCCACCCTGGACCCAACCGCTCATCTCATACGTGGAGTTGGGCTGTACGGCGACGGTCTGGGTGCACTCGGCGTGCTGCTGCCCGGCCGGGGTGGCCCGCAGTGCGGAGGCGCCCCCGTGCACGGGCGAGGAGACGGTGGCTCCGCTGTCCCCGGCGCAGGTCCAGCCCGCGAGGCCCGACTCGAAGCCCGCGTTCTTCACGACGTTGACGTCGGCGTTGGCGTCGGCCAGGGGTTCAGACAGGGGCGCGGGTGCGGACGCGGCATCCGTGGCAAGTCCGGTGAGGATCAGTGCCGTTGCTCCGACCATGGCGGTCAGGGCGCTGGTCCACGGTCTCCAGGGTCTTCTGAGCACAGGTGAGATGCGGTCCACTGGTGCCTCCGAGTGTGTGGGGGGACTCGCCGAAGCAATCTGGTCCAGACCAATGTGGTTGTCAAGACCTCTCGCGAACAGCCTCCGCCCCACCCTCAAACCGCCTCCACCTCACCCTCCGCTGATCAAGAACTCACCAGGAGTTATCCCGATCCAGTGTTGAGGGAGGCATCACGTGGATATGGTGCAGAGGCAGAGCGATGCAGGAGGTGTGCAACGTGCCGACCGCGATAGCCGTCACCAGGGAGGACCTGGCCCTGCCGTCACCCGACCGGCAGACCCCGCCGGCCGTCGTCCTGCACTCGCCCGAGCCGGATAAATCCAGCAGGGCGGCCAAGGGCAGGGCTCCGCAAGGCGATTACTCCCTGGAGCAGTCGCTCGCCGAGATGTACGGCCTCCTGGAACAACACGGCTACGTCATCGCGCTCTACCCCGCGTCCCTCCCGGCCGCCGCCATCCACCGCCTGCACGCGGTCCGCTCCGTCCTGGAGTCCGACCGTATCGCCCTGCTCGGCCTGGACCTCCCGCCACTCGGCGTCGCCGCGCTCGCGCTGCAGCTCCGGCAGCTCTCCATCTGCGACTTCAGCCCCGGCGTGCTCGCCTCGGCGGCCCGGCTCCTGTCGCACTACGTCTACGCGGGTGCCGTACTGGGTTCGGTCACCAAGCTGGACCGCGTCCCGGTGAGCCTCAAGTCGCACGCCAAGTCCTGGGTCCCCGGCACCCAGTTCGCCGTACTGGCCAACCCCGAGCCCCAGCTCACCAAACTCGGCGGAAGCGGAAGCGGAAGCGGAAGCGGAAGCGGAGGCGGAGGCGGAGGCCGAAGTGGTAGCGGACGCAGCCGCCAGGAAGCGGTTCTGGCCGGGCCCGACTTCAGTACGCACCTGCTCACCGCGAGCGGCCAGCTGCAGAGCGACTGGGTCACCCAGACCCTCGCCCCGTCCTGGCAGGTCCAGGGCATCGGCGAAGTACCGCTGCCCGCCGAGTCGGCCCGCTGGTGGGCCACCGGCAAGCTGATCGAGTTCGCGGCGGCGATCCCCGACATCTCCGTGCTCTATCAGCTGGTCGCCTCCGTCCGGCGCGAGGAATGCCGTTGGTGTGGCCTGGAGTTGATAGGCGACCGCTGCGGCTTCTGCTCCTCGCCCCTCCTGCCACCCGAGAACCAAAGGGCCCCGAGAGGTGTCCTTGCCTCCGGGGCCTGACAGGGACCCGTCAGGAACCCGACAAGCTCGACAGCTACGCAAGAACGTGATCGTGAACGGCACAGCACAGCGCACAGCCCGTCCCGCAAGCGTCCGTAACGTCCCTGATCGAGGTTGTCCGACCGATGAACTCTCGCCAGCGCCGCGGCATCATCCTGCTGCTTGTCTCCGTCCTGTGCGCCATCGGCGCGTTCGTCGGAGTGATCTCGGTGATCCGCGACGTGAACTCCAAGGTCGGTCCCGAGGTCCCGGCGTACCGCCTCAAGAGCGATATCGCGCCGTACAAGGAGCTGAGCACCGCCCAGTTCGAGAAGATCGAGATGCCCGAACGCTGGCTCTCGGACAACGCCGTGACCGACCTGGCCGAGATCCGCGGAAAGATCGCCGTCACCCAGCTCCGCAAGGGCTCGCTCCTCCAGAGCGACATGATCGTCAAGCGGCCCGAACTCGGCGACGGCGAACAGGAGATCGCCATCATGATCGACGCCGCCACGGGCGTCGCAGGCAAGATCACCCCCGGCGCGACGGTCAACATCTTCGCCACCTACAAGGGCGACAACAAAGGCGCCGACGACCAGTCGAAGGTCATCGTCCAGAACGCCAAGGTCCTGGACGTCGGCAAGCTCACGCCGCTCGACCCGAACAGCGACAGCCGCCGCCGCAACCGCGCCACCGACGCCGTCCCGATCACCTTCGCCCTGAACACCCTGGACGCCCAACGGGTCGCCTACGCCGAGTCCTTCGCCACGCACGTACGCCTCGCCCTGATCTCCCAAGGCGGCGACACCCCGGTCAGTCCGGGCGACCGCAGCTACACCCTCGACGACGACAAGTGAGTGAGGGACCTGGTGACCACCCGCATACTCCCCGCCGTAGGTGACCTGGACGCGGCCCGCTCCCTCTCCACCCTCCTCAGCCAACTCCCAGAGGCGGAGCCCGCGCTCCCCGTCACCGACTCGACGGCGCTGCTCGACACCCTCGCGCGCCTGGCGAGCGAGTCGGTCGACGAGCTGCCCGAGGTCGTCCTGGTCCACGAACGTATCGGCCCGGTACCGGCGTTGGAGCTGATCAGAGAGGTAGCCCTTCGCTTCCCGGCCGTGGGCGTCGTCCTGATCACCGCGGACGCCAGCCCCGGCCTCTTCACTGCGGCCATGGACTCCGGCGCCCGCGGCCTGATCGGCCTTCCGCTCGGCTACGAGGAACTGGCGGCCCGCGTCCAGACGGCCGCCGCCTGGTCCATCGGCGTACGCCGCCACCTCACCAGCGGCGCGGACGTGTTCTCAGGCCCCGGCGGTACGGTCGTGACGATCACCGGAGCGAAGGGCGGCGTGGGCGCGACCCTCACCTCCGTCCAACTGGCCCTGGCCGCCAAGGCGTCCGGCCGCTCCGTAGCGCTCTTGGACCTGAACCTCCAATCCGGCGACGTGGCCTCCTACCTGGACGTCCAGTTCCGCCGTTCCATCGTCGACCTGGCCGGAATCAGCGACATCTCACCCCGAGTCCTCCAGGACGCGGTCTTCGCCCATCCGACCGGCATCGGCCTGCTCCTGGCGCCGGGGGAGGGCGAGCGGGGCGAGGAGGTCACCGACCGGGTGGCCAGGCAAGCGGTCAGTGCCCTGCGCAACCGCTACGAGGTCGTGATCGTCGACTGCGGCACCCAGATGACCAGCGCCAACGCCGCCGCGATCGAAATGGCCGACCAGGCGGTCCTGCTGGTCACCCCCGACGTGGTCGCCGTACGCGCCGCCAAACGCATGGTCCGTATGTGGGACCGCCTCCAGATCCGCAAGGCGGAGGAGACGGTGACGGTGGTCAACCGCCACACCCGCAACACGGAGATCCAACCCCCCTTGGTCGAACGCATCACCGGCACCAGGGTCGCCCGCACCACCGTCCCCTCCAACTTCAAGGAACTCCAGTCCGCGGTCGACGCGGGCCGGATGCAGGACCTCGACAGCCGCAGCACGGTCAAGCAGGCGCTGTGGGGGCTGGCGGGGGAGCTCGGCCTCGTACGGAAACCGGACGGGGACGCGTCCGCGGCGAAGGGCAGCCGCCTGGCGGGTGACCGGGGGGCGATCGGCTTCCGCCGCCGACGCGGTGACCGGGGAGATCGGGGCGACCGGGGCGACCGGGGCGACTCCGGCGCGGTGACGCTGGAGTTCGCCGGGATGGCGCCGCTGATCTTCGCGGTGATCGCGATCCTGTGGCAGTGCGTGCTGTACGGGTACACGTACTCGCTGGCGGGGAACGCGGCGGATGAGGGGGCTCGGGCGGGNTCCGGCGAGCGCGTCAACGTCATCATCCCCCCGCTCAGCCTCACCGGCGCGACCCTCACCATCCGCCGCTTCCCCAGGCCGTACAAGCTGGACGAACTCATCCGCATGGGCTCGCTCGACGAGCAGATCCTGATGCTGCTCTCCAGCTTCGTCCGCGCCCGTTTCAACGTGATCGTCTCCGGCGGTACGGGCACCGGGAAGACCACCCTCCTCAACGCACTCTCCGCGCTCATCCCCGACCACGAGCGCATCATCACGATCGAGGACTCGGCCGAACTCCAGCTCCAGCAGGCGCACGTGATCCGCCTGGAGTCGCGTCCGCCGAACGTCGAGGGCAAGGGCCAGATCACCATCCGCGACCTGGTCCGCAACTCCCTCCGTATGCGCCCGGACCGCATCGTGGTCGGTGAGGTCCGTGGCGGCGAGACGCTCGACATGCTCCAGGCGATGTCGACGGGCCACGACGGCTCGCTCGCCACCGTCCACGCGAACACCGCCGAGGACGCCCTGATGCGCCTCCAGACCCTCGGCTCGATGTCCGAGGTGAAGATCCCCTTCGAGGCGCTACGGGACCAGATCAACTCGGCCGTGGACGTCGTCGTGCAGCTGACCCGCTTCGCCGACGGCACCCGCAAGGTCACCGAGATCACGCTGCTGGTCTCGCACGGCCGCGAACGCTTCAAGATCACCACGGTGTCCGCGTTCCAGGCACAGCCGATGGCGGCCGACCGTGTCGTACGGGGCGAGTTCCGCCACCTTCCGCTGCCCCGCCGCATCGCCGACCGCCTCTATCTGGCGAACGAACCGATCCCCCCGGCGTTCGGCGTGTTCGACGACCGCGAGGGCAACGGCGCGGACCTCCTGCTGGGAAACACCCGAGAGGCGGCAGGCTGATGGCCCCGACGGACGCGACGTCGCCGTCGTACGCGACCATCACCCTCGCCGCAGACCTGGCGGGCCTGGCAGGCCTGAAGGACCCCGCCCTCCTCGCCGTGGGCGCCACCCTCCTCTGTGCCGTCTTCGCCATAGCCGGTCTGCACATCTACCTCTCCGGCAAGGCCCAACGCCAGGCCCTGGAGGACCGCCTCTCCGCCACCGGCCACCACACGCTCGGCCGCAACCGCCGCTTCACCGCCGTGGACCGCCGCATCCGCCGAACCCGCCTCGGCAAGAAGATCCAGCTCAAGCTGGCCGCCACCGGCCTGGACCTGACCCCCGGCGAGTTCTTTGTCTACATGCTCGCCACGGTCGTCGCCCTTTGGCTGATCGCCGCCAACGTCCTGGCCCCGTTCTTCGGCCCGATCGCGGGCCTGGTCGGCCTCTGGAGCGCCAACACGTTCCTCAACTGGCAGCGCCAGAAGCGCATCGAGGCGTTCATCAACCAACTCCCCGACCTGGCCCGCCTCCTCGCCAACGGCACTTCGGCGGGCCTGGCCCTGCGTACGTCACTCTCCATGGCCGCCGACGAACTCGAAGCCCCAGCGGGCGACGAACTGGCGACGGTCTCCGCCCAGTTGGCTGTCGGCCGTTCCCTGGAGGACGCGCTCGACGAACTCGCCGAACGCCTCCCGTCCCGCGAACTGGTCGTCCTCGTCACCACCCTGATCCTCTCCAACCGGGCAGGCGGCACCATCGTCGGTTCACTCCGCAACCTCACCGAGACCCTCGAAGAGCGCAAAGAGACCCGCCGCGAGGTTCGCACCATGCTCTCCGAGGTCAACGCCACCGCCTTCACGATCCCCTGCCTGGGCGTGGGCGCCATGCTCATGCTGAACACGATGAACGACGGCGCACTCTCCCGTGTCACCGGCACCACGCTCGGCCAGGTCCTGATCCTGATCTCGCTCGGCCTGTACGCGGCCGGGTTCGTGGTCATCCGCCGCCTCGGCAAAATCGACGTCTGATCCGAGAGGAGCCAACCCCACATGCTGAGCCTCGCCCTCGCGCTCGTCCTCGCCCTCTCGGTCGCGGGCGTCTTCCATGGCGTACGGATGTACCGCGCCGACGCCAAACTCCCCGGCGACCTGGCCCTCGCCCTGGAGGTCGGAGCCACCCGCGTCTCCGCCCCCGCCTCCGCGATCGACCGCCTCGGCATCCGCTTCGCGCCCACGGTGCTGCGCCTCATGGGCCCCAAGAGGGTCGACGACAAGCGCCGCAAGATCGACCAGGCGGGCAACCCCGGCGGCCTCACCATCGACCGCTACGCCGCCCGCCGCGCCGTCTACGGCATCTTCGGCGTGGTCTCCGCCCTGTCCATGTTCGCGGGCGGCGTCCCGGTCTTCGCCCTCTTCGCCCTCGCCTTCGGCGCGTTCGCCGCCGACGCGCTGATCTGGCAGGCGATCAAGGAGCGCAAGGAGCAGATCGAGCGCACCCTGCCCGACTTCCTGGACGTCCTGGCGGTCGTGGTCTCGGCTGGCCTCGGCTTCCGCCAGGCCCTCGAACGCGTAGCGGAACGCTACACAGGCCCTTGGTCCGACGAACTCCGCATCACACTCCGCCAGATGGACATGGGAGTCTCCCGCCGCCAGGCCTTCGAAGAGCTCCGCCGCCGCAACGCCAGCGAACAGGTCTCCCAGTTCGTCACCGCCCTCCAGCAGGGCGAGGAGCTCGGCGCCCCGATCGCCGAGACCCTGATCCAGATCGCCAACGACATGCGCCGCACGGACGCCCAGAACGCGCGCCGCCGAGCCGCGAAGACCATCCCCAAAACGACGATGGTCACCCTGATCTTCATGGTCCCCGCGACGCTGATCCTGATCGTCTGCGGCATGTTCCTGGGCTCGGACACGGACTTCGGCTCGATCTTGGGGGGCTGAGATGGAACCCATTCAGCCTGGGTCCGCCAAAATCCAGCCCGGGTCCGGCAATATCCAGCCCGGCCGGCGTTTGAGGCCATCTGTTCAGCCGTCCGCAGGACTTTCGGGAAGGGGCGGGGTGGGGGAAATGTCCGAACCCCAACCCCCACCAACCGCAGCCCTGAGCAACTTCCGCCCCGCCCGAAACAGCCCGCGCCGCGCGCACCCCGGGCCCACCGGCGGCCCCGTGCTGCACGGGGGTGCTGAACCCCCGGACAGCACCCCCGCCTCCGCCGTCGCAGACGACGCCCCACCGGTGCTGCGCCTCATGGGCCCCAAGAGGGTCGACGACAAGCGCCGCAAGATCGACCAGGCGGGCAACCCCGGCGGCCTCACCATCGACCGCTACGCCGCCCGCCGCGCCGTCTACGGCATCTTCGGCGTGGTCTCCGCCCTGTCCATGTTCGCGGGCGGCGTCCCGGTCTTCGCCCTCTTCGCCCTCGCCTTCGGCGCGTTCGCCGCCGACGCGCTGATCTGGCAGGCGATCAAGGAGCGCAAGGAGCAGATCGAGCGCACCCTGCCCGACTTCCTGGACGTCCTGGCGGTCGTGGTCTCGGCTGGCCTCGGCTTCCGCCAGGCCCTCGAACGCGTAGCGGAACGCTACACAGGCCCTTGGTCCGACGAACTCCGCATCACACTCCGCCAGATGGACATGGGAGTCTCCCGCCGCCAGGCCTTCGAAGAGCTCCGCCGCCGCAACGCCAGCGAACAGGTCTCCCAGTTCGTCACCGCCCTCCAGCAGGGCGAGGAGCTCGGCGCCCCGATCGCCGAGACCCTGATCCAGATCGCCAACGACATGCGCCGCACGGACGCCCAGACCGCGCGCCGCCGAGCCGCGAAGACCATCCCCAACACGACGATGGTCACCCTGATCTTCATGGTCCCCGCGACGCTGATCCTGATCGTCTGCGGCATGTTCCTGGGCTCGGACACGGACTTCGGCTCGATCTTGGGGGGCTGAGATGGAACCCATTCAGCCTGGGTCCGCCAAAATCCAGCCCGGGTCCGGCAATATCCAGCCCGGCCGGCGTTTGAGGCCATCTGTTCAGCCGTCCGCAGGACTTTCGGGAAGGGGCGGGGTGGGGGAAATGTCCGAACCCCAACCCCCACCAACCGCAGCCCTGAGCAACTTCCGCCCCGCCCGAAACAGCCCGCGCCGCGCGCACCCCGGGCCCACCGGCGGCCCCGTGCTGCACGGGGGTGCTGAACCCCCGGACAGCACCCCCGCCTCCGCCGTCGCAGACGACGCCCCACCCCCCAGCCTCGACATCCAACTCAGCGCCCTCCAGGCCCTCTGCCGCCAAGTCTTCGGCTTCCGCCTGGCCCTGATCGTCATCGGCGCCCCCTTCGCCCTGAACCGCGCCGAGGGCAGCGTCGGCAGCTGGCTGGTGGGCGCGGCCGTCGTCCTCAGCCTGATGGGCTCGTACGCGATGCTCCGCGACTGGGAGACCCTGGGCCCCCTGGTCCTGAAACACCGCTGGCTGATGGGCATCGACCTCGTCTTCGGCGCGGTCCTGCTCCTCACCGCGTCCCCGGACTCGACCCTGGGCTACGCCGCCGTGTGTACGCCCCTGCTGGCGGGCCTGCTGTACGGCTGGCGCGGCGCGGGCATCTACACGGCCGCCCAGATCGCCCTGCTCGCCGCCGCCTACACGGCCTGGCAGGACAGCATGCACGGCCCCGCCAGTACGCTCCTGATCACCGGCTTCTGCGTGGCGTCCGGGATCATCGGAGTGACCCTGCGCAACCTGATGTTCCGCTTCGGCACGGCAACCCAGGCGCTCTCCGAGGCCACCGCCCGCCTGGCCGTCTCCGACGCGGTCGAGGAGGAGCGCGCCCGCCTGGCGAGGGAGATGCACGACTCCGTGGCCAAGACCCTGCACGGCGTGGCGATGGCCGCCGACGGGCTCGCGGCGGGCGCGGACCGTATGGACCCGCAGGCGGTCAAGGAGCAGGCGGGCCTGGTCTCGCGCAGCGCGCGCCGCGCGGCGGCGGAGTCCCGCGAGATCCTCGCGGACCTACGAAGGCAGGCGGACCTGGGCGTCGACGGAGTCAATGTCGCCGACGAACTCGAAGCCCGCGTACGGGACTTCGCGGCACGGGGTGGTATCGCGGCCCGCCTCGACCCGCAGGGTGAGGGAAGCCCCCGCATCCCCGCGGTCCAGTACGCCGTGGCCCGCCACCTGCTCACGATCGTCACCGAGGCCCTGGAGAACGCGCACCGCCACGGCGAGGCCAGCGAGGTCGTGGTGCGGGCGGCCGTCGTGCCGGGCGCGGTCGGCGAACTGCTGCGGATCAGCGTCCGCGACAACGGCAAGGGCCTCCCACCCGGCACCGACCTGGAAGTCCTCCGCAAGTCCGGTCACTTCGGCCTCGTCGGCATGGTCGAACGTGCCGAGTCCATCGGCGCCCGCATCCGTATCGGCCGTGGCCGCAGCGCGACCGGCACGGAAGTACGGCTCGATCTCCCGCTCTCGGCGGTGACCAGGACCACCTAGCGCCAGTCGGTTCCACCCGTCCCCCCAACTCCTGGAGAGGAGGCCGCTCATGCCGGACCAGAGCACGCACAACAGCAGTACGCACACCTCGTCCCATACCGTCGAACCCCGCTCCGAGCACATCCCCTTGGGCGTTCCCGTCGCCGCGTCGGCGGCGTTCCCGGCTCTGCGCATAGTCGTGGCCGACGACAATCCGGTCGTACGGGCCGGACTCGCCGCCCTCCTCAACGGCCGCGACGACATCGCGGTCGTCGCGGAGGCGCGTGACGGCCGCCAGGCCTTGGCCCTCACCGAGCAACACCGCCCTGACGTCGTGCTGTTGGACGTACGGATGCCGGGTGTCGACGGTATCTCCGCCTTGCCGTACCTGCTGCGGGTCGCCCCCGTGATGATGCTGACCTACAGCCGCGAGAACGCCATCGTCCAGGAGGCACTGCGGCTCGGCGCCCGCGGCTACCTGGTGCACGGCGAGTTCACGGCGGAGCAGCTGGTCGCGGCGGTACGTGACGTCCAGGAGGGCCGCGCCCATCTGACGGCGACCGCGCAGGGCGCGTTGCTGGAGCAGGTACGGGGACGTGCGTCTGGGAGTGGGGGAGGGGGCAGCCTTCCGGAAGGGCTTGGGCGGGCGTACGAGATGCCTGCGCGGTCCGAGACGGGCGTTCCGCGGGCGGGGGCGGATGCGGCTGCACAGCATGCGCCACGGGCCAATCCAGGGCCAGATGTCTCGGATTCGCCGTACGGGCAAGTAGCTACTTCGCATGTGCAATCAAGTGTGGGACAGTCGTTGCCGGGCCACTCTGCACCGCAGGGGTCGCGCAACCGGCAGGAATTCGGGCTGAGTTCGAGGGAGGTGGAGGTCATGGATCTCATCGCGTCAGGCATGAGCAACCAGCAAATCGCCGCCACCTGCTTCATCAGCGAGAAGACCGTCAAGAACCACATCAACCGGATATTCGCGAAACTGCACAGCGCCAGCCGCAGCGAAGCCATCGCTGTGTGGCTGGGCACGGCGCGCGGGAGGGGGCCCGAGAGTCATGGCTGAGCGAAGGAGATTTTGGGCCCGGGGTTGGGCCCACGGGCCCTCCGCTGGGACCCCCGCTCCGGCATACGTTCCTGGTGTCGTATCCGGCACCGGCAGTGAACCCGGAGGGGAACATCATCATGTCGAACAGCATCCGCAACTGGAAGAACACCGTGGTCTCTCGGATGCGGGGGAACGTGGCGGACGAGGGCGCGGGGTTTGTGGAGTATGCGGGGCTGTTGGTTCTGATTGCGGCGATCGTGGCTGCTGTGGTCGCGTTGGGGCTGGAGGACACGATCTCCGGCGCGATCGGGGACGCTGTCGACCAGATCACCGGCGGCTAATGCATCTCCGCCTGCACGACGACAAAGGGCAGACTCTCCCGCTGTACATCTGGCTGGTGGGGATTCTGCTCTTTGTTGCGTTCGTCTTCTTCGTCTTCGCCAAAGGGGCCGTGGCGCGCAGTGGAGCTCAGTCTGCTGCCGACGCTGCGGCCCTTGCTGCCGCGCAGGACGTCCGCGATCAGTTGGCAGATGCCTTGCTCGACGATATCGGGAACGGCGGTTGGGCCGACTTGATTGACGGCCAGGGTCCCTGGGGCCAGGACCCGTTCGGGTCCGCCGCGGACCTAGCGGGCGCGAACGACTCCACCTTGCTGGGACTCGAACCGACGCAGGTGAACGGCAAGATTGCCTTCAAGGCCCGGATCGAGACCAACTACGCGGTGGGCGACTCGCTGGTCCCTGGTACTGAGGACATGCAGGCCACGGCCGACGCAACGGCCGTGATCGAGCCTCGCTGCACCTTCGAACCGTCCATCGATCCGAAGGAGATCGTGGAGTTCGCCTGCGAGGGCAGTGGTTCCTGGGAGATTGATCCCAAGGACTTCGATCTCGACGATCTCCCGAAGGCCAAGGACCTCTTCTCGGTGCATCTGGCTGAGTGACGAGCGACGACGACAGAAGGAAGACAGCTCGATGGGTATACGGCACACCATGAAGGCCCGCAGGGCACTGACCGCAGTGGCGATCACGACTGGCTTGGTCCTCACGGTGGCCGGCTGTGGCGGGGGCGGCGACGACGGCGGTGACAAGGAGAACACGGGCTCCTCCTCGTCGCCCTCTGAGCAGGAGGGCAAGGAAGGAGACGGCAAGGACAAGGCGGGGGACACCCAGGCGCCTGCGCAGGACGAGGTCCTGGCCGAGGTAACGGGCGGGGACAACATCACGCTCACGGTCAACTCCGCTGTGCGTGATGAGGGCGGCTTCCTCACTGTTTCAGGCAAGCTGAAGAACGGCGGTAGCAGGCGCTTCAACCCGGCCTCCTGGCGGGGTGACGAGAAGGAGTTGGCCAGAAACTCAGCTTCGATGGCGGGCGCCAGCGTTGTCGACAGGGCGGGCAAGAAGAAGTACCTCATCCTGCGTGACACACAGGGGCGGTGCCTCTGCACCAAGTTCTCCGGCGGGATCAAGGCGAACGAGGAGAAGACGTGGTTTGCCCAGTTCCCAGCCCCCGCTGAGTCGAGCACGAAGGTCGATTTCCAGATCGGGGAGTTGGACCCCGCCACCATCGAGATCTCCGAGGGTGAGTGACCCATGCACCACGCACTCACTCACCACCATCGACCAGCCGGTCTAGCCATAACCACGGTCACGGCCGTCGCCCTACTAGCCACCCTCACCATGGGCGTAGCCCACGCCGAAGACGACCCAAGCGTGCCCCCCGGCTCGACGACCAGCAGCGCCCCGCCCAAGGTGGACGCCAACTCGCCCGGCCTGAAGCTGGGCGACGGTGCCACCCTCGCCCCCGCCAAGGTCCTGGACATCAAGTCCGTAGTAGAAGACCTGGGCGGCGAGGAGCGCCGCGAGGACACCCCCTCCGACGTCAAGTTCTCCCTCCAGGCCGAAGTCCTCTTCCCGAAGGACAGCTCGAAGCTCAACCCCCAGGCCAACGCCCGCATCAAGGACATCGCGGCGGAGATCGAGGCCCAAGGGGGCACCAAGGTCCGGGTGTTCGGGTTCACGGACAACCTCGGCTCGTACAAGCACGGCGAGAAGCTCTCCAAAGCGCGCGCCGACGCCGTACACCAGCAGCTGTCCAAGAGCCTCGGCCCATCGGTCACGTACGAGGTGCGCGGCTACAGCGAGGACTACCCGATCGCCGACAACTCCTCGGAGGAGGGCCGCAGGAAGAACCGCCGCGTGGAGGTCTCCTTCCCGCGCGGCGAGTCCGGCCCCGGCTCCAGCGACACGTCGAGCTAGCCCGCCGTACGTTCCCGGAGGGTCGGGCCAGGGACCGAGTCCCCAGGCCCGGCCCCATCGCCTGAGCGGGTCCGGAGGAGTCAGTCGAGGATGCGCCGCACGGGCTGGCCCGTGGCACGTGCGATGGTCTCGAAGTCGCCGTCCTGGTGCAGCACGGTGAGCTTGTGCTGTTGGGCGGTGACGGCCACGAGGAGGTCCACCGGGCTCGCGCACTGATGCCAGCCCTTGTCCGCGAGGCTCTGTTGCAGGGCGGCGGTCTCATCCCAGACGGAATCCCGTATGGCGTAGTAGGGGAAGGTCTCGCTGAGCAGTCCGTCCGCCTCGTAGTAGGCGGGTCGGCCGCCGACCGCTCGCAGGTACTCCTGCCGCACCGGCTCGCAGAGGCCGACGAGCCCCGAGGTGACCAGTTCGTCCCAGGCCGGTCCTGTCTGCCCTCGGTAGAGGCGGATGAGGGCGCTGGTGTCGATCAGGTACGTCTCGCTCACGCGGCGGACTTCCCCCGCCCCGCATGCGGCTTCCCGGCCTCGACCGTCTCGATGGCAGAGAAGTCGATCTCGCCGTCGGCGACCATCTGGCGCATGCGTTCCACTGCTGCGGCCCTGCGGCGGCGGTCGGCGATCTCGCGCAGCGCCGCGTTCACGGTGTCCTTCTTGGTGGTGGTGCCCAGGTGTCGCGCGGCGTCGGCCAGCGCCTCGTCGTCCAGGTCGATCACTGTGCGGGACATGACGGCCTCCAGGAGGCATGCGTATATACGTTTCCGGAATAGGATATCAGCGAGTGGGGGCCTCACCGGTCCCCTTCGAGATCGCGAAGCGCGCGCAGCACCTCCACGGAGTCGGTTGGGCCGCGCGCAGGGGCCGAGCCGGGCGGTGCGAAGCCGCTGTACCCACATGGTGTGTCCGCGATCACGCCCGAGTGGTGTCACATCTGACGCCGCCGCGCTGTCCTCATGGCGAAAGCGAGAGAAAGGATCGTGAGGATGAAGGCCGTCATCGTGTGCGCCTCCGTGTCGCACGGCAATACGCGCCGTGTCGCCGACAGCATGGCCCAGGTACTGGGCGCGAAGGTCGTCTCCCCCGAGCAGGCCGACCTGGCGGAGCTGACCGGCGCCGACCTCGTGGGATTCGGCTCAGGCGTCTTCTACGGCAGGCTTCACCCCCGCCTGACCGACTTCGTCAAGGCACTGCCCACCAGGCAGCGTGGCCGGGCGTTCGTGTTCGCCACCAGCGGGCTCCCCGAGATGCCGCTCGCGCCCTTCACCCGCCCTCTGGTCCAGCTCCTCGAAGGCAAGGGCTTTGAGGTGGACGGGAGCTTCTCGTGCCGGGCGTTCGACACCTGGGCGCCCTTCAAGCTCGTCGGCGGTATCCACAGGCAGCGGCCGAACGTCGGGGACTTGGCCGCCGCGCGGGCGTTCGCCGGGCGGTTGCGGGACGGGCGAGGGCCGGTGTCCTGACACGTCCCGCTCCGGGGGCCCCTACCGGATCCCCGGCTACAGCAGGTGGTCGGCCTTTCCGGCCTTGATGTCGCGGATCAGGGTGCGGAGGGCTTCGTGGGTGTCGGTGAGGTGGCGGTCCTCTTGTCCGGCGACGGCGATGTAGCCGTTGCCGTCGTCGTCGGTCCCGAGCCGGAAGCAGTTCGCGCCTTCTCCGCAGTACGGCTGTTCCCAGTTGATGGTCGGCACGGCTGACGTCTCCTAGAGGTCGTTGGCGAGCGTACGGATGAAGTCTCGCGAGGCGGCTTCGGAGAGTACGGCGGCCTCCATCGCTTCGAGCTGCGCACGGTACTTCTGGAGCTGTATATCCGTGTCCAGGAACTCCGGACCGTGGGTGCTGTCCAGCTCCACGGTGTCGAGCGAGGGGACGGCTGCTTCGGCGTAGATGACCGACTGCCCGGCTCCGGGGAAGCTCCCAGCCTTGAACGGGATGACCCGTACGGTCACGGTGCCACGCTCGGACACCTTCAGCATGTACTCCAACTGCCGCCGAGCAACAGCCCCGCCGCCGAACTCCATGCGGAGGGCGGCCTCGTGGATGATCAGGTCGATGGCGGGCGGGTCGGGCTTGTCGAGCACCTGCTGGCGGTCCATGCGGTGGGCCGTGCGTACGTCGATCTCGGCGGCGGGCAGCCGGGGGATGACGGCCTGGAAGACGGCTCGCGAGTGTTCCTCGGTCTGCAGGAGGCCCGGCATGTGCACGGTCAGGGCGATGTGCACCCGCTTGGCGTGCCACTCCAGTTCGGCGATGTCCAGGAAGCTGGCGGGGAGTTGGCCCCGGTACTGCTCCCACCAGCCCTTGCCGCGTTCGGCGGCCATGGTAGCCAGGGCCTCGATGTGCGCCTCGTCCACGCAGCCGTAGTTGGTGGCGAGTATGCGCACGCGCTCGGCGCTGATGCCAGAGCGGCCGGACTCCATGTTGGGGATGTTGGTGCGGGGGACCCCCAGCAGCCCGGCGGCGAACTCGGTCGTCATCCCGGCGGAGGTGCGCATCTTGCGCAGCTCCGAGCCGAGGCGCCGTTGGCGCTCTGTCGGCGTGCTTCTCGGCGGCATGGCCCTCCCTTCCAGCCTGGCGGCGGGATCAGTCTGCCTCGCTGGTCGCTGATCGGTCCACCAGGGAATTTCGGCAAAGGTAGTACACGTACTCCGTGATGCTCTACATTAGGTAACCAGTTAGCCACGCGCCGGAGTTGGAAGCGCATCGCGTGAGCGTGCCCTGGAACCCCCTGCCCCGGGGGAGGGCGCGCCGCGCCGGGGAGACAGGCACACCGACCACCACCATCACCACCGCGTGAGCGAGCTCAACAACCCCTCACCTCACGGGAGTCCGTCATGTTCACCACCCCCACCCCTCTCCCGCTCACCCTCCTCCCGGGTCCGGGCGTCGCCTGCCCGCCGC
>NZ_JAZGRL010000001.1:2699501-2723960 GCF_046540415.1 Streptomyces sp. E11-3 | reverse complement strand
TCCCCCACACCCCCACCGCCACCTACGCCACCACAACCACCACGACCCCCGCCGCATAGCGGGACCGCGTCCCGCCACCGGGCAGGCTGCCCCCCGTAGCCCGCCTGGTGGCGCGGCGTGAAACTTTCCAAGGAGGGCGCCGACGCCGAAGGCCAGAGCGTGCCTCCGGACCCGCCACACATCCCAGGGCCGCGCCGCGGCACGCGGGTGCCGGGGTGCATGGCTGGCGTGGCGTTGTGGCGTAGCTCTTGAAAGGCGGTCTGCTGACGGCGTACTTGGTGGCCGTTGGCGGCGTGATCGGATTCCGCTGGGCCCGCAGGCGGCTACGCCGGTGAGCCACCAGCCCTTGAACGAGGGGGACTTGCGGGGGCTGGCTGGTGCAAGCGGTCGCCGCAGACCTGCTGTGCGGGGCCCTCGTCCTTGCCGTACTCCGTCGAAGAGTCCATACACCCAAAGTAGCGAGGCGGCAAAAGGTGTAGCTGCTGCTACTCGCTCCCGTCCGCCTCCGAGAAGCCACTGGTGTCCAGGTCGAAGTCGAAGGGCGCAGGTACGTGGACGGGCTGCCCGAAGGCCACAGTGGTCTGCGACCGGTATCCCTTTGGTGAGGGGTCCCAGAAGGCGGTGATCTCCTCGGCCTGCATGTCGACCACCAGGTAGATGTGGAGGTCTGGCCCGTAGGCCCGCTCCGTGGACGGGAAGCTGAACAGGAATGGTGCTACGTCAACGTCGTGGCCCTTCGGCGCGTGCGGCTCAAGACGCTGCCTGAGCAGCTTCATCGGCCTCTTGTCGCGAAGCTTGGACCGCGGCGACACGACGATCTTCCCCCGGATGAGCTCGGCCTTGTAGCCGTCTGGTGTGTCCAGCTCCTCGACGGTGCGGAGCATGGCCTCGAACGTCCCCTCTTCCGGGGTGTCTATGGTCATCGGCCGGTCGATCATGGCTGTCACCGAGGTCCTCCGCATGACGTACGAGGTGCGCTCCTGGTTCCACCACCGTAGCGCCGTGCGGCGAAGCAGGCTCCGGCAGCGATCCGGATCGCCCGGACGGGGAGAGCGGTCAGGTGCGGGGCTGTCCGGCCTTGAGGAGGGCGGTCACATCAAGGGTGACCTTGGCGCCGATGGACTCGGGGAGGGTGACCAGCTCGCCCGGTGCGTGGACGCGGTGGGTGTCGTACTCGTTGGCGACGGGGTCCGTGAGGACGTGCAGGCGCTGGTGCTTGCGGTCAAGGATCACATAGACCGGGATCTTGGCCATCGCGTAGGCGGCGACCTTCACGCGCAGGTCCTGCTGGTAGTTGCTGGAGGTGACCTCAAGGGCGAGCCGGAACACGGCGGGGTCGTAGCAGCCGTTCTCGACGAGGTGGTCGCGGTAGTCGGCGTCGACCACGGAGAAGTCCGGAATAGCGTAGTCCTCGGGGCCGTCGGGGAGCCACAATCCGATGCCTTGGATCACGCGTGTCTGCTCACCCAGGAGCCCAGCGTTGAGGAACGGAACCATGAGTTCCGACAGTGCGTCCCCGTGGGGGCCGTCAGGTGGCGGGGTCACGAGGATCGTTCCTCCGATGATCTCGACGCGGTGGCCCGGAAAGTGCTCCATGAGGCGGTCGGCCACGGCGGTCAGCGACGTGGGTGCGCTGGAGTCGAGAGGCGGCTCGACAGGTGCGGCAGACATGGCGGCCTCCTGTGGGCTGGTGTCGAGAGCATCATCGTAGGCAGCTATACGCCGATGTGTCCCGTACGGGCGGTGCTCGCCCGTACGGGTGAACGGCTGTGGGCGGTCTGTACCCGGAGTCACAGCAGGTCAAGGGAAGGGCCCCGGCGTGCCGCCGTGTGGCGGCACACCGGGGCCGGATCAGGGCTGGCCCGGCTTCGGGGTCAGCTTCCGATCAGGGCCTGCCAGGTCTGCGGCCCGACGATGCCGTCCACGTCCAGGTTCTTCTTCTTCTGGAAGCTGCGGACGGCGGACTTGGTCCCCGCGCCGAAGACCCCGTCGACGGAGAGCCGGTAGCCCTTGGTGTTGAGTTCCTTCTGGAGGGCGCGGACCGCGTCGCCCCTGGAGCCGGAGCGGACGGTCCTGATCAGCTTGGACCAGGTGTTCTTGCCGACGACGCCGTCCACGGAAAGGCCGCGGGAGCCCTGGAAGGACCGGACCTTGGAGCGGGTGTCGGACCCGAAGATGCCGTCCGTGGAGAGCTTGTGGCCGTGACTGCGAAGCAGGTACTGCGCGGCCGTGACGTCGACGCCGCGCTTGCCCTTCTGAAGGACCGGCCAGCTGGGCAGCTTGGGGTTGCTCGGCGGGGTGCTGCCGCCGCCGTCCCGGAGGTTGACCGGGCGGTAGGGCTTGTACTCGGTGCCGGACTTCAGGCCGTAGGTCACCTTGCGGTGGTCCGTGCCGTGGCCGCCGCGCTGCTCGTAGGCCCAGTAGGAGCTGCGCGAGGAGTTGGCCCACTTCTCGAAGATGACGACATGGCGGGTGTAGTTGTTGCCGTCGTAATCGATGAGCAGGTCGCCGGGCTTCAGGCTCTTCAGGCTGATCCGGTTCGTGTAGCCGTGGGTGGCCAGTCCGACGGTGTTGGTGCCCGGCTTCCCCAGGCCGAGCGTCATCGAGACGTAGCCCGAGCAGTCCTGCCGGTAGCCACGGAAGTTGGAGCCCTGGCTGTACGGCACCTGGCGGCCGTTGTAGGCGGTGAGCCAGGTCTTGGCGCGGCGCAGGACCTCCTTGCGGGAGATCGTCGGGGCCGCCAGGGTGGAGATCTCGGAGTTGTAGGCGGCCAGCTCCTTCGTGCTGGGCTCTCCGCCGTACTTCTGGCTGCTGGCGGCCTTGGCGGTGTCGGGTGAGTCGTCGGACGTGGAGCAGCCGACGCCACCGATGCCGATGGCCAGAGCTGTCGCCAGGGCGACGCCTATGGTGCCGTTGCGGTTGGTGCGAGTCTTTACGGACAAGGTTCTTCTCCCCGTTGGAGCCGGGAGCGGCTGGGCCCCCGGCAACTTTTGTGCCGTGCATGACAACCGGCAGGGCGGCGAATGGCCTGCGCCATCGCGACCGGAATCGGTAAGCCGCAGATAAGTAGACGGGGCTTGTGCGGCAGCGAGGTCCCCGCCTTGTCCGTGATTGGTAACCAACCTTGGCCGTAGGTCCACTTGAACCGCGCGAGCACCGCCTACGGTTCGCCCGCCGCCCTGAGTGTGGCGACGGCCTTGCATGAGGTGCGGGTAGGTCGTCGTCGTTGCGCCTTGTATTCATCCGATGGCGTGATGATCTGCGGTCTGGGTGACCTATCCGGATTTCGCCCTTGATGATCTAGAGGCGGCCTTGGAATGAACAGGCGGCACTCTCCGTGGCCTTGGGCGCGCCCGGCGGCACGCACCATCCGCACAACAGAAAGGGCTCATCGTGCATTTGACCCCGCATGAGCAGGAGCGCTTGATGATCCACGTCGCGGCCGACGTGGCACAGAAACGCCGTGATCGTGGGTTACGCCTCAACTATCCCGAGGTCATGGCCCTGTTAACCGTGTACGTCCTTGAACAGGCGCGCGACGGCAACAAGACGGTCAGCGACATCATGGATGAAGGCCGACGGCTGTTCACTCGCGACGACGTGATGGACGGCGTCCCGGAGATGATCAAGAACGTCCAGGTGGAGGCCACCTTCCCGGACGGCACCAAGCTGGTCACCATCCACGACCCCATCCCGGAGGCGGTGGAAGAGCCCGAGATCTACCCGGGCAAGGTGGAGCACCCGAAGCCGCCCCGCAAGGCGGAATGCCCGGTCGACTGCGACGACGCCGACAACTCATCCCCGTGCTGCGACGAGTGCGATGACACGGCCTCCCGGCACGAAGCGATCTACTTCAACGTGCACCTGGACGGGGGCACGTCCGCGGGCGCGGCAAGCCTCCAGGACAGTAAGACGACGATCAAGGTGAAGAACACGTCGGACCGCCCCCTCCAGGTCGGCTCCCACTATCACTTCGCCGAGGTCAACCCAGGGCTCACGGTCCTCAGCGTCAAGCGTTCGGAAGATTGGACGACCCCCGCTTCCCCCAAGCTCTGGGACTGCCCGGAAGCGAAGGGGCGGCGGCTCAACATCGCCGCCGGCACATCCGTGCGCTTCGAGCCCGGTGACGAGTGCTGCGTCGAGCTGGTGGAGATCCGGGGCACCGCCACCTCGGGCCTGCCCCAGATCCAGGGACTGCGCGAAGGGACCGTCCGATGAGCAAGAGGCAGCAGAGCAACGAGCTGACGCGGGCTGACTACACCGCCCTGTACGGGCCCACGACGCATGACCGGGTCCGGCTCGCCGACACCGACCTCACCGTGGAGATCGAGGCCGACTGGAGTGGCGGCCCGTCGTACAGCGGCAACGAGATGATCTTCGGCGGCGGCAAGGTGATCCGCGAATCGATGGGCATGTCGCACATCGCCAGGGACGGGAAGGACAGCAAGGCCACGGACACAGGGCACAGGCCCGTGGACACCGTCATCACGGGTGCGCTGATCCTCGACTGGTGGGGCGTGGTCAAGGCTGACATCGGCATCCGCGACGGTGAGATCGCTGCCATCGGCAAGGCGTACAACCCCGAAACGATGGACCCGATCGAGCGCTTCCAGATGCCGGACGGTTTCGACGCGAGGTTCACCGATCAGAAGCAGGCGGCCCTCACCACGGCCACGGTGACGCCGGAGAACTTCGTGGTCGGCCCGAGCACCGAGGTCATCTCCGGCAACGGGCGGATCCTCACCGCTGGCGGCGTGGACACCCACGTCCACTTCATCTACCCCGGGGAGATCCACGAGGCGCTCGCCTCGGGCGTGACCACCCTCATCGGCGGCGGCACCGGACCCGCCGAGGGCAGCACGGCCACCACCGTGACCCCGGGCGCGTGGCACATCACCCGGCTCTTCGAGGCGCTGGACGAGTTCCCCGTCAACATCGGCGTGCTCGGCAAGGGCAGCACGATGAACAAGGCCGAGCTCGTAGCACAGGTGGACGCCGGTGCTTGCGGCCTCAAGATCCACGAGGACTGGGGCGCCACGCCCGCGGTGCTCGACACGGCTCTGGACGTCTGCGACGAACGCAAGATCCAAGTCGCCCTGCACGCCGACTCGCTGAACGAATCCGGATTCCTGGAAGACACCCGTCACGCCTTCGTCAAGAAGGACGCCGACGGCAATCCCGTGGACGCCCAGGGCAATGCCACAACCGATGAACACGAGTACGTGCGCCGCCCCATCCACATCTTCCACGTCGAAGGTGCCGGCGGCGGTCACGCTCCGGACATGATCGAGCTGGTCAAGGACGCCAACGTCCTCCCGGCCTCGACCAATCCGACGCGTCCCCTGACGGTCAACACCGTCAAGGAACACATCGACATGATGATCATCTGCCACCACCTCAACCCGGACATCCCGGCGGACATGGCCTTCGCCGACTCCCGGATCCGGCCCTCCACCATGGCAGCGGAGGACCTCCTCCACGACATGGGCGCCATCTCGATGATGTCCTCCGACGCGCAGGCCATGGGCCGTATCGGCGAGATGGTCATGCGCACCTGGCAGACGGCGCACGTCATGAAGCGCCGTTACGGCGCACTGCCCGAGGACCTCGCGGCCGCGAAGGTCCCCACGATCGAGGACGACAACAACACCGGCACCCACCGGCACGACGCGGCGACACGCCTGCCGAACGACAACTTCCGGGCGCGCCGGTACGTCGCGAAGTACACGGTCAACCCGGCGATCACGCACGGCATCGACAAGTACGTAGGCTCCGTACAGCGGGGCAAGCTGGCCGACCTGGTGCTGTGGGAACCGAAGTTCTTCGGCGTGAGGATGCACATGGTCGTCAAGGGCGGCCAGCTCGCCTACGCACAGGTCGGCGACGCCAACGCCTCCATCACCACCCCGCAGCCCTACCTGCCGCGCCCGGTCTGGGGCGCCAGCGGCCGCTCCCCAGGGCGCAACTCGCTCAACTTCGTTGCCGAGAACGTGGGCGCCAAGCTGTCCAGCTACGAGAAGAATCCCGACGGGACCACCAAGAAGAGCGCCGACGGCACCCTCGTGAGGAAGACCGCTGAAGTCACCAGCAAGGAGCAGCGGGGGGACGACGAGATCACGGTGACGAGGCCCGAGGGTCTCGGCCTTGAGAAGGACTTCGTGGACATCACGGATACCCGGCGTATCACCAAGGCCTCCATGCTGCTGAACGACCGGGGCGCAGCGGGCAGGGAGCTGGACCTGGAGGTCAGCCACAACAGCTTCGAGGTCACCATCGGCGGTGCGACCACGGCGGACGCGCGTGCCGAGATCGACAAGGCGACCGTGCCGCTTTCCTACGTGACCGAAGTACCCATGGCGCAGCGGTACTTCCTCTTCTGAGCCACTGCCGTGCGTCCGGGCGGACACGCCACGTCCGCCCGGACNGCCTCACCGTGCTGAAGCGGACCCTGCGCACGACCGTGCTCGTCGCCGTGCTCGCCACCGTGGTCGCTGTCCCCGCCGCCGCTGCGCCTGCCCCTCCTGCGGCCCCCGCGGCCCCCGCGGCCTCCGTATCCGCCCCGGCCGCCCGCCTCGTCTCCACCCTCAAGGGGAACGCGCGGCTCGGGTACGAGGTCGCCGAGGAGGAGGTGCGGGTCACCGTCGACGCCCGCGCCAGATACTCCGTCGGCAGCTTCCCCACCAAATCCTGGGGCACCTTCCGTATCTCCCACGTCAAGGACGGCCGCGACTACTGGGGCGACTTCAAGATCGACTGCCTCACCACCGGCGGCCCCACCGCCACGGTCACCGGCCGACTCGTCCGTACGAGCCCCGACCACCCGTGGCAGACGGAACTGGACCCGCACACCCGCATGGGCCTCAGCTTCTACGTCCCGAAGCACGGCGAGGCCCGTGTCGGGCTCTCCGGCGCGACGCTGAAGGGCGAGCCGCTGCTGACCAAGTGCATGGCACCCGCGGCCGACATGCCGGTGGTGGACGGTGGTTACACCCTCCGCGACAAGCGACGCGGCAGCGCCGCCCCGACCACACCAGGTGGTCGGCCTTCCCGGGGCCAAGGGTGACGCTATCCGCCATGCGGGGGGCTGGGTGACGGTGAAGCCGCCTGCTGTCAGGGCTGTTCGTGTAGCGTCGCGAGCAGCTGTCGTGGTCCCGAAGTACCGGTCGCCTGTGAGCGCGAGTTCACGGGCGACTCGCCGTTCACAGTCTCTGAGGGCCAGGGCGATCAACTCCGGTTCCCGCACGGTGCGGGAACCGACCGCAAGCTCCCTTGGAGGAACGCATGGCCACCGGAACCGTGAAATGGTTCAACGCGGAAAAGGGCTTCGGCTTCATCGAGCAGGACGGCGGCGGCCCGGACGTCTTCGCCCACTACTCGAACATCGCCGCCCAGGGCTTCCGTGAGCTCCACGAAGGCCAGAAGGTGACGTTCGACGTCGTCCAGGGCCAGAAGGGCCCGCAGGCGGAGAACATCGTCCCCTCCTGAGCCGCGACCACACCACGCCCGCTCCCGCTTTGCCCGGGGGCGGGCGTCGTGCGGATGGTCCGCGCGGACTCACATCCCGGCGAACTCCTTCACCGCGCGCCTCGCCTGCGCGAAGAGCATGCCGACGTTCACGGACTTGCGGCAGACGGCGACAGCCACCACGTCCTGACGGTCGTTCATGCGGATGAACAGGTGCGTCAGGTGGTCACTGTTCACCAGGATCTCCTGGAAGTAGTGCTGGTCGTTGTTGACTCCTCGGCGCTCCTTGAAGACGTCCTCGATCATCACGACGGTGCGCCCCTGGAAGAGATCGAGGGTCGCGCCGGCGAGCAGGTCGAAGACCTCCGGCGGGTGGCTGTCCACGGTCTCGTACGAGAGGAGCATGCCGGTCGACATGTCGACGACACCGCTCGCGACGCAGTCCGGTGTCTCTGCTCGCAATGCCTTGACCAGGGCCATGCACTGGTCCGAGAAGCTCTGTGTCATGCGCTTGGTGGCCATTTCTTCTATGCCCCGTCCGTGTCCGTGTCCGTGTCCGTCAGGATGGATTCGATGCGCTTCAAGGCCGGTTGGGACTCCCGGTGCAGACCGTCGAGGTCGAGACCCTCGTCGCCCAGCACCACCATCAGCGCCTGGTCGCCCACGGCGTAGACCACCGCGCAGCCCTGGCTGCCGTACGACACCGTCCGGCGCAGCGTGCCGCGGCTGGTGGCCGAGACCAGGCGCTGGGAGAGCCCCAGGCTCGCCGCGGCGAGTGCCGCGACCCCCTCGGGTTCGATGGCCTTGTCCGTGTCAGCCGCGATGAGCAGCCCGTCGGCGGCGGCCACCGCCGCGTCCGTGACCCCCGCCCACTGCTCCCTTAGCTCCCTCAACTCGCCGGTCAACGCCTCGTGATTCATTCAGTGGTTCCCCTTGCCTGTGCGTGGTGCTTGTGCGTGGTGCTTGTGCGTGGTGCTGTGCCGTCGTCGTACGTACTGCTGTCCGCGGGCTCCTTCGGGACGGGGCAGCCGGAATCCGCCGAACGGATTCGGCCCGCCCACCGGAAGAGCCCTCTCCAACTCGCCGCGGGGTCCCCCGCGGCGAGAGCTCCGGTCCTGCCGCTCGCCCCGGGGCTGCGGCGTGGAAGGTGTCCGGAGGAACCGGTTTCGGTTCCCTCCCTGCCGCCGGGCTTCCGGGGGCGCAGGGCCGGATAGGTGCGGGGCTGTGCCCCGGTGGCGGCCACGGTGGCGGCGCGCCCGACCCTGGCCAGCAGGCCCTCGCCGAGCATGCGGGACGTCTCCACGGTCACGGTGTAGACGCCGCGGCCTGCCATGAACGCGATGTCGCGCGGCGTGCGGCGGCCGTCGGCGAGGTAGAGGATCTCCCGCCGTACGGCCGACAGCCGGTCCGCCGGGACATCGGTCGCGCTGCCGGGCACCAGGCGGTGCCGGTCCGGCAGGACGAAGTGCGGGAGCTGGGCGAGCCCCGCCAGTTTCCGGGCGGCCTCCTGAAGCAGGCGGGTGGGTTCCTCGCCGCGGCCGACCGGGACGAGCTCGCCGCTCTCGGGGGCGGTGGCGCACTCGGTCACCTCGCCCGCGACCATCGCGAACACCGCGTCCCGTGCGGCCATCACACAGATGACGCGCAGTTCGGCCGCCCCGATACAGCCGCGCGCGATCAGCTCGGGTCCTGGCCAGCGCGCGGACGCGCCTGCCGCCAGGACATCGGCCCAGTCGGCCTCGCTCAGGCGTCCCGAGCGCAGCAGCAGCGCCTCCGGGCCAGGGGCACCCGGGCTCTCCACGGCGACCACCTGCCCGCGTCGGAGATGGAAGACGCCTCCGGGGCTGCCCGTCACCCGCACCCTTCCGGTCACCGCGTCGCCCTCACACCGGGTGAGCGTGCGCGACAGCAGGCCGTATCCGGCCGGATCGAGGACGCCGGGCAGGTCCGACACCGCTCCTCCTGACTGCCGAGCCCTATGGATGGACGACTGCGAGTCCGCCCCCTGATCCCCAACTCGGTTCAGGACACGTCGAATTCACACACATGCCCGACGTGTGACATCGCGGATGTATGTCTACCAAGCAGCACCGGAATTTCCGCACGAGCTGAACAAAGTGATGAAACATAGCCAAGTCAGATGAAAGAACGGACATCCCGCGGTGCGGAGTTATCGGACTCGGGCATGTTCCGCTGGAATGTTCCCGTCTACTTCCCGGGTGTTTCCGCCCTGCATAACCTCCGCGTCATCGCGGTGCGGCAGTTGTGCCGATCGCCGCGCGGGGAGAGGAGTGGGGCGGGTGCCCGGTATCGACGTATGCCTGCGTGAAGTCATGTCCTTGCCGGGCTCGCGGGGCGCCGCACTCGTGGACTGGAGCTGCGGTCTCGCCCTCGGGTCGGTCGGGGACGCGCCAGGAGGCACACCTGAGACCGCCGCCGCGGAGACCGCGGACCTGGCCCGCCTGTCCATGGAGTACGGCACCTTCCAGTCCGCACCGGAGACCGATGGTCCGGACCGCACCGACGGCCCGGACCGCACCGACGGCCCGGGGTGCCGTGCCGTCGAGGACCTGATCGTCACCACGCGCACCGCGTACCACGTACTGCGCTTCATCGAGACGGCCTTCGACAGCAGCGTCCTGCTGTACGTGTGGCTCGACCGCGACACCGGCAACCTCGCGGCCACCCGGCTCCGCCTCCGGGATGTCGCCGAACGACTGGTCCTGGAATGAGAACGGCCGTGCCCGCTTCCCCGCTGCCCGCCCGCTGCTCCATGCTGCTCCGCCTGGCCACCGAGCGGGCCACCGGTGCGCTGTTGCGCGAGGCCGGGACGCTCTACCTCGCCGACGGCCGAGTCGTGCACGCCGAGAGTGCGGCGGCGCCCGGCGTCGACGTCCTGCTGACGGCGTCCGGCCGACTGCCGCGCGCCGCCTGGGACGAGATGGTCGCGCGGGGGGACGAGATGGTCGCGCGCGTGGGCCCTCATCCCACCGCGAGCCACCTCCTGGCCGACGGCGGCCCGCTGACTCCGGGCGAGTTGGAGCTCTGCCTGCTGACGTCGTTGTTCGACGCCGCGCACTTCGCCCTGGCCCCGTGCCGCGGTCCGGCCCGGTTCCAGAAAGGCCTCGTCCACCGGCTCGGCACGGTCTGCGCCGTACCCGCCGAGCTGGTGGAAGCGGAGTGCCGACGGCGCAGGCGGCTGCTCGACGCCCTGTGGCCGGGCCCGGCGATCGACACCCAGCCCTTGGTCCGGCGGCGGCCGGCCCCCGGCCAGACCGTGCCGCGGCACCAGAGCGCCCTGCTCGAATTCGCCGACGGCACACACACCCCGGCGGACATCTCCCGGCTGCTCGGCCGTCCGGCCTTCCGTGTCCTGCTCGACGTGCGCCGACTGGCCGTCGCGGGACTGATCGCCCCGCCCGGCCCGCCGTCCGGTGCCACGCCCGGACGCTCGCCGGGACCCTTGCCGAGAACCGCGCAGCGAACCGCGCAGCGAACCGCGCCGACAACCGCGCCGAGACCTTCGCCGGACGACAGGCCCTGGGCCCCGGACGGGTTCGCCGAACCCGACACGGCCTTGCTGCGTCGGCTTCGTAGCGCCCTGGAGGCCCTGTGACATCCGGTACCGACCCACCGGGCCGTGAGTACGCCGTGAGGCTCCTGGCCCGCCGCGCCAGGAGAAGACAGAGGAGGTATCTGATGGCGGCAGCACCCGAGGTGCTCAGTGAACTCAGACGGCTGCGGGCCTGCGTTCCCCAGCTCACCGGTGCACTGGCAGCCGGAGCCGACGGCCGCGTGCTCGCGCGGGACACCGTGAACGAACGGACGGAACACCTCGCCCGGCTCACCGCGGACGCGCTCGGCGCCGCCCAACTGCTGTCGGACGCGGTCGGTCAGGGCCGCGCCGGCGAAGTACTGATCCACGGCGAAGGGGGCTATGCCGCGGCCTACGCGGCGGGCCCCTCGGCCGTCCTGATGCTCCTGGCGGAGCCGCGCGTCAACGTGGGCCGGCTCCATCTGGAGGCGCGCCGTTCCAGCGCACGCATCAGCGAGCTGCTCGACGGTGTGCTCGACCGACTGGAGAACACCTGACCATGACTCCCCCCGCTCCCCGCTCCAACAGCAGACGAAAAGGAAGTACGAGCCCCATGTTCAACACTGATACCGCGCTCAAGGAAGCAATGACCTCCGTCGACGGCGCTCTCGGCGCGGCCCTCGTCGACTACAACAGCGGCATGGCCCTCGGCACTCTGGGAGGCAACAAGGACCTCGACATGAACGTGGCCGCGGCGGGGAACACGGACGTCGTCCGCGCCAAGGTGCGCGCCATTGAGATGCTCGGCATCAAGGGCGGGATCGAGGACATCCTGATCACACTCAACGACCAGTACCACCTGATCCGGATCCTCGTGTCCCACAACAAGAACAACGGCCTGTTCCTCTACATGGCGCTCGACAGGAGCAAGGCGAACCTGGCGATGGCGCGCCACCAGCTCAAGAGGATCGAGTCCGAACTCGAGGTCTGACCCGCCCACCGCCCCGCGCACGGCACTCATTCGATTGCGATGGGGACGGGCGGAAACCACGAACGGTGACTGGGCGGTACGGGACACCGGGACACCGGGGCGTCTCAAGGCGCCCAGTCACCTTTGTGACGCGATACCGCGACTCTTCCCCCCGGGGGTCGGCCGCCCGCGACAGGGCGGTGGGGCGGGCATAGCCTGAAGATATTGGGACGCTCCTACGCGAGGAGATGAGCGTCATGACATTCGTGCAGGTCATCGACTGCCAGACAAGCCGCATCGACGAGCTGAACCGGGTGATGGACAGCTGGGCCGAGGCCACCAAGGGGAAGCGGACCGCCACCCACGCGATCATGGGGCAGGACCGCGCCGACGCGTCGCATGTCGTGGAGATCGTGGAGTTCCCCTCGTACGAGGAGGCGATGAAGAACTCGCACCTTCCCGAGACCAACCGGATCTTCGAGGAGATGGTGGCGCTGTGTGACGTGGCGCCGACCTTCACCGATCTGGACGTCGTACGCGACGAGCAACTGAACAAGGACGCGGTACGGCGGTTCTTCGAGGAGGTCGTGAACAGCTGCAACGTCGACGCCGCGGACGCGCTGTGTACCGCCGACTACCGCGAACACGACCCGTCCCTGTCGTCCGACGACCTCGCTTTCGAACAGCTCAAGCGGGAACGCCGGGAGACCCTGGAGGCCCTCGAACCCCGGATGGTCATCGAGAGCATGACCGCCGAGGGCGACCTCGTGACCGCGCGGCTCTCCATCACGGGTCGACACGCCCGCGAATTCAAGGGAATCAAGGCCACCAACAAGGAGCTCGTCGGCGGAACCGGCCACTGCACCTTCCGCTGCGAAGGCGGCAAGCTGGCCGAGAGCTGGTGGAACCTCGACAATCTGGGCCTGATGCAGCAGCTGGGCGCCCTGGGAGGCTAGCGCGGGCCGTACCCCGCGCCCCGGACCGTCAGCTCAGGAACTTCGTGAGCAGGCGGTTGAGTTCGGCGGGCCGCTCGGTCGGGATGGAGTGATGGGACGCGTCGGGCAGCGTGGCGACGGTCGCGTGCGGCAGGAGCCGACGGGCGCTGTCGGCAACGCGTCGGACGTCGTGCACGCGGCTGTGCCCGGCCAGGAGCACCAGCGTCGGGATGTCCCGGAGTGCCCCGAGGCTCTCCTCCTTGGGACGCCGCATCGCGACGACCTTCGACCGCTCCGCGGTGGCGGCGCTGTCCAGGAAGGCCTGCCAGACGGGATCGGCGGGCGCGCGGCCGGTCTCCCAGCGGAGGAAGGCGCGTTGGCGTTGGGCGGTCGGCCTGAGCAGGAGCGGGACCGCGTGTAGCAGGTAGCGCGGGCTCATGCCGCCGAAGCAGTTGGTGGGGTCGAGGAGCGCGAGTCCGCTGACGCGTTGGGGTGCGTGCAGGGCGTAGTTCAGGGCGATCCACGCACCGTACGAGTGCCCGCACAGCCGCACGCCGTCCCGCGGTCCTGGTCCCAGCTCCGGCCCCGGGCCCAGCTCCGGCCCCGGGCCCAGCTCCGGCCCCGGGCCCGGCTCCGGTGCCAGCCCCAGTTCCGATGCTGCGAAGACCTCGTCCAGCCACGCCATCAGATCCCCGACGCCGCGCAGCGGCGCCCCGTCGTGGACGCTGCGGCCGATGTCGCCCATCAGGTCGACCGCGTACACGCGGTGGGCGCGGGCGAGCTCCTCCACGTTGGCGAACCACGAGGCCGCGGTGGTCCCGCCGCCCGGTAGGAGGACGAGCGGGGGTGCGTCTTCGGGCCCGCAGACGTGGACGCGGGTCGTGCCGTAGGCGGAGTGCACGTCCACGCTGCGGAGATCGGCGGGCCATCGCTCCCGCAGCACGGTGTCGTACGCCGTGAAGAAGCCCGCCGCTGCGTCGTTCATGGCTGCTGTTCCCTCCGCTAGAATCACTCGTCTGTCGATTCTCTCGATCGTCGAGATAATAGCGGGGCGAGCCTCGGAGGGACACATGGACGATCAGAGCGCGGAACTCCAACTGGTCCACCTCCTGCGCGCCATCACCGTCGAACTCGACCTCTTCGCCGCCGAGTTCGCCTCCCGCAACGGCCTGCACCCCACGGACGTACGCGCATTGATCAACCTGCTGGACGCCGACCGCGCGGACATCGCCGCCACACCTGGGTGGCTGGGCCCGCAGCTGGGCCTGAACTCCGCGTCCACCACCGCGCTCATCGACCGACTGGAGCGGCTGGGTCTGGTCCGCCGCGAACGGGACACCCGCGACCGCCGCCGCGTACTGCTGGCCGTCGAGGACAAGGCCGTCGCCCTGGGCTGGTCGTTCTTCGGCCCGCTGATCAACGAGATGGTGACGGCTACCCGCTCCTTCGACGAGGCGGAGCTGGCGACGGTCCGCCGCTTCCTGACGCGCATGCGCGACGTCACGGCGACCAGCAGGAGAGAGGGAGTTCGTACGCTTTAGGTAACACATTGATATATTTGGTGCCGTGGAGCCTCTCGTTTCCCCGGTCAATTCACACAACGAGTGGGACCCGCTGGAGGAGGTCATCGTCGGACGTCTCGACGGCGCGACGATCCCTTCCGACCATCCGGCCGTGGCCTGCAACATTCCGGCATGGGGTGCGCGGCTGCAGGGACTTGCCGCCGGTCTCGGCTATCCGCGCGCGCTGATCGAGCGGGCGCAGCATGAACTCGATGAGTTCATCGCTCTCCTGCGGTCCCTCGGCATCACGGTCAGACGCCCGGACGTGGTCGCCCACCGGGAACGCTTCAGCACCCCCGACTGGTCATCGCGCGGATTCTGCAACGCCTGCCCGCGCGACAGCATGCTCGTGATCGGCGACGAGATCATCGAGACCCCGATGGCCTGGCCCTGCCGGTATTTCGAGACCCACGCCTATCGCGCGATCCTCAAGGACTACTTCCGGCGCGGTGCGCGCTGGACGGCGGCACCCAAGCCGCAGCTCACCGACGAACTGTTCGAGGCGGATTTCCGTGTCTCCGATGCGGGCGAGCCGGTGCGCCGCATCCTCACCGAGTTCGAGCCGGTATTCGACGCGGCGGATTTCGTGCGTGCGGGACGCGACCTGTTCGTGACGCGGAGCAACGTCACCAATGCGATGGGCATCGAATGGCTGCGCCGCCATCTCGGATCCGGCTATCGCATCCACGAGATCGAGAGCCGCTGCCGCAGACCCATGCACATCGACACGACGTTCCTCCCGCTCGCGCCCGGCAAGGCACTGGTCAATCCCGAGTACGTCGACGTCGACCGCCTGCCCGACATCCTGACCTCGTGGGACATTCTGGTGGCCCCCGAGCCCAACCCGATCGACGAGCGCCTGCTCAAGGTCACCTCGATGTGCGGCAAGTGGCTCAGCATGAACGTCCTCATGATCGACGACAGGCGGGTGATCGCGGAGCGGCACCACACCGACATGCTGCGCGCGCTGGAAGGGTGGGGGTTCGAGCCGATCCCGTGCAATTTGCTGCACTACGCGCCGTTCGGCGGCTCGTTCCACTGCGCGACGCTCGATATCCGGCGTCGCGGCACGCTGGAATCGTATGTCCGGCGCTCGGGGTAGGGTCCCTCCCGCGCAATGTCCGTAAGCCGGGGGAGTCCGACCCATCATGCATCCCGTCGCACGCGAGGACGCCGAGCAGTCGGCGGAACTGGTGTATCTGCCGACGCTCGATGACATCCGCGCGGCTCTGCGGGTGCGGGCGCGCGTGCTGGCGCGGTCGCGGGCGTGGCTGCGGCAGACGGGGATCGGTGTCGGCGTTTCGGTGGTCGGCGCGGCGGTCTTCGGCTGGGCGGTGTCCCTTCCCGTTGAAGGCATGGCGACGCTCGTGGGGCTCCCCGTCGCCGGGGCGCTGACCGGCTGGCTGGTGGGGAGCCTGGTCGCCTGGGCGAGCAGGCGGCGGCAGGCCCGGGCGGTGTACCGGATGGCCGCCGCCGAAGGCGAGTACCGCATGACCATCGACGGGTCCGGCGTGCGGGGCGCGGGGGCGCACACGACGGTGACTGTCGGATGGGGGCCGTACCCCTACTTCGTCGAGACCCCGGACCTGTTCGTGGTGCTGGGCAAGGACACCCGCGCGGTCGGGTACGTCATCATCCCCAAGCGCGGGGTGCGGAGCGCGTCCGACGTCGACCGCCTGCGGGACATCCTCGACCGCCACCTCGTACGCACCGAACTCGTCTCCTAGGACTCTCCTGGGATTCTCCTAGGACCGGTCACATTCCTGCTCCGGGGCGGGTCATAGGGAGTGACGCACCCGATCCGATGAGGAGCACTCCTGATGTCCACCGCCTACGTCGTCGTCACCGTCCTTGCCGCCGTCATGGCAGGCTTCTCGGCCGCCTCCGTCTTCTTCCGGGTCAAGTGGGTCGTGGAGCCCCTGGCCGAGTACGGCGTTCCCCGCTCGTGGTGGACCTGGCTCGGCACGGCCAAGGCCGCGGGGGCGGCCGGGCTGCTGGTCGGCCTGGCCGTGCCCGTCATCGGGCTGCTGGCCGGGATCGGCCTGGTGCTCTACTTCACCGGCGCCGTCATCACCGTGCTCCGGGCGCGCCGGTACGCCCACATCCCGGCCCCGCTGATGTACGCGGCACCGGTGGTCGCCGCCCTGGCACTCACCTGAGAAGCCAAGCGATCGAGCCGCTGTTGCCCACGGTTGAGAGTGGGCCCCGGCGCCGCGGCGTGGCACCGGGCACGGCTCCGGCCTCCGCGCCCAACGCTGGGTCGTAGAGCGTGCGTTCGCTCGTCTGCACTGGTTTCGCCGCCTGCGGATCCGTTGGGAGATCCGCGACGACATCCACGAAGCCCTTCTGGTCCTCGGACGCGCGCTCATCTGCTGGAGGCGTCTGGTGTCCGCTTCCGGGTGAACCGGCGCTGTGGTCGGCGCCGGTTCACCCCAGTCGTCGCGGGGGTTTTGCGGTCAGCGCAGCGGTCGAAAGGCGCGGCGCAGGTCGTCTACCCAGGCGTCGGGGTCCCCCCACTGCCCGAAGTGGCCGCCCTTGTCACGGACGTTGACGTCGCGCAGGTCCGCGTAGATGTGGGCGCCGATCTGCCGCAGCAGCGCCTCGTACTGTTCGGGGGTGTTGATTCCCGGGGAGGCGGAGTCGCCGAGGTGCAGGCTGAAACTGGTGGGCACGGTGATGGCCGGGTGGGTCCACCGCTCAAGGAGCCAGGCCAGCAGTCCGGCCGGCGAGTCGTTCAGGCCATGGGTCGCGGTCTGGGCGTCCAGGCAGGCCACGACCACGTGCGAGACGAGTGTCTCGTCGTACCACTTGAAATCGGCGCGCAGTTCGGGCGAGGCGTCCTCGGGGGCCTGCCGAGCGCCGGTGGAGTCCCCGTAGCGGTCTCCCTGGAACGCCGGCAGCTCGGAGGGCATGCCCAGACGGACCCCGATGACCTGCTCGGGGTAGCGGTGGGCGAGCTGGGCGGCGACCTGGGCTCCGTAGTCGGAACCGCAGACCGCGTACTTCTCGTGGCCGAGGTCCTCGGTCATGAGGGTGTGGAAGCGGTCGGCCATGGACACGTGGTTCTTGTGCCCGTTCGTCAGCGGGGTGGAGACGCCCGTCATCTCCGCGACCACGTCGAGCATCGCGATCGGAAGGATGGGCCCGGCCCGGGCGGGCGTTGGACTGCGCGATCAGGTCTGGTGCAGGGCGTAGGCGAGGCCGTCGTCGGTGCTGTCCTCTAGGCCCTTGCGGAAGGCCGCCTCGTACCCGGTGTCCCCGGTGGTCTCCCGTGCTTGGCGTTCGCAGGCTTCGCGGGCGGCGAGGAGGTCGGGCAGGCCGACCTGCGACCGGCCGGTGGTGTCCCAGATCCGCTGGCTGATGCCCAGGAGGCGGGCCGCCCGCTCGCCCTGTCCGGTGGCGGCGGCTACCGAGGCCAGCAGGTCGAGGGCCATGGCGATGCCGATGCTGTCGTGGAGCGCGGCCTTACCCTTCAGGGCGGTTCGCGTGTGCGTGGCGGCCTCGTCCAGTCGGCCCAGGCCGAACGCCGCCTGCCCCTGTACGTAGTCGGCGAAGGCCCGGATCCACCGCTCGCCGCGTTTGACGCACTCCGCGCGCAGAGCGGCGGCTGCCGCGGCGGCCTCCGTGAACTCCCCCAGGCTGGTGTAGGCGTACGTGCGTACCAGCCATGTCAGGAAGCGCGCCCCGGTGTACGCACCGCCGTGCTCCTGGGTGTACGGCACAGCATCGAAGACCGTGGCGGCCTGCGCGGGTTTCCCGCACAGCACCAGGTGCGTGCCTTCGAGGTGGGCGGTGGCGATCAGCGAGGCCGGGTCGGCCGGCGCCTCGGCGTCGGCCCGGAACTCCTGTGCCATTCGCGCGACGGTGTCGGAGTCGCCCTGCCCCATGGCGACCACGCCGCCGGTCCACACCCCTTTGCTGCGGGCCGGGCCCGATGTCGGGCACTGCTGCAGGGCTCGGTCGAGGTAGTGGCGGCCTTCCCGCAAGAAGCCGCAGGCGAGCCAGAAGAACCACAGGGCCCCGCCCAGTTCCAGCGCGGTGCGTCCGTCCTTCCCCTCGCCCAGGCAGAAGTCCAGCGCGGCACGGAAGTTGGCATGGTCAGCGGACGTCCGCTCGTACCAGGCGAGCTGTTCGGGCCCCATCCAGGCGGCGTCCGCGCGCAGGGCCAGCGCCCGGTAGTGGATCCGGTGGCGGCAGCGCAGTTCCTCCGCCTCGCCCAGGTGGCGCAGCCAGCCGGCGCCGAATTCGCGCAGCGTGTCCAGCATGCGGTAGCGGTCCCCGTCGGCGTTGGGCTGCCAGGCCACGATCGACTTGTCCACCAGCGCGGCCAGCAGGCCAGTGATGCGTTCGGCAGGCAGATGCCGGTCGGCGCACACCGTGCGAGCCGCCTCGGCGTCGAAGGTCCCGGCGAATACCGACAGGCGGGCCCACAGCAGGCGTTCGGCCGGGCAGCACAGCTGGTGGCTCCAGCCGATCGCGGTCCGCAGGGCCTGGTGCCAGGGCGGCTCGGTCCCGTACACCACCGTGTCGGTGTCCCCCAGGACGGCGAACCGGTCGTCGAGGCGGTCGGTCAACTCCCGCACCGACAGCTCGCCCAGGCGCGCAGCGGCCAGCTCGATGGCCAACGGCAGACCTTCCAACCGCCGGGCCAGGCCAACCAGATCGGCCCGGCCAGCGTCGTCGGCCGCGAGGCCGGGAACCTTCTGGGCGGCGCGCTCGGCCAGCAGCACCACCGCATCCGCCTCGGCCGCCGCCGCGTCGTCGGTCTGCGGGAGAGCCAGCGGCTCGACCGTGCACACCTCCTCGCCGGGAACGTTCAGCGGACATCGGCTGGTGACCAGGACCCGCAGGCCCGGCGCGGCCCGCGACAGCACCTCGAGGGTCAGCGCGCAGGCGTCGGCCAGATGCTCGCAGGTGTCCAGGACCAGCAGCAATTCCCGGTCGGCCAGATACTCGGCCAGGACATCGATCATCGGGCGGGTGGTCTGGTCGGCCAGCGGCAGCGCCTCGGCGATGGCATACGGCAGCGCGTCGCCCTCGCCCAGCGGCGACAGTTCCACCAGCCACACCCCGTCCCGGAAGCGGGATTGCAGCCCGGCCGCGGCCTCCAGCGCGAGCCGGGTCTTACCCACCCCGCCGACCCCCGTGAGCGTCACCAACCGCGCCGCCCCCGCGAACAGCAGCCCGATCTCAGCCAGTTCGGTACGGCGGCCCACCATGCTCGTCTTTCCCACCGGCAGATTGCCCACCTGCCGCTCGCCCTTCTCCCCTCTGCACTCGCCCGCGCAGGGCCGGGCACACAGCTTGCCCGCCCTCAGCCACGCCGCGTGCAGCCAGGGAGAAAGTGCTCTACAACGCCGGAAGCGGACTGTGGCAGTACAGGGAATGACAAGATCTGTGCGCGCCATGCAAACGACCGACCGGCGGCGCAAGCACTACCGGTTCGGCACCGGATCCGGTCCAGGGTGATCGACCCGATTCGCGACCGTCCATGATTCGCCAGACACGCGTTAGGCCCGCCACTGGGCCCACGGGCTCAAGACCCCGCGCCCGGTCCTGCCTAGCCTCGGGGCGTCGCAGCAGCGAGCGGCGCCCCGTAGCGCGGGGTGGGGCCGGGCAAGGGGTGTGGGATGGCGGGGAGTTCGGGGCGCGAGGAGAGCGAGGGAAGCAAGCGGAGGCCGCGCGACACCGGTGCCGCGACCCTTGAGTACGCCGCCGTGCTCGCCCTCATCGCGGCGATCGCCGTGGCGACGTTCGCCACCCCCACCGGCGCGGTCGTCGCGGAGCGCGCCCGGTGTGCCGTGCTGGCCATCGTCGGGCAGGGCGGCGGCGGTTGCGCTGGCAGCGGCGACCAGGCGGACGACGGCAACGGCGGCAACGACGGCAGGACCGACGAGGACTACCGGCCGACGGAGTGCCAGGTCGCCAGCAGCACCGAGACCGTGAGCAACGAGGCCAAGATCCTCTGGTTCACGGTCGGCGACAAGCACCAGTTCAAGATGGAGGAGTTCAACGTCGAGGGCCCGAACGGCGAACGCACGAAGAAGTACCAGATGACGTTCGCGGACGGGGTGAACGCCGGCCTGGAGTTCAAGGCGGGCTTCGGCGCCAAGGCCGACCTCGGCGAAGGCGCCAAGCCGGGCGCGGGCGGGACCGTGAAGGTGGGCGGCGGCCTGGAGTTCACCGAGGGCGACACCTGGGTCTTCGACAGCAAAGGAGAGGCCGAGAGGTTTAAAGGCGACCTGCAGCGTCTGCACGAAGCCGACCAGAGCAACTGGACCAAGCCCGGCTGGCGGATCATCCGGGATACGTACCGCGAGCACGTATCCGGCAGCAACAAGGAGATCCGCGAGCGCCTCGAACGCGAGATGGACGCCAACCGCGTCACCTTCCGCACCCTCCAGACCAGCGCGGGCGTCGAAGCCAACCTGGCCGGACCCGCACTCGGCGACCTGGAGGTGGGCGCCTCCGGGAAGCTGGAGGTGGCCAGCAGCGTCACCACGGCCGACGACGCCAAAGCGGGGACGACGACCGAGACGTACGCCTTCCAACTCCGAGGCGAACTGGGCGCCGAGGTGGACGCAGGCGTCGCCGAGGCCGGGGCGTACGCGGGACACACGCGCAACGGCGCGATCGGCGTCACCCGGGGCCAGGACGACGGCGAGCTGCGGAAGATCGTCATCACCCGCACCGTGGACACCAAGGCGCGCGCGGACGCGGGGATCACCGCACCGGGCGGCGACGGAGCCGGGTCGGGGTCGGGGTCGGGCAAGGGTGGCGACAGCGACGCCGACGGCGACGGCAGCGGCAACCTCGGGGTGAGCGCCGGTATGGGCGAGACCGAGGTCATCACCACCACCCTGGAGATCCCCGAGGGCCCCGACGGCGACCAGATGCGCGCCACGGCCGAGCGGTGGCTGAACGACCCGACCAACGCCGCGAAGCCCTTCGAGACGGCCTTCATGGACCCGGCCCCGGCGACCCGCCCGGACCGCGGCGACGCGTTCGGCAACCTGCTGTTCGAGCACGCCAAGACGACCAGGGCGACGTACGACTCGGTGGAGGACAGCGCCAGCTTCGGCTTCGAACTCAACGCCATGGCCAGCCTGGGCTACGACAGGACGATCACCGAGACCAGCGCGGAGATCAGGTCGGGCGACTACCTTGGCATGCCTCAGGGCGACAACCGCAGGTACCAGCGCAACGAGATCTGCGACCAGTGAGGACGACCGATGAGGGACTGGACCGGAAGGGCCACCACGTCATGAGGTACAGGAACGCGGCCCTGGGCGCCGCGCTCGTCGCCACGCTGCTGACCGGCTGCGGCGGCGACGGCGACGGCAGCACACCCGCGAGCGAGAAGAACACCCTCACGGCCGGGAAGGTGTCCGTCACCTTTCCCACGGGCTGGGAGGAGGGCGACCCCACCGACGACCTCGACGCCGTCGCCGAACTCCGCAAAGGCGGCGACCCCGTCGGCAGGCTCTCCGTCAGGCGCGACTTCTCCACCGCGAGCAGCGTCGCCTTCGCCGCCCACGATGCCCGCCGTACGTACACCTTCGGCGGCGGTACGAAGACCTTCGGGAAGGTCGACCACGACGGCGTCCCCGGCGAGGTCTTCCGCATCGACTACCCGGAGCGTGAGTCCCCGGGCGGGGAGGGGCTGGCGCGCAAGGGTGCCAAGGTCCTGGGCACGGATCTGATCGCCGCGGAGGGCGGGAACGGCAAGCGGCCGTTCGTCCTCGTACGGCTCAACTACGTGGCGGGGCAGCTGACTCCGGCCGAGGTCGAGGAGATCGTGAAGTCGGTACGGGTGGCGGACTGACCTTGACATCGAGCGCGCTCCAAGTGATGCACTCGCCGCCATGAAGCCGACCCACACCAACAACACCCCACCCGTCACCCTCATCACCGGCGGCGGCAGCGGTATCGGAGCCGCCGCCGCGCGCCAACTCCTCGCCCAGGGCCACCGGGTGGCCGTCACCGGCCGCGGCGAGGACCGCCTCCGTACGTTCGCGAAGGAACTCGGCTCGCCCGCCGAGCTGTTGACGCTGCCGGGGGACGCGGCCGACCCCGCCTCGGTGGAGGCGGCGGTCGCGACCACGGTCGCGGAGTTCGGGCGGCTGGACGCCGCTGTCGCCAACGCCGGGTTCGCCACCCACGACACCCTCGCCGACGGGGACCCCGAGGGCTGGCGCGAGATGGTGCTGACCAATGTCCTGGGCCCCGCGCTGCTGATCCGGGCCGCGCTGCCGCACCTCAAGGAGTCACGGGGGCGGATCGTGCTGGTCGGCAGCGTCGCGGGGTTCGTCTACGGGCCGGGCAACTTCTACGGCGCGACCAAGTGGGCGGTGACCGGGCTCGCCGAGAACACCCGGCGGATGGTCACGGGGGACGGCGTCGGCGTCACGCTGATCGCTCCGGGGCGGGTGGAGACGCCGTTCTGGGACGGTCTGGGCCACCTCCCGGACGGGCTGCTGCTCACCGCGGACCAGCTCGCCGACTCGCTGGTGTGGGCGATCAACCAGCCCAGCGGGGTGGACGTCAACACGGTGGTGGTACGGCCGGTGGGCCAGCCGGTGTGAGCGGCGGCTGAGGCGAAACCGGGGTGCGACCGTCCGCGCCCGCTGCGACGATCGCCGTATGAGTGTGAGCCGTACGTCGTCCTTCGATGACCTCGTCGCCGAGGCCGCCGCCGCACCCGTCGCCGGCTGGGACTTCTCCTGGTTCGAGGGGCGCGCGACCGAGGCCCGGCCCTCCTGGGGCTACCAGCGCTCCCTGGGCGAGCGGATGGCGGTGGCCACGGCCGCCCTGGACATCCAGACCGGCGGCGGCGAGGTGCTCGCGGGCGTACGGAAGCGGCCGCCGCTGTGTGTCGCCACCGAGGGCTGGCCGCCGAACCTCGCCAAGGCGACCGCGCTGCTGCACCCGCTGGGTACGGCCGTGGTCGCCGCCCCCGAGGAGCCGCCGCTGCCGTTCGCGGACGGCGCCTTCGACCTGGTGGTCAGCCGTCACCCGCAGAAGCCGTACTTCACGGAGATCGCGCGGCTACTCCGCCCCGGTGGTACGTACTTCGCCCAGCATGTGGGCCCGGCCAGCGTCTTCGAGCTCGTCGAGTACTTCCTCGGGCCGCAGCCGGAGGCCGTACGGCGCGGTCGGCACCCGGAGCTGGAGCGTGCGGCGGCCGAGGCGGCCGGGCTCGACGTGGTCGACATGCGGATGGAATGGCTGCGGATGGAGTTCCACGACGTCGGGGCGGTCGTGCACTTCCTGCGCAAGGTGGTGTGGATGGTGCCGGACTTCACCGTCGAGAAGTACCGCGTACGGCTGCGGGAGTTGCACGACCAGATCCAGGTCGACGGGCCGTTCGTGGCGCACAGTTCGCGGGTTCTGGTCGACGCCCGGAAGCCCGGGTAAGGCCGGTGGTGGCCAGGTGACCATGTGGCACTACGCGGGCTCGTCGTGTAGGCCCAGGCGCAGGTGCTCCACGTGGAACAGCGCCTGGTCGAGCAGCTCGGCCACGTGGTGGTCGTACAGCGCGTAGACGATCGAGCGGCCCTGGCGCTCGCCCCTGACCAGGCCCAGGTTGCGCAGCAGCCGCAGCTGGTGGGAGCAGGCGGACTGCTCCATCCCGGCGGCTTCGGCGAGCTCGCCCACCGCGCACGGGCCCTCCTGGAGCCGGGCCAGGATGCGCAGCCGCGACGGGGTGGCCAGGGCCTGGAGGGTCGCGGCGACGTCATCGGCGCCCACGGTGTCCAGGCGTTCGCGGGTGGTGCGCTGCTGGTCGACTCCGTGGCCCATGGGTTCATCGTATCGATGTGCCAAGAGGCGTCGAAACGAATGAACGCGTGAACGAGCGAGCGGGCGAACGCGCGAGCGAACGAATGCATGAAGAGCTGTTCATGCATTCCTGTATGGTGGAGGAGTCCCTGCCGCCCCCTGCCCGTGAAGGGTCCCTTCGCCATGCCCGCAGCCCCGCCCACGGCCGCCGCC
>NZ_JAZGRL010000001.1:2691754-2699423 GCF_046540415.1 Streptomyces sp. E11-3 | reverse complement strand
GCGGGTGGGGTGCTGCGGGGGTGGGTTGGGGTGCCTCGGTGTTCGAGGTGTGGGGTGTGGTTTGGGCCCAGTGTGTCCGTTCTGGCTGCCGTGACCGCGGTGCTGTGTGTCGCCCTCGCGGCCGCCGCCGGGGTGCGGCCGGAGACCCTGGTGTGGCTGGGCCTCGTCCCGTTCGGCGTACTGCTCGCTGTCGTGGATCACGCCGTGCACCGGCTGCCCGATGTGCTGACGCTGCCGCTCGCGGCCGCCGCGCTGGTGTTGCTCGGGCTCGCCGCCACGAGTGACGCGGCCGGTGGGTCGTGGCGGGGCGTGCTGCTCGGGGGGCTCGCGCTGGGTGGGGTGTATTTCGCGTTGTTTCTGATCTACCCGAGCGGGATGGGGTTCGGGGACGTCAAGCTGGCGGTCGTCCTCGGGGTAACCCTTGGGTGGTACGGGTGGGGGGTGCTGATGCTCGGGTTCTTCGCGGGGGTTCTTTACGGGGGCGGATACGCGCTTGCCCTTGTGGTGCGGGGGAGGGCAGGGCGTAAGACGGCGATGCCGTTCGGGCCGTGCATGCTCGCCGGAGCGTTCAGCGGGCTGTTGCTCGGCGGTCTCGGAGCGTAGTCATTGCGCGGTGATGTGCGCAGCATCGCTTACGAAGGGTTATGGTGTAACTCCCCCCCTCGGGCCGGTCCGTATCCCCCCCACGGACCGGCCCGAATTTTTTGCCCGCACGAGCACGGCACGGGCCGGGGTGAACAGGGGCTCAGCCCCGGTCGGCGCAGGGCCTCAGCCCCGGTCGGCGCAGGGGCTCAGCCCCGGTCGGCCCAGATGTTCGTGCCCGGCGTGGACACCGCGAAGGTGTCGATCTCCGCCAGCTCCTCGTCGGTCAGCTTCGCGCCACCCAGCGCCGCCACGTTCTCCTCCAGCTGCTTCACGCTGGACGCGCCGATCAGCGCCGACGTCATCCGCTCGTCCCGCAGCACCCAGGCCAGCGCGAGCTGGGCCAGCGACTGGCCGCGCCGGGCCGCGATGTCGTTCAGGCCGTTGAGGCGCCGCACCACCTCGTCCGAGAGGAGGTTCGGGTCCAGCGACTTGCCCTGGGTCGCACGGGAACCCTCCGGGATCCCCTTCAGGTACTTCCCGGTGAGCAGCCCCTGGGCGAGCGGCACGAACGAGATGCAGCCCAGCCCCTCGTCCTCCAGGACATCGAGCAGCCCGTCGTCCTCGGTCCAGCGGTTGATCATCGAGTACGAGGGCTGGTGGATCAGGGGACGTACACCCATCTCCTTGAGGATGTGGGACGCCTCACGCGTCTGCTCCGCGTTGTACGACGAGACACCCACGTACAGCGCCTTGCCCTGCTGCACCGCCGAGGCCAGCGCGCCCATCGTCTCCTCGAGCGGGGTGTCCGGGTCGAAGCGGTGCGAGTAGAAGATGTCGACGTAGTCGACGCCCATCCGCTTGAGCGACGCGTCCAGCGACGACATCAGGTACTTGCGGGAGCCCCACTCGCCGTACGGGCCGGGGTGCATGAGGTACCCGGCCTTGGTGGAGAGCACCAGCTCGTCGCGGTACGGCGCGAAGTCCTGCTGGAACAGCTTGCCGAAGTTCAGCTCGGCCGAACCGGCCGGCGGGCCGTAGTTGTTCGCCAGGTCGAAGTGGGTGACACCGAGGTCGAAGGCGCGCCGCAGGATCGCCCGCTGCGAGCTGAGGCTGCGGTCGTCGCCGAAGTTGTGCCACAGGCCGAGGGAGATGGCCGGGAGCTTCAGGCCGGAGCGGCCGGTGCGCCGGTACTCGATCGAGTCGTAGCGTGAGTCGGCGGCCCGGTACAGAGACTTGTCGTTCATGGGTACGAAGCTACTTGAGTACGAGCGCACCCATGGGGCACCGTACGGGCGCACGGCGGTAAGGTGTCGCCCTTGGGGGGATGCACTTACCTGCCATCTGCCGGAGGGGCTGAACAGAGTGAACCTGCGCGACCTGGTGTATCGGCTCTATGCGCGCCGGGTGGAAGGCCGCCTCGACCATGCGCAGGTCCCCGGGCATATCGGCGTCATCCTCGATGGCAACCGGCGCTGGGCCAAGGCATCGGGCGGCACCACCGCGCAAGGCCACCAGGCCGGCGCCCAGAAGATCTCCGAGTTCCTCGGCTGGTGCGCCGAGACCGATGTCGGTGTCGTCACCCTCTGGATGCTCTCCACCGACAACCTCGACCGCCCCGAGTCCGAACTGGTGCCGCTGCTCGGCATCATCGAGGAGTCGGTGCGCGGGCTCGCCGCGGACGGACGCTGGCGGGTGCACCACGTCGGCACCATGGACCTGCTGCCCGCGCGCACCCAGTCCGTGATCAAGGAAGCCGAACAGGCCACGGTCAACAACACCGGGATACTCGTCAACGTCGCCGTCGGGTACGGCGGCCGCCAGGAGATCGCCGACGCCGTGCGCTCGCTGCTCCTGGACCACGCCGAGCGGGGCACCTCGTTCGAGGAACTCGCCGAGCTCGTCGACGTCGAGCAGATCTCCAAGCACCTCTACACGCGCGGCCAGCCCGACCCGGACCTGGTGATCCGCACCAGCGGGGAGCAGCGTCTGTCGGGGTTCATGCTCTGGCAGTCGGCGCACTCCGAGTACTACTTCTGCGAAGTCTTCTGGCCCGCCTTCCGTAAGGTCGACTTCCTGCGCGCGCTGCGCGACTACGCGGCCCGCCACCGCCGCTACGGCGGGTAGACCACGGTCGGGTACTGCCCGACTCCCGCCACAGGCTGTTCACTTTCACGTCGTCATATGCCATGGCATGGCCGCACGTGTTCGAGGGAATATCCCTTCCAGGTCGACGCCCGCGCCAAGGGCGTCGCATCTCAGTGAGCGGCACCGGGTCGCTCACCCGGGAGGCCCTTTGCACCCGATGGACCGTACGCGGTACGGACAAGCGGAGGGCCGGCGCTCGGCCCGTGCAACGGGGCCCGAGCCCGGTCCGGTCCCCCGCGACGCCGTCGCTTCCCCAACCTCAGCCGAGGGGGTACGTCCTTCCGTGGTGACCAGCACAAAGCGCCGCATGCCAGACAGGCGCACCTATGTACTCGACACCAGCGTTCTGCTGGCCGACCCGGGTGCTCTGGCCCGCTTCGACGAACACGAAGTCGTGCTTCCGGTCGTCGTGGTGACAGAGCTGGAGGCGAAGAGGCACCATCCCGAACTCGGCTACTTCGCCCGGCAGGCACTGCGCCTGCTGGACGACTGCCGGGTGCGGTTCGGCCGCCTCGACGCTCCCATCCCGATCGGCGAACTGGGCGGCACCCTGCGCGTCGAGCTCAACCACTCCGATCCCGGCGTACTTCCGGCCGGCTATCGACTGGGGGACAACGACTCACGGATCCTGGCGGTCGCCCGCAACCTCCAGGCCGAGGGGTACGACGTCACGGTCGTCTCCAAGGACCTGCCGCTGCGGATCAAGGCCTCGTCGGTGGGGCTGCTCGCCGAGGAGTACCGAGCCGAGCTCGCCATCACCGACTCCGGTTGGACCGGAATGTCCGAACTGGGCATCTCCGGGGAGCAGGTGGACCTCCTCTTCGAGGGCGAGTCGCTCTACGTGCCCGAAGCCGCCGGGCTTCCCGTACACACCGGGCTGACACTGCGGTCCGAGCGGGGTAAGGCGCTCGGACGCGTCACACCGGACGGCAACGTCCGTCTCGTACGCGGTGATCGCGAGGCGTTCGGCATCAAGGGCCGCAGCGCGGAGCAGCGCATCGCCCTCGACCTGCTCCTCGACCCGGACATCGGCATCGTGTCGATGGGCGGCCGGGCGGGCACCGGAAAGTCGGCGCTCGCGCTCTGCGCGGGCCTGGAGGCCGTACTGGAGCGGCAGCAGCACAAGAAGGTGATGGTCTTCCGGCCGCTGTACGCGGTGGGCGGGCAGGAGCTGGGCTATCTGCCGGGCTCCGAGTCCGAGAAGATGAGCCCCTGGGCGCAGGCCGTGTTCGACACGCTGTCGGCGGTCACCTCGCGTGAGGTGATCGAGGAGGTGACGGCGCGCGGAATGCTGGAGGTGCTGCCGCTCACGCATATCCGGGGCCGCTCGCTCCATGACGCGTTCGTCATCGTGGACGAGGCCCAATCGCTGGAGCGGAACGTTCTGTTGACCGTTCTGTCCAGGATCGGGGCGAATTCGCGTGTTGTCCTGACTCATGACGTCGCCCAGCGCGACAACCTCAGGGTCGGGCGATACGACGGAGTCGTCGCCGTCGTCGAGAAGCTGAAGGGGCATCCGCTGTTCGCGCATGTCACCCTCACGCGGTCCGAGCGGTCGCAGATCGCGGCGCTGGTGACCGAAATGCTCGAAGAGGGCCACATCTGAGGTAGTACGCGGTAGTTCACCGCGGTTACGCGGCAGTTGGCGCCGCCCGGCGAAGCGCAAGAGCCTAGCCGGGCGGCGTCATGGCATGTGTGTGTTTCCGTAAAACCCCTGGGACAAACGGGGTGTGAGCTTTCCCACGCAACGCGGAATTGCTTCACGCCGTCCCGTTCCGGCAGAGTCTGGGGACTGTCAGGCCCCGCATACGGCACACCTGCACCCCCAGCGGTGCGGCACCACAGAACTTCATAGCGATCGCCGTGTGCCACCCGTGCCTCAAGAGGCCGCCCTCGCCTGAGGGTTGCCCGTCGGGTCAGTGCCTCCCGTGACCGTGTATCAGAGGGAGGCCAGTGCAAGGGGCACGATTGCGCCCGAAAGGTCACCGACCGGGCGATGCTGGAAGGAAACCGTGTGAGCCGGATTTCGGTCCGGGGATTCGCCGTGGCATCCGCCACCGCGGTCACCACCGTCGGCGCTGTCGTTGGTGTTGCCTCGGGCAACACCGACACCTCCAATGACCTGGAGGCCACTGCGGCAACTGGCGAGGCAACACTCCTCGCAGAGATCCCCGCAGGCCAGCAGGCCGAGGTGCAGACCGCATCCCTGACGCAGCAGGCTGACGCCCAGGCGGCGGCCGCGGACTCGGCCGCTACGAAGTCCGCGGAGGAGTCGGCGCGCAAGAAGGCCGCCAAGGACGCTGTCGCCAAGAAGGAAGCCGCGGAGAAGAAGGCCGCGGAAGAGAAGGCGGCGAAGGAGAAGGCCGAGCGCGAGGCCAAGGAGCGCGCGGAGGCGGAGGCCAAGGAGAAGGCCAGCCGCTCCGAGTCCCGTTCCGCGTCGGCGTCCGCCAACGACTTCGCACCGCAGAGCTCGTACTCCATCGCCGAGGTCAAGTCGATGGCCCGGCAGATGGTTCCGGGCGACCAGTTCCAGTGCTTCAGCAACATCGTGGACCACGAGTCCGGCTGGAACTACAAGGCGACCAACCCGTCGTCCGGCGCCTACGGCCTGATGCAGGCGCTGCCGGCGGGCAAGATGTCCTCCGCGGGGGCGGACTGGCAGACCAACCCGGCCACCCAGATCAAGTGGGGCCTGGGCTACATGAACGACCGCTACGGCAGCCCGTGCGGCGCGTGGAGCTTCTGGCAGAACAACAACTGGTACTGAGCCGACGCCGATTCGGTTCCATCGGTCCGGACGCTCAACTTTGTGCAGCCCCTCACCGTCCTTCGGTGGGGGGCTTCGCGCGTGTACGGTTCCAGTTCGGACGCAGGGGGATCGGTGGGGGGAAAAGGAAAGATCATGTCGAGAGTGCCAGGCTGGCTGGGCCGCGTTGGTGAGGGACTGAGCCGGCTGGCCGAGCGCCTGAGCGAGCGCGAGGCCGAACGCCGCGGCGATGACGCGTACGGCGGGTACGACGCCGGGGGCGAGCCCGCGGCGTACCGCCGCGCGGACCGGTCCCGGACGCCCGCGTCCCCTCCCGGCTCCGGCCCGGAGCCGGGCGCGAGGGCGTCCGCCGACTCGACCTCTGGCGGTCCCGGGCCCGGTGGTTCCGGGTCTGGCGGGACTTCGTCCGCCAGGCCCGTGCCCGGCGCGGGTCGCCCCACCGGGGCCGGTCCCGCCGGCGCCGCGTCCGCGGACTTCGCGTCCAGCGGTCCGAGGGGCGGCGGCTCAGCGTCCGCTGGGCTCGCTGACTCCGCGGCCACCGGGGCCGGCCCCACCCACGCCGCGTCCGCGGACTTCGCTTCTGGCAGGCCTGCGCCCGGCAGGACAGGGACCGGTGGTCTCGGGGCGGGCGGAACTTCGTCCGCCAGTTCCGCGCCTGGCCCTGCCGACTCCGTGTCCGGTGGCGCCGCGTCCGCCGGGGCTGCGGCTGGCGGTTCCGCGTCGGCCCGGTCTGCGTCCGGCGGCTCCGTGTCCGGCAGACCGGAGTCCGGCGGGTCTGGCCCTGCCGACTCCGCGTCATCCCACTTCGCTTCCGGCAGGACTGCGTCTGGCGGGGCTGGCCCCGCCGACTCCCCGTCCCGTGGGCTTGTGCGCTCCGCGGTCGCCGGGGCCGGTCCCACCGACGCCGCGCCCGGCGAGGGTGCCGGCGGCGAGCACGTGCCCGCGCCGCCCGCCTACGCGCCCGCTGTCGCGGCGCGGCCGGAGCCCGTCGGGGCTATTCCGTGGAGCATCAGGGTGGCCGCCGAGGCCGCCTGGCGGTTGCTTGTGCTGGCGGGGCTCGTCTGGGTGTTGATGAAGATCGTCGGCGCCGTGCAGCTGGTCGTGCTGTCCTTCGCCGCCGCGCTGCTGATCACCGCGCTGCTCCAGCCCATGGTCACCAGGCTGCGCCGGTACGGACTGCCGCGCGGCCTGGCCACCGCCGTCACCTTCATCGCGGGGTTCGTGGTGATGGGCCTGGTCGGCTGGTTCGTGGTCTGGCAGGTCATGGAGAACATCGACAACCTGGCGGGCCAGATCCAGGACGGCATCGAGGAGCTCAAGAACTGGCTCATCGACGGCCCGCTGCATGTGACCGAAGACGAGATCAACGACGTCGCCAACAACCTCAGCGACACCGTCGGCAGCAACGCCAGGGAGCTCACCGAGGCCGGACTCGAGGGCGTGACGGTCCTGGTGGAGTTCCTCACCGGCATGGTGCTGGCGATGTTCTCGACGCTCTTCCTGCTGTACGACGGCAAGCGCATCTGGGAGTGGACGCTCAAGCTCGTCCCCGCCCCGGCCAGGCCCGGCATGGCGGGCGCGGGCCCGCGCGCGTGGCGGACCCTCACCGCCTACGTACGCGGCACGGTGGTGGTCGCGCTGATCGACGCGGTGTTCATCGGCATCGGCATCTACTTCCTCGACGTCCCGATGGCCGTACCGCTCGCCGTCTTCATCTTCCTGTTCGCCTTCATCCCCATCGTGGGTGCCGTGATCTCGGGCGCCCTCGCGGTGGTGGTGGCGCTGGTGACCCAGGGACCCGGTACGGCGCTGCTCGCGCTCGCCGTGGTGTTCGCGGTGCAGCAGATCGAGAGCCATGTGCTGCAGCCGTTCATCCTGGGCCGCGCGGTACGGGTACACCCGCTCGCCGTGGTCCTCGCGGTCTCCGCGGGTGCCCTGGTCGCGGGGATCAGCGGTGCCGTCGTCGCCGTACCGCTGGTGGCGGTGATCAACACGGTGGTCGGCTACCTCCGTGTCCACGCGCGCGAGGAGGCCCTGAAGGCCTCGCCGGGGCCGCACGGCGCGACGATCGTGGCGGTGGCGCCCGTACTGCCGGACCGCCCGCCGCAGCACAGCAACACGTAAGAGAACGAAGACGCCGATCGCCGGCCGGGCTCCTGAGAGCCCGGCCGG
>NZ_JAZGRL010000001.1:2660112-2691658 GCF_046540415.1 Streptomyces sp. E11-3 | reverse complement strand
CCTGAGAGCCCGGCCGGCGATCGGCGTTCAGAGGGAGTGGCGCGGCGGATCAGGCCGCCAGCGTCGCCTCGGCGTCCAGCGTCGCACCCACGGCCTGGATGACCGCGGCGATCTTGACCGCCTCCTGGACCGTCTCGCGGTCCATCCCCGCCTTGCGCAGCACCTGCTCGTGCGAGTCGAGGCACTGCCCGCAGCCGTTGATCGCGGAGACCGCGAGGGACCACAGCTCGAAGTCGACCTTCTCGACGCCCGGGTTGCCGATGACGTTCATCCGCAGACCGGCGCGCATCGCCTGGTACTCCGGGTCGGAGAGCAGGTGACGCGTGCGGTAGAAGACGTTGTTCATCGCCATGATCGCGGCGGCGGACTTCGCGGCGGTGTACGCCTCGGCCGACAGGTTGGCCTTGGCCTCCGGCTCCAGCTCGCGCAGCACCTTGGGGGAGCGGGACGCGATCGCGCAGGCGAGCACGGTGCCCCACAGCTGCTGCTGCGGCAGGTCGGAGTTGCCGATGACCGAACCGAGGTTCAGCTTCAGGTCCTTGGCGTAGTCCGGTATGGCGGACTTCAGTTCGTCGAGAGCCATCTCAGTTCAGCCCGCTCACTCGCCGGAGAGGAGCGCGACCGGGTCGAGGGTGTCCTGACCCTGGGTCCAGTTGCACGGGCAGAGCTCGTCGGTCTGCAGCGCGTCCAGAACCCGCAGGACCTCCTTGGGGTTACGGCCGACGGAGCCGGCGGTCACCATGGAGAACTGGATCTCGTTGTTCTGGTCGACGATGAAGACGGCACGCTGGGCGAAACCGTCGGCGCCCTCGACACCGCAGTCGCGCATCAGCTCGTGCTTGGAGTCGGCGAGCATCGGGAAGGGCAGGTCACGCAGGTCGGCGTGGTCCTTGCGCCAGGCGTGGTGCACGAACTCGGAGTCACCGGAGACGCCCAGGATCTGCGCGTCGCGGTCGGCGAACTCCTCGTTCAGCTTGCCGAAGGCGGCGATCTCGGTCGGGCAGACGAAGGTGAAGTCCTTCGGCCAGAAGAACACCACGCGCCACTTGCCCTCGTAGGACTTGTGGTCGATCTGCGCGAACTCCTTGCCGCTCTCCAGCGACACGCAGGCGGTCAGGTCGTAGGTGGGGAACTTGTCACCGACAGTGAGCACTCAGCTCTCCTTGCAGCAAGGAAAGCCCGATATCGGGCTTTCCGGGAGGGTTGGACGGATGGAGATAGTGACACGGGCGGCGTTGATCACGGAAATCGCAATACGTGGCCTAGTTGATCGGGTGCGCCTATCAGTGTGGACGTGAGAGCGGGGCCGCACCCATGTCGATGGCGCGGCCCCGCTGTGTCACCGGCTGCTATGTGTCACCGGCCCGTCCGTGTCACCGGCTCCTATGCGTCACCGGCTGCTCCGTGTCACTGGCCTCCGGTGTACTCGAAGATGTAGAGCCCGTGATCACGGTCCGAGGCGGCGACGTACTCCTTGCCGCCGGACTCGAAGACCTGGGCTCCCCAGAAGTTGTTGCCGCCCTCGTCGATGTAGTGGCCGACCTCGACGATCTTGTCGTCGTCGATCTTGGCCACCCGCAGTCCGGCCGAGTAGTACGAGAAGTAGAGCAGATCGGCGCGCTGCTCGGACACCGCGACCTCGTGGATGGACAGGTCGCCGAAGCCCGTCGCGTAGGCCGGGTCGTGCGCCTCGGGGACCGCGTAGGTGTCGAGCTCGGTGAGCTTGCCGTTCTCGTTGCGGTACAGGTGCGCGTAGCCCCAGCCGTCGAAGTACGAGGAGAAGGTGACGCGGTCGCCCTTGGTGCCCAGCGGCACCGGCAGCGCGCCGGGTCCTGATCCGGCCTCGCAGGCCTCGTCGTCGTAGGGCTGGTCGAAGAGGGCGAAGCCCTGGCCGCGCGGTGCGATGCCGAAGGTGTGGATGTCGCCCTCGACGCTCATGGAGAGCGTCTGGTCGCAGCCGCCGGGGTTGCCGTGGTTGAAGATCAGCACCGCGTCGTAGCCACCGGCCGCGACGACATTGGCGACCTTCTCGGTGAAGGTGCACGCGCCGCGCTCCACGACGGCGACGTCCGCGGCGTCCGGGTCACCGGCGGGGACCGCCGCGTCGCCGTTGCAGGCGCGGCCCACGAACACCGAGTCGCCGGTGACCGTCTGGCCCTGCTCAAGACGCTTGGTGTTGCTGCCCTGGCTTGCGGTGACCTCGGTGTCGTCGGTGACGTTGCGCGCGGTGAGGGCGTACGGCCCGAAGTCCTCGTCGGCGCCGACGATGTACTTGTCGTCGAGCGTGAACTCGGCCTGGTGGGCGTTGCCTTCGGGCGCGACCTCCAGGCCGCTCTCCTGGCCCTCGGGGTCGAGCGGCGCGAAGTCCGAGTCACCGACGTAGGTGACGTTCTTCGGGTCGGTCACATCGAGCGTCACATAGCCCGCGTCCCAGTAGGAGGCGAGCAGGATCTGCCGGCCGTCGACCTCCTTGACGACCATGTCGTGCAGGAAGATCTCGGTGAGGTTGGCGGGTGCGCCCTGGACGATCTGCGGGAAGGCCTCGTCGAGGTCGTACTCGGCGATGACCTTGGCCTTCTTGGGGTTGGTGATGTCGACGATGTCGACGTCGGGGCCCTCTTCGTTGTCGACGATCACGGCGTACGCCTTGTCGCCCGCGTCCCAGGCGAAGACGCTGTGGATTTCGTTCGCGTCCTTCTTGCCCTGGCCCGTGACCGAGTGGTCGCCGACGCCTTCCGCGAGCGGCGTCGGGTGGGCCGGGGCGCTGACGTCGTAGAGGTTCATGCCGCCGAATCCGGCGGTCTCCTTGCACTTCTCGTTGTTGGAGACGAGGACGTCCCCGTCGAAGTACGGCGTGTCGATGTGCAGCGTCTGGATGCCTTCGCCGGGGTAGCTGCCCTCCTTGGACTGGATGAAGGAGACTTCCTCCGGGGCCTCGGGGTTACGGATGTCCACGACGTGCACGCCGTTGTACTTGCAGGTCGCGCCGCCCCAGGCGGCGAGGTAGGCGTGTCCGTCGAAGACGCCGACGTCGGCTATCTTCTCGGGTTCGACGTTCTTGAGACCGAGCTTGCTGACCAGGCGGACGTTCTCGCTGCCGGTGGGCAGATGGCCTTCGTCACCACCGTGCTGGTGGCTGTGGTGACCGTGGGTGGCCTTGGCGTTGTCGATGCCGCCGTCGTCGGCGGAGGCACCGTCGTGCGCCAGGGCCGTACCGGCAAGTGCGCTGGCGGCGAGGGTAAGCGCCGCGATACAGCTCACGCTGGTGTTGCGCATGCGGGCTCTTCGCATGGCTCTCCTTGACCTGAGAGGGAGAAGAAGCGTGGGAGGCTCGGGGAACTTACTGTGCAGGTGGCGCCCGGGGATAGAGGCGGGACGGCACGTTAACGTGATCGTCTTTCGGCAGGTCGCCGAAAGTGCGACATGGCGTGACCATCCCGGTCGTGCTGATCGGAGGTGGTTGTCAGTGGCCGGTAGCCCTATCGGTGGTCAGCGGGGAAGCGGCGGCGGAGGCCGGGCCAAGCAGCCCACGCTGGCGCAGCTGCGCGCGTTCGCGGCCGTCGCGGAGCATCTGCACTTCCGGGACGCGGCCGCGGCGATCGGGATGAGCCAGCCCGCGCTGTCGGGGGCGGTCTCGGCGCTGGAGGAGGTGCTCGGCGTACAGCTGCTTGAGCGTACGACGCGCAAGGTGCTGCTCTCGCCCGCGGGTGAGCGGCTCGCGGTGCGGGCGCAGGGGGTGCTGGCGGCCGTGGGGTCACTGATGGAGGAGGCCGAGGCGGTGCGCGGGCCGTTCACCGGTGTGCTGCGGCTCGGGGCGATTCCGACGGTGGCGCCGTATCTGCTGCCCACCGTGCTGCGGCTGGTGCACGAGCGGTATCCGGCGCTGGAGTTGGAGGTGCACGAGGAGCAGACCGCGTCGCTGCTCGACGGGTTGCAGTCGGGACGGCTGGATCTGCTGCTGCTCGCGGTACCGCTGGGGGCGCCGGGGGTGAGTGAACTTCCGTTGTTCGATGAGGACTTCGTCCTCGTCACGCCGCTGGACCACTGGCTGGGTGGACGGGAGGGGATCCCTCGTGAGGCCCTCAAGTCGTTGAACCTGCTGTTGTTGGACGAGGGACACTGTCTGCGGGATCAGGCGCTGGACATCTGCCGGGAGGCCGGGCGCGGGGATGTGCCGGTGTCCACGACCGCGGCGGGGCTCTCCACGCTGGTGCAGCTGGTGGCGGGCGGGCTCGGGGTCACGCTGCTGCCGCGTACCGCGGTGAAGGTGGAGACCAGCCGGTCGAGTCAGCTGCTGACGGGGTACTTCGCTGAGCCCGCGCCGACCCGGCGGATCGCGCTCGCGATGCGTACGGGGGCCGCGCGGGCCGCGGAGTACGAGGAGCTGGCGGCGGCACTGCGGGAGGCGATGCGGGCGCTGCCGGTACGGGTGGTCGGCGAGGGCGGCTAGCCGGGCTCCCCGTGGCGCGACCATATGGCGCGACCAGCGCGACCATATGGCGCAACCAAGGGGAGCCCGGCCCGCGTACTCACTCCGTACGCAGCCCGTCCGGGCGCATCAGCCGCAGCAGCGGCGGCAGGCTGAGGGCCGTCACCAGGAGGACGACCCCCGCGGCGATGCCCGTCATCGCGGCGACGCCCGCCCAGTCCACGGCGATCGGGGCGGCGGACATCTTCAGCAGCACGGCGCCAAGCGCCAGTCCCACGCCGGCCGCGAGGACCAGGCCGAGGCCGATCGGGATCGCGGTCTGCCACAGGACCGAGAGGCTCAGCGTCCGGCGCCGGGTGCCGAAGGCGACCAGCGCGGAGAGCAGCTTCTTGCGCTCGCGGAGCTGCTCCAGCTGCGAGACCAGCAGGCTCGCGCCGATCAGGAGCATCACGCAGGCGGCGCCGACGAACAGGCCGGTGCGGATGGCGGTGAAGCGGCTCGCCTGCTCGGTGGCCGTGTAGGTGATCGCGTCCAGATCCGGGTGCGTGAGCGCGGCGGCGTTGCGTACGTACTCAAGGACATCCGGCACCGACCGGTCGACCTCGACGTAGACGTTGGTGTGGGTCAGGGCAGCCGCCGCGGCGGGCAGCGCGCCCGGTGTGGCGAGGACTCCGCCGGTCGGTTCGCCGTTCGGGGCCTTGCCGCCGACGACCTCACGGGGCGAATCGGGGACGGTCCACGCGACCTCACTGGCGGGGTCGTCCTCGTAGCCCGGGTCGAGGAACAGCTTCCTGCCCGGCTTGGCGACCTTGGCCGCGTCCGCGTAGTCCTCCGCGGACGCGTCGGGGGTCGGCACGAGGAAGACGTCGCCGTCCCGACAGGACGGCAGCTTCGCCAGCTCGCGCAGGGCGTCGCAGCTGCCGACCGTCAACTGGGTGCTGTCCTTGGGGTCCTTGGCCTCGGCGGCCAGGTCGGTGGAGGACAGCGCCCAGGCGTTCAGCACGCCCTTCTGGTCCTGGAGCCTGCGGCTGACCTCGGCGGTCTGGCGGGCCGCGTCGGTGCCCTGCCGCACGTAGACCTCCATCTGGGCGCGCTCCAGGTCCTTTCCGGTCTCCTTGGTGAAGTCGCCCTCGACCCCGGCGAACAGCATCTGGAGGGCGATCGCACCCGCCACGGCCACCGCGATGCCGTTGACCATGGTGGCCGCGGTGCCGCTGCTCAACTGCAGGCGCCGTACGGCTAGTTGCCAGGAGAGGCCGCCCCCGCCGAGCCGTCGTACGAAGGCCTCGACCAGCCACGGCAGCAGGGCGGTGACGGCGAGCAGGATCAGCACCACACCGATGGTGACCATCCACTCGTTGAAGCTGTCGCCCGAGTCGCCGCGCCCGAACATCGGGTAGAGCAGCGCGACTCCGGCCACCGGCAGCAGCAGCCGCCACCACAGGCGCCGCCGCCGCGGCTTGGCCGTACGCACCACACCGAGCGGCTCGATGACCACGCCGCGCAGCGCGAACAGGGTCACCCCGACCGCGGCGGCGGGTACCGCGGCCGCGACCAGCACGGCCAGCGCGAGCGACGGGTTCAGATCGTGCGGGAAGACACTCCGGTCGAAGAGCTCCACACCGCTGGCGAACTGCCGGGTGACCAGGAACATCACGGCTCCGAGCAGCAGCCCGAGCAGGGCGCCCGCGAAGGCCTCGCCCGCGGCGACCCGCCGTACCATCCGGCCGTCGGCGCCGATCAGCCGCAGCGCGGCCAGGCGCCGGTCGCGCCGCTCGCCGCCGAACCGTACGGCTGCGGCGATGAACACCCCGACCGGCATCAGCAGGACGACGAACACGACCAGGACGAGCAGCGTCAGGACAGGGCCCATGGGCTCCGGCCTGAGCTCTTCGCCGAAGGAGTCGAGACGCGCGACCGGATGGCCGTACGGCGAGACCGTCAGGCTGTCCGAGCCCGCGTAGTAGGTGAGCTCGGTGGGGCCGATCAGACCGTCGTCGCTGATGGTGCCGACCGTCCGGTAGTTCAGGCGCTGGGCCAGCAGCTCGCCGCCGGGGGAGTCGAGGAGGTCGCGCAGGGCGGGCGAGACGACCATCTCGCCGGCTCCCGGCAGCTTCGCGACACCGGGCGGCCTGGGCGCGCTGGAGCCCTCGGCCTGGAGCAGGCGGCCGCGGATGTCGTCTTCGCGGAACGTGGTGTCGGTGCGCAGGACCAGCAGCGTGTCGTCGGCCTTGGGCAGGACCTCGGAGCTGAAGAGCGCGTCGTTGCGCTCGGCCTCGCGGTCGCTGCGGCTCTGCAGCGCGTTCGGGACCGCGGTGGTGACCAGCAGCAGGGCCACGCCGAGGCCGACGCCGACGGCGGTCAGCAGCGTACGGAACCAGCCTTCGCGGCCGCCCGCGACGGCGAACCGTACGCCCATGCCCAGGTCGCGGACCCAGGCGCCGAGCAGTCCGGGCCGCGGGGGCTTCGCCGGGTTCGGGGGCGCGGTGGGCGGCGGGGAGAGCGTGGTCATATGGCCCGCTCCATGTCCCGGGACTTGCCGTCGCGTACGACGATCTCGCGGTCGGAGTACGCGGCGACCCGCGTCTCGTGGGTGACCAGGACGACGGCCGCGTTGGTGGACCGGGCGGCCTCGGTGAGCAGTTCCATCACCCGCTCGCCGTTGAGCGAGTCCAGGGCGCCGGTCGGTTCGTCGGCGAAGATCATCCGTGGCCCGGTGACCAGCGCGCGGGCGATCGCGACGCGCTGGCCCTGGCCGCCGGAGACCTCGCCGGGGCGCTTGGCCCTGAGGTCGTCGACCTCCAGGCGTTCCATCCAGTGCAGCGCGGTGCGCTCGGCTTCCCTGCGCTTGGTGCCGGTCAGCCGCAGCGGCAGCGCGACGTTCTCGGCGCAGGTCAGCTCGGGCACCAGCTGGCCGAACTGGAAGACGAAGCCGAACTCGGTGCGGCGCAGGGCGCTGCGCTCGGCGTCACTCATCGCCGACAGCTCGCGGCCGTGGTACGTGATCGTGCCGGAGTCCGGCGTGACGATCCCGGCGAGGCAGTGCAGCAGCGTCGACTTGCCGGACCCGGAGGGGCCCATCACGGCCACGATCTCGCCGGCGTGGATGGAGAACTCCGCGCCGTCCAGGGCGTTGGTCGGGCCGTACGCCTTGCGCAGGTCACGGGCGGTCAGGAGGGCACCGGCGGGGGTCATGCGCCGACCGCCTTTCCGAGCTTGTCGAGACGGGCGGCGGTCAGTTCCAGCCACCGCAGGTCGGCTTCGAGGTGGAACAGGGCGTGGTCGCAGATCAGCTGGTCGGCGAGGTCGCCCTTGCGTTTGCGGTCGGTGAGGATGCGCATCATCCGCAGATGCTCGGCGCGCTGGGTGTCGAGCAGGTCGGCGGCGTCCCGGCGGGTGAGCAGGGCGAGCACGACCTTGGTGTAGAGGGTCGAGGTCAGATACGGCTCGGGCTTCTCGGGCGTCGCGAGCCACCGCTCGACGTCGGTGATCCCGGCCTCGGTGATCGCGTACCGCTTGCGCTCGGGGCCGTCACCCGCCTCTATTCCGTCGACCTCCACGAGGCCGTTCTTCAGGAGCCGCGACATGGTCGAGTAGACCTGCCCGTAGTGCAGCGGCTTGTCGTGACCGAACTTTTCGTCGAAGGCGCGCTTGAGGTCGTAGCCGTGGCGCGGGCCGGACTCCAGGAGTCCGAGCAGGGTGTGACCGATGGACATGGCGAGCACTGTACACGGCGTGTATACCTGCCGTGTATAGCTTCGATGTATACCGAGGTGTGCGCGCCACCCTCGAAACGTCGTGCGAGGCGGCAGGCAACCCTTTGCGGTCTTCGGGAGTCGGTTCCCGTGAGGGCGGGTGCTGATTGTCACGTCCACAAAAGACCGGATCGCATGTCGTTTGTCCCTATCGCCGGTGTTAGCTTTCAAAGCTGACCGGGGGACCACAGTGACTGGAGCAGCGGAGTAATGAGCCGAGCGGAAGCCAGACGAGCGCAGCAGGGCGGCGCGCGCCGCGGCATACGCCGTTTCTTCACCTGGAAGAAGGTCCTCGGGTCGTTCTTCGGGCTTGTGCTGCTCGGCATGGCCGGTTTCGTCGGCCTCTATCTGTACGTCGACGTCCCCAAGGCCAACGCCGACGCCGAGTTCCAGAGCAACGTCTACAAGTACAGCGACGGCTCGATCCTGACCCGTACCGGCAAGCGCAACCGCGAGATCGTCGGCCTGGACCGCATACCCAAGGACGTCAGGAACGCCTTCGTCGCCGCCGAGAACAAGTCCTTCTACAAGGACAAGGGTGTCGACTTCAAGGGCACCGCCCGCGGTCTGCTGAACACCGTCAGGGGCAAGGGCAAGCAGGGTGGCTCGACGATCACCCAGCAGTACGTCAAGAACTACTACCTCACCCACGACCAGACGGTCAGCCGCAAGCTCAAGGAACTGGTCATCGCCCTCAAGGTGGACCAGAAGAAGAGCAAGGACGACATCCTCGTCGGCTATATGAACACCGCGTACTACGGCCGAGGCGCGTACGGAATCCAGGCCGCCGCCCAGGCCTACTACGGCGTCGACTCCGAGGACCTGAGCGTCGAGCAGGGCGCCTATCTCGCCGCACTGCTCCAGGCGCCGAATCAATACGACTGGGCGATAGCCAGCGACACCGGCAAGAAGCTGGCCCAGGAGCGCTGGAACTACGTCCTGGACAACATGGTCGGGGAGGACTGGCTGGACTCCGGGAAGCGGGCCGGGATGACGTTCCCCGAACCTGATGACCCGAAGCCGGTGGCGGGCCAGGAGGGCCAGGTCGGCTACCTCGTGAACGCGGCCAAGCAGGAGGTCATGGAGGCCAACGGTCTTACCGAGGCGGAGTTCGATCAGGGCGGCTTCACGATCACCCTCAACATCGACAAGAAGAAGCAGAAGCAGCTGGAGAAGGCGGTCTCCGGTGAGCTGACCGACCAGCTCAAGCCGGAGAGCAGCAAGGTCGACGCGGCCGTCCAGGCCGGCGCCGCGTCCGTGGACCCCAAGACCGGCCGGGTGGTCGCGCTGTACGGCGGCGTGGACTACACCAAGCACTACCGGTCCAACGCCACCCGCACCGACTACCAGCCCGCCTCCACCTTCAAGCCGCTGATCTTCGCCGCCGCGCTGGAGCACGAGGCCAAGACCCAGGACGGCAAGCCGATCACGGCGAACACCGTCTACAACGGCGACAGCAAGACCCCCGTCAAGGGCAGCGACGTCGCCTACGCGCCGCCGAACCAGGGCAACGTCGACTACGGCCCAGTCACCGTCCAGAAGGCCATGAACAAGTCCGTGAACTCCGTCTTCGCGCAGATGGGCGTGGACGTCGGCATGGACAAGGTCATGGAGATGGCCGGCACGCTCGGCATGGACGTCGAGGACCAGCAGGCCGTGCCCGCCCAGGCCCTGGGCACGATGGGCGCCAGCCCGCTGCAGATGGCCGGGGTCTACGCGACCTTCGCCAACCACGGCAAGCAGGTCGACCCGGCGGTGGTGCGCTCCGCCGAGCACATCGGCGGCAAGATCGACCTCAAGGATCCGATCGGCGACCAGGTGCTCAGCCGCTCCACCGCGGACTCCGTCACCTCCGTACTGACCGGCGTGGTCGACGACGGCACCGGCTCGGTGGTACGCAACGCCCGCCAGGCCGTCGCGGGCAAGACCGGAACGTCGGACGACAACAAGTCCGCCTGGTTCGCCGGCTTCACGCCGAAGCTGGTCACCGCGGTCGGCATCTTCGGTGAGGCGCCCCCCTCCGAGGGCGGCAAGCAGGTCTCGCTGCGTGGCATGACCGGCACGACGGGCCAGGGCAGCGTCGCGGGCGGTAGCTTCCCGGCCCGGATCTGGGCCGCGTACACCTTCAACATCATGGGCGCTCCGGCCAAGTTCGACCTGGACACGACCATGGGCGCGGCGGTCGCCCCGCCGCCGGAGCCGTCGCCGTCCGAGGAGCCGACGCCGTCCGAGGAGCCGTCCGAGGAGCCGTCGGAGGAGCCGACCGAGGAGCCGGAGCCCCCGACGACCCAGCCGCCCACCCAGGAGCCGGAGCCGCCGACCCAGGAGCCGACCGAGGATCCGTCGCCGCCGACGATCGAGCCGCCCGAGCCGACGGACCAGCCGGACCCGACCGGGGAGCCCACGATCGGCATCCCCGAGGATCCCGAAGAGCCACAGGCCGAATGACCCCGGCGCGTACGGCGTAACCAGGCGCCCGGAGCCACCACACGGTGGCCCCGGGCGCCTGGTCGTGCGCGTACCGCGTGATCAGCCGCCGTTGACGCGGGTGGCGATACTGTCGCCGAGCTCCTTGTCGATGGTGCGCCAGTACTGGAACGCACGGTCCAGGACCGGGCGCGAGACGCCCTGCCCAAGATGCCCGCTGACGTTCGACACCAGGCGTTCCCGCGCGGCGTCGTCCAGGACCTGCCGGACCATCGTGCCCGGCTGGCTCCAGTCGTCGTCCTCGCGGTGGAGCTTGTACGCCTCGCGCACCATCTCGCCCGCCGTCTCCCAGCCCGCAGGGTCCCCGAAGGACCCCTCGTCGGCGGCCGGGCCACCATAGGAGTTGGGCGCGTACACCGCCCCGACGCGCGCGGGCTCGTACCGCATGGGCCCGTCCTTCGCGTACGAACTGACCTGCGAGCGCGGCCGGTTGGGGGGCAGCTGCGCGTAGTTCGGGCCGATCCGGTAGCGGTGCGTGTCCGGGTACGAGAAGAGCCGGCCGAGCAGCATCTTGTCCGGGGACGGGCCGATGCCCGGGACCAGGTTCGACGGCTCGAAGGCGGCCTGCTCGATGTGGATGAAGTAGTCCTCCGGGTTCTTGTCGAGCCTCATCCGGCCGACCTCGATCAGCGGGTAGTCGCCGTGCGGCCACACCTTGGTCAGGTCGAAGGGGTTGAAGCGGTAGTCGGGGGCGTGCTCGAACGGCATGATCTGGACGTTGACCGTCCAGCTCGGCGCGTTCCCTGACCTGATCGACTCGTACAGGTCGCGGCGGTGCACGTCGGCGTCCGTGCCCGCGAGCTCGTCCGCCGTGCTCTGCGGCAGGAACTCGATGCCCTGGTCCGTCTTGATGTGGTACTTGACCCAGAACCGCTCGCCGCCGCCGTTGACCCACATGTACGTGTGGGACGAGTACCCGTTCATATGGCGGTAGCTCTTGGGGATGCCGCGGTCGCCCATCAGCCACGTCACCATGTGCGCGGACTCGGGGGACAGGGTCCAGAAGTCCCACTGCATGTCGTTGTCGCGCAGCCCGCTCTCCGGGCGGCGCTTCTGCGAGCGGATGAAGTCCTGGAATTTCATCGGGTCACGGACGAAGAAGATGGGGGTGTTGTTGCCCACCAGGTCGTAGTTGCCGTGCTCCGTATAGAACTTGAGGGCGAAACCGCGCGGGTCCCGCCAGGTGTCGGGGGAGCCCTGCTCACCGGCGACCGTCGAGAAGCGGGCCAGCATCTCGGTGCGCCTGCCCGGCTGGAAGAGGTCGGCCTTGGTGAACTGGCTTACGTCGTTGGTGACTTCGAAGGTTCCGTACGCGCCCGCGCCCTTGGCGTGGACCACCCGCTCGGGGACCCGTTCACGGTTGAACTGGGCCATCTTCTCGATCAGGTAGTGGTCCTGGAGCAGGATCGGGCCGTTGGATCCGACGGTGAGCGAATGGGCGTCGCTCTCCACCGGGATTCCGGAGTTGGATGTGGTGTACGGGACCTTCCGCGGGGTCTCGCTCACGAGCGTCCTCCCGTCATGAAGAAAGTCGTCAGGCCGCTTCGTTCACCCCGCCAGTCAACTCCGCCGACGCCCTGTCGGCAACATTTCCGTTTCGGCCACCAGGGCGCCTGATCCGCCGGACAGGCGGACAGCCGGACAGGCGGCCCTGGCGCCGCTCAGCTCCGGTTCAGCTCGAACCAGACCACCTTCCCGGTCGAGAGCCGGGTCGCGCCCCACCGCCTGGCCAGGCGGTTCACCAGGTACAGCCCGCGGCCGCCCTCGTCGGTGGCCCGTGCCTGGCGCAGCCGGGGCAGCTGCGGTACGTCGTCGCCGACCTCGCAGCGCAGCACGTCGGTACGGAGCAGCCGCAGCGTGACCGGCCGGGTCGCGTACCGCACGGCATTCGTCACCACCTCGCTGACCAGCAGCTCGACCGAGTCCGTGAGCTCCTCCAGGCCCCAGCGCTGCAGCGCGCGCCGGGCCAGGCGGCGGGCGCGGGAGGGTGCCGCGTCCTCCGGCTCCAGGTACCAGTACGCCACGTCGCTGGGCGCGATGCCGTCGAAGCGGGCGGCGAGCAGCGCGATGTCGTCGTCCCGGTCGCCCGGGCCGAGTATGTCGAGCACCTCGTCACACAGCGCCTCCAGCGGCGGCGGGTGGTCGGGTCCGGTCAGCCGGGCGGTGGCGGCCATCCGCTCGCGCAGCTGCTCGATGCCGGTCCACACGTCGCGCAGCCGGGACTCGACCAGGCCGTCCGTGTAGAGCAGCAGCGTCGCCCCGGCCGGGGCGTCCAGCTCCACGGCCTCGAAGTCGACGCCGCCGACCCCGATCGGCGCGCCCGGCGGCACCCGGAGCACCTCGGCGCGGCCGCCCAGGTGCAGCAGCACCGGTGGCGGATGTCCCGCGTTGGCGATGGTGATGCGGTGCGCGACCGGGTCGTACACCGCGTACATGCAGGTCGCCATGCGGTCGCTGCCGAGCCGCTGGGCCTGCTCGTCCAGGTGGTGCAGCACCTCCTGGGGCGGCAGGTCCAGGCCCGCGAGGGTCTGGGCCGTGGTGCGCAGCTGGCCCATGATCGCCGCCGAGGTCATGGAGTGGCCCATGACATCGCCGACCACCAGCGCGACCCGGCTGCCGGGCAGCGGGATCGCGTCGTACCAGTCGCCGCCGACCCGGGCCGTCTCGGCGGCCGGGAGGTAGCGGCTGGCCAGTCGTACGCCGGTGGGCTGCGGCAGCGTCTCGGGCAGCATGGTGCGCTGCAGCTCGTCCGCGATGTACGCCTCGCGGCCGTAGAGGACCGCCTTGTCGATGCCGAGCGCGGTGTGGGTCGCCAGCTGGGCGGCGACCAGCAGGTCGTCCGGGTCGAAGGCCGTACGGTCGGGCCGCCGCAGGAACACGGCGGCGCCGATCACCCGGCGCCGTCCCCTGAGCGGCGCGAGGATCGCGCGGGGGCCGGACGGCACCGTCCAGCTCTCGCCGAGCAGCTCGGGCAGCGCGTCCTCGGCGGACGCCGCGTCGGCGAAGACCGGGCGTACGCCTCTGAGCACCTCGGCGAGCGCGCCGCCGGTGCGCACCTCGCAGAGTTCGGCCGCGGGGGTGTCGCCTGGCTGGAGCTGGAGCGCGGCCGACAGCACGCCCCGCTCGGGCTCGGGCTGCTCATCCGCTAGGGCCTCGGCCACCTCGTCCATCAGCCGCAGCTGGTCGGTACGGCGCAGCCGCAGGACGACCGGGCCGACCGGGCGCTCGTCGCCGACCGGCAGGGGGTCGCGCAGGTAGACCAGGATCGCGTCCGAGAAGGTCGGCACGGTGGCCCGGCAGAGCCCCATCACGATCTCGTCGAGGTCTATCCCTCGGGCGATCCGCCGTGTCGCGGCCCCGACGAACCGCAGCCGGTCGCCTTCCCGCCGCCCGCCGCGCCCACCGAGCGCGGCCGCGGTGTGCGAGCCGCCGCCGGCTCCGCCCGCGGCGCCGGGCTCGGTGCGCGGCTCGGGCACGCCCGCGACGGGCTGAGCGCCTGGCCGCGGACCTGCCTTGCCTGGCGTAACCAGCTCACCGGTGCCGGTGCCGGTGCCGGTGTCGGTGTCGGTGTCGGTGGTCGCGTGGCGCACCTCGCCGGTGCCTTCCGAGCGGCGGAGGTCCGGCTCCCGTGCGGTGCCTTCGTTCTCGGCGTGCGGCTCGCCGTCGCCGTCCGGGCAGGCCGTCGCCGCGGCGCCGTTCGCGGGGGCGGTGGCCCGCACCCGGGACGCGGGCACCGTCCCCGGGCCGCCCGGCAGACCGGGCGCGGCGTGCGCGCTGTCGGTGGGCTGCACCGGGATGCTGTCCTGCGCCTTCCCCTTGGCCCGCGGGTTACGCCTCGTGCGCGGGGGCTCGTCCTCCGCGGGCCTCGGACGCACCCGGTGGCCGGCGGTCTCCGCCGGGTCGGGCGTCGGGGGCTGGGTGTGCTCGGCGGTGGCGGGGACGCCGTCCTGCGGCGGTAAGGACGCGGTCGCCGTGTCCAGGGGACCGGCGGTGTCCGGCGCGGCCTGCGGCTTCGGGGATCGCTGGTGTGCCCCGCGGGTGTCCGCGGGGGCGGTCGGCTGGGCCGTGCCGCACTGTCGACCCTCGTGCGATGTGGGGTGCTCCGTCACGCGTTTTGCATCCGTCCGTCCGGGGCTGCGCGCCCGGCGTTCCCACGTCCCGTTGTGCGCGGCCCGGCGCAAGTCATCCCCCAAACCGGATACCCCGAATGGGTGCCCCCGGAACGGAACTTCCACGCCATCGCGTCGGAACTGCCCGGTGGTCTCACAACCACCCCGGCGTACCTTTCGTCCACGTCCTGCCGCCCCTCAGTGACGTACATCGGTCAAATGCCGGGTGTGCTCCGACAGTTGCTGTCGTGCTTCTGGCACGCGCCCTTGCGGAGGACGATCCTACGTTTGCACCACGGGGGCGCGGCAAGGGTCTCATGAGGACACATGCGCGGGCGTACGGTCCCAGTCATCCGGAAGCGCCGGTACGCGCCAGGCGGGATCAGGCCGCCAGTGCTGCCAGCCCGCCGTGAACGGCTCTCCCCACGCCTCGATCTCCTCGACCGCCGCCCGGCCCGCCGCGCGTACATCCCGCGCCTGCCCCTTGGCCATCAGCCCGACCCGCTGCGCCTGGGCGAACTCGTCCTCGTCGCGCCAGTGCCAACTGCGGTCCGGGTACACCGAGATGTCCAGGAAGTGATCCTCCGAGTCGACCCCGTCTGACCAGCGGGTACGCGGCGCTTCGAGGTTGACGTACCAGTTCTTGAAGCGCCAGCCCGGCTCCCAGAACAGCCACACCGACCACGGCTGGCCGGGCCGCGCCAGCTTCAGTACGCCCGTACCGAACCAGCGGTCGCGGCGCACCGCGCGCGGCTTGGTGTAGCGCGTGGCGAGCGGTTCGTGGTGCACGGGCGTGCCGTCGGCTATCACCGGCTTGACGCATTCGGTCCCGGGTGCGAGCCAGACGGCGAGCAGTTCGCCGGTGTCCCGGACGACGGTCACGGGGCGGCAGATGTGCGGGTGGGGGCCGCCGTTCTCCCGGTACCGCCACAGGATGTGACTCCCTGGCGCCCAGTGCGCCGCCGTGTGCTCTGTCATGCGCAGATCTTAGGCGGGGGTGCGCGGAGGCACTCGGGGGGCACTCGGACGGGCCGAAATCAGCCCGTCCGGTTCCGGTCGCGCGGCGGTCGAGGCGCCCTGGAGGTGCCTCGGGGGTGCCTCGGGGCGCTCCAAGGGTCTTTCAGGGGCGGGTCATCCGCAACACGTCCAGCGCCTCGTCGAGTTGCTCGACCGTGAGGTCGCCCCGCTCGACGTATCCGCCCGCCAGGACCACCTCACGGATCGTGCGCCGCTCGGCGAGCGACTTCTTGGCGACCTTCGCGGCCTCCTCGTATCCGATGTACTTGTTCAGCGGTGTCACCACGGACGGCGACGACTCGGCGTACTCGCGGGCCCGTTCGGCGTTGGCGGTGATCCCGTCGACCGTACGGTCGGCCAGCAGCCGGGACGCGGCGGCCAGCAGCCGTACCGACTCCAGGACGTTCTTGGCGATCACCGGCAGCATGACGTTCAGTTCGAAGTTCCCGGCGGCGCCCGCGGTCGCGACCGTCGCGTCGTTTCCGGTCACCTGGGCGGCGGCCATCAGGACCGCCTCCGGGATCACCGGGTTCACCTTGCCCGGCATGATCGACGAACCGGGCTGCAGATCGGGGAGGTTGATCTCGGCGAGCCCGGTGCGCGGCCCGGACGCCATCCAGCGCAGATCGTTGGCGATCTTCGTCAGGCCGACCGCGACCACCCGCAGTTGGCCGGACGTCTCCACGATCGCGTCGCGCGCGCCCTGTGCCTCGAAGTGGTCGCGCGCCTCGGTGAGCGGCAGGCCGGTCGCCCGCGCGACCTCGGCGATCACGGCCGCCGCGAACCCCGGTGGCGTGTTGATCCCGGTGCCGACGGCCGTACCGCCGAGCGGCAGTTCGGCCAGCCGTGGCAGCGCGGACCGCAGCCGCTCGACGCCGTACCGCATCTGCGCCGCGTAGCCGCCGAACTCCTGACCGAGCGTCACGGGTGTGGCATCCATCAGATGGGTCCGCCCGGACTTCACGACCTCGGCGAACTCCTCGGACTTGCGCTCCAGGGACGCCGCCAGGTGTTCCAGGGCCGGGATCAGGTCTCCGGTCACGGCAGCGGTCGCGGCGATGTGGATCGAGGAGGGGAAGACGTCGTTGGACGACTGGGAGGCGTTCACCTGGTCGTTGGGGTGGACGTCGCGGCCCAGGCGCTCCCCGGCGAGCGTGGCCAGCACCTCGTTGGTGTTCATGTTGGACGACGTACCGGAGCCGGTCTGGAAGACGTCGACCGGGAAGTGCGCGTCCCAGCGGCCGTCCGCGACCTCGGCGGCGGCGTCCTGGATGGCCTCGGCGACGTCCTTGTCGATGACCCCGAGTTCGGCGTTCACCTTGGCCGCGGCGGCCTTGATACGGGCCAGCGCCGCGATGTGCGCGGACTCCAGGGGCTGCCCGGAGATCGGGAAGTTCTCCACGGCGCGCTGGGTCTGGGCCCGCCACTTGGCGTGCGCGGGAACCCGCACCTCACCCATGGAGTCATGTTCGATCCGGTACTGATCATCTTTGCTCGTCATCGTGATCTCCTCCGAAAAGTTGAGCACTTGTCTTGTTCGGGCTATTCCCAACTCGCCTACCGGCCAGTAAATACCGGGGGTAACAGTGAAATCGGGGAGGCGCCCATGCAACACACCAGATCCACGACCAGACGCACCAGCCCACGCATCAGACACACCAGCCCACGCATCAGGTGCACCGTCGCCGCCGCGGCGGCGGCCGCAGTCGCCCTGCTCGGCCTCAACGCTCCCATCAGCCAGGCCGCGCCCGCGCCCGCACCAGCGGCACCCGCATCGACCCCCCTTCCACCCGAACTCGAGAAGATCCGCGCCGCCGAGGCGACCGAGCTCTACGGCGACCCGGCCGAACGCCCCATGAACGAGCGCCAGTCCGGCCTGATCTCACTCGGCGACAGCGAGATCTCCGGCGAGGGAGCCGGATCGTACGAACCCGGCACGGACGGCCCCGACAACTGGTGCCACCGCTCCAAGGTCGCCGCGATCCACCGCACCAGCATCCCCGCCGACCAGACGTACAACGTCGCCTGCTCCGGCGCGTACTCCGGCAACATCAAGATCGGCGGCAGCAAGCAGTACGCCGACGAACTGGTGCAGAGCGACAGCCTCGCCATCAAGGCCAGGAACACGAAGATCAAGATGGTGCTGCTGGTCGCGGGCGCCAACGACGACCTCCAGTTCGGCCCCGTCATGACCGACTGCGTGGTCCGCTGGTTCACCTTCCAGGGCGCCTGCGAGCCCAAGTACGCCCCCGGCTGGCAGGGCAGGGTCGACGCCCTGAAGCCCAAGGTCGAGGATACGGTGGGCGATCTGCGTACCGTGATGCGCGACGCGGGCTACACGGACGACTCGTACAAGCTGGTCGTGATGAGCTACCCGAGCCCCATCGGCCCGGACATCTACGACAACCCCAAGTTCCCCGGGAAGATCCCCGGCGGCTGCACCGGCTACGACTCCGACGCGTCCTGGGGCCGCAACTACGCCGTACCCACCTTCGAGACCGGCATCCGGGCCGCGGCACGGAACAGCGGCGCCACCTACCTCGACAACTCCCGGCTCTTCCACGGCCATGAGGTCTGCATGGAGCAGACCTGGGCCCGCGGCCTCTACCTGGAACTGGGCAACCCCTTCCCACCGGACGAGAACACCGCACGCCAGTCCTTCCACCCGAACGCGGCCGGCCACGGCGCCTTCGCGACCTGCCTGACGCAGCTGTACGACTCCGGCCTGGACGAGGCCAGTTGCGCCGACCCGGCGAGCACGGGCAGCCCGAAGCTGTATCCGGGCGTACTGAGCGAGAAGTTCGCCCCGCTGAGGAACGAGGCGACCGGCACCTGTGTCGACGCGTCAGGCGCCAGCAGCCGCAACGGCACCAAGGTCATCGGCTGGGACTGCTCGGGCGAACGCAACCAGGGCTGGTGGTACGACGCGGCCCGTAAGTCGCTGCACATCGAGCAGACCCACGACCGCTGCCTCGACGTCCGCGAGGGCAAGTACACCGAGGGCGCGGCCGTCACCCTCTGGAACTGCCACGGCGGCGCCAACCAGCGCTTCACCAGCGAGTCGGGCACCCTGCGCCCGGCCGAGGCCCCCGGCCTCTGCCTGACGCTGGCCTCACCCAAGGACGGGGTGAAACTCCAGAAGTGCGACGGCTCGGCCGGCCAGCGCTTCGCGTAGACCGTACGACTACACCCTGACGGACCGCCCGCCGCTGTCGAGTGACAGCGGCGGGCGGCCCGTTTCCCGCTTCCGGCAACGAGCGTGGCGCCCTCCTGCCGCGCCCGGCCGTGGCAGCCCGCCCGGCGACAGGAGAGGATGACACCGGGGAGGGGATGCGTCGATGAACGAGAAAACCGGGCAGGCACCACCGCCTTCGCTGGTCATCCGGGACGGGGGTGTGACCGTCCGGCTCCGCGAGGACGGCGTCCACTGGCAGGGGTCGGGAACCGTGACCCGTATCCCGTACCAGGCCATCGGCGCGGTGACCACCACCGACGGTGCGACGGGAGGGGCCTGGGTCAGGCTGCGGATCACGCTCCGCCCGGCCGTCACGGAATTCGGCGGGCGCTACGAGCTGGCCTGCCCCAGCAGGCAGGGCCGCCCGTTCGCGGCCGCTCTGGAGCGACTGGTCAGCGACCGCGGCACGGCACTCCATGACCATGACGTACCGCGGCAGCTCGGCGTCACCGTGACCCCGGTGCGGTCACTCCCCTTGCGCGAGCGACACTCCCCGGTCCGGCTGGCCTGGTTCGCGCTGCTGGCGGCGACCCTGGTCAGCTCGCTCGCCCTGCTGGCCCTCGGCCACCCCGTGCGCGCGGTCGTGGTGTGGGCCGCCGTTCCCGCCTGGGCCGTGACCGCTCTCGTGGCCCGCGTACTCGCTTTCGGGTTCGCCGGGGTGCGGGACCCCTGGACCCGCGGGATCCGCGTCGAGGCGCGCCACGTCGACAGCCGGACCGGCCACAGCAGTGGTGGCCCCTGGCCGGAGTTCGTCTACGAGTTCACCGACCCCGACGGTGTCCGCAGGGAGCACGCGCTGCGGCCGTCGGGCCGCTTCTCCAGGCCGCGCCCGACGCGCACCCTCTGGTTCGTCCCGGGTGACGCGCCGCGCGGCCACACCCTGGGCGACCCCTTCACCGCCCTGTTCATCACTGTCATGGCGGGCGGCATGGCCCTCTTCCTCGGCGGTATCGCCGCGTTCCTGATGCCGGGCCTGCTCATGGGCGCACTGCTCGGCTTCCTGGGCGCACTGCTCGGCTGAGGACCTGCCGCCCGGCCCGCTACGGCCGCGAGCGCCTAAGCGCCCTGGCGAACGGGGATGTTGAGGATGGTCGGCGCCTCGGCGGGTGCCTGGAAGAAGTCGTTGCCCTTGTCGTCGACGACGATGAAGGCCGGGAAGTCCTCCACCTCGATCTTCCAGACCGCCTCCATGCCGAGCTCCTCGTACTCGACGACCTCGACCTTCTTGATGCAGTCCTGCGCGAGCCGGGCGGCCGGGCCGCCGATGGAGCCGAGGTAGAAGCCGCCGTGCGCGTCGCACGCGTCCGTGACCTGCTTGGAGCGGTTGCCCTTGGCCAGCATGACCTTGGAGCCGCCCGCCGCCTGGAACTGCTCCACGTAGGAGTCCATCCGCCCGGCCGTGGTCGGACCGAACGACCCGGAGGCGTAGCCCTCGGGGGTCTTGGCGGGGCCCGCGTAGTAGACCGGGTGGTCCTTCAGGTACTGCGGCATCTCCTCGCCCGCGTCGAGCCGCTCCTTGATCTTGGCGTGCGCGATGTCGCGGGCCACGACCAGCGGGCCGTTCAGCGAGAGCCGGGTCTTGACCGGGTACTTGGTCAGCTCGGCGAGGATCTCGTCCATGGGCTGGTTGAGGTCGATGCGTACGACGTCACTCTCGCCCTCGCCCTCGCTGTCGAGGTGCTCGTCGGTGGTCTCCGGGAGGAAGCGCGCCGGGTCGGTCTCCAGCTGCTCCAGGAAGACGCCTTCGGCGGTGATCTTCGCGACGGCCTGGCGGTCGGCCGAGCAGGAGACGGCGATGGCGACCGGGCAGGACGCGCCGTGCCGGGGGAGGCGGACGACTCGTACGTCATGGCAGAAGTACTTGCCGCCGAACTGCGCCCCGATGCCGATCTTCTGGGTGAGCTCGAAGACCTTGTCTTCCAGGTCCTTGTCGCGGAAGCCGTGGCCGAGCGGCGAGCCCTCGTCGGGGATCTCGTCCAGGTAGTGCGCGGAGGCGTACTTGGCGGTCTTCAGGGCGTACTCGGCTGAGGTGCCGCCGACGACGATCGCCAGGTGGTACGGCGGGCAGGCGGCCGTACCGAGCGAACGGATCTTCTCCTCCAGGAACTTCATCATGGAGGCCTCGTTCAGGACGGCCTTCGTCTCCTGGTACAGGAACGATTTGTTCGCCGAGCCGCCGCCCTTGGCCATGATCAGGAACTTGTAGGCGTCGCCGTCGGCCGCGTACAGCTCGATCTGCGCGGGGAGGTTGGAGCCGGTGTTCTTCTCGTCCCACATGGTCAGCGGGGCCATCTGCGAGTAGCGCAGGTTGAGGTTCTGGTACGCGTCGTAGATGCCGCGCGCGAGGGCCTCCGAGTCGCCGCCCTCGGTGAGGACGTTCTGGCCGCGCTTGCCCATCACGATCGCGGTGCCGGTGTCCTGGCACATCGGGAGCACGCCCGCGGCCGCGATGTTCGCGTTCTTCAGCAGGTCCAGGGCGACGAACTTGTCGTTCGACGACGCCTCGGGGTCATCGATGATCTTGCGCAGCTGGGCGAGGTGGGCGGGCCGCAGGTAGTGCTGGATGTCGTGGATGGCCTCTTCGGCGAGCCGGCGCAGCGCCTCCGGCTCGACCTTGAGGAAGGTGCGCCCGTCGGCCTCGAACGTGGACACACCCTCGGCGGTCACCAGTCGGTAGGGCGTGGCGTCCTCTCCCAGGGGGAGCAGATCGGAGTACGCAAACTCTGGCATTACGGCCATTCCTCACTCGGCAGACAGCGGCGCAACCTCCATTGGCGGCGCGCACACCAGCCTAGAACGCCGCGCGGGGGACCGGTCTGTGAGGTAAGGCTCAGTAGGAGTCGGTCGGAACGCGTTGCTCGGCACGCGTTGCTCGGTAGGAGTCGCTGCGGACTAGTCGCGATCTATCGCGTTTCGGTACGCTGGGGCCGTGGACCTCGAAAAGCACCCGCCTCAGGCACCACCAGCCGCCCAGCCACCCGCAGCGGCGGCAGAGCTCCGCGCGTCGGACGCGGACCGCGACCGCACCGCGGACATCCTCCGCGACGCCCTCGCGGAAGGCCGTCTGACCGCTGAGGAGCACGCCGAGCGCGTGGACGGGGTGTACCGCGCCAAGACCGTCGCCGAACTGGCCCCGCTCGTCCAGGACCTGCCCGCGCCGCGCGAACGACACCAGGGCGCGCAGACGTACGCGTACGCCCCGGAACGCACCGGTGTACCGGCCGCCCCGGACGAGAACCTGGTCGCGGTGTTCAGCAGCACCACCCGCAAGGGCCGCTGGCGGGTGGCCCGCAGGACCCACGTGTACGCGATCTTCGGCAATGTGGAGATCGACCTCACCGAGGCGATCTTCGAGCACCAGCGGGTGGTCATCAAGGCGGTCTCGGTCTTCGGCAACGTCGAGGTCACCGTCCCGGAGAACATCTCGCTGCACGGCAGCGGCAGCGGTGTCTTCGGGAACTTCGAGGTCGAGACGCTGGACTCCGGAAACCCGCAGGCGCCGGTGGTCTTCATCGACGGATATTCGGTCCTGGGCAACATCGAGGCGAAGCCCAAGCGCGGCAAGTTCGTCCAGGACCTCAGCGATCGGTTCCGGAAGCATCTCGGCCACTGACGGCGGCCGAAAGTCGGCGAAGAGGGCTGAAAGCAGGCTGGACACGCCCGATAGTCGGGCGGGAACTCCCGTGCATCGGAACTCAGTGCATAGGCCCGCGCACAGTGGGTAGGCCTGCCGCATCCTCTTCCCGCTCGCGAAGCCGTCGTCAGGAGTAGACCGTGCTGCAACCGCCGCATCAGTCCCTGCAGGTCGCCGCAGTTCCGGCCCAGCGGGTGCCGACGCGAGATCAGGACGCTCCCTGGCACACGGAGGCCGTGTGCCGCCGGGACGAAGCCGGGTTGTTCTTCGCCCCGTCGAAAGAGCCGACGGCCGCCCGGCTGTCCCGCGAGGACGCCGCGAAGCGGGTCTGTGCGGGCTGTCCCGTGATGGTCGAGTGCCGCGAGCACGCGCTGCTGCAGCCCGAGCCGTACGGCGTGTGGGGCGGGCTCACCGCCGCCGAGCGCCGAGTGGTGCTGACCCGCCGTCGGCGCCGCGACATGGAGCTGCAGAAGGCATCGCACACGGCGGGATCTGTCGCGGCGGCCGGTTAGCCGGTACGCGCCACCGGTACGCGTGGCCGGTACGCGAAAGGGGCGCCCTCCGCACAAAGGGCGCCCCCGTTCACGTACGTGCTTCTACTTCGCGCGGTCGAAGTCGATGGCGCTGTAGGCGCGCAGCTTCGCCAGGCGGTGGGTCGAGTCGATCTGGCGGATGGTGCCCGACTTGGAGCGCATCACCAGGGACTGCGTGGTGGCCGTCTCGGAGCTGTAGCGCACCCCGCGCAGCAGCTCGCCGTCGGTGATGCCGGTCGCCACGAAGAAGACGTTCTCGCCGGAGACCAGGTCGTGGGTGTAGAGCACCCGGTCCAGGTCGTGCCCGGCGTCGATGGCGCGCTGCTTCTCGGCCTCGTCCTTGGGCCAGAGCTTGCCCTGGATGGTGCCGCCCAGGCACTTGATCGCGCAGGCGCTGATGATGCCCTCGGGCGTGCCGCCGATGCCCATCAGCAGGTCCACGCCGGTGCCTTCGCGCACGGCCATGATCGAACCGGCCACGTCGCCGTCGGAGATGAACTGGATACGGGCGCCGGTCTCCCGGATCTCCTTGACGATGCCCTCGTGGCGCGGGCGGTCGAGGATCATCACGGTGACGTCTTCGGGGGCGGACTTCTTGGCCTTGGCGACCCGGCGGATGTTCACCGACGCGGGGGCGTTGATGTCCACGTAGTCGGCGGCCTCGGGCCCGGTGACGAGCTTGTCCATGTAGAAGACCGCGGACGGGTCGAACATGGTGCCGCGGTCGGCGGCGGCCAGTACGGCGATCGCGTTGGGCATGCCCTTGGCGCACAGCGTGGTGCCGTCGATGGGGTCGACCGCGATGTCGACCTCGGCGCCGGTGCCGTCGCCGATCCGCTCGCCGTTGTAGAGCATCGGCGCTTCGTCCTTCTCACCTTCGCCGATGACGACGACGCCGTTCATCGAGACGGTGTGGACGAGGGTCCGCATGGCTCGGACCGCGGCACCGTCGGCGCCGTTCTTCTCACCTCGGCCCACCCAGCGGCCGGCCGCCATCGCGGCGGCCTCGGTGACCCGGACGAGCTCCAGGGCGAGGTTGCGGTCGGGAGCCTCGGGGGAGACCTCGAGTTCGGACGGGAGATGATGCTCGGTCATCGAGCGCACCTTTCGTGATACACAAACGGGCTTCGCCCGAAGGGCTCCGTTGAGGGCGGGGGTGGGTGACGGGCGGGCGGCCGGATGAGGGTTTTAGGGGCGACTCTATCGGCAGGTCGACAAAATGAGCAGAGCGGGGCACGCATGAGCAGCGGGGAGCGAGTGCGGAGTGAACGGGGAGGGGGCTGTCCGGGGTACTCCGCACACCTGCGACGATGGGGGCGTGGCAGGTATGAAAGGCAAGCAGACGGTACGGGACATGGTGCTGTCGATGGCAGCCATCGGCGCGGTCGTCGCGTGCATCTACGTCTTCATCCCCAATGACGACTCCAAGGACCCGCTGGAGCCCAAGGACTACACGGTCGAGTTGGCGACGGCGCAGCGCGCCACGGACTATCCGGTGGTCGGGCCCGAGGGGCTGCCCGGCGGCTGGAAGGCGACGTCGGTGCGGTTCAAGGGCGTCGACCACCAGGCCTGGCACCTGGGCTTCCTCTCGCCGGACCGGGAGTACGTGGGGATCGAGCAGTCCGTGGCGCCGCCGGGCAAGTTCATCGCCAAGGTCACCCAGGGAGCCGAGGAGACCTCGGCCACCGAGCGGATCGGCGGCGAGGACTGGAAGCGGTACGAGGGGCCCAAGTACGACGCGCTGGTGTACGAGGGCGACGGCTATACGACGGTGGTGACGGGCACGGCCCCGTTCAAGGACCTGACGAAGGTCGCCAAGTCGCTGAAGAGCCCGGACGCGGTGGAGTGATCCGCCTGTTCTGAGGCGCGCGAAGGGCCCCCGGCAGCAGCCGGGGGCCCTTCGCGCGCGTGGCGCGCTGGTCAGATCGGATCGGATCGGATCGGATCGAATCAGATCCGATCAGGTCAGACGGTGGTGACGACCTCGTCGTAGTCCAGGCGCGGCAGGCGCGGGTACCAGGCGTCCGGGCCGGGCTTGCCGATGTTGACGACCATCAGCGGGGTGTGGTCGTCGTCCAGGAACTCCTTCTGGACGCCGGCGTGGTCGAAGCCGTTCATCGGGCCCGCGGCGAAGCCGGCGGCGCGCACACCGATCAGGAAGTACGCGGCCTGCAGGGAGCCGTTCAGCATGGCGGCCTGCTCACGGACCGGGCGCTCGGCGAAGACGGTGTCCTTGAGGTCGGGCATCGGGGGGAGCAGCCGGGGGAGCTCCTCGTGGAACTCGTTGTCCGTGGAGAGGATCGCGACCAGCGGCGCGGCGGCGGTCTTCGCCTGGTTGCCCTCCATCATGTGCTTGACCAGGCGCTCGCGGGCCTCGGGGGAGCGGACCAGGGTGACGCGCAGCGGGGTCTGGTTGAAGGCGGTCGGGCCGAACTTCACCAGGTCGTAGATCGCCTGCACCTGCTCGTCGGTGACGGGCTCGTCGGTGAAGGTGCTGGCGGAACGGGCCTCGCGGAAGAGGAGGTCCTGGGCGGCGGAGTCAAGTACGAGCGACATTTTGGGAAAACCTTCTCGCAGGCGGCAGTGGATCAAGCTTGCTGATGCAACTCTACGCCGATTAGATTGAATCTTCAACAATAATCGGGGTGAGTGATCTAAGCCTCAAGATCAGTGATCAAGGTGTACGGGAGGTGTACGGAAACGGAGGGCGGGCCTCAGCAGAGGGCGGGCCTCAGCGGCGGAGGGCGGGCCTCAGCGCTCTCGGGCACGCCGACCGGAGCGCTCGTCGGGCACGCCGACCGGGCAGCTCTCAGCTGTCCTTGGCGTCGTCGTCCTCGCCCGGCTCCGCCAGCGCCGCGTCCAGCCGCTCGCGCGCGCCGTCCAGCCAGTGGCGGCACACCTTGGCGAGCTCCTCGCCGCGCTCCCAGAGCGCGAGGGACTCCTCAAGCGTGGTGCCGCCCGCCTCAAGGCGACGCACCACATCGATCAACTCGTCCCGCGCCTGCTCGTACCCGAGCGAGTCCGCGGCATCCGCTGAGGTCGGGCCCTGCGTCGTGGTCATGTGCTCCACCCTAAGTCCGGGGTACGACAGAACTGACGGTCACTCGGCGACCCGTACCGTGAACTCGCCCTCGGCGACCCGGGCGCGCAGCGCCTCGTCCGCCGTGACCTCGTCCGGTGCCCGCACCACATGGCCGTCCGCCTTCTGCAGCACCGCATAGCCGCGCCGCAGGGTCGCGGCGGGCGACAGGGCCACCACGCGCGCGTGGGTGTGGGTCAGCTCGGACTCGGCGCGGTCAAGGAGATGGCCGAGGGTGCGGCGGCTGCGGTCGAGCAGCGCCGCGACCTGCTCCTCGCGCTCCTCGACCATCCGGTGCGGGTGCTCCATCGACGGCCGGGACATCGCCACCGCGAGTCCCCGCTCCTCGCGGTCGAGCAGATGGTGCACGGCCCGGCGTGCCCGGTCCCGCAGCAGCCGCACCCGTTCGTACTCCTCGCCCACGTCCGGCACGATCTTCTTGGCCGCGTCGGTCGGGGTGGAGGCGCGCAGGTCGGCCACCAGGTCGAGCAGCGGCGAGTCGGGCTCGTGCCCGATGGCCGAGACGACCGGCGTACGGCAGGACGCCACCGCGCGCAGCAGCTGTTCGTCCGAGAACGGCAGCAGGTCCTCGACGCTGCCGCCCCCGCGCGCCACGACGATCACGTCCACGGCGTCCAGCTCGTCGAGCTCCTTGACCGCCTGTGTCACCTGCGCGACGGCCTGTACGCCCTGTACGGGGACGTTGCGCACCTCGAAGCGGACCGCGGGCCAGCGGTGCCGGGCGTTCTCCAGCACATCGCGCTCGGCCGCCGACGCGCGGCCGCAGACCAGGCCGATCAGCTGCGGCAGAAACGGCAGCGGCTTCTTCCGCTCCGCGGCGAACAGCCCCTCCTTGGTCAGCGCCCGCTTCAGCTGCTCCAGCCTGGCGAGCAGCTCGCCGACGCCCACCGGCTTTATCTCGGTGGCCCGCAGCGACAGCTGCCCACGCGGCGCGTACCACTCGGGCTTGGCGTAGACGACGACGCGGGCGCCCTCGGACACCACGTCGGCGACCGCGTCGAACACCTTGCGGTAGCAGGTGACGCTCACCGAGATGTCGTGCGACGGGTCGCGCAGGGTCAGAAAGACCACCCCGGCGCCGGGCCGCCGAGACAACTGGGTGATCTGCCCCTCGACCCACACGGCACCCAGCCGGTCGATCCAGCCCCCGATGAGCCGCGAGATCTCGCCGACGGGGAGCGGCGCGTCCGCGGACGTGTGCACAGCCATGACTCGGAGCGTAGCGGCACGGACTGACAGTCAGCCCCGGCCAGCCCCCGTCAGTCGCGACCAGCCCTCAGCCAGCCCCGGTCAGTCCCGGCCAGCTCCCGTCAGCGCTTCTTCTGGCGCGGCCGCCTGCCGGTGACGCTGCGCGAAGAGCACCACGAGCCCCACCCCCAGCCAGATGACCCCGACCACCTGCGCCGAGCGGGACGCCTCCACGATGACCGCGACGGTCACCGCCGCGCCGAGCACCGGCACCAGCCAGTGCCGCCACCAACTCACCCGGCCGCCCCGCTTGCGTACCGCGAACCAGGCCACCACCGACACATGCAGCAGCGTGAACGCCGTCAGCGCGCCGATGTCCACCACCGACACCAGGTGGTCCATCCCGTCGTCCCTGCGGGCCGCCCACACCGCGGCCACCAGGGTCACCGTCGCCGCGGACAGCAGCGCGGGCCGAGGTACCCCCGACTCGGTCTTGGCCAGCATCCGCGGCAGCCGCCGCTCGCGGGCCATCGCGAACAGCAGTCGCCCGGCCGCCGCCTGACCCGCCAGCGCCGCGAACGCCGCCCCGATCGCCTTGCTGACGGCCACCAGGTCGTGCAGCCACCAGCCGACCGACGCGTCCACCGCGTCGTAGAACGCCGACCCCTGCCGGGCGGGCTCGGCCGCCAGCTCGGCCGACGAGACGGGTTCCAGCAGCGCCACCAGATACGTCTGCGCCACGAACAGCGTGCCCGCCAGGGCCAGGCAGAACAGCACCGCCCGCGCCACTTTCGCCGAACCCCCGGTCACCTCCTCGGCGAAGGACGCGATCGCGTCGAAGCCCAGATACGACAACACCGCGATCGACACCGCGCCAAGCACCGCGGACACCGCGAACGTCCCGTCACCCACCAGCGGCGACAGCCAGCCGCGCTGCGCCCCGTCCCGTACGAGCACCACCACCGCGGCCACGACGAAGACCAGCAGCACCACGATCTCCATCGCCAGCACCGCGAAGCCGACCCGCGCGGCCGCCCGTACGCCCCACAGGTTCAACGCCGTGGTGATCACCACCGCCAGCGCCGTCCATACCCACTGCGAGACCGACGGCACCAGCGCGTGCATCGCGATCCCGGAGAAGAGATACGCGACGGCCGGGATCAGCAGGTAGTCGAGCATCGCCATCCACCCGGCGACGAACCCGGGGCCCTTGCCGAGCGCCACGCGCGCGTAGGCGAAGACCGAGCCCGCCTGGGGGACGACCCGCACCATCTGCGCGTAGCTGAAAGCGGTGAACGCCATCGCGACCGTCGCGACCAGGTAGACCAGCGCCACCGCGCCGTGCGACTTGGCGTCCAGGGTGCCGAACACGCCGACGGGCGCCATGGGGGCGATGAACAGCAGCCCGTAGACCACCAGGTCACGGAAGCCGAGACTGCGCCGCAGCGTGCCGACGCCCCCGCTGCCGCCCCCGGTCCCGCCCCCGGTGCCGCTGTCACCGGCCATCCACCGCACTCCTTCGCACTCGCTCGCGGGTCATCCCCCACAGAGGCCTCATCCCGCGCACCGCGGGCCCTCGGCACCCCCGGCTCACCAGTCTCCCCAAGGAGTGGATCTCTGACCTCCTGGACGCGGCCTTACGATGGGGGACATGACTGCACCCGCTGCTGCCCGCCGCGTCCTGCTCGCCGCCCCCCGCGGTTACTGCGCGGGCGTGGACCGTGCCGTGATCGCCGTCGAGAAAGCCCTGGAGCAGTACGGCGCGCCGGTTTACGTACGCCACGAGATCGTCCACAACAAATACGTCGTGCAGACCCTGGAGAAGAAGGGCGCGATCTTCGTCGAGGAGACGGCGGAGGTCCCCGAGGGGTCGATCGTGATGTTCTCGGCCCACGGCGTGGCGCCGGTCGTCCACGACGAGGCGGCCGGGCGGAACCTGGCCACCATCGACGCCACCTGCCCGCTGGTCACCAAGGTGCACAAGGAAGCCGTCCGCTTCGCGGACGAGGACTACGACATCCTGCTCATCGGCCACGAGGGCCACGAAGAGGTCATCGGCACCTCGGGTGAGGCCCCGGACCACATCACCCTGGTCGACGGCCCCGAGGACGTCGCGAAGGTCGAGGTCCGCGACCCGTCCAAGGTGGTCTGGCTCTCCCAGACCACGCTCTCCGTCGACGAGACGATGGAGACGGTGGACGCGCTCAAGGACAAGTTCCCGCAGCTGATCTCGCCGCCCAGCGACGACATCTGCTACGCCACACAGAACCGTCAGCTGGCCGTCAAGCAGATGGGCGCCGAGGCCGAGCTGGTCATCGTGGTCGGCTCCCGGAACTCCTCCAACTCCAAGCGGCTGGTCGAGGTCGCCATCGGCGCGGGCTCCCGCGCCGCCTACCTGGTGGACTTCGCCGACGAGATCGAGGAGGCCTGGCTGGAGGGCGTCTCCACGGTCGGTGTCACCTCGGGCGCCTCGGTCCCCGAGGTCCTGGTCGACGGCGTACTGGAGTGGCTCGCCCAGCGCGGGTTCGAGGACGTCGAGACGGTCAAGGCGGCCGAGGAGTCGATCATCTTCTCGCTGCCGAAGGAGCTGCGCCGCGATCTGCGCGCCGAGGCGGCGGCACTGGTCGAGGAGCGCGGCGGCAAGCTGCCCGACGCACCAGCAGCGGCATCGGCTGACCCGTCCGAGAAGTGACTGTCAGTTCTTCGTCGTAACGTGGTGTCCATGCAGATCTTCGGCGTGGACATCGGCGGATCAGGCATCAAGGGCGCCCCGGTCGACCTGGACCGGGGCGAACTGTCCGACCCCCGGCACAAGGTGCTCACCCCGCACCCGGCCACACCGGACGACGTGGCCGACTGCGTACGCGAGGTGGTCGACCACTTCGGCTGGTCGGGCCCGGTGGGCGTCACCTTCCCCGGCGTGGTCAACGGCGGCACGATCCGTACGGCGGCCAACGTCGACAAGACCTGGGTCGACGTCGACGCCCGCGCGCTGCTCGGCGAGCGGCTGGGCGGCGTGCCGGTCACCGTGCTGAACGACGCGGACGCGGCGGGCGTCGCCGAGATGCAGTTCGGCGCGGGCCGCGGCCGCGAGGGCACGGTCATCATGCTCACGCTGGGCACGGGCATCGGCAGCGCGGTGTTCACCGAGGGACGTCTCGTACCGAACACCGAGCTCGGCCACCTGGAGCTGCACGGCCACGAAGCGGAGAAGCGGGCATCCACCAAAGTCAGGGACGACGAACAGCTGACCTGGGAGCACTGGGCGCACCGCGTACAGAAGTACCTCACCCACGTCGAGATGCTCTTCTCCCCCGAACTGTTCATCATCGGCGGCGGAGTCAGCCGCAAGGCACAGAAGTTCCTGCCCCTGATCGAGGGGATACGCGCCGAGGTCGTCCCGGCCGAGCTGCTGAACAACGCGGGGATCGTCGGCGCGGCCATGACCGCGTCCAGGGCGAGCGAGGCCCGGGCGACCTAGTGCCTGTCCGCCGAATCCGCAGGACGGGTCCTAGGGGGCGTACGGCGCCCGGCGATGCGGCGCGTGCGCGGCCGCCTGCCGGGCCCGCCGCTTGCGCCCCATGATCCGGATCTTGCGTACGGTCACCACGAGACCGGCGATCAGGGTGCCGCCGTACAGCCATCCCGCGTTCACGGCCAGCGCGGTCAGCAGCCCCATCAGCTGACCGCCGAGCCCACCGGAGCCCCCGGCGATCGGCAGTAGCCCGACGGCGAAGGCGAGCGGTACCGCGACCGGCGCCGTCACCAGGTCCGCGGGCCGCACCCACAGCGCGGTCACCGTACTGACCAGCAGGAAGAGCACCCCGTACACCGCGATGGAGCCACCGAACAGCAGCCGGTCGAGCAGCGCGAACACCAGCATCAAGGCACCGGCGAACAGCCCGCCGCCCAGCCCGGTCAGCCGTGGATTGGGCATCCGGCGTGCCGCGACCACCCCTCGGCCGACGGCCCGCACGGTCCCGCGCACGACGCGCGCCACCGGCAGCGTGCCGCGCGCCCGCCCTGCGGCCCCGGCCCCGGCCCCCGCCCCGGCCCGGT
>NZ_JAZGRL010000001.1:2651175-2660017 GCF_046540415.1 Streptomyces sp. E11-3 | reverse complement strand
CCCGGTAGACACTCACGGACTCCGCGCCCACGGACCGGCTCCGGCCCCCGGGCCCCGAACCCGACGACTGGGGCGGCAGCGGCGGGGTACGTCGCGCTCGGGCCTGCGGGGGACGCGTCCTGTGTTGCTCCACCGCACCAACCTAGGTCGGCGGACGCCGGGAAACAGGACCGGGACACGCCCTTTGGACGACCTTGGCGCTGCGTTCGACGCGGGCACCCGCCGCGGGCTCAGCACGGCGGCCGGGCCGGGGGCGCGCGCCACGCCGTAGACTGGTGGATCGGCCCGGCCTGTCTACCAGCCGAGGCCCCTCCACCCAGCCCCCCTCACGTACGGGAAGTCGGTAAGCGTGTCGCTCACGATCGGAATTGTCGGTCTGCCCAATGTCGGCAAGTCGACCCTGTTCAACGCCCTGACCAAGAACGACGTGCTGGCGGCCAACTACCCGTTCGCCACGATCGAGCCGAACGTCGGTGTCGTGGGCGTCCCCGACCCCCGCCTCACCAAGCTCGCCGAGGTCTTCGGCTCCCAGCGCATCCTCCCGGCCACGGTCGACTTCGTCGACATCGCGGGCATTGTGCGGGGTGCGTCCGAGGGCGAGGGCCTGGGCAACAAGTTCCTCGCGAACATCCGCGAGTCCGACGCGATCTGCCAGGTCATCCGCGCCTTCCAGGATGAGAACGTCGTTCACGTCGACGGCAAGGTCTCGCCCAAGAGCGACATCGAGACGATCAACACCGAGCTGATCCTCGCCGACCTGCAGACCATCGAGAAGGTCCTCCCGCGCCTGCAGAAGGAATCGCGGATCAAGAAGGACATCGCCCCCAAGGTCAAGGCGGTCGAGGAGGCCCAGGCCATCCTGGAGCGCGGCGAGACCCTGTTCTCGGCCGGCATCGTCCAGGGCAGCGGCAACGAGGAGCTCCTGCACGACCTGCACCTCCTCACCACCAAGCCCTTCCTCTACGTCTTCAACGTCGACGAGGACGAGCTGACCGACGACGCCTTCAAGGCGGAGCAGAGCGCCCTGGTCGCCCCCGCCGAGGCGATCTTCCTCAACGCCAAGCTCGAGGCGGACCTCGCCGAGCTCGACGACGACGAGGCCCTCGAACTCCTCCAGTCCGTAGGCCAGGAAGAGCCCGGCCTCGCCACCCTCGCCCACGTCGGCTTCCGCACCCTGGGCCTCCAGACCTACCTCACGGCAGGCCCCAAGGAAGCCCGCGCCTGGACCATCAAGCAGGGCGACACGGCCCCCGAGGCAGCCGGCGTGATCCACACCGACTTCCAGAAGGGCTTCATCAAGGCCGAGGTCATCTCCTTCGCCGACCTGGTCGACACGGGCTCGGTCGCCGAGGCCCGCGCCAAGGGCAAGGCCCGCATGGAGGGCAAGGACTATGTGATGCAGGACGGCGACGTGGTGGAGTTCCGCTTCAACGTTTAATGGATTTCCGGATCCACCTCTGACCTGCATACGTGCAGGTCAGAGGTCTGTATGTACACGTGGTCCACAACCTTCGGAATCCGGCGAGTCTCGGGCTCGGCGAGGCCGGGTCGGTCTCAGAGCTTACGTGGAGAGCTCGGGACGGCTCGATCCTGCCGGCTCACCCTGCAACGGACCTTGGGGGCAGCTGACCCCGAAGGGAAGCTGACCCCGAAGGGGAGCTGACCGGTCAGCCGGCCTCGAGGACGTGGTCCCCCTGCACCGTCACCACCTCCTCGTGCGGGATGCCGAGCAGATACAGGAGTGAGTCCAGGAATGGCACGTTCAAGGTGGCGGGAGCCGAGCCGCGGACGGCGGGCTTGGCGTTGAAGGCCACGCCCAGGCCGGCGGTGTTGAGCATGTCGAGGTCGTTGGCGCCGTCGCCGACGGCCACGGTCCGGGCGAGCGGGACGCCGGCCTCGTGGGCGTACCGGGCGAGGAGCCGGGCCTTGGCCGGCCGGTCCACGACGGGGCCGGTCAGGCGGCCCGTGAGCTGTCCGGCCCGGACTTCCAGTGTGTTGGCGGCGCTGAAATCCAGCTTCAGGTGGTCCGCGAGATAGTCGGTGACCTGAGTGAAGCCGCCCGACACCACGCCGACGCGGTAGCCGAGGCCCTGCAAGGTACGGATCAGGGTGCGGGCGCCCGGTGTCAGGCGCACGTCGGCCCGCACCTTGTCCACCACCGAGGCGTCCAGGCCGGCCAGCAGGGCGACCCGGGCCTGCAGCGACTCGGTGAAGTCGAGCTCCCCGCGCATCGCCGCCGCGGTGATCGCCTCGACCTGTGCGCCGCACCCGGCGTAGTGCGCGAAGAGGTCGATCACCTCGTCCTGGATGAGCGTGGAGTCGACGTCCATGACCACCAGGCGACGGGCCTTGCGGGACAGGCCGGCCTCGGATATCGCCAGGTCCGCTCCGACCCGCCGGGCGAGCTCGGAAAGTTGGCCGCGCAGGAGCGTGGTCCCGACCCCGGAGACCAGAAACTCGACCGCTGTCACCGGGTGGCGGGCCAGCGGCGAGATCCGGTCGATCCGGCCGCCGAGGGCCGCGATCCTCGCGGAGATCTCGGCCGTGGTCCGGGCGGTGAGGGGATGGCCGACGACGGCGACGTGCGAGCGGTGCTCCCCGCGCAGCGACTCCGCACCCCGGGCGCGGCCCGGGGTCACCTCGGCGTGCAGCTCACGGGCTGCCGCCCAGTCGTGCACCGCGGCGCGCAGCCGCCCCTCCGCATGGGGTCTGCTCCCCGGCGTGGTGATGTGCGCGGTGAGGGTGACCTGCGCCTGGGTGCGCGTCTTCTCCACGTCGAGGACCGTGGCGTCGAACGCGGCCAGCTGTCGGAACAGACTGCTGGTGATCGTGGGCTGGTCCCTGCCGAAAATGCTGACCAGCAGGGTGGAAGTACGGTCGTCACGGTCGGCCGGCATGGTCCGGGGTCCTCTCGACGGGGTTCACGGGGTGCGAACTCGGGCTGCTGCCACGGCGGTCGGGCGACCGGTACGGCCGCGGTGCTCGGAGCCGGGGCGCGCACGCTCGGTGCCGTGGTGCTCGGCGAAGGCGTCCTTGGCCAGCTCGGTGAAGATCCGGGCGAGCGGATGCGCACCCTGTAGCGGGTGGAGCAGCCGCAGGGGAATGGCGGGGGCGTCGACGAGCGGAATGAACCGTACGGCGGGGTGCAGCCGACGGCGCAGCACGAGGTCGGGTGCGATGCCGACCCCCTTGCCCGCGGCGACCAGTTCGAGCCACTCGTCGAAGTTGCCGCAGTCGACGATCGACGACGGCCGGTGTCCCTCCGGCCAGTCCGTGACCTGGGTGATGCCGCTCACGGAGTTCATGACCAAGGGATGCTGGGCGAGTTCGGCCCAGGTGAGCCGGTTCCTGCGGGCCAGCGGCGATCCGCACGGCACCGCTGCCGCCCGGCGCTCGTCCCCCAGGTCGACCGAGCGCATGCCTCTGGCGATCGGGTTGATCCTCAACAGTGCGATATCGACGGCTCCTTGGTCGACCCCGGCCAGCTTCTCGTCCCGGCGCACTAGCGAGACACCGGCTCCGGTCCGCTCCTCGAAGCGGGAGACGGCGTCCTGTACCCAGCCGTCCGGGAGCAGCCAGGTGAAGCCCAGGCGCAGCACGGCTCCGTCGCTGTGCGAGCGGAGTGCTTCCTCGAGGCGGGGGAGCAGTACCTGAAGCTTGTCCCGGAGTTCCCCGCCGTCCCGGCTGAGGTGCACGGAGCGCGTCGTACGGTCGAACAGCTTGACGTTCAGGGCCTCTTCGAGGCGATGAATGCTGCGGGTCAGGCTGGGCTGATTGGTTTCGAGCGCCACAGCCGCTCTGGTGAAACTGAGGGATTCGGAGACCGCGAGGAAGGCTCGCAGGTGGCGGATCCCCACATCCGTCCAAGCCAACAGGGGCCCCTTTGCGTAGCGGTGGCACGATCGGTGAATGTGCCGGGCAAGTGAGCCTAAGGAGACGGCCGAGGCGACCGGAGCCATCCCCTCCCAAGGGGGCACGGGGATACGTCCAAGGATTCATGGGGCGCGTGAGACTGCTTCCTTCGATACGTTCCATGAGTCTTCCGGCGTCAGTTGGCCGGCCCCGGCACGGGCCGCGCATACGTTGCCGCCATGCCCGATATCCGGATTCCCGCTGAACTCAGGCCCGCCGACGGACGCTTCGGCGCCGGCCCCTCCAAGGTGCGTACGCAGGCGCTCGACGCCCTGGCCGTCACCGGTACCTCTCTCCTGGGCACGTCCCACCGCCAGGCGCCCGTCAAGGACCTGGTCGGACGGGTGCGCGGCGGCGTACGCGATCTGTTCTCCCTGCCCGAGGGCTACGAGGTGGTCCTGGGCAACGGCGGTTCCACCGCGTTCTGGGACATCGCCACCCATGGCCTGATCCATGCCAAGTCCCAGCACCTCGCCTTCGGAGAGTTCTCCACCAAGTTCGCCAAGGCCGCCCAGGCCGCGCCCTGGCTGGACACACCAACCCTCATCACCGCGGAGCCCGGCAGTCACCCGGAGCCGAAGGCCGAGGCGGGCGTCGATGTATACGCGTACACGCACAACGAGACCTCCACCGGTGTGGCCGCGCCCATCAAGCGGGTCGCGGGTGCCGAGGAGAGCGATCTGGTCCTGGTGGACGCCACCTCGGGTGCGGGCGGTCTGCCGGTCACCGTCACCGAGACGGACGTCTACTACTTCGCGCCGCAGAAGTCGTTCGCCTCGGACGGCGGTCTGTGGCTGGGGGTGTTCTCGCCGGCCGCGATCGAGCGTGCCGAGCGGGTCCATGCGAACGGGCGCTACATCCCGGAGTTCTTCTCGCTCCCGGCGGCGATCGACAACTCGCGCAAGAACCAGACGTACAACACCCCGGCGCTTTCGACTCTGTTCCTGCTCGGCGAGCAGCTGGACTGGATCAACGGGCAGGGCGGCCTGGACTGGGCGACGCGGCGTACGGCCACCTCCGCGGGGCACCTGTACGGCTGGGCCGAGGAGTCCACGTACGCGACGCCGTTCGTGGCGGACCCGGCCAAGCGTTCCGCGGTGATCGGCACGATCGACTTCGACGACCGGGTGGACGCGGCGGCGGTCGCCAAGGTGCTGCGCGCGAACGGGATCGTGGACACGGAGCCGTACCGCAAGCTGGGCCGCAACCAGCTGCGGATCGCGATGTTCCCGGCGATCGACCCGGCCGACGTCCAGGCCCTCACCGCCTGCATCGACTACGTCGTCGAGCGTCTTTCCTAGGGACCAGCGTCGTTCCTAGGGATCAGCGTCGTTCCCGGGCCGGGTGGGCGAGCAGCGACGCGGCCACAGCCTTGTTGTACGCATCGATGCGTGAGATCGCGCCCATCTTCTGGAAGATGTTCCGCAGATGGCGCTTGACGGTGCTCTCCGCGATGCCGAGCCGCGTCGCGATCTGGTGATTGCTGAGTGCGGCTCCCACGTAAGTGAGGATCTGCAACTCCCGTTGCGACAACGGGCTTTCACCGGGCTCCTCGGCCGTCGTCGGCTCCGCGGTGGTTTCCTCGGTGCTCTGCCGGCCCATCCCCAGGAACGCCTCTCGGGAGGCGGAAATGGTGATGTGGCCGGAGGGGGACGTGGCGTGCTGGATGGCGAAGACCAGCTCCTGCCTGGCCACGCCCTTGTGCAGAAATCCTTTGATCCCCTTCGCCACCAGTGCGTGAATCAGCGCGGCGTCCCCGTCGTGCATGGTGAGGACGATGATCTGGGTGCTGGGTGAGGCTTGGAGAATGCGCTCCACGGTGACCGGGGGGTCGTTGTGCGGCATCTCGATGTCGAGCAGGACGATGTCGGGCCTGAACTCGGCCGCGGCCCGGACGGCCTCGACCCCGTCGTCGGCCTCGGCAACCACCTCGAACCGCTCCTCCAGGTGCAGGACGTCCGCAAGGGCTCCCCGCAGCAACGCGTGATCGTCGGCTATGACAATGCGTGTTCGTCCGGTCATGGCTGCCCGAGACTCCTGGAGTAGGGGATCCGTACGACGACCCGGGTGCCCTGGCCGGGGGCGCTGGTCCACCGGATCCGCCCACCGAGTTCGCAGACCCGTTCCCGCGCCGACGAAAGGCCGGATGTGGCGCCCGATTCCAGCACTGCCGCCACATCGAATCCGCGGCCGTCGTCTTCGACGTATGCGCTGATTTCGTGCGGGGCGATGTCGACGGTCACATCGACCAAGGATGCCTCGGCGTAATTGAAGGTATTCCTCAGGCATTCTCGTAGGATCACGAAGAGTTCTCCGCGCAGCTGGTGATTCACCCACTGCTCGTCTCCGTTCACCCGGATCCGGGGTACCGGTGAGACATAGTGAGCGCTGTCCAGGAATTCCCTGAGGGATGCCTCGAGACCGGCCTTGGGCGCGGCTATGCGTAGATCCCCGACGAGCGTCCGGGTGTAACGCAGCGCCTGTTGCAGGGACGTATAGGCGCTCTGCAGGCGTTTCCCGCCAAGGCCGTCGAGCTCCTGGGCCTCATGGAGCTCCAGGCAGCGCAGGGTCATGGCCAGCGAACTGCCCAAGTGGTCGTGGATGTCCCTGGCCAGCTGCAGCCGCTCGTCGGAGTTGGCGTTCCTGACCGCGGTGAGGAGGAACGCGTCGTACCCCTGCATCGCCGACTGGACACGGAGGCCGACGCTGTTGTTGTAGGCGTGCAGGGCCCGTTCGAGGAGCTGGTCGGCTACCTCGCGGGGCATCGGGGCCACCGCGCGGCGCACCTGGTCGAAGAGGATCTCGAACAGCGTCGTGCAGGCGTCGAAGGAGTGCGCGGGGTGCACGCCCTCGAAGGCGCGGTGCCGGCCCAGGTCCGACGAGGCCGACAGTGCCTGCTCGTCGGGGCGTTCCCAGCTGCCTTCGGCGGCGGTGACGGAGGAGATGCAGTCGTCGAGGATGGCGCCGGCCTGCCAGGCGCACTCTTCCCAGTGCGGTGATTCGCACAGGACGTTGCCCTCGTCCTGCAGGGCATGTCGATAGGCGCGCAGCACGGTCGTGCGGCTTGCCGCGAGCGCATCCGCCAGCTGTCCGGAGTAGCCGCTGTCAGCGCTGCACGTGAGGTCCTGGGTCCTTTGACCGCTTGTCTTCTGAGACCTCTGAGACCTTTGACTGCCTATCATGTGACTTCAGCCTACATCGCACTGTTGCCCGAGCCGGACCCTGGTCCGGCTCGGGCAACAGTCGCGGTCCACCTGCGCTCGCGCGACGGGCTTCGGCTTCAGCCGCGCGAAAGCCCGGGCTACAGCGCCTTGCGTATCGCCGCGAGGGCGGCCTCGACGTCCGTGCGGTCGTTGAAGTAGTGGAATCCCACCCGGAGCCGGTCGGCGAGTGCCGAGGCCCGGATCCGCGCCGCGGCCAGTTCCTTGGTGAGGCGTCCGGCGTCCTCGGTCCTGACCACGGCGATCTGCGACTGCCGCCCGCTCGCGGCCCGTTGAATCCCGAGCTCGCGGGCCCCGGCCAGGAACTCGTCCGCGAGTGCCAGGCAGTGCGCCTCCACCGCCGCCGCGTCGAGGCGCCGCAGCAGCCGCACGGCCGCGCAGGCGCCGCTCCAGGAGAGCCAGGCCGGCGAGGTGTCGAGGCGCGCCGCCCCCGGCGCCAGGTCAAGGCCGCCCCCGAAGTAGGCATGCGGGGCCGGCGACGACTTCCAGCTCGGCATGAGCGGCCGCAGGCCGTCGAGGCGGTCCGGGCGAACCACGAGCCAGGCCGCGCCCCTCGGGCACAGCATCCACTTGTAGCCGTGCACGGCCAGGTAGTCGGGGCGCAGCTCGGACAGGTTGACGCGCAGGGCGCCCAGGGTCTGGGTGGCGTCCACGAACAGGCGCGCGCCCACCGCGTCGGTCGCGGCTCTCAGCGCGGGCAGTTCGGCTCGTACGCCATCCCGGCTGAGTAGCTCGCTGACGGCGAGCAGCACCGTACGGTCGTCCAGGGCGGCGACGAGATCCTCGGTGCGTACGGCGCCGTCGCGGGCCGCGACCGTGACGACCTCGTACCGCTCGGGGTCGAGGAACCGCCAGGGCAGCAGATTGCTGCGGAACTCGACCGCGGGGACCACGATGCGCCCCGGCGGCAGCGAGGCCGCAACCGTGGCGGCCGCCTCGGCCACCGAGGCCATCGTGGCGACCGAGGCACGCGGAACGCCGAGTTGACCGGCGAACAGGGCACGTGCCTCGGCCGCCGCGGCGTCCCAGTCGAGCCAGTCGAACTCCCCGCTGTGCCACTGGGACAGGGCCTGGCCGAGGGCCCGGTGCACCGGGGCGGAGCTGGGCGGTGAGCCGGGGGTGTCCAGCCAGGTGGAGACGCGCAAGGCAGGGAACAGAGACCGGAACTCCTCTTGCGACAACGCGTCCGCCGGGCTTCTCGGAGCCGCCGAAGCCGCCGGGCTCATGCGGGAATCGCCACGATTCCCTCGATCTCCACGGCCAGTTCAGGCTTGGCCAGGGCTTGGACCACGGCCAGGGAGTGCGCCGGGTAGTCACCTTCCGCGAACCACTCGGCGTACACCTCGTCGCGCGCCCTGAAGTAGCCCGGCAGACAGCTGACGCCCGAGACGAAGCTCGTCAGCTTCACCAGGTCGCCGGGGCCGGCCCCGAGCGAGGCGAGCAGCTCCCCGATGTTCGCGAAGATCTGCCGGGTCTGGGTGGCGACATCGGGACCGGCGAGCGAGCCGTCGGGGAGCGTACCCACCTGACCGGATATGTGGATCGTGCGGTGGTCTGCCGGAGCCTCGACGAGATGGCTGTACTTGCCGACCGGAGCACCGATGACGGACGGATTCGACGTGCTTGCCATGAAGGTCTCTCCCAATGAGAAGGGGCAGATGAGGAAGGGGAATTGAGAAGGGGAATTGAGAAGGGGAGCGGGGAGTGGG